>NZ_JAPVOK010000002.1:0-3800158 GCF_027157825.1 Pantoea sp. LMR881
ATGGCGCTTTTCACGGTCGCACCCTGTTGGGCGGTTACGCCTACCGGCATGGGCGCACCGTACAAACAAAACTGGCGGCCGAGCACCGAAGTTTACCGTTTGCTGTCTCCCCCAATCCGCTGCATGGCGTGACGGAAGTCGATTGCTCGAAAGGGTTAGATCATTGCTCGCGGTGCAGATTTTACCGGAGCGCGTAGCAGCCATCATTATTGAGCCGGTGCAGGGCGATGGCGGCTTCGGGCTCTGCCGGACCCGCCTCTTTATGCAGGCGCTGCGTTTCTCATCACTGAGCAGCATGGCATTTTGCTGATTTGGCATGAAGTTCAGACCGGCCTTTGGCCGTGTACCCGGAAAAAAAAATGTTCGCTTTCCAGCATCCTCGGAGACCAAACCTGATCTTGGCAATGGTGGCGAAAAGTGTCATATGCCGCTCATCTCCGGTGTGGTGGGGCAAAAGCGGCAATCATGGATGGAATCACGCTGGGGCCTGGCGGCACTTACGGCGGCGACGAATTAGCCTGCGCTGCGGCGCTGGCGGTACTTGATCTGCTGGAAATGACAACCCGTTGCAACGTGCTAATCAGCTTGGCGAGCAGATGAATGGCGCGTCTGCGCCAGCTGGCTGAGAAATATGCCTGCATCGGTGATGTTCGCGGGCTGGGCTTTATGCAGGCAATGGAAATTATTTCGAAACTGACGTCCTGACGCCGCGCTGACGCAAAAATCCTCGATTGTGCCTGCCGTGAAGGGCTGCTGATTAAGCGCGGCGTACATCGCACATGGTGCGCTTCCTGCGCCGCTGGTGACCACGGATTCGCAACCGGAAGCAGCGATGTATATTGTGGATATTATGCCATACGCAACAGGACGCCCGACAAAACTCGCTTCCTCATTGATATTGCTGAACAATTTGAGTCTCTCGCGGGTAGCGCCGTCTTAACGTCATGCAGCAGTTACCCGAAAAAGCGTGATATACCATCGATATCCTGCACAGTTGGTTAACAATGAGGGGCGCTATGAACGGCTTAATGAAATCCCGACCGCATCGACATCATTATTCTGGCGCAACTGCGGAAAGATGGCCGATTGGGTAATGTTAATCTCTGCCGACGCTGTGGGACTTTCGCCCAGTCCTTGCCTGCAACGGGTCAAGCGGCTGGAGCAAGCGGGTGATTTATTACGGGTTATGAAGCAATACATTAATCTCACTAAGATCACGGACTCCGTCACGGTATTTAATGTAAGTGACGCTGCCGGGATTTCGCCGCGAAGATTTTATGAAGTCTGGAAAATGCCATACGTGATGTGGATGAATTAATGGAGGCCACGAATTACCGGTGGTTACGACTATTTGCTGCGCTTCTATTACCCGTGGCATTGAACATTACTGTGAAGATTGAAAAATGCTCGATGGGCCAATCGGCATCGATAGTGTATTTCAGTTATATCGGATCAAGTCACCCATCATGAAAAGCAGCAGCGTGCCGTTGCGATCGCTCAGTCGCGAAGCACAATCCTGTGGAATTCGGCGTGTAGTTTTTTAAACTGAGCTGAAGGGCCTCCAGCCTGGTAATCGCTCTGGCGCGCGACTTCTCTCCATGCCCGATGGCGACATAAAGTTCTGCTTTCTCCCGACAGAAAGCCTCACTTCGCGCAGTGATTTATCTCTATCCGTTACCCGTTTGAAATGATCTCCCTGGAATTATTTTGTTTAAGAATAATTTGCGTGCAAATTAACCTTTAACATCAAATAGCCCCATAGTCTCTGTGCATTTCAACAGGGATAAACAGGGACAACTCATGGACGAGCGAGGAGGCAGACTGCCAGTTAATGTCTTTGTCTTTATTTTTCGATGCCACAACGCTGCTTGTTACCGCCCACAAAGTACACGCAGCAAATGAAGAGATCGCAGCAAAGAAGGCTAAAGCGATTGAAGCGGGCAGCTCCAGCCGCCAGCACCGACGTTCGCCTCTGTCAGTACAGCTACTCTGTCGCGGCTCACTTTTCCAGCGGAAACGCCTTGCTTCCAGCCGGCAATATTAAACTCAGGGTCGGGAGGCGTTTCCGCACTGGTTACCGCTCGAACGTTCAAGCAAATCAGGCGTAGGGCCACCGGCCTGGCGCTGAAAGGGTATTAATCTGTTGATGCGCACGTTGCAAATCGCCTGATTGACAGCGGCTACGCCACTCAGCCGCGTGCTTTGCGCCGCCGCAGGATCTCACACTGGGTACACTCTCCTGCAACCGCTTTGGTAAAACTAGTGAGATTGCGTTAACGGCTACCAGCGATAATTACGTCACGCTGTATAGCGCGCTGCCGTCGCGTAAAGGGGCGCTTTATGATCTGCGTGATAACGGGCAGGGATTGAAACCATCTGCTTCGCCGCGTTGTAAAGCCGATATGTCGCTGATCCCGTGTGATGCGCCAGGAGAGAGCCAGTTTGCGGTACAAGGGAATCAACGCAAATGTGGCGGCTCGGCGCATCACTGGATGATGCCGGTAGCCGCACAACCGGGCGTTACCAGGGCGGCGTCACCCTGCACCGGATAATCCACCATGCGCTGAGCGATCTGTTTATCTTTACGCCAGTCACGATCTCAAATTTGGCAAAAATAAAGGCACGCAAAATTTCGTAGGCCCATCATTCCGTTCCCTTTGGCTACTGGCTGGCAGGGATTACCGCCAGCGATTATCGCTACAGCCAGACGAGGGCGGGGGCAATGCTGATTATCAATACAGCGGTAAAAGTAAAAATCTAACGGCGAATGTCAGTTATGTTCTGCACCGCAACGGTAGCCAGAAAACCACGCTGAGCTATGCAGTTATTACCCGCGAGACGCGAAACTTCATCAACGATACCGAAGTAAAAGCGCAGCGCATTCACACCACAAAAATGAGTTGGGCCTCCAGCATCAAAATTACGTCGGCAGCGCAACCCTTGATCTGGGTATCAGCTATCAACGTGGTACATCGCTGGTTTCGCGCTGTGCCCGCGCCGGAAGAGTACTGGAATGAAAGTGACGGCACTGGCAAAAATTGTGCAGATCAATGCGCAATACTGCATCCTTTCGCTCGCTGAAACAACGGTTTCGCCTTAACTCATCTTATCTTCGAAGAAATCACTTCCATACACCGCTGACCCCACAGGATCAGTTTGCTATCGGTAAGGCCGAGCTGGGAGAAAGGCATCAGCGCGCCGGGTGAAGGCGGCACGCAGGTCGACTGGAAAGCCTACAACGAGAAGCTTGCGGCGACGGACGGCTATAAACGACACAGCAGCAGTGGGGAACTGGCAGCGCCATTCAGCAGGGCAGCATTCAGGCGGCCACGGCGGCGATACAGGGTCTGGCGGGCGTGATCTGAAGGCGGCACTCGGCAGGCGGCGCCGCACTCTGCCATTGCAACATTATCGGTAACAGCGGGCCGAATGACGCCGGTAGCGCGATGGCACACGCGGCGCAGGAACGCGGAAAATACCGCAGCGCAGGTAACAGCACCG
The DNA here is from genome assembly GCF_027157825.1 of Pantoea sp. LMR881. Lineage (NCBI taxonomy): Bacteria > Pseudomonadati > Pseudomonadota > Gammaproteobacteria > Enterobacterales > Erwiniaceae > Pantoea > Pantoea sp. LMR881. The sequence continues at coordinate 3,502 of NZ_JAPVOK010000002.1, forward strand.
GGCGGCGCAGCGGGTGCTGTGTGGCAGAGCTGGACGGGCATGACGGTTGCGCTGGAGATTTACGGAAAAAGGCTGGCGCGCTGAGCGAAAGCGAAAAGCAAAAGGTGAGCGCACTGGCCACGCTGGCAGCCGGGCTGGGCAGCCGCCCGACCGGAGACGGCACGGCGGACGCAGCGGCTGCAGCGCAGGCGGGCAAGGTCATTGTGGTTAATAACCTGTTTGGCGCAGGTACAGAAGCTTGACAGGAGCAGTTCGCAAAAGACCACGGTAAAGATTTCCTTCGTGTGCGGATAATCCTACGGAGCTACTTGTTAACGCGGAGAAGCAGTAAACAAGGGCAGTTTGCGGGCGCGCTGGCAACAGGTGGTACTGATCCCTGTCAGCACCTCCGCCTGTGCAGGTGCGCACTGGGTGCCGGAGCTAATGCTGGAATGCAGTATACTGGTAATGGTGAAATCAATCCGATGAACTCAGTGACATATTGGCAAATGTCATCTATGGGAAATGGTCTTGCTGAACAGTGACCGATCGCCGGTGCTGGTGCTCTGACCAATCATCTAAATGAAATGATCCTCTTACGGGAGCAATAACAACCGGTCTTGGCGCTGGTATTGGGCATGGTGTTGGCACATGCTTGTGAAGCTAATAGCAAAATGCAACAGGTAAGTTGGTTACTGGAGGTTGGGAACTTCAGTTCAATCCAAGCCTACTGAAATATACTGAGATCAAGGACAACTAGGTATATCCAAAGAGATGTTGCTGCGGTGATTTTCAGGGCGATAGGGAAACGTTAGTGGTTCCTCTGGTTCTGAATATGCCGGTTCTGAAGCTCAGAAAATTATTGATAAGGTAAAAAATGAGTCTTCCATAATGATTATTTTAAAAGAGCTTAACTCTTTAGCTTTTTGTAATTTTTTTTGGCTGGTTTGCTCTCAGTAATTATCGTAGGTTATTGTCAAATTATTCTTTGCCATCATTTTATGGCTGCTGACCAATGAATTTGAATTGACATGATTGAGATTTTGTGATTGTTAAAATTAAGGCTTGGGTGGGGGCAATTTAGGGTTTTTGGAATAGCTCCTTTCCGTATTCAAAGCAAAGGATTTGACCTTCAGCAAAGAACTTGGGACAATTGAGAATAATGCGCTGAGTCTGAATGACTTCGGTAAGGGCATGGTAGATTATGGTCAATCGGTACAGTCATACGCTCAATATGCTTGTGATAAGAACTCACTGCCAGAGCAGGTGCTGTACGATCTGGCCCGATGGTAAAAGGCGATTTGCCAGAAAGTGCGTGATATCATTAAAGCTATTCTGGAGCAACAATCCCGGCTCGGACAGCAATGGCGGTGTCGGCCGGGCGGAAGATGTTAGCGATTACGCGCTGGCGCTGGGCATGCGGTTGATCCCGGCAGAAAATCGCTGTCACTTGTCGGAAAAGCTTATGAAGGTCATTATCAATAAAGTTTTGATTAGTGCGGCGGGAGAAAATATCGACGGCCAAACCCGGCCAGCAATTTATAGCGCCCAGAGATTTAAAATGCATCAACTTTATGAATCAAGTTAAGGCAACCATCAGCAGGTCATTGCCTCTTAGAGGTATGGGAAACACATCCACGATTCTCTATCTGCTGGGTTTCAGGAAAATGCAGGTCACTCAAACGCAGATGTGGCCAAAGTAGTTATCTCTTCATTATTATAATGTGAATAATTGTAAGGCTTATGATGTGAAAATTACGACGCCGCAAAGAGTTGACTCTGATCCAGTAGGAGTGATCGAATTAATAAAGGATAAAGTAAAATGAAGATAAGCGATCTAAAGAAGATATTGATGTTTTTGCAGTGTACTGGATGAATAATAAGATTACATTTTACGGAATGTCTAAAAGTTATGATGTCCTTTTAGCGTATATTCTTCAGTGGTAAAAATTACTGACCCAATCTTATCTGTTGATTTTGTTTATATGGAAGGCGGTTTTTTTATAGCTTCACATAGATGGAAATCTACTCCAATGACTTGGTCGAGGGATCACAGATGCTCCTAATCGCTTTATTCAAACCTGAAAGCCGAAGGTCAAATATCATCCAGACTCTTTTTAACTTTAAAGATCCCGGCCATCAAGCCTGAATCTTTTACCCCGTCATTCAGTGGTTTATGCGATCACCAGTTGCCGCGTTCAACGGCAATGGTGACCGGCCTATCGGTCCCGAATTCCGCCTCGGTCAGCCAGTCGTCTTTAAGGTCCAGACTGGGCGTGTCGCTATGTTGTGGTTATACCGGTAGCGTGCTTAATATTCGGATATTGATGTACCTGACGGCTAGAGGCCGTTAGCGCGGGTACGACGTTAACCCGCAGCAGCAACTTTGAATGCATAGATTGGCCGGACGCGCAGTTCATCGATGAAAGCGAGGGGCAGGTTGCGGACATTGCGCGGGTGCAGGGCGAATTTCAGCCTCTTTAAGCGTTATTGGCTCTTTTAGTTATCTGTCAGGAGATAAAAGTTATATTTTGATGATGAATCTGTTGTCTTAGATGAAAAAGATAAAGCAGAAATTATGGACGCTAATGGCTGGGCCGGCATGGCGCGTTAATGACTATATCAGCATTATACGGGGTGGTTACAGGTTGGCTTTAGCTATTTAAAAGCCAGTGAAAATGTTTCCTGGGTTGAAAGCTCAGAAAGGTTCTCAAGTAAAGAGAGCTGGAATGGTAATGGTTTCGCTTACGGTGTTGGCCTTCAAATTAACCTCCCACGGCGAACTTTGTAATCGATATTGGTTATGAAGGATCACGGATTAAAGATAAATTCGGGTCTTATAATAATAACGGCTTTAATATTGGCGTAGGTTACCGCTTCTAAGAAATTATCAGCCCACACGAAAATTAAAATATGCCGGGCATTGCCTAATGGTCGGCATTACTTCAAATGCTTATGCCGCATAATCAATCTGATTCACCATAATTAAACTTTCCAGCCAGGACTTACCATAAAATCATTGCATCATAATGGAATAAAGCTACACCAAAGATTTAAGTTACCTTACGTGTTTCAACAGCCTTTATCAGCTGTTTTGCAAAACGTCGAGAGACAGGCGATGCCTGCTCCCATTACAACACAACACTCCAGATACAACCGGCTCAAACTATCACTAACTCACCGCCTCACTCCGCAACGCCTGCAGCATAAAATTTTTTTCCGAACCAAAAATCCCTTTATTCTTCTGTTCGTTCGGCTGCTTCAGCCGGGTCGCTTACAGCAATGCTTTTACACTGAATACCCAATGACAAGGAGAGGCTATGGACATTTCAACCGATCAACAGTGGCAGCGCGAGGAATTCATAATTTCTACTGAGCGCCAGCGGCTCGATCTCGACTGGATTCACAGTCAGTTACAACGCTCGTATTGGGCAAGGATCAGCCACGGGAAAAAAACGCTACGGGCGATAGCCGGTTCGTTGCCGTTTGGTCTTTATCATCAGGAGGTACAAATCGGTTTCGCCCGCTTAATCACTGATTACACCCGTTTTGGCTGGCTGTGTGACGTCATCATTGACGTAAACTGGCGGGGACACGGGCTTGGAAGCTGGCTCGCCACCTGCGTGCGAGAACATAAAGAGCTACAAACGGTTCGCCGCTGGATGCTTTCAACTAACGATGCCCATCAGGTCTACCAGCGACTCGGCTGGCGTGTGGTGCAAGAGCCGCACAAGCTGATGGAATTTCCTCTCTCCTGACACTGGAGTTTATTCGACATGCGTTACCGGGTTGGCGTGGATATTGGCGGGTCGTTTACCGATTTTGCCATATTAGATCAGCAAACAAACCCAGATTCATACCCTGAAAGTGCTGTCGCGGCCAGACAGGCCCGGCAATGAAATTCTGACCGGTCTGGCGCAGTTTCAACAGCGCGAGGGGCATTGAACCTGCTGCAATCGGCTACTTTACTCACGGAACGACAGTTGGCATCAACGCGGTCATTCAGCGTAAAGGCGTACGGCTGGCGCTGTTTGCCACCGACGGTTTTTGCGATGTGCTGGAACTGGCACGGCTAAAGATCCCCATATTCATGACCTGTTTTCCCGGCGGCCTGCGCCGTTAATCACACGTGATCGGGTCTTTGCTATCCGGGAACGCACCGATCGCGACGGCAATGTATTACAGCAGGTTGATCGTCAGAGCGTCATGGATGCCATCGCAAAGCACGCGCCGCCAATTGCCAGGGTATCGTTGTCTCGCTGCTGCACAGCTACCGCAACCGTCATAATGAAGCGGCCGTCAAAGATATCATTGCAGAGGAAGCGCCGGAACTACTCACCTCCTGTTCGGCTGATATCTGGCCGATTATTCGTGAATATGAGCGCACCATCACTGCCACCATCAATGCCTATGTCCAGCCGATGGTAATCAATTATCTGGAATCATTCGAGAATGCGTTGCGCACCATGGGCGTTGTGACGCCGCCACGCATCACCAAATCCAATGGTGGCGTAATGGGTGTTGAGCAGGCGAAGCGTGAATGCGTTCAGATGGTCTTATCCGGCACGGCATCGGGCGTAACAGGCGCCAGCTACCTTGCCAGCGCCTGCGGCTTCGACAAGATTCTTAGCCTGGATATCGGCGGCACCAGCGCCGATGTAGCGGTGATCATTGACGGCAAAGTCGCGCAGGGTAACGGTGAAATTATTGGTGATTTCCGCTTTTTTATTCCGTCGGTGGCGGTCACATCGGTGGGTCAGGGCGGAGGTTCGCTGGCCTGGATCGATGGACAAGGCGTGTTGCAAATGGGGCCGGACAGTGCCGGCTCGCTGCCTGGCCCCGTCTGTTTCCAGCGCGGCGGCACGCAGCCAACCGCTACCGATGCTTTTGCCGCCTGCGGCATGATCGGCCATGGCGATCTTGGGTATAACGCAGTGAAAGTCGATGTTGCTGCCGCTCGCGCCGCGTGGCAACCCTGGCGGAAGCACTGAATATCTCAGTAGAAGAGACGGCAGAAACGGCGATCGAACTGGCAGTTTCCAGCATGTACAGCGATACCAGCGGCTTATTGTCGCGTTTTGGCCTCGACCCGCGTGAATTCTGGTTTCTCGCCTTTGGCGGAGCCGGTCCGATGATGGGATGTTTTCTGGCGCGTGAACTCAACATGAAAGGTGTGGATTGTCCCGCCTACGCCGGGGTACTTTCGGCGCTTGGTGGGTTAGTTGCTGACATTCGTAACGATTTTATCCGCACGCTGTACAGCGATCTCACTGCGCAACTGGCCGATAAGCTGGCAACCGAAGCTGACGCTCTCAGCCAACGGGCACGTCACTGGCTGGCAGAAGAACATGGCAACGACATGCCTTACAGTTTGCAATTCAGCGCCGATATGCGCTATCGCGGACAGTCGTTTGAAATCGAAGTACCGCTCGCGGCTGAATGGCTGACCCAGGCTAATGTCACTGCGCTGCATGACGCTTTGATCGCCAGCATCAACAGCTTTTTGGACATTGTGATGGTGCTGCACCGGTTCAGCTAATCAACCTGCGCCTGGTGATTACTTCACCAACGCCAAAACCAGCCCTGAGTCGTCTGTCTCCGGCGGCGGCGGCGGTCGAGACGGTAAGTCAGGTGCAGGCGTGGATTGATGGCGCTTTTCATCAGGTGGATGTGGTATTGCGTTCGACATTGCGGGCCGGACATCAACTCAACGGGCCGGTAATCATTGCCCAGGATGACTGTACAACCTGCGTGCCGCCTCAGATGACGGTGAATGTGGATGATTTTGGCAACCTGCTGATCACGGCGCTGGAGAGCTAACATGGCAATTGACGGACGTAACTTACAGATCCTCGCGAACTACTGCGCTGCCGCCGCTGACGCGATGGCATTCACCTTAATGCGCACCGCACACCTCGACCTTTGTCAAAGAGACGGAAGATTTCTCCTGCCAGATCGTCAGTCTGACGGGCTGGCCTTCGCTTCGCCGCGCAGTTTTGGCGCACCTGGTACAGCGGAATTGATTACGCGCCGGTACTGGCGTTGATTGAGGATTACGCTGAGGGCGATATCTGCATAACTAACGACTCATACGCCGGGAACGTGGCGACTCACTCACCCGACATTCATATCTGGAAACCGGTATTCCATCAGGGTGAAATCGTCTGCTTTGTGGTCGGGCATATTCACAATACCGACGTGGGCGGCGCGGTGCCCGCCTCGCTGTCGCGTTCACTTACCGATATCGTGCAGGAAGGCATTCGTATTCCGCCGCTAAAAATCATGCGCAACGGCGTATTGAATGAAGAGGTTGCCAGCATCATGCGTCTCAATGTGCGGGTGCCCGATCAAAACTGGGGAGATTTTAAAGCGCAAATCGCCTCGGTTAATGTGGGTGAACGTAAAATTCACGACATTATTGCGCGCTTTGGCAGAGACGATTTTCTTCAGGGCATAGACGGTATTTTAGATTATGCCGAACGCCAGGCACGTCGCATTATCGCGACCATTCCTGATGGCGAATATTTCTATGCTGATTACGCCGATGAGGATGGTGAGGGCGGTTATCCCTGCCGCGTCGCCATCACGCTGCGCGTTCAGGGTGATACGCTGGAACTCGATTATACTGGCAGCGATCCGCAACTGGCTTCCTCACTCAATATGCCAACCGGGGGCGTGAACGTCATCCGCTGGCGCTGGTAGGTGTGACTTATGTATTGTCCACACTGGATCGTAACCTGTTACTCAATGCGGGGACGTTGCGGTCGACCCGCGCTATTTTGCCGCCGGGAACGGTAATGAACTGTGAAGCGCCCGCAGCGGTGGGAATGCGCTCGTTAACCTGTGCGCTGTCGCAAATCGCGACGGTTGGCGTCTTCTCGCTGGCGATGCGGATCGGCTGCCCGCCAATTCGCCAGGCGGTAATTCAATCATGAACATTCGTACCAGCGATGGGCAGAATCGCAGCGTAGTGGCTTCGCTGGGACCGGTAGGCGGTGGTGCAGGCGGCACGCCGCGCCACGATGGGCCTGATGGATCAGGCGGCCTGTCGGCATTTCTGAAAACACGCCGATTGAGATTAATGAAGCCGAAGTGCCGATTCGCTTCCTGCGTTACGGACTGGCACAGGACAGCGCCGGAGCTGGACAATATCGCGGCGGCCTGGCAACCGAAATGGCATTTGAAATCTTCTCGCCAGATACCCTGATTACCGCACGTAACCGCAATCGTTCAGTATTCGCTTCAGCGGGTGCGGTGGGGGGACGATGTGGTGCGCTGTCACATTTTCGCACTCTGCGCGAGGGCAAAATTACTGAACACGGCAACACTGACGTCATCAAGTGCCAGCCGGGGGATGTAGTGGAGGTGAGAGGTCCCGGTGCGGGCGGCTACGGCTTGCCGTCGCAACGTGACGTGCAGGCTGTGTTACAGGATGTGCGCTGCGGTTTTATCAGCGTTGAGGCGGCGCGCAGTCACTATGGCGTAGCGATTATCGATAATGAGATCGATGCCCCTGCGACAGCGGCATTACGTGCCGCTATGCCACAAACCCTGACGCAGCATTTCGATCACGGCTCTGCCCGCAGCGCATTTGAACGGCTGTGGACGCCTGCCCGTTATCAATTATTAACAAATTTTCTTGCCGAAGCGCCGGTGGGCTGGCGACATTTTCTGAAAACTCAGGTTTTCCGTGCGGTGGAGGCATCAGGCGAAGCGGCAGATATGGCAGACATATTTACCCAACTGCGGCAGCGGTATCCGGCAATGTCGGGCAAGTCACGGTAATGGCTGTGTGGTCTACCCTTTAAGTCTGCACCGAACACGAAAGGGAGAACGCATTAATGAGCATCAAAACCAGTGACTTTTTCGTTCAGCGCCTGAAAGAGTGGGGCGTCACGCGGATTTACGGCTATCCGGGCGACGGTATTAACGGCGTACTGGGTGCGATTCAGCGCGCCAATAAAAACGGTGATGGCATCGAATTTATTCAGGTGCGTCACGAAGAGATGGCGGCGTTTATGGCGGCCGGACACGCTAAATTTACCGGCGAACCGGGAGTTTGCCTCTCTACCGGTGGGCGGGTGCGACGCATCTGCTCACCGGGCTTTATGATGCAAAGATGGATCACGCACCGGTTATCGCCATCGCCGGACAGGCTGAAGCGACGGCGCGCGGCGCCAGCTATCAGCAGGAAATGAACCTTGATCGGGTTTTTTCAGACGTGGCTAATTTCGTGCAGGAGGCTGCCGCGCTCGCCCAGGTACGCCATCTGATCGATCGCGGCGTGCGTATCGCCATTGCGCAAAACGGCGTCGCCGTATTGATCATTCCAAAAGATATTCAGGATGAAGAGTGGCAAGCGCCCCAGCATCTGCACGGGTTTACCCATTCCGGAACCGGTTATCAGCGTCCCAAAGTTATCCCCTACGAAACCGATCTTCAGCGTGCCGCTGAGATACTGAATGCGGGTAAAAAAGTCGCCATTCTGATCGGTGCCGGGGCGCGCAATGCGGCTGTTGAAGTGGTTCAGGCGGCGAATGTGCTGGGCGCAGGTGTGGCAAAGGCGCTGCTGGGTAAAGATGTACTGCCAGATGATGCGCCATTTGTTACGGGTTCAATCGGGCTGCTGGGCACGAAACCCTCATCAGATATGATGCAGAACTGCGATACGTTGCTGATGATTGGTAGCGGTTTCCCTGGACCGAGTTTTTACCGCAGGAAGGTCAGGCGCGGGCGGTACAGATTGATATCGATCCCGCCATGCTGGGGCTGCGCTATCCCAGCGAAGTGAACCTGCACGGTGACGCCGCTGAAACGCTGCGTGCGCTATTGCCGTTGCTGGAGCACAAGCAGGATCGCAGCTGGCAAGAGGACATTGCGCTACAGGTGCGTGACTGGTGGACCCTAATGGAAGAACGGGCGCTGGCACCGGCCAACCCGGTGAATCCACAGCGCGTCGTGTGGGAAATGTCACCACAGTTGCCTGAAAATGCGATTGTGACCTCAGATTCTGGCTCCTGTGCCAACTGGTTTGCCCGCGACTATCGTGTTAAGCAAGGCCAGCGGGCTTCTCTCTCTGGTGGCCTCGCCTGTATGGGGGCAGCAGTGCCTTACGCCATTGCCGCTAAGTTTGCTCATCCGGAAAAACCGGTTGTGGCGCTGGTGGGTGATGGTGCCATGCAAATGAACAATATGGCCGAGCTGATTACCATCCAGAAATACTGGCAGCAGTGGGCCGATCCCCGCCTGATTGTCTGCGTGTTTAACAATCAGGATCTCAATCAGGTGACATGGGAACAGCGCGTCATGGAGGGCAATCCGCGTTTTGAGGCATCGCAGCAACTGCCGGATGTAAAATATGCGCAGTTTGCCGAATCACTTGGTTTGCAGGGTATTTTTGTCGACAATCCGGATGAGCTGGCAAATGCCTGGCAGCGCGCCCTGAGTGCCGATCGCCCGGTGGTGCTGGAGGTGAAAACCGATCCGGAGGTCGCACCGCTGCCGCCGCATATTACCCTTAAGCAGGCAAAAGCTTTCATGACGTCCATGGCAAAAGGCGATCGTGGCGCAGCGCAAATTATCAGTGATACCGCCAGCCAGATTTTTCATAAAAAGCATTGAGGGTTAAGCTGGCAGCAACGCTGCCGCTAATCTTTACCCTTTCTTCCTCCGGGCACGCTCGTGCCCGGCATCAAGGCAATTCGCCAAACAACAATCAACGGGAGTCTCAGCCATGACTGCAAATCAAAGCGTGTGGTTTATTTCGGGATGTTCAACCGGCTTTGGCCGCGAACTGGCACAACAGACTATCGCGCAGGGATTCAGGGTCGTCGTGACAGCACGTGATACGAGCAAAATTACCGATTTAGTCGAAGGCCACGACAACGCGCTGGCGTTGGCTCTGGATGTGACCCAGCAAGCGAGCATCGAAAAGGCGGTCAGCGCGGCAACAGAGAAATTCGGCACCATCGACGTGCTGGTGAATAATGCCGGTTATGGCTATCAAAGTTCAGTAGAAGAGGGCGAAGAACAGGAAATTCGCGCCCAGTTTGACGCCAACGTGTTTGGCCTGTTTGAGCTGACGCGCGCCGTTCTGCCTGTCATGCGTAAAGCGCGCCGTGGACATGTTATTAACATTACCTCCGTGGCGGGTTTCATTGGCTTTGCCAGCTCCGGTTACTACTCTGCCAGCAAGCATGCTGTAGAGGGCTGGTCTGATTCGCTGGCACAGGAAGCCGGCCCGCTGGGTATTAAAGTCACCTGTGTTGAGCCAGGCCCGTTCCGTACTGACTGGGCGGGACGTTCACTGCATCAAACGGCGAGCACCCTGCCAGACTATGCCGAAACGGCAGCAGCGCGCATGAAAGCCACGTCAGAATACAGCGGCACGCAGAAGGGCGATCCGGCGCGCGCTGCCAAAGCAATGATTGCGATTACCAGGCACGATAACCCGCCGCGTCACCTGGTGATGGGGGCCTGGGGCTATGAGGCGGTAACGGACAAGCTGAAAGCGCGTCTGGCGCAAATTGAGGCCTGGAAACAGACGTCAGTTGAGACAGATTTTCCCGAGTAGTGGGTGAGGGCTGCCCTGTGCGGCCTGATTTTTCATCTCAGCCCTCTCCTGCAGGGAGAGGGCTGGCGTAAGGCGAACGAACCAGGCCTACTGCATTATGCCTGCCAGCTGCTCAACCGGCACTGCCTGACTAAACAAAAATCCCTGCAGCTGATTACATCCGGCATCCGCCAGCGCCGACATCTGGCCCTCGGTCTCAACGCCTTCTGCGGTTACCGTTAATCCCATTGCATGGCCCAGTTTCACCACCGACTCGATAATCGCGACAGAATTAGCCGCCACGCCAAGGGACTGGGTAAATGAACGATCAATTTTGATTTTATCGACCGGAAAGGTGCTGAGGTAATTCAGGCTGGAATAACCGGTACCAAAATCATCCAGGGCGATACGGAAACCGGCCTCACGCAGCGCGATGATAATAGCACGAGCCTCGCGCTCATCCTCAATCAATACCCCTTCGGTGATCTCCAGTTCGATACAGCCGGGATTGCCACCCGCCTGCTGCACAATATCCACCACTCGCTCCACAAAGCCGGTGGTGCGAAACTGCACCGGTGAAATGTTAACCGCAACCACTAAGCCCGGAAAGCGTTGTTGTGTTTTGCACGCTTCACGCAGTACCCACTCGCCGAGAGGAATAATCAAACCGGTCTCTTCAGCGATCGCGATAAACTCGCCGGGAGCAATAATGCCACGTTCCAGATGATTCCAGCGCAGTAACGCTTCCACGCCGACCACCTGCTGCCCGTTGATATCCATCAGCGGCTGATACCAGACCGCCAGCCCAGTGTAATTTTGCAGCGCAGCACGCAGATCAGCGGCGATAATCTGCCGGGTGCGTAACGATTCATCCATGGCACGCTCAAACTGTCGATATTTACCGCGCCCGCTGCTTTTGGCCTCATATAGCGCAATATCCGCTTTGCGCATCAGCTCCAGGCGATCCAGCCCATCCTTCGGGGCCAGCGCCAGACCGATGCTGGCCCCGCTCCAGACTTCACTGCCAAACAGGGTAAAGGGTTTGCCCAGTTCAGTGATGATGCGCTGCGCCAGGGCCTGGACTTGTCCAATGTTATCGACGTCGGACATAACAACGATGAACTCATCGCCACCAAGCCGCCCTACGGTATCGCTGGCGCGCACCAGGTTGTTCAGGCGATGCGCGACCGCAACAATCAATTCATCACCGGCATGATGACCGTGGGTATCATTAATGGTTTTGAAGCGATCAAGATCAATCAAAATTAACGCTACGCGCTGTTCATGACGTGATGCCAGCGCCAGTGCCTGCGTCAGACGATCTTCCACCAGAGCGCGATTGGGTAAACCTGTGAGCACATCATGAAACGCCAGATGCTGGGCCTGTGCCTCGCTGGCACCCAGCTTCAGCATAGATTGCGACAAATTCAGCGACGAGGTCCATAAACGACGCGCCATGTAAATGCACAGCAGGGTGATCACCAGCACCGCGATGCCGGTCGAGGGGCCGATTGCCCGCAACATTTGTGCGCCAGGTCGCGAAGGGATCCAGTTTAAGTAGCCAACCGGTTCACCCTGTTGCGAAATAATCAAATAGCGCGCCACCGTGCCTGGCCTGGGCGTCCCATCGGAAAAATGCAGCCCCTGCAGCTGATTTCGCTCCGCCAGCCCCGCCAAAAATCTGTCGTCGAGAAACTTTAGGCTGATCAAACGAAAATGTTCGCCAGGCTGCGAATCTCGTTGAATATCGCCGACTGCCAGCGCCGCTGCGCGATTACCCGACTGTACATAATCCACCTGATCGGGGTGAGCGGGTTTTTGCACTAGTGCGCTCAGTAACACATCCTGGACCAGCTGACTTTCGCTTTCCGGTGAGATGGCTTGCCCGTCGCGCCACATTCTTAACACCCGGTTTTGTTTATCCAGCACCATGACAATTTGATGATCGAACATCTCAAAAAGCCACTGACCAATATTATTGTCCAGCCAGCGCACGTCAGTTTGCGTCTGCTCCAGATGCTGCGCCAAAGGTGCCCAGCGCGACAAACTGCGCAGTTGACGCAAATGTTCACTGAGGCTTTGGGAAAATGACGCTTCGATCATACGCTGCTGCTGCTGTCTGGCTTCATTATTGGTTAATGAGATGCCAAGAAACAGGGCCATACCTGCGCCAGTAAAAGTTAAAAGCAAAATTGCGACCAGCGGAAGCAAGACCTGCCGAAAAAAACTGCGGCGAAAACCATCAGAAAGTTTGATGTTGTTAATCATTTTCTTTATTCGCATAACAAGGAAGAGTCAGGTAAAAGCTAGCAGAATTCAGCTATCCTGCACGTTAGCGCCCTTTCGGGTTTGTTGTTGAATCTACATCAAAATTTGCAAAGTGCGTCGCAAATTTAACAGTTAAGCGTTTTTTATCATAAGCAGGGTTATCGGCCCTCTATTCTGCTGCTTTAAAACAAATTCATCGTTGCGTCACTGAGCAGTCACTGTTCTGTCATCTGAAAACCTCAAGGTATGCCCATCACGCAGCCTCGCTTTTGCTGCTTACCGCACTCTTAAACCGAAGAGGATTCGATCGTGATGGAGTTATCCAGACATCCGACCACTGTATACCAGGCTGTAGCCGCACAGCTGGAGCAGGCGCTGCATGAACGTTATCGCTGTGGTGACTATCTGCCGTCTGAGCAGCAACTGGCCGATCACTATGAGGTCAACCGCCATACGCTGCGCCGCGCCGTGGATGAGCTGGTCAACAAAGGGTTGTTACAACGCCGTCACGGCATCGGCATTTTGGTGTTGATGCGTCCTTATGATTACCCCCTGCATGCTCAGGCGCGCTTTAGCCAAAACCTGTTAGAGCAGGGCAGCCACCCCACCAGTGAGCGGCTGCTGGCTGTATTACGTCCGGCCAGTAAAGACGTCGCCAGCGCCACAGGCGTTACTGAAGGCAACAATGTGATCCATCTGCGCACGCTGCGCCGCGTCAACGGCGTGCCGGTGTGCGTCATCAATCACTTTTTACCCGACCTGAGCTGGTGGCCCTTGCTGCAACGCTTCAACAGCGGCTCGCTGCATGACTATCTCTTTCTCAACACCGGAAAACATCTGGTGCGAACGCAAACACGTATCAGCACACGCCGCGCCCAGGCGAAAGAGTGCAAACAGCTGGAAATTGCCTTGCAGTCACCGCTGCTGTGCGTGCGCACGCTGAACACAACCACCGACGGCGCGATGGCGGAATACTCTGTCAGCCTGACGCGCGGCGACATGATTGAACTGACACTGGAGCATTAATGGAACAGCAAACGGCCCGCCAGCACTGGCTTTCGGTGCTGGCACACAGCAGCGCCGCGCAGCTCAATGCGCACTGGAAGGCGCTCAATCTCACCCTGAATTCAGCCTGGTCCGTCCCGCCGAGATTGGTCTGACGCGGCTTAAGGCGCGCATGGGGGCAACAGGCAAACGCTTTGTTATGGGCGATGCCACCGTTACGCGCGCCGTCGTGCAGCTGTATGACGGCACGCTCGGTTACAGCTATGTCCTGGGACGCGATAAAGCGCACGCTGAACGCTGCGCGTTGCTGGATGCGCTGTTACAGCAGCCTGAAACGCAGGCGCTGTTACAGGAAAAAATTATTACGCCGCTGGCGGCTATGCGTGAGGAGCAGCGACAACTGCGTGCCCGCGAAATCGCCAGTAGCAAAGTGGATTTCTTTACGCTGGTACGCGGAGATAATTAATGACTTTACTGGCAAGTTTTAATCATCCAGTGGCAGACGCGCAGCGCGCCTTTCGCCGCATTCTCAAAGCCATGAGCGAACCTGGCGTGATGGTATCGCTGCCGCTGCAACAGGGATGGGGGCGCTGTCACCCGCCGCTACCGCAGTGTTACTGACGCTGGTGGATCAGGAAAGCCCTTTGTGGATCGACGCGCGAATCGATAATGAACAACTGCGTAATAACCTGCGTTTTCACACCGGCGCACCGATTACTGACAGCTACGATGCGCCCTTTGCTCTGAGTCATGCAGCATCCCAGCCTGATCCTGCTCATTTCGCCGCAGGCGATAATCTGGCACCGGAAAAAAGCACCACGCTGATTATTGAAGTGCCGTCGTTGAATGGTGGCCTGACGCTGCGCCTCTCCGGCCCTGGCCTGCGTGAAACGCGCGCTATTGCGCCGCAGCTGCCTGAAAGCGTGCTCGAATATTTGCGGTCGCGCCCTCATCCTTTCCCACAAGGTGTTGATCTTATTTTTACCTGTGGCGAAGCGATGATGGCCGTACCGCGTTCCACCGACGTGGAGGTTTGCTGATGTACGTCGCGGTGAAAGGGGGCGAAAAGGCGATAGCCAATGCCCATCAGCTACAGGCAGATTTACGCCGTGGCGATCGTCAGACCACTGAGCTGGGCTGCGATCAGGTAGCGCAACAGTTGGGTTTGGCGGTAGACCGGGTGATGACAGAAGGCGGCATCTACGATCCCGAACTGGCGGCGCTGGCAATTAAACAGGCGAGCGGCGACTTAGTGGAAGCAATCTTCCTGCTGCGCGCCTATCGCACTACGCTGCCGCGCCTGGCGGAAAGCATGCCGCTGGCAACCGCTGAAATGCACATTGAACGCCGCATTTCAGCGGTCTACAAAGATTTGCCTGGCGGCCAGGTGCTTGGGCCAACCTACGATTACAGTCACCGTTTGCTGGATTTCACCCTGTTAGCAAATGGTGAAACGCCTGCCGCGCCGCGAGGCGATCAGGCGCTGCCGACGAGTTGCCCTCATATGTTCAGCATGATGAGTGCGGAAGGTCTGGCTGCGCGGGAAGAGGATGACGGCAGCGAACCCGCTGACATCACCCGTGAACCCATGGGCTTTCCCGCCTCACGCGCCGCGCGGCTGCAACAGTTAGTCCGGGGTGACGAAGGTTTCCTGCTGGCGCTCGGCTATTCAACCCAGCGCGGTTATGGCCGCACCCATCCGTTTGCGGGAGAAATCCGCACCGGTTTTGTCAGCGTCAGCGTCTGCCCGGAAGAGCTGGGCTTTGAACTGGAGATTGGCGAACTGCTGCTGACCGAATGCGAAATGGTTAATGGCTTCACCAGTAATGGCGTCGATGCGCCGCACTTTACTCGCGGCTACGGCCTGGTGTTTGGACGTGCCGAGCGTAAAGCGATGGCGATGGCGCTGGTGGATCGTGCCCTGCAAACCCAGGAACACGGTGAGCGCATCACCAGTCCGGCGCAGGATGAAGAGTTTGTGCTGTCACACGCTGATAATGTCGAAGCGGCTGGCTTCGTATCCCACTTAAAACTGCCGCACTATGTCGATTTCCAGGCGGAACTGGAACTGTTGAAGCGGCTGCGTCAGGAGCATCAGGAGCGCAACCATGGCTGAACTGAGCGGTTATAACAACGGCTATCTGGATGAGCAAACCAAGCGCACCATTCGCCGCGCGATTTTAAAAGCGGTGGCGATTCCGGGTTATCAGGTGCCGTTTGCCGGACGCGAAATGCCGATGCCGTATGGCTGGGGCACCGGCGGTATTCAGGTCACGGCCAGCGTCATCGGCGATCAGGATGTGCTGAAAGTGATCGATCAGGGCGCGGATGATACGACCAACGCGGTATCAATTCGCCGTTTTTTCCAGCGCGTGAGCGGGGCGGCAACCACCGAACGTACCCTGGACGCCACGCTGATCCAGACGCGACACCGCATTCCTGAAACGCCGCTTGCTGAAGATCAAATCCTGATCTTTCAGGTGCCGATCCCGGAGCCACTGCGCTTCATTGAGCCGCGTGAAACCGAAACGCGCACCATGCACGCGCTGGAAGAGTACGGCATCATGCAGGTTAAACTGTATGAAGATATTGCCCGCTACGGCCACATTGCCACTACCTATGCCTATCCGGTTAAGGTCAACGATCGCTATGTGATGGACCCCTCGCCAATTCCCAAATTCGATAACCCGAAAATGCACATGATGCCCGCACTACAACTGTTTGGTGCCGGACGTGAAAAGCGCATCTACGCATTACCCCCTATACCAAAGTGGAAAGTCTCGATTTCGACGATCACCCGTTTAGCGTGCAAAAGTGGGAAGAGCCTTGCGCGCTGTGCGGTTCACGCCACAGCTATCTTGATGAAGTGGTGATGGACGATCAGGGCACGCGCATGTTTGTGTGCTCCGATACCGATTTTTGCCACCAGCAGCAGGAACAACAACATGCACAGTGATCAGCCGCTGCTTGCGGTGAATAACCTTACGCACCTCTATGCACCAGGCAAGGGGTTTGAAGAGGTCAGCTTTGATCTCTATCCCGGCGAAGTATTAGGCATTGTCGGGGAGTCAGGCTCAGGAAAAACCACGTTACTGCGCAGCCTGTCTGCGCGCTTAACGCCGCAGCAGGGCACTCTCTTTTATGGTGAGCACGATCTTTATCAGATGAGCGAAAGCGATCGCCGTCGTTTGCTGCGCACCGAATGGGGCGTGGTGCATCAACATCCGCTGGACGGTTTACGTGCGCAGGTAACGGCGGGCGGCAATATTGGCGAGCGTTTGATGGCGGTCGGCCATCGTCATTACGGCGACATCCGGGCGCAGGCCAGCCACTGGTTACAGGAAGTAGAGATCGCCGCGAACCGCATTGATGATTTGCCCACCACCTTTTCCGGCGGGATGCAGCAGCGTTTGCAGATAGCGCGTAACCTGGTCACAGAGCCAAAGCTGGTGTTTATGGATGAGCCAACCGGAGGACTGGATGTGTCAGTACAGGCGCGTCTGCTTGATCTGCTGCGGACGCTGGTGCGGGAACTCAATCTGGCTGTTGTGATTGTGACTCACGATCTCGGCGTGGCGCGTTTGCTGGCGCACCGCCTGCTGGTGATGAAACAGGGCCGCGTGGTGGAGAGCGGGTTAACCGATCGCGTACTGGACGATCCGCATCATCCTTATACACAACTGCTGGTTTCCTCGGTGCTCAATTAAGGTAATTCACATGAACACTCATCTTCGCGTCGAGAATTTATACAAAACCTTTGTGCTGCATAACCAGAGCGGCGTTGCGCTGCCGGTCTTGCAGGATGCCAGCCTTGAGGTCAGTCAGGGTGAATGCGTTGTGCTGCACGGTCATTCAGGCAGTGGAAAATCGACCCTGCTGCGGGCGCTGTATGGTAATTATCAGGCCAACAGCGGTCATATCTGGGTACAGCATCAAGGCGAATGGGTGGATATGGCCCAGGCACCGGCGCGCCAGATTATTGCCATTCGGCGCGACACGATTGGCTGGGTCAGTCAGTTTCTGCGTGTGATACCGCGCGTACCGACGCTGGAGATTGTTATGCAACCGCTGCTGGAACGTGGTGTTGAACGGGCTTTTGCGAAAAGCGCGCCAAAGAACTGCTGACGCGCCTTAACGTACCGGAACGCCTCTGGTCGCTGGCACCCTCAACGTTTTCCGGCGGGGAACAGCAGCGCGTCAACATTGCGCGAGGATTCATCGCCGATTATCCGGTGCTGCTGCTGGATGAACCCACGGCATCGCTCGACAGTGCCAACAGCGCAGCCGTGGTGGCTTTAATTGAACAGGCACGCGCACGCGGTGCCGCAATTGTCGGGATTTTCCACGATGACGCGGTGCGTAAACGGGTGGCGGATCGCCTGCACGTCATGCAACCGGTTAAATCAGGAGCGGAAGCATGATCAGAAGCATAATCGTTAATAACGTTAAGCTGGTGCTGGAAGATGAAGTGGTCGCCGGATCGCTGGAGATGCGTGACGGGGTGATCGCCAGCTTCAGCGAAACCCGTAGCCAGCAGCCAGCCGCACTGGATGGGGAAGGCGCATTTCTGTTGCCGGGCCTGGTTGAACTGCATACCGATAATCTTGACAAGTTTTTTACGCCGCGTCCGAAAGTTGACTGGCCAGCCCACTCCGCAATGAGTAGCCACGATGCGTTGATGGTGGCAAGCGGCATTACCACGGTGCTGGATGCGATTGGCGTCGGCGACGTGCGTGACGGCGGGCATCGCCTCGATAACCTGAGCAAAATGATCGATGCGATCCGCGACAGCAACCGTAAAGGGCTAAACCGTGCCGAACATCTGCTACATCTGCGTTGTGAACTGCCGCATCACACCACGCTGCCGCTGTTTGAAGCTTTGATGACCACCCCGGAACTGGCGCTGGTGTCGCTGATGGACCATTCGCCAGGCCAGCGGCAGTATGCGTCGCTGGATAAATACCGCGAATATTATCAGGGCAAATATCAGCTCAACGATGAACAAATGGATGCGTTCGAGCATGACCAACTGGCGCTGGCCGCCGTCTGGTCACAGCCAAATCGTCAGGCTATTGCTGCGCTGTGCCGCGAGCGCCATATCGCCCTCGCCAGCCATGATGATGCAACGGCAGCACACGTTGACGAATCCTTTGGCGTGGGCAGCGCCATCGCTGAGTTTCCTACCACGCTGGAAGCAGCACGCGCTTCACGTCATCGCGGGATGCAGGTTTTGATGGGCGCACCAAATATCGTGCGGGGCGGGTCACATTCTGGCAACGTTGCGGCCTGGGAGCTGGCAGCGCAGGGGCTGCTCGATATTCTCTCATCAGATTACTATCCCGGCAGCCTGCTGGATGCCGCGTTTCGTCTGGCAGCCGACGAGCGCAATGCGTTGGATTTGCCCCAGGCAATTGCACTGGTGACACGTAACCCCGCCCGGGCGCTAAAGCTGGAGGATCGCGGGGTGATCGCGGAAGGCCGTCGTGCCGATGTGGTACTGGCCCATACCGATCACGGTCATCCGCATATCCGCCACGTATGG
This sequence comes from Pantoea sp. LMR881, assembly GCF_027157825.1. NCBI lineage: Bacteria > Pseudomonadati > Pseudomonadota > Gammaproteobacteria > Enterobacterales > Erwiniaceae > Pantoea > Pantoea sp. LMR881. The sequence continues at coordinate 22,848 of NZ_JAPVOK010000002.1, forward strand.
TCACAGGGCAGGCAGGTTTACTGATGGCGCGGCTGATCTGGCTGACAGGTCCGTCGGGATCGGGCAAGGACAGCCTGCTTAATGCGCTGCGGGAAGTGCCGCCTGACGGGCTGCTGATCGCCCATCGCTACATTACGCGCGCCGCTGATGCAGGGGGTGAAAATCACGTCGCCTTAACGGAAACCGAGTTTACCCGGCGCGCGGCGCTGGGGCTGTTCGGGGTTAGCTGGCAGGCACACGGTTTTTATTACGGCATCGGTTGCGAGGTTGACCTGTGGTTACAGCAGGGGTTGAGCGTAGTGGTCAACGGATCACGGCTGCATCTGGCGCAGGCACAACAGCATTATGGTACGCAGCTCTTGCCGATCTGCCTGGTAGTGTCGCCCGACGTGCTGGCAGCCCGACTGCGCCAGCGCGGTCGGGAGAGTGAAGCGCAGATTGCCCGACGCCTGGAGCGCGCAACACAACCGCAGCCAGAGGGCTGTCTGATACTCAATAACGATGGCGCACTGGCAGAGACGGTACAGCAGTTGCGCCAGTTACTGGAGTCGCACAGATGAAACTGACCTTTCTGGGAACGGGTGGCGTCACCGCTGCGCCGCTGTTTGGCTGTGACTGTCCGGCCTGTAGCCGCGCCCGGCGCGATGAAAAACGCAAACGGGCACCCTGTAGCGCCCTGATTGAGATCGGTAATGAGCGGATTTTGCTGGACGCCGGGCTGCCGTTACTGACTGAGCGTTTTCAACCGGGCGAACTGACACGCATTCTGCTGACGCACTATCACATGGATCACGTTCAGGGCTTATTCATGCTGCGCTGGGGCAAAGGCACACCGATTCCGGTGTGGGGACCGCCCGATGAAAAGGGCAGCGACGATCTGTTTAAACATCCGGGCTTACTCGATTTCCGCCCGCCGCTGACGCCGTTTGTGCCGCATCAGTTTGGCAACCTGCTGGTTACGCCGCTGCCGCTACAACATTCGCGCCTCACGCACGGCTATCTGTTTGACTGGCATGGCACCCGCCTGGCGTGGCTGTGCGACACCTGCGGCTTGCCACCCGAAACCCATGAATACCTCAGTGGGCAACCGCTCGATCAACTCGTGGTGGACTGCAACGATCCGCCGGGCAGCGAGGCGCGTAACCACAATGATGTCACTCAGGCGTTAGCGATTATTGAGCGGTTAGCACCGCGTCAGGCCTGGCTTACGCATCTGAGTCATGAGATGGATAACTGGTTAGCAAACAATCGTTTGCCTGAGCAGGTTCAGCCTGCGCGTGACGGCTTAACCCTTTTTCTGGGGAGCGATCAGCCTGTCATAGTTTGATCACTTAACTGTCATTCAGCCTTCATCCCGCTTGCCCTTAATAAGCGCAGAACTTATCTGTAACAACGGAGAACATCATGGCACAGGCGCTTCTGAAAACGGTGGTAGACAACGATCTGCCGTCTGCCCGCCAGACCGGTCAAAAAGTATTATCGGTTCAGGGACTGAGTAAAGCCTATGGCGAAAACCGGGTGCTCGATAATGTCAGTTTCGATCTGCATGCGGGTGAACTGGTCGCGGTGATAGGCCGCTCAGGCGCAGGCAAATCGACGCTGTTGCACATGCTCAACGGAACCCTCTCTGCAAGCAAAGGCGCAATTGTCACGCTGCGTCATGGTCAGGCCGATCGCGACGTGGTTACGCTGAACAGCCGCCAGATGCGTGAGTGGCGCAGCGAGTGCGGCATGATCTTTCAGGATTTCTGCCTGGTGCCGCGCCTGGATGTGTTAACCAATGTGCTGTTAGGCCGCCTGAGCCAGACATCCACGCTGAAATCTTTCTTTAAAATCTTTTCCGATGCCGACCGCGCCCACGCCATCGAACTGTTGCAGTGGATGAACATGCTGCCGCAGGCGCTACAGAGGGCAGAGAACCTGTCAGGTGGGCAGATGCAGCGTGTGGCAATCTGCCGTGCGCTGATGCAAAACCCCAAAATTCTGCTGGCAGATGAGCCTGTGGCATCACTCGATCCGAAAAACACCACACGCATCATGGATGTGCTGCGTCAGGTGAGCGAGCAGGGCATCAGTGTCATGGTCAACCTGCACTCCATCGAACTGGTTAAAAAATATTGCACCCGCGTCATCGGCATTCAGCGCGGCGTGGTGCTGTTCGACGGACATCCTTCACACCTTACCGACAGCCTGTTACACCAGCTGTACGGTGATGAAATTAACCAGCTCCACTAACTCCCACGGCAAGAGAAAAACCGCGAATGAAACTGACTTCTTTAGCTTTATTGACTGGCGCTTTGATGGCTTTTGGTGTTAACGCAGCGGATGCACCGAAACAGCTTAATCTGGGTATTTTGGGTGGACAGAACGCCACACAGCAGATTGGCGATAACCAGTGTGTGAAGGCTTTTTTTGATAAAGAGCTGAACGTTGACACGCAGATGCGTAACTCGTCTGACTATTCTGGCGTTATTCAGGGTCTGCTGGGCGGCAAAATCGATATGGTGCTGAGCATGTCGCCAGCGTCATTCGCGTCGGTTTACCTGCAAGATCCTAAAGCGGTCGATGTGGTGGGTATTGTCGTTGACGATAAAGATCACTCAAAAGGGTACCACTCTGTGGTGGTGGTAAAAGCTGACAGCCCGTACAAGAAGCTGGAAGATTTAAAGGGTAAATCATTCGGCATGGCTGATCCGGATTCAACCTCAGGCTTCCTGATGCCGAACCAGGCGTTTAAAAAAGAGTTTGGTGGCAGCGTTGATGACAAATATAACAATTTCTTCTCCAGCGTGACGTTCTCTGGCGGCCACGAGCAGGACATTCTCGGCGTACTGAACGACCAGTTTGCGGGTGCCGTGACCTGGACCTCAATGGTGGGTGATTACAACACCGGTTATACCTCGGGTGCCTTTACCCGCATGATCCGTATGGATCAGCCCGATCTGATGAAGAAAATTCGCATCATCTGGCAGTCGCCATTGATTCCCAACGGACCGGTCCTGGTCAGCAACAAGCTGCCCGCCGACTTTAAAGAGAAAGTGGTTGCTGCGATTAAAAAGCTGGATAAAGAAGATCACGCCTGTTTCGTTAAAGCGGTCGGCGGTGAGCAGCATATCGGCCCGGCAACCGTGGCGGATTACCAGAACATTATTGATATGAAACGTGATTTGATGAAGGGCAGCCGCAGCTAATGAGCTGACGCCAGCGCGCTGTCTCCTGTCCTGATTTTTTCCGCAACGCGCGTAAGGATCAGCGGGGGATAGCGCGCCACCATCCCGGAGAAAGACTCTTGACCGATTTCGAACACTATTACCAACGCATCCGCAGCCAGCAGAAACGCGACTCGCTGCTCTGGTCACTGCTGCTGGTGGCGCTCTATCTCGCAGCGGGCAACGTGGCGGAATTTAACCTCGTCAATGTCTGGCAATCGCTGCCGCATTTCTTTGATTACCTCCGCGAGATTATTCCGGTACTGCATCTGCCTCTGCTGTTTGCTGATGGCAAAACAGAAGGTTCGCTGGCTTACTGGGGCTACCGGTTACACATCCAGCTGCCGCTGATTTGGGAAACGCTGCAACTGGCGCTGGCGTCCACCCTTGTCGCCGTTGCCGTGGCAACCGTACTGGCTTTCTTTGCCGCTGATAATACCCAGACGCCACCTGCTGTGCGTTTTGCTATTCGTTCCTTCGTGGCGTTTTTACGCACCATGCCTGAACTGGCCTGGGCCGTGATGTTCGTGATGGCGTTCGGTATCGGCGCGATCCCTGGCTTTCTGGCGCTGGCGCTGCATGCCGTTGGCAGCCTGACCAAACTGTTTTACGAAGCGATTGAATCAGCATCGGACAAACCGGTACGCGGGTTAGCGGCCTGCGGTGCCAGCAAGCTGCAACGGATGCGTTTTGCCTTCTGGCCCCAGGTTAAACCGGTATTTCTCTCCTACGGCTTTATGCGTTTAGAGGTCAATTTCCGCTCCTCAACCATTCTGGGTCTGGTGGGCGCGGGCGGTATCGGTCAGGAGCTGATGACCAATATCAAGCTCGATCGTTTCGATCAGGTCAGCATCACCTTACTGCTGATTATTATCGTGGTGTCGCTGCTGGATACGGTTTCCGGTCGTCTGCGTCGTCGCGTGGTTGAGGGTTAAAAATGATTGCCATTGCTCCGGATATTGCAAAGCTCAGACAGCAACACCAGGAACTGTTCGCTGCGCAAAATCGCTATTTACGCCGTATCGGCCTGCTTGCGCTGGCCGTGCTGCTCTATTACCTGTTCTTTTTCCACGTCTTCGGCATTGAGTGGAGTCGTCTGACAAACGGTGTGCAGCAGCTAGGCCGTTACTTCCTGCGGATGTTTGTCTGGCGTGATTTCGCCAGCTGGCCTTTTGGTTACTACCTGTCTCAGATTGGTATTACCCTGGCGATCGTGTTTGCCGGCACCATTACCGCATCAATTATTGCCTTGCCGCTGTCGTTTCTCGCCGCGCGTAATGTCATGCACGAACGGGCAGCTAAACCGGTTGCGCTGCTGGTGCGGCGCCTGTTTGATCTGCTGCGTGGCGTTGACATGGCGATCTGGGGGTTGATATTTGTGCGTGCGGTGGGCATGGGGCCGCTGGCGGGGGTGCTGGCGATTGTGATGCAGGATGTAGGCCTGCTGGGCAAACTCTATTCCGAGGGCCACGAAGCAGTAGAACGTTCACCGAGCCGTGGCCTGAGCGCGCTGGGTGCCAACAGCCTGCAAAAACATCGCTTCGGCATATTTACTCAGTCTTTCCCCAGCTTTTTGGCGCTCAGTTTGTATCAAATCGAATCCAATACCCGCTCGGCGGCAGTGCTGGGATTTGTCGGCGCCGGTGGGGTAGGCCTGGTCTATGCCGAAAACATGCGCTTGTGGAACTGGGACGTGGTGATGTTTATCACCCTGATCCTGGTGGCGGTTGTGATGGTCATGGATGCCATTTCCAGCCGCCTGCGCAAACGCTACATTATTGGGAAAACGGTGCCGCTGTGGCAGCCTGCTGCGCGCGACTAAGCCGTTCGCTGCGTTGCCACGCCCGCTGTAACGCCTGGACCAGCTGCGCCTCCTGCCAGGGTTTCGCCAGCCGCTCACACAGCGGCAGCGTAACGGGCTGGTGGCGCAGATCCTGGCCGCTGATCAAGAGCGTGGCAAGCTGAGGCCAGTTTTGTTGTGCCTGGCGAATCACCTCAGCACCACTGATTTCACCCGGCAGCATCAAATCGCTGATCAGCAGATCGATATCCGGTGTTTGACGCAACAGCGCCAGCGCCTGTTCGCCATCGCCGCACTCCAGGGTTAAATAACCCAGCTGGTGCAGATGCTCACAAAGCGTCTGGCGTACCGCCGGTTCATCATCAACGACCAGCACCAGCCTATCGCTTGCAGCATCGGGTTGCACTGGTGCCACGACCGGGTTCGCCACAACGGCCCCGGAGGCGCGCGGTAACAGTAGGCGTACCCGGGTGCCTTCTCCTGGCGCAGTATCCAGTTCGATCTGACCACCCGACTGACGCACAAAACCGTACACCATCGACAAGCCTAAACCACTGCCGCTTCCCGTGGCTTTGGTGGTAAAGAAGGGTTCGAAAACCCGCTCACGCACCTCAGCCGTCATACCGCTGCCCTGATCGATCACCTCAATAGTGACATTGTCACGTTTTTCGCCCTGCTCAAGGCGACGCTGATTCCAGATGCGCAGACGGATCTCACCGCTTTGCTGGTTCATCGCATCACGCGCATTGACCACCAGATTCATCAAGGCATTTTCCAGCTGGCTGGCATCAATCCATGCTGGCCAGCCGGGACGCTGTGCATCAATCACCAGCTGTTGCCCTGGCAGCAGCGAGTGCTGCAATAGCCCTTGCAGGTTATCGACCAGTGACACTACCGATACCGCACGCGGGTAAAGGGCCTGTTTGCGCGAAAAGGCCAACAGGCGTTGCGTCAGCAGTGCGGCGCGATCGGCTGCCTGACGCGCCCGTTCAATGCGGTGGGTAAGCGGGCCAGCAGGCAGCTGCCCTGGGTGAGCGCCAGGCTTCCAATAATCACTGCCAGCAAATTATTAAAATCGTGCGCGATACCGCCGGTAAGCTGGCCTACTGCTTTCATTTTCTGGCTGTGCACCAGCGCCTCCTCCAGCGCCTTACGCGCCGTCCGCTCCAGCACCGTATTCACCATGCCACGGCGCGGCACCGGACTAAAACGTAACTCCAGCGTCCGGCCATCGGCCAGCCGCACTTCCTGTGGTTCACCAGGATCCTGCAACTGAATACCGAGCCGCTGTAACAGCTGTTGATAATGCAAACCGCGATGCAGTTCGCGCGATTCAATGCCAAGCAACTGCGCATACTGCGCATTCCACACCACTAACTGACCGCTGTTGTCAAACAGGGCGAAACCGTCACGCATCGCCAGAAAAGTGGATTCGAGCTGATTACTTTTCTCTTTTAGCAAGCGTGAGGTGTGCGCCAGCGACGCGGTATTACGCGCAAACACGTTAAACGCACGGGCCAGATCGCCCAGTTCATCGCGGCGCTGTACACCCGGCACGCTGGTGTGCTCACCCTGTGCGAGGCGCGTCATCGCTGCGGCAATCGCCGTCAGGCTGGAACCTAAATTGCGATAAATGTAGTAACCGGCGTAGCAGGTAATTACCAACGCCAGCAGCACAAACAGGGCGATAAAACCAATGATGGAATCGAGTTCCTGATGCGTGGCAAGGGTACGGGTTTCACTTTGCTGTGCCACCTGTTGTACGTAAGAGGTGATCTCCTCATTTAGCATCGCCACCAGTGCCTTGATGCGATAGGTTGAGTAGGCGATCGCCAGATCGCTCTGCTCCAGCTCGGCTGCCAGCGGCACCAGCTGCTGCTGCGTATCCAGTAAACGCTGAACTTTATCCGCCAGTACGCCGCTAACCGGCACGCTGCGCCACTGGGCCATCACATCCTGCAACTGACTGATGGCGGCAACGGGTGAGGGCGTATGGATGGCAACGGTGATGAGCCGTTCGGTTTGCTGGCGCAGTGCGGCATCGGGCGCAAACGCCGTCCCCTGACTCAGCGTATCGATATGGCTGAGCAGCAGTTGTGACTGCCACAACCCGCTCAGCATGCTATTGCGCTGTAAATGGCGCTGATGCCCGGTACGCAGCAGTTGAGAGATGGTTTGTTCCAGCATCTGGCTGCGATTACTGATACGCGCCACGCGCTCCGGCTGGCGCGCAGCCAGTGGCGCAGACGCCAGCAGTGACAGTGAATGTTGTAGCGCCTGTTGATTCTGCTGTAAACGCAGCGACTCGCTTTGATACTCCAGCGCGCCCACCACCTGCGACAGCCGCACGGCCGTCGTGGCGACACTGGCGGTATCGCGTGCCAGCGCCAGGCTGCCATTCATGTCTGCCAGAGTTTGTGCCTGCGCCTGTTCCTGAATCGATCCTGCATGACGAAAGCCCGTAATCGCCACTGCGCTCACCATCAGGGTGACGCACACCACCAGTAAATTGAACAGCAGCAGGCGACCGCGTGCGCCTGCCTGCCAGGGATAATCGCGCTGCATACTTCGTCTCCCTTACCGCGAATGGGGCGAGTATAAGAGCGCGGCAGCGGCCATTTATGACAAATATGAATGCGCGCTGACATTTTCCATTTATCTGGCGTTGCTTAACTGCCTGACATTCACGGTCAGCAGGAGCGGGCAGATGACAACCACACCGATATTAACGATGCGGGAGATTACCCGGCGCTTCGGCAGCTTTTATGCGCTGAAGGGGGTCGATCTCACGGTCTATCCGGGTGAAGTCCATGCGCTAATGGGAGAGAACGGCGCCGGAAAAAGCACACTGATGAAAATTCTGGCCGGTGCCTATAGCGCCAGCAGCGGGGAAATTCATATTGACGGTAAAGCCTGTGACATCAAAGGGCCAAAAGAGGCGCTGGCGGCAGGCATCACGCTGATCTATCAGGAGATCAACCTGGCTCCAAATTTGACGGTGGCAGAAAACATCTTTTTGGGCAGTGAAATCAGCCGTGGCGGCATGGTAAAGCGGCGACAAATGGCCGATGAGGCGCAGCAGGTTATTAATCGTTTAGGCGCGCAATTCAGTGCTAATGATTTGGTCAGCCGGTTGAGTATTGCTGAGCAGCAGCAGGTCGAAATTGCCCGTGCGCTGCATCGCAACAGCCGCATTCTGGTGATGGACGAACCTACCGCCGCGCTTTCCAACCGCGAAACTGAACAGCTTTTTGCCTTGATCAAACGCCTGCGTAATGACGGCATGGCCATTATTTACATCAGTCACCGCATGGCGGAAGTCTACGAGTTGTCCGATCGCGTTAGCGTGTTACGTGACGGGCAATATGTCGGCAGCCTGACGCGAGAAAACCTCAACGCCAGCGAGCTGGTGCGCATGATGGTCGGCAGACCGCTGAGTGACCTGTTTAACAAAGATCGCAATATTCCCCTCGGCGACATTCGCCTGGCGGTGAATCACCTCGGCGATGGTAAAAAGTGCACCCCAGCAGCCTGGTGGTGCGGGCAGGGGAAATCGTTGGGCTGGCGGGGTTAGTGGGCGCCGGACGCAGCGAACTGGCACAGCTTATTTTTGGCGTACACAAGCCTAAAGAGGGAGAGATCTGGATCGATGGAGAAAAAGTCAGTATCCACTCACCGCGTGATGCGATTGCACGCGGTATTGGTTTTTTGACTGAGAACCGCAAAGAGCAGGGCCTGTTTCTGGAGATGGCTGCGCAGGAGAACATTGTGATGGCAACCCTGGAGCGGGACGCCAGCTATGGCCTGCTGAACCGGCGTAAAGGCCAGAAAATTGCCGGTGAGGCGATTGATAACCTTAACATTCGCGTGCCGCATGCGCAGGTGCGTGCCGGGGGATTGTCTGGCGGTAACCAACAAAAATTGCTGATTTCGCGCTGGGTCGCCATCGGGCCACGCATCCTGCTGCTGGATGAGCCAACGCGCGGCGTGGATGTCGGGGCCAAAAGTGAAATCTACCGCATGATGCAGCAGATGGCGCGTCAGGGCGTGGCGATCTTAATGATTTCCAGCGAACTGCCAGAAGTGGTGGGCATGAGCGATCGCGTTTACGTGATGCGTGAAGGCACCATCGCCGGTGAGCTGGAAGAGAAGGAGATCAGTCAGGAAAACATCATGACGCTGGCGACCGGTGCGCACAGCGCATCGCCGCTTGAAGTGTGAGGAGAACAAGATGACAGCACCAACCGCACGCGCCAAAGCGCCGGGTTTCAAACGCGCCCTGATGGGCGATCTGCTACAAACGGTCGGTATTTTACCGATTCTGATCCTGATTGTGGCGGTGTTTGGCTTTATTGCCCCCAATTTTTTTACTGAAGCAAACCTGCTGAATATCACACGCCAGGCCTCAATCAACATTGTGCTGGCGGCAGGCATGACCTTTGTGATCCTGACCGGTGGGATCGACCTGTCAGTGGGATCGATGCTCGGTACTACAGCGGTAGTGGCGCTGGTGGCCTCGCTTGATCCCATGCTGGCCTCAATGACTATTCCCATGGCGCTCGGGGCCGGACTGGCGATGGGGCTGTTTAATGGCATTCTGGTCGCCTGGGCCGGTCTGCCGCCATTTATCGTCACGCTGGGCACCTATACCGCGCTGCGCGGCGCCGCCTATCTGCTGGCAGATGGCACCACGGTTATCAACTCTGACATCAATTTTGAATGGATAGGCAATGGCTATCTTGGTCCTGTACCCTGGCTGATTGTAATCGCTTTTGCAGTGATTGCGCTGTGCTGGTTCATCCTGCGACGCACCACGCTCGGCGTACATATTTACGCGGTGGGCGGCAACATGCAGGCAGCACGTCTCACCGGGATTAAAGTCGGCGCGGTGCTGCTGTTTGTCTACGGCATGAGCGGTTTGCTGTCGGGGCTGGGCGGTTTGATGAGCGCATCACGACTTTACAGCGCCAACGGCAACCTCGGTGTCGGCTATGAACTGGACGCGATTGCTGCGGTGATTTTAGGGGGCACCAGCTTCGTTGGTGGTATCGGCACCATTACCGGCACGCTGATCGGCGCACTGATTATCGCCACCCTGAATAACGGCATGACGCTGATGGGCGTCTCCTATTTCTGGCAACTGGTTATCAAAGGCGCGGTGATCATTATTGCCGTGCTGATCGATAAATATCGTACCCGACACCATGTGAGCTAAACGGGCTGCGCCAGCCACACGCTTTTGTGGCGCTAACAAACAACATCACGCCATTCAGCCGTTGGCGATCATATAACAGCAGGAGAAGATCTATGCGTTTTAATCCGATTGTTACCGGGCTGCTGGCGGCAACGCTGTTGAGCACCGGCGTCGTCCAGGCAAAAGAGCTTAAATCCATCGGCGTGACGGTGGGCGATCTCGCGAACCCATTCTTTGTGCAGATCACCAAAGGCGCGGAGATGAAAGCGCGCGAACTGGCGGGTGACAAGGTCAACGTCACGCTGGTGTCCAGTGGCTACGATCTGGGCCAGCAGGTTGGTCAAATCGATAACTTTATCGCAGCCAAAGTGGACATGATTATTCTGAATGCGGCTGATTCAAAAGGCATTGCGCCTGCGGTGAAACGCGCACGTGACGCCGGAATTGTGGTGGTGGCTGTCGACGTGGCGGCAGACGGTGCCAACGCCACTATCACCTCCGATAACACCCAGGCGGGAGAAATGGCCTGTAAATATATCTCTGATCGTCTGAAGGCCAAAGGCAACGTGGTGATCATCAACGGGCCACCGGTTTCGGCGGTACAAAACCGTGTAGAAGGCTGTATGACTGAGCTGAAACGCCACCCTGACATCAAACTGCTCTCCTACAACCAGAACGCAAAAGGCAGCCGTGAAGGCGGGCTGGAGGTAATGACCGGTTTGTTATCGGCTAATCCAAAAATTGATGCGGTGTTTGCCATCAACGATCCAACTGCTATTGGTGCCGATCTGGCAGCAAAACAGGCACAACGCAGTGAATTCTTTATTGTTGGCGTGGACGGTTCGCCCGACGGTGAAGAAGCACTGAAGCGTAAAAACTCGCTGTTTGTCGCCACGCCAGCACAGGATCCACAGGTGATGGCCTCCAGAGCGGTTGAGATTGGTTATGACATTTTGCAGGGCAAAGCTGCCCCGGATAAACCGGTGCTGATCCCGGTGAGCATGATCGATCGTAATAACATCGGCAGCTACAAAGGCTGGACGGTGAAATAACCCCATTGCGGCATCGCCAGATGCCGCCAGTATCGGAGGATCGACAATGCAACGCTCCGAAGTGAATGCCATTCTGCAATTAACGCGCGAATTCTTTATGCGGCAAGACGTCCATTTGCCGCCCTGGGCCGATTACGGTCTCAGCCAGTGGCAAAGTCTGGATCGCACCGCCGCTGCTGAGCTGCTGGCACTGCGTCTCGGCTGGGATGTGACCAGTTTTGGCGCGGCCGACTTTCAGCAAACCGGCCTGACGCTGTTTACTCTGCGTAACGGCTCGCCTGGCGGCAAACCCTGGCACAAGCCCTACGCCGAAAAAAATTATGCATGTGCGCGAAGGGCAGGTGACGCCGATGCATTATCACCCGCTAAAGATGGAAGACATTATTAATCGCGGCGGCGGAAATTTGATCATCACACTGCATAATCGCGACGGCGCCGGTCTCGCTAATACCCCGGTTAACGTCACGCTTGATGGTATTAGCCAGACGCATGCCGCCGGGTCGCAGCTACGTTTGTCAGCAGGAGAAAGCGTCACCCTGTTGCCGGGCATCTGGCACAGCTTTTGGGGCGAAGAGGGCTTTGGTGACGTTCTGGTCGGCGAGGTCTCAATGCCCAACGATGATGATAATGACAACGTATTTCTCACACCGCTCGACCGCTTTAACCCCCTCGACGAGGATGAAGATCCCCGTTGGCTTCTGTGTAACGAATATGACCGCTGGCTGGCCTGAAGGAGTAAACAATGGCACTGATCTCTTTAGCGCAGGGGCTGGCCCACGCGCAACAACAGGGTTACGCGCTTGGTGCGTTCAACGTTATCGACACCCACTTTTTACGCGCCCTGTTCAGGGCGGCAGAGCAGCAGCGTTCACCCTTTATCATTAACATCGCTGAGGTGCATTTTAAATACATCACGCTGGATCATCTGGTGGAAGCGGTGCGCTTTGAGGCGGCTAAGCACGATATTCCGGTGGTGCTGAATCTCGATCACGGCCTGCATTTTGAGGCGGTGATGCAGGCGATCCGCCTCGGCTTTACTTCGGTCATGTTCGACGGTTCAACGCTGAGTTATGAAGAGAATCTGCGCCAGACACGTGAAGTGGTAAAGATTGCCCATGCGGTGGGGGTATCGGTGGAAGCGGAACTCGGCGCGGTGGGTGGCGATGAAGGCGGGGCGCTGTTTGGCGAAGCAGACAGCGCGAAATTCACCGATCCCGCCCTGGCTGCCGAATTTGTACGTGAAACCGGCATTGATACCTTAGCGGTGGCGATTGGTAATGCACACGGAAAATACAAAGGTGAACCTAAACTCGACTTTGCGCGGTTAGCGGCTATTCGTCAGCACGCGGGCATACCGCTGGTATTGCATGGCGGTTCAGGTATCAGCGACGCCGATTTCCGTCGCGCCATTGAACTGGGTATCCATAAAATTAATTTTTATACCGGCATGTCACAGGCGGCGCTGGGCGCGATTGATCGCTGTATGACATCACGCAACAGCCGTTATGACGAGTTTGCTGAGATGTTGATGGCCGTAGAAACTGCCATTACTGAGGTTGTGGTGCAGCAGATGCAAATTTTTGGCAGCGTCGGGAAAGCCTGATATGGCGGAGCGCAACGGCATCGTGGCGGCAGGTATCATGCTGGTGGATTATGTTCACTGCATCAATCACTGGCCGCAGCAAGGCTGGCTGGCGGAAGTCAGCCACAGTGAAAAAGCGGCAGGCGGCGGGCCGCTTAATGTCTTGATGACCTTATCGCGCATGCAGTGCCCGCTGCCGCTGGCGGCAGTGGGTCTGATTGGCGAAGACGCTGAGGGTGATTATTTGCTGCACGTTATGGATCAAGCGCATATCGATCATCGTGCCGTGCAGCGCACCGCCGCGATAACGACCTCAACCAGCCAGGTAATGACAGCCCCGGATGGCCAGCGCACTTTCTTCTTTGCCCCTGGCGCGAATCGCTTTCTGGATCTTGAACACTTCGCGACGCTGGATGGCCCACAACGTATTTTTCATCTCGGCTATTTGTTGCTGCTGGAATCGCTTGATCGCCCGGATGACCTGTTTGGAACGCGCAGCGCGCGTTTGCTGGCGATGATGCAGCAGCGTGGCTATTTTACTTCGCTGGATCTGGTTTCCCGCGCGGGGATTACCGACCGCTAATATTGCCGTCGCTGCGCTGGCTTGACTATCTGGTGATTAACGAGCTGGAAGCGGAAGCGTTAACCGGGATCCTGTTACGCGACGCCGCTGGCATCCAGCCTCCTGCTGCGTTTGCCGAGGCGGCACGCTGGCTGGCTGAGCAGGGGATACGCCAGCGTATTATCATCCATGCGCCTGAGGGCGCATGGGGCCAGGATGTCGGGGGCGAAGGCGTGTGGCAGGCTGCCTGGCAACTGCGCCCGGAAGAGATTGTCGGAAGCGTCGGCGCGGGCGATGCTTTTTGTGCAGGCGCGCTGTACGCCACACATCAGGGCTTCGCTATGCCGGAAACGCTGCGGTTGGCGCATACCTGCGCCTGCTTTAATTTGCATGCAGCGAATGCCATTGACGGCATTCGCCCGCTGGATGAGATGCTGCGGTGGATGGATCAGGCAATTTGCGTTGAAAGTGCCAGAGCTTCAGGTTTCACCACGTCGGCTGAAAAGACATAGCCGAGGCCGCGAATAGTACGAATCAGGTTGGGCTGATGGGGATTGGTTTCAATTTTGCGCCGCAAACGCATGATCAGCACATCTATGGTGCGATCAAAGACGTCGAGGCTTTCGCTGTGGGTTAATTCCAGTAGCTGATCGCGCGTCAGCACTTTGCGCGCATGACGAACCAGCGCACGCAGTAAGCTATATTCGCCCTGCGTAAGCGGTACGGCTTCACGCTGCGGATTGAGTAACTGGCAGCGTGCTTCATCCAGTTGCCAGCCATTAAAACGCCAGCCTTGCCCTGCGTCGCACGGCGCGATCCGCCCACCACGACGTAGCGCAGCTTTTGCGCGGGCCACCACCACGCGAGGGTTAAATGGCTTGGCGATGTAGTCGTCCGCGCCCATCTCCAGCCCGACCACCATTTCCGCTTCCGATCCCATGCCTGTCAGCATAATCACCAGCACATCGGGCCGCTGGCGCTGTAACTGTTGTAACACCAGCAGCCCGTTAGTGTCGGGTAACATCATATCGAGCATCACCAGCGATATTTCTGGATGCTGCATCAGCAGCGCGAGCGTCTCTTTTCCTGATGACAGCGGTAAACGTCAAACAGATGTTCACTGAGTACGTCCTGCAACACGTCGCAGACGTCACGATCATCATCCACCACCAAAATCGCTGGCTTCATTGCGCGGCCTCAATGTTACGAAAGGGTTAAAACAGGAGTGTACACACGGCGTAAAAGGCTGCCGATTCAGGCGGCTGAAACGTGACCCATATCGCCTGAGAGATTGCTGAAGCGTGCGGTAGCGCAGAAATTTATCCCGACTGAAAACGTTTTCAGGAAAACGATTGCGCGCTAACAGTGCGTTGCACCATAATCACGCCCTGTTTTGGTTAGGAATAGTCTTAGGTTTTGTTGCGCAACGCCAGATACGTGGCGCAATTTATGGCATAGCAATTGCTATGTGAGCAGGGGAAGCCACCTTTTATTCAGGCGGTAAGCGATACGGATGAGCATGCAACCGTCAGCGCCTTCTTTAATAAAAACCACACGCATGCAAACCACACTGGCAAGGGAGCCTCCACAAAAGTGGCGTCTCCTCTAACGAGAGATGATGATGTTAGATAAATTCTTCAAACTCAAAGCGCATAACACAACGGTCCGTACCGAAATCATTGCCGGAATTACCACATTCCTCGCGATGGCTTACATTCTGTTTGTTAACCCCAGCATTCTCAGCGCGACCGGCATGGATAAAGGATCGGTGTTTGTTGCGACCTGTCTGGCAGCCGCGATTGGCTCATTGCTGATGGGGCTGATCGCAAACTATCCTATTGCACTGGCACCGGGCATGGGATTAAACGCCTTTTTCACCTATACCGTTGTTCTGCATATGGGCTACAGCTGGCAGATCGCGTTGGGCGCGGTATTTTTATCTGCGGTGATTTTCTTCGCCTTATCAATCTTCAAAATCCGTGAATGGATTATTGCCAGTATTCCCCTGCCGCTTCGCGCCGGTATTGCGGCTGGCATCGGTTTGTTTTTAGCCCTGATTGCGCTCGAAGGCGCAGGCATCGTGGTTGATAACCCGGCGACGCTGGTTGGCATTGGCGATCTGACTAAACCGGGTCCGTTACTGGCGATGCTGGGCTTTATTATTATCGTGGTGCTGGAAGCGCGTCGCGTAACCGGCGCGGTGCTGATTGGCATTTTGATCATCACGTTTATCTCTATGGCCATTGGTCTGTCGCCGTTTGCGGGCGTGTTTTCTGCCCCCCTTCAATCGCGCCGACTTTTATGCAGTTGGATATTGCGGGTGCCTTTAACGTTGGACTGATCAGCGTGATTTTCGCATTCCTGTTTGTGGATGTGTTCGATAACACCGGTACGTTATTAGGCGTAACCAAACGCGCCGGTTTAGCGGATGAACAGGGCAACGTGCCGAAGATGGGTCGTGCGCTTATCGCTGACAGTGCCGCTGCGCTGTTTGGTTCACTGTTGGGTACTTCAACCACCACCAGTTATGTGGAATCTGCGGCAGGCGTCAGTGCTGGTGGCCGTACCGGTTTGACCGCCATTGTGGTTGCGATTTTGTTCCTGCTTAGCCTGTTTTTCTCTCCGCTGGCTTCCAGCGTGCCGGTATTTGCCACCGCACCTGCGCTGCTGTTTGTCGCCGTACTGATGGCTTCCGGCCTGGCGGAAATTGACTGGAGAGACGTGACTACCGCAGCACCCGTGACGGTGACCGCGTTGACCATGCCACTGACCTATTCCATCGCCAACGGTATCGCCTTCGGTTTTATTACCTGGACGGTGGTGAAGTTGCTGAGCGGCCGCAAGAAAGAGGTTAACGTCGCGCTGGTCGTGCTGTCAGTGCTGTTTGTGATTAAGTTGGGCTGGCTGAGCGCATAAGTTTGCGGCCCGGTGAGGTTTGCGGCCCGGCCGCAGGCGTTAGCACGCCGTGCGGGTAAACAAACTTTGTGCGGGTTCCGCCCGCCGTGCGGGTAAACACGCTCCGTGCGGGTTCCGCCCGCCGTGCGGGTAAACACACTCTGTGCGGGTAAACACGCTCCGTGCAGGTTCCGCCCGCCAGGCGTGGGGCAGTTTCAGCACCTCCGTGCAGGCGGACGTGTCAAGGGGGCGTCGCGGCCCCTTGACAATCCCCGCGCCCGGCAGCCTCTGCTGTACCTTCGTCTCTCGCTGCGGCCTGACGGACCGCCCGGACTTGCCAGTCCCTGGCGCGTTCCGGCCTCTCGCCGACGTCCTGTCGGCTCATCCTGGCCTGCGCTCTTTCCTCAGCGCGCCGGATGCCTCCACCAACCCCCGCCTGTAATCCTTTTATTTATTAAAACAGATTCGTGTTGTCTGAGGTTTTAAAACGCAAAACTCTAAACTCAAAAACTCACCGCCATGAAGTCTGTAAAGAACGGAAGCTGCGGGTGCAGCGGGGGTTTGTCAGAGGCCTTCCTGTTCGCGCAGCGAACGAAACCCGCCGTGCGGGTAAACACACTCTGGGCAGGTTCCGCCCGCCGTGCGGGTAAACACGCTCCGTGCAGGTTCCGCCCGCCAGGCGTGGGGCAGTTTCAGCACCTCCGTGCAGGCGGACGTGTCAAGGGGGCGTCGCGGCCCCTTGACAATCCCCGCGCCCGGCAGCCTCTGCTGTACCTTCGTCTCTCGCTGCGGCCTGACGGACCGCCCGGACTTGCCAGTCCCTGGCGCGTTCCGGCCTCTCGCCGACGTCCTGTCGGCTCATCCTGGCCTGCGCTCTTTCCTCAGCGCGCCGGATGCCTCCACCAACCCCCGCCTGTAATCCTTTTATTTATTAAAACAGATTCGTGTTGTCTGAGGTTTTGAAACGCAAAACTCTAAACTCAAAAACTCACCGCCATGAAGTCTGTAAAGAACGGAAGCTGCGGGTGCAGCGGGGGTTTGTCAGAGGCCTTCCTGCACGCTGAGCGGATGAGGGATTTCAGGACGAGCGGCATGGATGCCGCGAAGAGGCTGGAATGAACCACGGAGGGTGAATTCAGCCGTTCCGTCAGAAATCCAGAAAGAGCGAAGGGACCGCGCAGCGGCGGGCGGGCAGGCCGGAAGCGCGGGTCAAGGGTTGCCGCTCAGCAACCCTTGTCGGTCGCCTGCAGCGGGGAAAATGAAACTGCCCGGCTGCCGGGCGAACGAAACCTTCTCAACGCCCGGTTCGCGCAGCGAACGAAACCTTCTCCGGGCCCGGTTCGCGCAGCGAACGAAACCTTCTCCGTGCCGGTTCGCGCAGCGAACGAAATCAGCACCCGTTCGCGCAGCGAACGAAACCCGCGCCAGTTGGCGCGATGAAACGCCGCTGCGTTTCCGATCGCCCTTACCTGAACGGGGGTTCGTTAAACGTACGCAACTTACGTGAATGCAGCTTATCCCCCTCTGCGCGCAGCAGCTCAACGGCATGGATCCCTATCTGCAAATGCTCAGAAATCGCGCCGTCATAAAAGCGGTTTGCCTGTCCGGGCAGCTTGATCTCACCG
Source organism: Pantoea sp. LMR881 (assembly GCF_027157825.1). Taxonomy (NCBI): domain Bacteria; kingdom Pseudomonadati; phylum Pseudomonadota; class Gammaproteobacteria; order Enterobacterales; family Erwiniaceae; genus Pantoea; species Pantoea sp. LMR881. The sequence goes on from NZ_JAPVOK010000002.1 coordinate 40,768, forward strand.
TGCAGCGGTTTGTCAGAAACGCAGAGCAGGGTGCCGTAAGGTACGCGAAAGCGGTAGCCCTGAGCGGCGATGGTGGCGCTTTCCATATCCACGGCGACGGCCCGGCTCAGGTTAAAGCGCAGGGCTGAAGCTGAATAACGTAGCTCCCAGTTGCGATCGTCTGTGGTAACGACCGTGCCGGTGCGCAGCCGTTCTTTCACCTCTTCTCCCGGCATATTGCTGATAATTTTGGTGGCGTCATACAGTGCACGCTGCACTTCAGCAATGCTGGGGATCGGAATATCTGGCGGCAACACACTGTCAAGCACGTGGTCGTCACGCAGATAAGCGTGGGCCAGGACATAATCGCCTATGCGCTGGCTTTCACGTAAACCACCACAGTGACCAATCATCAGCCAGGCATGAGGACGCAGTACGGCCAGATGATCGCAGATGGTTTTGGCATTTGACGGCCCCACACCAATATTAATCAAGGTAATGCCGCGACGTGAAGGCGAGGTCAAATGCCAGGCGGGCATTTGATGCTTCTTCCAGGCCAGATCCGACAACATCGCGTCGCCGTCAGCCGTATCCGCTGTGATCACAACGTCACCCGCACAGACCAGACTGTCGTAGGGCGTATCAGGATCCTGAACCTGCTCAATTGCCCAGCGGACAAACTCATCGACGTAGCGGGTGTAGTTGGTGAACAACACAAACGGCTGAAAGTGATCGACTCTGGTCCCGGTGTAATGGCGTAAACGAGCGAGCGAAAAATCGGTGCGCAGCGCATCAAAATGCGAAAGCGGGAACAGCGCATCGGCATGGAACAAGCCATCCGCGGTTTCATCACCAATTTGCGACAGTTCGGTCGTGGGAAAGTGACGCGCAATGCCTGCGCTCATGGTGCGATCCAGCGACAAATCAGAGCCATCAATCACGTAAGGATACGGGATTTCCTGACTCGACGGCCCAACCTCAATCTCAACGTCATACTCTTTTTCCAGCATCGCCAGCTGCTCGGCAATGTAATGGCGTAATAGCGCCGGACGGGTAACAGACGTGCTGTAAGTGCCAGTATGGGTAAAGCGTCCCCAGGCGCGGGTGCGGTTTTGCTGCGGGCCTTCGCCGCGCCAGGTAATGCGTAACTCCGGATAAACAAACAAGCCCTGCGCACGGGCCGTGTAATCAGGTAATTCCCCGTTTTCCGTATAGGCTTTAATGGCCGTGCGCAGAGCATTAACCGCATCATCATACTGCTGCTCTAACGCATCCAGCGCCTGTTGGCTGGTTAATGCTGTCCGTTGTATTGGCATAGGTTCTCCTTGGTTTTTTACGGCAATTTTTCCAAGCTTAGCGGGTTTAACGTCACGTCAGGTTAATAATCTGTGATCAACCGCATTTTGCACCAACCTGGTGCTGGTGAGTTAGCCAAAGCACTGTATCGTTAATAATCAGTGAAGGCGCAGTGCGCTCCACAGCGCCGCATTCACCCTTCAGCAAAAAATGTCGCCATCAACTCTGCATTATGGCGAGATTATTGCTTACCCATTAACCGTGGCCGTCCTGGTCGCTGACTGTTCTCAAAGTGCTCTCCGATAAGTGTATTCAGAAATTGATTTCTTCCTGTTTGGCATTCGCTCTTAACCGTGTTGAGGATGACAGCATGTCTGTGAAATTGATCAAGTTACCTATGAAAGTCGTGATTGCAGGGTGTTTAACCACCGCGTTTTATGCACAGGCCGATATTAAAATTGGCGTGGCAGGGCCGTTCTCCGGCCCCAATGCTACCTATGGCGCGCAATACTGGAAGGGCGCGACGCAAGCTGCCGAGGATATCAACGCCGCAGGCGGCATCAACGGCGAAAAGATTGTTCTGGTACAGGGCGATGACGCCTGCGAACCTAAACAGGCTGTTTCTGTGGCTAACCGACTGGTCGATCAGGATAAAGTGATGGCGGTGGTAGGGCACTTCTGCTCCTCTTCAACCATGCCCGCGTCGGAGGTTTATGACGAAGCTGGCGTGTTAGCCATTACGCCAGGCTCGACCAACCCACAAATTACCGAGCGCGGTATGGAAGCGATGTTCCGTATGTGTGGTCGTGACGATCAGCAAGGTGTGATTGCCGCCAATTACATGATCGATACGCTTAAAGCAAAGAAAGTGGTGGTGATCCACGACAAAGATACCTACGGCCAGGGCCTGGCCGATGCGACCAAAGCAGCACTGGAAAAACGCGGTGTGAAAGAGTCACTCTATGAGGGCTTATCGCGCGGTGAGAAAGACTTTAATGCGCTGGTAACGAAGATTGCTCAGATCAGCCCTGACGTGGTCTATTTTGGTGGCTGCCATCCCGAAGCCGGGCCGCTGGTACGCCAGATGCGCGAGCAGGGTGTGAAGGCTGACTTTTTCTCTGGCGACTGTATTGTCACCGAAGAGATGGTCACAGCCGCAGGTGGGCCACAATACACCAAAGGGGTTTACATGACCTTTGGTAGCGATCCCCGTCAAATTCCAGCCGGTAAAGCGGTAATTGAAAAATTCCGTGCCGGAGGCTTTGAGCCTGAAGGCTATACGCTCTACGCCTATGCGTCTGTTCAGACGCTGGCAGCCGCCTACAAAGCCGTGGGTAAAGATAACGAAAAAGCCAGCGACTGGCTGAAAATGCACAACGTCGATACCGTCATGGGCAAAAAAGCCTGGGACAGCAAAGGCGATCTGAAAGTCTCAGACTACGTGATCTATCAGTGGGACGCCGAAGGCAAATATCACCAACTTTAAATTATCCGTCATGCTTCACGCCGCAGGGGCGTTGGCTGCGCTGCTCACACCGGTCACTGACTTCAGCCAACTGCCGGTGATGAGCGCACTTGCCGCCCGTCTGTGACGTGAATTATGCAGGGTAATAAAATCGTGCCTCGTTAGCTGGCGAGGCGATTTTTCCTGAGCCTGTATCGAGGCCCTTTGCGGTGAGATTTCGCTATGGATGCATTTTTTTACAGCAACTGGTTAATGGCCTGACGCTGGGTGCGGTTTACGGCCTGATTGCCATTGGCTATACCATGGTTTACGGCATTATCGGCATGATTAACTTCGCCCACGGCGAGGTCTATATGCTGTCTGCTTATCTCTGCGCTATTGGACTGGCGCTGCTCTCCTTCTTTGGGATCCACTCTTTCCCGCTGCTGATTTTTGGTACGCTGCTGTTCACGATTGTCGTCACGGCGGTCTACGGCTGGACGATCGAGCGCATCGCCTATCGTCCGCTGCGTAACTCTACCCGGCTGGCACCCTTGATCTCGGCAATTGGCATGTCGCTCATCCTGCAAAATTACGTTCAGCTCAGTCAGGGACCGAACCAGCAAGGCGTACCGACGCTGTTAACCGGCGTGTTACGCATGGAGTTTGATGGCGGGGCAGTACAGATCACCTGGACCAAAATCTTTATTCTGATTGCGGCGGCGTGCGGCATGGCGCTGCTGACCTGGATTATCCAGTACACACGGCTGGGGCGCATCTGCCGGGCTGTGCAGCAGGACCGACGGATGGCGGCCATTTTGGGCATCAATACCGATCGGGTGATTTCACTGGTGTTCGTGATTGGCGCGGCAATGGCGGGCTTAGCCGGGGTGCTGGTGACGATGAACTACGGCACGTTTGATTTCTACGCCGGATTCATCATTGGCATTAAAGCCTTTACTGCCGCCGTGCTGGGCGGCATAGGTTCCCTGCCGGGCGCGATGCTCGGCGGATTGCTGCTGGGCGTGGCGGAAGCGCAGTTCGCCGGACAGGTGAACTCTGACTACAAAGACGTATTTTCTTTTGCTTTGCTGGTGGTGATTTTGATTTTTCGCCCGCAGGGTTTGCTGGGTCGACCGCTGGTCGCGAAAGTGTGAGGACGCAAGCATGAGTGAAGCCATTCAGGGAATAAGCCTGCGCCAGTCGCTGCAAGAAACGGTGCTGGCTGGGTTGATCGCGTTGGTGGTGTTTGGGCCTGTTGTTGGCGTGGTGTTAGAGGGGTATCAGTTCCAGCTTGAGCCGATGCGCGTTGCGCTACTGGTTGCGGTGGTCATGGCGGGGCGCTTGCTGTTCAGTCTGTTTTTACAAACAACACAGGGCAAAACTCTGCTGCGTAACCTTGCCGGTGCAGACGACGGTGTCTACGTGCGCGAGCCGGGGTATCGTTCACGGCTGCGCTGGATCCTGCCCCTGCTGCTGGTGGCAGCGTTTATCTTTCCGCTGCTCTCGAGTAAATACCTGCTGACAGTGGCGATCCTCGGCCTGATTTATGTGCTGCTGGGGCTGGGGCTGAATATTGTGGTGGGCCTCGCCGGGCTGCTCGATCTCGGTTATGTGGCGTTTTACGCCATTGGGGCTTACGGACTGGCGCTGGGTTATCAGTATCTTGGCCTGGGCTTCTGGAGCATGTTGCCGCTGGCGGCGCTGATGGCGGCGGTTGCCGGGGCGTTGCTGGGTTTTCCGGTGCTGCGTATGCACGGAGATTATCTGGCGATTGTCACGCTCGGCTTTGGTGAAATTATTCGGCTGGTTTTAAATAACTGGCTCGATTTTACCGGTGGCCCGAATGGCGTGTCGGTGCCGTCTCCGACTTTCCTTGGACTGGAGTTTGGTCGGCGCGCGCGTGAAGGCGGCGTGCCGTTCCATGAGTTTTTCAATCTCAGCTATAACCCCAACATGAAGTTCATCTTTATCTATACCGTTTTAGTGTTGGTGGTGATGCTGGTGCTGTTTATTAAATATCGCCTGACGCGCATGCCGATCGGGCGCGCCTGGGAAGCTCTGCGTGAAGATGAAATTGCCTGCCGCGCCATGGGGCTTAATCACGTACTGGTTAAGCTGTCGGCCTTTATGTTAGGTGCCTCAACCGCAGGCATTGCCGGGGTGTTTTTCGCCAGCTATCAGGGCTTCGTCAATCCCACGTCGTTCACCTTCTTTGAATCCGCGCTGATCCTGGCGATTGTCGTGCTGGGCGGCATGGGCTCAACGTTAGGCGTGGTACTGGCTGCGTTTGTGCTCACCGTTGCGCCAGAATTATTGCGCAGCTTTGCTGAATATCGCGTGCTGTTGTTTGGCATGCTGATGGTGCTGATGATGATCTGGCGTCCTCGCGGGCTGGTCCGCACCAGCCGCGTGGGCGTGCCGCTGCGCAAAGGAGTTCGTCATGAGTGATGCGATATTGCAGGTGGAAAATTTGATGATGCGCTTCGGCGGCATCAAGGCGTTGAATAATGTCAGCCTGAATGTCGAGCGCGGATCGGTCACCTCGCTGATTGGCCCGAACGGCGCAGGCAAAACCACCGTGTTTAACTGTCTGACCGGTTTTTATCGTGCCAGCGGCGGGCGCATTCAGCTTAATGCCAACCAGCGTTCAACCGATGTCATTCAGGTACTGGGCGAGAAAATTCATCCCAGCGACTGGATTAAACCTGCGCAGCTCGGTGCACGTGTCTGGTACAAAATGTTTGGCGGTGCGCATTTAGTGAATCGCGCCGGACTGGCACGCACCTTTCAAAACATTCGCCTGTTTCGTGAAATGTCGGTGATTGAGAACCTGCTGGTGGCACAGCATATGCGGGTGAACCGTAACCTGCTGGCGGGCGTGTTCAATACCCGCAGCTATCGCGCCGCTGAAAACCGCGCGCTCGACCGGGCTTTCTACTGGCTGGAAACTGTCGATTTGGTTGCCGCAGCGAACCGACTGGCGGGCACGCTTTCTTATGGACAGCAGCGGCGGCTGGAGATCGCGCGCGCCATGTGTACCCAACCCGAACTGATCTGTCTGGATGAGCCAGCCGCGGGGCTGAATCCGGTTGAAACCGATGCCCTGAGCGCCATTCTTCACCGTCTTCGCGCCGATCACCGTATCAGCGTATTGCTGATTGAACATGACATGCCGATGGTGATGAGCATTTCTGATCATATTGTGGTGCTCGATCACGGTGATGTCATTGCACAAGGCACGCCACAGCAAATCCGGCACGATGCGCGCGTGATTGCCGCCTACCTTGGCGCAGAGGATGAGGAGGAGTGATATGAGCGGGTTGTTAGAATTTGAGGCAGTAGATGTGTTTTATGGCCCGCTTCAGGCGCTGAAAGGCGTATCGCTGACGGTGGCAGAGGGGGAAACCGTGGCACTGATAGGCGCTAACGGTGCGGGTAAATCGACACTGCTGATGTCAATTTTTGGCCAGCCACGCATCGCCAGTGGCGAGATCCGTTTCAGGGGCGAGTCGATTAGCCATAAATCAACCCATTTCATTGCGGCAAGCGGTATTGCTCAGGCCCCGGAAGGACGGCGCATTTTTGCCGATATGACGGTGGAGGAGAATCTGCAAATGGGCACGATTGCTATTGGTAATCGCTTTCAAAAAGAGGATTTAGACCGCATGTACGCGTTGTTTCCCCGCCTGCTTGAACGGCGAAAACAGCGCGCCATGACGCTTTCCGGTGGCGAACAGCAGATGCTGGCGATTGCGCGTGCACTTATGAGCCGCCCGAGTCTGCTGTTACTGGATGAACCCAGCCTCGGTCTGGCACCGATCGTGGTTAAGCAAATCTTCACTATTTTGCGCGAGTTAACCGCTCAGGGGATGACGCTGTTTCTGGTCGAGCAGAATGCGCGCCATGCGCTGAAGTTAGCCGATCGTGGCTATGTCATGGTCAACGGCGAGATCCGCTTAAGCGGTAGCGGGGCAGAATTGCTGAATAATGAAGAGGTACGCAGCGCCTATCTGGGGGCGGAGCTGAATCTGCCGCAGGCGCTGCAAAAAGTTTGTAATAATGATTAAACAGTGCGAGGAAACACTTTGCATAAATCCTCGCCCCCTATCATCATTAGAACTCCTGTCCAATCTATTCTGATTTGGTAATCCCTTGCAAAATCCCGGCGTAGCAGTGATGCAGGCGATCAAGCGCACGGCGTGGTATCCCAAACGCCGTGCTTATCGCACGCTGTATTGGCGTGAAATCTCGCCATTAGCGGTCCCCATTTTTATCGAAAACCTCTGCGTGTTGTTGATGGGTGTACTGAGCACCTTCCTGGTCAGTTGGCTCGGCAAAGAGGCAATGGCAGGTGTTGGTCTGGCTGACAGCTTTAACATGGTGATCATCTCATTTTTTGCCGCCATCGATCTCGGCACCACGGTGGTCGTGGCTTTTAGTCTGGCAAAACGCAACGGCAAACGCGCCCGTGCGGCGACCCGGCAATCATTAGCCATGATGACGCTGTTGTCGTTTGCGCTGGTGATTGCGATTGAATTCTGGGGCCATCTGATTATTGATGCGATCGCCGGTGCGGCTGAACCCAAAGTGAAGGAACTGGCGCTGAGTTATCTGCAAACCTCGGCGTGGAGCTATCCGGCTGCGGCGATTACCCTTATCGGCAGCGGCGCACTGCGCGGCGCAGGCAACACCAAGATCCCGATGCTGATCAATGGTGGAATGAACATCCTCAACATTGTTATCAGTAGCGTGCTGATTTACGGCTGTTTCTCCCGGGAAGGGCTGGGGTTTATCGGGGCCGGACTGGGCCTGACGATTACCCGCTACATTGGCGCGATTGCGGTTATTTATGTACTGATGATTGGCTTTAACGCTGCGCTGAAAATCACCCTTAAGAGCTACTTTCGACGCTGGAACAGTAATATTTTACTGGAGGTGCTGAGCATCGGCGTGCCCGCCAGTATTGAATCCGTATTGTTTAACGGCGGTAAATTACTGACACAGGTCTTTGTCGCAGGCATGGGCACCAGTGAAATTGCCGGTAACTTTATCGCTTTTTCTATCGCCTCGTTGATTAACCTGCCTGGTAACGCCCTGGGATCAGCATCGACCATCATTACCGGCACGCGCCTGGGTAAAAATCAGGTCTTTCAGGCTGAACGCCAGGTGCGACATATTTTCTGGTTATCAACAATTTGTCTCACTGCAATGGCGCTATTGACGGTGCCGCTGGCAGGCATTCTGGCGCGTTTTTATACCCGCGATCCGGAAGTGATTACCGTGACGCAGCATCTTATCTGGCTGAATGCGCTGTTTATGCCAATCTGGGCAGCCTCCTGGGTGCTGCCTGCCGGGCTGAAAGGGGCGCGCGATGCGCGTTATACCATGTATGTCTCCATGTTCAGCATGTGGTGCGCTCGCGTCGTGGCCGGTTATCTGCTTGGCATCGTCTTAGGTATGGGCGTCATTGGTGTCTGGCTTGGTATGTTCCTGGACTGGGCAGTGCGCGGCCTGTTCTTCTGGTGGCGGCTGAACAGCGGTAACTGGCTGAATAATTATCGCAAGCTGGTGGCAAAGGGCGGCTAGTGCTTTGCTGCCTGTTCCTCTCTCTGTCTTCCTCCATTGCCGGGGAAGGCTGAGGTAGGAATATCCGCACACTTATTTAAAATAAGTAAAAACTATTATTTCCCACCAATTGATCTGTGTCATTTTTTAACCGACATCGTCATTCAGTTAAATTTATTCACTCCCAAACGCTTAAGCGTGAATGCTGTTTCCACTCTGTAATGGTTTATTTATCGCGTTTCCTGTTTGCCAGAATGTTATTTAGCCAGGAGAAAGCTCAGTATGGAAAAAAGCGCCGAAGAACATTCACCGTTATTACGGGTTCGCCAGCTGTCAGTGGCTTTACCGGCGGGAATGGATCGCCAGTTTGCCGTTGAAAATCTCAGTTTTGATCTCGCGGCAGGAGAGATTCTTTGCATTATTGGAGAATCTGGCTCGGGTAAATCTGTCACGGCTCATGCGGCAATGGGCTTATTACCTCGCGCGCTGCGCATTACCAGCGGTGAAATTTTATTACGCGATAAAGATTTACTAACGCTAACGCCAGATGCGCTGCGCCAGCTACAGGGCCGCACCCTTGCTATCATCTTTCAGGATCCGCTGTCAGCCCTGAACCCGCTGATGACCATTGGCGCGCAGATTATGGAAGTTATGCAGGCACATAATGTGGGCGATGCACTTTCACAGCGGCAAAAAGTGTTGTCGCTACTCCATGAAGTTGGCTTGCCTGAGCCGGCGCGCATTCAGCACCAATATCCGTTTCGACTCTCTGGCGGTCAGCGTCAGCGCGTGATGATCGCTATGGCACTGGCGCTCGATCCGGATGTGCTGATTGCTGATGAACCCACTACCGCGCTCGATGTCACGACCCAGGCACAAATCCTGAAATTAATTCGCGAGCTTCAACAGCGCAAAGGGATGAGCGTGATGTTCATTACCCACGATTTTGGTGTTGTTGAGGAGATTGCCGACCAGGTTATTGTTATGGAAAAAGGCAGGATGGTGGAATCGGGGCCGGCGCAGCAGGTATTACGTCATCCGCAGCATCCCTATTCACGCCAACTGATCGCCGCCGTCCCGCGCTTACATAAGCAGGCCCGCGCGCGACGCGATAAGGCACCGCAGGTGCTGCAAGTAAAAAATCTGTTTAAAACCTATCGTAGCGACGGCGGGTGGTTTAGCCGCAGCCGGGAAGTCACGGCCCTGAACAATGTCAGTTTTAGCCTGAGAAAAGGCGAAACGCTCGGCATTGTCGGGGAATCCGGCTCAGGAAAATCATCACTCGGGCGCGTCCTGCTCAAGCTTTTACCCGCCGACAGCGGTGAGGTGTTATTTGATGGTCGCGACATTCTGCCGATGAACGAAAACGCCTTTCGCCCGCTGCGTCGCTGGATACAGATGGTGTTTCAGGATCCGTTTGCCTCACTTAATCCACGCCACACCATCGGCACGATCCTTTCTGCCGGGCCGCTGGCGCTGGGCGGCATGAGCCAGGCGGAAGTAAAACGCAAAGCGCAGCAGCTGTTGCGGCTGGTCGGGCTGGAACCGGGCGTCTGGGAACGTTATCCGCATGAATTTTCAGGCGGTCAACGCCAGCGTATCGGTATTGCACGCGCTTTGATGTTTGATCCCCTGTTACTGGTCGCGGATGAATCTGTCTCGGCCTTAGACGTGTCGATCCAGGCACAGGTACTGGCGCTGCTAAAAGAAGTGCAGGAAAAAACCCAGATCGCCATGATCTTTATCACTCATGACCTGCGTGTTGCCAGCCAAATCTGCGATGAGATTGCGGTTCTGTACAAAGGCGAAATTGTTGAGCAAGGCACGCCGCAGGCCGTTTTTCAGCAGCCAAAGCACGCTTATACCGCCCAGTTAGTCGCGGCGATACCCGGCGAAGCAGCCACAGGCTGATCGTTTTCGTTATGTAAGCCGTGCGGAGAGTTATGTCTGCGTGGCAGGCCAGCTTTTGTCTTTATTCAGGGGTCGCCTGAACAACCAGGCGAAATAATATTGGGCAACCGCGAGTTTTATTATGCCAGGTCCGTTTGTTGTACCCGTTCATGGGGATATTGAACTACCGGAAAAAGTCGATGTGGTGGTGATTGGCGGCGGCATTATTGGCTGCTCAACCGCGCTGGAAATAGCGGAGCAGGGCGTGAGCGTGGCGCTGTGTGAAAAAGGGGGCATTGGTCAGGAGCAGTCGAGCCGGAACTGGGGATGGGTACGCATTTCTCGTCGCGATCCGCGTGAAGTACCACTCATGGCTGAGTCGTTGCGTATCTGGCAAACCCTTAACCAGCGCGTCGGGGCCGATACGGGCTATCAGCGTGCCGGTATCGTGTTTCACTGTGCCGACGATCAGACTTATCAGCAACATCAGCGTTGGACGCGCCATCTGCAGGAAACCGAATTTAAGGGCGAAATGGTTGACCGTCACGGCTTTGAAAAACTGTTTCCGGGGCAGCAATTAACCGGAATTGGTGCGCTGTATACGCCAGACGATGGGCGTGCCGAACCGCAAAAAGCGGCACCGGCGATTGCTGAAGCCGCCCGCAAGCATGGCGCATCAATTCTGACGGAATGCGCCGTGCGCGGGATTGATACTGCCGCCGGACGGGTGTGCGGTGTGTTCACCGAGCGCGGTTACATCGCCTGTCAGCAGGTTGTTCTGGCGGGCGGCGCATGGTCGAGCCTGCTGGCTGGTCGCTATGATCTACGCCTGCCGCAGCTCAAAGTGCTTAACAGCGTGGTACGCACCGCTCCGCTGGCCGGTGGGCCAGAATCAGCCTTGTGGGCGCGTGATTTTGCGGTGCGAAAACGACAGGACGGCGGTTATACCATCGCATCCGGGCATGAAAGCGAGGTTGATATTGTCCCAAAAACGTTTCGTTTTGCCCGCGACTTCATGCCTGCGCTGCGCCATGAATGGGAATCACTGCGGCTGCGGCTGGGCGGTCGCTTCTTTGATGAAATGCGTATTCCCGATCGCTGGGAAATGGATGAACCCAGCCCGTTTGAATATTGTCGCGTTCTCGATCTGCCGCCCTCCAAAACCTTAACGGACAAAGTGCTGGATCAGTTGCGTCAGCAAATTCCCGCCTTCGCTAATTTAAAAATTGCTCAACGCTGGGCGGGCTGTATTGATGTGTTACCTGACGCGATCCCGGTGATTTCGCCGGTTGAACGTTATCCGGGCATGTTCATGGCAACCGGATTTTCAGGACACGGATTCGGTATCGGCCCGGCAGCGGGGCGTTTGATGGCCGATTTGGTGCTGGGCCGTCCCCCGTGGTTGATCCTGCTGCGTTTCGGTTTTCACGCTTTAGTGACGGTTCAAAAATCGAAATTATGACTGGCTTTTGATTTGTCGGGCGGCTGTGTCCGGCGTCGCGTTCCCTGACCTGAGGAAAAAAATGAGCGATAAGTTTGTGGATAACGGGCCTAAAATTTCGCGTCGACAGGCACTGGTTTATTTAGCATCGGGCACGGCGGCACTGGCGCTGCCTTCACTGTTTAGTGGCAGCATGGCGCATGCGGCCATGCCTGACGGGGGAAAGGGGGACAAATGGTGATCGGCTTCTCGCAGGAGCCCACCGTATTTAATCCACTGATGCCGCACATCGAAGTGGATGATGGCCTGCACTTCAGCCTGTTTGACCAACTGATCGGCGTGGATGAAAAAGGCAATTTCTTTCCTAAGCTGGCGCGAGAGGTTCCCACGACAAAGAACGGAGGCATCTCCGCTGACGGCCTGCATTTTCACATCAAACTGCGCGATAACGTCAAATGGCACGACGGCAAACCCTTCACTGCCGAGGATGTTAAATTCACGCTTGAGTTGCTGGTCGATAAAGAATTTCGCAGCTGGAGCCGTAGCGGACATGAATTAATCCGCGATCTGAAAGTCGTCTCGCCGACGGAACTCACCTGGCGAATGGAAAAACCGTTTGCGCCTTATACCTCTATTCTCGCCGCCACCTTTATCGTGCCGAAGCATGCATTTGAGGGCGTTGCCGACAAGAATACCGCCCCGTTCAATACCGCACCGATTGGCACCGGGCCGTTCAAATGGCAACAGCGCGTAGCGGGCGATCATATTGAGCTGGTCGCGAATAAAAGCTATTTCCTTGAGGGGCCTCTGCTGGCACGAGTGATCTACAAATACATCCCCGATCTCAACGTGATGTATACCCAGTTTGCATCCGGCGATATTGACGTGGTGGGACTGCAATGGATCACAGCCGATCACTATGACGAGGCGAAAAAGCTGCCGAATAAAGTGGTGGATGTGTTTCAAAGCGCCATTATTGAAAATTTCGCCTTTAATCTCGGCAAGCCGCAGTTCCAGGATCCGGCGGTACGTGAGGCGCTCTATTACGCTATCGACAAGCAGACCATTATCGATGCGCTCTACTACGGTTTGCCGAAGGCCACTGAAACCTATATGCCGATGCAGTCCTTCTACTTTAACCCTGCGCTGCCGAAGCACGAATACAACCCCGATAAAGCCAGACAATTGCTGGATGACGCTGGCTGGAAGCCGGGTGCGGGTGGGATCCGGGAAAAAAATGGTGTGCGTTTGTCATTCAATAATTCCACTACCGCAGGCAACCATCTGCGTGAACAGATGCAGCAGTTTATGCAGCAGAGTTTTCAGGAGATTGGTGTGGAGATGAAAATTGCAAACCTGCCGCCCGCGGTGATGTGGGGAGACTTTTGGATGCAGTCGAAATATGACAGCGCCATCGTTGGCCTGAATTATCTTATCGGATCCGATCCGGATACTGCCAACTATATGCGCTCAGATGCCATTCCTGCTCAGGGTGGAGCAGGGCAAAACGTCTTTCAGTATAAAAATCCCGAGGTGGATAAATTGCTGGATGAGGGCGCGACGCTGTTTTCACCCGAAGCGCGTAAAGCGGTTTATCTGAAGCTTCAGGCACTGGTACGAAAGGATATGCCGTTTTTGACATTATTCACGTTTGCCAATGTGCGCGGCCATAAACAGGGGGCTGAAAACATCACGCCAAATATCAATGTGCGCATTGATAGCTGGAATGTGGACAGCTGGCACTGGAAGGGATAAAGCGGCGTCTCCTTCTCCCGGTGAGAGAGGGCTGGGGTGAAAGTATCAGGCCGCAGAAGATCTAAAGAGGAAAATGCGTATGGCAGCTTTTCTGTTACGGCGTGTGGGGCAAAGCCTCATTCTGCTTTTACTGGTGTCGGTAATTGGTTTCACTGCGCTGAACCTGGCCCTGGCGGACCGCTATCACAATTTGCCTTAACGCCCGGCATGACGCAGGAAGCGATGCAGCGTATAGCCGAACAAATGGGGCTTAACCGGCCACTGCCGGTGCAGTATTTCGACTGGCTAAGTCATCTGCTGCGTGGCGACTGGGGGCGTTCTTATCGTGATGGTCAGCCGGTATTAAGCATCATTTTTTCGCACCTGCCCGCCACGCTGTTGCTGATGGTGAGTTCGATGGTGTTATCAATAGCAATCGGTGCCTGGGCCGGGATAAAAAGTGCCACCAGGCGAGACAGTCTGTTTGATCAGGTCTCAACGATCTCATCCATGATTGCGCTGTCGATTCCGACTTTTTGGTTTGGGTTAGTGGCCATTTACTTTTTCTCGCTCAAGCTGCAATGGCTGCCAGCGGGCAACATGTATACCGTGGGCGACGGCTCCGTGCTGGATGTGTTGCGCCATTTGATCCTGCCGGTGCTGGTTCTGACATTCGTTGACGTGGCGATCTGGAGCCGTTACATGCGTACCGCCACGCTGGAGGTGATCCATCAGGATTTTGTCAAAACCGCTCGCGCAAAAGGCGTTCCGCCGCGTCGCGTGTTAATGAAGCATGTGGTTGGCAATGCGCTTTTACCCATGATTACCCTGGCGGGTATGCAACTCCCCACGGTGCTTGGCGGGGCGTTAGTGGCAGAAACCGTGTTCACCTGGCCGGGCATGGGGCGATTGTTTCTCGATAGCCTGGGCTACAGCGATTATCCGGTGGTGATGGGATTGCTGATGTGTTCCGCTCTGCTGGTGCTGGTGGGAAATTTGCTGGCTGACGTGATCACTGCGCTTGTTGATCCGCGTATTCGTCCAACGTAAGGGGAATGTATGACTTCTTCGGTATTGACGCCACCGGTGGCGACGGCGCGCTGGTGGCATAACCGCACGCTACAACGTTTCCTGCGTCATCGCCTGGCCTGCGCGAGCCTGATTGTCATTATCCTGATGGCGCTTGCCTGCGCCTTCGGGCCATTGTTGCTGCCGTTTGACGATCTGTTCATTGACCTGCGGGCGCGTTTTGCCCCGCCGTTAACCGGCTGGCACTGGTTAGGAACCGATCCGCTGGGACGAGACGTGCTGGCACGCCTGTTAATGGCGGGACGTATTTCGCTGCTGGTGGGCTTCTTCGCCATGCTGCTGAGTATCATGCTTGGCACGGTTGTGGGTATTGTCGCGGGGTATTACGGCGGGCGAACGGGCGCATTGCTGATGCGCATCGTTGATGCGTTTCTCGCCTTTCCCAGCGTTTTTCTGCTGCTGGCGCTGGCGGCATTTATCAAACCCAGCCCGGTGATGATCACGGTGATTATCGCGGTGACCAGCTGGATGGAGGTGGCACGTATTGTCGAAGCTGAAGTGCGCTCGTTGCGGGAACGGGAATACATTCTGGCAGCAAGAATGCTGGGGCTGTCAGGACGCTGGATTATGTTCCGTGAACTGCTGCCTAACGTGGTTGGGCCGGTTATTGTTGCTGCCACGCTGACGGTTGCGCGCGCTATCCTGCTTGAAGCTTATATCAGCTTTCTCGGCTACGGCATTCAGCCTCCGTTACCGAGCTGGGGCAATATGCTGAATGGGGCACAACAATATTTGCTGCGGGCGCCCTGGCTGGCACTGGTGCCGGGTATCGCTATCACGCTGGCGGTGACCTGCTTTAACTTTATCGGCGATGGTCTGCGCGACGCACTCGACAGTCGCAGCGATAAGGGGTGAGTCCCTTAGTGATGTTTTAGCATAGCAGTGCAGAATTTTTTGGTTCTTTCTGTTGCTGAAAGCAGGTTAACTCAGCCAGACAACCTTGCAGGAGAAAAGTAAATGAAGCAAAAACTGAAAGCCTGGTTTGAAGCCTGGCTTACCGCCGCGGCAGCTGACGAGTCAGACGCGGGGCGAGAGCAAGAAATTATGATCCCTGTCAGTCAACGTTATGGTTTAGAGCTCTATCCGTTGATTCATCGCTATCATGAGAAATGATATTTTTTCTCCGCTAACCTTCTGAAGGCCCGCCATTTTATGCGCGCTTTTTTTCACTGTGCGCTTTATAGCCTCGCCCTGAAGAAGGGGATCTCAGGCGCACCGGGTAAACAGCGACAGAAAATTAGTATTGGAACGCAGCCAGATGCGTGAAGACGCGATAACAGAAAGGAAAAAGGCAGACGCTGTAAACGTCTGCCTTTTTAAATTTGGCTCCTCTGACTGGACTCGAACCAGTGACATACGGATTAACAGTCCGCCGTTCTACCGACTGAACTACAGAGGAATCGTTGGAACGAGGCGAATATTAGCGGTGTGGCATGTGGGTGTCAACAGCAAAAAATACATTATCATTCAACTGGCTAGCTTTAGCGCAAAGCGATCGCGAATTAAACAAATTCCGCTGAGATTGCCATCATTCGGGCTAAAGGATCTTGCTGATAGAAGTGTCGCAAATGGTGATACATTGCCGGAAAACGTTCCGCGAGCAGACCGGGTGCTGTAAAAAAGTATTCTGACAGCACGGCAAAGCATTCGGCGGGATCGCTGGCGGCATAGGGATCAATGCTGGCCGCTTGTTCACCGACCAGTTGTACTTCACTCTCGATCGCATCCATTGCCGTACGCAAATCGCGTTCCCATACCGCCACGTCGCGCAGCGACATAACAGGAATACCACTGGTGTAGCCGCTACCGCGCGCATCCAGTTTATGTGCAACTTCATGAATGACCAGGTTGTAGCCAGAGAGATCAAAGGAGTCCTGAATATCCAGCCAGTTGAGCACTACCGGCCCCTGAGTCCAGCTCTGGCCTGCATGTATCGCAGCGGCATGATGCACCAGGCCATCTTCATCCTGCCAGTTATCCTCTACCGAAAAGGGCTCGGGATAAATCAAGACATCATGAAAACCGTCCAGCCAGTCGAGTCCCAGCTTCAGCACGGGCAGGCAGAACAAAAGGGCGATACGTGCGCTGCGCAGTTCATCAAGCTGAACACCGCCCAGCGGCACCAGTTTCTTCTGTAATAAAAAGCGTTGGGCCAGCAACGCGAGGGCGCGTTGTTCATCGTGGGTAAGCAGCGTAAAAATCGGTTGTGCCAGAGCTTGCTGCCAGGGCAATTCGGCTAAGGCGACTTCGGCATTTGCTTTCCAGGGCCATTTAAACATTGCAGTTCCCGCACTGAACCAGACAACGACACTATCCTGACGCGGCAGATATAAAAATGCCAGCAGCGAAACGTCGTGCTGGCAGCTTAGTGAGCGGCAGGTATCAAGAGATCTATTCAACCTGGTTGGCGAAAAAATGTCTGTGATTCAACCCGCAAAGCGCAGGATTAAAGCCTCAACCGCGCGCGACACGCTGAAATTCAATGACCCAAACCCACGGATTCACTTCCCAACTCGTGGCACCGTACTGTTTTTGCCACGCTTTGCGATACGCTTCTTTAGGGGATTCAGAGTGCATATTCATGGTGAAGAAGTTATTGAGAAAGTGCGAGTCAGTTTGCACCCCCTCCGCCATGATGTCATCTTCACTGATATCCTGAATTTTCTCGGCACGGACACCGGTAATTTCAAGGTTGATGCGACTTGCCCAGCGCGGCATGTGAATCGCCGTTTGCCAGCCAAATTGCTCAGCTTCAGGATCGCTCAGGGTGTGATGGCCCAGTTCATTGCTGTCGGCACGATACTGGCAAAATTCAGGCAGGCGAAACGGCGTGGGATCACGCTCGTAATCGGCCAGGGCGTTTTCAGGCACTATCGGTCCGCGCCAGGTCTCTCTCACCCACAAGATATCGCCGGGTTTCCCATACGGGCAGTGATAGCTGATGTCAGTCATTGACATCATTTTATAGCCATGAAGATGGTTTGCGCTCACGTCAAAAGCATGCACCCCTTCATGATGGTCCTGACCTGGACCAAACGCCTGTGTTTTCATTATGCGCCGGGTTTGCGTTTGCTGGCCAACCAACAGGGCACGAACCCGCTGTTCGGAAAAAAGAATCGGCCGTTCTTTCATGGAGTACCTCTTTTTATTAGTAGAACCCGGTTACTGCTGTTAACAATCTGTGCCTTACAGGCAATAACATAAAAACGATAAATCATTTTTTCTTAATAATTTGCCGACTTATTATCAGACGACGGCTGCATATTGTGATCTTAAAAATAGCTAAAATGCAAAAACCGAACCAAATAAATTTTTTTCAACGTTGTGCTGGGGTGAACAGCCCAGATACAGTACGTTATATCGGCAAAGAGTGAAACCTTTTCAGATTTTTGCACCTGTTTTTTTGTGAAAAATTTATTTACCAGGTTGTTTTTTAATGCCGGTAAGCGTTGCGTATAAAATAACAGCACCCGGCAAAAAACATTACCATTATTAAACTTATTTGCGTAACTTAAATTCTTTAAGGAAAAACTGAAAATGGCGCAATGCGCAGTTAAAACCCGCCAAAAATGCTATATCAATGATCAAGATCTCATTTTTATGCCTGAAAGGCCTGGCAGCAACGCGCATTTCCACAGCACTGTAAAAAAAGTGTCATTAGCCAGTCGCTATGATGGCTTGCCGTTCGCGACGTTCTTTTAGAGAACCCGCGCATAAATCATTACAGGGAGATGGATTATGTCACTCACACTTTGGCAATCCCGCTTTGAAAGCTGGTTTCAACTTAACTGGGTTCACGATGATAAAGCCCATGACATTGCACACTTACGCCGCGTATGGACCAGCGCGCAACGCATTATGGCAGGCAGCGAGGCTAACCCGCTGGTGGTGTTGACAGCATGTTATTTTCACGATGTGGTCAATCTGCCGAAAAACCATCCTGAACGGCATCTCGCTTCTACCTACGCTGCCAGTGAAACGCAGCGTATATTGCAGCAGGATTTTATCGACTTTCCCGCTGAACTGATCGATGCAGTGGCACATGCAGTGAAAGCGCACAGTTTTAGTGCAGCCATTGCGCCAGAAACGCTTGAAGCTAAAGTCGTGCAGGATGCAGATCGACTGGAATCCCTGGGTGCCATCGGCCTGGCACGTGTCTTCTATACTGCGGGTGCGTTGAATCGTCCGCTGTTTGACAGTGAAGATCCTTTAGGTAAAGAGCGTGAGTTAAATGATGTGCACTGGACGCTCGACCATTTTCAAAGAAACTGCTGCGCCTGCCTGAAAGTATGCAAACCGCAGCGGGGCGGGCGCTCGCCGAGCATAACGCTGATTTTCTGGTGCGTTATATGGCGAAACTGTGCGCAGAATTACAAGGTAACCTGGTGAGCATGGATGAATCGGTGATCCGCGATTTCACTCCTTTACGCGCCTAATATTAAATTTTTATGACAGTATGTTAATCGAAACGGTCATCCGGTAGCGTGTAGCTATAACAAAAGGGAGTGACGATATGACCGAAACTGTTAATTTGACAATTAAAATCGATCCTGCGCTAAAAGAGCACATCAAACAACTGGCGCTTGAAAATCAAATTTCAATGAGTCAGGAGATTGTTCAGCGTCTTCAGACCAGCCTGCAAACACACCCACATCCGTCTGTTGATAGTCAGGATATTGAAGAGGATGTGCCCGCTCCGCTAACCTCAGCAGAAGTGAAGCAGCTTCGGTCCCTGCTGAAAAAGCAGAGCAAGAAGAAGAAATAGTAAAAAACCCGTCAAAAGACGGGTTTTTTTATTGCGGCTTTACGCCTTACGCCACGTTGATTTGGAACTGTTGCACGCTTTGCGCCAGACGCGAAGCCTGATGCTGTAGCGCATCGGCAGCGCGGCCTTGCTGTTGACTGATGCCTTCATTAGCGTGCAGTTGTTGATCCAGTGCGACCACTTCAGCCGCAATATGCGTGACGCGATTGCTCTGCGCCTTTGCATTGTGCTGCAAATCATTGAGCTGTGTTACCACCGCACTCACTGCCTGGCTAATCTGGCTGAACAGCGTTTCAAGGGATTTAACTTTATTGAAGCCCTGATGCACGTGCTGCTGAGTATGCTGAATCAAGCCATCAATCTGGCGCGTAGAATGTCCGCTTTTATTCGACAGCAATCCAATTTCCTTCGCAACAACTGAAAAACTACGGCCATATACGCCAGCATGCGCGGATTCAATGGCGGCATTCAACGCCAGCAGGCGCGTTTGCAGTGACAACCCATCCAGCATTTCAACGATACCGGCAATGTCACCTGACGCATCGACAATTTTACCCATCTGGATTTCCATCTCATCAACCTGGCGGGCGCACTGTTGCATTAACCTGTCTGCTGATTGCGCCTGTTGCGTGGCCTGCAGCGAGAAGTGAGCACTGTTTTCCACCTCTTCTGAGACGCGATGCAGGCGCTGGGAAAGGTGGCTGAAGCTGGCATTCTGCGCTTTGTGCTGTTCACTGGCCTGCAAATTATGCTGCTGCATTTCACTGGCACCAGCAGCAACACCGGCCGCTATAGTATTGATTTCATTTACAATATGGCGCAAACCCTGACGCATCTCTTCCATCGCATTAAATAACTGCAGCGTTTCACGCGATTGCAGGCGCGGCGGCGTCGCCGACGGCAATAAATTACCGGTTGCGATAGCCTGCAACTGGCGGCTTGCCAGGCGCAGCGGGCTAATCACGCCGCGAAACAGCAGACTGCCGCCTGCCAGCAGCAGGCTGAACAGCAGGGCAGCGACCACCAGAGAAAGGTTGCGGCTGTCAGTTAAGGTGGTCAGTGTGGTGTGATTAACTGCGCCAAGCTGTTTATTGGCCTGAGTGATCTCACTGAACCATGCGTCGTTAAATTGTTGCTGATACGCCTGCATAGGCACCATAAAGAAAGCATCGATATTGTTCGCTGCTAACCCCTTTAACTGCTCATCCAGCCCCTGCGTCAGTAATGTAAAACTTTGCTGTAAATCGCTTTTTGCGTCTGCGTGATAACCGGAGAAGCGTTTTTCCGCCTGCATCAGGGAGGCTTTTGCCGTTTCCGCCAGACTTTTCCAGCTGTCAACGGAGCCGCTTTGCTGATCCTGCATTAAGTAGATGCCAGCGCGATGGCTGTTATCGCTGGCAGTGAGAAGATCGATTCGCGCCCGGTCTAACAGTGCCAGCCGATCGCGTAGCGCACTGGCCTGAGCCAGGCTGGTTTTAGTGTGGCTAACCTGTGCAGTCAGCAGCACTATGCCAACCGACTGAAACAGACAAAACAGCACAACAAACAGGATAAAGTTGCCGCGCAGGCTGGTCAGCCAGGCGGGAAAGGAGGGTAAACTCAGCCGTTTGCGACCACGCAGCGGTAAAAAAGTGAGAATAGACATTGCGCTACCCAAAATGAAAAAACAGCAGTATTGGGCGGTTGTATGACAACGTTGTGACAATCTGCCGCTCCGTGAGGAAAACAGCAGAATCGCTTTTCTTAACGTAAATTGTGGACCTGAATTAAGGCTTTAGCGTGCGAATAAAGGGAAGTAACAGCTGGGCCACAGCAGCAAACACCGGCACGACGACCGAATTGCCAAACTGTTTATACGCTTGCGTATCTGAAACCGGAATGCGGAACGGCTCGCTCCCTGGCACATCAAAACCCATCAGACGCGCACATTCGCGCGGCGACAAACGACGAGGACGGCGGGCCATATTCTCGACGTTTTGAAAATCGGCTTCTCCCAGCGCACTGTCCCAGCCACGATCGATGAGGATCTCCGAACCATCTTTGTAATAGCGCGCTGATAGGGTGCGTACGCAGCACTGACTATTACGCGGATCGTTCAGGCCAAAACCAAACCCATTGCCTTTCGCCTTGTGCTTTTTAGCGTACTGGTAAAGGTAACGCCATAAGTGGGGCGAAAGGATATATTTTTCATCCGGCTGCGTTTCCAGCAGGCTTTGCAGGTCGGGCACCTGCGCAGGATAAAAACGGCGAATATCACGCAGCGTTAATGACTGGCTGCCTGCAATGTCACGACGAATGCCAACCAGGACAATGCGTTCACGGTGCTGGGGCAGAAAATGGCGCGCATCAATAATCTTGGCATCGGGGGTTGTTGCATCGGCATCCGCTACGTCATAGCCCAGCTCATCCAGCGTTTCCATAATGATGGCGAAGGTGCGGCCTTTATCATGGCTTTTGAGATTTTTTACATTCTCCAGCACAAAAAAGGGCGGTTTTTTGGCGGCGAGAATGCGTGCGACGTCGAAAAACAGCGTGCCTTGTGCCTGACATTCAAAGCCGTGCGCGCGGCCTAAGGCATTCTTTTTACTCACACCCGCCAGCGAGAAAGGCTGGCAGGGAAAACCGGCCAGTAAAACCTGGTGATCGGGAATTGCTGCGTCAATGTATTGATAAATCGCCGTATCGTCGCTCAGGCCCGCCGGTTGCGTCACCTGGCGAATATCGCTGTTGAAAAGGTGCTCGTGCGGATCGCTGTAGTGATTGGCTTTATAAGTGCGCACCGCCTCTTTGTTCCATTCACTGGTGAAAACACACTTGCCGCCAATGGCTTCAAAACCGCGGCGGATGCCACCAATGCCGGCAAACAGATCGATAAAACGAAATTCCGGGGCATCGTAATGGGCCGGGCGCGTCGGCAGTAAACCTTGCAACAGGTTGACTTCTCCCGTTGAGAGCGCCGGAAGGGGCAATTTCCCTGACGAAAGCGATTAAGCTGTTGTGCTGTCCAGTCCCGATACCCGTTAGCCTGCAGACGTGCCACAAGATCGCGTACTGAATAGATCGCCAGGACCTGCATCAACAGGGTGGCGTCGTCGGTTAATGAGGAAGCAGTAAGCGGCGGTTCAGCGATCGCGGCGGCGTCATCGGCGTGCATGTATTTTTCCTTAACAGTGAGGCGCCTATGCTATCACTCCTTAACCCGTGAAGAAATTAGCGGGACGTGCCCGCTACTTTTTGCTTTTTAATTTTTTCAGTTCGATACCATAAACCTGGCCGTTAATGCGCAGGGTTAAGCAGTTACTGGCTTCATCAAAATCAGCCAGCGCGCGCGTCGGGCCACGCATAATCAATTCCCGGTCATTGTTATAACCAAAGCCGATATCTTTATTTCCTGTCCAGTGTTGTTCAAAGCATTTCACGTCAGCGGCATCGAGTTCAGCACTTTTGAGTTCATCGCAACGGGTGAAACTTTTGCGAAACAGAAAATGAACGCCCGCACCAAACCGGTCTACACCGTTGGTTTCCAGCAGAGCAATGGCGTGACCTGTATAAGTCCCGATCTTTATGTACAGTTTGCAGGCGGAGCTTTTTCCTTCGATATAAACCTGTTTGACGGGCGCAGATCCTTCAGAATGCCAGGTGGCATAGGGTCCGCCTGTGGTGGCCTGTACAGCAATATAAGTTGCCCCTTGCGGGGTATTTTGCGTGAAATCGGTTTGGGTTCCTTTGATTGAACTGTAGCCTCCGGAGCCAACAATTTTAATGTTGAGCTGGCCTGATTCAGCAGGTAGCGCCACTTCACCTATATAAAACCACACCTCTTTATCGCTGCGATTATCCATTCTGTAGGGCGATGTGACGTAATCATAATTAAGCGAGCCTTCCACCACGACACCAAAGTTAGCCAGCTCAATATTGCCTTCTTCATATTCTGACAGCCAGCGTTCACCCTCCGGCGAATAATCAAGTGTGCTGCCGCTTTGCAGGTTCTTCTGCATCATAATGATGCGGGAAAAGGCGAGCTTGAGCGGATTCTCACAATCTTCAATCGACAGGGCTTCAATGATCCACTGGCCATTGGAGAGATCGCCGGGATATTCCGTATGTTCAATCCAGCCGTTACGAATAAGTGACTGGGTGCAGCGCGGCATATCAAATGCAGGATGCTGCGAATTATATTGAATATTAAAATTCGACATCTCGATGGCTGTCGAGTGATCCCACACGCCCTGTTGCTGCCCAGACCAGCGCGCATAAACAATGGCGTTTTGGCAATGGCTGGCATAGAACTGATCTAATTTGCAGTCGAGCGTATCCAGCACATCCAACGCCCGTCCGCCGAGGTAGCTAAACTTCGTGCAGCTGACGCGCAAGAACTGACCGCCAGGATCAATATTCTTATAAAAACCCTTACTGTTAGAGGCGCTGCTGTCACTGCTGTTACTTTGGCCTTCAATGATTAAACCCGCTATTTCAACGTGGCGCGCCTTAACTAAAAACATCACTTCATCATTTTTCTTATCAGAATAAAGCGTTGTTGAGGCAAAAAATCCAAAGCTGACTGGCGCACCGGACAATTTAAATAAATTGATCTCGGTAGCGGAGATATCAAATTTAGACAGCATAAAGTTTCCGGCCGTAAAACGAATACCTATTGCCGGATAATTTGCCTGTGACCAGTTGTGCATTCGCGTAACGGCCTCCAGACAATCCGTTGTACCGTCAGGGATAGCGCCAAATTCAACCACGGTGACGTTATTATAATCCAGCACGATGCGTTTCCAGCGTGCACCATTGGCCGTAACGATATTCAAACCAAAATCTTCTTTTGTGCTTTTGTCCAGCGCG
This sequence comes from Pantoea sp. LMR881, assembly GCF_027157825.1. Taxonomy (NCBI): domain Bacteria; kingdom Pseudomonadati; phylum Pseudomonadota; class Gammaproteobacteria; order Enterobacterales; family Erwiniaceae; genus Pantoea; species Pantoea sp. LMR881. The sequence goes on from NZ_JAPVOK010000002.1 coordinate 64,822, forward strand.
TCATAAACAAAGATCCCGCCACCCACTTTACTGCCGCTGGAATATTCAAGCACGGAAGCAATTTGTCCTGACTGCGTGGGTTCTGTTGCACGAAGCTGTTCAACAGAACGCAACTGAGTAATGGCACTGCTGCTCAGATTTGCCAGTTCAATCACCACTCTCGCAAAATCAAGGGGATTGCCCGATGAGTCTAAAACCTTCAGGGAAGGCGTTTCAGGCAGGCTTTCAGTGCGGGTTATTCCGTCACGGGATGGGGTTGCCATGGTTAGCGTCTCAATAAAGGTTAAATGAAACTGAAGGGATAATTGAGTATAAGCGGAGCACAAAAAATCAGGCGGCTCGCACCAGCGTATAAAAAAGTAAATCAGGCAAGCGTAAATAAGCGTAACGCTAAATCACTGACAGGGTTTTAAGAGATAAAAAGCATGTTCGTATTTTAAGATTATCTTCAGTTTGTTTCTGCCTGTAGCTGGCCCGGAATGAAATATTTCTTTTACCCGCCAGCGGCCAGATTATTTTATTCACTGTTTCTCTGACGGCTTTCGCTTTCAGTGACGCAGGCTAAAGTTGAAAGAGCAGCTAACAAGGAGACGCCATGGCCGATGTTCACTCCAGTGAAATACGCAGCAAGAATATGCGCGCGATTCGCCAGCAGGATACCGCTATCGAACAGCGCATTGCGCTGTTACTAAAGGATCGCGGTTTTAGCTATCGGGTACAGGATAAAAATCTACCCGGACGGCCCGATTTCGTATTGCCTGAACAGCAAGCCATAATTTTTGTACACGGCTGTTTTTGGCATCGTCATCACTGCTATCTGTTTAAAGTGCCCGCCACGCGAACCGAATTCTGGACAGGCAAAATAAACAGTAACGTCGAGCGCGACCGGCGCTATGTCCATCAGTTACAGGAAAGTGGCTGGAAGGTATTGATAGTCTGGGAATGCGCGCTGCGCGGCAAACTGCGGTTAGGGGATGATGCGCTGCTTGAACGGCTGGAGGAGTGGTTGTTGGTGATGACGAAAAGTGCTGAAATCGATCATCAGGGAATTCATCATTACCGCGCACCCTGAACTTGCAGCCTTGCCAATCAGCAACATAATTGGTTAGATCCCTGCTTTCTTCGCGACCGGGAGCCCGTCATGAGCAGTATTAAACTCACTGTGAAACGCCTTTATCAAATTCGTGATGAGCGCATGGTGAACACAAAAGCAACCGTACGTGTCTACGCTGGCGACAGGCTGGTGGCCACGGAAGAGGTGACGGGGCTAACGGAAAGCCCGGTGAGTAAGTATCTGCATGCCGGGACAGCGCCTGGGCAAGCGGTGCGCGTAGAGTGGGATTGTGAGGGCATCGCCGAGATGACAGTTGCTGAAGTTGAGCGTTGCCCATGTTGTCAGCATAACGAACCGGAATAGAACCGGCATAAGGAAACCATTTTGGCAGGAACAAGTTTACTGACCTTACTTGATGATATTTCAACACTTCTGGACGATATTTCCGTCATGGGAAAGATCGCCGCGAAAAAAACCGCGGGCGTGTTAGGCGACGATCTCTCGTTGAATGCGCAGCAGGTGACGGGAGTCAAAGCCAATCGCGAGCTGCCGGTGGTGTGGGGCGTTGCAAAAGGCTCTTTTATCAACAAGCTGATCCTGGTGCCGCTGGCGCTGGTGATTTCAGCATTTGCTCCGTGGCTGATTACACCGCTGTTGATGATTGGCGGTGCCTACCTTTGCTATGAAGGGGTTGAGAAAGTGATGCACAGCCTGCAACACGACAAGCAGCAAAACTCCCTGAAGCGCGCCAGCAGCGCCTGGAAAAGTTGTCGAAGCAGGATCCTCGTGAGTTTGAGCAAAAGAAGATCAAAGGCGCCGTGCGCACTGACTTCATTTTATCCGCTGAGATCGTCGCCATTACGCTGGGTATTGTTTCCGATGCGCCGCTGTTGAGTCAGGTCCTGATTTTGTCCGGTATTGCGATTGTAGTCACGGTAGGGGTGTATGGCATCGTTGCGGCGATCGTAAAACTCGATGATTTGGGCTACTGGCTGCGCGAAAAAACGTCGCGCCTGGCGCAGGCTTTCGGTGGCTTCCTGCTGGCAATGGCCCCTGGCTGATGAAAATTTTGTCAGTGGTGGGAACCATTGCAATGTTTTTAGTGGGCGGCGGCATCGTTGTGCATGGTATTACGCCGCTGCATCATCTGATCGAAGAGATTACCGCTGATTTCGGTGGGCTGATCTCAGCCTTACTGAGCAACGGAGCCAATTTGGTGCTGGGCTTCATCATTGGGTCGATCGTGCTGTTAGGCGTGAATCTGATTGCTAAACTGCGCGGCAAATCGGTATAAAGCGCACCATGATTAACACAATTTCTTTTCATCTCGCTGCGCTACAGGCCCGATGAAAGGGAAAAAGGAGAATAAAATGAGTGACGACATGTTTGAATTTGATATTGATGCGCAACTGGAGCAGGCCGAAGCTAACGCTGAGAAGAAAGCTAGCGAAGTGCCTGACGATCTCGGTGATGAAGCCGATTGCGAAGGCTGCAAAATCTGATTCCTGGCTGTCATCAGGCCTCAAAGCGGATAATAAATTTTATCCGCTTTTTTTATTTTCAATATATCTGTCTGATTAAATCTGAATTTGCCAATTTTATGCGCGCCTTAACAGGCAAGAACCCCTTTCGGCTGCTATAAAGAAAACTGTTCAATTAACAATCGGGAGGGCACAGCATGGTTTTTGCAATCAGTGAAGAGGTTCAGCACAAGGAAAATGGACAGACAATGGTGGTAACTGGCTACGCCAGCGGTATGGTCGAGTGCCGTTGGTATGATGGCTACGCCGTACGAAACGAGGCTTTCCGTTCCGATGAGTTGAACCCTTCGACACCGTCGCAGCAAATGGCCAGTTAATCAGGCGTGCTGCCTGTTCAGAGCCAGCGCACATGACGCTGAAAGGCAGCCAGTAAACAACCGTTGATTAACACCCTTCCGCCGCTTCCCTGCGGCGGACGTGTTTTACCTGTATTAATTAAACATCGCCTTCGTTATCGTCTTCTACCGCCTGATAGATACGCTGAAGAATATCGGGGAAAGCTGACTGCACGCGGCTCCAGCTTGGTATAAACGGTTTTTCATTGGGGCGCTCGATAAAGATTGTCCCGCATCGAGAATCGATTGCGTGAACATTTCTACTGCAGCTTCTTCCACATGCTGGTCAAACTTAAGGCCGTTCATCGCCGCTTCGTGGTTATAAATTTCCATCATATCCAGCGCGTTTCGGTAATAGGTGGCTTTCAACACCCGAAATGAATCACTGGTCAGCGGCACCCCCATAGTGGCAAGTTTGCGCAGCAGCGATTGCACAATGTCGTTGCTCATGCGCTTCAGCCCCCCGTGCCATCCTCTTCCGCCAGCGGCTGATGCTTGTGATCGTAGTTATCAGCAATTTCGACCTGACAGGTTTGCCGGGTAGTGTAATTACGATAGATCTCAGACAGCACGCCAATTTCCAGTCCCCAGTCACCGGGAATTTTGATGTTATTGAGTACGTGTGTGCGCATGGCGAACTCTCCCGACAGCGGATAGCGGAAGCTGGCGAGATAATCGAGATATTCGGAGTGGCCGTAGACTTTTTGCAGCGAGCGCAATAGCGGGCCAACCAGCAAACGCCCTACGCGACCGTTAAGTTTGCCGTCCGCAACGCGGGCATAAAAGCCTTTACAAAATTCATACTGGAAAGAGGGATTAGCCAGCGGATAAAGCAAACGCGCCAGCATACCGCGCTCATACGTCACGATGTCGCAATCGTGCAAAGCCACGCAGCTGGTGCGATCCGATGCCAGCGTAAAGCCAGTACAAAACCAGACGTTACGCCCTTTACCCGGTTGAGTAGGCGATAAACCTTCTTTATCCAGCTCCGCATCGATGGCTTTTAAACGTGGCCCGTCATTCCACAGGATGCGATGCCGCTGGGGCAGGCGGGAAAAAAATTCGCGAGCATAAAGAAACTGATCGCGATCGGCACGATCCAGCCCAATGACAATTTCGTTCAGGTAGGGCACTTTAGCCAACTCATCAACAATGTGGCTCAGTGCCGGGCCTTCCAGTTCTGAAAACAAGGAGGGCAAAATCAAGCCCATTTTGCGCTTGCGCGCAAAGCGCACCATCTCTTTTTCAAGCGATTCCACGCTGCGGTGGGTAAGGTTATGAAAATTGGTAATCACGCCATTTTGATAAAAATCACTCATCGCTTCATCCTTACTGTTTTGCAGCGCCAGCCGCTAATTAGGGCTAAGTGAGAAAATAATCCAGGCCTTCACACCAGCCTTCCGGTCCGTAATGGGCGGTGTGAAAGATATGTTGCTGATCCTGACGTGTCAGCCTGACCGGCGTTTTACTGTAACCTTTGATCACCACCGCATAATCCACCGCATCCAGCATGGGAGCATCATTGGGGCCATCGCCAAGGCCAATGGTGATCCGTCCTGTTTCCTGCTGTTGGCTAAGCAGCCAGCGCAAGGCTTCGCCTTTACCGCTACCAGCCGGCATAACGTGCCAGAATCGGCCGCCCTGCGTAAGATCGAGATTGTGCTGAAGCAGATCGTTGCGGAAAGCATCAAATGCATCATCGCTGTCACGCCAGACCAGCACTTCAGTGGCGTCTCGCTGGCGGGACAAGGCGGAATCGGTTTCAGTCAGGCCTGTCATTGCTGAAACTTCACGATCGGTGAAGTCATAAAACGTGCTAAACCGATAGGTTTTTTTCAGGGGAAGCAGCAGTTGATGCAGGGCTTCATAAGAGAGGCTTTCTGGCGGGATGCGCACCCGCTCTGAAGCATTCAGCTGTACCAGCGCGCCATTTTCAGCAATAAAAGGCGCGCCAGAAATGCCCAGTTTTTTCTGCAGGGGTAAAATCTCAGCAGCGGTTTTACTGGTACAAATGACCAACGGAATCTGATGCTGTTGTAGCTGATCAAGCCAGTCAACGGCGGCATCCCAGCGATAACTGTGATGATCCAGCAGTGAGCCGTCGAGGTCGGTCACAATCATAAGCGGCTGTTGCAGAGTCGGCATCATTAGGCTCCTGTCGTCAAGTTCGAAGCTAAAGCAACAAATTTTCAATATTATAGTTGAATCTTAGTCACACTTTTCTGATATGCCGATAAAGTGGATATCCAGGAATTGTCTTAAAACACAGCCGCAAATGTGAGCCTGATGCACGGTTCGTGCACCGCGTTGCAGCCTGCTGTGAGCGGTGTTTTCGGTAACAAAAGACGATTTTTCAGGCCGCCTGGCTGGATAAACGTGCACAGTTGAGACTTGTCTTAAGTCAGAGAAGGCGTAGGCTGCAAGGGTGTTAAGAATTCCCTGGTGTAACGAATGTTTTTTTACCCGGCCATCCCGCCGGGTTTTTTTATGTCGTCAGCGGTTAACTTCGCATGAGGTGTAATCGCGGATATCCAGTTCGAAGGCTTCAGCCAGTTCACTATAACTCTCAAAATGCTGACCATCGACGGCAACGCGGTACGCATGTTCAGTCTCCATATACTCACGCACGTCTCCAGACGTTTTAGCCTGAATCGCCTCAAGCAACGCTTCCACATTGACCTGCATTTCTTGCTGCACGTCGTCGCTGTATTTGTTTGGGCTGGCCATGATCTGCCTCTTAAGAGCGAGATGAATAGAGTGAGTATAGATCGCAGAAAGAAAAGCGCCGTGGGGTAAATCGCAGGCAAAAAAAGCCCGCGCTGCGCGGGCAAAAATCCTTGTTACTTTTAGGTTGACTGCGCCTTTGGGGTTGGTGCAGTGGAAGAAGTGTAAGAGTTCATCGCGTCAGAAGTCTTGTCATGAAACGTTAAGGAAGTGAAAATCTTACGGCTTACTTAGTTTTACCTGTTTTTGACTTTATTTTTAGCAGAATCAGCTATATTTAAAGATAAAGCTTTTTCTTTTCAACACCTCAAGGAGAGATCATGGACTTACTTCGTATTCTTATCGCTATTTTATTGCCACCGCTGGGTGTTTTTATGCAGGTCGGTTTTGGCGGTGCGTTCTGGTTGAATATCCTGCTTACATTATGCGGCTACATCCCCGGTATTATTCATGCGGTATGGGTTATTGCACGCCGCTAGCCCTGCATAACCGCTGCCGTTCGTTTAAACTGTGACACAGGAAATGATCAGGAGAGATGAAATGAAGGTTAATGACCGTGTCACGGTAAAAACAGAAGGGGACCGCGCCGTATTGGCACCCTTTTAGCCGTCGAACCCTTTAATGAAGGCACAATGTATCTGGTGGCCCTTGAAGACTATCCGTTAGGGATTTGGTTCTTTAATGAGACTGATGATGCTGAAGGGATTTTCGTCGAGCCATACGAGTCGGCATGAGGTCAGACCAGGTCCGCTGCTCTGTTTCAATCCTCCCCCGTGCGGGGAGGAGCAGGGCTGAAGTAAAGGCATAATCAGTAGAAAAATTCACATCAAAAGGTTTCCCAGTTGTCATTTGTCGTTGCTAACGCCGGACGCGGTAATGTGCGTGCCGCCGCTAAGGCGGGCGGTGCTGCGCTCACCACCGGCTTCACTGGTGTGCTGTGCAAACGGAATGTTGAAACCGCCTGAGTCAGTTTGCCTGCCTGATCTTCCAGTGAAGCAGCGGCTGCCGATGCTTCTTCGACCAGCGATGCATTCTGCTGCGTCACATTATCCATTTCTGTCACAGCCTGGCTCACCTGCTGAATACCGCGACTCTGCTCATCCGAGGCCGCCGCGATTTCGGCCATAATGTCTGTCACACGGCGAACCGCTTCCACAATTTCACTCATGGTTGAACCCGCTTCACCCACCTGATGGGAACCATCATTAATGAGCGTTACCGATTCAGCGATCAACGCCTCTATCTCTTTCGCTGCCTGCGCGCTGCGCTGCGCCAGATTACGAACTTCACTGGCGACGACGGCAAAGCCGCGGCCTTGTTCACCGGCACGAGCCGCTTCTACTGCCGCGTTCAGCGCCAGAATATTGGTCTGAAAAGCGATACTGTTAATCACATTTGTGATCTCAGCGATTTTCTTCGAGCTGCCCGAAATATTGTTCATGGTTTTGACCACGCCACTGACCAGCTCGCCGCCGCTGCGCGCTTTTCCTGACGCATCTGCTGCCAGTTGACTGGCATGATGAGCATTATCCGCGTTCTGTTTCACCGTCGCGGTTAACTGTTCCATGCTGGCGGCCGTCTGTTCCAGTGCGGCAGCCTGCTGTTCTGTACGGGAGGAGAGATCGGTATTGCCTGCTGAAATCTCACCGGAGCCCTGATAAATTGCCACAGCGCCTTCGCGAACAGTGCCCACGGTTTTAACCAGGGATTCCTGCATCAGTTGCAGATTATGAATAAGTGTGCCGATTTCGCTGCGGCCATAAGGGCGGTAAGGGGTGGTCAAATCACCCTGGGCGATACGCTCAATGTGCGAAACGGACTGGCGCAGCGGATTGATGACGATCCGGCGCAGAAATACAAACGTCAGCAATACCAGCAGCAGCGCCGCAGCAAAGGCCACCGCCATGGCGATAAAGCCGATACGTGACTGATACGCTGCGTCTTCATTGATTGTCTGAGCGCGCGCGGTACGGATCTTTATTGCTTTCAGCAAAACTTCGTTATAGGCGGCATCCAGTTTGCGCGTCACGTCAGTTTCATGAGCGATAATCCCCTCAAAGCTGCCTTGCTTTCCGGATTCAATCATCGGCAGCAGCCCTTTTTCGACGTAATCATTAAACCGCGACTGCAACGCACCATCCAGTTCCGTATCGGCCGCGGATTTAACCTGCCGGTTCAGGTAAACTGCGAAGCCGTCTTTAGCCTGCTTAATCCGCTTTTCGGTCTCAGCGACGTTAGCGCGAAACGTGTCCATTTCTCCGATACGCGCAGCTGCGCCAGCCTGGATAATGGTTAAGCGTGCAGTACGCAGATGGTTAGAACTGTTTGAGATCCCCATGCGTACCTGGATCTCTTCTGTGGCTTGCTCAAGTGAGTGGTTACTCTGGATAAGAAAATAGCTGGCGAGACCAATGCAAAGTGCGAACAGCAGCAGAATGCCACTGAAGATCATACTAAACAGCGGAACGAGACGAAGGTTCTGCCAAATACCTGGCTTGTACTGCCCATCAGTGATCCGTGCGGTGCTCATAGCGAGGGTTCTCATGATTGATTGATTGAAATCAAACATCGGCAGTTCACGAGAAAGGATTAGGTGGGGAAATGAGATCTGACTCTCAGTTTGGCATAAAAAAACCGGCCAGAGAGGCCGGTTATTGAGAAGGGGATTATCTCACATTGACATAAATGCCAGAGGTAACATTATCAGTTAATCGCACCACGTGATAAATCACTTGTTTATTATGCGTTTTGATTTTCCGCTTAATATTACCCTTATGTGACGAAACCGTTTTCGCCTTTATTTGCATCTTGTCAGAAATCTGAATGGTGTCATGACCTGACATCCACATTTTCAGCATATTTGACTCAGTCTGACTCAGCGTCAAAGGATGAATATCAAGTGCAGAGGAAATACGCGGAGACTGATTCAGTTTCTTCTGCAAATAGGTGCTCAGTAACGAGTCCAGAGTAGACGTTTTTATCGATTTTGACGTAATAATCAAGTTCTTACGAACATAGAGGTATTCCTCAAAATGGATATTACTGATCGCCATAAAAATAAAAAACAGGGTTTCAGGATGCTGCATAATAATGCTGCGAATACGATCACTGGAATCAGCTTCATGAATGAAACAATCTTCATTAATAAAAACGACACCAGGTTGTAACTGTTCACAACGTTGCTGTAATTGCTCAATATCAGATACGGAAGTAATATTTTTCCTCTTAACTCCTTTAGAGGACATATAGTCCGATAATCCCAGGCGTGTGTAGTTGCAGGAATCCATAATAATCGTTGGCATGTTAGCGACCCTCACCAATTTGTTATCCGTTTAAATCAACGATGAATTACGCGTTGCGGTACGAGAGAGATTTCTAAGGCACTTTTTATTCTGCTCATATGCAGTGTGGTAACAGGCAAGCGCCTGTAAAAGTCTTCATCCCTGACCCGTTCTGCAAATATTTTATGCTGCCTTGACGTCACACATCCCCAGCAATAGTGGGAATTGCTGGAGTAGGGGCAAAACGCTGTTTTGAGAGCGTTGTCACTATCGCTGAAAACCAAGACTTCTCTGATAGGACAAATCTTAAAAACATTTGTTTTACGAAAGTGTGATGTCTCAACGAGTGTTGACAATGCCGGAAAAAACAAATTCTGACAAGAAAAATCATCGAAAGATTTTTTTGTTCAATTTCAAGACATTGCCGAATTTATCAACAAAACCACAGTGTTACATATTCTGTAAACCGCCCAGCTAAAATACGCGAAGCGCGGTTTAATAAGAATTATTTTCAGACTTTCGGTACATTTATCAGAATTTCCTTAGTTGATTTCTGAGAAAATTGGTTCGAAAAATGCACAAAAGAATTTATTTTGCTTAAGTATCACTTTAGCGAAATCGTTAGATACTTAATGTTTAGGGATGGGATAGTTCTGTGAGGAACAGCGCGAGTAAATCAAACACTTCGCTGAAAAGATGCTCGCAAAAGGGGGCCAGGAGAGGCATCAAGAGCCCCGGGGTGAGGATACCCACTGATAAGGTAACGGGAAAGCCAATCGCGAAAACGGATAACTGTGGTGAAACACGGTTTAACAAACCTAGTACCAGATTAAGCATGAGTAGCAAAACGATAAGTGGTAACGCTAACATCATGCCATTAAGGAAAATCAATCCGCCTGATTTTACCAATGCCATAAAAGCATTAGCGTTTAGCGGCTGTCCACCAATCGGCAATGTATGAAAACTGTCCGCCAGCAGTGAGATTAACCACAAATGGCCGTTAAAAGTCAGGAACAACAACATCGCCAGCATGTCGAGAAAACGCGCAAGCACCGGCATGTTAAGACGGCTTCCGGGATCAAAAAAGGTCGCGAACGACAAACCCATCTGTAATCCAATCACTTCACCCGCAGTGCGAACGGCTGCAAAAGCGAACTGCATGGTGAAACCGAGGGCAACGCCAATCAAAATTTGCTGGATAAGCAGCCAGAATCCTGCCGGTGAAAACAGCGTTACCTCGACCGGCGGCAACAGCGGCATCAGCAACCAGGTGATCATCACCGCCAGGCCAATTTTAACTCGATGGCTGATTGCACGTTCGCTGAGCAGCGGCGCGGTGGCAAACAGCGCCAGCATACGCACCAGTGGCCAGTAAAACTGACTCACCCAGTGAACAAGTTGACTGCTGTCGAGGGTAACCATTAGCCGATGATATAAGGCAGGTTAGTGAAGACGGTACGAATATAATCCAGAGCAAAATTTAACATCCACGGGCCAGCAATGATACCGGTTGTGGCGACGGCCAGGATTTTTGGGATAAACGACAGGGTCTGTTCGTTGATCTGCGTGGCGGCCTGAAGCAGGCTGATCAGCAAACCGCTGACCAGTGCAGTGAGCAGCAGTGGGGCAGCCAGCATTAGCGCAACGCGCATCGCTTCCTGTCCCATCATCATTACCGATTCGGGTGTCATGTTTCGCTCCAGTTAGCAGATTCAGAGATCAGGAATAAAAGCTTTGTGCCAGTGAACCCACCAGCAACTGCCAGCCATCCACTAAGACAAACAGCATTAACTTAAACGGCAGCGCAATGGTCGCTGGCGGCACCATCATCATGCCCAGCGCCATCAGCACACTGGCAACCACCAGGTCGATGATCAGGAAAGGGATAAAGACGGTAAAACCAATCTGGAAAGCCGTTTTTAGCTCACTGGTCACGTAAGCGGGCAGCAAAATACGCATCGGTACGGCTTCTGGCCCGGCAATAGGTGGGGTGTTTGCCAGTCGGGCAAACAGGGCTAAATCGGCTTCACGTGTTTGACGCAGCATGAAGTCGCGCAGCGGTTGCGCCCCTTTCTCAATCGCGACGTCCATACTGATTTTATCCTGACTGAACGGCAGATAAGCGTCCTGATAAATTTTATCGAAAGTCGGTGCCATGATGAAAAAAGTCAGAAACAGCGACAGCCCCAGCAAAACCTGGTTCGGTGGAGCTGATGGCGTACCGAGCGCATTACGCAACAAACCAAACACAATGATGATTCGGGTGAAGCTGGTCATCATCAGCAATACAGCCGGAATAAACGTCAGCGCGGTGATAAACACCAGCGTTTGCACCGGCAACGACCAGCTTTGCCCGCCGTTCGGTAACGGATGACTCACCAGGCCCGGTAACTGGGCATGGGCAACCGGTGCCAGCAACAGCAGCGGCAGAAGAGGGAGCAGACGACGTATCATTGAGGTTTTCCGGGACGTTTAACCAGGTGCTGTAACAGCTGACGAAAATCTTGCGGCGCGGCCTGAGCCGGTGCATCTTCTTCCGGCGCGGCGGGCGGCAGCGTATGCAAATGGGTAATCTGTTGTGCGGTGACGCCGAGCACCAAACGGGCATCGGCAGTATCCACAATCACCACGCGCTCACGCTGACCAACCGACACGCTGGCGGTCATTTTAAGTTCCTGGCTGCTGACTTTCTTCGGTGCAAAACCGAGTCGACGCGCCAGCCAGGCACAAGCCAGAATCAATAACACAATAACCGCTAACACGCTGCTAACCTGGGTCAACACCGAACCGGTAGAGATCGCCTGTGTTTGCGGCGCGGCAGTGTGCAGTGTTTGAGACTGGGTATTCATTATCAACGGCTCACACGACGCATACGTTCAGACGGGGTAATGATGTCGGTAATGCGCACGCCATATTTGTCATTGACCACAACCACTTCACCCTGAGCAATCAGATAACCGTTAATCAGGATGTCCAGGGGTTCGCCCGCCAGGCCATCCAGCGCCACCACCGAACCCTGCGTCAGACGCAGCAGTTCTTTGATAGTCATTTTTGTGCGTCCCAGTTCCACGGTGAGTTTCACCGGGATATCCATGATCAGGTCAATGTCCTGCAGAGAGCCAGAAACGTTACCGCTTTCGAATGATTTAAACACTTCGTCACTCTGTGGCGCGCTGCTGCCTGTTTGCTCGTTCATTGCCTCAGCCCACAGATCGTCCGCAGAGATAGTGTCATCGGACGGTTTCTTGCTGTCACTCATTGGGCTGTTCCTCGTTAAGCGAATTCAAAATCGGGTTAATCAAGTGTTCGACACGCAAAGCATACTGACCATTCAGCGTGCCATATTGGCTGGTTAATACCGGCACGCCATCCACATGGGCGATGATGCGATCGGGTTTATCAATCGGCAGCACATCGCCTGGCTTCAACTGCAAAATGCGTGACAGACGCAGCGATGTCTCAGCAAAATGCGCTATCAGCTCCAGCTCAGAGTGCTGGACCTGCTTGACCAGATTATCGCGCCAGTGCGTATCTTCCTGACGTGAGTTTTCCAGCGGCGGGTTCACCAGTAACTCGCGCAGCGGCTCAATCATCGAAAACGGTATGCAGATGTTAAATTCACCCACCAGGTTACCGATTTCTACCTGAAACGGCGTATTAACCACGATGTCGTTTGGCGACGTCGTGATGTTAGTGAATTTCACCTGCATTTCTGAACGCACATACTCAACCTCAAGCGGATAAATCGCTTTCCAGGCGTCGCTGTAACCATCCAGTGCCAGCTTCAGCATGCGTTGGATAACGCGCTGTTCAGTGTGGGTAAATTCACGGCCTTCCACTTTCGTCGGGAAGCGACCATCACCACCAAACAGGTTATCTACCGCAATAAATACCAGGCTGGGTGAAAACACCACCAGCGCAGTGCCACGCAGCGGTTTTAAATGGATAAGATTCAGGTTCGTTGGCACCGGCAAGTTGCGGGCAAACTCATGATAAGGCTGAATCTTAATCGCACCCACTGTCACATCCGGGCTACGGCGCAGCAGGTTAAACAGCGCCATACGGAACTGACGGGCAAAACGCTCGTTAATAATTTCCAGCGCCTGCAGACGCTCGCGAACTACGCGACGCTGGGTATTCGGGTCGTAGGGACGGACATCGCCTTCCGGCCCTTTCTGTTTCTTTTCTTCTACCGTGCTGTCACTGTCGCCGTTCAGTAGCGCGTCAATTTCAGCCTGGGAGAGAATGCTATCGCCCATTGATTCACCTCAAAATGAAGGCGGTAAACAGCACGTCGTTTACGGCCTGCGAAGGTTGACCCTTCACCAGCGGCGGTGCCAGCACCTGTTTGATCTGCTCAACAAGTGCTTGCTTGCCTTGCTCTGACGCGAGCGCAGTTGCGCTCTGACGTGAGAGCAGCAGCAGCAGACGGCTGCGCACCTCAGGCAGATAGTCATTCAGCCGACGACGAGTATCTTCATCCGGCAGACGCAGGGTAAATCCTACGTACAGCACGCGGTCAGGATCGTTGTCGGGATTGACCAGGTTAACCGTAAATGTATCAAGTGCAAAAAAGACCGGGGCGGGAGGCGGTTCGACTTTCGCGACTTCCGGCTTATCACCCTCGTGTTTATTCATCATTCGCCAGACTGCATAGCCTGCCACGCTACAAGCAGCCAGTGTTACAACAAGTAACACTGGAATTAAGATTGAACGTTTGCGGCCTTTAGCTTTCGCGTTATCAGACATTTTTGCAGTTACTTCCTGTGAATTATGGGCAAGCCTCTCGGCTCGCCTGGACAGATTATCCCGCGTCTTAAGTCAAACAATGGGAAGAAAAGACGCGAGTTTTACGCTTACCTTCAGCGTTTGTCGCTATCAGGCAAAAGTGTCGACGGCGCCGTTACCCTTTACCTGGGCCTGGAGGGACGCAGGTACAGCAATCGGCGTTATGTCGTTATCGCTATCCTGGGAGAGGGAGAAGCTGCCGTGCTGTCCGTCGCGACGCGCCTCCTGTTGCTGCCGGAAGCTCTGGCCTTGCGCGAAACTGTCACTGCTCACCTGACTCTCACCCAGGTTAATTCCGCTTTCAGCCAGCGCGTTGCGCAGCTGAGGTAGCGCGGCTTCCAGTGCAGCCCTGACGAGGCTGTGACCAGAAACTAAATTTAAATGTGCCGTGTCATGATCCAGCTTCAGGCTGATCTGGATCGCGCCCAGATCTTCCGGATGCAAACGCAGCTCGGCATTTTGCTGTCCGTTACGGCTGAACATCACAACCTGCTGGCTCAGCGCCTGTTGCCACTGCTCGCTGCCCAGCTGGGCATTCAACATTGGCGTTGACGGCGTATTGACCGTCGCGGCGGCATTCAGCGGTGCGGCAAGCGGGCTGGTGCTGGTAAACGTGGTGCTGGCGACAGGCAAACTTTCAGGGGTACTGTTGTTTGCCGTGAATTGCTCATCATGCACGCTTACGCTGCTTATCAGCTGCTGAAAACTGTTATTCAGCATCAGCTTACTGCCGTCATTGGTTTGGGTTACCGTATCGTTACTGCTGTCGCTGACGGCGGCGTCGATACCCCGGCTCAGTAAGCGGGTATCGGGCAATGCACTGTTTTTAGCATCAGGTTGCTCCTCTTCGGCAGTCACGGCACCGGTCAATGCCTGCGTCAGAGAAGCCGTTGAGCGACGTAATTCACCCTGCGCCATTAACTCGCCATCAGCGGTGCTGACGGTTGCGCTGTTGCTCACGGCTGCTGGTAACATGGCAAACAGCGCCTGCACGTTTTGTACCTCACTGGCACTCAACATTGCTGTTTCTTGCTTATCTTTATCATCGGCTGATTTTGTGCCGGCTTTAGTGTTTTCCGGCTTTAAAAGTGCATTAAGCGCGTCGGGATTTTCCAGTGCAGCCAGCAGCGCATTCAACGGGCTGGAGGCTGACTTACCGGCTTCTTTTTCTTCAGTTTGCTCAGCGGTTTGTACCGCTTTACCCTGATGTTTTGCCAGCGTTAACAACTGGTTGCCTAATTCAGTCAAAAAATTCTGTGGCAGCGCATCGTTACCCGATAAAACATCCGTGGACGCTAACGTTTCACCTTCACCGCGCGTCGCGGTTGGGGTGACACTATTTGGCAGCGTAATCATTCGCCTCTCCTCAATGCAGCCCGTTGGGCAAATTCATCCATCCGTTTCTGGTCGAGACGGTTTTCTTGTCTTAATGCATTTTCAGCTGCGCGCGTAATAAGGGTTTGATAAGCATTCAAACGCTGTTGCTTTTCACGCCAGCTCGCTAATGCCTGCTCCAGTCGCTGGTTCCAGTGCTGTAATTGCGCGCGGTGCTGCTCAATCGCTTTTTCCAGCGTCTGGATAAACTGGTGATAGTTAGTCCAGCGGGTGCTGGCAATGCCGCTCGACATATCGTCGTTGAGTTTGTTGCGGTATTCGTCCTGATAATCCAGCAGCATGGTTAGCTGCTGATCGGCAGCCTGCTGGCCGCGACGCATATCGCCTAAATAGATGGCGGCTCTTTCGAGTTCTTGCTCCGCTAAATCGCGCAGCGTATCGATGGCACTTGCCGTTTTCATTGCGCTTACCTCAGGTTAACGCCCTAACTAGCCAAACAATGCGTGTAAATGCAGGCAGGCATCGTCGTAGTCGCTGCGTTCAAAAATACCTTGTTGCAGGAAGGCTTCCATTTGTGGATAGAGCTTGATGGCTTTATCCAGCATCGGATCGCTACCGGCCGCATAGGCGCCGACGCTCACTAAGTCACGGTTGCGCTGGAAGCTGGAGAGTAATTGTTTAAACTGGCGCACCCGGGCGTAATGGTTTTCATCAATCAACGAGGTCATGGCGCGACTGATGGATGCTTCAATATCAATTGCCGGATAGTGACCCGCTTCGGCCAGGCGACGCGATAATACGATGTGCCCATCCAGAATAGCGCGGGCTGAGTCGGCAATCGGGTCTTGCTGATCGTCGCCTTCGGTTAACACGGTATAAAACGCGGTAATGGAGCCACCGCCGTCAATGCCATTACCGGCGCGTTCAACCAGTGCAGGCAGTTTGGCAAACACCGAAGGGGGATAACCTTTGGTGGCGGGCGGCTCGCCGATGGCCAGCGCGATCTCACGCTGCGCCATGGCGTAACGCGTCAGCGAATCCATGATCAGCAGGACATGCTTACCCCGGTCGCGAAAGTCTTCAGCGATGCGAGTAGCGTAAGCGGCACCCTGCATGCGCAATAAGGGCGAGACGTCAGCGGGCGCAGCAATCACAACTGAGCGGGCGCGACCTTCTGCACCGAGAATATTTTCGATAAAGTCTTTTACTTCACGACCACGCTCACCGATCAGACCCACTACGATCACATCGGCTTCGGTATAACGTGCCATCATGCCGAGCAGCACACTTTTCCCCACGCCGGAACCGGCAAACAGCCCCATACGCTGACCGCGTCCGACCGTGAGCAGGGCGTTAATCGCCCGCACACCGGTATCCAGCACGTCGGTAATCGGCGTACGCTGCAGCGGGTTAAACGGAGGTGTTATTAAAGGAGCACGATAACCCGTATCCGGAGAAGGCAGACCGTCCAGTGGACGACCGCTGCCGTCCAGTACGCGGCCCAGCAGTTGTGGGCCGAGGAGCAACTGCTTGCCAGCCTGTGGATTCTCACCCGTCTGGCGGGCATAGACGCGCGCGCCAGGCAAAATGCCATCCACTTCTTCCAGCGGCATCAAAAACAGTTTTTGTCCGTTAAAGCCCACCACTTCACTTTCAACTTCAGTGATACCTTTACCGTCGTTACGTTCAATAACGCAGGTCGCACCCAGCGGCAACTGCAAGCCAGTCGCTTCCAGCACCAACCCCGTGGCGCGGGTTAAGCGACCATAACGGCGTACTGTCTGGACCTGAGCAATGCGGTTTTCAAATGCGTCCAGTGCGCCAAGCCAGCGATTAAGGCGAGTGGTCATTACAGTTCTCCTGGCGCGGCGAGACGGCACAATTCCTGCCAGCGCGTTGCCACGCTGGCATCAAGATCGCCATCTTCTGCGCTCAGTTTGCAGCCACCCGGATGTAGCGTGTTGTCAGCCAGCAGGCGCCAGCCGTGCAGATCAAGCGTCGGGCCGAGCGTCTGCTCAATGCGTTGTAAATCGTCAGGGTGCACACGCAGTTGCGGTTTGCCGCTGAACATCGGTTCCTGCTGTAATAACTGCTGGATTTGACGGAGCAGGGCGCTGCCATCAACGGTGGTCGCCTGGCCAATCACCGAGCGTGCCGCTTCCAGTGCCAGCTGCATCAAACGCGCGGCAATCACGCTATCCAGCGACTCCAGCGTGCTCTGAAATTCAGTCACCAGCTGCTGCATACGCGCCTGTAACGGCGCCTGCTGCTGCTGGGCATCAGCCAGGCCCTGCTGGAAACCGGCGTCATAACCGGTTTTCTGGCCTTCGGCAAAACCTTGCTGGTGGCCGTCGTTATACCCCTGACCCTGCGCTTCTTTGCGCGCCTGCTGTTTCAGACGTTCGAGTTCATCCTGCTCTTCGTCCACCGCTTCATCGAATAAGTCGGTTTCCGGCAGCGGGGCGGGGGCAGGCTCGTCAATGCGGCCTAAATCCATCGGTTGCCAGAGTTGCCATGGACGGGCGGAAAATGCATCAGACATAGGTTTCCTCGCCACCACCAATTACCATCTCGCCCGCTTCGGCCAGACGACGAACCACCAGCAGAATCGCTTTCTGTTCGTTCTCTACCGCTGACATACGTACCGGGCCACGGTTGGCAAGGTCGTCGCGCAGGATATCGGCCGCACGTGCTGACATGTTTTTGAGGAATTTCTCGCGCAGCGGCTGCTCGGCACCCTTCAGGGCGATCAGCAACTGCTCGGATTCCACTTCCTGCAACAAACGCTGGATGCTGCGATCGTCCACTTCCACCAGGTTTTCGAACAGGAACATTTCGTCGATGATCTTCTGCGCCAGTTCGCCATCGAAATCGCGAACCGCTTCGATAACCGCTTCTTCCTGCTGCGTTTTCATCAGGTTGATGATTTCGGCTGCGGTTCTCACGCCGCCCATCTTCGCACGCTTGAGGTTGGTCCCATCCAGCAGGCCGTTGAGCACTTCGGTCAGTTCTGCCAGCGCCGCTGGCTGGACACCGCCGAAGGTGGCGATACGTAACATCACATCGTGACGCAGACGCTCGTCGAACAGCGCCAGAATATCGGCGGCCTGGCCACGTTTGAGGTGGACCAGTATCGTCGCAATGATCTGCGGATGTTCGTCGCGAATAATGTCGGCAGCCGCTTGCGGCTCCATTAAGTTGAGCGTTTCTATGCCGCCGGTGGTTTCGCGAGTTTCAAGAATGTCTTCCAGCAGGCTGGCAGCACGCTCTTCGCCCAGGGCTTTGGTCAACACCGAGCGCAGGTAGTCATTGGAGTTAAGGCTGAGCGCCGCAAACTGCTCGGCATCAATTTCAAACTCACGTAACACTTCAGTCAGTTGTTTATGCGACACCTGACGCATGCTGGCCATCGCGGTGCTGAGATGTTGTACCTCACGCTGGTTCAGGTGCTTAAACACTTCCGCAGCGCGCTCTTCACCAATCGTCATCATTAAAATGGCGCTTTTTTCAGTACCGGTCAGACTCATAGCTCTTTACTCATCCATTCGCGAATAACCAGCGCGACGACGCGCGGATCGTTTTCAGACATGTCACGGATACGCTGGCTCATGACTTCCGCACTCATGCGGTTGTTTGATTTACGTTCCTGATCCAGCTCGTCTTTGCTGAGCTGAACGCTGTAGGCTTGTTCATCTTTCTGTGCAGCAGCACGGGCGGCGGCAGCTTCAGCGGCGGCTTTCTCTGCTTCCTGCTTGCGTAACAGCTGCGGTCTGACCAGCTTGCGATAGAGGAAGAAGGCAACCAGCGCAATCAGTAACCAGCGACCACCACTCATCAGCTGATCGAAGAAGGCTTGCTGTTTCCAGAAAGGCAATTCGATATCTGCAGGTTCGGTGGTGTTGAACTGCGAGTTCACCACATTGATGCTGTCACCACGTGTTTGCGAGTAACCCATCGCTTCACGCGTCAGATCTTCAATCTGTTTCAGTTGTTGTTCATTCAACGCAACGGCTTTGCCTTTATCGTCCTCGCGATAATTCACCACAACCGCAACCGACAGACGCTGAACGTCACCTACGTTTATCTTGGTATGACGAATGGTGCGATCCAGCTCGTAGTTGACGGTATCGTCACGACGCGAGTTGGTCGGCACGGTGCTGGCAGCAGTGCTGGTGGTTGTCCCGTTATTCGCCGCGTTATTCTGACCGTTAGCTGCGTTGTTATTCGGGTTAGTCACCGGCGCGGTATTGGCTGGCGCAGGCTGGTTTGACAGCGCGCCCGGCACGCCGCCCGGATAAGGGCTACCCGACTGGTCGCTGGTGCTGGTTTGGCGCGAGCGAATCGCAGACTTATCCGGTTGACCATTTGGCTGGTACTTTTCGTCAGTTTGCTCGCTGCTATCGAAGTTGATTTGCGCAGTAACCTGAGCGTGGACGTTACCCTGGCCCAGAATAGGGTTCAGAATGTCTTCGATACGCTGCTTATAACGCGCTTCTACTTCAGCGGCATACTTGAGCTGCGCATCATTCAGATCGCGGCCAGCGGCGTCTGAGCGAGTCAGCAGGCGGCCCGCCTGATCAACAACAGTGACATTACCAGGCGGTAAGCCAGCCACGCTGCTGGAAACCATGTGAACAATGGCCTGAATCTGACCTTCATCCAGGGCGCGCCCTGGTTGCAGCGTCAGCGTCACGGACGCGGAGGGCGCTTTCTGCTCACGCACGAACAGGGTTGGTTTTGGCATCGCCAGATGCACGCGAACGGCTTTTACCGGACCGAGGGTTTCAATGGTGCGTGCCAGTTCACCTTCCAGCGCGCGCTGGTAGTTGACCTGCTCGCTGAACTGGCTAATGCCAAACTTCTCTTTATCCATTAACTCAAAGCCAACAGAGCCGCCTTTTGGCAGACCTTGCTGGGCCAGACGTAAGCGCAGTTCATGCACCTGTTCTTGCGGTACCATTAAGGCACCGCCATTGTCGGCGAAGCGATAAGGGATATTCATCTGAGTAAGTTGCGTTACAATCGCCCCTCCGTCTTCATCCGAGAGGTTGTTGTACAGCACACTGTAGCTCGGCGCTTTAGCCCACAACACCAATGCAAAAACCACCGCGATAACTGCGGCGGCAGCAATGATTAATGGGATACGCGGATTAGCGCGCAGGCGGGCGAGAAGATCGCTGAAACCTTTATTGTTTTGATCTTGTGTAGCGGCTGCACTCGCATTCATGACCGATTCCTGCCTGACGTAATTGACCGGGTTAGTTGTAATGACAAAACAGACTCCCTGACCTGCGTAAATAGAATTTCCACTTCAATACCTGGCATTATTTGATGAAACCTGAAATTCGATGGCTGGATAAGCTGGGTTTTTTGCTGTTATTTAGCGCCTTTGTCTCATTGACAATGTGCTAATTTTGCGAACGTTGGAAAAATCCTACTCTCCTTTAGAGGTATCGTAATGACCATTCAGGCAATCGACGGCGTTTTGCAGCAGTTGCAGATGACCTCGCTGCAAGCCAGCAACAGAAGCAGCGAAGCCAGCAATCAGATCGATTTCGGCGCAACAATGAAAGCGGCGTTAGATAAAATCAGTGAGACGCAGACCACTGCGCGCGCACAGGCTCGGGATTTTGAACTGGGTAAACCGGGGGTCGCGCTAAATGATGTGATGGTCGATTTGCAGAAATCGTCAATTTCAATGCAAATGGGAATTCAGGTCAGGAACAAACTGGTCTCAGCTTATACCGATATAATGAATATGCAGGTATAACTCTCCCGCCGCAGACCGAAACAGCACGCTGCTATACTCATTCTGACAACAAAGGAGGATGAGATGGCCGAACTAAAAGAGATGAACGAAAAAATTCATGAGACGCTGGGCGGTAATAAACCGTCGGACTACAACGCAGAGACCGCGGAGCGGATATTAGCGGTCGTCAAACCTTACTGGCAGGATGGGGATGAGACGGTGCGCAATGATATCTTGCAAAAACTCTCGCGCCTCGAAGCGTCTGGTGTGCCGTTTCCTGAAAACTATCAGGCTTCACTCTAAAAATTACGCCCCGGCTTCGGGGCGTATTTGCTATTGCGCTTGATAAGGATCTTTTTATCGTCCTCGCTGTCGTCGTTTTTGCGCGGCACTTCACCATGATCTTTCGGTGCATCTGTCGCCGGATGATCATCCTCTTCGTAGGCATTCCCTACGTTAGGTGCACCTTCCGGTAGGCTTTTACTCACATCGCCTTCGTGCTTACGCTCTTCATTTGTTTGATGTTTATGCATTAGCTGCTCCTTTTGTCCAGTGATCCAAGTTTAGACGAGCATTGGATGCTAAGCGTAATCTGCAGCCTTTTCGCATTAAAAATCCTTAAAAACCGCGCAAACGGGCCAGAATTTTTCTGGCGCGCAGACCTTTATTTAACGCTGACGATAACGACGCAGCTCTAAAACGGTGCCGATCAAACTCAGGTTATCCAGACGTGAGTGCAACAGGGGATAATCAATATTCACGGCTGCCAGCTCGAATTGAGTCATACCTTCATGTCTTTCACGCGGGCGATAGGTGCGTATTAGTGCCTCATCTTGCTGTAAGGCGAGAACAGCATCGCCCGGAAGCGGCTTAATCTGGGGATCAATAATTACAACATCCTGTGAACAGTACGCGGGCGTCATCGCATGATCTTCAATACGCAGTGCAAAAGCTTCGTCAGACAGGGCCAGAGAGGTGTGTAAAATTTCATCAATGTGCGCTTTCTTTTCACCCAACCATTGATCAAGCTGCGTTCGTGAAATCAGAGGAACTGAATGAAAACCTGCAATAACCGGCGCAGAGGTAAATACCGGGCCTTCACCATCAATTAAAAAGGCTGGCGCGCAGCCGAGCGCCTCTGCCAGCCGTAAGAGATTTTCTCCACGCGGTAAGGTCTCATCTTTCTCCCATTGTGAAATGGCCACATGCGAAACATTTACCTGCTCCGCGAGTTGTTTTTGCGTCAGTTGAAGCGATTTACGTCGACAATAAATGCGCTTGCCCAGCGTTTCGTTTTTCATACTCTTGACTTTTCTTATCAGTGGTACTTAAGTATACTTAAATTGAAATTTTAAGCAATCTTAAACTCATGATCCAATGTGTCTGTGCGTACCGGTTGTATTGCTTAAGGCACCTTATTTACAGAGAGGTGGAGCATGGAGAGTAGCCTGATTACCAGTGTTGGCGCGCTCGTTTTAGGTGGTGGGGCAGCTGCGCTATTTTGGAAGCCGTTGTTGGCAGGGATCGCTTCTATCGTAACCAGTAATCGCGCAGGTGGTGAAATCATTACCAGTTATAAAGAGCAGGTTGTCCTGCTAAAGGAGAGTAATCACTTGTTGCGTCTGGAGAATGATGAACTGCGCGAACGACACGACAGAAACCTGCGTCGCATTTCAATGCTTGAAACCGATCTGCGCCTTATTAAAAACGCGCTGGGTATCTTACTGGCAATGACTGAGGCCGATCACAACGATAAATTTCGCAAAGAAGTTGATCGACTCATTTCCACTCTGGAGGATCGCAATGATGTCACAGATAAGTGAAGTTAGCGTGGTAAGTAATAAGCGCAAATTGATTCTGGGCGGGCTGTTACTTGGGCTTTCAATGCTGTGTGTTGTTCTGACTATTCTTTTTTTATATGTCAGCAATACGGCAAACCAGCGGGTAGCAGAGATCCGCCGGGATTATCGCGATGTTGCAGCACGACGCGATGCGCAGGTCGATCAGCTCAGTGCTCAGGTAAGCGCCTTACAGCGTAAGCTTGATGCGATACCGGATCGCACTGCCAGTAAAACGGCTGACAAAGTCAAGCAGGTGGTGCAGGCGGATGAAGCCGGTATCGCTGCGTCAGGGGAAAAGTAGCATCTTCCGATTATTCTTAAGGCAATAACAATATTTTCAACTAACTTTAAATCTTCAGGCGGAATTTTCATTTGATAGATAACCAAAAGGAAACATAGCATGAGTGATTCAGCTGAAACTAAAAGCAAAACGGATTATCTGCGCGACGTCACCTCTCAGTTAAAAGAGATGCGTCACTATGCGCAAACCAATACCGAAACACTCTCCAGCCATTGGTTAGCTTTTGATGCCGGGGAATATAAAGATAAAGAAAATGCTGCACGCATTGATGCGCTGCTGAATAAACAAGGTACGTTATTAGACGATCTCGATAAGGCCATTCAGGATATCGAGATTGAAATCAACCATAGCGAGCAGGAGAGCTAATTTCTCCTGCTGACGCTACGGTGGCTGAGAAGGGATTACTCGGCCACTAGCCACATTTCCGCTTCATCAAACATTTCTTCGACAATACGGGCAATGGTTGCTTTATCGTTCTTACTCAAATCGGTATCAATCGCGTTACGCTCCATCGGCTTGACCTTGACTTCCAGGTCAGGAAAAACACGGTGCACCCGTTTTTCCAGCTCTTGCAAAATCATTTCGCGAGCGCCAGGCAAGCCGGCAACGTTACGCTTATCGTAAATCAATTCTACAAACATAGTAGCTATCCGTTCAGGGCAAAATCGCCCGCACATGATACTGTAAATAAAAACAGTAGCAAGGCGCTAAGTTTGCTTATCACAAAAATTTTTATGTCGTTGAGTAAATGATGCCTGTCTGGAGTAATGTGAACAGGACATAACGACATATTGGACTTACATTCATCAGGAGAGATGCAATGCGACAACTGGTTATTGATATTCTACTTAAGATGGCAAAAATGGATGTTGACGCTAAAGAGCTTACGGCACAAACCGAAGCGCAATCACTGTTAATTGCCGCATTGCTGATACAGGCGAAAAGAGACAATTCGTTAACGATTACCGAAACCGTGCAGGATGCGATCGTCACGGCTTCACGTTCATCGTCAGAATTTTTACAATCGGATGTGGATTTGCTGCTGACGCATATCAATCGTCTGCTGGCGGTGGCGAAATATGTTGAGGTACAAGGAAAAGTCGAAGATGGATAAAAAAATCGCCTCTGGAGGTGGAAATCCAGCAACACCTCCAGAGGCAGTGCAAAAGCACCATTCGTTCAAGGACAATCACGACCGAAGTCGTGCGACATAGTTATACAACTTTTAATTCATTGTACAACTTTATCCTGCGAATTTTGTCTGGTTGGAGGTGTAAGTCAAATGCACTTTTTCTATAATCTCCGTTACAGCTCATTTTTGATGCAAAATTCTTCCCACGTCATGCCCAACGATTCTGCATGTGATTTGAGATACGTCTCGATCGCTTCCGCAGCGACAGCTTTATCAGGCTCTGCAAGCTGAATAGAAAATATCATGCCATCAAGATTTTTTTGGCGTAAAAATGCGGCGTAAATTCGCTCAGCGTGCCATTCACGCAGTTGACGCAGTGATAAATTCGCCGCCCGCGCATCACTTTCGGTCAGTTCATCAAGTGCAGCCTGGAAATCAGCATGCGCGGCGAAAAACATTTCGCGTGCCTGAGCATAGTAGGCTTCTGGCGTTTTCATAATTGGGTTCCTGAATGTGTGTTGCAGCTCGCCAGTGTAACCTGTTGTCATCCTGTTGTCAGGCAGGGTGCGGCCAGGCTGAAGGATAAAAACTGAACCTGAAGCCGCTGGCTGTTACGCAGAGACCTTGCGCGACTCACTGGAAAAATTATAACGTAGCCGCCATTGAAGCGAGCTTAGGGATTGAAGATGAAAAAGTGGATGCTAATCGCCGCGCTGGCGTTGAGTGGCTGTGCCCAGATTAACAATTATGAAAGTGCGGTAAAAACACCGGCACCGGCTCATTTACAGGGCAACTGGCAAACTGTCGGCCCGCAGGCGGATCTGGTCAGCAATGAGGCGATCGCCAGCCTGATAATTAACGCGGATGGCAGTACCTTAGATTGCCGCCAGTGGCAACGTATTATCGCAAAGCCAGGAAAGTTGACCTTACTCAGTGGTGATTATGTGAACGTGACGCGCCAGCTGCGCGTCATGCCGCTGACGGTTGAAGATAATGAACTGAAATATGATGGCTTAATGCTGCGTAAAGTTGATCGACCCACGGTTGACTGCCAGAAAGCCGAGGCTGCCGTGGCAAAACAACCCGATGCGGCGGTGATTCAAAATATTGAGCCGGAAGTGATGCGCACAGTGATTTCGCAAAATAGTGAGCAGTAAGGCGTTTAATTATACCTTTGCAATTTAATGCCTTTATCTCAGCCCTCTCCCACAGAGAGAGGGCGATGCTCTGGGGCATTATTCCGCCAGCACCCAAACGCTGACGCTGCCGCCATTACAAATAAACACGGCATTGCCATCTTCATCTGCGGTTATTATCTCTTCGCGATGTCCTAAATAATCCCGCCATGACTTACCAGCATAACCGTCACCCATGCCAACCGTTTTCTCGCCCTCATCGCCATTAGACATAATTACTACGCAGCCCGGATGTTCTTCCGTCCCGCTGCGGCTGAATGCAACGCAGTTGGGATGATCAAAGTAGTCAGTTTGCATTCCCCAGCCATAAAGCTGTCGCGCACGTATCAAACCCTCAAGTTCAGGAATCACTGGCATGTCAATTTTATAAACTTCACCATCGCCGCCTTCGTCTTCATAACTGGCACCAAACAGATCGGGATAAAACACTGTTGGCACCCCTTGTTCACGTAGCAAAATAAGCGCGTAGGCGAGAGGCTTAAACCAGGCTTCTACTGGTGCTTCCAGTGATTGCAACGGTTGGGTATCGTGATTGGCCACGATCGTGACTGCATGCCAGGGATCGGCTACGACCAGCGAATCGGCAAAGATCTGGCTGAGATCGTAATCACTACCTTGCTGGGATGCGTAATGAAAATTCATATGCAGCGGCGCATCAAACAACATGGTTTTGCCTTCGACCTGATGGATGTACTGCTGCAACTTGTCGATTTCATGCGACCAGTACTCCGCAACGATAAACATCGGTTCTTTTGCAACCTCCTGAATATGATCGATCCAGGATTTGTAAAACCATGCGGGAATATGTTTCACCGCATCCAGCCGAAAACCGGAGCAGGGGAGTTGTTGCATCATCCAGCGCGCCCAGTATTTTAACTCTTCGCTTACCGCCTTGTTGCGAAAGTCGATATTGGCACCCATCAGATAATCAAAATTGCCTAACTCATCATCAACCTGATCGCTCCAGCCCTCGGCTGTGTAGTCATTAATGACTTTAAATACGCCGTTCTCATCGGGGTTCTCGATATGATCGACACCGCTAAAGCATTTATGATCCCAAACGAATGCTGAATACTGGCCTGCCCGAACCGGGAAATTAAAGCGCGTCCAGGCTTCGCATTCGATCACGTCACTACTGATCTCTTCACGGTTATCTGGATTAACCCGATTAACGCTGATCCGCTCTTTTTCGTCCGCGCCCATTTTATGATTAAGCACCACGTCAACTAAAACCCCGACGTTATGGCTGCGTAGCGTATCAACAGCCGCTAATAATTGCTGCTTATTACCATATTTAGTGGCAACGCTGCCTTTTTGGTTAAACTCACCGAGATCAAACAGATCGTAGGCATCATAACCCACCGAATTTTCGCCTGAATCGCCCTTATAGCAAGGCGGCAGCCATACCATGGTTATGCCAATTTCATTAAGCCAGGCCGCTTTCTCCGCAGCTTCCGGCCACAGCTTGCCGCCGTCCGGGTAATACCAATGGAAAAACTGCAATAAGGTTGGGTTTTGCATGACAGGTTTCCAGCAACCAAAGGAAGTGGAAGTATGAGACAAGAGTGGGAAATTACGCGGGTGAGAAAAAATATTGTTCTCACCCGCAAAAAAGCAGTTTTTAGTGGTCGGAAGGGTAGAGAATATTTCCTGAAAGACGTCCATAAGCCGAAGTCACTTTCTGTTGTTGCGTTGTCGTTTGGACTAACGATCGCAGTTCATCCATGCGGCCAAAAAGCAGACCTTTTAATTCATTTTCATTATCCAGCACCTGCTTTAAAAGCGGGCGAATTTGCATTTGCTGCTTCGATGTAAAGCCACTGATATCTTGATCGCGTGCGACACTCTCAACGCTGCGAAGATAGGTCATTTCACAAGCAATCAGATCATCCCATTGTCCCTGTTTGGCTTGCGCCAGCATAGCGTTGCTCAGCTTAAGTAACTGCTGATACCCCTGTAGCAGATCGAGGTGCGTGTTCATTAATACGAGTCCTGCTCTTGTTGATAATGAGGGCCGATTTGTTTCCAGGCGTCAGCAATATTGGTCAACAACCCTTCAACCTCTGCGATGACAGCGGGATCGTTGTGCAAATTTGCCTGTAAAAGACGCCGGATCATATAGTCATAAAGGTTGTCTAAATTGGCAGAGATTTCACCACCAGCCTCATGGTTCAGGCCGGCACGTAAGCCATTGGTGATGATATTAATTGCTTTTGAAATTGCCTGCCCTTTACCGGGAATATCTCCCTGCTCAATCAAAATAGTGGCTTTTTTCATGGCGCTCAGTGCGCCATCAAAAAGTAAAACCACGAGTTGATGCGGGCTGGCGCTCATCACGGCACTTTCAACGCCGACCTGTGCATAGGCCTGAATGCCTGATTTAGCGTACATAGTATTGCTCCTACTAACTCATCGCTTCGAATTGCTGTGTCAGATAGCTCGATGTTGAATTCATGGATGCAACCAGGGTGCTCAAGCTGGTGAACTGTGTTTTGTAACGCGCCATGGTGGCGGTAATGGATGCGTTCACACGATCGTAATCATCAGAAAGCTTTTTCAGGGACTGATTGATACCGTCGGTGGCATTTTGTAATGAACCATCAGAGGCAAGAATATCATCCAGTAAATTGCTGGTCTGAGTAGCAAAACCGGTGGTTTTACCGTCACCTGATAAAAAGGTCACCACGTCGGCTGACTTTTCATTCAGGGCTTTGTTCAGCTTAGTGCTGTCAACCGTTAGCTTACCGTTGACGTCCTGGGTAATGCCGATTTGAGACAGCAGCGAGTAACTTCCGCCCGATTGTGACGATGAAAGCGTGGATCGCAGACGCGTCTGGATGTTGCGTAGCGTACCGTCACCTAACAAGTCACCGTTACTGGTATCCTGCGTGGTGCTACCTTGATCGACAGAGGTATATTTGGTCTGGTTAGAAATAGTGGTCTGCAGCGAGTTATAGGCATCAACATAGGCCTGTACTGCATCCACCATCGGCTGATTATCTTTATCCACCGTCAGCGTTTCAGGGCTGCCGACGTTGGTTTTGGTCAGCGTCAGGGTTACGCCTTCTGGCGCATCCGTCACGGTATTGCTGCTGCGGGTAATCTCAATGCTGTTGATCTTGAGCATGGCATCAGCCGCAGCTACCTGCTCTGTCATGCCATTGCTGCTACCTGACTTGTCATAGCTGATGTACTGCGCCAGCGCCGAGTCATCAGTAGTGATCGTCATCTCATTGGCCGTACCGGTATCACGTGAAGTCAACGCCAGATAATAAGTATCATCATCAGATTTGATGATACTTGCGGTCACGCTGCCTTGCTGTTTGTTGATGGCATCACGGATATCCGCCAGGCTGGTTTGATCCTGACTTAGCGTGACGGTCATTGGCGTGTCCTGGCCACTTTGCGCAATGGTAATGGTGCGCGAAGCCAGGCTACTGTCACCTAAGTCAGTATCTTTGCTGGTGGCAGCTTGTGAAAGCAGCGACTGTGCTTTGGCCAGCTGTGTTACTTCAATGGAGAAACTACCCGCTGCGGCGTCATTGGCTAACGTGGCGCTAAACGCGGAGTTCGTACTGCTGACTTTGGTAGAAGCAATCGCTGACGTATCTTTTAACGCAGCCGCAGCCGTCTGTACCTTTTCTAAGGCTGTTTGCACCACGCCCCAGGCGGTCAGCTTGGCTTTATAAGAGGTCTGTTGGGTAGTAATCGGCGTCAGACGCGATTGTTCTGCTGATTCAAGACTGTCATATAAAGTAGAGAGATCCAGATCCGTACCCGCGCCCAGTGAGCTTACACTTGCCATAGTTTCATCCTTATTTTGTCGTCAATCACTGGGGGAAGTATCGGCAGCGATGCGGTAAATATTAGAGATAAAAATAAAAAACAATGGCTCAAATAAAGCGGGCAGAACGGCCTGTTTCTGCTCTTTGCAAAAGTTCTGATAGTGGGTGATAAACAATGCAGGGTGTATGGCCTCGGGCCAGATCCCGAACAACCTGTCAGCTGCACCCGGCCCTGTTCAATACTCTGTTACGAGACCGGGGACTTATCAGTCACGTACGCAGAGCCTGGGGCAGACAGGTATCGTAGTGATGATACTATGTAACCAGATTTCACCCGCGATGCTGCCACTGCTGTGTTAAATCTTACTTGATCCTTAATCCTGAGCCTTGTTGCGGCGTTTTTTCGTTTGAAGTTTCATTCGGCTGGTTTAAATCATAATTTATTATTTGCCGGGTATGTCAGGCAAAGTCACCAAAAGTTGCTGAAGATTTTAGCTGATAAACTATTTCTTTTACGGTCAGGCTGCAGAAGATACCAGTGCCACTGTCTTTATTGATTATGCGAAGAAATAATAGTTTCCCCCTTGCCGCACCCGGTCAGCTCTCTCTTTTTTAATGTCAGGTGGGGTTAAAAATAGTGTGGATTATTTTAATGAAATGTCTCGGTTGTATAAAGTGTGTGAAAATTTCGACTGGCAAGAAATTGCAGGTGATTACTTGTATTTATGCAGTGTTTCTGGCGATAAGCATTTTTGTTAATTATATTTTATTTTTCTAATTTTCTCTTATTTAAATTAAAGGTTGTTGCACCGTCGTCGATAATTTTCATGACGGCGGAATAGCCAGGGGCATTAAATTTGAACCCAATCATTAAATTAAGGAAATAATATTATGGCAGTTATTAATACCAATGCTTTATCTCTGACTACCCAGAATAACCTGACCAGATCTCAGTCTGCTCTGGGCTCTGCTATTGAGCGCCTCTCTTCAGGTCTGCGTATTAACAGTGCAAAAGACGATGCGGCAGGTCAGGCGATTGCCAACCGCTTCACCTCTAACATCAACGGCCTGACCGTTGCGTCACGTAACGCCAACGACGGTATCTCTCTGGCGCAGACCGCTGAAGGCGCGCTGGGCGAAATCAACAACAACTTACAGCGCGTCCGTGACCTGACCGTGCAGGCGCAGAACAGCTCAAACTCAGCATCCGACATCGACTCCATTCAGGCTGAAGTTAACCAGCGTATGGAAGAGATCAACCGCGTAACCGAGCAGACCGACTTTAACGGCATCAAAATTCTGAACACTGCGGCGGGTTCAAAAGATTACAGCTTCCAGGTTGGTGCTAAAGATGGTGAGCAAATTGGCATTACTATCGGCGCCAGCGACAGTTTTAACCTGGCAAAAGCAGGCTCAGCGACTGATCTGAATACCCGTGCAATGGTAGCAGGTACCGACACGGTGAATGGTGCCGACCGCACCACGGAAGCAACCGGCTTTGACGTCCTGAAAGGTGCGGTGACCGGCGGTGCAGCGGGCGATGCTACCGGTACCACGCCGCTGGCAGATATTGATAAAGCCATCAAGTCGGTAGACTCACAGCGCAGCCTGCTGGGTGCCTCGCAGAACCGCTTCGAGTCCACCATTACTAACCTGAATAACACGGTGAACAACCTGTCTGCTGCACGCAGCCGTATTCAGGACTCTGACTACGCGACTGAAGTCTCTAACATGTCTCGCGCGCAGATCCTGCAGCAGGCGGGAACCTCGGTACTGGCACAGGCCAACCAGGTTCCACAGGCGATGCTGTCGCTGCTGCGTTAATATTAAAAATAATTTTACAAACGGAGCCTTGTGGCTCCGTTTTTTCGTTTTATGCGGCCTTAGATCATTTTCATACAAGTATCATGTGTGGGTCTGCCTTAATTAATTTCGCTGACTCTGGTTGTGATATGCCTGGTGTTAACCTTACCTTTAAGAATGCAGGCTGTTAATGCCGTGAGATTATTTTTAACGTTTTCTGTTTTTTTGCAAAAAAAAAGTGGTTTGCATTATTTAAAATATTTTTAATTTTTATGTGTTGTTAAATTTATAGCGAAAATTTAGTGAGTTGATTGTTTTGCTTTTAAATAAAATTACCAGAATTGAAATTACTTGTTAAATATATTATTTTTCCTGATTTTCCCTTATTTAAGCTAAAGGTTGCTGAGCGGGTGTCGATAATTTTCATGACGGCAAAGTGGCCAGTGAAATTAAACCTGAACCCAGTGATTTATTTAAGAGGAATAATATTATGGCAGTTATTAATACCAATGCTTTATCTCTGACTACCCAGAATAACCTGACCAGATCTCAGTCTGCTCTGGGCTCTGCTATTGAGCGCCTCTCTTCAGGTCTGCGTATTAACAGTGCAAAAGACGATGCGGCAGGTCAGGCGATTGCCAACCGCTTCACCTCTAACATCAACGGCCTGACCGTTGCGTCACGTAACGCCAACGACGGTATCTCTCTGGCGCAGACCGCTGAAG
The DNA here is from genome assembly GCF_027157825.1 of Pantoea sp. LMR881. Lineage (NCBI taxonomy): Bacteria > Pseudomonadati > Pseudomonadota > Gammaproteobacteria > Enterobacterales > Erwiniaceae > Pantoea > Pantoea sp. LMR881. The sequence continues at coordinate 96,412 of NZ_JAPVOK010000002.1, forward strand.
GCGCGCTGGGAGAAATCAACAACAACTTACAGCGCGTCCGTGACCTGACCGTACAGGCGCAGAACAGCTCAAACTCAGCGTCAGACATCGACTCCATCCAGGCTGAAGTTAACCAGCGTATGGAAGAGATCAACCGCGTAACCGAGCAGACCGACTTTAACGGCATCAAAATTCTGAACACTGCGGCGGGTTCAAAAGATTACAGCTTCCAGGTTGGTGCTAAAGATGGTGAGCAGATTGGCATTACTATCGGTGCCAGCGACAGTTTTAACCTGGCAAAAGCAGGCTCAGCGACTGATCTGAATACCCGTGCAATGGTAGCAGGTACCGACACGGTGAATGGTGCCGACCGCACCACGGAAGCAACCGGCTTTGACGTCCTGAAAGGTGCGGTGACCGGCGGTGCAGCGGGCGATGCTACCGGTACCACGCCGCTGGCAGATATTGATAAAGCCATCAAGTCGGTAGACTCACAGCGCAGCCTGCTGGGTGCGTCGCAGAACCGCTTCGAGTCCACCATTACTAACCTGAATAACACGGTGAACAACCTGTCTGCTGCACGCAGCCGTATTCAGGACTCTGACTACGCGACTGAAGTCTCTAACATGTCGCGCGCGCAGATCCTGCAGCAGGCGGGAACCTCGGTACTGGCACAGGCCAACCAGGTTCCACAGGCGATGCTGTCGCTGCTGCGTTAATTCCAAAACAGTTTTAAAACAGCGCCGAAGACTCGGCGCTTTTTTTATTTATCTTTTGAATTTAAATGATATTTAAAATTTCTTAAAAGTTGATCTAAAGCAAGTTACCCTGCTGACGATAATGGTAGGGGAAGGCGGTAAGGCCATGAGCCGGAAGCCTAATGTTACTCAACTTTTAAGGAATTTAATCATGGCAGTTATTAATACCAACACCCTGTCCCTGACCACTCAGAACAACCTGAGCAAATCACAGTCTTCTCTGGGTACGGCGATTGAGCGCCTCTCTTCTGGCCTGCGTATTAACAGCGCCAAAGATGATGCAGCGGGCCAGGCAATTGCTAACCGCTTTACCTCTAACATCAACGGTCTGACCGTTGCGTCACGTAACGCCAACGACGGTATCTCTCTGGCGCAGACCGCTGAAGGCGCGCTGAGCGAAATCAACAACAACTTACAGCGTATCCGTGACCTGACCGTACAGGCGCAGAACAGCTCAAACTCAGCATCCGACATCGACTCCATCCAGTCTGAAGTTAACCAGCGTATGGAAGAAATCGACCGTGTTACCACGCAGACCGATTTCAATGGCAAGAAAATCCTGAACAACTCTGGCTCAGCGGCGAAATCTTATGATTTCCAGGTGGGTGCAAAAGATGGTGAAACCATTTCAATCAAAATCAACAGCGCAGCGGGCTGGAACCTGGCTTCTGCCGGTACAGACGGCACGACTTCTGCTGCTGCGAGTGGTGTTTACGCTAACACCGCTGCTGCTTCCAGCCTGGCGACAGTAGATGATGAAGCCCGTACAGTAGATGCAGTTGGCTTTGATGTCATCGCAGGTAAAGTAAGCGGAACTGCAGCTCCGTCTGGTACAGAGCCACTGGCAGACATTGACGCAGCAATCAAGGCTGTTGACACGCAGCGTAGTGCACTGGGTGCGTCGCAGAACCGTTTCGAGTCAACCATTACGAACCTGAACAACACCGTTGACAACCTGTCATCAGCACGCAGCCGTATTCAGGACTCTGACTACGCGACTGAAGTGTCAAATATGTCACGCGCGCAGATCCTGCAGCAGGCGGGTACCTCGGTACTGGCGCAGGCCAACCAGGTTCCACAGGCGATGCTGTCGCTGCTGCGTTAATCCTGACTTTAATTCTGCTCTTAATTACCAAAGCGTCCATTTATGGACGCTTTTTTTATATAAAAATAACGTTATTTTTATATAAAAAACGCTAAAGCATGTTGCTGCGTTGTCGATAATGTTATTGAAAGGTGATAAGGCCATGAGCCGGAAGCCTAATGTTAATCAGACTTTAAGGAATACCATCATGGCAGTTATTAATACCAACACCCTGTCCCTGACCACTCAGAACAACCTGAGCAAATCACAGTCTTCTCTGGGTACGGCGATTGAGCGCCTCTCTTCTGGCCTGCGTATTAACAGCGCCAAAGATGACGCTGCGGGCCAGGCAATTGCTAACCGCTTTACCTCTAACATCAACGGCCTGACCGTTGCGTCACGTAACGCCAACGACGGTATCTCTCTGGCGCAGACCGCTGAAGGCGCGCTGAGCGAAATCAACAACAACTTACAGCGTATCCGTGACCTGACCGTACAGGCGCAGAACAGCTCAAACTCAGCATCCGACATCGACTCCATCCAGTCTGAAGTTAACCAGCGTATGGAAGAAATCGACCGTGTCACCACGCAGACCGATTTCAATGGCAAGAAAATCCTGAACAACTCTGGCTCAGCGGCGAAATCTTATGATTTCCAGGTGGGTGCAAAAGATGGTGAAACCATTTCAATCAAAATCAACAGCGCAGCGGGCTGGAACCTGGCTTCTGCCGGTACAGACGGCACGACTTCTGCTGCTGCGAGTGGTGTTTACGCTAACACCGTTGCTGCTTCCAGCCTGGATGCAGTAGACGGTGAAGACCGTACAGTAGATGCAGTTGGCTTTGATGTACTGAGCGGCCAGGTTTCAGGCTCGACAGCAGGTGCTGGCAAGCCTTTAGAAGATATCGATGCTGCGATTAAAGCTGTTGATACGCAACGTAGCTCGCTGGGTGCGTCGCAGAACCGTTTCGAGTCAACCATTACGAACCTGAACAACACCGTTGACAACCTGTCATCAGCACGCAGCCGTATTCAGGACTCTGACTACGCGACTGAAGTGTCAAATATGTCACGCGCGCAGATCCTGCAGCAGGCGGGTACCTCGGTACTGGCGCAGGCCAACCAGGTTCCACAGGCGATGTTGTCTCTGCTGCGTTAATCTTAACGCGTTAATCCTGACAATTAGCAGTAAAAATAACGGGTACTTTGCCCGTTATTTTTTTTTGTATTTTTTAGAATGATGATAACTGACAGTAGCTGCGTTCTGAGTGCAGTGCGGCTATCGTATTTCATTGAGGAAAAGTACAAATATGAAAAAAACATCTGCCCGTTCCAGAATCGCACAATCTCATCTCCGCCAAAATACAGGCGATCAGCTCAGTAAACAGCTTCTTGAACTTCTTGATAAGAAGCCACGAGCTGCTTTAGCAGAAGTCAGTAAACTCATCGATAAAGATCCTTCTAATGCGGATTTATGGGAATTAGCTGGTCGCGCTCATCATAAGCTTGGAGATTTTATCTCGGCAGAGAAAAATTTCGATAAGGCGTTAAGTTTACATGCTAACCATCGTAAATCGCTATATTCCAAAGCAGGGTTGTTTTACGCGCAGGAACGTTTTGATGAAGCTGAAATTTTTGCCAGACAGGCAATTTCATCATTAAACCCTACACATGCTTTACCTGTAAAATTACTGCTCGCCAATATCTTACATAAACAAAAAAAATATACTGAGTCGATAGCATGCTTTGAAGAGCTTATCGCGATCGAGCCAAAAAAATGGTCTTACAGAAATCATCTGGCTCTCATTTACCAAGAACTGGCTCTGTTTGATAAAATGCATGAAGCTTATTCACAGGCAAAAAAATTAACCAATCATAATCCTTTGCCTTATTTTAACCATATTGTTAGCTCACATTATGATCCAGCAACTACGGCGCAAATAATTAAAGAACGCTGCACTGAGTGGCAACGCGTATTCAAACCACTTCTTCCCATTGAACGTGCATCAGCTTTAAACAAGGCTAAAAATAAAAAAATACGTATCGGCATGATATCCGATGGTTTCAGGTCGCATCCTGTGGGCATGATGATCTCTATTGGGTTATCTCATGTTGTCCCTTCAGAAATTGAATTTTATGCTTACAGTACAACGGCAATAAGTGATCAGATTACACAACGTATTCAGCGAATAACCGAAAAGTGGACTCAGGTTGAGGAGCTTTCGGATACAGAGCTGAACATGATGATACGTGAAGATGAAATTGACATTCTTTTTGATTTAAACGGTTACAATTCCAACAGTCGAATGCAAACATTACGACTTCAGCCCGCACCTGTTATGATTAAATGGGTGGGCGGACTGATCAGTAGTACGGGATTAGAGGGTATGGATTATCTACTGAGTGATACTATTGAAACACCGCTTGATGTCGATAATCTCTATACGGAAAAGCTGATTCGCTTACCGGTGGACTATATTTGCTATGATCCGCCTGGATATCTGCCATTAGTAAGTTCGCTGCCATCAGAAAAAAATGGTTACATCACTTTTGGCTGCTTTAATAATGCGTCAAAAATCAGCGATGAATTATTGTCGCAATGGGCTGTTTTACTAAATGACGTACCAAATTCACACCTGTTTTTGAAAAGCTTCAATTTCAAAGATGCCTCACTCTGCGAGCGTGTGTTAAGCACCTTAGAACACCACGGCGTAGCGCGCGAAAGGGTTATTCTGGAAGGCGCTTCACCGCATAAGGAGCTGCTGGAAAGCTATAATAGAGTTGACATTGCTTTGGACCCCTGGCCTTATTCTGGCGGTTTAACCACGTGTGAAGCGATGGTAATGGGCGTACCTGTCATAACACTGCCAGGCCCAACGTTTGCTGGTCGTCACTCTGCTTCTCACCTTGTACATGCCGGAATGCCTGAGCTGGTTGCTGACGACTGGACGCATTATCGCAAAATTGCTTTTGATCTTACGCAAGATCTGGCGAGTCTTTCGTTAATTCGTCAACATTTACGCGAAATTTTGCTCGCTTCTCCTGTTTGTGATGGCGAACGTTTCGCCCGTCATTTCTCAGATGCAATGCGGGCAGTATGGCAGCGTTATTGTGAAGGAAAGTTACCACAGTCTTTATCTTTTAACGAAGAAGGATCTCTTTATTTCAAGGATGAAGATGATGCTGTTCTTCTTGATATTCCCCCTGTAGGGGATGCAGTAACGACAAGCGACTATAGCGCCGATTTTGCTTTTAACCTTGAGGGTAAAGTAATGATGGTCGATTATGGTGGCCATCTCGCACGTAACGAACGTTTTAAGTCATTAATAGCGATGAATGGCACATTTGCCATAATTTTCGATCCGCTTGGTATTGTTGAAGATAAACATTTACCCTTAAAAAGAAATTCGCTACAACATATCCAAATGCAAATGCTGGGTGACGGAAACGACCGCCAACTGTATATGTGTTTAGGCTCAGAATACAGCAGTGATTTACCTGCACTTAGGCTTACTTCGCATGAAAAGGATTGGTATCCTCAAAAAGTATTAACTACACTTTCAGCACCTTCAATTAAGCTGGATGAAATACACGGTCTCAATAGCCTTGAATGGTTAGTATTAGATAACAGATTTAATCTTAGCGATCTGTTTGCCTATGGCAGCAGAACCTTAAGCTCATGTTTATTTGTAGACGTATATTATCGATTTATCGAAACACATCTCGGGCAGCTTTCATTTAGCGACATTAGCCTCCAGTTGAGCAAGTTTGGCCTGGAGTTTCACTCATTCATCAATATTGAATATGCCAACCCCATTGAAATTGAGGGTGGTAAATCATTGCCATCGTCGCAAATGATAGCCGCTCAGGCGCTATTTATAATTGGAAAAGAGCGCAGGGCTGAGTTGAGTGCAGCACAACGTGAGAAGTTAGCGTTTATTCTCCATGCTGGATATTGCTTGCATGATGCCGCTACGGATGTTTTGCAAAGAAGTTCAACAGCACGTGCTAAATTTTATGCTAGTCAATGTGTGACGGGTCATAGTGGTGCTATTTTAAATGCTAACAAAGTAAAAAAACATCCTTTGCCGCAAAAACTAATTATTAGCTTAACATCTTATCATAAGCGTTTTTCGACGCTTCATTTAACATTGGATTGTTTGTTAAATCAGTCGATTAAAGCCGATAGGATTGTCCTATGGCTTGCTGATTCTGAACGTTCTTTAGTTCCTGAAAGCGTTCTTTTGTTCAAAACGAAAGGGGTGGAAATAAAATATTTCAAGGATATAAAATCGTATAAGAAAATCGTTCCTATGTTAATTGAAGAGCCAAACGCTTTTATTGTAACTGCAGACGATGATTTATATTATCGATCCGATTGGTTAGAGAAATTGATAACCGCGTGGGATGGTGATTATAAAACAGTAGTTGCGCACCGGGCGCATAAAATTCTTCTTGGTAAAGATTCAATGCCAATTCCCTATAAAAAATGGAATTGGCAATATACTAACGCATCAGATATTTCTGGAATGAATTTCCCCACATCGGGGGCTGGGACATTATATCCACCACATTGCTTTCATCACGATGTGATTAACGAAAATATTTTTGCGGAGCTATCTCCTAATACTGATGATATTTGGCTTTTCTGGATGTGCCGTTTGAAGGGAGTTAGATTTAAAGTTGTTGGAGAGAAAATGGAGATTCTCGAGTGGGAAGGAACGGCAGAGAATGCTCTATGGCGCGAAAATTTATTAAGCGGAGGGAATGATAATAATATCAGGAAGATGATTTCACATTATGGCTTCAACTTTGAGGAAGGCAATGAATCAGTTAATAAAGTATTCTCAATTGACAATCTTTTCTCCTTTTCTTATACCGATAAATTGGTCTGTATGTATTTGCCTAACGAACTCGATTTTATCCAAAATGTAATTAAAGGAAATAAATGTTTTTATGAGCCAGAAATGTTATCAGATATCGCGACACGGTCTAAGCTTGGCTCTACTATCATTGACATAGGTGCAAATATTGGCAATCACTCCGTTTATTTTGGTTTGTTTTGTGGGGCTGGAAAGGTACTGTCTTTTGAACCCCAAACTGAAGTATATGATACGCTCTGCAAAAATATTTCTTTAAATAATTTAAATGAAAAGGTTACAGCATTCAAAATGGGGTTGGGTAGTTATGAAACCATGGCAAGTCTCGGTGTGGTAGATCATAAAAACATCGGCATGACTAAGTTGGAAATTAATGCAGGTGGCGAGATAAAAATATCTACATTAGATTCTCTAATGGAAAATGAGCCGAAGAATTCAATATCTGTCATCAAAATTGACGTTGAAGGGATGGAAATGGAAGTTTTGCGCGGGGCAATAAAGACACTTGAACAGCATAGCCCTGTAATATATGTGGAAGCTGCTTCAAAATTAGAGTTTGATGAGGTGTCTCATTTTTTAGCAAAATTTCGTTATGCCGCAACGAAACGTTTTAACGCAACAGCAACATATCTTTTTGAAAGAAGTGCATAAGAGTAATAATCAGTAAGGCTATTAACCATATGCTCTTTAATATATTTAAAGGGCATTTATTATGGTTTATTTCGTAGCATAGAACTGGACTATACGCACACTCTAGTGTCGGAAAAATAAAAACTATTCTTTTAGAAATTGGATGTTTATTTGCAAGAAAATCACAGAGGTGCCGTGTAGGGGTAATTATTTGAAAAAAGTAGATCGTAATCGTAAGTTGAATGGATTTAGATATTTTATCCAATAGTTATGAATATACTGTATAATAACTATATTTCATTAAGCCTTGGTAAGTTCAATGACATAAAAGCTTGCTTTCATAAATGAAGATCATTTTATATCCTCTGTACTACGGTCGAATCGGGCATCATTGAGCATTGCCTGTTTTACGCAACTGCGTTTGGAAAAAGTCCGTATCAAATCTTAAACACTTTAATTTTACATCGACCAGAGGCCACGTTTTTATTACTATCTGAATCTTACCTCATGCTAATGAATGAAATAATAATGCGGGCTCATAAAATTCCGAGAAACTCTCCATTAAGGGTTGCGACTCATGAATTTGACTTGTACTAACTTTACCCATAGTAATGGAAAAGATATTAAATGAAAAATTTAATGGTTTTTCAATATTTCGATACCATGAAAAATTATATTGCTGTAAGTATAAAGGTTTAGGTGCTACTTTATGATGTTACTACCTAACTGAAAAAGAGTCATTAATAATTATACCATTAAGCCTAAGATAGCTATTGTTTTTGTGCTTGCAGAACTATCAAGGCGCAGAAGTGTACCAATTTAATTGGGTTGCAATAATTAACTGTATTCATAATTTTTCTTATATTAAAGCGAGGGGTTAAAATGCTTCATTGAAATTTATGCGAGGGGGTGAATGTTTCGTGGCAGGAAAAAGTATGTTATGGCCCTCAGTGCATCTGCACATAATGGGTAACTATTGCTATTACTGCCATATATATAATATTCACGCAGTCGGTGTTCCTTTCTCAGATTAATTGAAATTGCATACTGGCGAAAATGAGCGTTCCGCCTGCTACCCTATACCTCAAAAAAGTAACTCGCCCGTTACAGTTCTTTTTCCCCCTGCCGATAACCTATTCAGAACAACTTTACATTTGATCCATTTATGGAGTGTCTATGCGCTTCAATTATGACTTGTTACCGGGTGAGCAGCTGACCTTTGAAGAGATAGCCTCACGTTATGCACAAAAATATCCCGAGGATAAGGAGTTAACGGCGCGTGCGCTGTTAAGCCCCAGTACCAGCTTTCGCACGTTAAAAATCCGCGCGGTATTCGCGCATGAAGAGAGCAACAGCCCGCTGGAGGATTTGCTGTTCATTGCTAACGACAATGAACGTAAAAACTATTTGCGTCGTTTCGAGCATTACCTCGAAAAACAGCAAACCTTCCTCTATTTTCGCCGCAGTCAGCGGAATAAAAAAGAGAATACCTGGCAGGTCGTGGGAGAGAGTCGGGTGTATGCAATGATCGACCCGCATTCCGCTGCGGCACAAAATCTGCTGAGCAGTCGCGGCTACAAGCTGGTGTTAATGCGCCAGGATCAAGAGCAGGAATACTGGCAACTGTTTGATCCGCAATCTCATCCTTGCTTTGCCCAGTCGCGGCGTATTCAATATATCGTGGTGTTAAGTACGCCTCAGCTCAAAGTCCCTACCGCGGTTATGGCGGGCACGCAAGTGGGGCGCCGCGTGAAAATAAATGTATTGCAACGCGCCAGCCAGGCAGAGTTTATTGCAGCTCTCACCGCGCGATATGGCGGCTGTGTTATCACCGGAACGCGCCTTACCGATCGTCATAACTGGCCATGGGTAGAGGCCTGTCATATCGATTTACGTGAAAACGAAGAGGGTTTTTTAGCGGACAACAGCGCCGATAATGGCCTGTTCTTGCGAAGCGATCTGCAGCGTTTATTCATTAACCGCTTGATAAATATTGATGGAGAATCGGGACGGGTGTTATTTCATCCCGATAGTGAGACTCAGGAAAGCGTGAGTTCCTTTTATCAGGCCCTGGATGGAGAGGTCTGTGCATTGTGGGACAAAGTGCCACCAGCCACGCGGCAAAGGCTGCTGGACCGGCATAAATGATGGATGTCAGGGAGCAGATTGTTGCGCTCTCTGACATGACAAATTTGAAATAACCTCGATTTACCCCGCCTATTCTGCCAATCGATAACCCTACAGAATCGGATAATCATGCCGATAACTTCATTAACGCAGGGTAGTCAACGTGAACGATCTCTATACCGCCGATGGCGTGATGGACAAGCATTCGCTCTGGCAACGTTACGTTCCTCTGGTGCGGCATGAGGCGCTGCGTCTACAGGTACGTTTGCCAGCCAGCGTTGAGCTTGATGACTTGCTGCAAGCAGGTGGCATTGGTTTGTTAAATGCTGTGGAGCGTTACGATGCGCTTCAGGGTACTGCCTTTACTACTTACGCTGTGCAGCGCATTCGTGGCGCAATGCTGGATGAGCTTCGTAGCAGAGACTGGGCACCACGCAGCGTTCGTCGTAACGCACGCGAAGTGGCTGGTGCTATGCATCGAGTGGAACAGACGTTGGGGCGTGCTGCCACTGAGCAGGAAGTGGCTCAGCAGTTGAATGTTTCGATGGAAGAGTACCGGCAGATTTTGCTGGACACCAATAACAGCCAGCTTTTCTCCTACGACGAGTATCGGGAAGAACACGGCGACAGTGCGGAGCTGGTGACGGAAGGCCATGAAGAGGCTAACCCGCTTCATCAGTTGATGGAAGGGAGTCTGCGTGAACGCGTCATTGAAGCGATCGAAGCGTTACCCGATCGTGAAAAGATGGTGTTGACACTGTACTACCAGGAAGAACTGAACCTGAAAGAGATTGGCGCGGTGCTAGACGTGGGAGAATCCCGGGTCAGCCAGCTGCACAGTCAGGCGATTAAACGCTTGCGTGCCCGGTTAACGGGAGCGCGCTGACAGACTCAGTTCCTGGCGATCCAAAAATATAAAAAACCGGGGACTCAGCAATGGGAGCCAAAACCAAAGCCAGACCGTTAAGTCGTTACCTTAAAGACTACAAACACAGCCAAAGCAACTGTTCGCATTGTGGCAAGGTATTAGATCGTATGGCGCTCGTTTTTCGCGGCCAGATCATCAATAAAGAGGCCATCGCACGGATGGACCAAATGATTGATGAGCAATTGTGGCTGAAACTTCAGCCCGAACTGACCGCGTTATGTCGTTTTTGTAGCGACATTTTTTGCAATACTCATCCAAATTATTTCGACATTATGGCGTTTAAACAGTATTTGTTCGAACAGACTGAGATGAGCCCCAGCACGATTCGTGAATATGTGGTGCGGCTGCGTCGACTGGACGACATGCTGAAAGCAAAGAATTTTCCGGCAGACAGGTTGCGTGGCAATAGCTGGCACGCTTGTCTGGAAGATGATTTGCCGGATGCGGGAAATAATAACTACCGCATCGCGCTGCGTAAGTACGATCAGTTTTTAGGTTGGCAGCAAAACTGAAAAGTGGGAAGCAGGCCGTTTGATTGAGTGCGCGCTGTCCCCCACCTCAGCTTTTCCCTTTATGGGGGAAGACCGTGGTCGGGGACAGCGGGCATTAACGTCAGGCAAGGCACAACCCCATAAAAGGAAATCCAGGTGATCCTTTTCCTATCTTCTGCAACACTATAAAGATAATTGTGAATTGCCCTGGAGGCAGCATTGTCTTTACATCTCTTGCATCAGTTTCCTCGTCTGGAATTGCTGGGCGCACCAACCCCGCTTGAGCATCTTCCTCGTCTTTCCGATTTTCTTGGCCGGGATATTTTTATAAAACGTGACGATGTCACGCCAGTTGCTATGGGCGGAAACAAGCTACGCAAACTGGAATTTCTGGCCGCTGATGCGCTGCGAGAAGGTGCAGATGTACTGCTTACTGCCGGTGCCATTCAGTCAAACCATGTCCGCCAGACGGCAGCTGTTGCAGCGAAACTTGGCCTGAAGTGCGTTGCGCTGTTAGAAAATCCTCTTGGCACTGCATCAGAAAATTATCTCAGCAACGGCAATCGCCTGTTACTGGATTATATGGATGTTGAAATCATCATGGTTGATGCCTTAAACAATCCTGCTGAGCAACTGGCTGAACAGGCAACACGCCTTGAAGCGCAGGGATTTCGCCCCTATGTTGTGCCCGTTGGCGGCTCTAATGCACTCGGTGCGCTGGGCTACGTAGAGTGCGCCCAGGAAATTGCGCACCAAAGTGAAGGGGTTGTAGATTTTGCCGCCGTGATTGTGGCCTCCGGAAGTGCCGGAACTCATGCTGGCCTGGCGGTCGGGCTGGAGCAGCTTCTTCCTGATACCGACCTTATTGGCGTAACCGTTTCGCGTAAGGCCGATGCCCAGTTGCCTGTCGTTGAACGGATTCGTACGTCACTGGCCTCGCAGCTGGAAGTCAGTGCAACGGCACCCGTTACGCTGTGGGATGACTACTTTGCGCCGCGCTATGGCGAACCAAATGAAGAGGGCATGGAAGCGGTCAAACTGCTGGCTCGCCTTGAAGGTATCTTCCTTGATCCGGTTTATACCGGCAAAGCGATGGCAGGATTGCTGGACGGTATCAGTCAACACCGTTTTCGCCGTGAAGGTCCATTGTTGTTTATTCATACCGGCGGTGCGCCGGCATTATTTGCTTATCATCCTTCGGTCTGATAGGTCGTTAAAAAACAGTTTATAATTCATCAGTTATTACGCTACACACGGCTGCGGTTTAGCGTCGCAGTCGCAAACACAACAGACACTAAAAATTGGGGTGAATATGGTCTTTTCTCGTGTACGTCGCCAGCTGGCGATGGGCGTTATGGCGATGGCACTGATCGCGGGTTTTAACGTTAAAACATTCGCTGCTGAAAATCTTTTGAGCAAAGTGAAAGAGCGCGGCACACTGCTGGTGGGACTGGAAGGCACTTATCCGCCATTTAGCTATCAGGACGAAAACGGCAAACTTACCGGCTTCGAAGTGGAGTTTGCTCAGCAGTTAGCACAACATTTAGGGGTGAAAGCGAATCTGAAACCCACTAAATGGGACGGCATGCTGGCCTCACTGGATTCAAAACGTATCGATGTTGTGATCAATCAGGTCACCATCTCCGATGAACGTAAAAAGAAATATGATTTCTCAACGCCATACACCATTTCTGGGGTTCAGGCGCTGACCATGAAAGCCAAAGCCGGCGCCATCACTAAGCCCGAAGATTTATCAGGCAAAAAAGTGGGTGTAGGGCTGGGTTCTAACTACGAGCAATGGTTACGTGACAACGTGAAGGGCGTCGATATCCGTACTTATGACGACGATCCTACTAAATATCAGGATCTGCGCTCAGGCCGTCTCGATGCCATTTTAGTTGATCGACTGGCTGCGCTGGATCTGGTGAAAAAAACCGGCAATACCATGGCGGTGGCAGGCAATGCCTTTTCCCGTCTGGAATCCGGGGTGGCGCTGCGTAAAGGCAATGACGATTTGCTGAAGGCAATTAATCAGGCCATCGCGGATATGCAGAAAGACGGTTCGCTCAGCAAGCTGTCTGAAAAATGGTTTGGCGCGGACGTAACTAAATAATGCAGGAAAGCCTCCAACTGGTGCTGGATTCAGCACCTTTTTTACTTAAAGGCGCGTTGTTTACGTTGCAGCTCAGCATCGGCGGGATGTTTTTCGGCCTGGTGCTGGGCTTCATCCTGGCATTAATGCGTCTGTCGCATTTTTGGCCGGTTAGCTGGCTGTCGCGTATCTATGTCTCGATTTTTCGCGGCACGCCGCTGATTGCTCAACTGTTCATGATCTATTACGGCCTGCCTCAGTTTGGTATTGAGCTGGATCCGATTCCTTCCGCAATGATTGGCCTGTCGCTTAATACCGCGGCCTACGCGTCGGAATCGCTGCGTGGCGCGATATCAGCCATTGAACGCGGACAATGGGAAGCTGCCGCCAGTATCGGTATGACACGCTGGCAAACGCTGCGTCGGGTCATTTTACCGCAGGCAGCACGCACCGCCTTGCCGCCGCTGGGAAACAGTTTTATCAGCCTGGTCAAAGATACATCGCTGGCGGCAACCATTCAGGTGCCGGAACTGTTTCGTCAGGCGCAGCTGATTACCTCACGTACGCTGGAGGTTTTTACGATGTATCTGGCGGCTTCACTGATTTACTGGGTAATGGCAACCGTGTTGTCAGCACTGCAAAATCGCCTGGAAAATCACGTTAATCGTCAGGATCGGGAGTCGAAATGAGCGCCATTGAAGTGAGCAAACTGGTTAAAGCCTTCAACGGACAAACCGTGTTGCACGGCATTGATCTTGAGGTTGCCTCAGGTGAAGTGGTCGCCATTATTGGTCCCAGCGGCTCAGGTAAAACCACCTTACTGCGTAGCATAAACTTACTCGAAGTACCCGACAGCGGCCAGATTAAAGTCGGTGATATCACCATCGACGCCACACTGGCGCAGGGCAAACAAAAAGAGCAGGTGCGTCGCTTGCGACAGCAGGTTGGCTTTGTTTTCCAGAGCTTCAATCTGTTCCCGCATCGCTCGGTGCTGGAAAATATCATTGAAGGCCCGGTGATTGTTAAAGGCGAGCCGAAAGCAGAAGCGATAGCCCGTGCCCGTGAATTGCTGGAAAAAGTGGGATTGCAGGGTAAAGAAGAGAGCTATCCGCGTCGTCTTTCGGGCGGGCAGCAGCAGCGTGTCGCTATTGCTCGCGCACTGGCTATGCGTCCTGAAGTCATTCTGTTTGATGAACCTACTTCTGCGCTGGATCCTGAATTAGTCGGTGAAGTGCTGAATACGATTCGCGCACTGGCTGAAGAGAAACGCACCATGGTGATCGTTACCCATGAGATGAGCTTTGCTCGCGATGTCGCCGATCGGGCTATTTTCATGGATCAGGGACGCATTGTTGAACAGGGCGCAGCCAAAGCGTTGTTCAGTAATCCACAGCAGGCCCGCACCCGTCAGTTCCTTGAAAAATTCCTCAATCAGTAATCCTCTCGCCTTCATCGCTGAAGGCGTTTTTCTTTAAAACTGCGCTGTTTTTGCCAGTCAGGGCTGTAACGATTAGCATTTTCCATCACTTATCGCGAACTCACTGCTCACCTGTGGTACAGGTTATGCAGGGCTTATTTGCCGATACCGGCTAAAAACAGTAATAAAAAATGATAATAGCGCCGCGTCAGGATTATTATCAGCACCATTAATTTTCGTTTGTTTATCAAATTAAATTAACTAATGGTCATTTAACACATATTTATCTGACGCGTTAAACGTTTTGCCACATTTGACAATATTTTTCTTTTTAGTCAACTTTATTCTGGTCACGCAGGCCTTAGCATTATCTTATTTAATTTGCGCTGTTGCTCAATAAGTCACGCCGGCATTTTGATTTTATCGTCTAATTAACAGTCACATCTTTTTTTTTTTTTAAATGTAAAGAAAATCCTGCTGAGGTAAATAAATGTCTGTTACAGGGCCAGGCTAAGTGTTTTAAGATTTTCGCTACATTCAGATGTCATTCAAAGGCGAATAATCGATTGATAACCATAAAAGCCAGATTAATTTCCTCGCATTTGCCTGTTAAAAAATGTGACCTACACAGCGGGAGTCGACTAATGAATAATACCAAGTCAGATGAAATATTATGGGTTAACACCCTGAAAGGCGCCTGTATATTACTGGTGGTACTCTATCACACTGTGCTGCCTGGATTTGAAGGAACGCTAAAATATCTCTCTGCGGGATGGATCCCTGCTGAAATTTGGGTGCAATTCAATACGGTTCTGTCGCCACTGAGAATGCCAGCATTTTTCTTTGTTTCAGGCCTGCTGGCGGCTAACGGTATTCTGAATAAACCCTGGAAACAAGTGTTTACCAGTCGCATTACTAACCTGTTTTATCTCTATATTTTATGGGGATTCATTCAGTGGTGGTCGATAGTCGGCATATCAACTGAAATTACGGGGCAGCGTATTTCACAAAACTTAAATGCAGCTTATGCTGGCTCGCTGTTTGAATTTCTGAAATTGACTTTTATGGCTATGAGTACGTCATGGTATTTATATGGATTAGCCCTCTATTTTCTGTGTGCGAAGTTTTTCCGCCAATATAAAATGGCGTTAATCATTGCAGCAGTCGTCCTGAATTATCTGGCTGTAGAAAAAATCATTCCTTACTGGGGGCCGCAAAGTGTAGCGCAATATTTCCTGTTCTTCTTGCTGGGGGCTTTTTTCAGCACCACCATGCTCCGGTTAAGTGAATGGCGTCGTGAGAATGCTGTCCCTGGGCAATGCTAGTGGCATTGGCAGGCATTCATGTCATATTTGGCCTCGACAGAAGTCTTTTCATGTGCATTATTGCTGTATTAGTCAGTGTTGCCGCCTGCCGCTGGTTGAATGAGCATTTTAATATGTCTTTTATGAACTGGATTGGCCGTAACACGCTGCAAATATATGTTATTCATCGCATCTTTATTGAGTTTTTTGGCATGTCCGCCATTCTGTTTGCTCAGCGTCATCATCTGTTTGAGCAAGCCTGGTTTTCCTTTATGTGGGCCTGTTTCTATCCGCTGGTCATTGTCGGGATCTGTTCTCTTTGTTCCATCGCGGTGTGGTCTTTGACCAATCGCGGGTTGGGGCAATCACTGTTTATATTCCCGACGCTTATCGCGATGAAACGAAGCCGTACGCCGACGGTGTAGACGAGTCGGTATGCGGCCGACAACCGCTAAAGTGCGCCCAGGACGGGCGCCTGTCGCCTGCACTCCGTGCAGGTTCCGACCGCCAGGCGGGGAAACACACTCCGTGAGGGTTCCGCCCGCCGTGCGGGTAAACACACTCTGGGCAGGTTCCGCCCGCCGTGCGGGTAAACACGCTCCGTGCAGGTTCCGCACGCCAGGCGGGTAAACACACTCTGGGCAGGTTCCGCCCGCCGTGCGGGTAAACACACTTTGTGCGGGTTCCGCCCGCCGTGCGGGTAAATACACTCTGGGCAGGTTCCGCCCGCCGTGCGGGTAAACACACTCCGTGCGGGTAAACACGCTCCGTGCAGGTTCCGCCCGCCAGGCGTGCGGCAGTTTCAGCACCTCCGTGCAGGCGGACGTGTCAAGGGGGCGTCGCGGCCCCCTTGACAATCCCCGCGCCCGGCAGCCTCTGCTGTACCTTCGTCTCTCGCTGCGGCCTGACGGACCGCCCGGACTTGCCAGTCCCTGGCGCGTTCCGGCCTCTCGCCGACGTCCTGTCGGCTCATCCTGGCCTGCGCTCTTTCCTCAGCGCGCCGGATGCCTCCACCAACCCCCGCCTGTGATTTCTGAATTAATGCCTTAACAAGGTGTTGTCTGAGATTGTGAAACGCAAAACGCAAAACGCAAAACGCAAAACTCAAAACTCAAAACTCACCGCCATGAAGTCTGTAAAGAACGGAAGCTGCGGGTGCAGCGGGGGTTGTCAGAGGCCTTCCTGCACGCTGAGCGGATGAGGGATTTCAGGACGAGCGGCATGGATGCCGCGAAGAGGCTGGAATGAACCACGGAGGGTGAATTCAGCCGTTCCGTCAGAAATCCAGAAAGAGCGAAGGGACCGCGGAGCGGCGGGCGGGCAGGCCGGAAGCGCGGGTCAAGGGTTGCCGCTCAGCAACCCTTGTCGGTCGCCTGCAGCGGGGAAAATGAAACTGCCCGGCTGCCGGGCGAACGAAACCTTCTCAGCGCCCGGTTCGCGCAGCGAACGAAATCAGCGTCCGTTGGCGCAGCGAACGAAACCTTCTCAGCGCCCGGTTCGCGCAGCGAACGAAATCAGCGTCCGTTGGCGCAGCGAACGAAACCTTCTCAGCGCCCGGTTCGCGCAGCGAACGAAATCAGCGTCCGTTGGCGCAGCGAACGAAACCTTCTCCGTGCCCGGTTCGCGCAGCGAACGAAATCAGCGCCAGTTGGCGCAGCGAACGAAACCTTCTCAGCGCCCGGTTCGCGCAGCGAACGAAATCAGCGCCCGGTTCGCGCAGCGAACAAAACCCTCACTGAACAGCAGAAAAAAAGCGGATAAACGGGCCGCAACCCGTTAACCCGCTCAATCTACCGAAGGCACTTAACCAATGGTCATCAGGCTGGCGTTACCGCCTGCTGCTGCGGTATTGACACTTAATGAACGCTCAATCAATAAACGCTCCAGCAGCAAATTGGTTTCACCGCGAGCAAATCCCTGCACGGAAACAATGGCACCGTTACGGGTGGCAATCTGCTCACACAGGTTGCGTAACTGATCTGCATCGCCGTGATAAATCACTGCATCAAACTCACCGACGAGAGGATCTTTTGCCAGGCTAATGCGGGCTTTTACCGCAGCCGGCAGGCTCGCCAGCAGCGAACGGTGCAGCTCATCATCCTGCCACAACGCTTTACTGCCGACGCTGGTGACAGCGGCAAGCTGGATTAACGCATCCTGCTCATTATCGGCCAGACACAGCACGTGCTCACGCGGTAACAGAGAGAAAGTGTTGCGCTCACCCGTCGGACCAGGTAACAGTCGCACTGTCCCGGCTTGTCCCATTGCAGCATATTGCTGACACAGCGCAGCCAGCTCTGGTTTCTCCTTCGCCCATTCGCTCAGCGCCTGATGCGGCTCAAGCAGCGCCTGACGCAGCGAATTGTCTACCGGACGTTCCGCATCCTGACGATCAAATGTCAGGCGTAATGCACCATCAGGACGGTTAGCCAACAGGCGATAGAGATAAAGCGGACCACCTGCTTTCGGCCCTGTGCCCGACAACCCTTCACCACCAAACGGCTGCACACCAACCACTGCGCCCACCATATTGCGGTTAACGTACAGGTTGCCGACTTTGGCGTTCGCAGTGACCTGCGCAATGGTTTCATCAATGCGGGTGTGTACGCCCAGCGTCAAACCATAGCCAGAGGCATTGATCTGCGCAATCAACTCGGGCAGTTCGTTACGGGTGAAGCGCACCACATGCAGCACCGGACCAAACACCTCTTTATCCAGATCGCTCACCTGATCCAGCTCAATCAGCGTGGGTTTAATGAAGGTGCCGGTTGACCACTCTTTACTGTCGAGCGGGTTTTCCTGTACCGCCTGATAGACATTGAAGCCTTTATTACGCATCGCCTGGATGTGGCGCTCTATGTTCTCTTTCGCTTCAGCATCAATTACCGGACCAATATCGGTCGACAGGCGTTCTGGGTTACCCATGCGGCATTCTGCCATCGCGCCGCGCAGCATTTTGATAGTGTGATCGGCAACGTCAGCCTGCACACACAACAGACGTAACGCTGAACAGCGTTGTCCTGCGCTATCGAAGGCGGAGGCGACAATATCCACCACGACTTGTTCGGTCAGAGCAGAAGAATCTACGATCATGGCATTCATGCCGCCGGTTTCAGCAATCAACGGCGTTGGGCGACCTTGTGGATCAAGGCGGCCAGCCAGATTACGCTGGAGCAAGGTCGCAACAGCGGTTGAACCGGTAAACATCACGCCGCGAACGCGATCGTCACCCGTCAACTGCGCACCAACCGTCTCGCCCTGGCCCGGTAGCAATTGCAACACGCCCGCCGGTACGCCAGCATCCAGCAGAATGTGCACTGCCTGAGCGGCAATCAGCGGCGTCTGCTCGGCCGGTTTCGCCAGTACGCTGTTACCTGCCGCTAACGCAGCGGCGATTTGGCCAGTGAAAATGGCGAGCGGGAAGTTCCAGGGACTGATACACACCACCGGTCCCAACGGGCGATGGGTTTCGTTATCGAAATCGTCACGCACCATGCCTGCGTAGTAATAGAGGAAATCGACCGCTTCACGTACTTCCGCAATGGCGTTGTTGTAAGTTTTGCCCGCTTCACGCACCAGGATGCCAATCAGTTGTTGCATCTGGCTTTCCATGATCTCGGCGGCGCGTTCCAGAATCCCCGCACGCTCTTCTGGCGGCGTCGCAAACCAAATCGGCCCCGCATTCACTGCGGCATCCAGTGCCAGCGAAACCTCCTGCTCCGTCGCTTCACGCACCTGACCCACTATGTCGTTTGGTGCAGCAGGGTTGATCACATCACGGGTTTCGCCGGCTCCCGGTTCGCCGTCAATGATTGGCTGTGCCAGGCAAGGCTGAGCGGCACTGCTCAACAGGGCGCTGGACAGCGATGCCAGGCGGTGTTCATTCGCCATATCCAGGCCGGCTGAGTTAACGCGGTGTTTGCCGTAGAGATCGCGCGGTAGCGGGATTTTCGGATGCGGCAGGCCAATCGCGCCTTCGCTGGCACCCATTTTCTCAACTGCTGTAACCGGATCGGCCACCAGTTCCTCAATCGGTAGCGATGTATCAGCAATGCGGTTCACAAACGAGGTATTTGCGCCGTTTTCCAGCAGTCGACGCACCAGATAAGCGAGCAAGGTTTCATGCGTACCCACCGGTGCATAAATGCGGCAAGGGCGGTTCAGCTTGCCATCCGCAACTTTGCCTACCACCTGCTCATACAGCGGCTCACCCATACCGTGCAGGCACTGGAACTCATACTGGCCTGGGTAGTAGTTATTGCCCGCCAGCTGATAGATTGCGGCCAGCGTGTGGGCATTGTGCGTAGCAAACTGCGGATAAATAAGATTCGGCACCGAAAGCAGTTTACGGGCGCAGGCGAGATAAGAGATATCGGTGTAGACCTTGCGCGTGTAAACCGGATAGCCTTCCAGGCCTTCCATCTGGGCGCGTTTGATTTCGCTGTCCCAGTATGCGCCTTTCACCAGACGAATCATCAGACGGCGACGGCTGCGCTGCGCTAAATCCACCAGTTCATCGATAACGAACGGGCAACGCTTCATGTAAGCCTGAATAACAAATCCGATACCGTTCCAGCCTTCCAGTTCCGGTTCGAAGCAGAGTTTTTCCAGCAGATCGAGTGACAGCTCCAGACGATCGGCTTCTTCCGCATCGATATTGATACCGATGTCGTAAGAGCGGGCCAGCAGGGTCAGCGATTTCAGAATCGGATACAACTCTTCCATCACGCGATCGTATTGCGCACGGCTATAGCGTGGATGCAGGGCCGACAGCTTAATCGAAATCCCCGGACCTTCATAAATCCCGCGTCCGTTTGACGCTTTACCAATTGCGTGAATAGCCTGCTGGTAGGAAACCAGATAAGCCCTGGCATCGCTGGCAGTCAGTGCAGCCTCGCCCAGCATATCGTAGGAGTAACGGAACCCTTTTTCTTCAAGTTTGCGGGCGTTAGCCAGGGCTTCAGCAATGGTTTCGCCCGTGACAAACTGCTCACCCATTAAACGCATCGCCATATCCACGCCTTTGCGGATCAGCGGCTCGCCGCTCTTACCGATAATCCGGTTGAGCGAGCGTGACAGGTTCGCTTCGTTATGCGTTGAAACCAGACGTCCGGTGAACAGTAATCCCCAGGTTGCCGCGTTGACAAACAGGGAAGGGCTGCGGCCCAGATGCGATTGCCAGTTACCGTTACTGATTTTATCGCGGATAAGAGCATCACGGGTTGGCTTGTCCGGAATACGTAACAGGGCCTCTGCCAGGCACATCAATGCCACGCCTTCCTGCGAAGACAAAGAAAACTCCTGCAGCAGGCTTTGCACCATTCCGGCGCGCCCGGTTGCACCTTTTGGTGCCGCAGCTTGTCGGCAAGCTGATAAGCCAACTGATGCGTTTTTTCAGCTAACGGTGCCGGAAGACGTGCTTGTTCAAGCAGCATCGGGACCGCATCAGTTTCAGGCCGACGCCAGGCTGCCGTCACGGCAGAGCGCGTTACCGACTGCGGCAAAATGTGTTCTGCGAAGTCAAGGAAGGGCTGATGCGCCTCGTCTGGCATGCCTTCATCACCTTCTGCAACAGCAAGGGTAGACAGCGGAATCTCTGGCAGTGAATTGCCCGCTTCAAGCTGGTTCAGATAGTTAAAAATCGCCTGCTTGATGAGCCAGTGCGGCGTGCGATCAATGCCTTGTGCGGCCAGTTTAATGCGCTCGCGAGTCGCATCGTCCAGTTTTACACCCATGGTGGTTGTACCCATGACTTCAGTGCTCCTTAAAAGTAATTCGGTACGGCGTGGCCTGCACTATTACTCATGTTGCAACTTTGTGCAACCGTGTTAAATGTGAGCCAGTTAGCAAGGTTTTTACGTCGTCGCGTGTTAAATTTTGCAATGCGGCACAAATCTTGCTGCAAGAATCTCGCCAACCTGCCAGGCCCGATTAAATCTGACTTGTGGAGCGATGTCATGAGGTGCAACTTTAATTCTGTGAGCGAGTGCAACCTCTGAACACATTTTCACAAATGGTTAGTGAAATCGCTGTAACGCCTGTGTTAAATCCATTGTGCGCGGCTCGCCTTTCCGGCAGGATACCGCGCCTCAGGGAAATGGCTAATGCCCTGAAGAGGATGAGCTGTAGTGTTGCCCCGTTCCGGCAACCATGCTTAAAGCGATTTCTCTGGGGAAATCAAATTATAAGTGGAGAGACAGATGACACTAAGTACACCGATGCTGGTGACCTTTTTAATTTATATACTCGGAATGGTGCTAATCGGTTTCATTGCCTATCGGTCAACGAAAAACTTCGACGATTACATTCTGGGCGGACGTAGTCTTGGTAGCTTAGTGACAGCTCTCTCAGCCGGTGCGTCTGATATGAGTGGCTGGTTGCTGATGGGTCTGCCCGGCGCCATTTTCCTTTCCGGCATCTCTGAAAGCTGGATCGCCATCGGCCTGATAATTGGCGCATGGCTAAACTGGAAAATTGTTGCGGGTCGTCTGCGTGTCCAGACTGAGCATCACGACAATGCCCTGACGCTGCCCGATTTCTTCAGCAGCCGTTTTGAAGATCACAGCAAAATCCTGCGTGTCATCTCTGCAGGGGTTATTCTGGTGTTCTTTACCATTTACTGCGCCTCAGGCGTGGTGGCCGGTGCGCGTCTGTTTGAAAGCACCTTCGGTATGAGCTACGAAACGGCCTTGTGGGCCGGTGCTGCTGCCACCATCCTCTATACGCTGGTGGGCGGTTTCCTGGCGGTAAGCTGGACCGATACCGTACAGGCAGGCCTGATGTTTTTTGCCCTGCTCCTGACACCGGTGATTGTTATCCTGTCAGTGGGCGGATTCGCCGATTCCTTAGCAGTGATTGAGGCCAAAAGCCTGGAAAACCTCGATATGCTGAAAGGGCTGAATGTTGTTGCGGTGATTTCGCTGCTGGGCTGGGGCCTGGGTTACTTCGGTCAGCCACATATTCTGGCGCGCTTTATGGCGGCCGACTCTCACCGTTCTATTCGCACCGCACGTCGCATCGGTATGACCTGGATGATCCTCTGTCTGGCGGGTGCCGTGGCAGTAGGTTTCTTTGGTATTGCTTACTTCCAGAACAACCCGACGCAGGCAGCAGGCGTGAGCGAGAACGGCGAGCGCGTATTTATTGAGCTGGCGCGTATTCTGTTCAACCCGTGGATTGCCGGTATCCTGCTTTCTGCGATTCTGGCGGCCGTGATGTCAACGCTGAGCTGTCAGCTGCTGGTCTGCTCCAGCGCCCTGACGGAAGATCTCTACAAAGGGTTCCTGCGTAAAAATGCCAGCCAGAAAGAGCTGGTATGGGTAGGGCGCCTGATGGTGTTGTTGATTGCTCTGATTGCGATTGCTCTGGCGGCTAATCCTGAAAACCGCGTGCTGGGTCTGGTCAGCTATGCCTGGGCGGGTTTTGGTGCGGCGTTCGGTCCGGTTGTCCTGTTTGGCGTGTGCTGGAAACGTATGAACCGCAACGGTGCGCTGGCAGGGATGGTTGTTGGTGCCCTTACCGTGCTGGTGTGGAAACAGTATGGCTGGCTGGATCTGTATGAAATTATCCCCGGCTTCCTGTTCGCCAGCATTGCCATCGTGGTGTTCAGCCTGATGGGACGCGAGCCTTCAGCAGAAGCGATGCAGCGTTTTGATGCGGCTGAAGCAGAGTTCCAGACCAAATAAAAAGCAAAACAGGTTATCAGGCCCGCCTTCCACAGAGGCGGGCTTTTTTATGCCTGCTCGGTACACGCCTGCCTCAAAAACAAAATAATTTCCGTCAGCAACTTGTTTTTTCCTCAGCGATAATGATAATCGTACTCGTTTAGATTTACGAAAATTTACCTGGCATTGACGCTGCTTAACATTCAAGAGGTGGGCGATGTTTGTTCCTTTTCTGATCATGCTGCGTGAAGGCTTAGAAGCTGCGTTAATTGTCAGCCTGATCGCCAGTTATCTGAAACGTACACAGCGTACAAAGTGGTTTCCCGCACTCTGGACTGGCGTGTTTATCGCAGCGGCGCTTTGCCTGGCTCTGGGCATCGTTATTAACGAAACCAGCGGAGAGTTTCCGCAAAAGCAGCAAGAGCTGTTTGAAGGCATCGTGGCGCTGATTGCGGTTGTTATTCTGACCTCTATGGTGTTCTGGATGCGCAAAGTGGCGCGTAATATCAAAGGGCGCTGGAACTGGCCGTTGATCAGGCCTTGATGAAACAAGGCAGCGGCTTAGCCCTGGTGCTGATGGTATTTCTGGCCGTAGCACGCGAAGGACTGGAGTCAGTATTTTTCCTGCTGGCGGCGTTCACCCAGGATGTGGGCAATGCACCGCCAGTTGGCGCTGTGCTGGGTTTAGCTACCGCGATTGTGTTGGGCATGTTGCTTTACTGGGGCGGTATTCGCCTGAATCTGGCGACCTTTTTTCGCTGGACCAGCATTTTCATTCTGTTCGTGGCGGCCGGTCTGGCAGCCGGTGCGATACGTGCTTTCCACGAAGCGGGATTATGGAATCATTTGCAGCGTATCGCCTTCGATCTCAGTCACGTCTTATCAACGCACTCGCTGTTCGGCACGCTGCTGGAAGGGGTTTTGGGCTATCAGGAAGCGCCCAGCGTCAGCGAAGTCGCGGTTTACTTGCTCTACCTGATCCCCGCGCTGTTACTGTTTTTTACGCCTGCGCGACCGACGCCGTCAGCCGCCGTGCGCTAAGCCATTTACTGGGCGCGTATGGCGCGCTCATCATTACGTTAAAGGAACAGACTTATGAGTATGCGTTTTCGCCGCAAGGCAGTAGTGGCTGTGTTGCTGGCCATGACGGGTGCCGCAACGGCGGCCGTTCCTCAGGTTAGCGTGAGCGTGAGTGACAAACAGTGCGAGCCAATGACACTGTCAGTGAAAGCGGGTAAAACGCAATTCCTGATCAAGAACAACAGCCAAAAGGCGCTGGAATGGGAAATCCTGAAGGGCGTGATGGTGGTCGAAGAGCGCGAAAATATAGCGCCGGGTTTCAGCCAGAAACTGACCGCGACTCTTGAGGAGGGTGAATATGAGATGACCTGCGGTTTGCTGAGCAACCCCAAAGGCAGGCTGATCGTTGAAGCCAGCGGGGCTGCTACCCCCGATAAAACCGCAGGGGATTTGATGCAGCTGGCGGGGCCGATTGGCGACTACAAAACTTACGTCACGCAGGAAGTCAGCCAACTGGTTATTCGTACCCAGGCCTTTACCGACGCAGTGAAAGCAGGTGAGGTGGAAAAAGCCAGGGCGCTGTTCGCCCCGACGCGCCAGCACTATGAACGTATTGAGCCCATTGCCGAACTCTTCTCTGACCTTGATGGCAGCATTGATGCCCGTGAAGATGATTACGAGCAGAAAGCGGACGATCCCAAATTCACCGGTTTCCACCGTCTCGAAAAAGCCCTGTTTGCGGATAACAGCACCAGGGGCATGGAAGGCTATGCTGACCAGCTCAACCAAGATGTGCTGGATCTGCAAACCCGCATCAGTGAACTGGCCTTCCCTCCGGCGAAAGTGGTCGGCGGCGCGGCGGGTTTGATTGAAGAAGTGGCTTCCAGCAAGATTTCAGGAGAAGAGGATCGCTACAGCCGTACCGATTTATGGGACTTCCAGGCAAACGTGGATGGCGCCCAGAAAATTGTTGATCTGCTGCGCCCGATGGTGGAAAAAGCGAACCCGCCGTTGCTGACGAAAATCGACGGCAACTTCAAAAAAGTCGATGTGATTTTGGCTAAATACCGCACCCCGTCGGGTTTTGAATCCTATGAGAAGCTGACTAGCGCGGACCGTAATGCGCTGAAAGGCCCGATTACCTCTCTGGCGGAAGATCTTTCTCTGTTACGTGGAACATTAGGTCTTAATTAAATGAGTCATCAGCAAGAGGACGCGCAGCCCGCGCGTCGTCGTTTATTAAAAAGTTTGGGACTGCTGGGCGGTGCGACAGCCCTGAGTGGCGGATGTCCGTTTCACACCGCCACGGCTGACAGCTTTTCGCCCGGTACAGTGACACCGAATGCACGCGAGCAGGTGCAACCTTTCTATGGTCAGCATCAGGCGGGCATTGTCACGCCGCAGCAGGCTTCCATGATGCTGGTGGCTTTTGACCTTTTAGCCACTGATAAAAGCGATCTTAAACGCTTGTTTATCTTGCTGACTCAGCGCATCGCCTTTTTAACGCAAGGCGGCCCGGCACCGCGAGTGGACAACCCACAATTGCCGCCGCAGGATTCAGGCATTTTAGGGGCATATATTTCGCCAGATAACCTGACCATTACTGTTTCAGTTGGCGCATCGCTGTTTGACCAACGCTTCGGTTTAGCGCCGCATAAGCCGAAAAAATTACAGATCATGACGCGCTTTCCTAACGATTCACTTGATGCAAACCAGTGCCACGGTGATGTGCTGTTGCAGATTTGCGCCAATACACAGGATACCGTTATCCACGCGCTGCGTGACATCATTAAGCATACCCCCGATCTGTTGGGGGTACGCTGGCGACGCGAAGGGTTTATCTCCGATCACGCGGCGCGCAGTCAGGGAAAAGAGACGCCCGTTAACCTGCTTGGCTTTAAAGACGGCAGCGCCAACCCCGATACCCAGGACGGTGCACTGATGAGCCAGATCCTGTGGGTGACAGAAGATCAGGGCGAGCCTGCATGGGCACGTCACGGCAGTTATCAGGCGGTACGCATTGTTCGTTTTCACGTAGAAATGTGGGATCGTACGCCGCTGGGTGAGCAGCAAACTATCTTTGGCCGGGACAAGTTGAGCGGGGCGCCGTTGGGTATGCAGCACGAACGCGATATACCTGATTACACCCGTGATCCTGATGGCGAAGCGATTGCGCTGGATGCCCATATTCGTCTTGCTAATCCCCGTACAGCTGAAACGGCCAGCAGCGTAATGCTTCGTCGGGGTTACAGCTATTCAGCCGGGGTGACTGCTGCCGGGCAACTTGAAATGGGTTTACTGTTTGTTTGCTATCAGCACGATTTAGAAAAAGGTTTTATCACGGTACAAAAACGTCTTAACGGCGAGGCGCTGGAAGAATATATACGTCCAACTGGCGGCGGATACTTTTATGTTTTGCCTGGCGTAGTGGATAAAAATCATTATTTAGCGCAATCACTCCTTGAGTCCTGATTAAATTTCCATCAACGGCTTTCTGCCGCGCTTGCGGCAGAAGGATCTCATCTTTTTTCACCGGTGATCATATTCACGCATCGCTTTACGGATCCTCCTAATTTTTTCCTGCCAGCCTGAATAATGCAAATCCTTGTAAAATAATGACTTTGAAATATAAACGACGGGATGGCTAATGCAGGGTTACGCAATTTCTTTATCGTCAGGTAAAATTACTGTTGCAAAGCCACATGAAGTTGGTGCAATTTAATCATTAAGCGTAATCAGACGTGTTGACGTATCACACTGGAGTTCGCGCATGGGTCAATGCTTTTACGGATCGGCAAATTTAGTAAACACATCGCATTTTTCTGCGAGGGCTTTTTCCCTCCTGAACTCCACTTCTCTCTGACGTTTTTTCTCTTCAAACTGAATTCATTGTTATCCGGTATGCAGCATTGCTGTTGCGTTGCTGTATGCCACTCACACGGCTCACCACGGCTTACAAGGAAGCCACTCAAAACCTCTAAAGCGTTCACGTAATCGCAATGGGTTAACAGCCCTATGCGGGAAATGAAACCAACTGTAAGGTGCCACTATGGGAAGACAGAAAGCAGTGATCAAAGCGCGTCGAGAAGCAAGACGAGTGCTTCGCAATGACTCTCGCAGTCATCGTCAGCGTGAAGAAGAATCGGTCACTTCGCTGGTGCAAATGGGTGGGTTGGATTCAATTGGCATGGCGCGCGATGTGCGTGACCGGGCACCGATTGAAGCCCGAAATGATGCTCAGGCACACTATCTCAACGCCATAGAAACGAAACAGCTAATCTTTGCAACCGGCGAAGCTGGCTGCGGTAAAACCTGGATTAGCGCCGCGAAAGCGGCTGAAGCCCTGATTCATAAGGATATTGACAGGATTATCGTCACGCGCCCGGTACTACAGGCTGATGAGGATCTGGGATTTCTCCCCGGAGATATCTCAGAGAAATTTGCCCCGTATTTCCGACCGGTTTACGACATTCTGGTTAAACGTCTCGGCGCATCCTTCATGCAATATTGTCTGCGTCCGGAAATCGCCAAAGTGGAAATCGCGCCATTTGCTTATATGCGCGGACGTACCTTTGAAAACGCGGTAGTTATTCTGGATGAGGCGCAAAACGTCACCGCCGCGCAGATGAAAATGTTCCTTACACGCCTTGGCGAAAACGTCACGGTAATCGTTAACGGTGATATTACCCAGTGCGACTTGCCCGCTGGGGTGCCTTCCGGTCTCGCAGACGCGCTGGCGCGTTTCGAAGAGGACGAGATGGTTGGCATAGTCCGTTTCGGCAAAGAGGATTGTGTACGTTCGGCTCTGTGCCAGCGTACGCTGCTTGCTTACAGTTAATCGTGATTGTCATCTGTGATCAGATAAACCCGGCTCAGGCCGGGTTTTTTGATGAAAAAAACTGATGAACACGCTTCTTTGAAATGATGGCGGTGAGGGAGGGATGTTACTCGCGCCATCCCTGGCGCTCGCCCTGCGGGTGGCCGCTGGCCATGCAAAACGGCGTTCCTGCCGTTTTGTCGAACCCTGACGAGGGTTCTCACCCTCCCTCCGGAAGAATATGCAAAAAAAAAGCCTGAACGTGAATTCAGGCTCTTCTTTGAAATGATGGCGGTGAGGGAGGGATGTTACTCGCGCCATCCCTGGCGCTCGCCCTGCGGGTGGCCGCTGGCCATGCAAAACGGCTTTCCTGCCGTTTTGTCGAACCCTGACGAGGGTTCTCACCCTCCCTCCGGGAGAATATGCAAAAAAAAGCCTGAACGTGAATTCAGGCTCTTCTTTGAAATGATGGCGGTGAGGGAGGGATATCACTCGCGCCATCCCTGGCGCTCGCCCTGTGGGTGGCCGCTGGCCATGCAAAACGGCTTTCCTGCCGTTTTGTCGAACCCTGACGAGGGTTCTCACCCTCCCTCCGGGAGAATATGCAAAAAAAAGCCTGAACGTGAATTCAGGCTCTTCTTTGAAATGATGGCGGTGAGGGAGGGATGTTACTCGCGCCATCCCTGGCGCTCGCCCTGCGGGTGGCCGCTGGCCATGCAAAACGGCTTTCCTGCCGTTTTGTCGAACCCTGACGAGGGTTCTCACCCTCCCTCCGGGAGAATATGCAAAAAAAAGCCTGAACGTGAATTCAGGCTCTTCTTTGAAATGATGGCGGTGAGGGAGGGATTCGAACCCTCGATACGTTGCCGTATACACACTTTCCAGGCGTGCTCCTTCAGCCACTCGGACACCTCACCACATTTTATTGCTGACCGCACTGGGTCAACGGGGCGCTACTATAGGGATCAGGCTGAAAAGGGTCAAGCACTATTTTTCTCTTTTTTCTATTCGCTTAAGCACTGAACGAATCGGTTTTCTACTGCGCGTTCTGACTGTTTTGTCATCAAATGAAAGGTCGCCAACATGTAAGCATCATCGAATCGTCTGCAACGTATCGCCTGCAATCTCAGGTAATCAGGCTAAAAAAGAAACAGCAAAATCAGACAGGTTCCTCTTTTACGGTTACTCTGCTTGCTGGTTCAATCGCGATCTCAGTCAGCATGGCGGGGCACATCGTTTAACGGGCAATCAGACCGAAGCGTTAAAAACCTTTTTGCGCCATACCAGCGCGAAAAAACATCATCGGATGCCGGGACAGGTAACGTCGAAATCACTGCCGCACCTGACGTAGCAAAAGCTGCTGATTATCAGAAAGCACACATTACCCTCTCCCAATATGCGGGAGAGGGAACAGAAGATAGAGATTAATTTTTAACGCGGTTTGCAAAACTTTTGCGTAACTTCTGTAATTTTGGCGGGATAACTGCCATGCAGTACCCATTGCGCTGTCCTGCGCCTTCCCAGTAATCCTGATGATAATCTTCTGCGGGATACCACTCTTTCAGCGGCTCAATTGTTGTTACAACCGGCTCAGAATGGTCGGCCTGTGCACGTTCAATCGCAGCACGCGCTTCAGCTTCCTGCGCGGCATTCGCCGGGAAAATCGCTGAGCGATATTGCGTCCCGATGTCATTGCCCTGGCGATTCAGCTGCGTCGGATCGTGGGTAACAAAGCTGATATCCAGTAAATCGCCGTAGCTGACTTTTTCCGGGTCAAAACCAATCCGAATCGCTTCTGCATGACCTGTCGCGCCACTGCACACCTGTTCATAAGTCGGGTTTGGACGCGCACCGCCGGTATAGCCGCTTTCAACCGACTCAACGCCAATCACATCCTTAAACACGGCCTCAGTACACCAAAAACAGCCGCCTGCGATCACTGCGTATTCGATTGCCATATTGTTCTACTCCTGTCAGGTCGAAAGGGAAACAGTGGGGGCGCATTCATCTTATTTCAACTAAATCAGCATTTCTGGCTTAAAATCTTTGCTCTTGTCCAGCAGCTTGTCACCCATTACGGTGAAGCGGCCTTCGCCGGTATAGTGCAGCGTTGTCGGGAATTCTGGCTGTTCTGCGACATGCGCTTTAACGATTTCAAAGATAAAAAGATTGTAGTTGTCCACCATGGAATCGTCATACAGCTGGCATTCGAAGCTGGCAAAACACTCAGCGATCATCGGTGCATTAACACTGTGTGCCGGTTCAGCAGTTAAGCCGAATGAGGCAAACTTATCGATCTTGTCACCGTGACTGTTACCGATAGCAACAACCTTATCGACTAAATCTGCTGTTGGTAAATTAAGAACGCATTGACCGCTGTTACGAATCAGCTCATGGCTGAAATTCATGCCGGAGATCATGCAGCCCACCAGTGAAGGTGAAAATTCCAGAATGGTATGCCAGCCGAGCGTCATGATGTCGCTGTGATCCTCAAATTGTGAACTCAGCAGCAGCACGGGACCGGGTTCAAGATACTTTCGCGCTTTGCTGACGGGAAAAGCATATTTGTGCATGCGTTGACTCATGGCATTTCTCCTTAATAAGGACCTGACCATTAAGTGTAGAAGCATGCAGAAAAGGCGGCGGTGCCGTCTGATTAAGTTGTGAGTAACGCCACGGCAGAAAGATGGAGGAGAAATGCGTACAGAAAGCAGCCGGCCAGCCTCATATTCTGTGCGGATTTTTCAGGCTTAAGGTTTCCTTAATCTGTTGTGTGGATACTTCTTTTATTCGAAGAGGAGAGATCCATGCAACCCAATCAGCGACCGGTAAGCGAATACGCCAGCGTAGTGTTAAGCCTGCTCATTCTCGCCGCCTTTCTGCATCTGTGGTTCACGGCTTAACATGCGACAGCGGGTTAAATTTTACCCGTGCGCGACAGCCCGATCGGTCAGGGCGATTTTCCAGATAGAGCTGGCTGTTATGAAGTTGAACGATGCGACTGACGATACTTAGCCCCAGACCAATTCCCCCATAACGGCTATCCATGCGGATAAAGGCTTTACTTAACTCGCCACGCTGGCTTTCATTAATACCAGGCCCTTCATCTTCGACAATCAACGCTGACGCTGGCACCCGCTCAATACGGAGCGTAATGATACTGTTGGCTGGGCTGTAGCGATGGGCATTCTCTACCAGGTTGCGTAACAGCATTTTCAGTAAGGTTGCATCACCCCATACAAACACCTCTTCAGGTATGTTGAGCATCAGTGATTGCTGATGAGCCGCCAGCATGGCGCTGAGTTCACTCTCCATTGGCAGAATAACGTCGTCAATCAACCCGACATGCTGATAATTGCCTGACGTAAAAGACTGGCCCGCGCGCGCCAGCTGTAACAGTTGCGTCACGCTGTCGGTCATTTGGTCGAGACGCTGCAATAAAGGCTGAACATTGATGTTATTTTTACGTTCTATCAGTTCCAGATGCAGACGCAGCCCGGCCAGCGGCGTGCGCAGTTCATGAGCAACATCGGCAGTAAACAGCCGTTCCCGATCGAGGCTGGTGGTCAGTCGGCTGACCAGACGATTAAGCGCCTGGGTTACCGCATCAATCTCTTGTACCGAACTGTCACACGCAATGGGTGCCAGATCGCCTTCGCTGCGGTTTTCAAGCTGACGTTGCAGCACCGATAACGGACGTGTAATCCATTTTACTGCCTGATAGCACAGCAGGAGGGCCAGAGAGATCATGATCAGACTCGGGACGGCCAGACTGGCTACCGCCTCATGCACCTCTTTTTCCACATGGCGGTTCATGTTGCGATTTTCCAGCGTGGCTTCGACTAAAAACTGGATCTGCTCTTTACTCTCATGCCAGAGCCAGATCACGCTAATGATTTGGCAAAAAAGTAAAATCAGGGCAATGGCGATTAACAGCCGAAAGCGCAGCGTACTGGGGTTCAAGTGGAAAACGCGCATATTAAAAGGACTCGCTGTGAGAGGTTTGCTGCACTAATGCATAACCGAAACCGCGCACAGTGCGAATGGCGCTCTTGCCTATTTTGTCGCGAAGATTATGGATATGGACTTCAAGCGTGTTGGTTGACGGTTCAGTGTCGTAATTGTAGATATCCTGATAAAGGATTTCACGATGGACGGGATTGCCCGCTTTCAGCATCAGGCGGCACAGAATGGCGTACTCTTTCGGCGTCAAATCAAGCAAGTGATCGGTAAGGTAGATTTGCCGGTGTGTCATATCGAGCGTTAAATTCCCCAGCGAGAGCCGACTGTCGCCCTGATTAACGTAGCGACGAATCAGCGCCCGAATACGTGCCAGCAATTCATCCAGCGAGAAGGGCTTAATTAAATAGTCGTCAGCTCCGGCATCAAGACCCGCAATACGATCGTTAACGGTATCGCGCGCCGTCAGGATCAAAACCGGCTCAGTTTTCTTCTGACGGCGCAAACGCAATAAAAAGTGCAAACCATCCTCATCTGGCAACCCTAAATCCAGCACCAGCAGGCTATAAAGCCCGTTCATGAGGTGCGCTTCCGCTTCACGAATCGTTGTTACCCCGTCACAGATATAGCCTTCGTCCTCCAGCGCCAGAACCAAACCCTGTAGCAGCAGCGCGTCATCTTCTACGATTAAGATCTTCATTGTGGTGTGCTCCGACACATCGACAAAATATCGTCTGCGGGCTTGTATTCATGTGTCACTGTACCCGTCATGCCTAACAGTGTGGAGAAGAGATTATCTTGTGAAAAATCATCTGTCGCAGCCAGTTTACGCAGGCAGTGACTATTTATGGCGAAGCGTTGTTGAAAATCCGCTGAGAGCCAGAGCAGCATCGGAATATGCTTTTGCACATCCGGCGCGATGGCGTAGGGTAAGCCGTGCAAATATTCACCTTTTTCACCCAGCGATTCACCATGATCGGAAAGATAGACCAGGCTGGTAGTGAATTGATCCTGATGTGACTGCAAAAGCTTTATCGCTTTATCAACAATGTGGTCAACATACAGTACGGTATTATCATAGGTGTTCACTAACTGCGTTTTTGAGCAATCCTGAATCTGATTGGTTTCGCAGGTAGGCAAAAACTGGCGAAACTGGGATGGATAGCGATGATTGTACGTCGGCCCGTGACTGCCGATGGTATGCAGCACAATCACGCCATTCCCCTTGAGATGCTGAATATAATCATCCAGTCCGTGAAACAGGACGTCGTCGTAGCATTCGCCCTCAATGCACATGTCGGGCAAATTCAAACGAGTCATATCCTGGTGGGGAACGCGATCACAGGCGCCTTTGCAGCCACCATCGTTTTCATTCCACAGTACGCCAGTGCCTGCACGCTGAATAATATCCAGCACGCCTTCCTGATGGCTGGCAAGGGCTTCGTCATAATGTGCGCGAGGCATGTTTGAGAACATGCACGGCACCGATACCGCAGTAGACGTGCCACAGGAAACGGTATGCGGGAAGTAAATCACCTTATCCTTTTCCAGCAGTGGATTGGTCTGACGGCTGTACCCTGATAGCGAAAAGTCGTCGCCACGTGAGGTTTCGCCCACAATCAAAATCGTCAAACTCTTCCTGCTACCCGATAGCCATTCCGGTCGCTGATGTGCATCTTCGCCAATTCGCACCAGCGGCTGATTCTCAAGACGATGGTGTTTGTAGTAAGAGAGCGATGCGGCAATACTGTTTGATGGGCTAAGGGCTTTGATCAGTTCGCGGTGATTGCGAAAAAGTGAAGCGTAATCTTTATAAAACAGCAGGGCCACCACCACAATCAGCATCGCGGAGAGCAGTATGCTGGCAGCGCGATAAAGTACGCTCTTCCAGAAACATGGCGCTTTGGGGATCCGGACCCAATACGCCAGTATCGCCATCAGCACTCCTGACAGGAGCAGCGTAATGACTAACTGCGGGGTGATCAGTGCGAAACTCTCCGACGCCGTCGTATCCAGCATATTCAGGATCATTGAGCGGTCAACGATGATGCCGTAGGTTTGAATGAAGTACTGAGCGGATGCAGAAAGCAGAATAAACAGGGCAATGATCAGGCGATCCAGCCAGATAAAAGAGGCCAGCGTGACCACACTATTGATGACAGCAAAAGCCACCAGTGGCATGGAAAGAAACACCCCTGTGGCGTGCAAATTAGTCAGCGGTAAGAGCGTTAATACTTGCCGGTAATAAGCAATATTAAGAAAAACAGAAATATAGACAGAGAACACAATAAGAAACGTTAAGCGACGCAATGTCGGCCTTTTCAGCGGCAACCTAATCATTAAAAGCACCTGATAATTCGCAGAAAGTGCAAGATTGCCAAATCAATATTAGGAAAACCTTAAGGCTTGTCAGCTTCAGTGGGTGCTTCCGTTTCGTTGTTATTTCATTGATGTTGTGTTCGTTGATCTGCAAATGAGTCACCGTAATGGCTCACCTTATTTCGCGCCAGCAGGTAAGAGAGCGAGCGCGGGTATCTCACTCACATACAAGCAGCGTTTAAGATAATAACGGGCGAAACCTGGCAGAATCTTCTTATGCGTCTACACTTAGCGTGACGATGTTCTCCTTCAGGTGATGTTGTCAGCAACAAACGTGAACGTTTGAGGAGTGTGATTTATCAAAACGATGCGGTATCAGTATCAATCTCCTTATCTCCGAACTGGCCTTGTGCCTTTCTTCTTGCTGGCTCCCTCCCTTTCAGAGACATCCTCTATTTTTCAGGTCATCGCGCCCTTAGCGTAGGTGATATTTTTCATTTAACAGGAGAAGACACGTGACCCAAGCGGCAAATCCCTCTGCCACGTTCCCGTCTTTGAGCGGCGGTCTGTATGCCTTCTTTTTGATGTTGACGGTACGCTGGCGGCGATCCAGCCCCAACCCGATGCGGCTTTCATTCCCAAAAATGTGGTAGAGCAACTTCAACAGCTCTCGGCGTGCTGTCACGGTGCGTTCGCACTGGTTTCAGGCCGTCCGATTGAGCAGCTTGACGCGCTGGTCGCGCCACTGACTTTTTCCGCTGCGGGCGTGCATGGCGCAGAGCGCCGTATGCCCAAAGGGGACATTCATCGCATCACGCTGCCCACCGAGGTTGAGCAAGAACTGCGAAAAGAGCTGGAGCACGCTATGTCTCAATGGCCTGGCACACGGCTGGAAGTCAAAGGCATGGCATTTGCCTTGCACTATCGCCAGGCGATGCAGCACGAACAGGATGTCATGCGGTTGGCAGAACAGTCGGTTAAACGCTTTCCTGGCCTGGCACTCCAGCCGGGGAAATGCGTTGTCGAAATCAAACCGCAAGGCATTGATAAAGGCGCGGCCATTCGCGACTTTATGCAGGAAGCGCCTTTTGCCGGTCGAACGCCGGTATTTATCGGGGACGATTTAACGGACGAGAAGGGGTTTCTCACGGTAAACGCCATGCAGGGCATTTCCGTTAAGGTTGGTGAAGGCTCGAGCCATGCACGCTATCGGCTAAAAGATGTCGAGGCGGTATATGGATGGCTGGAGCGAATACTATTACAAATAAAGCAAGACAACGTCGGTAAGGAGTTCAGGTTATGAGTCGTTTAGTGGTTGTTTCTAACCGTATTGCTATTCCTGATGGATCAAAATCCAGTGCGGGCGGTCTCGCCGTCGGTATCCTTGATGCGTTGAAAAGCACGGGCGGATTGTGGTTCGGCTGGAATGGTGAAATCAGCGAGTTCTCGGGCGAAGAGGACGACGACACTGCTCAGGTAGAGCACGATGGCATCACCTATGCTTCATTCCCGCTTAATCAGAACGATTACGATCTGTATTACTGTCAGTTCTCAAATACCGTCATCTGGCCCGCGTTCCATTATCGCCTTGACCTGGTACAGTTCCAGCGGGAAGCCTGGGAAGGATATTGCCGGGTCAATGAAGAGGTGGCGAAGCGATTAAAACCGCTGATCAAGCCAGACGATATTCTGTGGATCCACGATTATCATCTGCTGCCTTTCGCTGCGGCATTGCGTAAAGCGGGAATTGAAAACCGTATCGGCTTTTTCCTTCATATTCCTTTTCCAACGCCAGAAATTTTCAATGCCCTGCCGCCGCATCAGGAATTGTTAGAAATGCTGAGCGAATACGATCTTCTCGGCTTCCAGACAGAGTCCGATCGTACGGCCTTCCTCGACAGCGTGAGCCTGCTTACGCAGCTGCAAAATAAAGGTGAGAAGCTACACCGCGCCTTCGGCAATACCTTTATGACTGAGGTTTATCCCATCGGTATTGAGCCTGACAGCATTAAAGAGATGGCTGAAGGTCCACTGCCGCCAAAAATGGCTGCGATGAAACGCGAGCTTGGCGATGCACGCAACATTATTGCCTGTGAACGCCTCGACTATTCGAAAGGCCTGCCAGAACGTTTTCTGGCTTATGAAGCGTTGCTGGAACATTTCCCACAACATCGCGGCAAGATCCGTTACTCGCAGATTGCGCCTACCTCACGCGGTGATGTTCAGGCCTATCAGGATATTCGCCATCAGTTAGAAACTGAAGCGGGGCGCATTAACGGTAAATATGGCACGTTAGGCTGGACGCCGCTCTATTACCTTAATCAGCATTTTGATCGTCGTCTGTTGATGAAAATTTTCCGTCTGACGGATGTCGGTCTGGTCACACCGCTGCGTGATGGCATGAATTTAGTGGCGAAAGAGTATGTGGCGGCTCAGGACCCGGATGATCCCGGCGTGTTGGTACTGTCACGCTTTGCAGGGGCCGCGAATGAGTTAACCTCTGCCTTGATTGTTAACCCTTACGACCGTGATGAAGTCGCAGCTGCGCTGGATAAAGCGATCACTATGCCACGTACCGAAAGGATTTCTCGCTACAACGACATGATGGCAGCGCTGCGTAAAAACGATATCACTGCCTGGCGAGAAAATTTCCTGAAAGACCTGGCCAGCATTCCAGCCCGCCGTGACGAGCAGGCATCCGAAAGCAAGGTTGCCAGCTTTCCTAAACTCGCCTGACAGGTCTCCTTTTCAGTATGCCAGGGAGGGCATACTGAAAGCCTCTCTTTGCCTTATCGGCTCTCTTTCTCGCACGCTGATCCGTTAACGCCGCTTTTGAATGTTTAGTGAGTTAAATGGCTAAAATTTAGCGGTTTTTTGCCAGCAGCTTAAAAAAGCGATCAGCACGCGATAATTATTAGTTTTTTAACTTAATAAACCTAAAGTTTTCACTACCGATGCCGATAGTTAGCAAGCATAAATACATTTCCCCTGCAATTCATTCACAATGCTTATGTAACCTGTTGTTACATATGCTTTCGTACGCTAAACGTTCATGTTTGATTGCTAACGCTTCGCTGCGCTTACGCCATACACCCTTCGCATTATCTTTACGCCTCCCTTACTTTCTAAAAGCGATATTACCCTTAAGTTATTAATTTAAAAGAAATTATCAGGCACTGTATTTAGATTATTATGCTGCTTATATGCAGGTGTTTGGCTGTAAGTATGGCATTAAAGCCATTTAACCAGGTAAAAGATCGCATTAGCGGTGCAGCAGGCAAAATAGCCTGTGACTGAGTGAATAAAGCCTTTCTGAGGATTAATTAAGTTAAAAACAAGTAAAAATTGAGTGAAAAACGTTCGGTAGATAAGTGATCGTAAAGCTTTGCTGGAGAAATTTACTGAAAAAGTGTGATCTGCGTCACACTTTATCCAAAATTTTACAAAACTCTCGTTGTATGTAGTAATCAGACGATATAAATTTGCGTTGTTTTCGGATTAGTCTTAAAAGTGTAAGAAGACGTCACGGAAGATGGTTACAAATTTAAGAATAAATGGCCTGGAGTTTTGACTTTCGACTGGTTCAGTGTCCCGGTGGGAAATGAGGCAGACTTCGATGACCATATGCTTTACTGATTTATTATTTTGCCATCTTTAGATTTACCAACCAGCAGCTCGATACGCAGAAATTTATCTGCGGTGATGTTATGTCGCGTCTCTCAGGATGGAAAAATGGGTACATCTGAATTACTAAAACATATTTACGATATCAACTTGTCTTATTTGTTACTCGCGCAACGTTTAATTAACCAGGAAAAAGCGTCTGCAATGTTTCGCCTCGGCATCGATGAAAAGATGGCGGATGCATTATCTGAATTAACTTTGCCGGAAATGGTGAAATTAGCGGAAACCAATCAACTGGTTTGCCAGTTTCGCTTTACTGAAAGCTCCGTCATTAATCGCCTGACTCAAGAGTCTCGTGTAGATGATTTACAACAAATTCACACCGGCATTTTATTGTCCAGCCGTTTATTGCGTAACGCATCTAAAGATGATGCACCCGCTAAAAAGAGGGCAGTTTAATGTCTGAGAAAAGTATCGTTCAGGAAGCGCGGGATATTCAGCTCGCGATGGAATTGATTACGCTTGGTGCCCGCTTACAGATGTTAGAAAGCGAAACCCAGTTAAGCCGTGGTCGCCTGATTAAACTTTATAAAGAATTGCGCGGCAGTCCGCCGCCTAAAGGTATGCTGCCTTTCTCTACCGACTGGTTCATGACCTGGGAACAAAATATCCACGCGTCGATGTTCTGCAACGCCTGGAAATTTTTGTTGAAAACCGGGTTGTGCAGCGGTGTAGATGCCGTAATCAAGGCCTACCGACTTTATCTCGAACAGTGTCCGCAATCGGACGAGGGCCCGCTGTTGGCGCTGACACGCGCCTGGACCCTGGTGCGATTCGTTGAAAGTGGCATGCTCGAACTGTCAGATTGCAAATGCTGCAATGGTAGCTTTATTAATCATGCACATCAGCCGGTCGGCAGCTTTGTTTGTAGCCTGTGCCAGCCGCCATCACGTGCGGTAAAAAGACGTAAACTTTCTGCAGATTCTGCCGATATCTTTCCACAACTGCTGGATGAACCGGTTAAACACGCCGTTTAAGTTTGTTCGCACTGTGGAAGCCATCCAGCAGCGGTTAATACCGCTGCTTTTTTTTGCTTCTAATTTGCTAACAACGCCTGCGGCTTTCTGGCTTAACTTCCACCAACACGTTACGGACGTAAGGAAATTTTGTGCTGATAATTTTGGGTTATATCGTAGTGTTAGCGTCCGTGTTGGGCGGCTATGCGCTGGTGGGTGGCCATTTAGGTGCGCTTTATCAACCTGCCGAGTTATTAATGATTGGCGGGGCGGGTGTCGGTGCCTTTTTAGTTGGCAATAACGGCAAATCGATTAAAAAGACATTAAAAGCCCTGCCGTTGCTGATGCGCGGATCAAAATATAACAAAGCGATTTATATGGACTTGATGGCACTGCTCTATCGTCTGATGGCGAAATCACGCCAACAAGGCATGTTATCGCTTGAGCGTGATATTGAAGATCCGAGCCAAAGTGAAATTTTTGCTAATTATCCGCGTATTTTAGCCGATAAACAGTTGGTCGATTTTATTACCGATTATTTACGTCTGATGGTAAGTGGCAACATGAACGCCTTTGAAATTGAAGCGTTAATGGATGAAGAAATTGAGACCTACGAACACGAGTGTGACGTACCAGCGCAAAGTATAGCCGCGATAGGTGATGGACTACCGGCATTCGGTATCGTTGCGGCGGTAATGGGGTGGTGCATGCCCTGGCCTCTGCTGACCGTCCTGCCGCAGAACTGGGCGCGTTGGTGGCACATGCCATGGTGGGAACCTTCCTCGGGATTTTGCTGGCGTACGGTTTTATTTCTCCGTTGTCATCAGTGCTGCGTCAAAAGTGTGCTGAAACCACCAAGATGATGCAGTGCATTAAAGTCACGTTGCTTTCCAGCCTGAACGGTTATGCGCCACAAATCGCCGTCGAGTTTGGCCGTAAGACACTTTATTCCGCTGAACGTCCGTCGTTTAGCGAGCTGGAAGAGCACGTACGCAATGCGAAGAACCCGGCTAAACAGACTTCGGAAGAGAATTCATGAAGCAAGGCAACCGCCCCATAATTGTGGTCAAAAAGCGCAAGTCAAAACATCACGAAGGGAGTCATGGCTCGTGGAAGATTGCCTATGCCGACTTTATGACGGCGATGATGGCCTTCTTCATGGTGATGTGGTTGCTTTCTATCGCCAGTCCGAAAGAACTGATTCAGATTGCCGATTACTTCAAGACCCCGCTGAAGGTGGCATTAAGTGGTGGGCCGCGTAGCAGTGACAGTGTGAGTCCTATTCCTGGCGGCGGTGAAGATCCCACGCAGAAAACCGGTGAAGTGCATAAAGTGGTCGATTTAGATGCGCAGAAACGCAAGCTGGATGACATTCGCCTTAATCGCCTGCGTGAAAATCTTGATCAGCTGATTGAAGCCGATCCGCGACTGAAAGCGTTACGCCCGCACCTGATCATTAATATGGTCGAGGAGGGGCTGCGTATTCAGATTATTGATAGTCAGAACCGCCCCATGTTCAAAACCGGCAGCGCCGACGTTGAACCTTATATGCGCGATATTTTGCGTGCTATCGCCCCGGTACTGAATGGCATTCCCAACCGTATCAGCCTCGCCGGCCATACGGACGATTTCCAGTATGCCAGCGGCGATCGCGGCTACAGCAACTGGGAGCTTTCGACCGATCGCGCTAACGCTTCACGGCGCGAACTGGTTATTGGTGGCCTCGACAGCGGTAAAATTCTGCGGGTGTTAGGCATGGCAGACACCATGAAGCTAAAAAATCGCGGTGGCAATGATGCAGTAAACCGTCGCATTAGCCTGCTGGTATTGAACCATGATACCGAAGCGGCAATTGAGAAAGAGAACGCAGAAAGTGATGCCGTCCAGATCAGCGATCCGGCGGCAATTGAACAGATTACCGTACCGCCCACACCTGATGGCAGTGCGGTGAATACAGCAGCCCCCCTCACAACCGAGGTGAACCCGTGAGCATGGACATCAGCGATTTTTACCAGACGTTTTTCGATGAAGCGGATGAGCTGTTAGCGGATATGGAACAACACCTGTTGGGACTCGATCCCCAGGAACCAGACTCCGAACAGCTTAACGCCATCTTCCGCGCTGCCCACTCCATTAAAGGCGGAGCCGGAACATTTGGTTTTACCGTATTGCAGGAAACGACTCACATCCTGGAAAACATTTTAGATGGTGCTCGTCGCGGCGAGATGCAGCTCAGCACCGACATCATCAACCTGTTTTTGGAAACCAAAGATATTATGCAGGAACAGCTCGATGCTTATAAAACCGCGCAAGAGCCTAACGCGGAAAGCTTCAAATATATCTGTGAAGCACTGCGTCAGTTAGCGTTAGAGGCAAAAGGCTTACCCGTTGAGCAGCCTGCGCCCGTCGCGGCGGCCCCTGTAGCCAGCACCCCCGCATCGGGTGGTCTGCGCGTACAACTGGTTGACCTGAAAGAAAAAGAAGTGGAGTTGCTGCTGGAAGAGATGAGTAACCTGGGGTCATTAAGCCAGGTTCAGAAAGGCAGCACTACG
This sequence comes from Pantoea sp. LMR881, assembly GCF_027157825.1. Classification (NCBI taxonomy): domain Bacteria; kingdom Pseudomonadati; phylum Pseudomonadota; class Gammaproteobacteria; order Enterobacterales; family Erwiniaceae; genus Pantoea; species Pantoea sp. LMR881. The sequence continues at coordinate 138,074 of NZ_JAPVOK010000002.1, forward strand.
CTTGAAGTCACGATTGAGGGTGTCAGCAAAGATGACATCGTTGCGGTGCTCTGTTTTGTCATTGAAGAAGCGCAAATCCGCTTCCCTGATGCAGCCGCCGTGCCAGTTGAAGCCGCGCCTGCCGTAGCCGAAGCACAAACTCCGGCGGTGGCAGCGGTAGCTGAAGCACCTGTCGTGGCGAAACGCGAAGCAAAACGTGCTGCCGCTCCGGCAAAATCCAGCGAATCCAGCAGTATTCGCGTAGCCGTTGAGAAGGTTGATCAGCTTATTAACCTGGTCGGTGAATTGGTGATCACCCAATCGATGCTGGCGCAGCGTTCGGGCGAACTCGACCCGGTTGCCCACGGTGATCTGCTGAACAGTATGGGACAGCTCGAACGCAACGCCCGCGATCTGCAAGAGTCGGTGATGTCAATTCGTATGATGCCGATGGAGTATGTCTTCAGCCGCTTCCCGCGTCTGGTACGCGATCTGGCCAGCAAGCTCGGCAAAGAAGTAGAACTGACGCTGTTGGGCAGCTCAACCGAACTCGATAAGAGTCTGATTGAACGTATCATCGATCCGTTAACGCACTTAGTGCGTAACAGTCTCGATCACGGTATCGAATCCCCGGAAAAACGTCTGGCTGCAGGCAAGGTTGCGACCGGGAATCTGACGCTGTCTGCGGAACATCAGGGCGGCAACATTTGCATTGAAGTTTCAGATGATGGTGCCGGTCTGAACCGTGAACGCATTCTTGCCAAGGCACTGTCGTCTGGCTTGCCGGTGAGTGAGAACATGAGTGACGAAGAAGTCGGCATGCTGATCTTCGCTCCTGGTTTCTCTACAGCAGAGCAGGTAACGGATGTCTCTGGCCGTGGCGTGGGCATGGACGTGGTGAAACGAAACATTCAGGAAATGGGTGGCCACGTTGAAATAGCGTCGAAGCAGGGGAAAGGCACCACTATACGCATTTTACTGCCGTTGACGCTGGCGATCCTTGATGGCATGTCAGTGCGGGTGGCGGACGAAGTGTTTATTCTGCCGCTGAATGCTGTGATGGAATCGCTGCAACCGCGTGCTGAAGAGTTAAAACCGCTGGCGGGTGGCGAATGCGTGCTGGAAGTACGAGGCGAATATCTGCCACTGGTTGAACTGTGGAATGTCTTTGATGTGCAGGGTGCGAAAACTGAAGCGACGCAAGGTATCGTCGTCATTCTGCAAAGCGCAGGCAAGCGTTACGCGCTGCTGGTCGATCAACTGATTGGTCAACATCAGGTGGTGGTGAAAAACCTGGAAAGTAACTATCGCAAAGTGCCAGGGATCTCAGCTGCCACCATTCTTGGCGATGGTAGCGTGGCGCTGATCGTCGATGTCTCTGCGCTGCAATCACTCAACCGTGAAAAACGTGTGGCTGGCGCTGCCGCCTGATTGATAAAGAAAAGGTAAATAACATGACTGGAATGGCAACCGTAACAAAAATCGCTGGCGAAACTGTCGGCCAGGAGTTTCTGGTCTTCACGCTGGGCGATGAAGAGTACGGCATCGATATCCTCAAAGTTCAGGAAATTCGTGGTTATGATCAGGTAACCCGTATTGCCAATACGCCAGAGTTTATTCGCGGCGTAACTAACCTGCGTGGCGTCATCGTGCCGATTATCGATCTGCGCGTGAAGTTCTCCCAGCCAGACGTAGAGTACAACGACAACACCGTCGTGATTGTATTAAATCTGGAAAATCGCGTGGTGGGGATTGTGGTTGATGGCGTGTCTGACGTCCTGTCGCTGACACAGGATCAGATCCGGCCTTCACCTGAATTTGCTGTCACGATGTCCACTGAATACCTGACCGGGTTAGGTGCACTGGGCGATCGAATGTTGATTCTGGTCGACATCGAGAAGCTGCTGAGCAGCGAGGAGATGGCGCTGGTCGATAACCTGCGTACTGCGTAATCCCTGCAAACGGGTCAGTCAATACTGGCCCGTAATAATTGCCCTCGTAATAATTTCCCCTCGCTATAAATTCCCCGGTAAATTGCCGATAGTAACTTTGCTAAAACACTTACTTTTACCAGGGTTAATTTATGTTTTCTAAAATCCGTGTTGTGTCCAGTTTGCTGCTGGTATTACTTATATTCGGCTTGTTGCAGGTTATAGCAGGCACGATTTTTTTTAACGCGTTGAATAACGATAAGGAGAGTTTTGTTGTTGCACAAAAGGCCAGCGATAACACTGAGGCGTTAAATGATGCTTACATGAGCCTTAATCAGAGCCGTGTGCTGCTGACACGTATTCAGCTGCGTTTTGCCAACAGTAAACTGGACGGTAAACCTGCGGCAGTCAGTGACTTATTCAATGAAATTAAAGAATTTCAGCAACATGCTGCTGAATATTTTAAAGTCTTTAAAACCACACCAGGCACCCCAGGCCAGGATGCGCAGCTGAATGCCCGGCTGGAGAAAGCGTACCAGGCCTATGCGCTCTCGTTAGATCAGTGGGAAGAGGCGCTGTTAGCTCACGATTTAGACGCAGCTGACAGGGTGCCGGTCACTGCACGTCAAATCGAATTTCTGAATATTCATACCAAATGGCGCACGGATCAGAATCGCCTGATGCAGTTGGGCGCGAAGATCAATGCAGAAGCCTACGAGCGCATGGTGTGGATTATTGGCGGGATTATGCTGTGTGTCGTACTGCTGATTGCCTTGTGCTGGGTGGGTATGCGACGCGTCCTGCTCATTCCCCTTGATACCAATATCATGCATATAAAACGTATCGCATCGGGCGATCTCACGCAAGAAATCGTGGTGGAAGGGCGCAACGAGATGAGTGAACTGGCCGCCAGCCTGCATGATATGCAGCAGTCGCTGGTGCGTACCGTGAGTAATGTGCGTCAGGGTTCAGATGCTATCTTTAGTGGAGCCAGTGAAATTTCAGCCGGTAATAACGATTTGTCGGCCCGCACTGAACAGCAGGCGGCATCGCTGGAGCAAACGGCTGCCAGCATGGAAGAACTCACCGCAACAGTCAAACAAAATGCCGAAAATGCCCGTCAGGCATCGCAGCTGGCGTTAAGTGCTTCCGAAACGGCGAATAAAGGCGGCAGTGTGGTTGCCAGCGTGGTGAAAACCATGAGCGATATTGCTGTCAGCTCAAAGAAAATTTCTGATATCACCAGCGTTATTGATGGTATCGCCTTCCAGACCAACATCCTCGCGCTGAACGCCGCCGTTGAAGCTGCCCGTGCCGGTGAGCAGGGGCGTGGATTTGCCGTGGTCGCGGGTGAAGTTCGCAGTCTGGCACAGCGTAGTGCGCAGGCCGCGAAAGAGATCAAAGGCCTGATTGAAGACTCTGTAAGTCGCGTTAACACCGGGTCAGAACTGGTTGGCACCGCCGGGGATACCATGAACGATATCGTCGGGGCTGTCACGCGCGTCACTGATATTATGGGCGAAATCGCTTCGGCATCGGATGAACAGAGTCGCGGTATCGATCAGATTGGTCTGGCGGTAACAGAAATGGATCGGGTGACGCAGCAAAATGCGTCGCTGGTAGAGGAGTCGGCGGCGGCGGCGGCATCGCTGGAAGAACAGGCCAGCCGTTTGAGCCAGTCTGTGACGGTATTTAAACTGCGCGAATCCGTTGAGCAGTCGCACTCCAGACGTACGCCTGTTGCGGCAACGGTTTCCGCTACTCTGACCAACGTTGTCGCTGCGCCAGCCGGCGAGAACAACTGGGAAACGTTTTAAGCCCTGCCCAAAATGCCAGCCTCGCCAGGCTGGCATTGTCTTTAACTGTTGCGAACTTTCCCCTGTGCGCGTGCCAGTAAAGACGTATACCAACCCCTGCTATATCCACACAAAAAAAGCGATTATTTAGAATAGTTACAAAAGTCGTTTATTTCACAAAACTTGCCAGTTGCGCTAACAAATCCCCTGATTTCGCCGATATAGGCGCTGAACCATATCAATTTCCTGGGGAAAGAAATGTTAAAACGTATAAAAGTGGTGACCAGCCTGATTTCGGTACTGGTCATTTTTGGCGTGTTGCAGTTACTTTCGGGCAGCCTGTTCTGGTCAGCCCTTAATAAAGACAAAGAAGCTTTTGCACTGTCACAACTCTCTAACCGCAACGTCACGGCAATGACGGATGCATGGATCGAACTTAACCAGACGCGCACCGTGCTCAACCGCGCCATGCTGCGTTTACAAACCAACATGGCATCGCAAATTAATGGTGGCGATATTGATGCCCTGGTGCAGCAGGCGAAACAGCAGCTTGCGGTCGCTGAACGCTATTACAACATCTATCACGACCTGCCAAATACGGCGGGTCTGGGTGATGTTCTGCCGGCACGAATTGAAGCGGATTACGCAAGCTATCACGATGGACTCCAGGCGATGCTGGAGCGTTTGCAGGCTAACGATCTTGAGGGCATGTTTAAACAGAACATCGAAGAAAAGCAGAACACCATGAAAGCCAGCTATAGCGACTGGCGTGCGAAGCAAACTGAGCTTTCTGAGCACGGTTTGCAACAGAACCAACACGCATTTACCCAAATGATGTGGCTGCTGGGCGGGGTTGCAGTCTCGGTTATCGCAGTGATTATCGCCTGCTGGTTTGGCCTGCGTCAGGTGCTGATTCAGCCTTTGCAGAATGTGATTGGGCATATTCGCGCTATTGCATCTGGCGATCTTACTCAGCCGATCGTGGTTGAAGGACGTAACGAGATGACGCAACTGGCGGCGGGCGTGCAGGAAATGCAGCAATCGCTGGTCATGACAGTAGGCAACGTGCGTGACGGTTCAGACGCTATCTTTACCGGTGCCAGCGAAATTGCCGCTGGCAACAATGATCTTTCTGCCCGTACTGAAGAGCAAGCGGCGTCACTGGAACAAACGGCGGCCAGCATGGAACAGCTCACTGCGACGGTAAAACAGAATGCCGATAACGCGCGTCAGGCTTCGAACCTTGCGCTTTCAGCGTCTGAAACGGCACAGCAGGGTGGCAAAGTAGTTGATGGCGTGGTTAAAACCATGAAAGAGATTGCAGGCAGTTCGAAGAAAATCGCAGACATTATTAGCGTTATTGACGGCATTGCCTTCCAGACCAACATTCTTGCTCTTAACGCGGCAGTAGAAGCAGCCCGCGCTGGTGAACAGGGTCGTGGTTTTGCCGTGGTGGCCGGTGAAGTGCGTAATCTGGCGCAACGCAGTGCGCAGGCCGCGAAAGAGATCAAAGGCCTGATCGAAGATTCTGTAGCCCGTGTTGACAGTGGCTCGCTACAGGTTGAGAGCGCAGGCAGCACCATGACTGACATCGTTGATGCGGTTACCCGCGTCACCGACATTATGGGCGAAATCGCCTCGGCGTCTGATGAGCAGAGTCGCGGCATCGATCAGGTCGGTCAGGCCGTAACGGAAATGGATCGCGTCACGCAACAAAACGCCTCGCTGGTAGAACAATCTGCCGCCGCTGCAGCTGCTCTTGAGCAGCAAGCCAGTGCGCTGAGCCAGGCCGTATCGGTATTCAGAATCTCTCGCGCCTAACCTTTTAATCATACCCGCGCGGCGGCTGGTCCAACCCCTTCCGCCGCGCATAAAGTTCCCTTTGCCGCGCCGATAACCCTCTTACCTGCGTTAACAGATAAGGCAAATTGCCAACCATTGAGGTGTTTATGTTTAGTCGAGTAAAAGTTGTCTCCGGCCTGCTATGTGTGCTGGCGTTGTTTGCTTTGCTGCAAATGTTTTCCGGCGGCATGTTTTTTCAAACCGTCAGTTCAGACAAAGAAAACTTTGCCTATAACCAACGTCTGAGCACGTTGCAGCAGGCGATGGGAACCTCGTGGGTTTCGCTGGTTCAGGCGCGTAATACTTTGAACCGTGCAGGGATCCGCTACCTGCAAGATGGGCAAATGGCCGGCTCCGGCGCAACCGTTAAGGAACTGGTCGCACTGGCGAGCGAAGAGCTAAAACGTGCCGAGCAGGGCTTCGAGGAGTTTAACGCTAACCTGTCTGAAAAAGGCAAGACGGCTGAAAACGTTCTGACGCTGCAAGCCAACTACAAGGCCTACCACGATGCGCTGGCTGATTTGATCGCATTTCTGGGCCGTGGTGACTTCAAAGCGTTTATCGATCAGCCTACCCAGAGTTTCCAGGACAAATTCCAGAAAGATTACGACGAGTGGATGCGTTACAACCTGGTGCTGGCGAAGCGTGGCATTGATGCCAACAACGATGCTTATCAACGTTCCATCCTGCTGGTGGTGGGGACGCTGGCCGTAACCCTGCTGATGATTGTGCTGGTCTGGAATGTGATGCGCAGCGCGCTGATTCGCCCATTGAAACAGAGCATTGAACACATTCAGCATATTGCCCGTGGCGACCTGACGCAGCCCATTGACCTCACTGTACGTAACGAAATCGGCGACCTGCTGAGTTCACTGCAACACATGCAGCAAGAGCTGGTGCGCACGGTGCGCACGGTGCGCGACGGCTCTGACGCTATTTATACCGGCGCCAGCGAGATTGCTGTGGGCAACAACGATCTCTCTTCCCGCACTGAAGAGCAGGCTGCTTCGCTGGAACAAACGGCTGCCAGCATGGAGCAGTTGACCGCCACCGTTAAACAGAACGCTGAAAATGCTCGTCAGGCATCACAGCTGGCGCTGAACGCCTCAGAAACCGCTCAGCAAGGCGGAAAAGTGGTGGATGGTGTGGTAACGACCATGAAAGAGATCGCGGGCAGTTCGAAGAAGATTGCTGACATTACCAGCGTGATTGATGGCATTGCTTTCCAGACCAACATTCTGGCACTGAACGCGGCGGTTGAAGCGGCACGTGCCGGTGAGCAGGGCCGTGGCTTTGCTGTGGTCGCAGGTGAAGTGCGCAGTCTGGCACAGCGTAGTGCGCAGGCCGCGAAAGAGATTAAGGGACTGATTGAAGATTCCGTCAATCGCGTCAATACCGGTTCGGTACTGGTAGAAAGTGCCGGTGAGACCATGAGCGATATCGTCAGCGCCGTGACGCGCGTCACCGACATCATGGGCGAAATCGCCTCGGCGTCAGACGAGCAGAGCCGGGGTATCGATCAGGTGGGCCTGGCTGTTACAGAAATGGACCGTGTGACGCAGCAGAACGCTTCCCTGGTAGAACAGTCTGCGGCAGCGGCAGCGGCACTGGAAGATCAGGCCAGCAACCTTAAACAAGCGGTTTCTGTGTTCAATATCGGTAAAGAATTTGTCGCCCAGGCCGTTAACAAGACAACGGCAACAAAAAACTTCCGTCTGGATGCGCCGCAGGCGGTTACCCGCCAGCCGGTTTCCCGCAGTGATGAAAACTGGGAAACCTTTTAATCGCCTGGATTGCCCGGTCAGTTAGATCGCCGGGCATAGCAGCAGAAATTTAATGTGTTTAGTTGAGTGCCAGGTGCAGAAATGAAGAAATCGACGTTATTGGATCAAAACGAGGCGACGACGCTGCTGTCGCAGATGGTTCAACGTTTACCGCTCTCGGATACGCACTTTCGCCGTATCAGCCAGCTGATCTATCAGCGTGCGGGTATTGTGCTGGCCGATCATAAGCGCGAAATGGTTTACAACCGTTTGGTGCGTCGCCTGCGCACGCTAAACATTGATGATTTTGGGCGCTATCTGGCGCTGCTGGAGAACGATCCTAACAGCGCCGAATGGCAGGCATTTATCAATGCATTGACCACGAATCTGACCGCTTTCTTTCGCGAGGCGCACCATTTTCCCATCCTCGCAGAGCACGCCCGTAAGCGGCAGGGCAGCTTCAATGTCTGGAGTACCGCAGCGTCAACAGGCGAAGAGCCTTACTCAATCGCCATGACGCTGGCTGAAACACTGGGGACGGGTCCCGGTAAATTTCAGGTTCATGCCAGTGATATTGATACACAAGTGCTTGAAAAAGCGGTGGCAGGGGTTTATCGCCAGGAAGAGCTGCGCACGCTGTCGCCCGCACAGTTGCAGCGGTTCTTTCTGCGCGGCACCGGGCCGCATGCTGGCATGGTGCGAGTGCGTCCTGAGCTGGCCAACATGGTCACCTATGCGCAGCTGAATTTGCTGGCCAATGACTGGTCGCTGCCTGGGCCCTTTGACGCAATCTTTTGTCGCAATGTGATGATCTATTTCGACAAAGAAACGCAAGAGAAAATTCTGCGTCGGTTTGTACCGCTGTTGAAACCGGGCGGCATTCTGTTTGCCGGTCACTCAGAAAACTTCAGTCAAATCAGTAAAGAGTTTTGGCTGCGTGGGCAAACCGTCTATGGACTGACGAAGGAAAGATGATGAGCAAAATCACCGTGATGTGCGTGGATGACTCTGCGCTGATGCGGCAATTGATGACCGAAATCATCAACAGTCATCCCGATATGGAAATGGTTGCAACGGCACCCGATCCGCTGGTCGCCCGCGATCTGATTAAGCAGTTTAATCCGCAGGTGCTCACGCTGGATGTTGAGATGCCGCGCATGGATGGGCTCGATTTCTTAGAGAAATTGATGCGGCTGCGTCCCATGCCTGTGGTGATGGTGTCATCGCTCACCGGTAAGGGGTCTGAAATAACCTTACGGGCGCTTGAGTTGGGTGCGGTGGACTTTGTCACCAAGCCGCAGCTTGGCATCCGGGAAGGCATGCTGGCCTATAGCCAGATGATTGGCGATAAAATTCGTGCAGCGGCACGGGCACGTCTGCATGCGCGCAGTGCGATGCAGGTCCCGGCCACGCTGAAAGCGGGACCGCTGTTAAGTAGTGAAAAACTGATTGCCATCGGTTCGTCAACGGGCGGCACCGAAGCGATTCGTCATGTGCTACAGCCACTGCCCGCAACCAGTCCGGCACTGTTGATTACACAGCATATGCCGCCAGGTTTTACCCGCTCCTTTGCCGAGCGTCTGAATAAGCTGTGTCAGATCACGGTAAAAGAGGCGGAGGATGGCGAGCGTATTTTGCCGGGTCACGCCTATATCGCGCCAGGTGCCATGCATATGGAACTGGCACGCAGCGGCGCTAACTACGTTGTGAAACTCAACGAAGGGCCACCGGTTAACCGGCACAAACCCTCAGTGGATGTGCTGTTCAAATCGGTAGCGATTAATGCCGGACGCAACGCAGTGGGGGTGATCCTGACGGGCATGGGCAATGATGGTGCTGCGGGCATGCTGGAAATGCATCGCGCTGGTGCCTGGACCATCGCGCAAAACGAGGCGAGTTGCGTGGTATTTGGCATGCCGCGTGAAGCGATTGCCACAGGTGGCGTGAGCGAAGTAGTCGATTTAAGCAATATCAGTCAGCACATGCTGGCGAAAATTAGCGCCGGACAGGCATTACGTATTTAACAGGCCCGTCCTGCCGGGCGAGATAACACAGGAGTAGATATGGCTGATAAGAATATGCGCTTTTTGGTGGTTGACGATTTCAATACGATGCGCCGCATCGTACGTAACCTGCTAAAAGAGCTGGGCTTTAATAATGTGGAAGAGGCAGAAGATGGCGTTGACGCGCTGGCAAAACTGCGAGCAGGCGGCTTTGACTTTGTCATCTCTGACTGGAACATGCCAAACATGGACGGTCTGCAACTGCTGCAAACGATCCGTGCCGATGCCGCGATGAGCAGCATGCCGGTATTGATGGTCACTGCGGAAGCGAAAAAGAGAACATCATTGCGGCCGCACAGGCTGGTGCCAGCGGTTACGTAGTGAAGCCGTTCACTGCGGCGACACTGGAAGAGAAATTAAACAAGATTTTTGAAAAACTGGGCATGTAAGGAGATGTGATGAGCGACCTTCCGAAATCAACTGAAGATGCCTCGGCACACGACATTATCTCCCGCATTGGCTCTCTTACGCGTATGCTGCGTGAAAGCCTGCGCGAGCTGGGGCTGGATCAAGCCATTGCCGAAGCCGCCGAAGCAATTCCTGATGCGCGCGATCGTCTGGACTATGTGGTACAGATGACCGCCCAGGCCGCCGATCGCGCACTGAACTGTGTAGAAGCCGCACAACCGCATCAGGACAAAATGGAAGCCGGGGCAACTCAGCTGAAAGGGCGTTGGGATGCGTGGTTTGAAAACCCAATTGAACTTGCCGATGCTCGTGAGTTGGTGACGGATACGCGCGAATTCCTTGATGCCGTGCCAGGTCATACTGCTTTCACCAACAAGCAACTGCTTGAAATCATGATGGCGCAAGATTTTCAGGATCTCACCGGTCAGGTTATCAAGCGCATGATGGATGTTATTCAGGAAATTGAGCGTCAGCTGTTAATGGTGCTGCTGGAAAACATGCCAGAAGTGAGTGCAGAAAAACGTCAGGAAGGCACCAGCCTGTTGAATGGTCCGCAGATCCATGCCGATGCACCGGGCGTGGTCGCGAACCAGGATCAGGTGGATGACTTGCTGGACAGCCTGGTTTTTAACCGTCTGGCAGCAGGTTTGAGGCGTTGCATCGTTAGCGATAGATATTTAATGAGCTGGCGAAGTAACACGCAAGCTTCCCTGTGAGATTGCCCTTAAATCGTGTGATCATGCTGACAAACCCCATGTTTCTACATGGGGTTTTTTCTTTTTAAATGAGATGTAATTCACACCATAACAAATCTATCTAAAATAAAAACAGGTGAAAATATTGTTAATAAAGCTTTGGGTTTTTTGAATTTCTTTGAGCGTTATTCATATCTGAATCCACGTTAACTTCTTATTTTATAAATAAGTTTATTTTATCTTTATTTAAAGTGAATCAGTAATGCATTTATTTTAAGTGTTGTGTGAAATATATTGGTGAGCAGCGGGTAGTGAAGAAATAAAAGGGGTTGATCGTTTTTTTGTTGTGAATATTCTATGAAGACCATCAATGCAGTAGAGTGTTAAATAAGGATGTTATATGAGAGAACTCAGCACTGAAGAAATAGAAATGATCTCAGGTGCCGGTAATTATGCTGACAAGCATGGGCCTGGTAATGACAATAACAGAGGTAGAGGGAACTCTAATGAAAGAGGAAATCCTCGTTATAACGATCCCGGAGTAGCGGGTTGCAATAAGGCTATCATAGTGGGTGGAATTTAGGGCTCCCTGAGAGGAGGACTGCCAGGAGTTGCAATTGGCGTTGCCGGGGCAGCATTAGGGAATTCCTGCTCTACATCAAACGGTTCTTCTAATAATAATAATAGTAAGAACAGTAATAATTTCAGTGGTCAGTGTCGTTGGTAATAAAACAATCCCGGCCATATGCGCCAGGATGTCCAGGGGAAGGGATGAATAATTTATTAAAAATTACAGCAATTTTTACAGGCATTATGATTGGATATGCTTTTCTTAACGGGGCTTGTATCAGCGAAGGATCTTATGCTGCGCCACGAGAACTCTCTGAAGTTGTTGTGACAATATTCACCCTTCTTTCATCAATAGATATATGCTTAAAGGTAATAAAATTCTTTTCTCCTCAAAAAAAACAAACCAGCTGAAGCATAAATGTTTCGCGCAAGGGTCATATGTTCAAAATGAGCGGTTTGTAATATTCGATATGATTTGACCTGGAAGCGCATGCAGACGGCAGGTTACTCACTGCAATGGTTTTCAGCGTTTTGCTTGCAGCACCGCCAGGCGTTTTGGGTTCCGCGTTGATGATGGCTTTATTGGCTGTCTTTATTAGCGAGAAACGTTGACTGATGCCAGTAAACAGAGAGCCGCTTCAGGCTGGATTGGTGCTCGTTTTCCCAGCCCAGAGCATCAGGTTTGTTTGCCCTTCTTTTTTCCATTCGGCAAAGAGCGCCTGTTTTATCCGTTTTATCTCCGCTTTAACTCCACGCTACTTTGGCATCCTATGCTCAGAAATCCCATCCACCGAGGTTTGTTGTGGCTGAAGAGAGCGACGAGGACAAAACAGAATCCCCCACACCCCACCGACTTGAGAAAGCACGGCAGGAAGGGCAGATTCCGCGATCGCGCGAGCTGACCTCCGTATTAATGTTGCTGGCAGGCATCATGATTTTGTGGCTGGGCGGCACCTCAATGGCAGGGCGCTTAGCCCGGATGGTGGCGACCGGGTTGCAATTTGATCATGGCATGGTGACAGATGACAAAATCATCATCAGCCATATCGGCAATCTGGTCAGTCAGGCCATTCTGGCACTGCTGCCGCTGTTAGGGGATTAGTGCTGGTTGCTATTGCCGCACCAATGTTGCTTGGCGGCATCGTGATCAGCGGTAAATCGATCAAACTGGATTTTACCAAGCTGAATCCGCTGCCGGGTTTTAAGCGCATGTTCGCTGGTCAGGCCTGGACTGAACTTTTCAAAGGCATTCTGAAAGCGATTCTGGTGGGTTCCGTTGCCGGTTGGTATATCCGCTCACACTGGCCTGACATGCTGCACCTGATCAGCGAATCGCCGATCAATGCACTTACTCACGGCATGAATATGATTGTGGTGTGTTGCTCGCTGGTGATGCTGGGGCTGATTCCCATGGTTGGCTATGACGTCTTCTGGCAGCTCTACAGCTATTACAAAAAAATGCGTATGTCACGCCAGGAAATCCGCGACGAGCACAAACAGCAAGAGGGTGACCCGCACGTCAAAGGACGCATTCGTCAGCAAATGCGCGCCGCCGCACGCCGCCGCATGATGGCTGACGTGCCTAAAGCTGATGTCATCGTGACAAACCCGACGCACTATTCTGTCGCGCTGCAATATAACGAGAAAAAAATGAGCGCACCGAAAGTGATAGCAAAAGGCGCGGGCGAAATCGCACTGAGGATCCGTGAACTGGGTGCTGAACATCGCATTCCGGTTTTAGAAGCGCCGCCGTTAGCGCGTGCGTTGTACCGACACACTGAAATAGGTCAGCACATTCCCGGCGCGCTTTATGCCGCGGTTGCGGAAGTACTGGCGTGGGTATGGCAGTTGCGCCGCTGGAAGCTTGAGGGCGGCCTGATCCCAACCAAACCAAAACATCTGCCTGTCCCGGCAGAAATGGACTTTGCAGGAGAGAATCGAAACGATGGCTAATCTGGCCGAAAAACTGCGTTTACCGAACAGTTTTAAAGATACGCAATGGCAGATCATGGCCGGTCCGGTGCTGATCCTGATGATTCTGTCGATGATGGTGCTACCGCTGCCACCTTTCATCCTCGATCTGCTGTTCACCTTTAACATTGCACTCTCCATTATGGTGCTGCTGGTGGCGATGTTCACCCAGCGCACGCTGGAGTTTGCGGCGTTTCCGACCATTTTGCTGTTTTCAACCTTGCTGCGTCTGGCGCTTAACGTCGCCTCAACCCGTATCATCCTGATGGAAGGGCATACCGGTGCGGCAGCCGCAGGCCAGGTTGTTGAAGCGTTTGGTCACTTCCTGGTGGGCGGTAACTTCGCCATTGGTATCGTGGTGTTTATCATCCTGGTGATCATTAACTTTATGGTTATCACCAAAGGGGCTGGCCGTATCGCAGAAGTGGGTGCGCGCTTTGTACTTGACGGGATGCCAGGCAAACAGATGGCGATTGACGCCGACCTCAACGCCGGTCTGATTGGCGAAGAGGAGGCCAAGCGTCGTCGTCAGGAAGTGACGCAGGAGGCGGACTTCTACGGTTCGATGGATGGTGCAAGTAAATTTGTGCGCGGCGATGCCATCGCGGGCATTCTGATCATGGTGATCAACGTGATCGGGGGCCTGCTGGTCGGTGTGGTACAGCACGGTATGGACGTTGGCCATGCAGGTGAGACCTACACTTTGCTGACCATCGGTGATGGCCTGGTTGCACAGATTCCGGCGCTGGTTATCTCCACCGCAGCGGGCGTTATCGTGACCCGTGTTGCGACCGATGAAGATGTCGGCGAGCAAATGGTTGGCCAGTTGTTCAACAACTCGCGCGTGCTGATGCTCAGCGCCGGGGTTATTGGCCTGCTGGGTCTGGTTCCGGGTATGCCAAACCTGGTGTTCCTGCTGTTTACTGCTGCTTTGCTGGGTCTCGCCTGGTGGATTCGTGGCCGTGAGATGCAGCCGCAAAACAAAAAAGCGGAATCCAGCAGCATTGTTCAAAAAGCACAGGAGACGCCTGCGGCAGCCGAAGCCTCCTGGACCGATGTACAACTGGAAGATACGCTCGGCATGGAAGTCGGTTATCGCCTGATTCCGATGGTCGATCACCTGCAAAATGGCGAACTGTTAGGGCGTATCCGAAGCATTCGTAAAAAAGTCGCGCAGGATGTTGGCTTCCTGCCGCCGGTGGTCCATATCCGGGACAATATGGAGTTACCGCCAGCGCGCTATCGCATCCTGATGAAAGGGGTGGAAATTGGCAGCGGCGATGCTTATCCAGGGCGCTGGATGGCGATAAATCCCGGTACAGCTGCGGGTACGTTACCCGGCGAAGCGACGGTTGATCCGGCCTTTGGGCTGGCCGCAATCTGGATTGACAGCGCACTGAAAGAGCAGGCGCAAATCCAGGGCTTTACCGTGGTTGAAGCCAGTACGGTGGTGGCAACGCACCTTAATCACCTGATCGGACAATATGCCAGCGAGTTGTTTGGTCGCCAGGAGGCGCAACAGCTGCTGGATCGCGTCACGCAAGAGATGCCGAAGCTGACAGAAGATCTGGTGCCGGGGGTGATCACATTAACCACGCTACATAAAGTGCTGCAAAACCTGCTGGTGGAGAAGGTCTCCATTCGCGATATGCGCACCATTATTGAAACGCTGGCTGAACATGCGCCGATCCAGAACGATCCGCAGGAACTGACCAGCGTGGTGCGCGTCGCATTAGGCCGCGCCATTACGCAGCAGTGGTTCCCCGGCAACGACGAAGTGCAGGTAATTGGACTTGATGCAACGCTGGAGCGTCTGCTGCTCCAGGCTTTACAAGGCGGCGGTGGACTGGAGCCAGGACTGGCCGATCGTCTGCTGAACCAGGCGCAGGCTGCGTTACAGCGTCAGGAAATGCTGGGTGCACCTCCTGTGTTACTGGTTAATCATCCGTTACGTGCGTTGCTGGCGCGCTTCCTGCGTCGTAATCTGCCGCAACTGGTGGTGCTGTCTAATATGGAACTCAGCGACAACCGTCAGATCCGCATGACTGCAACCATTGGAGGCAAATAATGACGCGTTCGCTCTGGATGCTGGTGATGTTACCTTTGTGGGCACAAGCGGCTGGCGGCGCGTGGCATGCCAGCGCCAATGGACCGTCGCTGGTCAACCGCGGCAGCTGGCAACATTCACAACCGCTGCTGCCGTCCGCAAAGGTGAGTGGCCATATCAATGTCGTGAACTGGCGCTACCAGCTCAGTAAACCTGCACCTTCTGGACTGGAAGTTAAACTGTGTGCGGCGCAACGCTGCACCTCATTAGAGGGTGCCAGCGGCACGACACGTGGACTGGCGCATGTTGCCGCCGATGAAAGCCTGCATATGGTGTTTGGTTTTGCCGGGAAGGGAGCATTACCGCCGGGGCTGCGCGTTGTGAGCAGTGAAGTCACGGTGAACTACCGCTGACAGTTTATAACAGCGCATAAAAAAACCCGCCTGAGCGGGTTTTTTTGTTTTACATGCGTTCGACTGTTTTAATGCCGAGCGTATCGAGGCCTTGCTGCAGGGTTTTAGCTGTTAACGCTGCGAGCTGTAAACGGCTAAGGCGGGTGACGTCATCCGCACTGAGGATCGGGCAGTGTTCGTAAAAGCCGGAGAACAGACCAGCGAGATCGTATAAATAGGCGCACATGACATGCGGCGTACCGTCACGCGCAACCTGGGTGATCACTTCTTCGAATTGCAGCAGGCGGGTAGCCAGCAACGCTTCGCGATCGTCCGTCAGCGTGATCTCAGCATCCAGTGAATCTGCATCAATGCCAGCCTTGCGGAACACCGATAAAACGCGGGTGTAAGCATATTGCATATAAGGCGCGGTGTTGCCTTCAAAGGCCAACATGTTATCCCAGTCGAAGATGTAATCTGTGGTACGGCTTTTCGACAGATCGGCATATTTAACCGCGCTAATGCCAACCACTTCTGCCAGCGATTTGACCTCTTCTTCGCTCATCTCTGGATTCTTTTCACGCACCAGGGTGTAAGCGCGCTGGTAAGCTTCATCCAGCAAATCGGAAAGTTTGATGGTGCCGCCGCTGCGGGTTTTAAACGGACGGCCATCTTTGCCCAGCATCATGCCAAAAGCATGGTGCTCAAGCGGAACGCTTTCCGGCACGTAGCCCGCTTTGCGCACAATAGTCCATGCCTGCTGTAAATGTTGGTGTTGGCGTGAATCGATATAGTAGAGCACGCGATCGGCACGCAGTGTTTCGTAACGGTATTTCGCGCAGGCGATATCTGTGGTGGTGTAAAGATAGCCGCCATCCTTTTTCTGGATGATCACGCCCATCGGTTCACCCTCTTTGTTCTGGAACTCATCCAGGAACACCACGGTTGCACCTTCGCTTTCAACCGCTAAGCCTTTAGCTTTCAAATCGCTCACGATGCCTGGCAGCATATCGTTATAGAGGCTTTCACCCATTACATCTTTGCGCGTCAGCGTAACATTGAGGCGGTCATAAATTTTCTGGTTCTGACTCATGGTGATGTCGACCAGCTTTTTCCACATCTGGCGGCAATAGTCGTCGCCACCTTGCAGCTTCACCACGTAACCGCGTGCACGTTCGGCAAAAACGGGGTCTTCATCATAGGTACGCTTCGCTTCACGATAGAACGCTTCGAGATCAGCCAGTGCCATCTCAGCGTGATCCTCGTTTTGCTGTTTTTCCAGGAAAGCGATGAGCATACCGAATTGCGTGCCCCAGTCGCCGACGTGGTTAGCACGAATAACGTTATGACCGAGGAATTCCAGAGTGCGTACCGCGGCATCACCGATGATGGTTGAGCGTACGTGACCAACGTGCATCTCTTTCGCCACGTTTGGTGCGGAGTAATCAACCACAATGGTTTGTGGCTCAGCCTGAGCCACACCGAGGCGCGGCAACTTAATGGCCTGTTTAGCCTGTTCAGCCAGCCAGTTGCGATCGAGGAAAATATTGATGAAGCCCGGCCCGGCGATCTCTACTTTGCTGGCGATGCCCGTCAGGTCAAGATGCTGCAAAACGGTTTCAGCTAACTGTCGCGGCGCTTGCCCCAGCTTTTTTGCCACGGCCATAATGCCGTTTGCCTGATAATCACCAAACTGGATCTTTGCAGACTGACGAACCTGGGGTTCACAATCGGCGGGTGCGCCGGCTAAAACCATTGCCTGACTGACTTTTGCGGAAAGAAGAGCCTGAATATTCACCGAGATACCTTCATATGCTGAAAAACGCTCGTTAATATTGCAACGAGCCGTCATCATCATCTTGCCTGGCATCCACTACCAGACAAAATGGAAAAAAATGAGGGAGAAAGTATACGTGAATTGTCTGTGGGCGTCAGTAGTTGGATAAAGCGGGGAAACAGCGCCTGAAATGTTTCCCGTGTGCTTTAACGGCGTCGGAGATGACGGCGAGGGTTCTTGACGCTTTTATCTTCTCGCACCTTCCAATGGCGGGAAATAGCAAATCCCATCAGTGCGATCAGGACCGCGACAACGATTAGCATAGACATTGAGCCATTCCTTTTAGTTGTGTTGGATCAAATTTATAAGAAAGGTCGGGTGGCTGCAATTGTTTGCCTGGCAAATAAGAGTTATCTCATTGTATTAAAGAACCTAATTAAAAACAGCAAGTTAACCTGTTTTCATCAAGTAAGTGCTGGCCCTAAAGAGGGAATAATCCGAATTAAAACGTTTAGTTATACGCTTTTATGGTAGTTAAAGCGCCAAATCGGATGAATCTTATCATTTTGTGGTACTTAACGCAGGCCAGACGGCGTTTTGTATTGGTTAGAAATATTGAATTATCTAAGGAGAATTTAGGCGGTGAACACCACTTTTCCGGCAGAATTGATCGATTTAGACGCAGATTTGCTGCGTTTTGAGCAAGCATTACAAACATTTTCTCAACGATTAGGCTTATCGCTTCGCGATCTTGAGGCGGATCATATCGCGGTTCGTTGCCATCAGGATGCCACTGCGGCGCGCTGGAAACAGGGATTACAGCAAATCGCGACCTTGTTTTCGGAAAACATCATCAACGGCAGACCCATCTGCTTGTTTAAACTGCATCAACCGATAACCGTTGCTGGCTGGCAGCTGGATATTATTGAACTGCCGTGGCCGGGTGAAAAACGCTATCGCCACGAAGGCTGGGAGCACGTAGAGATTGTGCTGCGCGGGGAACCCGACACGCTGGGCGTACGCGCTATGGCGCTGTTGTCGGATGATGCCCTGACGCAGCCGGGGATTTCGTTTAAAACCAGTTCGCCAAAAGGAGAGAAGGAGCGTTTGCCCAATCCGACCTTAGCGGTCACAGACGGGCAAACAACCATTAAGTTTCATCCGTGGCGACTGGAAGAGATCGTTGCCAGCGAAGCAGATTAACAGCGCAAAGCAACAGCACGCTGCATTCGCGTTATCGCTTCTTCCAGCGTGGCGCGGGTGCAACCAAAATTAAAGCGTACAAAGTTGTCATCACCAAAATCACGGCCTGGCGAAAAGCCTAAACCGTGTTTTTCGAAATAGAGGGCCGGACTGGCGACATCGAGCCCGCTGGCATCTATCCAGCCAAGGTAGGTCGCCTCGGGGATTGCATCGACAGGCCGGGCAGCGCGTTAACCTGTGCAACCAGCCAGTCACGATTACTGCGCAAATAGGCGAGCTGCGCCGCCAGCCAGTCATCACCGTCACGCCATGCTGCTTCAGCCGCAACCAGCGCCAGAATATCCACTGAAGGCACAATTCCCTGACGCACCCGATTAAAGCGTGCGCGCAGTTCAGGATTTGGAATAATCGCCATCGACGCGCCTAAACCAGCAATATTAAAACTCTTGGAAGGGGAGATGAGCGTAATGCTGCGCTGCGCCGCATCTTCACTGAGCGACGCGAAAGGTATATGTTCCAGGCCTGGCTCCAGCAGCAGATCGCAATGGATCTCGTCAGAACAGACGATCAAATCATGCTGTTGGGCAAAAGCCAGTTGTGCCTGCAATTCTGCGCGGCGGTAAACCGTGCCGCCAGGATTTTGCGGATTGCATAACATCAATAATTTTTCTTTGCCGCTCAGTTGGCTGGTGGCTGCATTGATATCAATGACCCAGCGGTGATTCTGCAGGCTCAACGGCAGGTTTAACTGCCCCCGGTCAGCTAATTTAGCTGCACCGCGAAACGGAGGATAAATGGGCGTTGGCGCAAGGGTTATTTCATCGGGAGCAGTGAAAGCACGGACTGACAAATTTAAACCACTTACCACCCCAGGCAACAGCACGATCCACTCAGGGTCAACGTGCCACTGATAGCGTGAGGCGAAGCGCGCAATAGCCGTGTCAATCAAGCCATGTGGCCTGTCGCCGTAGCCAAAAACCCCCTGTTCAACACGGGCTTTTAACGCTTCGATAATGCATGACGGCGACCGGAAATCCGTATCCGCTACCCATAATGGCAGTATGTCCTGGCCCGCATATTTGTGCCATTTCAGGCTATCGCTGTGACGCCGGTCTATCCGTTGGTCAAAATTGAATGTCATAGTTACCTTTCCGCGTAAACTCACCTTGTAGGTCAGATTAACTGATGAACCGGGTTCGAACCAGCCGTCATAAACAGGAGAAGAGAATGATCAAACTGGAAATTTGCTGCTATGGCGTGGACTGCGCAGTGAATGCGCAACAGGCTGGAGCCGATCGGGTTGAGCTTTGCACTTCACCACGTGAAGGGGGTTAACGCCTTCTGCCGGTATGCTTGAAGCCGCTCGTCGCGAGGTGGCGATACCGGTTCATCCCATTGTGCGACCACGGGGCGGAGACTTTTGTTATACCGCACGTGAATTTGAAGTCATGAAATCGGATGTCGCGTTAATTCGTGAACTCGGTTTTCCCGGCCTGGTGATAGGGATGTTAGATGAAGACGCACACATTAATCGCAGCCAGATGCGGCAGGTTATGGCGCTGTGTGAGGGTCTTTCGGTGACGTTTCATCGCGCCTTTGACCTGTGCCATAGTCCGAAACGTGCCTTAGAGGAGTTGACCGATCTCGGCGTCGCGCGCATTCTGACATCAGGGCAACAACAAAGCGCGGAAAACGGAATTGCATTGTTGAAGGAACTTAACGAACTCAGTGAGGGTCCTATTATTATGGCGGGTGCGGGCGTGCGCCTGAGTAACCTGCAAAAGTTTCTCGACATGGGTATTCGTGAAGTTCACAGCTCGGCCAGTCGCCTCGTGGCGTCGCCGATGCGTTATCGAAAAGCCGGTGTCTCAATGTGTTCCGAAGCTGAAACCGATGAGTTCAGTCGCTATTGTGTTGATGGTGACGTGGTGGAAGCGATGAAAAGTGTGATGCAGATGAATACCGTTCGGGTCGCCTGAATCACTCCCGATTTTGCCGCGCAGCACGCCGATCATTGACGTGATGCTTGCAAGTACCAAACCCCAGCGCCTTTGCTGGGGTTCTTTTTATTTAAAACAACAGGTTAGCCCAAAAAGGGGGCTCATGGGGACCTGAACTATGTAAAGTAAACCCAAAATAACCAGTAATCAACAGGAATAAACGTTGCATTTTATATCTTATGAATGGCCTACTCTTGTAGCAGAACAATATGCCCAGCAAATACGAAGCGTTCTAGCAAATGATAACGAATGTCCTTTCGATACATTTCGCGGACAGCGAGCGGTTATGTTTGGATTGTTAAAAGAAGATGCGGATGGGGTAAGGGTAACGGTTCTCTTAGATGAAGATCACGTTCTTGGTTATGCTCTTTACAACTCAGCCGAACTAAGCGACATATATGTTTTTCCCGAATACAGGGGTAATAACTATGGTGGTAAGTTGCTAGATGCTGTGAAATCGTGGTATTGCAGGGAAGAAATTGATGATGTGGATATCACGGTTCTCGGTACTGAGCAAGCCCGGCGTTTTTGGCAAGACCGGGCTATATTTGGTGGAATTGGTGAGTGCAAGCTGAAGTTTGATTAGCTTCCGCTATTTACCACCTGATGCATACTTCTGCTTTCTGACCTTTGTTTATCAATGAATTCTGCTAAATCTGCTATATGAATCATTCTCGGTGCTTTCTGACTATCTCCGGTTCGAAATGTAGGAATTGGCAGCCTGTTCTCAGCCGCTTTTCTTTCAGCTGTGGCTGATTTCATTCCGAAATATTTTTCACACACCTGGCTCAGCGGAACGGTAGCGGTTTCATACTCAGCCATAAGCAAAAACATTGTATTCATTAAACCGCTCCTATTGCTTTTTCAACCACACGGTAAACACGCTTACGCGGCTTTTTCTTTGGCGCAACCCTAACCGGCGCAACCTGCGGAGCTGGTGGTCGCGAAACGTTCTGTCCGTTACGCATATACCGTTTGCCGTTCATGTTCCAGATAATTCGCTGAGTATGGTCGCATCCGTCATCAAATTTTACGCTTGCGTCTGCCTGGCGGGCTTCAATCTCCGTAATTGACAGGTTCGAAAGCTTGCGAGTGGTTGGCATCAGATAGCCTCCTTTGAAAAACCCGCAGCCAGAATGCTTTTTGCCACTTTGGCTGGGTCTGCCTTGCACCATGAGTCGTCTTCATCCTCTGTCAGAACGGCTTTCATCAGCTCATTTTGAAGAACGGAATCATAACTTTTCGGCCAAAAGTCAGTTGGCATGTCAAAAGATTCACAATAAAAGAACGTGTCGATGGTGATCTGTGCAGCTTCCTGCTCAGTACGAGGCGGCTGGCGGTATCCTGCCTCCCATACCACATCAACTACTGCAGACGGATCACCCTTTGCCGACTTCACTAGGGCCATCAGTTCAAAAATGTTTTCTGTGCTCACTTTGCCTCCACGTTGATAGCTGCTTTATAGGCACGCAGACTACGATTTGCCGGTCCACTGATGACTGTTTTGCGGATGAAGATGCCTGACGTTCTGGCCGTCACATCAGCCGAGAGCAGGGCGGCATCTACCGCCCGGTTGTGTTTGCGGAACTCAAACAGGCTGCTGGTGATGGTCAGGGTTGCCACGGCACCTTGATCCTTAAATTCAAATTTCATCAGCCAGCTCCTTTTTAATCATCGCCTCAACCACATCCTGCCCACCCATGTCCTGGACCATTTCACCGTAGCGATTAAAGCAGGCATTCATCCATCGGATACCTCGCGGCTTAAGCTGCGGCACCGTTCCCCAGTCAACGAAATCTGAGTTTGACCGAAACGTAAATGCGTCAATATCCAATAGGGTGATGTATCGGGCACGGCGCTCTTTAAGCCCCATACCTTTTTCCGTCAGGTGAGTATCAATAAAACCTTGCACCGCGTGCTGGCTCAGCGAGATATCACCATACTGATGACGGTACACCGGGCGACGATGCATACTTACCAGGTGAAACAGGTAAGCATCGGCCAGCCACTGCAAAGCCTGCTGGTGGCTCTGCTGCAGCGTATTACTGTATGAGTAGGGTTCACGCTTTGGCACGGTCAGCCTCCGGTGTGTAAATTGCTTTGTCATGGCTGAATTCACCGTTCCATGTCTTTTTCATTGGCAATTCGCCCTTCATATAAAGCTGATAAATTCGGTGGCAACCGCCTTCAAGAAGGACAGGGGAAAAGCGCGTGAAAGTTTCCATACCGTGCGGTGTGACTTGAGTTTTATCCTCGGTCAGATATTTATCCCGCGCATAGCTCGCCACGCGCCACCGAGGGTCTTTCTCTGGATCACGCTGCTCGTTGTAAACCCACTCACGCCCGAAAGCCCACCACATCATTTTGCTGACATTTACGCCGTTCAGGCCTTTGCAAAAGGCAGGGATAGTCATCCCTTTGGTGAAGTGTTTCTCCAGGCTACCAACTGTTGCGGTAAGCGCGATGTTTTCTCCTGCCAGCCGCTGGTTATCTTCGGAGTAGTTCATCAGCAGCCCCCGGAGTGTTGCTGGGTCGCTCAGCATCCGCATTGCATCAACTGGCTGCTGGGTCTTTGATTCCAGGGTAAACCAGCGATCAATAACGGCCGCACGGCGCACAACGTCATAACCGGTGATAAGTATTTCAGTGTGGCGGCGGTTCAGTAGCAGCTCCGACACATACCCCCGACTGTCAATTTTCGCGATCGCCCCATCCAAAATTTCAACCGGTTGTTTTTTATGATGATTGAAATTCCAATCATCCTTTCCGATCCCGTACAGTTGAAAGATGAGCGTCCAGACATCGGCATGAATGTTACCGAGTGTTTTTCCGGTCAACTGGGCAACCTCTTTCGTGCTCATCATCGCTGCTGGCGTAGGGCTGGTAATTTCATTTTTCATAGCGATCACCCTCAGTACGGTTTGTTAGCCAGGTGAACGGCATATTGCTGTTTGATTTCTTCATGCTTCTTCACCCAAATTTGAAACTCGCGTTTCTTTGTCAGGATGCGGCGAATACGGCGGACGCAACGATTGTGAGCAAAAAGGTATTGCTGGGTGTGCTGGCCGATGTGATGAATGGTTACGCCATCCTGTTGAACAGGCGTATCCGGCTCGTTGGTATCAATGCAGGCACGATGAAAGGTTTTGGTAACCATATAATGCGCCAGATTATTGATTGCCGCGCTTCGGCTCAGGCAGCGTTTTGAATAGCCGTGACGTGTCACAACGAATACCGGCGACTGAACGATGCGAAATGATTCGTCGATTGCATCTTCTTTAATTACTGTGAGTTTCATTTTCCGTCCTTAACGCCGTTATAGGTTTCGTGAGTCATTAACTGCCAGTCTTTGCCGCCGTTCCGAGAGAGCAGGCGCCAGCGCGGATTAACTGCCAGACTGAGAAATCCAGTGCTGCGAATGCGGCAGGGAAATATCCGTCGCTTGCGGTACTGAATTAATTTTTTGGTTGCCTGAACGATTACCCATTCAGGTGCTTTCAATGTGGTGAGCGTCATTTATCGCTCCGTTGCTGAAATGCCAGTTCAGTCAGGTTTGAAATAAGCGCATCCATAAACCCCTCACCGATAGCCGACAACTTCCCTGATTTAATCTTCACGCACTCGCTGTAGGTTTCCGCTATTTCGCGTTCTGCGGCATCGCCAGAGATCGTTTTCTTCACAGAGTTTTCAAATAATTTAATTAACGCTTTGGTAACTGTTTCGGAATCAAGCTGCACCGTTGTAATCGATCCGTCTGGCAATTTAGCCGCTATCATCATTGAGCCAGTTTTACGAACAAGTTCAGACAGGAAAATATTAACTAACCGCGCACGGTTTTTTTCTACGATGGTTGTCATTTGCTTATTTCCTTATCCTGACGGGTTTCCTCTGCCTGCAAGAAAAAAATGAACTTTAGCCGCCATGTTATAAGCCGGGCCAACTACAGGGTCATTTACAGGTAACCCACTGCCTGTTCCACGTTCAAATAACAGTTCAATCAGGGCCGTCAGTTGTCCAGCCAGTTCTGATGCTTCACAAATAATTAATTCATCTGTTTTCATTATTTGATCCCATAAGCAGCACGAAGATAAAGACTGGCAATTACCCACTCACCAGCGTTACGGAAAGTGATGGCCTTTCGGAAAGCTTCCTGGTTTTGAATGAAAGTCATTTTAATGTCTCAGAATTTCCTGACTTACCACAACGCGGCCAACAACCATAAGGTACTTTGCCTCTTCTGTACTGATGTCCCGGGTAATATAGTGACGACTGGTGGGAATGACGCGTATCTTGTCTGCCATGAACTGCAATCGCTTAACCATGAAGCAATTGCCCCACCAGAACGCGTAAATACCGTCTTCGAAAAATTTCAGTTGAGTGTCGATGGCGATCTGCTCGCCCAGTTCGATTTCTCCCTGCATAGTGTCGTCAGGCATGGAAGCAATAATCGGGGCAGCCTGAGAAGTAATAACTCCCATTACTGCCTCTTCTTTTTTATTTCCGAACGGCGCAATAAGTGTATTCATTATTAAATTCACTCTGAAAATTGGTTGTGGAATTCCCCAGCGCAGGCGCTGTTATATATTCCGTTTCAATTAATTAGTTAAGTTTAAAGAGAGCGGCTTCCAGATTTTCTAATGTCCTGTAGCCATCCCGGACACTCACGCCTATGATAGAAATCAGATCTACAGCTTTCGCGTTCCCACAATTTATATAAGCAAACTCCAGAGTGGAAAGAGCGTCTCGCAATTCAGAAATTCGCTCGTCAATCTGAGAAGATAATTCAGAATTCATAATTTATTCTCCGGCCATGCAGAGCCAAACTCTTCGTTTAAGCAGCGTAGATTGTTGTTTAGCTGGTTAATACAAAGCTGAATCAATGCTGCTGACTGATATGAAGTGTCTGGATCTTTCTCAGCGAACTTGAGTGAATTGATAACCATATCAATATCACTAGAAATTTTTTGCAGAACAGGACCTTTATTACTTTGAATTTGAGGGGGCATGGATTTTCCTCCGTCTTTGCTATGAGGTTAATCCTACAAAACGTATAGTGATGCGTCAACACAATATGTACATTTATTTTTGACTTCATACGATATGTTTGGGAAATATAGAATTGCTATCTGCCAAACCGTATTAATTATTTCAGAAACTATTAACTAACTAATAATAACTTAGGTATGTAAGATCGAAAAAAAAGCCGCTAAATGCGGCTTCGTTTTATCTATAATAAATTGATTATTTGAATGTTTCTTCAGGCCACTGGGCCTTAACGACTTTCCCGATAACGCGGCAACTATGGTCGCAGTCTAGTATCCGGTAAGAAGGATTGAGCGGAACCAGATAGCTAACGCCACCATCCATCTCATATTTTTTGAATGTTACTTCAGAGTCTCCATTGGCCGAAGCAACACAAAAGTCTCCGGATACAACGGTTTCAGCTGGATCAACCAGGATAAGCATTCCCTCTGGGAAGCTCGGACGAACGCCTTGTGGCGCGGTCATTGAATGGCCTTTTACCTCAAGCCAAAAGGCTTTATCACTAGCTTTCTTGGTTGTTGCCACCCATTCTTTTGCATCACTGGCTGTATAGCTTCCCACTTCGGAGAAAGGACCCGCCTGTACATGCGCAAACAAAGGGTAATCATATTGTGGCTTAGCGGGAGGCGGCTCAGTGTAGCTGCCTATAGTGAAAGTTCCATCAGGGTTGATTGAAGCCCCGCTAATCCCAAGTATTTCAAATATTTTCCCTACTTCAGCTAAAGACGGGCTCCTGCGACCATTCAGCCAGTGACCCATCGCACCCTGAGTTACACCTAACTTCTCAGAGAGTTCAGACTGGGTCATGCCCATCGAAGATAATCTGGCTTTAGCCAGTTCATACCAATGTGTTTTCATAGCCTAAATAATACGCTTTGTGTGTGTAGTTTCAATGCACAATATGTACAGTTTTGTTGTGAAAGTAAACTACATATTGTATAGTTTGCTCATGAATCAGTGAGGAAAGCTACATGAGCAACCTTAAATCCATCCGTTTGGGACTCAAAATGTCCCAGAAGCAGTTGGCCGAAGCAATCGGTCAGACTCCCTCTTCAGTAGGCCATTATGAATCTGGTCGTCGCTCCCCGGATATTGGTACTTGTCATTCGATTATCAGTGCCTTTAACCGCCTCGGACAAAAAGTGACGTTCGAAGAAATTTTTCCTCAGCCAGCAAATGCGAAGAGTTCAACCCGTTCCCTGGCTCGTTCAGGCTCGAAAGGAGTTTAACTCATGAGTATGGAACTTATGGTTAAGGTAATGAAAATTAAAGTAGGTAACCCGCTGCGTAAGCTGGTCCTGCTTAAACTGGCTGATAATGCCAACGACAAAGGAGAATGCTGGCCTTCTTATCAGCATATTGCTGACCAGTGCGAAATAGCGCGATCTTCCGTCAAATCTCATGTTCGTGCGCTGGAAGATATGGGGTTTCTGAGAAGAGAGTTCCGTAAAAATGGTGAGCTTAACCAGTCAAACCTGTTTCATCTTAATCTTGATAACCCTGCAGCTAAGACTTCCAACAAGGGTGGGGCAGGAAATGACCTAGGTCAGCAAATAACCCAGGTGGGGCGGGAAATGACCGAGGGTGGGGCAGGAGCTGCCCTGGGGGTGGGGCAGGAGCTGCCCCCAGAATCAGTCACTCTTTTGAATCAATCAAAGAACCAGTCATTGAACCTAAATCTATTGGTGCACAGGCTGAGGCCTGCACACCGAAAAAGGGTTCTGGTCAGGTTTATTCAGTTGAGTTTGAAAATGCCTGGCAGGCATATCCGAAACGCTCTGGCGGTAATCCGAAGCCATCAGCCTGGAAAGCCTGGAATGCCCGCCTGCGTGAAGGGGTAAGCATAGAATCGATGCTGGCTGGCGTTCAGCGTTATGCGGATTTTGCTGAGGCTACGGGCAAGGCGGGAACAGAGTACGTAAAACAGGCTACAACCTTTTTCGGTCCCGATCGTCATTTTGAGGAGGCCTGGCAGGCGCCATCACTTCAGCCGAAGCAGGCATCCTCACAGCAAAAACACAGCGGCTTTTCAGAACGCGATTACGGCGTAACACAAACCCCTGCATGGGCAAGAGGTGCTAAATGACATATTTCAAAGCAGATAACCGCAAAAGAGAAATCGCCGGTCTCAAAACACAACTGGCAACACTGACAGAAGAACTGGAGCTTTCGAGCGGAAAGGTGGCACCCATTGACCGCTGCTTCGACAAAAAGAAGAACGCACAGCCCGTTGCCAGACACACGGTGAATTCCAGCAGGTACGCATCTGGATGGAATATGGCGAACGTGTTTCTGAAAAGCTATCCCGCTGCCCTGCATGTATACGCCAAGAATTTGAAGCTACCGAACGCAAAAAACGTCAGATCCAGTCAGATATCCTCATTGATGAGGCTGGCATTCCTGAAAGGTTTGCATCATGTGAACTGGCTAGCTACGAGCCGGTAAACGCGAAGGCAAAGAACAATCTCGACCTTATCAGGTCTTACGCTGATGCCTGGCCGGAAATGTATCAGAACGGGACAAGCCTCATTTTCAGTGGCAAACCCGGCACAGGGAAAAATCATCTCGCGGTGGCACTGACTAAAGAAATTATCCGGAATCATCAAGCCAGCGTATTGCTCACATCAGTGATGCGCATTATCCGCGCCGTTCGTCGCACCTGGGCAAAAGACAGCGAGCGCAGCGAAGAAGACGTAATCGCACATTACACCAGCCGCGATTTGCTTGTCATTGATGAAGTGGGCATTCAGTACGGCAGTGATTCTGAAATGATCATCCTGTTCGATATTCTCAACACCCGTTACGAGCGCATGCTTCCCACAATCATCATCAGTAACCTGACCCCGAATGAAATCTCATCGGTAATTGGTGAGCGTCTGACTGATCGTATGGTTGAAGGTGGCGGCACGACAGTCATTTTCGACTGGCAGAGCTTTCGCAGCCAGAAAGGAGTGACAGCGGTATGAGTCAGGTTCTGTGGCGCGATCAGGAAATGGAGGCTGCGGTTATCGGCGCTATGTTGCTTCGGGGGCTGACGCTGAGGTTATGGATGTGATTGCGTCCATGCCGGAAACCGCATTCAACTTCAGTCAGTATCGCGAAATATTCAAAGCGATTGGCGCGCAGGCACGCAGCAAAGGGGTGATTGACCCTATTCTTGTCAGCGAACAGTTGCCGGAACACAGTTCCCTGATTGCAGAAGCTGGCCGCATCGTCTGGGCCAAATCCTCGCTGAAGTCTTATTCTCGGCAGATGCTGCGTAATGCCGCTCTGCGGGATGCTCAGAGCGCCTTGGGCAATGCGCTGGCAAAGCTTGAAAGCGCACCTAACAGCGATACTGGGATAGCGGCGCTACAGGAGGTTAAGACGCTGGTGGCAGCGATTGAAACAGATGCGGATGCGGTGAGGCCGGTAAGCATTGATGAACTTCTTCCCTCGATCATCACGCGACTTGAAGAGAAGATTGAAGGCAGGAGTGAAGGGCGAACTGTTCTGACCGGCATTGAAGAGCTGGACGCCGTTACCGGTGGGTTTGATCAGACGGACCTGATTTTACTGGCAGCCCGGCCCTCAATGGGCAAAACGGAAATGATGCTGGATATCACAGATAAAATATCAGCTGAGGGCGGCGGAGTGCTGTTGTTCAGTATGGAGATGAGTGCTGTCCAGATAGCTGAGCGTCAGGTTACTGCTGCTGGCGGGCTTTCCGCCTCGAAGCTCAAATCTGCTGAGAAACTACAGGATGAGGACTGGGCCAGAATCAGCAGCGGGATCGGCAGAATGACCGGGCGCCCAATCTGGATGGTTGACGCTACCGATCTGAACGTTGAGCAAATCAAACAAATCGCGATTAAGCACAAGCGGGCTCATCCCGAAACCGCGCTGGTGGCAATTGATTATCTCCGCCTGATCAAACTTCAGGGTAGCAGCCGCCATGATCTGGCAGTGGGGGAGGTTTCAAAAGGGCTCAAGTCGCTGGCCAAGATTAACCGAACGCCAGTTATTGCCCTGAGCCAGCTTTCCCGGAGCGTTGAACAGCGCGTCAGTAAAAGACCGGTGAATGCTGACCTTAAAGACTCCGGTGAAATAGAAGCAGATGCTGACATCATCATGATGCTTTACCGGGATGAAGTATACGATCCGGAGTCACCGGCACGTGGCATTGCAGAAATAAACATTACCAAGAACAGAAATGGCGCGCTGGGAACGGTATACCGTCGGTTTCATAACGGTCACTTTCACCATATTGATCAGGCTGAAGCTCAGAACCTCAGTCGTGAGCAGCAGGAACAGCCAGTCAGTAACCGCAGATATTCGAAGAGAGGGGCAGCATAATGCGTGATATTCAGATGGTGCTTGAACGATGGGGAGCATGGGCTACCAGCGGTGACACAAACATTGGCTACCCGCGCACTGCTGCCGGCCTATCACGCCTTCTTCCTGCCAGCCGGGCCGGGCGTCCGTCATGCTGTGACGATGATGGCATGTTTATTAATGAAGCAATGATCCGCTTGAGCAAACACGATGAATATCTTTGTGCAATTTTGGAAAAATATTACATAGATGGAATGACACTCAGGGGCTGGAGAAAGTGCTGGGGATCTCTTACAACACTGTTTCGGTGCGCATTCAACAAGGCGAAAGTTTTATCCAGGGTGCGTTATGCGCTCTCGATATCAAGCTGGAAATGGACAGGGAATGTCAGAAAGAAAATATTTTGCCACCGAAGCTTAAATTAGTTGTGTCATGACAAAACCGCTATTAATCTGCTATGAGTTGTCACTACGCACTGACACATAACACTCGAAACCTCGCCAACTGGCGGGGTTTTTTATGCCTGTAATTCTTCTTTTGTTCCTCTCGCCACGTCCGGCGAACTAAAAACCACAGAGCCTTTCAGGGGTGAGCCATAGGGATCGTCAGTGTGACATTCTCTGTGGGCTGACTACTCCTGGGCGCTGGCTCACCCTCTAAAAGGAAAGTCACTATGTTCGGTTTCCGTAAGAAAGCTCGCAAAGCAGTAAGCGATATCAAGAAGTTTGAAAAGCGCGATTTGGCTCAGGCAGTAGTAAATGCAGCCTATCTGGTGGCCTATGCCGATGGCGAATGTGAGGCGTCTGAGAAAGCAAAGATTGAGCAGGTATTGCGTAATCAGCCAGCACTGGCTGCATTCACATCCGAGATCAATGCGATCAGCGCCACTATTGTTGGTCAGCTTGATACCAACTTTAAAATTGGTCGTCGTGCTGCGCTGCGTGAAATCGAAGACGTTAAGCATGACACCCGCGAAGCAGAAGATGTGCTCGACGTGGCGGTGGCAATAGCTGAGGTTGACGGCGAAGTTGAACCGGAAGAACGTAAGGTTCTGGAAGAGATCGCCAACGCTCTCGGGCTGCGTCTGGAAAACCATCTGTGATTACACAGGCCCGGTATGTGGCGATTGGCCTGCTGTTATTTCTGGTTATCGCGGTGGACTTCACCAGTAAGCTTTTGTCAGTGGTTGCTGATGGTGTGCTGGTGGCTGGGGTTGTTGTCCTGGCACTCCCTTTAATCAACGGAAAAAAGAAATAACCGTCATTGGCGTAGCAGGTAGCGCGGCTGGTTTGGGGCCAGCAGGTCGGGGGTTCAAATCCTTCATGACGGACCAACAGCAAAACACCTCGTCATAGTGGCGGGGTTATCTTGCATCAGGTGACTGAGTAACGTTCCAGTCCGTAAGCCTCACGAAACGGGGCGCACAACAGGAAAGAGCATCACCAGATGACAGGCTCATAACCTAATCCATCTGGTTCGGTGACTGCACACCGATTGGTGCTCTCTCCGTTGTGGTTTAGCTCAAACGGTAGAGCAATTGACCTGTGTCATTAGGTTGCCGGTTCGAATCCGGCCACCACAACAAATCTCAAATTCAATAACTTTTGAGATTGCTTGAGCTGAAATAAAACCCTGTGGCTGACGAGCCAGGCAGTTACCGCGTTTGCGTCAGGGTACTCATACAAGAAGGTCGCCATAGAGCGGCCTTTTTTCGTTTTTGCGTCCGGCCAAACAGCCTAAACCGACTCTTGCCGCAACTGGCCGAGACGCATCTTTTAATCCGACACACACGGCCACCCCAGATGAGGGAGGTGGAGATTGAAACGTATGCCAGATAAAGACCCTGGGTTCTGGGCGAGTCTTGTTGCCTGGCTTTATGCCCACAGAAACGAATCCGGCTACGCAGGACTGGCAGGCGTAATGGCAATTCTCCGCGCCACTTACCTCGGTAAAGACAGCTGGTCGAGACGACTACTTGATGCCGCTATGTGTAGCGTGTTCGCTTTTTTCTTCAGCCGACCCTTCAGGTCATCGGCTCAATATTCAACTGGAACTTCAGTGACGACACTACGCGCGTTGCTGCGGTGTTCCTTGGCTTTCTGGGTGTGGATTACATCTCATCAAAGATTCGCCGCCAGATAGATAAGCGCCTGGGAGATGGTGATGCTGACAGCCAGTAACTTTCAGAAGGCAACAAACGTAAGCAATACGCTGCGTGATAAGTGGTATCCGCACATTGCCGCCTGCATGTCAGCATTCCAAATCAGTACGCCGCTGCGTCAGGCTCACTTCCTTGCACAGACGGGCCATGAGTCAGCCGGGTTCCAGAAGGTTGAAGAAGGTCTGAATTACAGTGAGAACGCGCTGACCGCCATGTTTGGCAAGCGAATCACGCCAGAGCAGGCAAAAGCTTTTGGCCGTAACGCGCTGCACCCGGCAAACCAGAAGATGATCGCCAGCATCATTTATGCGAATCGTAATGGTAATGGCTTAGTTGATTCTGGTGACGGGTATCGCTACCGGGGAAGAGGGTTAATTCAGATTACCGGGAAGGATAATTACGCTGCACTGGTTAAACAGCTTGGCGCAGACGTGGTGGCTGACCCTGATTTAATTCTGGGCTATCGCTTTGCGGCGCTGTCTGCGGCTGCATGGTGGAAGAATCACGGATTAAACGAGATTGCTGACTCTGATGATGTTACCCGCATCACCAGAATCATTAACGGTGGCACATTCGGACTGGACGACAGGAAATCCCGCTTAATCAAAGCTAAGGGGATTCTATGTTCAAGGTAATCGGCTTTATCCGAAACAACTCTGGTCTGTTCATCATCGGTCTTATCTGCGTTGCACTCTGGGGGCTGAATGCCCGTAACTCACAACTGAGCGCCACGAACGAGCGGCTTGAGAAGCTCTCGAACAGTAAGGATGACCAGATAAACGATCTTCGTTCCAAGAACGACGATTTAGCCTCAAGTGTTAACGACCTGGTGAAAGCGGTAAATCAGCAGAACGCCGTAATGAGTCAGGTTACCGAACAACGCGCCGTGACAGCACAGCAGAACCGGAAACTACAGAATGAAATCAAGCGTTACCTTGAGGCGGACAAGTGTGCTGTTGCTCCTGTTCCCCCTAATGCTGCTGACCGGCTGCGCGAAGCAGCAAAAGCCGCTGGTGGAGTACCAGACAGTAAAGCAGCCACGGCTAAACCTTCCAGCGGAACTGACAAGCCCGATTGACGTGCCGCAGCCGCCAGAGCCTATGAACTTTGGTGACAGCGTGGCGTTAAACGCTGAACTATACGGCGTGCTGGCACAGTGCAATATTGATAGAGAAGCTATCAGGAAGATTGAGAGGGGGAGTCTCCCTCTAATTAGCACGTCATTTATTTCTAGATACTCGCCCTAATGCTTTAAGGGCTGCGATTTTTACATCATTATTCAAATTGGTACTCAAATCCAATAACTTTTGAATTACAGCGGGAGATGTATCAGCCGATTCACCTAAAGCATAAATAGCTGCAATCTTGATGTCGTTATCAAGTTCTGCGCATGCATCTAAAAGTCTTTTTCCTACTGCTGGGGTCATAAAAAATTCCTTGTTTATAGTTTGGATACTCAAATAAGACGATCAGGTTTATATGAATCCAGCCAAGAAGCTGCCTCAAGTATTTCCGAAATGCCACCACGATTAAGAATCTTTCTTACATTATCCAGATTATTAACAGCAATTGGTGATTTTAAATCTTCAATAACGCCTGCTGCGACTTTCACAAGGTATTCAAGATGTTCTTTACTCGGTTCGCCTTTTTTATCAGACAAAAGCATATCCTCAATTCTTCTAAGACTATGTGATCGTTAGCATCTTACTACAGTTTCATTTGGCATTAAGAACACTAATTGTTTTGTGTTCATTACTTAGCGGCGATGTTTATGGCTTCCAATTCACCCTGGCATAACCTCTACAACACAAGGCGTTGGTATCGCCTGCGCTATCACCAGCTTCAGAAGCAGCCACTGTGTGAGTTTCACCTCAAGCGTAATCAGGTGATATCCGCATCCATCGTTGACCACGTCAAACCTCACAAGGGCGATGGCGTACTGTTCCATGACCCGGAAAATTTGCAAAGTTTATGCAAACGCTGCCACGATTCAGTGAAGCAACGTATGGAAAAGGGTGGGACGGCGACCGAGTTCGACGATGAAGGTCGCGTTATCTGGTAACAGGAGCATCAGATGAAAGACTTGAAGATTGAATACCGCGACGGCCAGCTGATTGAGTTCAGTATTGATGGTGTAAGTTTTAAATCCGTCTCCGCGATAAGCTTCAACCACGAGGTAGGAGAGACGCCGCCAACAGTCAGCATATCTATACCTCTCGGCTTCGGAGGATCGTTAGCTCCAGCCCGCCCTTACCACGAAAACCTGCAAATAATCGATAAATGAGATTAATTCACATTTGAAATCAAGGCTGGCAGGGGGAGGGCAAAAACTCTGGCAGCAAATCCTTAAAGACCGCGCCCTCAGTCTTTTTTTAAAAACGTCCAGAAAAAAAGGAAAAATGCGATGGCTCAGCGAGGCAGAAAATCTCTTGCCGCGACGTCGGCTGTCTCGCTGCCAGCACTGGCTGAAAGCAGGTTACAGCCTTCATTACACCTCAGCGACCCGGAAATAAACGTCTGGGTACGGCTTGTTAACGACAATCCGGCCAGTTCATTCACCGAAACCCACCGCGACATGATGGAGATGTACTGCCGTCATGTGGTGCAGGCGCGCCTGCTGACCACGCAGCTAGAAGATTTTGAGATGGAGTGGCTGTCGCGTGAAGACGGCCTGAAGCGTTACGACAAGCTGCTCACCATGCGCGAACGCGAAGTGCGTTCGGCGTCATCTCTGGCAACCCGGCTGAGGATCACCCGACAGGCGACGGCAGACCCAAAAACGGTAGGGCGTGCGCATAACAATCTTGCCCGGGAGAAAAGCCCTGGGAAATTGATTAAGGCTGTTAGCAGATGGCTAAAAAAATTCTGACAAGGGCCGAACGCAACATCCTCTGGTGTGAAAAAAATATTCTTATCCCTGAAGGGAAGTATGTCGGCCAGCCGCTGAAAATGGCTGAGTTCATGAAAGACGACTTCCGGGCCATCTTCGACAATGAACATGGCACGCGCCGTGCGATCATCAGCCGGGGCCGCAAAAACGCCAAAACGGTTGAGACCGCCATGCTGATGCTGCTGTATCTGGTTGGCCCGGAGGCAGGACATAACTCTCAACTTTATTCCGCTGCGCGTTCGCGTGACCAGGCAGCAATTCTGTTTAACTTGGCCTCGAAAATGTGCCGCATGAATCCGGTACTGATGCAGTACGTGGCTATTAAGGATTCAGCAAAGGAAATTCACTGCCCGGAACTGGGTTCGTACTATCGGGCACTGAGCGCCGAGGCCACCACGGCCTACGGATTCTCGCCCCGTTTCGTTGCACACGATGAGCTGGGACAGGTGCGCGGTCCTCGCGACCCGCTCTATGAGGCGCTTGAAACCGCAACCGCTGCTCAGGATAACCCGATTTCAGTCATCATCAGCACGCAGGCACCCGACGCGAGCGATCTTCTCAGCCTGCTGATTGACGACGGCCTGACCGGCGCAGACCCGCGCACCGTGGTCCGGCTCCAGACTGCACCTGAAGACATTGACCCGTTCTCGGTTGAAGCCATCCGGGCGGCAAATCCGGCCTTTGACGTGTTCATGAATCAGAAAGAAGTTCTGGATATGGCCGCGAGCGCCAAGCGTCTGCCGTCCCGCCAGGCTGAATTTGAAAACCTTGTGCTGAACCGCAGGGTTGAGGCGAAAAGCCCGTTCGTCAGTCAGACGGTATGGCACATGAACAAGGAGGAGCCGGATGATTTAACTGGCGTCACCGTCTGGGGCGGACTTGACCTGTCCAGCGTGTCTGACCTTACCGCGCTGGTGCTGACATCGGCGAAGGGCGATGTGCATTCCAAGTTCTGGCTTCCGGCTGAAGGGCTGGCAGACAAGGCACGTAATGACCGCGTGCCGTATGACATCTGGGCGAAGCAGGGTTATCTCAACACAACGCCGGGTAAAGCGATTGAATACTCGTTCATCGCAACCGAGCTGAGAAAGATTTTTGATACCTGCAACGTCAGGGCCATCGCCTTTGACCGCTACAACATGCGCTTCCTGCGACCACACCTCATCGATGCGGGATTCACAGAAGCAGAGCTTGAACGCTTTGTTGAGTTCGGGCAGGGCTTCGTTTCAATGTCACCGGCACTGCGCGAGCTGGAAACAAAACTTCTTGGCGCACAGCTTAAACACGGTAATCACCCGATTCTGGAAATGTGCGCGAAAAACGCCACGGTCATTACCGATCCCGCAGGCAACCGTAAATTCGTGAAGGGTAAATCCAGCGGCAGGATAGACGGCATGGTTGCGCTGGCAATGTCAGTCGGCGCACAGAACAGCGACGAGGTTGAAGAACAGGGCGACGTTAACGATTTTATCTACAACTTTTTGAGTGTTTAACATGGCAGATACCGATTACAGCATTGACTTGCGGACACGTTCGCCATTCTGGGCCCGGATGGCCTCCATTCTTACAGGTGGTCGCCTGGTGTCGCCGGATAAGGGCTCGCAGATGGCTGGCACATCGGCGCATGGCACCGTTGGCGAATCAGTGGTTTCTGACGAGCGAAATATGCAGATCAGCACGGTATGGGCCTGTATCAGGCTAATATCTACCGTGACGGCTTCGCTGCCGCTTGATGTGTACGAAACCAAAGACGATCAGCGAAAGAAAGCAGATAACAGCAATCCGCTGGCAAAACTTCTTCGCTTCCGGCCAAACAACTTTATGACCGCGCTGGAGTTTCGCGAGGCCATGACTATGCAGCTCTGCGCCTACGGTAATGCGTATGCGCTGGTTGAGCGCAACAGTGTTGGCGATGTGATCAGTATGCTGCCGCTGATGAGCGCAAATATGGATGTACGCCTCAGTGATAACGGCAAAAACGTCATCTACCGCTACCGGCGCGATACGGAATATGCGGATTTCAAGCCAAAAGAAATCTTTCACCTGAAAGGTTTTGGCTTTAACGGTCTGGTGGGCCTGTCGCCGCTGGCGTTCAGTGCCAAATCCGCAGGCGTGGCCATTGCCATGGAAGATAACCAGCGCGAGTTTTTTCGCGAACGGCGCGAAATCGCCGCAGATTCTGATGACAGACGGCAAAGTGCTCACCAAAGAGCAGCGCGGTCAGCTTGAGGAAAACTTTAAAGAGATTGCCGGTGGTCCGGTCAGAAAGCGCCTCTGGATTCTGGAAAGCGGCTTTACCACACAGCCCATCGGCGTATCGCCGCAGGATGCGCAGATGCTTGAGGCGCGTAAGTTTCAGGTCGCCGAGCTGGCACGGTTCTACGGCGTACCACCGCATCTGGTGGGAGACGTGGAAAAAACGACTTCATGGGGCAGCGGCATTGAACAGCAGAACCTTGGCTTTTTGCAGTACACGTTGAAGCCCTACCTGGACCGCTGGGAATACAGCATAGAACGGTGGCTGGTTAAGGATGAGGATCAGGGCAGACTGCATGCTGAGCACAACCTTGACGGCCTGCTGCGTGGTGATTCAGCAAGTCGCGCCGCGTTTATGCAGGGTATGGTCAATACCGGCATTCGCACTATCAATGAAGTGCGCAGGCTCGACAACCTGCCGCCGCTGCCTGGTGGCGATGTTGCCACGCGGCAGTCGCAAAACATACCCATTACCGACCTCGGAACAAACAAAGAGCCCCGCACTGACGGGGCTTAATTTTTATGGGGGCTTCAATGCCTGAAATTAAGAAAACGCTGGCGTTTGAACATACCGAAATCAAGTTTTCTGGAGACGGTACGAAGGGCGAGTTTGAAGGCTACGCATCGGTGTTCAATAACACCGATTCGGACGGCGACATCATCCTGCCCGGCGCATTTAAAAGCGTGCTGGCCGGTCAGTCCCGCAAGGTCGCGATGTTCTTCAACCACAAAACGTGGGAAATCCCGGTCGGTAAGTGGGAGGCGCTTCAGGAGGATGAGAAAGGGCTGTTTGTGCGCGGTCAGTTAACGCCCGGCCATTCCGGTGCCAGCGACCTTAAAGCGGCCATGCAGCATGGCACTGTCGAGGGAATGTCTGTCGGGTTCTCCATTTCCAAAGATGATTACAGCCTGGGTACAACCGGGATGATCATCAAGAACATTTCTGTGCTGCGCGAAATCAGCGTCTGCACCTTTCCGGCCAACGAACTCGCTGGCGTCTCTGCCATGAAGAGTATCGAAACCATTAAATCTGTACGGGACGCGGAGGCCTGGCTGAGGGATTCAGTCGGGCTTTCTCGTTCTGAGGCACAGGCATTTATTGCCCGTGTTAAGTCCGCAGACCGAAGCGAGTTCGGTGGCGGCGACATTGACGCGCTGGCTCAGCGCATTACCTCATTTGCCGCTAACCTGCGGAACCAGTAACGGAGTTATACATGTCTGAATTAGCCACTCTGGAAAAAGCGATTGAGAACTCACAGAAAGAAGTGAAAAACCTCATCGAAGAGCAGCGTAAATCCATCAGCGAAAACGGCGAAGTTAACAAAAAGCTTCAGCAGGACCTGAACACCGCTCAGGAAGAACTGAAGAAAACCGGCACCCGCCTGTTTGACCTTGAGCAGAAAATGGCCGGTAACGCACCGGAGCAGACTGCGCAGAAATCTTTTGCCGAGCGCGTGTCTGAAGACCTGATCAAGAACTGGAACGGCGATCGCTCCAAAGCGAAAGTAGCCAGTTTTGACAAAGCAATCGGCTCGGGCTCTGCCTCAGCCGGTGCGCTGGTACAGCCTCAGCAGAATCCGGGCATTCTGATACCGGGCCTGCGCCGCCTGACCGTGCGCGACCTGCTGTCACAGGGTCGCATTTCCAGCAACGCCCTGGAATACGTGCGTGAAAACGTATTTACCAATGCTGCCGCGCCGGTTGCTGAGGGCACGCTCAAACCGGAAAGTAACATCACGTTCACCAAAGAAACGGCGAACGTGAAAACGATCGCGCACTGGATGCAGGCATCTCGCCAGATTATGGACGATGCGCCTGCGCTTCAGTCCTATATCAATTCCCGAATGATGTACGGTCTGGCGCTGGTGGAAGAAAACCAGATGCTGAACGGTGACGGCACCGGCGATAACCTTCAGGGCCTGAACGTGGTCGCGTCCGGTTATGAAACCGCGCTGAACGCTACCGGTGATACCGGGGCTGATGTGCTGGCTCACGCGATTTACCAGGTATCTCTGAGCGAGTTTGAAGCGGACGGCATCATCCTCAACCCGGCTGACTGGCACCGTATCGCGCTGCTGAAAGATGCCAACGGTAATTACATCCTCGGCGGTCCGCAGGCGTTTGCGTCAAAAGTGCTGTGGGGGCTTCCGGTCGTTTCAACGACTGCACAAACGGCAGGTAAGTTCACCGTTGGTGCGTTCGGTCTGGCTTCTCAGGTCTGGGACCGTATGGACGCCACCGTTGAGGTCAGCAACCAAGACCGCGACAACTTTGTTAAAAACATGCTCACCATTCTGTGTGAAGAGCGTCTGGCGCTGGCTCACTACCGTCCGGCCGCTATTGTCACCGGCGATATCGCCGTTTCTACTGGCGCATAACATCAGGGCGTGGCCAGCAATGGCCGCGTTTTAAATCATGAAAATTAAAGCTCTCCGTATGTTTTCTCATTATCACCTGGGCACCGTTTCTCAGGGTGAAGTGAAAGTGGTTAAAAAGAAATCGGCGAGGCGCTTGTAGGCATGAGCCTGGCTGAGGTCGTGGAGGAAGAATCAACAGATGATTCGGCTTCTAAATCCGCTAAGAAAGGGGGCAAGGGTGGAAATAAGCCAGGCACAGATGGCGCTGATAAAGAAGCACCTGAGAGTTGATCACGACGACGAAGACGATCTGATTAAAGGTTATGCCGGTGCCTCAGTCGATTACGTTGAAAACTATTGTGATGGCCTGCTCGTAACTGAGCTTACCCCTGCCGATGAAAATGAAGAGCCTCCCCGTGAGGTTCTTTTTTCATCCGGCATCTGGCAGGCAATGCTGCTTCTTATCGGTCACTACTATGCCAATCGTGAGGCTGTCGGGCAGAGCCAGGCAGAGGTTCCGTTAGGTGTGGAGGCGCTGTTGTACCGACACCGTAAGTGGCACTGATGGCGTGCTCAGGATGCCAGAAACGCCGCGAATGGCTGAAAAAATGGATGGCAATAGCATATGAAAGAGCTACAGGTAAGCCTGCTGGCGACGACGCTGGAGAAACTGGCCGAAAGCTTCCATCAGGTGGCAGAGGGGATGAAAGCCCAGACAGCAGCAATCAACCGCCTGGCTGAATCCAACGAATCATTAACGGCTTTGCTGTACCAGACGATGGCCGACGATTACGAAGAAATACCTGATCCACCCGGCCAGACCTACCTGAGCGGAAAACCAGGAGGGTAATTATGCAAGCCGGAAAACTCCGACACCGCGTCACGCTGCAAAAGCCGGTTAAGGCGCAGAGCCCGGCTACCGGCGCGGTCGTTAACACATGGGCTGACGTGACAAAGCTCTGGGCAAACGTTGTGGACCTGTCAGCGCGGGAATTTGTGGCCGCGCAGGCGGGGCAGAGCGAAATAACATCGCGCATCACCATTCGTTTCCGGGATGACGTAACCAGTAAGCACCGCATTCTGTTTCGCGGCAGGGTTTACAACATCCATGGCGTTCTGGCTGATGACAAAAGCGGCTCAGAGTATCTGACACTTCCGTGCTCGCAGGGGGTGAACGATGGCTGATGGGGTTGATTTCAGCATTACCGGTCTGGATTCACTGCTGGGCAAGCTGGATGAAGTCAGCGATGACCTGCGCCGTAAAGGTGGGAGGGCGGCTTTGCGCCAGGCTGGCAACGTCATTGTCAGTAAGGCAAAAGCGAATGCGCAGCGTCTTGATGATCCGGTTACCGGTCGCAGTATCGCTGATAACGTGGCGCAGCGTTGGAACGGGAAGCTGTTTAAGCAAACCGGCAATCTGGGCTTCCGTATTGGCGTGCTGCACGGTGCTGTCCTGAAAAAGCATCCGGACAAAGCGCAGAACGCACCCACGCCGCACTGGCGTCTGCTGGAGTTCGGTACCGAAAAAATGCGTGCGCAGCCGTTTCTGCGTCCCGCTGCCGAAAACAGCATCGGGGAAGTGGTCAGCACCTTTGGTGATGAATACGAAAAGGCGATTGACCGGGCCATTAAGCGTGCCAGGAAGAAAGGAGGTCAGCCGTGATTGCACCGATTTTTGCGGTATGTGCAGCCAGTGCGGATGTAAACCGGCTGATAGGGGGCGACACGCTGCGGCTCTATCCGTTCGGCATGCAGGACGACAACGTTATTTATCCCTATGCCGTCTGGCAGAACATCAGTGGCTCACCTGAAAATTATCTCGCCCGGCGACCTGACGCTGACTTGTTCACGCTTCAGGTGGATGTGTGGGCTGATACGCCAGATGAAGCGATTACGGTGGCCTCAGCACTTCGTGACGCCATTGAGCCGCATGCTTATATCACGCGCTGGGGAAGTCAGGATATTGACAGCGAAACAAGGCGCTACCGCTATTCCTTTGACGTTGACTGGATAGTGATGCGCTGACCCAACTTTTACCCACCGGCCATGAGCCGGTTTTTTTATGACCGGAGATAACAATGTCTGTACTGACCCAAGGCACGCAGCTCTATGTGCTCGCAAAAGGCGCGGTGAGCGAAGTGGAATGCATTACCGCATTTTCCCTGGCAGCAACCCGGCTGACCAGATTGAAGATACCTGTCTTTCTGAGAAGTTTGACCGGACGTACAAGCGTGGCTTGCGTACTCCCGGTCAGGCATCAGCAACACTGAATGCCGATCCGAAAAATACCAGTCACATAATGCTTTATAACCTGTCTATCTCTGACGATGAAGAAGATCAGGACCTGACCTTCGCTATCGGCTGGTCAGATGGTGAAGCTACACCTACCGTCGCTGCGGATGGTGCAACCGGTGCGGTTGACGGGCTTGTTCTGCCTGATTCGCGTACCTGGTTTGTGTTTAAAGGCTACGTGTCAGACTTCCCGTTTGATTTTGCTGCCAACACGGTAGTTTCCACTGCTGCCTCTATCCAGCGTTCCGGCTCTGCCGTCTGGGTGCCAAAAGCTGTTACCGGCGCTTAATTATTATGGGGCTTAAATGCCCCAGCAACCTGAGAGTTACTCATGAAATTAACGCTTGATGAGCTGAAAAAATCCGGTGCTTTTACCGGACGCCCGGTTGAGAAAGAAATCACCTGGAGACAGGGTGAGCAGAAATTTACAGCCACCGTATTCATTCGCCCGATGGGCTATCACACAGCAACATCTGACGTACTGGCTTACGGTGGCAAAGTTGATGGCGTTGCCGGTCGTATTGCGGCATCGGTCTGTGATGAGAACGGCAAGCCTGTCTTTACGCCTGCTGATATCACTGGCGAGGCCGATCCAGAGCGTGGTGCTCTTGATGGCGCGCTCACTGTGGCGCTGCTGGTCGCTATTCAGGATGTCAACGATTTGGGAAAGACTACGAGCTCAGCGCAGAAGACGAATTCTGGTGTGAGCTCGTCCTCAACGGCGTCGGCGGGCGCACCATCGCCGAAGCGCGGGAAGCGATCAGCTTCAAAGAGTCGCAGCTCTGGGCAAGATACCGGGAGCGGTACGGCAGCCTGAACCCAATGATGCGCACCGAGTGGGGCGCAGGGGTGGTTGCCAGCACCATTGCCAACGTTAACCGTGACCCTAAAAAACCGCCATTCAGTCCGACCGATTTCACCCTGCATTTTACTAAAGTCGCTGCTGCTAATGAGCCCATCTCTCTTGAGGAAGCTAAGAGTAGCTGGACATAACTGCCGCCAACGGAGATTTTATGGCTTCCAAATCACTGGGGACACTGACGATCGACCTGATCGCTAAAGTTGGCGGCTTTACATCGGGCATGGATAAAGCGCAGCGTGCCTCTGATAAATGGGCTAAACAGGTCCAGAAGGATGCTGCCGCAACATCAGCCGCTATTCTTTCCGTTGGGGGCAATACAGGCTGCCGCATTGACTGCCGGAACTGCCGGGTTCGCGCTACTGAAAACAACTTCCGAGCAGATTAACGTCACGGATCAGTGGGCCAAATCCCTGAAAATGTCCACGCAAGAGCTGCTGGCCTGGCAGTTCGCTGCGGAAAAAGCCGGTGTCGAAGGCGATAAGATGGCGGACATTTTTAAAGACCTCAGCGATAAAATTGGTGATGCCGTCCTGAATAAATCAGGCGAAGCAGTCGATGCGCTTAATGCGCTGGGCCTGTCTGCCGAGAAGTTGTCAAAGGTAGCGCCTGATAAACAAATGCTGGCGATTGGTGAGGCGCTTGGGAAAATCAGCACCAACGCCGGAAAGGTCACCATTCTTGAAAGCCTG
Source organism: Pantoea sp. LMR881 (assembly GCF_027157825.1). Lineage (NCBI taxonomy): Bacteria > Pseudomonadati > Pseudomonadota > Gammaproteobacteria > Enterobacterales > Erwiniaceae > Pantoea > Pantoea sp. LMR881. The sequence goes on from NZ_JAPVOK010000002.1 coordinate 181,375, forward strand.
GGTGATGACCTTTCAAAACTTCTTCCACTGTTCGACAACAACAATGCGAAGCTGAACCAGTTCATTCAACTGGCTAAGGATTACGGCGTTGCTCCCGATCCACAGTCCATTGATGATCTGATAAAGGTCAACGGCCTGTTTCAGGACATGGAAGCACAGGTTAAAGGTCTGAAAATGGAAATCGCGGCAGGTCTGGCGCATGTAGACCTGAGTCCCCTGAACAATTCCCTGTCAGAGATTCATGATGTTCTGACCGACCCGCAGGTGCTCCAGGGTATTGCCGACCTCGTAAGTCAGGTGGCACAACTGGCCGGGTGGCTGATAAAAGCTGCGGGTGGAGCAGGGAGGCTGGCTGCATCTTCCGGCAACAGAATGGCCGCACTTGGCAACAATGTTGATATGAACAACCCGGACCAGATTCAGGCCCGTATCGACTACCTCAACAGCACTATCAAGGGCCGCGGGGACGGAATGTATGACGGCAGTCAGACGTTCCTGGGCTGGATTATGGGCAAAGACGACAGCGTGAAAGCTGTCTCTGATGAAATAGCCTCGCTGACCAGTCGCCTGGCTGAGCTGAACAGACAACCCAAAGATATAAAGGTCTCGCCGTCCGTCACGCCTGATTCTGCATCATCGCTGCTGGACTTCGGCCTTGCCCCGGGAGAGACCAACGGCAAGCCGCCGAAAGATACTGCTGGTAAAAAACTGGAGTCTGCTTTCCAGGCGGCTGAGCGCAGCTACATGCGCCAGATTGAACTGATAGACACTACTGGTAAAAAGGTCACCGTAGTGACTGAGCAGCAGAAACTTCAGTTCGATATCGCTGATGGCAAGCTACAAGGTCTCAATGCAACTCAGCGGAAGCGACTGGAATCGCTTGCTCAGGAAGTTGATCGCCTTAATGCAGTGAAAAAGGCAAATGAAGAAAACATGAAGGTTGCCGCGTATGTTGCCAACCTTCAGGCGCAGAACGATAACGCCCGATCATCCCTGAATGTTGATGTTCAGGGGCCGGCCTCGGTGATAAAGAGCGCGGACGCCTGAAAGAGCGCCTCAGCATTGAGCGTGAGTACCTCGACCAACAGCGGGAACTGCAAAAGCAGTATCAGGGCGGGGAAATTACTAAATCAGTTTATGACCGGGAAACTCAGGTGCTAAGTGATGCGCAGTCAGAGCGACTCAGGATTCAGCAGGATTACTACAGCCAGATTGACGCGCTACAGGCCGACTGGATTTCAGGGGCACAGGATGGCTTTGCTGACTGGTTTGATGAAATCAGTGATGTTTCTGGAACGGTATCGGATGGCGTGAAATCTTCTCTCGACGGCGTGTTCAGTAATGTCACCTCAATGCTTGAAGGCAATAAGGTTAGCTGGAAGTCGTGGGGCATTTCAGTCCTGCAAATCATTGAGAAGGTTGCGCTGCAAATGGCTGTTGTCAGCGCAATGGGGGCGGTTCTTCATCTTCTGGCCTGCTGGGGACTGTCGCATCAGGCATCGCAGGTTACTTTGGCGGCGGCGCTTCTGCTGGGGCATCAACATCGAACGCATTTTCTTCCGGCGCTTATGACAACCTCACGCTGAACGCCAAAGGTGGCGTTTACGCATCATCCGATCTCAGCCAGTACAGCAATTCAATCGTCAGCTCGCCAACGCTGTTTGCCTTTGCAAAAGGCGCGGGGCTGATGGGCGAAGCCGGGCCTGAAGCAATCATGCCGCTTACGCGTGCTGCTGATGGCTCCCTTGGTGTACGTGCGCTGGGGACAGCCAATGCAACGCCATCAGGCAGCGCAGCGCCACAGGTTTATATCACCGTAGATGGCAACGGAAACACCTCAACGCAGTCAACACAGGGCTGGGAACAGTTTGGCTCAGAAATCGGTAGCTTTGTTGACCGGCGTTATAAGCAAAACATGATGCGAGATATCCGTCCCGGTGGCGATATCTGGAACGTAATGAAAAACAGGTAACCCATGGCTATCGAAACCTTTACCTGGTGCCCCCGCACCAATGCGGCCGGTGAGGCTAAGTTCAATACGCGGAAAGTACAGTTTGGTGATGGTTATACGCAGGTCTCTGGCAACGGTCTGAATCCAAGAACCCAGAACTGGGACCTGCAATTTACCGGTACCGAGTCTTTCATCAGCGAGATCAAAGCGTTTCTTGATGCACATGGCGGTGTGCGGTCATTTCAGTGGAAACCACCGCTTGAACCACTTGGCCTTTACCGCTGCGAGACTTATACCCCGACTGCGCTCGGGGCAGGGCTTTTTAATCTGACGGCAACTTTTGAGCAGGCATTCAGACCATGAGTATAAATACCGATTACCAGAAGCTTGAGCCTGGCAACTTTATCCGGCTGTACGAAGTGGATGGAACCGCATTCGGCGTGGCTGATGTTCTTCGGTTTCATGCCTGCAATATTCCCCATTCGGAGGCTGAAATCATTGCTGCTGGCGGTGACGAGTCAAAACTTCCGGCAAAGTCCATCTGGTGGCAGGGGGAAGAGTATTCTGCGTGGCCATGCAAAATTGAAGGCATGGAAACGTCGACAACCGGCAGCAGTGCGCAGCCAAAGCTGACAGTGGCGAATCTTGATGGTTCGATTACGGCGCTGTGCCTGGCATATGACGACCTTCTTCAGGCTAAGGTTTCGATTCACGATACGCTTGCTCAGTATCTTGACGCGAAAAACTTCCCTGACGGTAACGCCAGCGCCGATCCAACGCAGGAAAAGCTGAAGGTGTTTTACATCGACAGCAAGAGTGCTGAAACAAAAACGCAGGTCGAGTTTACGCTAAGTAGCCCTATGGACTTGCAGGGGCTGATGATACCAACGCGCCAGCTTCATTCGCTCTGCACCTGGTGCATCCGGGGTAAATATCGTACCGGGGACGGCTGTGATTATGCCGGTTCGCGATACTTCGACAAATTCAACAATCCTGTGAATGATCCCTCTCTTGACGAATGCAGCGGTACGCTAACTGGCTGCAAGCTGCGTTTTGGCGAAAATGAAGAGCTTTCATTTGGTGGTTTCCCGGGAACCTCTTTGATCAGGAGCTAATCGTGCGGCAAAAAACCATTGATGCGATCATGGCGCATGCTGCGGCTGAATATCCTCGCGAATGTTGCGGCGTAGTTGCGCAGAAAAGCCGGGTAGAGCGTTATTTCCCGTGCCGCAATCAGGCGGCTGAGCCGAATGAACAATTCCTGCTTTCACCCGAAGATTATGCACAGGCTGAGGACTGGGGAACTGTTACGGCGATTGTGCACAGTCACCCTGATGCCACAACGCGCCCCAGTCCGCTTGATGAAGCGCAATGTGATGCCAACGGTGTTCCCTGGCATATCGTAAGTTGGCCTGAAGGCGACCTTCGCACTATTAACCCGCGTGGCGAACTGCCGCTACTCGGTCGTCCGTTCGTGCTTGGTCATTCAGATTGCTGGGGTCTTGTGATGAGCTACTTCCGGCAGGAGCATGGAATTGAACTGCCCGATTACCGCGTGGATTATCCATGGTGGGAAGATGAGTATGCCGACAATTTCTATCAGGACAACTGGGAAAGCGCGGGATTTGTTGATGTCACAGGATCGCCTGAGCCTGGTGATGTGATCTTGATGCAGGTCCAGGCGAACAAGTGGAATCACGCCGGAATTCTCCTTGAAGGTAACCTGATGCTTCACCATTTATACGGGCGTATTAGTAATCGCACACCTTATGGTGGATATTGGATGGATAGAACCATGAAGCAGATCAGGCACAGAGATCTTTTTTAGAAAGATTGTCATAGGATTTGTCGCTGCTATTATTCGACTACTTTTTTATTTAAGGGAAGAATAATGAGACGATTATCAATCGTATTCTCTTTAATAGTCTTATCAGGCTGTTCTACTACCGGGCTTGAGAATGATAAACCAATCTACACAGGACATTCTTCAAAAACTCCTGAAGAAATGAATAAGTGTCTTGCTCCTAAGTGGGTAGCGTTAAAGCCTTCATCGACCAGCGTGCCAACAGAAACAGGCTATCAAATATCTTCTTCTGATGATTTGATGGGCGCGGTATCGCTTGTGAAAATAGATAAGGCGCAAGATAGCGGTACAGACCTAAAAGTTTATGCTCTATCAAAAGGCTGGAATGACCCTTGGGGCAAAGCAGCAAGATCATGTCTTTGATAATTGAAACCACCTTCGGGTGGTTTTTTTCGCTTGGAGAATATATGTCAGTTATTGCCGAAGAGAAATTGGTAACGATAGAGCTATATGGTCAATTAGGTAAAATCTTTGGAAAAGTGCATAAGCGTTCTGTCAGAACGAATGCCGAAGCAGTTCATGCCTTGTGTAAAACATTAGATAACTTCGAGCGATATTTAAATAATAGTAAAATCAGAGGGCTGACTTTCGCTGTCTTCCGCGGTAAAAAAAACATTGGTATCGATGATATGGGTTATCCGGTTACTGGTGAGACAATAAAAATTGTACCTCAAGTAATTGGAAGCAAAAAAGCAGGTGCGCTGCAAACCATTTTAGGGGCTGTGCTGGTAGTGGTGGGTGTTGTTATTGGCTATGTTTCTGGCTGGACCGGCGTTGGCTGGGCTATCGGGTCAAAAATGGCAATGATGGGAGCAGCAATGATGCTCGGAGGCGTTGTTCAAATGCTCTCACCTCAAACAGCAGGGCTGGCCAGTAAACAGGACGCTGATAATCAGGCTTCTTATGCTTTCGGCGGAGCAACAAATACAGCCGCGCAAGGCTATCCCGTGCCACTACTTTATGGCCAGCGCCTAATAGGTGGGGCCATCATCTCTGCCGGGATTTATGTCGAAGATCAGCAGTAACTTTTAATTCTTTCTCAGGGCCGCTTATGCGGCCTTTTTATGGGCGCGATATGGCAAAAGCAATCAGGGGCAAGAAGGGCGGCTCATCATCTTCACGCACTCCAACAGAACAGCCAGATGATCTGCAATCAGTAGCGAAGGCCAAATTATTAATTGCTCTGGGTGAAGGTGAATTTGCTGGTGAACTTACCGCAAAGAATATATTTCTGGACGGTACGGCAATTGAGAATGATGACGGCACACAAAATTTCAGTGGCGTTGCGTGGGAGTTCCGTTCAGGAACGCAGGCTCAGAGCTATATTCAGGGCATTCCAGGCACTGAAAATGAAATCAGCGTTGGCTCAGATATCTCCAGCACTACGGCCTGGGTGCACACTTTCACTAATACCCAGCTTTCCGCTATTCGTCTGCGCCTGAAATGGTCTGCGCTTTTTAAACAGGAAGATGACGGGGACCTGGTTGGCAACACTGTAAAATATGCTGTTGACCTGCAAACAGATGGCGGTACGTGGACGACAGTTCTTGATACCGCCGTAACCGGAAAAACAACGTCAGGTTATGAGCGTAGCCACCGTATTGAGTTGCCGCAGGCTGGCAGCATATGGACTGTACGTCTTCGCAAAATCACGCCTGACGCAAACAGCGCCAAAGTTGGCGATGCGATGGTCCTTGAAAGCTATACCGAGGTTATCGACGCCAAGCTTCGCTATCCAAATACAGCCTTGCTTTATATCGAGTTCGATTCCAGTCAGTTTAACGGCAGCATTCCGCAGGTATCCTGTACACCTAAAGGGCGTGTTATCCGCGTTCCTGATACCTACGACCCTGTAACGCGCTCTTATTCCGGCACCTGGGAGGGCACGTTTAAATGGGCGTGGACCAATAACCCGGCATGGGTTTTCTATGATTTGGTCGTTACAGATCGCTTTGGCCTGGGTGACCGCCTGACGGCAGCAAATATCGATAAATGGTCTCTGTATCAGGTTGCGCAGTATTGCGATCAGATGGTGCCGGACGGTAAAGGCGGTTCGGGAATAGAGCCACGTTATATTTGCGATGTGTTTGTGCAAAACAGAAATGATGCCTATACGGTGCTGCGTGATTTCGCGGCCATATTCCGTGGCATGACGTTCTGGAGCGGCGATCAGATTTATGCGCTGGCAGATATGCCGCGTGATGTGGATTACAACTTCACAAACGCGAACGTGGTGGATGGAGAGTTTGCTTATTCAAGCAGCACAACCAAAACGCGCTATACCTCTGCACTTGTGTCGTGGTCCGATCCTGCTAATGCCTATGCAGATGCCATGGAACCGGTGTTCGAAAAAGATTTAGTCACACGTTATAAGGTATTCAACCAGCTTGAGATTACTGCTATCGGCTGCACACGTCAGTCCGAAGCCAACCGCAAAGGGCGCTGGGGCATTCTCACCAACAATAAAGACCGGGTTGTTTCTTTCAGCGTGGGCCTTGATGGTGATATCCCTCAGCCTGGCTATGTCATTGCGGTAGCCGATGAATACCTGTCAGGCAAAGTAACCGGTGGCCGCATCAGTGCTGTTAACGGACGCGCCCTGACACTGGACCGAAAACCTGATGCCGTGGCTGGTGACCGCCTACAGGTCAATCTTCCCAGTGGTATAGCACAAAGCCGGACTATCCAGTCAATCACAGATAATATCGTGACTGTCACGACCGCTTATTCGGAAACGCCGCAGTCAGAATGCGTGTGGGTTGTTGAGTCCGATGAGCTGTATGCGCAGCAGTACCGCGTCACGACCGTGACGGAGAATGATGACGGCACTTTCACCATTACCGGAACCGCTCACGACCCGGATAAATATGCGCGTATTGATACCGGCGCAGTGATTGACCAGCGCCCGGTAAGTGTCATTCCTCCAGGAAATCAGGCGGCACCTTCTAACATCGTTATCGACTCATATTCCGTGGTTCAGCAGGGCATAAGCCTGGAAACGATGCGTGTTCACTGGGATGCAGTGGCTAACGCTATTGCGTATGAAGCGCAGTGGCGGCGAAATGACGGCAACTGGATTAACGTGGCGCGTGCTTCAGTAACCTCATTTGAGGTTCCCAGTATTTATGCCGGTCGTTATCTGGTGCGCGTTCGGGCAATCAACGCTGCTGAAATTTCTTCAGGCTGGGGCTATTCGCAGGAAAAAACGCTCACAGGTAAGGTAGGTAATCCACCTAAGCCGGTTGGCTTCTCCGCTTCTGATGACGTTGTTTTCGGCGTTGAACTGAACTGGGGTTTCCCGGCTAACACCGAAGATACCCTTAAGACAGAGATTCAGTACAGCGCAGACGCTGACGGAACGTCACCTTTACTGCTTGCTGATGTACCTTACCCGCAGAGTAAGTACCAGCAGATGGGACTTAAGGCCGGTCAGATTTTCTGGTATCGCGCTCAACTGGTCGATAAAACCGGGAATGAGAGTGGCTATACAGGCTGGGTAAGGGGACAGGCTACAACCGACGCCAGTGATATTCTCGACTGGATTGGTGAAGATATTCTCGAAAGTGAAGCCGGTAAGCAGCTTGTGGCTCGCATTGACTCCGTCGAAGACGAAGTTGAGGGGCTGAATAATGCAGTTGGCCAGGCACAGCAGGATATTGCTGCGGTACGTGACGATCTGGATAAAAATACCAGTGCTGTGACTGGTGTCAGTGCAGCAATTACGGCAGAACAGACGGCCAGAACCGATGCTGATACCGCACTCGGTCAGCGTATCACTGATATTAAAGCCACAACTGAAGGCAATACAGCTCGCCTGACCACAGTAGAGAAAACGGTTACGGATAACCAGTCGGCCACAACGCAGCGTCTGGACAGTCTGGATTCCTCTGTTGCAACTAATGTGGCAAATATCACCGCAGAACAGAAGGCGCGCACGGATGCGGATTCAGCACTTTCGCAGACCATCAGCAGCGTAAAGGCTACTACGGATAACAACACTTCGGCGATTGGCACCCTGCAGACGGCGCAAACCACAACCGATCAGGCGCTCAGTAAGCTGACGCAAAGCACTGAGGCAGCATTCACCAATGCCGACAGTCAGGCTTTAACTGATATTGAAAACGCCCTTGCGAACGATGCGGCGGATCAGTCTCAGCGCGCAGCAGTGGGTGTTGTAAACGGCAGAGTAACTAAAGCCGAAGCGCGTATCGTGACAACTGAAACTGCTCAGGCTGATGCTAACCGGGCATTCGCGCAGTATCAACAGACCGTATCAGCTCAGTTTAATGACACAAATGCTACCGTGCAGCAGACTTCCTCAGCGGTGTCCTCTCTGGATGGCAAGGTTTCCGCTCAGTACAGCATTAAGCTTGGTGTGGACTCAAACGGCAGGTATTACGCAGCCGGTATGGGTATTGGTGTCGAGAACACGCCAGACGGTATGCAGTCACAGGTACTTTTCCTTGCAGATCGTTTTGCTGTGATGACGAATGTCGGCGCAACGCCAAAAACTTTTTCGCCATTCAGAACGGGCAAACCATTATCGATACGGCGTTTATCGGTGATGGAACCATTACGAATGCGATGATCGGGGCATACATCCAGTCAACGAATTATGTGGCCAGCTCTACAGGGTGGAGGCTCGATAAATCCGGAACATTTGAAATTAACGGGACTGTACCGGGCCAGGGCAGGTTAGTTATTTCAAATAACAGGATTGTTTCGTATGACGAAAATAACAACCCAGCGGCGGTGATGGGGCAGCGTTTATGAGTATGGGTTTTCAGGCATTTCTTAAAGGGACGTCTTTTGACGTCCTTAACAGTATGTCATTCAATTTTATTGCCGATATAAAATATGTTTCAGGTAACGGCAGCACAACATATTCACTCCCCGGCTTTACGCTGTCTGCCGCGCTGATGAACACATACTCAGGGCAGGGAACAAGCGGAGATTCCTATACCGTCAGCGTGTCAGGACAAACAGTGACATGGAACGTTAAAAACACCAGCAAACTCATTGTTACCGCCACCCCGACAGCAGGCGCAGACAGTGGAATGTATTTCGGGTTTTCGATGTATGACTACAGCACAAACCCGAGAACATTCAAAATTGCTCCTGATTTTACGCCGTACAACCTGGCGCAGGTTATAGATATTTCGCCCGCATATGACCAGATATTCCAGACAAACATACCCGCATCTGTACCTATTATGGCTTTCCACCGCGCGACCGGCAGCACATATGATCATGTGTGGTGGACTGAGATAAATCAGAACGGTTACTGGACTTTTAAATTCAGATCGAATACAGGACTTAACGCCATGCAGGCGTGCCGTATTTACATATTCGCTAAACTACTGATTAATACTCCCGTATGGGGATTCTTTCTGTATAAAAACGGTAGCATGGTATGGCACAACAACTGCCTGCCGTTAAAAATGAATATCCTCAACGGCGGCACGGTAACTTCTGCAGCGCAGCCTCTTGCCATATCGAATGGAGTTACCTCAGCCAGGGCAATACAGACAGACCCCAGTGTTCCGGGAACATATACGACATGGTATGAATGCGCATCGGCAGGGCGTGACTCGTCCGGCAACTACGCCGCGACGACACTGGACAGGTATTTTCAGAACATCATACCATCCCCTTCTTTGCCGCCGTCATGGGTTGCAGGTACAGTAGGCTATATAGAATGTGATATTTATGACGCCTATTACCGTCAGGCTTTAGGGGTTTAATCTGTCGCACTCAGCGGTATCAACAAATTCAGTTTTATTTGTCCATGCATAGAAAGGATATCCGGCAAGATATCTACCGTTTTCTTTCCTGAATATTGCTATGTCGTAAACGTGATTTGCAATATTGGCCTTGTTATAACAAACAGGGGGCGTGCTTGTTGCGCAACCGGTTAAGGCCAAAGCAATTGCAGTAAGCGCAATAATCGTTTTCATATTTTCTTTCAGTTTATTTGGTTTGGTTTATATAAAAGCACTTAATTCATCCGTATTTAAATGAATGATTTAGATCATTACGATCTGTATATCTATTTGAATTGAAATATAAATAATCCAGCCCGGCCACTGAGCCGGTTTTTTATTGCCCGGAGAAAAGTAAATGGCATGGTATACCACCGGCACGATAGCCGTATCAGGAACGACAGTAACCGGCACAGGTACCAACTGGCTGGATAACAAGCAGTCAATTGGTGCAGGTCAGGCTCTGCTTATTCCCGGTTCTGGCACGGTTAAGATGTATGAGATTGCGAGTGTAACCAGCGCAACTAAGCTGACGCTCAAGACGTCACCCGGCACGATTGCTGCGGGGCAGGCTTACGCCATCCTGTCTTTCTATACCGACTCCGTTCCTGACTTTGCGCGCCGTCTCGCTGCGCAGCTGAGCTATTATCAGTCACAAATGGATGGCTGGCAGCAGATTATGACCGGAACCGGAAATGTGACGCTTACCGCGCCAGACGGAATGAGCGTGACGATTAGTAGCTTTTCTAAACTAACCTCCGATATGGCTAACAAGCTTGATGTAACGACAGGAGGAGAGATTACAGGCCAACTAAAAGCATCAGGAACCATTTCGCGTGAAGGGTCGGGAACATTAAGTTTCAATGCAAACCGCACCAACTCGGATGCAAACAGTTATTACGGTGCGCAGACAACTGCCGGACAAATATTTTTTGGAACGGGTTCGGGTGCAAATTTTGTAGTAAATAACTCACAAAGTAACTCTGGAGCCTGGCTGTCAGTCGATGCTAACCTGGCATCTTTCGCGAATGCCATTAGCTGTAAGTCTTTTACGGCCAGTAGTGGAACCATGACTGGCGCGATGAACATGAACAGCCAGAATTTAACAAATACCAATATACAAAGCTGGATATCTACAGCAGCGGCTTATGCCACGTTAGCAAACCTGGGATTTAGTTCTCCCGGCACTAACCAATGGAAAATACCCTGCGGAACGGGCAGCAGGACATTACATATTCAGACAAATTCAGCAGTCGTTACGCTTAACTCATCTGGTGAAACAACAATAGCTTTCCCTTCAAGTTTTGCGAATGACTCAATGATAGTGATACCTGTTCTGGGTGACAGCACGGGAGGTACCAGCGTTCGCATAATTAACTTCAGAACTGGAAGACCTGCCAATTTTGATATTCATGTTGAGGGGCAGTCAAGCTCCGCATGTCGTATTAATTTTATAGCAATCGGATATTAATCATGAGCGAAGAACTTCAGGATACAGATAACAATTTCGAAGAGACTCCTTTTGTTGAAAAATACTACTTCAGCCTATCTGTTAAGGGGTTTTATCTCTTGTCTTCAATGCCACTTTATGAAAACAAGCCTGATGACCTGACAGAAATGCTCAGTGAAGACTATGACCGATACTGGAATCCACCGGATGGCTACTATCAGGTTTTTGATGATGAAGGCCCGAGGTTAGAAAAAATACCTGATCCTGACTATGTGGCACAGGCGGAAGCACAGCGGGATGTTCTCCTTGCTGAAGCAAACTCTGCTACTTATTCACTGAATCTGAAACTGATGATGGGAAGAAAGCTTACAGAATCCGAAGCAAGTAAAGTCAATGCATGGCTGGATTACATCGATGTGCTTAATGATACCGATTTAAGTGATGCGCCTGATGTGCAGTGGCCAACAAGACCCTCCGAATAAAAAAGCCCACTCATGAGTGGGCAAAATCAGGATGTATCTCTCAATATGAAAATCTGAATTAATACCTTTAATTTTTCGGTTAGAACGATAATTTCTTTAGTGAAAACGCTGTAAGGCATGCAAAAAAATCCCCGCCTCATGAGGATAATACGGGGAAAGGAGTTCAGTCGGACGCCTAAGGGCGTCATGATTTTAGGTTTTACATGTCTTACGCATGGGAAACAACAGGCATTCCCGCCAGCAACTTCCCTTCACCTGGTGGTAGGAAGACCAGGTTCTGCGTAACACAATTAATACTAAAAAATTGATACGTGATTTCAAGCGTAAGCGGTAAAAATCGACTCAGTTAAGAGTTATCCCATGGAGGGCAGGCTTCGATACGTTTTATCACCTCTGATTTGAGCATCCAGTCCAATGAACGCTGAAGTAAAAGCTGAGCTGATGTATCAGGAGAGGTGCCGCATTGTAGGTGATGTGATTTTAGCCTGGCAGCAGAAGGTTACGAGACGAAAAAGGTAGCTATAGCGAACGTTATCAGAACAGAGCTTGCCAAAAAAGATAAGTGGGATCATAGCCAGGTCAGGGTGATGGAGCTGGCGGTAAAACTTCAGGAAGAGTAGCCATAAAAAAGCCCGCACAGGGCGGGCAACCGTACTCTGGTGTCTTATTCTCTTCGTTCGCAACACTTTGCTGTGTGTTACCTGAGCATCATAATTAAACACCAAAAATAGATAAATAATTCTGAAATGAATTCGTGATGTTCGTCATTAATGCAGACAATTGATATTAGTAATATAAGATAGTTTTTATTCTTTAGAGTCACTCTTCTTTCATGCTGCCTGATGATGATCAGCGTCTCACTCCACAATTAATAAACGCGACGGCCAGATATCAAGTCTATGCTTGTTTATGAAAACACTACTTAACTCAAATCTGGAGCATTCATGAAAACACGTCGCGGTGGAGCGGGAAATTTTGCGGAAAATCCTCAGCGTGCCGCTGAAGAGGGAAGGAAGGGCGGTAAGATCAGTGGTGGGAATTTCAAAAACAACCATGAACGCGCTGTTGAAGCAGGTCGTAAAGGTGGTGCTATCAGCAGAAGGGGAAGAGCAGCCAGTAAACCCCCTCGTTATAATGCTGCCTGAACGGCTTATTAAAAGCCAGCCAAAAAAAGCCCGCTCAAGGCGGGCATATTCTGTATTTATATGGTTTCCCTGGAGCTGGCAATCGCTCTGTAAGTGCAGATGCTACTCTCAGTTTTTAAGAACCCCGCATAAAACGGGCAAATAATACATCAGGGGGCTGATACAGGCGAAGCCATATCGACCCATACCATGTTATCGGCGGGGTAAACATAAGCTTTAATAAAAAGGGATAAGAAGCTCATCAGCTGTACGATCTTAGGTGATGCGGTATTTAATATTCATGGTCAGGGCAAAAAGTTGCCCAAGATGAAATTGTGAAAAGGCTTGCTCAGGAAAGGCACGCCAGGAGTGATGCAAGAGAAGACAAGTATTATGAGATGGTGATACGTGTGTTAACTGAAAGCTAACAGGGCACAAAAAAACCGGTACGGACACCGGGGCATCTATTTTAGATGAAAAAACACACATAACCAGTACATCAAAACACTAAATTTTCCCGACTTCGCTTTATATTTTGTTAGAAGATTGTAAGTCAGACTAATGAGGGGTTTTATGAGGCCATAAGAAACCCGCCATAACAGAACGTGATATCGTGATTTGGTCGAAAATTGAGCAATGTGGGCTATATACTCAAAGGAAGCGCGCGAACTGAATTGAAGGTAAAAGTAATGGAGGTGGCGGTTCGCGTACTGGATCGGTAGGCACAAAAAAGCCCGCTTGGCGGGCTATCGGCTACAGGCGTGAAAAACCCGGTGCTGGGGCCGGGAGAGGATTATTAATTCTCAGTTATGATGGCCTTGAGAAAAATTTCCGAAGGCTGGTATGGGTTGCTTTTAGATGATGTGTGTTTATAGGTAATCGTCACGTCAGCTCTAGCTGTATAAAGTCTTTTTATATTGTCCGGATTGATGCCGGGAGCTAGTACCAGTTTCACTCGCCTGTCTACTAAACCCGGTATGACGGCGGCCCATTTCTCTGGGTGATCTAAATCTGTTGCTCTAATTTCAAGGTCAACATCGCTGTGATCTCGTGTGTAGGTATCTGGAGGGAATTCTACGTCTGTAGGAACCTTTTTATTGTTTCAGCTGGCAAAGTATATTGAACATCGCCACTTCCTATTACGAGAGTTGCATTGTCATCATTCCTTGCTGGAGAGAGAATTTTTACCGCACTCTTAGCAAGAACTTTTTTATCGGTAACGCTACTGTCTATGATCGCCTGGATTCGCTCAGGAGTAATCTCGGTTTGTCCTGCGCCAATATTGATAATCGTATTATTATTAGCTTCAAAATGAGACGTAGTATTAGGGGCCATGAGTTTGGCCAGGGAGAGAAATGCAGTACCAGCAAGGGCGATAACAACAGCCCACAAAAGAGCGTTCCTCACTTTCCCTTCCCCTATGTACTTGGTTCTGACTTCATCAACAAATTTGTTTAATTCTTCCTCATTTGCAAAGAAAAGTCTAATGAGTAATTTTTCTTTTAACGATCCAACCTCTAGCTTACTAACGCGAACGTCAACGTCTAGTACATGGGATCCAGTAAGTTCAGAAAGCACGCCTCTGGACTGTTTTATCAAGGCCTCCCAGCCCTGTAAAGAGGCTATGATTTCCTTAATGCTTGGGTTATTTCCAATTGAGTAATAAATATCCTCAGTGAACTCTAACTCCAGCAATTCAGCCATAAAAATCCCTTCAGTAATTTTGAATATTTATTTTTTCCGACAGCTAACTCTCATCTTCTGCAAGATGTACTAATCAATTCATCGTCCAATATTGCAAAAACTTTACCCAAACGTCTCTTCAGGCCACTATAGAAAGTAAAGGTCTCTATGTAGCAGGGCTACTATGAGCATTAGCAGCACTATCAAAGCGCAAAATGGTTGTATAAAACATTTCACCGTACCCTCCCTGCAGTAGAAGCACCATAATTAATGCCAAAGTTATCCAAAGACTCTTCCAGTTTGAAGGTCTCATCCCTGAGCAACTGCTTCCTGCCAGCTCCCCAGCGTGGCTTCAAAGGGATTTATCTTCCGGCTACTGATCCATAACCTTTTTGGTTGTACTACCGACATATTACCGCTTCTGATTGATAATGCAGATCTGGTTATTTATCAGGGTTAAAGATCCGGTCATTAAGAAGGGCGCTCCATTCGTGTCTTAGGAGCATCAACTGCTCCTGTCTGGTCTGATGCAGAGAATAATTATTTCAACCCGTTTATACTTCAATTCATGATCTTCACGCTAGGATGATGCATGCCAGCATCAATCGCATCAGCGCAATCAAGTAGCGCCTTTGCTAACTCCCTAGCCATGTCAGACCTCATACTTAATTTCAAATCAGGAAAGTCTTGCGGATAGTCAACGTGACCTTTAAGAGAGTCTTCCATCACAAGGTCAACGACTATGAGCTTTCCGAGTGCGCTGTAAATCAACCCGAAGTCAGTAAGCTCCGGCATCCTTCCTACATTTGATTCTTTGTTATGCTTCATTTTTGTTCTCCTCTTGAATGCTTTTAATTTTTAGCTTTTGAAGCTCATCGAATCTGTCATGTAAGGATTTTGGGAACAACTCAGTATAGACTTGCCAAAGAGTACTAAGGGAGCGGTGGCCACTAACCTGTGCGACCTCTTCTATAGTAAAGCCGGCCTCGAATAATCGGCTGACGCCCTCTCGCCTAAGATCATGATAGCGAAGGTCTTTAATGCCCAACTTATTACGTTCTTGGGCGAAAACAAGTGAAATGTTTTTTGGCTTGAAAGGGAATATGCATTCATCTTTTTCAGGTTGGCGCTTCATGATATCCCATGCTTCTCCTAGCAAGGCCACCTTCATATGATTACCTATTTTTTTTCGTGGATCTTTCCTGTCCCTAACTAATACAGCCTTCTGAGCATGATCGATGTCTTCCCAGCGAATCCGTGTAACTTCGCCAATCCTCATGCAGGTTAAAATTGAAAACATGAAAATATCGGAAAATGGAATCTTTTGATAAGAGGTCAGCTCCCTCACTTTGAGGGCGTCAATCAAGCGGTCTGTTTCTTGTTGGGTGGGCCTACGGCTTCTTTTCTGAGACGACGTAATCATTCGAAGTTTATTCATTTGGTACTTTGCATAGCCAAAGTCATCAAGCCTTACATCAACATTGAACATCGGCTTTGCTGCAAAAAGTACAGACCCAATAAAAACAATATCATTACGGATCGTTGAAGGTCCCGCTCCTGTAGAAGCTCGATATTCACAGTGCTCGATGTATGTTTTCTGATTCATTTCCGACAACGGCGTATTGGCGATCTCACACTTACGAACTAAATTGAGGGTCTCTGATTTTGTTTTGCCGTACTTGATGTGTGGATGGTTCATGTATAAATCCATCAACTCACCAAACGTCATCGTTGTAATTTTGTTTTCTTCGGGTATACCGTTAGTTTCCAGATCAGCAACGCGAGTGACGCCCCATGTTTTAGCAAGCGCCTGCTTACTAAAAGTCTGGCGCTCTCGGAAAAGATATTTGCCATCTTTCTTAACCCCGACCGTACAACGATAACGAGTTTCACCTTCAGACGTTTTGCGCTTTTCAATTGAATAAAAGGCCATGTTTTTACCTTGAGTAGGAGTTCCCAAGGGGTGCTAGAGGGGGACCTGACCACTAAATAATGATTTAAATACTGTGTTAATATACAGTAATATACAAGGAATAAAAAACACTAATTCCATTAACTTGCTGTATATAAAAGGATTTAAGATCAACGATCATTCTCCACCCACAACGCCTTTGCTGGGGTATTTTTTGTCTGAAACAGTGCCCTTTGGGCCTGCCGCATTTATTCACTCGCCTCGCTGCTCTGTTCCTTTTCGTGCGGATTATAGAGTTTTTCTGTGCCCAGCCGCTTAACCGCAGGTCGCCAGTTTTGATGATGGCAATAGTCACACTCTGTTTCTGGCGAACTCTCGCTTTGTATAACGAATCCGCAATTTATGCAGGCAAAACATCCCTCTACAGCGATACGCTTGCTGAACGCTTCATTCTGTCCGGGCAGCAGCCACAATCCGGCACGCGGTTGTTTATAGAGTAATAAACTGACCCGACCGGAAGGCTCCAGCCACGCGCGCCGCACCTCGCCCAAATGCTGCACGCCCATTGAACGTAATTCTGAAAACGTTCGGTCGCGGCTCAGTTCTGCATGATGCAGGTGTTCCAGTGCCAGCCGCCCATCCATAACTAACAGCGTGGCATCACCCTGGGTAAAGGTTTCGAGCGTGTGAGAGTAAAAAGAGAGCAACGAAAGCAGCCGAAAGCAGGCCAGCAGCGTGACCAGCAACAGCACGGTTGATAAAATCCCTTTCTCTGGTGTCTGTAATGGTGCGCCGATGGCGGCACCCAGCATAACCATAATCGCCAGGTCAACGATGCTGAGCTGACCGGCGAAACGGCGACCCATCAACCGCAGTATCAGCACTAAAACAAGATAGATAATCACAAAGCGCAGCAGCACTTCACCAGCAAAACTCCATGGCGCTTCGCCAATCAGCCATTTATGAAAAAAATCGCTCATCTTCAGTCCTCCAGCGCCGTGGCGGCGGGTAACCAGTTCCGCGCATGGCAGCAGCGACACGGCAGATCGGGCTCACTTTGGCTCTCCGTCAGATTACCGCACGAGGCGCAAACCTGATGGTCATCGTTGCGCATCTCAGCAAGCAGGGCTTTATCATGGCGCGGAACAATGGCCAGTCCGGGCCGTGGTGTGTCACTCCATACCAGCGTTAACGCACCTGAAGGTTCGATATACACCCGGCTGAGCTGTCCGAGCTGTTGTACACCGCGCCCGCGCAGTAGCGAAAAGAGTTTTTCTCGCGATAACACCGTATTGCGCAGCGTTTCTAAACGCAGCCGGCCATCCTCCAGCGCAATGCGCTCGGTGCCCGCCAGCGCACGGTCAAGTTTGCGAAAACGCAAACTCAAATGCCCCATCAGATGCTGCATGCCAACCAAACCACAAATAATCAATAGCGGTGGTAACAGCCCGCGCTTGTCGTCCAGTAACGGCACGCCCATCGTACCGGCCAGCGTAATCACGGCTGATAGCTCAATCAGCGTGTATTGTGATGCAACCCGACGACCCAACAGCCGCAGCGTAATAATAATGATGATGAAACTGAGCACGGCGCGGAAGAGAACTTCAGACAGAAAAGCAGGGGGCTGTTGGCCGAAAACGAGACGAGTGACATCAGACAGAAAAATATCATCCTGTTTCATGGATTTCTGTTCCTGCATGTTTCAACGTATAGAGAGCATTAATTATATCTCGTCAAAATCTCAATACCGGCGCGAGGGGCTATTTTTGCCACAGTTGCGTTTATACTTAACGTATTGTTGTCTGGGACTTACATCATGAAACCTTTCCTGATTTCTGTCGTTACGCTGTTACTGGCTGTATCAGGCAGTCCCCTTTATGCAGCCAGCAAGTGCGGCCCGCAAAGCGGCGTCATTGCGAGTAGCAATAACTGGATTATGCTGGGCGGCAGCGCAAAAGGCGCAGTACGTCAGGTGATTGCCGGTGAGTTTGGCAAAGATGTGAACTCTCAAAAGCGGATTTTGGGGCAGTTTGATCCTTGTGGCGACCTGATGGTGGCTGATGTCAGTTATGACAAAAACGAGCGCAACGTTATTTTCAGCATGGAACAGCACATTGCCCGCGTACAGGGCGGCTGGGTAGCGGAATATGCCTGGCTGGTAAAAGTGCTGAGAGAAGGAAAAGAGGTGGTGGTGGATAATCGTCAGGGCACCATTAACTGGCAGATGGGCAAGCGCGGCAACATTGTGAGTGCCTCTGATAAATTTACCAGCATGGGCCAGCGAGGCTTTACCGACACAACTTATCGTTATGATGCCCATTTGAGGCTGGAAAAAAGCGTAGCACGCGGTTCGGATGAATTAACCAACGGCGAAAGTCACTATCGCTGGAATCCGCATGGGCTGGTTGTCAGCGCCACCTCATCGCGCAGTCAGGATACCTACACTTACGATAAGCAGTTGCGCGAGTTACGCCTGAACGGCATCACCAGCACGCCGGTCAGTACTATCCGCTCCGTTGATGAGTGCCAGTTGTGGGATGAAGTGGGGAACTGCACGCTAAGCTATCTGCACGAAACTGAAGTCTTCGATAAAGGCACCATCGAGCGGAATCTGAGCTCAGCCTATAAATATCAATACTGGGATAAACCGGGCGAATTTACGGAAGAGTAGGGCGATGCACCGATCGCCCTGGCTGGCTTACTTCACCGTTTTACTGAACGCGTCTAACGCCAAAATGGCATGAGCAATATCTTCTGCTGATAAATGCGGGTTGAGGTTTTTCAGCGTGTCGCCCTCGCTGTTGGCCAGTGCGCCAATCTTGACCAGATTTTCCCAACTTTCATTTTCGAGGTGCAACGCTTTCAACGTGGTCGGCATGTTGATTGCGCGATAAAAACGAATGTAACGCGCAATCTCCTCATCCGGACGCTGCTCAAGCACCATTTGCGTCAACGTACCGTAAGCGACTTTCTCACCGTGGGTTAAGTGATGAATATCGCCATCAATTGCGGTAAAGCCATTATGAATCGCGTGCGCCCCGGCCAAGCCGCCATTTTCAAAGCCCAGCCCGGACAGCAACGTATTGGCTTCAACAACGGCTTCCACGGCAGGCGTTACGCGTTTTTCGCTCACTGCGGTATAGGCGCTGAATCCCCATGTCAGCAGGGTTTCTTCACAGGCGCGGGCAATCGCTAAACCGGCAATCGTCGGATCGCCGCTCACCATCGATTTGGCATGTGAACGCGCGACGGCTTGCGCTTCTACCCATGTTGCCAGCCCATCAGCAATACCCGATGCAAACAGTCGTGCTGGCGCACTGGCGCACACGGCCGTATCCACTAACACCAGATCGGGATTTTTGCTGTAAAAACGATAGCTTTCAAACACGCCATTATCCGAATAAATCACCGACAGTGCACTACAGGGTGCATCGGTGGAGGCAATGGTCGGCACAATCGCCACGGGCTGTTTCACTTCATCAGCCACGGCTTTCACTGTATCCAGCGTTTTACCGCCGCCCAGGCCAACGATCACGTCGCAGCCTTGCTCACTGGCCAGTTTACTCAGTCGCGTAATTTCGTTGCTGGATGCCTCGCCATTAAACTGTTGCCTGACGCACGCGATATTAGCCGCTTGCAGGGCTTTTTGCGCTCGCTCACCAGTTAATTCCCAGACAATATCGTCTGCGACCAGAAAGGCGTGCTGACCCAGCTCTGAAATATAAGAACCGAGCTCATCTAGTACGCCTGCACCTTGCACATATTTACGGGGTGAAGAGAAAATAAATTTACTCATAATCACAACTCCTTGATATGAAATTTAGAGGCCTGAACCAGCCTGGCACATCCTGGGTAAAAATCTTTAGCATTTACCGGGAATGACAGTGGGCATATTGTTAAGCGCGGGTTAAAATTCCTGGATAAATGGCCAGGCTGTACGGGCTTACCTAAGAGGAAAATATGATCGCTACGCTGCTCTCTTTTCTGTTCGCCATTACCATTCTGACGCTCACGCCGGGCTTCGATACGGCACTGGTGCTGCGTTCAGCCGCCGCGCAAGGCTGGAAGCGTGCCAGTGCGACCGCGCTCGGTGTGACGCTGGGCTGTTTAGTCTGGGGAGTGGCTGTTGGACTGGGTTTGGGGACGCTGTTACTGGCATCAGAAGTGGCCTACACCGCGCTCAAGTGGATCGGTGCGGGGTATTTACTCTATTTAGGCGTGAAGCTGCTGCTTAATCCACGTCAGGCATCAGACGATGTAATGCAGAGTGAGACGGCGCAGCAAAGCGGCTTCGCCTGTTTCTGCCGCGGTTTGTTCGGCAACTTACTTAATCCCAAAGTCGGTGTTTTTTACGTGACGTTTCTGCCGCAGTTTATTCCCGCCGGCGCATCGGTGGCGTTGTGGTGTACGCTGATGGCGCTCGCGCACATGCTGTTGGGATTGCTGTGGAACGCGGTGCTGATTGGCGGCAGCCATTATTTTGCCCGCCGTTTACGTCAGCCCCGCGTGTTGAAAATGATGGATCGTCTGACCGGCTGTGTGTTTATCGGTTTTGCGGCGAAACTGGCCCTGTCACGCCGCTAAACGTCATGGCTTAGTGGCTACCAGTACGGCTCGCAGCGGTGCTGGATAACCCTCTACCGTTTTGCCTGGATCCTTTGGATCAAGAAATTCAGCCAGCGATTCGCTGGTCATCCAGTCGGTGCGGCGCTGCTCTTCG
The DNA here is from genome assembly GCF_027157825.1 of Pantoea sp. LMR881. Lineage (NCBI taxonomy): Bacteria > Pseudomonadati > Pseudomonadota > Gammaproteobacteria > Enterobacterales > Erwiniaceae > Pantoea > Pantoea sp. LMR881. The sequence goes on from NZ_JAPVOK010000002.1 coordinate 202,323, forward strand.
GTGGTTGTCACTGCATAATCCACGATGCGTACATCAACGAATCCGCTTTTTTCCAGCCAGCTTTTCAGGGCTTCGGCTGACGGAATAAAGTAGACGTTACGCATCTGTGCGTAGCGTTCGCCAGGCACCAGCACCTGATTGACGTCGCCCTCAATCACCAGCGTTTCCAGCACCAGCTCGCCCCCGCTGACGAGCTGATTTTTCAGCTGCAACAGATGATCAAGCGGCGAGCGACGATGATAAAGCACGCCCATAGAAAACACGGTGTCAAACGCCTGCAGAGCGGGCAGTTGCTCTATGCCGAGCGGCAACAGATGGGCGCGACGATCGTCATTAAGCAGTTTGCGTACTGCTTCAAACTGACACAGAAACAGCTGCATTGGATCGATGCCGACCACCAAATGCGCACCGGCACCAATCATGCGCCACATATGATAGCCGCTGCCGCAGCCGACATCTAAAACCGTGCGTCCGGCGAGCGAAGAGATGTGAGGCAGCACACGCTCCCATTTCCAGTCAGAGCGCCATTCAGTATTAATGTCGGTGCCGTATAAAGAATAAGGTCCTTTACGCCACGGCATAAGATTGCGCAGGAGTTTCTCAATGCCCTGACGATGACGATCGCTAATATCATCACGGTCAGCACTGACGCTGTGCAATAAATCGAGGCGCTGTGGCGCCAGCAGAGGCAGATATTCCAGCGACTTGTACCAGTCGCGAAAATGCCCATGCAGATTTTCTCGTTGCCAGGTGCTGATCTGCGCCGGTAATACTTCCAGCCACTTTGCCAGTGGGCCGACGGCTATTTGCTGATAAAAACGGCCAAAATCGATCATTTCAACGCCACCAACGAACCAAAGTTAAAGCACTGAAACCACAGCTCAGCATGGGAAAAACCGGCCTGTTTCAGGCGCGCTTTATGCGTTTCAACGCTGTCGGTCAACATGACATTTTCCAGCATGCTGCGTTTCTGACTGATTTCCAGCTCGCTATAGCCATTCGCGCGTTTGAAGTCGTGGTGCATGTTAAACAGCAATTCGCCGACTTCACTGTCTTCAAAGCTAAACTTCTCGGAAAGCACCAGTGCGCCACCGGGATTTAATCCTTGCCAGATTTTCTCCAGTAACTGCAAACGAGCGGGAGGGTCAAGAAATTGCAGAGTAAAGTTAAGGATCACCAGTGAGGCATTTTCAACAGGGATATCGCGGATATCGGCTTCCATCACTGTCACCGGGGTATCGGCGCGGAAAGCATCAAGGTGGCGGCGGCAACGTTCAACCATCGCCGGTGAGTTATCCACCGCGATGATGGTACAACCTGGCACATGGATATTGCGGCGCACAGATAACGTGGCTGCACCCAATGAACAGCCGAGATCGTAAACCTGGCTGTCAGGCTGAACGAAACGCTCTGCCAGCATGCCGATCATGGAAATAATGTTTGAGTAGCCGGGCACCGATCGCTGAATCATATCAGGAAAAACTTCAGCTACGCGCTCGTCAAAGGTCCAGTCGCCCAGCTTAGCAATGGGCGCGGAAAATAGCGTATCGCGGTCAGACATAACGAAAAATCCGAAGAGACGACGGAAAGGGCGCTATTCTGGCAGAAAGTCGCGTGGGCTGCACCCATTAACCCGCATCTGTCAGTGTAGCGTCAGCACCAATTCCCACGGCAGGTAAATCAGGTTAAAAATTGCCATGCCGCACAAAGCAAACAGCGTCAGCATCATGCCGTATTGACGGCCCTTCATCACGCTGTGGCGTAAACCGTAGGCATGCACCAGGCGACCGGTAAAAAACAGCAGGGCAGTGAGGTGAATCATCCAGATGTTGGCGCCGTTCATCTCCATCACGATTAACAGCAGCAGAGCCAGCGGGAGGGTTTCGATCGCATTGCCGTGAATGCGAATCGCGATTTTCAGTTCATTAATGCCCCCATCCCCGTAGGCGACGCGGTACTGGCGGCGGTAACGTACGACATCCAGTGTGAACTTCATCACTAACAAAACACCCCAAACAACATATAACGCGCTAACCATTTGTAACTCCAGAATTTGCAACAAAGGCCGCTATGCTAACCCGCGAATTAATCATTGTCCGGTAGAATGACTAAAACAGAGAATCTTGCTGCGGCCAGTCCGGGCCGTTGCCAATGCGCGCATCCAGTTTTTGTAACTGAGGCCACAACGCCTGGACCAGCGGAAAGACGTCACCCATATCCGGCGTATGCAGAAACAGCAGCGGGTTGCTGTCAGCCTGCCACTCAGCCAGTTTTTTCAGCCAGATTTGGAACAGCGGCACGCTCTCATCAACGCTGTCGCTTCCAATAAAACGCACCATCGGTTGCGAACCGGTACGCAGCGCGTGAGGCGGAACCCGGGGTTTTTGCTGGCGCGCATGCAGGGCAGCGGCACTTTGCGAGACTGAAGCATGCACCGGACGGCTATCCAGCATAACCCGGTTGATGCCGCGCTCAAGCAGACCGCGATTCAGGGTGCGTTCCGCCTCGCCTTTTTCAAAGAACGCGGCATGGCGAACTTCGACACCGTAGGCGAAACGCCGTGGCAGGCTATCCAGAAAGCGCCACAGTTCGCCAAGCTGTGCTGGTGAAAAACGGGCCGGCAGCTGCAGCCAGTATTGCCCAATGCGATCGGCCAACGGATCGAGCAGGCGCAGAAACGCCGCAACTAAATCATCGCTGTGTTGTAAGGCTGCCTGATGACTAATCGTGGCCGGAAATTTAAAGCAGAAACGAAAGTCATCGTGCGTCATATCGCGCCAGCGCAGCACCGTTTCCGCGTTTGGCAGCGCGTAGAGTGTGGTGTTGCCTTCCACACAGTGAAAATAGCGGGCATAGTCAGCCAGACTCTCAATTCCCCAGCGTTTCCAGTGCGAATGTTGCCATTGCGGTAGGCCAATACGAAGCGTCACACCCTTTCTCCTGGCTCTGATACGATGACAAATTATCCTATAAGGTAGCGCACGGGTGCAAACCGGCAAAAACCAGCGATGAAATAGCGGCTTTGGCGCGGCTCTACTTATCCTGTTTGCCTTTTTCCATTATAATGGCCGCCTTTTTGCGGCAGCATCTTTAAAGGTTACGCGGCCTGATGCTGTCAGCTGCAGCGGCGAAGTTAAAAGGATAGTGTTATGCGTACAGAATATTGCGGACAGCTCAATCTGTCTCATGTGGGTCAGCAAGTCACTCTTTGCGGCTGGGTAAACCGCCGTCGCGATCTGGGAAGCCTGATATTTATCGATATGCGCGACCGTGAAGGTATCGTGCAGGTGTTCTTTGATCCCGATCGTCAGGATGCTTTCAAGCTGGCTTCTGAACTGCGCAACGAATTCTGTATCCAGATCACCGGAACCGTGCGTGCGCGTGATGAGAAGAACAAAAATGCTGAGATGGCCACCGGTGAAGTTGAAGTGTTCGCGCAAGAACTGAACATCATCAACCGTTCTGAACCGCTGCCTCTCGACGCCAACCAAAACAACAGCGAAGAAGCGCGTCTTAAATATCGCTACCTCGATTTGCGTCGTCCCGAAATGGTCGAACGCCTGAAAACGCGCGCAAAAATCACCAGTTTTGTCCGTCGCTTTATGGATGACGAAGGTTTTCTCGACATCGAAACACCGATGCTGACTAAAGCCACGCCAGAGGGTGCGCGCGACTATTTAGTACCGAGCCGCGTTCATAAAGGCAAATTTTATGCGCTGCCACAGTCACCACAGCTGTTCAAGCAGTTATTAATGATGTCTGGCTTCGATCGCTATTACCAAATCGTGAAGTGCTTCCGCGATGAAGATTTGCGTGCCGATCGCCAGCCAGAATTTACTCAGATCGATGTGGAAACCTCGTTCCTGACGGCCCCGCAGGTGCGCGAAATCATGGAGCGCCTGATTCGCAATCTGTGGCAGAGCGTGAAGGGCGTTGATCTGGGCGAATTCCCGCAGATGACCTTTGCTGAAGCGATGCGTCGTTACGGTTCGGACAAGCCGGATCTGCGTAACCCAATGGAACTGATCGATGTAGGCGATCTGTTGAAAAACGTTGAGTTTCAGGTCTTCTCTGGCCCGGCAAATGATGCGAAAGGCCGGGTTGCCGCGCTGCGTGTACCGACGGGTGCGCAGCTGAGCCGCAAACAAATTGACGAGTATGGCAAATTTGTTGAGATCTACGGTGCCAAAGGGCTGGCGTGGATGAAAGTCAACGAACGCGCTAACGGCCTGGACGGCGTACAAAGCCCGATTGCGAAATTCCTGAACGCCGGGATTGTCGAAGAGATCCTCAGCCGGACGGGTGCGCAAGATGGCGACATCATCTTCTTCGGTGCCGACCGCGCCAAAGTGGTTGCTGATGCACTGGGCGCGCTGCGCCTGAAAGTGGGTCGTGAATTGCAGATCACCAATGAGAAAGCCTGGGCGCCATTATGGGTAATCGACTTCCCGATGTTCGAAGCGGACGAGGAAGGCGGCCTGGCGGCCATGCACCATCCCTTTACTGCGCCGAAAGCGATGAGCGCAGAACAGCTGGCCGCCGATCCCACTTCAGCGGTAGCGAATGCTTACGACATGGTGATTAACGGCTACGAAGTCGGTGGCGGTTCTGTGCGTATTCATAACGGTAATATGCAGCAGACCGTGTTCACTATTCTCGGCATTGAAGAACATGAACAGCGTGAAAAGTTCGGCTTCCTGCTGGACGCACTGAAATTCGGTACGCCGCCGCACGCGGGACTGGCTTTTGGTCTGGATCGTCTGACTATGCTGCTGACCGGCACAGATAATATTCGTGACGTCATTGCGTTCCCGAAAACCACTGCCGCGGCCTGTCTGATGACTGAAGCGCCGAGCGAAGCGAATCCGGCGGCACTGCTTGAATTAGGTATTCAGGTAGTAAAGAAAGATAAGTCAGAGAATAAATAATGTCGTACAAATACCCGGTTTCGGTGCTGGTGGTGATTTCCGCGCTAAACACCGGCCGGGTGTTGATGCTGCAACGGCGAGACGATCCCGATTTCTGGCAATCCGTAACCGGCAGCCTGGAAGTGGGTGAAACCGCTCTGCAGGCGGCGCAGCGTGAAGTAGGCGAAGAGCTGGGTATTGATGTACAGGCCGAACAGTTAGCGGTAGAAGATTGTCAGCGTCAAATTGAGTTTGAAATCTTTGCGCACTATCGTCACCGCTACGCGCCCGGCACCACGCATAATCGCGAGCACTGGTTTCGGCTACAATTGCCCACCGAACGCGATATTGCGTTAACCGAGCACCTCGCGTTCCGCTGGCTCGATCGTGCTGATGCAGCAGCACTTACCAAGTCCTGGAGTAATCGCCAGGCAATAGAAGAATTTACTTAAACGTTTGCCGTCCCACGTTTTTCCGGCGGCGAAGAGATTAAAGTTCTATCTCAATTTTAGGTCATGATCGTAAAGATTATGGCCCTTAAGCTTAACGTTCAGGCGTAATCGGCGCAGCGAGGCTGACTGCTGCCAGCGCACAGCAACCGGAGCGTACGTCTGTACGTGAGGATTGCGAGCACTGCCAGCAGCCAGGATCGTCAGCAAGATAGCCTGTTCCATAGATAAGATCGGAGAAAATGTAAGATGGCAGGACATAGCAAGTGGGCTAATACCAAGCACCGCAAAGCGGCGCAAGACGCTAAGCGCGGTAAAATCTTCACCAAAATTATTCGTGAGCTGGTTACGGCTGCCAAACTCGGTGGCGGTGATCCAACATCCAACCCTCGTCTGCGTGCTGCTATGGATAAAGCCCTGTCCAATAACATGACGCGTGACACTATGGATCGTGCGATTGCGCGTGGTGTGGGGGTGAAGATAACGCCAACATGGAAACCATTATCTATGAAGGCTACGGTCCGGGTGGCTCAGCCATCATGATCGAATGTCTGAGTGATAACCGCAATCGTACCGTGGGCGAAGTGCGTCACGCCTTCACGAAGACCGGCGGTAACCTGGGCACTGACGGCTCCGTCGCCTACCTGTTCAGCAAAAAGGGGTGATCTCTTACGCGCCAGGTCAGGATGAAGATCAGGTGATGGAAGCGGCGCTGGAAGCGGGAGCGGAGGATGTCGTGAGCTACGATGATGGCGCAATTGATGTCTTCACCGCATGGGAAGAGATGGGCGCAGTGCGTGATGCATTAGAAGCGACAGGCCTTAAGGCAGACAGCGCCGAAGTCTCAATGATCCCTTCAACCAAAGCTGAAATGGATGCGGAAACCGCGCCAAAACTGCTGCGTTTGATCGACATGCTGGAAGATTGTGATGATGTGCAGGAGGTTTACCACAACGGTGAGATCTCCGACGAGGTGGCGGAAACGCTGTAATGGCGTCAGCCCACAGACACCAAACCGGAGACGAATAATGGCGATCATTTTGGGTATCGATCCCGGTTCGCGAATCACCGGTTATGGTGTGATCCGTCAAACTGGCCGCCAGCTCACCTATCTGGGCAGCGGCTGTATTCGCACGAACACAGCCGATCTGCCTTCACGCCTGAAGTTAATCTATGCTGGCGTCAGTGAAATCATTACTCAGTTTTCACCCGATTATTTCGCCATTGAACAGGTGTTTATGGCGAAGAATGCGGACTCTGCGCTTAAGCTGGGGCAGGCGCGCGGTGCAGCTATCGTTGCGGCTGTTAATCACGATTTACCGGTGTTTGAATACGCTGCGCGTCAGGTCAAGCAAACCGTGGTAGGTATTGGCAGTGCGGAAAAAGTCAGGTGCAGCATATGGTTCGCACCTTACTGAAATTAGCGGCTAACCCACAAGCGGATGCTGCCGATGCGCTGGCCATTGCTATTACCCATTGTCACGTTTCGCAAAACGCGGCGCGGATGAGTGACAGCAAACTGGTGCTCACCCGTGGTCGTTTACGTTCGGGCTAAATGCGAGACGATGCGCAGGCTTATCAGGCTGGATATTCATCCAGCTTTTTTTATGTTATAAAATCCGCCACAGTTTTTTTATAAAGGAAGCGTTCAGGTGATAGGTCGTCTACGGGGCAATATTCTGGAAAAACAGCCACCGCTGGTGCTGCTTGAGGCGAACGGTGTTGGTTATGAAGTTCACATGCCAATGACCTGTTTTTACGAACTGCCTGAACTCAATGAAGAAGCGGTAATTTTACCCAGTTTGTGGTGCGTGAAGATGCGCAATTGCTGTTTGGCTTCAACAGTAAACAAGAGCGCGCGCTGTTTCGCGAGCTGATCAAAGTTAATGGCGTCGGCCCGAAGCTGGCGTTAGCGATTCTTTCTGGCATGTCGGCACAGCAGTTCGTTACTGCGGTAGAAAAAGAAGAAATTGCAGTGCTGGTCAAATTGCCGGGCGTAGGCAAAAAAACCGCTGAGCGTCTGGTTGTTGAAATGAAAGATCGTTTCAAAGGTATGCATGGCGACCTGTTTGGCGGTGACTCAGCCTTTACGTTAACGTCGCCAGGCATGGAACCTGACACCAATGATGCGGAAGCCGAAGCGGTTGCAGCCCTGGTTGCACTGGGTTATAAACCGCAGGAAGCCAGCCGTATGATCAGTAAAGTTGGTCGACCTGATGCGGATTGCGAAACCCTTATCCGCGAAGCTCTGCGCGCAGCCATTTGAGGTAATTCATGATAGAAGCCGATCGCCTGGTCTCTGCCGCCAGTGTTAATGAAGAAGAGAGTCTGGATCGCGCGATTCGCCCTAAGCTGCTGGCAGAATACGTTGGACAGCCGCAGGTGCGTGAGCAGATGGAGATTTTCATCAAGGCAGCCCAGCTGCGTGGCGATGCGCTCGATCATTTACTGATTTTCGGTCCGCCGGGATTGGGTAAAACGACGCTGGCAAACATCGTTGCCAATGAAATGGGCGTTAATCTACGCACCACTTCAGGCCCGGTGTTGGAAAAGGCAGGCGACCTTGCCGCCATGCTGACCAACCTTGAACCTCATGATGTGCTGTTTATCGATGAAATTCACCGTCTGTCACCTGTGGTAGAAGAGGTGCTTTATCCGGCAATGGAAGATTATCAGCTGGATATTATGATTGGTGAAGGCCCGGCAGCGCGCTCAATTAAACTGGATCTTCCACCGTTTACCCTGATTGGTGCCACCACGCGCGCAGGCTCTCTTACTTCACCGCTGCGCGATCGCTTTGGCATTGTGCAGCGGCTTGAATTTTATCGCGTTGACGATCTGCAGCACATTGTCAGCCGCAGTGCTGCCTGCCTGGGGCTGGCGCTGAGTGACGAAGGTGCGCTGGAAATTGCCCGTCGCTCACGGGGAACGCCACGTATCGCTAACCGTCTGCTGCGTCGTGTGCGCGATTACGCAGAAGTACGCGCCGATGGTGAATTAAGCGGGAAAGTCTCCTCCAGTGCGCTGGATATGCTGAACGTAGACAGCGAAGGCTTTGACTACATGGATCGTAAGCTGCTGCTGGCGATCATTGACAAGTTTACTGGTGGCCCGGTTGGTCTCGATAATCTTGCCGCTGCGATCGGTGAAGAGCGCGAAACCATTGAAGATGTCATTGAGCCGTTCCTGATTCAGCAAGGCTTCATTCAGCGAACGCCGCGCGGTCGCATGGCGACGCAACATGCCTACCGCCATTTTGGTGTTACGCACGGAGAATAAAACAGATAAGTGCCGCTACTGCCGGAAGCAATAGCGGCACAAACCGAGTGCTGTAGTACTACACGGCGGGTTTTCGCACCATGCTGAAGATAAACAGAATGGCAGCACACAGCACCACTGAAGGGCCAGCAGGGGTGTCATAAAACGCGGAAAACGTCAGGCCGCCCGTCACCGCAATAATACCTGTAATTACGGCAATGATTGCCATTTGCTCGGGTGAACGAGCAAAGCGACGTGCAGTCGCTGCAGGAATAATCAACAGCGAAGTAATTATCAGCGCGCCAACAAACTTCATTGCGACACCGATGGTTAAGGCGGTGACTAACATCAATACCAGTCTGGTGCGCTGAATGTTAACGCCATCGACCTGAGCCAGTTCCGGGCTAATAGTCATCGACAGCAGCGAACGCCATTGCCAGGCCATCACGCCTAATACCGCTAACACACCGACACCCATCGTTAACAGATCGTTTGGCGTCACTGCCAGCAGATCGCCAAACAGATATGCCATTAAATCGACGCGGACGTTCGACATCAGGCTCACGACAACCAGCCCGAGGGATAAGGCGCTGTGCGCCATAATGCCGAGCAGGGTATCAATAGCAAGATGTGGCCGACGTTCCAGCCATACCAAACCCAGCGCCAGACAAACGGTGACTAAAATCACTGCATAGTAAGGATTAACATTGAGCAACAAACCGAAGGCAACACCAAGCAGTGACGCATGGGCCAGCGTGTCGCCAAAATAGGACATCTTGCGCCAGACAACAAAAGATCCCAGCGGTCCGGCTGCCAGCGCCAACATCACGCCGCCTAACCAACCCGGTAATAACAACTCAATCATGATGGACCTTGTCCTCTGCGTAATACGATACGTCCCTGAAGGTCGTGACGATGGTTATGATGATGACGATAAATCGCCAGTTGCTGAGCACCGCGTGGCCCAAACATGGCAATAAATTCAGGATGTTGAGAGACCGCTTCTGGCGTGCCTGAGCAACAAATATGATGGTTTAGACATAAAACCTCGTCAGTTTTTGCCATAACCAAATGCAGATCGTGTGAAACCATCAGCACGCCGCAGTTCAATTCATGGCGCAGCTGGTCAATAAGATCATAAAGCGCGACCTGGCCGTTGACGTCCACACCTTGCGTTGGCTCATCAAGCACCAGCAACTGCGGCTGATTAAGCAGGGCGCGGGCCAGTAAGACGCGCTGGGTTTCACCGCCCGAAAGTTTTTGCAGCGGTGCGTTAAGTAAATGCCCGGCCTGCACACGTTTCAGGGCAGGCAAAATTTCATCGGCTTTACTGCCGCGCGTCAGACGCATAAATCGCGCTACCGTGACCGGCAGAGTGGGGTCGATATGCAACTTTTGCGGCACATATCCGATACGCAAACCCGCGCTGCGCTGGACACGGCCACCCTGCGGTGAGAGCAGGCCCAATACCACCCGCACCAGTGTAGATTTACCTGCGCCGTTAGGTCCGAGCAGAGTAAGGATGCGACCGGGCTGCAAGGCGAGACTGACCCCTGATAAGACCGTGCGCTGGTCGTATTGAACCGTTATGTTTTCAAGTGTGACGAGTGAGGACATAGTATTTACAGGTTGCACAGAAATTAGGATGTTATAATATCACATCCACACAATTGCTCACGATGGAAAGTCGCATTATGTTACACAAAAAAAAGGGCCTTGTTTTCGCCTTTTCTGCGTTGTCTTTAGCTGCCTCTCTGACACTGCCAGCCCATGCCAATGTGGTCGCGTCGATTAAACCCGTTGGGTTTATTGCCGCTGCGATTGCAGAGGGCGTCACACCGGTCGACGTATTATTGCCAGACGGGGCTTCTGAGCATGATTATTCATTACGTCCATCTGATGTAAAACGCTTAAAAAACGCAGACTTAGTCGTTTGGGTTGGGCCAGACATGGAAGCGTTTATGAGTAAGTCCGTGGCTGAATTACCCGCTAAAAAAATCTCGAAATTGCCGATATACAGGGTGCTAAATCTTTACTCATCGCTGGAGGAGATGATGACGATCATGACGAGCATGAACATAATCAGCGAGAATCAGTAGATCAGGACGCGTTTGACCACCATCACGATCATGGGCAATTTAATATGCACGTATGGTTGTCCCCTGAGATAGCGAGGCAAACCGCGGTTGCAATCCATGAAAAATTATTGGAACTTATGCCGCAAGACAAAGCCAAACTTGACGCCAACCTGCAGCATTTTCAGACAGAATTGGCGGACACGGACAAACGCATTAGCGCGCAACTCGCACCGGTCAGGAATAAAGGGTATTTCGTTTTTCACGACGCTTACAACTATTTTGAAAAACATTATGGTCTTTCCCCAACAGGGCATTTTACCGTAAATCCTGAAATTCAGCCGGGCGCACAGCGTTTACATCAAATACGAACACAGTTGGTTGAGCAAAAGGCCGTTTGCGTCTTTGCTGAGCCACAATTCAGGCCAGCAGTCATCGATGCTGTAGCCCGGGGAACAGCGGTGCGTAAAGGCACGCTCGATCCACTCGGCACAGACATCAGCTTATCGAAAGACAGCTATGTGAAATTCCTCTCACAGCTGTCGAGCCAGTATGAAGCCTGCCTGAAAGGAGCATAGAGGAATAGGTAAAAGTGCAGCAGATAGCCCGCTCTGTCGCCCTCGCATTTAATAATTTGCCGCGCCCCCACCGCGTAATGCTGGGTTCATTAACTGTAATTACTCTGGCCGTCGCTGTCTGGCGGCCTTATGTTTACCATCCAACGGATGATGTGACGCCAATCGTCAAAACCATCGAGTTAGATAAAAACGAATTGCGCACACTGTTACCTGAAGCCAGTGAGCCTATCGATCAAAGTACACCGGAGCCGGAAGAAGAACTGCCCGCAGACGATATTGATAAAGATGTCCCTGAAACCCGTGGCGTCCATGAATATACCTTGTCATCCGGCGATACCTTAAGCAGTGCGCTTAATCAGTACGGCATTGATATTGGTGATATTGCTGCGCTGGTTCGCAGCGATCGCGATCTACGTAATTTGCAGGTCGGCCAGCAACTGAGCTGGACGCTGGCCGATGATGGCAGCTTAAAAACGCTAAGCTGGGAAATTTCCCGCCGTGAAACCCGACATTATGAGCGTACCGATAAAGGTGGCTTTACCATGCAGTCGGAACTGCAAAAGGGTGAATGGAAAAATAACGTTTTGCTGGGTGAAGTGCGGGGCAGTTTTGCCGCCAGTGCGCAGCGTGCTGGTTTAAGCAGCGCCGAAACCAGCAGTGTTATCAAAGCTTTGCAGTGGCAAATGGATTTTCGCAAACTGCGCGCCGGGGATCAGTTCAGCGTACTGATGTCGCGTGAAATGCTGGATGGAAAGAGCGCACAAAGCCAGTTACTGGGTGTGCGCCTCCGTTCGGGCGGCAAAGATTATTACGCTTTCCGCGCTGAAGATGGCAAATTCTACGACCGTAATGCATCTGGACTGGCGCGCGGTTTCATGCGCTTTCCTACGGTGAAGCAGTACCGTGTCTCGTCGAACTTTAACCCGCGCCGACTCAATCCGGTCACCGGACGCATCGCCCCTCATAAAGGTGTCGATTTTGCGTTACCTATTGGCACGCCGGTACTTGCTGTGGGCGATGGCGAAGTGGTGGTCGCGAAAAATGGTGGTGCAGCCGGTAACTATGTGGCGATACGTCATGGTCGTCAGTATATGACACGTTACATGCACTTAAAGAAAGTGCTGGTGAAGCCAGGCCAAAAAGTGAAACGCGGCGATCGTATCGCACTATCCGGCAACACGGGTCGCTCCACCGGGCCGCATTTACACTATGAAATCTGGATCAATAATCAGGCAGTTAATCCGTTAACGGCGAAATTGCCGCGTATGGAAGGGCTGAGCGGTAAATCGCGTACCGAATATATGGCGCAGGTTAAATCCTGGGTACCGCAACTGAAGCTTAACTAAACGATTCTGTAGGTTAAGGCGAAAACCGACGGGATGACCGTCGGTTTTTTTATATCGCGTGCGGGATGATTGCAAATTTGTACGTCGCCACTATCATTAGCCCGTCATTGATTGAGGCGAGTGCATGGAAACCCGTAGAAAAAATAACATCGAATTTATTCCCGTTTTTGAACGTTCCTTTCTTAAACCTAAATACTGGGGCAGTTGGCTGGCGATAGGTGCCTTAGCTGGCATGGCGATGTTACCCGCCAACGTGCGCGATCCCATTTTGGGGAGACTGGGTAAATTTGCCGGAAAACTGGCGAAAGGGGCGCGTCGACGTGCGCTTATCAATCTCTGCTACTGCTTGCCGGAACAGAGCGAAGCTCAGCGTGCAGAAATTGTAGACAAAATGTTTGCCACCGCACCACAAGCGATGACCATGATGGCCGAACTGGCCTTACGGGGTCCCGAGCGAGTTCGTCAGCGCGTCGAATGGCACGGGCGCGAAATCATTGAGCAAATGAAGGCGGAAAAGCAGAACGTCATTTTTTTAGTACCACACGGTTGGGCGGTTGATATTCCTGCCATGCTGCTGGCATCTGAAGGACAAATGATGGCAGCCATGTTTCATAATCAAAGCGATCCGCTAGTAGATTATGCCTGGAACCGTGTACGGCGACGTTTCGGTGGCCGTTTGCATGCTCGCAACGACGGTATTAAACCGTTCATCAGTTCAGTGCGACAGGGCTACTGGGGCTATTATCTTCCGGATCAGGATCACGGCGCGGAGCACAGCGAGTTTGTGGATTTCTTTGCGACATACAAAGCAACCTTACCGGCCGTCGGGCGGTTGATGAAAGTGTGTCGTGCTCGTGTCGTACCGCTGTTTCCGGTCTACAACAGTGAAACGCATAAGCTGGAAATTTATATTCGCCCGCCGATGGATGACCTGCCCGACGCGGACGATCATCAACTGGCACGCCGTATGAACGAGGAAGTTGAAATTTTTGTGCGTCCGCATCCTGAACAGTACACATGGATCCTGAAACTGCTCAAGACGCGAAAAGAGGGCGATACAGAGCCCTATAAACGCAAAGATCTTTACCCACGTAAATAGCAAAAGGCCGCATGTTGCGGCCTTTTTTTATAACGCGGCTAATCGTGTTCGCTTTTTTCGCTCACGCAAAAACAGCACAACAAGGCCAAACCATAACAGACCGCTGATGAAATTAATCAGGCTGAACCACGGCGTACCGCCGCTGAAATAGCCGCTTTTTGCCAGCTCAATGCCGATGGCTAACGTCAAAATGCTGATCATACCAAGCATGGCGGCGACACTGCCTTTGCCTTCATCACTGGCGTAAAGGGTCAGGCGATACAGTCCGGCATTCACCATACCTGCACCAAAGGCGTAAAGACTTAATCCTGCCGTGAGAAACAAATAGCTGTGGCTGTTAAGCACATTCGCCAGTAAGGCAACGCTTAAGCCAAGCAAAATTGGCCAGGCGGCAAATTTGACTGGCTGTTCAATGGGGACTCGCCCCGCCAGTTTACTCAGCGTCAGGTTGCCTGCGATCATCGCCAGAAATACCGGCAATTGCAGCAAAGCATAATGCAGGCGCGACAACCCTTCGTCATGCATCAAAATGACGGGCGACAGGGCAACCCAGGTCAGTATTGGAATAAACACCAGGCCAATGGCAAACGAGCCGTACATCACCTGGCGATCCTTTGCCAGCCGGGTATAGCTGCGTGCCAGATTGGGCAGCGCGACGGAATGGCTGCGATCGCCCGCCGTTTCTGGCATCACCTGCCAGAGTACAATAAACGCCAGCGCGCTACAGGCGGCAAACAGCCAGAACATGCTGCGCCAGCTGCCGACGGTGAGCCAGGCTGCACCCGCTAAAGGCCCCGCCAGCGGCGCTAACAGCGCGACATTCGCCATCAGCGCCATCATGCGTACCGCCAGAGCCTCATCAAAAGCCTCCTGAATAGCGGCATAGCCGACCGCACCGATAAAGCACAAACTGATGCCCTGTACAAAGCGCAATCCAACAAACTGTTCAATGCTGTTGACCCAGGTTGTCAGGATGCAGGCAGTGGCAAAAAACAGAATCCCGAATAGCATGACCGGGCGGCGACCAAACTTATCGGAAAGTGGGCCAAGCAGCCACTGCAGCACCACGCCGCCAAGCAGATAGGCTGTTAGTGACGTAGAAACCCATTCCGGGCCAACCTCAAATTCATTCGTGACGATCAACATGCCGGGCTGGATCATGTCGTGTGCAATGTAAGTGGCAAATTCAAACAGCACCAGCGCCAGCGGAAACAGTAAAATGCGACCGTTAAGTTGGCTGATGGGTTGAAAACGGGCCATCGGACCTCCTTGTAAAAAATAAAACGCGACTGCCAGGCAGTCGCGTTATTCAGCGTAGTACAGTTGTGAAAGGTGTGGGGGGATTAATCCACGCGCAGAACGCGGCTGGTGTTAGTGGTGCCGGTCGTGCCCATCACATCTCCCTGCGTCACGATAACCAGATCGCCCGAAACGAGGAATCCTTTATCGCGCAGCAGATTAACAGCATCATGTGCAGCGGCAACACCTTCATTGTTACTGTCAAAAAACACGGGCGTGACGCCGCGGTATAATGCCGTTAAGTTCAGGGTACGCTCGTGGCGTGACATTGCAAAGATCGGCAGACCTGAAGTAATGCGCGAAGTCATTAGCGGCGTGCGGCCAGATTCTGTCATGGTGATAATTGCCGTCACGCCCTGAAGATGGTTCGCCGTATACATGGAAGACATCGCGATGGCTTCTTCAATGTTGTCGAACTGCACGTCCAGGCGGTGTTTTGACACATTCACGCTCGGGATCTTTTCTGCCCCTAAACAGACTTTTGCCATCGCGGAAACGGTTTCAGCCGGATACTGGCCCGCAGCCGTTTCAGCCGATAACATCACGGCATCGGTACCATCCAGCACGGCGTTTGCGACATCCATCACCTCAGCACGTGTTGGCATAGGATTAGTGATCATCGACTCCATCATCTGCGTTGCAGTGATAATGGTGCGGTTCAACTGACGCGCACGACGAATCAACGTTTTTTGAATGCCGACCAGTTCTGGATCGCCGATTTCCACACCGAGATCGCCACGCGCCACCATGACCACGTCTGAGGCCAGAATGATGTCATCCATCGCTTCCTGCGTGGCTACCGCTTCGGCACGTTCTACCTTGGCAACCAGTTTCGCTTCACAACCTGCGTCACGTGCCAGGCGGCGCGCGTAATTCATATCTTCCCCGCAGCGAGGAAAGGAGACGGCCAGATAATCGACATTGATTTTGGCTGCGGTGATGATGTCCGCTTTATCTTTTTCAGTGAGTGCTTCTGCGGATAAACCGCCGCCCAGTTTGTTGATGCCTTTGTTGTTCGACAGCGGGCCGCCCACCGTAACTTCGGTGAAGACTTTCATACCCTGAACTTCAAGCACTTTTAGCTGCACACGGCCATCATCCAGCAGCAGGATATCGCCGGGTACAACGTCAGCAGGCAGGCCTTTATAGTCAATGCCGACACGCTCTTTGTCGCCTTCGCCTTTACCCAGACTGGCGTCAAGCAGGAAGCGGTCACCAATATTGAGAAAAACTTTGCCTTCTTTAAAGGTTGATACGCGAATTTTTGGTCCTTGCAGATCGCCCAGAATGGCAACGTGGCGGCCAAGTTTAGCGGCAATTTCACGGACTTTATCAGCACGCATTTGGTGATCTTCTGGCGTGCCGTGGGAGAAGTTGAGTCGCACAACATTCGCGCCGGCAGCGATGATTTTTTCGAGGTTATTATCGCGATCAGTCGCTGGGCCGAGGGTTGTTACGATCTTGGTTCTTCTGAGACGTCTTGACATGAAGGACTCCGTTAACAAATTAGCGTGTCCCTTCTTTTGGACACGGTGTGGTCATCTATTCTATCTGATTGATGGCGTGTGATACGACTCACATTGTAAATGTGATGTTAATTTTTTTCGGAGCGTTGTGATAAAGCAAAACTGGCTTTTCATAACGCGACTCTTTAACGCCGCTTTGACCCGCTTCAGATTTTCACGAAACGGTGTACCCCGCTCAAGGGTGAACCCGGTGGCTAAAACATCGATCACGGTTAACTGTGCCAGGCGCGATACCATCGGCAAGTAGACATCGGTATCTTCCGGCACATCAAGTGCCAAAGCCAGCGTAGCCGCTTCGGCAAGGGGTGAATCGGGAGACGTAATGGCAATGACGGTGGAACCGTTTACACGGGCCAGGCGAGCCAGTTCTACCATATTTTTGGTGCGCCCTGTATGTGAAATGATAACAAAAACGTCATGGGCGCTACTATTTATGCAACTCATGCGCTGGATCACAATATCGTCTGACCAGATGACGGGGAGATTAAAGCGAAAGAATTTATTAAAGGCGTCATGCGCAACCACGGCCGAGGTGCCGAGGCCGAAGAACGCCACCTTATGCGCCTGACTTAAACAGACAACGGCTTGCTGAATGACGCTGTAATTCAGTTGATTTTTAACCCGTTGCAGGCCAGCAAGGGCAGAATCAAAAATTTTATTGCTGTAGCTTTCAACATTGTCATTCTCTTCAACATCGCGGCTGACCCAACTATTACCTTTAGCCAGACTTTGCGCCAGATGCAGTTTAAAATCAGGGAAGCCGCGCGTGCCTAAGTGATGACAAAAGCGATTCACGGTGGGTTCGCTTACGCCAGCCGCACGGGCCAGGGTGGCAATGCTGGAATGAATGGCTTCCTGCGGCGCAGCAAGAATTTGCTCAGCCACTTTGCGTTCAGATTTACTTAACGCAGCCAGCTGCGCCTGAATTTTTTCCAGCATGTCCATAACCTGATGACCGTTATCACTTTTATCGATTTCAATTATTGCTGTCGCCCGACATAATTAACAGCGATTATCCTGCGTTAACGAGCGCAACGCGCAATGTCGGATAAGTTCGACACGGTTTTTTTTGACATAATTTACCCCGTATTGGGGCTATGCCAGACAATATCTGACACATAAAAGAGAGCGGAAATCGCACGCGTCACTACACGCGAAGCCGCAATCCAGTACAGAGTAACTTTTGACGACCACAGCGAGTCGGTTTACCTGACTCGGCGAAAAAAGTACATTGTGCTGAAAGAAAATTACAACATGGACCCGGTTGCTGAGGACGCATCGCCACCGGGCCTATATCCTGCAACGAGGAGAGGAAAATGGCGGTAACACAAACAGCCCAGGCATGCGATCTGGTTATTTTCGGTGCCAAAGGCGATCTTGCACGCCGGAAACTGTTGCCTTCACTGTATCAGTTGGAAAAAGCAGGTCAGATTCATGAAGAGACCCGCATTATTGGTGTAGGCCGCGCGGAATGGGATAAAGAGGCTTACACCAAAGTTGTCCGTGAAGCACTGGAAACCTTCATGAAGGAGAAGATTGACGAAGCACTGTGGGATAAGCTCAGCAGCCGTCTCGACTTCTGCAACCTCGATGTTAATGACACGTCGCATTTTCCTAAACTGGGCAAAATGCTCGATCAAAAAAGCCGCACAACAATTAATTATTTTGCCATGCCGCCCAGCACCTTTGGTGCCATCTGTCAGGGCCTGGGGACTGCGAAGCTCAACGCCAAACCAGCGCGCGTCGTGATGGAAAAACCGCTCGGAACCTCGCTGGAAACCTCGCAGGAAATCAATGACAGCGTGGGTGAATACTTCGAAGAGAGCCAGGTTTTCCGTATCGACCATTATCTCGGCAAAGAAACGGTATTGAATCTGCTGGCGCTGCGCTTCGCCAACTCCATTTTTGTTAACAACTGGGATAACCGCACCATTGACCATGTGCAGATCACGGTTGCGGAAGAGGTGGGTATTGAAGGCCGCTGGGGTTACTTCGATAAAGCGGGTCAAATGCGCGATATGATCCAGAACCATCTGCTGCAAATCCTCACCATGATTGCGATGTCGCCGCCCTCTGATCTCAGTGCAGACAGCATTCGTGACGAAAAAGTAAAAGTCTTGCGCTCGCTGCGCCGCATTGACCAAACCAATGTGCGCGATAAAACCGTGCGTGGTCAGTACACCGCAGGCTTTGTGCAGGGCAAAAAAGTACCAGGTTACCTGGAAGAAGAGGGCGCGAATAAAAGCAGCTCCACTGAGACCTTCGTGGCTATTCGCGTCGATATCGACAACTGGCGCTGGGCGGGTGTGCCGTTCTATCTGCGTACCGGTAAACGTCTGCCAACCAAGTGTTCAGAAGTCGTGGTTTATTTCAAAAATCCTGAGATGAACCTGTTTAAAGACTCCTATTCCGAGTTGCCGCAGAACAAGCTGACGATCCGTTTGCAGCCGGATGAAGGTGTTGATATTGAAATTCTGAATAAAGTGCCGGGCCTGGATCACAAACATAAGCTGCAGACCACCAAGCTGGATCTGAGCTATTCAGAAACCTTTAATCAGTCTCACCTGGCAGATGCCTATGAACGTCTGCTGCTGGAAACCATGCGCGGCATTCAGGCCCTGTTTGTGCGTCGTGATGAAGTGGAAGCTGCATGGACCTATGTTGATTCCATCATTAATGCATGGGCGGCTGACGGTGACTCTTCTAAACCGTATCAGGCGGGCACCTGGGGACCGGTGGCCTCCGTGGCGATGATCACCCGTGACGGACGCTCCTGGAATGAGTTTGAGTAACTGACTGAATTGGCCCGCCGCGTGCGGGCCTTTTTGTATCTCGTATCTGATGATAAAAATGAACTGCCGTTTCAAAAAATGCGCTGCTCAATAGACGATCGTTAAGCCGATCATGTATGGTAGTTACGCGATTTACAGGATTGGGATCGAAACTCCCGCGTCGGGCCGCTAAGCCCGGCATTCTCAAGCAAGGGGAAGTGATGAAAAACTGGAAAACGAGTGCTGAACAGATTCTGAAAACCGGACCTGTGGTACCGGTTATTGTGGTTAACAAGCTGGAACACGCTGTACCCATGGCAAAAGCCCTGGTTGCAGGTGGGGTAAAAGTGCTGGAAGTGACGCTGCGTACACCGGTAGCGATGGATGCATTACGAGCGATGATCAAAGAAGTACCCGAAGCGATTGTTGGCGCGGGGACGGTGATTAATACTCAGCAGTTACAGGAAGTGACCGAAGCGGGCGCCCAGTTTATTATCAGCCCTGGCATTACTGAATCTTTGCTGAAAGCCGCCGTGGATGGCCCGGTTCCGCTGATTCCTGGCATTAGCACCGTATCTGAACTCATGACCGGGATGGATTACGGCTTGCGTGAGTTTAAATTCTTCCCGGCAGAAGCCAACGGCGGTGTCAAAGCACTGCAGGCAATTAGCGGTCCGTTCCCACAAGTTCGCTTCTGCCCAACCGGGGGATTTCGCCAGCGAACTATCGTGACTACCTGGCGCTGAAAAGCGTGTTGTGCATTGGCGGTTCGTGGCTGGTGCCTAACGATGCGCTGGAAGCGGGCGACTGGGATCGTATTACACAACTGGCGTGCGAGGCAGTAGAAGGCGCGAAATAGAGTATTCGCGGTGAGCAAAATGCTCACCGCATGGGGATTATCCCTGAACGGTTATCGAAGCGGCGCTGGCAACGGCGCGTGCAATTGCCTGGTCCGTGGTTTCGCCGCTGGCCAGTGCGACACCTAAGCGGCGTTGCCCCTCTATCTCTGGTTTACCAAACAAGCGCACCTGCAAACCTGCACCTAAGGCAGCTTCCACATTAACGAACTGCGGGTTCTGGCTGGTCAGCTGGGGCAAAATAACCGCAGAGGCAGAAGGGCCATACTGACGAATGCCGCCAACAGGAAGACCGAGAAAGGCGCGGACGTGCAGAGCGAATTCAGAGAGATCCTGCGAAATCAGCGTCACCATGCCGGTATCATGGGGACGGGGCGAAACCTCACTAAAGATCACCTCATCACCACACACAAACAGCTCCACGCCAAACAGGCCGTAACCCCTAACGCTTTAACCACCTTTTCTGCAATATCCTGTGCCTGCTGTAAGGCTGCATCGCTCATCTGCTGCGGCTGCCAGGATTCGCGATAATCGCCATCTTCCTGACGATGCCCAATTGGCGCGCAGAAGTGAATACCGTCTACGGCACTGATGGTGAGCAAGGTAATTTCAAAGTCAAACGTCACGACGCCTTCAACGATAACGCGCCCGGCACCTGCGCGGCCGCCCTGTTGCGCGTAATCCCAGGCTTTATCCAGCTGGCTCGCTTCACGAATAAAGCTCTGACCTTTGCCGGAAGAACTCATTACCGGCTTAACAATGCAGGGGAAACCGATCTCCGCTGCCGCAGCATCGAAACTGGCTTTGCTGTCGGCGAAACGATAGCTGGAGGTTGGCAGCGATAACGTTTCCGCAGCAAGACGGCGAATACCTTCACGGTTCATGGTCAGACGCGCAGCGCGCGCGGTCGGCACCACACGCTGACCTTGCTGCTCCAGCTCGATGAGTTTTTCTGTGGCGATGGCTTCGATTTCAGGCACCACATAGTCAGGTTTTTCCTGTGCGATTAATGCGGCCAGCGCATCGCCATCAAGCATATTGATGACGTGGCTACGATGTGCAACGTGCATGGCAGGCGCATCAGCGTAACGATCAACCGCAATGACTTCCACACCCAGACGCTGACACTCCAGCGCCACTTCTTTACCCAGTTCGCCTGAGCCTAACAGCATGACACGCGTCGCAGCAGGGCGCAGCGCAGTTCCCAGAGTCGTCATAAATTCACCTAAGCAATCAAAATGCGCGCGCAGTATAAACGAAAACGTTTGCGTTCTCACCATTCCGCGTAGGGAGCGTGCTTTTTCCTTACTTTTCCTGCTCTGACGTTTCCTGACATCTGTTTCGGCAGGATGAAGAGTTAACGAAACCAACAGGAGTGGATGATGAACAACTGGTTGCAACAAATTCAGTCAGTTTTAGCGAAAAAGAGCGGTGACGGAAAATCTTCAGGCGGTTTAAGTGATATGCTGGCACCCGGCGCACTGGGTGGCCTGGCAGGCATGCTGATTTCAAGTAAGTCGTCACGTAACCTGTTAACGAAATATGGCAGCAAAGCGTTAATCATTGGCGGTGGTGCAGCAGCAGGCGCGGTGTTGTGGAATAAATATAAACAGCGCGTGCGTGAAACCCATCAGGATGAACCAACGTTTGGTGTGGCGCAAACGCCGGTTGATCTTCGCACTGAACGGCTGGTCACTGCGCTGGTCTTTGCGGCGAAAAGCGACGGACATATTGACGATCAAGAGCGTGCTGCCATTGAACAGAATATTCATCAGGCCGGTTATGGTCAGGATGCTGAGCGACTGATTCAACAGGCAATGAACCGTCCGCTTGACCCGCAATGGCTGGCAAAAGATGTCAAGAACGAGGAAGAGGCGCTGGAGCTCTATTTTCTGAGCTGTGCAGCAATAGATGTCGATCACTTTATGGAACGCAGTTACCTTTCCGCATTAGGCGATGCGCTGAAAATCCCACAGGATGTCCGCGACGATATGCAAAAAAATATTGTTGAGGAAAAAGCCCGCCTGCCTGCCGGTTAATCAATATCTGGCCACAACGTGTGGCCTTTATTGCCGTTCCGTTTATCTGGCTACGCCTGGCAACTTTTCTTATAGATGCCACGCTTACAGATCATTACTTTCACGGAGACGGATGTCATGAAAGCACCCATCGCAAAAAAAATACCTTACGAAATGTCGCTGCATGGTGAAACGCGCGTGGACAATTACTACTGGCTGCGCGATGACAAACGAGAAAACAGCGATGTTCTCGACTACCTGCGTGCCGAAAATAATTACGGCAGGAAAATCATGGCCTCGCAGCAACCGCTGCAGGATCGCATCCTTAAAGAAATCGTAGATCGGCTGCCGTCGCAGGATCATTCTGTACCTTATGTGAAAAATGGTTATCGCTATCAGAGCCGTTATGAGAGCGGAAATGAGTATGCTGCTTATTACCGACAGCCCGCCGGCAGTAGCGAAGAGGATGCGTGGACGCTGCTGCTTGATGCTAACCAGCGCGCTTCGCACAGCGAGTTTTATACCATGGGCGCGTTGCATATCAGCCCGGACAACAATGTCATGGCGCTGGCTGAGGATTTTTTATCACGTCGGCAGTACGGTATCCGCTTTCGCAATTTGCACAGCGGCAGCTGGTATCCCGAAGTGTTAACCAATGCCTCTTCAAGCTTTGCCTGGGAAACGACTCACGTACCGTTTATTACGTGCAAAAACATCCTCAAACGCTGTTGTCTTATCAGGTCTGGCGTCATGAGCTTGGCACGTCACAAGCGGACGATCAGTTAGTTTATGAAGAAAAAGATGACACCTTTCACCTCAGCGTGCATAAAACCACGTCCAAGCAATTTATTCTGATTGCGCTGTACAGCACCACAACCAGTGAAATTCAGCTAATTGATGCGGGCTTTCCCGATGCGCAGCCGCACATATTTTTACCGCGCCGCAAAGATCATGAATACAGCCTTGATCACTACGATCATGAGTTTTTTATTCGCTCCAATCGCGACGGAAAAAACTTCGGGCTGTACCGTACTCGTTATCTCGCTGAATCGCGCTGGGAGACAATTATTCCGGCCCGCGAGCATGTGGTGATGGAAGATTTCCAACTTTTTCGCGACTGGCTGGTTGTCGAGGAGCGTCAGCGCGGGCTGACCAGTTTACGTCAGATGAACTGGGCTTCGGGTGAAGTCAGCGGCATCGCCTTTGACGATCCTACTTACGTGACCTGGTTAGCGTATAATCCTACCCCCAAAACCAGCAAGCTACGGTATGGCTACTCTTCAATGACCACGCCAACCACGCTGTTTGAGCTGGATATGGACACCGGCGAACGGCGGATCCTCAAACAGAGTGCTGTGGGCAATTTTGAGCCTGATGATTACAAAAGTGAGCACCACTGGATCAAAGTCAGTGACGGCACTGAAGTCCCTGTGTCACTGGTGTATCACCGCAAACATTATCAACCGGGTCAGAACCCGATGCTGGTTTATGGCTACGGCGCTTACGGCAGCAGTATGGACGCAGACTTCAGCGTCAGTCGCTTAAGTCTGTTGGATCGTGGGTTTGTCTATGCACTGGTGCAGGTGCGAGGCGGCGGGGAGCTGGGCCAGCAGTGGTACGATGGCGGCCGACTGCTCAATAAACTAAACAGCTTCACAGATTTCATTGATGTCACTAATGCGCTGGTTAAACGCGGTTTCGGTCATCCTGAACGTTTATTTGCCATGGGCGGCAGTGCAGGGGGATTACTGATGGGCGGGGTGATTAACAGGGCGCCGCAACGTTTCTACGGCGTTATTGCCCAGGTGCCTTTTGTGGATGTTGTTACCACCATGCTCGATGAAACCATCCCGCTCACCACGGGAGAATATGACGAATGGGGTAATCCTCATGATGAGGAGTATTACCGCTATATCCGCCAATACAGTCCCTACGATAATGTCGAGGCAAAAGCGTATCCGCATCTGCTGGTGACTACCGGTCTGCACGATTCACAGGTGCAATACTGGGAACCCGCAAAATGGGTTGCGAAGCTGAGGGAACTGAAAACTGACAATAACCTGTTACTGCTTTGTACCGATATGGACTCAGGTCACGGCGGTAAATCGGGCCGTTATAAAGCGTATGAAGGGGTGGCGATGGAGCTAACGTTTCTGATTGCGTTGGCGCAGGGCACGTTACCCCCGCCCACGATTACTGAGTCTGGCTGAGATATTTACGCAGCGCCTGCCGCAGAGGTGGGCGCAAATCCTTCACGTTATCCAGCATCCACTTTAAATAGCCCGGATCCTTACGGGCGATCGCAGCCACAGGCTGACCACGATATTTACCAAAAGGCAGCACATCATCTTGTGGCGTGGCGGGCTGGCAACGTTGCATCATCTGTGCGGCATCCCAGCCTGAGGTTTCCATAATGCGCAACAACAGCGCGGCGGTCACGTAGCAGTCGTAGAGCGCGCGGTGGGCATGTAAATCCTCAGGCGGTGTGACGTCAAGCTTAAGGCTGTGGCGTAGCGCCTGGTTGCCATATTTGATTCCGGGCCAGAGTTGACGCGCTAACGTCATGGTACAAATCCACTCGCCATGCATCTCCGGTAACATGCGACGATCAAAACTGGCATTGTGTGCCACATAGAAGGCGCTGCCATGATAGCGTTCAATTGCCTGTTCAATGGTGGGTTTACCGCGCACCATGGCCTCAGTGATACGATGCACTGCCATCGCCTGACGGCTGATAGGGCGGTCAGGTAAAATCAGATCGCTCATTGGATTCACGATCTGCCCGTCAATCACGTCGACTGACGCGACCTCAACCACGCCGCCCTGCAAGCCGCAGGTTTCGGTATCAATAACTCGTAACATTATGATTTCTGCTTCGGTTCGTAAGGCAGGCGCGAGAACCCAAGCGACGCCTGACGATAATGCATTAAACGCTGACGGAACCAGTCGCGCAGAGCTTCTGGCTGTTCACTGACCACCATTTCCGGGATCACAGGCATGTTATAACGTTCTTTAAACGCAACGCCCGCTGCGGCCAAATCAACATTCACTTTGTCTTTTTCTTCCTGCGACAGAAGAGCAAGGTTATGACTCATGGTGTTCTCCTGATGTTATCGGGCAAAAGTAATGTTTTCCCCGGCCTGAATCAAGGGTAAAGGATCGCACCGCTGGTCTCGACACCTTAAAAACAGCAGCGTATCCTTGCGCCACATTTGCACTATTTGCTGTTGTTAACAGGATGATCTCATGCAGAAAACCCTTATTTCAGGTGCGGTAATTTCCCTGGTGTTTGCGGGTGCGTTTTTCAGTCCCTTCGCCAGCGCCCATGCGCATCTTCGCTCATCTGAGCCAGCCGCGAAAGCGGACGTAATGCAGCCGCAGACGTCGTTGACGCTGACCTTCACAGAAGATGTCGAAGCGGCATTCAGCGGGGTAGAGATTGTAGATGCGCAGCAAAAAACGGTAGCGAGTGATAAAGCCATTCTGGACAGTAAACAGCACAGTAAGTTGATTGTGAATTTGGCTCAACCGCTAGCCACAGGCAGCTATCAGGTTAACTGGCATGTGCTGTCAGTTGATGGCCATAAAACGAAAGGAAGCTATCGCTTCAACGTGAAATAACGTGACGACGCTGTGGATCCTGCTACGCCTGCTGCACTTTGTCGCTGTAATGGCGCTTACCGGAAGCGCATTTTACACCGCATTGCTGGCACCTGCACGTTATCGTCAGGCACTGGCCGCTACGTTGCACCCCCTGATGCTGTTCAGCAGCTGGCTGGCATTGTTAAGCGCGTTGGTGATGTTAGCTGCGCAAAACGTTTTGATGAGTGGCGACTGGCACAATCTCAGTGACACCACGGTCTGGCTGGCGGTGCTTAACACCCGGTTCGGCGCAGTATGGCAATGGGAAATTGGGTTTGCACTGGGCGCAGTGGTGGCGTGGCAGTTAACAGGCAGATTACGCCAGCAAGCATTGCTTGTGTTTGCACTGTTGCAATTGTTTTGCCTGGCATTCACCGGTCATGCCGCGATGCATACCGGCGTATCAGGATTGCTGCAGCAAAGTAATCACGCGTTGCACCTTATCACGTCCTCTTTCTGGGCAGGCGGATTAGTGCCGTTGCTGCTGTTGATGCAGGAAGCGCGGCAGATTGAACGGCGAACCGACGCCATTCGCACCATGATGCGTTTTTCCCGCTATGGTCATTTAGCCGTAGCGTTAGCCTTGCTGACTGGCTTAATCAACAGCATGTTAATTGCGGGTTGGCCCTTAACGTGGCGCGATAATTTCTACATTAGGTTGCTGCTGTGGAAAGTCATACTGGTTGCCCTGATGGTGCTGGTGGCGCTGTTTAATCGTTACTGGCTGGTGCCACGATTCCGTCTGGCTGGCAGCGGTACGCAACAAAAATTTATTCGCATGACACAACTTGAATTATTGCTGGCATGCGGGGTGGTTGGCCTGGTCAGCGTGTTAGCCACGCTATCGCCAGCCTGAGTTTGAACAAAGTAAATGAGTACAAGGTAGGCTATTTTGCTGAAGAAAGTGATCCCTGCAATCCTGGTATTATCCGTATGTGGTCAGGCGCTGGCGGCCCAAATTATTACTGTCAGCCGCTTCGAAGTCGGTAAAGATAAGTGGCCCTTTAATCGCGAAGAGGTGATGCTAACCTGCGAAAAAGATGGCTCGCTGTTTGCTATTAATCCCGGTACGCTGATGCAATATCCGCTTAACGATCTTGCCGAAGCGCGACTGAAAGCCGGGCAGGTAAAAGCCCAGCCGATCAGCGTGATTCAGAGTGAAGATAAAGCCAATCCGGGCAAAATGATGAGTCTGCAACCCATCGTTGAGCGCACCCAGGCGTTGTGCGATAAGTAGACGTTGGCGGGTGTGGCATGACGCTGCACCCCGCTTCAACCATTTCTGCCGTCCTGATCACAAACTGCTCTGCTTTTATCCGCTCTGAGACGAGTTGGCTGGAAAATCTCCAACCCTGTTCTAATCTTAACAGGCAAGGCAAAACTGCCTTCATTAATGCCAACTTTTAGCGCACGGCTCCTTGAGAGCCATTTCCCTGGACCGAATATAGGAATCGTATTCGGTCTTTTTTTATGCGTCTGTTTTGTAAGTGGTTTTAGTGTGGCTGCATGAGAATCACACGAAATTTACTACAAACCTTATGAGGCTCGCCATTGAGCGGGCTTTTTTACGAAACGGCTAATGTACTGACCACCTGCTATCAAACTGGCAGCGCAACAGCACGGGCAAAACAAGAACCATAGATAAATATTTTTTTCATTTTTACCTGGAAAGTGAGAGAGCTGTTTTGCGTCAGTAAAGTGCGATCTGCTTCCCCAGCGGACGGAGGGGCGATGGCTGTTAAATAAATCGCAGTTCGCAGAGTGTTTTACTGTGTAACCGCTTCAGTGGAAATAACGCATCGTGCCACTCGTATTTGTATGTAAAATGATCAGCGGGGATAACCCTGATTTTGGTGGTGGAATATAAAAAGTATTGGCAGCATGAGCCATCTCTGCATTAGGTTTTTCAGCGCATGCAAAAGATAACCCATTCACAGCTAACTTTTTAATAAAGTAAAGAGAGCGGCGGATGGGGATGGACAGTTCAGTAAACAGATAATAATTGAATGCCCAGCCCCATCGGCGAGCAGCACAATCCTTATTGTCACAGCAACCTACGATGTCGGCAAAAGTTCGGGAGCTTTCGTTTTCAGGGCTAATAAAGGTCCGGACGCAAGGCTTAACTGGATTGCCTCACCGTTCAGGCACAACGGCTTTTCGTCTGATATTATTGCTGGATATAAATCTGGGTCCACTATGCCAGATGGTCAATTTTTCCTTACTGTTATGAAAAGCGGCAAGGTAAAAGCAGGTGTGAACAAAAACGGAATGTCTGGCGTTCAAAAAATCTTATGTAATGTCGTATTACCTGATTAATTTATTTTTTAGAAAAAATAAACCGACCCGCTCTGGCGGGTTTTTTATTGCCTTAAGAGCTCATGAGCTGGAAAGATCGCCTGGTGCCTGCTTTGTTTCGCGGTGCGCCATTCAAAGTCGATGCGGACGAGGAGACAACCTTAATTCCGCCAACGAAGCCTGCGAGTGTGAATGCACCAATGAGCTTAAGCAATCCGTACTGTAAGGAGCCACTCTGTTGCGTTTAATTTTTCATCATGGCGGCTGATTAGGTTTCTCCTATCCCAATGAGAAACAATACCGGCTGGCGAGTAACCTTCCATTATGGAAATAATCTGCGCATGACTACATACCGCGTAAAAGTGGGTTTTCATAACCCTACAGGCCTGACTTTCAGGCAACTTGATGAGATTCTGGAGCCGCAAAGATTCTGGAGAACAGAACCTCATGATGGAAAGTTCCGTTATTACATGGAGTACGAATATGAATCAGACGTAAGAGATCTCTGTGAAGTCTGTGAACTGGCATACTCGCAAGCATGTAAGGTGAGGAAGTGTCCCTTGATTCTTGTGGAAGCTAAAACGCTGAAGATTGCCGCAAAAGAATAAGACCGTTACTCCACGGATTAGCGCCTGTTCACAAGGAAAATAGCATTGGCAATTGTTTGTTTACCGCTATCGGAAACGGCGATATCTCTGTTAATGAACAGGCTTAATATCCAGTCTGCACCTTTCTGCTATCGGAGATATTATGCCTGCTGCGGCTGATCACCGGCGCATTACGGCCCGCTATACAGGTTTTGAGCAGGTGGGACACCGAAATCGGGCATACCGTCGTCGCGCCAGTGGAAATATTTCAGACGGGTATGGCGACTCGGATCCCAGACCCCATCGCCTCTTCTCCCGGTATGGTTGCGCGTATGATAGACCATCACGTGCCGGCCATGCTCATCCAGGGTAAAACCGTTATGTCCTGGGCCGAACTGCTTGTTTTCTACAGAGGTGCTGAATACCGGACAGGGCGATTTTTGCCAGTTGCTGCGCTGTAGCAGATCGGCATCTTTATCAATCCACAACAGGCCCATGCAGTAATTTTCATCAGTGGCGCCGGCGGAATAAGAAACAAACAGGCGATCTCCATAGAGCAATGCCGCTGGCGCTTCATTAACCCCCACCTCTGCATTTTCCCATGCCAGCTCGGGTTGGCTAATCATCACAGTCTGGCCCTTGAGCGTCCAGGGATTCTTCTCCAGTTCAGCCAGATAAATACAGGTATTAGCCGCGACAAAAGGATCTTTCTGCGCCCACAGATACCAGTGTTTGCCCTGATGAACAAAATGAGAGCCATCCAGGGAAAAGGTATCATAAGGGGTAAAAATCCGGCGGCAGGCCTGCCAGTATCCGGTTAAGGGATCGTCGTCATCGCAGACCAGTGCATACATACGATGCTGGAATAAACCATTGATGTAACCGCAGGCAGGGGCGGCAGCAAAATAAATCACCCATTGCTCACCAAAACGGTGTAGTTCTGGTGCCCAGATGAGTTGGCTGTAGGGACCCCTGTCCGGTTTACGCCAGACTGTAACAGGTTTTGCCTCACGAAGGCCCATCAGCGTATCCGCGCGTCGAATTTCCAGACGGTTATATTCCGGGATCGATGCGGTGAAATAGTAATGTTGTTCGGTACGCAAAATAAAAGGATCTGAATTTTGCATAATGAATGGGTTAGGCCACGCTGTCATTCTGTACACTCCTGACGAGAGTGCCTGAGTGTTTAGCAGCCTCGATTTATCTCTCACCTTTGCCGCTATCGACCCGTTAGAATTAACGTTCGTTATCACGCCTCTTCACGTTAGCTGACAGTCATTGACCGGGCTAACCGGTCCAAAAAAAAGTATCGAATATAAGACGGCATATCACAACCGATCCGGCAGCAACCACTCTCTCTGAACCTGAGGCCAACGGACGTATGCTGGCCTGATCTGTTACCGATGGGTTGTACAGGGCGAGGGTGCCAGTGGGCATTAAAAACCCCGCAGCAGCGGGGAGAAGGGGAGATTTAACCTAAACCAGGCTCACAGAGATCACGGTAATTTCTTCGGTTTCAAGGCCCATCAGGTCTTTGATTTCAAAAATGTGTTTTTCAAGTTCCTGTTCCACATCAACCCCTTCTATGAAAGCATGCATCGTTTTTGGTTCTTGTGCGTCCTGTTTAACCACATAAGAAATGAACCACTTTTTCTTTTGCATTTGCTTCTCCTCCTTTTTGGAAACCATACCTATAGGTTTAGTGCCAAATCTTCAGTGGCACAAGGTGAGCAAATGTTTAACGTTGACAGGAAACTTCATAACCAGAAGGGATATATTTGCTAACCAGAACTTCCCTCTCTGGTAAGTAGATAACAAGCACAAGCTGCAAGATTTTAGTAAGGGAAAATTCCAGGCTGGTGCTTGTGATGGATTATTGTGATGAAAGCAGGCGAAACGTCCTTTTTATTTTAGTAAAAGCTGTTCCTGTGTTGATGACTTTCAACGTTTTTGACTGAGGTGCATTTTAAGGATTTTTTTCAGTATAGACAACGGTATTGTCAGGGATGTTTTTATTAATAAATGTCATAGCGCCAATAGTCACGTTATTTCCTATCGTTAAGTTATTACCAATTACGCAGCTGTTTGCACCTATATCAACATTATCGCCAATATATATGGCGGGGGCACTCCAGGTTTGCCAGCCCCTCCGCTGAGGCCAATGGTGCAGTTTTGCCTTATTTTAAAGTTTTCACCTATAACGGCGCTGCCGTTAATAACCACCGATAAGAAATGCGTAATTTTTAATCCAGGGCCAATGTGCGCAGACAACTGAATTTCAGTGTGGTAATTTCTGATAAGGTGACGATTTATTTTTCTTGCAAGATATTTTCCTGGGCGTTTTTTACTTCGGTATAAATAAGAAGCGATTCGCCACCAAAAATAGAATGTCCTTTCAGGACACTTCACAGCTTTATGTATAGTCCTGAACCATGAGAAGGGTTTGTTGCTCATCATGACTTCTCTACGCAGGCACTCACATAAATGCTTTTTTAAGAAAATATCGCTCATTTATTTACAGGTTCTTTAAGCAGGTTGGGCTAAAAAGAACAGAGTGAAGTGTCATGACGCTTTTAACTTTGACAGCGATCATTAACGCTGTAGATTTAACGGCGTTAATCACTGTCGGACAGAGAATCAACAAAAGACGCTGCAGGTTTACAGACTGACAGGTTGGGCTTTTTATTGCTCTTGCTGATAGTGATTAAGGGCGGCACTGAATGTACCGCCAACCTAATTACGCCTGTTTTGGCTGTCCATTTGAAGCGGTAATACCGCCATCAACCGGAAGATTAACGCCTGTGATATAGCGGGCGTCATCGCTGGCGATAAAGGCAATGGCACTGGCAATATCTTCAGGCTCGCCAGCACGTCTTAACGGGATACGATCATAGAATTTGTCGAGCAGTTGTTGATCGTTTTTCATATCTTCAGTTAAATCAGTCAAGGTAAAACCGGGACATATAGCATTCACGCGCACGCCATCAGCACCATAATCCATTGCCAACGAACGGGTAAAATTGGTGACAGCACCTTTTGCCGCGTTATAAACGCTCATTCCCCAGTCACCGCCAAGTCCTGATACTGACGAAATATTAATAACGTTACCTTTGGTTTTTAGCAATGCGGGCATAAAGTAATGAACGCAGTGAAATACGCCATCCAAATCGACGCTCATCAGTTTTTTCCAGTCATTGAGTTCGATCTCATGAATACGACCCTGAACAACCACGCCAGCATTATTCACCAGCACATCGACACGACCATATTTAGCTAACACATTATTCGCCAGGTTTTTGACCTGTTCTGCCTCTGCAACGTCGCAAGGCACGACCAGATGCTCGCCCTGGGGCAGGGTAGCTAATGTGGTTTCAAGTTTTTCCTTGGTACGGCCGATCAAAACAACAGATGCGCCTTCTTCGGCAAAGCGTTTAGCAGCTGCTTCGCCAATGCCTGAACCCGCACCGGTCACCACAACCACTTTCCCTTTAAATCTGGACATATTTACTCCTCATCTGTTTTAAATAACCAAAGGATCACTGCGTAAAGCCTGGCATTCATGATCAGGAGTTCAAGGAAAGTTAAGGTTTTACGCGTAACAAATTATTTTCAGCGTGTAAAAAGGCCCCCGGCGACAGGGGCAGATGAGGAACCGCGCCCGTCTGCGCGAGCTTACGGGGTGGTTAAATAAAGGTTAGTGACGCCTGGGCTGAACATCAAAGTTAAATTGCCTGATGTATCTGTCGCTGCGCTTTTCATGATGCGATTTGCCACAGAGAGAATGTGTCGCTAAATGGCGCATTCTTGTCCGCTATCAGCCTCGACAGGTCTGTGTGGCTTTGCGAAGCTGAAGAAAAAACTGACCTGAGAGGTGACCTGTGCTGGAAATGCGTCCGAACTGTGAATGTTGTGGAGCTGGCTTACCGCCAGCCTCGCGTGAAGCGCGAATATGCTCTTTGAGTGCACATTCTGTGCTGACTGTGCAGAAAAGCGTTTGCTGCATGTTTGTCCTAACTGTGGGGGAATTAGTGCGTCGGCCAGGCCGGCCTGCAGAAAAGCGTGGATAAAGGGTGAGCCGGGAAGGGCTAAAAATAGCCTGCTGATGTTCTCTTTGCCCGGCGGCTCTGTCTGTCACACCGTCTATAATTCTAAGTCAGAGCATATTCAGGCGAAGGCTGAACAATGAATTATCAATATTTGAACGGTGAAAACTGGCAGAGAATATGGATTGTGGGTGATTTACACGGTTGTCGCAGCCAGCTTGACGCGTTACTGACAACACATGATTTTGACCGACAGCAAGATCTACTGATTTCCGTTGGCGATTTAATTGATCGCGGACCAGACAGTCTGGGCTGTTTGCAGTTGATTGAAGAGCCGTGGTTCCGCTGCGTGCGGGGAAATCACGAAGATATGGCGCTGAGGGCGTTACGGTGTCACGAAAGTCAGCTATGGATAATGAACGGTGGTGAGTGGTTTTGGCAATTAAAAGGAACGGAATTGATTGCCGCCAGGCATGCGCTTAAACGTCTCAATGACGTGCCGCTTATTCTGCATTTACAGCTTGAAGATCGCACAGTGATCATCGCTCACGCAGATTATCCTGCTGAGCACTATGCGTGGGAACAACCCGTAAACTGGCACGATGTGGTATGGAGCCGTAAGCGTATTGATGGATTTCAACAAGGCAAGCGCGGCACCATTCAGGGTGCCGACGCCTTTTATTTTGGCCATACGCCTCTGCATAAACCGCTCGATATCAATAATCTACATTACATTGATACCGGCGCGGTATTTGGTAATTATTTAACGCTGGTGCAGGTGCAATAGAGATTAACGAAACAGCCGTCCATCACGTACCAGTTCGCGCGGATAACTGTTTTTTATCCGGCTTCCTACTTTTTAGCCAGCCCTAACGGCTGCTGCTGAAACGTCACTATCATTTCATCTGGAACAGGCGTGGATTCAGGATACACATCGCGACCACGATACCACTCTTCCGCCTCGGCTGCGCTTAGCTCGAAACGCTGAGCGGCATCAGGTTGTGCCAGCGCAATCACGGCTTCATGCTGCCAGCGGTAACCTTTAGCGAAAGTCTCGGCCAGCCGGAGGCCAATGCGCGAAAAACGAACCTTACCCAGCATCGGCACAATCGCAGCCGGAAACAGCCAGATCTCTTTGTCTCGCTGCCACAGCGTTAATCTTTCATCCCACTGCAGCGAAACTGCCTTAGCGGCCTGAATAATTTCATTTTCCAGTTTACGACTGACGGGTAAGAACGGCAGTTTGCCTACTTTATAAGTCGGTTCAGGCATCGGTTCGACGGACATCCGCTTACGCAAACGGGCCACGAAAAAACCTTCGCTATCGAACAGATGGGGAAAGACATGCAGATAACCTTCTGCTGTCGCTGCCTGAGCTGCACCGGCAAACAGCGTATTGAGCGGCAGAATGTCGACCGCGCCGGGATAACGCTCAAGCAGCCAGGCGATAACCTGCTGATTTTCAATTTCATTCAGGGTGCAGGTGGAATAAACCAGCGTACCGCCGGGTTTTAAGGCATGAAAGGCACTGTCGAGGAGATCGCGCTGCGTCGCGGCGATTTCAGCCGTACTTTCCAGCGACCAGTTTTTCATGGCGTCTGCATCTTTACGTATGACGCCTTCACCCGAGCAGGGCGCATCCAGCAGAATGGCATCGAACATTTCAGGCAATGCCGGGCCAAATACGCGGGCGTCAAAGTGCGTCAGCGCAGTATTGCTTACGCCGCAGCGGCTAATATTGGCATGTAATACTTTTACCCGACTGGAGGAAAATTCGTTAGCAAGGATCACGCCGTGGTTGTTCATCATTGCGGCAATTTGTGTGGTTTTCGAGCCTGGCGCAGCCGCCATATCCATTACGGCCTCAGCATCAGGTGAGGCATCAAACAAAGCCGCAACCGGCAACATTGAACTGGCTTCCTGAATATAGAACTGACCACTTAAATGTTCCGCTACGCTGCCCAGCGGCAGGCTTTCATCTTCTCGGGTGATCCAAAACCCTCAGCACACCAGGGAACCGGGGTCAACTGCCAGCCGTAGTGAGCGGTCTGGCTCAGGAAATCGGCGACACTAATTTTCAGGGTATTTACCCGCACACTGCGCCGCAGCGGTTGTTGGCAAATGGCGACGAATTGCGCAAATGCCGTCTCGTCCGGCAGGCTTTGACGCATCAGCGTGAGAAAATCAGCAGGAAAAACAGAAGATGAGTCTGACACAGGCTATATCCAGTAGAAGCAAAGGCGGGAGTGTATCATGTCGAAATAAAACGGGCAGCCAGGCTGCCCGTTTTGCTTAAGGTTGACCAGGTTCAGGGATCGCTGTTCCCCAGTTGCGCCACGCTTGCGGCGCTTCATCCTGCAACAGGAAGTGTTTGTTTGCGGTAGCTTGCGGAGCCAGCGGCACGGTAGGCGGTGTCGCGAACTGAATACCGCCACGAATAAACTGCTGGAAAGTGCCGGTTTTCACTACGCCACCGATCAAACCAAAGTCCAGATTGTAGCCAGAGGCGAGCCAGAACACGGAGTTATTGCGTACCAGATGCTGATATTTCTTGCTGATGCGCAGGGCAATTTGCACGCGATCGGCCATATTACCCAACGAGGTGCCGGTCACTGTACCCACCTCCACGCCGCGGAAAAGAACGGGCGTGCCAACCGACAGTGAACCCGCTTCAGCGGCATCAACATAGATATTCAGGCCGTTGAGATAGCGGGAGTCGGTTATGGTGCTCTCCTGCAACTCAAAGGTGCGCGCCGCGCGGCCCCTGCCGGGATCGACATTGACGTAAGGCTGCAGCAACGTTTCCAGATGGTTCACACCCGTGGCAGAGATTTCCGGCGATACGACGGAAAACCGGCTACCGTTACGCGCGAAATCCTGCACATATTCCGGGTAAAGCACCGCTTTGGCGACGACCTGGTTGTTATCTTCACTCAGCGACAGAGATTCAACCTGGCCGACATTAATGCCGAGATAGCGAATCGGCATACCTGCAGAGAGTTTACTGGCATCAAAGGTGTGTAGCGTAATCTGGCTACCGACCGCGCGCGCCGCCGTTTCAGAGGGGTAAAGCACACGCTTAGCGCCTTTGGCTGATACCGCACCGCTCAGATTATCAAAG
Source organism: Pantoea sp. LMR881 (assembly GCF_027157825.1). Taxonomy (NCBI): domain Bacteria; kingdom Pseudomonadati; phylum Pseudomonadota; class Gammaproteobacteria; order Enterobacterales; family Erwiniaceae; genus Pantoea; species Pantoea sp. LMR881. The sequence continues at coordinate 238,194 of NZ_JAPVOK010000002.1, forward strand.
CTGATGGCACCCCTGAGCGCACGATTGAGTGGCGAAGCCTGCACGGTCAAACCGCTGCCGTTTAACTGAACGCGCGCACCGCCTTCTGCCCAGAACACGCTTTCACTGGTTAGCAGCTTGCGGTATTCCGGCTGGATATGAACGGCAATTTCAAAGGCATTCGCGCGAGGTGTCACTTTGGTGATTTCGCCTACCTGATACTTACGATACAGCACCACTGAACCGGCTTGTACATCGGGCAGGCTGGTGGCAGAAAGCGTCAGGGTTGTTGACGGGCTGTCGCCAGTGATACCTTCTGCCGCTTTATCGGCATCGGCAAACAGCGGATAGTTCGGCTTCACGTTGCCATTTTTACCGGGTTCAAGACGAATACCGCCCTCGACCCACTCGCGAGCACTGGCACCAATCACCTGCATGCCGTCCAGGCCGAGCTTCACATCGAGGCGGCTGTTAACGATGAATTTACTGTCGCCATGCACCAGCTGGCGATATTCCGGGTTCACCGCCACGACAAAATTGACGCCATTTTCATCCAGGTTGCGCGACATCACCTGGCCAATCTTCATGCCGTGCAGCATCAGCGGTTGACCGGCGTCGATGCCATAGCTTTCCGGCGCGTTCAGCTTAACCGTGAGGACGTTCGGCTTTTGCAACAGTGATTCATTTGAGGGCAGCACGGTAAAGTGCTGCTGCGGCGCACCTTCGCCAGGAATCAGTTCAAATGTATTACCGGTCAACAGGCTGCTGAGCGTGGTATCCGTCAGGCTGATTTTTGGGCTGCGCATTTCAATGCGTGAACCGGCGCGCATCAGGCCAACGACCGACGGATCGAGAGTTAACTCACCCGTGACCTTGCCGCCATCCTGCAAATTGAGTTTGGTTAGCGTGCCGACTTCCAGCCCTTGATACATCAGCGGTGTGCTGCCTGCTTTCAGGTTGTTGCCGCTCGGTAAATCCAGCGAGATTGAAACACCACGCTGGCTTTGGGCTAAATCAGGATAAAGTTGATAATTTTGTTCCGATTTAGCCGCTTCGGCGTGAGTGGGTGAATCGAAGGCAATCGCGCCATTAACCAGCGCCGCCAGACTTTCTAACTGAACTTTGGCACCGCTCAGGCTGACATCCGCATTGACGCCGGAAACATTCCAGAAACGGCTGGTGGTTTTAACCAGACTGGTGAAGCGGCGATCGATCAACACATCAATCGACACGCCATCCGTCTGGTTATTAATACTGTAATCATAAACGCGGCCTACGGGGATTTTACGGTAATAGACCAGTGAGCCGGTGCTGAGCGAGCCGAGATCGGGTGCATGCAGATGTATCAGTAATTCACCTGTGTTTACGCGATATTTTGGCTGCGTATCCAGTGCAGTAAAGCTTTCGCGCGGCTTACCATTACCCGGCATCATACCGATATAGTTGCCGCCAACCAGCGCATCAAGGCCTGACACGCCCGCCAGTGAGGCTTTAGGCGTCACCAGCCAGAAGTGGGTATTTTCGCGTAATGCGTCACGCATATCACTCTTGATGCTGGCCTTGATCTGAATGCTGCGATAGTCGTCGCTCAGATTAATGCCTTGCACCGTACCCACTTCAACGCCCTGATAACGGATCGGCGTGCGTCCTGGCACAATGCCATCCGCAGTCTGAAAATTAATGGTAATGGTGGTGCCGCGCTCTTGATAGTTAGTCCATAGCAGCCAACCCGCAATAAGCATCGCGATAATCGGCAGCAGCCAGAAGGGAGAAACTTTTCGTTTGTTACGCAACGTAGCGTTAGTCGGTGTAGTCGGCGTTTCCTGTTGCATGTGCATCCCAGAGCAGGCGGCTGTCCAGCCACTCAACAGCCATAATGGTCAGGATTACGGCGGCACCAAAATAGAATGCAGCCGGTCCCATGGTAAAAGCCAGTAGCTGGTCGCGGTTGACCAACGACATGGTTAATGAAATGACAAAAGATCCAGCATTGACCAGCGGCCAACCCAGGTCACTACGCGCAGCAGGCGAATGCGCGTTTTTAAACCCTGCTCACAACGGAAGTGAATGCTGAGTAGCAGTGTGAGCATCACCAGCACTTTGGTAAAGGGCACCAGAATACTGGCGATAAAAACGATAGCAGCGACAGGAATATTGCCGGATGCTAATGAAAGGATCCCGGAAAAAATGGTGTCTTCGCGCCGGGAACCGTTTACATAGACGATGGAAATTGGCAGCAAATTTGCTGGGATCAGCAACACGATTGAGGCGATCAACGCGGCCCAGGATTTTTGCAGACTGTGACGACGACGAAAATCGAGCGGCGTATGGCAACGGGGGCAGCGGCCTCGTGCATCAGGGACACCGGTATTGTGACAGTTCAGGCAAACCTGTAACTGATCGCGTGCGGCATTGCCCGGCCGCTGCGGATAAAAGTAGTCCCAGAGTTGCTCAACATTAAGGTGGATCAGCGTCAGTACGCTCAACGCCGTTAGCGCCAGATAGGCCGCCAGGCCGTAGCCCAGCTCCAGCGAGGCGTAATCCTGAACTTTGATTGAGGCGACGGCGATGCCGATAAGATAAATATCCAGCATCACCCACTCTTTGAGCTTTTCCAGCATCAGAAGCACCGGACGCAGATTCATGCCGAGGCGATGACCAATACTGAGATAGCCTATCCCCGCAACAAGCGTAACGGGCGCACCAATAGTGCAAAACGCCACCATTGAAGCGGTCAGGACATCGCCCTGTTGCGTCATTTGAATGATGCCTTCAATCAGGCTGGCATTAATGCGCATTCCTAACAGGCGAATATCCACCAGCGGCAGGCTAAAGGCGAAGGGCATCAATACCATCATTGTGGCGGCCATCGCCATCAGGCGTGTTACAGACCAGTCGTGACCGCTCATAATTTGCGCATTACAGCGGGGGCAATAAGCAGACTGGTGCGATTTCACATCCGGTAAGGAAAAAGGGTATCGCATTGCGGGCAACGCTGATAACGTGCGTGAGGCAATGTCTGACTGATAGCGTGAATTTTCATAAAGTGATGCTGTTATTGCTCATCGTTCGTGACAAAAATCGGTCGGTAAGATATTGCCTGTGTGCCGGTGTCGGGCATCACGCTTCGATCCACAGAATGCTAAGGGTATAGCAACTAACGCTATGATTCACCTTGTCGCTCTGGATATTTAGTGCTTATTTTAACGAGCGAAAGCGAAATTCGCTCAGTTGTCATTGGTAATGGTTGAATAATGAACAAAACTGCCTTTTACGCCGATTTGAATCGCGATATGCGCGCCTTGCTGGCGGGAGAAACGGCGTTCCTCGCCGCGATGGGTAACTTTAGCGCACTGTTGTATGAACGTCTCGACGGTGTGAACTGGGCAGGTTTTTACCTGCTTACAGAAGCGGATACCCTGGTATTGGGCCCGTTTCAGGGCAAAATTGCCTGCGTACGTATTCCGGTAGGCAAAGGCGTATGTGGAACTGCAGTGGCAGAAGACGCGGTACAGCGCGTAGAAGATGTACACGCATTTCCTGGTCATATCGCTTGCGATGCCGCCAGCAACGCTGAAATTGTGATTCCTCTGAAAGTGAACGGCAGCATCGTCGGTGTCCTCGATATCGACAGCGTTGACTACAATCGCTTTGATAGCGATGACGAAGCGGGGCTTGTAAGCCTCACTGATGGGCTTTGCGAAGTGCTTGCGAACAGCGACTTAGAAAAATATCTGCAGCTGATACGCAGCTAATCGTCTGGATCACATGGCATTTAGCGATGTTGTCATTATAATGTCGCCTGTTCATGCCTGCTCTGGTCGGCAAACCCGTTGTAATCAGGAAATTTCATGGAAAATCAACCTAAGTTGAATAGCAGTAAAGAAGTCATCAGCTTTCTGGCGGAGCGTTTTCCGCACTGCTTTAGCGCAGAAGGTGAAGCACGTCCGCTTAAGATTGGCATCTTTCAGGATCTGGTCGAGCGTGTTCAGGGCGAGATGGGCCTGAGTAAAACTCAGTTGCGTTCTGCGCTGCGTCTTTATACCTCCAGCTGGCGTTATTTGTACGGTATCAAAGCCGGCGCTACGCGAGTTGATCTCGACGGTAACGCTTGCGGCGTACTGGACGAGCAGCATGTTGAGCATGCGCGTAAGCAACTGGAAGACGCTAAAGCCCGCGTTCAGGCGCAGCGCGAGCAGCAACGTGCCGCCCGACGTGAAGCCGGTGAAGCTGAAGAGGGCGCAGCACCACGTCGTCCGCGCAAGGCTGCGCCACGCAAGCCCGCTGAAGGCGATGCCGCGCGTAAACCGCGTCCGCAGGCTGAGCGTGCAACCGCTTCGCAAAATCGCAAGCCAGCAGCGTCTCGCACGGTACAGCCTAAAGCCATCACTGATACTTCAACTTTGCAACCTGGCCAGAGTATTAAAGTTAAAGCAGGCAAAAGTGCAATGGACGCTACCGTTCTGGAAGTATCAAAAGACGGCGTTCGGGTGCAGCTCGCTTCCGGCATGGCAATGATTGTGCGCGCAGAACATTTGCAGTTCTGAAACGGAGGCTGATCCCGGCATGAACACCCTTTTTAAAGTTGGATTTATTGCGGGCCTGCTGTTGTCAGGCCCTTCCTTTGGCGCAGAGAACATTACCCGCGCCGATCAGATTCCACAGCTTCATGAAGATGCGCAAGACCCTACCGTCAGCGAACGCGTTACCTCTCGTTTTACCCGCTCACACTATCGCCAGTTCGACCTGAACCAGGATTTTTCAGCGAAAATATTTGATCGCTACCTGAATATGCTCGACTACAGCCACAATGTGTTGCTGGCGTCGGACGTTGCCCAGTTTGCCAGTCAAAAAACCACGCTTGGTGATGAACTGCGCAGCGGTAAGCTGGATGTGTTTTATCAACTCTATAATCTGGCGCAAAAACGCCGCTTCGAACGCTATCAGTATGCGTTGACCGTGCTGGCGCGCCCAATGAATTTCTCCGGCAATGACACCATCGATATTGATCGTGCCAAAGCGCCCTGGCCGAAAGATCAGGCTGAACTTAATGCGCTATGGGACGCCAAGGTCAAATATGATGAGTTAAGCCTCAAGCTGACAGGCAAAGATGAGAAAGAGATTCGCGAGGTTCTGACTAAACGTTATAACTTTGCCATCCGCCGTCTGGCCCAGAGCAACAGTGAAGATGTGTTCCAGTTAGCCATGAACGCCTTCGCCCACGAAATTGATCCCCACACTAACTATTTATCACCGCGTAACACTGAACAATTTAATACCGAAATGAGCCTGTCGCTTGAAGGTATTGGTGCGGTGTTGCAGATGGACGACGACTACACCGTGATTAACTCAATGGTGGCGGGCGGACCAGCAGCCAAAAGTAAATCAATCAGCGTAGGCGATCGTATCGTTGGTGTCGGCCAGCCTGGCAAGCCGATGGAAGATGTAATTGGCTGGCGCCTGGATGATGTCGTTGCAAAAATCAAAGGCCCAAAAGGCAGTAAAGTGCGTCTCGAAGTGTTGCCGGCGGGTAAGGGGACAAAAACCCGTACCGTTACGCTCACCCGTGAAAAGATTCGCCTCGAAGATCGCGCAGTAAAAATGACCGTGCATAACGTTGGCAAAGACAAAGTTGGCGTGCTGGATATTCCAGGCTTCTACGTTGGCTTAACTGATGATGTTAAAGTGCAGCTGCAAAACTGCAGAAGCAAAACGTGAGCAGTGTTGTTATCGATTTGCGAACTAACGGCGGCGGCGCGCTGACAGAGGCGGTTTCACTCTCAGGCCTGTTCATTCCCGCCGGTCCGGTGGTGCAGGTGCGCGATAACAATGGTCGCGTACGTGAAGACAGCGACAATGACGGCGTCGTTTACTACAAAGGTCCGTTAGTGGTGCTGGTGGATCGCTTTAGTGCTTCCGCGTCTGAAATTTTTGCCGCCGCGATGCAAGATTATGGACGTGCGTTGATTGTTGGCGAGCCAACCTTTGGTAAAGGCACCGTGCAACAGTATCGCTCGCTAAACCGCATTTACGATCAGATGCTGCGGCCTGAATGGCCTGCGCTCGGTTCGGTTCAGTACACGATTCAAAAGTTTTACCGCATTAACGGTGGCAGCACGCAGCGTAAAGGTGTAACGCCAGATCTGCTGATGCCAACAGGTGTTGAAGCGGCGGAAACGGGCGAAAAATTCGAGGACAATGCGCTGCCGTGGGACAGCATCAATGCAGCGACTTACGTCAAAAGCGGTGAGGTAAAACCACTGGTGCCGCAGTTGACCCGGGATCATGCAGCACGTATCGCACAGGATCGCGAGTTCCAGTACATCATGAAAGACATTGCACGTTTTAATGCAATGAAAGAGAAACGGAATATCGTCTCGCTCAATCTTGCCCAACGCGAGAAAGAGAATCATGAAGAAGATGCGTTACGTCTGGAACGGATCAATGCTCGCTATCAGGCTGAAGGCAAAAAACCGCTGAAGAGCCTCGACGATCTGCCGAAAGAGTACAAAGAACCGGATCCGTATCTTGATGAGACGGTGAAGATTGCAAACGATCTTGCGCAACTGGATAAAGCACAACCCGAAGCGCAAACGGCGGGCACAAAATAAGCGCCAGCGTATTGTGAAAAGCACCGTTTAACGGTGCTTTTTTTTGCCTGTATAACGCAACGCCGGATCACTGTTTAGCTTGACTGAACGTAGCGGAAGCGGGTTCCGTCCTTAAACCATGTCTAAATGTAAAGTTATGTCTTTTTAGGCACTTAAATGTTAAGGTCGCTTGAAAACCCGCACAATGCTCATAGGATATATATCCGCGCATAAGCGCGTGAACTACTGAGGAAGATAAACAAATATGATGCGTATTGCTCTTTTCCTGATGACCAACCTGGCTGTGATGTTGGTATTTGGGCTGATTCTCAGCCTGACAGGGATTCAGTCAAGCAGTGTTCAGGGCCTGATGATCATGGCGGGTCTGTTTGGCTTCGGCGGTGCGTTTGTTTCACTGCTGATGTCGAAGTGGATGGCGTTGCGCTCGGTTGGCGGTGAAGTTATTGAACAACCTCGTAATGAAACCGAGCGTTGGTTAGTGGATACCATTGGACGCCAGGCGCAGCAGGTGGGTATTAAAATGCCACAGGTTGCGATTTATCACGCGCCCGATATCAACGCCTTTGCAACCGGTGCTCGCCGTGATGCCTCGCTGGTCGCGGTATCAACCGGCTTACTGCAAAATATGAGCCGCGATGAAGCGGAAGCTGTGCTGGCCCACGAAGTGGCACATATCGCTAATGGCGACATGATCACCATGACGCTGATTCAGGGCGTGGTGAATACCTTTGTGATCTTTATCTCTCGTATCCTGGCGCAAATTGCCGCTGGCTTTATGTCAGGTAACCGGGAGGATGAAGAGAGCAGCAATGGCAATCCACTGGTTTACTTCGCGGTGTCAATGGTGCTTGAACTGGTCTTCGGCATCCTTGCCAGCATCATTACCATGTGGTTCTCACGTCACCGTGAATTTCACGCAGATGCAGGCTCCGCCAAATTAGTCGGCCGTGAAAAGATGATTGCGGCACTGCAACGACTGAAAACCAGCTACGAGCCGCAAGAGCCAGGCAGCATGATGGCATTTTGTATTAACGGTAAAAACAAGTCATTCAGCGAGCTGTTTATGTCTCACCCGCCGTTGGATAAACGTATTGAGGCGCTACGCAGCGGTCAGTATCTGAAATAAAGAAAAAGGCGACAGAAATGTCGCCTTTTTTGTGCCCGTTTATTAATTCACGGTGCGGCTTTGAGTCATGCGGGAAAAACTGATGATTGCCGCCACAGCAGAAAATGTCCCCGCTAGCAGCAGTGAGGCGTGAGTACCGTTATCACCAAACAGATTAAAAAGCAGGGCGACCAAAGCGGCACCCATGCTTTGCCCCAGCAAACGCGCCGTACCTAACATACCGCTTGCGCCACCGCTGCGATTGCGCGGCGCAGACGTAATAATCGTATGATTATTTGGCGACTGGAACAGCCCAAAACCAGCACCGCACAGCATCATGCGCCAGATAATATCACCATCGTGCGGCTGAGCTGGCAGCAGGGCCAACAGAAACAAGCCGGCTGCAAACATCGCTAAACCGATACCGCCCAACAATCCGGCGTGGAAACGTTCAATCAGACGGCCTGCAATCGGTGCTAATACCATCGTCGCCAGTGGCCAGGGCGTAAGCAATAAGCCGGTGGCGACTTCATCTCGCCCTAATACGTTTTGCAGGAAAAAGGGCAGTGAAACCATTGCCAGCATCTGTGCGCAAAATGAACAGACCGAGGTGCATAACGACAGGCTAAAAATGGGGATGCGCAGTAAATCCACCGGCAGCAGCGGCACCGGCATGCGCAGCTGGCGGCGAATAAAAAACCAGCCAACAATCCCTAATGCAATAAGTTCACCCGCCACCAGTAAGTGACTCTGCCCCTGAGAAAACCCGCTTAATGCCGAAATCAGTAAACCAAAAAACAGTGCATTCATAAGGGCACTGGGAACATCAAATTTTTGTGATTTCGCTTTTTGCGGATTCTCAGGCAGGTAGCGCAGCGCAAACCATAACGCAATCACGCCCAGCGGGATGTTAATCAAAAAAGCCATTTCCAGCTCGCTACTGAAAGGATTGCTGCGGCAACCGTTGGGCCAGCAGCCGTGGAGACGGCCACAACCAGCGAGTTAATGGCCATGCCGCGTCCGAGATAACGCTGCGGATAGATAATGCGGATGAGTGCTGTATTCACGCTCATTAATGCGGCGCCGCCAAATCCCTGCAATACACGTGCAAAGGTCAGCATATTGAGTGAGGAGGAGAGCGCGCAAAACAGCGAGGTGGCTATGAACAGGGCAAGCCCTGCTTGATAGATGCGCCGGTAACCTAACATATCGCCAAGAAAGGAGAGCGAAAGCAGCGAGACAATAATCGCAATCTGATAAGCATTGACGATCCACACCGATTCAGCCGGACTGGCGTTGAATTCGCGTGCAATAGTGGGTAAGGCCACGTTTGCGATCGCGCCATCCAGTACCGCCATGGTAATTCCCAGGACGATAGTCAGGATCGCGCCATAACGTTGTGGGACCGGTAATCCGTCATGCGAAGAGGAAGGTGACATAGTGCCGATAAGTGAAATAAGTGAATATCATCATGCTAATGAATTCGCAGCGAAAAAGCATCGCGTTTCGCGATAAAATGTATCTTGAAATATGTCTCTCAACTTAAACGATTGCCGCCACCTCGGGCATCGCTCTATACTGGTCACTCGTTCCGTTTTTTTTGAAACACGCTTAAAAAGGTGCGCGATGACCTCAAGTGATAATGACAAACAGCCCGACTCAGTCTCTTCAGTGCTGAAAGTGTTCGGCATTTTGCAGGCGCTGGGTGAAGAGCGCGACCACGGCATTACAGAACTCGCGCAACGCGTAATGATGTCTAAAAGTACCGTTTATCGCTTTCTGCAAACCATGAAGTCACTCGGTTATGTAACGCAGGAAGGCGAGAGTGAAAAATATTCGCTGACGCTCAAGTTATTTGAACTGGGTGCAAAAGCACTGCAAAACGTCGATCTGATACGCAGTGCTGACGTCCAGATGCGTGAGCTGTCACGACTGACCAAAGAGACGATTCATCTCGGCGCGCTGGAAGAAGACAGTATCGTCTACATTCACAAAATCGATTCGCTCTATAATCTTCGTATGTATTCCCGTATCGGCCGCCGCAATCCTTTACACACGACGGCTATCGGCAAAGTACTTTTAGCCTGGCGCGATCGCAGTGAAGTTCAGGATATTTTGCGTGAGGTGGAATTCAAGCGCAGCACCGCAAACACCATCATCAGCGCAGAAGCGTTACTTGATGTACTGGACCAGGTAAAAGTGCAGGGCTTCGGTGAAGATAACGAAGAGCAGGAAGAGGGCTTACGCTGCATTGCAGTGCCGGTGTTCGATCGGTTCGGCGTGGTCATTGCTGGCTTAAGCATCTCCTTTCCGACGATTCGTTTCTCAGAAGATGCGAAACAGGATTATGTGGCGATGCTGCATCGTGCCGCACGGACCCTGTCATCTGAGATGGGCTATCACCACTATAGCTTCTAAACAAAGCGGGCTAATTAGCCCGCTTTTTAGGATTAGTTATCAATCACGTCGCCACTTTTCTTTAATATCGGGCAGTCGGTTACGCCAATCACACCGCTATCGGTGTGCAGATACTGTGACGTTATGACCCCCGCGCAGTCAAATAACTGCACTTCAGGCCAAGCCCCGCTGCGTTCTTATTACTGCCGGTTAAGACGCCGTAACCGGTTAAAAGCATGCCCAGCCAGATAACCGCCATCACCAAAATTGCCCGCATAAAAAGTTTCATTTTGTCTCCATGTGATACATAACGCAGCTTTCCCATTGTTACTGCCACTCGTGATACTAACAGCATGCCTCGCTTTTTGGACTGGATCGATCAGAGATAACTGAAACGGGAAAATCTGCATTACCGCTGCACCCATTATCATTTTCTCTCGTGACAGGTAGAATGTGCGGTTGAGCCGTTTTAAGGCCTTACTTTTTGCATGACGAGGGCGTTATGAATGAATTAGCAAATGCGGGTCCGCTGGTCAGTTACGGCGTGCTGGGTATCATCCTGATTGTGGCCTTCATTGCCTGGTTTTATGTCAACCGGGCCAGTGTCCGTGCCGGTGAACAGATTCAGTTGCTGGAGTCGTTGCTGGAAGAGCAGAAGAAACAAAATGCATTACTGCGCCGTATACTTGAAGTACAGCCCGGAAACGAGCAGAAAAAAGTCGGTGATGAACAGGATAAACGTGATTTTATCCGTTTGATTCCAGAGCGTTAATAAAAGGATAAAGGCTGGATGGTCTGGAAAAATCCCTGGTTTGACGGCAGTAAACCGCATCATACCCCTGAAGGGTTTCGCAACCTTGAACCCGATCTGCGGCAAGAAGGGGATTTACAGCGTTGGCGCAAGGAGCGTAAAGCGCAGGGACTACCTCGTCCCCCTCAGGCGGGTTACTCTGCTTTTATCCAGCACTGGTGGCATCCGGTCAATTTGAGTGGCGAAGATGATCGCGTATGGTGGCTGGGGCATGCAGCGTTGTTATTACGCCTTAACGGACGTTATTTACTGATCGATCCGGCGTTGTCGAAGCGAGCGTCACCACTGCCGTTCGCGGGTCCTCAGCGAAAAACACCGTCCCCACTCGACATTAAACATCTGCCTCACCTGGATTATGTTTTGATTTCGCATAACCATTACGATCATCTTGATAAACCAACGGTAAAACGTATCGTAAGGCGCTTTCCGAATGCGACCTTTATTGTTCCGCTGGGGTTAGCACCCTGGTGTAAAAAACAAGGCGTTCGCCATATCCAGCAGCTGGACTGGTGGCAGCAGGCTGAGTTTTCTGGCATACGCATCGATGCTGTGCCTGCGCGCCACTGGAGTATGAGAACGTTGCACGATCGTAATCGTTCTTTATGGTGTGGCTGGGTAATACGCACCTCAACGCTGCGTTTCTGGTTTTCAGGAGACAGCGGATATTCTGAAAAATTAGTCGATATCACCGAGCGACTTGGCCCGTTTAACCTTGCCGCGCTACCTGTGGGTGCCTATGCCCCAAGATGGTTCATGGGTGGCCAGCACATGGATCCAGAGCAATCTGTTGCGCTGTGGCGTGCCATTGGCAAACCAGTAACTATTCCTATTCACTGGGGGTTTTTGAACTCGCAGATGAATCCCTGGATGAACCTCCTGCCGAGTTGATACGTGTGCTTAATGAGGCTGGCGAGGATAATGGCCGCTTCTCGCCGTGGAGAATAGGGGAAAGCCGCTGTCTTCTGGCTATAAACCAGGATTATTCTTAAAGCATAAATTCAGGCAGGTTAACAAAATCATTTCAGGCAATACGCATTTTTTATGTTCTAAGAAAGAATGGTAATAAAACAAATCAGCCGCTCTGCTTTTATTTGGGGCAAAAGGAACATTAAGCTCCTGATTTTGGTGCAACCAAAAAATTCAGCGGCGCTTAATTAAGATTTGTTCACGCTTTAAACGTTTCAGTCATTACTAAAGAGAATTACGGCTACGCTAATTAAATTTTACTTTGCCATATTTATGAAATATATTTTCTTCAGGATATACTTGAGGTTAGCAAGACTTGCTGTCAGCATGGATATCGTTTTAAAAAGCTGAATGGCGCCAGCTAATCAACCAATAAGGTTAATTCTGGTAATGACTGCGCGTATCCTTTGAACCAAACCGGACAAAGTATGCGAGCGGTTTAGCAATAATGCGCTAAGCATCCATTGCGCCTTAAAAATGGCTTGCCATTATTTAGCGAATATGTGATAACAATTCGTGGGTTAAACGAGGTACAGTTCTGTTTATGTATGGCATCTTCAGTAAAGAAGTTACGAGTAAAAACGTTGACGTTGAATACCGCTTCCTTGCCGAACCTTAATAAGTGCCTCATTCAGTAATGTCTCTGGTTTCTCTGTAGGTCAGCCTCCGGGCAAAATAAACACTCTAAGGAATTTGCAAAATGGCAAAGATTAAAGGTCAGGTTAAGTGGTTCAACGAGTCTAAAGGTTTTGGTTTCATCACCCCGGCTGACGGCAGCAAAGATGTATTCGTACATTTCTCTGCTATCCAGGGCAATGGTTTCAAAACCCTGGCCGAAGGCCAGAGCGTTGAGTTCGAAATTCAGGATGGCCAGAAAGGCCCAGCAGCAGTTAACGTAACTGCTATCTAATTTCGTTCACAGACCCGGTGCTCTGCACCTCTGACACGAATCTTAAAGCCCTGGCTAATTAGCCGGGGCTTTTCTTTATGCTTTCGATGCGGCAGGGTTCAGAGTACACTTCGGCGCGTCAATTTTTTCCGGAGTGCTTCATGTCGTTGATTTGTCCACTATGTCATCTTCCCCTGAGTCTGGTTGAGCGCAGCTGGCGCTGTGATAATCGTCATCAGTTTGATCAGGCGAAAGAGGGCTACGTCAATTTGTTGCCCGTTCAACATAAAGGTTCGCGTGAGCCGGGCGACAGCGCAGAGATGATGCAGGCACGCCGTGAATTTCTCCAGGCAGGGCATTATCAACCCCTCCGCGAGCTGGTGGTTGAACTCCTCGCAGCACAGCTTCATCCTGATAACACGCACCTGCTGGATATTGGCTGTGGCGAAGGTTATTACACCGCCGCTTTCGCAGATCGCTTCCCGCACGGTCAGGTATATGGCCTTGATGTGGCGAAAATGGCTATCCGGCTCGCCGCTAAAAGCTACCGTAACGTTTTGTTTTGTGTCGCCTCAAGTCAGCGTTTACCCTTTGCTGATGCCTCGCTGGATGGCATTGTGCGCATCTATGCCCCTTGCAACGAAGCTGAGCTGGCGCGTGTTATCAAGCCCGGCGGCATTCTGTTAACGGTAACGCCCGGGCCGCAGCATTTAATGCAGTTCAAGGCGTTAATCTATCGGGAAGTGCAGCTACATGCTGCGGAAGAGAAAAACTATGCGGGCTTTCAGCAGATTGCGCAGCACGCGCTGCAATACAACATGGCATTAAGCGGCGAAGAGGCAGCAACTTTATTGCAGATGACGCCTTTTGCCTGGCGTGCACGTGAAGAGGTCTGGCAGGGCTTACGTCAGAGTCAACACTTCAGCTGCGATGCTGACTTTACCCTGACGCTTTGGCAGCGCGATTAACCCGCCTCGATCAGGGTATTATAAATGCGTTCAAGATCGTCGAGCTGTTGCACGGCGATCAATAAGCGCCTCTGCTCCAGCTGCATGACCAGAATACCATCCTCAGAGAGGTTCATGGTTTGTATGCGACTATAGTCAATCCAGACACCGGCATAAAACAGCCCTCTGTTTTTCATCAACAGCGTAGGCCGACGCAACCAGAACAGCCAGAACACTAAAAAGCTCAGCACCACTAACAGATTGGTGGTTAATTGTGGGCCGTGATGCGTAATATTATTCCATAACAGAATAATCAGCAGACCAAAAAAGATCAGGCTGTCTGCTTTATGACGACGGCGCAGCGATACCCGCAGCCGTGTTTCGCCTTTGCGTCGTGGCAAAATAGCGTCAACATAGATCGCCAGACACAACAGCGCGACAATGCATAACGCAATAATGGCATCCGTCAGTGACATATTCCTTCCTCATTTGCCACAGGCAAGAAAACAGTCGGGAGGCTGGCTCCCGACGGGTTGGTTTACAGACCCAGGAAGCCGAGCCAGTAACCCACGATACCAAGGACAAAGAAGCCAACGATAATCCAAAGCGCATTCACTTTGCGGCGTAGCAGCCACATACAGGCAAATGTCAGCAACAGCGGTACGACGCCGGGCATTAACTGATCGAGAATAGACTGAACCGTAGTGACAGTGGTTTTCCCGGTCGGATCGGTGATGCGCGACACTACCAGCGGTATGTTCACGTGCGTCCACTTGTTGACCAGTGCGCCCATGACAAACAGGCCGAGTATAGAGGCGCCCTCCGTCAACTTCTGTAAGAAGCCGCCACCCATATCGCTAACGATATCAATCCCTTTACGATAACCATACGCCACGCCGTAATAACGTGTCAGCAGGCGCGCCAGGTTAAACAGCACAAAGAACAGCAGCGGACCCAGTAAGCTGCCGCTCATGGCGATACCCGCACCCAACGCGGCAAATACCGGACGCACTGTACCCCAAAATATCGGATCGCCTACGCCTGCAAGCGGCCCCATCAGTCCCACTTTAATACCGTTAATCGCACCGTCATCTATGGCTGCGCCGTTTGCACGCTGCTCCTCCATCGCCATGGTGACGCCTAAAACAGGTGCGGCGACATAAGGCTGGGTATTAAAAATTCCAGGTGACGTTTGATAGCCTGTTTACGGTCATCATTATTTTCTGGATAAAGCCGACGAATCACCGGCACCATTGAGTAACAGAAACCCAGCGCCTGCATACGTTCAAAGTTCCATGAGCCCTGAAACAGGTTTGAACGGATAAATACCGCACGAACATCGCCTGGCGTCAGTTTCTTTTCAACCTTTGAGATATCAACCATGTTGTCACCTGTTCCTTAATCGAGTTCGTTATCGAGGTCATTAGCCGACGGACCCGCCGCAGGCGCACCAGCCACACGGTTATATTTCGGGCTGAGCTGGATATAGAGCACTGCCATCACCACACCAATTACGCCGAGCGCAACCAGGTTAAAGTCAGTGAAGGCCGCAGTAACAAAGCCCAGGTAAAAGAAGGGCATCAGGTAGCCTGCGCGCATCATATTAATGACCATCGCATAACCCACTACCACGATCATGCCGCCTGCAATATTCAGGCCGTTCGTTACCACTTCCGGGATAGACTCAAGCATGGATTGCACAACCGACGTGCCGACAGAAATCGCAACGATCAGGGCAGGAATAGCGATACGCATCGCTTGCAGCACAAGGGCCGAAACGTGAATCCAGGAAATGGCCGACAGGTTACCTTTTTCTGCCGCCTTATCGGCTGCGTGCTGGAAGGCAACGGTAATGGTACGCACAATAATGGTCAGTACCTGTCCGGCCGCAGCCAGCGGGATCGCCAGCGCAATACCGGCGCCGACGCTTTGACCTCCGGCAATAACCAGAATGGTGGAGATAATCGAGGCGAGGGCGGCATCGGGTGCAACAGCAGCACCGATGTTCATCCAGCCCAGCGCAATCATCTCCAGCGTACCGCCGATAATGATCCCGGTAGTCATATCACCCAAAACTGCACCAATTAACGTACAGGCCACCAGCGGACGGTGAAACTGGAACTCATCAAGGATCGAACCCATACCGGCAATACAGGCGACAACAAAGATTAAAACGATTTGTAGTGCGGATATTTCCATCATACTTCTTGTCCTCAGCAGGATAGCGAGAATGAAATTACCTTTTCAGGCAACGATGATGACGAATTACGCGTTAACCTTCGCAATCAGATCCATCATTTTCAATTTCGGGTCATTGGAGACTTTACGCACCTCTAACTCGATATTGCGTTCATTCAATTTACGAAACGCTGCGATATCTTTTTCGTCAACTGACACGGCGTTATTCACCTGAGTTTTGCCCTGACGAAATGCCATGCCGCCTATATTGACACTTTTTATAACAACACCTTGTTCAACAATACGCAGCACATCAGTCGGATTGGTAAACAGCAACATTACGCGGTCCTGACTATATTTTGGGTTATTCCAGACGCGAACCATCTTATCGACATCAACCACGTGGGCGGTGACGCCCGGAGGAGCAACCTGAGTTAACAATGTCTTGCGCACATGGTCTTTGGCCACTTCATCACTGACCACAATAATGCGCGTCACATTGGTCTCTTTTGTCCAGCGGGTCGCCACCTGACCATGAATCAAACGGTCATCGATACGCGCCAGGCCAATCTTCATATGTTCGCCGGGTGCCAGTGGCTTTTGCGGCTGTGCAGCGACGGGTGCGGCTTTAGCCGGAGCAGGGGCGGGTTCTTCCTCTTTGGCTTTTAACGCTTTGACGCCTTCACGTCCGGTTTCAACCGCGATGGCGACTAACTCGTCGAAGCCGGGGTCATCATCCCGTGCCATTAGTGTTTCCACTAACATTGGAATATTGACCCCGGCGACAACGTCATAATTTTCTTTATCAACGACGATACGGCTCGCTGCATTAAAAGGGCTGCCGCCCCAGGTATCGACTAAAAACAGCACACCTTTTGCAGTATCAAGTTCGGTAAGACGTGCCTGGTATTTCTCAATAAGCGTTTCTGCATTTTCGCCGGGCACGAAGTCGATCCATCCAACATTTTCCTGCTCTCCCAACAGCATTTCGGCTGTTTTAAGCAGTTGTTCGGCTGCCCAGCCGTGTGTACCAATTACAATTGCAATGGTCACGTGCTACCTCCGTTCGCTAGAGAAGTTCATCTGGAGTCAATGAACCGGTATGGTTTATCGCTTCGGTTACGTCTGAATAAGCGTAGCCAGATCGCCCAAATGCGGTTGAGAATTGATCTAAAGAAAAATCCAGGCGATAAGTTCGCGATTTATTTTAGTGATCGAAAAAATAAATTTTGTGATACTCCTCTGCTATTTAGCGGCTGATTTCTGTAATTTGCATTTTCATACGCCTGCGTCATGAGCAAGCGAAATGTAAACTTAATAAAATTTTTTGACGCCATTACGCTAACTGTTACATTAACGATCTGTTTATTACTCAGGAGTAACGGGCCTCAGCCCACCTTTATGGATCGTCACCGACGTCGCTTAACCTGTTCTTTGCGCCTGCTGGCGCGTCATCTCACGCCTGATGGCGTTTTCACTGCTTACCCGACTGCATTTATGTCACGCCTGATGGTGCTGGCACGAAATCGTTCGATCTGTTCCTCGTTCAGGAGTCATTAATGGAATTTCTATTCGACCCCTCAATTTGGGCGGGTTTACTGACGCTCGTCGTGCTGGAAATTGTCTTAGGCATCGACAATCTGGTGTTTATCGCCATCCTTGCTGACAAACTGCCACCCAAACAGCGTGATAAAGCGCGTTTGATCGGCCTGTCGTTAGCCTTGATCATGCGTTTAGGTCTGCTTTCACTGATCTCATGGATGGTGACGTTGACCCGACCCTTATTCAGCGTAGGCGATTTCAGCTTTGCCGGACGAGATTTGATCTTGCTGGCGGGAGGGGTGTTCTTGCTTTTCAAAGCAACCATGGAGTTGCATGAAAGGTTAGAGAATCGTCAGCATGAGGATTCCGGTAATCGCAGCTATGCCAGTTTTTGGGCGGTGGTAACGCAGATTGTAGTGTTAGATGCCGTCTTCTCGCTTGATGCGGTGATTACAGCAGTGGGCATGGTAAACCATTTGCCGGTGATGATGACGGCCGTGGTGATCGCAATGGGAGTGATGTTACTGGCGTCTAAGCCGTTAACAAACTTTGTTAATGCGCATCCCACCGTGGTGGTGTTGTGTCTGAGCTTCCTGCTTATGATTGGCTTATCGCTGGTGGCAGAAGGTTTTGGTTTCCATATTCCTAAAGGGTATCTCTACGCGGCGATCGGTTTTTCAATCATTATTGAACTGTTTAACCAGATTGCACGCCGCAATTTTATTCGCCATCAGTCGCGCCGCCCGATGCGTGAGCGTACCGCTGAAGCTATTTTGCGCCTGATGGGTGGACGGAACCGCGCTCAGGCACCTGATAATGAAGAATCTGCCTCCATCACAGCGATGCCGCAGGAAGCATTTAAAGATGAAGAGCGTTTTATGATCAATGGTGTATTAACGCTGGCATCACGTTCAATTCGCAGCATCATGACCCCGCGCGGTGAAATTTCCTGGGTGGACGCCAACCGTCCCTTAGATGAAATTCGTATTCAGTTACTGGATACGCCGCACAGCCTGTTCCCGGTATGTCGGGGTGAACTGGATGAAATCATCGGCGTAGTGCGTGCGAAAGAATTGCTGGTAGCGTTAGAACATGGCATGGATGTGGCGACATTTGCTGCCAGCACGCCAACCATTGTGGTGCCGGAAACGCTGGACCCGATTAATCTCCTCGGGGTTCTGCGTCGTGCCAAAGGCAGCTTTGTTATCGTGACCAATGAGTTTGGTGTAGTACAAGGTTTGATTACGCCATTAGACGTGCTGGAAGCGATTGCCGGTGAGTTCCCGGATGAAGACGAAACCCCCGATATCATTGCGGATGGTGACGGTTGGTTAGTGAAAGGCGGAACTGACTTACACTCATTGCAGCAGTTACTCGACTTTCACGAGTTGGTTAATCCCGATGAAGATCACGCCTCGCTGGCCGGTTTATTGATAGCCCAGAAAGGCCAGTTACCGTTGCCAGGTGAAGTGATCGATATTGAACCGCTGCATTTTCAGATTATCGAAGCGACAGATTATCGTGTTGACCTGATACGTGTGACCAAAGATAAACCTCACGATCATGAAGAGGAAGGCGCATAAGTCGCGATAATGAAGTAAAAAAACGCACCGTTAACCGGTGCGTTTTTTTATGTTTCGATCGCCAGCCTCTGGCATGCCTCATTAACGTGTTGTGTAGATATTAAGCCTCAATATCTGTCTGATGCTGCTTTAGCCAGGCTGGGAAATCGCCAAGCGGCATAGGACGTGCGTAATAGTAGCCTTGTAAGTGATCAACGCCACGCGCGCTTAAATACGCCGCTTGTTCAGCGGTTTCTACGCCTTCTGCAACCAGACTAATGTTCAGGCGTTGCGCCAGCGAAATCACCATATCCGTTACGGTCGCATTGATAGCATCAGTGCCAATAGCAGCAGTAAAAATTTTGTCAATTTTCAGTACATCCGGCTGTAGATCTTTCAAATAAGAAAGTGAACTGTGTCCGGTGCCGAAATCGTCTATCGCCAGCCTGACGCCAATGTCGTGCAGCTGTGAAATGACCGACTGATCAACCACGGGCAACGCATCGCGCTCCGTGAGTTCGACCACCAGTTTTGGCACCGGATTCGCTGGCCACCACAAGCTTTGCAGATCTTCCAAAATAGCGTGATTGCGGAAATGACTGGCCGCGACATTAATAGCAATGTGGAACGAAGGACAGCGGGGCAGCTCAGGTAAGTGAGCCACAACCTGATTGATCACAAAGCGCGTCAGCGGGGCGATCAGGTTTTGGCGCTCGGCCAGTGGAATGAAGACATCCGGAGCGATCCATCCCTGGCGGGCATTGTGCCAGCGTAACAGCAACTCTATGCCGTCACACTCACCGGTTTTCGCATTGATTAATGGCTGGCAATACACCATGAATTCGTTGGCGGTAATACCGTAACTGATTTGCCAGCTCAGACTCATGCGATTTGCCGTCGCCAGCCAAACGATGTAGCCCATTAACAGGCTCAGCAGCAGGGCTAAGGGAAGCTGGGACGGCAGCGTTGCTAAAGCCAGCCGCGTCGGCGAAGGGCCATAAAGCGTAAGCGTATAGGGATAACGCAGCGACGCTTCGTTATAACTGACTTCATCTTCAGAAGGCTCGGTAGGCTCAATAAGCGGATTACCATACTCCAGGCTTTCGCCATTAACATTGATGATGGCGCGTTCAACCCAGGGCAGCTGCGGCTCGAGCAGATAGTTACTCATCAGTTCAATATTGATGACCTGCAATATGCCTGAGCGATTATCTTGTGTTTTCGGCGTCCACAGCAGCAATACCGGCGAGCCTTTCAATAAATAATTGTCCGTGGCTAAAATCATCCGCTGATTATAAATGGCCAGTTCCGGATAGGTTTCACTGAACGGAATGTTACGTGGCCCATAAATACTTGAACAATAAATCGTATCGTTATCAACCAGCAAAACAGCGCGAACAGTTTGCAGGGCAGAGATTTTTTCAATCAGAGGAAAGCGCACATCCTGGCAGGAGACGCCAACCAGGCCCAGCGTATTATTAGCCGAAACATCCAGCGGCGAGAACATCCGATCAAAACGCATGATGGCGTTGTCGGCAAAATTCATGGCCTGTTGCTCTATACGTGACTTTTCTTCGATATAGCGAAAAGCGAGCGTCAGTATCAGGACGGCGGTGGCAATCACCAGCGCAATCAGTAGACGCTTGCGCCTGAATTGTCCAACAAATTGCTGGGCCATAAGCATCAGTAACCACCTTCCCAAAAAAACAAAAATAACGGGGTTGTTATCGGCACGGCACGGTCCAAATTTAGGCCGTGCTTCTGAAATAAAGCGGCACTGAAAACAACGCGACCCGGAGGTCGCGCGGAAAATTACTCTACATAATTAAACGGGTAGGAGATAGCGTAGGATGCGGATTTTAAAACGATTGCATGCTTTTTGAGCAGATAACGCTTCGCTTAAATCAGTCGCACTGAACTTTTATCGCTAAACCGCCACGTGAAGTTTCGCGATATTTCGCGTTCATATCTTTCCCGGTTTCGTACATGGTCTCAATAACCTTATCAAGCGACACGCGCGGTTCGCTGGTGCGGCGTAACGCCATACGCGCGGCATTAATGGCTTTGACGGACGCGATCGCATTACGTTCGATGCAGGGAACCTGAACCTGGCCTGCAACCGGGTCACAGGTGAGTCCCAGATTGTGCTCCATGCCAATTTCAGCGGCGACACAGACTTGCTCTGGGCTGGCACCTAACAGTTCAGCTAAACCGGCTGCTGCCATAGAACAGGCCACGCCGACTTCGCCCTGACAACCGACTTCAGCGCCAGAAATCGACGCGTTCATTTTATATAAAACACCGATGGCGCCCGAGGCGAGAAAATAGCGAATGAAGATATCGGGTGTGACGGTTTCGATAAAATGATCGTAATAAGCCAGTACCGCAGGAACAATGCCACACGCCCCGTTTGTGGGGGCCGTTACAACACGCCCGCCCGCGGCGTTCTCTTCATTTACCGCCAGCGCAAACATATTGACCCAGTCGATCACGTTCATCGGATCGTTGGAGTGTTTGGTTGAGGAGACAAGTAAACGACGCAGCGATGCAGCGCGACGCGGCACCCGCAGTGGGCCGGGCAGAACGCCTTCAGTATTCAGCCCACGATCGATACACGCCTGCATGGTTTGCCAGATGTGGCTGAAGTAGTCATGAATCTCTTCGCGCGAATGTAACGCCAGCTCGTTCTTCATGACTAAACCAGAAAGCGACAAACCGGTTTCGCGGCAGTGCGCTAACAGATCTTTGGCAGAATGGAACGGCCAGGGCACCGAGACTTCATTGAGTGCAGACTGACCGAAATGCTCTTCATCAACAATGAAGCCGCCGCCAATCGAATAGTAAGTTTTAGAAAGAATTAACAGATCGCCAGCGAAGGCTAACAGACGCATGCCGTTTTCATGCAACGAAAGATTTTCGCTGCGAAAGACCATGCCGCCTTCACGTGGGAAATCGACCTCATGCTCGCCGTTGGCCAGCAAAAGGCGTTCACGCTGTTCAACATCTTTGATAAACGCCGGGATCGCGTCGATATCCACACTGTCCGGCGATTCACCCGCCAGTCCCATAATAATTGCGATATCGGTATGGTGACCTTTACCGGTGAGTGACAGTGACCCATAAACATCAACCGCAATGCGTGTCACCTCTTTCAGCTTCCCCTGTTCAGATAACAGATCCACAAACTGTTTCCCGGCTTTCATCGGGCCGACAGTATGAGAACTCGATGGGCCAATACCCACTTTGAACATGTCGAAAACGCTAATCACAGATGACACTCCTCACAAATTATTCTAAGTCTGCCGGGGCAGTTTATGGCGCTAATAGTAATCTTCGGCAAAGGGAAAAGAGCAGCTTTTCGCATGAAATAAACTAATTAAAAGGTGCAGAAAAAATTATAATGCAGCCGGGCCGTTTTACAGCGGTACCGGTCAAAGAAGCGTAAAAAAACAGGCGTCAGAATGCGATTTGCTGACTAAGCGAGCGAATAATGCCCGCTGTCATGCCCCAGACCAGATAATTTTCATAAAGCGAGAGCCAAACGGGATGGCGCATACCGGCGCGCTGAATCTCTAACGATGCGTAACGGCTGAGTTGCAGCGCCTCCGTCAGTGGCATTTCAAACGCGCTGAGAACTTCATCAGGATTGAGCTGTAACGATGTCGTCGCGGGTATGATGCCCAGTACAGGCGTCACCTGAAAACCGGTGCTGCTGGTGACGGCAGGCAAACAACCCAGTACCTCAACCTGGCGGGGATCGATACCCACTTCTTCGTGGGCTTCTCGTAGCGCAGTGGCAATCAACGTGACATCGCTGGGATCCTGCATCCCCCTGGAAAAGCAACCTGTCCGGCATGTTTACGCAGGCCATGAGAACGTTGAGTTAACAGCAAACCCGGCTGTTCGCGCGCGACAATGGGCACCAGTACCGCTGCGTGACGACCAGCCAGCAACTGCGTATGTCGCAGCGGTTGCTGTAACAAAAAGCGGCTGCGAAAAGCCTCAAGCGTCAGCGGTGGGCTCATTCTGGCTCCTTTTCCAGCGCGGGCAGGATACGACTGACCTTATGGAAGGTTTCCTGATATTCCGCGTCCAGTTCGCTGTCTGCCACCAGGCCTCCGCCTGCAGAACAGTAAAGTTGATCTCCTTCGGCAATCAATGTGCGAATCGTAATACTGGTATCCATTCGGCCACACAGGCTGAGATAACCGATGCTGCCGCACCACGCATTTCTGCGTTGAGGCTCCAGTTCATCGATAATTTCCATGGCCCGAATTTTGGGTGCGCCCGTAATCGATCCGCCCGGAAAACAGGCGCGTAACAGATCGGTGGCTTGTAAATTAGCGGGTAACGTCGCGCGAACTGTGCTCACCAGATGATGAACCGCAGGAAAAGGTTCAACCACAAACAGCTCAGGAACATGAACGGAACCGGGAAGCGCCACGCGGCCGATATCGTTACGCAGGAGATCGACAATCATCAGATTTTCAGCACGATCTTTTTCTGATGACGCCAGACTTTCCGCTTGCTGCCGATCGGCTAACGGGTCGTCACAACGCGGTCGCGTCCCTTTAATGGGGCGCGTTTCAATCTTACCGTTGTCTAACGAGAGAAAACGTTCCGGTGACAGGCTCAAAATTGCGCTGTCAGGCAAACGCAGAAAAGCACTAAAGGGCGCACGGTTAGCCGCATTAAGTGCACAGAATGCCAGCCATTCATCCCCTGATATCCCGCCTGAAAACGCTGTGCCAGATTGACCTGATAGCAATCGCCGGCCTGAATATACGCTTGCACTGCATTGAAGCGTGTAGCGTATTCAGCATAGCTGAGGCTGGATTGCCAGGCGCTGGTCAGAGAAAACGCAGGGGCTTTACGCTCTGGCCACTGCTCCAGCCAGCGTAAACGCGCCTGTGCATTGTTCAGGGCCACCAGCGTCAGGCGTTGCAGGTCATGATCGGCAATTAATGCCCAGTCATAAATGCCAACGGCCATATCCGGCGTGGTGAGATCGGCTTGTGCGTGATCCGGTAATCGCTCATAACGCCGGGCCAGATCGTAGCCAAACAGGCCCAGCGCGCCGCCCTGAAAAGGCAAATCAGGATGGCGCTCAGGTTTAATGCCCAGGCTGTCGCAGTAATATTGCAGCAAACGCAGCGGATCATCAGCAGACTCCGTGAGATTGTCTCCCTGGCGGATCACGGTCAGGGCGGCACTCGTCATTAGAGTCACTTGCGGATCGGCGGTCAGAATATCGAATCGGTTATCGGCGTGCTCGGCCTGACCAGAGGAAAGCAGCATCGCCCAGGGCAGATGCGCAATGCGGGCGAAAAGCTGTGTCAGCGCATCCGGCGTATAATTTAGGCTATGAGTTTCAACGATCATCGGGCAGAAAAATCAGACATCAATAAGGCCGCTAGACTGACATATTTTTAACTGGCTGGCACCTGTTTGTTCTGCATGGAATAATGTCTGCCCCAACGCAGGAGTGAAATATGTTTACAGGTTTACCGGCACTGTCTCATGAACAGCAACAGCAGGCGGTTGAGCGCATCCAGGAATTAATGGCTGGCGGCATGTCCAGTGGCCAGGCTATCGCGCAGGTTGCGCAGGAAATTCGCCAAAATCATCAGGGTGAACAGATCCGGGCGCGCTTCGAAGAGGAAGATGAAGATGAAGTCTGACGCCCGGCGTAACACTTAGCGTGCCGCAATAATTTTAATTTCGACTTTATAGTCAGGATGCATTAATCCGGCCTGAACCGTGCAGCGTACCGGGGCGTTATCTGGCGAAACCCAGGCATCCCAGGCACGGTTCATTGCGGGAAAGTCCGCTTTATCGACTAAAAAGATCGTGGCATCAAGAATTTTGCTTTTATCACTTCCCACGCGCGTTAACAGCGCATCAATCACTGCCAGCGCATTGGCCGTTTGCGCTTGTGCATCTTCATCAAGGTTTTCCGGCACGCTGGTGTAATAAATCGTGTCGTTATGGATTACCGCTTCCGACATGCGATGCTCGGGATCAATACGTGTAATGGTCATCTTTATCTCCTTGGTTTTAAGGGTATAAGCCTGACACAACCCGATAGCCATTGTCATCTGTTGCGCTGAATGACAAACAGTGCCAGAAAACAGACAGTGTGGCTGTTATAACAGGGGCGGGGCAGGAAAAATTTTTATCCGCTTAAATTATTGATTATTAATGTTTTTAAATAAGGGTTTCAGCGAAAATCGCTCTCGCTCCGCTTTCATTCTCCAGAATGTCGTTCCAGGCTTGATGGGCTGCTTCATCTGTATAACATTACCAGGAGAAGACCATGTTTCATCATTCATCAAAACTTCAGTATCCCGTTCGCGTAGAAAAGCCTGATCCAGAATTTGCCATGCTGTTACAGCAGGCGATTGGTGGCGTAGAAGGGGAGATACGTGTCGCGATGCAATATTTCTTCCAGGCAATGGGTGCCCGTGGCGATGCCCGGATTAAAGATCTGCTCATCTCTACGGCAACTGAAGAATTAGCGCATATTGAGATGCTGGGTCATGCTGTGGCGCTCAATCTGGAAGGCGCACCGGTTTCCTATCAGGAAGCGTCAGCGAAAGATCCTGTCGTCAATGCGATTCTTGGTGGCATGAACCCACGACACGTGTTGTCGTCCGGCCTGTCCGCTATGCCCGTTAATGCCAACGGTGTACCCTTTGATATGAGCCACATTTACGCGTCGGGCAACATTGCTGCCGACATGCTGGCTAACGTCACGGCAGAAGCGACCGGTCGTGTGCTGGCTACGCGCTTATACAACATGACGGAAGATAAAGGGATGAAAGATTTCCTGTCGTTCCTGATTGCGCGTGACACGATGCACCAGCAACAGTGGTTAGCAGTTATCGAAGATATGGGGGACTGAGTGCCTCGCTGCCGATTCCAAACAGCTTCCCGCAATCGGAAGAGGCGCAGGAGCATTCCTACTACTGCCTGAATACCTCGCTGGATAAGCCGCTGCCGAAAGGTCGCTGGTGTGAAGGTCCTTCCTTCGACGGCGCAGGCCAGTTCACGGCGAAAGAGCAGCCTGAAATGCTGGGTGAAGAACCCCTGCTGGGCCATGCAAAAGCCAATTCAGGCGCGCAAAAAGAGCAGATGCTGTCTGACGCTGCGCCTTCGGTATTGAAATAAGGCAAACGCCTGAAGTGAGTTAACTCTCGCTGCAGCGATTAACTAAAAAACCGGCAACTAGCCGGTTTTTTAGTGTGTCATAGCACAAAACTTACCCGGTGTTGGCCGTAATAAGTCTGTTTGTTAACGCGCGCCAGCCGCTTCCTTATGCGTAACAGCCACCCTGCAGCGCGCCATCCGTCGCTCGTCGGCCTTTTGCTTAACCCTGGCAATACTGACATAATTACAGGGTTTTTGCCGTTCTATGTGAGGAAATGTGGCGGACGATTTTGCAGTTGATGGCGCGCTGGCGCAAGCCATTAGCGGGTTTAAACCCCGCGAGGCACAGCGTGAGATGGCTCATGCGGTTTCTGAGGCCGTTAAAAGTAACAGTGAACTGGTGGTGGAAGCAGGCACCGGAACCGGCAAAACCTATGCCTATCTGGCACCCGCGTTACGTGCCGGAAAAAAAGTGATTGTGTCGACAGGATCAAAAGCCCTGCAGGACCAGCTCTACGGGCGCGATCTTCCTACCATCGCCAAAGCGTTAACCTTCAAAGGCAAAATGGCTTTATTAAAAGGGCGCTCAAACTATTTATGCCTTGAGCGGCTTGAACAGCAATCAATGGCCGGGGGCGATTTGAATACGCAGGCGCTGACCGATTTGGTTACGCTGCGTGCCTGGTCTTCACAAACGGTTGATGGCGATATCAGCACCTGTGGCGGGGTCACTGAAGACAGCCCCATCTGGCCGCTGGTTACCAGCACTAATGACAATTGCCTCGGCAGCGATTGCCCGCTCTATAAAGATTGCTTTGTGGTTAAAGCGCGCAAACGCGCCATGGATGCGGATGTGGTTGTGGTAAACCATCATCTTTTTCTCGCCGATTTGGTGGTAAAAGAGAGCGGATTTGCAGAGCTAATCCCAGAAGCTGACGTCATGATTTTTGATGAAGCACATCAGCTTCCCGACATCGCCAGTCAATACTTTGGCCAGCAGCTCTCCAGCCGCCAGCTCCTGGATCTCGCAAAAGACATCATTATTGCTTACCGCACAGAAGTGCGTGACGTCCAGCAACTGCAAAAGTCTGCCGATCGGCTGGCGCAGTGTGCGCAGGATTTTCGCTTATCGCTTGGCGAACCAGGCTATCGCGGCAACCTGCGTGATTTGCTCAGCGATAATAACATCATGCGAATGTTTACCTTGCTGGATGATGCCCTTGAACTTTGCTACGACGTAATCAAGTTATCGCTTGGGCGTTCCGCTTTGCTGGATGCGGCCTTTGAGCGTGCGGCACTTTATCGTGGCCGGTTGAAGCGTCTTCGCGCCATCAGTGAACCCGGTTTCAGCTACTGGTACGAATGTACCTCGCGCCATTTTACCTTAGCGTTAACGCCACTTTCGGTCGCTGAGCGTTTTCGTGAAGTGATGGATAACCGCAAAGCTGCGTGGATTTTTACCTCGGCAACCTTAGCGGTTGATGAAAAAATCCATCACTTTGCCGATCGCCTTGGTGTCAGTGAGGCGAAAAGCCTGATCCTCAACAGCCCGTTTGATTACACGCAACAGGCCCTGCTTTGCGTGCCGCGTAACTTACCCGAACCAAATCGTCCCGGTGGCGCGCGTCGTCTGGCGCAGATGATGAAGCCGCTCATTGATGCCAATAAGGGGCGCTGCTTTTTTCTCTGCACCTCGCATCTGATGATGCGCGAGCTGGCCGCTGAGTTTCGCGCTTCAATGACCTTGCCGGTGCTGGTTCAGGGTGAAACCAGCAAAGGACAGTTACTGAAGCAATTTATCGAAAAAGGTAATGCCTTGCTGGTGGCGACCAGCAGCTTCTGGGAGGGCGTGGATGTTCGCGGCGATGCGTTATCGCTGGTCATCATTGATAAGCTGCCGTTTACTTCACCGGAAGATCCGCTGTTGAAGGCGCGAATGGAAGATTGTCGGATCCGTGGAGGCGATCCTTTTGCTGATGTGCAATTACCTGACGCGGTGATTACGCTTAAACAGGGCGTGGGACGTTTAATTCGCGATACGGAAGATCGCGGCGTGCTGGTGATTTGCGATCAACGGCTGGTGTCGCGTCCTTATGGTGCGCTGTTTCTTAACAGCCTGCCCCCACGCCGCGGACACGTGACATTGAACGCGCTATTGCGTTTATACGTCAACAACCGGTTGCGTGATTTTGTGCTAAGATGCGCGCCGTTTAAAATCTCTTGAGGTGGTTATGTCGGCCCGAATTTTAGCCCTGGATACGGCGACGGAAGCCTGTTCAGCCGCACTGCTGAATCAGCATCAGATTGATGCCCGCTTTGAAATCGCACCGCGCGATCACACGCAGCGCATATTGCCGTTGATTGAAGAACTATTACTGGCGCAGCAGCTCGAGCTGACGGCGCTTGATGCCTTGGCGTTTGGCCGGGGGCCAGGCAGCTTCACCGGGGTACGCATCGGTATTGGTATTGCGCAAGGTCTGGCGCTGGGTGCTGCTTTGCCCATGATTGGGGTGTCAACGCTGGCAACCTTAGCGCAGGGCGCATGGCGGCAGCACGGCGCGACGCGGGTATTAGCCGCCATTGATGCACGCATGGGTGAAGTCTACTGGGCGGAATACCAGCGTGACGAAAACGGGGTCTGGCAGGGCGAAGCCAGCGAAAGCGTGTTGTCGCCCGAAACTGCTCTGGCACGTATGCAGACGCTGGAAGGTGAATGGACTACCGCTGGCACGGGCTGGCAGGCTTATCCAGCATTACAACAAGGCCATGCCTTGCAACTCAAGGCCAGCGACGTTTTACTGCCCGCCGCGCAGGATATGCTGCCCTTAGCCCAGCAGGCATTGGCTCAGGGTAATACTGTTCCGCCAGAGCAGGCAGAGCCAACCTATTTACGTAATGAAGTAGCATGGAAAAAATTACCGGGGCGGTAAAGGCAACGCAACTTATTGTTATGCGTCCAGTCTAATCACATATTATCTGGAGAACGCCTATGTCCATCTGTAGAAAAAGCCTGACTGGTCTGATATTGACCTGTGCTCTGGTTTTAAGTGGCTGTGTTTCTGTGCCTGACACTATCAAAGGTGGCGCGGCGCTTCCTCAACAAGATCTGTTGCGGGTAATGAACGATCCGGCAATTTATGTCGGTCAGGAGTCGCGCTTTGGCGGTAAAGTCGTCAATGTCACTAATCTTACCGGTAAAACGCGGCTGGAGATCGCCACGCAGCCGCTGGATGAAGGAGCTCGCCCACGACTGGGTGCGGCTTCCGTTGGACGGATCTATGCGGATATCCATGGCTTTGTTGATCCGGTTGATGTAAAAAATCAATACGTTACGGTACTGGGCACCATCAAAGGCACCGAAGAAGGAACCATTGGTGAAGCCAAATATAAATTCGTATTGATTGATGTGCGTGGCTATCAACGCTGGCGTTTAACCCAGCAGGTGATGTCGCCGCCACAGCCGATCGATCCCTGGATTTGGTACGGTCCGACCCGTTATCGTCCCGGCTACTGGGGGCCCAATCCATACTGGGGAATGTACAGTAGCGGCCCGGCTCAGGTTGAAACCATCCTGACCGAATAATCCTGATGTGGCGTACTGTTTTCAGCCCGGTAGCGGCGTAGGCACCGGGCTTTTTAATGTGCTTTTCAACCGGCACGAAATTTAGTGATGAACTTCGCAACCTCAAAATGCCGAAACAGCCAAACTGGTACAATCAGTTAAAATATTGTTAACAAACTGAAAGGCTGAGGTAGCGATGGGAATACAACATGATTATCGGGGTGAATCCTTGAACAAGGTTTGGCTTAAACGCTACCCGGCAGATGTTCCTGCCGAAATTAGTGCGGATCGTTATACCTCATTGATCGATCTGTTTGAACAAGGTGCAAAACGCTACGCCGACCAACCCGCATTTTGGAATATGGGTCAGAAGATGACCTATCGCCAGCTCGATGAGCAAAGCCGGGCTTTTGCCGCCTATTTGCAAAATGCTTTGCATCTCAAGCCTGGCGAACGTGTCGCCCTGATGATGCCAAATTTGCTGCAATATCCCGTGGCCCTGTTTGGCGTATTACGTGCAGGCCTTGTGGTGGTGAATGTCAATCCGCTCTATACCCCACGTGAGCTTAAGCATCAGCTCAACGATAGCGGAGCCAGTGCCATTGTTATCGTTTCGAACTTCGCCCATACGCTGGAAAAAGTTGTGGCGGAGACAGCAGTAAAACATGTGATTTTGACCCGGATGGGAGATCAGCTGGCGCCAGTGAAAGCGACGCTGGTTAACTTTGTCATTAAATATATCAAGCGGCTGGTGCCTAAATATCACTTACCGGGCGCCATCTCATTTCGCAGCGTATTACAGCTGGGTGCTGAGATGCCTTATCAGCGTCCGGATGTCAGCAATGACGATATCGCTTTCCTGCAATATACCGGTGGCACCACGGGCGTGGCGAAAGGGGCTATGCTGACGCACCGCAATATGCAGGCCAATCTCGAACAAACCAGAGCGACCTACGGCAAAGTGCTGCGTGACGGGAAGGAGTGCGTTGTCACGGCGCTGCCGCTGTATCACATCTTTGCTCTGACCGTGAACGGCCTGCTGTTCTTTGAGCTGGGTGGGCAGAATCTGCTGATTACCAATCCGCGTGATATTCCCGGCTTCGTCAGGGAGCTGTCGAGATTTCCTTTCAGCGCGCTGACTGGCGTAAACACTTTATTCAACGCGCTGTTGAACGACGCTGATTTTAATAAGCTCGATTTTTCCACGCTGCGTCTTTCCGCTGGCGGTGGCATGGCGGTGCAAAAGGCTGTGGCGGAACGGTGGGAAAAGCTGACCGGTCATTATCTGCTGGAAGGTTATGGCCTGACTGAATGTTCTCCGTTAGTGTCTGTTAATCCATATGACATCAGTTGCCATACCGGCAGCATTGGCTTGCCGGTGCCCTCTACGGATATCCGCGTCGTAGATGACGCAGGCAATGATGTTTTACCCGGTGAACCGGGTGAGTTGTGCATTCGTGGCCCGCAAGTGATGCTGGGCTACTGGCAACGCCCCGACGCGACGGCTGAAGTCCTCAAAAATGGCTGGCTCCACAGCGGTGATATTGTTACCGTTGATCAGGAAGGGTTTATCCGCATCGTCGATCGTAAAAAAGATATGATTCTGGTTTCCGGATTCAACGTCTATCCTAATGAAATCGAAGATGTGTTGATGCAGCATCCAAAAGTGCGCGAAGCGGCGGCAATTGGGGTTCCCAGCGATTTATCGGGCGAGGCGGTGAAAGTCTGCGTAGTGAAAAAGGATCAGTCTCTGACGAAAGATGAACTGCTTGATCACTGCCGCCGTCAGCTAACAGGCTACAAAGTGCCCAAAATTATTGAGTTTCGTGAAGAACTGCCGAAGACCAATGTCGGCAAAATTTTGCGGCGTGAATTACGAGACGATGCGAAACCCAGCGCAAGCTGAGTGCCAGCATGAATACAGGTTGAACGCCGGCGATGACCGGCGTTTTTATTGCTTTTAACATGGAGCACCGCGCGCGGTTTGCTGCGGTGAAAAAATGAACGTGAACTATTCCCTGATCGACCAGGATGATCAACTGGCAGAAGTCTGTCAAAAAGCCCGCCAGCATGCGGCTGTGGCCCTCGACACTGAATTTGTTCGTACGCGCACTTACTATCCACAGTTGGGGCTGATTCAACTTTATGACAGCGAACAACTGGTCCTTATCGATCCTCTGAAAATCAGCGACTGGTCATCGTTTATCGACTTACTGACGGACACCGGCGTCACCAAATTTCTCCATGCGGGCGGTGAAGATTTAGAGGTGTTCCTTCATCGCTTCGGGGTTCTGCCACAACCGATGATTGATACGCAAATTCTGGCAGCATTCTCCGGGCAGCCACTTTCGTGGGGCTTTGCCTCTATGGTGGCGCATTTCACCCAGGTTCAGCTGGACAAAAGCGAAGCGCGCACCGACTGGCTGGCTCGCCCGTTGACTGAACGTCAGTGCCAGTATGCCGCGGCAGATGTACATTTTTTGTTACCTATTGCACATCAGTTAATGGAGCAAACAACGGCTGCCGGCAATATGGAGGCTGCGCTCAGTGAATGCGAGAATTTGTGCCAGCGTCGACTCGATATTCTCACCCCTGAAGAGGCCTGGCGTGATATTACGAATGCCTGGCAGCTGCGCCGCGTCAGTTAGCCGCCTTACAGCGTCTCGCCGCATGGCGTTTAAACGTGGCACGGGAAAAAGATATGGCAGTGAACTTTGTCGTGCGGGAAGAAAATCTGTGGAAAGTGGCGCGCTTTATGCCCGGTTCACTGGGCGAGCTTGATCATCTGGGCTTGTCAGGCCATGAAATTCGTTTTCATGGAAAAACGCTACTGGCGCTGGTCGATGAGACGCAGGCACTCAGCGAGGATGATTTGCCGCAGCCGTTAGGCAATCTTATCGATCATCCGAACTACAAGCAGGTTTTCAAAGCGATTAAAGCATTGGTGCAGCAGGTGAGCGAGCAAAGCGGCTTTAGCCAGGAGCTTCTGGCATCACGGCGGCAGATTAATCAGGTATTGAGCCAGCACTGGGGACTCAAGCCACAAAATCGTTTACCTGAACTGTTAACCGGCTGGCGCGGCAAGGTGTTAAAACCAGGTATCGATCACATTCTGGCGGATATCTGACAGGCGAAATTCCCCTGCAACTGAGCAGGGGAAATTCAGGAAACCAGCAGCGTCATTTAGTCACGTCTTCCGTTTCCGGTAGCGTCACGTTCAGCTCCAGAATGGAGATATCATCGCCTTTCTGGTCCAGTTGAACCGTAACCATTTCTGGATCGATCTTCACATATTTGCAAATCACTTCCAGAATGTCGCGCTTAAGCTGCGGAAGATAGTGGGGCTCACTGTCGCCCCTTCTGCGTTCTGCCACGATAATTTGCAGCCTTTCCTTGGCTATATTGGCAGTGTTCTTCTTCCGGGATAAAAAGAAATCAAGTAATGCCATGGTTTATCCCCCGAACAGGCGTTTCAGGAAACCCTTCTTCTCTTCTTCAATAAAGCGGAAGGGGCGTACTTCACCGAGTAACCGCTCAACGGTATCGGCATAGGCTTTGCCAGCATCAGATTCGCTGTCGAGGATCACCGGCTCGCCCTGGTTGGAGGCGCGTAACACAGATTGATCTTCCGGTATCACACCGACTAACGGAATGCGCAGGATTTCCAGCACATCTTCCATGCTCAGCATGTCGCCACGACTGACGCGGCCAGGGTTATAACGTGTCAGTAACAGGTGCTCTTTAACCGGCTCCTGACTGTTTTCAGCGCGGCGGGATTTCGAAGAAATGATGCCGAGAATGCGATCGGAATCGCGCACTGAAGAGACTTCAGGATTGGTGGTAATAATCGCTTCGTCAGCAAAATAGAGAGCCATCAGCGCACCCGTTTCAATACCGGCCGGTGAATCACAGACGATAAAGTCAAAGTCCATCGCGATTAAATCATTCAGCACTTTTTCAACGCCTTCGCGCGTCAGGGCGTCTTTATCACGTGTTTGCGAAGCGGGCAGGATATAGAGCTGCTCGGTACGTTTGTCTCTGATCAGTGCCTGATTCAATGTCGCATCGCCCTGAATCACATTGACGAAGTCATACACTACGCGACGTTCGCAGCCCATAATCAGATCCAGGTTACGCAAACCAATATCGAAATCGATAACGACCGTCTTTTTGCCTTTCTGCGCTAAACCGGTGGCGATGGCCGCGCTTGACGTGGTCTTACCAACGCCCCCTTTACCTGATGTAACTACAATAATGCGTGCCATAAATATTGATTTCCTTAACGAAAGAAAAGGGGCCTAATTAAGTGTCTGGATAGTGAGGGCGCCATCCTGAAGGCACAGGCGCGCTGCTTTACCAAAAAATTCTTCCGGGATCTGGTCCATAATCCAGTACTCTCCGGCGATTGAGACCAACTCTGCTGCCAGGTTGGTGCAAAAAATCTGGCAATCGCGATCGCCGCTGGCACCCGCCAACGCACGACCGCGCATCATGCCATAAATATGGATATTGCCGTCGGCAACCAGCTCAGCGCCCGCGCTGACGCTGTTCGTTACGATCAGATCGGCGTCGCGGGCGTAGATCTGCTGGCCCGATCGCACGGGCGTGTTGACGATGCGGGTTTTCACGGCGGCAGGTGCGGCGACAGGCGGCCTGGCTTCAGGCTCAGGGACGTCGTTACGCGCTTTCCCCTCTTTGCCTTCTGCCAGAACCGGTAAACCCGCACGGGCAATCATGCGTTTGAGCGCATCATCTTTACAGCCGCTGACGCCCACAATACGTAATCCTGTGGTCAGCACAGCCTGTTGCAACTGTTTCCAGTTAACTTCGCCATTCAGTGCCGCCACGTTCAGCACCACGGGGGCGTTTTTCAGGAAAGCGGGAGCCTGTTCAATTTTGTCTTGAAGTGCCTTGCGAATCACCTCGGGATCGTGGTGATGCAGATGAACGACAGACAGTGTGAAACTGCTACCTTTGAATTCGATTGGCGTTTGCGACATCTGTCCCGACTCAGTCCTGTTTTCACTACCGTTTGCTGAAGGATGATTAAATCATCATTAAGCGAAAACGGTGAATATTCGAAGTTCTGCAAGCATGTTATAGTTACAGCTATATACAGACAAGCCTCAATTCCAGTTAATTCGAGTAAAATATATGTTTTGTGTGATCTACAGAAGCCCGTTACGTGACCAGACTTATCTCTATGTTGAAAAAAAAGACGATTTTTCGCGTGTGCCTGAAGAATTACTGAAAGGCTTCGGTAAGCCCCAGCTGGCAATGGTTTTATCGCTGGCGGGCCGCGATAAGTTAGCGAATGCGGACATCAATAAAGTTAAGCAGGGATTAAGCGAACAGGGCTTTTATTTGCAAATTCCACCACCGATTGAAAATCTGCTAAAAGTTCATCTTGGAAGCGATAAAAAGATTAATTCGGATTCATCTGTAAATATAAACAGTCATTGTTTAAATATCGTCAAAAATAAATTGTTCTCAGCGATAAAATATTAATGGCGCGCGCTTGCGCCATTAAAACGCTTATTTTAACGGCACCGTTAATGCTCCCGCTGTGCAATATTTCACCATTTCAACCTGTTGATTCACGGTTTTTGACAATTTCCGCATACCTGACCAGTAAAACCATCTTATTATTTGCCGACGAGGTTGGCCGTTCGACCAGCGCGTAAGCAAGCATCAATCCGCCAGCATCGCTGGCATCACACCAAACAAAAGCAGGGGATTAGCATGTATCAGCATCGTAACTGGCAAGGCGCTCTGTTGGATTATTCAGTCAGCAAAGTGGTTTGCGTCGGCAGCAACTATGCGAAACACATTAAGGAAATGGGCAGCGCAACGCCTGTCGAGCCGGTGATATTTATCAAACCCGAGACCGCGCTATGCGATTTGCGCCAGCCGCTGTCTGTTCCCAGCGCATTCGGCGAAGTTCATCATGAAGTCGAGCTGGCGGTGCTGATTGGTGCCACGCTGAAGCAGGCGAATGAAGAGCATGTGGCAAAAGCGATTGCCGGTTATGGCGTGGCGCTGGATTTAACCTTGCGTGATTTACAGGCCAAATTAAAGAAAGCCGGGCAACCCGGGAAAAATCAAAGGGCTTTGATAACGCTTGTCCGCTTTCGGGCTTCATTCCCGTGTCAGAATTTAGCGCCGACCCGCAAAACGTTGAACTTAAGCTGGTAATCAACGGTGAGGTTCGTCAGCATGGCAGCACGGCTGATATGATCCACAAAATTTTACCGCTGATTGCACATATGAGTCAGTATTTTACCCTGCGTGCTGGTGACGTCATTCTGACCGGGACACCGGAAGGGGTTGGACCACTGCATTCTGGCGATACGCTGGAAGTGTCACTGGCAGGCCAGAGTATCAGCACTCGCGTACTGTAAAGCTTGCATCGCCGCACCGGAGGCTTTATAAGGTGCGGTTTGATTTAAAGCAGGACATTGATCATGACTGAAATCCCTTTCTGGCAACACAAGCGTTTGGCACAAATGAGCGATGAGGAATGGGAATCCTTGTGTGATGGTTGTGGTCAGTGCTGCCTGAACAAATTGCAAGATGCTGATACCGATGAAATCTATTTCACCAACGTCGCCTGTAACCAGCTCAACATCAAAACCTGTCAGTGCCGTAACTATGAGCGCCGTTTCGAGCTCGAAGAAGACTGCATTAAACTGACGCGGGAAAACCTCACCACCTTTGACTGGCTGCCGCGTACCTGTGCTTATCGTCTGTTAGGTGAGGGCAAAACCTTACCAGCCTGGCATCCTTTGCGCGTGGGTTCGAAAAAGAGATGCATGCGCAACGTATTTCGGTACGTTACATTGCGGTGCGGGAAAGTGAAGTTCGGGACTGGGAAGATCATATTATTGATCGCCCCGATCGCAACGGATAACGTGGATTAAAAAGGCTGCCTCTGGCAGCCTTTTCAACATTAGCGACTCAGTCAGCGACTAAAAAGATCGCGGCGTTTGGCTTTAAACGGCTGTGCAAGCAGAACCAGCAGACCCACCAGCAAATAGCCAGCAAAAATGACAATCATCCACTGCGGCATACTGAATGTCAGAAAAGTCCAGCCTCGCTCTGCGCAATCACCGCTGGCAACGAAAACTGAAGGCAACCACTTATCCAGTGGCAGCCAGCCTGGGAAGCGTGCTGCGAAATCGCAGGTAACAAAAGGATTAGGATGCAACTGAAGCATGGTGTGTTCCCAGGAGAGGCGTAATCCTTCCCAGGCACTATAGAGCCAAACCAGCAGTGCAACAAAACGCAACGGCGTTTTAGGTGCAATCGCGCCAGCAATGCCCGCGCCCATCACGCCAAACAGGGCACAACGTTCATAAATACACATGACGCAGGGGCTTAACCCCATAACATGCTGAAACCACAATGCCGTTAGCTCCAGCGCCAGCGCCGTCAGTGCCAGTAATAACCAGGCTCCGCGACCACGAGAACATTGATTCAGATATCGCAACATATTGCCTTCCCTGTAAACGTGAATGGCTGGCAGTGTAAACCAAAAGCGAGCCCACGCCAGCCTGGCGCAACGGAAAATCATGTACAAACATGATCTCACCCTGCACCAGACGGGCCAGGCCGATTAAAAGTGAGGCGATGTGATCCAGCCGGCATTCATCATCATGTCGGTAAAAGGCACCAGCAGAAACTGAATACACAAGAAACCTATTATCGATAAGACTACCGTAAACGGTAAGGCCATCCAAACCATCCGACTATAAGAAAGCCGAATCAGCGGTGCCAGTGCTGACGTAAGTAAAAACAGAAAGGCGGCCTGACCATTCGGTGTGGCGACAGAAGGCAAATTAGTGCCGGTGTTAGTGGCAACCGCCAGCATCTCAAACTGACGTGCATCAATCATACCGCTGTCGAGCGCATGTTTCGCTTCGTTGATATAAACAGAACCGACAAACACATTATCGGAAATAGAGGAGAGCAGCCCGTTGAAGACATAAAACCAGTTAAGCTGTGCCGCAGGTTCGGCATTGAGAACAAATGTAATCAGCGGCGTAAAAAGTTGCTGCTCCACAATGACTGCCACGATAGCGAAAAAGACCGCGAGCAGCGCGGTAAAAGGCAGGGCTTCTGTAAAGGCCTGACCAATAGTGTGTTCATCGCTGATACCGCAAAGTGAGGTCGCCAGAATGATCACCGATAAGCCAATTAACCCGACTTCAGCCAGATGAAAAGCCAACGCGATAATTAGCCAGACGCCAATTAGCGCCTGAATCACCAGTTTAAGGGTATCCTGTCGGGTGCGCTGAGCAGCAGCCTGACGCTCATTATCCACTAAAATCTGGCGCACGGCCTGTGGAAAAGTGACACCGTAACCAAACAGGCGGAAGCGTTCTACTGCAACACTGGTTAAAAGACCACACAGCAAAACCGGCACCGTAACCGGAGCCATCCGCAGGAAAAAACTGAATGAAATCCCAGCCAGCAGCATTAGCGATAATCAGGTTTTGCGGCTCGCCGACCATCGTCATCACCCCCCAGGGCGGTGCCAATGCCAGCCTGCATCATCAGGCTTCGCAGGAAAGCGCGGAACTGTTCCAGCGTTTCACGCTGAGCGATAGCCTGTCCCTGGAATTTAGGATCGGATGCGACGCGGTGATAAATCTCATAAAAACTTACCGCCACGCTGATCACCACCGCTAGCACTGTCAGGGCATCAAGAAAAGCGGAGAGGAAGCCGGAGACAACACAAAAGGTCAGGCCAAGTAAAACTTTAGAACGCAGCGTCAGCAGCAGTCGGGTAAAAACAAACAGCAGCAGCTGCTTCATAAAAAAGATGCCTGCCACCATGAAAATTAACAGCAGCAACACTTCCAGATTATTCGCCAGTTCAGCTTTTACCTGTTCGGCGCTGGCCATGCCAATAAAAATAGCCTCAATGGCTAATAATCCGCCGGGTAAAAGCGGATGACACTTTAGCGCCATGCCTAACGTAAATATAAACTCTGCAACCAGCAGCCAGCCGGCTAAAAAAGGGCTAACAAAGAAGTAGATAAGGGGATTAAGAATAAGGAAACCGATCATCAGTACCTTATACCAGTCCGGTGAATGACCAAGAAAATTTCGTTTAAATGCCTGGGCGTAGGTTAATTCCATCCGCGTTAAGATCCTGTTGTAGTCAATGCGATGTGCCGCAAAGAATAATCTTAGGCAGGTAAGGGCGCAAATCCTGTTAATCAAACCAGAGGAAAGCGGTTGAATTTTGCACCAGCGCGCGCTTTAAATAGTTGCACAGGCTATATCCGCTATAGGCCGTCTGGTATGATGAGTGCCTACCACGAAAAAGAAAGCAACGAGAACACACTGCTATGGTCATTAAGGCTCAGAGTCCAGCGGGATTTGCTGAAGAATATATTATTGAAAGCATCTGGAATAGCCGCTTTCCCCCTGGGTCAATTTTGCCTGCTGAACGTGAGCTTTCTGAATTGATCGGGGTAACGCGCACCACGCTTCGCGAAGTTTTACAACGTCTGGCGCGTGATGGCTGGTTAACTATCCAGCATGGTAAACCGACGCGCGTAAATGACTTTTGGGAAACGTCAGGGCTTAATATTCTGGAAACTCTGGCGCGTCTCGATCATGACAGCGTACCGGTATTAATTGATAACCTGCTGTCAGTGCGCACCAATATTTCGTCAATCTTTATCAGCCGCGCATTGCGTCATCATCCCGATAAGGCGCGGGAAGTCTTAGAAAGCGTTGCTCAGGCTGAAGATCAGGCTGATGCCTTCACTGAATTAGACTATCGCGTGTTCCGTGGGCTGGCTTTTGCTTCCGGCAACCCCATTTACGGTTTAATCCTCAATGGGCTTAAAGGCCTTTATACACGTGTCGGGCGTCACTATTTCTCTAATCCTGAAGCGCGTCAGGTGGCTCGTGATTTCTATAACAAGCTGTTCAGCTTGTGTGAGGCACAGCCATCGCAGGATGAAATTGTCGAAACCGTCAGAAATTATGGCCGTCGCAGCGGTGAAATCTGGCACAGCATGCAAAAAAGTATGCCAGACGATCTAAGCAGCAAACGTTAATAAAAAACCGGACAGCATGTCCGGTTTTTTGCTTTTACAGTGCGCTGCCGCGTGGAGGGTTGCGATCCAGTAATTCAACGCTACCATCTTCATTTTGCTGTTCCAGAATGACATCAAAGCCCCACAAACGGTGCACGTGCTTAAGCACTTCACGACGGCTTTTATCCAGCGGCGTGCGGCTTTGCGGCACATAACGCAACGTCAGCGAGCGATCACCGCGTAAATCGACGTTATACACCTGAATATTTGGCTCAAGGTTGCTCAGATTATACTGCGCAGAGAGTTGTTGACGAATAGCCCGGTAACCCGCTTCATCATGGATTGCGGCAATTTCCAGATAATTATTGCGGTCATCATCCAGCACGGTGAACAGGCGGAAATCACGCATGACTTTTGGCGACAAAAACTGACTGATAAAGCTTTCATCTTTGAACTCACGCATGGCAAAGTGCAAGGTTTCCAGCCAGTCT
The DNA here is from genome assembly GCF_027157825.1 of Pantoea sp. LMR881. Classification (NCBI taxonomy): domain Bacteria; kingdom Pseudomonadati; phylum Pseudomonadota; class Gammaproteobacteria; order Enterobacterales; family Erwiniaceae; genus Pantoea; species Pantoea sp. LMR881. Next base: position 278,438 of record NZ_JAPVOK010000002.1, read on the forward strand.
GAACCGGCAATATCCGGGAACCAGTAGCGATCTTCTTCCGTTGGCGACTGACAAATACGTTTAATATCCTGGAACATGGCAAAGCCCAGCGCATACGGATTAATACCGTTATACCAGGGGCTGTTATACGGCGGCTGAAACACCACATTGGTGTGGCTGTGCAGAAATTCCATCATGAAGCGTTCTGTCACTTTGCCTTCATCATAGAGGTGATTCAGGATGGTGTAATGCCAGAAAGTGGCCCAACCTTCGTTCATCACCTGAGTCTGTTTCTGCGGATAAAAATACTGGCTCACCTTACGCACGATACGCAGGATCTCACGCTGCCAGGGTTCCAGCAGCGGCGCATTTTTCTCCATAAAATAGAGTAAGTTTTCCTGCGGTTCAGAAGGGTAACGGGCAACTTCAACCTGCACCGCCTCTTTTTCCCGACGCGGCAACGTACGCCAGAGGGTGTTTACCTGACTCTGCAGATATTCTTCGCGGCTTTTTTGACGCGCTTTCTCTTCCTGGAGCGAAATCTTTGCGGACGCTTATAGCGATCAACGCCGTAATTCATTAATGCATGACAGGAATCAAGCAGGCGTTCAACTTCCTCCACCCCATACCGTTCTTCGCAGTCAGAAATATAGTTTTTGGCGAACAGCAGGTAATCAACGATGGAGCTGGCATCAGTCCAGCTGCGGAACAGATAGTTATTTTTAAAAAATGAGTTGTGACCGTAACAGGCGTGCGCCATAACCAGCGCCTGCATCGTCATGGTGTTCTCTTCCATCAGGTAAGCGATACAGGGATTGGAGTTAATAACAATCTCATACGCCAGTCCTTGCTGACCGTGTTTATAACGCTGTTCGGTCTCTATGAACTTTTTGCCAAATGACCAGTGAGCATAGTTAATTGGCATACCCACGCTGGAGTAAGCATCCATCATTTGCTCAGAGGTGATCACTTCAATTTGGTGAGGATAGGTCTCGAGCCGATAGAGTTTAGCTACGCGGTCGATCTCGGCTAAGTAGACATCAAGCAGGTCAAATGTCCAGTCTGGTCCGTCATTGAGTCGTTTGCTGTCCTTAATGGGATCGTCAAAGATAGTCGTCATAGCGCACCTCTGTTTTGCAAACGGGCTTACCAGAGTAGCCCGTTCCGGTTATTTAAGGCTTCATCCTGAGAAAGAAAACCCAAAAACTGAGTGAACACTTCAATGATAGTCCACTGTCGCCTATCCGAAACCGGAACTCAAATGAATTCTTTGGCAGAAAATCATTTGAACTTTATTGCAGTGGAATTAAATAGCCTTATCTTCGATAATCTATTTTGTCGTTAGCATAATATCCTGTTTGTAAGCGTATTGTATGGGGTTGGCTTTTTCTCCTGATAAAAGATGAATTAACTAAAGCGAATGTCATTAATTCCTGCAATTTTTAAAAAAGGCGTATAAACCACTGATTTTTGTCTGCCACCAAGATTTTAGTTACCAGTTTGGTAAAAAAGATGTGAAATAGTTACATCAATTTGGCGAGGGTGATGGCTGATTAATTACGCTGAATATATCCTTAGAGTTAGTGGATTATGCTTTTAAAAAATTGCAGCGGGGGACATATGCACATAGTGATTCTGGGTAGTGGTGTGGTTGGCGTCGCGAGTGCCTGGTATCTGGCACGAGCAGGACATCAGGTAACCGTGATTGATCGTCAACCTGCAGCAGCAATGGAAACCAGCGCAGGTAATGCCGGTCAAATCTCACCGGGCTATGCTGCGCCCTGGGCAGCGCCGGGCGTGCCGTTGAAAGCCGTAAAGTGGATGTTTCAGCGCCATGCGCCGCTTGCAATTCGTCTGGACGGCAGCAGTTTCCAGCTGGAATGGATGTGGAACATGCTGCGCAATTGCGACATTGATCACTATCAACAGAATAAAAGTCGCATGGTGCGCATTGCTGAATACAGCCGCGACTGTCTTAAAGCCCTGCGTGCTGAAACGGGTATCGCTTATGAGGGGCGTCAGGGCGGCACGCTACAACTTTTTCGCACTCAGCAGCAATTCGATAGCGCCAGCAAAGATATCGCTGTTCTGCGTGACGCGGGAGTTCCTTACGAGCTGCTTCAGGCGCACGAGCTGGCGCGTGTTGAACCCGCGCTGGCAGCAACACAGCACAAGCTGACTGGCGGGTTGCGTTTACCGAATGACGAAACCGGTGACTGTCAGCTTTTCACTCAGCGCCTGGCAAAAATGGCAGAAGAGGCTGGCGTGGTGTTCCGCTTCAACACCCCGGTAGATCAACTGCTGCGCGAAGGCAACCGGATCTACGGCGTGAAGTGCGGCGCTGAAGTGATCAAAGCTGACAGCTATGTTGTGGCGTTTGGTTCGTACTCCACTGCGTTGTTAAAAAATATCGTTGATATCCCGGTTTATCCTTTAAAAGGGTATTCACTGACCATTCCGATTAAAAATCCTGATGCTGCGCCGCTCTCAACCATTCTGGATGAAACCTATAAAGTGGCAGTGACGCGCTTCGACGATCGCATTCGCGTAGGGGGAATGGCTGAAATTGTTGGTTTTAACACCAAACTGCTGAATGCACGTCGTGAAACGCTGGAGATGGTCGTCAGTGATCTCTATCCTGAAGGCGGTCATATTGAGCAGGCCAGTTTCTGGACCGGTTTACGTCCTATGACACCGGATGGTACGCCAATTGTAGGTGCAACGCCGTTATCTAATCTTTATCTGAATACCGGACACGGCACCCTGGGCTGGACCATGGCCTGTGGCTCCGGTCAGTTGCTTGCCGATCTGATCTCAGGAAAGAAACCGGCGATTACTGCGGACGACCTGTCAGTTTTTCGCTATCTGCCAGGATTCAACGCGAGCGCCTCACCGCTGCGCAATGCCAATGCCACTCGTTAAGCTATCAGGGAGAGTTGTATGTCACGTCCAATTGTCGCTACCGTTAATCAACAGGCGTTGCGGCATAATCTGGCCATTGTTCGCCAGGCTGCACCAGAATCACGTGTGTGGTCGGTGGTTAAAGCGAATGCCTATGGTCATGGGATTACGCGTGTCTGGCAAAGTCTGGCGGAAACCGATGGCTTTGCCTTGCTTAATCTGGAAGAGGCAATCCTGCTGCGCGAGCAAGGCTGGAAAAAACCCATTCTGCTGCTGGAAGGATTTTTTCATGAAAGCGATCTGGTGCTGATTGACCAGTATCGTTTGACCACCAGTGTGCACAGCAACTGGCAAATTCAGGCGCTGGCGAAGGCGCCATTATCGGCGCCAGTTGATGTTTATCTTAAGGTTAACAGCGGGATGAACCGGCTCGGTTTTCGTCCCGAACACGTCAGCAATGCCTGGCATAAATTGCGCTCGTTAAAAAATGTAGGTGATATGACGCTGATGGCGCATTTTGCCGATGCGGAAAATCCTGAAGGTCTTATCGAACCTCTGCAGCGTATTGATCGCGCGGCAGAAGGGCTTGATTGTCCGCGCTCGTTCGCCAACTCGGCCTGTACCTTATGGCATCCTGAGGCGCATTATAACTGGGTTCGTCCGGGCATTGTGTTGTATGGCGCATCACCGAGCGGTAACTGGCAAGATATTGCCAGCAGCGGCTTACAACCGGTCATGACGCTTACCAGTGAAATTATTGGTATGCAGCAGTTGAATGCAGGCGATGGCGTGGGATACGGCTATCGCTATCATGCGCCACAGGCACAGCGTATCGGCGTAGTGGCGTGCGGTTATGCCGATGGTTATCCGCGTCATGCGCCTTCCGGCACGCCAGTCATGGTGGATGGCACGTTGACGCAAGTCGTCGGGGCTGTTTCGATGGATATGATTACTGTTGATTTAACCCCATGCCCGCAAGCTGGCATCGGTTCGCGGGTAGAATTATGGGGTGAGCAGGTAAAAATTGATCAGGTAGCAAAAGCAGCCGGAACGGTGGGCTATGAGCTTATGTGTGCCCTTGCGCCACGCGTTCCGGTTAAGGTTATTTAAGCGCGGTTAGCGTACCGTGCATTTTTTTAGTGCAGCGCCAGGCAATCAGCGCCAGGGCTGCACCCGCTATCATCATCCACGCCAGCGCCATTTTTTTCACTCAACGGCAGGGCCACAATCAATAAGCTTCCCGCTGCACCGCCAGCCATTTGAATAAAACCCTGTAAAGCTGACGCCACGCCTGCCTGTTGTTGATAAGGCTCCAGCGCATAGCTGGTCGCCGGCCCGACGGTAAACGCCAGGCCCGCCACGGCAATCGCCACGGGCAACATATACAGCGCCCAGTGGGTCTGTATCGCAGCGGGCAGCAGCAGCATCCCGGTTATTAATAACAGCGCGCCGAGCAGCATCGTGACGCAGCCCATTGCCAGACAAAACGGGCGACCGACTTTGCGAATCGTTTTATTTACCAGCACGCTGACCAGCATGATCCAAAATCCATTGGCACCAAAGGCAAAAGAAAACTGAATGGGTGACAATCCGCCTTCGGTCATCAAAACCTGTGGCGCGAGCGAAACATAGGTCAGTACCATGCCTAACGCACCCGCATTAGCAAAAGCAAATGCCAGAAAACGCGGCTGGCTTAAAATTTCTGCGTACTGTGCAACGGGTAAGCCCTTAACGCGCAGCGTATTGGCCGGACGTGTCTCAGGAAGCCAGACGATAACCAGCAGGGTAATCAGGGCGGCATAGCTGCACAGGAACCAGAAGGGCGCGCGCCAGTCGAATGCGCTGGCCAGTAATCCGCCCAACAGGGGAGCCAGCGCAGGAACGATATTTAACGCCCCATTCAGAAAACCATAGGCACGCGCAGCGTCATCGCCACTCAAACGGTCGCGTACGCCACTGAACGCTACCACAGCAGTGCAACAGACTGCGCAGCCCTGTACCAGGCGCGCAATCAAAAACAGCGGCCAGGACGTTGCGGTAGCCGCAATCGCGCTGCCGATGATATAGAGCGCCAGCCCCACCAGGGCAATTGGCTTACGACCATAATTATCAACCAAAGGACCCGTTACAAGCTGGCCAACACCCATTACCAGCAAAAACAGGGGAATGGTGGTCTGGATCAGACTGACTGGCGTATTCAGCCCTTCAGCGATTTGTGGCAACGTGGGCAGATAAAGATCAATGCCTAAAGGCGCCAGCAGCACCAGGCTTAATAACAGTAAAGTAAATTTTTGCATAACAACCAGAGGGTAAACGTTCTGTGAAAAAACGAAGGCGGTGAGGTTAATGACTCAGCACTGAAAAGGGAAGAGAAAAACAGGATATAAAATGCGATGCCTGTGGAAACAGGCATCGCCAGAACTTCAGTCAGTAAGCGCCATCCCGGCGCAATACCACACCGGCTGTTTTAAATAGAATGGCGATATCAGTCCACAGCGCCCAGTTTTTGACATACCAGGAATCGAAGTAGACACGAGTATCATAATCGATGTCGTTTCGACCACTGACCTGCCATAAACCCGTCATACCCGGTTTCGCCATCAGGTAGTAATCAACATCGCCTGCATAACGTTCCAGTTCGGCTTCGATAACCGGACGTGGGCCGACCAGGCTCATTTCGCCACGAATGACATTCCATAACTGCGGCAGTTCGTCCAGGCTGGTTTTACGCAGAAAACCGCCAATTTTGGTGATGCGCGGATCGTTTTTCAGTTTGAAGTCTTTATCCCACTCGGCGCGCGCTTCCGCGCTTGTCGCAAGCAGATTTTCGAGCACTTCTTTTGAATTGGTCACCATTGATCGAAACTTCAGGCACTTAAACTTTTTGCCTTCCTGGCCTACACGTTCGTGACCGTAAATCGCATTGCCGCCGTCGCGCTTTACCATATAACAGAGCAGGCCAAACACCGGAGCCAGAAACAGCAGCAGCAGAGAGGCGACCACAATATCGAAGGTGCGTTTCAGGAAGCGCGATGAGTGCTTGGCAAGGTTATTGCTGACGCGCAGGATCATCACTTCGTGGCTGAAGATAAAGGACATATCCGTGCCGTACAGCGGCACGCCACGCAAAGTAGGGATCACAGACACGGAGCGGCAATTCATCCTGGAGAGAAACTTCAACCAGCGGTCACGCATCGGCTGCTGTTCATACTCCATCGCCACGATGAACTGGATATTATCGCGATCAATGGTTTGCCAGTTAATGTCTTTCCAGGTAATGACCGGCACGCCATTGACACTTTGCTGCTGAGGAACATCATCGACGGAAATAAAGGCCTGCACGTTATAGCCAAGGATCTCTTCGCTTTGTAAGGCGGTATAAGCTTCAGTGGCATTTTTTCCTGAGCCAATAATAATTGTCTCTTTTTGCCACTGTCCGGCTTTGTTAATTGCGCGTTTCACTAAAGTACGCATCAGCGGCAGCAGCAGCAGGGCGTAAGTCCAGCTAAACACCCAAATCATGCGGGAGAAATCCCACCGGGAAAAAGCAATCAGGGCGAGATCAAGCAGTGAAAAAACAAATAATGTTTTAACAATATCTTTTAACTCGAACCAAAAAGGTTTGCGGTAAGTGTAATGACGTAAGCGTACCCAGAACCAACCGGTACACATTACTGACATAATAAACTGTGCAATAAAACGGTATTCGATTTGATGCGGTGGAATAAATGAATCCAGTTCTCCCCAAATACCCTGGACTGTGGCGGCGGACAAGAAGAGCGCCAAATTAAAAGCAATTAAATCTGAAAAGCTTAATGCGAACTTAACGATGATGTTTTTACGCGTTCCGCTCCATGAGCGGCTCGCATCATTCATTATCAATGTACTTGCCATAAAACCTGCTCACTTTTCTTAAGTAAAAGATGGCCTGACCAGAATCAAGTACGCGTTCAGGAGTGGGCTACTGAAAATTAGAAAAGACCAATTTTCAGATAATTACAGTTGTTAAATCGCTATTCGCTGCCATCAGAGCAACGGAAAAAATGTGATTTCCATCATGAAAAAGTGCAGCGACGTTTAAGAGTATGCAGGAGATATGTGAAGGAGTTAATACGGAATAATTCTGAAAACTCAAAAAAGCACTAAAGTTTTTAAAGGCTAATTCTTTGAAAATAAAGAGTTAAATAGTTTTAAACCTGCTTATAACCATTGCGTTTAAGCCTGTTTTTCGGAATTACCGCCAATCGGGTGACTGGCGGTTAATTACCTCAGCTCATGCAGGTTTTTTGAGCACCCACCGATCGCCTTCTTTATCATAATGCGCAATTTGCAGATCCACCGGATTACCGTCTATCCAGGCAGGAACGCTGGTCTCATGATCCCAGCCGTCAAGCTGATAACTCAAACCGGGATTGGTCTGGCAGGGAATGCTAACCGTTTCAAGTTTTTCGGTGTCGAGTTCGGCATCAATTATCTCGTAACGGCCAATTTTTACCACGTGTCCCATACTTTTCTCCCGTATATGCTGGGTTGAATATTTAGCTTAGTGGGTTTACGTGGAATTACGAGCCTGTTTAATTAGGATTAATCCTTGTCTGCGACCGGGCGCACCCCAATTTTACAATTCGGTTATCTTCTTTCTCTGCCACGGTCCAGGTGAGCTGATTCCATTCAATTTGATCGCCGACTACTGGCGCACCGCCCAGCATGCTTAATATTAACTGACCAAGCGACTGTTGATCGTTGGTCTCTTCACCCAGCTCCAGACCGTAAATTTGTGCCACATCGCGTAATCGTGCTTCAGCGTCGAGAATAAAGTCGCCAAAGAAGCGTTGATCAAGCGAGACGGGCGGTGACTGACTAAACATTTTGCCCAAAGCCGGAAGATCGCGCTCGCGTCCAATCACGCAAATGACATCATTTTCTTTCAGGCGCGTCCCCCATTCGGATGCATCAACACATTATCGCGAAACAGTGCCGCGATCCGTGTTTCTCGCGGCATCTGTAAATCGCGTAACGCTGCGCCAACACACCATTTATCGGCGCTGAGCTGATACACAAACTGTTCCCAGGGGTTCTCAGGATGAATATCCAGACCGACGCGACTGATGGGTGAGGCCGTCGGCGGTACCACGACTTTCGCTTTCTTCGCGGCAAAGCCGAGCGAGGTGCCCTGTAACATCAACGACACCATGACGACAAAAAAGGCAATATTGAAATAGAGCGAAGCATTTTCAAGCCCGGCCATCATCGGGAACACGGCCAGAATGATCGGCACCGCACCGCGTAAGCCTACCCAGCTGATGAAAACGCGCTCGCGAGCGGTGAAACTGCGAAACGGCAGCAAGCCGATGAACACTGACAGCGGACGCGCCACTAAAATAAGCCAGAGCGATAACAGCATGGCCGGAAGGGCGATATGCCACAGATCAGACGGCGTCACTAACAGCCCTAACACGATAAACATGCCAATCTGGCTGAGCCAGGCCATACCGTCAAAGGTCTGCAAAATGCCGTGTCTGTTGCGTATCGGTCTGTTACCCAGCAGGAACCCGCACAGATAAACGGCCAGAATACCGCTGCCCTCCAGCATGGTAGTCAGGGCAAACACTAAAATCCCGCCACTGACCGCCAGTAAAGGGTATAAACCACTGGCCAGATTGATGCGATTAATTAACTGCTGAAGCGCCCAGCCACCGCCAAGCCCCAGTGCGATACCCAGACCAAACTGTTGAATTAAATGCACCAGGAACATCCAGTCGATGCGGGTTTGCCCCTGTTGAATCATTTCTATTAGCGTAATGGTCAGAAAAACGGCCATTGGATCGTTACTGCCCGACTCAATTTCCAGCGTAGAGCTCACGCGTTCATTAAGGCCCTTATCGCCGAGCAGAGAAAATACCGCCGCGGCATCAGTAGAGCCGATGATGGCACCAATCAGAAAGCCCTGCATCATGTCCAGGTCGAACAGCCAGGCCGCCACCAGTCCGGTTAAACCCGCGGTGATCATGACGCCAAGCGTAGCAAGCGACAGCGCCGGTCCCAGCGCGACTTTGAACGAGCTGGCTTTGGTGCGCATGCCACCATCAAGCAGAATAATTGCCAGGGCCAGGTTGGAAATTAAATACGCCGCAGGATAGTTATCAAAAGCAATACCGCCAATACCATCAATGCCGGTGAGCATGCCCAACGCCAGAAAGATAACTAAGATAGGAATGCCTAAACGGGAAGAGAATGAGCTGAGTAAAATGCTTGATGCAACCAGCACAGAACCGATGATAAACAGACTGTAAACGATATTGTGGTTCAAACCCGGTCTCCTGCGCTAATAAGGGGCATTATGAATAAAACAGGGCGTTTTTCCTGCGCTATTGATGAAAGATAATGTTTTATCAAAGAGTTGTCATCGTGAATATTAAGATGAATTAAAATGTTTATCGCGTAGCATGATCAGATTAACGTGTAGAATGAAGGGGTTGGCAGAGTAAAAGTAGAAAAGGGGCTGTTTTTACAAGTTATTCAGCGGATAAAGAAGAAGCCGGTCAGAGACCGGCTGGGCAAATCAGGCTTCGGCAGACTGCTTATGAAACAGTTCACGGAATACGGGATAAATATCTTCCGGCTCACGAATGTGCTGAATAGCAAAATTATCGAAAATCGCTTGCAGATGTTCATATTCACGCCAGAGCGTTTGATGTGCACGGCGGGTGATTTCGATATAACTGTAATAACGCACCACGGGCAGGATATTTTTTGCCAGAATTTCATGACACAGCGGCGAATCATCTGCCCAGTTGTCACCGTCTGAGGCTTGTGCAGCATAAATATTCCACTGCGCAGGGTCATACCGATCTTTTACCACTTCGTCCATCAGCTTCAGCGCACTGGATACAATCGTGCCGCCCGTTTCCTGAGAATAAAAGAATTCTTGTTCATCAACCTCTTTAGCCTGCGTGTGATGACGGATATAGACCACTTCCACGTTTTTATAGGTTCGACTCAGAAACAGATAGAGAAGAATATAAAAGCGTTTCGCCATATCTTTGGTCGCCTGATCCATCGAACCGGAAACGTCCATCAGGCAAAACATCACGGCCTGACTGGAAGGTTCAGGTCGCTTTTCAAAGTTTTTATACCGAAGATCAAAAGTATCGATAAAGGGCACACGTTCAATACGGGCGCGCAGCTCTGCAATCTCTTTGCGCAGCCGTTCCTCTTCCAGCAGCTGTGCCGGCTCCGCTTTTTCAACGGTGGTTAACGCATCTTCCAGCTCATGCAGCATGCGACGTTTACCCGCTGTCATGGCGGTTCGACGGGCCAGAGAATTTTGCAGTGAACGCACCACGCTGATATTCGCCGGTACACCATTAGAGGTGAAACCTGCACGATGCGTTTTGTACTCGTTTAACTGACGATGCTGATTTTTGCGCAGATTGGGTAACGCTAAATCTTCAAACAGCAGATCAAGATATTCATCTTTGGATATTTGAAAGACGAATTCATCCTGGCCTTCGCCATCCTGACTTGCATTACCCTGACCACTGCCACCACCGCCGCCACCGCCTTGCGGGCGTTCAATACGGTCATTTTGTACAAAGTGGTCATTGCCAGGATGAACACGATGACGATGCCCACCACGTCCCTGATGGAAAATCGGCTCATTGATATCATCAATGGGAATAGAAACGGATTCGCCACTTTCAACGTCGGTAACCGAACGCTTATTAATGGCCTCGGAGATCGACTGCTTGATTTGTGACTTATAGCGGCGCAAGAAACGCTGTCGGTTGACCGCGCTCTTGTTCTTACCGTTTAGTCGGCGATCGATGAAATAGGCCATAATGTTCCCCCAAACTACAGTGTAAGCAGGTCGGGCACGCCCGACCTTGTTAAAACCGGTGCCCGTGCACCAGCCAGCTTACAGGCTTTGATTAGGACGATTTGCGCACACGCAGATACCATTCGCACAGCAGGCGAACCTGTTTGCGGGTATAGCCTTTTTCCATCATGCGATCGACAAAATCATCATGTTTTTTCTGTTCATCCGTTGAGGTTTTGGTATTAAACGAAATCACGGGCAACAACTCTTCTGTGTTGGAGAACATTTTCTTCTCAATCACAGTGCGAAGTTTCTCATAGCTGGTCCAGTTAGGATTGCGGCCGTTGTTGTGTGCGCGTGCACGTAATACAAAGTTCACAATCTCATTTCGGAAATCTTTCGGATTACTGATCCCGGCGGGTTTCTCGATTTTTTCCAGTTCAGCATTAAGAGATTCACGGTCAAACAGCTGCCCGGTATCGGGATCGCGATATTCCTGATCCTGAATCCAGAAATCGGCGTAAGTGACATAACGGTCAAAAATGTTTTGGCCATATTCAGAGTAAGATTCCAGATAGGCTGTCTGGATCTCCTTGCCGATAAATTCAGCATATTTCGGGATCAGATAACCTTTTAAATGCTCCAGATATTTTTCAGCCTGATCTTGCGGAAACTGCTCGCGCTCGATTTGCTGCTCTAATACATAGAACAGATGCACAGGGTTTGCTGCCACTTCAGCGTGGTCGAAGTTAAACACGCGCGATAAGATTTTAAAGGCGAAACGTGTTGAAAGGCCGTTCATGCCTTCATCCACGCCGGCGTAATCATGATACTCCTGCCAGGATTTCGCTTTTGGATCGGTATCTTTCAGGCTTTCACCATCATAGACGCGCATTTTTGAGTAAATACTGGAGTTTTCAGGATCTTTCAGACGTGAAAGGATCGAGAATCGTGCCAGCGTTTCCAGCGTACCGGGCGCGCAGGGAGATGTCGCCAGTTCACTGTGATTCAGCAGCTTCTCATAGATTTTGATCTCTTCGGAGACCCGTAAGCAGTAAGGGACCTTGACGATGTAAACACGGTCAAGAAATGCCTCATTGTTTTTGTTGTTACGGAACGTCACCCATTCAGATTCGTTTGAGTGCGCCAGAATAATGCCGTTAAACGGCAGGGCGGAGATACCTTCAGTACCGTTGTAGTTCCCTTCCTGCGTTGCGGTTAAGAGAGGATGCAGCACCTTAATTGGCGCTTTAAACATCTCCACAAATTCCATAATGCCCTGGTTCGCGCGGCAAAGTGCGCCTGAATAGCCGTACGCATCAGGATCGTTCTGCGCGTGATTCTCCAGCTTACGGATATCGACTTTACCTACCAGTGCGGAGATATCCTGGTTGTTTTCATCGCCGGGTTCAGTTTTAGCGATAGCGAGTTGTTCCAGAATGGATGGCCAGACTTTCACCACTTTGAAGCGGGTGATATCACCACCAAATTCATGCAGACGTTTAGCCGCCCAGGGCGACATGATGGTGCCAAGATAACGGCGCGGAACACCATACTCTTTCTCGAGAATATTGGCATCTTCCTGCGGGTTAAACAGACAGAGCGGATGGTCATTGACCGGACTGCGTTCGCCATCAGCACTGAGCACATAAATGGGCACTCGCTGCATTAACGATTTTAACCGTTCAGCCAGTGAAGATTTACCCCCACCAACCGGACCTAATAAATAGAGGATCTGTTTCTTCTCCTCAAGGCCTTGCGCAGCGTGTTTCAGATAAGAAACGATCTGTTCAATCGCTTCTTCCATGCCGTAAAACTCTTCGAACGCAGGATAGCGTCCCATCACACGGTTGGAGAATATTCTGGAAAGGCGTGGCTCCTGAGCAGTGTCGACCATTACTGGCTCACCGATAGCCATTAATAGTCTCTCTGCTGCGTTGGCGTATGCACTGCGATCTTGTTTACAGATTGCAAGAAATTCCTGCAGTGTGAACTCTTCGTCCTTGGCAGCTTCATAACGCTGACGATAGTGATCGAATATATTCATAGCGATGCCCGTCCTTTCGTTTTTAGCACAGGTAAAGGAGCGTAATTAGATGCTCATGCAGCTCCCGGAAGATATTCTCTGGTGAGTACAGCAACCCTTATGCCAACCTGACGTCTTTTTATCGGGTACACAAATCTTATGGTTACTCTGCTCGTACAAAAAGTCTTGTCTTACTTCTAACTGTAGAAGGCATTTAAGAAATTTCCTCCACGGGTTTGGGCTATGTAGCGAAATATCAATAACAAAGTCATTTGATTGCAATGCAGGTCAGTTATGTGCCGTCCCGTTACGGGCGCGGCTATTAACTATTAATGCGCCTCCCTGCTTCATCACTGGCTTCACGTCAGATAAAGGTTAAACCAGTGAGTAAAAATCGTTAGACTCCATGTGTGATTGTTATATTAATGGAATGATTTAATTGTGAACCAATTCAAACTTAACGCCCTTGCTGCACTTTTACCTCTGTATTTGATCGCCAATACGGCACAGGCTGCACCATTATCGCTCGGCGCGTCAGTGATTTATGCTGAATCACCTTACCGTGGCGGACAGGATCGCTATATTCCTGTGCCTGTCATCAATTACGAGGGTGAGAATTTCTGGTTTCGCAGCCTGCAAGGGGGTTACTACTTATGGAAGGATCCGCAAAACCAACTGTCATTAACGCTGTTGGGATCGCCGCAACAGTACGATCCGGGTGACAACGATTTAGGTGATATGAAAGGCCTGGATAAACGGCGTATGACGTTAATGGCGGGCGGAACGTATCGTCACGTGGCTGACTGGGGCATCGTACGCACGGCGCTGTTAGGCGATATACTGAATAACAGCAACGGCATTATCTGGGATCTGACCTACCTTTACCGTTTCAATATGGGCGATTTCACCCTGACGCCAGGCATTGGCGCAATATGGAACAGCGCCAATCAAAACCGGTACTACTATGGCGTTTCGGGCCATGAAAGCGCGCGCACCGGCATTGATCGCTATAACCCAGATGACAGCTGGTCACCGTATGTTGAGATGAGCGCCAGTTATCAAATTTCACCACAGTGGAATGCAATCGTTGTGGGCCGCTACACACGTTTCGACAGCGAAATCAAAGAGAGTCCCATGGTCGATAAATCCGGCCAGGCAACGCTCTGGACGGGTATCAGCTACACCTTCTGATAGTGCACCAAGTGAGGGCGTTTATCGCCCTCTGCTCTTTTGGTGCCTTAAAATGATGCAGGAGAGCAGAATGCGTAAAACCATCGAATTTGCTGGAGAAAAAAACCTGCCGTTGATTGGGCAGGGCACCTGGTACATGGGGGAGAAAGCCGCCAACCGACAGCAGGAGGTCGTTGCGTTACAGGCTGGACTGGATTGCGGACTCTCCCTCATTGATACCGCTGAGATGTATGCAGAAGGAGGCGCTGAAAAAGTTGTCGGCGAAGCGTTAAAGGGCCGACGCCACAGCGCATTCCTGGTTTCGAAAGTTTATCCCTGGAATGCAGGAGACGTTGACGCAATTGAAGCGTGTGAGCGCAGCCTGAGCCGACTGAAAACTGATTACCTCGATCTCTATCTGCTGCACTGGCGTGGCAATATTCCCCTTGAAGAAACCATTCGGGCCATGGGATCCCTGCAACAACAGGGGAAAATCCGCCACTGGGGCGTATCGAATTTCGATACTGAAGATATGCTGGAACTGTGGAGCGAGCCTGGCGGGCAGCACTGTGCAACAAACCAGGTGCTGTATCATTTAGCGTCGCGTGGAATTGAATATGAGCTGCTGCCAGAGTGCCAGCAACGTCAGCTGCCCATCATGGCCTATTGTCCTTTGGCGCAGGCTGGCCGTTTACGCAACACTTTATTCTCTGAGCCGGTGCTGCTGCAGATTGCACAGCAAAAGAGCATCAGCGTGGCGCAGTTATTACTCGCCTGGGTAATTCGTAAAGAAGGGGTAATAGCCATTCCTAAAGCCAGCTCAGTGGCTCACGTTCAGGAAAATGCTGCGGCGCTGGATGTACAGCTTAGCGAGAATGAGCTGTTTCTTATCAATCAGGCTTTTCCACCACCGCAGCATAAAGTGCCGCTGGACGTTGTGTAAATCGTAACGGTAATCCGCCTGCGATTAGGCTTTTTTACGTAAGCGGAAGGTTGTTGCCAGTCGCGCGGGTTTTTCGCCTGCGCTACGCATTGGCTTATTGATACGCGCTGTTTCGACGCACACCATTGTTTTATAACCCTCGTTCGCCATATCACCCATGCTGCAGGAAAGTTCTACGCCAGGATTCCATGTGACAACGTCACTTTGATGATGGTGATAAACTTCGATCTGTCGCTGACCTGCGTTATCGTGAATGACGCAACAATCTTCGGCCTGGGTAAAGATACGATCAACTCGCCCAGGATAGCGTTGCCTGCCATCGCTTTGGCCGACCTGATTGTTTTCTACCTTATCGATATAACGGGTGCCAAGTCCACTGACTTCAACGTCAGCAATATCAGCGATGGCAAAATAGCTGTGCAGCGCCGCAGTGGCTTCATAATCACCGTGGGCTTCCAGTTCAATCTCACAGTGCTGTCCCAGGCGAAAACGGGCGAAGAGGGTAAAGTCGTGCGGCCAGAGCTTTTCGTTTGCGCATTGCTTTCCAGCACAAAGGTTAACATTACCCCATCGTCGTTTTCATCATGCGCAGAAAGGGTCCAGGGCTGGGTACGGGCAAAGCCATGAGCAGGCTCACCGGCAGGCCCAAACCATGGCCAGCAAATTGGCACGCCACCGCGAATCGCTTTCCCAGGTGAAAACGGGGTCTTATCGCTCAGCCAGATAACTGGTTTTTCACCGCTGGGTTGCCAGGCAAGCAAGTGCGCGCCTTGCAGAGTGATAGCCCCGCGAACTTTGGGATGGCTGATGATAATGGCGGGCAAATCGCCGATCTGACGTTGAGATAAATAGGGCGAAATTTGTTCAGCAACGGGCAAAGTATATAATTTGTCTTGCATGATCGAATCCTTCCTGTGCGGACCATAAAAAAGGGCGACCGAAGTCGCCCTTATTCTCAACGATAACTGGCTGCCTTATTTAGCAGAAACCAGTGCAATCAGGTCGAGAACTTTGTTTGAGTAGCCAGTTTCGTTGTCATACCAGGAAACCAGTTTCACAAAGTTGTCGTTCAGAGCGATGCCCGCTTTGGCGTCAAATACTGAAGTCAGCACTTCGCCGTTGAAGTCAGTTGAAACAACGTCGTCTTCAACATAGCCCAGCACGTCTTTCATCTCACCTTCTGAGGCGGCTTTGATAGCAGCACAGATTTCTTTGTAAGAAGCAGGCTTAGCCAGACGCACAGTCAGGTCAACAACAGAGACGTTAGGCGTAGGCACGCGGAACGCCATACCGGTCAGTTTGCCATTCAGTTCTGGCAGCACTTTACCTACAGCTTTCGCTGCACCGGTTGAAGATGGGATGATGTTCTGAGACGCGCCACGGCCGCCGCGCCAGTCTTTATGAGACGGGCCATCAACGGTTTTCTGGGTAGCGGTTGTCGCGTGAACAGTGGTCATCAGGCCTTCAACGATGCCGAACTGATCGTTGATAACTTTTGCCAGCGGAGCCAGGCAGTTAGTGGTGCATGATGCGTTAGAAACGATATCCTGACCTTCATATTTGTCGAAGTTAGCACCACGAACAAACATTGGGGTGTCATCTTTAGATGGGCCAGTCAGAACGACTTTTTTCGCGCCAGCAGTGATATGTTTACGTGCGGTTTCGTCGGTCAGGAAGATACCGGTTGCTTCAGCAACGACGTCAACGCCTACTTCGTCCCACTTCAGGTTAGCCGGATCTTTCTCAGCGGTAACACGGATTTTCTTACCGTTAACAACCAGTGCGCCGTCCTGAACTTCAACGGTGCCGTCGAAACGACCGTGAGTTGAGTCATATTTCAGCATGTACGCCATGTAGTCAGCGTCGAGCAGGTCGTTGATAGCAACGATTTCGATGTCTGAACGCTGTTGAGCAGCACGAAAAACGATGCGACCGATACGGCCAAAACCGTTAATACCTACTTTGATAGTCATATATTCCACCAGCTAGTTGTTAGTGAATAAAAGGTTGGCTGTAAAATTACAAAAACCTTACCAGGCGTCAAGCGGAATCGTGTCAATTGTTGCGACAGGTCAAGCCGCTAAACAGGAATTATTTGTTGCGCAACCGATTACGCAACGAGTCTGCTGTCGCGCTTCGTTAACTCAATCGCCGACTATAAAGGGATACTCCAGATAAAAGGTGATCGGAGTCACAATTTCAGGTTGTGAGGAGCTCGACGACGGGATGAGCACAAAAAAGACCCGATTAATGTTGTTCATTTGTTAGAATACTAGCTGATTTTTTTCAGAATGACACCCTCCGGAATCTCTTAAATGGCCAAAGAAACCGCACCCGAAGCAAAAATTGCGCAGTTGTCTGAAATGCAGCGTTATGTGACTCAGCATCGCGGAACGGAGCCGCCTTTCAGCGGCGCACTTTTGCACAACAAGCAGGAAGGTATTTATCACTGCCTGGTTTGTAATGCTCCGTTGTTCCTCTCTGAAACCAAATATGATTCAGGTTGTGGCTGGCCGAGCTTCTATCAGCCAGTAAGCGAGGAAGCGATTCATTACATTGAAGACAACTCTCACGGTATGCAGCGTATTGAGATATGTTGTGGCAAGTGTGAGTCTCATCTGGGGCACGTTTTCCCTGACGGTCCGCAACCCACGGGTGAGCGTTATTGTGTGAATTCAGCCTCGCTCAGTTTTACAGATGAGCAGGGCGACAAAACGCAAGGATAAGTGCCATGAAGCAAGAACTGGAAGCGATGCTTGATGCAATGACGCCTGACGTTTATGAGCGACTGGCGACAGCCGTTGAAACCGGTAAATGGCCAGATGGCGTCGCGCTGACACAGGCACAACGCGATAACTGTTTGCAGTTAGTGATGTTGTGGCAGGCGCGTCACAATGATCGCCCACAGCACATGACCATCGGTAAAAACGGCGAAATGGTTATGAAGTCTAAAAAAGAGCTCAAAGAAGAGTGGGGCATTGAGCCTGACGTTACACGCATTAATTTGCATTAAAAATGGCTGGCCACGAAGGCCAGCCATTTTTTATCAAACAAGTACCGCGCCTTGTGCAGCCATTTGTGCAAACGCAATGTTACTGTCATCGGGGTTAAGATTAACGCCGCGACAACCTTCTTTTATCACTTCAACCTGATAGCCCAACTCCAGCGCATCCAGCACGCTGTACTTCACGCAATAATCGGTGGCCAGGCCCAGCATTACCAAATGCGTAATGTCGCGGACGCGCAGCCAGCTATCAAGTTCTGTTTTGCGGCGATGACCGTTGTCAAAAAGGCGCTGTAGCTGTCAACATCCACATCCTGACCTTTATGGAAGGTGGCATCAAACAGGCTACGATCCAGGCCGGGATGGAAGTCCGCCCCCTGTGAGCCCTGAATCCCGTGGTCTGGCCACCAGATTTGCGCCAGACCGTTGAGTTCACCCAGGGTATACACCGGTTCACCAGACACCGAGGCAAAACTGCCGTGATCGGAGGGATGCCAGTCCTGTAAGGCCAGAACATACTCACCGTTCTCACGAAAAGCGCGAGCATAACGGTTTGCGACATCAACAGTAAGATCGCCTTCCTGAATCGCCATCGGACCACCGGGGCAGAAGTCGTTTTGAATATCAATAATAATCAGTGCCCGCTTCATTCCACGTCGCTCCTGTCACTCTTCTGTCAATTCGCCGCGTAAGTTTTGTTGCATTTTTGCACGTATTTGCTCGCTTGACAGATTTTGGCTAAGTAAAAAATGCAGTTTAGTTAGTGCGGCTTCTACTGTGAGATCGAAACCGCTGATGACGCCAGCATGTTCAAGCGCATTACCGGTTGCATAACCGCCCATGTTTACTTTGCCAGAAATGCACTGCGTTAAATTAACGACCACAATGCCACGTTCACTGGCTTGCTGTAGCTCAGCTAAAAACTCTGCGTTTTGTGGCGCATTGCCTACGCCATAGGAGCGTAAAATCAGGGCCTTCACGGGCTGGCGCAGAAAGTTTCTCACCACATCGGCCGAAATACCCGGATAAATGGTAACGACGCCAATAGGCTGTGGCGTAATGGTATGCACAATCAATTCACCCGTGCCTTGTGGGGCAGGAGGAGTATTCAGACGGCGAATATGGATACCAGCTTCCAGCAGGGCTGAAAGATTAGGCGAAGCAAAGGCATTGAAGCCATCCGCGTGCGCTTTGGTGGTGCGGTTGCCACGATAAAGCGTATTGTTAAAAAACAATGCGACTTCATT
Organism: Pantoea sp. LMR881; assembly: GCF_027157825.1. Classification (NCBI taxonomy): domain Bacteria; kingdom Pseudomonadati; phylum Pseudomonadota; class Gammaproteobacteria; order Enterobacterales; family Erwiniaceae; genus Pantoea; species Pantoea sp. LMR881. The sequence continues at coordinate 297,527 of NZ_JAPVOK010000002.1, forward strand.
AATGGGATAATTCGCCGCCACATAAAGTGAATTCAGTAAATTTTGCTGACCATCAGAGCGCAGCTCAGCTAAAGGAATTTGCGAACCCGTTACAATGACCGGTTTTGCCAGATTCTCCAGCATAAAAGAGAGCGCCGAGGCAGTGAAAGCCATGGTATCGGTTCCATGCAAAATCACAAAACCGTCGTACTGATGGTAGTTTTGACGAATATCTTCCGCGATAGCTTGCCAGTCTTCTGGTGTCATATCCGAAGAGTCGATGAGCGGTTGATATTCATGAATGGTGAAATCTGGCATCTCAGGGCGATGGAATTCAGGCATGTTAGCGAGCTGCTGTTGCAGATGGCCAGAAACCGGAATATAGCCTTGTGCGGAACGCTGCATACCAATGGTGCCGCCTGTGTAAGCTACATAAATATTTTTCTTTTGCATTATTGAACCCAGACTTGCCGTAAAACGCGCAGTATAAGGGGTATAGCGAGGAAAAGCAGCCCGACCAGATCGGGCTGCGAGGTTTATCGCACTTCGCCGCAGTTGAGGCAGAAGGCGTAACGATTTTGCGGATCATTAAGATGATCAAATAATCCCGGCTGGTTTTTCATGGCATTCATCACATCAAGCATCGGGGCCGGTAGCCAGACTTTTAACGCATCGGGCAATACCGCACGCGCAGAAGCATTAACCTGGTTCAGCATCATGTCAAAAAAGGTTGGCTCATCCTGATACCAGCTAAGCTGCGGTTTAGCGACCTTAGCCAGTTCACCCGCTTTTTTCACGGCATCATCGAAATCACCCAGCGCATCCACCAGACCATTTGCTTTTGCATCGCTACCGGTCCAGACGTGGCCTTGTGCAATGGCATCAACCTGTTCTGCTGTTTTGTGGCGCGAAGCCGCTACCAAACCGACAAAATTATGGTAACCATTTTCGATAGTTAACTGCATAAGCTGTTGCACTTCTGTCGGCAGTGCTTTAGTGCTCGTCACATCGGCTAACGGCGAGGTTGCTACGCCATCGGTATGCACGCCGATAGTATCGAGGCTTTTTTCCAGTGTATTAATGACACCAAAAATACCGATCGAGCCGGTAAGTGTGCTGGGGTTCGCCACGATATAATCTGCCGGAGTAGAGATCCAGTAACCCCCTGAAGCGGCCATTCCACCCATTGATACTACAATCGGTTTGCCTGCTGCTCGTGCGGCGGCCAGCTCTTCACGAATGGCTTCAGATGCCGTTACGCTGCCGCCGGGACTGTTGACTCGCAGGATGATGGCTTTAATTTTTGCATCAAGCCGGGCATCACGGATCTGCTCCGCCGTTGTATCACCGCCTACGTTACCCGGAGTTTCTTCTCCGTCCATGATAGCGCCGCTGGCCATAATCACCGCGATATTGCCGTTTTGCTGGTGAGACGGCTGAGTCACGGTATAGTCATAAATACTGACATTGCGATAGTCATTATTTTGCTTATCCAGACCAAACGTTTTAACTAACTCACTGTCAGCAGCCGCACGCGAACCCAGCACATCCACCAGTTTATTATTCAGCGCATATTCAGCTGTATCACCGTTAACAGCCTGCAAACCCGCAATAATCGCAGCCGCGCCGGGAAAGAGTTGCTCTGGCGTAATTTGGCGATTAGCGGAAACGGTGTTGAGATAGTTTTGCCAAAGTTGGCCCACCCAGCGACTGTCAGCATCGCGAGCCGCAGGCGACATATCATCGCGCAGGAACGGCTCAACGGCTGATTTATACGTCCCTACACGGAACACATGGGAAGTCACTTTCAGTTTTTCCAACAGGGTTTTGTAATACAAACCGTTAGTGGCGAACCCATGCAGATCAACCGTGCCCTGAGGCGACAGATAAATCTTGTTGGCATAGCTGGCAAGATAATATTGTGCCTGGCTGTAGCTGTCTCCTAAGGCATAAATTGGTTTACCGCTGTCGCGAAATTCGCGTAACGCCTTACCCACATAGTTAAGAGAAGGCTGATCGCCACCAGCAAAGTCGCGTAAATCTAATACCATGCCTTTAATATTATTGTCGTTTTTTGCCTGACGAATGGCATCAACCACATCAAACAAAGAGTTTTCCTGCAAACGTTCGCTGCTGGCACCGAGTAATTCGCGGCCAATTTTACTCAAGCGATTGCTTACGGAAGGCTTATCTACCAGCACGCCGCTGAGATCGACTTTCAGCGCGCCTTGCTGTAAAGGTGCCGAGCTGTTGCTGCCAGAACCGCTTAGCTGCAACCAGATGCCTACGCCTACTACAATCAAGAAAATCAGGAAAAGATTTAAAACGAACTCCCTGATGAAGTTCAACACTCGCCAGGTCCAGCGAAACAGACCAGCAATTATTCGCCACAATGTGCGCATCAGACTCTCCATATTCATATAGCCGGAAGTGGTCACCGCGCGGACCAGGCCTCCTTTGACGACCTCATCCTAAAGAGCGGCGTGCTAAAAGTCAGCAGGAAATCACCCTGGACTGTTACAAAAAATCTGCCTGTGCCAGGATTAGACCAGCGAATCGCATAACAGGAGGAAAACATGGATGCACTTGAATTATTAGTAAATCGTCGTTCGGCTTCACGTTTATCAGAGCCAGCTCCCACTGGTGAAGCACTGGAAAACATCATTCGTGCCGGCATGCGTGTGCCCGATCACGGAACGTTGCAACCCTGGCGTTTCATTATTGTTGAAAAAGAAGGGCGGGAGCGTTTAAGTAAGCTGCTGGAAAATGCAGCTCGCGATAGCCAACTGGATGAAAAAGCGATTGATAAAGCCACTCAGTCGCCGTTTCGTGCACCAATGATCATTACCGTCATTGCGCACTGTCAGGATCACCCTAAAGTTCCCCAGTGGGAGCAGGTTGCCTCGGCCAGCTGTGCGGTAATGGCGATGCAAATGGCGGCTGTTGCGCAAGGCTTTAACGGCATCTGGCGAAGCGGTCCCTGGACCGATAACGAGAGTGTTCGTCAGGCATTTGGCTGCCGTGAACAAGATGCAATTGTCGGTTTTCTTTACCTGGGCACGCCGCAACTGAAATCCAGCACAACGGTAATACATCCCGATACCGCTCCCTTCGTCAGCTATTTCTGATATAAATCAAGGTGTCAGGCGTTAATCTGTATTTTGAGCGGATCCTGTGCGAATGATCCAGAACGCGTCGAGCTGCGCTTACTCTCAGCGCAGCTCCAGGCTAACATAGCGCCACCATTCGCAGCAAAAGGCTCGTCAGATGTCAGAAACAATTCGCCTTACGCAATACAGCCACGGAGCAGGCTGTGGCTGCAAAATCTCACCCCAGATTCTTGCAACCATGCTGAAAAGTGAATTAACACCTTTTCACGATCCTCGCCTGTTAGTGGGTAATGAAACCCGGGATGATGCTGCCGTTTACGATTTAGGCAATGGCACCGCAGTGGTAAGTACCACTGATTTTTTTATGCCAGTTGTTGATGATCCTTATACTTTTGGTCGCATTGCTGCGACGAATGCTATCAGTGATATTTATGCGATGGGCGGCAAGCCGATTATGGCGGTTGCCATCTTAGGCTGGCCGGTTGAAGTGCTTAGCGCGTCAATCGCTCAACAGGTCATTGAAGGCGGTCGGGCTGCATGCCGTGATGCCGGGATCGCGCTAGCGGGCGGTCATTCTATTGATACACCCGAACCAATTTTTGGTCTTGCTGTTACGGGCATGGTTGCCACCGCTCGGGTGAAGAAAAACAGCAGCGCGCAGGCAGGCTGTGTATTGTTACTGACGAAACCGCTTGGTATTGGCATCCTGACCACCGCAGAGAAAAAGGCTTGCTTCGCCCAGAGCATAAGCAGCTGGCAGCAGAAACAATGTGCCAGCTCAATGCCATCGGTGCGGCTTTTGCAGAACTGGATGGCGTTGAAGCCATGACCGATGTCACCGGTTTCGGTTTGCTAGGGCATCTGAGCGAAATATGTGAGGGATCGTCTTTACGCGCTGAAATTACATACAGTCAGGTTCCCCGGCTCGCAGGTGTGGAAGACTATATTGCAGCAGGCGCCGTGCCTGGCGGGACTGCCCGCAATTTTGCCGGATACGGTCATCTTATCTCGCCGATGGATGACACAATGCGGCAGCTACTCTGCGATCCGCAAACGTCCGGTGGATTGCTCGTGGCGGTGCAACCCGGTACTTTAGACGCGTTTCTGAGCTGCGCGCGCGCATAACATTAGCGTCAGTGCGATAGGTCATCTTTTGCCTGCTGATAGTCAGTTGCCCGTTATTAGCGTTGTTCCTTGAGGTTGAGTATTTAGATGCGTTTGTTTATAGCGGAAAAACCGAGTCTTGGCCGCGCCATTGCCGATGTTCTTCCAAAGCCACATCGACGCGGTGAGGGCTTTATTGCCTGTGGTAACGATCAGATTGTGACATGGTGTGTCGGACACTTATTAGAACAGGCTCAGCCCGATCATTATGACAGCCGCTACGCACGCTGGTCGCTGGCTGATTTACCGATTATTCCCGAAAAGTGGCGTCTGCAACCGCGTCCTTCCGTGGCTAAACAACTGAAGGTAGTTGAAAAGCTCTTAGCCCAGGCCAGTGAAATTGTGCATGCAGGCGATCCCGATCGTGAAGGGCAGTTACTGGTCGATGAAGTGCTTGATTATCTTCAGCTACCCGCCGATAAGCGCAGCAAAGTCCAGCGTTGCCTTATCAATGACCTTAATCCGCAGGCGGTCGATCGTGCGGTTAACCGACTGCGTCAAAACCGGGAATTTATTCCTTTATGCGTTTCTGCGTTAGCAAGAGCGCGTGCCGACTGGCTTTATGGCATCAATATGACGCGCGCCTGGACACTGTTAGGACGTAACGCAGGCTATGACGGCGTGCTGTCAGTCGGACGTGTACAGACGCCAGTGCTGGGTCTGGTGGTGCGGCGTGATGAAGAGATAGAGAACTTCCTACCCAAAGATTATTTCGAAGTAAAAGCACATATTGTCACGCCGGATAATGTGCGTTTTGTGGCGAATTGGGTACCCAGCGATGCCTGTGAACCCTGGCAGGATGAGGAGGGACGATTACTCAACCGTACGCTGGCGGAGCATGTGGTCGCGCGCATTAGCGGCAAACCCGCTATCGTTACGGCTTACAGTGATAAACGCGAGAGTGAGGGCGCGCCGCTGCCATTTTCGCTTTCCAGCCTGCAAATTGAAGCGGCAAAACGTTTCGGTTTAAGCGCACAAACGGTGCTGGATACCTGTCAACGATTGTATGAAACGCATAAGCTGATTACCTATCCACGTTCAGACTGTCGCTATCTGCCAGAAGAGCATTTTGCCGGGCGAAATGCGGTACTGAATGCAATCCAGGCTCATCAGCCGAACCTTACGCCGCCAGGCGACTTTAGCGCAGATCGTAGGAACCGCTGTTGGGATGATAAGAAGGTCGATGCGCACCATGCGATTATTCCTACGGCGCGCTCCAGCGCAGTGAAGCTCACAGAAAATGAACAAAATGTTTATGGCTTAATTGCACGACAGTATCTGATGCAGTTTTGCCCTGATGCCGTATTTCGCAAATGTGTGATTGATTTAGAGATCGAGAAAGGCAAATTTGTCGCCAAAGCCCGCTTCCTGGCTGAAGCGGGTTGGCGCGCACTGTTAGGCAGCAAAGAACGCGACGAAGAAAATGACGGAATGCCGTTACCTGTTGTCGCGAAAGATGATGAGCTGCTGTGTGAGCGCGGCGAGGTGCTGGCAAAGCAGACTCAGCCGCCAAGACCCTTTACTGATGCGACTTTACTGTCAGCCATGACCGGCATTGCGCGTTTTGTGCAGGATAAAGAATTAAAGAAAGTGCTGCGGGCAACCGATGGTTTAGGTACAGAGGCCACGCGAGCAGGCATTATCGAACTGTTGTTCCGTCGAACGTTTTTAGTGAAAAAGGGACGCTATATCCATTCTACTGAAGCCGGGCGTGCTTTGATTCATTCACTGCCCGATTTGGCCGCGCGACCGGATATGACAGCGCAATGGGAATCGACGCTGACACGCATTAGTGAGAAATCCTGTCGCTATGAAGATTTTATGCAGCCGCTGGTGCAGACATTAACTGGCATAATCCAGCAGGCACGACAACAGCCGGCAGTACAGGCTTTGCGTGGTTTGCCCGCTACCAGCAAAAAGCGGCCTGTACGTAAAACTAAACGTAAAATCAAGGAGACTGAATGAGGCGTTACTCCGCGCTAGCCTGGTTGATTCTGGCGCTTTCCAGTGGAGCCGTGCAGGCTAATAGCCGGTATCACCAGAATGAGCAAAGCAGCAGTCCGGATGTGGTGGTAGACATGCCACCAGAAGTCTGGGCGCAAGGGCAGAATCGTCAACCGGACTGCATCAGATGCTGTATTTTCAATAACCGTAACTATAGCGAAGGGGCGGTGGTTAAATCAGAGGGGGTATTGTTGCAGTGTGCCCGGGATGAACAGTCGCTCGGAACGAATAATCTGATCTGGAAGATAGTTAAGTAAAACAGCGTGGCATCAAGCCACGCTGTTTTTTAGAACCGGAAGGTCGACCAAACTGGAGCATGGTCTGACGGTTTTTCCATGCTGCGGATGTCGTAATCAATACCTGTTTCACTGCAACGTGACGCCAGCGGCTGACTCGCCAGTATTAAATCGATGCGTAAGCCACGGTTGTCATCAAAGCCTTTGGAGCGGTAATCAAACCATGAAAAGCGATCGGCGCTCTCTGGATTTTTATCGCGCCACGTATCCACCAGCCCCCAGCTTAACAAACGATCCATCCACTCGCGTTCTTCTGGCAGGAATGAGCATTTGCCGGTGCGTAACCAGCGTTTGCGGCTCTCTTCACCAATACCAATATCCAGATCGGTGCTGCTGATATTCATGTCGCCCATGATCAAGACCGGTTTGTCGGCCTTCAGGGATTCTGTGAGATAACTTTGCAGATCGCGGTAAAATTTTTCTTTGGCTGGAAATTTTGTCGGATGATCGCGGCTTTCACCTTGCGGGAAATAACCATTGATGACAGTGATATCGCCGACTGGGCTGGGGATTTCCGCCATAATCAAGCGACGCTGTGCCTCATCATCATCGCCTGGAAAACCACGGCGCACTGAAACAGGCTGAACTTTGGTTAACAGCGCAACGCCGTAATGTCCTTTCTGACCGTGGTAGAACACGTTGTAGCCCAGCTTCGCAACCTCTTCGAGAGGAAACATTTCATCGTGAACTTTCGTTTCTTGCAGGCCAATAACGTCAGGCTGATGCTGTTCGACTATTGCGGCTAACTGATGTGGGCGCGCACGCAATCCATTGATGTTGAATGAAACAAATTTCATGGTGTTGACCATTGTTCTCATAAAAGATGCGCGGGATAGTAGCGATTTTTCAGGGAAAAGTCATGGCAGACGCTGAGTGTTTGTACCGATAATGGCGATTAGCGTTATTTAAGATCGAAGCTTCTCATCCTTCTCTCGCAGAGTCGGGTAAGTTAGGCAGCCTGGGGAGGTGAACAGATTATTTAATGGTGATGGGAGAAGGATAATTCGGCGCGCTGCGCCTCCCTCACCCTGCGGGCCGCGCTGAAGCGCGTTGTCTCGCTGCGCTCGGCTCGAACCTTCGGGTCGAAGCTTCTCATCCTTCTCTCGCAGAGTCGGGTAAGTTAGGCAGCCTGGGTGAGGTGAACAGAATATTTAATGGTGGTGGGAGAAGGATAATTCGGCGCGCTGCGCCTCACCCTGCGGGCCGCGCTGAAGCGCGTTGTCTCGCTGCGCTCGGCTCGAACCTTCGGGTCGAAGCTTCTCATCCTTCTCTCGCAGAGTCGGGTAAGTTAGGCAGTCTGGGGGAGGTAAACAGAATATTTAATGGTGGTGGGAGAAGGATTCGAACCTTCGAAGTCTGTGACGGCAGATTTACAGTCTGCTCCCTTTGGCCGCTCGGGAATCCCACCGGGGATATTTCGTATTGATTCAGGCAATGCGGCGATTCAGATGGTGGTGGGAGAAGGATTCGAACCTTCGAAGTCTGTGACGGCAGATTTACAGTCTGCTCCCTTTGGCCGCTCGGGAATCCCACCATGGCCTGAATCATTATGCCTGAAAGCGGGGCGCATCATACCAAATGCGTTAAAGGTGTAAAGCGCCCAGACAGAAATGATGATTCGTTTGCCCACTTTTTGCGCGCGGCGCTGAATTACTAAGCAATTCAGCACCCTCGGCGCTTAAAGTATAATCGTGCGATTGCCGTAAACGAACACGCGCTGGCCGAGAACTTTATATAATGCACGGCTTAACACGTTTTTTTCTACGTCACGACCGGCGCGCATCATTTCATCAGCGGTATAGCTGTGATCCACATTAATCACATCCTGCATGATGATAGGGCCTTCATCCAGATTGTCATTAACGTAGTGCGCCGTTGCGCCAATAATCTTCACGCCACGTTCGTAAGCCTGATGATAAGGACGCGCACCGATAAAGGCTGGCAGGAACGAATGGTGAATGTTGATGATCTGGTTAGGATAACGCTGAACGAACGCTGGCGTTAATACACGCATATATTTCGCTAACACAACGTAATCTGGTTGATAACGGTCAATTTCATCGGCCATGCGATTATCATGTTCTTCGCGCGTTAAGCCTTCATGGCTTACCAGGGCAAAAGGAATGTCGAAACGCTCAACCAGAGAGCGTAACGTTTCGTGGTTGCCAATAACGGCAGCAATTTCCATATCCAGACCGCCAAAAGCACTTTTCATTAGCAAATCGCCGAGACAATGCGCTTCTTTAGTCACCAGAATGACTACGCGGCGACGACCTGCGCTGTGCAGCTCACGTACTGATCCCTGGGGCAGGGCGCTGTCAAGATCGGCCAGCAGTGTGTTGTCGTTAAAAATCCCTTCCAACTCTGTGCGCATAAAGAAACGCCCAGTGCGATGATCAACAAACTCATTGTTTTGCACGATATTGAGTTCGTGCTTGTAACAAATATTGGTGATTTTGGCGATCAGACCTTTTGCATCTGGACAAATGGTACGTAAAACTTTTCTTTGCATGGTTTGCGCTTGCATCTCTATCAGAGTCCTGTCAAAGCATTAAGGGTAAAACCGTTGTGCTGGCAATGCGCTCAGCCGCAACATTTCTTGTATTTTTTCTCGGAGCCACAGGGGCAACGATCGTTGCGCCCCACTGGCGGCGCTGTTCCATCAACATAGTACCAGCGTTGATCCTCGCGAAGAAAGCGCGAACACTCATAGATAGCATGAATGTCCGTTTTTTCGCGGTATCGCGCAAAAAAGGTAACGAATGCTTCATTATCATGGCATCCATGATTACAACGAGTTACATTCAGGCTTAGCCATTCGGTGTCCTGAAAACTTTCAGACAAAAGCCCTGCCAGTTTCGGCTCACGCCTGGCAGGATGCCAGGTGGCAATAAGATAATCAGCGTCTTGCATCACATAGGCGCTATAACGTGAACGCATTAATTGTTCAGCGGAAGCCGGGATTTGGTTACCCTTAAGAAAGGGTTCGCAACATAAGCTATACTGCTTCCCGCTGCAGCAGGGGCACTTTTCAGACACGAAAACTCCTGAGAGTGATAAGAATCAATAATAACAAACGCTATGGTAGCCGACCCCACGCTGCGAAGCTATGTATTGACGCAGGACCAGAGATTAGATGAGAAATGTAAAGATTGGCTTGGCCTTGGGTTCCGGGGCCGCTAAAGGATGGGCACACATTGGAGTCATCAAAGCACTTGAACGTGCTGGTATTGAAATTGATGTCGTAGCAGGATGCTCAGTCGGTGCATTGGTCGGCTCGGCTTACGTTAATAACCGGTTGCCATTGATGGAAAAGTGGGTCAGTGCGTTTCGCTATTGGGATGTTATCCGGTTGATGGATGTTTCCTGGCAACGTGGTGGTCTCCTGAGAGGAGAGCGGGTGTTTAATCATGTCCGTCAGCTTATTCCTCACGATACAATCGAAGGGGGCGATAAACGATTCGGTGTAGTTGCAACAAATTTGAGTACTGGCCGTGAGCTATGGCTCACCGAAGGTGATTTACATCAGGCGGTGCGAGCCTCTTGTAGTATGCCAGGCTTATTGCCGCCGGTCGGCTACAATGGTTATTGGCTGGTGGATGGTGCAGTGGTTAATCCCGTACCGATTTCACTCACTCGCGCACTTGGCGCTGACATTGTCATTGCAGTTGATCTTCAACATGATGCGCATTTGATGCAACAAGATATGCTATCGGTAACGCCACAAAATAGTGAAGAAGAAGCCGCTGCTGCTGCGTTGACGTGGGGAGGAAAATTGCGTCAGCGTCTGGTAAATTTTACCCAGCGCCGGGCTTCACAAACGCCCGGTGCGATGGAAATTATGTCAACATCAATCCAGGTTCTGGAAAATCGCCTAAAGCGAAATCGCATGGCAGGCGATCCGCCCGATGTTCTTATTCAGCCGTTTTGTCCGCAAATTTCGACGCTGGACTTTCATCGAGCCGATGAGGCTATTGAGGCAGGCAAGGCCGCCGTTGAGAAAAAAATGGATGAACTTTTACCGCTGGTCCGTAGTAGATAATCAAGTTGTTCATTCACAGATGTCACTTCGGTCAATTCTGAAAGGCGCAAGTGCGTTTTATGAACCACTATTGAAATATCTGGTACGCAGGGGGAGAGAATGGAAAAACCACTAATCGGCAAAAAGATACTCATTGTCGAAGATGAGGCCGTTTTCCGTTCGTTGCTGGACCAATTTCTGTTATCGATGGGTGCTGTAACGTTACAAGCGGAAGATGGTATTGACGCAATTGCACAGCTACAACAGCATATAGTTGATCTAATAATTTGTGATCTTGAGATGCCGCGTATGAACGGCATTAAGTTTGTTGAACATATCCGCACGCGAGGCAACAGCGTGCCGATACTTGTGATCTCAGCAACCGAAAATATGGCGGATATCGCTCACGTGCTGCGATTGGGGGTACAGGATGTCTTACTGAAGCCGCTTAAAAATTTTGAGCGTTTCCGTGAGGCTGTTTATGAATGTCTCTATCCGTCAATGTTTACCTCTAAGGTCGAAGAGGATGAGCAGCTTTTTCAGGACTGGGATGCGCTGGTGCGCGATCCAAAAGCCGCGGCCAAGTTGCTAAAACAACTCCAGCCTCCTGTTCAACAGAGCATAGCGAGCTGTCGCGTCAATTACCGGCAGCTTACTATGGCAGAGCAGCCTGGCCTGGTACTGGATATTGCGGCGCTGTCAGATAAAGATCTGGCTTTTTATTGCCTTGATGTCACGCGTGCAGGTGATAATGGCGTACTGGCTGCGCTGCTGTTACGTGCATTGTTTAACGGTCTGCTGCAAGAGCAGTTGTCGGGGCAAAAACAGCGTTTACCTGAGCTAAATGGTTTACTTCGCCAGGTCAATTTATTGTTGCGCCAGGCTAACCTGAGTGGCCAGTTCCCCTTGTTAGTCGGCTATTATCATCGCGGTTTGAAAAATTTAATTCTGGTGTCAGCGGGATTAAATGCAACACTGCACATTCACACCCATCAAATTCAACTCAGTAATGGTGTCCCGCTTGGCACTATGGGAAGTACTCATCTCAATCAAATAAGTCAGCGTGCGGACAACTGGCAATGCCACGTCTGGGGCGTTGGCGGCCGCATTCGCCTCATGTTATCGACTGAAGAATAAGCAGATAATTTTAAATTATCCTGGTGCTGGAGACAGGACCAGGAGTTAGCTTTACACTTGGGTAATAGTCTTAAATTCTACGGATTCACTCCATCCAGGATAAATCCGTTCGATGGTAACTGATATACTCATTTCCGAATTTAAACCGACATATCAAGTATTAACTTGAACGGCCTATAAGAGAGGTATCTTGATGTCTGCCTATAAGTCCAAAGTAAAAAAGCGGTAATCCCGGTAGCTGGTTTGGGAACACGTATGCTCCCTGCCACTAAAGCGATTCCGAAAGAGATGTTACCGCTGGTTGATAAGCCGTTAATCCAGTATGTCGTTAACGAGTGCATTGCAGCTGGAATTAACGAAATTGTGCTGGTAACGCACTCTTCTAAAAACGCCATTGAAAACCACTTTGATACCAGTTTTGAACTGGAATCAATGCTGGAAAAACGCGTTAAGCGTCAGCTGCTGGATGAAATCCAGTCTATCTGTCCTCCACACGTCACTATCATGCAGGTGCGTCAGGGTATCGCCAAAGGCCTGGGCCACGCCGTTATGTGCGCGCATCCTCTGGTCGGCGATGAGCCGGTTGCGGTTATTCTGCCAGACGTGATCATTGACGAGTATGAGTCTAACCCGACCAAAGACAATCTGGCAGAAATGCTGAGCCGTTATGAAGAATCGGGTCGCAGCCAAATCATGGTTGAGCCGGTTGCGGATGTCACCGCTTACGGTGTCGTGGATTGTCAGGGTGCAGAGTTGAACCCCGGTGAAAGCGCACCAATGGTGGGTGTGGTTGAAAAACCTAAAGCAGCTGAAGCACCGTCAAACCTGGCTGTGGTAGGACGTTACGTACTTTCTGCTGACATTTGGCCACTGCTGGCGAAAACGCCCCCAGGTGCAGGCGGTGAAGTTCAGCTGACCGATTCCATTGCAATGCTGATGGAAAAAGAAACCGTTGAAGCTTATCACCTCAAAGGGGTAAGTCATGACTGCGGTAACAAACTGGGCTATATGCAAGCTTTCGTTGAGTATGGTGTTCGTCACCCGGTATTGGGCAAAGATTTCTCTGAATGGCTCGATAAAGCGGTTGGCAACAAAAAGTAATTCATAACCACAGGATAGCTCAATGAAAGTCACTGTATTTGGTATCGGCTATGTCGGTCTGGTTCAGGCTGCGGTGTTGGCCGAAGTCGGACATGACGTTCTCTGTATTGATGTCGACGATAAGAAAGTCGAAAATCTGAAAAAGGGCATCATCCCCATTTTTGAACCGGGTCTGACGCCGCTGGTAATGTCAAATTACGAAGCGGGCCGCCTTAAGTTCAGTACTGACGCCGAGCAGGGCGTCAATCACGGTGTAATGCAGTTTATCGCCGTGGGTACGCCGCCCGATGAAGATGGCTCAGCCGATCTGAAATACGTTACGGCTGTGGCGCGTACTATTGCACAGCACATGAATGACCACAAAGTGGTGATCGATAAATCGACTGTTCCGGTTGGTACAGCAGATAAAGTGCGTGCAGTGATGACAGAAACGCTGCAGGCGCGTGATGCCAACATCAGTTTTGATGTGGTTTCAAACCCTGAATTCCTTAAAGAAGGTGCAGCGGTTAACGACTGCATGCGTCCAGAACGCATCGTTGTTGGTACAGATAACGATGACGTGGTTGAGCTGCTGCGTGAACTTTACGAGCCGTTTAACCGTAATCACGATCGTATGATCCTGATGGATATTCGAAGCGCAGAACTGACCAAGTATGCAGCAAACTGTATGCTGGCAACGAAAATCAGTTTCATGAATGAAATCTCTAACCTCGCTGAACGTTTAGGCGCAGATATTGAGAAAGTACGTCAGGGTATCGGTTCCGATTCTCGTATCGGCTATCACTTTATCTATCCTGGCTGTGGTTACGGCGGTTCTTGTTTCCCGAAAGATGTACAGGCACTGATTCGTACTGCAGAATCCATTGGTTATAAGCCGCGTTTGTTGCAAGCGGTTGAAGATGTTAATGACAGTCAAAAAACCAAGCTGCCTACGTTTATCAAACGTCATTTTGGTGAAGATCTGAGCGGTAAAACCTTTGCGCTATGGGGTTTGTCGTTTAAGCCTAACACCGATGATATGCGTGAAGCCTCCAGCCGTGTGCTGATGGAATCACTATGGGAAGCGGGCGCGTCGGTTCAGGCATTTGACCCCGAAGCAATGGATGAAGCGCAACGTATCTATGGACACCGCAGCGATCTCAAGCTGATGGGCACCAAAGAAGCTGCACTGCAAGGCGCCGATGGGTTAGTGATTTGTACGGAATGGCAAAATTTCCGGGCACCTGACTTTGACGTCATCAAAAATGCACTAAAAGAACCCGTGATTTTTGATGGTCGTAACCTGTATGATCCAGAGCGTACAAGCAAACGCGGTTTCGTTTATTATGCAATCGGCCGCGGAGCGTCTATTAAAATTGCGTAATTGACGAGGGATTTATGAACTTTCTGGTAACCGGCGCCGCAGGTTTTATTGGTTTTCATGTTAGCCAACGCTTGTTGGACGCCGGTCACCAGGTTGTCGGAATCGACAACCTGAATGATTACTACGATGTTAATCTTAAACAATCTCGTCTTGCACTGATCAATCACTATCCTGGTTTTACCTTTCTTGAGATGGATTTAGCCGATCGTGAAGCTATCGCATCTCTTTTCCAACAATATTCCTTTCAGCGCGTAATTCATTTAGGTGCCCAGGCTGGCGTACGATATTCCATTGAAAATCCTCATGCCTACGCTGATGCGAATCTTATTGGTCATTTAAATATTCTGGAAGGGTGCCGCCACCATAAAATAGAGCATTTACTTTATGCCTCTTCCAGCTCAGTTTATGGCCTGAACCGTAAAATGCCTTTTTCTACAGATGACACTGTTGACCATCCTGTTTCGCTTTACGCTGCAACTAAGAAAGCAAACGAGTTGATGTCACACACTTATTCGCATCTGTACCAATTACCCACCACAGGGTTACGTTTCTTTACTGTATATGGTCCCTGGGGCCGCCCTGATATGGCTCTGTTTAAATTCACCCGCGCCATGATCGCAGGCGAAGCGATTGATGTTTATAATCGGGGGCAAATGAAACGCGACTTTACCTATATTGATGATATTGCTGAAGCCATTGTGCGCTTGCAGGATGTTATTCCGCAGAAAGAGGAAAACTGGACGGTTGAAACCGGTTCACCTGCCACCAGTTCTGCGCCTTATCGGGTATACAATATCGGTAATAGTCAGCCAGTAACGTTAATGAATTACATTGAAGCAATCGAAAAAGCTCTGGGTATTACAGCCAATAAAAATTTACTGCCCATGCAGCCTGGAGATGTATTAGAAACCAGTGCTGATACCGAGGCGCTATTCAAAGCGATTGGCTTTAAGCCGCAAACCAGTGTGGAAGAGGGCGTGCAGCGGTTTGTTGACTGGTATCGGGAATTTTACAAAGTGTAAAAGTAAAAAGGAAGCTCCGGCTTCCTTTTCCTGGTCTTTAAAAAGAAACAATAGTTGAGGATTGATCTTCAAAAGCTTAAGCACTGCTGCAATTACAGTAAAAAGTCTTCCAGTTTTTTACCTTGTTCTTCAATGGCTTTTTTGATTACTGCAGGCGTGCGTCCCTGACCTGTCCAGGTTTTAGTTTCGCCATTCTCGTCAACATATTGATATTTAGCGGGGCGTGCTGCACGTTTAGCTTTGACCTGAGTTTTAGATTCAGCCAGTGCGCTTAACAGTTCATTTGGATCAATACCATCGGCCAGCAACATTTCACGGTATTGTTCAAGTTTGCGCGTACGTTCTGCATTTTCAGCTTCAGCCTGAGACTCTTCTTCGCGGCGTTCATTAACCACAACTTCAAGTTTTTCCAGCATTTCTTCCAGTGTTTCTACTGAAAATTCTCGGGCTTGCGCACGCAATGTACGTATATTATTAAGAATTTTAAGTGCTTCGCTCATTGTCCTGATCTCTGAATTATTAAAAAAGATTTGTTCTGCTCGCTAATAATAGTGTTGGCAAAAAATAACTTCAACAGCTAATGAAGTTGTACGTGGAATGAAGATTAATAAATCAGGATTAGCGCATTTATTGTAAGACTATTCGTTAAAATTTACTGAGGGCCGATAGCATTACAGAACATATGATAATAAAAGTAATTTGGCTTAGGTTACACTAACAACGCTTGTTCAGAAACAGTCTGAACGGGCGCTGTCTAAACGCTTATTAAAGCATCAGTCAGGTTTACCCGCTTATCGGCTGGCTTATCATCCGACATTCGATGTTTTTTTACGCAGCGCAAGCGGCCAAATTTACACGGCGGTGAATTTCATCTGTGCTAAAATGTCCGACATTCTGTTTCGTCTAATCTGAGATACAGCCCGTATGGCTCAACTATATTTTTATTATTCTGCGATGAATGCCGGGAAATCAACTGCACTGTTGCAGTCATCTTACAACTATCACGAACGTGGTATGCGTACACTGGTTTATACCGCAGAAATTGACGATCGGTTTGGTGCTGGCAAAGTCAGTTCGCGCATTGGTCTCTCTTCACCAGCCTCACTTTATAACGCTTCAACCCAGCTCTATGCGGACATTGCGGCAGAGCATGCTCGTCAGCCTGTGCACTGCGTCCTGGTTGATGAAAGCCAGTTTTTAACGCGAGAGCAGGTTAAGGCTCTGTCAGATGTCGTTGACTGCCTCGATATTCCGGTGTTGTGCTATGGATTAAGAACCGACTTTCGCGGCGAGCTGTTTACGGGCAGCGAATATTTGTTAGCCTGGGCCGATAAGCTGGTGGAATTGAAAACCGTTTGCCATTGCGGCCGTAAAGCCAGCATGGTGTTAAGGTTAGACAGTAACGGAACGCCGTTTAGTGAAGGTGAACAGGTGGTGATTGGTGGTAATGAACGCTATATTTCTGTCTGTCGTAAACATTATAAACAAGCCATTGAGCAAGGCTCCCTGCACGCTATTCACGGTACGCAAACACCCCATCATTAAGCTCTCATCAGGCATAAAAAAACCCGCCTTAGCGGGTTTTTTTATTTATTTCCTGTCAGGCTTTTTGGGTTTTTTTCTCCACTTTAGCGCCTGTGATCGGTTGTGCTGTGACGGCTTCGGCCACGCTTGAGAAAGGCTCAACGTAGTCACGGCCATAGTAACTGTCCAGCATAATTTGCTTCAGTTCTGCAATCAGCGGATAGCGTGGGTTAGCACCGGTACATTGATCATCGAATGCATCGTCGGCCAGCTTGTCAACTTTGGCGAGGAAATCTGCTTCCTGAACACCCGCTTCACGAATTGAGGTTGGGATCCCTAACTGCGTTTTCATCTCATCCAGCCAGGCCAGCAGCTTCTCGATTTTTTTGTGCCGTGCGGTCACCCACAGCACTTAATCCCAGATGGTCGGCGATCTCAGCGTAACGGCGGCGCGCTTGTGGGCGGTCATACTGACTAAAAGCGGTCTGCTTGGTAGGATTGTCATTCGCGTTATAGCGGATAACGTTCGCAATCAGCAGTGAGTTCGCTAACCCGTGAGGAATATGGAACTCTGACCCCAGCTTATGCGCCATTGAGTGACATACGCCAAGGAAGGCGTTAGCAAAAGCGATACCCGCAATTGTCGCGGCATTGTGCACACGCTCACGTGCTACCGGATTCTTCGCCCCTTCAGCATAGCTGGTGGGTAAATTTTCTTTCAGTAGTTTCAGCGCCTGCAGAGCCTGCCCATCTGAATATTCGTTCGCCAATACTGAAACATAAGCTTCGAGTGAATGGGTAACCGCATCAAGGCCACCAAAAGCACACAGCGACCGCGGCATATCCATAACCAGATTAGCATCCACAATCGCCATATCCGGTGTCAGTGCATAGTCTGCTAAAGGATATTTTTGACCCGTCGCATCGTCTGTTACTACTGCAAATGGCGTTACTTCAGAACCGGTTCCCGAGGTAGTGGTGATCGCGACCATACGCGCTTTTACACCCATTTTCGGGAATTTATAGATACGTTTGCGGATATCCATAAAGCGCAGCGCCAGCTCTTCGAAATGGGTTTCAGGATGCTCATACATCACCCACATAATTTTGGCGGCATCCATTGGCGAACCGCCACCCAATGCGATAATCACATCAGGTTTAAAGCTGTTCATCTGCTCCGCCCCCTTCCGCACAATGCTCAGGGTTGGGTCGGCTTCAACTTCAAAGAAGACTTCCGTTTCGATACCATGCGTTTTCAGTACGCGCGTGACCTGATCGGCATAGCCATTGTTAAACAGGAAACGGTCAGTCACGATGAAGGCACGTTTTGCGCCATCAGTGGCCACTTCTTCCAGCGCGACAGGAAGTGAGCCACGGCGGAAGTAAATAGACTTCGGAAGTTTATGCCACAACATATTTTCAGCTCGCTTGGCCACGGTTTTCTTGTTGATGAGATGTTTAGGTCCCACGTTTTCAGAAATGGAGTTACCGCCCCACGAGCCACAACCGAGGGTTAAAGAGGGGGCAAGCTTGAAGTTATACAAATCGCCAATGCCACCCTGTGAGGCAGGCGTGTTAATTAAAATACGCGCGGTTTTCATTTTGTCGCCGAAATAGTGAACGCGCTCTGTCTGATTATCCTGATCGGTATACAAACATGAGGTATGGCCGATACCGCCCATCGCAACCAGCTTTTCAGCTTTATCAACGGCATCTGCAAAATCTTTAGCCCGATACATGGCTAAGGTTGGCGACAGTTTTTCATGAGCAAACGGCTCAGATTCATCAACCAGTTTGACTTCACCGACGAGAATTTTGGTATTGGCTGGCACGCTAATGCCCGCCATTTCAGCAATCTTAACCGCAGGCTGGCCCACAATTGCCGCATTCAGACCGCCATTTTTCAGGATAATATCCTGCACGGCACGCAGTTCATCACCCTGTAACATATAACCGCCATGGCTGGCAAAACGCTCGCGAACGGCATCATAAACGCTGTCAACCACGATTACGGATTGTTCAGACGCACAAATTACGCCGTTATCAAACGTCTTAGACATCAAAATGGAGGCAACAGCACGTTTGATGTCAGCTGTCTCATCAACCACTACGGGTGTATTACCTGCACCCACACCAATCGCGGGTTTACCGGAGCTATAGGCTGCCTTAACCATGCCTGGCCCGCCTGTCGCAAGGATCAGGTTGATATCAGCGTGATGCATTAACTGATTAGAAAGCTCAACTGACGGCGCGTCAATCCAGCCGATAATATCTTTTGGTGCACCCGCCGCGATGGCTGCCTGCAGCACAATATCTGCCGCTTTGTTGGTAGCATCTTTAGCGCGTGGGTGAGGGGAGAAGATAATACCGTTGCGGGTTTTAAGACTAATAAGTGCTTTAAAAATGGCGGTTGAGGTCGGGTTTGTTGTAGGAACGATGCCGCATATCAACCCAATCGGCTCTGCTATAGTGATGGTGCCGAAAGTGTCATCAGTATCAAGCACACCGCAGGTCTTTTCATCTTTATAGGCGTTGTAAATATACTCGGAGGCGAAGTGGTTTTTAATGACCTTGTCTTCAACAATCCCCATACCTGATTCAGCGACGGCCATTTTTGCCAGTGGAATACGGGCGTCAGCAGCGGCGAGAGCGGCTGCGCGGAAGATGGCGTCAACCTGTTGTTGGGAAAAGTTGGCGTATTCACGCTGGGCTTTTTTAACACGTTCGACCAGTGTATTAAGTTCAGCGACATTGGTAACGGCCATGATGTTCTCCTAAAGGAAGTTAAACTTTTTTAGTAAACAAGCCTGATTACTGATTATAGTCACGCTGCGGTAATAAATATTTGTGTGAAAAGTTGTGCAGGATATCAAATGCTTAATAAAAAAGTTTCGCCGTATTAAGATTGCGCGTTCTTAATACTTTCGATGGGCAAAGAATACCGGAATGAGGTAGTCAAATAATGATCAAGATCAATTTATACCCAAGCTGACACCTTTCAGCTTCGGTTTTCGCTTTTATTGCACAACGTCATGGTGCGCTAAAGAAACACTTTGCAAATTTAGCGATAAAAACCAGCTCATTTTTGATGTCTGGACAAAGCATCTGACGATTAGGCAAAAAAGTAGCATAAATACCTGATTTGTATGCTGGCGCGGTGGGGCGTTTTGTCTTACATTAAGCGCGATTTTTCACCCTGGGATGGAGTTCGACGTGAATCCTGCGCTTTTAGATTTATCAGGCTATATAAAATTTTTCGTGGGTCTGTTTGCGCTGGTTAATCCGGTGGGCATTATTCCCGTATTTATCAGTATGACCCGTTATCAGGCAGTGGCTGAACGTAATAAAACGAACCTTACAGCTAACCTGGCCGTGGCCATTATATTGTGGACATCGCTGTTTCTTGGCGACGCTATCTTGCATCTCTTCGGCATCTCCATTGACTCCTTCCGCATTGCGGGTGGCATTTTGGTCGTGACAATCGCGATGTCGATGATCAGCGGCAAGCTCGGTGAAGATAAGCAAAACAAACAAGAAAAGAGTGAAACAGCCATCCGTGAAAGTATTGGCGTTGTGCCACTGGCGTTACCCCTTATGGCGGGGCCGGGCGCAATCAGCTCAACGATTGTCTGGAGTACGCGTTATCACAGTTGGGTTAACTTATTCTGCTTCAGTCTTGCGGTGGCTATCTTCGCGTTTTGCTGTTGGTTACTGTTTCGTGCCGCTCCGCTGATGGTGCGCGTGTTAGGACAAACCGGAATCAATGTTATTACCCGCATCATGGGATTGTTGTTGATGGCTTTAGGGATTGAATTTGTGGTCACGGGTATGAAAGCTCTTTTTCCAGGGTTAGTCACATAATTGATTCACTTATTTTTCTTCCTGAAATAAAAAACCGCGTCTTAATGGTGCATTTCTGGCCTTTGTTGCACCATTAAGATGCAATTATTCATTCCTCTTACTATCTCTCCTTAATTATCACAATTATTACTTTCTAAATCTTATTTCACTTATTGGTGTGATAATTATCACATGATAATCTTCTGCAAAATGCTTTGATGGCATTGCTTAACATCAGAAAGCAGCATTAAACTCCTGTTTCATGTCGCGATTTTGTTAAATAGCGTGATATCGACGTAAACATGTGCGTCAGAGTAATTTTGTGGTAATTAACAGGGTGTTAATAGTTAAATATATTAAATTACAACGCGTTAGCTAATTTTTAGTATAAAAATTAACACTTCCTCCAGGCTAAATCTCGTGATAAAAGAGAAATAGCTAACATTTTTGTTATTTTGCTTTGGCGCTTGCTGATTGCTTCTGCTAATTTCGGCGCAGTCGAAAAAAATGCCCGTTTGCAAAAAATGAGAACGATTTTTGCTTATAGCACTATCGGGATGCTGAATTAAGGTTGGCGCTTTCGAATGATGTGGATAATGAATACGCAAAAAAATGTGTCACTGTGTGCATTCAGTATGATGGTGGCAGTTTCCCCGACTTACGCAGCAACAATTCCAGACGGAACGGTATTAGCCGCTAATCAGCAGATAGTGATTAACAACGGCAGTGAAGTCGCGTCACTTGATCCGCATAAAATCGAAGGCGTTCCTGAATCAAATATAATTCTCAATCTGCTGGATGGGTTGGTGAATACCGATAACCGCGGTAACGTTGTGCCCGGCGTGGCGCAAGCATGGCAAGACCGACAGGGAAAAATATGGTTATTTACGCTGCGCGATAACGCGAAATGGAGCAATGGCCAGCCGGTGACGGCGCAAGATTTTGTTTATAGCTGGCGTCGTCTGGCGGATCCTAAAACGGCTTCGCCTTATGCCAGCTATCTGCAGGCCACGCATATAGCAAATATCGATGCGATTCTTGACGGCACGCTGCCTGCGGATCAACTTGGCATCAAAGCACTTGATGACCGCCACCTGCAAGTCACGCTCAGTGAGCCTGTACCCTATTTGGTTTCGATGTTGACAAACAGCGCGCTTAAACCGGTTTATGCACCGGTCATTGAAAAATGGGGCGACGCCTGGACCCGGCCTGGCCATTACGTAGGCAATGGCGCTTATCAGTTAAGCGACTGGACAGTTAATGAGAAAATCGTGCTGCAGCGTAACCCGCACTACTGGGATAATGCCCACACGGTAATTGAACAGGGCACCTTCTTACCGATAGCGTCAGAAAACAGTGATATCAATCGCTACCGCAGCGGCGGTCTTGATATGACCAACAGTGCTGTGCCGCCAGAAATGTTTAACCGGCTGCGTTCGGAATTAGGCGAGCAGGTTAAAGTCAATCCGCTGCTTTGCACCTTCTATTACGAAATAAACAATAAAAAACGCCATTCAACGACGTACGAGTGCGTAGCGCGATTAAGCTGACCCTGGATCGTGACATTATTGCCAACAAGGTTATGGGGCAAGGCCAAATTCCGGCGTATAGCTTAACGCCGCCGTTCACCGCAAATGTGAAATTAACGCCGCCGGCCTGGTTCAGCTGGACGCAACAGCAGCGTAATGAAGAGGCCAAAAAATTGCTGGCGCAAGCTGGCTATAACGAGAAAAATCCGCTGCGCTTTACGTTGCTGTACAACACGTCCGATCAAAATAAAAAACAGGCCATTGCCGCAGCTTCAATGTGGCAAAAAAATCTTGGCGCACAGGTAAGCCTACAAAATCAGGAGTGGAAAACGCTGCTGGAAACGCGCCATCAGGCGCACTATGACGTGGTTCGTGCAACCTGGTGCGCTGACTATAACGATCCCTCTTCCTTCCTGAATATGTTGCTCAGCCATGCCTCCATGAATACTGCTTTTTTACAGCAGTGGCGCGTTTGATCGTCTGATGACTCAAACACTCAGTGCCGGGAGTGCCAGCGCACGCGCTGAGCTGTACCAGCACGCTGAAACACAGCTCGACATAGACGCTGCCATTGTGCCAGTTTACTACCGCGTCAGTGTGCGGCTGGTGAAGCCCTGGGTGGGCGGTTTTACCGGGCACGATCCGCAAGACATGACAGACCTGAAATATTATTACATTAAAAAACATTAAGTTGTGAGCTTACCCGACGAGACAGCCGGGAAGCTGGCGACTGTGCAGACCATCATTCGGGGTCGATTAAATCCTCAGGTGCTCACGCCGGGGATCCCGGAAACGGGGGACGCCGGAACGGCAATGTTCCGGTGACAATAAAAAAACTGGAGTGTAACAATGAACAACATCACGAAAAAAGCCTGATCGCTGCTGGCGTATTTGCAGCGATGAGTGCACTGGCAGGGAACGCCGTTCTGGCCGCTACAGTGCCAGCAGGGGTTGAACTGGCGGCTAAGCAAGAACTGATTAGAGGCAACGGCGATGAAGTCCAGTCGCTGGATCCGCACAAAATCGAAGGCGTACCGGAAGATAACGTGGCCCGCGATCTTTACGAAGGCCTGCTGGTGAGCGACAGCGATGGACATCCTGTGCCTGGCGTCGCCGAGCGTTGGGAAAATAAAGATTTCAAAGTCTGGACGTTCCACTTACGTCAAAACGCGAAATGGTCAAACGGCGAACCTGTAACGGCACAGGATTTTGTCTATAGCTGGCAGCGTCTGGTTGATCCAAAAACGGCTTCCCCTTACGCCAGCTATCCGCAATATGGTCACATTATGAATGTTGATGACATCATTGCCGGTAAGAAAAAACCGCTGAACTGGGCGTAAAAGCCATTGACGATCATACATTAGAAGTGACCCTCAGCGAGCCAGTTCCTTATTTCGATAAGCTTCTCATCAACTCTGTTATGTCACCGGTTTATAAGCCAGCCATTGAAAAATTTGGTGATCAGTGGACTCAGCCCCAAAACTGGGTGGGTAACGGTGCTTTTAAACTGGAAGCGCACGTCATTAACGAGCGCATTACGCTGGTGCGGAACCCACAATACTGGGATAACGCTCACACGATCTTAAATAAAGTGACCTTCCTGCCAATCAATTCAGAAGTCAGTGACGTAAACCGCTACTTCTCAGAACACGGCAGTGATATGACTTACAACAACATGCCCATTGAGCTGTTCAAAAAGCTGCAGCGCGATAACGGCAAAGAGCTGCATGTTGATCCGTACCTGTGCACTTACTACTACGAAATTAATAACCAAAAGCGCCGTTTACCGATCCCCGCGTTCGTGCCGCACTGAAGCTGGGCCTTGACCGCGATATCATGGTGAATAAAGTGCTGGCGCAGGGTCAGATGCCAGCCTATAGCTTCACGCCGCCTTCAACGGATGGTATGGATATTCTGCCACCAGACTGGTTCAAGTGGTCGCAGGAAAAACGTAATGCAGAAGCGAAAAAACTGTTGGCTGAAGCGGGTTATACCGCAGAGAAGCCGCTAACGTTTAATCTGCTGTATAACACCTCCGATCTGCATAAAAAACTGGCGATCGCGGCTTCTTCTATCTGGAAGAAAAATATTGGTGTGAACATCAAGTTAGAAAATCAGGAGTGGAAAACCTTTTTGGATACGCGCCATCAGGGCAACTATGATGTTTCGCGTGCAGCCTGGTGTGCTGATTACAATGAGCCAACCTCTTTCCTGAACATTATGCTCTCGGACAGCAGCAGTAACACCACACACTATAAGAGTGCAGAATTCGACAAAGTGATCCACGACGCGATTAAAGCAGCAGACGCGAAAGACCGTGCCGTGGATTACCAGAAAGCCGAGCAGATTCTGGATAAAGACAGCGCCATCGTGCCGGTTTATTACTACGTGAATGCCCGTCTGGTGAAACCTTACGTTGGTGGTTATACCGGTAAAGATCCGCTGGATAAGACCCTGGATAAAAACTTCTACATTATTAAGCACTAATAGCACACAGGCTATCGACAGCGGCGGCGTGTATCGCGCCGCCTTTTCGTTTTTCTTCTTGTTGTGAGCAACAGCCTGATAGGTACGGCAATGTTAAAATTCATTCTGCGTCGATTGTTGGAATCGATCCCGACGCTATTCGTCCTGATCACCATCTCCTTTTTCATGATGCGTCTGGCACCCGGCAGTCCGTTTAGCGGCGAACGCACCTTATCACCGGAAGTCATGGCCAATATTGAGGCGAAGTATCATCTCAATGACCCGATCGGCAAGCAGTACCTTGATTATTTGGTGCAGCTGGGACATGGCGATTTTGGTCCGTCGTTTAAATACAAAGATTACTCGGTGAATTATCTGGTGGGGCATGCCTTTCCGGTATCAGCCAAACTCGGATTAGCGGCATTTTTTCTGGCTGTGGTGCTGGGTGTGACGGCGGGTGTTATCGCCGCACTGAAGCAGAATAGCTTATGGGATTACGCCGTGATGGGGGTGGCAATGACCGGCGTCGTCATACCCAGTTTTGTGGTCGCGCCGCTGCTGGTGTTGATCTTTGCCATTAGCCTGAAATGGTTGCCGGGCGGCGGCTGGAACAACGGTCAATGGAACTATATGCTGCTGCCAATGGTGGCGCTGTCGCTGGCTTATATTGCCAGCATCGCCCGTATCATGCGCGGCTCAATGATTGAAGTGATGCATTCCAACTTCATCCGTACTGCGCGCGCCAAAGGATTACCGCTGCGCCGCATCGTGCTGCGTCATGCGCTGAAACCTGCGCTGCTGCCCGTGATCTCCTATATGGGACCG
Source organism: Pantoea sp. LMR881 (assembly GCF_027157825.1). Taxonomy (NCBI): domain Bacteria; kingdom Pseudomonadati; phylum Pseudomonadota; class Gammaproteobacteria; order Enterobacterales; family Erwiniaceae; genus Pantoea; species Pantoea sp. LMR881. Next base: position 322,908 of record NZ_JAPVOK010000002.1, read on the forward strand.
GCGTTTGTCGGCATTATCACCGGTTCAATGGTCATCGAGTCGATTTACGGTTTGCCGGGCATCGGTCAGCTTTTCGTTAATGGTGCCTTAAACCGCGATTATTCGCTGGTAATGAGCCTGACGATTCTGGTCGGCGTGTTAACCATTATTTTCAATGCGATAGTTGATGTGCTGTACGCCGTCATCGATCCGAAAATTCGCTACTGATTCGGGAGTTCGCCATGATATTGAGTAAGAAAAATAGCGAAGCTCTTGATGCATTCAGCGAAAAGCTGGAGGTAGAAGGGCGCAGCCTGTGGCAGGATGCGCGTCGCCGTTTTATTCATAACCGCGCAGCACTGATCAGCCTGATGATCCTGCTGGTCATTACCGCCTTTGTGATTATAGCCCCTATGCTGTCGCAATTTACCTACGATGATACTGACTGGGCGATGATGTCGGCCGCGCCAGACACCACTTCCGGTCACTGGTTTGGCACTGATTCATCGGGACGCGATTTGCTGGTGCGTGTTGCCATTGGCGGGCGCATTTCCCTGATGGTGGGCATCGCTTCGGCGCTCATCGCCGTGCTGGTTGGCACGCTGTACGGATCCGTTGCTGGCTATATGGGGGAAAAACAGACTCGGTGATGATGCGTATCCTGGAAATTCTTAACTCTTTTCCGTTTATGTTCTTCGTTATCCTGCTGGTGACCTTTTTTGGCCGTAATATTCTGTTGATTTTTGCTGCTATTGGTATGGTGTCGTGGCTGGATATGGCACGTATCGTGCGCGGGCAGACGCTTGGGCTAAAACGTAAAGAGTTCATTGAAGCTGCGCACGTTGGCGGTGTCTCAACCTTTAAGATTGTATTACGCCACATCGTGCCCAATGTGCTCGGCGTGGTGGTGGTTTATGCCTCGCTGCTGGTGCCCAGTATGATCCTGTTTGAATCGTTCCTGAGCTTTTTAGGGCTGGGAACCCAGGAGCCGTTAAGCAGTTGGGGCGCGTTACTCAGTGATGGTGCCAACTCAATGGAAGTCTCGCCCTGGCTGCTGCTGTTCCCGGCGGGATTCCTGGTCGTCACGCTGTTTTGTTTTAACTTTATCGGCGATGGCTTGCGTGATGCCCTCGACCCGAAAGATCGTTAAGGAGTTTCCCGATGACTATTCATGAATTCCAGCCAGCAATGGCTGCCCGTGCGGGAAACGAACTGCTGTTAGAGGTAAAAGATTTGCGTGTGACTTTCGGCACGCATGATGGCGACGTAACGGCTGTTAACGACCTTAACTTTTCACTGCGTGCAGGCGAAACGTTAGGAATTGTTGGCGAATCGGGTTCGGGTAAATCTCAAACGGCCTTTGCTCTGATGGGATTGCTGGCAAAAAATGGCCGCATTGGTGGATCAGCCTTATTCAACGGCAAAGAGATCCTTAATTTGCCTGAAAAGCAGTTAAATAAGCTGCGTGCCGAGCAGGTTGCCATGATCTTTCAGGACCCAATGACGTCGCTTAACCCTTATATGCGCGTCGGCGAACAGCTTATGGAAGTGCTCAAGCTGCATAAAGGCATGAGCAAAGCGCAGGCATTTGAAGAGTCGGTACGTATGCTGGATGCGGTAAAAATGCCTGAAGCGCGCAAGCGCATGAAGATGTATCCGCATGAGTTTTCTGGCGGGATGCGTCAGCGCGTCATGATTGCGATGGCTCTGCTGTGTCGGCCAAAGTTACTGATCGCCGATGAGCCGACCACGGCGCTGGATGTCACCGTACAGGCGCAGATCATGACGCTGCTTAACGATCTGAAGCGTGAATTTAATACTGCGATTATCATGATTACGCACGACCTCGGCGTTGTGGCGGGCATCTGCGACAAAGTGCTGGTGATGTATGCTGGCCGCACCATGGAGTATGGCCGCGCGCGCGATGTTTTTTATCAGCCAGCGCATCCCTATTCGATTGGCCTGCTGAATGCCGTGCCTCGCCTGGACGCAGAAGGGGAAAGCCTGACGACAATTCCGGGCAATCCGCCAAATCTGCTGCGTCTGCCGCAAGGCTGTCCGTTCCAGCCGCGTTGTCCGCATGCCATGGATATCTGCGCCAAATCGCCGCCGCTGTTGCCTTTTGCGGAAGGCCGGTTGCGTGCCTGCTTTAAGCCGGTGGAGGAATTAGTATGAACGCCGTAGCTGAAAAAAAAGTATTACTGGAAATCGCCGACCTGAAAGTGCATTTCGCGATTAAAGATGGCAAGCAGTGGTTCTGGCAACCGCCAAAATCACTCAAAGCGGTGGATGGTGTCAGCTTACGGCTGTACGAAGGTGAAACGCTGGGTGTTGTAGGCGAATCAGGCTGTGGTAAATCAACGCTGGCACGCGCGATTATCGGTCTTGTTAAAGCCACCGATGGCCGTGTCGCCTGGTTAGGTCGTGATTTGCTGGGGCAAAGCGAAGAAGAATGGCGTAAGGCGCGCAGCGATATTCAGATGATTTTTCAGGATCCGCTGGCGTCGTTGAATCCCCGTATGACCATCGGCGATATCATTGCGGAACCGCTACGCACCTATCATCCAAAAATGGCGCGTCAGGAGGTAAAAGAGCGCGTTAAAAATATGATGATGAAGGTGGGCCTGCTGCCGAATCTGATTAACCGCTATCCCCACGAGTTTTCAGGCGGTCAGTGCCAGCGTATCGGGATTGCCAGGGCGTTAATCCTTGAACCTAAACTGATCATTTGTGATGAACCGGTCTCGGCGCTGGATGTGTCAATTCAGGCGCAGGTGGTGAATCTGCTGCAACAACTGCAACGCGAGATGGGATTATCACTGATCTTTATCGCGCATGATTTAGCCGTGGTAAAACACATTTCCGATCGCGTGCTGGTGATGTATCTCGGTCATGCGGTTGAGTTGGGCACTTACGATGAGGTTTACAGCAACCCGCAACATCCCTATACCAAAGCGTTAATGTCGGCTGTGCCTGTTCCCGATCCGGACCTGGAAAAGAACAAACAGATCCAGCTGTTGGAAGGGGAATTGCCGTCGCCAATTAATCCACCTTCAGGCTGTGTTTTCCGTACCCGTTGCCCCATTGCCGGGCCGGAGTGTGCGAAAACCCGCCCGCTGCTGGAAGGCAGTTTCCGCCATGCGGTTTCCTGCTTAAAAGTCGATCCGCTCTAAAACAAAACGCCGGGCATCAGCCCGGCGTTTATTGATACCTGACGCTTACTCACGCCACAAGATATGACACAGCTTGTGATCTTTTTCACGACACAACAGCACGCGCGCAAATACGTCAGTAATCGGTTCGCCGTCTGCTTCACCTAAACCAATCACCACTTCGGAGAAAAAGTCAGGATTAAGATCGAAATCCACATGCTCCTGCCAGTCTTCAGAAGGATCGAACAACTCCGCGCCACCACGCTCTTCGAACTGCAAATTGAAAAGAATGATATCCGCCGGATCGAGGTTATCGCCAGCGAGCTCAAGAAAAATATCGTAAGCCTGTTCCAGCGTTTCGTCTTCGGTAAGGCGATTATTTAAATCCATGATCTGTCCTGTTTGCCCAAGGGCTGTTACGCAATTTCGCTCGTTTTACAGTAAAGGGCTAAAGAAGTAAAACAGTCGTTCAACGATACGTTGCCACCAGGCACGTTTGGCCCACCGTTTGCCGTCCAGCAGGCGGGAACGGGCAATATAATCATCCTGCACACAGGCAAGATCGCTGCCAAAACCTGCGTCATCGACCACTAGCGTGATTTCGAAGTTAAGCCATAAGCTGCGCATATCCAGATTCACCGTGCCAACCAGGCTGAGTTGACCATCTACCAGCACACTTTTGGTATGAAGCAGGCCATCTTCGAACTGATAAATTTTAACCCCGGCATCCAGCAGCTCACTGAAAAACGCACGACTCGCCCAGCCAACCAGCAGCGAATCGTTGTGGCGCGGTACGATAATGCTAACATTTACGCCGCGTAAAGCTGCGGTACAGATCGCATGGAGCAAATCGTCGCTCGGCACGAAGTAGGGTGTGGTCATAATTAACTGTTCACGCGCGGAATAGACCGCAGTAAGCAGCGCCTGATGGATCATATCTTCGGGAAAGCCGGGGCCAGAGGCGATGACCTGCACGGTGTGGCCGCTTTCCTGTTCAAACGGCATAATATTGCGATCGGGCGGCGGAGGCAGGATGCGCTTGCCGGTTTCGATTTCCCAGTCACAGCTGAAGACAATGCCCATCGCGGTCGCAACCGGACCTTCCATACGCGCCATCAAATCGATCCACTGACCGACGCCAGCGTTTTGTTTGAAGAAGCGCGGATCGACTAAATTCATGCTGCCCGTATAGGCAATGTAGTTATCAATCAGCACCACTTTACGGTGCTGACGTAAATCCATACGGCGCAAAAATACACGTAGCAGGCTGACCTGCAAGGCTTCAACCACGTCTATGCCAGCATTGCGCATCATGCTGGCCCACGGGCTACGGAAGAAGGTGACGCTGCCTGCTGAATCCAGCATCAGGCGGCAATGCACGCCACGGCGCGACGCAGCCATTAACGACTCAGCCACTTCATCCGCTAAGCCGCCGGGATGCCAGATATAAAACACCATCTCGATATTGTGTCGCGCAAGCTGTATATCGCGAATAAGGGCCTGCATCACGTCGTCAGAACTGGTTAACAGCTGTAGCTGATTCCCTTTCACGCCAGCGATGCCTTGACGGTTGTGGCATAGCTGAAAAAGGGAGCGTGCAACATCGCTGTGTTCAGTGGCGAATATTTCACGGCACTGCTTTAAATCATTGAGCCAGCGGGCAGTAGAAGGCCACATGGTGCGCGCCCGTTCAGCACGGCGTTTGCCCAGGTGCAGTTCACCAAACGAGAGATACGCGATAATGCCAACCAGCGGCAGAATATAAATAATCAACAGCCATGCCATTGCGGAGGTAACAGCACGACGCTTCATCAGTATTCGCAGCGTGACACCAGCAATAAGTAGCCAGTAGCCAAACAGCAACAACCAACTGATAAGCGTGTAAAAAGTGGTCATTAAGTGGACATCCGGTTCGCGCTTTGGTCTGGGAAGTTTACGTGCAGATGAAAGCTAACGAAACCCTTAATCGTTGTTGCTTATCGATAAGAGATCCGATTTGGCATTCGTATGAAGATCTCTATAATGCGTCCGCGTGATAACGATGTCAGAGAGGAAGCAATGAGACGAAGCAGAAATGAAGTGGCTCGCTGGAGAATGTTACGACAGGTTCAACGCCGTCGCTCACGTTGGCTGGAAGGGCAATCACGACGCTATAAACGCATCCACGGCATTCGTCATCAGCTGGCGCAGCAGCAGCGTCGCTCTATCTTGTTTATCACGCAAAATATGTAATTTTTATTGAAAAGGGCTGATGTCTGGCTTTTTACCTGAAGAATACCGCGTGCAGTTAAGTAGCTGGCTAATAATAACTACAGCAGTAAATGTTAAAAGCGTTACGGCTTTTTATAAGACAATTCTTATGCCCCTTCAAGAGCTAAGCCATAACGAGTGCCGGAGATAAGCGCCGGGTGGGGCACATTTCTCTATAAAGGTCGCATCCTGGCGGCCTTTTTACGTTGTGTATACCGCCGCTTAGTTTTACCCCCGCCATAAAACCCGGCCACGGATAACGAAAGCTTTATAAGTAAAAATAGATCGAAACGATTCGCCCACTGAAATTCTGCTAATGTGCGCTCAAAACGCGAAAATGTAGCTTTAATAGCTTAAGTTAACTTATTCAACTTATAAGAGTGTTTCAGGCACATAGGAGGCGTTATGTGCTGTTTAAGATTCCGCTGTCAGGTTTGTGGTTTCCAGAGATTTGTTTTTACGCATCAATGCAGTATTAAACAAACACGCCATGGCGCAGCCTGTGCAAAATGCGGCAAAGCGGTCACGCTTGAATCTTGTTTCAATCACGCGCCCGTTAAAGTCGTGCCTGACAGCTACAAAAAATGTACAACCGAGTGACCTTAAGGTGCGCAACAGCTTTTGTACGGGCGTGGTATAACGGTATTACTGCAGCCACCAGGTTGATGATGCAGGTTCAAGTCCTGCTGCCCGTTCCATTCATTCCTTTATAACCGATCTTAAGCGGTCCGGATTAACTTCCCGATCGTGCTCCGCTGCACAGCAATTTCTGCCACATCGTTAACCTGCGCTGAAAGTGTTCAAAACCAGTTGTCGTCCGGCTTTTATTCAGTCGCCAGGGCAGTCAGCGGGGATTTTTCACTTAAGGGTGCCAAAGTTATTCGCCTGTACCTCGACTTAGTTAACAATTTTTAATCAGATCTTTCTGGGAATTCCCTGACCTAAAGGTGTATAACCAATACAACATTGCGTGGGACTTAATCACGCAAAAGGATCAAAGTTTTGTTATTAATTATTTTGTCTTTATTGGCCAGGTGAATATGTTGTCAGTAACGGATGTAACTTTCTATAAAGAAAAGGAAAAAAGAGACCGGGACGTTAAAAAGCAGGACGAAAAAAATAAGTGTTTTGAGGGATGGCTGATGAATTCTCAGCAGCGTAGTTTTCTGACGTCCCTTTTTGAAGAGCGGGAGTAAAATTTTTTCTCAACAGGCGCATGCAGTGGCATGCGCTTGTTGACAGGTGCCAGCAAGAAAAAGAAAAATTTTAATGCCCGGTCATCACTAATTTCAGATTGATCAACTGCACCGCCGCAGCCAAAACGATCAGCATCACAATAAGGTGTTTTTTGTTTTTCCAGCCATATTTACGCCAGATAAACAGTGCGGAGCCTATCAGTACGGCAATAAGTAACAACAGCCCTACAATTACGATTTGCATATCATCACGCCCAACTCAAAAAAATGGCTTCTTTACCGCAGCAAAGAAGCCATTTCTCTCTGTGACTGCCTTAAAATACGCGTTTAAACGGTTTCACCGACACGTTTTTATACACGCCTGCAGCAATATAAGGGTCATCTTCAGCCCAGGATTGCGCCTCTTCTAAAGACGGGAATTCGGCAATGACAGTTGATCCGGTAAAACCGGCCACACCGGGATCGTTACTGTCCACTGCGGGCATCGGCCCGGCAACAATCAGGCGGCCTTCTTCATGCAGCAGCTTCAGTCGCGCCAGATGAGCAGGGCGTACCGCGTTGCGTTTTTCCAGTGAATCGGCGTTATCTTCTGCATAAATGACGTAAAGCACTTGGGAACTCCCATTAATCCTTCTGAATTTTGCAACACGTTAAGTTATTGCTGATCAGAGTGCAAACGAAAGATAGAGCCAACATAACAGTGAGCATAAAGGGCTAAAAAACGCTTTTCTTTCAGCCTAATCACCGCAGTTATTGAAACTGATTGCTATTTGCATTTAAAATCGCTGCTTCACTCAATGACTGCGACTGTTATGACCACGCTGACTATGCCATTACCCAAACGCACGCCGATTTCCATGTTGCTCTCTGTTGCTTTACATGGTGCGGTCATTGCTGGAATTCTGTACGCCTCATACCATCAGGTTATTGAAGTGCCCAAAGCATCGCAGCCGATCAGTGTGACTATGGTTGCGCCAGAAGTGCAGCCAGAACCGGCCCCGGCCGTGGTACAACCTCCTGCGCCACAACCTGAGCCCCAGCCAGAACCCGAGCCTGTGCCTGAGCCGCAACCTGCACCTGAGCCGCCTAAAGCCGAGCCGGTGCCGATTCCAAAACCCGAACCGAAGCCAAAGCCGAAGCCAAAACCCAGGCCTGAGCACAAGCGTGAACAGCCTAAACGTGAGGTTAAGCCGCGTCAGGAGAGCAAACCGCAGGCCAATCCATTCCGCCAGGACGTGCCGACGACGCAAACCAAACCGACCAGCGCACCGAAAACCTCACCCGCTCAGACTCAGTCAGTTTCGAACGGTCCTAAAGCCCTTAATGTCAGCAAACCTGCCTATCCGGCTCGTGCTTTTGCCTTGCGGGTTGAAGGACGGGTGCGGGTTCAGTTTGACGTTGACAGTGATGGACGCGTTGATAATATCCGCGTTCTCTCAGCGGAGCCGCGAAATATGTTCGAGCGGGAAGTGAAGCAGGCGATGAAAAAGTGGCGTTATCAGAGCGGGCGCCCCGGACAGAACCTGACAATGAACATCGTATTTAAGATCAATGGTGGCGCGAGCATCCAGTAATGGTTCGCCAGAGGCAAACATTAACAGGCTCGCCAGCAACGCGGGGCGAGCCTGAGCAGGTTAACGCTTCATCCGGTAATAGGCTTCATTCCAGCGCAGCGCATCTTTGAATGCCGGTAACTGTGTATGCTCGTCAATCACCAGCACTTCAATATCGTTCATCTCGCCGTACAGATACATATCCTCCAGGCTCAACGCCTGACTGAATACGGTATGGTGCGCGCCGCCAGCCAGTATCCAGGCTTCTGACGCCGTTGCAAGCGAAGGCTGCGCACGCCACAGCGCCCGTGCGACCGGTAATTTCGGCAGCGGTTTTGGCTGTTCAATCGCATCTACAACGTTAACCAACAGACGGAAACGATCGCCCATATCGATCACGCTGGCGTTGATAGCGCGGCCTGCCGGAGTGGAGAAGATCATGCGCGCCGGATCGGCTTTATCACCAATGCCCAGGAACTGCACATCGATCAGCGGCTTCTCTTCGACAGCAATTGAAGGGCAGACTTCCAGCATATGCGACCCGAGCACTAAATCGTTGCCGGGGAGAAATGATAGGTGTAATCCTCCATAAACGAGGTGCCGCCGGGACGATCGCCTGCCAGCACTTTGAAAATATGCAGCAGCGCAGCCGTTTTCCAGTCACCTTCACCGGCAAAACCGTACCCTGGCCCATCAAACGCTGTACCGCCAGACCTGGCAACTGCGTCATGCCGTGTAGCGTCTGGAAATTAGTGGTAAAGGCTTTGCACCCTTCGCCATCAAGAAAACGTTTTAGCCCCAGCTCAATTCGCGCTGCGTCCAGCACGTTTTGCCGTTTCTCGCCACCGACAGCTGCAACGTCCGTAAAACGGTAGAGGCTTTCATACTCATCAATCAGTGCATTAACGTCGCCATCGCTGACGCTGTTGATGACTTCAACCAAATCACCCACGCCCCAGCCGTTAACGGCGTAGCCAAACTGTATTTGTGCCGCTACTTTATCGCCTTCGGTTACAGCGACTTCTCGCATGTTATCGCCAAAGCGCGCCACCCTGAGCTGATGACTCGCCTGCTTAGCTACCGCTGCACGCATCCAGTTGCCAATGCGCTGCTGGCTCTGCGCATCCTGCCAGTGACCGGTGACCACGCTGTGTTGCAATCCCATGCGGGCACCAATAAAGCCAAATTCGCGGCCGCCGTGCGCGGTCTGGTTCAGGTTCATGAAATCCATGTCCATGCTGTCCCAGGGATCTCTGCATTGAATTGCGTATGGAATTGCAGCAGCGGTTTGTGCAGCACGCTCAGGCCGCCAATCCACATTTTGGCGGGAGAAAAAGTGTGAAGCCAGGTGATGATGCCCACACAGTGTTGATCATGGTTCGCCTCACGGCATAGCGCCAGCGCCTCGTCCGGTGACTTGACCAACGGCTTAAGTTCCAGCCGCAGCGGCAAGCCCGCAGCCTGATTCAGTCCATCGACTACCTGCCGGGCATGCTGTTCCACCTGGCGTAAGGTTTCCGCCCCGTAGAGATGCTGAGTACCAATCACAAACCACACGCTCTGCGTGCTGTACTGTTCCATAAAACACTCCTTTACTTAGCGGAAGCCGGACGTGCGGCATAGTGAGGTTCTGCCGTCACGCACCATTGTTGATAGCGTTGATAAAGCTGTTGGTAGCGCGCCACACGCGCCGGATCGGGGTGCAGCGTGACGGCAATTGAGCTGGCCATGACACGCTGCGCATCAGGTACGCTGCGGTAAACGCCAGCGGCGACAGCAGCAAAAATGGCAGCACCGAGCGCACAGCACTCATCGGAGGCGACAATATCCAGGGGACGATTCATCACATCGCAACACGCTTGCATAATGGCGGGGATTTACGCGCAATGCCGCCCAGCGTCAGGATGTTTTCTACCGGAATTTGCTGCTGCTCAAAGCACTCCATAATGGCGCGAGCGCCAAAGGCGGTCGCCGCGATCAGCCCACCAAACAGAGCCGGGGCATCAGTGCCCAGATTCAGATCGGTGATCACACCTTTCAGCCGCTGATTGGCATTAGGCGTGCGGCGACCGTTAAACCAGTCCAGCACCACCGGCAAGTGATCAAGTTGCGGATCGGCGGCCCAGGCACGGGTCAGGTTATTAATCAGCTCTTTTTGCAGCGTCGCCAGCTGCGGTTTGAGTTCAGGATGCTGAGCCGCTGCCAGCTGTAATGGCCAGCCAAGCAGGCGGCTAAACCAGGCGTAGATGTCACCAAATGCAGATTGCCCCGCTTCGCAGCCAATCGCACCCGGCATCACGCTGCCATCCACCTGGCCGCAAATGCCTTTAATTGCGCGGTCACCTACCTGTTCAGCGTCGGCGATCAGAATGTCGCAGGTTGACGTACCGATGACCTTCACCAGCGTGTAGGGGCGCGCGCCGCCGCCAACTGCGCCCATATGGCAATCAAACGCGCCACCACTGATCGTGACCTTTTGCGTCAGGCCTAAACGCTGCATCCACTCGTCACTCAGCGTGCCAACCGGAATATCTGCGGTCCAGGTGTCATGAAACAGCGGGGAGTCGAGCTGCTCAGTCAGCAGCGGATCAAGCGCATTAAGGAAGTCAGCGCCGGGTAATCCCTGCCAGTCGCTGTGCCACAACGCTTTATGGCCGGCCGCACAGCGACTGCGGCGCAGCTCAGCGGGCGCGGTGGTGCCACTCAGCAACGCAGGTATCCAGTCACACAGTTCTACCCAGGAAACAGCAGCTTCACGTACCCTGGCATCTTCACGCGAGACGTGCAAAATCTTGGCCCAGAACCACTCTGAAGAGTAAATCCCGCCAATATAGCGGCTGTAATCAGGAAAGCGCCCGCTGTGACACAGTTGATTTATCGCTTCTGCTTCTTCTATTGCGGTGTGATCTTTCCACAGCACAAACATCGCGTTGGGGTTGTCGGCAAATTCAGGGCGCAGCGCCAGCACATTACCTTCACGATCGACAGGTGCTGGCGTCGAACCTGTGGTATCCACGCCAATGCCCACCACGGCAGCACGCTGTTCCGCACTCAGCGTATCCAGTACGCCAAGCATGGCCTGCTCCATCGCATCGATATAATCCTGCGGATGGTGACGAAAGCGGTTAGCGTGAGGATCGCTGTAAAGGCCCTGCTGCCAGCGCGGGTAACTGACCACCGCACTGTGCAACTCTTTACCGCTCTGACAATCCACCGCCAGCGCACGTACCGAATCACTGCCAAAATCCAGCCCGAGGGTGATGGCACGCATCGAAAATCTCCTGTAGTGAGTTAACCCCTCTATCGTGGAATTGATGCGCGGCGAGAGTTAGTCATCGCTGGCTGAGAATATGCACTTTCCTGTCATGCGCAGTGATTTTGTGATCAATTGCAAAAGTTAAGTTCCGGTTAAATTTGCTAAATATATGGACCATTTTGCCGTGATTTTAAGATGTGATACCGCTCTACATTTTTCTTCTTCATTCCCGCTAAAACTAGCCCAGCGTTTGGGCAGGCTTTAACCATGGTCAGTTCTAACGCACTGATTTACAGCTGTACCCCAAAATGAATTTTAACTGGTAACGCTTACATTAATTCGTTAATAGCAGCGATAAAACAACTCGCGCCGGAGAGCATCATGCATAAATTCACTAAAGCGTTCGCGGCCATCGGGCTGGCAGCGGTTATGTCACATTCCGCTATCGCCGAGACCATGAAGCTCGGTTTTTTAGTCAAGCAGCCTGAGGAACCCTGGTTTCAAACCGAGTGGAAGTTCGCCGATAAAGCTGGCAAGGATTTAGGCTTCGAAGTGATCAAAATTGCCGTTCCTGATGGTGAGAAAACCCTGAACGCCATCGACAGCCTGGCCGCCAGCGGCGCGAAAGGTTTCGTCATTTGCACCCCCGATCCCAAACTTGGCTCCGCCATTGTGGCCAAAGCGCGTGGCTATGATTTAAAAGTCATCGCAGTGGATGACCAGTTTGTCACAGCCAAAGGCAAACCGATGGAAACCGTGCCGCTGGTGATGATGGCCGCGACTAAAATTGGCGAGCGTCAGGGCCAGGAGCTGTTCAAAGAGATGCAGAAGCGCGGCTGGGATGCGAAAACTACGGGTGTCATGGCCATTACCGCGAATGAGCTGGACACGGCGCGCCGTCGTACTGGCGGCTCGATGGATGCCCTGAAAGCCGCCGGTTTCCCGGCGAATCAAATCTATCAGGTTCCGACCAAATCTAACGATATTCCCGGCGCTTTTGACGCCGGAAATTCGCTGCTGGTGCAACATCCCGAAGTTAAACACTGGCTGATCGTTGGCATGAATGACAACACCGTGTTGGGCGGCGTGCGGGCCACAGAAGGTCAGGGCTTTAAATCTGCTGATGTGATTGGCATTGGCATCAACGGTGTTGATGCGGTAAGTGAATTGTCAAAAGACAAGGCGACCGGTTTCTATGGTTCGCTCCTGCCAAGCCCGGATGTACACGGCTATAAGAGCAGCCAGATGCTCTACAACTGGGTGAGCAAAGGCGAAGCGCCACCCAACTTCACTGAAGTGACCGATGTCGTCCTGATCACCCGCGACAACTTCAAAACTGAACTGGCGAAGAAAGGGTTGATGTAAGCCTGTTTGCCGTCGACAGATCGGCGGCATTCCCGTTTCATTTAATCCCCATCCTTTGGGTTGCAGCAGGGCGGAAAAGCGGCACCCTTCAGTCACTTACAACAACAGGTGGCGGGGGAGATCGCCCACAGCCCGCCGCTGCGGCGCGTAATATGAAGGCTATTGACAGGAGAAACCATGAACACTGATTCAGCCTTTCTGTCGTTTCATGGCATCAGTAAAACCTTTCCTGGCGTGAAAGCGTTACAGGATATCTCGTTTGACTGTTACGGCGGTCAGGTGCATGCCTTAATGGGGGAGAACGGTGCGGGGAAGTCCACGCTGTTAAAAATTCTCAGTGGCAGCTATCAGCCAAGCGGCGGTGAGATACGGATTAAAGGTCAGCCGGTAAACTTCCAGCACACCACGGATGCGCTCGATGCTGGCGTGGCGATTATTTATCAGGAACTGCATCTGATCCCTGAAATGAGCGTGGCAGAAAATATCTATCTTGGTCAGATCCCGCATAAACATGGCCTGGTAAATCGTAAAGTGCTGCGTGACGAAGCGGGCTTGCAGTTAAAAAATCTCGGTATGGATATCGATCCTGATATGCCACTGAAATACCTGTCGCTTGGTCAGTGGCAAATGGTTGAGATTGCCAAAGCCCTGGCGCGAAATGCCCACATTATCGCCTTTGATGAGCCAACCAGCTCACTCTCTGCACGAGAAATTGAAAACTTATTTCGTGTGATCCGCCAACTGCGGGCGCAAGGGCGAGTCGTGCTCTATGTGTCACATCGCATGGAAGAGATTTTTGCCCTCAGCGATGCCATCACCGTGTTCAAAGATGGTCGTTATGTGCGTACCTTCACCGACATGGCAACTACCCGCCATGACGATCTGGTGCAGGCGATGGTTGGGCGCAATCTGGGGATATTTACGGCTATGCGCCTCGTCCAAAAGGCGCCGTCCGGCTGACGCTGGATAAGGTAGAGGCCAAAGGCGTACGCATGCCGGTTTCATTAAATGTGCATGCTGGTGAAATCGTCGGCTTGTTTGGTCTGGTTGGCGCAGGCCGCAGCGAACTGCTGAAAGGCCTGTTTGGCGCCACCAGACTGCGCGGCGGTCAGGTCTTGCTGGATGGCGAGCCGCTCAGATTACGCGAGCCGATTGATGCTATTCGTGCCGGTGTGATGTTGTGCCCGGAAGATCGAAAAGCCGAAGGCATCATTCCGGTTCACTCGGTACGCGATAACATCAATATCAGTGCGCGCCGCCATAACCTGGCGGCGGGCTGCCTGATCAAAAATGGCTGGGAAGCAAAAAATGCCGAGAGCCATATTCGCTCGCTCAACATTAAAACCCCCAGCGCCGACCAGCTGATCATGAACCTTTCTGGCGGCAACCAGCAAAAGGCGATTCTGGGCCGCTGGTTATCTGAAGAGATGAAAGTGATCCTGCTTGATGAACCGACGCGCGGCATTGACGTCGGCGCTAAGCATGAAATCTATAACCTGATCTATCAGTTGGCAAATCGGGGCATTGCCGTGCTGTTTGCCTCCAGTGACCTGCCGGAAGTCATGGGCCTGGCCGATCGCATCGTTGTGATGCGCGAAGGGGCGATTGCCGGTGAGTTGCTGCACGACGAAGCCACGGAGCAGCAAACGCTGAGCCTGGCGATGCCCAAAACTACCCAAGCGGCCGCCGTGGCCTGACAGGAGATCAACATGGCTTCATCCACGACTTCGAATACACCGCCGCCAGCCTCACGCGGTGGCCTGCAATTTGGCCGTATCTGGGACAACTTCGGCATGCTGGTGGTGTTCGCGCTGCTGTTTATCGCCTGCGCGGTGTTTGTGCCAAACTTTGGCTCGTTTATTAACATGAAAGGCCTCGGGCTGGCGATGTCGATGTCCGGCATGGTCGCCTGCGGTATGCTGTTCTGCCTGGCATCAGGGGATTTTGATTTATCAGTGGCGTCGGTAATCGCCTGTGCTGGCGTGGTCACGGCGGTAGTGATTAACCTTACGGAAAGTTTATGGATCGGCGTGGCGGCGGGTTTGCTGCTCGGTGTGCTGACGGGGTTTATCAACGGTTTTGTCATTGCCCGTTTAAAGATCAACGCGCTGATTACGACCCTGGCGACAATGCAGATTGTCCGGGGCTGGCCTATATTTTCTCTGATGGTAAAGCGGTGGGTATTGAAGATGAACGCTTCTTTACCCTGGGATTTGCCAACTGGCTGGGCATACCCGCGCCGATCTGGCTCACCATCGCCACGATGCTGATCTTTGGTTTCCTGCTAAACAAAACCACCTTTGGCCGCAATACGCTGGCAATTGGCGGCAACGAAGAAGCTGCGCGATTAGCGGGCGTTCCCGTGGTACGTACCCGTATCATCATCTTTATCCTTTCCGGGCTGGTTTCGGCAGCGGCAGGCATTATTCTCGCTTCCCGCATGACCAGCGGTCAGCCAATGACGTCCCTGGGCTATGAGCTGGTGGTTATCTCCGCGTGCGTATTAGGCGGCGTCTCGCTGAAAGGTGGCATCGGCAAGATTTCTTATGTGGTTGCGGGCGTGCTGATCCTGGGAACCGTTGAGAATGCGATGAATTTATTGAATATCTCGCCATTCTCACAGTATGTGGTACGCGGTTTGATACTGTTAGCGGCGGTTATTTTTGACCGCTATAAACAAAAACATAAAGCATGACGTGCAGTAACCAGGCGGACAGTGCTGCCCGCCTTTGATTAAACAACGACAATGTGAGGGCACTATGTATCACCGTGAACAGCCAACGGAACAGCAAAATCCCTTATTGCCGGGTTACGCATTTAACGCCTGGTTAGTGGCGGGTCTGACGCCGATTACCGCTGACGGTCCGCTGGATTTCTTTATAGATCGTCCGCATGGCATGAAAGGCTATATCCTCAATCTGACCATCAAAGGTAAAGGCAGGGTGTTCGATGGTGAAAAAGCCTTTGACTGCGAGCCAGGCGAGATGCTGCTGTTTCAGCCTAAAACCGCCCACTATTATGGCCGCGCACCCGACAGCCCGCAGTGGTTTCATCGCTGGGTCTATTTCCGCCCACGTGCGTACTGGAATGACTGGCTGCAATGGCAGGATGAAAAAGAGGGGTAGGCCGTCTGCATCTGCCCGAATCGCTGCGCGGTGAATTTGATCGCCTGTTCGCCAGCATTGAACAAACACACAATTCGGGACGCCGCTTCGCCGAAGAGCTGGCGATGAACCTGCTGGAACGGCTGCTGCTGCGGGCCGTAGAAGAGGATCCGCGCAGCCATCAGCAGGTGCGCGATCCGCGTGTTGTTGAAGCCTGCCAGTATGTGACTAATCATCTGGCGAGTGAGGTTAAAATTGAAGACGTGGCCCGCCATGTCTGCCTGTCGCCCTCGCGGCTGGCCCATCTGTTTCGCGAGCAAATGGGCGTCAATTTGCTGCGCTGGCGCGAAGATCAGCGCGTTATCCGCGCCAAGCTGTTGCTGCAAACCACGCAGGAACCGATTGCCACCATTGGGCGTGAAGTGGGTTATGACGATCAGCTTTACTTCTCTCGCGTGTTTCGCAAACGGGTGGGTGTCAGCCCAAGTGACTTTCGCCGTCGTAACCTTGATGCACACGATAGCCTGGCGGCACAAACGGCCTGGCCGATGGCACGAAGTGCTATCTCCTGATATTTAGGGGAATTCCACCTTGTTCTGGCCTGGTTAATGGTCTTAAATCAGACAGATTAGCGAACAAGAGGAATGAGAATGAGCGATAAACTTCGTGTTGGTCTGATGGGATATGGTTTTGCCAGCAAAACGTTCCATGCGCCGTTAATAGCGGGCACTCCTGACGTTGAGCTGGCAGCTATTTCCAGCAGCGATGCCAGCAAAGTCCACGCCGACTGGCCATCCGTTCAGGTGGTGGCTGATCCTCAGGCGCTGCTAGACGATCCAACGCTGCAATTAATTGTTATCCCCACCCCGAACGATACCCATTTCCCCTGGCTAAAGCCGCCTTAAATGCAGGCAAGCACGTCGTGGTAGATAAACCGTTCACCGTGACGTTGTCACAAGCGCGTGAGCTGGATGCGCTGGCTAAAGCCAAAGGGCTGCTGCTTTCCGTGTTTCACAATCGCCGCTGGGACAGTGATTTCCTGACGCTGAAGCAGCTGCTGGCGGAGGGCACGCTCGGCGAGGTGCGCTATCTGGAATCCCATTTTGATCGTTTCCGCCTGGAAGTGCGGCAGCGTTGGCGTGAAATGAAAGGCGCTGGCAGTGGGATCTGGTACGATTTGGGACCGCATTTGCTCGATCAGGCGCTGCAACTGTTTGGCCCACCGGTCGCTATCAATGTCGATTTGGCTGAGATGCGTCCTGGCGCGCAAACCACCGACTATTTCCACGCTACGCTGACCTATCCACAGCGTCGGGTGGTTCTGCATGCCAGCATGCTGGTGGCCGCGGAGTCGCCACGCTATCAGGTACACGGCACGCGCGGCAGTTATATCAAATATGGCCTCGATCCGCAGGAAGATCGTCTGAAGTCAGGCGATTTTCCGCCGAAAGAGGAGTGGGGCTACGATATGCGTGATGGCGCGTTAACGCTGGTTGAAGGTGACAGCATGACGGAAAAAACGCTGATGACCCAGCCTGGCAACTACCCCGCTTATTACGCTGCGGTGCGCGATGCTATCGCCGGACGTGGCAGTAATCCGGTCACGGCAGAAGAGGCGATTCAGGTCATGGAACTGATTGAGCTGGGGCTGCAATCTGCCGAGAAACGTCAAACGCTCTCGCTAAAATAAGGACGAAAGCGTTCAATTATAACGGGCCACCTCGGCCCGTTTTTTATGAACGTTAAAGCAAGCGGGTAAAAAAGAACGGCGCATCTCCTGAGATAAGTTATTCATTTTTGGCATGTCATTCAGGCAGGTTTATGCCTGAATCACTGCAGCTTAGCCCGAATCGCCGCTTTTTCCGTCTCGCTCAAAAAGGCGATGGCTAAACCATTTTCCTGCGCCTGACGCATATGCGCCTGGCTCAAACCCGCAGCCGGAGCAGCCTGTTCATACTCATGACCAATTTCAACGCCCTGAACCGCCGGATCGTCCGTATTAATGGTCGCCAGAATGCCGTGATCGAGGAAAGCTTTCAGCGGATGGTGCGCCAGAGAAGAGACGGTACTGGTTTGAATATTTGAGGTCAGACAGGATTCAATACCGATACGGTGCTCGGCCAAAAAGTCCATCAGCCCCCGATCTTCAATCGCTTTCACACCGTGACCGATGCGCTCTGCGCCCAGTTCACGAATCGCTTGCCAGATACTTTCCGGGCCTGCGGCTTCGCCAGCATGGACAGTGACGCGAAAACCGGCGTCACGCGCGCGGGTAAAGTGGCTGAGAAATTCACTGCCGGGGAAGCCCAGCTCATCGCCGGCTAAATCCACGGCGGTGATATGATCACGATGCGCCAGTAAGCCTTCTAATTCGCTCAGGCAGGCCTCTTCGCCAAAGGTACGACTCATGATACCAATCAGCCGCACCTCAATTTGATGCTGCTGACAGCCCGCCCTGATGCCATCAATAACAGCTTCAACCACGCCAGCTATCGGCAGGTTATGGTTCATCGCCATGTAGCCTGGTGAAAAACGGAGCTCGGTGTAATGGATCCCGGCGCGTGCAGCATCCTCTACGTTCTCTTTGGCTACGCGGCGGCAGGCCTCTAAATCGCCCAATACTTTTACGCCCCAGTCGAGTTTTTGCAGGAAACTCACCAGATCGGGTTCATTTTGCGTGACCTGAACATGGGGACGCAGGGCATCCAGCGAATTCGCAGGCAGGGCAAGATTAAACTGGCGGCCTAAATCGAGAATGGTTTGTGCACGAATATTGCCGTCAAGATGACGATGGATATCGGTAAGGGGAAGTCTGGGATCGATCATAGTGCACTCGCTCAGTTGTCTGGGTTGGATAGCAGGGAGTGCAGAGCATTATAAAAATATCTTGCGCAACTGCGCCAGCGATTTGCGCAACAACCTGGCTGGATGCGGGTAAATTGTACGAATAAGCCAGGCGGCTCCCTGAGTCGATCCTGGCGTAGTAGCGACGTTGTGCTGATGAATCAGTGCAGGTTGCAATACTGCCTCATCAATAGCGAGCGGATTACACTCATTCCATGCCTGAGTGGCCTGTTCCGTTGCGGAAAGGCGAGACGCGCAGTGCCCCCAGCATGGCAGGCGATGAAACACCCTCTTCAGGAGGTGCAACATTAACTGCACTGGCTCACGATCGCTTTACGATCGGCCAGGACCGTTGGGCCCATATCAAAAGTGGTATAAAACTTATAATCCGTCCCTTTACCCTGTGGCGTGATATCGACAAACATTGAGTCTTCCCAGGTAAAAACCGTGGTTCTGACATCAGATTTCTCAATGTGTGACGTGTCATCCCTGGCAATAACGGTTGTGGTTGACCATCGGTTATAAATACATTCACTCAACTGCTGAGCAGACTTATTACTCTGGCCCTCTAAACGACTGCCCTTATTTCTTGCTTGTTCGGTGGTGACCTGACAAGCCGCGGTTAACATGACGAACAGTAAAGAGAAGAACCGTAAATAAATCATATCTACGTCCTGATCGGCGATGAATAAAACCTCGTTACATTGAGGGCGACCGCTAGCCCTCATGCTGAAACAGCGCGGCAAGGCACTGTTCAGGACCCGTTTTTTTATTACTGTCTGACTTAAGTAATTATAATCAGTACGCCAGACATCACCTTCTCTTGAATAACTTTTGCTACCCTTATCACAGAGGTGAAATATGTGTGGAAGATTCGCGCAGTACAGCAGTCGGGACGACTATTTCGACGCGCTGAAAATCGAAGATGATGAACTGATTTATGATCCGCAGCCCATAGGGCGTTATAACGTTGCGCCCGGTACTAAAGTATTGCTGCTCAATCAGCGCAACGAACATTTACATCTCGATCCGGTTTACTGGGGCTACGGCCCTGAATGGTGGAATAAACAGCCGCTGATTAACGCTCGCGGAGAAACGGCGGCGACGGGGCGCATGTTTAAACCCTTGTGGGTTCACGGGCGGGCTATTGTTCCGGCGGATGGCTGGTTTGAATGGAAAAAAGAGGGCGATAAAAAACAGCCTTACTTTATTTACCATAAGCAGCATCTGCCGCTGTTTTTTGCCGCTATCGGTAAAGCGCCTTATAACAAAGAGCATGGTCATGAAGGTTTTGTGATTGTCACCGCAGCCAGTCAAAAAGGCATGGTTGATATCCATGACCGCCGCCCGCTGGTACTGACCGCCGACGTTATCAGCGAGTGGCTTGACAGCAATACATCCGCCAGGCGCGCTGAGGAAATTGCACATGATGCCGCGCTGCCAGAAAAAGCGTTCACCTGGCATCCGGTTGATAAAGCGGTTGGCAGCATTAAAAATCAGGATGCGAACCTGATTAACGAAATCACGCCCGATTAACGGCCCGCTGGCCATTTACGCAGGATGTGATCGGCTGACGGTGAAGCGAGCGGCGCATTGCGCTGCGTCCTTGCAGCGATTTTCAATGGAAACAGGCCGCTTCAGGCTGCGCCAGTGAGGTGCGTCAGCGTTCTGACACCGGTAATAACGGTGGCCACCATGGTTTCTCGTCGGGTAATGACTTCGATTTGATAAAATCGGCTGCGATAAGCAATGGAATAGATAACAGGATGATATTTGTTTCCCTCGCCGTAGCGGGAGATATGAGCCTCAAGTGCCCGGGTTGCTGCAAGAATATGAGCGGGTTCTTTATCACCACGGATGATTTGCTTCATTCAGTTCCTCAAATGCTTTACCGAAATGCGACGCCAGAGGCGCACGGTTTCATGGTTGATAAACACTGAATATCTGACTGCCTGACATCGCTAATAATCATAGCTGAAAAGTCTGCCCTGGCTCGGTTACAGTAGGGTTAAAATTGTTCATCTGTTAATGCCGCAGTGGGCAATAGCGGTGACACGGGTGGGTTTACCAGGAAATTTCAGATTTCGACGAGAAAAATACCGGTTCTTTTTACCTCTCTGTAGGCTTCCTGAGCGTTAATTCATTATAAAAGGAAGCGAAGATGAGTATGAAAAAAGGGCTGTTCACCGCGGTATTGGTTATGTCACCTTTGGTGAGTGCAATCTCAGCAGAAATGCCTGCCATGAAAAACCCGCTCAGCGTTCATGTTCTCAATCTCCAAACCGGCATTCCAACGGCGGGGGTTGAAGTTGAGCTTGATCAGCAAATTAATGCGTCGTGGGTGAAGCTCGCCACAGGCGTGACAGACAAAAATGGTCGCATCACCGCGCTTTATCCTGCTGACAAAAAACTGACCAGCGGTAATTATCGGGTGGTATTTAAAACGGGCGATTATTATGAAAAAACTAAGCAAGAAACCTTCTTCCCGGAAATTCCGGTGGAATTTAAATTAGAGAACAACGGCGAACATTATCATATTCCTTTGCTTTTAAGCCCATACGGTTATTCAACCTATCGCGGTAATTAAGTTGATTTAAAAAAACATTACTACGGTGGGATACTGTTCTTAACCTGGCTCCATGAATGAGCCAGGTTATTAACCGGTAAAAGCGAAAATAATCTTATCGAGGCAGCAAAAGCGTAAAATTAAGGCGTAATCCCCATCCGTGCGGGCCTCGATCATCATCATGTTCCAGCCAGTAGCGAACGCCACCGCCGACCTGAACCGTTTGCTCGCCAATCTTCATAATTTGATTGACCATTAAATTAGCAGGAACACTCCACTGATCCTCACGCCAGTCGTAAGTAGATTCCAGATTCAGGGCAACAGTGGTTGCAGACGCCGTAGTATAAGTCAGGAAGGGCTGTAAATAGGTCACGTTAACTGACGGTCGATTTTTATCGCCAGCGTAATCCCAAATATGGTTAGCCAGCATGCCATAAGTCCAGGGGCCGCTCTGTTTCAGGCCAACCGCCGTAGGGCCTGCGCCCCATTTTCGACCAGACAGAAGGCTGTCACTGCCAGTGGGAAGCAGCAATACCGTGCCTACACCCCAAATGAGACCGCTATCGGTGGGTTTTTTGGGAGAGTAAAAGAAACTTTGGGTCACATCCCCAATGCCGTTTTGCGAAGAGCCAGATTGTGTCACGTCGTGCTGAGAGATGACGGGTAATATTGTACGGCTTACGATATTGGCGTCTTCACTAATACTAAAAGGAATGACGGGTTGAATATTGAGCAGGTTGCGCGAGCCTTTTCCCGCGCCAACATTTTCATCATAGTTATATTGAAAAGGAACACTGATTAAATCAGAAACCGGATTGCTCAGTTTTTTAGCGAGGTTGGCATCGTCGGCCAGACCCATGGCTGGAAGCATTAATAATGCACAGGACGCACAACAGGACATTACCGTTTGATGATTCATAATTCTTCCCTGTTAACAGAGGTTTTTAGTCGAAAAGAGATAATGTCAACTACAACTTCTGTGGTTTATGTTGAAAGAAAGAGGGTATTATGCCTGATCGGGTTTATTTAAATATAAAGTGGATCAATAAACATTACAGTGGCACGTTACAAAAATGTGATTTGCGTTAGCAGAAATCGCGCCAGTCATTAATGTTCACAGTAAAGTATGAGCAAATTATATTATTTATAATAATATGGTCTCAAACCATTTTGGACTGTTTGAAAGTCAGGCCGGGGTGAATGATGAGGCGTCGCGGCTTTTAAAAAGTTGCTATCATCGTCTGGTTTGATGTTGGCCAGCCGCCAAAAAGAGAGAACAGCAAGCACCATTAACATCATGTAAAAATGTTATTTTCCAAATTTTATTTATTTGCTATTTAATGATTGCGCAAATTCATACACGTTTAACCGGAGAGCCCCTTGCAGTCTTTTCGCGATTTTGACTTTACACGGCTCAGAGTGGTGACTCACCTGTGCGGTTTTCTGGTGTTTCTCTACAGCTTCTCAATGCTGATACCGATGTTTGTCGCTTTATTCAGCAAAGAGCGCAGCTATTTTGCCTTTTTGATCACTTTTCTCACCTTTGCCACACTCGGCGGAGCCGCATGGCTTGCCACAAAACGTACAGGAATACAGCTCAAAACCCGCGACGGTTTCCTGATTATTGTTCTGTTCTGGCTGCTGTTCTCCGTTATCAGCGCCATGCCGTTGTGGTTAGATAATTCTGTCGGTCTCAGCTTTGCAGATGCGCTGTTTGAAGGCGTATCGGGCATTACCACAACCGGGGCCACCGTTATCGGTGATGTCAGTGCATTACCAACGGCTTATCTCTACTATCGCGCACAACTTAATTTCATCGGCGGCCTGGGCGTAATCGTGTTGGCTGTTGCTGTTCTGCCGTTACTGGGCATTGGTGGCGCGAAACTTTATCAGTCTGAAATGCCTGGGCCGTTTAAAGAGGAGCGGCTTACGCCGCGTCTGGCGGATACCTCGCGTAGCCTTTGGTTGACTTATCTGTCCCTGGGGCTGGTCTGCTCGGCCGCTTATATGCTGGCGGGTATGCCCGCGTTTGATGCACTGTGTCACGGGCTTTCAACCGTTTCGCTCGGAGGATTTTCCACGCGAAGTGAAAGTATCGGTTATTATCACAGTCATGCGATTGAGCTGGTGGCTGGTTTGTTTTCGCTGCTCTCAGCACTCAACTTCACCGCCTGGTATATCGTGCTGTCAAAGCGCACATTACAGCCGTTTCGCCAGAATGCCGAGTTGCGCTTCTTTCTGCTGGTCACGCTGGTCGTGGTGTTAATTACTGGCTGGCAGGTCTGGCATGTCGGGATGTATAACGTAACCGACAGCCTGGTCCATGCTTTTTTCCTGGCAAGCTCAATGATTACTGATAACGGGCTGGCGACCGGCGACTATGCCAGTTGGCCTCATCACACCATTGTACTGCTGTTAACGGCCAGCTTTTTTGGCGGTTGTGTCGGCTCTACCTGCGGCGGTATTAAGGCATTACGCTATCTGGTGTTGTATAAACAGAGTCGGCAAGAACTGCACCAACTGGCGCATCCTCGTGCTTTACTCAGCATCCGCATTGGCGAAAGCGTGGTCACCGATCGGGTTCTGCGCTCGGTGTGGAGCTTCTTTTTCTGTATATGATCTTCACGGTGTTTTTTATCTGGCTGCTTAATTTGCTGGGCTATGATCTCCTGACCTCCTATGCCACTGTCGCCGCCTGTATCAATAATATGGGACTGGGATTCGGTGAAACCGCCTCAACCTTTGGCACCCTTAAAGAGCCAGCAAAATATTTAATGTGCGCCGCCATGATTATGGGACGTTTGGAAATCTATCCGATCCTGATCCTCTTTTCTCGCGTTTTCTGGCGAGCCTGAAAAAAGGCGAATATTTATTATCCGCTTCGCCCAGGCTTTTTTCGGGCCCTTTTAGCGCGCAGATACTCCTCAAAATAGGGCATCATTTCTAAAAGAAAAATGCCCAGCAGCACCGCGACGATATAGCTGGTGGGTAAGGGATCGGCGCGCGGGTGTAAATCGAACCGAGGCGGCTCATCACCCAGTCCAAACAGCGCCAGAAACTGAGGCCAGTGACGAGAAATCACCAGCAAAAGCGCCATCAGCGGCACCATTTCAAGAAAGCTGTGAATATGTTGCTCCACCGGCCTGACTTCCCTGGCAGTAACGGCGTAGCTGACGTCCCACAACGCTGTGGCTTCATGGCAGAAGAAAAGCACAATCATAAAGCCGATCACCAGTGCATTGACCTCCAGAAAAAGTGCCGACAGCAAAGGCAGCCCCATTTGCAGAAACATCAGAATATGAATGTAAGTCTCTTTCAGGCCGGTGGTGGTTTCAATGTCGGTTGCCCGGTGACAAAGATAGTCAGCGAAACCGGCAATCAGCCAGACCGGTAAGACAAAATAGAGTAACAGCAGCATTTGCGGGTCAGGGTTTTGCATAAAAGAAGCCCAGTATCAGCATAAGGGAATAAAAGGCCCCCACCGGAGCCTTTGTTGTCAGCGTCGGGCGCCGGCGGTTTCAACCGGAACCGCGACACGCTCCAGCGCGATCGGAATGCTTTTATAGGCCGGAATACCGCTTTTTGTATCATGGCTGTCGAGTGGCACCATGACATTGGCTTCCGGGTAGTAAGCCCCCACCGATCCTGGCGCCATGTCAATTACCACAATGGTCAGATTTTTCATGCGCCTCGACGTGGGCTTACCTTCAGGATCGAGGGCAACAAGATTAACCTGATCGCCGACGCGCAGCTGGCGTTTTTCAGCCTCATCGGCACTGATGAACAGCACGTCGCGTCTGCCGGTTACGCCACGATAGCGATCGTTTAGCCCATACAGCGTCGTGTTGTACTGATCGTGACTGCGCAGCGTTGTTAACACTAAATCGTGGCACTTCAGCGAGCGCGGATCTTCATTGATGCCCTGCATCACTTTGAATTGCGCACGGCCTGAAGGTGTATCCCAGATACGTTCTGACGCGGCGTTACGCAGGCGAAATCCGCCCGGTTTTTTCACTCGCTGATTATAATTTTCGAAAGCGGGGAAAACCGCTTCGATGGCGTCACGAATAAAACTGTAATCACCGATCATTTTATCCCAGTCGACGACACTGTCAGGCAGCGTTGCCTTTGCCAGCCCGGCGACGAGTGCCGGTTCCGATTTTAAGTGCGGCGAGGCGGGGGTGAGCGAGCCACGCGAAGCGTGCACCATCGACATCGAATCTTCCACCGTTACGCTTTGCGCGCCTGAGGCCTGAATATCAGTTTCTGTACGGCCCAGCACCGGCAGCAGATAGTTATGTTTACCCAACAGCAGATGTGAACGGTTGAGTTTGGTCGCCATATGCACCACTAAATCCAGCTTGCGCATGGCCGGGAAGGTCACCTGCGGATCGGAAATCGCTTCAGCCAGATTGCCGCCAAGACAGAGTAATGCTTTGGTGTGACCGTCGCGCATTGCCTGAATGGCGGCCACGGCACCATGTCCATGCTTCTGAGGAGGGGTAAAGCCAAAAACCTTTTCAATGCTGTCGAGCAGCGTTTGCGAGGGATTTCCGTGATCCCTACGGTACGGTCACCCTGCACGTTGGAGTGGCCGCGCAACGGGCAGATGCCTGCGCCTTTTTTACCGATATTGCCACGCAGCAGCAGCAGGTTAGCGATTTGCTGCACATTTTGCGTACCGTACTGGTGCTGGGTGATGCCCATGCCGTAGCAAATTATCGTGCGCTCCGCCCCGGCATAGAGGCGGGCAATATGCTGAATCTCTTTACGATCCATGCCGGACACTTTCAGGATGTGATCCCATTCTGTGGCATCGAGATCGGCTTTTAGCCCGGCAAATCCCTCGGTATGCTCGCGGATAAAAGCGTCGTCAAGCACCCCGGCGTCGCCTTTTGCGATCGCTTCTTCATGCATCGCCAGGAGAATTTTCATGACGCCTTTTAGCATTGCTGCATCGCCGCCGACCCGCACTTTGTAGTAGGTTGACGCCAGCTCCGTTGAGCTGAGCGACAGCATTTCGATGGGACTTTGCGGCGAGGTAAAGCGTTCCAGTCCGCGCTCGCGTAACGGATTGATCGCTACAATGGTGGCACCGCGTTTTGACACTTCACGCAGCGTTCCCAGCATGCGGGGATGATTAGTGCCGGGGTTATGGCCGATGCAAAGCACTAAATCGCAATGATCAAAATCTTCCAGCTCAACCGTTCCTTTCCCCACGCCAATGGATTCCGGTAAGCCAACGCTGGTGGGCTCGTGGCACATGTTGGAGCAGTCAGGAAAATTGTTAGTGCCATACTCGCGGGCAAACAACTGCCATAAAAAGGCAGCCTCGTTAGAGGCACGGCCTGAAGTGTAAAACTCCACGCTGTCGGGATCGTCATAGCTGCGCAGCAGCGCGCCAATTTCATTCAGTGCCGTGTCCCATTCAATGGGCTGATAGGTGTCAGTTGCGGCATCGTATTTCATTGGGTGGGTCAGCCGGCCTTCGCCCTCCAGCTCAAATGCGTTTCGCTGCCACAGTTCGCTTACGGTATGCGCCGCAAAAAATTCTGGCGTGGTGCGTTTGCCGGTGGCTTCCCATGAAACTGCTTTCGCACCATTTTCACAAAACTCAAAGGAGGAGGCGTGTTGTGGATCGGGCCAGGCGCAGCCCGGACAGTCAAAACCCTGCGGCTGATTGACTTTGAACAGAGCGATAACGTCCTGCTTCACTGACATTTGACCCCGAATGGCGTCAGCCACCGCTTTCAACGCTCCCCATCCTCCGGCAGAACCACCATAGGGTGCGATGCCAATAGTACGATTTTGCTCTTTCATATTGCTCCACTTCTCTGTTTAGTAGTTTTCTAAAGCCTGGTACAGAAAATGTGTAAACGTGAAGCGTAGCGGTAATCTGAAAGAGAAAACGCGTTATGGCTGTAGCGTCTCAATCACCCTGGCTGGCGTTTGTTTTTGCAGGATATACAGGGAAATAAATACGCTCGACTGGCGCAATAAAGTGCACGATATTTAGCTTCACGCCTGGTCGCGAAAACGTTAAGGTGTCGATTCCAATCGATTAAAGGGAAAAGATCATGGTTAACGACTACTTCGGCATACCGCCTGTTGGTGTGACCAGGGAGCAACATAAACGTACCGTGGCGGTTGCCGCTGCCTTAGCGGTAGCAAAAGA
Source organism: Pantoea sp. LMR881 (assembly GCF_027157825.1). Lineage (NCBI taxonomy): Bacteria > Pseudomonadati > Pseudomonadota > Gammaproteobacteria > Enterobacterales > Erwiniaceae > Pantoea > Pantoea sp. LMR881. The sequence continues at coordinate 350,348 of NZ_JAPVOK010000002.1, forward strand.
GTCTGTCAGTGCATCAACGTCTGCGAATGGTTCTAAAGCGGCCTGGGATTTACAAGCCGTTGCCAATGAGATCGCCAATCTTGCCGATGCGATTCAGGATGCGCTTGAAACAGAAGACGTTAATTACTCAGGAGAGTGAAGGGCGGTTTTTTGTCGCGCGGGGTTAAGGCCGACTACGTTGTGTAGTCGGCGTAATTTTTTAATCAGCTGTTATTGCGGCATACCTTCACTGGTTGGCATGCCCAGCATGTAACGCGACATAAACTGTTCCAGCGTCATTTTGTCGCCATTCATCCCAACCTGACCATTTGCGTATTGCAGGCTGGTGACAATGTTGTCATCTTGCTGCTGCGTCAGACGGAACATCTGGCCCATCGCCGCCAGCCCCTTCACCTGCTGATCGGCCAGTTTCTGAGCATCATCAGCCTGATAACCCTCAGTCAGACCCACAAGACGCATAGTTTCAGTAGCCATTGGCATGTTGACTGTGAGTTTGCCATCAAGCGATTTCAATACGCGATCAACCATGGCGCTCAGGCTTTGCGGTTCACCGGTGACGGTCGCCGGATCGTTGAAGTTAGCAGTCAGATTAAAGGTGCTTTCGCCTTTGTCATTCTTCCAGCTTAACGGTGCAATGCTGAGTGACGGCGCGCCTTTCAGCAGCGTAGGCAGATTATTCATCAAAATGGTGTGCACACCCGCCTGATAGCGAATCGGATCGTCAGCCATGCCTTGCTGATTAAGCAGATCCTGCATTTGTGCATTGTAGTTATCTGAGAACGTTTTGACCGCCTGCGCATCAAACTGAGACAGCTTCATCTTCAGCGTTGCTTCACCAAAATTTTGCTTCTGCAATTGAATCCCGTCGACGTGATAATCGATGTTGCCAGCAATTTTTCCGGCCTGATTATCAAACGAAGAGGTGCCTTTCATTTTCAGCAGCGTCAACGCATCCGCGCCATTAATGCTGGCATTAACCTTTTCAACGTCGATCGACTGATCGCCAATGCGCACCCCTTCCGGGCTAAGATGCGTATTGCCGCTCAGCTTCAGGCCATTTAGCGTAAACAGCACCGGTTGACCCATCTCATTTTTGCTGGTCAGGGCAATGCTGCCAATATCGCTATCCAGTGAAACTTTGTCGCCTTTGTTGTCGGCACTCACATTCAGCGTGCCGCCATTGGTTGCCACTCGCTCACCGGTTTGGACATTTTGATAATCGATCGGCAAAATTTTCAGCGCGGTATCCGTGGCACCGCTGTAACCAATGCGCGTGTCCGCCTGGATCAGCGATTGATTATTGGTGAGTTGAAACAGCTTCTTAACCGCATCGGTGTTAGCGAGCTCGGTATGAACCGATGCCATGCTGGGAATAAGATTGACATGCTTTAACTGAGCAAACGGGAAAGGGCCGTGGTCAATGGTTTCGTTAAGCACGATGCTCTGACCAGGTTTAAGCAGCGAATTGTCTTCAGTTTGTGAAGTCGCCTGAATTACCAGATTTGTTTTGCTGCTGAACACACCGCGCTGGTAATCCTGATAGCTGATTTTCAGGCGGCTGTCAGGCGCGTAAGCATTCAACTGGGTATTGGCGTTTTGCACCAGCTGATCCATATGGCTTTCCAGTTGTTTACCGGTGAACCATGCTGCGCCGGTCCAGATTACACCCAGGGCTACAATCACACCCACGGCAACGTTGGTCTTTTTCATTGCTGAATTGTCCTTATTCTTGAATCCGCTTACGCCGCGAGCCATGTCCGGCGAGTGAAGAAAAAACGCCCGCAGGCGTCTTTAGCTAATAGGTTGAAATAATAGCAGTTCAGCGCCAAAACGTCAGCCGCTTCACGGTAAGTCATTAAAAACGCGGGCCAGTCGTCCGGTTCCGGCAACGTTGACGGGGGCTTCGCTGGCGGCAACGAAACAGGATTCGCCCGGCTGTAAAACCAGCTGCTGGTCGCCTTTAGTGACGATCGCCTGGCCTTCAATGCAAAACAGCAGGGCCGCGCTCTCCTGAGTAACAGATTGCGGTTCGGCATTCAGGGTATGGATGGCGAAGGCAAAATCGTCGACCGGGATCGGAAAACGTTGTTCATGTTCCAGTCGCTCAGGCTCTGCAAGCAGCGTATCTGCTGGCTTTTCCCTGAACTGCACGTTTGCCATCAATTCAGGGATATCAATATATTTTGGCGTCAACCCGGCGCGCAGCACGTTATCAGAGTTCGCCATTACTTCAAGCGCCACGCCTTTCAGGTACGCATGGGGTGTTTCAGCAAACAGAAACATCGCTTCACCAGGCTGCAGGGTGATCACATTGAGCAACAGCGGAGAAAAAAGGCCGCTGTCATCGGGATAGTCTGCTGCCAGGGTCTTGATTGTCTGCCAGGGTTCGCCTTCTCGAGAATGTAATGCCGCCTTCAGTATGCCAAGCGCCAGCGATTTAGCCTCACCAGCTAGCGACAGAAGGGCAGTAAAAAGCTCCGCCAGGCTGGCCTGATCGGGATGTTGTAAAAAATGGGCGATGTGCGGATGTGCCCCTGCGACAGGCTCCAGCAGCGACACTATTTCTGAGAATGAACGAAACCCGTTCATTGCCTGAAAAGGCGTTAACGCATAGACCAGTTCGGGTTTGTGATTGGCATCTTTATAGTTGCGTTCGGCGGCATTCAAGGGGATTGATGCGGCATTTTCACGGGCAAAACCCTCTTCAGCCGCGCTTTTGCTGGGGTGAACCTGAATCGATAAGGGATGATCGGCACATAAAACTTTAAACAAAAAGGCAGCTCGCCAAACCGTCGGGCAACGGCAACCCCTAAAATCTCCTCAGGATTTGCGTCAATAACATCGCGCAGCGATCGTGGTTTGCCCTGAACGTTAACCATTGAAGGGCTTTTAGGGTGGGCACCCATCCACATCTCAGCCATCGGCAGGCCTTTCGGGTTTGCGATACCGTACATCTCCGTTAACGCAGTTTTGCTGCCCCACGCATAATTTTGCAGCGAGTTGGTCAATTTTTGCATTATTCACCCTTAATGACGGGAAGTTATTGTGCTTATTAAAGCAGAAAGCGTGGATGAAAATACATATCAAGTGCAATAAGGATGGCAGACTCGCATAATGTTAAATTATTGTATGTAAGAATCTTGCCCGCTCAGGGGATTCTCCTGAGCATTTAAATCCAAAAACTGTGCTAAAGGAGACGTAGTCATGGCAGCCAATCGCATTGAAAAAGATTCAATGGGGCCCATCGATGTACCGGCAGATAAGTTATGGGGCGCGCAGACGCAGCGTTCGCTGGAACACTTTCGCATCTCTACAGAAAAAATGCCGACCGCGCTGGTGCATGCGCTGGCACTGACCAAACGCGCCGCCGCGACCGTTAACCGCGATCTCGGCCTGCTGCCGGCTGAACGGGCTGACGCGATTGTTAAAGCAGCAGATGAAGTATTGGCAGATAAACACAGCGATGAATTTCCGTTAGCGATCTGGCAAACCGGTTCCGGCACCCAGACCAATATGAATATGAATGAAGTACTGGCAAACCGGGCCAGTGAGCTTCTGGGAGGGGAACGTGGCATGTCGCGTTTGGTGCATCCGAACGATGACGTCAACAAAAGCCAAAGTTCAAATGATGTCTTCCCAACAGCGATGCACGTTGCGGCAGTGATCGCGATCCGCGAGCAGTTAATTCCGCAAATTCACGTTCTGAAGAAAACCCTCAGTGAGAAATCTGAGGCGTTCAAAGATATCGTGAAAATTGGCCGTACCCACCTGCAAGACGCAACGCCACTGACGCTGGGCCAGGAGATCTCTGGCTGGGTAGCGATGCTGGAGCACAATCTTAAACACATCGAGCAGAGCATCCCGCACGTTGCTGAACTGGCGCTGGGCGGCACGGCGGTAGGCACCGGCCTGAATACCCATCCTGAATATGCCGTTCGCGTGGCGAAAGCCCTGGCTGAATTAACCAGACAACCCTTTGTCACTGCGCCGAATAAGTTTGAAGCTCTGGCAACCTGCGATGCCCTGGTTCACGCCCACGGCGCGTTGAAAGGATTAGCAGCATCGCTGATGAAAATCGCTAACGACGTGCGCTGGTTATCGTCAGGTCCACGCTGTGGCATTGGTGAAATTTCCATTCCGGAAAACGAGCCAGGCAGCTCGATCATGCCGGGCAAAGTGAACCCGACGCAATGTGAAGCCATGACCATGCTGTGCTGCCAGGTCATGGGTAACGATGTGGCGATTAACATGGGCGGTGCATCAGGTAACTTTGAACTGAACGTATTCCGTCCAATGGTGATCCATAACTTCCTGCAATCTATTCGCTTACTGGCGGACGGTATGGACAGCTTCAATCATCATTGTGCGATTGGAATTGAGCCAGTACGTGAGCGTATTGAGCAACTGCTCAACGAGTCGCTGATGTTAGTGACTGCTCTGAATACTCACATCGGCTACGACAAAGCGGCAGAAATCGCCAAGAAAGCGCATAAAGAAGGGCTAACGCTGAAAGGTTCGGCCCTCAAGCTGGGATATCTTACCGAAGAGCAGTTTGATGAATGGGTTCGTCCCGAAGAGATGGTCGGCAGCATGAAGCAGTAAGTTAAGCTTTAACAGGGCCAGCCTGCGCTGGCCTTTTTATCGCTTATACCGGTGTATCGGCCCAAAGATGCAGACGCGGGATCAGCAAATAGAGCTGTTCAGCGGCGGGTTTGTGGCGATGGGTAATATTATTCGCGTCGTAGTTAAGCAGTTCGCCTAACACTGGCACCTGGCTGCGATCGCGGCACAACACCAGAACAGGAGAAGGGCAGGCAAGCTGAGTTTGTTTTTTCTCGTCGGCACGCCAGACGCGGGCAATCGGCTGGACTTTAACCGGGCGTTTAATTTTCAGGCGTACAGAGGCGGGCAGGGCGCGCACGCTTTCCATCTCTTCCTGCACTTTCTGCGCCCACTGTTCTCGTGACCAGGGCGCCTGCGAACGTCCCGCTTTCAGGCTTTTATCGAGCTTTTCAATAATCTCTTCGCGCTTAACGTTTTTAATGATGTGCTTATTGGCCCAGCCGAAACGCAGACTGTCCGGCGCGCGTAACAACGTGATAGAGCGATAAGCATTCAGGGTGATAAGGCCGCGCAAATGCTGATGCACAAATTCGAAACGCGCTTCACTGGGTAAACCAGAATCAACCGTAATCAGTTGCTCCAGCCGCGCTTTCAGCTGATTAACCTGATCAACTTGTGCAATCAAATTGTTTTCGCTTGCTTCATCGCACTCAATACAGATAGCACCGGGCAGGCGTACCGCGGCTTTAGTGCTGAGTTTTTCTGACTGATGCTGCATAAACAGTCGGCAGTAATGATTAAGTGCCATGTTAAGCGCGGACTCGCCAAGGTGCTGCTCAACGGCAATTTCTGTGATGGCTTCATGCTCGCGGCCTTTTTCAATGGGCGGCAAGCTGAAAACGCGGGCGATGAGCAGCGGCTGCGCCTCAATCATCTCTCTTAACGTAGTGAGTTCGCGTTCTAACTCATTCACGCACTGGTGTAAATCTGCCACTAAATCGTAACGAGCCATAAAACCTCCCCGTAGTTACAACATACTTAATATGACAAAAACTTCGCCCCGCTGCAACCGTTTAGCAACGGCAGAATAACCGGTCTGGCAGGGGGATGCGGGAAGAGTACTACCAGAAAATTTTTATGCAATTCACGGTAACTTCATGAAGAGACGCTGAATAGGAGGTTTTACACACATTTTTCTGGAAAGTGATGCCAGATAAAAATAAACAAAAAATAGCTGATTTAAATCAAATCCCGGCTGTTTTTGTCTGCGGTAAATTCTGTGCACTGTTTTTTATCCAAAGGGAAAGGGATATGGGGTTCAGCCTGCCAGGAATGCATCTTTTTTATTTAGCGGAAGACAATCTCGATCCTGAAGAATACGAACGTATTATTTACCCCGACTTTGCCTGGCCGCGCATCTGTGAACAGTATGACTTTGACGACAGTCGGCATGCTGGTTTCCACATTATCAGCATGTATGAGGCTCCGTCTTACCGAAACCCGCATGAGCCGCGGCCGCACGGGCCGGGCGAAAAAGCCCGGCTGAAAGAAATGGTGTTTGCCGGCGATGTGATAATGCTCAGTGAAATGTCCGGGCCGGCCACGCTTTTTTACGTCAATGAGCAGGGCGCGCTGATGTGCAACAGCCCCTACGCCTTCTCCTTAAAGGGCGCAGAGAAGATCATCGGTGAATATAACCGTTCAGTGAGCCGCAGGGACTACCGGCAGACAGACGGAAAACCCAGGCCGACAGTGCGGCACAGCAGAAAAAGCACCGTGCCGGAACAGCAGGCGCAGGCGACGCGAAAAAAATCTGCCCCTGGGCCACGCCCTGACAGCCCTCCTGCGCAAAAACGGCGGGAGGTCACGCTGACGCTTGGCGTCTTTTTTGACGGCACCGGTAATAACGCGGTGAATATCGATAACATGCTGAAAGCCTGCACGGCCAGCCACTTCAGGCTTGCCAGCGCCGAGGCTGAGGGCATTCTGGAAAAATGTGCGCAGGAAAATTTTGGCGTGTCGGGACTCGGGGCGAACAGCTATATCGGGTATTACACCAACATTCACTGGCTGGATATGCTGTATAAAAAGACTATTTCTGGAGACAACCCTGAGATCCAGCAAGCTATTTATATTGACGGTATTGGTACAGAAGCTGGTAAACCCGACAGCATGGCCGGGCAGGCGCTGGGCATCTCCGACACGGGAGTGATCGCCAAAACGAATAAAGCTGCTACTCAGCTGGCCCAGGTTATCGCTGAGAGTATTGATAAAATGATCGAAAAGTCACCGGGTTATGAGATTGTTATCAAAGCCCTCCAGTTTGATATCTTTGGCTTCAGCCGGGGTGCAGCTGCATCTAGGCATTTTGCCAACCGCATTCAGTCAGAAGATCCCGCCATTATCGCTGCCATTGGGGAAGGGTTGGGAAGTGTAGAGTTTAAAGGAGCACCTGCCGGTAAAATCTGCTTTATCGGTATCTTTGATACCGTGGCGGCAATCGGCACCCCGGCAAATGGCCTGAACCCGCACAGTGCAAACACCGGTAATGTCAATCTGCTGCTTCGGCCTGGCGTGGCGGATAAGGTCTTTCATATCACCGCTGCCCATGAATGCCGGTTCAACTTTGCCCTGAACAGCGTCAAACCCGCCTGGCCTGAACTGGCGCTACCGGGGGCGCATTCCGACATCGGCGGCGGCTATCTGCCGGTGGTGAAGGAGAACCTGTTCCTGACGCGACCGGAGATCGACACCGTGCCGCGCAACTATCCCGGCAGGCAGACCCGCGGCTATTATCAAACGTTAAAACAGCTGGCTACGCTGGATAAATACCCCGGCATTGCGCCCGTCCTGCGAACCAGCGAGACTTCAGCGGAAACCTGGTATGACGACAGAGTGCCATCTGACCGCTATGGCACACCGCAGAAGCGTAGCTATGCGGCAATGACACTACGCGACCGGGCAGTAAAGAATGACTGGTCGAAGGTGGCGCTGCGGGTGATGCTCGATGCGGCACAGGAGGCGGGGGTGTTGTTTGAACCAGTTAGCAGTAAAGATAAAGAATTACACCTTCCTGATGAGCTGGTTTCTCTGTGTGAAAAATCGCTCGTAATGGGAAAGGCCGTTCGCTCAGGTCAGACTCCTGAAGCTTTCAGTCAGCGAGAACTGGATGTGATTGCGGGTAAATATATCCACTGCTCGGCCAACTGGAATGCCATTGTCACCGACAGCAACGGTAGCATCCGGGGGGCATCCCCGCTGAGATTATCGGGTTCGTCAACCGCCCGGATGAGAACTGGCAACGCACGATCTACAACATGGATGAAAAGAAAATATGACGCTGAAAAGGCTGTTGCCTCTGATACTGCTGGCCGCGCTGAGCGGCTGCCAGGCCGGTGAACCACAGACGCCGGAAGAGACCGGCCAGATGCCCTACGGCAAGTGGGGCTTTGCTTTTTTACCCCTCACGCCTTACCCGCAGTGGTCACCCGCGCCATGATTATTGACACCGGCAAAGTGGTGTCCACATTCCGCACCCTGGACAGTACGCCAGGCGATCCGGATACCCTTCTGACCTGGAATAATGGGGTCAGAATGCAAATTCAGTTCAACAAAGCGCGGCACCCGCCCGCGCTGATGCTGTTCTGCTGGGACTCCATCATTGACAAAAAGACCTACGAGACGCGGATTATCTTTCCGCCGTCGCTGCGCGAAACCATGCTGACGCCAACCGGAAAGGACCGGAGAGGGAACACTGCCTGGTATAAAACGCTGCTGTTTGGCCTGGCCCCTGAAGGCAGGGTCAGGATATGGCTGAAAAACAGCGCCGGCGGGGGAGAATGTTCCGCTGACACCACAAAAAATTACCACGCTGTCCGGCGATAAGCTGAAGGCCTGCAAGGGAATAACAAGACATTCACAGGGATATGGTTATACCAAAACCACGCAGGATTTTATTAAAGGAAAAACTTACCCCTACGGCAGCTGGTAGCACGTGAAGGCAGCGTATCTGTCAGGGATTTAACAGGAGCGGGCAACGCACGCTCCGTGACACGGATGAGAAAATATGACGCTGAAAACGCTGTTGCCTCTGATACTGCTGGCCGCGCTGAGCGGCTGCCAGGCCGGTGAACCTCAGACGCCGGAAGAGACCGGCCAGATGCCCTACGGCAAGTGGGGCTTTGCTTTTTTACCCCTCACGCCTTACCCGCAGTGGTCACCCGCGCCATGATTATTGACACCGGCAAAGTGGTGTCCACATTCCGCACCCTGGACAGTACGCCAGCAGATCCCAACTCGGTAGGCACATGGTATTCAAGACTGTCACTATTCCCACATTTCAACAAAGCGCGGCACCCGCCTGCGCTGATGCTGTTCTGCTGGGATTCCATCATTGACAAAAAGACCTACGAGACGCGGATTATCTTTCCGCCGTCGCTGCGCGAAACCATGCTGACGCCAACCGGGAAGGACCGGAGAGGGAACACTGCCTGGTATAAAACGCTGATGTTTGGCCTGGCCCCTGAAGGCAGGGTCAGGATATGGCTGAAAAACAGCGCCGGCGGGGAGAATGTTCAGCTGACACCACAAAAAATCACCACGCTGTCCGGCGATAAGCTGAAGGCCTGCAAGGAAATAAACCAGCATCCCAATGGCTATGTGTATTACGGAGACACGCCGGACTTTATCAAGGGAAAAACTTACCCCTACGGCAGCTGGTAACGCTTAGCGCAACATCGGCTGAACTGCGGAAAAATCGGCTCACAGCAAAGGAGCATTTTTCCTTATAGCAGAACATGTTATAAAAATAGTTTGTTAGCTAACGGATTTCAGATGTGGAACAGACAAGAAAGCCCGGTACAGCCGCAATTATTACGTTGGGTCTGGTACAAATCCTTTCATGGGGTGGCTCCTTCTATTTAATGGCAGTGATGGCCAATCCCATAGTTGCTGAAACTGGCTGGTCGCAGCAGTGGGTTTATGGTGCTTTATCAACCGGCATTTTTGTTTCAGGGTTGCTGGCTCCATTGAGTGGTCGCATCATTGCCAAAACCGGCGGACGGACATTACTGGCGCTGAGCGGGGCGGTAATGGCGCTGGGCCTGGTAATAATGGGGCTTAGTCATTCGTTGCTGCTGTTTCTGTTCGCGTGGGTCATCATCGGCACTGGCATGGCAATGGGGCTGTACGATGCGCTTTTTGCTTCGCTTGGCACCTGTTATGGTAGCCAGGCGCGTGCGGCTATCACCGGCATCACTCTGATCTCAGGATTTTGTACCACACTGGTCTGGCCCGGGACCGCTTTGCTCATTCACTGGCTCGACTGGCGCGGAGCCTGTTTTGCCATTGCGGCAATGCTACTGGTGTGCGTTTTACCCGCTTATTTCTTCGCATTACCGCCGGTAAAAACCCAGAAAACCACGACGCGAAAATCACTTTCACAGGGCAATGCTGATATTGCCCCCACTCTGTTTTGGCTGTTGTGCGCCATTTTTACCCTGGCGTCGGTCATCATGACGGCTATTTCTGTACAGCTCATTAGCTTACTTCAGGCCAGCGGCCATAGCCTGGCTTCAGCATTGGCGATCAGTGCCATTTTAGGGCCGTGCCAGGTCGGATCGCGCATCGTCGATATCCTGTTTAAACGTGGTCATCCTGTCTGGACCACCTTTTTCTCGGTGGGACTGGTAGCGGCAGGTCTGCTGTTACTCGCGTGTTATCCACAAATGGCTCTGCTGAGTATGGTGCTTTACGGTGCCGGAAACGGCCTGCGTGCCATTGTTCGGGGAACTTTACCGCTGGTAATGGTCAAACCGGAGGCGTATGCGATTGTCGTTGGACGGATGGCGCGACCGGCACTGATTGGTCAGGCGTTAACCCCATTGATTGGTGGCTATGTGTTTGAAACAATGGGCGCATCCACCACGTTAGGGTTGCTTTGCTTTTTAGCAATCATTAACGTGGTACTGGTGATGGTGTTAAAACAACGCCTTCCCGTGCCAGCGGCAGCGTTTGATTAACGGTAAAAGAAATTGGCAGTTAGCAGGCTAAGCACCTTGTGCTATCGTGCCGCAGGCTTTGGTGAATACGTGCCTTGTCACAGACGCCTTGCTTCTAAAAAGCAACAGTGTTTGTTATATTTATTGCTCATTGATTGTTCACTCAGGCGGCAATAAAACAACAAGATGCACCGCAACTCAGGATACAGAAATGCTTGATTACCGCTTCCCGACAGCTTTGCAAATGGTTTTGAGCGTAGCGATGGCGGAGCAAATGGGTAAACGCTCAACCAGCGCAATTCTGGCTTATGGCCTTGAAGCGAATCCCAGCTTTATTCGAAAACTGATGGTTCCCTTAACCCGCGACGGTATTATCGTCTCGACATTAGGCCGAACCGGTTCGATTCATCTGGGCCGTCCCGCTGCAGATATTACGCTTCGTGACATCTACATATCGGTGATTGAAGACAAAAAAATCTGGGCTTCACGTCCCGATGTTGCGCCACGCTGTTTAGTCAGCGCCAATCTCTGCTGGTATTTTAAAGCCATAGCCGATGAAGCAGAGCAGGCCTCGTTGGATGTGTTAGCGAAACGTACCGTTGCGGATGCCCTGAATGAGTTAAAAACGCGCGATACCAGTAACTGCACTGCGGTTCCCGATCCCGAAGAGACAGAAGACTTCTGTAAAAAAAGCCGCTGATGCGGCTTTTTTATGTCCTGATTATAACGAGCACGCAAGGCAGCGTGCTCGCCAGCTTCAACTACGCCGTTTGCAGCGTCTCTTTTTCTGCATGGCGGGTCACCCATTTACGCAGCGTCACGTAAAACACCGGTGTCAGGAACAGGCCAAACAGCGTTACGCCGAGCATGCCAGCAAACACTGTGATGCCGGTTACGCCGCGCACTTCGGCACCCGCACCTTCGCCCAGAATCAACGGAATAGTACCCGCGATAAAGGCAATCGAGGTCATCACGATGGGACGCAGACGTAAACGACACGCTTCCAGCGCAGATTCCACAATGCCTTTGCCCTGAATTTCCAGCTCGCGGGCAAATTCAACAATCAGAATTGCGTTCTTACATGCCAGTCCCATCAACACCACCAGTCCGACCTGCACAAACACATTGTTATCACCGCCGGTGAGCCAGACGCCAACCAGCGCCGACAGCATCGTTACTGGCACAATCAAAATCACCGCCAGCGGCAAGGTCCAGCTCTCATAAAGCGCCGCCAGCACCAGAAATGCGAGTAACACCGCCACCGGGAAAACAATCAGCGCCGTATTGCCCTGCGTGGATTGCTGGTAGCTGAGATCGGTCCATTCGATATTCATGCCGTTAGGTAAAAGTTGACCGGACATCGCTTCCAGCGCCGTCATCGCCTGTGCTGAAGAGAGTACACGCGAATCGGCATCGCCAATTAAATCGGCTGCCGGGTAACCGTTGTAGCGAATCACCGGATCGGGGCCGTAAGTCGTTGTGATATGCACCATGCTGCCAATGGGCACCATCTCGCCACGATCGTTACGGGTACGCAGGTTCGCAATATCCTCAACGCTGTCACGAAAATCGCCGTCAGCCTGCGCCATTACGCGCCAGGTGCGACCAAAGCGATTAAAGTCATTCACGTAAGAAGAGCCGAGATAGGTTTGCAGCGTACTAAACAGATCGGTTAACGATACGCCCTGTGCTTTGGCTTTATCGCGATCGACCTGTACATCCAGTTGCGGCACATTCGCCTGATAAGAAGAGATCGGGAATTGCATGCCTGGCGTCTGCATCACCGCACCGGAAAGGGTATTAATGGCCGTTTGCAGGGCACCGTAACCTAATCCTGCGCGGTCCTGCACATACAATGAATATCCCGAACCCTGGCCCAGACCCAAAATAGGGGGCGGCATGATAGAAAAGCCAAAGCCCTGCTGGATTTGCGCGATTTTGGCGTTGATTTCCGCATTGATCTCCGCCGCGCTGTGCTTACGTTGATCGAACGGTTTCAGGCCAAAAAATACCGTGCCGGTATTAGGCGTATTGGTAAACTGCAGTGCATTAAGTCCGGGGAAAGCCACAGCATAGGCCACGCCATCGGTTTGCAGGCCAATTTCGCTCATTTTGCGGATCACTTCATCGGTGCGCGCCAGAGATGAGCCTTCGGGCATTTTCACGCCGCCAATCAGATAGAGCTTGTCCTGCGTTGGAATAAACCCACCCGGCACGCTGTGGAACATCCAGCCTGCACCTGCCAGCAGTAGCACATAAACGCCGAATACCGCACCGCGACGACGCAGGGTTTTGCTGACCATCGACTCATAACCGTGCGCACTGCGCTGGAAAAAGCGGTTAAAAGGGCGGAACAGCCAGCCGAAAAGGCGATCGATCAGGCGTGTCGGCAAATCTTTTGCAGCATGATGATCCTTTAACAGCATCGCAGCCAGAGCGGGTGAGAGCGTCAGGGAGTTAATGGCAGAGATCACCGTTGAAATCGCGATGGTCACGGCAAACTGCTTGTAGAATTGTCCGGTTACGCCAGATAAAAACGCCATTGGAACAAACACCGCACAGAGCACTAACGCAATCGCAATAATCGGCCCGGAGACTTCGCGCATGGCCTGATGCGCCGCCGCTTTTGGCGTAAGGCCCATTTCGATATTACGCTCGACGTTTTCCACTACCACAATAGCGTCGTCCACCACGATACCAATCGCCAGTACCAGTCCAAACAGACTCAGGGTGTTCAGCGAAAAGCCCAGCAGATAGAGCACACTAAAGGTGCCGACCACCGAAACCGGTACGGCCAACAGCGGAATAATTGAGGCGCGCCAGGTTTGCAGAAACAGAATCACCACTAAAACCACCAGGATTACCGCTTCCAGCAGGGTTTGCACTACCGCCTTAATCGAATCCCGCACAAACACAGTGGGATCGTAAGGTGCAGCCCATTTCACATCATTCGGAAAGCGGGTCGCCAGCTCGTCCATTTTGGCACGTACTGCATTCGAGAGATCGATGGCGTTGGCGCCAGGTGCCTGAAAAATACCGATACCGACGGCATCTTTATTATTCAGCTGCGAACGTAGCGCGTAGCTACCGGAACCCATTTCAATGCGTGCGACATCACGCAAGCGTACCAGCGAGCCATCTTCTGAGGTTTTCAGGATGATGTCGCCAAACTGCTGTTCCGTTTCCAGTCGACCTTGCGTATTAATGGATAACAGAAAATCGCTCTGCTTTTTCAGCGGTTCAGCGCCCAGTTGTCCGGCGGAAACCTGTACGTTCTGCTCCTGCATGGCGGTGATAACATCAGCTGCCGTCAAGCCGCGCGCTGCAACTTTATTGGGATCGAGCCAGACGCGCATCGCATATTCGCCTGCACCAAATATCTGGATCTGACCGACGCCAGGCAGGCGAGCCAGCTCATCTTTTACTTTTAACGTCGCGTAGTTGCGCAGATAAAGCGAATCGTAACTGTTCTCAGGCGAGAACAGATGCACCACCAGGGTTAAGGTTGGCGACTGCTTTTGCGTGGTGATACCAAGACGACGCACATCTTCAGGTAAGCGCGCTTCAGCCTGTGCCACACGGTTTTGCACCTGAACCTGCGCCTGATCGGGATCGGTGCCTGGGCGGAAAGTCACGGTGGTGACCAGCACGCCATCAGAACCCGCAACCGATTTCATGTACATCATGTTTTCGACGCCGTTAATCGCTTCTTCCAGCGGTGTCGCCACCGAATCGGCAATCACTTTCGGGTTAGCGCCGGGATATTCAGCGCGAACCTGCACGCTGGGCGGTACGACATCGGGATACTCACTGATCGGCAGCAGCGGAATAGCTATCAGGCCGGTCACAAAAATCAAAATCGACAGTACGGCGGCAAAGATAGGCCGGTCGATAAAAAAGCGCGAAAAATCCATAATGGCCTCGAATTAGTGAGCAACTGCCGCACGCATAGCAACCTGCTGAGCATTCACCGCCATGCCCGGCATAAACACTTTCTGCAGGCCATCGACGATCACCCGATCGCCCGATTGCAGACCAGATTTGATAATGCGCAGGCCCTCAGCCATCGCCCCCGGCTGGATATCACGACGCTGCGCTTTGCCCTGGCTGTCCACCACGTAAACGTATTTGCGATCCTGATCGGTCAGCACCGCTTTATCGTCGATTAACAAGGCATCAAACTGCGCGCTACCCGGCAAACGCACCCGGGCAAACAGGCCTGGCGTTAACTGACGTTGATGATTATCGAGCAGGGCGCGCATGCGAATAGTGCCGGTGCTGGCGGTGAGTTGATTATCAAGAAAATCGACTTTGCCCTGATGGGGATACCCTTGTTCACCGACCAGGCCAATTTCAACTGGCAAGGCGTGGCGCTGCTGGCCCTGACGCGCCATCGCCTGATAGTGCAGGAAGGTACTCTCATCGACGTCGAAGTAGACATACATGCTGTCCTGCGATACCAGCGTGGTGAGAACGCTGGCGCTGTCACCGGCGGTCACCAGGTTACCCGAGGTGATCATCGCCCGGCTGGCGCGGCCATCAATCGGCGCGGTCACGCGGGTAAAATCCAGATTCAGTTGCGCCATATCCACCGCCGCAACAGCGGCTAGCACATCAGCCTGCGCCTGGCTGGCGGCAGAGCGTCGCTGTTCCCATGCTTCCCGCGATATCGCCTGCGATCCAATCAGCTTTTCGGTGCGCGCTGATTCGCTGCGAGCCAGGCTGGCCTGACTGCGCGCCCGAGCCAGTTCTGCTTTCGCCTGCTCAAGCGCGGCGCGATAGCTGCGATCGTCAATGGTAAAAAGCACCTGGCCTTTTTTCACTTCATCGCCTTCGCGATAATTCACTGCGTCGATGTAGCCCGACACGCGCGGACGCAGTTGCACACTTTGTACGGCCTCAACCCGCCCGTTAAAACTGTCCCATTGGCTGACCGGTTTCACCAGCACCTGTGCTGCACTGACTTGCGGCGGTGGTGGCGGGGCGTTTTGCGCCACACCCTCATCGCAGCCGCTTAACTGACTGATAAGCAGCAGCATTCCCAGAAGGGTTAACCCCTGACGAACCCACGTCGTTTGTCTGTTCATTATTGTTATTCCGCTGATAAGAGAAAATGGCCTGCAGGCCAATATTTGCAACTTTAAAGATTGCAATTAATCGCGAGGAGTGTAGGCTTGTGCATCGTGCAACTGCAAGAATATCTGATACACTTTATGTGCGGTTTAGGCGGGGCGGAATATCGCATCACATTGCCGTGATAAACCCTACTGGCAGTGCGGCATTTAATGTACTAATAAAACTTGCATTAAATGGCATAGTCAGTCACCCTTTAAGTGTAACTGCAACTGATACTAATACTGTTCGTCAACGCGACGGGAGAAGAAGAATGATGAGCGACGCCTTTATTCATGATCTAATCGACTGGATTGATAACAACATTGAAGCACGTCTTGATCTGGACACGGTCTCTGAGCGCGCAGGTTATTCGAAGTGGCACCTACAGCGCATGTTTAAAGAGCACACCGGTTATCCGCTGGGTGAATACATTCGTGTGAAAAAGCTGAAAAAATCAGCAGATCGCCTGACCAGTACCGATGAGCCCATCCTCAACGTGGCGATTTCATTAGGATTTGATTCACAACAGTCGTTTAACCGCAGCTTTAAGCGTCAATACGGTGTTGCACCGGGCGCATGGCGTCGCCACAGTGCGCATCCGCACGCTGCGATGCAGTAACACCGCTGGGGCCAGCCTGTCTGGCCCGCGCTGTTTCCACTGGGTAAAACTGCTATCATCTGCATCCTGTCGTTACGGATGCCATCATGTCAAAGAAACTCTGGATCGGACTTTTTTTTGTCCTTGCCGCCTGCTGGGTTGGCCTCAAACCTTATCTGAACGCGCCGACAGCGCCCGCTGCCAGCGATATCACGGCACTGACCAATGCCCATACGGTGGCTCGCTGGATCCTGCAAAATCAGCAGTTGCCTGACTACTATCTGACCAAAAACGAAGCGCGTCGCCGCGGCTGGAATCCCGGTAAGGGGAATTTATGCGATGTGTTGCCAGGCAAAGCGATTGGTGGCGATCGGTTCGCGAACCGAGAAAAGCGACTGCCGCAACGCGCCGGGCGTCAGTGGTATGAAGCGGATGTCAACTATCGCTGCGGCCATCGCGATGCCGATCGTCTGGTCTATTCGTCTGATGGGCTGGTTTATCTCTCTACCGATCACTACCGCAGCTTCAAACAGGTGCCCTGATCATGCTGATTCTGAGCTTTGATTTTCAACAGTTGGCCAATCGCGATGCGTTCTATCAGCAACTGGCACAGCAAAGTCATTGCCCGTATCTGTTCGGTAATAATCTGGATGCGCTGTGGGACTGGCTGACCGGGGGAATGGAACTGCCCGCAGAGATCTATCTGCGTCACGTTGCGCGAGATACCCGTGACGATACCTTTGCACCGGTGCTGGCGTTACTGGAAGAAGCGGCGCAGTCGCTGGATGGCGAGCTGCGCCTGATAACCTGTTAAGTACGCAGCGGCTTCAGCAGGGCGATCAGCGCATCACGTGCTGCCACCGGTAAATCCCCGCCCCCGGTATAGCCGTTATTCTCAATAATCACTGAGTTCAGCCCAACCAGCCAGTCATAAATGTAGTAAGCGGTATGATGGGCTGGCGCGGTGGAGAGCCGCGTTAAACGTTGTCCGGCACTGAAGTTAACGCTGGGTGCCGGTGGGCGAGAAAAAATCGGTTGCCCACGATTCACGCGGCTCGCCGGACGCTCCGACTCCGGGCGCTGTAAAAAGCCCAGCCAGGCAACAAAATCGCCCAGCACAGTCATGGCCCGCGTCACCTGACGATCGGCGCGCGATTCATGGGTTACCGTGTGTGCATCAGGCTCATGCAGGGCTTGCTGCAATTTTTGTGGGATGTCGGCGCGAAAACTGGCGGTAATTAACTCTTCTACCAGCCATTCCATCGTCGCCTTATCCACGTTCAGTAACGCCAGCAGGCTGCGGTTCTCTGGCAGCTGACGTAAATGATCGAGCCATAAGCTGAATACCTGATGAGGGAATTGCTGGGTATTCTGGCTGGCTTTACTCTGCTGCACTGGGATCTGTTCAACCTCATCGTTACTGAACAGATCAAACTCGAAACCAATACCAAACTGATTCTCAGCTGCTTTTTTATCGGGCGTACTCACCGCGACGGCGTGATTAAGCCACAGCTGACGTAGCGCCTCACGCGGTGGCTGCAGACGTTCCAGCAGTTCCCCATGCAGACCG
Source organism: Pantoea sp. LMR881 (assembly GCF_027157825.1). Lineage (NCBI taxonomy): Bacteria > Pseudomonadati > Pseudomonadota > Gammaproteobacteria > Enterobacterales > Erwiniaceae > Pantoea > Pantoea sp. LMR881. Next base: position 368,193 of record NZ_JAPVOK010000002.1, read on the forward strand.
GTGCGATGCTGCAAACATTTCAGCAGCGTATCGGCAATATTCTGCTTGCGCGCCGCCTGTTCGGGGCTGGCTTCAGCCTCGGTCCACGGCAGTAAACGCCGCTCGACAACGGTATGCTGAATCTGAGCCAGTTGCGCCACCAGTAACTCGCGGCGTGCATCGGGCTGCATTTCGTCCTGCAGCCAGGCGGCCATTCGATCAACACCGGCACGATCCAGCGCCAGCATCGAGCCCCAGTGTTGTCCCGGCTGACCAATCTGACGCTGCACTGCCTCATCAACGTTAATCTGCTGATGACGCGCATCGAACGGCGTAATCGCCCAGATAAGGCGCGGTTTTTCAGCGCCTTCAGTGAGGGGCTGATGACGTTGCCATTCCCGTAGTGCCTGGCTGGCGCTATCAACATCCTGACGCTGGCTGGCGGCGGTACAGATCAGTAACAGATCAATGCCCTGACGTGCAGCATAAAATCCACAGAGTAAGGCGCGTTTTTGTTCCAGCAAACGCGCACGCAAAGGGTTTTGCTGCGCAAAACGTTGACGTTCTTCACGTGCCGCCTCGTCAGCAGGCAGGCCCGGCGCAGGAAGTTCCAGCATATCCGCATCATCATACAGTGCCGTGCGCGGGGTAGAACTCAGCGGAATAGTGACTTCCAGTGTCAGTAGCGCCAGTTCTCCCAGCACCACGCTTTGCGGTTTGCCGATACGGTTACCGTTAAGCGGGCAGACCTCGACCGGCAATGGCAGATCCTGCTCACTGGCGGGAACGATTAACTGTTCTGCGGGCAGCGATGTGCGCGTGGTAAGCAGACTCAGCGGGGCTAAAATGCGGCTGCTGTTACGCAGTTGATGACGCAGATGCAGCAAACCCCGCACGGTTTCATTTAATTCCGGCTCAGCAGGCCACAGCAGGGAAAAGAGTTGAACCCGATCGTCCACGCTCAGCCAGGGGCGAGTTCTACCGCCTGAGGCCAAAAATGACGATCGAACAGCGCATCGTGTAACCGGTGCTGACGGCACCAGGCCCATAACGTCACCAGCCCATCGCCTTCCAGTCCGGGCAGTGGCGTCGTCAGGCGATGGCGCTGTAAGCGGTGCAAAACGCTGTCAATCTGGGCGGTATTCGCCTGGGTAACGCCGTTGCCACAGGCAATTGCCAGACGCAAAATGTCCGCTTCACTCAGCAGCGTTAACTCCACGGGCCATTCTGCCGAGAGCGGTTCGCGCTGATGGCTGAAACGGGTGGCGGTGGCATAATCAAGATTACCGGGATTAATGTGCTGAAAATAGCTCAGCGATTTATCACTCAGACGTGTGATCATCTCTCCCTGTGCATCAGCAACCATCTCTTTTAACAGCCAGGCTTTGCCTGCCTGAGATTGCCCAAACAGCGCGAGCGTAACCGGGCGCGCCACTTGCTGCGCCAGCGCCTGCGTTTGTACGCGCGACTGACGCAACTGCAGTTTCAGGGTTTCCGCTTCTAATGCCAGACGCGGTGACTGGGTGCGCGTGGTCTCAATCCATGCAAAGCTGGCGTTCAGTGCCTCTTGTAACAGATTCAGGCGCTTTGCCAGCGTCTGCGGCTGGCGGGTTTTTACAGATTTCATCGTTTACAGACGCTCCCGCTGTCGATCCAGTATTGCGCATTCGCGTTGCCGGTTGCCGAGAGCGTATTCAGTTTCAGGCTTAAATGCGCTAGCGGTACGCGCGTACCGTCATCAAGGCGGGCATCGCTCAGCACCAGGTTCTCCGGGCCTTGCGCCTCCGGGCCGGGTTTTACCGCTAATTTTACGCGCAATACGCTTTCACCGGCGACTTTACGGGCCAGCGCCGCGTCGTTCAGGGTCAGACTATAGAGCGGTGACGCAGGCCAGCGATCGTTATCCAGCTGGCGAAAGCCGAGGCAGACGTTACCACGTATGCGGAAACTGCTTTTCCGATCTAAAGCGAAAGCAGCATCATCAAGATCGATCTCGCTGTAGCAAAGGTTCTCATCGGTCAGCGCCTGGTTTTCATCAAGCATGCCCAAATAGCGAATGGTTGAGTAGGGTTCGAAATCGCCCGCCCGGAACCAGAAACTGCTGAGACGCAAATCGAGCGCCAACAGGCAGAGCATCGCGCCCACGGCTGCAGTGGATTTCGGGTTATCGATGCGGCCATGTTTGTTAAACGGATACCAGTCACTGGTGTGATACCCCTCAAGCGACAGAATACGGCTGCCCGGCAAAGGTTGCAGGTGGCGTACCAGCGCCTGAATGCCAGGGAAACGCGACGGGCGACCCGTGAGCAGCAGCACATCGCACTGATAAAGTGACACCACTTCACACATTGAACGCAACGCGGGAATGATCGCCATGCGATGCTGCAGAAATTCTCCGTGCAGCTGCGTCAGGCTGACCACAAGCGGCACGTCAAGCAGATCGAAACGGCTGCCGACGCCAAGCTCGCGCTGGATTTCACCGTTAACAAAGGCCAGTACGGCATCGCTGGGACGCTGTTCAACCAGCTCGCCAAACAGCGCGTTGATCTCGGCATGGCTCTCCAGCGGATCCCAGTTTTCATAACGCTCCAGCACCGCCTGAGCCAGGGGAATAAACAACTGTAGCGTAACCTGCTGACGCAGCGTGGCCTGACCATCCATGCGGCTGTCGTGGCCAAACAGCTTATTCATTAACGGTTCTGCCAGAGCCAGTCCCGCTTTTTGCAGGCTGTTTTGCAGGGCCGGCAGGATCCACAGCTGAATCACATCCAGCAAAATATCATCACCTGCGACTTTGAAGCCTTCACGGAACAGCAGGCGCGGGGTGATTTTGACATTGTTGCCCTGGCCGTCATCGAGGCGGTATTGCGTAATCGCTAAGTCGGTGGTGCCACCGCCAATGTCGACAGAGGCGATACGCAGGCTTTTACCCGGCAACTCGTCCGTTTCACGCGGGCGGTCGGGGCGCGCCATGCTGCTAAAGAAATCTTCTGCGCGACCCGCAAAATTGACCTGCGTTTCATTGAACAACCAGACCATTTGTCCGCAGGTTGCTTCATCCCATTCCATTTGCACATCCGGCACCGGTTTACGGCACTGCGCCTGGCTTTGCGGCGTAAAGGCTTCATCCGCCGGATGCCAGCCTTCCGCTTTCCATACCAGCGCAATCGCTTCCTGCATGCGGCGACGGAAAATTTCACGCTCAGGCTTTGGCATCGCCGACGGCAGGGTAAGGATGACATGACGCAACTGACGCGGTGCATGGCTCTGCGGCATACGCTGACGCTGTGCGGCGCTGTTCATTTGCATCATCGCCTGTGCCAGTAGTTCACATAACATAAATGTCATCAGCGAACTGCGGCTGTAGTGCGCGGAAAAAACAGGCAGACGATCGTCCAGCGGCAGCGCATGCAGCGGCTGGCCTTCGTCATTTAACAGCGTAGTAAAAGGCGCGGCGCAGGCCAGCGGCTCGCCCTGGGCGCTCTGCTGATTAAAACGCCAGCCTGGCTGATAGCGGGCTTCATCCCACAGATAGCGGCGTGGGCTGGACAAACCGGTACTGCCCTCCAGCCCGGCCCGTTGCAGGGCCAGGCGACTGGCTTCGCGTCCCACGCGCGTCAGGGAGGGCCACATAAAGGCCTGTTCACGACCGCTCTCCAGCGAAAAACTGGCTTTACCAAAGCGCGCTTCAGCAAATTCCAGACGACTGTCAAACAGCTCGTTATAAACCTGATGCGGCTGCGACAGATCGCGCAACTGCAATTCATAGGTCTGCTTCAGGCCATTGCTTTCTTCCGGGTGATCTTCCACCAGAATGCCGCAGGTATGCGAGTTACCGACATCCAGGATGATGTCAACGTTCACCGCCGGGGTTTGCAGCGTGGCAGCCTGAATATGAATTTCATTGAGACTGAGCTGCTCACCCAGCAACTCCAGCAGGTTGAGATAGTGTGCCTGATACTCAAACTCACGCAGGGCCTGATTGATTGCCTGCTCGCGGCGATCGGAAACCCGATCGGTAAAGGCTTCACGCAGCCAGCCATCGACCCAGGTGTGATCGAGGAACTCGCCCAGCTCGTAGTTATGCCATGCCAGGGAGAACGTCACGCCATTTTGTGCATCAGCGGGTGATAAACCGAGTTGCTCTCCGCCTTCCGCGTCGGCAACGCAGCGGGTGTCAAAAGCCAGGCTCACGCGATGGGTATTGCCTGCCGCGTCAGGTTTATCCAGTGCCACCAGGCGCATACGCGCCCAGTTTTCCGGGCCACCAATGAAGCGACGTCCGCTGGCGCAGCGCAGCATGGGCAGCGGCAGCCAGCAGGCTGAAAGCAGTGCCAGCGAATCGGCCAGGGCAATATCAGATTCGGGACGCACCACTTCAGGCGCGCCGCCATCTTCGGGATAGAGCAGGAACTTGCCGCTGTTGCCATCAACATTCAGTCGCAGCAACGGGCCGTTAGCGGTCTGGCGCACAAACTGGCGGCGCGCCTGGGTGGCCGATAATTGCAGGCCAAAGTCGAGAAACTGCACGCCGCTGTCTTCAATCAGCGTGATTTTTTGTTTGTCATCGATCAGGGGAGCCAGCATGTTTATTTACTCTCACGCTTAATCGTCATCGGGAACACTTGATCTTTGCCATATCTGGCTTCGCAAACAGCAGGGCCATCGCTGGCTTTACACACCAGCAACGGCATGCGATAGCGTGAGCCGTCGCTGCATTTCGCCGTATAGCGGCTGCGCATCACCAGATTGCCCGCTGCGGTCATTGCCGCCGTGACATCGGCAGTACAGCGAATGTTATCACCCTGGGAAATTTGCGCGCTGCCTTTACCCGCTTTGAATTCAAAAAGCAGGCTTGGCGGCTTGCCGGTTGGTAGCCGGGTTTGCAATGTCACGCGCCAGCGACCATCCAGCATGTTTACCGTACCATTACGTACCGAATGAGTCGCAATCACCAGTTCTTGCGGCTCTGTTGGCATAGCCGGTACAACGACGCTTTCAAGCGTAGCTGAAGGTGCAGTAACAGGCGGCACTGCAGCTTCAACCACGGTGGCTGGTTTTTGCGGCAGTGTCTCGGCCAGTTTTTGACTCGACAGCACGATAGCAGGCGTTTTAACCGGCGCTGCAGTAACAGGTTTAACCGGCAGGGCTTCAGGTTTAGAGGTATGTAAAACAACCGCCACAGTCACGGCAGCAGCAATTGCCACTGGCGGTAACAGATACCAGACGCGGAAGCCGGAACGGCGTTTTTCAGCCGGTTGCTCTGCAACGACCGGTTCAGCGATCACCGGATCAGCCGCTCTAATTGCCGCAACAGGTTCGGGCTCAGGTTCTGATTCTGTTTTAACCACAGGTGCGACTGGCGGGGCGGTATCAACCAGCACTTTTGGCAGCGACTCTTCAATGCTGTCACGCAGACAGGAAAGAGCATCATCGCGGCTGCGCGCCTGGGCATCGACAAAACCCCAAAAGGTAATGACCGGTTTACCGTCAACCAGGTAAACATACTGCTGATCGGGAAATTGCAGGCTTTTGCTGAGCAAGGCACCGAAAAAACGCATCGCGGGATTATCCGCTTCGCACGCGCGTGCGCTAAGGGCATTCATATCCTGTTGACAGGCGGTCAGTTGCTCAGGCGCCTGACGGCGTTCATGATCGCTGGCACCCAGCCAGGATTTAACCTTGCCGGAAAACGGCGCATACCAGTCAAGGCGATCGCCTCGCTCATTGGCCTGCGGTATAGCAAGGCAGTCAGCCAGCGCGTTTTGACGGCGCAGACGCAGGGTTTCGCGAATTTGCAGGGCAGAAGCGTAGACCGGTTGACCATTTTCACCTAAGGCCAGTACCGCATCGAGATTGCCGCTGCGCAGAAATGTTTTTGCCACCTTTTGGGCCCTTATCGGTCGTTGTCTGAGGCAGAAAATCGTGAGTTATCGGCGATTGAGGTGATTTTACGCGGGGCAAGCGCAAATCAAACGGCAGAAAAAGGGGCTAAATAAGTGGGTTTTCGCGCGCTGCTGAGCGGATCAGTCGCGCGCCGGAGGCTAAGCTGTGCGTTTTGTGAGCAAGAGATGAGCGATAATCCCTCCCACCAGTCCCCAGAATGCTGAACCGATGCCAAGCAGGGAGACGCCTGAGGCGGTAATAAGAAAAGTTATCAGTGCGCTGTCGCGTTCGGCGGGTTTTTCCAGCGCGCGCTGCAGGCTCCCGCCGAGGGTGGCCAGTAACGCCAGGCCAGCCAGCGCCTGAATCAACACCGCAGGCAACGCGCTAAACAGCACGCCAATCAGCGCGCCGGAGAAACCCGCCAGCAGATAAAACAGGCCCGCCAGGGCGGACGCCATCCAGCGGCGGCGCGGATCGGGATCAACCTCGTCGCCCATACAAATCGCCGCAGTAATTGCCGCGATACAAACTGAAAATCCACCAAAGGGTGACAGCAGCAGGGCAATCAGACCGGTCCAGCTCATTAAAGCAGAGACGGGTGGCGTATAGCCGTGGGCCTGCAGTGTGGCAATGCCGGGGGCATTTTGTGAAGCCATGGTGACCAGAAAATAGGGCAGCCCAATGCCGATAAGCGCGGTAAGCGTAAAGTGCGGCATGACAGCTTCCGGCAGGCTAAAACCCGGTGAATGAGCCGGGAAATGGATCGCGTTTTGCCCCATCGCCACCACAATACCCACAAGCAGCGTGACCAGAATGGCGTAACGAGCCAGCCAACGGCGCGCCATCAGCCAGGCGAAGCACATGCTGCCACACAGCACAAAATTGGTTTGCAGATCGGCAAAAGTCTGTAAGCCGAAGCGTAATAAAATGCCCGCCAGCATGGCTGCTGCCAGCGATTGCGGAATGTAATTCATCAGGCGCGCAAACAGACCGGTAATGCCGCTCAGCACAATCAACAGATTAGCGAAGACAAAAACACCCACGGCTTCGTTAATCGAAATGCCATGAAAACTGGTCGCCAGCAAGGCTGCGCCCGGCGTGGACCAGGCCGCGAGTACCGGCATGCGATAACGTAACGACAGTGCCAGTGAGGCGATTCCCATAGCAATGCCGATCACTGAAAGCCAGCCGCCGGTTTGCGCTGGGCTGGCACCTGCCGCTTGTGCTACCTGATAAATAATCGCGCCGGTGCTGCTGTAACCCACCAGTACGGCCACAAAGCCAGAAACAAGCATCGGCAAGGAAAATGAAGGTCGGGAAGCCGCGTTAAGCATCGCTGAACTCCTGTTGTACGTTATAGCGCACATCCTCGCATGATGCGTTATAACGCACAAGTGGTACACTGCGGCTATGCAGGCAGGAGACACAATGGATAATTTGCAGCACCATCTCAGCGATTCCCTGAAACAACTCAGGCAGGCCAATGGCTGGAGCCTGACCCTGGCCGCGGAACGAACCGGCGTCAGCAAGGCAATGCTTGGGCAAATTGAGCGGGGAGAATCAAGCCCGACGGTGGCGACGCTGTGGAAAATCGCGACCGGCTTTAATGTTCCGTTTTCCTATTTCATTCATGACAGCACGCTGCAACCGGGAGAAACCGCGACGTTTAGCCAGCCAAATGCGCAAATGGTTGTGCGCCCGCTGTTACCCTATGATGCCAGCCTTCGTTTTGATCTGCTTGCGGTCGAGTTAGCCGCTGGCGCGCAAAGTGATTCATCAGCGCATGAAAAGGGCGTGGTGGAGCAGGTGGTGGTGACAGAAGGTGAGTTATTACTTGGCTTTGATGGCATCTGGCGACGTTTGCAGGCGGGTGAGGCGTTTCAGTTTGCCGCCGATGTGGCACACAGCTATCGCAATCCGCTGAATATTACGCTGCGTTTTCACAGCCTTATCCATTATCTGGCGCGCGTATAACCTTACAAAATGATACGAAGGCAAACTACCCAGTTTGTCTTTGCATTTGTATACTGCCGCTCTCCGCCAGAGCTGACGTATCGCGGCCTGTGATGCGCTGCAACGGGCTTTTGCCCGCAATCGCTACCGTGCGCAGAGCAGCAATCACCTGACAACGTCATCTTCTTACGACAAAAACTCACTCACAACACATTCTGAGAGGACTCACATGGCTGTAACCACACTTGACGCAAAAACCGCGCTGATTGTTATCGACCTGCAACAGGGTATTGTCGCTTTGCCGGTAGTCCATGAGCCACAACCGGTTATCGATCTGTGCGCACAGCTTAAAGACGCGTTCCATGCGAAAGATTTACCCGTGGTACTGGTGAATGTGGCGGGCGGCGCGCCAGGCCGCAACGAGCAGGCACGTCACAGCGGTGAATTTCCGGCAGACTGGGCGACGCTGGTGCCTGAAATGACGCCACAGCATAACGATATTACAGTCACTAAACACACCTGGGGCGCGTTCCACAATACGGCACTTCACGACGAGTTGCAGAAGCGCGGTGTGACGCAGGTTGTCATTTGCGGCATTGCAACCAGCATTGGTGTGGAATCGACTGCACGTCAGGCTTATGAATTAGGTTACAACGTCACTCTTGCTGTTGATGCAATGACCGATTTAAACGCAGACACGCATGAAAACAGCGTTAAGCTGATTTTCCCACGCCTGGGAGAAACCGGGAATACGCAGGAGATCCTGGCCCTGATTAACACGCTGTAACAGCTGATATTCATCACTCCAGGGGTGAGCAGAATCACGCCCACTTCCTGGAAACCAATGATCGCCCGTCACTCAGAGCAGAAGGTGATGCAGAGCGCCAGCTGCAGTAAAAATGCCTCGCATAATCTCTTACGACGAGGCAGGTTTTAGAGAAAATTATTGAAACGCGTAGCTTACATTCAGGCCGACGCTGTAATTACGGCCTGGTGCAGGCTCAAAATAGCGCCCATTACTTTCATTAACGATAACTGAACCGACATAGTTGCGGTCAAACAGGTTATCGACACGTCCAGACAGATCCACACGCCAGTTTTGCACCAGCCATTTATAGCCGCTGTTCAGTGAAGTCACGGTGTAAGACGGCGCTTTTACCTCGTTCTCATCGTCGGCTGCAATATTACTCATATAGCGCAGCTCCGCGCCGGCGTACCATCCCTGTTCTGGCGCATATTCCACCCCTGCATAGGCCATATTGCGCGCAATGCCCGGTATCCGGTTACCGTCACAACTGTTATCGCCACAGGCGTTGGTGCGATAACGGGCATCCAGCAGCGTGTAGGCCATCTTCAGACGCCAGTCGTAAGCGAATTGCTGATCCAGCCCAAGCTCCAGGCCACGGCGGCGGGTTTCGCCCGCGTTTTTATAAGTGGTGCGGCCGCCGCTGCTGGTATCCGTGACGATTTCATCCTGAGTATCGGTCTGAAACAGAGCCGCACTAATCAGGCCATTACCGATGCGTTTTTTACTGCCTAGCTCCAGGGTGTCGCTGGTGGCGGGTTTCAGATCTAAATTCAGCCCTGACAGGCCGCCTGAACGGTAAGAAAGCTCATTGATCGTCGGCGTCTCGAAGCCACGGCCGGCAGAGAGATACGCATTCCAGCTGCTATCGAACGCATACTTTAGCGACGCGGCAGGTAACCATTTGTGATAACGCGCATCACCGCTGTCGTCGCCGTTGCTGGCTGTAATGTAATGGTCGTCAGAGTCAAAATTAACGGTGCTAAACCGCACACCGGCCTCCAGCGAAAGCTTACTGCTCAACTGCCATGCGGTCTGCAAATAGGGATCCAGATTCCACATCAGGTTGCGTTCATTACGGCGGAGAGAGCCCTGCGTGCCGTAATCGTAAACCCCGTTAGTGACGGTGAAATTTTCATATCCTTTGCGGCGCTCGGTCATGGTTTCATAGTCGAGGCCGCCCGTCAGTGTCAGTGGGATTGAAAACAGCGTGTCGCGATGAGTCCAGCGCGTATCGATGCCCTGATAGTGGCGCGTCAGTGAGATTACGCCTCCCGGATGAGAGGGAGTGGCCTGTATGCTCGCCGGGATTGACTGAAACTGCGTTGTTTCCCTTACGCCCGCATACACCATCACGCTCAGGTCATCGTTCTCGCTCATCTCACGCTGATAATGCAGGCCTCCCTGGGTCTGATCGACCGTTTTCCGTGTGTCATATAACGACACGTTGCTTACCACCTGACGCGGGTTATCGCGCCACTGCTCAGGGGTTAAGCCGCCCGGATCCTGCGCATCGATGTGAACACTGTTAAACAGCAGCGTTAAGCGACTGACATCATTCAGCTGCACGCCGAGTTTGGCATTTCCCAGGTTTTTCTGCGCTGCGCTGTGATCGCGATAGCCGTGGGTCGTAAAGCGGGAAGCCGAAACGGTGTAACTGACGTCGCCTGCCTGCGTACCATCGCCGGTTGCGCCACTGGCTTTAACACTGTTGCGCCAGCTGCCATAGCTGCCATACCAGCTTGCTGCTTCAACCGTCGTGGGCTGCTGCCCGGTTTGCGTCTCCACGTTGATCACGCCACCAGAGGCGTTACCGTAAAGGGCCGAAAAGGGGCCGCGCAGCACCTCCACATGGTCAATCGAACCGATATCAATGTTAGATGTTTGTCCCTGCCCATCGGGCATGGTGGCTGGAATACCATCAACATAAATGCGCAGCCCGCGCACGCCATAGGTTGAGCGCGAGCCAAAGCCGCGCACCGACAGCTGTAAATCCTGCGCATAATTTTGCCGGTTTTGAATCTGAAGTCCCGGCACGCGGGCAAGCGTTTCAGACAGGTTGACGCGCGGGGCAGCCTGACGCATGTCATCGCCGGTGACCACACTGACTGCCGCAGGCGTATCCAGTTCAGACAGGCCGGAACGCGGCGCCGCGCTGACCACCATGGTATCGCTGCCATCTTCAGCAGCCAGTAGCGGCAGTGGCAACACCGCAGGCAGCAGCATCAGCGGAAAATGCGCCTGACGCAAAAACGTTGTTTTCATTCTTAAGTGCCTGAATCAGAGAGGAAATGAACCAACCGGAACAATGTGCGCGTAGCGTACGCGTTTTGTTGTTTTTATGCCGTCTTTTTCAGTTTATTCATGCTGGCGAAAAAACCCGCCGGGGCGAGGTTAGTGATTTTTTAACGCCTGGTCATCAAGCGGCGCCGGCTGCATAAAATCGATGATGTCATCGATTTCATTGCTGGCGGCATGTCTTTCAAGGGCCACCGCATAATACCGGCCTTTGCAATAATGCTTTTTCACAGCAACGCGCCGACCCGCGCTGCTGTCGGCCTCACTGCCTGTAGCCGTTGATAACGGTGCGGGAATAACCAGTTCGCTTTCGATCGCTTCCGTTTCGATAATTTGGTTTTCACCATCACTTGAAAGCAGCAGATGCTGAATGCGCATTTTTTCCTCTTTTCAATCGGGGAGTGTTAAAAGAAATTGTAGCGCAACGTTGCTGCGGTGTTTGAACGCCTCAAAAACACGCTGTTTTTATGCAGCGCGGAAACACAGTAACCCGCCAGTATTGTTACGTATTTACGCTGGATTTTTTATATGAATGTCGCCAGGCTGTTTGTTTTGCTTTTCCGGGCACTGCGCCAAAAAAGAAGCGGGATATTTGTCCGTTTCGATTTTAACCATCCGCATCGGGCGGATGCTTTAACGTTAACCTTAAGAGGGAGCCAGCATGAGTCAGAAACCTGAAGTTGCAGTATTAGGATTGGGCGCGATGGGCCACGCATTCGCTGCTAACCTGCTGAAAAAAGGCTTTACCGTCCATGGCTGGAACCGTACTCGCGCACGCGGCGACGATCTGCTTGAAGCGGGTCTGCACCTGACGGATTCCCCGAAGAGGCGGTGAAACAGGCGGATGTGGTGATTGCGATGCTCTCTGATGGCCCGACCACTGAACAGGTGCTGCATAAGACGCAGGCCTCGCTGAAGCAGGGCGCCATTGTGTGTCAGATGGGCACCATCGGCGTAGAGAAAACCGATGCGCTCATCGCCTTTTTTGCCGAGGCGCGTCGCGACGTGATTTTCATTGATGCCCCGGTTTCCGGCACCAAAGCGCCCGCTGAAAATGCGCAGATTCTGGTGATGGCAAGTGGTGATCAATCGCGTGCGCAGGCTGCGGAAACGGTTTTTGCGGCCATCGGTAAAGGCACGCAATGGCTGGGTGATGCGGGTGCCGGTTCACGCATGAAACTGGTCATCAACAGCTGGCTGATCGGCCTGATGCAGAGCCTGGCGGAGAGCACCCGCCTTGCAGAGCAGTTTGGTTTTTCCACGGATGACCTGTGGAAAGTGCTGGAAGGCGGCCCGCTGGCGGCTCCCTATGCCAAAATGAAGCTGGGCATGATTGCCAGTGATGATTTTACCCCGCAGATGCATCTGGTCTGGGCTTTAAAAGATGCACGCCTGGCGCTGGAGGCTGCGGGTGACAACAAACTGCCTGCCCTGGAAAATATTGCGAAGGTCTGGCAGCAGGCGGTTGACGAAGGGTATGGCGAGCAGGATTTGGCGGTTATTTATAAATACCTCAACGCATAAATGATGGCCGGCAGGGCGAGAAGCGGTATTTTTCTGCGGAAGAGTCAAACAGCCGATTCTTCTTTTCAGCTGCCCCTGGTCTGGCCTGAACGCTAAAGTGGCTCCGCCCGCAAAACTGGCAACCTGACGCGCAAAAGTGACTACGGCTTATACCGGAAACGGCAAACTTCATGAGGAATCGGCATCGCTGATTTTTTCGCCGCGGTTTAGGCTAAAGCTCTTTTGCGCGAAGGGAACCAAAAATGAAAAAACAGTTGATTGCTGTCAGTTTACTGCTGGCCGGAATGACGTCAGCCCAGGCTGTTACGCTGCGCATTGCCGATCAAAAAGGAAATATGCGTGCCGAAATGGAAGCGGCGAACCAGTTACAAAATCTCGGGTATACCCTCGAATGGGCCGAATTTCCGGCTGCCGCGCCGCTGGCTGAAGCGTTAAATGCGGGGGCGGTTGATGCCGGGATCATCGGTGATGCGCCGCTGCTGTTTTCGCTGGCAGCCGGATCCCAGGTAAAAGCCGTTGCCGTCAGCAAATCTGTGCCGTTTGGAACGGCGCTGCTGGTGCGACCCGATTCGCCCATTAAAAATGCCGCTGAGCTGAAGGGCAAAAGCATTGCCACCGGGCGTGGTTCAATCGGCCATTTTCTCGCCCTCCGGGCGCTGGAGCAGGCGGGAGTAAGCGATAAAGCGGTGAAGTGGCGTTTTCTGACGCCCTCTGACGCGCGCCTTGCGCTCGACAGCCATTCCGTTGATGCCTGGGCGACATGGGACCCTTACACCGCGCTGGCAGAAGTGACTCAGAGCGGGCGCATTCTGGTGAATGGCACGGGACTGGTGACCGGCAACAGCTTTCTGGCGGCAACCGATGCGGCACTGGCCGATAAAGAAAAGCGCGCAGCATTACAAGATTATGTTAATCGTCTCGCGGCGGCCGATCGCTGGGCAAATCATCACGTAAAGACCTATTCACAGACGCTGGCAAAAATTATTGGTTTCCCGGCAGCGGCGGCAGAAAAGCCTTTTCACGGCGTCAGTCGCACTGGCAGGCGACAGATGACGCCACGGTTCAGCAGCAGCAACAGACAGCCGATTTTTATCACAAGGTGGGATTGATCCAAAAAGCGTTAGAGGTAAAGCCGACTTTTTATCATGGCCTGATCGTTGCGCAGCAGAACTAACCCTTTGTGCGCTGCGGTTTGGCAAAACGGCAGCGCCCGCGTAGCATGGCGCGATGTTTTATCATGTCTCACACCGCTATGCTGACTTTTGACGGTCATAATGACCTGTTGCTCAATCTTTGGTTACATCATCGCGACGCCCCAGCGGCGGCGTTTTTTAATGGCATCGAGCGCGGCCATCTGGATTTCCCGCGTATGCAGCAGGGTGGTTTTGCCGGGGGCCTGTTCGCTATCTTTGTTCCGCCTCTGGCCTATATCACGCAAATGGCACCGCACCATGCTGAACAGCCTTATCAGCCGCTGGAAATTATGTGGCAGCAGCTTGATATTTTGCAGCAGATTGCCGCTTGTTCGCACGGGCGGGCAAAACTCTGCCGCAGCGCGGCAGAGATCGCGGAGTGCCGCGCCAGCGGCGTGCTGGCGCTGGTGGCTCACATTGAAGGCGCGGATGCGCTGGATGGCGAAGGTGAACTGCTCACTGAGTTTTACCAGGCCGGGGTACGCAGCATCGGGCCATTCTGGAATTTGCCGAACCGCTTTGGCTATGGCGTGAATGGCCGCTTTCCCGCCTCACCCGATACCGGCGATGGGCTGACTGCAGAAGGTAAGGCGTTTATTCAGCAGGCCAACGCGTTACATATGATGATTGACGTCTCGCATATGAATGAGAAAGCGTTTTGGGATACAGCGCGACTCTCCTGCGCACCGCTGGTGGCGACGCATTCCAACGCCCATGCGCTTTGTGCTCAGCCGCGAAATCTCACCGATGCACAGCTGGAAGCAATACGTGCCAGCGGTGGCGTCGTCGGCATTAATTTTGGCAATGCTTTCCTGCGCGCCGATGGAAAACGCGACAGCGATACACCTTTGGCAGAAATTGTTAAGCATTGTGATCATTTGCTCAGGACAATGGGGCCTGAACATGTGGCGCTGGGTTCTGACTTTGACGGTATTTCAACCCCCGATGCGTTAGGCGATGTCAGCGGATTACCCCGGTTATTCGCTGCTTTGCGCGATGCAGGCTATGATCAGGCATTGTCAGAAAAACTGGCGTGGGGAAACTGGCAGCGGGTTTTACAACAGACCTGGCAGCAATAACAATTTCCTTACGTCTTGCGGGTTGATCTCGCCGCGCCATTGGCGCACCATCTGTCGGCTAAAATTGTGATCGGCATCGCGTTTCAAATCCGGTTATAATTGTTTCTGACAGCAATTTTGTTTTAACCATTTGAAGAGGAAGAAAATTATGTGGAAAAAGCCAACTTTTGTTGATTTACGTTTAGGTCTGGAAGTGACGCTGTACATCTCCAACCGCTAATCTTTCTGCCCGCCGCTCGTGCGGGCATTTTGTTTCAACATCTGGTTTTCTTTCATGTTTATTAAAGTCCTCGGATCGGCTGCGGGTGGGGGTTTTCCTCAGTGGAACTGCAACTGTGCTAATTGCCATGGCGTGCGTAACGGCACTATCCAGGCCAGCCCACGCACCCAGTCATCAATTATTCTCAGCGACAATGGCGAAGAGTGGGTGTTGTGTAACGCCTCACCGGACATCAGCCAGCAGATCCTGCATACCCCCGAATTAACCAAAAAGGTGTGCTGCGCGGCACCGGCATTGGCGGCATTATTCTTACCGACAGCCAGATCGATCACACCACCGGCTTGCTCAGCCTGCGTGAGGGATGTCCGCATCAGGTGTGGTGTACGCCGGAAGTGCATGACGATCTCACCAGCGGTTTTCCGGTCTTCACCATGCTAAAGCACTGGAACGGCGGATTACAGCACCGGCCCATCGCGCCGTTGACCCCGTTTAACGTGGATGTCTGTTCTGATCTGCAGTTCACCGCGATCCCCATTCTGAGTAACGCACCGCCATATTCGCCTTACCGCGACCGTCCTCTGCCGGGCCATAATGTGGCGCTGTTCATTGAAAACCGCGCCAACGGCCAGACCCTGCTTTATGCGCCGGGGCTGGGCGAGCCTGATGACGTTATTTTGCCCTGGCTGAAGCGGGCCGATTGCTTACTGATTGACGGCACCGTCTGGCAGGATGATGAATTACTCACTGCCGGTGTGGGTAAAAATACCGGTAAAGCCATGGGTCATCTGGCGCTGGCGGAAGAGCAGGGCTTAATGGCGCTGCTGGCGTCACTACCGGCAAAGCGCAAAATTCTTATTCACATTAACAACACCAATCCGATCCTCAATGAGCAATCACCGCAGCGTCAGTTTCTGACGCAACAAGGCATAGAGGTGAGCTGGGATGGGATGGCGATCCACCTTCAGGGCTAAATCATGCAGATAACGGAAACGCTGTCGCCACAGGCGTTTGAACAGGCGTTACGCGACAAAGGCGCTTACTACCACATTCATCACCCTTATCACATTGCGATGCATAACGGGCAGGCAACACCTGAACAGATTCAGGGCTGGGTAGCGAATCGTTTTTACTATCAGACCAGTATTCCGCTGAAAGATGCCGCGATCATGGCGAACTGCCCGGACCCGGCAACACGTCGTAAATGGGTACAGCGCATTCTCGATCATGACGGCAGCAACGGGCAGGATGGCGGTATCGAAGCCTGGCTCCGTCTGGGCGAAGCTGTAGGTCTGAATCGTGATGATTTATTATCCGAAAAACATGTGCTGCCTGGCGTGCGTTTTGCGGTGGATGCTTATGTCAATTTTGCCCGCCGCGCCAACTGGCAGGAAGCAGCATGCAGTTCGCTGACCGAGCTGTTTGCACCCCAGATTCATCAGTCTCGTCTCGACAGCTGGCCACAGCACTATCCGTGGATCAAAGAAGAGGGCTATTTTTATTTCCGCAGTCGCCTGAGTCAGGCGAATCGCGACGTTGAACATGGCCTGGCGCTGGCGCTGGCGTTCTGCACCACCGCAGAAAAACAGAACCGGATGCTGGAGATCCTGCAATTCAAACTGGATATTTTGTGGACAATGCTCGACGCTATGACTATGGCTTATGAACTGAAGCGTCCGCCTTATCACACCGTCACCGACAAGGCGGCGTGGCACACCACCCGACTGGTATAAATCATGAATGAGAACTCAATTCCCGCGTTCCGTCGCGGGTATCGCCTGCAGTGGGAAGCCGCGCAGGAGAGCCATGTAGTGCTGTATCCGGAAGGCATGGCAACGCTGAATGAAACCGCGGCCGCCATTCTGGAACTGGTCGACGGCAAACAAGACACAGCCGCGATTATCGCTACGCTTGATCAACGTTTCCCGGAAGCGGGTGGCGTGGGCGCAGATGTCAAAGAGTTTCTGCAATCAGCCTGTGAACAGAAGTGGATACAGTTCCGTGACCCAGCATAAATCTGGCGTTAATCCGCCGCTGTGGCTGCTGGCGGAGCTGACCTATCGCTGCCCGCTCCAGTGCCCTTACTGCTCGAATCCGCTCGATTTTGCCCAGCAGGAAAAAGAGCTGTCCACCGAACAGTGGATTGAAGTCTTTCGTCAGGCGCGCGCTATGGGCAGCGTGCAGCTGGGCTTTTCCGGTGGCGAACCGCTGACGCGCAAAGACCTGCCGGAGCTGATCCGTGCCGCGCGCGATCTGGGTTTCTACACCAACCTGATCACCTCAGGCATTGGTCTGACGCAAAACAAGCTTGATGCTTTTGCCGATGCCGGGCTTGACCATATCCAGATCAGTTTCCAGGCCAGTGATGAAACGCTGAATGCGGCCCTGGCGGGATCCAAAAAAGCGTTTCAGCAAAAACTGGAGATGGCAAAGGCGGTAAAAGCGCATGGTTATCCGATGGTGCTTAACTTTGTGCTGCATCGCCACAACATCGATCAGATCGATAAAATCATCGACCTCTGTATTGAACTGGAAGCGGATGACGTTGAGCTGGCAACCTGTCAGTTTTACGGCTGGGCGCAGCTGAATCGCCAGGGACTGTTGCCCACCCGCGAGCAGATTGCCCGAGCAGAAGGTATCGTTCAGCAATATCGTGAGCGCATGAGCGCCACGGGTAACCTGACCAATCTGCTGTTTGTTACGCCCGACTATTATGAAGAGCGTCCGAAAGGCTGCATGGGCGGTTGGGGGCGATCTTCCTCAGCGTGACGCCAGAAGGCACGGCGCTGCCTTGCCACAGTGCGCGGCAGTTACCGGTGCAGTTTCCGTCCGTGCTGGAGCAGAGTCTGGAGGATATCTGGTATCACTCGTTTGGTTTCAATCGCTATCGCGGTTATGACTGGATGCCGGAGCCGTGCCGCTCTTGCGACGAAAAAGAGAAAGATTTTGGCGGCTGTCGCTGCCAGGCCTTCATGCTGACAGGCGATGCAGATAACGCTGATCCGGTATGCAGTAAGTCACCGCATCACGGCAAAATTCTTGAAGCCCGCCGTGAGGCAGATTGCAGCGACATCAAAATTGGTCAACTGCAATTCCGCAACCGCAGTAACTCTCAGTTGATTTACAAGTCAGGCAATATCTGATGATCCGCCCGCTGCTGCTGCCAAATGGCCTGAAGGTCACGCTGATCCATCAGCCAGAAGCCACCGAGGCGGCAGCACTGGTGCAGGTCGCTGCGGGGAGTCATGATGAGCCTGAACGCTGGCCTGGCCTGGCACATTTGTTAGAGCATCTGTTATTTACCGGCAGCGAACGCTGGCCCGATGAAGGGCGCCTGATGCGCTGGATCCAGGCCAGCGGCGGACGTGTGAATGCCACGACGCTGGCGCGGCGCAGCGCCTGGTTTTTCGAGACCGCCAGCGATCAACTGTCAGACGGTGTTGCGCGTTTACAGGACATGCTGTGCGCGCCGCTGCTGACGCTTTCTGCGATAAAACAGGAAGTGGCGGTCATTGACGCTGAGTATCAGATGTTACGTTGTCACGCACCGGCGCGAGCCGAGGCGGCACTGTGCAGCCTGATCGCTGAACCCGGCTTTTTTCAACGATTTACCATTGGCAGTGCAGCGGCATTCGGTGACAACACGGGCGCGTTACAAACGGCACTGCGGGATTTTCATCGTCGCTTTTTTGTCGCAAAGAATATGCAGTTGTGGTTACAGGGACCGCAATCGCTGGAGGCGCTGGAGCAAATCGCCCGTGATTTTGCAGGTGCATTGCCTGAAGGCGACATGTACTCATCCGCGCCAGCGTTACGTTTCTCTGCCGCTCATGCGGTGAAAATGCACGCGCTGGGCGACAGCACGCTGTGGCTTTCGTGGTTGCTGCCCGCTGACCTAAGTGACAGCGTCACTTTATTGCGTGAGTTTTTGCTTGATGAAGCGGAGGGTAGCCTGATGGCAACGCTGCGTCAGCGCGGCATAGCCAGCAACCTGACGCTGAAATGGCTTTATCAGGCGGATAACAGCTGTTTGCTGGCTGCCGTTTTCACCACTGATGCTCCCGATGCGGTAACAGCACTGGTGCGCCAGACGTTGCAGGCTTTGTTACTTACCACCTCCGCACAGCAGCAACACTATCTGCAACTGGCGCAGCAGCAGTTTGCCACGCTGTCGCCGCTGGCACAGTTACAGCAGCGCGTACTGGGCTTTGCGCCTGCGGAGCCGGTGTGGTTTGCCAGGCTGATTACCGCTGTGCTTAATGCGCCGCTTGCCAGACTGTTTTGCTCACCTGAGGTGCAGGGCGAAACTGTGCTTACTCAGGGATTTGAGCTGTCGCTGGCAACCTGGCCCACTTCGTCTGAGATGAGAGTGGAACCGGCATCCTTACATTTTTATCCCCGGAACAGGCCCTTTGCGCCTTCAGTTTTACCCGATCAGGCAATAACCTTACCGCAGGTGAAACCGGATGATACGGTGGCCACCCTGACGCTGCGCCCTGAGTTTTTCACCAATCTTTGCGCTGAAACTGCACTGGCTTATGGCGAACGGCTGCGTCCCTTATTTGCGACTGTTCGCCATCTGGGCGGGCATGGTGACTGGCATGAAGTGCAGGGCGTCTGGCAGTTGACGCTGCGCTTGCCAGACGACTGGCTGGCGGCTGACTGGGCGCTGGCACAGATCCTGCGCGTTTTTTCACAGCAGGCAGAATCAGTTGCAGAGGAAGCGCCAGACACCATTGCTATCCGCCAGTTACTCAGGGTGCTGCCACGTCAGTTAACCGCCGTTTTTCAGCCCGCATGCTGGCGTGCCGTGTTGAGTGGCGGCAGTAAAAAACAACATCAGCTTGTTGCCTGTCATCTTTCGCTGTTTAGCGTGCCGGTAAATCCTGCGCAACGCTTTACGCCTCCCGCGCCACGCGGCGGTTTAACCCGTGTGGATCACGCCAGTCGCGACAGGGCATTACTGCTGTTTATTCCCCTTAAAAATGCGCCGCAGCTTGCCGCCTTGCGTGCACTCGCGCTGGTTTATGAGCCACGCTTTTTCAGCGGCTGCGGGTGGAGCAGCAAATTGGCTATGTGGTCAGTAGTCGTTATCTCCGCTGCGCCGATCGCGATGGGGTTCTGTTTGCACTGCAATCACCCGCGTTGAGCGTGACGGCCTTACTGCGTCATTGCAAAATGTTTTTGCGCGCGCTGACTGAAGCGATGCCGACGCTGGATATGGCTTCGCTCAAATCGCATATACGCACCGTTAACAGCGATCCGGCTCTGGCGCTGCTGCGTCGCGAAAATGGCCTGCCTGAACCGGAACCCGCAGCAATTGATGCGCTGACGTGGGAAGATCTGCAACAACTGCATCAGCAGTTGCTTCGTGAACGCCGCGCCTGGCGGGTACTTTTCTCTGACGGGCGCGCAGCGTGATAGTCACGTAACGATATTGCTGAATAATTTTGAAAATTTTGACCAAATCTCTTCACTGTTTATTCCCGCTGCCTTGAACCACACTCACAGTGAAACTGTTTAATAAGGAATTTACTGTGAAAAACCTCAAGCGTGTTGCGCTGCCGCTGTTAGCCCTTGCGACTCTTTATGCACCTTTCTCCCAGGCAGAAGCGATGAGCTATCAGCTCAACCCTGAGCATACGTCGGTGATTGTGACCTGGACGCACTTTGGTTTCTCCCATCCCACTGCTGATATTGCAAACACCAGCGGCTCGTTAGTGTTTGATAAGGATCACCCAGAGCAGTCACGGGTCGATGTGACGCTGCCGATCACCCAGATTGACAGCCATGTTGCTGCGCTGACCAAAGAGTTTAAGGGTGCGGAATATTTTGATGTGGCTAAATATCCAAACGCCACCTTCCACAGCACCAAAGTGATGGCGAAAGGGGACAATAAATTTGATATTGAAGGCAACCTGACGCTGAAAGGCATTACCAGGCCCGTTACGCTGCACGCCACGCTGAATCAGCAGGGCATGCATCCAATGGTGAAAAAAACAGGCGATCGGCTTTGATGCAACCGGTACGATTAAGCGTTCTGACTTCAGGCTGGACAAATATGTACCGGCCGTGAGCGATGATGTCACGCTGACGATTTCTACTGAGGCTTACGCTAAGTAACCAAGCCGGGCCGCAGCAGAGGGATGTTTAACTCTTCTGCGGCCTGACGCCTTACTCCCCGCCTTTTACCGCTCCTCATTCCGCCTGTTACCTTTTTACGTCAATCTTGCAACGGTACTGCTTTTGCTGTGCGCTGACGACTACACTCAATCTGATACGCCAGTAAATGAGGAAGATCATGTCGCAACCGCCTTATCTGCAACCCGGTGAGAGCGCCGTACTTTATGACGGCGTTTGCAAATTGTGCAATGGCTGGGTCAATTTCATGCTGCGTCATCATGTGGCGCGCGAAGTCCGTTTTGCCTCGGTACAGAGTGAAGAGGGAAAAGCCTTATTACGCTGGGCAGGTTTACCGCAAGAGAATGTCAGTACAATTGTCTATATCGCCGATCAACAACACTGGCTACGTGCGCAGGCCGTGTTCCGCGTCATGCACAAGCTCTCTGCCCCTGGCGCTTTCTCAGTGTACTGCGCTACTTACCCGATCGCCTCAGTAATTTTGCTTACGATCGCATTGCGCTCAATCGCTATAAACTGTTTGGCCGTTATGATGCCCAGCATCATATTAAGCCCGACTATCCTGGTCGCTTTTTGCATCAAACTGAATCCGAATAGCCGCGATCGCAGCATGTTCTGACAATGAAAAAGCCGGGTTTTCAACCAGGCTTTTTTGTCGTACATCACGCTAAACGCCACCTACAGGAGAAAAGCATGAAGATAGATCTCAGCGGGAAAACGGCCCTGGTGACGGCATCAACAGGCGGTATCGGTTTCGCTATTGTCCAGGGATTAGCAGAGTGCGGTGCTGATATTGTGCTTAACGGGCGCAGCGAAGCCACAATAAGCAGGGCGCAGCAAAAACTGAATGCGGCGGTGCCTGGCGTAAAAATTCACAGTGCGATAGCCGATCTGGGTAGCGCGCAGGGAGTGGATGCTGTACTGAAAGGGCTGCCGCACATCGATATTTTGGTCAATAACGCGGGCATCTATGGGCAAAAGGATTTTTACAGCGCCGACGACGACACGTGGGAGCAATACTGGCAAACCAATGTCATGTCGGGCGTGCGTCTGTCACGCGCGCTGCTGCCGAAAATGGTGGAGAAAGAGTGGGGCCGTGTGGTGTTTATCTCTTCTGAATCGGCGCGCAATATTCCGGCTGATATGGTGCACTACGGCGTCACAAAAACCGCACAACTTGCTCTGGCGCGAGGCCTGGCAAAAGTGGCGGCGGGATCTGGCGTCACGGTTAACAGCATATTGCCCGGGCCGACTTTATCCGACGGTTTCGCCAGCATGATGGCAGAGGAAATAGCGCGCACCGGTAAATCACTCGAAAGCCTGGCGAAAGCGTTTGTGATGAGCCAGCGGCCCAGCTCTGTTATTCAGCGTGCCGCAACAGTTGAAGAGGTCGCCAATATGGTGGTTTATATCTGTTCACCGCTCTCCTCGGCAACCTCTGGTGCGGCTTTGCGGGTGGATGGCGGTGTCGTTGACGATATTGTGTAACCGGACCACAGAAAAATATAAACAAAAGTTTACACGATAGTGGGTTGTGCTTATGGTGAACAGGCTTACTATAAGCGCACCTTACTTTCGGGCGATATCATGACGATTACGCAACGGCGTGCAAAATGCATTTTGCTACTGGCTTGTCTGGTATTAACGCTGTGCGTGTTACAGCGCGCTGTGACTTCTTCCGTTGCGACGCAGCAAATCGTTACCGCTCCCGTTGATCAGCATTTTTCCGGCGACAGCAGTTGTGCGTTAAGCGCCAAATCTCTGCCGGGTCATGCGCCGCTTTTTGATCTGCCATTTCCTTTTTTATTGTTGCTGCTGACTTTCGTCCGCAGTGCTCTGCCGCTACGCCTGCACACTACGCAGGCGTGTTTGCATCAGGCCCCACCCCGACGGCGGCATCTTACCTTTTGCGTTTTCCGACTGTGATACCCGCGCTAACCCCGCGTTAATTCACTTTTTCGGAGAACATTATGAATTTTTTCATCAGGAGCCTGCTGCTCCTGTCTCTCGCTTGCCTGCCTGCTGTACAGGCGGCAGACAGTGGCTGGCTGCGCGATGCGCAAAATAACCATGCCGACGTTCGCCTGCGTAGTGCACCTCAGGGCAGCACTACGCAGTTGCTGTTAGATATTCGCCTTGAATCTGGCTGGAAAACCTACTGGCGAACGCCGGGCGAAGGGGGCGTTGCACCCACAATTCACTGGCAGCAGTCTGGCATTCAAAGCGAATGGCACTGGCCAACGCCTGCGCGTTTTAACGTGTCAGGCATAACGACTCAGGGTTATCACGACAGGGTTGCTTTGCCGCTCAGGCTGCATAACGTGCAGGGTGATCGCCTGGCTGGCACGCTGACGCTTTCAACCTGTTCTGATGTCTGCATTCTTACCGACTATCCTTTTTCGCTGGATCTCAGTCAGCCCGGCGACGCAGAGTTTGCGGCAGATTATTCACGCGCCATGGCTCAGGTGCCGGTCGCCGCAGGCCTGACGGATTCACTTAGCGCCAGTTACGTGAATGGCGAGCTGCAAATTCGTGCACAGCGTCAGGCTGGATGGCAGCATCCTCAGCTGTTTTTTGATCATCCTTCCGGGACGATAATTGGCAAACCCACGCTAAACATCAGCGGTAATCTGCTGGAGGCGCGGGCGCCGGTCACGGATGAATGGGGAGAAAGCACACCGGCCCTGGCCGGTGAAACATTGTCGCTGGTGTTGGCCGACAGCGGCATGGCGCAACAAAGTGAAACGAGGCTGGGCAGCCAGGCGCTGTTCTCTTCTCAGGGGCAAAGCTTTCTGTTTATAACGCTAATGGCATTGCTGGGTGGATTTATCCTCAATCTCATGCCCTGTGTATTGCCGGTATTAGCCATCAAACTGAGCGGACTGGTGCAACAACCGGCACAGACGCGACGCCAGACGCGCCAGCAATTTTTAGCTTCTGGCGCAGGCATCATCACGTCGTTTCTGTTTCTGGCCCTGTTAATGAGTGCGCTGCGGCTCAGCGGCCAGGCGTTAGGTTGGGGCATTCAGTTTCAAAGCCCCGTCTTTCTGCTGTTAATGGTGCTGGTGACCTTTTTGTTTAGTGCCAGCCTGTTCGATCTGCTCCATTTCCGTTTGCCCTCATCCTTTAATACCCGCCTGGCAACACAGGGCAGTAAGGGGTTGTCAGGTCACTTCACTCAGGGAGCGTTTGCTACTCTGCTGGCAACGCCGTGCAGTGCACCCTTTCTTGGAACCGCGTTAGCCTATGCGCTCACCGCACCGCTGCCACAACTCTGGCTACTGTTTCTTTGTCTCGGTATCGGCATGAGTTTGCCGTGGCTGTTGGTTGCGGCATTGCCGGGCATTGCCCGCTGTCTGCCGCGTCCAGGACGCTGGATGGTGCATTTGCGTACCCTGTTAGCGTTGATGATGCTTGTTGCCTGCTTCTGGTTGCTTAGTTTGCTGGTCGCGCATTGGGGCCACACTGTGGTGATGCTGGTAGCTGGCGCAATGGTCGTGCTGATGTCTGGCTGGCTGATTAAGCACGGTGCCTGGCGTCAGGCAACGGCGGTTTTTTTCACGGTAACACTCACGGCGGCCTGGCTGCTGATCACGCGCGTTCCTTCCGGTGTTGACGCGCTAAACTGGCAACCGCTCAGCGAGGACGCGATAAGCGTGGCTCAGGCCAGCCATAAACGGATCTTTATCGATGTGACCGCCGACTGGTGTATTACCTGTAAAATCAACAAGTCTCGCGTGCTCGCCAGTGCTGACGTGCGCAACGCATTAGCGGCAGAGGATGTGGTTCTGCTGCGCGGTGACTGGACCCACGCCGATCCCATCCTCACTCAGTTCCTGCAACGCCGTGGCAGTGTCGCGGTACCGTTCAATCAGATTTATGGCCCGGCTATGCCACAGGGTCAAATTTTATCGCCGCTGCTGTCGCGTGACGCGGTGCTATCGGCGCTCTCCCGCGCTAAGGAAAAACAATGAAAACCGCCCAGTTACTGATTTTGATGCTGTTAACCACGCCAGCGTTGGCGGCAGCCCCTTTACCCCGGAACAGGAAGCACGCATTAAGGTTCTGATCAAAGAAACACTGGTACAAAATCCGTCAATTCTGGCGGAGGCGGCGGATGCTTACGAGAAGCAGGCTGCCGAAACACAGCAGGAGGTGGTGAAGCAGATCGTGACTAAGAATCATGATGCGCTCTATAACGATGCGGGTTCGCCGCGCATTGGCCCTGAGAACGCAACGCTAACGCTGGTTACGTTTACCGATTATAACTGTGTGTTTTGTAAAAAGTTCGAAGCTGAAATCACGAAAATTATGAAGCAGTACCCTCAGGTTGCCGTCATCTTCAAGCCGCTGCCGTACCGTTCCGAAACCTCGCTCAGTTCTGCGCGACTGGCGCTGACCGTGTGGGAGCAGCAGCCGAAAAAATTCGTCGCACTGCATAAGCGCCTGATGATGAAAAAAGGCTATCACGATAGTGCCAGTATCGCAGCGGCACTGGAAAAAACCGGGATTACGCTGAAAGAGCCCAGCCAGCAAAGCCTCGATACGGTCAACCTTAACCTGACATTAGCGCAGCAGCTTGGTGTACAGGGGACCCCGGCAACGCTGATAGGCGATCGTATGATCAGCGGCGCGATACCCTATGAACAACTCGAGATGGCGGTTAAAGCAGCGATTAAGGATGCAGAATGAGACGTTTAACACGCGGGTTGCGTAAAGGGAGTGGCTTACTGCTCATCGTCATGATCTTTATCTGGGGAGCGGATCGCTTGCGTGCGCCGACGTTACCCGAGGATTTGGCGGCGGTCCCCGTTACCGGTATGAATGATGCGAACCTGAATCTGGCTGAGCTCAGCCAGTCACAGCCGCTGTTAGTGTATGTCTGGGCCAGTTGGTGCAATATCTGTAAGCTGACAACGCGGAGCGTGGCAAACCTGATCGCTGAGGGCAAGCCGGTACTGAGTGTAGCGATTCGGTCAGGTGATGATGCTCAGGTTGAAACCTGGATGCGCAAAAAATCGCTGAACGGACCCGGCATCAATGATCAACGTGGCGAGCTGGCACAACGTTGGGACATTGCAGCCACGCCAACGTTCATTGTGCTGTACAAAGGTAAGGTGGTGAGCACCACCAGCGGCTGGACCAGCGGTTGGGGATTAACGTTGCGGCTGTGGTGGGCAAAGCACTCTACCTGAATCACTGCGCGGCACCGGGGGCCGCGCATTTTTTATTTCTTCGCTAAGAAATCTTCGCGCTGTGGCGTAAAGGTATCCAGCAACGTACCCGCTTCCAGACAGACGCAACCGTGCACCACATCCGGCGCTTTATACAAGGTATCACCAGCGCCCACTTCCTGCGTGACGCCTGCAATAGTAAACGCAAAACGCCCGCTTAACACATAGGTTAACTGTTCATGCGGATGATGATGCAGTGGGCCAACCGCACCTTGCTCAAAATTAACTTCGACCGCCATCATGCCACCGCCGTGGGCCAGAATACGGCGTGTGACACCATTGCCTAAATCCTCAAGTGGCCGGTCTTGTTGATAGATAAACATAGGATCTCCTGATGCGGGTTAGCTGCGCCGTGGTCATTTTGTGACGAGACTCACAGCGACAGGGTGATTTAGCTTATGCACTTTACCGCTTTTTCATTAAAATGAAACGGTGTTTCAATTAAATGATAAGGGCAGATCATGAAAATCGCACTAATGATGGAAAACAGCCAGGCGGCGAAAAACGCCATTGTTTTAAAAGAACTGGAAGGGGTTGCAGAGCCGTTGGGCCATCAGGTTTTTAATGTCGGCATGAGCGACGAGCAGGATCACCTTCTGACCTACATTCATCTGGGCATTCAGGCCAGCGTACTGCTCAACAGCCAGGCGGTAGATTTTGTGGTAGCCGGTTGCGGTACCGGACAGGGCGCGCTGATGTCGCTTAATATCCATCCTGGCGTGGTGTGCGGTTACTGCATCGATCCTGCTGATGCCTACCTGTTTGCGCAAATCAATAACGGTAACGCGCTGTCGCTGCCTTTCGCAAAAGGGTTTGGCTGGGGTGCAGAGCTGAATCTGCGTTTTATTTTTGAAAAAGCCTTTACCGGCGAAAAGGGCCACGGTTATCCCCCGAGCGCAAAGAGCCGCAGGTGCGAAACGCAGGCCTGCTGAATCAGGTGAAAGCCGCCGTGATCAAAGAGAATTATCTTGATACGCTGCGCGCGATCGATCCAGAGCTGGTACGTACAGCCGTCAGTGGCCCACGCTTTCAGCACTGTCTGTTTGAGCACGGGCAAAATCAGGAGATTATCCGTTTCGTCCGTCAACTGACACAGTAACGCTTACCGTCTTTTTAACTCAGGTCAGGGGAAACCCTGATCTGAGCGTCGATGCCTTCTTTGCCGGTGTTATCTCCGCGCGTTTTCCCGGTGATCCGTGCGCTTTTAGTGACACTGTAACGAAAAAGTGCTGGCGTTTCGCGCTACGTGACCTGCCCACAAAAATAACAGGTGAAGCGAAAAATATTATTTCCCACCCTCCGCAACGCTTTTTAATTAGCGGGATCTGCCCGACGATTAGCTCCGGTTTTTATATAGGCTACCTGCGGCTTCGCTAAATAAATGCCGGAAAATCTGTTTATTTTTTATCTATATAAATCAGCTCGTTATTAATTTCAGGCTATTTGAGTTGAGTGATTTTCAGCGATCGCCTTGCGGGTTTGTAAATTATCCTGGATAAGTTAATCATGACATTATTAACAAGCCAGCTTTGAGGAGCCTGCCAGCCATTTTGATTTAGCTAAATTGTGCGGGCGGGTTAAATATAAGGAGACTCTGTGCGTATTCACCATCTCAATTGTGGTTGTATGTGTCCGCTAGGCGGCGCGCTGTATGACGGATTCAGCGCATCACCCTTTGCTCATCTGGTCTGCCATTGCCTGTTACTGGAGACGGATGCGCAGGGTTTAATTCTGGTCGACACGGGCATGGGCTTACAGGATATACAGCGGCCAGCTGATCGTCTTTCGGGTTTTTTCCGCGTAATGAACAATATCCGTTATGACAAGCGACTGAGTGCCTGGCAACAGGTGGTTGATTTAGGTTTCAGACCCGATGATGTGCGTCACATCATTCTTACGCATCTTGATTTTGACCATGCGGGCGGTATTACCGATTTCCCGCAGGCGCGTATTCATCTGCTGCAGCGTGAATTACAAAGTGCAACCAACGCGCAGAGCTGGCTACGCCGGCAACGCTACCGACCTCAACAGTGGGGCAGCCGTGATGGCTGGCGCGGCTATGCGGATGGCGGCGAGAGGTGGTTTGGTTTTGATGCCGTTCGTGCTATCGACGATTTAAGCGATGACATTCTGCTGGTGCCTTTGCCGGGACATACGCCCGGACACGCTGGTGTGGCAATACGTCATGGTCAGGGATGGATGCTGCATGGCGGTGACGCATGGTTTTATCGTGGCGAAATGCATCACGAAACGCGCCACTGCACGCCAGGTTTACGGTTTTATCAGTGGATGATGCGTAGTGATACTCAGGCCTGGCGCACAAATCAACAGCGGCTTCGCGAATTATCGCTGCAGCACAGCCATGACGTAACCATGTTCTGTAGCCATGACGCCCGGGAATTACAGGCTTTTGCCCCTCGCAGCTGAGCTATAGTTCACAAAAGGTTTAATTCTTTTGACTGTCCTGCGGCTGTTTTTAAGTGATAGTGCCACAGCATAATTTTAATGCTTTGCACTATCACTCAGACGAGTTACCGGGATGAAGAAAAGAATGCTGGCAGTGGGGATCATCACGCTTATCGGCTCAGCTAAAATAGTGGCGGATATAGCCAGCCCGGCAGAGGATACCGCCTTGATATTTCGCGGCGCGCTGTTGAACGAAGGGCAACAAACAGGCCAGCAACTTCTGCCAGTTAATCAGGCTGGCTATGAACACAAAAGATGCCGCCTGACAGGCTCGAAGATAAAGTGCTTAAAAGAGCTTATCCGCGATTTGAAACGTAGCCGCTATATGGCTCAGGAGAGACTTGCCGACTCGCCCGTGATTCGTCATCGCCATCATTCAACGGCCTCCTGAGTGGGTTATTTTCTTCTTTTTCTCTGAACACGCTGTTCGTTTTTCCTTTCCTGCTGAATTAACCCGTCATTTTCTTTCATATTTACTAATCTTTTACAGGCGCGAGGGCGGTTGTCTGGGATGCGAAGCGCCGCCCTTAACTGGCATATTGATCAAAAATGGAGAGGAAGATGCGCAATACTTCGCGAAGATCAGCATTTGCCGTCACGCTGTACGCTCTGCTCGAACCCCTGCCACTTGGCTTTTTCCTTGCAGCCTGGCTGTTTGATATCATCTACATGAAAAGTTATGTCCTGATGTGGACACATTCAGCCAGCTGGCTGATCGCCATCGGTCTGGTGATTGCCATTTTGCCGCGTATTCTCAGCCTTGTTTATCTGTTTCGCGGCAGTGATAGCGCAGAAAAAACCCATTTCTGGCTGTCGCTTGTGGCCATCATCGCCGCTATTCTCAATGCCTTTATTCACAGCCGAGATGCCTATGCGGTGGTGCCGTTAGGGGTAACGCTCTCTACGCTGGTGGTTGCGTTGCTGCTGCTGGCCAATGTTCAGCTCGCGTTACGTCAACGCACAGCTTAAGGAGGAGCAAAAATGAAAAACAGGCAAAAAACATTCATTGCTGCGACGTTAGTCGCTTTGCTGGCGGGCTGTGATGACGGTGCGCTAATTGATCCGCAAAAACAGGTTGGCCCGAACCCGGAATTACCTGAAGTACATAATTCAATCGTGCCGCCCATGCAGGTGCCGGAAGGCGTACCCTGGAAAGCGGGTGAAATGCCAAAAGTGGCGGAAGGGTTAAAGATTGAAAAAATCGCTGAGAATCTCAAACACCCGCGCCAGGTCTATGTTCTGCCTAACAATGATGTGCTGGTGGCGGAATCGAACGGGCCGCCAAAACCCACCCTGAAACCCAAAGAGCTGATTACCGGCTTTGTGAAAAATGCGTCAGGTAAAGCTGGCGAGGGTGGCAACAGTATTACGCTGCTACGTAATGTTAACGGTAAATGGGAACAGCATCGTTTTATCGAAAATCTTTTCTCGCCTTTCGGCATGCAGCTGGTTGGCAATACGCTGTACGTGGCCAATGCCGACAGCCTGGTTAAATTTCCTTATACCGAAGGCGAAACAGAAATACGCACCCCGCCTGAAGAGGTCACGGAACTGCCGGGTGGGCCAATCAACCATCACTGGACCAAATCGCTGCTCGCCAGCCCTGACGGCACTAAGCTCTATGTTGGCGTGGGCTCCAACAGTAATATCACTGAAAACGGTATTGGTGCGGAGTACCGCCGTGCCGCCATACTGGAAGTAGATGCTGCCAGCGGAGCCAGCCGCATCTATGCGAGCGGCTTACGTAACCCGACGGGTATGCAGTGGGAACCGGAAAGCGGCAGGTTATGGGCCATTGTTAATGAGCGTGACGAAATTGGCTCTGATTTGGTGCCCGATTACATCACATCGGTGCAGGAAAAAGGCTTTTACGGCTGGCCATACAGTTATTTCGGTCAGCACGTCGATAAGCGCGCAGAACCGCAACGTCCCGATCTGGTGGAGAAAGCGATCAAGCCTGATTACGCGCTCAGCTCACACGTTGCGCCGCTTGGCCTGACATTTTACAGCAGCGACAATATGCCGCAGTATCGCGGTGGGGCTTTTATCAGCGAACACGGTAGCTGGAACCGTAAGCCGTTAAATGGCTATCAGGTGGTGTGGGTTAAATTTGAGAATGGTAAGCCTGTGGGCCTGCCACAACCGGTAGTAACCGGGTTTCTGACGGATGATCAAAAACAGGTGCGCGGCTTGCCGGTTGGACTGGCGACGGATAAGCAGGGCGGTGTATTGATTGCTGATGATGCAGGAAATACCGTCTGGCGTGTCAGTGCCGCTAACTAACACCTAAACCGGGGCAATAAAAAGGATTTGGCATGAAGCCAAATCCTTTATTTTTTGTTCGTCATCTGGCTGGTAACCGGGTGGCGAACGAGGTGCTCAGCACTCTCCACAACTGCGATTCTAAATAGTGCAGCGAAATATTTCAAGTTTCGCCAAAATGCTGTATGTTTATACAGGTGTTGAGAAGTGAGCTCAGCCTCATTGTTGACTGGCCGCTCCCAGGGGCACGGTTTTTAAAATCCCGGCAGGCATCAGGTGGTGCTGGCCTGTGGCTTTAACCATGAGTGCCGCTCAGCTCTCTCCACACGATGTGCTTAGGCGCCCGGCGGGTAGAGTCAAAGCCTCGGTAGCTGAACAGCGCGCTCCTGTAGCAGGAGAAGGAAAGTGATGGAACTGACAAGGCTGATTCTGGATATCATTCGAATCATTTTGCAGATCATCGTTGCCCTTATGCAACTGACCGGTCAGGTATATTAACCGGAACTCGAAACAAGGCGGAGCTAACCACTCCGCCTTTTTTCACCGTAAATCTGTTTGTCATTTTTCCCGGTTAAGGTAGTCGCTGAATTAAGCCGTGCAGCGCACGTGACTTATCCAGACCTCTGACCAGACCCGGGAGTTGCCATGTCTCTTGCCGCCGTAATTACTGCCAAACTCCAACACACCGTGATCGATCACAGCGTGCGTATGCGCGAAACCGACATCGGTCAACAGTGCGAAGTCCTTGCGCACAGCTATCTTGAATACAGCACGCTCGGCGACTTCTCCTACGTGGGTGAACACTGTTGCATTGCCGACGCGCAGATAGGGCGCTTCACCGCGATTGCAAATCAGGTGCGTATCGGTGCGCCTAACCACCCAATGGATCGCGCCTCACAACATCGTTTTACCTACTGCCCGGAATATTACGACGCCAGTGCAGAGCGCGATCGCAAATTTTTTGCTGCCCGTCGCGAAGCGAAAGTGATTATTGGTAATGATGTCTGGATAGGTCATGGCGTGATTGTGTTACCCGGCGTCACGATTGGTGACGGTGCCGTGCTGGCTGCGGGGGCGGTCGTGACTAAAAGCGTTGCGCCTTACAGCATCGTGGGTGGCGTGCCGGCTAAATCGCTGCGGGTGCGATTTACGCCTGCGATTGCGGCAACCTTACAACGCATTGCCTGGTGGGAGTGGCCGCTGGAGAAGTTAATGGCGAATCTGGCTGATTTTCAGTCAGGCGATATTGAACAGTTCTGCGAAAAACATGGCTGATAACCCTTACAAGGCGCGCAGCATGTGTGCATTATACGATTCGCCGGGCTGGGATAACGCGCAACGGGTGATGATCGTTGCGCGTCAGTTAATCAGGCCGCTTGCTCTGCGATCCTGTCGTTCGCTTGCGGTTGCAGTGGTTTTTCCGGTTGCAGCAGCGTCATCGCCAGCATGCTGCCAAAAGCGATGACGGCAGTCACGGTAAACATGGCGTTGTAACCATAATATTCCGCCAGCCAGCCGCACAGCATCGGTGAAATAATCGAGGCCAGATTTGCTATCGCCAGCGTCATGCCGCTGTAGGTACCCACCGACGATTTAGGTGTAACGTCAATGACAACTGACCAGTAAACATTATTGACCAACGCATTTAAGGCGTTACCCAGCGTCATCAGCGCAATAATCCCCGCAGCAGAGTGCATGTAAGGTATTGCCATAAAGCAGCATGCGGTGCCGCACAGCGTTACGGCAGCAAAAACGTTACGCGCCAGGCGCAGATTACCGAACCGTGCCAGAAGCCGATCGGCAATACGTCCACCGAGTAGCACTGTGATACAGGCACCACTCCACGGGATCATCGCGACATACCATAATGAATGCAGATCGTAGTGAAAATTATCCTGCAGATACTTCGGCATCCACGTTACCAACGTGAAGGTAATGTAGAGAAAAGAAAAATAGCCCAGCGCGTTGCACACCAGGGTGCGGCTGGTAAAAAACCGCCACCACGGCAGCGCCGTATCATGATGTTTTCCTGCCTTCTGGCCGTTTCTTATCAATGTGCGTTCGGCTTCGTTCGTTGCTGCACTGCTTTCCGGGCCATCGCTAAAGGTGCGGGCAAACAGCAGCATCGCCAGCAGTGACATGACGCCCAGCAGGATGAACATCATACGCCAGTCATTGGTCAGTAACAGCAAGCCTACCGCAACAGGTGCAGTCAGTAACGAACCCACCTGCGTTGACAGCAGGCCGATACTCAGAGCAAAACCGCGTTCTTTATCGGGCGCCCAGTGGGCAATGGCTTTGTTCATCAGGGCATAAGCAGGGCCTTCTGAAAAGCCAAACAGGATACGCAGCGCAGCAAAACCCATAATGGCCGATCCGCCAAACAGGGCCAGCCCTAAATCACCGGCCCACGCCGTGGCGATTTCCAGCAACGACCAGAGTATGCCTGCCATCATCCAGACTTTTTTCGTGCCAATACGATCAGCAAGAAAGCCCCCACACAGTGATCCAAACAGGTAGCCAAAGCCAAAGTAGCCCAGTACCGCGCCTAGCTGAACTTTAGAGAAGTGGTATTCAGCGGAGATGGCATTGGCGGCGAAAGAGAGCGCACCGCGATCAACGTAATTAATCAGGGCGATGAGAAACAGCATGGAAAAAATGGTGTAACGATAGCGACTCGGGTTCATCTCATATCTCCTGAAGAAAACAGACTCAGGGATAAAGCAAAAAGAGTGCCGTTTTCGCTTTTTCAGGCTGTCAGGGCGTAACCACAGCAGAATAAAGCCTTAATGCGCTATATTCTGCAGAAAAGCTGATAAGTTTTTTGTTGAATTATTAGCCTGCGCATCAAAGCGGTGCATCGAATGCGTCAGAGTGTGGGCAGAAGGTCATTTACTCCGCTGGGTAATCTCACGTAAACTCAAAAAACACCTTTTTGAGATTGCTTGCGATGAAATTGCGCCGTCCGCCTGTAAACCTGAACGATACGCTACCGGCCAGCGACATGATTGCGCTCCTGAAAACACACTCTGACTGGGATGCCCGCTATTTACATTACGATGAGATCTATCGTCGGCTTAATGATGAAGCACAGCGGGACAATATCTGGACGGCACTCAAGCTCAAACGGCGCAGTACCGCGCAATTTTTTGCGCTGGCAGAACAAACCGTGATGCTTAACCTGACGCCGCGCATCAGCAAGGCGCTGTCAGTCATTGATAAGCTGACTTTTGCGCAAAATGGCCAGCCTTCAGAACAGGATGCCGCGAGCTATTTGATGTCGCAGTTAGTCATGGAGGAGGCGATCTCATCCAGCCAGCTGGAAGGCGCAGCGACAACCTCACGTGTGGCAATGGCGCTACTGGCGGTAGGGCGTGCGCCGCGTAATGAAGACGAAAGTATGATTATGGGCAACTGGCGGTTGATGCAGCATATTGTCACCATGGGAGATGCACCGCTGACCCGTGACGATATTCTCGCCATTCATCGCATTGCCTGCGCTGACATCAATGACAGCAAATACCATCCCGGTAAGTTACGCCACAACAATGAGGTTTTTGTTGCGGGCCGCGATGGCGAAATTGTTCATCGCCCACCCGATTTCCAACGGCTGGCCGGGATGCTCGATGCCCTGTGTGAAGAGATCACTCGTCTCGAAGCGCAGCAGGTTCATCCACTGTTAGTGGCCTGCATTTTGCACTTTGCCATAGGCTATATTCATCCGTTTAATGACGGCAACGGACGTACCGCTCGCGGTCTGTTTTATCATCACCTCATACGCAAGGGCTACAGCGCGTTTCGTTATATTTCGATCAGTAAGCTGCTAAAAGTGGCGGCAGTGAAATATGGCATGGCCTATCTCTACAGCGAAACGGATGACATGGATCTGACTTATTTCGTGCAGTTTCAGTGCGATACTGTCGTGCGTGCCGTTCATGCTTTTACTGAACAGATAGAGACGCTGCATCAGGAACGTCAGCGGCTGGCAACGTTTGTTGAACAACACCTGATACTGGGGAAAGGCGAACTTGATATTATGGCTATTGCGCTGAATGCCCCAGGGTCGCTGCTCAGTGCAGCCAGCGTAAAGACGCGGCTGGGCATCTCTGATAATACTGCACGCACCCGGCTGAAAAGCCTGACGGAGCAAGGGTTGCTTCGTCCGCTCAAAGAGGGCAAAGGTTTCGTGTATCAGGCACCCACATCAGTGCATAAATTACAGGAATGGCTAAGAAAGACAGAGCATAATCAGGACCGGTCTGACGGAGGCAGCAACCTGTAAACATCCCTCCGTCATGCCTCCGTCACGGAACCTTGTTAAGGAACCGGTGAGGAGTGCGTTGGGATAATGACGCTGGGTTTGAAGTGTGTCAGTTCGCCAAAAATACTGTGTGGATTATAAAAACCCAGCCTGAGGTTGAAATCGATATGTAAGCGTTCGTTGCCTGTCAGCTTGATGATCGGTGGCGGGGTAGTCGGCCTTTTATTGAACATTATCAGGCAGGCAAATTTAGCACTGTTCCAGCCATGTAAACGCTGATAGTAAAACGCATTAGCCTCACACTTACGGGCAAAAATATTAAAGTGTTTATATTCTTTCATGGCAGCCTGCTGTGCAAGATAGACAAGCAGGTAAGGGGGATCAGTAATCTTCTGGACCAGACTGTCGTAATCATCACGCTTTCTCATTTTGTCAAAGTATTGCTTTGAACCGAGAGTTTTAATCGGTGAAAGATGTTTTAACCATTCCTGAATAAAAGGATTGTGTTGCGGCGCAGCTAAAAAACCAGCTTTCAATGATTGGCGACTGCGGATTCACGGTTGAGACTTCCCGATAATATCCGATAAGATCACGGCTGTTTTTCTCATGGCATTCATGAACCCAGGACAGGTTTTCGAACAGAAGCATACTGCAATCCATCCAGATCCCACCGTAACGACAGAGCAACTCCAGGCGAATAACATCACTTTGATGAGGAACTGAAATGTCAGAAGAACTGAAAATCAGATCCGGTAAATAGCGATTCAGGGTGGCCTTGTTTAACAGGTTAATTTCGTGGTCCGGATTATCCCGACGGATTTTTTCTGTCATCAGCGTGATCGACGCCGGAAGATGGGTATCGTGCCAGTACATCCAGACCACTTTTGGAATAGCTGCTAATGCTTTGTTTTCTGATGTTATTGTAATATCACGCTCCAGTGATGCGTCATATTCCGGCGCGCTAATTTCCTGTACGGCGTGCTTATTAATTAGCATTTTTAAAGTAAAGCTGACTTTTTTAACATTGTGCCAGTTTTTGCGCGCCTGTTGATGCAGTTTTTTATTCATACATAACCTGTCGTGTTGTCTACAAAATGACAAGGGGAAACCCGCTGGGGTTTCGGGGAAATAAATTATTCAGATAAATATAACCTCAACACCTTCCTGATACTGCAACGTAAACTCATTTTAAGAAAAAACAGAGGCTTATTAAAAACATTAATAATCGAAATCAACAGCTTAATTAACGGGTTTTATAAAGAAGCTGTGCATATTGCCAGCCAGGAAAATAAAAGCCCTGTGCATTAATCAGCAATCATTAATTAAGAGAATGATTTTTTATTATTTTATTGCTTTGGCATTAGTGATATTTAACTTTCTTAAATAATGAATATCCACGCGAAATGAGAAATTAAAACGTGTTCCATACCTCCACAGCCTCTTCATGATTAAGGCATTACAGGCCTGGTCATTAGGTGGCGATTTATGAATCAAATGTCGGCGTTAAAAGTGCAGATCAGGGCTAACCGGGAGAGCCACGCCAAGAGCACGCCTGAACATTCTGCGTTGTAGCGTATTAAGTCAGAAACTGTAATCAGGTCAAAAAAGGTAAAAACCGGCTGCCTGATTAATCCTCTTTTTGTACAAAATGTGCGGACTTTTCAGAGCAATGATTAATTTCGTGAGATAAATCTCATGCGAATCGACAGGAAAAGACTGTCTGACCCGCGCCGTTACGCTATACCTCTCACGGCATTTAATCAGTTTATCTAATCACTACTTCCTGACGTGTTTTTACAATTCCCTTACGTTAGTTAAAATCTCGTTGATTTTATGTGTCTTAATTTGAAGTTCTTGATGGCCTGAGGAAGGATCATGGTTAACAAAATTACCAGTATAGTCATCGCGATCGTGGCGATTGCGCTGTTGTACATGGGGGAGCACTCCTGCTCGTCGGGGGAAGCGCGTTTTATGCGCTAATGGCAGTGGGTTTACTGATGACGGCCATTTTGTTGTTTCTCAACAAACGCAGTGCGCTGACGCTGTATGCGCTGCTGATGTGGATAACGCTGTGCTGGATTATTTGGGAAGTGGGTTTTGATAAGTGGCAATGGATCCCACGCGGCGATGTGTTTGGGGTGATTGGCCTCTGGCTGGCTTTACCCTGGGTGGTGCGCCCGTTATATCAAGGGCAACGCCGCTTTCATCCGCTGTTAGGAAGCACAGTTATCGTTATGGTTGTGCTGGTGGCCGGGCTTTGTTTCTATGATCCACTTGTTCAGCAGGGCACCATCAATAATGAGCGCACGCCTTCAGCCTCAGAGGGTGCCGGTAATGACTGGAGTGCCTATGGCGGCTCCGGCAATGGCCTGCGTTTCTCGTCACTTAATCAAATCACCAACGATAACGCTAAAAATCTGGAAGTTGCCTGGACTTATCATACCGGTGATGTTCGCCAGTCTGATGATGCGACTGAATATACATTTGAAGCGACGCCGTTAAAGGTCAACGGTATGCTGTATTTCTGTACGCCGCATAATGAAGTGCACGCACTGGACCCAGAAACCGGCGCTGTGAAGTGGAAAACAGCCCCGGACAAAAATCGCTCTTATTTGCAACAGCATCAAACCTGTCGCGGCGTTAGCTATTATGAAAGCACGCCTGTCACCGCGGATAACACTGCCGCTCAGCCTGCACTCTGTCGCAAACGTATTTTTAACGCGACAACAGATGCGCGTCTGATTGCACTGGATGCTGATACAGGTGAACGCTGTGCCGATTTTGGTAAAAACGGTGAAGTAGATTTACATGCCAATATGGGAGAGCTGCGTCCGCATGCTCTGATGCAAACGGCTGCGCCGTTGGTTGCCGGAAATCTGGTTATTGTTGGCGGCTCGGTAATGGATAACGGCTTTAATAGCGGTAATCCATCGGGTGTTATCCGCGCTTATGATGTTATCAGTGGACGCCTGGTCTGGAACTTTGATCCGGCCCATCCTGAAAACACCGCGCCCATTGCGGCTAATGACACCTGGTCTCAGGATACGCCGGTTGCGTGGGGCACACTAAGCGCCGATCTGAAAAATGGTTTAGTGTACGTGCCGTTTGGCAATGCTTCGCCGGATGAGCTGGGTATCGAACGTGATGCTAACAGCAACACCGAGAAGTTTCGTGATGCGCTGGTGGCTCTGGATTTAAAAACCGGTGCTTTCAAATGGCGCTATCAGAGTTCAAATCACGATTTATGGGACCGCGATAATCCATCACAGCCGTCTCTGGTGGATATCAACTATCATAACAATGCTGAACCTGCGGTTATTCTGCCTACCAAAACCGGTAATCTGTTTGTACTCAACCGACTTACGGGTAAACCGGTTTATCCCGTTGAGCAGGTTAAGGTGTCAACTGAAGGCGGAGTTCAGGGCGAAAAATTTGCCCCAACGCAGCCGGTTTCAAGCCTGAATTTTATTCCGCAGCCGTTAACTGAAAAATCAATGTGGGGTGTTTCACCGTTTGATCAGATCACACTCGTCGCGCAGCGTTCCGTCAGCTTCGCTACGATGGTAATCCGTGGACGCCTGCAACTGAAACAGGCTCACTGATTTTCCCGGGTAATATTGGTGTTTTCAACTGGGGTTCCGTTGCAGTAGATCCTCAGCGTCAGATATTAATCGCCGCACCAGTACGCCTGGCCTATAAATACACCCTGATCAAACGTACGCCGCAAACGGCAACGCAACGTATGTTTACCAAAGATGGCCAGCCATACTGGAATGAGAATTTCCATGGTGATTATGCTATCCGCATTCAGCAGTTAGCTTCTGATCTGGGCATTCCCTGTATTGCACCACCGTGGGGACGCATGGTTGGGGTCGATCTCAAAACAGGTAAAACTGAATGGCTTCGCCGTGTGGGTACCACTAAAAATCTGTTGACCAGTTTTCTTCCAGGTCGCTTCCCGATCGGTTTTCCTGTGGGAATGGTAGCGCATGGTGGCCCGCTGGTTACCGCAGGCGATGTTGTGTTCCACGGTGCAACGGCAGATAACTTCTTCCGTGCATATGACAGCAACACTGGCGCATTACTCTGGCAAACCGAGCTCAGCGCAGGCGCGCAGGCTACGCCATCCACTTTTATGGGTAAAGATGGCAAACAGTATGTGGTAATTGCTGCCGGTGGGCACGGTTCGCTCGGGACTCAGGCGGGTGACAGTGTGGTAGCGTTCCGCCTTAAATAACGGCGCAGAAACTGAACGCTTACAGGGATTATTTTCAACCGGTGGCCCAGCGTCACCGGTTTTTTCCTGAAGCAGCGTGAAGGGCCTGGAACAGCATAAAGGGCCTTTTCAACGCTAAAGTAATTCCCTGAGATATAACCACGCGCCTGCCAGTGAGAGCCACGGGCCTAACGGAATAGCCCGGCCCAGCGAGCGGTTGAAAATAAGCTTCGCCGTTAGGGCATAACAGAGACCGCTGGTTGTTGAAATCAGCAACACCAATGGCAGCATCTGCCAGCCAAGCCAGGCACCCAATGCTGCAAGCAGCTTGGCATCACCCATTCCCAGAGCGTCTGTACCACGCAAGCAACGGTAGCCGTTGGCGAATATCCATAACAGCGCGTAACCCAAAGCAGCACCGAATACGGCATCGGCTAAGCTACCTGCCAGCAGGTCAAAAGCATGTAGCAGTAATCCCAGCCAAAGCAGGGGAAGCGTTAACGCATCCGGTAATAACTGATATTCAACGTCTGTCAGGCTTAACGCGAGCAAGCTCCAGATCAATAACAGAGAGAACAGCAGCATCACATTATGAGGCAGTAATGCGGTCAGCAGCAGGCTAATAACAGCGGTACTCGCTTCGATAGCCGGGTAGCGCCAGCCGATGGGCCGTTGACAGGCATGGCATTTTCCCCGCAGCCACAGCCAGCTCAGCAGCGGAATGTTATCGCGCAGGCGCAATGGCGTTTTACAGCCTGGACAATGTGAGCGGGGCCACGATAAAGACAGTGTTGAGTTCGGATCAAGTATACGCTGAGGCAACCGGTAAGCGATAACGGTAATAAAGCTGCCAACAGATAACGCAATCACGCTGCCGGTTAGCCAAATCATTCCTTCGACCATATCCTGTTTCCCTGTTTCCCTGTTTACACCAGCCGTCTGGCGAGTCGATATAATAGGCCGCCAGGCAGGATACAGGGAGCGCAAACTGAGATTTACAAAGGGTTGCATGCAAAATGTCGAGGGATGCCGTAAAGGCGTGACAGCACCTGAGCATAGTGTGGTGCTGTCACGGGAAAAGTGTTACGAAGAGACTTTCACAACCGTCTTACCAAAATTCTTACCGCTTAACATGTCAATAAAAGCCTGCGGGGCATTGTCTAATCCCTCAATAACATGCTCACGGTAGTGAATCTTTTGTTTTCCACCAGAGGCGACATCGCGGATAAAAATTCAGGATAACGGTCGCCATAATCCTGAAAGATAATAAAGCCTTGCATATGAATACGACGCTTAAGGATACCGGCCATGATTAATGGTGTGCGGTCGGGGCCTTCGGGAAGGTCTTTCGAGCTGTAGCCTGAAACCAAACCACATACCGGCACGCGCGCAGCAGTGTTGAGCAGCGGGAATACGGCATCAAATACTTTTCCACCGACATTCTCAAAATAGATATCAATACCGTCCGGACAGGCATTTTTCAGCTGTTCGGCGAAGTCCTCCTGATGGTGATCAAGGCAGGCGTCAAAACCCAGCGTTTCAATGCCATAGCGACACTTTTCCTCACCGCCAGCCACGCCAACCACGCGGCAGCCTTTGAGTTTGGCTAATTGTCCTACCGTTGCGCCAACCGGCCCCGTAGCGGCGGCGACAACCAGGGTTTCACCCGCCTTAGGCTGACCAATATTCATGAGTCCCATGTACGCGGTAAATCCGGGCATACCCAGAATGCCCAACGCCCAGGAAGGATGGGGCAGATCGGTGCCCAGTTTGGTCAAATCGCTGCCATCCGATACGGCATATTCCTGCCATCCGCTTTGCCCGAGGACCCAGTCACCTTGCTGGTAGTCAGGGTGTTCAGAGGCTTCAACCTGGCATACTGTTCCGCCAACCATCGGCTTATCCAGCTCCGCGGGCGGTGCATAAGATTTTCCCTCATCCATACGTCCACGCATGTAAGGATCCAGCGACAAATAGACGGTCCGCAATAACACTTCATTCTGTTTGAGTTCCGGTATTGCGTGTTCGATAAAGCGGAAATTATCTTTTGTCGGTTCGCCGTTAGGGCGTGAAGCCAGAAGCCATGCGTGATTGACGGGAGACTGATTTGGCATTATTTCATCCTTATTCAGGGGAACATTGTAGAAAAACATTTTTGCTTCAACAGAGTGTAGTTTTAGCAGAGGGTAAGCAGATTAGCGGATTGTGGGGCGTGAATTTACAAGGCAGGAGGCTAAAACCGGACGGGGGCTTGCTCTTTAAGATATGTGCTTACGCAATTAAGTTACAACATTCATTAAGCCATAATAAAACACCTGCTGCAAAACCGCAGAATATGAAAACCTCTGCAGGCAAAGCATTATGTTAAATTAAAATGCTTGTCGGGTTGCAAAGCAGGCGGGAGCGGAAAGTCACTGTTCATCGCTTTCAGGTTGCGCTCAATGGCTACGCAAATAGCATCCAGTGGCAAATCATTTGCCGTCATGCCAAAGGGATCTTCCAGCTCTTCAGCCAGTGATTCCAGTGACAAAAAGGTGTAGGAGACAAATACGGATACCAGCGGCGTCATAAAGTGTAAATCCTTTACCAACGCAAACGGCAGCAGAGTACAAAACAGATAGACGGTACGATGCAACATCAGACTGTAAGCAAAAGGAATAGGGGTGGACGCAATGCGCTCACAGCCGCCAAGCACATGAGAGAGCTGATTGAAATTTTTATCAATGCTTTGCCAGACGATATCTGAAATTGCGCCTTTTTCGCGTTGTTCGCCGGACCAAATTCCCATGCACAACAGCAATTGACTGGCTGGCATCGGATTATCCAATACCTGATCGTGCCAGTGCGTTGGCAGCAGGCGCTGCAGATCAGCACGCGCATCGGTTTGACGCAACTGATGTTTAAGGCTCCAGCTAAAGGCTGTCATTATTGCCGCAAATTCTTTTGCTGCCGCTTCATCTGACAACAGACTGCTTTTAATCTGACGTAACAGGGAGCGTTGAGTAATGAGCAACGAGCCCCAAAGAACGCGTGCTTCAGTGAAACGGGCATAACTGGCGTTATTACGAAAACCGAGGAAGATGGCGATAGCCACGCCCAATAAGCTGAAAGGTGCAGTGGTAAGATGAATGCCGAGCGACTCGTACCACTGGTAACTCAGAATAGCGATAACCGACATCAACAGGTTAAGCGACAGGCGAAACAGAATCTTTGAAAGCACCGAACCGTGCCAGTCAAATAAACGACGGAACCAGTGCTGAGATGGACGAACAATCATATAAGTGCGATGCGTTGGGTTTTTATTTTGTGTGGTACAGAGTACGCCGTCATTACAACAAAATCGACTCTGATTGCAGGCGTAATGCCTGGTGAATGTCATTCGGTATGGAACAGCGTGAAGGGCAGAGAAGTAAACACAAAGCGTGGAAAGAAAGAACGAAGCCAGATTTCCAATTTAACATAATATACATTATGCGCACCTGATGTGTAGTAGCAAAGTAGTAATGTCTGCTTTAGGCTAACCTGACATGGCCGCTCTGAAAGAACAGTTTTGGTGACTCGTATCGCACAAGACAGTTACCCGGTTAAGCAGCCTGCAAGCTGACTTAACCTTCGATCAAACCGCCCTGCAAGGCGGTGTTTTCGTTTACAGGGCAAGAGATTACGCGCAGAAAGAAAGGAGCTCAAGAAGATCCTTTCCATCCTGGCAATCTTTCATTACTGAGATGAATGGAGAAACTGATTTCTACCTTTACATCCAGTATCCGAAAGCTTCTTCCCCATGAATTCACAATGATATTTTATGTAATCATTCCATTTAGACTTAGGCATTGGCTGGTCCACACCTCTACCAGCCTCTTTAATAATTATTGCTTTTAGCTCGCGATTTCTCTCGTATGTTTGCTGATACATACAAGCATTTTGACTTATTTTATACTCAGCACCATCATCAGGTGTATATGCACAAATCTCATCCCTGGCTTTAAGCCACAGCTTTTGTGAATGGTTAACTTCAACCTTTATCTCAGGAAACGAATTTATTACAGTTTTATATAAATAATTAAGAGCATCGTCTTCTAGCTTGTAATTATTATAGGAACATCCTTCCAGTTCCGCTGTATTTTCACTCGTGCAATTTTCATAAGCATATGTAGAAAAGCTAAATAAAAACAATAGTATTAACTTCTTCATTCAGATAATCCTTCTTCAAATAGTTTAGCCTCATCCTCTCTTCGAATAATCAAGCCATCAAGCCCCTTGCCAACCCACAGCCTTTTCATTGAACGGAACTGATTAGGAATATCACTCAGGTTCCCTGACACAAAATCATCATGTATATTTTTCATTTCAACACGTGATTCTACGTTTGGTTTATTGAAAGATGTTCCACGGTTAATTACTAGCGAAAGCATTGCACCTTGACAGTGAGGGTGAGTAGTTAAAACCTCAGGGTATGTATCCACAACTATCTGTGCATATTTTGACTTCATCTTCATAGCCAAAGGCACAGCATCTTCTTTGCTAATGGTGATATCGCTTAGCGAAGGAATAATAGC
Organism: Pantoea sp. LMR881; assembly: GCF_027157825.1. NCBI lineage: Bacteria > Pseudomonadati > Pseudomonadota > Gammaproteobacteria > Enterobacterales > Erwiniaceae > Pantoea > Pantoea sp. LMR881. The sequence goes on from NZ_JAPVOK010000002.1 coordinate 412,263, forward strand.
CAGCGCATCACCCCTGTTAGCCCAATAGCTTTTTCGAGCCTAACTAACTGTGAGGAAGTAAAATAATCAGAAAGCATGGATTTCATTTTAGATATAGTTTGTTGCCCTAAATCATAACCATACCCAATAGTGACCCCACTCGCGCTACTGCCTTTAGGTACATAAGGGGATTTTTGATAACCTTCGGCTTTTAGAATTAAATCCGCTGATTTTTTAGATATTCTATAAACACCTAAGCTCGTATCAAAATCGATCGTATCACTAGATCTTTCAGCTACGGCATCAAGAAACACAATCGGATGCATATGCCACAGCGCTTCGCTGCTGCGGACCTCCGGCACATCCTTCATCCACACCAGTTTATTGATAAAATCACGGTTATACAGCGCAATGTCCGGGTATTTCTTCGCCTGTTCATCCAGTGCGACCTTCCACAGAGCTGACATGCCATCCTTCAGCCATTCGCTGTGATGTTTCACCACAAATCGCTGCACCTGATGCTGGATATGCGGCTGCGTGTTATGCAGAAATCGCCACAGTTCGCCGGCATCAATCACACCATCCTGGTTCAGAACCATCTGCTTCAGCAACTTCTGGTACTGCTCGGTGTAGCTCGAGGAATACATATCCCGCGTTTCACCCCGGGCCAGCACTTCCAGCTTTCCGAACACCTGCCGCAGCCAACTCTCTTTCGGCGTCTGGAAAATGCTTTGCGGCGCTTCCTCCTGCTCCAATGGCATAAATCCCCGCTTTTCGAGATCGAACTGATTCGCTCTCTCCACATCCGCCGCCGCCATCCATGCCAGCTCGCCGGGTATGTAATACCAGGTTTTCCCGTCTGCCTCCAGTTTCCGGCACTCGCTTTCCGGGGTGTAACGCTCTGCGGTGCTGGGCGACGGATCGCCACCCACACCGGCCACCACAAACGTATTATCCTGCTCCCGGTGCATCCAGCGGGTTTTATCCGCCAGCGTGTGCAACTCCGCCGACCCGATCGTCACTCCGGCCTTGTTCGCCAGAAAATCCTTCATCCGCACATCCTGGCTGAACACCTCTAGATGGCAGAAGTGCTGTGACCCGCCAGACGAACGCTCATTCAGGCTCAGGTGTCCGATAATCTCCCCGGCTTTCACCGCCGGCGCATCCTCACCGGAAACCGTCACAACCTGATTAAACACCCCGTGCTGACGGGCTGCCTGCATCCACGCCGGCAGCGCATCACCCTGCCGCTTCACAAACTTATCCAGCCCGGAGATCCAGCCAGATTCACCGGTGGATAATCCGCTTTTCGTCCCTTCCGGTACCGACACCACGGACACGAAGAAAAACGGGGCCGGCCTGCCGTTCAGCAGAAATGAAGCCTCCTGTTTAATCTCCACCACGGCACCGCGCGGCAGCGTGGTCTGCGTATCCTGCGGCACCTCATAGTGGCGCAGCGCATCGCGGGGAACGTTGAAGCCCTCCCTCAGTCCGCTGCGTATCCAGCCGGGGGACGGGTTGTCCCGCCTGATTTTCAGGGTACTGACGGTTACTGTCGCAGTCGGCGTGTCCGTGACCCCATACTCAGACAGCGGGGCAATCTGCATCCACAGCGTGTAAAAAACCAGCGCGTTATCGGGCTTGTCTTTATCCGGGGTACAGGTGGACCTGATGAGGACGAAGGTGGAGCTGAATTTCAGCGTCTTTTTTCCGTAGGCCGCCGTCTGATAATCGTCATTCAGCCGCCAGGCCACCACCTGCCCATCGGTCATGCATTTAAGGCCATGGCCGTCCGGTTTAAAGACGGCATTGCCGGCAAAGCCGTCGCAGAGATGAATACCACCGTGCCAGTGCTCTGCCTGCTTCATCAGCCAGTGAGTATCTCCCTCACTCCCCTGCATGGCCGCCATGAATTCCGTTGCCGAACGGTAGCCGTTGATCGGCAGTACCATTTTCATCCTGTTCTCCCTGAATTTATGATGTTTATTTACCCATCATACACAGCACAAAACATAACCAAAAAAATCCAAGAGTTATGATTCAATGATTTACACGCCAAAAAACTGATTTTCACAGGCAATTCCTTATGCTTACCAGGGTTAAATTCTCATCATACATCGGATCAGACTTAACCAGAGTTTCCCTTTAATGATTAATATTGAAGTCCGCTCCCGTCACGGTGACAATTTTCTGGGCCACGTATTCCCGGATGGTCCACAGGAACAGGGTGGATACTGACGTGGCAACTCTGGTCAGCGGCTACTTCTGGGTAATCCAGGAGTTTATCCGCAAACTCAATGGGGTGGCATTACTGAAGTGGGTTCAATTTTGCGGACATGCTGACATGCGCACATCTCACATAACGGATGAGCATCTCGATTTAGTACCAGGCTGTCTCAACTTTACACAACAGATCTCTTTTCTTTGAAGGAAGACAACTTTTCATGAATTTTAATCCAGTTTAATGGTGCACAAGCTGGATATAATTACCCGCCTCAATATTCACCCAGACAAATTATCACGAACCGTATGGACTGACTTAAACCTTACCCGCTTGTTTAAAATGCTCTTAAGGTCAACATGAAAACAGAGACTGAAGTTGCATATGTTGTGAAGGTTTCACAAGCCATTCCCGAGACAACACTGACGGATTTAATCTCGCCTCCCTTACAACTCCCCGCGCTTAAAGATGGCGATCATTATCGATTTCACGTCGCCCTTAAACCCTCAGGCTCAGAATGCAATCTTGATTGCGCTTACTGCTTTTAATCGGTTCAGCGTTATGCCTTAACAGGAAAACTCTTTATGTTAAATAAACTCAAAAAACACTGTTTGCCCGCTGTTTTACTCGCGTGTTTTAGCGGCCAGCTATTCGCCAATGTCAGTGCTGTTTCGCCACAACAGGCGCGTCAGATTGCCCAGGAAGCGTGGCTTTATGGCTACCCAATGACAGAAAATTACAACAGTATTTACGCCTGGGCGCTGGACAAAAATGGCGAGCAATATAAAGGTCCTGTTAATCAAATTAACAATGTTCCTAAGGTTTTTGGTCCGCAAGATACTGGCGTGGTGACGCCAAATTCTGATACACCCTACTCTTACCTGATTATGGATCTCCGCGCTGAACCTTTAGTGGTCACGCTTCCACCGGTTGAACAAGACCGCTATTACTCCTTACAACTGGTGGATCTCTATTCACATAATGTCGACTATTTAGGGACGCGACGCGACGGTAACGCAGGAGGCAAATTTTTAATTGCCGGTCCGGGCTGGCACGGTGAATTACCGAAAGGAATAAAACGAATTGTGGTTAGCCCGACCTCTCTGATGTTTTCACAGTTCCGTACTCAACTTAAATCCCCTGAAGATATTGAGAACGTAAAACAGATTCAGCGTCAGTATAACGTCGAGCCGCTAAGCAGCTATTTAGGCCAAAAAGCTCCAACAACTTCCCCGCAGTAAACTGGCCAGTTATCAGCCGTGACCAAATACCCGATCAGACCTTCTCAACCTTAAATTTCCTGCTTCAGTTTAGCCCGCCGCTACCTTACGAATCGGCCCTGTTACAGCGTTTTAGCCAAATCGGCATTGGGGCGGGCAAACCCTGGCCGCCGGCATTGTCACCCGAGATTTTAGCGGCGATTGCTCAGGGTCAAAAAGATGCAGAAAAAACGCTGGTGTCAACGGCGTTAAAGGTCACCTCCTCCCTTGGCTATTTTGGTACGCCAGAAGAGATGAAAGGAAAATATCTTGAACGCGCTGTGGGGGCGAAACTTGGCCTGTATGGCAATTCCGCAGAAGAAGCGATTTATCCGGCGTGGCAACTGGACAAGGCGGGCCATCCGCTGGATGCTTCAAAAGCCAATTATCAGTTAACATTCGCAGGCGATCAGCTACCGCCGGTTAACGCATTTTGGTCGATTACGATGTATGACGGTAAAACAAAATTCCTGGTCGACAACCCCATCAATCGCTATTTGATTAACTCAGCGATGTTAACCGATCTCAAACGCAATACCGATGGCGGGTTTACGCTCTACCTCCAAAGCCATTCGCCTGGAAAATCCCTGGAATCGAACTGGCTACCCGCGCCAGACGGGCCAATTTATGTGGTTATGCGTCTCTACTTGCCTGGACCCAGCGTGCTGAATGGGCAATGGAAAGTACCATCATTACAAGAAGCTGTTAGATCGGAGAAACCATGAAAAAACAATTATTACTGTTAGCCTGTACGCTGCCGTTTTGCTCTACGCTGGTCGCGGCACCACAGCTCAAAGAAGTCACGCCAGAAACATTTATTCGCGCGGAGTCTGATCGCTATTTTTATAATTTTGCTCAACAGGCTGGCGGCGTGAATAAGTTCTTTTACTATCGCCAACCGCCAGCACTGGCCAGCCAGGGCGTGGTCAGAATGAATAAAGACACGCTGTATTCCTCTGCCATTGTTGATGTACGTAAAGGCGCTACCCTGACCGTGCCTGATTTCCCCGCGAACCGCTATGTTTCAGTTCTGGTGTTAGATAACGATCATTATGCGCAGGACGTTATTTATAAGCCCGGCACCTGGTCGCTGCCGCGTAATACCGATTATGTTTTCCTGGCTATTCGGGTTCAGTTACTCGACTCCGGCAATCCAGCTGATGTTAAAGAAGCTAACCGGATACAGGATGGTTTTGTTCTTCACGCAAACAGCGCCGTGCCTTTTGCAAAGCCTGACTGGGATCCTGCTTCACTCGATAAATTACGCGCAGAATATGAAAAGCAATTTTCAACGTTTGAACGCTACCCGGATGAATGGCAAGGGCCACGCGGTCAGGTTAATGATGAAAGTCGCCGTCTGGCCGCTGCGGGCGCGTGGGGTCTGTTTGCTAATAAAGATGCGACCTACATTAACTACAATGCCCACCTTCCGGCAGATCAATGTTACACAGCAACGTATCAGGTGCCAGAAAATAAAGCCTTTTGGTCAGTCACTGTCTATGGAGCTGATGGCTATATGAAAAGTGACAATGCCGTGCTGAACGGAAATAACGTCAAGCTGAATTCTGACGGCAGCTTTACCACCTACTTTGGTTCACGCGACGCATGCGGCGAGGTGGATAACCGTCTGGACATCAGTGATGGATGGAATTTCCTGATGCGCGTTTATCGGCCAGGCCCTTCAGTATTGAAAGGCGAATATACCCTGCCTGATGTAAAACCGGTGACCAAATAACCCATTATGGGGCAGCCACGGCTGCCCTGTTTTTTGCTGAGCCTTTACTGCTTTGATGTTAATGCATCCTGTTTTAAGGAAATAATATGTGTGTTGTAACTAAAGGCGTTACTGTCTCATTATGAACACAACCGGCGCGTTTTACTGCCGGATAAGCGCACAAGCTTTATCGAGTAAAAAAGGACGCAGATACCCTACCGTGTTCGACAGCAACAGGACATCTTCAGACAACGTTATATTAAGCACTTCGCTTAGATAGGTTTTCCGGCTTTGCATTCTGGCCCAGACATCAGGAAAATCGGTCGCTAACCTGCTTTGCAATGCGCCATCGGCAAGCGCAACCGTATCTTCAATACTGCAACCGCCATAGCCGGGTAAAGACGGGATGATATCGATTTGCAACAGCATGCCACTCTCAAGCGCAATAGCTGAATGTTTATCTATCGGCGAACAGAGCCACTCTTCATCCGCCACCAGGTGTCCTGGATTCAAATGCCAGTTCCACTTCTCTTTCGGTAAGACATGCTCAATGGCAGCATAAAGTTCTCCGCCGGTGATGCCAATACGCAAACTTTCCAGCCATGTCACCACGGCATGGTAGTAAGGGATAGCCAGCCGGGTGAGCCAGTCAGAAACGTTTTCAGGCAGATCGCTGGCCGCCGCAACCACATAAGCGGATCGGCTGGTTAACCCCCTTTATAACCAACGGTAAGCGACATCTTATCCCCCGTTGAATAAGCTTGTCTGAGGGATAAAGATTAGCGTGGGTGAAACGATCGCCCGTCGCCGCAATGGTGATGACAGTGTTCGGCTGTCCATCTGCCATCAGCAATTGCCCAATTTCTTTTTCAGTTTTGCCCGGTGCCACGGCGTCCAGGGCAGAAAGCATAGCGCCAGAAGCGAGACTGGCGCCATATTCATAAAAAGCGAGCTCATCTGCCCGATTCAGGCGCCGGGCACCATATTCAGGCGAGATAAAAATTCCGGTGGCGTTGATGACCTTCTCTGCCCCACCAGCAGCCTGTTTAATTGCCTCGAAGATAAAAGCTGGTACATCAAACAGCGGCGTCTGCTGTCCGGTAAACAGCTTCCAGCCCACTACCCCTGTTTTGTTACCCGGCATCACCCCTGCGCGCGCCAGTAACGCGGAGAGTGGCCGATCGTTTTCCATGGGTTGATTAGGCAGAGAAAAAACCGGAGCATGCAGACAGGCACCTGAAAGACGGGCAAAAGGAACCAGTTTGAGGTTCTCATTGCCCATGATGTAAGTCAGCTCGCCTTTTTCACTGACCACCAGCAACGCCTCTTCGAAGCGCGGAATAAACCCTGCCAGGTACTCAAAATTTCCACCGTGCTCTTTATCTGCGTAAATAACCAGGTGGTTGAGTCCCTGTAACCTCATTAACCGCACGATTTCGGCAAGTCGCTGCTTCATCGTCTCACTGGCAAGAAAATGGCGACGAGCGTGACGAAAGACATGCGGTGGCGGGATCTTCTTTAAGACGTAGCGGCAATGTGATTTCATGGTGTTGACCTGTAAACGTGGTTATTAAGCAGGTTAATACACTAACCTGCACAGTAATAACCGGGATCACATCAATAAAGCCGCTGTTCCGGAATAAAGTCCCTTAGCTATTTTTCACCCGCACCACGTCAGCCATGACTGACAAGGCGATCTCTGCGGGCGTTTTACTGCCGATCCGCATGCCAACCGGAGCCTGAATACGTGAAAGCTCATCACTGTTCAGCCCACCGAACTCGACCAGGCGCTGTCGGCGCTTTGCGCTGTTTTTAGCTGATCCCATTACCCCCAGATAAAAAGCGGGTGTATTTACCGCCTCCATCATGGTGAGCTCATCAATACGCGGATCGTGTGTCAGTGACAAAATAGCGACTTTACTGCTGATCTCATGGGTTTCCAGCCATTTGGCAGGATGCTGCGGAACAATGCTGACATTAAAATCTGCGCCGAAATGACGCTCAATTTCAGCAAGCTGCTCTGCCCGGTATTCACAAACGGTGACCCTGAATCCGAGGATCAATGCCAGCCGGATACACTCAAACGCCACGACCGAGTAGCCCGCAATGAGCAGCACGGGTACGGCTCCGACCGGGATCACGACCTGTTGCGGATCGTGAGATAAGGCGGGCAGCCTTTGATCTGGCGGCACAGTGTGCCACTGCGCCCGTTGCCCCACACACAGCTTTTTAACCAGGTGTTGTTTACCTGTTAGCGCGGCCTGCATAGCCTCAAGCAGTTTCAGACTCTCTTCATCAGCAGGCAGGTTTTCAATCAATACGTCTACACTGCCACCGCAGGGCAACACGACACTGGGACGCAAGCCTCCCTCTCCATAGCGCACAATCTCACTGCATTCGCGATAAGCGCCTGATGAGAGTTGTTGCAGAAAATCTTCTTCAATGCAGCCGCCGGAAAGCGAGCCGCAATGCTCTCCCAGATGATTAATCACCATCATGGTGCCAGGCGCACGCGGTGAGGAACCATAGGTATGTAAAACGGTACATAACCAGACAGACTGCTGCGCCTGATGCCACGCCAGCGCGCACTCAATAACACGTTGATCAAGCGTGATCATGTTTTTCTCCCGTTAACATAGCCGGATAATCGACGTCGCTGAGACAGCCCGGATCGTTCAGGGCAAGGAGCCGGGGTGGATGGGTAAGCAAAAGCGAGCGGGCACCTTCATCATTTTTTAACCCCACCAGCTGCGCATAAAAAAGCCTGGCTGAACCCCACAGGGTGGCCTGGCTGACCATGTACAACCGGACGAACAATCGGTGAAGATTTCAGGGCAGTTATCACTGCCTGATAACTCGACGTCTGAAGCCAGGGCATATCCCCTAACGCAATAATCCAGCCCTGATATTCAGCCGTTGCCCTTACCCCAGCCGCGATGGATTCGCCCAGCCCATCGCTCTGACAATCAATCCGCTGACAGCCCTGCAAAAGAGAATGGATATTCGCCTCTTCAGGCCGCGTAACCACATACACATCTTCACCCGTTTCCAGCGCCTGATGCAGCGTATGGCTGAGAAGCGGGATGCCATCAATCTCAGCCAGCAACTTGTTTCCGCCGCCGTGCTGGCGAAAACGCCGTCCCAGGCCGGCAGCCATAATCAAAATTGCAATGTTCATGAGCAGCGCACTCTTCAATAAGCGCAGGGCGATCCCCTGCGCATTCAGGTATCAGACCAGTTTATCCAGCGTGATCGGCAAATCGCGCACACGTTTTCCCGTGGCGTGGAACACAGCATTACTGATAGCAGCAGCGACGCCAACAATGCCAAGCTCCCCAGCCGCCTTACCGCCCAAAGTCGTGGCTTTATAATCGGGTTCACCCACATCAATCGTCGTGATTTCTGGCACATCTGCATTCACAGCAACCAGATAATCGGCGAGATTATTATTGATTACCCTGCCGTTTCGCGGATCGATCATCCCTTCTTCCAGCAAAGCCTGGCCCAGCCCCATGACCATTCCACCAATCCACTGGCTTCGCGCCAGCGCAGGGTTATAGAGGCGTCCACTGTCAAAAGCGCCGACCATGCGCCGGACGCGCACCGTGCCGAAATCTTCGTCAACGGCGACTTCAACATACAGCGCACTCCAGCTGTGGGCTGACACCTCTTCCGGACGGGTGATGGTGCTCAGGCTGCTCATTAATTTATCACGCTCCGCAGGAGTGGCCCCTTCGTCAAAGGTATTCGCAGAAATTTCCAGCGCAGGCATACCCGACAGGCGCAGCAGATCGGCAAAGGTAACCTGACGACTGGGCCGCAGGGTCATGGCAACCGCATTATCCATGATCACCAGTTTGTCGCGCGGCGTACCGTACAGCGGCGAGTCTGGCGTATCAACAGCCAGGGTAAATAGCCGCTCGCGCACCGCCAGTGCGGTTTTGAATACCGCCGCCGTGAGATTTCCCGCCAGCTGAGAACCGCCCGCAACACCCGCTAAAGGCAGCCGGGTATCTCCCAGCTCTACGCTTATCCTCTCCTGTGGAATGTTTAAAACCTCGGCTGCCGTCTGGGCAAGAATGGTATAGGTGCCGGTGCCAATATCCGCGCCAGAACTTTTCACCGTCAGCTGTCCATCGGGTTGCAGAATTAACATCGCTTCGGCGGGCTGCTGGTTAACCGGGTAGGTGCCGGACGCCATTCCCCAGCCAATCAGTTCGCGCCCTTCACGCATTGAGCGTGGTGCCATGGGACGTTTGCTCCAGCCAAAAGCGTCAGCCCCCTTTTGATACGCCTCTTTTAGCCTGCGGGAACTCCAGGGCTTGTTAAGTTCGTAATCATGATCGGCCCAGTTGATCAGACGCAACGCCAGCGGATCGATATTCAGCGCACTGGCCATCTCATCCATGGCAACTTCAATGCCAAATGCGCTGGGGTTTTCGCCCGGTGCCCGCATCCAGCCCGGCGTCGCCGTATTGATCGGCACAACGCTATGATGAGAGGTGACGTTTTCGATCCCATACATGCGCGCAGTGACGCGGTTGGTGCCCTCAGCGAAAACATCTTCCAGAGAGGTTTCGTTGTAGCCGTGATGAATGATCGACAAAATCTTGCCCTCTTGCGTTGCCCCCATTTCCAGCGTTTGGTGGGTTGACGCGCGACCGCCAAAGCCGGTGAAGGTTTGCGGACGTGTCAGGACAACTTTGACCGGGCGCTTTAACGCACGCGCAGCCGCGCAGGGCCAGCGCAACGTGGGTGGCGGGTGAGGCTTTTGAGCCAAATCCGCCGCCCACGTAGGGCGAGATAATCTCAATATCATGGCTGTCGATTCCCATCCAGTTGGCAATTTCAGCGCGCGCTCCGGCCACCCACTGGCTTGGCTCCCATACCGTTAATTTGCTGCCTTGCCATTGCGCAATACAGCCGTGCGGCTCCATCGGCTGGTTATATTCACGTGGTGTAACGTATTCAGCGCGGATCCTGACATCCGCCCTCTCCATCGCTTCTTTGGCATGACCGATATTGATGGCCAGTGATTCCTGATCCTGTGGCTTAGCGCCTTTATCTTCAGGAAAGATCAGCGCAGGCGTTTCCGCGTACTTAACCTTAACCAGCGATGCAGCATAGGTTGCCTGCTCAAACGTTTCGGCTACTACCAGCGCAATGTTTTGCCCGTTATGAATAATGCGATCGTGTTGAATCGGTGTGTAAGTTGTCTGAGCGGCACCACCATCGGCTATGGCATCGGGCTTGTTGATTTTCAGGCTATTGAGATGGGAGTAAATCGCAATGACGCCCTGCGCATTTTGCGCCTCACGGGTATCCATTTCGGTAATACGTCCACTCGGAATGGTTGACTGCACCACCACGCCATAAAGTAAATTTTCGCGGGAATGTTCAGCCGCATAGGTGGCTTTGCCCGTTACTTTAAGCGTACCGTCTTTGCGCTGTGGCACGGCACCTAATCCCTGTTGCGGTCTCTCTTTCTCTGACAGTGGTAGTTGATTTTGCTGTACAGCGCGAACACTTTTCACAGGTAGACCTCCGGCTGCGACCACCGAAACCGCGGCAGTCGCTTTAAGCAGATTTCTTCGCGTTTTGTCTGGTAAATGTTTCATGACACCTTTTCTGCAGCAATTAACAAAGCCCGACTGATAACGCGAGGGACAAGAACGATTTTGGCATGGTTATGCGTTAACGCTTTGGCATTCAGCACCGCCCGTTCGGCAGCCTGACGGATCAGCGTTTCGCTAAAGGGTTTGCCGCGCAACGCCTCTTCAACCTCGTCAGCACGCCAGGGCTTAGTCGCAACGCCCCCCAGCGCAATACGGATATCGCTAATGGTATCGCCATGCATCTCAAGCCCCACGGCCGCACTGGCCGCCGCGAATTCATAAGAGGCGCGGTCGCGCACTTTCATATAGTGAGAGTGCTTCAGGGCGGAGGATAAAGGCACTTCTACTGCCACAATCATTTCGTCAGCGGCAATATCATGCTCCAGATGAGGCGTGTGTTGCGGCAGCAGAAAAAACATTTCTACCGGTACGCGACGCTCCTGCTGTTGCGCATTGCGTAAGACAATCTGCGCGTCAAAGGCGGTTAAGGCGACGGCTAAATCGCCCGGATAGACGGCAACACAGGCTTCGCTGCCGCCTAAAATGGCATGCCCGCGGTTAATCCCGTCCAGTGCAGAGCAACCGGAACCCGGCTGACGTTTATTACAGGCTGGAAAGGTAGCAGGATCGCGAAAGTAGGCGCAGCGAGTACGCTGGCGTAAATTGCCGCCAATGGTGGCCATGTTGCGCAGTTGCGGTGACGCCGCCTGCCATAAACTGTCATAGATAGCAGGAGCCCGCCGCTGACATTCAGCATGCGATGCCAGTTCGCTCATGCGCACCAGCGCGCCAATCCGCATGGTGTTCTGTGTGAAGGTAATATCACGCAATGCTTTCAGGCGAGAAATATCCACCAGCTGCTGTGGATCTTCTACATTGCATTTCATTAAATCGAGTATCGTTGTCCCTCCCGCTAAAAACCGGGACGGGCCAGAAGCGTTCAGGTTAATCGCGTCATCGACAGACGTCGGCGTTTTGAAAATAAACGTATTCATGTGGATTCTCCTGACATCTGGGCCGCAGCCTGCTTAACCGCTTCGACAATGTGAGGATAGGCACCACAACGGCAAATGTTGCCGCTCATGTATTCGCGGATTTCCGCATCGCTGCCAGCATGGCCCTCTTTGATGCAGGAGACCGCCGACATAATCTGGCCCGGTGTGCAGTAGCCACACTGGAAGGCATCGTTAGCCAAAAAGCAGGCCTGCACCGGATGCAGCGTGCCCTCTTTTTCAGCCAGTCCTTCAATGGTGGTGACGTGTCCGCCTTCAGCCTGTGCAGCTAATGTCAGACAGCTCAACACTCGCTTGCCATCCAGGTGTACGGTGCAGGCACCGCACTGCCCCTGATCGCAGCCCTTTTTCGTACCCGTCAGCTGCAAATGCTCACGTAGCGCATCCAGCAGCGTCACTCTTGGATCGATCTCAAACCGATGCGGTTCATCGTTGATGATCAATTGAATCGCGATTTTCTCAGACATTGCTTTTACCTGTTCCAGTGAAGGGAAATTCAAACCCAGTGGCATCGCATTACCAGGTTGCTCACTACCCGCAGGGTGCGGAAAGGGTTCGATACTGAAGATCAAAGGTGCTAACGCAGCACGAGCCTGGTTTATGTTATGAAGCCCGGCAGAAAACCTTTGATAATCATCAATCTTGCTGACACGGTAAAACCACACTTTTTACAGTGGGTTCTAAAAATCCTAACAGAAATATTTACGTTGATTATGCCGCTCTGTTAATCAGGCTATTTAGCTGCGCTAATAAATGAGCCACAGCGGAAAAAGCCGCACGTAAGGTTAACTTTTTACCGCTGCGCCAGCTTTTGCTGACAGAAAGAAAGGTTTTTTTACACAATGGGTTTACAGAGAAGCACAAATTGCGTTGGGATGAATTGTTATTAAATATTTCACATTGGAAGAAAGTGTAAAACCAGCGCCCAATTTTATTGTCAGCAGAGAGAGTTGATAAAAGCAGACAGAAATGATGAAGAATAAATTCTTTATTAGCGTGCGGAGCCTGAAACGCGATTAATTGTCTGGCTAATTTGCTTCGGAAATATGGCCAAACAGCGTTATGTCGCTGCGTTTATTTACGCTGCGCTTGCCAGTGACCATATTTAAATATCGCTCTGCTGTTCAATTAGTCAGCTGTCAGATGTGACAAATATCACCTTTGTGCCAGGCTTAAATTCTCTGATAACAATGTTCAAGGAGCACGATATGACAACGCCAACGAACAAGACTCTCGACCTGAATGAATTCCCGAAACCACCCTTTGAAGAACAGCCGCAAAACCCACCAGGTTTAGCCAGTAAGATGATACCGGTTCCCGATCACGGCGAAACCAGTTACCGCGGAACCGGTCGTCTGACGGGCCGTAAGGCGCTGATCACAGGGGGCGACTCAGGTATCGGTCGCGCCGTTGCGATTGCTTATGCCCGCGAAGGCGCAGATGTTGCGATTAACTATCTGCCGGAAGAAGAGCCGGATGCAGCGGAAGTAATTAAACTGATTCAGGCGGAAGGACGTAAAGCGATTGCTTTGCCCGGCGATATTCGTTCGGAAGCGTTTTGCCAGCAATTAGTTAAAGACGCCGTTGATCAATTAGGTGGCCTGGATATTTTGGTTAATAACGCCGGTCGCCAGCAATTTAATGAGTCCATTCGGACATTAAGTACAGAAGATTTCGACGCCACCTTTAAAACAAATGTTTATGCCATGTTCTGGATCACCAAAGCGGCAGTCGATTATTTACCGCGTGGCGCCAGCATTATTAACACCTCTTCCGTACAGGCCTTTAAGCCAAGCGATATTCTGCTCGATTATGCTCAGACTAAAGCGGCTATCGTGGCGTTTACCAAAGCTCTCGCCCAACAATTAGGTGAAGAAGGCATCCGCGTCAATGCGGTAGCGCCTGGCCCGTTCTGGACAGTGTTGCAATCCAGTGGGGGTCAGCCACAGGAAAAAGTTAAACAGTTCGGTGGATCTGCCCCGCTGGGTCGTCCCGGTCAGCCGGTTGAAATCGCCCCACTCTATGTGACGCTGGCGTCAACCGAAACCAGCTACACCTCTGGTCAGGTCTGGTGCACCGATGGAGGAACCGGCACGCTTTAATCTCTTCCGGTATGTGGCCGCTCTACGCGGCCACTGTTCTGTTCAGCCAGCCACTCCCTGCATTGTTTCAGTGTGTCATTTTTTCTGTACAAGGATGATCAATATGGAAAATCAGTCGTTTCATTCGCCGATCAGAAAAGAGAGCTTTGTTGAGTTAGGGGCTTACGCCGCAATTGGTGAAGGCCGTTCAGTAGCATTGATTGCGCCCGATGGTTCGATTGACTGGTGGTGCGCGCCTAATCTTGATGCCAAACCGCTGTTTGATCGCCTGCTTGATTGCAATATTGGCGGCTATTTTCAAATTGTTCCCCGTGACCCTTATCGTGTTTCACGGCGGTATCGTGATAACAGCAATGTGCTGGAAACGCGCTTCGAAACTGACAGCGGTTGCGTGCTGATGACCGAGTCGATCAACAGTACACTGGCGGGTCGGTTACCCTGGAGTGAACTGGCACGACGTATTGAAGGTGTTGAAGGCGACGTTGAACTGGAGATCAGGCTTCGCTTTGGCACCGCCGCTGAAACCCGCTCGCCGTGGATTGCAGAAAGCCAGCAGGGAAAAGTGTTTCATATCGCTAATGTCATGGCGATGGTCCACACCAGCAAAGATATTGATATTGTTCATCTCGACGACGAAGAGATCACAGGCAGATTACGCACATCCCCGGCTCCCGTTCGCTGTGTGCGTTATTAATCAGTGAAAATGAGCCGCTGGCCGTGCCGGAACTTGCCGCCATTGACGCCCGTATCGAAACCAGTGATACCGCCTGGCGCGACTGGGCAGAGAGTTTACGCTATAAAGGCTGTTATCCTGACCTGGTGACACGTTCCGCGCTGTCGCTTAAATTTCTCTGGTACTCACCAACCGGTGCGCTGGCAGCAGCAGCCACGACCTCCCTGCCTGAAAGAACGGGCGGTGATAAAAATTATGACTATCGCTACGCCTGGGTGCGGGATGCCTGTTTGATTATCAAAGCATTCATTTTCCTGGGCGCGCTGGAAGATTCCAAAGCTGCATTTTCCTGGTTGTCAAAAACCATTATTCGCCACGGCGTTAAGCTGCATGCCTGCTACACCCTTAACGGCGAAGAAGTCCCGGAAGAACGCTATCCGGCATTAACCGGTTACAGATCATCAAAACCCGTGCGTATCGGTAATAACGCCCGCCATCAGGTTCAGCTGAGTATGTATGGCGACATGCTGGCGACAGCGCAACTGTTCGTAGAGGCCGGACACGTACTGGATCTCACCACATCGCGCATGCTGGGCGAACTGGCTAACTGCTGTGCTGACAACTGGCGACAGAGGGATTCAGGCATCTGGGAATTGCCAGAAGAGCAGCACTACACGCACTCAAAAATGGCCTGCTGGCTGGCCTTAGATCGCGCGGTTGCGATGGCAAAAGATAAACATATTGAACCCACCTGGGTAGGACGCTGGCAACGTGAGCGCGACCGTATCAGTGACTGGATTGAAACCCATTGCTGGTCAGAACAGAAACAGGCTTATCTGTTTTATGTTGGCAGTGAAGAGCGTCTGGATGCCTCACTCGCGCTGGTTCATCGCTACGGTAACCAGGTCAATCCGGAACGGATGCGTTCAACTTACCATGCCCTCAAACGCGAGCTGGGACAAAATGGTTGCATGCTTTATCGCTACAGCGGTGTTGAAAAAGAGGAAAGCCCCTTTCTCGCCTGCTCTTTCTGGCTGGCAGAAGCCTGGGCGTCTCTGGGTGAAACCGACCTGGCAAAAACGATAATGGAGCAGATCCTGGCGACCCTGGATCAGCATGGAAATGTGGATATATTTAATGAAATGTTTGATGTTCAGAGCGGATGCTGGCGTGGCAATATGCCTCAGGGGCTGAGCCACTTAGCGATGATTTGCGCAGCGCAGGCCATCTCTGATCATCAGAATAAAAACTGACTCTTCTCACTCTTCGTCTGAACCTGCCCTTACGATCCTCCGGTACGCCTTGTTAATTTAAGGCGTGCTGGCCTCAGAAAAAAAAGATCTATTTCCCCTCTCAGTGAAGGTAGTCACATATATAAAACATTTTTTTAACCTCAAATTGACCTTTATGCCCGCCTCTCTTATACCTCGTGAAAATTATTTCTCATTGCTGAAATAATTTTCAGGCGTTACCCCGGCTCGTTTTTCCGTTGTTTTGCTGTCACGGCTGAGCCAACACTCAACGTTCACGGGGAAAAAAATGAAAAAATTGACACGTATTGTGGCCGGGCTGGCGTTTGCTGCCTGCCTGAGTGCCTCTCTCCAGGCCGCCGAAAGTACGCCGCAGTTTCGCTGTAAGCCAGGTGAAACCTACTACATGAACGTGATGGTTACGGGCGTGGAATACTGGTTTCCGGTCTATGAAATGTTTAAACAGGCGGCACATCAGTTTGGCTGTAAAACCGTTTATGGTGGCACGCCAGCTTATGACGTTAACCAGCAACTCGCCAGCTTTGAGCAGGTATTAGCGCAAAAGCCCGCAGGCATTTTCCTGCATCCCATGAATCCCGATCCTTTTATTGAACCGATTAACCGTGCCGCAGAGATGGGCATTCCGGTAGTAACGTTTGCCGCTGACTCCCCCAACAGTAAGCGCGTGGCCTATATTACCTCGGATAATGATCGCGAAGGCAAAGCCGCAGCAGATGAGCTGGGTAAAGCAATGGGCAAAGGCGCAGAGTTTGCCGTTCTGGAAAACCCAGGACAGGATAATCATGATCGTCGCGTCAGTGCCTTTATCGCAGAGATGAAAACCGCTTTTCCAGACAGCAGGCTGGTCGCGCGCGCAGCAACCAATCAGGATCCCTCAAAAGCCTATAACGCGGTGCTTTCTATGTTGCAGGCCAATCCTAACTTAAAAGGCATATTTATGCCTGAAGCCAGTTCAGCCATTGGTGCTGCGCAGGCGGGAATTGAGAACGGCGGCAAAGTAAAAGTAATGACCGTGGATGTGAACGCAAAAGTGCTCGATATGATCAAGAGCGGGCAAGTCTTTGGTGCCATTAATCCTAATCAGGGCATTCAGGGTTATATGGGCTTCCTTACCCTGTTTTTAGCTGCTCACCCTGAGCTGATTGATCCGATGAATGATGCAAAGCAAAGCGGTGTTAATCCCTTCTCGTTCCCGGTTCTGGATAACGGTTACGCTGTGGTCACGAAAGATAACGCTGATGACTTTCGGTGGGATGCCTATCTGAAACGCCGTGGTACTAAAGGCATTAACGAGTAAGGGGCTGGCCATGACACCATTACTTGAATTACGCGGCATCAGTAAACGCTTCGGCGCAGTGAAAGCATTACAGGAAGTGGATCTGTGCTTGCGAGCCGGTGAAATCCACGCGCTGGCGGGTGAAAACGGGGCGGGAAAATCGACACTGATGAATATCATCGATGGTATTTTGCGTCCCGATAGCGGCGAAATTGTGCTAAACGGGCAAGTGGTTTCGATTCGCTCACCGCGTGAAGCGCAACAGCTGGGCATCGGCCTGGTGCACCAGGAGATCGCCCTGTGCCCGGATATTAGCGTGTATGAAAATATCTGGATGGCACACGCCGCCAGCCATCCAGGCATTTTATTGCCGCATCAGGCGTTGAAAGAAAAAGCGCAGCAGGTTATGAACCGGCTGGCCCCGATCCCGGTGACGCAAAAGGTGCGCGAACTTTCGCTTTCTCAGCAACAGCTGGTTGAAATCGCTAAAGCCTTAACCCTGGATTGTCGCCTGTTGATTCTGGATGAACCAACGGCGGCACTCACGGAGCCGGAAGCGCAAACGCTGTTTAAGATTGTGCGGCAGTTACAGGATCAGGGCATCTGCGTGGTCTATATCAGCCACCGCATGGCTGAGATCTTTGCACTTTGCCAGCATATCACCATCATGCGTGATGGCCGCAGCGTACACAGTGCACCGCTGAGTAGCATGACGCAGGATGAAGTCATCACCCGGCTGGTGGGCCGTGAACTGTCGCAACTCTATCCTGATAAGCGCCCGGTCAGCCAGCAGTTGCCCCTGCTGGTGGTCAGGGCGCTGGGTGACGGAAAACGCTTTCACGATATCAGCTTTCAGCTACGTCCCGGTGAGATCCTCGGCATTGGTGGCTTAATGGGCGCAGGTCGCAGTGAAATTGCCCAGGGTATTTGCGGCCTGGCAGCAATTTCTCAGGGAGAAATCGCACTGAAAGGCCAGCCGGTTGTCCTCAAAAACTATGCCGAGAGCATTGCACAGCGCATGGTTTACCTCTCAGAGGATCGCAAAGACGCCGGACTGTTTTTGGATATGCCGATCGAATGGAATATCTCTGCGTTAAACGTGAAGGCCATCAGCCATTATGGTCTGACACTCAGCCCGCGCCGTGAACGACAGCAGGCTGAAACCCTGACACAGCAAGTCAAACTCAAGCGCGGCAAGCTGAGCGATCCGGTGTCGTCACTGTCGGGAGGCAATCAGCAAAAAGTCGCCTTAGCACGAGTGTTGTCAATTCAGCCTGAAATTGTTTTTCTCGATGAGCCTACGCGCGGCGTTGATGTCAGCGCCAAAGCGGAGATTTATCACATTCTCGCCAGCCTGGCGGCCAGCGGTGTCGGCCTGGTGGTGATCTCCTCAGAACTTCCTGAACTGATCGGACTGTGCGATCGCATTATTGTGATTCATGAAGGGCGCATCAGCGGTGAAGTAACCGGTGACGCCATGACGGAAGAAAATTTAATGCGACTGGCCGCCGGTATACCTTCTGAAGCGGAGGCTGTATGGCACTGAATACCCCTCTTCCCCTGGCACGTAAATCACCCGTTTCGCTGCTGGGCAGCATTCACAAACAGCGCGAGACGGGGTTGATTATCATCATCGCGCTGATCTTTATCGTCATGAGTTTTAATTCACCCTATTTCCTCACCTGGGCCAACATGAAGGCGATGCTGCTCTCTTTCTCGATCGAGGGATCGTCGTGGTGGGCATGACGATCCTGCTGATCGTAGGCGGCATCGATCTTTCCGTGGGGGCCGTAGTTTGTCTGTCGATGGTTGTCGCCGGCCAGCTGTTTTTACAGGGTCTCGATCCCTGGCTGGCGAGCCTGGGGGCATTCTGGCGGCGGCGTTGATCGGTTTGCTGATGGGCCTCACAGTAACCAAAATCGGCCTGAGCCACTTTATTGCCTCACTTGCCGCGATGGTGATTGTGCGCGGCCTGTGCATGATTATTACCAGGGTACGCCGCTGTCGCTGTTTACCCTGCCCGTGAATTTTAAGTTTCTCGGTCAGGGCGCGGTATATGGCATTCCCTTTGTGATCATTCTGTTCTTTTTACTGGTGGCGCTGTTCGATTTTCTGCTGCGCAAAGCCACGCTGTTTCGCAAAGTGTTTTATACCGGCAGCAATGAGCGGGCAGCCGCCTATTCCGGTATCAATATCAACCGCATCAAACTTTGGGTAACCGTGCTGACGTCTACGCTGGCGGGTGTCGCAGGCATTATCTATATGGCGCGGCTGGGTTCCGCGACGCCAACGTTTGGCGTCGGTATGGAGCTGAATGTTATCGCCGCCGCCGTTATTGGCGGGGCCAGTCTGAAAGGCGGCACAGGATCTATACTGGGCGCGGTGCTCGGTGTTGCCCTGCTCTCTATCGTGACCAGCTCGTTAATTCTGATCAATGTCTCTGTCTACTGGCAGGAACTGATCAAAGGATTAATTTTGCTGGCTGCGGTTTCGATCGATCATCTTTTAAATAAATACCGGGCTGGCTAAGCCCGCCACAGAAAGGGAGAGCCGATGGAATTTACCAGCGAACATCACGCCTTTCAGAACACACGTCAAATCTACCAGCTTCTGGTGATGTATTACCTTGACGGAAAAAAGCAGTCCGACATTGCAGCGGAAACAGGACTCTCTGTTGCGACCATCAACCGCTTGCTGCGTCAGGGAAAAGAGAGCGGCATGGTGGAAATCACCATCAAATCGCCCTGGCTTTCAGCCCGCCAGCTTGAAGCCGATCTGGCTAAACTGGGCGGCCTGCAAGAGGTGGTGGTTGCGCCTAACGTTGCGGGTAACGAAGAGCAAAGCCTGCAGATGGTCGGCGCTGCCGCCGCAGAGTTTCTGCTGTCACGTCTTAAAGATGGTGATGTGATTGCCATTACCGGTGGCAAAGGCGTCAGTGCGCTGGTTGAGGCGTTACAGCCAGGCCGCAAATATAACGTTCAGGTCGTGCCTGCCCTGGGCTGCGTTCAGGGGAAACACTACACTGACGTTAATCATGTCGCGTCTGAAATGGCGGCGCGCCTGGGCGGTCATGCCTGGCAGATCCACGCCCCGCTGTTTACCGACTCCGCTGAGGAGCGTGACATGCTGATGAGCATCAGCGCCGTCGATCAGGTGTTAGCAAAGGCGCGCACCGCCACGCTGGCCGTGGTGGGATTAGGCTCGATTCACAGCAACAGTTCCAGTTATTACGATCTTAATCAGAGCGCCCGTCACGCTTCTGCCCGCATTGAAACCAGCGGTGCGCGCAGTGAACTGCTGGCGTGGCTGTTAGATGCTACAGGTCAGCCCGCCCCCTTTGAGGATAACCGCCGACTGGTGGGCCTTACGCTGCCTGAGTTACAGCGTATTCCCTTTACGCTGGCGGTCGTGGCAGGCCGTAACAAGATCGATCCTGTTCACTGTGCGCTACAGGGCCACTGGCTTAAAGCGATGGTAACGGAGGAATCAACCGCTGCGGGCGTGCTGGAACTGGCAGCAACTGAGGGAGGTCATTATGGCTGAAAAGCGTAAGGTACGGAGCCGCGAAGAACGGCTCAGTTATTTGCGTCAGCACGGTCAGGTGCCGGTGCTGATTATTGGCGGAGGCATCAACGGCATCAGTACTTTTCGTGAGCTGGCACTTCAGGGTATTGCAGCAGTGCTGGTGGAAAAAGGCGACTGGTGTCAGGCGGCAAGCGGCGCGCTGTCGCGCATGATCCACGGTGGTTTACGCTATCTGGAAACGGGCGAGTTCGGCTTAGTAAAAGAGTCGGTGACGGAACGCGATCGCTTGTTGAAAAATGCGCCGCACTACGTTTTTCCTCTGCGTACCACGGTGCCGGTTGATAACTGGGGAGGCGGCATGGTCAATGCCGCCCGACGATTCTTCCGTTTCAGTGATAAGCCAACCCGACGTGGCGCGCTGCTGATTAAGACTGGCTTGAGCCTTTACGATGTTTATACGCGACAAAATGGCACCATGCCCAGACATGAAGTGCGTGGTGAAGCCGCAACCCGTCAACGTTGGCCGGGATTTGCTGACTGGGTTAAATACAGCGCCACCTATTATGATGCCTGGATCGCTGCACCAGAGCGGTTAGGTTTCGAACTGGTTGATGATGCAGAACAGGCGAACCCTGACGCGCTGGCGCTGAATTACTGCCGGGTGATCGCCGCCGATGGCGATCGCGTAACGCTGCAAGACACGCTCAGCGAAGAGCGGTTTACGCTACAACCACACGTAGTGGTGAATGCCAGCGGCGCCTGGATCGACCAACTGAATCACACCCTCGCGCCGGGCGAAGCCGGACGAAGGCTGATTGGCGGCACCAAAGGTTCGCATTTGATTATCGATCATCCGGATCTGTTCGCTGCGTTGGCGGGGGAAATGGTTTACTTCGAGAACCAGGAGGGACGGGTCTGCATTATGTTCCCGTGGTTTGGCAAGGTTCTGCTGGGCTCCACTGATATTCGCGTTGACGATCCTGATACGGTGGTGTGTGAGGAAGAAGAAAAAGCGTACATGCTGGAGTCGCTCTCCTTTGTCTTTCCGGACGTCAGCGTCAGTGATGAACAGATCGTTTATACCTTCTGTGGCGTTCGCCCGCTGCCCGCCAGCGAGGCTAAAGTTAACGGACAGATTTCACGCAATCACTCGTTAGTGCTGCTTCAGCCTGATGCGACTCACGATTTCCCTACGCTATGCCTGGTGGGTGGAAAATGGACCACCTTTCGGCGCTTTGGCGAAGAAGCTGCCGATCGCGTGTTGCACCTGCTGGGTGAAAAGCGCAGGGTTTCCACCACAGCGATGCCGATTGGCGGTGGGCGTGGATTACCGTTGTCGCAGGATCGGGCGGCATGGTTTGAACGCCTGGCAAGCACAAGCGGCCTGCCGCTTTCCCGCATTCGCCAGCTTGTGCAGCGATATGGCACACGGGCCGAACCGATGCTGTCCGACATGATCGCCACGGATGACCGTGCACTCACCCATCATCCTGACTACAGCGTGAATGAAATCCGCTATCTGATTCAACATGAGCAGGTGCAGCAACTCGACGATCTGCTGATTCGGCGTACCTCAATGGCGATCTGCGGCGAGCTTTCGTTTTCTCTGATTAACGAAATCGCACAGCTGTTTGCCGGGACGCTGCACTGGTCCGAAGCGTTCACCCGGCAGCAGGCAGACGAAACCTGCGACCGGCTGGCGCGTTTTCATGGCCTCTCTTCACTTAATCCCCCTTGTTCAGGAGGAAAATCGACATGCTGTTAACCCATAAAGTGCGCATCAATCGCCTGTTTAATCATGGCAAATGTCTGGATGTTGCTGTCGATCACGGCATTGCCAATGAGCCCGATTTTTTGGTTGGGCTGCAGGATATTGAAAGTGTGATGAAGAACCTGATTTTCGCTCAGCCCGATGCCATTCAGGTGAACTATGGCCAGGCCGATCTGTTACAGCGGGTTGAGGGGCAAAAACCGGCGCTGGTCATGCGAACCGATGTTGGCAACGCCTATAACATCGCCCGACACCGTGAAATGTGGGCCGTTTTGCATAATCCTGACGAACCGATCCTCGCTGCGCTGCAAATGGATGCTGCCGCCGTGGTGGTTAATCTTTATCTGATCCCGGATGAGCCAGGCATTTTTAAAATGTGCGTGGAAAATATTGGCCGGCTGCGTCAGGCGTGTGACAAATATGCCATGCCGCTCATGATTGAGCCGTTAGTGATGGCACCCGCAGGCCAGGGCGCTGCTTACGGCTCGACAGGTGACGTAGAGAAAATTGTGCCACTGGTACGCCTGGCGCGTGAATTGGGTGCCGATATTATCAAAGCGGATCCTACAGACAGGGTAGACGATTTTCATCGCGTGGTAGAGGCGGCCCGCTGTCCAACGCTGGTACGCGGCGGCGGCAAAGGGGAATTAGGTGCGGTGCTGAACAAAAGCGCGGCGCTGATGGCGCAAGGCGCTTCCGGTATGGTCTATGGCCGAAACGTTTATCAACACGACAGCCCTGCGCGCGTGGTGAAAGCCTTGATGGCGATTATCCATAACGGCGCAAGCGGTGCGGAGGCACTGGACATCTGTCAGCAAGGTTAAGTCTACTGGCGCTTAAGCGGTGCGCCGTCTCTGAATGAATAACGGAGTCGGATATGAAGATCCTCGGTATCGATGCCGGTAATACCATGATAAAAGCCGTGCTGTTTGATTTGAGTGGGCGTGTTTTGTCCGTTGCTGAATGCGCGGGCGAAACCCACCAGCCGCAGGAAGGCTATGCAGAGCGTCCCGTTGAAGATATCTGGCACGGTGTCAGCCAGGCAGTGAGCCGTTGTCTGCAACAGGCGGGGGATCGGGCAAGCGAGGTGATCGCTGTCGGTGCCTCAGGCCACGGCAATGGCTTGTATGCCCTGGATCGACACCAGCAACCTCTCACTGGCATTCAGTCTATTGATCATCGCGCCCTCGATATTGTTCATCAACTGGAAGCCAGC
Organism: Pantoea sp. LMR881; assembly: GCF_027157825.1. Lineage (NCBI taxonomy): Bacteria > Pseudomonadati > Pseudomonadota > Gammaproteobacteria > Enterobacterales > Erwiniaceae > Pantoea > Pantoea sp. LMR881. The sequence continues at coordinate 435,898 of NZ_JAPVOK010000002.1, forward strand.
GGCGTTGACAAACAGATCTATCAGCTTTCGCTTCAGAAACCCTGGGCGGCGGCCACCCCGGTGTTGATCGCATGGATCAAACAGCACCAGCCCGATCTGTGGGATCGCACAGCCCATCTGCTTTGTGCCAAAGATGTTATCGCCCATTTCCTTAGCGGCAGTATCAGTGCTGATTATTCAGATGCTGCCGGCGCTGGCTTAATCGACTACCGCCAGCGTCAGTACAGTCGCGAATTACTGGCTCTTTACCGCATTGAGGATGCCCTTTCCCGCCTCCCTGCGTTGCATGAATCCTGCGAAATCGTGGGAACAGTAACTGCTGAAGCTGCGCGCCTCACCGGTTTGCCCGTCGGAATTCCGGTGGTCGCCGGGATTTTTGATGTGGTTGCCAGTGCTGTAGGCTCTGGCGTGGTGAACAGTGGCGACGCATCGATTGTGGCGGGAACCTGGAGCATTAATCAGGTGGTGGTTGATAAGCCGGATTATTTGCGGCCAGTGTTTATGAATTCAATCATCGAAGGCGATCGCTACATGGCGATCGAGGCCAGCGCCACTTCCGCCGCAAACCTTGACTGGTTTTTGCGTGAATTTGATGATGGCCGTGCTGGCGAAGGTGCCGCACGAAGCAGCGACAGCGTGGCGCATGTGGCGCTGAATGCACAATTGCCGCTTTACCATCCCTACCTTTATTCGGGTCGAAAATCGGAACCTGCAAAAGCGGGATTCTATGGCCTGGGCGGCTGGCATACGCGGGCGGATATGCTGTTTGCCTTGTTTGAAGGCGTAACCTTTGCGCATCGCGCTCATATTGATCGCCTGCGCGCCGCAGGCATTCCTTTACCCAGGCCACCCTTTCTGGCGGCGCAGCGCGCAGTTGTATCTGGCCGCAAATGTTTGCTGATGTGCTTGGGATCCCCATCCGCGTTTCCGAATGTAAAGAGACAGGCGCACTCGGCGCAGCGTTATGCGCTGGCGTGGGGGTTGGCGTATGGAAAAATCTGTCAGAAGCAGCGCAACAGGCAGTGCAACTGACTCCCGATCTGTTTTTACCGCGCCCGGATCGCCATCAGTTTCACAGCACACGTTATAAAATATTCAAGAAACTGGAGAGAGTGATGAGCGAGATGTGGCAGGAAGCGAGCTGATCACTCCCTGTGCTGTTTAAGCCCGCCGGGGAAACTGTGCGCGGCGGGCTTCGCCTTTACTTTAAGGCATCAAGTATTTGATACGCGGCTTTAACGCGCTCAGCATTGGGATAATTTTTATTAGCCAGCATGACAATGCCGGTATTGCGCTCCGGAATGAATGCGATATAAGCCCCGAAGCCATTGGTTGCGCCCGTTTTATGGATCCACGACGCCCGATCGCTGGGTCTAACCGGATTGATCGCCTGCGCCGCTTGCGCACTTAACGCAACCTGGTTGTCGCTGGCATCCATCAGTGTTTGCGCCTTAACTGGCCAGTTATAGATTTCCCAGCCTAATCCCTGATACAGCGATCCCGCGCTAAAGTAACGCGACTGCGCAGTAATGATGGCATTTCTCAGTACGGTATTGCCGGAAGATAAACTATTAGGATTCGCGTTAGCTTTCATAAAGGTCAGCATGTCACGTGCGGTGGATTTTATGCCATAGGCTTCTGCATCCAGCATCCCGGCTGTTACCCGAACCGGCCGATCATTTTTATAACCCCAGGCGTAATCGAACATCATCGATTCTGGTACGGTGAAAAAGGTTCGGGTTAAACGTAACGGCTGAAAGACATTTTTTTCATTGCGTCTTCGAAACTGCCCTTCACCATTAAGTGACCAAACAAGCCGATGCTGGCATTGGAGTATTGCCGCACCGTGCCAGGCGCAGCTTGTGGTTGCCATTGCTGATAGTAACTGAGCAGCGAGGGTTGATCGGTCACCGTATCCGGCAACTGTAGCGGCAATCCGCCTGCGGTATAGGTTGCAAGATGCAGCATTTTAATTTTCTGCCACTGCGCACCGGTCAGTTCAGGCCAGTACTTATTTACCGGCTCGTTCAGACGCATATCCGCGTTACGGATCAGTACGCCAGCCAGTACGCCGGTAAAGGTTTTGCTGACAGAACCTAACTCAAAAAGCGTGTTTTCAGTCACGACCCGACGGGATTCAACATCCGCAACGCCAAAATTAACGAACTGGGTTCGGCCTTTGTACAGCACCGCGACCGACATCCCTGGGATTGCCTGCGCTTCAAGCAGAGGATCGAGGGTTTGTTTTACCAGCGCGGTCACCTGCTGAGAGGTCAGATTTTGTGAAGCAGCAGCACAACCCGAAGAAAGCGTGAACAATAAGGCATAACTGACAAGCGTTTTCATTAGCGAGTAATCGTTTCATCCCTGAATCAAATCATTTGCATTGAGACGCACATGATTGCACGCATATCTGCGCTTGTGAACTGCATGCGCCGGTATCACGTGTATTGCAGTGCGAACGCTCGACATAGCAGTTTGCCTGACAGCTGGCAAGGTCGCATTTAGCGGCAACAGGCGTGAGCTGCACGACAGGTGTGCGTAGCGGGAAATAAACCCGGGTTTGCGCGAAGGCGCTGCTGGCCAGAACAGTGGACAGCAGCAGGCTGAGGATGAGTTTCATAATCGATCTCCAGATGTACGGTGCATTAATTATGGGCAATGCATCACGTTGCGTCTGAGAAATCTTGTCAAATTGAGATCATCGGCGGATGTAACCTGAATTCAGTTACACCACGGCGATAAATGTCATTCAGTTTGCTGATATAGCGTTCAGGACAGTGCTGTTGCCTGATGCGATCTATTGCTGCCTCGCTTTTACTGTGCAACTGATCAGGATCGTCAACGATCTGCGTTAAGAGCTTTTTCAATGAATCGATCGTAATGCTGCGTAAACGATCCTTATCACCCACGCTGGTTACGCTGTATTCACGATCACCATTTAACGCCCCGCCGATACACCAGCCCGCACTGAGTGGATTGATTTCAGGCAAAGCGCGCACGTTACTGGTGATCACCGGGCAACCGTTCGATTGCATTTCGAGCACGGAAAAACCGTAGGTTTCCTGCCAGGTGGGCAGCAAGCCAAGATCGCTCTGGCGAAACAGCGCCATTAAGGCTTCATTGTCCATGCGCGTTTTATGTTTAAAACAGCGATACCGTGCGATGCGATTTTCAATGCCGCGGTAAAAATCTTCGTTGTCCTGATATTGCCGGTGCGCAATATTGTGGCGCTTACCCAGATCGCCTATCAGATGCACGTCAATCTGAGACTCATCAATTATTTTTTCATCCAGCAGCTCCGTTATCGCCAGCACAACTTCGGCCCCGCCCTTACGGTAAAATTCATTCCCCGCAAATACCAGGCGCAGTTTGCCCGGTTGACGCGGCATTTTTTGCTGGCAATAGAGCGTTTGCGGTGGATGTAACACCACTGTTTTGGCCCGCATACGTTTGGCAATATCAGGAGTATGTTCAAATAACTTCATCTGAATATTTAATGTGGCATCAGAGATAGCGATTAAGCCAAAGCAATTATCTTTCAAAACGGCCGGGATCAGCCTGTTCAGTTCAGGATTGTCCCGCTTGGCCACGCCCGCCACGGGCAACACGCGAGGCAGTTCCGTTTCAAACGTTGCCAGCCATTTGTGTCGCGTCATCGCCACTTCATTGAACAAATGCAAAATATCGAACTGTTGCGTAGTGAAAAAGGAAACGGTAAAAAAATGAATGATTTATTTTTTTTAAGTAATCGTGAGCGAACAGGATTAAGAAAATAATACACATTCCACTTTTTGAGATTGATATAGCTGTTTTTCGAATTAACCAATATATTACGCTGCTCCGGATATTGGTTATTGGTAATGCCGATTTTCATAATCTACTTCCGCGGTAAAGATATGCCCTGCCATGATCTATATCACGAGATATAAATGCATAGTCCTGCGGAACTTCTTAATTTACCTCAAGAGAGAAAATGACCCGCTAATATTAATCAATAGATTATTGAAGTGTTATCTTCTGTTCAATGCGCATATAAGAATTAACTGACAAAATGCGTCCAGTTTATTATTTAATTTTCAATTAAATCATTGATTTTTAGCTGATCTTTTATTTATAAATTATTCTTATCTGTTTCATTATATCAGCCAACGCCTGTGCTTCCTGCGCGTGAGGGAGTCAGGTGGCGGTGAATTAGTTGATTATTTTTAAACTAATCAAGATGGCTTAAATAAAAATTCAAATAAAGTGTGTTGCCGTTAATCAATCTGATGTGTAAAGCCGCATGGTCGCCTGATGAAACAAAAGGTGCAATAGCCTCGTTGAGATCACCAGTATGCACTGTTTTGGTTCATCTGACTGCCCACGCGGTGTGCAGTCTTTGTTATCATTTGCGGCAAACATTTTTTAAAAAACATAAAAAAACAGTGGCTTAACGGGTTAACGCCTGCATTTCATTTCGCTTACGGCAATTGGTACAAAAGTTGCAGGTTCACCATTAAGTGAAAAGGAGATGAAGATGAAAGCGATTGTGATTGGCGGGGGTATCGGCGGCATGAGCACCGCGATTGCGCTGGAAAAAGCAGGTTTCGAAACCGCCGTGTATGAAGCAGTAAAAGAGATCAAACCGGTGGGCGCAGCGATTTCTGTCTGGCCAAACGGCGTTAAATGCCTGAATGCGCTCGGCATGAAAGAGGCGATTCGCACACTTGGCGGCAATATGGCTTACATGGCGTATAACGACTTCGCCACGGGCGCGACGCTAACGCGCTTTAGCCTGTCCCCTCTGGTGCAACAGGTGGGTGAATTTCCCTACCCGGTTGCACGGGCAGAACTGCAAGCCATGCTTATTGATACCTATGGTCGCGAGCGCATTCACTTTGGCAAGCGCGTGGTTCAGGTTGAACAAAACGAGCATGGCGTGATAGCCACTTTTGAAGATAACAGTCAGGCTTGTGGTGATTTCCTTATTGCCGCTGACGGCACCCACTCCGTGATTCGTCACTATGTTCTGGAAGAAAAGCTGACGCGTCGCTATGCCGGTTACGTTAACTGGAACGGATTAGTGGAAGTCGATGAAGATATCGCTCCGGCTAATCAATGGACGACGTTTGTGGGAGAAGGCAAGCGGGTGTCATTAATGCCTGTCAGCGGCAACCGCTTTTATTTCTTCTTTGATGTGCCGTTACCCAAAGGACTGGCTGAAGATCGCCTCACGTTAAAAGAGGATTTGCGAGGCTATTTCAGCGGTTGGGCTGAGCCGGTTCAGAAGCTCATTGCGGCGATCAATCCCGATACCACTAACCGCGTCGAGATCCATGATATCGAGCCGTTCAGCCGCTTTGTGAAAGGTCGTGTGGCTTTACTGGGCGATGCGGCACACAGCACGACGCCTGATATCGGACAAGGCGGTTGTGCAGCGATGGAAGATGCCGTGGTGCTGGCCTCCACGCTGGCGGCCCACTCTTTAGGGATCGAAGATGCACTGTTGCGCTATCAGGCGCGCCGCGTGGAACGTGTGAAAGATTTGGTTCTTAAAGCGCGCAGGCGTTGCGATGTTACGCACGGTAAAGATCCGGCGGCTACCGCTGCGTGGTATCACTCTCTTAAAACCGAAACCGGTGAGCGCGTGCTGGCAGGCATGTGCGAAACGATCGAAGGCGGGCCGTTCGGCTGATAGCAGGCGTTAATATGCCGCGCTAAAAATAAGGGGTGAGGAATGCAGTATTCGATTGCAAAGTAATCTCACCGCCGTGTGGATCGGCCTCGGATGACTCGCCGCCTCCCTGAGGCTCGCCCGCAGGCGAGCCAATGATAAAGGCGTCTGGTGTTATCCTTCGCTCAGGCGCTTTGCCTGCACAACAGGTCTCTTCATCCCGGTTGAAGTGCGCACCGCTTTTAGCCAAACCACGTCAGATTTACGATAAGCCCGTTATGCGCGGCTGAAATGCCCGGTTCCGGTTGTTTCAGCCAGCCGGGTTAATCCGCTAACCCCCGATTTTTCAACATCGGCTCTGTCTGTGGCTCTCCGCCGCGCCAGTCTTCATACAACTTTTTCAAATCGCTACTGTTACCACGGGACAGGATCTTTTGACGGAAAATATCGCCGTTTTTGCGCGTCAGGCCCCCTTTTCAACAAACCACTGAAACCCATCGTCCGCCAGCATTTGCGTCCAGATATAGGCGTAATAGCCCGCCGCATACCCCCGCCCCAGATATGCTGGAAATAGCTGGAGCGATAACGTGGCGGCACCGCGACCAGTGCCAGATTGTCTGACTGCAGCGCCTGCTGCTCAAAGCCTTCAACAGATTGTGGTGTATCGTTGCCATGCAGACTGTGCCAGTGCAGATCGAGCAACGCAGCCGCCAGCAACTCACTCATGTCGTAGCCTTTATTAAATTTGTCTGCGCGGATAATTTTTTCATGCAGCTCAGCGGGCATTGGTTCGCCCGTTTGAAAGTGACGCGCAAAGTTGCGAAAAACCTGCGGTTCGCTGGCCCAGTGCTCGTTGATTTGCGACGGAAACTCAACAAAATCACGCGGCGTTTCTGTGCCCGACAGGCTCGGATAGCGTTGGCTGGCAAACAAACCGTGCAGCGTGTGGCCAAATTCATGGAACAGCGTGATGACATCATCCCAGCTGATTAACGCCGGCTCACCGGCTGGCGGTTTGGTGTAGTTGCAGACGTTGTAAATTACGGGCTTGCTGTCGAGCAGTGTAGATTGATTGACGAAATTGCTCATCCACGCACCGCCACCTTTGTTATCGCGTTTAAACGCATCAAGGTAGAACAGCCCCAGCGGCGTGTTATCCGCGTCGAAAATCTCAAACACTTGCACATCAGGATGGTAAACGGGCAGATCGTGACGCTGGCTGAACTGAAGACCATAAAGCTGAGTTGCGGCCCAAAAACCCCTTTTGTCAGCACGTTGTTTAACTCAAAGTAAGGTTTTACCTGATTCTCATCGAGATCAAACTGCGCCCGTCGAACCTGTTCGGCATAAAAATTCCAGTCCCACGCGGTCAGGGTAAAATCGCCCTGCTGCGCATCAATGGTTTGCTGGATAGCTGCGGCTTCGCGCTCGGCGCGTGCGCGTGCGGCGGGTACAATATTTCGCATGAAAGCAAATGCCGCTTCGGGTGTTTTTGCCATTTGATCCTGCAACTGCCAGGCGGCAAAACTGGTGAACCCCAGGAGTTTTGCCTGCCCGGCACGCACCTGCGCCAGTCGCAGCACTAAATCACGCGTGTCGTTATCATCGCCTTTTTCGCTGCGCGTCCACGCTGCGTGAAACAGTGCTTGTCGCGTGTTGCGGTTTTCCAGACTCTGCAACGCAGGCTGTTGGGTGGTGTTTTGCAACACCAGCAGCCAGGCCTGCTCCAGACCACGCGCTCTGGCTGCCGCCTGTGCAACAGCAAGATCGGCGACGCTTAACCCGGCAAGCTGCGCAATATCATTCACCACCAATCCACCCGCTTTGGTGGCCGCCAGCAGTTTACTGGTGAATTTGGTGCTCAGTCGTGCCGCCTCCTGATTCAGCGCCTTGAGGGTCTGTTTCTGCGCTTCCGGCAGGTTTGCGCCCGCCAGCTGAAAACGTTGCCAAATCACTTCAACCAGCCGTTTCGATTCGGCATCGAGTTTAGTTCGTTGCTGATAGACCGCATCCAGCCGGGCGAACAGCGGACGGTTCAGCATGATTTCGTCATGCAGCGCGGTAAGCTGCGGCGTTATCTCCTCTTCAACCTGTTGCAAATAATCGCTGGTGTTGGCAGAGGTCATGGCACCGAAAACTAAGTTAACGCGATTCAGTAACTGGCCGCAGCGTTCTAACGCTTCGTAAGTATTGATAAACGTCGCGGGCTCTTTACTGGTGGCAATCGCCAGCACCTCCTGACGCTTCTCTTCTATGCCTGCCTGTAAAGCAGGAAGAAAATCCGCCTCCTGAATCTGATCAAAGGGGGTGTCTGATAGGGTAAATTGCTGACGCTGAAGAAAGGATTCTGTCGGACGTTCATCGTCGCTCCTGATGGTCAACGCATAATGGGCAAGTTGCTCGTGCGCGGGCAACTTAAGCAGGGGGTTGTTGCTGATAAATGCTGATGATTTCACCGGCAATGGCCACGGCAATTTCAGCAGGTAGTTTGCCTTTTACATCCGGTAAGCCCATCGGGCAGCGTAACCGGGCCAGCTGGTCATCTGCGATATTTTTGCCTTCAAGTCGGTAACGAAAGCGTTGTGCTTTGGTTTGCGACCCGATAACGCCAGCATAGCGAAAATCGCCACGTTTCAGTATGGCTTCGCACAACGCTAAATCCAACGGATGATGGTGCGTCATAACAATAAAATAGCTGTCAGGCGAGGCCAGCGCGACACAGTCGAGCGGATCGTCCGGTTGCATGACGTTAACGCCAGGCGGAACGTTTGTGAACTGATGAGGCCGGCTGTCGATCCAGCTTATGTGACAGGGTAACGTCGCCAGCAAACTGACCACGGCCTGACCAACATGACCGGCTCCATAAACCTGCACCATTGGCTGCGCCTGTAATAGCGGCTCGAACAGAATGGTTGTCATGCCACCGCAGCACTGGCCCAAACGCGCACCCAGTGAAAATTCTTCACTGTGTGGCGACTGCTGCCCTTTTGCAACATGTCCCGCGCCTGGGCGGTACAAAGGTATTCCAGGTGTCCGCCACCAATGGTCAGAAAGGTTTCATCGGGCGTGACGACCATCTTACTGCCGCTATTGCGCGGCACAGAGCCGCGCTCATTAAGAACAGTAATCAGGACGCAGCTTTGACGCTTTTCGCGCAGCTGATGCAATACGGCGATCCAGTCATGATAAATCATCATGTTCTCCTGCCAGCCGTTGCATCCCCCAAAGACGCGCTCCGGTGTCGCGGGGGCATCGAGCAGCGGGTGCTGCCGATAATTATCAACGCTGGCAACAGCATCCTGTAACGCACACCAGGCGGCGATACCCAGCATAAAAGGCGGCTCGCCGACAGCTTTTGAGTGGAACACGGTGTCCTGTGGGTTTTTGCGATTTTCCACCAGCGTAACGCGCATGTCAGGTGGCACATCGCTTATCGCCGGTATTTTATAGCTCGCCGGGCCGTCGGTCAGTAACGCACCTTTGCTGTTCCATACCAGCTCTTCGCAGGTCAGCCAGCCCAGTCCCTGCACGAAACCGCCTTCGACCTGACCAGTATCAATCGCGGGATTCAGCGATGCGCCAACGTCATGCAAAATGTCTGCGCGTAGCAGGCGATATTCACCGGTCAGGGTATCTGTTACGACTTCGCAACAGGCAGCACCGTAAGCGAAGTAATAAAAGGGTTTACCCCGTCCGGCCAGGCGATCGTAATGAATGCCCGGTACGCGATAATAGCCATTCGCTGACAGCGGCACCTGGTTAAACCATGCCAGCTGTGCCACTTCGGCAAAGGTGTAGTGCTTATCAACCGCCCGGACGATACCGTTGCGAAAGCACACGTCGCTGGCAGCACAGGCATGCAGCGTACAAAGCATTGTGGTCAGGCGTTCGCGTAAGATTTCCGCAGCATTTTGCGCTGCTTTGCCGTTGAGATCGGCACCGCTTGAGGCAGCAGTGGGTGATGTATTAGGCACTTTGCCGGTATCGGTGGCCGTAATTTGAATTTTATCCACTTCGATTTGCAGTACCTCAGCAACAATTTGTGCCACTTTGGTATTCAGCCCTGGCCCATTTCAGTGCCGCCATGATTAAGCTGCACGGTGCCGTCGGTATAAATCAAAATCAGAGCGCCAGCCTGATTCAGAAAGCTGGAGGTAAAGGAGATCCCGAACTTAACTGGCGTCAGCGCCAGGCCGCGCTTCAGAAACGGGCTTTGTGCATTAAATTCAGCGATCGCCGCGCGGCGTGCATAGTACTCACTGCTCTCCTCAAGCTGCGCGGTGATCTCTTCCAACAGATTATCCTCAACCTGCTGGTGGTAGTGCGTGATATTGCGTTCAGTTTTGCCGTAATAGTTGCGTTTACGTAAAACGAGCGGATCGATGCCCCGCTCGCGGGCAATATGATCCATAATCTGCTCGATTGCCACCATGCCTTGTGGCCCGCCGAAGCCGCGATAAGCCGTGTTTGACGCCGTATTGGTACGACAGCGATAACCGGTGATCAGGGCGTCACCAAGATAATAAGCGTTATCCGCATGGAACATAGCGCGATCGACAATCGATCCGCTCAGATCAAGGGAGTAACCGCAGTTTCCGGCAAGATCGATTTTAACCCCACACAAACGGCCGTCATCCTCAACACCAACCTCATAACGCACAAAAAACGGATGGCGCTTTCCGGTGATGCGCATGTCGTCCCGGCGTGCCAGCCGCATTTTCACAGCGCGTCCGGTTTGCCGTGCAGCCACAGCACACAAACAGGCCACGCCCGCCGCCTGCGTCTCTTTACCGCCAAAGCCTCCCCCATTCGCCGCATATCAATCGTAACTTTGTTCATGGTGATGCCCATGACTTCAGCTACCAGTTTTTGCACTTCAGTGGGGTTTTGCGTAGAAGAAAAAACCTGCAGCGAACGGTCTTCGCCAGGGATCACCAAAGCCGTCTGGGTTTCCAGATAGAAATGTTCCTGGCCACCAATATGAAACTGCCCTGTGATGCGGTGCGGTGCTCGCGCTAAAGCTGCATCAGCATCACCGCGTTGATGAATATGTGGTTCCTGCACAAAGCTGCCCTGCGCTAACGCCTGTTCAACGTCCAGGAGCGGCTCCAGCACCTCATATTCAATGATCGCCGCTTCCGCCCCCATGCGAGCGGCTTCCGGGGAATCTGCGGCCACGGCAAGAATGATCTGTCCGAGGTATTCAACTTTTTCATGGGCTAACAGCGGATCGCCTGGCTCCAGCGGCCCGACATCATTAATGCCAGGCACATCCTGCCACGTCACTACGCTGACCACACCGGGAATGGCATAGCAAGGCTGCACGTCAAGGCGAAGAATGCGGGCATGAGCATGTGCACTCAGACGCGGACAAAGGTGTAACAGGCCGGGTAATTCAGCTTTGTCATCAATATAAATGGCTTCACCGGAAACATGTTTCTCTGCGCTTTCGTGCTTGTTACTGCGGCCCACGCCGCTGTGAATCTCTGCTGCGAACTGTGCTTTGATAACGGCTTCTGATAGCGCAGGACGATTATTAGACATAACGGCTTACCTCTGTAATGGCTAACTCGCCGTTGCAATGGTGGTAATAACGGCGCAGCAGATTTTGCGCGACCTGCAAGCGGTAGGCGGCGCTGGCGCGAAAATCGCTCAGGGGCTGAAAATCCTGCGCTAAAGCTGCGCATGCGCGGGCAACCGTTTCGGCATTGAAAGGCTGGCCTGTTAACGCCTGCTCGCAAGCCATCGCGCGCTTCGGCGTTGCCGCCATGCCGCCAAAAGCGATGCGCACGTCCCCGATCACTCCTTTGCTGACGTGAAGGTTAAACGCGCCAAAGACCGCTGAAATATCATCATCGAGTCGCTTAGAGACTTTCCAGGCAACAAATTTTGGTGACACTGTCACTTTCGGCAGCGTAATGGCGCGGATAAATTCCCCTTGCTGCAGGATCGTTTGCCGATAACCGGTAAAAAACGTGTCGAGGGCCACGCTGCGTTTTTTCTCGCCTTGTTGCAGGATTAATGAAGCATTTAATGCCAGCAACATGGGTGAGGCATCGCCGATGGGTGAAGCATTGGCGATATTACCGCCAAGCGTGCCCTGAAGACGGATTTGCAAAGAGGCAAAACGTTGTAGCATCTCGCTCACGCCGGGAATGCGTTCAGCCAGGAAGTCAGTAATATGATGAAGCGATGCGCCCGCGCCCAGTTCATAATGGGTTTCTGATTCCCTACACACTTTGAGTGCTTCAACCTGTTCAAGCGCAATCAGCACCGGTAATTTTTTATACTGCTGCGTAATTTGCAGGCTGAGATCGGTGCCGCCTGCCACCAGGCTTGCATCAGGATATTCAAGGTAGATTTGAGCAAGCTGTTCAGGCGTTTTAGGCAGAAAACAGCGCCGCCCTTCACCCTTTAGTTCCAGCATTTCAGGGGTATTAAGCCCTTCGAGCCGTTGCACTACATTGGCTTCCGTCTGCATAAACTGATCGCGACAAGGTTGCGAACAGAGTTGTACGGCAGCATCCATAATGGGTCGGTAACCGGTACAGCGGCATAAGTTGCCTGCCAGCGCCGTTTCTGCCTGATGACGATCCCAGCCTTCACTGTTTTTTTGCAGGCTGAAGAGTGACATAACAAAGCCTGGGGTGCAGAAGCCGCACTGAGAGCCGTGACAATCAACCATGGCCTGCTGCGCAGGATGCAGACGATCGCCTTGTTTGAGATCTTCCACGGTAATGAGTTGCTTACCCTGCAACGTGCTCACCAGCGTCAGGCAGCTGTTAACGGTTTCATACTGCATTTTGCCCTTCACCGCCTTGCCCAGCGTGACGCTGCATGCGCCACAGTCGCCTGATGCGCATCCCTCTTTGGTGCCGCTACGGCGCAGGCGGCTGCGCAAATAGGTGAGCACGGTGAGATTTGGATCAAGTTCTTTTTCAGTCACAAGCTGATTATTAAGCAGAAACTGGATCATGCGGCTTTCTCTCCGGCGTCACGCTGCCAGACTCTGCGTCCATGCACACCAGGTTTGGGCGATGTTGCGGTCGTCTCCCAGCGTCATTAACACAAATAATTTTTCCCAGATGTCTTTGCTGTTACCAATGCGTAAGGTTTGCAGCGGAGAAACAGCAGGATCGAGCACCACGAAATCCGCCTCTTTACCGGTGGCAAAATTGCCAATGGCATGATCCAGATCCAGTGCATGTGCACCGCCTAATGTCGCGTGATAAAAGGCTTCAGCGGCGCTCAGCTTATACTGTTGCAGCTGTCCCACTTTGTACGCTTCGCCCAGGGTTTGCAGCATGTTGAAGGTTGTTCCTGCACCCACATCGGTGCCAATACCCACTCTGACGCCCTGCTGCCAGCTACGTTTGATGTTAAACAGGCCGCTACCGAGAAAAAGATTAGAGGTCGGGCAGAATGCGATTGATGAATCGGTCTCATGCAGGCACTGCCATTCTTGATCATCCAGGTGAATGCAGTGGGCAAAAACGCTACGACGCCCGGTGAGCTGATAATGATGGTAAACATCCAGATAACCGGCGTGTTCTGGAAACAGTTCTTTTACCCAGGCGATCTCCTGTGGATTTTCACTCAGATGCGTATGCAGCCAGGTATCCGGAAACTCCTGGCGCAGCTGACACACTCTATTGAGTAATTCAGGTGACGAGGTTGGCGCAAAACGTGGTGTCAGGGCATAACTCAGACGACCACGCTGATGCCAGCGTTCGATCAGCGCGCGGGTTTGCTGGTAGCTCTCTTCCGGCGTTTCGGTGAGATACTCCGGTGCGTTGCGATCCATCATCACTTTGCCCGCAATGATGCGCATGTCGAGCGCCTCAGCCGCGCTAAACAGTGCATCTATCGATTGAGGATGCACTGTGCCAAACACTAACGCGCTGGTGGTACCGTTCGCCAGCAGTTGATGGAGAAAAAACGCTGACATCTGCGCCGCGTGCTGCGGGCAGTGATACTGCGCCTCCACGGGAAAAGTATAGTGATTCAACCACTCCAGTAGCTGCTCGCCAAATGCGCCAATCATTTCAGTCTGAGGATAATGAATATGGCTATCAACAAAACCCGGCACAATTAATTTGCCGCGCATATCAATCATTTCGTATTGATTAAGCTGCTCACTGTTTTCCTGCCAGGCCTGCAATGAAACGACCTGACCGTCTCGCAGCAGCAAAACGCCATCTTCCAGATAGCGAGCCTGGGAAAGAATTGCGTCGGGGTGACTGGCCAACCCTTTAAAATCAAAAAAACTGGCGCGGATCGCCCTGTCTTGAGTTGAAGGCATGCTAGTGTCCTTGTGAAAAAGCGTCAGGCTTTCTCATTAATAATGCAGATGATTGCCTTAAAGATTTATTGCAAGGGCTATGCCAACTACGTAAATTTTATTTAATCATTAAAATCAACTAGTTATAAAATTTCCGCATTGTTGCGCAACAAATCAACTGTCGCTTGCAACGCAAACGGTTGCTAAAAACAGCAAACGTTTGCATTAAAACTTTTTTCAAAACGGGGCTTTATTGGTCGCTTCATGGGGGGCGATCAGCTCGAATCAGTGCACTTTTTGTGTGCGCAGCGCCCCAAAAAGACGCAAAAGTTGTCGTTGAAAAATCCCTTTACAGTGAAGGGCAGATTTCAGCAGGCGGAAGCGAAAACGACGTGATATGGTGAAACAGATTGAACCTAAAATTGCATAAGGAACAGTGAGATGATTATTTTTGTTACCGGCGCGACCGCCGGTTTTGGTCAAAGTATCACCCGCCGATTCATTGAAACAGGTCATAAGGTTATTGCCAGCGGACGTCGCGCCGAACGCTTAAAGGCGCTTAAAGATGAGCTGGGTGATAACCTCTATACCGTGCAATTAGACGTCCGTAATCGTGCAGCCATTGAAAATGCCATTGCTGCTCTGCCCGCCGAGTGGCGCAATATCGATGTGTTAGTGAATAACGCCGGGCTGGCGCTGGGGATTGAACCTGCGCATAAAGCGAATGTGGACGACTGGGAAAACATGATCGACACCAATACCAAAGGGCTGGTGTATATGACGCGCGCCCTTCTGCCACACATGGTAGAACGCAACAGCGGTCATGTGATTAATATTGGTTCAATCGCCGGAAGCTGGCCCTATGCTGGCGGCAACGTCTATGGCGCAACCAAAGCCTTTGTGCGCCAGTTCAGCCTCAATCTGCGCACTGACTTGCACGGTACGGCACTGCGCGTCACAGATATTGAGCCAGGCTTAGTGGGCGGCACAGAGTTTTCAAACGTGCGCTTTAAAGGTGACGATGACAAAGCTGATCAGGTGTATGAAGGAGCGACTGCCCTGACTCCAGAAGATGTGACAGAAGCGGTTTACTGGGTCGCGACGCTGCCTAAACATGTAAATATCAACAGCCTAGAAATGATGCCGGTCAGTCAGACGCTGGCAGGCTTAAAAGTACATAAGCCTTGATCTTTTTCAGCCAGCCTTTGCGGCTGGCTGTTTTACGCGCGTCCCCACCCCAGCACAATAATCAACATGCCGGTAAGGGCGATCATTGCGCCGCTCCAGTCCCACAGGCTTAACTTCACGCCGTCAACAATTCGTAACCACAGTAACGCAGTTAGCACATATACGCCGCCATAGGCTGCATAAACACGTCCGCTCGCAGCGGGATGTAACGTCAGGAGCCAGACAAACAGCACCAGGCTCGCCGCCGCAGGCAGCAGCAACCAAACTGACCCCCCTTTTTCAACCATAGCCAGGGTAGAAAACAGCCCGTGATTTCTGCCAGAGCAGTAATGAAAAACAGCAGCGCGGTTTTAACCAGCATTCTTAGCTCTCAAAAAGGTAAACGAATCGCGCATGAGGCGTGAGCGCAGAAAAGAGGATGATATACTATGCAAATCCGTGGCAACAGCCGTTCCTGAGGGCTAAAGCCGCGTTAACTGAAGGAAATTATGATGAAAAAATTGATTCCAGCCCTGATGGTGATTCTGCTTTCTGCTTCGGCGTTCTCAGCCAGCGCCACAACCAATCGTCTGATTATTGAAGACGGCAGCAGCGCAGCCAGCAATGAAGCCGCGCGTCAAAGCAAAGAGCAATGGAACGACACCCGTACGCTGCGAAACAAAGTAAACAGCCGGGTGGAAAAAGAGTTCGACAAAACCGATCAGGCGTTTGACACCCGTGATAAGTGTGAGCAAAGCCTGAATCTGAATGCGTACTGGGAACCTAACACCTTACGCTGTCTCGATCGCCGCTCTGGCCGTCCGATTACGCCCTGATTTTAAATGGCTGCTATAGTAATTGCGGACCTGTTACATAAGGAAAACGTGATGAAGAAACAGACTGGATGGTTGGTTGCGACGTTACTGGCCATGCCGCTACTGGCACAGGCTTCATGCGAATCGGTTAAGGCAGATATTAGTCAGAAGATTATTCAGAATGGCGTTCCTGAATCTGGCTTTACGCTGGATATTGTCGCGAACGATCAGGTAGATCAGGCGGGCGGTCAGGTCGTCGGACATTGTGAAAACGACACACAGAAAATCGTTTATAAAAAAATAAGCCGGGACACGGAAGAGAGCGTCCCGGACAGTGCAGGCAGTTCACAGGACACGCCTGCGCAATAACCCTCTGGGCGACGCTGTCGCCCTTTTTATTCCTCATGTTGTGGCCGTTGACGCGGCATCAGCCATGCCACCCACAGCGACAGTACAGCAATCAGTAACGCCACGATAAATACCCAGTGCAGCGAATCGGCAATGCCATGCACCATCTGTTGCAGCGTTGTTTCTGGCAAGGCTTTGCGCGTCTCTTCAGACATGATCTGCTGTACCGGATCGTGCGCCTGCGGTAAACGCCACGCCAGGTTAATATTAAGTACGGCCCCCATGAGCGCCGTTCCAATCGCAGAGCCCAGCATCCGGCTGAACATGATCGATGCCGTGCAGATGCCGCGAATATCGTAGTGTGCATGATTTTGTACCGACACCAGAAACGTGGTGCTGGTCATTCCCATGCCGGTGCCTATCACGAAGGCGGTTAAACCCGCCTGATAAACAGAGCTTTCCGCATGCAGAAGCAGAAGCAGTGCACAGCCGGTAATGAGTAACAACGCGCCTGATTGCGCTGTAAATCGATACGATGTGTGCAGCATCAGTCGGCCGCTGAGCGTGCTGGCTAATGGCCAGCCAATTGACATCATCGCCAGTGCGCTTCCTGCCTGTAACGGCGTCCCTCCCGTGATGCCCTGGATCCAGGTAGGCAAAAAGGCGCTGATACCCATCATGGCGGCACCGATAATAACGTTGCCCGCATTGCCCGCGATAATTAACCGGCTGCGCCAGATAATCAGCGGAAACAGTGGCGCTTTGGCACGCTGCTCATGGCGCATCAGCTGCCAGGCTGCGAAAAGTGACAGTGCAACAAATGCGCTGAGCCAGTAGCCCAGCATTTCTGCCTGCAACAGCGCAATAAGTAAGGCACTGACGCAAATCATCAGCCAGGTGCTACCAGCAATATTAAGCGACTGTGCCTGCTCCTGCTGCTGATGAGCCGGTAGCCAGCGGGCCAGCATCAGCATACTGATGATGCCAATGGGCAGGTTTACCCAGAAAATAACCGACCAGCTAAAGTGCTGCACCAGCCATGCGCCGGTTAAGGGTCCGGTTATGGCGGCCACGCCCCACACGCTGGAGAGCCAGCCCTGTACAGCGGCACGCTCGCGTGGCGAATAGATATCCGCAACGATAGTGGAACTCAGCGGCATGATTGCTCCGGCACCCAGCCCCTGGAAAGCACGAAACAAAATCAGCCACGTCATGCTATGGGCAAAACCACAGAGCACTGAGCCGAGCAGGAATAATGAAGTGCCGATAAACAGCATTTTTTACGTCCCCATAAATCAGCTAACCGGCCATACAGCGGCACGCTTACTGCCTGTGTCAGCAAATAAATGGAGAAAACCCAACCAAACTGCGAAAAACCGCCCAGTTCAGCAATGATGGTTGGCATAGCGGTTGCCACAATGGTGACTTCTATGGCGGCCATGAACATGGCCAGCATGCAGGCGATCAACACCCAATGGCGTTGCGTTTGCAGTTGTGCACTCTCAGTCATATCTCTTCCTTTTTATGCTGCAAGGCTAGCCTAAAAATCCATTATGCGATGTCTTTGTTGTGGGGCGCTTAGGTGACAGTGTCACCTTAAGTCGATGAAAATTTTTTATTGAAGATAAATTGAATAGCCACGCGGATTTACCCCAACTTTGGTTATTTTCTATCCCGCTGATTTTAACCGTAAAACTAGCGCGCTTCGCTTTACACTGCTATAGCAAGTAAGCAACTTTTTTACTATTCACTAAAAATAAGTAGATAACTGAAATTTTATCTACGTTTAACCCGCCGGGTTACAGACGATAGCGGCAACAGTGTGTGCTGCGATAGGCGGGCATAACACTGTTTGACAACAGGGAGATTCACCTTATGCAAAATGCAACGCTGGTCAGACGCAGCGGTCTGGCCGTGCTGGCTGTGATCCTTGTCCTGGCTGCCCTGATAGGGAGTATCGGCTGGGACACGCTTGTTGCGCGTAAAGTCGATTTAATTTATCTCGGTCAACAACACGTGTTTCTGGTGTTCTGGTCGATGTTATTTGCGCTGCTGGTCGGCATTCCCAGCGGCATTATTTTAAGCCGCCCTTTCGCCCGGCGCTGGGCTGAGTATGTCATGCAGATTTTTAATGTCGGTAATACATTGCCGCCGCTGGCAGTACTGGCGCTTGCGATGGTCGTGATCGGGATAGGCGATCGCCCGGCACTGATTGCCTTGTTCCTCGCATCCCTGTTGCCGATTGTGCGTAATACCTATTCCGGCTTGATCGCCGTGCCCGCCTCATTGATTGAAGCGGCTAATGGCATCGGCATGACTAAATCTCAACGTCTGTATCAGGTTGAATTGCCCAATGCGTTGCCGGTTATTCTGGCTGGTGTGCGTATCGCGACGGCGATCAATGTCGGCACCGCGCCGCTGGCCTTTTTGATTGGGGCCAGCAGCTATGGCGAACTGATTTTTCCCGGTATCTACCTGAACGATTTCCCTACCTTGATCCTCGGCGCGGTAGCAACCGCCTTGATCGCCCTGATTTTGGACATGCTACTGGCAGCATTGGGACGTTTTCTCAGCCCGCACGCAGCGGCATAACAATAAGGAACTTTATGATGCTAAAGCGATGGATAACCACCACAGCTCTGGCCTTAACGGCGATGCTGGCCCTGGGCCAGACCGCGCAAGCCGCTCCGCCGCTGGTGCTGGCAACCAAAAGCTTTACTGAGCAGCACATTCTCTCTGCCATGACGGTACTGTGGCTTAATAAGAAAGGATTTCAGGTCGTACCCAGGCGTAACATTGCGACTACGATCAGCCGTAATGCCATGATCAACAAACAGATCGATATGACCTGGGAATATACCGGTACGTCACTGATTATCTTCAACCATATCAATAAACCCCTGTCGTCTGAACAAGCCTACGACACCGTGAAGCAGCTGGATGCCAAACTCGGTTTGGTTTGGCTGAATCCAGCGCCGATGAACAATACCTACGCTTTTGCCATGCAGCGTTCACGTGCCGAAAAGGAAGGCATCACCACCCTGTCGCAGCTGGTCGCAAAACTGGAACAGATACGCAAAACCGATCCTGATAAAAACTGGCGTTTAGGGCTGGATTTAGAGTTTGCAGGTCGTTCGGATGGCCTGAAGCCGTTGCAAAAAACCTACAACATGCCGCTGGATCGTCCGCAAATTCGCCAGATGGATCCGGGCCTGGTTTATAACGCCGTGCGTGACGGTTTCGTTGATGCAGGACTGATTTATACCACCGACGGGCGCGTTAAGGGCTTTGATTTAAAAGTGCTGGAAGATGATAAACATTTCTTTCCAAGTTACAACGTAACGCCTGTGGTGCGTAAAGATGTGCTGGAAAGTCATCCCGGCCTGGCAGAAGCGTTGAATCAGCTTACCCCCTGCTCACCAACGACGCGATTACCGAGATGAACAAGCGCGTCGATATCGATCATCAGTCACCTGAACAGGTGGCGCGTGATTTTCTCAACGCTAAACACATGCTGTAAGGAGGCAATATGGACACCCTTCACTACATCATGAATAACTGGCCGAGCCTGCTGAATTTGACCTGGCAACACACCTGGCTGGTACTGGTGGCCGTAGGCTGCGCCATTCTCATTGGCGTGCCGCTTGGCATTTTGATTGTGCGCTTCAAATGGCTCGCTGCACCGGTGCTGGGCGTAGCTACCGTGGTGTTGACCATTCCCACCATTGCACTGTTTGGCCTGATGATCCCGCTGTTTTCGCTGATTGGTCAGGGCATCGGCGCGTTTCCGGCGATTACGGCGGTGTTTCTCTATTCACTGCTGCCGATTGTACGTAATACCCATACGGCGCTGGAAAATCTGCCGCCTGGCCTGCGTGAAGCGGGACGCGGTATCGGCATGACCTTCTGGCAACGTCTGCGTTGGGTGGAGATCCCCATGGCGCTGCCGGTGATTTTTGGCGGCATCCGCACCGCTGTGGTGATGAACGTCGGGGTAATGGCTATTGCCGCCGTGATTGGTGCTGGCGGACTGGGTCTGCTGTTGCTGGATGGGATCAGCGGCAGTGATATTCGCATGTTGATTGCCGGGGCGCTGATGATTTGTCTGCTGGCTATTATTCTTGACTGGTTGCTGCATCGACTGCAACTGGCGCTGACTCCTAAGGGGATTCGATAATGATAAAACTGGAAAACCTGACGAAAACCTTTGCCCATAACGGCACGACAGTAAAAGCCGTCGACAATGTCAGCCTTGAAGTCCCTGCTGGTGAGATGTGTGTGCTGCTTGGCCCGTCGGGCTGTGGCAAAACCACTACTCTCAAAATGATTAACCGCCTGATCCCTGCCACCAGCGGTAAAATCTACATCAATGGCGAAGATACCAGCACGCAGGATACCACCACGCTGCGCCGCAACATTGGTTACGTTATTCAGCAAATTGGCCTGTTCCCGAACATGACGATTGAAGAGAACATTACCGTGGTGCCACGCATGCTCGGCTGGGATAAAAAACGCTGCCATGAACGTGCTACAGAGTTAATGAGCATGGTCGCTCTCGATCCCACGAAGTTTTTACACCGCTATCCGCGAGAAATGTCGGGTGGGCAACAGCAGCGCATCGGCGTTATTCGCGCTCTGGCTGCCGATCCACCGGTGTTGCTGATGGATGAGCCCTTCGGCGCCGTTGACCCTATCAACCGTGAAGTGATCCAAAACGAATTTCTCGACATGCAGCGCCAGCTGAAAAAACCGTGATGCTGGTGAGCCATGACATTGATGAAGCATTAAAACTGGGCGATCGAATTGCGGTGTTCGGTCAGGGACGCATCGTTCAGTGCGCCAGCCCGGACGAGTTGTTAGCGTCACCGGCAAATGAGTTTGTCGGGTCGTTTGTTGGTCAGGACCGCACCCTTAAACGTCTGTTGCTGGTGCAGGCGGGCGATGTTACCGATCAGCAACCGACCATTACGGTGAAACGCTCAACGCCCCTGGCAGAAGCGTTCGCCACTATGGATGACAACGATATGCGCTCAATTACCGTGGTGGACAACGACGGTAAACCGCTGGGTTTTGTGAAGCGTCGCGAAGCGCGCAACGCGAGCGGGAACTGTGAGGAGAAGCTGCATACCTTTGTGGTCACCGGCAAAGCGGAAGAGAACCTGCGTGTTGTGCTGTCAAAATTATATGAGCACAACACCGTATGGATGCCGATTGTGGACGAAGAGGGTCGCTACAGCGGAGAAATTTCGCAGGATTATATTGCGGATTACCTGAGTTCAGGCCGAACGCGCCGCCGTTTGAGCAATTAATAATAAAGGGCCAACTTTTGGCCCTTATAAAAATAATAGTTACGCTCCTGCACTATCAATCGATACAGAGGTATAGACTTTTTCATTCTGAGCGTCTGTCCGGAACAGCTGGGTAACCACTTTACCCGCAACGGGATAACCACAACGATTGGAAACGGAGAGTGACCACACATACCTTCCCGCTGTATTATAATTTAAAGCTGTGTTTCCCCACCCCGCCACTGGATTACCCTGCCATCCTTTAACTCCAACAATTCCTGTAACAGTAAAGCAGGCGGGGTCAAATATGTAACCCTCATCCGGTTCAAAGGTAATAGTAAATGTTCGTGGATACCACCCTCCCGCAACTTGCTCTCCATAGACATTAACAGCTCCCGCTTTGATCGTGATTTCGTACGCCTCTGATTCCACTGAACCGTTCGGGAAATTCAGCATCGCTTTTAAATTTGTACCTGCCCTGGTTGCCGTATAAAGTCGTGTGTAACGACCATTTCCTGATTCTGTCCATTCGTTAATCGCAACAGCATTTTCTACCGTCACCGCACTCTCTGTCAGCATTGAGACAGCACCGCTTATTTTGTTCCCATGCTTATCTGCGAGGGAAACATTTACTCTGATATCGTTAGTAGCCTCGTAAGTCATATTATCAACGCTGATAAACGAGTTGGACTGCGTAGGTTTGCTATGAATGATATAAACTTGAGCTGAAGGTAATGTTATCCCTCGGACTACTGGCGTTAGTATAATATTTTCTTCATCCATTCCTGCGGTGATCGTGATTTCATAAATCCCGACATCTTTTCTGACCACTTCTGAAACTTCGGCGCTTATTACTCCCTCTACGCCAATCTGAATTTCAGAAGCCGGTACATTAACCATTCGTCCTTGTTCGTCTTTTATCGTTAGCGTCAGCGTTTCTTTTGTTAATTTCACCCACCATCATGTTGCTGAAAGTCGGCAAAAATGTACTATGAGTTTCATTAATGACAGGAGTTTGTACTAATACCTGTGTATTAGCGTGGGTTGAAAGATTTCCTTTTTATCAATGGCTACACCACTGATGGTATAGCTGTTTATATCCTGCGCACCCACTTTCCAGTCCGGAAGAATGACACTATAACCAGCAGCATTATCCTGAACGATACTGCCTCCGGCTGCGACCAGTTCCGGTGCTGACCAGTCAATACGTTCCAGTCCGTACTGGCTACTTACGACTACTTCTAATGATTTTTGCTCGCCAGGAAAACCTGACACCAAGCCAGCGGTAGACAGATTAATCGTTTCTTTCTTTCGATACTCCAAAACGATATTGTTATTACGATCAACGAGCTCATAACGACTGCCCGCCAACTTACGCATTGCTGTCACTGCATGCGGGTTAACCTGATGCTGCCATGGTATGCCCAGACGATAATTCAACTCCACGCCAAGGCGAGTATCATTTTGGAAGATTTACCTTGTCGCTGCCCTGCACTAAACGTTATTAATGGAACTGGAGTATAATTGACTTCAGCATTAATAGCGTGTGGATCACGCTGACGACTATTCCTGCCGAATAAGGCTACGTCATTACCATAATATTGCTCAAAAGATAGCTTGCCACCGAGTTGTGGCAAAGCTGGCAGCCAGCCTTGTGCACGAATGTCCCAGCCGTTAGCCGGACGTTCTTCGTAATCTTTCACGTTCGGCGAGTTTTTCCAGTTTGACAGGCGCAAGTAGCTGTTAATGCCAAATTTCAGGAAGTCGCGCCAATACTCCAATCCCAGACCGATACGACTATGATCACGGGATAAATCATAATCCAGGAAACTATTTGCTCCCAGCATCCAGCCGTCAGAAAACCAGCGGTAACCGAGTCCTAAATTGGACTGGGTGCGATCATCAGTACGATGCAAGCTGCCTTGAGTGAAAAGAAGCTTGTCAGCATGCTCATATAAAGGGACTAACAGATCAAACTGTGAATTTTTCAAGGAGAAATTTTCATCAGCATCAAGCTGTACGCGAGCTGTGCCAAATTGACTTAGCCATTGCTGAATTTGGCTGCTGGCTTCAGCGGTGACCATTCCACGTGCCATACCTGTTGCAGCATCACTACTCTCGTTACTGCTCAAAATAGTTCCAGCTTGATTAGCCCATTCTGCTAACTTTTGTTCCTGTCCATTATTGGCATTTAATTTCACTGCGTTGTCAGCAGCATCCTGCCATATGACTTCAGGTAGTGGCGCTAGTGGCACCTCCAATTCGTCACCTGGCTTTAAATGGTAGAAGCCGTGAGCAAAAGTGCGGAACTGATTAAGTTTTTGCAAGGCATCAGGTGACATATTAAATTTATGTGCAACCGATGCAGTGGTTTCATCACCTGACAGTACATAAGGCACTGTTTTCAGAGAGGTTTCCGCTGAATTTTGCAGAAATCGAATATCTTTGGAAGAGGTAACCGCCACAGCGGGTGTAAAAGTAGTCGCCAGAGGAAATGCTATCTGAATACCTAAATTTAGCCAGGCAAATAACTTTATACGGAACGGGACCGAGAGTCGGTAGTTAACATTCATAACTTTATTCCATGACAAATCCCTATAAAAACTCACAGGGGATAATTTAATCAAAACTTTGCAAAATAAGTGCATTCGAATGACGTTTATCTACAACTTAGAAAACAAATCTCAACAAACTTATTTATGCCAGCACATTAATGTAAAATTAAAAATCCAACTTAAACGCAGCACAATATATGCCACCCTACGCCAATGAGAAAAGTTTAATCATCTTAAATAGCTCATTTAAGAACCTTAAATGTTAGGCATTGTTTTTTCAGAAGCTCACTTAATATTTTACTTTTCCACAGCCGCCATGCCCTGCTCTACGTTAAGCCACACAGTGTGTATTTATGGCACTGACACCGTACGCTTAAGCTTTAAATTTCACTATTAAATTTTCATTAAAATAAAAAATTAGCCTCTCCATTAAAAGCTGGCAAAAAATAACTAAAATTTAGTTGATCACCTTAAACCTAAAGTAAATGAATTGTGAGTTAACTATTACAACTGAAGAGGGTATTTAAAGGAGTGGCTTTTAAAGTGTAAAATCATTATAAAGCTGAAGCGATAACTCAGCCCAGCAGCAGAGAAATGAATTAACCAGACGGCTAAACTATCTAACCCTACCAGACTTAAATTTCAAAGGGTCAGGGGCAAACATTTAATATTAACCACCTGACAACTTTATTTTAACCTGAAAAAATATTCTTTTTATTTTTTAAAATTTTTACTGCTTTAA
The DNA here is from genome assembly GCF_027157825.1 of Pantoea sp. LMR881. Lineage (NCBI taxonomy): Bacteria > Pseudomonadati > Pseudomonadota > Gammaproteobacteria > Enterobacterales > Erwiniaceae > Pantoea > Pantoea sp. LMR881. The sequence goes on from NZ_JAPVOK010000002.1 coordinate 460,750, forward strand.
CGTTTCCTCTTGTAGGGAGATCTGTACGCCCTGCTCATTCGGCAACACCAGGTTGAGAATGATAGCCAGAATGCCGCCTGTGGTGACTGCATGTCCAAACAGATTATTCACTAACGGCGGAAACTGTTTCAGTACCTCGGGTACGGCTTCAACGCCTAAACCGATACCAAACGCGATCGCCACAATCAACATCTCACGACGCCCAAGCGGTGTTTGCGTCATCACCCGGATACCAGCAGCCACCACGCTGCCAAACATGACAATGGTTGCACCGCCCAGTACTGGCGGGGGTATTTGCTGTAACAGTGCGCCAATGCCGGGAAAAATACCCAGCAATATCAGCATGATACCCAGGACCATACCCACATAGCGACTGGCTACGCCGGTCATCTGAATCACACCATTATTCTGTGCAAACGTGGTATTTGGGAAAGCTGAAAACAGGGCAGCCAGCAAACAGCTTACGCCATCGGCCATGATGCCGCCCTGTAAACGCTGCTGGAATTGTGGCCCGACAATGGGTTGCTGCGACAACAGACAGTTTGCTGTGAGATCGCCAACCGCCTCGATCACGGCAATCACTGCAACCAGCGCAATCGGCACGAAGATGGTCCAGTCAAAATCAAAGCCAAATTTAAACAGTGAGGGTAAAACCAGCCAGGCCGTATTCGTGAGCGGTTTAAACGCTAAATGACCGGTAAGCGCCGCCGCAATGCAGCCAACCGCGATGCCGGCCACTACCGCGACCAAACGCGCCCAGCGATTACGTGACCGGTTCAGCGCCACAATCACCAGCAACGTTAATCCTCCTAACGCTAAATTACCTGGCGCACCAAAATCCTGAGCGTTATGGCCACCTGCCCAGTCGGTGATACTGACCTTGATCAGGCTGATACCAATCAGGGTAATCACCGTACCGGTAACCACAGGCGTTAATACTTTACGGAGCTGGCCCACGCAGCGGCTAATCAGGATAGGGATCAGCGCCGCGACCAGACTACAGCCAAACAGCATCGCCAGAATCTCCTCCGGCGAGCCACCGCGGGCTTTTACCATCAGGCCACCGGACAGAATTACCCCAAGAAAGGCAAAGCTGGTGCCCTGCAGGCAGATCATGCCTGCCCCAATGCCGGCGAAACGGCGTGCCTGTAAAAACGTGCCTAAACCTGAAACCAGTAAAGACATGCTGATCAAATAGGGAATATAAGCCTGCAGCCCCAACACTGAGCCAATAATCAATGGCGGCGTAATAATCCCGACGACGCTGGCAAGTGCATGTTGAAGCGCCGCTAAAAATGCAGGTGCAAAACCGATGCGGGCATCCAGCCCGTACAATAAACCTTTTTCATGCGAGTGCGACATTGTGGTGCTCCGGCAAATTATTCAACAGCCGGGATGATGCATTTTTTGCGCCACACACGTAAAAAAGTGATATTGCAAAGCAGGTGATTGTTATTTAACGCCTTTAATGATTAAAAAGAGATGATGGGCCTGTAACATTAGGTTCACCATCTGGGTTTTTGACGGGTTTTGTTTCACCATCAGGCACGCTATGCACCCGCAGTGTGCACATTAATGTCAGGTAAAGATGAGATATCAAGGTAGCGCGTCAGGTCGCGCTGTTCAGGACGCGACAAATAGGGAAGTTCGCCGACCAGTGGCGCTGAGATTTTATCACGCAGCACGGCGATAATATTCGCGTAGTTAGCCAGTCCGGGGTTAATGCGGTTAGCTACCCAGCCCACCAGTGTCAGGCCATCAGCGGCAATACTCTCTGCGGTTAACAGCGCATGGCTGATGCACCCTGTCTGAATGCCTACCACCATAATAACCGGCAACTGATGTTCTGCGACCCAGGATGACAGCGGACGCCCGTCATTCATCACGCTACGCCAGCCGCCGGTGCCTTCAACAACAACCCGCTCGGCTTGCTGACGCAGGCTATCCAGCCCTGCGCTCAAACTGGCATAATCGATAGCTTTACCCGGGACCGTGCTTATCTCCTCTTCTTCGAATAGCAGCGGATTAACCGCCTCATAAGGAAGTGCGAAGGAAGAGGCGTTCTGTAATATCAAGCCATCTTTGCTTCGTAGTCCGTAATCGGTGTGAATAGCGCAGCGTGCAATCGGTTTATATCCCACTACGCTCACGTTTGCCTGAACAAAACACTGCAATAAAGCACGCGATACGATGGTTTTTCCCACAGCGGTATCGGTACCGGTGATAAAAATTGTTTTCACCCTCTACTCCTTCGACCTGACTTATATTCGAATCACAATGGACTTTAAGTGCGAAAGAGCATTCTAGGGAATGCAATCGTTGAGCAATTTGCGTTAGCGCAAGGTTTAATCAGGCTTAACCTTGTAGCAACTTAACCAGGAGAAATCCGTTGTAGAGTGCGTCTTTTATTAACGCAGCTGCGCCCAGCGTGCCGGGTTCATGAAAGGCAGTCGGTGCCAGTTGAATAGTGGCGCTGTACGCCGGTAACGCCTGCTGATAAATGGTACTGCTTACGGCCGGAAACAAAATATCCGCAGCCTGATTCAGCGGAGAACCAATAAGAATATGTTGTGGATTGAAGATGTTAACCATCATAGCCAGCATGCGGCCAACATGATGGCCCACGCTGGCTATAGTATCGCATGCCAGACGATCACCAGACCGTGCGGCGGCACAGAGTGATTCAAGCGTCAGCGGCTGTTGATGCAGCAGACTGTCTGGTTGCGTTGTCAGTCGCTGTGCGGCAAGTGTTAATAAACTGCCTGTGCTTGCGACCGTTTCCAGGCACCCATGATTGCCGCAGTAGCACTGTTTGCCATAGGGATCGATTTGGGTATGACCGATCTCAACCAGAGCGCGTCCACTTTTATGCAAAAGCTGCCCACCGCTGATTACGCCAGCGCCGACAGTTTCATCGATAACGATCTGAATAACATCCTGCGCCCCGTGTGATGCACCAAACAGCGACTCAGCTAAGGTCCAGGCGGATATATCATGCTGAACAAATACCGGTAGCCCGGTACGCGCCGCTAAGGTTTCACCTAGCGGCATATCCTGGGCGCGATAACCCGGCAAACGATGCACCACGCCCGAAGCGGCATTAATCAGCCCAGGTAAAGTAATCGCTATCGCGGTCAGGCGCTCCAGTTGGTGCTGGTGGCGAATAAAAAAAGCATCGACCTGTTCAACAAGTGATGTAAGCAGCGGCTGCATGCTTTCATCAGGTAACGGCTGGGTATCTTCAACAATTATTCTGCTGCTGAGATCGCGCAAAGTCATCGTCATGTCACCACGATGCAGGCGGATAGCCAGATAGTGCCAGGCATCCGTATCAAGGATCAGGCCAATAGCTGGCCGGCCACGCGCGCCAGGCTCCTGAAATTCTGTCTCCTGCACCAAATGCGCGTCCAGCATTTCACGCACAATCTTTGTGATGCTGGCGGGGGCAAGTTGCGCCCGTTTGGAAAGCTCAATACGCGAAACAGGACCGTAAAGATCTATCAATCGATAAACGACGCCAGCATTGGTCTGCTTAATTTGGTCAATATGGCCAGGTTGACTGTCCAGATTCACACCCTGCTCCCGGTTATTTTCGCGCTTCTAAATAAACAGCAGATATGGTGAGGCAGATTCGCTCGTAGCGTCAAATATTTGATAAGAAATGTGATTTATCGCACATAAAGGTGTTGTGATTGCAGCTTTAACCGCCTGAATCACGCCGCAGCAACTGCATCATTCGGTCCATTTGTGCATTTATTTCACGCTCGCCTGACCAGACCAGCCAGAGTTCCGATAACGCATCCTGCTCCTCCAGCGGCAACCAAACCACATCAGCCAGCCGCGCACGGCGAAAAGAGGCAGGCAAAATCGATACGCCAAGACCGGTCGCCACCAGGCCCAAAATGGTCATCGCCTCGCCGACTTCCTGAGTAATGTAGGGTTTAATTTGATAACGATGCAGCAGGGTTAAAATCTCACTATAAAGTGCCGTCCCGCCCTGAGGATCGAAAAAGACAAACGGCTCCGTTGCCAGCTCACGCACGGAAATTTTATCGGCCTCTGCCAGGGATGAGCCCAGTGCACCACGGCGAACAAAGGTTCGCTGAGCAGCAGCTGATGACGCAAATTGGCGGGCAACGGGGTATTCCTCATGACGCCCAGATCGAGTCGACCATCATGCAGCGGTGCCAGCTGCTGGCGCGTGTTGATCTCCTGCATGTGAATGTGCACGTTGGGCCAGTGCTGGCGAAACTGATAAAGCGCCCCCGACAGCACACCGGTAAAAGGTGCAGAAGAGGTAAATCCAATACGCAGCTCTCCCTCTTCGCCCCGATGCAGCCTTGCTGCACGCTCGGCCGCTTGTTCTACCTGTAACAGAATGCCACGCGCATCTTGCAGCAACTGCTGACCGGCCGCAGTCAACTGGACGCTACGATTGGTGCGGTTAAACAGCTGCGCGCCGGTCTCAGCTTCCAGCTGCATAATCTGCTGGCTGAGAGGCGGCTGAGAAATGTTCAGACGCTGGGCCGCACGACCAAAATGCAGCTCTTCCGCGACAGCAATGAAATAGCGCAAATGGCGCAGCTCTACATTCATACTTTAAACGTCTTATTTGAGATTATTAATATATTAGACAACCTAATTCCCTTTTTCTAGAGTGGTTATCTCTTCTCTTCAATAAGGAATCCTCGTGAGCCGCTCTTCTCAGGCTGTGATACCCGACGATGACGCGCTGTCAAAGGGGCCCGCTTCTGCTTCATCTTCAGACTGGATTAAACGGGGTACACCGCAATTCATGCGCGTCACGCTGGCCCTTTTCTCTGCGGGCCTTGCAACTTTCGCTCTGCTTTACTGCGTTCAGCCCATTTTGCCGGTTCTTTCTCAGCAATTTGGCGTTTCACCAGCTGCGAGCAGTATCTCTCTCTCGATTTCCACTGGCCTGATGGCATTAGGTCTGCTGGTCACTGGCCCGCTTTCAGACGCTATTGGTCGCAAATCGGTGATGGTCACTGCGTTAATGCTGGCCGCAATCTGCACCTTGCTTTCAGCCGCAATGACCAGCTGGAATGGCATTTTATTGATGCGTGCCTTAACGGGCCTGTCGTTAAGCGGTGTGGCTGCCGTAGGAATGACCTACCTTAGCGAAGAGATTCACCCCAGCGTTATCGCCTTTTCAATGGGGCTATACATCAGTGGAAATTCCATTGGCGGCATGAGCGGAAGGCTCCTCAGCGGCGTATTAACTGATTTCTTCTCCTGGCGTATTGCGATAGCAACAATCGGCTGCTTTGCCCTGGCTTCGGCCTTGATGTTCTGGAAAATTCTTCCTGCCTCGCAACATTTTCGCCCGGCGTCACTGCGCCCACGCAGCCTGATCATTAACTTTCGTCTTCACTGGCGCGATCGGGGATTGCCGCTGCTGTTTGCCGAAGGCTTTTTACTGATGGGGGCTTTTGTCACGCTGTTCAATTACATCGGCTATCGTCTGATGGCTGCCCCTGGCATCTCAGCCAGGCGATTGTCGGCTTGTTATCTGTTGTCTATCTGACCGGTTCCTGGAGTTCACCGAAAGCGGGCGCGTTAACCAGCAAATTAGGTCGCGGCCCGGTGATCGTTGGCGCAACCGCCACTATGTTGGCTGGCTTGCTGATCACCGCGTTGAACTCAGTTTGGTTTATTTTGCCCGGCATGATGCTTTTCACAGCAGGCTTCTTTGCGGCCCATTCCGTCGCCAGCGGCTGGATTGGCCCCGGGCACGGCGTGCGAAAGGACAGGCATCTTCACTTTACCTGTTCAGCTATTATCTGGGGTCAAGCGTTGCCGGTACGTCAGGCGGCCTCTTCTGGCACCGCTATGGCTGGACTGGTATCACGCTGTTTATTGCCGCATTGTTGCTGCTTGCCTTAGGCGTGGCGTGGCGTTTACAACGGCGAAAACTGTAGCACGGCTTAATCCTTTTTACGGGTGCCGTGGCGCCCGTTTTAGCGCGCGAGACAGTAACCTGTTGCTTTATCAGTACCATGCAAAACAAAATCCCTCATTCCCCGCTATAATCGTTTCCATTCCAACGATAAATGTAATTTTTGATTTCACAGCAATGAGGATAAACCATGGCGATCTACTATTACGTCAATAAAATTTCAGGTTACAACGATAACCATGTTGTTCACGCTGCTGGCTGCAAATATTTACCTTCTCAAGAGACCAGGCTGTTTTTAGGCAGCTTCTACACTGCGACGGCGGCCATTCAGCAAGCGCGAAAATACTATTCCACTGCCCTGGGATGTGACCGGTGTTGTCCTGTGACGGTAAAAAAAACCTGACCCCTCAGAATAGTGTGGACCTGACTGACTCATCCACGCTCTGATAATGACCTGCCCGCTGCGACGGGCTAAACTTTATTGCGTTGCGCCAATTCGTTAAGCTTTTTGAAAAAAATCCGCTATGTTAGCCATCCTGATTCTTACTGTAGGGATTGCCTGTGCGGGAAAAATTTGCGGCTTCACAGATTAAGCTACACTGGCTGACTTTCTTTCTGGTCGCTCTGGCGTACGCCGCCATTGAGCTGCGCGGTTTTGCCCAGCGCGGTTCGTGGCAGGGTTATACGCTGATCGTCACGCATTTCACTGCGGGGACGATGGTATTGGTTTTAATGCTGTCACGGTTGTTACTGCGCACGCGCCATCGCAGTCCGGCTATTTTACCGGCTGCACCGCGCTGGCAAACAGGTCTGGCGCATTTAACCCACACGCTCATTTATGCCCTGTTTATTTCTTTGCCGCTAATGGGGATCGCTTCACGCTATCTATGGGGCCGGGACTGGTGGCTGTTTGGTTTTTCCATGCCAGTAGCAAATACGCCTGATGCTGACCTGGCGAAAGCCTTTACCGGGTGGCATAAAACCCTGGCACCGCTGGGTTACTGGCTGACTGGATTACACGCCGTGGCTGCGTTGTTTCATCACTATTTTTTAAAAGACAATACGCTGTTACGCATGATGCCTGGTCGCCAGCGCGGTCAATAACCTCAGGCTATCGCCCGCTGTGAGGGCGATAAAAAATATTCAATGATAAATTCGCCTTAACAGGTTTCCCAATCCCGATTCTTCATCCACAATAGTGAGTAATTTGTGACGCAGGTCACTTTCGCTGGGTCTCTTTACACCCTCTGTTTCGCTGTTCTGACTAACTGACTTTTCATGCAATCAACTACTGTTTCACGTAAAACGGCCTGGCTGCGCGTGGTGCTGCTGGCTATTGCCGCGTTTGTTTTTAACACCACTGAATTTGTACCCGTGGGCCTGCTGTCTGACATTGCTGCTGATTTTTCAATGAAGACGGCTGATGTCGGTATCATGCTAACGATTTATGCATGGGTGGTTGCCCTGCTTTCCCTGCCGCTGATGCTGATGACGCGAAACATTGAACGACGCCTGTTGCTGACGGTGCTGTTTATCATTTTTGTTGCCAGCCATGTGCTTTCTTCCTTCGCGTGGGATTTCACTTCACTGATCGTGTCGCGTATTGGCATTGCGCTGGCGCACGCTGTGTTCTGGTCAATTACCGCGTCACTGGCCATTCGCGTTGCGCCTGCAGGTAAGAAAACGCAGGCCCTGAGTATGTTAGCGACAGGCACGGCCTTAGCGATGGTGTTAGGCGTACCAATCGGGCGCGTCGTTGGTCAGTATCTTGGCTGGCGCACAACCTTTGGCATGATTGGCCTGTCTGCGCTGGTGCTGATGATTATGCTGGCGCGCATTCTGCCGCGCTTGCCCAGTGAGCACACCGGATCGCTCAGCAGTGTGCCCATGCTGTTTCGTCGACCGGCGCTGGTCAGTATGTATTTGCTGGTCACCCTTGTCGTGACGGCGCATTACACCGCTTACAGCTATATCGAACCGTTCATGCAGGTTGTCGCTGATTCAGGTGAAAACTTTACGACGTTACTGCTGCTGTTGTTCGGATCGGCGGGTATTCTGGGCAGTATTCTGTTCAGTTCGCTGGGCAACAAATTCCCGTCCGGGCTGTTAATTTCCGCGATTGCCCTGATCACACTTTGCATGGGTTTGCTGATTTTTGCTGCGGTACGCCCTGCTGCGATTTCGACATTGTGCGTGATCTGGGGCATGTCAATGATGATGATTGGCCTGGCTATGCAGGTGCGGGTGTTGTCGCTGGCACCGGATGCGACAGATGTCGCGATGTCATTGATGTCAGGTATCTATAACATTGGCATTGGCGCAGGTGCGCTGTTGGGGAATCAGGTCAGTTTGCATCTGAAGATGGCCGATGTTGGCAATGTCGGTGGCATGATTGGGCTGGTGGCGCTGATGTGGTGCGTCTATATATTCCGTCGCTATCCGCAACTGCGTTCAAACAGTTAATCAAAAGGCTTCAGATAAGCGGCTTTATCTGAAGCCTGTTTAACATCTTATTTATAGATGACTGCGGTGCCATGCAGGTTGTTGTTGCCAGAGGTCGAAGTGATGCGGAAAGACTTTGCGCCCAGGTCACTGGCCTTTTCTGACAGTTGCTGCTCCAGCGACGCCAGACTGGTGCTGCCGGTTGCGCTAATCACACCCACTTTTTGCTGATCCACTGGCGCGCTGCCAACCAACTCTGCTGCCGTCGATGTCAATGAGACGCTGCTGAGTAGCGCAGCGAGTAATACCATTTTTACCTTTTTCATCATTCAATCCTTCTCGCTCAATTATTGATAAATCACAGCAGTGCCGTGCAATTTGTTCTGACCGGTTGTTGAAGTAATACGGAATGATTTAGCACCGGCGGCGTCAGCTTTAGCATTCAGTTGTGCTTCTACAGAATCCAGGTTGCTACCGCCCTGAACCGAGATGGTGCCAACAGGCTGTTGGTTCAGCGGATCGCTGGAAACCTGTTCAGCGGCATAAGAACCAAAAGTTAACGCTGAAAGCGCAACGGCGGCGATGGCAAGTTTGATGTTTTTCATAAAATTCTCACGGGTAAATTAGGTTAGAAAGCGGTTGTCGCCATTTAATTAACGACCGTTAAATAAATGATAGAACCTGATCGCGTTCGGAGTCAATATTTAATTAACGAGCATTATTTTAATCGCAAAGTGGCGTGAGTATGGGCTTCAGCGCCTGTTTGCTCTTAACCATAGAGGCGATGACGCTGCCCTAACGCACAAAATGGCAATGCATTGACAAAGCCTTTACGCCGTTGCTTGCATATTTAATTAGTGATCGGTAATTTAATGGAATGTTTTTCAGTCAGTGAGGGTCTATGAGCCAGCAAAATGTGTGTGATGTGAAGAAATGCCGGGGACGCCCAAAAGTCTTTGACCGGGAAGCCGCACTTGATAAAGCCCTGACCCTTTTTTGGACGCATGGTTACGAAGGCACTTCACTGGCCGATTTAGTCGCCGCTACTGGCGCAAAGGCCCCCACGCTCTATGCAGAGTTTGTGAATAAAGAAGGCTTGTTTCGTGCCGCCATGGAACGATACATCGAAAAATTCAGTGCATATCGTGAAGCGGCACTGAACAACGACGATCTATCAGTTGATAAAGCCGTGGAAGGCTACTTTCGTGCGACGGCAGCCTGCTTTACCGATCGCAATTCACCCTCTGGCTGCTTTTTTATTTGCACCTCTTCGGCACTTGCTGCCTCGTCAGGCGAGATCGCAACGATGCTGCAACAGCAACATCAGTCACAGGAAATCACGCTGAAAGCCTTTTTAACCGCGCGTATGCAGCGCCACGAGTTATCATCTGCGGTAAATATCGACGCACTTGCATGTTATCTCGCCTGTATGCTGCAAGGTATGTCAGTCCGCGCCCGTGAAGGTGCTGCGCGCGAAGACCTGGACAGCATTATCGATACGCTCATGGCGATGTGGCCAACGTTGACTGGATTGTGTCAGCAGAAAGACTGAAACAGAGCGGATATTCCGTAATGTTTGTAAGTTGACCTTTTAAGTACGCCGCAACGGGTAACGTTGCGGCTTTTTTTACCGCTCGTGGATATTCTTTGTCCCGCCTTACGATTGGCACGACGCTTCCCGCCATCGCCAGAATCTCTTTCATTATTCCAGGCACTTCCCGACACAATCCCAGGCAATCATGCGCGGGCATTTTTTGTCCGCTCGCGTTTGGTTCGAAAGATAACTCTGTATGATTTTTAAACATGTTCGGCGCCGGAATATTGGTCTTCCCCCATTCTGGTTCATGCAAGAAAATTGCGATAACTGCCACACTTCTTTATGAAACCGGTTGCAGACCTCCTTTGCGCTGTTAGGCTGAAACCGGTTTCTTAATTCAGACGGCAGGGAGTGAGAATGGGCAAGACAAGAGATTATTCCAGATTAGCAGCTGATATTCTTAGAGAAACAGGTGGTGAAACCAACTTAATTAGTTTCTCACGTTGTGCAACCCGGCTCCGCCTGGTGCTTAAAGAAGTACCTGCAAATGCAAGCGAAAATATTAAACAGCTGCCAGGCGTTATTACCGTTGTGCTCAGCGGCGGTCAGTTTCAAGTGGTTATCGGAACCCACGTTGCGGATGTTTATGAGGCGCTTGCCGCAATCGTCGATCCCGATAAGCTCCAACATAGCGGTGAGAAGAAGCGTATTCTCGATACCGTTATTGCTACCATGTCCGCTGTCTTTGCTCCCATTATTTATGTCCTTGCGGCGGCAGGTATTCTGCAAGGGATATTGATTACCGTTAACTATTTTCTCCCCGCGTTTCAGCAGACCGGGGCATTCAGTATCCTGAACTTTATTTCCTGGACGCCTTTTGCCTTCCTGCCAGTTTTTATCGCTATCACTGCCGCTAAGTTTTTCAAATGTAATACGTTCATCGCCCTGTTTTGCTGCTGCGCCCTGATAAATCCCGACTGGGCAACCCTCGCGATGCAAATAGCGCAGGGAAAGGCCGTGACCTTTTTCTCTCTTCCTTTGTCCGAGACGGTATATACCTCCTCGGTTTTACCGCCGCTTTTTTTGGTTTTAGCCCTTTCTTATCTGGAACGCTTTGTGGAAAGGATATTGCCGCAGGTTGTGGCTCCGCTTTTTACTCCGCTTATCTGTGCCGTGATCGTGGTGCCACTGACGCTGGTAATTATCGGTCCGGTTACTTCAGGTCTCGCCAACGCGATTGCCATGGGCTACAACTGGCTGTTCGAGACCGCACCTGCGCTGGCGGCGGCGGTAATTGGCGGCTTTTGGCAGGTAATTGTTATTTTCGGCGTTCACTGGGGAATTACGCCAGTGGTTATGGCGAACTTCGATATGCATGGCCGTGATTCATTTCAGGCTTTCCAGACCATGGCGGTAGTGGGACAAATGGCCGCAGCCTTTGCCTGCGCCTTAAAAGCAAAGCAGCGCGGTTTCAAAACGGTGGCTTACTCGGCGGGGCTGACCGGCGTATTTGGCATCACCGAGCCCGCGATCTATGGCGTGACGCTGAAGCTTAAAAAGCCTTTTATTTGCGGATGTATCGGCGGCACCATCGGCGCTGTGGTTACCAGCCTTTTTGGCAGTTATTATTATGCCTATGCCGGTTTACCGGGCCTGCTGACGATTGTGAATGCTATCAGCCCTGAAAATCCTATGTCTTTCATCGGCGAACTGACAGGCGTAGCGACGACCATTGTGGTCACCCTTGTTCTGGTTTTCCTTGTGGGCTTCAAAGAGCCGCTAACGAAGCAGGAAGAGACACGTCCCTCAGATAAGGATGACGTAACCGCCCCTTCTCAGACCGCGATGACGCAGGTAACTAAATATGCCCTGGCTTTAATGTTGAACAGCCCGGTCGCAGGCAAGGTGTTGCCTTTATCTGAGGTTAAGGATGAAAGCTTTTCCGGCGGTCTGTTGGGTGACGGGATTGCTATTCTACCTGAGGATGACATCATTGTTTCCCCCTGTGACGCAGAGGTTGCTACCACGGTAGAAAGCCATCATGCTGTGGGTTTGCTCTGTGGCAACGGTGCGGAATTACTCATTCATGTGGGTCTGGATACGGTAAAATTAGGCGGGCAATATTTTTCTACCCTGGTAAAGGTTGGGGATAAAGTCACAGCCGGGACGCCGCTAATTCAGTTTCACAGACAGGCGATTGTTGAATCTGGTTATGATTTAACAACACCATTTTTAGTGATGAACAGCGAGGATTATCAGATGACCAGACACGTTAATAGCGGGTCGGTGGCATCAGGCGCGCCGGTAATGTCGATAAGCTAGCCGTGTTGCCGGGGTTCCTTAAAGCGAGGATGTAATGGTTACAATGCTTGATGTCGCACGAAGCGCCGGCGTGTCCAAATCGACGGTGTCTCGTGTATTAAACGGTAAAAATATCGTCAGGGAGGAGATCAAAGCACTGGTGTATAAAGCCATTGAAGAAACCGGCTATCGACCTAATCTGCTGGCGCAGCAGCTGGCCACGCAAAAAACCAACATGATTGGTCTGGTGATAACCAACGATGTTTATAACGGGCCTTTTTTTTCGACGCTGGTTTATAACGCAGCAAAGTTTTGTGAAGAGCACGATCGCCGCTTAATTTTCGCCGACGGCAAAATTCCGCAGAAGAAGAGATGAACGCTATCGATTTTCTGGTGCGGATGAAATGCGCCGGGGTCATGGTTTATCCGCGCCATATGAGCAGCGCGCAATTAGAAAAAATCGTCGCTGAAAGTCCGGTTCCGGTAATCGTGCTAAATCATAAATTAACGGGGCATGCCGATCGCGCCATCTTTATCGATCATTATCGTGGTGCTGAAAGCATGATGGATTACCTGTTCAGCCAGGGACATAAAAGAATCGCTTATATTCGCGGCAAGATGCCCTCACCCAGCAACTCGGCTCGCCAGCAGGCCTGGCAGGATAAATTAATAAGCCAGGGGCAAAAGGATTATGAAAAGCTAGTCGCGCAGGGAAACTGGAGTATGGAAAGCGGTTATCAGGCGGCGCGGGAACTTATCAGCCGACAGGAAACCTTTACCGCTATTCTTGCTGGCAATGATGATATGGCCTTGGGGGCGATAAAGGCGTTAAAAGATCTTAACCTGGAGGTTCCGGAAGCGATTTCAGTGGCCGGTTTTGATAACGCAACGACTGGTCATTACTTTTCGCCTGCGCTGACCACCATCGATACGCCGCTCGACCAAATGGTAAAACGCGCGGTAGAAATTATTCTGGATCTACCGCATGACGAGAGTCGTAACAGTTTGTCCGGAACGCTGGTAATAAGGGAATCGGTAAGCCGGAGATAGTGACTCAGTGGACAAATCCATGTCAGAGGTTTCTGCCCGGTCACAGGTTTTACGCTTTCGCAAATACCAGTCAGTTGCTTAACTGACTGGCATTACGGATATTCCGCCCTGCTTTTTACTTAAAATATCACTCAAGGAAAAAGACCGGTTTTAGCGCCTGACTGACCGGACTGTTGTCGGGATTTGACGGCATCAAATCTTTCATTGATGCCCACCATCGTTGACAAACTTCCGTCTGCGCCACCGCATTCCAGCGTTCTTCCGACTCGATTTCCACACTGGCAAACAATAAATTGCGTTCGGCATCCAGCCAGATAGCATAATTGTGCGCGCCGTGTGCTTTCAGCGTCTGTTCCAGCTCAGGCCAGATTGGGGAATGCCGACACTCGTACTCTGCGTGGCAATCCCCGTGCACCTGCATAACAAAGGCTCTACGCAGCATTAGCAGGCCCCACGTCTAACGCCGCCTGCCATGGCGTTACGCCAAAACGCTCACCCAGCGCCACCAACTGTTCAGTGGTAATACTTTGACGTATGCCCCCATCGACAACACCTTCACAATCACCTCTGACGATTTTTCAGCGGTGTCGATCAGGCCAAAGGCTTCGTCCAGCGTCGGCCCGGTGCCAAAGATGCCGTGGAATGGCCACATCACCAGCGTATGAGAGGCCATTTGTTCTGCAGTCGCAGCGCCGATGCCATCCGTGCCGGGCACCATCCACGGCAAAATACCGACGCCATCCGGAAATACTACTAAGCATTCGGTGCTGCCTTCCCATAACAAACGGGTAAAGCGTGCAGAATCCAGCTCAACCACATAGCTCAGCGCCATGAAATTGGTGGCGTGACAGTGCATGATGACGCGATCCGCACCGTTACTGACCGCTTTGCGTACGCAGTGCGACTGAAAATGCGATGCCAGTTCCGACGTCGGCAGCCCGCCATTGACCAGGCCCCAGTGAATTTTATACGACAGACCTTTGTCATCGACCTGCAAAAGCACCAGTGAATCAGCCGGATCGAGCTGAACATTACGGAAGAACTTGCCGGAACCGGTAACTAAAAACCAGCAGTTAGCCAGAGCCGGAGCCGGTTGCGTCAGTTCAATACAGCGGGGTTCGGCACAGAAATCAGCGGCAAAAGGCGTCACCTCCTCTTCCAGCAAACGCAAACTGACGTTACCACCGTTGCGCTCATCCCAGCCTTTTAACCACATATCACTGGTGGCTTTAACCATTCCTTTAACAAACCAGGAAGAAAGAATGCTTTGCATAGTGGATCCTTAACGTTGACTCAGAATGTGTTGTTCGTAATGGCGTACTTCACTTAGCCAGCTGGCATCTGCCGGAACATCGTGACGCAGACACCAGGCTTCCCAGACGGCCTGCCACGGCAGAGATTTTTGTTCTTCCAGCAGCGCCAGGCGTGCGGTGTAATCGCCTTCCGCTTCGATCCTGCGCAGCCGTTCTGTTGGCTCCAGCAAGGCGCGTAGTAAAGCCTTTTTCGCGTTGCGCGTGCCAATCACCCATGCTGCGATGCGGTTGATAGAGGCATCGAAGAAATCGAGGCCAATGTGAACCTTATCGAACAGTTGATGCCGCACGATTTCGCTGGCAATCGCCTGCGTTTCATCATCAAGCAGCACCACATGGTCGCTGTCCCAACGCACTGGACGGCTCACGTGCAGCAGCAGACGTGGCACATAGAGCATGGCGGCGGAAATTTTGTCAGAGATAACTTCGGTTGGATGGAAATGGCCGGCATCCAGCGTCAGCGCAGTCTGGCGACTGCTGGCGTAGCCGAGGAAAAATTCATTCGATCCCACGGTGTAGCTTTCAGCGCCAATACCAAACAGCTTGCTTTCAACCGCATCAATGTGGTGCGCAGGGTTTAACTTCTCGGCGATGATCTCATCCAGTGCGTTCAGCAGACGCTGACGCGGAGCCATACGATCAACCGTGATATCTTTCATGCCATCCGGCACCCAGATATTCATCAACGACGGCGTGCCGAGCTGTTCGCCAAAATATGCGGAGACACGACGGCTGGCTTTACAGTGATCGATCCAGAACTGGCGAATGTTATGGTCAGCATGCGACAGCGTAAAACCATCGGCACTGAGCGGGTGCGAAAAGCAGCTTGGGTTGAAATCGAGTCCCAGACTGTTTTGCTTTGCCCACTCGACCCAGTTAGCGAAGTGCTTAGGTTCAATCGCATCACGCTCAACAGGTTGATCGCTTTCAAGATAAATGGCATGCAGATTGAGGCGCTTGGGACCCGGGATTAATGACAACGCTTTATCAAGATCGGCGCGCAGTTCCTCTGCATTACGGGCGCGGCCTGGATAGTTACCGGTCGCCTGGATCCCGCCAGTCAAGGTACCTTGCGGGTTCTCAAATCCACGAACATCATCACCCTGCCAGCAGTGCATAGACACAGGTACGCTATCCAGACGCTGAATCGCTTGTTCAACATCCACTCCTGTTTCAGCGTAACGTTGTTTCGCCAGTTCAAAGGCTTGTTCAATCAGCTTAGTCATAAGCAAGTTCCTTAGCAGGTTGACTCAGCGCCGTGAAGCGTGCCTGACAGGCAGCAAAGGCGCTGTTTGTTTGCGGTTCAAATTTTTCTAACGGGAAGTTGTCTGCCACGCAGCGACGGAAATCGGCCACGTCGGTGAATTCACCCAGCGCAATGAGCTGGCAACCGATATTGCCTAGCGTGGAGGCTTCTATCGGCCCAGCCAGCAGCGGAATCTGGCAGGCATCGGCACACAACTGGTTAAGGAAACGATTTTGGCAGCCACCGCCAACCACATGCAGCTGGCTGAAGGGTTTGCCGCGCAGTGCCGCCAGTTCGCTCATCACTTCACGGTAAAGCAGTGCCAGGCTGTCAAAAATGCAGCGCGCTAAGGCCGCCGCCGATTGCGGCACCGGCATACCCTGCTCAGCGCAGGCATTTTGGATCTCACCGACCATACTGTCAGGATTGATAAACCGCGAATCGTTGGGGTTAATCAGCGAACGGCACGCGGGCTCATGCGTTGTATCAGCAATTAATGCACACAGATCGTCGATATTCAGCTCGCTACAAATGCGTTGAAGCAGCCACAGCCCCATAATGTTTTTCAATACACGATAGCCCTCCGCGCCGCCCTCATTGGTCACATTGACGCGCAGCGCGGTTTCGGAGGCATAAGGTTGTAAACTTTCGAATCCCATCAGCGACCAGGTGCCTGAACTCAAATAGGCGGCGTCATCCTGCGTAAGCGGCGTTGCTAACACCGCGCTGGCGGTGTCATGCGTGGCGACGGCAATCACCGGAACCTTTGCGCCAGTGGCGCTTTGCCAGTGACCAATGGTGTTGCCTGGCGCTTGCGGCTTACCAAACCATTTTGCATCTACACCCGCCCAGGCCAGCAGATCAGCATCCCACTCACCGCTGTCAATATTGAGCATCTGGGTAGTTGTGGCGTTGGTGTACTCCCAGTTCATGTTGCCGGTCAGGCGATAATGCAGGTAATCCGGCATCATCAAGGCATGTGCCACACGAGCCTGCCAGTCGGGCTGCATTTGATGCAGCGCCCGCATTTGATACAGCGTATTGAAAGGAAGAAACTGAATACCGGTGCGGCTATAAATCGTGTTTTTACCCAGCTCACGCAGCGCCTGTTCCATTACGCCGTGGGTGCGCGCATCACGATAACTCACCGCTTCGCCAACGCGCTCGCCCTGCGCATCCAGCAACACCATGTCCACGCCCCAGGTATCAATGCCGATACTGTCTGCCACCGTTTTTTCAGCATCAAGTTGGGCCAGACCCGTGCGGATTTCGCGCTCCAGTTGCTCAACATCCCAGCAGTCGTAGCCATTACGGCGCTGACGCTGATTAGCGAAGCGGTGCACTTCGCGCACACCGATATGGCGGCTTGCGTCATCCCAGTGTGCGAGCATCACCCGTCCGCTGGAAGCGCCTAAATCTACGGCAACGATATTTCGCTTACTCATGGCGTGTTATTCCTGTGATTTGACGATCACAGAGTAGAAACCTTGCGGTTTCGCCACCTTCCCCGTACTGCCAGCGCGCCATTGGCGCTGGCAGACTGACAAAGAAGTTCGTGAGAGAGATCACAGAGGCAGCAGAGAACAGGATGTGACCTTCGCCGCAATTCTGTTATCTGCTGGGAATTTCTTGAATAAACAGCATGATTCCTGCTGAGTTAAGGTAAAAATTCAAGGTAAGGTTCGGGCGGCCTGTTTAGACTCGGTTACGGTTTTGTTAACAGTAACAAGAGGCGATCATGACCATTCTGCACAGTGCTGATTTTTTTCCGGAAGGCGATTACGCGATTGCTATTGAGCCGCGCGTACCACAGCAGGCCTTTCCTGAACATCATCATGATTTTCATGAAATAGTGTTAGTGGAACAGGGTTCAGGGATTCATGTGTTTAATGGTCAGCCGCAAACGCTCTGTGCCGGTTGCGTCTGTTTTGTGCGCGATCACGATCGTCATCTCTATGAACAAACAGAAAATCTTTGCCTGACCAATGTGCTTTATCGCAGCCCTGATGCGTTTCGCTTTCTGTCAGGATTGCAGGCGCTGCTACCTGTGGATAATGAGGGACAGCATGCCTCGCACTGGCGCATCAATCACAAAGTGATGGCCCAGGCGCTGAATGTGGTAGGACAGATGCGGCACGATGATGCGTGGTCGCTGGAAAAACAGGCGCGTCAGGAACAACTGTTTTTACAATTACTGGTTTTGTTACGTGAAACCTGTCGCAATGAGCAGGCTCAGGATCAGGAAGCGCGGTTACACCGATTGCTTGACTGGCTGAATGAGCATTACAGTGATGAGATTGTCTGGGAGGCGCTGGCAGATCAATTTTCGCTGTCGCTACGCACGCTACATCGACAGATGAAGCAGCAAACCGGCAGCACGCCGCAGCGTTATCTCAACCGGTTACGCCTGTTGCAGGCGCGTCATTTACTGCGACACAGCGATATGCGTATCACCGATATCGCTTTTCAGTGTGGCTTTGGTGACAGCAATCACTTTTCCACCTTGTTCAGGCGCGAATTTGGCTGCGCTCCACGCGCGGAGCGCCAACAGATGTTGTAAAGGAGTCAGCCATGCCGTTGATACTCAGTCGGGAAGATTACTTTCCCGCCACCAATTTGCCGGTGGCGGTGGCGGAGCGTATGCCCCAACCCTCTTTTCCGCCTCACCGGCATGAGTTCAGCGAGATAGTTATTGTCTGGCGCGGTAATGGTCTGCATATCCTCAACGATCGCCCGTGGCTCATCACCTGCGGCGATGTCTTTTATATCCGCGACAACGACTGCCACAGCTACGATGGCGTGAACGATTTGGTGCTGGATAATATCCTCTACTGCCGAGACCGCTTTGGACTTGCACTGGACTGGCATCAACTGCTGCCTCCGCAAGGTGATGATGCGCCCGGCTGCTGGCGCTTAACCACGCGCGGTATGGCGTTAGCGCGCAGCGTAATTACCCAGCTTGAGCGTGAAAGCCGCAAAACCGATCCGCTGTCGATTCAGTTATCTGAAGCTTTATTCCTGCAACTGGCGTTGATTTTACGCCGTCACGGTTATGCAGCCGATCGCCCGTGGGCACTGCCTGAAGGAGAACAGCTCGACTTGTTGATGTCAGCCTTACAAGGTGCCATTGCCCGCCCCTTCGATCTGGCGCTGTTTTGTCAGCAAAATCAGCTCAACGAACGCGCGCTTAAGCAGCTTTTTCGCCAACAAACCGGTATGACCGTGGGTCATTACCTGCGTCAGTTACAACTGTGTCAGGCAAAATATCTGTTACGCACCCAGGATTGTTTGATTGGTGAAGTTGCTGCCCGCTGCGGATTCGATGACAGCAACTATTTTTCCGTGGTGTTTACCCGGGAAACAGGTTTGACACCCAGCGCCTGGCGTCAGCGTTTCCTTGCCCCTCGCCTCACCAGTAAAACCACCGATATGGCAAAACCGTAAAGCGAGCCAGCCTTGCCGGCTCGCCCTTTTGCCATCAGGCCGCCAGACCCAGGCCGACAATGTTAGCGGCGATGATGATCACCACGCAGCCAATAGAGAGGACGCCAACCGGACGACGTCCGACTGATTTCCATTCTTTCATCAACAACCCAACCAAACCGCCACACAGGACATACAAACTCATGTGCAGCATCCAGCTTATATAGTCATACTGCGGCGGGATGTTGGCGTGGCCCCAGGCGTAAAAGAAGAATTGCAGATACCACATGGTGCCGCCGAGTACGGCAAACGCAATGTTAGCGAGCAGCAGCGGCTTCGCCAGTGAGAAATCCTTACGCACCGACAGCTCGCGTTTGGTTGCCAGACGGAAGAAACAGAACGCCAGATTCACCAGCGCCCCACCGCCCATAATGACGACATAGCTGGGCAACGCAACGTAGAGCGGGTCGATACCAGCCTGCGCAGCGGCATCATGCATGGGTTTTGCTGCATCCATAGCAAATGACATTCCTGCCGAAAAAATGCCGCACATCACTGCCAGCACTAACCCTTTTTTCAAATTAAACTCTTCGGCATTGATACCCAGCGCACGCTCTTTCAACAGACCAGCACGTGACACAATTGCCACGCCGATCAGCGCGACGAAAACACCCAGCAGCGTCAGCCGTCCACCGGTGGAGGCAAACAGCTCGCCGAAGCGTCCCTGAATAAGGGGCGTCATCAGTGTGCCCACCACCAGCGTGATGCCAATGGCGATACCAATCCCCATCGACATGCCGAGATAGCGCATAGTGAGGCCATAGTTAATGTTTCCTACGCCCCACATAGCACCAAACAGAAACACCGGCAGTAACTGAGAGAGGCTAAAGCCGCTGTAATAGGCCCAGAAATTTGGCAGTAATACGGCGCTGACCGCCCATGGCAAGATCAGCCATGACATCAACCCGCCCACTGACCACATGGTTTCCCATGACCATCTTTTCACCTGCTTAAAAGGCGCGTAGAAGCACGCGGCACTGGCAGCTCCGACGAAATGCCAGAAGATACCTGCAATAATGGCACTGTTCATTGTTATTCCTTGGTAAGGTTGAGGCCGACAGGAAACCCAGCGGTTCCCGTTTAGCAGGCAGTCTACGGTTTGCAGGAATTCTTCAGCCTTTAGATGGCTGCCGGAGATAGCAACCTGATGGCAATATTTGCCCGTTAATCCCGTCAGAGATCACAAATTCGCATTTGTCAGAAAGTCGAACCCTTAAGCGGTTAAGTTGCTTATTATTCAGCTTTTTTTGTTATTTTGCTGTGTGGCGCAGCACATTTTCGTGCTGACTGCCGCCCTGCCAGACTCTCTGGCAAAGAGAGAAAGCACCTTTTCATCAGCCCGGCAAAGCCGTATAAACAAGTTTTTCGTCGATATCAGGGATTAGGATGACAACGAAGTGGTTAACGCTGTTTCTCTCGCGTTCAGTGAGCCGCGTGATGCTGGATGATCTTCGGGCCATCTTACCTGTTGGCGCGGTAAGCGTTTTTATCAATGGGCTGGATGAGTTGCAGTACGCTACGGTGGAATGTGTGCAAAACGAAGAAGATTGCGCGCTGATTGCCTCAGCCATTGTGGTCTGGCGGCAGCTTGGACAGATCCACCACCTGACCTACAGGAAAGGTGAAGTGCTTCGTAACGTTGATGGTGCGACTCAATTTCAGCTATTCACGATGTTAAAAACCCATCGCGCAGTATTGCAAATAGCGTGATAACATCAGCACTTCGTGCAAAACAGCCATTAGCAGGAAAACAATGAGAATCGGTATTCTGTTCCCCATTGCCATTATTATCGCGGGCGTGGGATTTTTAGCCTGGTTTATCGGCAGTGGCCTGGCCATGCCCGGTTCCTGAACCGCCTGTTAACGCAGCTGGCTGTCTTTACTGCCGCGACGGTTAAACAGCCCCGCCCCTTTTGCTGCTTATCTCTCTTCTCCTGACAGGCCACACAATAGCGTACGCCTTGTAACGCACGCCGCCGTGCTTCAGGAATGGGTTCGCCACAGGCTTCGCATTCCACTGCGCTTTCGCCATGGCCCAGAGACTGACGCACGCGCGTTATCTCATCGTTAACTGTACTGTCGATCTGCTCTTGTACTGCTCCTTCAGACGCCCAACCATTCGCCATGATTTCGCCCTCGATTTATCTGAACTAACTCGTTATTTTACAACAAATTCACAAATCTGCTGTCAATATCATGCCAACCTGCGACTGGTTGCCATGCAATGCACGGCGCTGGCAACCAGGGAAAGGTGCTGCATCCGGAACTGTTTCACGCTGTATTGATTACATAATTGTAACGTACCGATAGCGGAGAACCCTGCGAATGACTACACATCTTCAACATTACATTAATGGCGAATTTGTCTCTCATCAGAGTGATAAATGGATTGAGGTAATCAACCCCGCCACCGAGGCGCTGCTGTCGCGCATTCCTGAAGGCAGTGCTGAAGACGCCAGCCGTGCGATTGCCGCCGCCGAAGCGGCACAACCCGACTGGGAAGCGTTACCTGCCGTCGAACGTGGCGTCTGGTTACGGAAAATCGCCGCAGCGGTTCGCGAACGTGAGCCTGAACTCACCGCGACGATTGTTGCTGAAGGCGGAAAAACGCAGGGCCTGGCTAAAACAGAAGTGTTGTTCACCGCTGACTACCTGGAATACATGGCTGAATGGGCGCGCCGTTACGAAGGTGAAATCATTAACAGCGATCGCCCCAACGAAAACATTTTTCTGTTTAAAAAAGCCATTGGCGTGACTACGGGTATTTTGCCGTGGAACTTTCCGTTCTTTCTGATTGCCCGTAAAGCCGCCCCTGCCCTGATTACCGGCAACACCATTGTGATCAAACCGAGCGAACTTACGCCTAATAACGCAGGCATTTTTGCTGAAATCCTGCAAAAAACTGGTTTACCCAAAGGCGTTATTAACTTTGTTTATGGCTACGGCCCCGAGGTTGGTCAGGAACTGGCAGCCAATGCAAAAGTGGGATTAGTCAGCCTGACCGGCAGCGTCGGCGCGGGTGTTGCAACAATGGCGGCAGCAGCAAAAAATGTGACGAAAGTTTCACTGGAGCTGGGAGGCAAAGCGCCTGCAATTGTCATGGACGATGCGGATCTTGATATCGCCGTTAAAGCGATTGTCAGTTCTCGTATGATCAATACCGGACAAGTGTGTAACTGTGCTGAGCGCGTGTATGTGCAGGAGGGCATCTACGATCGCTTTATCACTGCCCTCACGGCGGCGTTTAAAGAGGTAAAATTTGGCGACCCGGCGCAGCAAACCGATATTGATATGGGGCCGTTGATTACTGCCGCGGCGCTGCAACGTGTGGAGCAAAAAGTGGCGGACGCCGTGGCAGATGGCGCTAAGGTGGTGCTGGGCGGCAAACGTGCCGGTGAAAAAGGCTTTTTCTTTGAGCCGACGATCATCACGGAAGTACGCCAGGATATGGCGATCATGCAGGAAGAGATCTTTGGTCCGGTGCTGCCGGTCATGCGCTTCAAAACGCTGGATGAGGCGATTGAATTAGCGAATGATTGCGAATATGGCCTGACCTCTTCGCTTTATACGCAAAACCTCAATACCACGATGAATGCGCTGCGTAAGCTGAAGTTTGGTGAGACCTATGTCAATCGTGAGAACTTCGAAGCGATGCAGGGTTTTCATGCGGGCTGGCGTAAATCTGGCGTTGGCGGGGCTGACGGGAAACATGGCCTGGAAGAGTATCTCCAAACACACGTCGCTTATCTGCAATTCAGCTAATTAACGTCGGGCCGCTTATACAGCGGCCCGGTCGTTATGCCACACGTTTACCGCTGCGGAACAAGGCCAAACCACTTAACAACGCCACTGCCATCAAATAGTAACTGGGTGCCAGGCTGCTGCCGGTGGTGTTAATCAACATGCTGCATATCAGCGGGGCAAATCCGCCAAAAACGGTCACCGCGACGTTATAGCTGATCGCCATGCCGCTGGCGCGCGTGGTGACGGGAAAAATATCCGCCATCACAGACGGCACCGTGGAGAAATAGATCGATTTCAGCAGTGCCATCCATCCCACCAGCAAAATCAGCGTGGCTGGCGTGGTGTGATTAACCATCGCTTTAAACGCCGGGTAAATGGTTACGATCAGCAACAGCAGCGAACCCCACATCAGCGGCAATCGGCCAAGACGTTCAGCCCATAACCCCATGATCGGCGTCACTACGGTTAAAATGATCCCAGCCACCAGCGTTGCGCTAAATGCCACCGAACCGGGTAAATGCAGCGTTTTGGTCGCGTAGGTCGGAATGTAGTTGAGCATATAGTTAACGGCTGTTGAGATCACCATCAGGCCAATCGCCAGCA
The DNA here is from genome assembly GCF_027157825.1 of Pantoea sp. LMR881. Lineage (NCBI taxonomy): Bacteria > Pseudomonadati > Pseudomonadota > Gammaproteobacteria > Enterobacterales > Erwiniaceae > Pantoea > Pantoea sp. LMR881. The sequence continues at coordinate 484,389 of NZ_JAPVOK010000002.1, forward strand.
GGATCAAGGATTTCTGCCGACCAAACAGCGCCTTCAGCGGGGCTGCATGCTTTTCCTGCCCGGCAAAGCTGGCCGGTTCATGAATGTGGCGACGAATATACCAGCCCAGCGGCCCAATCAGCAGACCAAAAGCAAAGGGAATGCGCCATCCCCAATCCTGAATTTGCGCTTCAGTCAGTATATTGGTCAAACCTAATCCAAACGCTGATGCCATCAGCGTACTTGCACCCTGCGTGGCAAATTGCCAACTCGCGATAAAGGCTTTGCGCTCGGGAAAGTGTTCGACCAGAAAGGCGGTAGAACTGCCAAATTCACCGCCAGCAGAAAAGCCCTGAATCAAACGTGCCAGCAAAATCAGTAACGGTGCCGCCAGGCCGATGCTCGCATAGCCCGGCATAAAAGTGATCATCGCGCCGCCCAGCATCATTAAGTTGATGGAGAGTAACAGGGCTTTTTTACGACCGTGGCGATCGGCGTAGTTGCCCAGCACAACGGCCCCCAGCGGGCGGATCAGAAACGAGATGCCGAAGCTGCCAAACGTCAGGAGCAGCGAGACGGACGCATCGCTGGTGGGGAAAAAGGCGTGGGCGATATAACTGGCGAAAAAACCGTAAACCGCAATGTCAAACCACTCCAGTGCGTTGCCGATACAGGTGGCAAACAGGGTTTTGTGCAGGCTGGGTTTCGCGATAACGCTATTGTGGACGAGGCTGCTCATTTTGCACCGCCTTCATAAGCGCGATGGCGCGCGATCAGCGTTTCACCCTCTTCGCCCAGTTGCCAGAACAGGCGCGTCATCATCTGTAAACCCTCACGGGCAACCGACTTGAGCATGTGTTCATTCACGCCGTGTTGTCCACAGGCCGGGTAAGAGTGCGGCACCCACAGCGTCGGCAGACCAAGGATCTCAGAAAAGACTTCGTTCGGCAGCGATCCTCCTAAATTAGGCAGCAGTGCTGGTTTCTTACCGCTACTGGCTGCAATGCTTTCCAGCGCCCATGTTACCAGCGGATTAAGTGGGTCGAGGCGGGTAGCGGGTGAGCCGCGCAGGAACTCAACCTGAACATAATGAAGACCCTGTTGATGCAGGTGCGCTTCGATGTGCTGCGTCAGATTTTGCCAGTCAGTGCCGACAACAAAACGGAGCTGGCAAACGGCGGTTGCCCTGGCGGGAATGGCATTCATCGGGCGTGCCGGGTCCCCGGTTTCAAACGCCAGCACTTCCAGCGTATTCCAGCCATACAGGCGTTCACTGGCTGTCAGACCTGGCTCGCCCCAGTTTGCCGCCAGTTCAGGATCTCCGGGCATGCCGCCCACATCAATATCTCTTAAAATGGTGCGCACCGCCTCGCTCAGTGAGTCGGGCTTTAATGCGTCAACCTGCAAAACGCCCTGAGCATTAACCAGGCAGGCGATGGCACTGGCGAGCTGTGTGCCGGGGTTGCTTAGCAGTCCCCCCAGTTGCCAGAATGATAGGCATTGTCACGCGCTGCAATAGTCAGGCGAAAGTTTACCGCACCGCGCGATCCGAGAAACAGCGTCGGGCGAACAGCATTGAGGCGCGGGCCATCAGAGGCGATAAACAGATCGGCACGCAGCAACGCCTGATGCTGTTGGCAGATTTCCGCCAGCCCAGGAGAACTGATCTCTTCCCCCATTTCAAACAGGATTTTGCAGTTGAACCCAAGCCTGCCACCACGCGCTGCAAACACCTGTTCAAGTGCCGCCAGATTAACGCAGTGTTGACCTTTATTATCTGCACTGCCGCGCCCGTACCAGCGATCGCCCTCTTCAACCAGTTGCCACGGTGAGAGTCCTTCACGCCAGTTTTCATCATCGCCAAACACCACATCACCGTGTCCATAGCAAAGCAGCGTGGGCAATTCCGCCTCTTCGATCCGCGTGGCGATCAGAAAAGGACAGCTGGCGGCCTGGGGATTATCGAAAAAGTGCAGTTCAAAACCCATCGCTGCCAGCTGCGGGGCAATTTCGTCATGCAAATAGTGGTGCAGTTCAGCATTGCGATCCTGTCGCTGGCTTTCCGTTATGCAGGCGATGCGCCGCGCCAGAAGCTGTTGAAACGTCCCGCTATCAAAATATTCCAATGCCTGTTGTACGGCCTGTTGTTCTGTCATGTTTGCGTCTTCATTGTTTTATCTGTTGCGCTATCTTGGCTGGAAAAAATGCTTTGCCACAATAATCAATTTATCGAGTAACATTTGCTTTCAAGGCAAAGGTCGGATGCCCGATAAAGTGGCATGCACCTTTTGAGGCAAAACAAGATCGAGGCGCCAAATGCTCAGCAGTGAAATCCGTTATTTTCTGGCCGTGGTGAATAGCGGCTCACTTAGCGCCGCCAGCGAGCAGTTGTTTGTTGCAGTATCGGCGATTAGCCGTCAGATACAGCGGCTTGAAGCTCAGGTGGGCGCGCCGCTTTTTGAGCGCCATGCGCGCGGCATGGTGTTAAATGAAGCGGGTGAAATCTTCGCTCATCATGTACGAAAAAGTCAGCTGGATATGGAGTATGCGCTGGCGGAAATTAAAGGATTAAAGGCGGTTCGACGGACACAGATTCGCATAACCTGCACTGATGGCATGGCGTTCAGCCTGTTGCCTGGCTTACTCGCTGAGTTTCGGTGCGCAAATCCCGGCGTGTTATTTACCATGAAGGTTACCAACACTCAGGGGTGGCGGAATCGATCCGCGCAGGCGAATGTGATGTGGCATTACAGTTCAGTTTGCATCCTGAACGCGGTGTTGAAGTGTCAGGCTCCTGGCCTGCCCCCGTATTGCTGGCGATGCACCAGTCGCATCCTCTGGCTTCCCGCCCCGTCACCCTGGCTGATCTCAGTTACTATCCGCTGGCACTGCCGGGCCAAAACACCACGGTTCGCCAGTTGTTCGATCTCTCCTGCCAGATGAACGGTAGCGTTATTGAGCCCGTGTTAACCTGTGATTACTTCTCCACGCTTTACCATTTTCTGCTGCACACGCCACAAGCGGTCACGATCAGCAGTGCCTTTACCTTGCTGTTTGAAAGCGAGAAACAAGGTCTGGTATTGCGCTCGATGGGTGTCGATCAGTTGAGCCAGCGCACCCTACAGTTGCAAACCGTATCGGGGCGACAGCGCAGCGCGGCGTTGAATATTTTTCTGTTATTTTTACAGCAGCGACTCACCGAAATTGACAGCAAACTCCGTCAGAGCGCATAAAAATGCGGGCCGCAGCCCGCAGACACTATTTAATATCCACCTGATAAAAAATATGTTTCCCAAAGGGATCAACTTCATAACCGCTGACGGATTTACGTACCGGTTCAAAGATAGTGGAATGCGCAATCATTACGGCTGGCATTTGATCATGCATCATCTGCTGCGCCTGTAAATAGAGTGCGGTGCGTTTGCCCTGATCCGGCTCGGCTCGCGCTCTGATGATAAGCTTTTCAAATGGCTGATAGCACCATTGAGAGGAGTTAGAACCGCCTTTCGCCGCGGTACAGCTGTAAAGCGGGCCGAAGAAGTTGTCCGGGTCACCTGTCGCGGTCGTCCAGCCCATGAGTGCCGCCTGATGTTCACCGCTGCGCACGCGCTTGAGATACTCTCCCCATTCGTAACTGACAATACTGGCTTTAATACCCACTTTCGCCCAGTCCGCCTGAATCATCTCCGCCATACGACGCGCGTTTGGATTGTAGGGGCGCTGCACCGGCATTGCCCAGAGCGAAATTTCAGTGCCGGGCGTAATGCCTGCCTGCTGCAACAGTGCTTTGGCTTGCTCAGGATCGTAGTTGTAATCTTTCAGTGCCTGATCCGCACTCCAGACGCCGGGTGGCAAAATGTTTTTTGCTACCGTTCCCGTGCCCTTAAAAATGGCGTCAATGATGGCCGGTTTGTTGATTGCCATCGTCAGTGCCTGGCGCACCTTCACGTTATCCAGCGGCGCTTTGGTGGTATTGAAGGCCAGAAAACCGGTGTTAAGTCCCGCTTTCTGCGCCATGGTAATGTCTGGGTTAGCGCGCATTTTTTCTAAATCAGCTGGATTGGGAAACGGCATTACCTGACATTCGTTTTTCTCCAGTTTGGCATAGCGCACCGACGCGTCCGGCGTGATGCTGAATATCAGCCGATCCAGTTTGGCTTTGCCCTGCCAGTAATCCGGGAAGGCTTTGTACAGAATGCGTGAATCTTTTTGATACTGCGCCAGTTCGAACGGGCCGGTGCCAATGGGGTTCATATCGACTTTTTCCGGCGTGCCCGCTTTCAGCATTTTGTCGGCATATTCAGCGGAATGAATGGAAGCAAAATACCAGGCTAAATCGGCGAGGAATGGCGCTTCCGCATGGGAAAGCGTGAAGCGCACGGTATGATCATCAACGCGCCCAATGCTTTTGATCAATGTCGCCAGTTCCAGACTGTCAAAATTGGAATAGGTGCCACCAGAGACAGCATGATAGGGATTGCTGGGATCCTTCTGACGCATAAAAGAGAAGATAACGTCATCCGCGTTAAAATCGCGGCTCGGTTTGAAAAATTTATTGCTCTGAAACTTAACGTTTTGCCGCAGATAGAAGGTGTAGACCGTGCCATCCGGGCTGATCTCCCAGCGTTCAGCCAGGCTCGGCACCAGTTCAGTGGTCCCGGTTTTAAAATCGACCAAACGGTTAAATACCGGCACCGCACTGGCATCTACGCTGGTGCCAGAGGTATAGAGTTGTGGATTGAAATTTTCTGGCGAACCTTCCGAGCAGTACACTAGCGTTTTTGCGTTGACGCTCGTAGTCACACCTATTCCAGCGGCAAGCAGCGTTAACAGGGCTATCTTCAGTTTCATTATCATCCTCGCTTTTTATTGACTTCCGATGATCAGAATATCTAAATGAATCATTCAGATGCTTCATTGATAGCATGTTTCGGCTTGCTGGCGAACCCCAGAACAATAAGGAATAGTGATGACTGTGAAACTCGAAACGCAATTAGCCCAGCGTTTTTTTCGGTATCTGGCAGTAAGCAGCCAAAGTGATGCAAAGTCCACGACGCTGCCGAGTACGCCGAGCCAGCATGCTATGGCGAAGCTGCTGGCTGATGAACTGCACACGCTGGGGCTGGATGAGATCGTGATCGATCAGCACGCCACCGTGACCGCTATCAAGCGCGGTAATCGTCCTGACGCGCCGCGCATCGGTTTTATTACGCACATTGATACCGTTGATGTGGGCTTATCCCCTGATATTCATCCACAGATTTTAACCTGGCAAGGCGAAGATCTGTGTCTGAATGCACAGCAGGATATTTGGCTGCGCCGTGATCAACATCCTGAAATTGCGCCCTATCTGGGAGAAGAGATTATCTTCAGCGATGGTACCAGCGTACTGGGCGCAGATAACAAAGCGGCGGTAACGGTGGTCATGACGCTAATGGAAAATCTTCAGGGCGAGCACGGTGACATTGTGGTGGCGTTTGTGCCAGATGAAGAGATTGGCCTGCGAGGCGCAAAAGCCCTGGATTTGGAGACGCGCTTTAACGTCGACTTTGCCTGGACTATCGACTGTTGCGAACTCGGCGAAGTGGTGTATGAAAACTTCAACGCCGCGTTGGCAGAAATAAAATTCACTGGCGTCCCTGCGCATCCCATGTCGGGTAAAGGCGTGCTGGTGAATCCTTTACTCATGGCACATGACTTTATCAGCCTGTTTGATCGTCAGGAAACCCCGAGCATACCGAAGGGCGCGAAGGCTATATCTGGTTTAATGACATTCAGGCTAATGCCAGCCTGGCAACGCTGAAAGCCTCGATTCGTGATTTCGATTTGCACAGCTTTCAGGCGCGCAAAGAAAAGCTGCAGCAGGCAGCACAGGAGATTGCCGCACGTTATCCAACCGGTCACGTCGACATTGCCATAAGCGATATTTACAGCAATATCAGTAATGCTCTGGGCGAAGACCGCCGGGCAATTGATTTGATTTTTACGGCACTGGCGGCGCTGGATATTGAGCCGAAGGTGATACCGATGCGCGGCGGCACGGATGGCGCAGCGTTATCGGCAAAAGGGTTGCTTACGCCTAACTTTTTCACTGGCGCACATAATTTTCATTCGCGCTTTGAGTTTTTGCCCATTACCTCGTTTGTGAAGTCGTATCAGGTTGCGGAAAAACTCTGTTATCTGGCGGCCCGCTGAGAAAAGCTGTCGGGCGTAATGCGCCCGACAGCATCCGGTTATTTCTTCACGCTGACATCAATGCCTGGGAAGAATTTTTCCGCCAGTTTATTCACCGTGCCATCTGACTGTACTTTGGCGATGGCAGCATCCAGTTCCTGCTTGAGTCTGGCATCACCTTTACGCAAGCCAAAACCGATCCCCGATCCTAAAATCGCATCGTCTTCAACCGGCTTACCGATAAAGGCAAAGCCTTTTCCCTGCGGCTTATCAAGGAAACCAGACTGCCCGGCGGCAGACATTACCAGCGTGCCATCAAGACGGCCCGCGATCATGTCGTTATAAACCTGGTTCTGATCCTGATAGGAGGTCACCGTAACGCCCTGGGTCTCCCAGTGTTTTTTGGCATACGTTTCCTGAATCGAACCCTGCAAAACGCCAATGTTTTTGCCTTTTAGCGCCTCTGCGGTTGGCGCCATTTTCTGCCCTTCTTTGCCAACCAGCATGGTGGGAATACGGTAAATGGGGTTAGTGAAATCGATACTTTTGGCGCGTGCCTCGGTAATGTTCATCGCAGAGTTAATCGCGTCGAATTTCTTCGCCTGTAGGGCCGGGATAAGGGCGTCAAAGCTGCTTTCTACCCAGTTGCAGTTGAAATTTCCGGCCTGACAAATGGCTTTGCCCAGTTCGATGTCAAACCCTTCCAGCTCGCCCTGTGCGTTGCGGCTTTCAAAGGGCGGATACTGTGATTCCAGACCGTAGCGTAAGTTTTCCTGAGCCAGCGCGTGTAGTGATGTCATCATACCGAGCGCAAGAAACAGCGTATTTAATTTTTTCATTATGACTCCTGCTTATTTTTGTACTTTTACACAGCGCCGCTGCGCCAGCTTGCAAAGTGGCATCGTCTTTGGCGAACGAAAGACGAATGAGTTTATTGTCTGTGCCATCCATATAAAACGCCGACAGCGGAATAGTGGCTACCCCGTGATCGACGATGAGACGTTTTACCATTTCACTGTCCGATTCGTCACTGAAATGTCCGTAGCTGGCTAACATAAAAAATGAACCCGCACTCGGCAGCAACCTGAACGGTGAATCTTTCATCAGTGTCAGCAGGCGATCGCGCTTCTGCTGATAGAAGGCTGACAGTGAAAGATAGTTTTCCGGGTGTTGCAGGTAGTGGGCAAAACCCACCTGCATCGGTGTGTCTGCGGCATACATCATAAATTGATGAACTTTGACTAACTCGGCCATCAACTCAGCAGGCGCAAGGCAATATCCCACCCGCCATCCTGTGACGTGAAATGTTTTGCCAAAAGAAGAAACGATGACGCTGCGCCCGGCTAATTCCGGATGGGTTGCCATACCGCAATGCTTACGTCCATCAAACAGGATGTGCTCATACACTTCATCAGAGAGCACCACAATATCGGTATCACGAATGAGAGCCGCCAGCCGGTCGAGATCTTCCGGTGACAACACCTGCGCGCTCGGATTATGCGGTGTGTTGATGATAATCATACGGGTGCGTGGCGTCACCGCAGCCTCTAATGCATTCCAGTCAATAGCAAAGTCCGGCACCTGAAGTTTCAGGCCAACGGGTTTGCCGCCCTGCAAACGTACCACGGGTGCATAGCTGTCAAAGGCAGGTTCAAAAAGATCACCTCATCGCCCTGATGCACCAGTGCCGTAATCGCCATATAAATGCCCTGACTGGCGCTGCCGGTAATCAGCACTTCGCTGGCAGCATCGTACTGCTGTCCGTAGAGCGTAAGCACTTTATGCGCCAGAGCTTCTCGCAATGCCGGTAAACCGGTCATGGGGGCGTACTGGTTATGCCCTTCGCGCATTGCACGACTGACCTCTTCAACCAACGCCGGATCACAGGGAAAATTAGGGGCGCCTTGCGACATATTAATGGCGTTATGCTGAGCCGAAAGCTGACCAATAACGCTGAAAATAGTCGTCCCCACATCCGGCAATTTTGAGTCAATTTCTACGGGTGTTTTCAGGGGCATGTTGACTCCGGTTATCTGCATAAACATTTAAATCAGGTAGATTTCTATTCAACGGATTGCTGCTTGAGACAACAAGCGAATTGTTGTCATAATAGCCATGATAAAAATGCATAGCTCGAGGTCAATGTGTCACGCTCATCGCTTCCACTTAATGCCATTCATGCGTTTCTGGTGACCGCGCGCCATGAAAATCTTACCCATGCGGCCAGTGAACTTTGTCTGACGCAGGGCGCAGTGAGCCGCAAAATTGCCGCGCTGGAGAACTGGCTGGGTTTCCCCTGTTTGATCGTCATGCGCGCGGCTTACGTCTGACGCCACAGGGCGCGGCGCTGTTACCGGAGCTGCGTCAGGGATTTGACCTGCTGTTGAACGCCACTGAAAAGGCCAGCCGCACACATGCCAGCATTCGCCTTAAAGCGCCTACCTGTGCCATGCGCTGGCTGGTGCCGCGCCTGGTGGCGCTTGAGCAGCAGAAGCCAGAGTTGCACGTTGCATTAACCACGACGCTCGATCATGCCTCGCAACTCGACAATTACGATGCCGCAATTGTCTATGGCAAACCGCCGCCGGGGGCGCTTCACCTGTTTGACGAAGCGATTATCCCGGTAATGGCAGCAAGTTTAGCGCCGCCTGCTTTACCCACAGATTTAGCGGTCATGACGTTTTTACATCCCACTAACGACACGCGTGACTGGCAGCTGTGGCTCGATGCGCAAAACCTCACATTGACCATGAAGCGTAATCAGCATTTTGCCACCATGGATCTTGCTATCAGCGCGGCCATCCAGGGGTTTGGTGTCACAGTGGCAGACAGCAATCTGGTGGAGAATGATATTGCCAGCGGCAGGCTGATTGCTCCCTTCGCTGGCGAGGTGAAAACCGGCGCTGCATACAGTCTGTTGCAGCGACCGGCGGAGGGTGCGCCCCTTTTCTACAGGAGCTGGTGGCGTGGCTGTGTCAGTCTCAGAAGGTCACCCAGTCACCGTTGTCGGCAACGGGTTTAGCCTTAGCCGTAACCAAAGCGGGTGATGTTAACGGCTGACTGACTTTGGCCGCTGGCCGAACAGCCAGGCTGTTGTCTGACAGGCGGAACTTAGCCACTGAAGCCTGTAGTGCTTCGGTTTGAAGCGCCAGCGCACTGGCTGCTGCTGAAACTTCTTCTACCAGCGAGGCGTTCTGCTGGGTCACGCTGTCCATTTCGGTCACTGCGACGCCAACCTGCGATATGCCTTTGCTCTGCTCTTCGGATGCGGCTGCGATCTGCTTCATGATCGCATCGACATCCTGCACCGATTTAAGAATGTTATTCATGGTCGTGCCGGTCGTTCCTACCAGCTCGGCCCCTTTTCAACGCGCTGTACGGAGTCTTCGATCAGCGTGGCGATCTCTTTGGCTGCACCGGCGCTGCGCTGGGCCAGATTGCGTACTTCACTGGCAACCACGGCAAAACCACGCCCTTGCTCACCCGCGCGTGCCGCCTCAACCGCCGCATTCAGCGCCAGAATATTGGTCTGAAATGCAATGCCATTGATGACGCTGGTAATTTCAGCGATTTTCTTCGAGCTGCCTGAAATACCGTTCATGGTATTGATCACTTCACTAACTAAATTCCCGCCTTGCTGCGCCGTAGTTGACGCTGTTTCTGCCAGCGTGCTGGCCTGGCGCGCGTTATCAGCATTGAATTTTACCGTGGCGGTCAGTTGCTCCATGCTGGCAGCGGTTTGCTCCAGCGCCGCAGCTTGCTCTTCTGTGCGCGACGATAAATCATTATTCCCGGCAGAAATTTCTGCTGCACCGCGGGAAATATTCTCTGTACCGCCACGAATGGCTGCCACCGCTTCACGCAGGCTATCCTGCATTGCGCTCAGCAACGGCACCAGTTTGCCAACACAGTTGCGACCAAACTCATGCACCGGCTGGCTCAGGTCCCCTTTCGCAATCAGGATAAAGTGCGCACGTAATCGGTCCAGAGGTTTCACCAGCATCGCCACTAAGTAACGATCGGTGAACAGTAAAATTATTAATCCTGTAATCACTGCAATTATAATAATCACTTTAGTGACAGCGGTCAGATGATCAACAGCAATGCGGGTCTCACCCAGCTTCACCGCTGCGGCCTGATTAAACTTCTCGGCGCTGGCACCAAACGCCCGGCTCAACGCTGGCGTGACGTTGTTTGCCTGCTGACGGTAAGCTTCAATATTCTCCTGGCGCGCACGCTGTAGCTGGGGCGAAACGCCCTCATCCAGCAACTGCTGCCAGCTGTCGATAACGTGATCTACCACCTCGGCGTCCATTGGGCCGGGCGCCAGTTGCTTAAAACGTGCCAGTTTTTGACTCATGTTATTAAGCGCACTCTGCACCGGTTCCCACGCGCTATCGGCAGGGAGGGTGCCCGCAGCTTTGCCTTCCATCACGCGCGACAGGCGCGTCACAACACGAAAATATTGATCGTTGCCCTGACTCAGCACCGTCATTTGTTCAACCAGGTGGCGATCGACTTCATTGCCTTCGCTCAATGCGCCAAGCGAATGAATACTAAACAGGCCGACGCCACTCCAGAGCAAACAAAACAGCCCCAGAACGGAAAGCATAACGGTGCGAATTGTGAAGTTTTTGAAAATTCCCATACCAAATCCTTTACGGTGATAACCGGTGTTGGCCCGCCTGAAGCGGGCATACAGGGGTTATCGGCAGGGAAGCGTGAAGATGTAACTTATTTGTTAGGCATGTTAATCAATATATCTTTGTCACGCAGGGAAACAAATGACGAATCATGATGTTAGCTGTGCCTTATTTGCCGCCGGGCTGACATATTTGCGGCATCAAAGCCTGACCATTTTTGCCATCATCAGCCGAAAAAGCCGCAGACGTGCTTTCATAAAGTTATGCCTGAGTACCAGACGATCTTCCTGCTGATCGCCGAGTGACAGCGTGACATCCTCACCTGCGCGCCATGCCGGCCACGCCAGCTCTCCCTTTAGCGTGTGGGTAAACTCGCTGGCATCGCGGGCAAACGTAAACCAGTAATCGCTGACCCGGTCGGAAAAGGCGCGATCCTTCGCAGTATAAGGTCGGTTGTCGTTGCCTTCAGGCATATGGGTTAAGGTGTTCATAACATACGGCACTTCGTTGCCATGCCAGGTTCCATGCGGGTAAAGATCACGCGCATTCTCTGAAACATAGTCAAACCAGTAACGCCAGCCCGGCATGCCAACGTTATGCTGCGCACGCATCACTAACCACGGCACCACGCTAAACGCCATATCGCGGGCCACTGCTCGTCCTAATTGTCGATCGTCGTGAATGTCATACATCCACTTAAGTAAACGGTAGCTAAAGCGATTTTTATCCCGTAACTGATGCAGCACTGCCGTGGCGTCAACGCTAAAAAATTCCAGCACGCTCGCCTCATCGCTGTTGCTGCCCGCCATCAATGGCAAACGGTGCTGACGCGCCGCAAAAAAGGTTTCCAGCATCGGTTTAGGCAACACGGCATCCCCGGCAATCGGTACAGGACCGATGCTTAACGGACGCTCAAGCGCCCAAAAGGCATCGGCCGGGAGATCACGTAATTGTTCGGCACTGGCATTTTCTGGCAGGCCAAAATGCCGGGCGACATCAACGCCCTGTTGCAACGCTTTTTTTCGCGGCGTGTCGGGCAAACTGTAGGCGCTCTGTACGATGCCTTTATGAAACAGCCCTTCCGTTAAGGGAGAGCAACACAGCGATAAAACGCTGCGTGCGCCCGACGATTCACCAAACAGCGTCACGTTGCGACGATCGCCACCAAAAGCCGGAATATTGCGCTGCACCCACTGCAGTGCGGCAATTTGATCGAGCAGGCCAAAGTTATTGACGACGCTACTGGCAGGATACTCTTTGTCTAAGGCGGGATGCGCAAAGAAGCCGAGATGCCCCAGCCGATAGTTAACCGTCACCACTACCGCCCCGCGTGATGCCAGCGGTTTTCCATTGTAAGGAGCCAGATTACCTGCGCCGATGGTATAGCCACCCCCGTGCAACCACACCATGACAGGCAGCGGTTTCACGGGTTCAATGTCAGGTGTCCAGACATTCAGATAGAGGCAATCCTCACTAAAATTTCCAGGATCGCCACCGCCCACGGCCAGGCAATATTCACGGTTCTGCCAACTGGCCGCGCCAAAAAGTGTGGCATCGCGCACATCATGCCAGGGTTTTACGGGCTGCGGCGGTCGCCAGCGAAGCGCACCTTCCGGCGCGGCAGCATAAGGTATACCTTTGAAGACAAAGAGATCATCATCCATGCTCCCTCGCAACTCGCCTTCAGCAGTCATAATCCTCAGACCTGTTTCGTTTTTCATTACCGATTCCCTGATCAAACGTCTTTCCATTATTTGCAGGGCTTAAGATATTGTCTATGTCTGAGGCGAATTTGCAGAATAAGCTGAAGATCAGTGGAAAGGGTTGAATAACAACATCAAAACTATTGAATATGCAGTCAGCGTTTTTTTCTCTAATTTGGAGAGCGAACCCGGAGAAGAAGCATGACGCATGTTCAGTGGAATTCACCGACTGTGTGCGTGGCAGCGATCATCCCGAAGCTGGCAGGTTGCTGCTGAGGGAAAAGGTCTGCCGGGTTTCATTGCTTACGGCGCTGATATCGGGGAAATACTCGCGCCCGCCAGGATGATCACGGGTTTATTCATGCGTCCTACCGCTTTTATCATTGCGATAATGAGGTGGCGACGCTACTCATGAAGAGCGGTGCCGTCTGGCATCACCCCGACGTGAGTGCTGGTGATCGTGTTTATGGGCGCGGGAAGACAGACGCTGATACGAGACATACACCTGCAATAAATAATAAAAAAATGAAAAGGGCGACAGCAATGTCGCCCTTTTCTTTGCGTCGCCGCTACATTACACCGCAACGCTGCAGCGAAAGCTGTTGACGCTCTGCGTACAATTGCATTTCATCCAGGACTTTGACGCCTAACGCCTGTTCAAAACTGGCGCGACTGGCATGGCCAGATGAGCGCGCTTGCGCCCGATCGCCCAGATTCGACTGGAAAATTCCCGCGGCACTGACAGGTAAAAAATCCTCGTAAATGACCGGATCGGCCACTATGCGCCCTTCAGCAATCAAAGCTTCCAGCTCTTCTCCCGCTTGTGGGGGCGCTGACTGACCTTTTTCGCTCAGACGATAATGAAACCACGCCAGTTGTTGTTGACGCAGTGTGACCTCATCGTCAGGAAAATCCCGAAAAACGCGGGCAAGATGGTGTTGATGTTGCTGATTATCCTGCCCGCTGCCCGCCTCGGCCAGCAGGCGATCGTAGAGCGCCCTTCCTTTCGCTGTCAGCGCGATGCCGCGTTGCTCAATTTCACCAAAACGCGCGGTGTGCGAACCCTGATGCCCGTCTTTAAATCTGATCGGTTCTTCAAGGGCTTTGAAACTGGTTTGCCGCAACAGAATCGGCACCTGGCGGCGCGGAGGCCCTTCAATCAGGGTTTTCGGCGCTATGCCGCGTGACGGCATCATCGCCTGAACACGATCAATGTCGAGCGTTCGCGGCGTCAGATGATTAATATGACAGCCGGGAAAACAGACGACATCGGCAATTAATCGATGCTGCTGATTCAGCGCCTGGTAAGTGGCGCTGTCAACACTGCTGTGCGAGTGCCAGCGAAAGGTTTCCAGAGCCTCATCGACAAAAGTGGCCGCATCTTCTGCGTGTAAACCGCCGCGCTGTTGATGTTGCAGAATTAACTGACGACAGCGAGGCGTGAAAATATCGCGTGCCGCTAAAATAGCCGTGGCTTTTTTACGCAACATCTCATCTTCGATTAATTCGAGCCGCAGCAGCGAGGTAAAGACACGGAAAGGATTGCGGCGCAGCGCGGTATCGCTGACTGGCCGAAAGGCGGTTGAATGCACCGGCACGCCAGCCTGAGAAAGGTCGTAGTAACCCACAGGATACATGCCCATCACGGCAAACATCTGACGCAGCATCGCGAGTTCTTCAGCGGTGCCAACACGGATCGCACCGTGTCGCTCTACGTTGAGCCGACTCAGTTCATCTGCGGCGGCCAGACGGTTCTTTAACCCCACATCCGCCTCTAAACAGCGTTCATTCACCGTCATAACCAGTTGCATCAACGTGCCGTATTGGGGCACCTCCTGCTGATACATGCGTGACATTGCCTGGGAAAAGCGTGTACGAATAGCATCCGCACTTTGAAAGTTATCCATCTTATCCACCAAACACCGTGAGCGTTGCTGCTACTGTAATGCAACGCGCTGGCCTCAGCGGAAAAAATCATGAATTTGTGATCGGCTTAAAGCCGTAACGATTTTTTAGCAATAACATCAGGGTGGTGAGTGCCGCTGGAATGGCCAGCAGTAAAAAAATAACGCTGAAAGACCAGCCGAGCGACAGCATCTCTGCCCCAACAAAGGCGCTGAGAATGGCGCCCACCCGGCCAACGCCATGCATCCAGCTGGAGCCGGTGGCGCGAGCATGCGTGGGATAGTAACTGGCAGAGAGCGCATTCATGCCGGTATTGGCGCCGTTAAAGCAGAAACCGCTACAAAAGGCGATGCCGCTCATGATGCCAACCTGGGCAGGCGAGAAGCCCAGCGCGATAATCGCCATGCCACCACAAAAATAGATCGCCGCAAGCGCGAGGTTGGCATTGAAGCGATCCATCAGCCAGCCCGCAAACAGCGAACCAATCGTGCCGCCGGCCTGATACATCGCCGTGATAATTGCCGCTTCGGTCACGGACATGCCTAAGGTGTTCACCAGCGAGGGCAGCCAGCTACCAATCAGGTAGACCAGGAACAACCCCATGAAATAACCGCCCCACAACATGATACTTCCGAACAGGTAACGCGGTGAGATCACGGTGCCGATCGCGCCGCTGTGTTGAGGCACGCTTTCAAAGGCGTGAAAGTGGGTATCCGGGCGTGTCGTGCCGGGCAACATGCGTTCGAGTATCGCGTGAATGCGCACAGCCGGTGCCCGGCGGCTGATGAGAAAGCGCACCGACTCAGGCAAGCCGCGCAGCAGGAAAGGCAATACCAGCAATGGCAAAATGCCACCCAGCAGTAAAACGGAATGCCAGTTGTAACGGGGCAGTAACCATGACGCGGCAAATCCACCGCTGGCAGCGCCAAACGTAAAGCCACAAAACACCACGGTGATGATAAAGGCACGACGGCGTTCGGGTGCATACTCGGCAACTAACGTGCCGACGTTGGGCATTGCTGCGCCCAGCCCCAGCCCGGTAAGAAAACGAAACAGCATCATCTGCTCGATGTTTTGCGAAAATGCCGTGGCAAGCGTCCAGAGCCCAAAGAAGAATACGCTCAGGATAATCATCACCCGGCGACCGTAGCGATCGGCCAGCGGCCCCGCTACCATCGCCCCAATAGCCAGCCCAATTAACGCAGCACTGATCACCACACCCAGTTGATGATTCGAAACGCCCCACGCGGTTTTAAGCGTGGGCGCAATAAATCCCATAATCGCGATGTCCATGCCATCGAGGGCAACTACGATAAAACAGAGCGCAATTAACCGTTTTTGCCAACGGCTTAACGCGCATTGGTTGATTAACTGGCGAACATCCACCGCCTCGATGCTGGTCACTGAAAACTCCTCACTTCGCGATCGGGATAAGACATCAGTTTTGGTAAAAAAAACGG
Organism: Pantoea sp. LMR881; assembly: GCF_027157825.1. NCBI lineage: Bacteria > Pseudomonadati > Pseudomonadota > Gammaproteobacteria > Enterobacterales > Erwiniaceae > Pantoea > Pantoea sp. LMR881. The sequence goes on from NZ_JAPVOK010000002.1 coordinate 500,253, forward strand.
CGCTAATGATAGCCGATCGTTAATAATAAAACGCCCGTTTTTTATATGATATTGAGAATTATTCAATATTCTTGCAGTAACAGACTGATTGCACACAATTTATAAAATCTCACCCGAAAACCGCCTGTGTAAGTTTTTTGTTGTATTTCAGTAAGTTATTTCATCATTCGCCTCCACTCCTCCTTTTGTTAAGATAAATTTGCAACAAAGTTAACAGATTCATGTTTTTGAGGTTGCCAGCACTTTGAGAAAGTCATTAAGTTCATCTGATGGATAAAAATATTCTCTTCAGTCAGCGCATTCGCTTGCGCCATTTACATACCTTTGTTGCGGTAGCGCAACAAGGCACACTCGGCCGGGCGGCAGAAACGCTTAGCCTGAGCCAGCCTGCGCTGTCTAAGACGCTTAATGAGCTTGAAGAGTTGACTGGTGTGCGGCTGTTTGAACGAGGCCGTCTCGGTGCACAGCTTACTACTATGGGCGAACAGTTTTTGACCCATGCAGTAAAAGTATTAGATGCGCTGAATCACGCCGGACAAAGTTTTAGCGAGCAGAGTAGCGATCGCCCGGTGATCGTGCGTCTTGGGGCGTTGACGACTGCGGCAATGGGCATGCTGCCACAAATTCTGGATCGTTTTCATCAGTTGCAGCCCTATACCACCGTCCAGGTTGCCACCTTGCACAATAATGTTTTGTTAGCGGGCTTAAAGGCTGGAGAGTTTGATATTGGCATCGGTCGCATGGCCGACAGCGAGATGATGACCGGACTGACTTACGAACTGCTTTTTCTCGAATCGCTGAAGTTGGTGGTCCGGCCTGAACATCCCCTGCTGAGTGACAACGTCACGCTTTCGCGCGCCATGCAATGGCCTGTTGTGATTTCGCCAGAAGGCACCGCACCCCGACGCATCGCCCAGCAGATGCTGGATGAACAAGGCTGTGTGTTGCCGCCTAACTGCGTAGAAACCTCGTCAACGTCGCTGGCTCGTCAGCTTGCATTACGCTATGACTACATTTGGTTTGTGCCTTCCGGCGCGATAAAAGAAGATTTAGCCCACAATGCGGTATGCGCCCTGCCAGTTAACTCTTCCGGCCCTGGCGAGCCGGTGGGAATCATTACCCGCACCGGCAATACGTTGAGTTTAAGCACTGAAGTGCTGATGTCGACCATTCGAAAGTTTCACAATTAACGGCTGCGTTTAGCGTGCCGTTCACGGTTGTCCAGGCGCGCTTTGTCTGTTTTACGCATTCCGACGTAAAGTGCGCCACTACCACCATGGTAAGATTGCGCGACGCAGTAAGTTTGTACATCGTCAAACTGTTTTAACCATCGGGCAACATAGCTGCGTATAATGTTGGCGTGAGAGTCATCATTGCGCCCTTTGCCATGAATAATCAGTAAATTACGTAACCCCTCTTTGCGCGCCTGCATGATAAAACTGAAGACGGCCTGACGACAGGTTTCCACCGGTTGTCGCAAAAGATTAAGGCTGGCATTTAGCGGATATTCGCCTTTACGCAGTTTATCTAATACCCCCTGCTGAATACCGTCAGCTTTGTATTCAAGTAAGGTATTCAACGGCACAATGTCGAGATCACCGCGCGTCAGGAAATTTTCCTGCTCCGCCTCACTTTCGGTCTGGCGCGGAGCTTTGGTTGAAGGGGATTTTAACCATAGGGTGTTAGCCGTATCTTTCAAGGGAGTAACATCACCCATGGCGTCTCGAAAAAGATCGTCGTCATTAAGATTCATGGTTCAACACCTGTTTATTAATAGAGCGCAAAATCAGCTCGTCAGAAAGAGTAGCAAAATTAGCATCCAGTGCGCCAAACCTCTTTTTGGCTTTTTTTAGACAAAAGAAATTTCGCAGCGCGAATGAAGCAAATGGAAACTTATCGTGACACTCGCCATTCCGTTAACCGACAAGCCGCACCAGAAGGCATTTTCAGCACTTTACACCGCCCTTACACTTTGTAAGTCTATTGAGATCCCGGTAAGTTCCTTTCATTTTAAAAACTGTTAAAGTTGACCGCAGTCAATTATCACTGAGCGAAACATTATGGTCCCTGAAAAACGCAGCATTCGTCGTATTCAAGCAGGCGGTTGTGCTATTCACTGCCAGGATTGCAGTATCAGCCAGTTGTGTATTCCCTTTACACTCAATGAACACGAGTTAGATCAACTCGACAACATTATTGAGCGTAAAAAGCCTATCCAAAAAGGTCAAACGCTGTTCAAAGCAGGCGATGAATTAAAATCGCTGTATGCCCTTCGGTCCGGCTCTCTGAAAAGCTATACCATTACTGAACAAGGCGACGAACAGATCACTGGCTTCCATCTGGCAGGCGATCTGGTGGGTTTTGATGCCATCATGAGCGGTAACCATCCCGGTTTCGCGCAGGCGCTGGAAACGGCAATGGTCTGTGAAATTCCCTTTGAAACTCTCGACGATCTGTCCGGCAGAATGCCGGCCCTGCGTCAGCAAATGATGCGGTTGATGAGCGGCGAAATTAAAGGCGATCAGGATATGATTTTGTTGCTTTCGAAAAAAATGCAGAAGAGCGTCTGGCCGCTTTTATCTGGAATCTTTCACGCCGTTTCGGCCAGCGTGGTTTCTCTCAGCGCGAATTTCGTCTCACCATGACACGTGGCGATATCGGCAACTATTTAGGGTTAACCGTTGAAACCATTAGCCGCTTACTGGGCCGCTTTCAAAAAAGCGGTATGCTGGCAGTAAAAGGCAAATACATCACCATTGAAAACCATGCGTTATTGACTGAGTTAGCGGGTCAGAGCCATCAGGTTGCTTAATGTTTTGCCGGATAAATAAATGTTATTTTATTGATCCGGCAGCAACTTTTTCACTTCTTCCCGTCATGAACATAGGCTATCTTTAAACCAGTCGCTTTGGTTTATGGAGAATGTCCTTATGTCCCGGTACCAAAATATTCTGGTCGCCATTGACTCACAGCAAGACGATCAGCCGGCGCTTCGCCGTGCGGTTTATCTTAACCAACTCATCGGCGGCAAAATCAAAGCCTTCCTGCCTGTCTATGATTTTTCCTATGAGATGACTACCCTGCTTTCTCCAGATGAGCGGTCATCAATGCGTCAGGGCGTTATCAGCCAGCGCACTGAATGGATTCGCGAACAGGCGCATGCTTACCTTGATGCCGGAATCGATATTGAAATCAAAGTTATCTGGCATAACCGCCCCTATGAGGCGATCATTCAGGAAGTGTTGAGCCACAATCATGATTTAGTCTTGAAAATGGCACATCAACACGATCGTCTCGAAGCGGTTATTTTTACACCAACAGACTGGCATCTGCTGCGTAAATGCCCCTGCCCGGTCTGGATGGTGAAAGACCAGCCCCGGCCTCAAGGCGGTAAAGCTGTTGTCGCCGTCAACCTGGCCAGCGAAGAACCGCATCATGACGGGCTAAATCAAAAGCTGATTCGTGAAACAGTGAAACTGGCTGAAATGGTTAACCATACCGAAGTTCATCTGGTCGGCGCTTATCCCATCACGCCCATCAACATTGCAATAGAATTGCCAGATTTTGATCCAAGCGTGTATAACGATGCTATTCGCGGGCAGCATCTGGTCGCGATGAAGGCCCTGCGTCAAAAATTCTCTATTCGTGAAGAGTTTACCCATGTCGCGAAGGGCCTGCCGGAAGAGGTGATCCCTGATTTAGCGGGTCATTTAGGCGCTGGCGTCGTGGTTCTGGGAACCATTGGTCGCACCGGTCTCTCTGCGGCTTTCCTTGGCAATACAGCCGAACAGGTGATTGATCACCTGCGCTGCGATTTACTGGCAATCAAGCCGGATGATTTCAGATCCCCGATTGAACGGGATGATGATGACGAAGAAGATGAAGATGAAGAATAATGAGCTTCGATAAAAGGGCGGCTATGAAGCCGCCCTTTTTATTACAACGCTTTCAGTATGCCTTCAACGCTGGCTTTCGCATCGCCGAATAACATATGGGTATTCTCTTTAAAAAACAGCGGATTTTGCACCCCAGCGTAGCCGGTATTCATCGAACGCTTAAACACAATAACGTTCTGCGCTTTCCACACCTCCAGCACTGGCATTCCCGCGATAGGACTGCGCGGATCTTCCTGCGCTGCAGGGTTAACGGTGTCGTTAGCGCCAATCACCAACACGGTGTCGGTTTCACTGAAATCTTCATTGATTTCGTCCATCTCCAGCACCACGTCGTAAGGCACTTTCGCCTCAGCCAGCAACACGTTCATGTGTCCAGGCAAACGCCCCGCTACCGGATGGATACCGAAACGCACCTTGATACCGCGTGCGCGCAACTTTTCAGTGATTTCTGCAACCGGATACTGTGCCTGCGCCACCGCCATGCCGTAGCCTGGCGTGATGATCACTGAAGAGGACGCCTTCAGTAAATCTGCCGTATCTTCAGCACTCATTTCGCGATATTCACCGACTTCTTCACCCTCGCCACCTACATGCGTGTCGGTACCAAAGCCTCCGGCGATCACGCTAATAAATGAACGATTCATCGCCTTACACATAATATAAGAAAGAATGGCACCGGAAGAGCCCACTAACGCCCCTGTGACGATCAGTAAATCGTTGCTGAGCATAAAGCCCGCCGCTGCCGCTGCCCAACCTGAATAGGAGTTCAGCATCGATACCACCACAGGCATGTCAGCGCCGCCAATTGACGCCACCAGATGCCAACCGAACGCCAGAGCAATAATCGTCATCAGCAGCAGCGCGAAGACCTGCGCACCGGTGCTGTCACTATTGACGAACCACAACAGCAGCAGAAACGAGACCACCAGCGCCAGCAGGTTTAACTTGTGACGATGCGGCAGCATTAAAGGGCGTGAGGAAATCTTGCCGCATAATTTACCAAACGCCACCAGAGAGCCCGTAAAGGTTACTGCCCCGATAAAGATGCCAATAAACACTTCGCTGAGGTGAATATTTTCCATCACGTTCGGCAAGCCTGGCGCATGGTCGATGTAGCTGTTCAGCCCAACCAACACCGCAGCCAGGCCTACAAAGCTGTGTAAAATAGCCACCAGCTCTGGCATTTCAGTCATTTCGACTTTTTTCGCCAGACGAATACCAATCGCGCCGCCAATCACCATCGCCAGCAAGATCCAGACAACGTTGCCGCTATCCGGGCCGAAGATGGTAGCAACAAGCGCAATGGCCATCCCGCTGATACCAAAAATATTGCCCCGCTTAGACGTCTCATGCTTCGAGAGGCCGGCAAGACTACAAATAAATAAAATTGCGGCAACAATGTATGCTGCAGTCACTAATCCGCCAGACATGTGTTACCCCTTACGAAACATTTTCAGCATGCGCTGGGTGACAGTAAAGCCACCAAAGATATTGATGCTGGCGATCAGCACCGCAATAAAGGAGATGAAGGTTACCCAGCCACCGTGACCCATTTGCAACACTGCACCGATAACGATAATGCCCGAGATAGCGTTGGTTACCGACATCAGCGGGGTATGCAGTGCATGGCTCACATTCCATACCACGTAGTAACCCACCACGCAGGAGAGCGCAAAAACGGTAAAGTGCGACAGGAACTCGCTCGGCGCGACGTTAGCCAGACAGGCAAACAGCACGATAGCCAGCGCCATCAGCAAATATTTGCGGCTGGATGATACCGGTTTCTCTTCTGCTTTTTTCACTGGCTGCGCGGCGGCAGAGGCAGCTTTTGGCGCAGCAGAGACCTGAATTGGCGGCGCGGGCCGGGTGACTTCGCCATCGCGAACCACCGTGACGCCACGTACCACAACGTCATCGAAATCCACAACGATCTCGCCGTTTTTCTCTTTGCACAGCAGCTTGATTAAATTAACCAGGTTAGTGCCATATAACTGTGAAGATTGCGTTGGCAGGCGGCTGGGCAGATCGGTATAACCGATGATTTTGACCCCTCCAGGCGTGACGGTGACCTGATCGGCAACGGTTAAAGCACAGTTACCGCCGGTTTGGGCCGCCAGATCGACGATGACGCTGCCGGGTTTCATGCTGGCAATCATCTCTTCGGTAATCAGTTTTGGTGCGGGCTTGCCTGGAATAAGCGCGGTGGTCACAATGATGTCCACTTCTTTCGCCTGCTCAGCAAACAGCGCCATTTCTGCTTTGATGAAGGCTTCTGACATCACTTTAGCGTAGCCATCGCCGCTGCCTGCCTCCTCTTCAAAGTCGAGCTCAAGGAATTCGGCCCCCATGCTCTGTACCTGCTCTTTCACTTCCGGACGCGTATCAAAGGCACGCACGATGGCGCCTAAACTGCCCGCCGCGCCGATAGCCGCGAGGCCAGCCACACCGGCACCAATCACCATCACTTTAGCAGGCGGTACTTTACCCGCTGCGGTAATTTGCCCGGTAAAGAAGCGACCAAACTCGTGTGCCGCTTCAACAATAGCGCGATAACCGGCAATGTTCGCCATCGAGCTCAACGCATCCAGTGACTGCGCACGGGAAATGCGCGGCACTGAATCCATCGCCATAACGGTCACATTGCGTGCCGCCAGTTTTTCCAGCAGTTCAGGATTTTGTGCCGGCCAGATAAAGCTCACCAGCGTGCTGCCAGCCCGCGTTAGCGTAATTTCCTCATCGTCAGGTGCATTGACTTTTAAAACGATGTCGGATTGCCATACCTGCTGGCTGTCGGCCACTGTGGCACCAGCCGTGATATAGCTTTCGTCATCAAAACTGGCGCGTTTACCGGCGTCATGCTCGATAGCCACGCTAAAACCCAGCTTAATCAGTTGCTCGATCGTTTTCGGCGTGGCAGCCACGCGCGACTCGTTTAGCAACCGCTCTTTGGGAATTCCAATTAGCATAATGTTCCCTTTTCATCGGTTAAAGGATGATGGCCTGTGATGTGCACAACAGCACAACGCCTGAAACACTGTTTCAGGCGCTTATGAATGAAATGCACTTGTTTCGAAGTCTTTATAACCTACTGAAAATATGGCTGACGATCTACCGCGATAATCCATACTTATGACATTCACACAATTATTCAGTGCCAGCGAATAAATCCCGCCTTTTACCACTGCTTATACCGTGCTAAATAAAATTATCTGCTGAGCAAAATCGTGTCATGGCGCATATAGCATTGATAAAAACCGTTATTTAACAATATATTAACTGTTATGCCGTTAAGACTTACCACTATAAATGGTTATCTGCATGAAAAAGCAGCCATAACAGCTTTACATGACGTTAAGATGAAAACTTTTGGCTAAATTAACGCGATAAGTCGCAAAAAATGGCTGCGACAGCGTGTTTATATCATGTAATAATCAGCGGCTAATCTGTTATACATCAAGAGTCCAGCACGTTTTCGTACTCATTTTTGCGTAAGGCGAAGGATCATTTTTATGAAGCTGAAGAACACAATTCTGGCGTCTGCCTTGTTATCGCTGTTAGCTGCAAATGCCTTTGCGGCCCAGGAGTTAACGCCAGAAAAAGCGGCCACGTTGAAGCCATTCGAACGTATTAATATCACCGGTCGCTTCAACGCAATTGGCGATGCTGCCGACGCGGTGTCTAAGCGTGCAGATGAAATGGGTGCCGCCTCTTATTTTATTCAAGGTATTAATGACAGCAACGGCAATAGCGGCAACTGGCGCGTAACGGCTGATTTGTACAAAGCCGATGCACCGAAAGCCGTCGACGAGACCACATACCGTAGTTTTAATGGCGTAAAAGAACTACCCAAAGCCGAAGCCTTTCGTTTAGAACCCTTTGATACCGTTTCTGCGTCTGGATTCTTTGCCAGCCAGCCTGACGTCAACGAAGCCATTTCAAAAGCGGCAAAAGCCAAAGGTGCGGCTTCTTTCTTTATTGTACGTCAGGTTGATGCCAACAACGGCGGCAACCAATATATCACCGCCTATGTCTATAAAGCGGACGCAAAAGAGCGCAAAGTGCAAAGTCCAAACCTGATTCCGGCCGATTCCGAAGCAGGTAAAGCCGCCCTGGCCGCCGGTGGCGCAGCAGCGAAGCAAGTAGAGATCCCTGGCGTTGCGTCTTCAGAAACCCCGTCCAGCGACGTGGGACGCTTCTTTGAAACACAAAGCTCAACCGGTAAACGCTATACGGTGAACCTGCCAAACGGTAAATCGGTGCAGGAAGTCAATGCGATTACTGCGGCACAAATGCAGCCGTTTGATACCGTCACCTTTACCGGGCATTTCGGTTCACCAACTGAAGTCTCTGAAGAAGTGGCGAAACGTGCAGCGGATAAAGATGCCAAGTATTACCATGTCACCCGCCAGTGGCAGAACCAGAGTGGCGGCAACCTGACCGTTACTGCGGACCTGTTTAAGTAACCTCGCGCAGGGCGGTGCTCACCGCCCTGCTGTTTGCATAATTCCTGCCCAGTTTTGCATATTCACGCATTGCCAACGCCTTCCGCACTCCGTAAAATCTGCCGCCTGATTTTCAGGGTATTTCATCGTTTTTAATGCCTGAGCTACGATATAAATTCGAAGCTTTGCGATTTATCCAGCCACTTATGCTAGCGGGAAGGATGTTTTGGAGAAAAAATTAGGTCTTAGTGCCCTGACAGCACTGGTGCTTAGCTCAATGTTGGGTGCAGGTGTTTTCAGCCTGCCGCAGAACATGGCAGCAGTAGCGGGTCCGGCAGCCCTGCTCATCGGCTGGTTAATCACCGGTGTCGGCATTCTGTTTCTTTCTCTGGCGATGTTACTGCTTACGCGCATCAAGCCAGAGTTAGATGGCGGTATTTTCACTTATGCGCGCGCCGGTTTTGGTGAGCTGATGGGTTTTTGCTCCGCCTGGGGTTACTGGCTCTGCGCGGTGATCGCTAACGTCTCGTACCTGGTGATCGTATTTTCTGCGCTGAGCTTTTTTACTGATACGCCCGATCGCACAATTTTTGGCGACGGTAACACCTGGCAAGCGATGTTCGGTGCTTCCGTTCTGCTGTGGCTGGTGCACTGGCTGGTGCTGCGCGGCGTACAAACTGCAGCCAGTATTAATATGCTCGCCACACTGGGTAAGCTGGTGCCGCTTTTGCTGTTCGTCGTGCTGGCGGTGATGGCGTTTAATTACGATCGCTTCCGCTTCGACTTTTCAGGCGTCACGCTCGGCCAGCCGCTGTGGGAACAGATCAAGCAGACGATGCTCATCACCCTGTGGGTTTTTATTGGCGTGGAAGGCGCGGTGGTGGTTTCTGCCCGGGCACGTCATAAAAAAGATGTGGGACGTGCCACGCTGTTAGCGGTTTTGGCTGCGCTGCTGGTTTATCTGTTAGTCACACTGTTGTCACTGGGCGTGGTGCCGCGTGCAGAGCTGGCTGAAATGCGCAACCCGTCAATGGCGGGTCTGATGACGCGTTTGCTGGGAAACTGGGGAGACGCGGTCATTGCCATCGGCCTGATTATTTCAGTGTGTGGCGCCTATCTGAGCTGGACGATTATGGCGGCTGAAGTCCCGTTTATCGCTGCGCAGCAAGGCGCATTTCCACGCAGCATTGCACGACAAAACGCCCGTAACGCGCCTTCTGCCTCACTTTGGCTGACAAACGGCAGTGTCCAGGTTTACCTGATCTTGATCGCCCTGACGCATGCTGATTACAACACGCTGTTAACCATCGCTTCAGAAATGATTCTGGTGCCTTATCTGCTGGTGGGTCTGTATCTGATCAAAGTTGTACGGGGAAAACAGCAACCTCTCGCGCTGGCCGTTGGCGTGGGGGCCAGCGTTTACGGTATCTGGCTGCTTTACGCTTCTGGCCCGCTACATCTTCTGATGTCAGTGGTGCTGTACGCACCCGGTATGTTGCTGTTTCTGTTTGCACGCCGTGGCGGACGGGGTGAGACTGCACTCTCCTCGCTTGAGCGGATCGCTATGGGTCTGGTGATCGCCGCAACGCTACCTGCCGTATGGCAGCTGATGGCTTAGTGCGGCTGGCCCGGAATAGACACACACAGCAGGTCATTCTGTTGTGTGAGTTCCAGCGGTTTACGGTATTCCTGATGGATCGCATCCAGTTGCTCGCCGGAGAGCGGATAAGGCAGCTGGATATCGAAGCGGCTGATATGCTGCTGTTCAGCAAGGGTGATAAGACGCGCGATATTGATCTCGTCGCTGACCTGCGTTGAAATGATTTGTAATGCTAATTCTTTCAGGTGCTCATCTGTCGCCTGTAAACTGTGCGCAGATTTGCGTGTCACCATGCCAAAAATGGGCAACACGCCATAGATGGCATCAACAAAGCTCCAGCGTTTTTTGCAGGAAGCGGAAAGAAAATCACTGTAATTGAAGCAGATGCGGTCACTGTATATGGCTGAAGTCAGCTCTTTATCAGACACACTCTTGCTCCTCATAGTCATCATTACGGTGTCAACCCCGGCGTAAAAAAGCCGGGGTTATGATGGCACATTTTGCCAGTGGGATACCAGTGAGATAAGGATATTTTGTGCGGTAACGTAGTGCTCATTAGCAGAAAAAGTTATTTTCAAACTTATACTTACACGCCTTTATCAATTATGAACAAAATCGTTTACGTTGAAGATGAACCCGAAGTCGGCGCGTTAATCGCTGCGTATCTCGGACGCCATGATATTGACGTCATTGTTGAAGCGCGCGGCGATCGTGCCGAAGCCACCATCGCGCAGGAACAACCCGATCTGGTGATGCTGGATATCATGTTACCAGGAAAAGATGGCATGACGATTTGCCGCGACCTGCGAGCCAACTGGCAAGGTCCGATTGTCTTACTCACGTCGCTCGACAGCGATATGAATCATATCCTGGCGCTGGAAATGGGCGCGCAAGATTATATTTTAAAAACGACGCCGCCAGCGGTTTTACTTGCCCGACTGCGTCTTCATTTACGTCAGTCGCAGCAAGGGCAAGCAGATGACGCCCCCGCCGTGAATGTTTCCCATAAGATGTTACGCTTTGGCTCACTGACCATCGACGCGCTCAATCGTCAGGTCACGCTATTTGATGAGCAGATTGCCCTGTCCACGGCTGATTTCGATTTACTCTGGGTGCTGGCCAGCCATGCCGGACAGATCCTGAATCGTGATGCCCTGCTCAAAACCCTGCGCGGCGTGAGTTATGACGGTCTGGATCGCAGTATTGATGTGGCGATTTCACGCCTGCGTAAAAAACTTCATGACAGCGCCATTGAGCCGTTCCGGATAAAGACTATCCGTAACAAAGGTTATCTGTTTGCGCCGCAAGCCTGGGATACACGTTCAGTATGAGAAAACTTTTTATCCAGTTTTATCTGCTGCTGTTCGTCTGCTTTTTAGTAATGACGCTGTTAGTCGGGTTGGTTTACAAGTTTACGGCTGAACGCGCCGGACGTCAGTCCATGAATGATTTGATGGCCAGTTCGCTCTATTTGATCCGCAGTGAACTGCGTGAAATCCCGCCGCGGGACTGGAATAAAACGATCAAAAGTCTCGACCTTGGCTTATCGTTTGACCTGCATATTGAGCCGTTAAGTAAATATCAGCTGGACACCGGCGAGATGCGCCGCCTGCGCGCCGGTGAAATCGTGGCGCTTGACGATCAATACACCTTTTTGCAGCATATTCCACGCAGCCATTACGTCTTGTCTGTCGGACCGATTCCTTATCTGTTTTATCTTCATCAAATGCGCCTGCTGGATATTGCGCTACTGGTATTTATTGGCATGTCGCTGGCGCTGCCGGTGTTTATCTGGATGCGTCCGCACTGGAAAGAGATGCAGCGGCTGGAAAAAGCAGCACAGCGTTTCGGGCGCGGCGAACTGGATGTGCGCACCCATTTTGACACGACGTCCAGCCTGTTTCGTTTAGGCATTGCCTTTAACCAGATGGCAGACAATATCAATACGCTGGTCGCCAGCAAGAAACAGTTGATTGATGGTATCGCCCATGAGCTGCGCACGCCGCTGGTGCGCCTGCGCTATCGCCTGGAGATGAGCGATAACCTGAGCGAAGCGGAATCAGCCGCGCTAAACCGCGATATTGGTCAACTCGAAAGCCTGATCGAAGAGCTGCTGACTTATGCGCGACTCGATCGCCCGCGTGTCGATCTCAATCTTACTTCACTCGATTTGGCAAGCTGGCTACGTGAGCGGCTGGATGATTTTCGCGCCATCAATCCGCAAACGCAAATCGATTTGGATCTGCCGCAGCGTCAGAATCAGGGTGTTTCCGATACCCGATTAATGGAACGGGTGCTGGATAATTTAATCAACAATGCGCTGCGTTATGCCCGACAACGCCTGCGCATCAGCTTGTGGTTTGATGGCTCACTGGGTTTTTTACAGGTTGAAGATGATGGCCCTGGGATCCCTGCACAGGAGCGTCAACGGGTATTTGAACCCTTCGTGCGCCTCGATCCCAGCCGCGATCGGGCCACAGGCGGTTGTGGCTTAGGCCTGGCGATTGTGCACTCCATTGCGCAGGCCCTGAGCGGCAGCGTCTCAATTGAAAGCAGCCCGCTTGGCGGGGCCAGTGTTCGCTTTTGCTGGCCGGTTGATCTACCCTTGCGGGAAATCCCGCTGCGTTAAACTTTCACAAGGAGCACTCTGTGACATCAGCGTATCAACAACTCAGCGCCACTTTTCAGCGCCTCTCTCGTTTTGGTCATCTTGCTGCTATTGCGGGTTGCGATATGCAAACCACGATGCCACCGGGAGGCAGTCGTGCACGGGGTGAAGCCCTGGCAGAAATGAGCGTACTGCAACATGAAATTCTGACTGACCCGCGTGTTGGCGAGCAACTTCAGCAAGCTGAACAGCAATCATTAAACGATGTCGAACAGGCAAACTTAGCGGAGATGCGCCGCGCTTATGAGCAGGCAACGTTGCTCCCGGCGTCTTTAGTCGAAGCCAAATCGATTGCAGGTTCGCGCTGTGAACATGCCTGGCGTGAACAGCGCCCCGCCAATGACTGGCAAGGTTTTGCGGTAAATTTAAAAGAAGTTGTGCGTTTAAGTCGCGAAGAGGCCCAACTGCGTGCAGAGGCGCGTGGCAGCTCACGCTATGACGCACTGCTTGATGTTTTTGAGCCTGGCATGACCAGCGCCAAACTCGACAAAACCTTTGGCGATCTGAAAACCTGGTTACCTGACCTGCTGCAAAAAGTAGTGGAGAAACAGGCACAGCACCCGGTCATCCATCCGCAAGGCCCTTTTGCGGTCAATGCGCAGCGCGAACTCGGTTTGTACATTATGAAAACGCTGGGCTTCGACTTTAATCATGGTCGCCTTGACGTTAGCGTGCATCCTTTCTGTGGCGGCGTGCCGGAAGATGTGCGTATTACCACACGCTACAATGAAAATGAATTTCTCAGCGCAATGATGGGCGTGATCCATGAAACCGGCCATGCGCGTTATGAGCAAAATTTGCCACAGCAGTGGCGCGGTCAGCCAGTTGCACTGGCCCGCTCCACGGCAATTCATGAATCGCAAAGTCTGTTTATGGAGATGCAACTGGGCCGCAGCCGCGAATTTTTACAGCGCATTTTGCCTCAGATCACCATTCAAATGGGCGAGCAGCCTGCGCTACAGGCAGATAACTTTGTGCGCCTGACACAGCAGGTTAAGCCAGGCTATATCCGCGTCGATGCAGATGAACTCAGCTATCCGGCCCATGTCATCTTACGTTATGAAATCGAGCGTGCGCTGATTGAAGGCGAAATAGAGGTTGATGATATTCCGGCACTTTGGGATGAAAAAATGCAGCAATCGCTCGGCATTGATACGCGCGGTAACTATCGCGACGGCTGCATGCAAGATATTCACTGGACTGACGGCGCGTTTGGCTACTTCCCGACTTATACGCTCGGTGCAATGTATGCCGCGCAACTGTTCCAGGCGGTTAAAAAGCCATTCCTCAGCTGAGCGAAATCATACAGACTGGTGAATTGCAGCCGGTGTTTGACTGGTTACAACAGAACATCTGGCAGCATGGCAGCCGCTTCTCAACTGAGCGATTAATGCTGAACGCCACAGGTGAAGCACTTAATCCGCACTATTTTCGCCAGCACCTGGAACAGCGTTACCTGCATAATTAAGCCACGGGCGGCGATGGGCCGCCCCTTTTTCTCCGCTTTGTACAATCCGTTACACGCCGATACCAAACACCCACGGAAACCTTTCCTCGCTTTACATATAGTCTTTTCACCGGCCCCGCAGTGGGCTACTCATGAAAAAAAGTCCGAGGAATTTGCAATGAAAAAATTATTTGCGCTGGTGATCGCCGCTGCTATGGGTCTCTCTTCTGTTGCTTTCGCTGCGGAAACCACCGCTACGCCAGCGCCAGCTGCGGCCACCACCACAACCGCTGCACCGGCTAAAACTGTTCATAAAACAGCCCACAAGAAACACAAAAAAGTCACAACGCAAAAAGCCCAGGCGGCTAAGAAAGTGCACCACAAAAAAGCCGTGAAGAAAGACGCACCACAGAAAGCCCAGGCGGCTAAAAAAGTCCACCACAAGAAAGCGGTAAAAAAAGCCGCTCCACAAAAAGCGCAGGCAGCTAAAAAACTGCATCACAAGAAAGTTGTGAAGCCTGCTGCTAAAAAATAAGGTCTGGCGCTAAAGCATTAACGCATGAAAACACCCGGTTCTGCCGGGTGTTTCTTTACTGGAGTGGCTGAAATGGTGCGTCGCTATCGCTTCGAAATTATTCTGATTGTGATGATCCTGTGCGGCATTGTCGCAGCCTGCTTTTTTATTTAGTCGCTGTAGCGTGCTGATAATCCCAATAAAACTCCCTTTTTTACTGCTCACCGACTATAGTTATCGCTCAAGCGTGATGACCTTATCCATTACTTATTCTCGCCATTGAGAGAACTATGCGCCTGGCTATCTTGTTTCTTGTTGGATTATTCAGTTTTACCCCTGTTGTACATGCTGATGATAACGCTGACGCGCCCAATCCTGACGAGATCAAAACGCTGTTTTTTGGTAAAGATCACCGCAAGGCGATCAGCGATATTACGGCTGCGCCCTGGGATGCTATTGGTCAACTGGAGACCGAAAGCGGCAATCTGTGCACGGCGACGCTAATTTCACCGCATCTGGCGTTAACAGCCGGACACTGTCTGCTGACGCCGCCGGGCAATTTTGACAAACCTGTGGCGCTGCGTTTTATGGCCAGTGATACAGGCTGGCGCTATGAAATTCACGATATTGATGCCCGCGTTGAGCCTTCTCTCGCGACTCGCCTTAAAGCCGATGGCGAAGGTTGGATCGTGCCGAATAATGCGGCGCCGCTCGATTACGGGTTAGTCATTTTACGTAATCCGCCCTCTGCTATTACACCGATTCCCCTGTTTGAAGGATCGCGCAGCGATTTAACCGCCGCGTTAAAACAGGCCGGACGCAAAGTCACGCAGGCTGGCTATCCTGAAGATCATCTGGATACGCTCTATTCACACAGCGACTGTTTAATTACCGGCTGGGCGCAGCGCGCCGTATTATCGCATCAGTGCGATACGCTGCCGGGCGACAGCGGTTCACCGCTGCTGCTCAATAGTGAGAATGGCTGGCAGTTGATTGCAGTACAAAGCTCTGCACCCGCGGCGAAAGATCGTTATCTGGCAGATAACCGGGCGATTGCAGTGACATCGTTTCGCGACACGCTGGAAGCACTGGCGCAGTAGGCGAGCCGGGTGCGTTTCAGTCAGCCATGACGCGCTGTAACGGAATACAGCGCGAACGCTTTACGCCACAGCAGGTTACATCCTCCCTGATCTCCAGCGATTGCGTTGTTTTCACAGCAATAATCAAACCCGGGAAAGATAAGACCCGCCCAAAGAGCAACGCGGCCTGGCATGGCGAGGCCGAGGTACAGAAAGGTGAGCGTTTTCCGGGCTGGCCTTGCCAGCCTTTGCATCTTCACAAGGCGAAAAGCGCCCTGACCTAACCCGCTATTTGTTCCATCGTCTGCAAAATACGCTTATCCGAAATGGGATAAGGCGTACCTAACTGCTGGGCAAAGAAGCTGATGCGCAACTCCTCAATCATCCAGCGAATATTCAGCACCTCTTCATCATCCTGACGCTGCGGCGGCAGCTTATTTCGCCAGGCTTGATATGCCTGCTCAACCGCCTGCACTTTCAACATGCGCGCCCGATCGCTATGGGGATCGGCGGGCAGTTTTTCCAGACGGCGCTCAATTCCCTGTAAATAACGCAGCGTATCAGCCAGTCGTTTCCAGCCGTTGCCCGTGACAAAACCGCGATAAACCAGCCCGCTCATCTGCGCTTTAATATCGGACAGCGCCAGGGCCAGCGTCATATCCACACGCCCTTTCAGTCGCTTATTGATGTTAAACACCGAGGTCAGAATCTGCTCAACCTGTTTCGCAATGGTCACCACGGTTTCATTCAGCTCAGCACGCACCTTTTCACGTAGCTGTTCAAACTGCTCCTGCTCCCATGCCGGGCCGCCCGCTTCTGCCATCAGTTTATCGATGCCGCAGGCGATACAGTCATCAATCAGATCCAGCACCTTTCCATAAGGGTTGAAGTAGAGACCAAGCTTGGCTTTGTTTGGCAGCTTTTCATGCAGATATTTTATCGGCGACGGAATGTTCAGCAGCAGCAAGCGCCGCTGACCGCGCCACATCATTTTTGTTGCTCTTGCTCATTGTCGAACAGGCGAATGGCAACACTCTCTTTTTCATCTACCAGCGCAGGCCAGGCTTTGACCTGATAACTGCCGCGCTTCTGCTCATAGCTGCGCGGCAAATCGCCAAAACTCCAGATGTGTAAGTTACTCTGCTCAAGTCCGTCATCGGCCACTTTCGACAGGGTTTCCTGCACCTTGTCTTTCAGCTGTGCTTTCAGGGCGGTTAAGTCTTTGCCTTCCAGTAACTTGCGGTTGTGCTCGTCAACAACGCGGAACGTCATTTTGAGATGATCGGGCACCTGATCCCACTGCCAGTTTTCACGTTCTAACGTCACCCCGGTCATGCGCCGGAACTCACGCGCTAACGCATCCAAAAGCGGCATTTCTCCGGCATTAACGCGGCCCAAAAAGGCTTCGGCATAATTTGGCGCTGGCACTAAATTGCGGCGCAGCGGCTTGGGCAATGACTTGATTAACGCGATAATTAATTCGCGCCGCACGCCAGGAATCTGCCACTCAAATCCTTCGTCTTCGACCTGATTGAGCAACGGCAGCGGAATATGCACCGTCACGCCATCGGCATCTGCACCTGGCTCAAACTGATAGCTCAATTTCAGCTTTAGGTTGCCCTGATGCCAGAAGTTGGGATAGTCGAGCTGACTGACTTTATCCGCGCCCTCTTTGATCAGCATTTGCTTATCAAAGTTGAGCAATTCAGCGTTATCGCGGCTTGCTTTCTTCCACCAACTGTCGAAGTGTCGCGCCGAAACCACCTCTTTACCGATGCGCTGGTCGTAAAATGCAAACAAGGTTTCGTCATCAACCAGAATGTCGCGACGACGCGATTTGTGTTCCAAATCTTCGACTTCGCTTCGCAATTTCTGATTGTTACGGAAAAAGGCGTGGCGCGTTTGCCAGTCACCCTCAACCAGCGCATGACGAATAAACAGCTCGCGGCTCAGCACAGGATCGATACGTCCGTAATTTACCTTACGCGCAGTAACAATCGGCAAACCGTAAAGCGTCACTTTTTCCGTCGCCATGACCGCGCCTTGTGACTTCTCCCAATGCGGTTCGCTGTAGCTACGCTTGATCAGATGCTGCGCTAAAGGTTCGATCCACTCTGGATCGATACGCGCCGCAATACGGCCCCACAGGCGACTGGTTTCTACCAGCTCCGCCACCATCGTCCACTTAGGCGGCTTTTTGAATAGCCCTGAGCCCGGGAAAATGGCAAAGCGGGCATTACGTGCGCCGGTGTATTCCTGCTTCTCGGCATCTTTCTGACCGATGTGCGACAGCAAACCGGTTAACAGCGCACAGTGAATTTCGCGGAAGGCTGCCGGCTCGCTGTTAACCGGGATCCCCAGTTCACGCACCACCTGACGCAGTTGAGTGTAAATATCCTGCCATTCGCGCACGCGCAGATAGTTCAGGAAATCACTTTTACACTGGCGACGGAACATATTGCCGGATAAGGCTTTTTGCTGTTCGCCAAGGTAATTCCACAGGTTAACGAAGGCGAGAAAATCTGACTCTTTATCAGCAAAGCGGCGATGCTTCTCATCTGATGCCTGCTTCTTCTCTGCCGGACGTTCGCGCGGATCCTGAATTGACAAGCCAGCGGTGATAATCATCACTTCGCGCACACAGCCATATTTCTGTGCTTCAAGCACCATGCGCGCCAGACGCGGATCCACGGGCAGTTGCGCCAGCTGACGGCCCGAACCGGTTAATTTGTAGTGCCCTTCGTCACTGAGCGTCAATGCACCCAGCTCTTCCAGCAGACGCACGCCATCCTGAATATTGCGCTTATCCGGTGCCTCAACAAACGGGAAAGCGGCGATATCCCCTAATCCAAGCGCCGTCATTTGTAAAATAACCGAGGCTAAATTGGTACGCAGGATCTCAGGATCGGTAAAGGCCGGGCGGCTAAGAAAATCGTCTTCAGAGTAGAGCCGAATACAGATACCCTCCGACACGCGTCCGCAGCGCCCTTTACGCTGATTGGCTGAGGCCTGGGAAACCGGCTCAATTGGCAGACGCTGTACTTTGGTGCGATAGCTGTAACGGCTGATACGTGCAGTGCCGGGATCGATTACATATTTAATCCCCGGTACGGTCAGTGAGGTTTCCGCGACGTTAGTCGCCAACACAATGCGGCGTCCGCTGTGTGACTGAAAAACGCGGTTCTGCTCAGCATTGGAAAGCCGGGCGTAGAGCGGCAAAATTTCCGTGTGCGGCAACTCACGCTTCATCAACGCATCGGCGGTGTCTCGGATTTCGCGCTCACCGCTCATAAAGATCAGGATGTCACCGGGGCTTTCATGCGTAAGTTCATCTACTGCATCAAAAATCGCCTGTAACTGATCGCGATCGCCATCATCGGCTTCCTCAACCACGGGGCGGTAACGCACCTCTACCGGATAGGTACGGCCAGAGACTTCAATCACTGGCGCGTGATTAAAATGGCGGGAGAAACGCTGCGGATCGATGGTCGCGGAGGTAATAATGACTTTCAAATCGGGACGGCGCGGTAACAGCTCACGCAGATAGCCCAGCAGAAAATCGATGTTCAGGCTGCGTTCATGCGCTTCATCGATAATGATGGTGTCGTACTGCATCAGCAAACGATCTTGTTGTATCTCTGCCAGCAAAATACCGTCAGTCATCAGCTTCACCTGAGTGGTATCGCTGACCTGATCGTTGAAGCGAACTTTATAACCGATGCAGCCGCCGAGCGAGGTTTCGAGTTCGTCAGCGATACGGTTTGCGACCGTGCGCGCCGCCAGACGACGCGGCTGCGTATGCCCAATCAACCCTTTCACACCACGTCCCAGGGTCAGGCAAATTTTTGGCAGCTGCGTGGTTTTACCCGATCCGGTTTCGCCCGCCACAATCACGACCTGATGATCGCGGATCGCATCGGCAATCTCTTGTTGCTTCTGGCTAACCGGTAAATTTTCCGGAAAGGTAATGTTGGGCGTGCTTGCGGCACGCTGCGCAACGCGCTGCTCAGCTAACTGAATATCCTGCTCAAGCTCTGCTGCAATGCCCTGCTGTGACTCAGGATTTTTGATTTTTTTGGCCCCGTGCAGGCGACGCTGTAAACGCTGACGATCGCGCAGCATTAATGCATCCAGCCGCGACCAGAGCGGTGTAAGTGGAGAAGAAACCGGTGATGACATAGTAATGACGTACCTTACTCAGACGGTGTCGCTGCGAAATACAGCGCCCAGGGCTGGGATAACCAGCTGATTCAATAAAAATATTGTGCGCATAATAGCACATTTAAGCCCCCGCCGTGACCAGACGGCTGCTGAGCTTATTCAGTAAATTCGAACATACCTCTCGAAATATTGCGCTTTCACCCTACTGCCGATAACCGTAGAGTGTAAATCATTGAGCGGGAAGCCTTCCGCATAACAGACAGGAAAATATCATGAGCAAAGTTTTAGTTCTGAAATCCAGCATCCTTGCAGGTTATTCACAATCAAGCAAACTGGCTGACTTCTACATTGATCAGGCAAAAACCAACGGCGATGACATTACCGTTCGTGACCTGGCTGCAAACCCTGTTCCGGTGTTGGATGGTGAACTGGTTGGTGCGCTTCGTCCCTCTGATGCACCTTTGACGCCACGTCAGCAAGAAGCACTGGCCCTGTCTGACGCGCTGATTGCTGAACTGCAAGCTCACGACGTGGTGGTTATTGCTGCGCCGATGTACAACTTTAACATTCCGACGCAGCTGAAAAACTATTTTGACCTGATTGCGCGCGCCGGTGTGACTTTCCGTTATACCGAAGCCGGCCCGGAAGGCCTGGTAAAGGTAAGCGTGCAGTGATCCTTTCCAGCCGTGGCGGCATTCACAAAGATACTGCCTCTGATCTGCTGACCCCGTATGTGAAGTTATTCCTGGGCTTTATCGGTATCAGCGAGGTGGAATTTGTCTTCGCTGAAGGTATCGCATACGGTCCTGAAGTCGCGACCAAAGCCACTGACGATGCGAAAAACGCGATTAAACAGATTGTTGCCGCGTAATTATTTGATGCCGTTATGTTTGCCGGGCTGACTGCCCGGCTTTTTTATCTGAAAAACGCCCTGTTTCTGCAGCCATTGTCCGTTAATTCCCCGCACATATTCACCCGGCCCTGCGCGACTCACCAGCTTTTGACCGGCAATAGCGGCCACCACTGACGTGGCGAGATTGTTTTGCTGCGCCACCCGCTGATACTGCGCAGCGCGTCCCGCATTGATCCGTTTGACCAGCTTCAGCGTGTCGTTATCCTGTTGGCGCGCGGCGAGATAACCCGACAACGTTTCGCCTACGCGCCCCTGCTGGCGCGCATCATCCAACGTTAAGGCCCACACGGGTTGGGTCATTACCCACATCAACAGCAGCGTGGCGCTCCACTTCATTTGCTCTCTCCTCAGAACAGATCGCTCTGATTTTTCAGCAGGGCTTCGACATCTTTGTCCACTTTGATGTGGATCTCGTGTTCAATTTTCACATTCATATTGATAGTGATAGGCTCTTTTGGCGCAGCCACTTCGATGCGCGGCACACAGCCTATAAGCAGCAAGCTGGCTGCCAACATCAGTAATGCCCTCGGGCTCATGGGTGATCCTTCTTCGATGGCAAGGTGGCATTTTGTTCCACCCAGGATTGCAAATTATCGCCAAAACGCAGACTGCGCCAGAGTTGAAACAGGTTTTCCTGATGACGATAGTTGAGATTAACGGTTTGCCTGCGGTTACTGAACTGGCTGAGACCCTGCACCTGCGCATTCATGGTCAAATCACCCAGATTATCCAGGTTGATGGTGGCCCAGGCGCGCGAAATTTCCATATAGCGCAACCAGTCCATGGCCGCACCCGTCGCCACATTGTTACTGACGATGGCGTCGGCCATATCTTTATCCAGCCGAAACGTCAGCGGTCCACTATTGGCAACCCAGCCTTTTTCAATTAACCAGCGTTGATTATTAAGCCACAACGGCAGCTCGCCGTTGATCTTGCCAGACATAGCAAATTGCCTGGGTTTGATGGCAGTGATCAACTCACTCAGGCTGATATTCCGCAGAGCAAGACGTGCCACATCATGCTGCGGCATGCGCAGCACGGGCAGCAAAACCTGACCGCCTGATACGTCAAGACTGACATCCCGGAGCGTTAAGGGATGCGAATCCGACCACGGATAAGCGCCTTGCAAATCGGCGCGAATATTTTGCAGGGCAAACTGATTTTTGACTTCAGCGATGCGCAGCGAAACCGGGCCACGGACGCCGAGTTGCCAGCGCGCATTTTTGAGACGAAACGGCAGAGAAAAATCTACCCCATTGATTTGGCTGTCCGGCGTCCAGATGCTGCCCTGTGTTACCGTCCAGTGGCCGCCCGCTTCAAACCCCTGTTCCGCCGCTGCCGAAAAAGCCACCTGGGCGCGCAGCTCGCCCGCCTGGATTTTCATCTTTAAATCCTGACTCAATAGCGGCTGAAAAACCGTCAGCGATTGTGTCGGCCACCAGGCTTCTCCGCGCAAACGCTCACCGTCCCAGCGGCCGTGAACGCGCAGCGGGCCGATCTCTGCTGCTTTTAACTCTCCTCGCCAGATGAAATCGCTGGGATCGCGGCCTGTGGCTTCAAATTGCAGCGTGGAATCGGGCAGCCAGCCGCCATAGCTGAACCGGGTCTGGCCTGCCGCCAGTTGAAACTGACCGTTAAACGCCGGGTGCTGAACATCACGCTGCCAGTTAACCGGCGCGGTTAAGGTCAAACGCGGTGTGCTGACCTGAACCATGCCATATTTAAGCTGATTGAAACCTGTCGATAACGTATCGAGGTGAATTAACGTATCCCGCCAGCCGCCTGTGCCTTTTACGTCCCAACGGGCATTAAGCGGTTGCAGCTCGCCCGCTCCCCAATAGTGCCAGTTCCATTCGCCTTTATCGGGCCAGAAACGCAGCGCGCGTCCGTCAAGATGCAAGGTAAAACGGCCAAAGCTGGGATCATGCGCCTTAAGAATTGCCTGCAGCCGACCGTCGATGCCCTGAGAAGAGAGTTTTACCCCTGCCAGCGGCCAGCGTGCTTCATCTACCTCAAGCGTCGATAACAATCGCCCACGCAAGCGTAGCAGCGCCCCCGGTTTTAGCGTCAGCAGCGGATCGAGCAGCGATCCGCTCAGCTCACCGGGAATGCTGCCATAGAGTTGCATCGCCGCCAGTTTACTTTCGCCAGTGATCTGAAACGGCAGCGCACTTTGCGTCAGGCTGAGCCTGCCCGGCCCAATCCCTAACACCACATTGCCTTTGCCTCCCCGCCCTGGGTCAACAGATTTACCCGGCCGCTGATCTGCGTCTCCCTTAGCCCGGCTTGCCAGTTCGCCAGCGTCAGGTTGATAAAACCCGACAACGGCTGCGCCTCCAGCGGCCAGTAATAGCGTCCATTCTGGATCTGAATGTGTTGCGCGTTTGCCTGCCAGGGCAAATTCAACAGCGGCTGCGGAATGCCGGCCATCGCCACGTTTAACTCCCCCTGCTGCTGCTGCCAGTCAAATGTCAGGTGCAACGCATCCGGTAAGGCGGCGAGCGCCAGTTCACCTTCGACTTTGCCGCTTACCGGCAACCCGTCAGCAAACTTTGGTAATTCAAGCTGGCCGCTGAGCGTCACAGGCTCGGGAAGCGCCGCATTGTTGAACATCAGGCGACTCAGAGTAAGTTGCTGACCTTGTAAGGTCGCATCAAGTTGCAGCTGGTCGCCTTGATAATGGAGCTGCTGTTTATGGCTTTCTAACGTCAGGTCGAGCCGCCCGGCATAGGTTTGCCAGGGCGCAATGGTCAGTTTATCGAAATGAATATCCGCACCGGGTAGCATTGCCTGCCATTCTGCCAGGCTTTTGGGTGCGGCGGGTTGAACATCCGGGGCGGGCAAATTTTGCAGGCATTCACTGTTTAACGTGACGCTTTGCGCCTTGAGTTGCCAGCGTGACTGATGTCGGCCAAGCGACGCGGCCTGCACCCTGGCCAGGACACACTCTTTCACCTGGTAACGGATTTGCGGGAAGTGTAAGGCCCCCTCATGCCAGCGCGGGCTGCCCTCAAGCTCAATGCGCGTTTCGGGTGGCAGCCAGATACCCACCAGCCGCGGCAGCCATTGCGTAATACTCAGCAAGAGTCCCAGCAGCAGTAAAATCAGCGCCAGAATCGCAGCCAGTCGTCGACGGAAAATCCGCGGCATGTCAGCAATAATCCTTTTCCTTACAGTATCCTGACAAGAATGATGGCATGTTACTCGCTCAAGGTGAAGGATTGCTGAGTAAACAACCAGCATGTTTCAGCAAAGTGTGGCAGAAGACGTTATCCTTTGGTCATCCCCGAATGCAGGAGCAAAACGATGAAAATCGCGGTATACAGCACCAAACACTACGATCAAAAGTACTTCGAGCAGGTCAACAAGGATTATGGTTTCGAGCTGGTGTTTTTTGATTTTTTACTCACGGAAACCACCGCCAAAAATGCCACAGGATGCGAGGCGGTCTGCATTTTTGTGAACGACGACGGCAGCCGCCCGGTTTTAGCGGAGCTGGCCGCACTGGGCGTAAAACATATCGCGTTGCGCTGCGCCGGATTCAACAACGTTGACTTAGCTGCAGCCGATGCGCTTGGGCTGAAGGTGGTTCGGGTGCCTGCTTATTCACCAGAAGCCGTAGCAGAACACACGATTGGCCTAATGATGACGCTCAACCGGCGTATTCACCGGGCCTATCAGCGCACGCGCGACGCTAACTTTTCCCTGGATGGTTTGACTGGCTTTAATATGCACAACAAAACCGCAGGGGTGATTGGCACCGGTAAAATCGGTGTGGCAACCCTGCGTATCTTAAAAGGCTTCGGCATGCGGCTGTTAGCGCACGATCCTTATCCGAATCAGCAGGCGCTGGAGCTTGGCGCGGAATATGTTGATCTTAAAACGCTGTATGCGCAGTCGGATGTGATTACGCTGCATTGCCCGTTAACGGCAGAAAATCATCATCTGCTTAATGCGGGTGCTTTTAGCCAAATGAAAGAGGGCGTGATGATCATTAATACCAGCCGTGGCGGCTTGATCGACTCGCAGGCAGCCATTGATGCGCTGAAACAGCAAAAAATCGGTTCGTTAGGCATGGATGTCTATGAAAACGAACGCGATCTCTTTTTCGAAGATAAATCGAATGATGTTATTCAGGATGATGTCTTCCGCCGCCTCTCAGCCTGCCACAACGTGCTGTTTACGGGGCATCAGGCTTTTTTAACCGCAGAAGCGTTAACCGCAATATCAGAAACGACGCTGAACAACCTCAGCCAGCTCAATACGGGCCAAACCTGCCCTAATGTGCTTTCAGCCTGAGACAGGCGGCCGTTAAGCCTTTAACGTGCGCAGCGGCCGCCAATCAGTGCCTGTTCATCACAGCGACGGCCATTGACGAGCTGACACATCCCAATACGCGAACCATCTAACTGATGTGAAAACGCTAATGTACCGCCAGCACTGGCACAGTGGCTTTCGGCCAGTGACGACATAACGACATGCGGTTGAATATGGGCGGCGGTAGCCTGTTGTGGCGGTTCGTTTTCATCGCTGTTGCTGCTACAGGCAGACAGCAACAAAGCGGCACCGGCCAGCAGAAAGGTGGCTGCTTTCATCAGTCGGACTCCGGAAGTGAGGTAAGAGGCCGACTCAGCATATGTCAGGCAACGTAAAGGATCGAGAGGCGAAACAGCTTTTTACAAAATTTTCCTCACTGCTTTGCAAGCAGAATTATCTCGTTTGCGCGACGTAAACCCCGCGATGAGTCTGAAACGAAACTTTACCGGCTAATTCGGCACTGTTCTGGTTTACCTTAAAGCGAAGAGTGTACCGCTGAAACGATGGTCTCTGGCGCGTGAAATTATGCGCCAGGGGCATCGCTTTAACAGTCAGGACGATCAAGAAACACCGCAGGCCAATCACACCTTCAGGTGACGTTGTCACATACCATCTGTGATCCGTTAATCAATGAAAAAAACATTAAATCTCAACTAAATAAATTGGCTGACGTTATCCTGGACCTGAACACGCCCTCTTCTCCCTGCGCTGTGGCGCCAGGAAGATATGTCCTGCCCAGCCTTTGCTAAAATGAAATAATTAACCCCGGAAACTATCCGGCTTTTTTCATTCCTGTTAAAGGAAGCATTATGATTACCATCGACGGTAACGGTGCAGCGGCTTCTGTGGCCTTTCGCACCAGCGAAGTCATCGCGATTTACCCTATCACACCCAGCTCCACTATGGCTGAACTGGCCGACGGCTGGGCCAGCGAAGGACGGCGAAATATCTGGGGTGATACGCCGCGCGTACTGGAAATGCAGTCAGAAGCGGGGGCGATCGCTACGGTTCATGGCGCCTTACAAACTGGCGCACTTTCCACTTCGTTTACTTCATCGCAGGGATTACTTTTAATGATCCCTACGCTTTACAAACTGGCCGGGCAACTGACGCCATTTGTACTGCACGTCGCAGCGCGTACTGTGGCTACGCATGCACTGTCAATATTTGGCGATCACTCTGACGTGATGGCTGTGCGACAGACGGGCTGTGCCCTGCTTTCAGCCGCCAGCGTGCAGGAAGCGCAAGATTTTGCGCTGATCTCTCACATCGCGTCACTGAACAGCCGCATACCCTTTATTCATTTTTTTGACGGTTTTCGCACCTCGCACGAAATCAACAAAATCGCGCCGCTGTCTGATGAGACGCTGCGCGCACTCATGCCGCAAGAGGCAATAGCGGCACATCGTCAGAGAGCGTTATCGCCCGATCACCCGGTTATTCGGGGCACTTCAGCCAATCCCGACACCTACTTTCAGTCACGCGAGGCAACCAATCGCTGGTACGACGCCTGCTATGCACACCTTGAGCAGGCAATGAATGATTTTGCCAAAGCGACCGGCCGTCACTATCAGCCGTTCGGGTATTACGGGCACCCTGAAGCCGAGCGGGTCGTGATATTGATGGGTTCTGCCAGCGGCACGGTTGAAGAAGTCATTGATGACATGCTCCTGCGTGGCGAAAAGGTTGGCATGGTGCGCGTTCGCCTGTATCGGCCTTTCTCTGCGCAGCACCTGTTGCGTACATTGCCGCAAAGCGTAAGTCGTATCGCCGTCTTAGATCGCACCAAAGAACCTGGCGCATTAGGCGAACCGCTGTTTCTGGATGTGCTTGGCGCACTGGCAGAAGCGGTCGGGCGAGGAGAACGGCAGACCATGCCCCGCGTGACGGGCGGACGATATGGCTTATCCTCAAAGAGTTTGCGCCGCAGGCAGCGCAAGCGGTGTTCAAAGCCCTGGCGAACGACAACCCTCCTTCACGCTTTACCGTGGGAATTTATGATGATGTCACTCAGCTTTCGCTGCCGCTGGAACACAATACGGTGCCAAACGGTGCCCGGCTGGAAGCGATATTTTATGGGTTGGGTAGCGACGGCAGCGTCAGCGCCTGTAAAAACAACCTGAAAATTATTGGCAACGCCACGCCCAGTCAGGTGCAGGGCTATTTCGTTTATGACTCGAAAAAGGCGGGCGGCCTGACCGTGTCGCATTTGCGCGTCAGTGACAGACCCATTCATTCGGCCTATCTAATTCAGCATGCTGATTTTATTGGCTGCCATCAACTTCAGTTCATCGACAAATATGAGATGCTGGAGCAGCTCAAGCCGGGCGGCATTTTCCTTCTTAATACGCCTTATGCTGCCGATGACGTGTGGGCGCGTTTACCGCAGGAAGTTCAGGCTCAGCTAAACGAAAAACAGGCGCGCTTTTATATTATCAATGCCGCACGCATTGCGCGTGAATGCCAGCTCGGCGCCCGGATTAATACTGTAATGCAGATGGCGTTTTTTCAGCTCAGCGCGATTTTGCCAGAAGAGGTGGCGCTAAGGGAATTACAACAGGCCATTGCCAAAAGTTACAGCACCAAAGGCCAGCAGCTGACGGAACGCAACTGGCAAGCCCTGGCACTGGCGCGTCAGGCAGTCAACGCCGTACCGCTGCAACCTGTTAATGAAAACAGTCCACATCGTCCGCCCGTGGTATCCGACGCCGCACCTGACTTTGTTAAAACCGTTACCGCAGCGATGCTGGCCGGTTTGGGAGATAAACTGCCGGTTTCCGCCCTGCCACCGGATGGCACCTGGCCAATGGGCACGACGCAATGGGAAAAGCGCAACATTGCTGAAGCGATCCCAATCTGGAAGCCTGATCTTTGTACTCAGTGCAATCACTGCGTTGCTGCCTGCCCACATGCCGCTATTCGTGCCAAAGTGGTTAACCCCGAAGCGTTAGCGAACGCTGCCGGGCTGATGTCACTGGATGTTAAAGCGCGTGATATGCGTGGGCAGAAATATGTTCTCCAGGTAGCACCTGAAGATTGTACCGGCTGTAATTTGTGCGTTGAGGTATGCCCGGCGAGCGATCGGCAGCACCCTGAAATCAAAGCCATTAATATGCAGCCGCGCCTGGCACATGTTGAACAGGAAAAGGCCCGTTATGCTGCCTTTTTAGCCTTGCCTGAACGCAGTGCCGCGCAGCTTGAGCATATTGATATTCGAACGTCTCAGTTAATCACACCGCTGTTTGAGTATTCCGGCGCCTGCTCGGGCTGTGGCGAAACGCCTTATATTAAATTGCTGACGCAACTGTTTGGCGATCGCTTATTAATCGCTAACGCTACCGGCTGCTCATCTATTTATGGCGGTAATTTGCCCTCCACGCCTTACACCACCAATGCTGAAGGTCGCGGTCCTGCCTGGGCTAATTCTCTGTTCGAAGACAACGCGGAATTTGGTCTCGGCTTTCGCCTGAGTATTGATCAGCAGCGTCAGCGTGCCCTGCGGCTGCTGGAACGCTGTTCGGCACAGGTTCCCGAGGCGCTAAAGGCAACGCTAACAAGTGACAACGTCACAATATCGCTACGCCGAAATGCGATCGCGCAGCTTAAACAGCATTTGTGCCAGGCCACAGATGCCGATGCCCTTGCGCTATGTGATGCCGCAGAGGCGCTGGTGGATAAATCAGTGTGGCTCATAGGCGGCGACGGCTGGGCTTATGACATCGGCTATGGCGGCCTTGATCATGTGATGAGTCTGTCTGAGAACGTGAATGTGCTGGTACTGGACACCCAGTGTTACTCCAATACCGGCGGTCAGGCCTCTAAAGCCACGCCACTTGGCGCAGTGACAAAATTTGGTGAGCAAGGGAAGCGCAAAGCGCGGAAAGATCTGGGCATGTCAACATTGCTTTATGGTCATGTCTACGTCGCGCAAATCTCGCTCGGGGCGCAGCTCAATCAAACCGTTAAAGCGTTTCAGGAAGCAGAAGCCTGGCCGGGACCGTCGCTGATTATCGCCTACAGCCCCTGTGAGGCGCACGGTTACGATCTCGCGTTTAGTCATCAGCAAATGCGCCAGCTCACCACCAGCGGATTCTGGCCGCTTTACCGATTCGATCCGCGTCGCAGTGAAGAAGGTAAACTGCCGCTGTCACTGGATTCACGTCCACCCAGTTCTGATCTGGCGGAGGCATTAGTGAATGAACAGCGTTTTCGTCAGCTCGCAACTGTGCAACCGGAACTGGCACATCAGCTCTGGCAGGATGCCACGGAAGCGGCCACAAAACGCTATCAACGGCTGGCCGGACTGGCGGGGAAAAAGGCGTAACGCATAAGCGAGCGCAGTTATAAACGTAGCGTCTGCGGTGCTATTTGGCTGTATATACAGGGTATATTAACGTTACAATTTTTACCTAACTATTTGATTTACAATATCACATTAGCCGACTACGCTTATTGTTGTGACTAGCTAGTCTCCTTTAAGAAAGTATCCTTATATGAGGTTATCTATGACACAACAGAAGCAAAGAGGGGGTGCCGGGAATTTTGCTGTAGACCCGGAACGTGCCAGCGTGGCTGGCAGTGCTGGCGGCAAAGTCAGTGGAGGGAATTTCAGGAATGATCCTGAACGTGCCAGGGAAGCAGGCCGGAAAGGAGGCAAAGTCAGTCGCCGCACCTCTAAGTAGTACTACATAAGCAAGGCGCCTTAAGGGATTTTACACGCCAGGGATGGGCGATTAATTTCAGACGCGACATCAACACGCCGGATAAAACATTGTTAGCGCCTCTCTTCAACCGTTAGCCTGTTCCTTCAGGACCTTCTGTATTCGCTAAATTTCCATTAAAAATCATGCTGGCTTTCATCGCCGCAATCCGTACCATACTCGCCATACATTTGCCTGCTGGCTCCTGTCGGCAGGTGCGAACCCCTTATTCATAGCGAACCAGATGGGGCATGAAAACGCGCAGATGGTTTATGACATTTATGCCGCGTGGTTTGAAGAAATGAATGGTGCGCAGGTTGATATGCTCAACAGCAAGTAGGCCATGTAAAAAATTTTTGCCCCTAATATGCCCTCTCAGGCGAAAGAGATACCGATAAATGCAAGAGAATCAAAAAGATACAAAGAAAGAGCAGTACAACTTCAATAAATTACAGAAACGCCTGCGCCGAAATGTGGGTGAGGCGATTGCTGATTTCAACATGATTGAAGAAGGCGATCGCATTATGGTTTGCCTGTCAGGCGGCAAAGACAGCTACACCCTGTTAGAAATTCTGCGCAGTTTACAGAAAAGTGCGCCGGTAAATTTCACGCTGGTCGCCGTTAATCTCGATCAAAAACAGCCTGGTTTTCCTGGGCACATCTTGCCGGAATACCTTGAGTCGCTGGGTGTTGAATACAAAATTGTCGAAGAAGACACCTATTCGATTGTTAAAGATAAAATTCCCGAAGGCAAAACCACCTGCTCGCTCTGCTCTCGCCTGCGTCGCGGTATCCTTTACCGCACGGCATCTGAGTTAGGCTGCACAAAAATCGCGCTGGGCCACCATCGTGATGACATTCTTCAGACCCTGTTCCTGAACATGTTTTACGGCGGCAAAATGAAAGGTATGCCACCAAAACTGATGAGCGATGACGGCAAACATATTGTGATTCGTCCGCTGGCTTATTGCCGTGAAAAAGACATTATCCGTTTTTCTGATGCCCGCCAGTTCCCAATCATTCCGTGTAACCTGTGCGGTTCACAACCTAATCTCCAGCGTCAGGTCGTGGCTGATATGCTGCGTGACTGGGATAAACGCTATCCTGGCCGCATTGAGACCATGTTCAGCGCGATGCAAAACGTGGTGCCTTCACATTTAGCGGACATGAATCTGTTCGATTTCAAAGGTATCAGTCATGGCGATGATGTCGTTGAGGGTGGAGACCTGGCGTTTGACCGGGAAACGCTACCGGTTCAGCCTGTTGGCTGGCGCAGCGACGAAGAGGAGCTGCCTGATGTGAGTGCACGGCTCGACGTGCTGCACATCAAATAAACGTAAGGGCGCGCTGTGATTAGCGCGCCCTTTTCTTTAACGATGCGGTGGCGGATCCATAACGGGTGGAAAGCCTGGGTCCGGTGGCGGATCGGGTTGCGGCTGAGGTTGTGGAATCGGATCGGGGATTGGCGGTGGATCAGTTGGGATTGGTTCGCTGGCAGTAATCACGTTCATGCCGTTCTCCTTTTTTTGCTTATGTTCTTAAAGCATAGGAAAGATCAGGCAACGTAGCCAACCGGAAAAAAAAAGCCGGCGGATAAGGCCGGCATTGGTCGAATTAAATGTGCTATGCAGTAATTCTAAAAAAGGAAGTAAGACAATATGGAGCGCAACGCCCATCGCTTGACGTTGCATTCACCTGCGAGAGAGAGTTTGCGTCAGACACACCAGAGAGATATTGATATCGATCAGCTTTTTTGTGCTTTTCGTGCATTTAATCATGCAATCGCATTTTTGTAACTCATTGATAACATTATTTATCTGGCATTCACATCCAGCGACGTCGCCGCAAATAACCTGTCACGCTGAGCGCCAGCACCACCAGTAACAGGCAAAAAAGCGTAAAACCGTAGCGCCATTCACCACCGGGGATCCCGCCCAGGTTGACACCAAACAAACCAGTCAGAAAGGTGGCAGGAAGAAAAATCATCGCCAGCAGAGACATGGTGTAGGTTCGGCGGTTCATTGACTCTGCCATGACCGAGGCCAGTTCATCAGCCAGCACCGCCGTTCGTGCGACGCCAGCATCTAAATCATCCAGCCCGCGCCCTAAACGGTCTGAAATCTCCTGCATACGCCGACGCTCGCTGTCATCCATCCACGGCAGTTTTTCACTGGCGAGGCGCGCATAAACATCGCGCTGCGGAGCCATGTAACGGCGCATGACTATCAGTTGTTTACGCAGCAGTCCCAGCTCGCCGCGCGCGGGGATTCGCTGATCAAGCAACGCATCTTCCAGCTCAATGATTTTGTCATGAAGTTCTTCAATAAATTCGCTGGCGTGATCGGTTAACGCATCACAAATATCAACCAGCCAGCTACCGCAATCGACCGGCCCGTTGCCATTTTGCAAATCGGTTAACACTTCATCGACGGCATACACTTTGCGGCGACGTGTTGAAACGATCAGCTTGTCATTAATAAACATGCGCATCGCCACCAGCTGATCCGGTCGTGAATCGCTGTTGTGATTGACGCTACGCAGCACAATCATAAAACCGTCACCCAGACGGCTAACGCGCGGACGCATACTGTCACCGGCCAGAGCGTCACGCACGGCGTCGGGCAACAGAGGAGTCGACTGAAGCCATTCTGCGCTTTCGCGATGGGTATAATTTAAGTGCAGCCAGCACGGCTTTTCGCAATTAACAACATCTTTATTTTCAAGGGCAATCTGGCCACCTTTACCATCCAACTGGCAGGCGATGATGGCGTCTGAAACCTGTAACGCTTTACCTTCAATTACATCCACGATAATAATTCCTCACTATCAAAATCAACTCGATACAGCCTGGCGTGGCCACAATCAGATGCAATCGGCTGGCTGTAAGGAAAGATGTCAGACTGTGTAATCACTTTTTTTCGATCCACAGTTCGCGGCTGTACGCCACATCTTCCGGATTGGTGATCGGGTATCCTTTTACCCACGGCTTGATTAACCGACCATTGGTGTACTGATAAATCGGGGCAATCGGGGCCTGTTCGGCAAGGATTTGCTCGGCGCGATTGTAATCCTCATTCCGTGCCCGATCGCCGGATTCTTCGCTGGCCTTCGCCATGACCGCGTCATAATCCGCGTTGTTAAAACGTGCAATATTGCTGGTGTTACCCGACGTGAGCAAGCTGAGAAAAGTTGAGGGTTCATTGTAATCACCCACCCAGGAGGCGCGGATAACATCGAAGTTGCCGCTGTTTCGGCTATCGATATAGCTTTTCCACTCCTGATTTTCTAACTGAACATCAATCCCTAAATTCTTTTTCCACATCGAGGCGATAGCAATCGCAATTTTTTGATGGCTTTCTGAGGTGTTATACAGCAGCTTGAGACGTAAAGGTTTGCCCGGTCCATAGCCTGCGGAGGCTAACAGGGCTTTTGCCTGCGCATTCAGTTCACTTTGATTATGCTGCTGTAGCATTGATGGCAGCGGTTTAAAGCCAGCAGTGACATCAGGCGTAAAGTGCCATGCCGGTTTTTCGCCCGTACCCAACACTTTTTCCGCGATAATCTTGCGGTCAATACTCCAGGAGAGTGCCTTACGCACTCGCGCATCAGCGGTGGGGCCTTTTTGCGTGTTAAAAGCGTAGTAATAGATGCCAAGCTGATCGGGTGTATAGACTTCTCCCGGCAAGGATTTTTTCAACATGGCATACATGTTCTTGGGAAATGACTCGGTAATATCAATATCGTTTGACCGATAGCGTTTGGTCGCGCTCGACTCTTCGTTAATCGGCAGAAAAGTCACTTTGGTCAACACAGAATGGGCGTTGTCCCAGTAATGCGGATTGCGTTGCAGAACAATTTTTTCGTTAACAACACGTTCGCTGAGCTGATATGCACCATTGCCCACCAGTTTTCCCGGCATCGTCCAGTTGTCGCCCTCTTTAGCGATAACTTTTTGCGGCACCGGAAACAGTGCCACGTTAGCCACTAAACTGGGAAACCACGGTACCGGACGCGCCAGCGTAACTTTCAAATGTTGGTTGTCCTGCGCACTGACGCCAAGCGTATCCGGCGGCATGTTACCTTTTGTTATAGCTGTCGCATTTTGAATACCGCTCAGGCCAGCAAACCACGCGGATGCGGCGCTGTTTTTGGGATCAACCAGCCGCTGCCAGCTATAA
Organism: Pantoea sp. LMR881; assembly: GCF_027157825.1. Classification (NCBI taxonomy): domain Bacteria; kingdom Pseudomonadati; phylum Pseudomonadota; class Gammaproteobacteria; order Enterobacterales; family Erwiniaceae; genus Pantoea; species Pantoea sp. LMR881. Next base: position 534,168 of record NZ_JAPVOK010000002.1, read on the forward strand.
ACGAAATCTTGCGCCGTTACGGGTTCACCATTCGACCAACGCGCGTCATTACGCAGCGTGAAAATCCAGGTTTTGTTGTCACTGCTGCTCCAGCTCTGTGCCACGCCCGGTACGATTTTTCCGTGCGCATCCTGATTTGTCAGTCCTTCAAACAGATCGCGAATGACCTGTATCTCCGGTAAGCCTACCGCTTTCAGTGGATCAAGCGATGCCGGTTCATCTTTAATGTGACGCACAATTTCTTGCTTCTCGGCAAGCTGTGCACCAGCCGGGATCTCAGCTGCCAATACGGGTGTGAACAGGCTGGCGAGACTCAGCGCCGCCAGCGTCATCTGAAATGTGGTGTTCATCATTATTGCTTTCCCCCAAAGAAGTGCTGCATCACAGCGGGTGCCCAGAGAGCCTGACTCAGGGCACTTTATCGCAAATTGCTGATTGATAAATAGCTATTTTCCGGGGCTGGCTTTTCCGCTACTTTTAGACAAACCCGCTCTTAAAGGAAATGACTATGCCTGTATTACACCCACGACCGCTGCGTGGAAAACTGGATATTCCGTATCAGCAATATGGCAAGTCAGTCCTGGGCGCGCCGCTGTTGTGGTTTCCCGCCCCACTAGCCGATCGCGACAGCGGGCTTATTTTGGCCGGCACGCACGGCGACGAAAATGCCGCGATTGCTACACTGTCAGGCGCGCTGCGAACCTTGCCGGATAAGCTACGTCGTCATCACGTAGTGCTGGCGGTCAACCCGGATGGTTGTCAGTTAGGGTTACGCGCAAATGCCAACGGCGTGGATCTTAACCGCAACTTTCCAGCAGCAAACTGGCAGTCGGGTGAGACGGTTTACCGCTGGAATAGCATGACTGAAGATCGGGATGTGAAATTATCAACCGGCGCTCATCCGGGATCTGAACCCGAAACAGCGGCACTGTGCGCGCTCATCCATCAGTTAAAACCGCGCTGGGTGGTCTCCTGGCATGAGCCGCTGGCCTGTATTGATGATCCTCATCACATTGCCGTAGGCGAATGGCTGGCGCAACATATGGCTCTCCCCACGTCAGCAGCGTAGGGTATGACACGCCAGGCTCTTTCGGTAGCTGGTGTAACGATCTCGGCTTACCCTGCGTGACGGCTGAAATGCCGGTAATTTCGGTTGATGAGGCCACCGAGACCTACCTTGACGTGATGACTAATCTGCTGCGCTGGCAGGAATAATCACCTTGCCGTTTTGCACCTCAATGGCTGGCTCGACGTCCACGGCCAGCCAGGTCGGCCCATCTAAATCAGCAAAGCGCGCCTGCGCGACCAGAGGTAACGCGGCGCGAATAGCCCGTGAGGTACACAGCATACAGCCAAGCATCACCTCAAACCCCATTTGCGCGGCAGCTTCAGCGAGGGCTAAGGCTTCGGTCAGCCCACCCGCTTTGTCCAGCTTGATATTTACCATCTCATAACGCCCTCGCAGCGTGGGGAGACTGTCGCGGGTGTGGCAACTCTCATCAGCACAAATCGGCAGCGGATGGATAAAATTTGCCAGTGCGGCATCCTCACCCGCTGGCAATGGCTGCTCCAGCATCGCGACCTGCAGATCCGCTAACAGCTGACAGCGCGCGGCCAGACCTTCTGCGTGCCAGGATTCATTTGCATCGACAATGAGCGTGGCATCGGGCACCGCCGTTCGAATCGCCATCAGCCGCTCAGTAATAAAGGTGTTATCCAGTTTAATTTTTAACAGCGTGGCGCCGTTTTGCCACAGCGCGAGTGCGCTGCTTGCCATCGCTTCCGGGGTATCAATACTGACGGTTTGCGCACTCACCACCGAGTCTGGCGCCTGAATGCCGCTCAGTTGCCACAGCGACTGCTGCTGTTGCTGCGCTTCGAGATCCCATAATGCGCAATCTATGGCGTTGCGCGCCGCGCCAGCTGGCAGCGCCTGCTGTAGGGCTTGCCGCGTCATGCCTTGTTGCAACGGCGTTAGCACCGTCATGATCTGTTCCAGCACGGATGCTTCGCTTTCACCATAGCGTGCGTAAGGCGTCGCCTCACCGACACCTTTGCGCGTTGCATCGGCTATTTCAACCACCACCACTTTCGCCTCGGTACGACTCCCGCGCGCGATAACAAAGGGGGTATGCAATGGCCAGGCTTCGGGATAACTTTTTACCGTTCTCATTACCTCTCCTTGATGACGCGTTAGGCCGCTATTAACGCAACAAATGCACTCGTAAACCCTTAAAAAATATGTCATAAACAACGGCTATACCTAATCGGATGCCGTTTTTATCCGATATTTTCATCCTATTAAGGAATCTTTATGTCTCAATTCGTTCATTTTCAGGGTAATCCCGTAGCCGTTGCGGGTCAGTTTCCTCAGCCTGGTGAGCAGGCTAAACCCTTTTCGCTGGTCGCGAAAAATCTGGCAAACCTGTCGCTCTCTGAGTATGCAGGAAAACGAAAGGTTCTGAATATTTTCCCCAGTGTTGATACGGGCGTGTGTGCAACTTCTGTGCGCAAGTTTAACCAGCTGGCCAGTGAACTGAACAATACCGTGGTGCTTTGCATCTCGGCTGACTTGCCGTTTGCCCAGTCACGTTTTTGCGGTGCTGACAACCTGAACAACGTGGTGACCTTATCGACCCTGCGCGGCGCAGAGTTCAAACAAGATTACGGTGTTGAGATTGCCGACGGTGCATTACAAGGGCTGACCGCACGTGCAGTCGTTGTACTGGATGAGCATGATAAAGTGATTTACAGCCAGCTGGTTGATGAGATCACCAACGAACCGGATTATGACGCTGCGCTCTCCGCGCTGAAGTAGTAAAAAAAGCGGATAACCCGGTTATCCGCTTTCGCTTTATTCGCTTTCGTTACGCTTCTGACCTAAACCATATTCCCGCAATTTATTGGCAATAGCGGTGTGAGAGACGCCAAGGCGTTTTGCCAGCTTGCGCGTGCTGGGATAGGAAAGATATAACCGCGTGAGAATTGAACGTTCGAAACGGCTGGTGATTTGATCCAGCGTGCCTTCCATCGCATCTTCATCTAACGACACATCCAGCGCCTGTTCAGGCAAAATGATATCCTGCGGTCGCAGTTCATAGCCTTCCAGTTGCGTCAGCGCCCGATAAAGTGCATTTTTTAACTGACGCACATTGCCCGGCCAGCTATAGCGGGTCAAAAATGCATTCAGCTGCGGTGATAACCTTGGGCGCGGAATGCCTTGCTCATCGGCGAAACGTGCAACAAACATTTCAGTAAGCGGCAGAATATCCTGAGGACGATCGCGCAGCGGCGGCAAATTCAGCGTGAGCACATTCAACCGGTAGAACAGATCTTCACGAAATTCCCCGAGATGGACCAGTTCAATCAAATTCTTTTGCGTGGCGCAAATAACGCGCACGTTGACGTGCACTTCATGCTCTTCGCCGACGCGACGGAAGGTGCCATCGTTAAGAAAACGCAGCAGTTTAGTCTGCATACGCGGCGACATTTCGCCGATTTCATCAAGCAGTACCGAGCCACCGTTAGCCTGCTCAAAGAAGCCTTTTTGCCTTCCAGCGCGTTAGGATAAGCACCCGCCGCATGACCGAACAATTCACTTTCCGCCACATCATCCGGCAACGATGCGCAATTCAGCGCCAGGAAGGGCATTTTGCCACGCGCGCTACGCAGATGGCAGGCGCGCGCCAGCATATCTTTGCCTGTTCCGGTATCACCGATAATCAATAAAGGTGCATCGTGCATGGCCAGCTTACGCGCCTGATCAATCACCTGACGCATTTTAGGCGTGACCGCAACAATATGATCGAACTCAGATTCATCGGTCACGATCAGGTTTTGCAATTGACGACCCATACGGGCGGTTGATTTCAGCATCACCATCGCACCAACGGGCTGATCGCTTTGCCCTTCTTCAGCCGTCAGATAAATAGGTCGCGCCTCCATCAGGAAATCACGCCCTTCGATGACCACGTGCTGCGCCTGTGCTTCCACCCGATCGCTTTCTAACCATCGCATAAAATTGAAACCGCTTATCAGGTTTCCGGCGCTGAAATTGCGCATTTTTTGCTCGTCGAGATTAAACAAATTTTGCGCAGCAGGGTTTGCCAGCTCGACTTTACTTTTAAGATCGATGGAAAACACCGGTTCCGGCATTGCCACTAACAGCGCGCTCAGGGCACGGTGTTCGCGTTCAGAAGGCATGTATGCCACAGTGCGCACATCCGTCACGCCCGGTGTACGGCGGATTTCCGCCATCAGACTGCTGAACTGGTCAAACTCCAGTGCCGAAAAATTGAGATAGATACGGCCCACAGCCGCGATTTCGATACCGCGCAGATCGATGTTACGCGCAACCAGCAGATCAAGCAGTTCACGCGTCAGACCAATGCGGTCCTGACAGAACACTTCCAAACGCATTTTTATGGCCTTTAACAGGTTCAGATTGTAGCGATGATACGCTAACTTACTGCGTGGCAGAAAGAGATCTGTCAGGAAAAGTTGACAGCGGTGGCGTGAATGGTGGACGTTTAGGCGAATTGCACAGGGTTTGTGCGGGTGAAACAGGGTGCTGCAAATTTTTTGCACTGCGTTAAGCGCCATCCCCGCGTGCGGGGAATATTGAGGGAGATCGTGCCACTACCCGTGCGCTTAACTTTTACTGCCGCCTTTTTGTACCGTCTCTTTCACCTGACCAATTAGCTCACGACGGAAATCGCCTAAGCGCGGCTTATCCTCTTCCAGCCAGGGCAGCGGGCGGCACAGTTCCATGGCTTTAATCCCCAAACGGGCCGTTAGCAATCCGGCACCTATTCCCTGGGCGGCGCGGGCCGACAGTCGCGCGGCGATATCCTGCGACATCCAGTCCATACCCACTTCGCGTACCAGTTCTGACGCACCGGCAAAGGCCATATTCAGCAGCACCAGCCGGAACAAGCGAATACGACTGAAATAACCTAATTCAATGCCATAAATCGCGGCGATACGATTAACCAGGCGCAGGTTGCGCCAGGCGATAAACGCCATATCAACCAGCGCCAGCGGGCTGACCGCAATCATCAATGTGGATTCGGCTGCATGGCGGCTGATTTCACGTCGCGCCTGACGATCCAGCACGGGCTGCACCAGTTGCGCGTATAAGCGCACCACCTCACCGTCATTTTGCGTTTCGTGTAGCGATGCCTGCCAGCGTTGCAACGCTGGATGCGCCTGATCCAGTTCCGCCTGTTGTGCGAGTTTTTCACAAAATGCTCGCCCTTTTCCGATGCCGTGGCTGTGCAGTAATTCACGGCCGGTATCACGCTCTTCGGCGCGCTGGCGCAACAGATAAAGGCGTCGCCATTCAGTGGCTAACGCACCCACGCCTGCCGCAATAATCAAGCCCCCGCTACGCCGGAACCGAGCGCAAACCAGTCGCGGGTCAGCCAGGCATCGTGTAGCCACTGCACCCCTTGCGCCACCACGCTGACGCCAAACAGAGCCAGTCCAGCGCCTGCCATTTTACGCCAGAGGCTGCGTTTGGGTTTCAGCGCAGCTTCAACGGCGCGTTCACCCGCGCCCTCTTCCTCTGCTGGTACCTCATCCTCAACTGCCAGAAAGGCCGCCTGAGCACTGTTTTCAAACGCCTGAGCCGGGCGCAACGGCGTGTCGCGCATCTCTTCCAGCGGACGGGCAAAATCGATGCGCGGCTTTATTGGATCATTCATCGCAATTTATCTCCCAATAAAAATTCCAGCGCCGCATCCATGCGAATATGTGGCAGCGGCCGATCAACATCGAGTTGCTGCGGGCGGAATTGTTCGAACTGAAAGCCCTGCTGCTGCCAAAAGGCGTTGCCGGGCAAACGTGGTGGAACTTCGCCGGGATAAACCGTGAGCGGCTCGCCATCCACTAAACGGTGGCCGCGCAGCGCCGGGATTTTTTCACCCTGATGATCCACTAAACCGCTTTGCGTCGCCTGTACCGATGCCAGACCAATACAATCCATGCGAATCCCTTCAAAGGCAGCATTTTGCCAGGCGTCCTGCACCAGCTGCTGCAACAGCGACACCATATTGCCGTGCTGATCGCTGGTGATGTGATCGGCTTTCGTGGCGGCAAACAGCAGTTTATCAATCACAGGTGAAAATAAGCGCCGGAATAACGTGCGCTGGCCGTAATGAAAACTCTGCATCAGCTGGGTTAACGCCAGTCGCATATCATTAAAAGCCTGCGGCCCGTTATTAAGCGGTTGCAGGCAATCGACCAGCACAATCTGGCGGTCAAAACGCAGAAAGTAGTGCTTATAAAAGCCTTTCACCACATTCTGACAGTAATAGTTAAAACGCTGTTGCAGCATGGCAATATTGCTGCCTTTTTCCGCCTGCGCCAGCTTGCTTTCCTGCACATTATCCCCTGTGGGCCACGGGGAAAAACTGCAAGGCAGGTGCGCCAGCCATATCCCCGGCAGGACAAAGCGCCCCGGCTGAATAAAATGCAGCCCTTCTGTTTTACAGCGATGCAGGTAGGTGGTCCAGGCAGCCGCAATCTCTGCCAGACGGTTTTCATCAGCCGGCGCAAAAGGATCAAGTTGCTGACAAAGCTCGCGCCACGGTTTCGCCCATTCGGCGCGCTCGCCCTGTAACAGACTGTTCATCTGGCGCGACCAGGAAAGATAGTCTTGCGCCAGCATCGGCAGATCAAGTAGCCATTCACCGGGATAATCAACGATTTCGAGATAAAGCGTGGCGGTATCTTTGAGGTGACGCAGCAGCGAGTCATTAGGCCGGTAGCGCAACGCCAGTTGCATTTCGCTTACGCCACGTGTCGGCGTTGGCCAGGCGGGCGGCGTATCATAAAGTTGGGCCAGCCCTTCATCATAGGTAAAGCGCGATGTTCCCATATCACGCTGCGGTACGCGCTTTACGCCGAGCAGGCGCTCATCACGTACCACCGAAAACAGCGGCAAACGGGCGCCGCTGTGTACATTCAAAAGCTGGTTAACCAGCGAGGTGATAAAAGCCGTTTTCCCGCTGCGGCTTAAACCGGTTACCGCAAGGCGCAAATGACGGTCAACGCCCCGGTTCATTAACGCTGTCAGTTCAGTTTGCAGTCTTTTCATCTTTCTCCCTGATGAAGCGCGATGCCGCCCGATTCAATACACGTTTCAGCAGTGGCTCAAGCGCCAGTGAAAGCAGAATGCGTAACGGACGACGCGCCACGGATTTCACTGCCCAACCGGTTACACCGGCGGGACCGTAAGTGACAGCATTGATAATGATAAATTTAGCGGCCGACTTCAACGCGGGTGCCGCGCGACGGCGAAAAGCAGACGAATTTACGGACATATTCCCTCCGGAGAGTCAGCAAAAGGGCCTGAAACAGGCCCGAAAAAAAGAGCATCAAATCTGGCGGAAGCGGCTACGCACGCTAAAGGTTTCTGAGGTAACGTAGCGTTCCATTTCACGCACGCTGCGCTCATCACGCTGCAATGCGTTTTCCAGCTGATCTAACAATTCACTGGCGCTCGGCAGTTGTTCACCAGTTTCAGCGTCGGCGGGTTTGACATCTAACACGAAACCCAGCACGAAGTAGGCAATGACGGTAAAGACAAACAGCCCGAAAAACAGAGACAAGACGACGATAACGCGCAGCAGACGTACCGGAATATCCAGATACTCAGCCAGTCCGGCACACACGCCCATTAACTTACCGTCATCGGGTTTACGCCACAGTTTGCGTCCTTTCATCATGGCTGCCTCCAGTTCGGATGTTCTGCATCAAGGATCGCTTCCAGTGCATTGATACGTTCACGCATGCGTTCGGCATCTTTCGTCACGCGCTGCAAACGCTGGAGTTCGCCTGACGACAGCTCCGTGCCGCCGTTGCGCTTGTTGCTGTAATGCAGCCATAACCAGATCGGGGCAACAAACAGCACGAAGATCGTTAGCGGTATGGCAAGAAATAGTGCGCTCATTGACTCTCCTTAATCAGTATTCGCAATAACGATAAATTATTCGCTACGGTTCATTTTGGCTTTCAGCGCATCGAGTTGCTGGCTGATCGCATCATCCGCTTTCAAATCTGAGAATTGCTGATCCAGCGTTTTGGGTTTGCCAAAGCCATGGCTTTCCGCTTCTGCTTCCATATGATCGATGCGACGCTCAAATGATTCGAAACGCGCCATCGCTTCGTCAATTTTGCCGCTATCCAGTTGACGACGGACGTCACGTGATGAAGAAGCCGCCTGATGACGCAGGGTCAACGCTTGCTGACGCGCACGCGTTTCACTCAGTTTTTTCTCCAGCTCGCCAATTTCGTTTTTCATGCGATCCAGCGTTTCTTCAACCTGGCTCACTTCCTGCGTTAATGCCGCAATCAAATCGGTGAGTTTCTGTTTTTCAATCAGCGCCGACCGTGCCAGATCGTCTTTCTCTTTGCGCAGTGCCAGCTCGGCTTTTTCCTGCCATTCAGCTTGCTGAATTTCAGCCTGCTCAATGCGACGAACAAGTTGTTTCTTTTCAGCCAGCGCGCGGGCTGAAGTTGAACGCACTTCAACTAACGTGTCTTCCATTTCCTGAATCATCAGGCGTACCAGCTTCTGTGGATCTTCCGCGCGCTCCAGCAGCGAATTGATGTTGGCATTCACGATGTCGGCGAAACGAGAAAAAATACCCATAATGATGTTCCTCTTAAATTGTCATATTTGCGTATTGCACGGTGTATTTAATTCAAGATACGTGCCAATATTTATCATCCTGATATTGCTGGATTTTTGAATATCAACAAACTTAAATCCATCTTTGCTGTAGTCAATTCGATTAAAGAATGGTGAAATTCATCATGGTTGAGACAAGAGATAATTTATTAGGCGAGTCCAATAACTTCCTTGAAGTGCTTGAACAGGTGTCAAAACTCGCCCCGCTGGAAAAACCTGTATTAGTAACGGGTGAACGCGGAACGGGAAAAGAACTGATTGCCAGCCGGTTACATTTTTTGTCCGATCGTTGGCAAGGCCCGTTTATCTCTCTGAACTGCGCGGCGCTCAATGAAAACCTGCTGGATTCAGAGCTGTTCGGGCATGAAGCGGGTGCCTTTACCGGTGCGCAAAAACGCCATTTAGGGCGCTTTGAGCGGGCTGACGGCGGGACGCTGTTTCTTGATGAATTAGGCGCGGCACCCATGCTGGTACAGGAAAAACTGCTTCGCGTCATCGAGTATGGGCAACTGGAGCGTGTCGGCGGTAATCAATCGTTGCAGGTTAACGTGCGACTGGTCTGCGCCACCAATGAGGATTTGCCTGGGCTGGCTGCCGAGGGAAAATTCCGTGCTGACTTGCTTGATCGCCTCGCCTTTGATGTGGTGCAACTGCCGCCGCTACGTGAACGCCGCAGCGATATTTTGGTTATGGCAGAGCATTTTGCTATTCAAATGTGTCGGGAACTCGGCCTGCTTCTGTTTCCAGGTTTTACGCCTGCGGCAAAGAAAACCCTGCTGGATCACGACTGGCCCGGCAACGTTCGCGAGCTTAAAAACGTGGTAGAACGCTCAGTGTATCGCCACCACAGCAGTGAAGAGCCGCTGGAAAATATCATCATCAATCCCTTCGCGCCGCGTACTCAACCCGAGCAAAAAGCGGAGGCGAACGTCGATCTTGCCGCCCTGCCGCTGTTACCGGTCAATTTGCGCCAGTGGCAGAATCAGCAGGAACGTGAGCTGGTGGAGAGCAGCCTGCAACAGGCCAAATATAATCAGCGCCGGGCCGCGACTCTGCTTGGTGTGACTTATCATCAACTCAGAGCCATGATGAAGAAGCACGGTATCGCGAGAGATGAGTAACACCTGATGTTGCTGCGCCAGAAAACAGCCTTGCGCTGAAGCAATAATCCCTGACGGCTACCGATCGCGTTTAAATGAGAGAAGAAACGTCACTAAGGCGCGCTGCATCCCCATCGCGCGTTTTTAAACACGCTGGTTTGTGCTGTCCTGACACTTCATTATGAAAGCGCAGGCAAAAAAAAGCCCGCACAAGGCGGGCAACAATACTGGAAGCAATGTGAGCAATGTCGTGCTCTTCTTCGGTAGAGCCACCGTCGAAGCGCAGAAGAATAATAATCATTCTTATTATCATCTGTAAACCCCTAATTGAGAATTTTTCTCATTTCCACACTAACTATGTGATTACCTGCCACGGGTAATGCGGAATTTCTGCGCCGCTAACCTGAGAGATTTTGGGACAATGCCCGCTTTGAGATACACTCAGCCTAATGCCTCGAAATCGTTGAGTTCTATGTCCAGACTAATTTATTCGCTGTTACTTTGCCTCAGTATCCTGAGTGCGTCTGCGTGGTCCGCGCCCACGGGTGATATTCGCCAGAGCGGCTTTATCTATTGTGTTAATGGCACGCTGAACAGCTTTAATCCACAACTGGCCAGCAGCGGTTTCGTGGTTGATACGCTGGCCGCCCAGCTTTATGACCGCTTACTGGATGTTGATCCTTATACTTACCGCCTGAAGCCCGATCTGGCTGCCAGCTGGGATGTTCGCGATAACGGCGCAACCTACCGTTTTCATTTGCGTTCCGGCGTGCAGTTCCAGCAAACGAACTGGTTCAAACCTTCACGTCCGCTTAACGCCGACGACGTGGTGTTCAGTTTTGCTCGCATGTTTGACCGCAAACATCCCTGGCATAACGTCAATGGCGGCAGCTATCCCTATTTTGACAGCCTGCAATTTGCCGACTCGGTGCAGAGTGTAAAGAAAATCGATAACAACAGCGTTGAGATCCGCCTGAATAGCCCTGACGCCTCGTTTCTCTGGCATCTGGCCACGCATTACGCCCCGGTTTTGTCTAAGGAGTATGCCGATCAGCTCGCTGCTGAGGGGCGTCAGGAGATTCTGGATCGTCAGCCAGTCGGCACCGGGCCGTTCCAGCTCAGTGAATATCGTGCGGGCCAGTATATTCGGCTGGCGCGTAATCCACGTTACTGGAAAGGTGTGCCGCGACTGCAGCAGGCGGTAATCGATCTTGGCGCTGGCGGTACGGGCCGCTTATCCAAATTACTGACGGGCGAATGTGATGTGCTGGCCTATCCTGCCGCCAGCCAGCTCACCATTTTACGTGACGATCCGCGTTTGCGTATGACGTTGCGACCAGGCATGAACATTGCCTACCTGGCATTTAATACCCGCAAACCGCCACTTGATCGCCCGGAAGTACGCCACGCACTGGCGCTTGCCATTAACAATGAACGCCTGATGGAGTCGATTTATTACGGTACTGCGGAAACGGCTGCCTCGATCCTGCCTCGCGCGTCCTGGGCTTATGACAATGCATCACGCGTGACGGAATATAATCCTGAGAAGTCACGTGCGGAGCTGGCGCGGCTAGGTGTCACCGATTTGCATCTGCGGCTGGTGGTGCCCTCAACATCCCAGTCGTGGAATCCAAGCCCGTTGAAAACGGCGGAGCTGTTGCAGGCTGATTTGGCTCAGGTTGGCGTAACCGTCACCATCATGCCGGTTGAGGGGCGTTTTCAGGAAGCACAGCTTATGTCCATGAATCATGACTTAACGCTGGCCGGTTGGGCAACAGACAGTAACGATCCTGACAGCTTCTTCCGCCCTCTGTTAAGTTGTGCTGCTATTCGTTCACAAACCAATTACGCTCACTGGTGCTTTCCGGCATTTGATGAAACGCTGCAAAATGCCTTACTGACGCAACAATTATCAGGCCGTATTGACCATTATGACCGTGCTCAACAACTGCTGGCGAAAGAGTTGCCCGTATTACCGCTGGCCTCTTCGCTTCGTTTGCAGGCCTATCGCCACGACATTAAGGGACTGGTGCTGAGTCCCTTTGGCAACGCTTCGTTTGCAGGGGTATATCGCGATGAGCGTGAGGAGCCTTAAGTGATTATTTATATTTTGCGCCGTATGCTGCTGTTAGTGATCACGCTGTTTATGCTCTCTCTGGTCAGTTTTAGCCTCAGCTATTTTACGCCGAATGCCCCGCTCGAAGGCGCATCGCTCTGGGATGCCTGGTGGTTTTGGTTTAGCGGCATGCTGCAACTCGATTTTGGTGTCTCCAGCACAAATGGTCAGGAGATCGGTCTGCAACTGCGCGAAGTGTTTCCCGCGACGATGGAACTGTGCATTTTAGCGTTTACATTTGCGTTGCTGATTGGGATCCCGCTCGGCATCTGTGCGGGCGTGATGCGCAATAAATGGCAGGACAAAGTTATCAGCGCCCTGGCGCTACTCGGCTTCTCGATGCCCGTATTTTGGCTGGCGCTGCTCTTTACCCTGTTTTTCTCACTGACGCTGGGCTGGCTGCCGGTGTCTGGTCGCTACGACTTGCTGTATCCGGTGCAGAATGTCAGCGGCTTTGCCCTGATTGATGCATGGATTAGCCCGTCACCGTGGCGTCACGAGATGTTGATCAGTACCCTTACTCACATGATTTTGCCGGTAACGGTACTGGCGATTGTGCCGACCACCGAAGTGATTCGTTTGCTGCGTAACAGCACCAGCGAAGTGATGGACAAGAATTATGTGAAAGCCGCCGCGACCCGTGGCCTGTCACGCTTCACCGTGATCCGTCGTCACGTATTACATAATGCCTTGCCGCCGGTCATTCCGCGTCTTGGTTTGCAGTTTTCCACTATGCTCACGCTGGCAATGATTACTGAAATGGTGTTCAACTGGCCAGGCCTGGGCCGCTGGTTAATTAACGCTATTCGCCAGCAGGATTATGCAGCCATTTCGGCAGGCGTTATGGTGGTTGGCGGCCTGGTGATTCTGGTGAACGTCATCTCTGATGTCATCGGTGCGGCCATGAATCCGCTGAAACATAAAGAGTGGTATGCCCTGCGATAAGTCAATTAACCATGACAACGCATTAGTTGGCTACAGCAGTGAATCTGTGTTTAAACACAGGTTCACTGAAGGTTTAGTGTTTAAGCTCAGGATCGAAATTTAGACTGAGCATGCCTCTCTCCTGTTCGATGTGATGCAGCGGTGTGACTCATTGCGCTGGTCATTCTGCGCATCGTAACGGTAAACCCTTTGCAGCAGTATCTCTGCCTCAACCTGAAGCGCATTCACGTTTAACCAGGAGCAGAGAGGCGCCCGCGTGGTTGTCTGATGTTTAACACCCGAAAAACAGGCACTTATGAAAATGAAATGGCGTCTGAAAGGAACATGACGCGGAGAGAACCGTTATTCAGGGGCACTCCTTTGCCCACCAGCGAGCTGAACGCCGCCCTACTTTCTGCCACTATTTTGGCCTGCGTTAACAGAAACATTGTGGTTATTGGTGAAGTTACCGCCGCTTTTTTTGCCCCGTTTTTTCACCTCGTCCCGTGCCTTTGCCGGATGTTCTGCAAAATCATCTTTTCCACCGCGATGTTTAGACATAAATCACCTCTTCATAAATATCAAAAAGATAAATATCAATAAAACAGACAGGCTTCATAAGATAGCGTAGCCCCTATTAAAGCAGTGGCAAGCGCGACGACAGCCTCTTGCCTGCCAGATTCGCGGCTGGTCCGCTGCCGGGTAATAACAGAAATATTTATCTGAACCCAGGATGGGTAGTCCGTAACCCGCTTTTATGTGAAAATCTCGCGAGATATTTAAACGTCGTAAGGAAGGTCTGTCATGAAAATAACCTCCGCCCTGATTCAAACGCCTTTACCCTGTGAAAATTACCCTTCTTATCCTGATACAGGAACAGTGCCCATTCTCGGCCAGTTAATAGGGGAAGGCTCAACCGCAGAAGTATTTGAAGATATGAATGATTCATCTGCTTTATATAAAAAGTATGATCTTGTGGGTACCCAGTACGATGAGGTGCTGGAAATGGCAAGGCAGGAATCTGACCTGTTTAATGCTTTTTATGGTGATGACGCATCAGTTGTCATGCGGCATGGCGGTGATGTGTACCTTCGAATGCTACGTGTGCCCGGAACGCCCCTAAGTGACATTGATACAGCGGATATTCCTGATAATTTAGAGAACCTTTATCTGCAATTAATCTGTAAACTGAATGAGGCAGGAATAATCCATTACGATCTCAACACGGGTAACATGCTTTACGATAAAGAGAGCGAAAGCTTATTCCCAATAGATTTTCGCGATATTTACGCTGAATATTACGCTGCAACCCAGCATGGCAAAGAGATTATCGACAGGCGATTACAAATGCGCACAAACGATTTCTATTCATTATTAAACCGGAAAAATTTGCTGTAAGAATTCTGTCCCGGCGCTTCACACAGCGGGCAGCAGCGACTGTCGGCGATTCGTAACGATTATCGCAGCAACTTATCGCCGTTTTTGCGCTTCATGTCAGGGCGTGGCGTCGCTTCTTTTCGCCCTAACCGAAATTGCTGTCTGCCTTCCCTTGCTTGCGACAGTGATATAGTCGGATAATCACCTATGATGAGAAGTACAGGCTTGTTATCTCAACGGTAACGTTGCGATACCCTAACAGAAAGCCTGTTGGGCAAATCAGACGGAGCCCGGTGATTTTCAGCGTTTGGTATCCTTGAGCAATGTGCATACCTTTTTGTTTTACATCATAAAAATGCAGGCAAAAAATGATATTTATCAGGCGCATACATTTCGTCATCCTGAGACAGAATGACGTATCGATTCAGAGCAAACCAATGATATGACAGTAAAAATCAAAGCAACGTCAGCTGAATTCACCCCAACCCAAGCGAATATGTATGCCCTCCGATAATATCTACGCTGAGAAGCGGCTACCCAGCGCGTTTCGCCAAAGCTGGCACCATTTTTATGGCGACACTGCCGCAATGATTGGCTTGTATGGTTTTGCCGCCGTCCTGCTGCTCTGCCTGTTTGGCGGTTTACTGGCCCCGTATGGCATCGATCAGCAGTTTCTTGGCTATCAACTGCTGCCTCCCTCCTGGTCACGTTATGGTGACGTGTCATTTTTCCTCGGCACGGATGATTTAGGCCGCGATGTGCTCAGCCGCCTGTTGAGTGGTGTTGCGCCGACGGTGGGTTCCGCGATTTTAGTGACGTTGTTCGCCACCTTTTGTGCGCTGGTGCTGGGCGTGCTGGCGGGCATAACGCACGGCGTGCGTTCAGCCGTGATGAACCACGTGCTGGATACTTTACTGTCGATTCCATCGCTGTTGCTGGCGATCATTGTGGTGGCTTTTCTTGGGCCGCGTCTTGAACACGCTTTACTGGCGGTCTGGATGGCGCTGATGCCGCGCCTGGTTCGCGCTATTTACAGCGGTGTGCACGACGAACTGGAGAAAGAGTATGTGGTTGCCGCCCGCCTTGATGGAGCCAGCAGCGGTAATATTTTGTGGCACGCCATCTTACCCAACGTTCTGCCTATGCTGATTAGCGAGATTACCCGCGCCCTGTCGATGGCGATTCTGGATATTGCGGCGCTGGGCTTTCTTGATTTAGGCGCGCAACTCCCTCGCCGGAATGGGGCGCGATGCTGGGTGATTCCCTGGAGCTGATCTATGTTGCCCCTGGACAGTGATGCTGCCCGGTGCGGCGCTGATGGTGAGCGTATTAATTGTTAACCTGCTCGGCGACGGTATTCGTCGTGCCGTCGAAGCGGGAGTGGAATAGATGCCGTTACTTGATATTCGTAACCTGACCATTGAATTTATGACCCCCGATGGGCCAGTGAAAGCCGTCGACCGGGTTAATTTAACCTTAAGTGAAGGCGAAATACGCGGTCTGGTCGGGGAATCTGGATCGGGAAAAAGTCTGGTTGCCAAAGCGATCTGTGGCGTAACCAAAGACAACTGGCGCGTAACGGCCGATCGCATGCGGTTTGATGACATTGACCTGCTGCGCCTGTCGCCGCGCGAGCGCCGTCGCATCGTCGGCCATAACGTCTCGATGATTTTTCAGGAGCCGCAATCCTGTCTCGATCCGTCTGAAAGCATTGGTCGTCAGTTGATGCAGGCGATACCTCGCTGGACCTTCAAAGGCCGCTGGTATAAGCGTTTCTGGTTCTGGCGTAAAAGCCGCGCCATTGAATTGCTGCATCGCGTAGGGATTAAAGATCACAAAGACATCATGCGCAGCTTTCCTATGAACTCACGGAAGGTGAGTGTCAGAAAGTAATGATTGCGATTGCCCTGGCGAATCAGCCACGCTTGTTGATCGCCGATGAGCCGACGAATGCGATGGAACCTACCACCCAGGCGCAAATTTTTCGCCTGCTGCGCCGTCTTAATCAGAACAATAACACCACTATTTTGCTGATCAGCCATGACCTGCGCGCCATGAGTCATTGGGCGAATCGCATCAACGTGATGTATTGCGGTCAAACGGTGGAAACCGCACAGAGCGAAGAGTTAATGTCGGTTCCGCATCACCCTTATACCCAGGCGCTGATTCGCGCAATGCCAGACTTTGGCCGTTCATTGCCACACAAAAGTCGTCTGAATACCCTTTCTGGCGCGATCCCTTCACTGGAAAGCTTGCCCATTGGCTGTCGTCTTGGACCGCGCTGCCCTTATGCACAGCGCAAGTGCGTTGAAACGCCACGTCTGGCAGGGGGAAATCACATCTTTATGCCTGCCACTTCCCGCTGAATATGGAGGGCCAATAGCATGGAAACGCTGCTGGAAGTACGCAACCTCAGCAAGACTTTTCGCTATCGCACCGGGCTGTTTCGGCGTCAGCATGTTGAGGCGGTAAAATCGGTCAGTTTTACCCTGCGCGAAAAGCAGACGTTAGCGATCATTGGCGAAAACGGCTCGGGTAAATCCACCTTAGCCAAGATGCTGAGCGGCATGGTGGCACCCAGTGAAGGCGACATCCTGATTGACGATCACCCTTTGCAATACGGTGATTACGGGTATCGCAGCCAGCGCATCCGCATGATATTTCAGGATCCGTCCAACTCGCTTAATCCGCGTCAGCGCGTAAGTCAGATCCTCGATTTTCCACTGCGTCTGAATACCACTCTGGACGCGGCGGCACGTGAAAAACGTATCACAACCACGCTGCGTCAGGTTGGACTGCTACGCGATCACGCCGGTTATTATCCGCACATGCTGGCTCCCGGTCAGAAGCAACGTTTGGGTTTAGCCCGGGCATTGATACTACAGCCAAAAGTGATTATCGCTGATGAAGCCCTTGCCTCACTTGATATGACGATGCGCTCTCAGTTAGTTAACTTACTGCTGGAACTGCAAGAAAAGCATGGCATCGCCTATATTTATGTTACACAACACCTCGGCATGATGAAGCACATCAGTGACCAGGTGTTAGTGATGCATCAGGGCGAAGTGGTTGAGCGCGGCGGCACCGCCGATGTGTTGGCATCGCCGCTACACGATCTGACCAAACGGTTAATCAGCAGCCATTTCGGCGAGGCGCTTACCGCTGAAGCCTGGCGGCGCGAGTACTGATTTATGCCACCGGGGCGGAAATTACTGCCTGGTTTACCCGATCTCAAAGAGACGTGCTAGAATCCGCACGTCGATTAACGTCGGTCGCCTGTTTTTTAATCAACGCGACCGCCAACAACAATGACCATAAGGATTACAGCTATGGGTTTTCTTTCCGGTAAGCGCATTCTGGTTACTGGCGTTGCCAGTAAACTTTCCATCGCCTACGGTATTGCACAGGCGATGCACAAACAGGGCGCAGAACTGGCTTTCACCTACCAGAACGACAAACTGAAAGGTCGTGTGGAA
Source organism: Pantoea sp. LMR881 (assembly GCF_027157825.1). Taxonomy (NCBI): domain Bacteria; kingdom Pseudomonadati; phylum Pseudomonadota; class Gammaproteobacteria; order Enterobacterales; family Erwiniaceae; genus Pantoea; species Pantoea sp. LMR881. Next base: position 551,856 of record NZ_JAPVOK010000002.1, read on the forward strand.
GAGTTTGCTAAAGAATTGGGTTCAGACATTGTTCTGCCGTGTGACGTTGCAGAAGACGAGAGCATCACATCACTGTTTACTGAACTGGCAAAAACCTGGCCAAAATTTGACGGTTTCGTCCACTCTATCGGTTTCGCACCGGGTGACCAGTTAGATGGCGACTATGTTAACGCTGTCACTCGTGAAGGTTTTAAAATTGCTCATGACATCAGCGCCTACAGCTTCGTGGCCATGGCCAAAGCGTGCCGCGCTATGTTAAACCCACATTCTGCGCTGCTGACCCTCTCTTACCTGGGTGCTGAACGCGCTATCCCGAACTATAACGTGATGGGACTGGCGAAAGCCTCTCTGGAAGCGAACGTACGCTATATGGCGAATGCAATGGGTCCGGAAGGCGTGCGTGTCAACGCGATTTCTGCTGGTCCAATCCGCACCCTGGCGGCGTCAGGTATCAAAGACTTCCGTAAGATGCTGGCACACTGCGAAGCGGTTACCCCGATTCGTCGCACAGTCACCATCGAAGATGTGGGCAACTCAGCGGCATTCCTGTGCTCTGACCTGTCTGGCGGCATCACCGGTGAAGTGGTTCACGTTGACGGCGGTTTCAGCATTGCTGCAATGAACGAACTGGAACTGAAATAAGTTCTTCAGGGCGAGCCTTGCTCGCCCTTCTCTTGTCCTGCCCCGCTGCCCGCCTTTATATTTTAACGCTATTAATTATCACCGATCATTCTTTTGCCCTGGCGCACCCTTCAGCGACGATAAGTCAGTTCTTCTGCGCGTGGCCTGTTTCAGATTTTGCCGTCACGTTGCTGTGCCAGAATTTGCAAAAGGATTGACCATGGAACAACGCCGTTATCCCGGCCATAACCACTGGTTTTACGAAAGCCAGACCCGCCCAACAATGTCACCGGCGGTGCCGCTGGTTCCGGAAGCAGCCCATATTGACGATCGCTTTCTGTTGGGTTTACGGCAGGATGCACATGCGCTTCAGCCACTTTTTCGTGATAATCAGCCAGCATTGCTGGCCGCGCGCGATCTCAGTCAACTGCTGTTTCCTGACAGCCTTACCCCAACCCTGACGCATACGCTGACGCTGTATGATCGCCTCAGCACCGCCCTCACCGTAGCGCAGGTGGCAGGGGTGCAGCGTTTGTGTAATCACTATTCTGCCCGGTTAAATCCAGTGCCCGGACCGGACTCTTCGCGTGAAAGCAACAATCGTCTGACACAAATTACCCAGTATGCGCGTCAGCTTGCTATGCAGCCGGAGCTGATCACCGCAGCGTCAGTTAGCGCACTGGCAGCCGTTGGCCTGACTGAGCCTGACATTGTAACGCTCAGCCAGGTCATTGGGTTTGTCAGCTATCAGGCGCGCGTTGTCGCGGGCTTACACGCCCTGCAAGGATTGCCGGTGCGTTGGCTGCCTGGCATTACGCCACCGCCTGATGCAGAGCGCGAAGGATTTGGCGTGGCGCGACGCTGGCATCCCACGCTAAAACCGCTGGAGCAGCGTTATGCCAGCGCGCGGCAGTTGACTGCCCTCACCTTTTGTCAGGCGCAGCCCGATTTAAATGAGGCGGTTTGGGTGCTGGCGCACGATCCTGACGTGTTGTATGGCTGGGCAACATTACGCCAGCGTTTAGAAGCGAATACCTTTACTACGTTGGCGCAGGCGACCAGCGCACGCATTCTTGGCAGTCGCTGGGTTTTTCAACATTTTGCCGGTGTCGGGATGCTCATTACTGCCGTTGAGGATGATGCAAAAGAAAACCCACAGCAGGAGGTCATTGCGCTCGCGGCACAGCTTACACGGACACCAGAACGCTTTAGCGCGGCTCAGTTGCAGCCCCTTTTAAATCGTGGCTGGCAGCGTGGTGAGCTGTTTGCGCTGATTCAGGCTGTGGCAATCGGTAACTGGAACAGCCGTCTCCTTTTTGCGCTGGGAGAAGCCGCTTAAGCCGGCAAATAGCCGCGTGCTTCATCAAAAAAATGCTGAGCCAGCGGCGTAGCACGTCCGGGTTCAGCAATCACCAACGCCGCCTCGCGCGCCATGCGGGTGATCTCAATAGGACGCTGCGCTAAACCTTGCAATGACTCAGGCAGCAGATGGCCTTGGGGTGATACCATGACGCCCAGCCCCACTTGCGTACATTGCAGCAGTTGCATAATTGAGGCGCTCTCTACAATTACGCGGGGCAGCCGTTCAGCTTCACGAAACGCCATATCCAGATAGCGCCGGAAATAACGTGTCTGTTCCGCCAGACACAGCGGCTGTTGAGCCAGCATCGCCAGGCTAATCGACTCATGCTGCATCAAATCGGGAAAATGGTCGGGATGAAACACCGCTTCCACGCCACGATCGGCCAACAGCGCAGCCTGAAAATGCAGTTCTCGCAACGTTGCCATCTCAAAAAAGCCGATGCCTACATCCACGGTATGACTGTTCAGCGCCTCCAGCAGTTGATCGGCACTTAAGACCGCGATGCGGTAATCAAGCTGCGGAAAACGCGCGGCAACTGCTTTCAATAGCTGGGGCAACGCAACGCTGCATTGCGGCACCACGCCAAGGCGCAGCGTGCCGTTAACCCCGTGCTTTAGCGACTCCACTTCCAGCTTCAGTCCCTGATAAACAGAAACAATTTCACGCGCCCACGCCAGTACGCGATCGCCTTCTGGCGTAAAACCAGCAAAGTTATTGCTGCGGTTGATGAGCGATAATCCCAGCTCGCGCTCCAGATTTTTCAGCCTCATTGAGAGCGTAGGCTGGGTGACAAAGCTGGCTTCGGCGGCGCGACCAAAATGGCGCTCGCGTTCAAGATTGCACAAATAAATGAGTTGTTTTATGTCCATAAACCTTACCATTCAGTAAGTTACGATAAGGCGTTATCGTGGAGGTGGAATCAGTGTTATGCGTAGCGGCTCGCGATCACCTGACGTCACGGCGAGCAGCGCAGAGATGTTCTTTTAGGATGCAGCTGATGTCAATGTAAACCCGCCTGTCAGGCGGGTTGTTTATCGGTTGTTTCGGCATCGTCATCATTGTTGACCATCGAAGCCTGAATCACCTCTTCTTCAATAGATGGATTGAGCGCCGCGCCCAACGGTGACGTTGCCAGACTTTCAGGCATGACCACGTGCGGTAACGGCACTTCGGTTGTTGGCAGCGGAACTTGCTTAGCGGTGTAGCTCAGCGCGGCAATCACCAGAGCGCAGAGTATAAAAGAGAGGTAGAGCATGTTGCTGCCAAGCGGCTGCATCAGCGCCCCAACCGCCAGCGGCCCCATGCTGGCACCAATACCAAAAGCCATCAGCAAACAGGCAGTAAGCGAGACGCGGCGTTCTGCTGCAACCTGATCGTTTGCCAGCGCAACCTGTAATGGATAGAGCGAAAACTGCATCATGCTGGCAACAAAAGCGATGCCCAGCAGCCAGCTAAAAGTCAGGTTCGGCAACAACACCAACGGTAACGCGGATACGGCAAACAGCACCGAGATAAAAAACAGCAGGCGCTGACGATCATAACGATCTGAAAGCCAACTCAACGGGAACTGAGAGACCAGTCCGGCAAAAATAGTCAAACTCATAAACAGGCCGGTTTGATCGGTAGAGAAGCCTTTACTGCTGGCGTAAACCGGTGCCAGGCCATAGAACGCGCCGATTGCCATGCCCGTCACCAGCGTGGTGCTCAAAAGTTTGGGGATGGTGCGAATAAAATAACCCAGCTCCATGGGCGCAGGCGACATCGCCTGCACATGGGTACGGGTGGTCAGCGCGATCGGCACCAGGCAAAGCGCAAAGCAGAGCGCGACAATCAGCAAACTGCTGACGCCGAATCCGCTTTGTAGCGTCAGCAGAACCTGCCCGCCACTCAACCCTAAATACGTTGCCACCATATAAAAGCCAAAAATCACGCCGCGCTGAGAGGATTCCGCCTGATCGTTGAGCCAGCTTTCGAGAACCATATACTGACACATCATACACAGGCCGATGATCAGCCGCAGAAACACCCATAACGGTATCATGTCGGTTAAACCATGCCCGATAACCGATGCAGTAATAATGCCGGCGCAGGATACATAAGCGCGAATATGACCGACACGCGCGATAAGGTTATGTCCGACTTTGCCGCCAATCACCAGGCCCACGTAGTGCGCTGCAGTGATCGCACCAATCAGCACACCGCTGACCTCTTCATGAGCCAGGCGCAGTGAAACATAGGTTGTCAGCAGTCCAGAACCCAGCAGCATTAACAAGGTTGTGGCATATAACGGAAGGAAGGTATTGAGAATTTTCTTCATATGACTCCCTGTCAATACCGGTAAGGCATCAGGCCAGCAAAGCCTTAAAGATAGCTGAAATTTGACCGTGACGGTGGGCAAGATAAGGCTGGAGATGATTCTCCAGCCTGAGTGCGCGCATCAGATGTTGGGAAAAGTGATGTTGTTGCCTGGGGCTTCCCGGTGTAAATGGATAAAATTCAGGTGGCGTTCATACTGATCGAGAATATCGATGATCACCTGCTCTTTGCTGTAATCCATCAGGTCATTGCCCTGACTGCCTTCCAGCAGGAAGGTCTCCAGCCGATAGTAAGTGGATTTCCCGCTGCGCGCGCGGTAGGTAAAGCCCGGAACCGAATATTGTTGCGGCCAGACCTGATAGACAAAGTCTTGCTCTTCGCCCAGATTAACGCGCAGATCGAGATAACCAATCGCATTGCCCTCTTCCGGCGGCATGTTTTCCAGTGCCACTTTGCCGCCGCGCAGCGCCAGCTCTTTGGCCACATCCTGCATTGCCGGGAAGATAACGGATCCCATCATCTGTTGGGTATAACGCGTGCCGGGATAGTTCATCAGACGTGACAGACGCTTTTTCCAGCTCAGACGATCGTTCGCGGCAGCGAGATAAGGTGCGGTTTCTCGCGTGGCACTGGCGCGGCGGTAATCTTCAATTTTCAACGACTTATATAATCCAGCCATCACAAAGAAGATCACGAAACTGAACGGCAGCCCCATAATTACCGTGGTGTACTGCAGCGCCGTGATCCCATTGGTCATCAGCATACTGAGTGTCAGCACCCCAATCGCCACTGACCAGAAGATGCGCAGCCAGTTAGGGGCATCGCTGTTAATGTCTTTCAGCTTTGAGGTGAAATTACCCAGAACCAGTGCACCCGAATCCGCAGAGGTCACATAGAACAACAAGCCTGTAATGGTGGCAACGGATGCGCTCAGTTTAAAGGCAGGATACTGCGCCAGCAGGCTATAGAAGCCGCGTTCAGCATGCGTCATCACTTCCTGCGCAAAACCGGCATCGCCATGAATAATTTCATACAGCGCAGCATTACCAAACACCGACAGCCACAGCAGCGTGAAGGTAAAAGGAATGATCAGCGTACCAAGTACGAATTCACGAATGGTACGACCGCGTGAAATACGCGCCAAAAACAGGCCAACAAACGGCGACCAGGCAACCCACCATGCCCAGAAGAACAGCGTCCAGTTATTCATCCATTCGGTTGGGCGATCAAAAGCAAACGTGTTCAGGGTCATGCCCATGAAGCGATTGATGTAATCACCAACGTTTAACACCAGTGCGTTAAGCAAAAATCCGCTATTGCCCATCACCAGCACAAACAGGATCATCGCCAGTGCAAGAACCACATTCAGCTCTGAAAGGATACGAATACCTTTGTCCACGCCAGCAGTAACAGAGATTGTCGCGATAATCACCGACAGGACAATTAATGCAGTTTGCGCCGTCAGGCCTTCAGGAACATCAAACAGCACTTTCAGGCCATAGTTGAGCTGTACCACACCAATACCCAACGTAGTGGCGATACCGAAAATGGTGCCGACCACTGCAGCAATATCTACCGTATGGCCGATGGGACCATTGATGCGTTTACCAAAAATAGGATAGAGCGCGGAGCGAATGGTCAACGGCAGGTTATAACGATAGCTGAAGTAGCCGAGCGCAATTCCCATCAGGGCATACATCGACCAGCCTGTTAAACCGTAGTGGAATAGCGTCCAGACCATCGCCTGGCGGGCTGCTTCCAGGGTTTGCCCTGCTCCTTCAGGTGGTTGCATATACTGCGTGACCGGTTCAGCCACCGAGAAAAACATCAAATCGATACCGATACCGGCGGCAAACAGCATCGCCGACCAGCTCAGCAAGCTGAACTCCGGTTTCGACTGCTCCGGCCCGAGCTTAATGGCACCAAAACGTGAGCAAGCCATGTACAGCACAAACACGATATAGAGCGTAGCCGCCAGCATGTAGTACCAGCCAAACGTGGCGGAAACCCAGTTTACGGCGCGCAAGATCCAACCGGCTGCAACATCGTTATAAAGAATCATGACTAGTGAAAAGGTCAGAATCAGTCCGGCTGAGGTGTAAAACACAACAGGATTGAGTCTGTCTTTTTCGCTGGCAGGTGGATTTATCATTACTTACCTCTGGTTAATTTATCCCAAAAAAATCAATAAGTTATCCCTTTGCGATCGGGCGATATCTGACCGCATCTTTCTCATTTTTCAATCCATTACTGTTATTGCATTACTGACTGCGCCATAGCGGGGTTCGGCGTGTTTATCTGTCAACCAACGTGCAACATCCTAACAACTTTTCTTTTTATATTGAACGTGCAATCAAAAAAAGTTTTAATAGTGACTCGAAACGTGGGTGGAGCTGGAGCTATGCCAAAGGTGGGAATGCAGCCGATAAGACGTCGGCAACTGATTGATGCAACCCTGAGCACCATAAATGAAGTCGGGATTAATGACGCAACTATCGCCCAGATTGCCCGCCGTGCGGGCGTATCGACGGGCATTATCAGTCACTACTTCAAAGACAAAAACGGCCTGCTGGAAGCCACGATGCGCGACGTTACCCGCCAGCTGCGTGATGCCGTTGCCGCCAGGCTGAAGCCACTGGCAAATGGCACAACCGAAGCGCGGCTGTGCGCCATTGTCGAAGGCAACTTCGATGAAACCCAGGTGCATAACGCCGCGATGAAGGCCTGGCTCGATTTCTGGTCCAGCAGTATGCACCAGCCCCAACTGAATCGTCTGGAACGGGTCAGCAGTGGACGCCTTTTTTCCACGCTGGCCGCAGAATTCCGCCGCGAAATACCGCGCGATAAAGCGCGCCTGGCGGCACATGGGTTAGCGGCATTGATCGACGGATTGTGGTTACGCGCAGCATTAAGCGGCAATCCCTTTGACCCGAACGTCGCCAGAACGCTAACCACACAATTCATTCGTCAGCAGCTGGCTGGCGCGAACGAATAACGGAAGAGGAAGAGATGTCTCACTTTACCGAACAAAAACTCTATATCAACGGCGCTTACGTAGCCGCCGCTGAAGGCAAAACGTTTCAGACCATCAATCCGGCCAATGGCGAAGTGCTGGCTGAGGTTCATGAAGCTGGACGGGCCGATGTTGATCGCGCCGTTGCGGCAGCGCAGAAAGCACAAAAAGTCTGGGCCGCGATGACTGCAATGGAGCGATCGCGCATTCTGCGTCGCGCCGTGGATATTCTGCGTGAACGTAATGACGAATTAGCCGAGCTGGAGATGCTCGACACCGGTAAACCCTACAGCGAAACCGCCAGCGTCGATATCGTCACCGGTGCCGATGTGCTGGAATATTATGCCGGACTGATCCCGACTCTCGAAGGTCAGCAGATCCCGCTGCGCGATAGCGCGTTTGTTTATACACGTCGCGAACCGCTTGGCGTCGTGGCGGGCATCGGCGCGTGGAACTACCCGATTCAGATTGCGCTGTGGAAATCAGCACCTGCCCTGGCGGCAGGCAATGCCATGATCTTCAAACCCAGCGAAGTGACGCCCTTAACCGCGTTAAAACTGGCAGAAATTTACAGCGAAGCGGGCGTGCCGGATGGTGTTTTCAACGTATTACCGGGCAGCGGCGCGGTCACCGGGCAGCTACTGACCGAACATCCCGGCATCGATAAAATCTCTTTCACCGGCGGCGTCGCCAGCGGCAAAAAGTGATGGCGAATGCCGCAGGTTCCACGCTGAAAGAGGTCACCATGGAACTTGGCGGTAAATCACCGCTGATCATTTTTGACGATGCCGATCTCGATCTGGCTGCTGACATTGCCATGATGGCCAACTTCTACAGCTCTGGCCAGGTCTGCACCAACGGTACGCGCGTGTTCATTCCTGTCTCAATGAAAGCTGCGTTCGAAGCGAAGATTGCTGAACGTGTGGCACGCATTCGCCCAGGCGATTTACGCCAGCCCGACACCAATTTTGGCCCGCTGGTGAGTTTCAGCCATCGCGATAACGTAATGCGCTACATCGAATCTGGCATTGCCGAAGGCGCTCGTTTGCTGTGCGGCGGCACTCGCCTCACCGGTGACGGCTTCGATAACGGCGCATGGGTTGCGCCTACCGTCTTCACTGACTGCCATGACGAGATGAAGATTGTACGTGAAGAGATCTTCGGACCGGTGATGTCAATTTTGACCTATGAGCATGAAGACGAAGTGGTCCGTCGCGCCAATGCTACCGAATTTGGTCTGGCTGCTGGCCTGGTGACGCAAGACCTTAACCGGGCGCACCGCGTGATTCATCAGATTGAAGCGGGTATTTGCTGGATCAATACCTGGGGCGAGTCAGCGGCAGAGATGCCGGTGGGTGGTTATAAGCATTCAGGCATTGGCCGTGAGAATGGCCTGATGACGCTGCAAAATTACACTCAGGTTAAATCAGTTCAGGTCGAGCTGGCCCGTTTTCAGTCTGTATTTTAATTAAGTAAACCTGAGGAACGACGAATGGAATTTGACTACATCATCATTGGAGCCGGATCCGCAGGGAATGTTTTGGCAACACGTCTGACAGAAGATAGCCAGGTAAACGTTCTGCTGCTTGAGGCAGGCGGCCCGGATTATCGTTTTGATTTTCGTACCCAAATGCCTGCTGCACTGGCGTATCCACTCCAGGGAAAACGCTACAACTGGGCATACGAAACCGATCCTGAGCCACACATGAATAACCGCCGCATGGAATGTGGTCGGGGCAAAGGCTTAGGCGGTTCCTCTCTTATCAACGGCATGTGTTACATCCGTGCCAATGCCATGGATCTTGATAGCTGGGCCACCGCGCCTGGCCTGGAATCGTGGAGCTATCTGGATTGCCTGCCCTATTACCGTAAAGCGGAAACGCGCGATATCGGGGCAAACGACTATCACGGCGGCGACGGCCCGGTTTGCGTGGCGACGCCAAAAGCCAGCAAAAATGTGCTGTTTGAAGCGATGATCGAAGCGGGCGTACAGGCGGGCTATCCACGCACCGATGACCTGAACGGTTATCAGCAGGAAGGCTTTGGGCCGATGGATCGCACCGTGACGCCGCAAGGTCGTCGCTCAAGTACCGCGCGCGGCTACCTTGATCAGGCCAAAGGCCGCACGAATCTGAAAATTATTACTCACGCCACCACCGATCGCATTCTGTTCGATGGAAAACGCGCTGTGGGTGTGGAATATCTGATCGGTAACAGCAACACCCCTCATCAGGCCCATGCGCGCCGTGAGGTGCTGTTGTGCGCAGGTGCGATAGCGTCGCCGCAGATCCTCCAGCGTTCAGGCGTGGGGCCGGCGAAACTGTTAGCGCAGTTCGATACTCCGCTGGTCCAGGATCTGCCTGGCGTGGGTGAGAATTTGCAGGATCATCTGGAAATGTATCTCCAGTACGAATGCAAAGAGCCGGTGTCACTTTACCCGGCCCTGAAATGGTGGAACCAGCCGAAAATTGGTGCCGAGTGGATGTTTAACGGCAGCGGCGTGGGCGCAAGTAATCAGTTCGAAGCGGGCGGCTTCATCCGCAGCCGCGAGGAGTTTGCCTGGCCCAATATTCAATACCATTTTTTGCCGGTGGCCATTAATTACAACGGTTCCAACGCCGTTGATGCGCACGGTTTTCAGTGCCATGTTGGGTCGATGCGCTCGCCCAGCCGTGGGCATGTGCGGTTGAAATCGCGCGATCCGCGTCAGCATCCCTCAATTTTGTTTAACTACATGGCATCTGAGCAGGACTGGCAGGAGTTTCGCGATGCTATTCGCATTACGCGTCAAATCATCAACCAGCCTGCACTGGATAAATACCGTGGTCGCGAGATCAGCCCCGGTATCGATTGCCAGACGGATGAGCAGTTAGATGAATTTGTGCGTAACCACGGCGAAACCGCGTATCACCCTTGCGGTACCTGCAAAATGGGTAGCGACGACATGGCGGTGGTCGATGGTGAAGGTCGCGTGCACGGTACAGAGGCGCTACGTGTCGTCGATGCCTCGATTATGCCGCTGATTATCACCGGCAATTTGAACGCTACCACCATTATGATCGGTGAAAAGATTGCCGACCATATTCGGGGGCGTGAACCTTTGCCGCGCAGCACTGCCCGCTATTATGTTGCTGGCGACGCGCCAGCACGACAGGCGCCACAGCGCGCAGAGTAATTTTTTCCACCCAGCGCAACGCCAGCAATCTTTCCGGTTGCTGGCGTTTTTTTAGCTTAAACCCAGCCTGAGGTTCTGAGCTTTTTCCACAGCAAAAGCAGGCGCCCACGGTTGCGGCCAGTACCGCCGGATAACCGTAACGGGAATGTAGTTCAGGCATGTGGTCGAAGTTCATGCCATACAGACTAAAAATCACCGTTGGTACTACTAAAATCGCGCCCCAGCCAGCCAGCTTTTTTACCACTTCATTTTGCTGAACCGTTACCAGAGCCAGATTAACGTGCATGGCACTGGTCAGCATTTCCCGCATGTCATCCGCATCGTTTACCACATGACGGGCATGATCCTGCACGTCGCGAATATAGGCGCGAAGCGGTTTAGGAATGATCTCGTCATGAAGCCGAATAAGCTGGGTACATATTTCTTCTACCGGTGCAGCGGCATTGTGCAGCGCAAGCAAATGACGGCGCATGTTATAGACCAGTTGCACCGCCTGCCGATCAAACTGACTGCTGAACATGGACGCTTCCATTGCACTGATTTTTTCCCCAGCGCCGTAACCACCACTGAATAGTGATCAACGATAAAATCTAACAGGCAGTAGAGCGGATACCCTGGGCCGTGCGCCAGCATTGCCGGATTTTGCGCGGCGCGCGTTCTGACCGGCGCATAACTGTCTGACGAACCATGACGTATTGAGATGAAAAAGTTCTTCCCGACAAACAGATGCGTTTCACCAAAGCTAATCTCCCCCTCCGTTTCATGAACCGTTTTGACCACGATAAAAATCGATTCGCCATATTGCTCAATCTTCGGGCGCTGATGCGCGGTCAGCGCATCTTCGATGGTTAATTCATGCAGGCCGAACTCTTTTTGCACTTTATTCATGGATTCCGGCTCTGGCTGCCACAGTCCCAGCCAGATAAAGGCGTCTGGCTCTTTGATCACCTCGCTTATCGCGTCGATATCAACCTTTTCACTTTCCCCGCCTTTGCGGTAAACCATGCTGTTAATAATCATCTTTTTAGCTGTCTGATGGGCCGGTAAAAACAGCTTAACGGCTTTTTTGCTTATCTCCAGTCATGGCAAAATAAACCGCAGGCAGCCCTGGTGCGGAAAGTGACCAATGCAGGATAATTTAGCGACTGGTGGCACTGGCCTCATGTAACGCTTTCAGCGTTTGCCAGAGTACGCCGACCGCTAACTGACCGGGAGCAGACGCCTGGCCGAGACTGCCAAAGGTCAGATTGCTGCCGTAAATTTCACCAGAAATGCGGCTGATGGTTCCCTGCCCGCCCATCGCCATGGTGAGCAGCAGGCGATCGCTGCGCTGTCGCATCTGCCAGGTGATTGTGGTTAAACGGTTCACATCTTCCGGCGTTTTTGGCATCACGGCAATTTTAAGTACATCTGCACCCTGTGCCGCCTGCCATTCAAGCCGTTTTAGCATCTCTTCATTCGGGGGCGTGTGGTTAAAATCATGCCATGACATCACCACCGCAATGTGTTTCTGATGTGCTGCTGCCACCAGCTTACGCATCGGCTGCTCACCGATATGCATTTCGATATCGATCATGTCGGCAAAACCGGCAGCCAGCCACTGTTGATAAAGTTCGCTATACAGCGCGTCGCCTGGCGCTTTTTCGCCGCCCTCACCCTGAGTGCGGAAAGTAAGCAGCAGCGGTTTACCCTTTAAGTCGCGGCGCATCGCCTGTCCCAGCTGCATGACGCGCCGGGCATCAGTAGCAAAATCGAGCTTATCAACGCGCAGTTCGACAATATTCACTTCTGACGTTTGCGCAGCCTGCTGCGTCTCTTTCAGCACACTCGCCTCGTCCTGCCCGGAGGTGGAAACAATAATGGCAGGCTGGCCGAGGCCGAGAGTTAAATTGCCGACCTGCAAAGGCCGAACCGCGCTTTTTTCTGCAGGTTTTTGCTGCGCTTCCACCTCCGCCGTGCTGAGTGACACGGCCATAGTCAGCAGTATTGCCATCGGTGCTTTGAACATTGTTTTCCTCTCTGTTGTTTTTGCGCTGTCTCATTTTTACGATCTGTTTCACACTTTTAAGATAGTCAAAACAGAGCGGCGCCTGAGCCATAAACCTGCCGCGCCCGATCCCCGCGCTGATCCGAAACGTAACGGCCGTTGCACTTTGAAAATTTCAGAGACACTATTTCCAGGCATTATCTCTTTGAATATACATAAGTTATCTCTTTAGCATGCCGTTACTCAGCATCCCTGCCAGCAAAATGTCAGTTTTTATGTAGGCTTGATTTACATTCATTGACAGAGGGATGCACAGTGTCAACATCATCTTTTCGCTTTTGGCCTGCACTGACTGGCGTAGTGGTCGGCGTATTTGGCCTGGCTTATCTGATACTCGGTGCCTGGCTGGCGATTTCAGGCGGGACGCCCTGGTATTTGCTATTCGGTGGTGGATTTTTAATCAGCGGGATAGCCCTTTTTCGCCGACGTCAGACCGGTATCTGGCTCTATCTGGTGACGTTTTTGATGTGTGTCACCTGGGCGTTAACCGAAGTGGGCCTGGATGGCTGGCAACTCATGCCCCGCCTGCTGGCCCCGGCAGTGCTGGGCGTCTGGCTCAGCCTGCCCTGGGTAGTGCGTCCGATTGTGGCGGCACCCTCCCGGCGTCGATCTGCTGCTGTGGGCGGCGTGATCTATGTGATTGCTATTGCCGGGATTATGTATAGCGGCTGGCAGGTAACCGACGCACGATTTGTTCAGCATCAGCCTTTTCCTGCGGTGCAAACCCCTTCACAACCGGCCTTTTCTTCAGCGGAGAATGAGTGGAAATATTATGGCCGCAACGCGGCAGGTCAGCGTTTTTCCCCTCTGACGCAAATCACGCCGCAGAACGTTAGCCAGCTTAAACCCGCATGGCGTTATGACACAGGCGATCGGTTACGCAAGGGGGAAGATAAAGCGGGACGTGAATTCAACTTTGAGGTGACGCCCCTAAAGGCAGGGGATTCGCTCTATATCTGTACGCCGCATCGCGAAGTGATTTCGCTGGACGCCACCACAGGCAAGCAACGCTGGAAATTTAATCCGAAATCAGACACTGCTGCTAATGAGTACCTGGCCTGCCGCGGTGTGGCGTGGAGTCAGGTTGCAAGCGATGCCACCTGCCCGGAAAAAATTATTACAACCACTGCAGATGCGCGCATGGTGGCGCTGAATGCCCGCACCGGTAAGCCCTGCGAATCATTTGGTCAGCACGGTTTTGTTAGCCTGACCGATCATATGGGCAACGTTCCGCCAGGCTTCCACTACATCACCTCTCAGCCGATGGTAATGGACGGACGTATCGTTTTGGGAGGCTGGATTTATGATAACCAAAGCACAGGCGAACCTTCCGGCGTTGTGCGCGCCTATGATGAAAAAACCGGTGAACTGGCCTGGGCGTGGGACATGGGCAGAACGCCCGCTAACGCGCCATTAAAGCCGGGTGAAACCTATACACGCGGTACGCCAAACGGCTGGGGCACTTACACTGCCGATGCGGCGCTGGGCCTGGTTTATATTCCCCTCGGTAACGCTACGCCAGATTACTATGGTGCAGGCCGACGCCCTTTTGATGAGAAATATTCCAGTGCCATCGTGGCGCTTGATATTCATAGCGGTGCAGAGAAATGGCATTTCCAGACGGTACATCACGACGTCTGGGATTACGATTTGCCCATTGGCCCCACGCTGATCGATTTACCGTCTGATGATGGCAGTACCGTTCCGGCGCTGGTACAAACCACTAAAATGGGCCAGCTTTTCCTGCTGGATCGGCGCACCGGTAAACCGCTGGCGCAGGTGAAAGAGAAGCCGGTACCAACCTCGCCATCGCTGCCAGGTGAACATCTTTCCCCTACTCAGCCCAACTCTGTCGGTATGCCAAGCCTCGCACCGCCCGCGTTAAAAGCCACCGATACCTGGGGCGCAACGCCGTTTGACCAACTCTGGTGCCGCATTCAGTTTCATCGTTACCGTTATCAGGGTTTCTTCACCCCACCGGCTGAGGGTACATCTATCGCTTATCCGGCGTTTGACGGCGTGATGGACTGGTATGGCGCTTCAGTTGATCCGCGTCATAACGTGCTGATCGCTAATACCAGTTACATTCCTTTTACCATGCAGATGATGAAAAGCGATGAAGCTATCCATCAGGGCCTGATGCAAAAATGGGCGGGCTGGGCCAGCGGCCAGCCTTACCCGAAACCCAAAGAGTTTGCTGTCGGGCCGCAATATGGCACGCCCTGGGCTGCCGTGGTTAAACCCTGGCTCAGCGTCCTGGGCGCACCCTGCAGTACCCCTCCGTGGGGCAAAATCTATGCTATCGATCTCACCAGTCGTAAGATCATCTGGGAACGGCCAGCCGGAACCACGCGAGACATGAATATTTTCGGTACGCATACCAATGCCCCGCTGCCAACCGGTATTTTCATGATGGGCGGCAACGTGATAACACAAAGCGGCGTTATTTTTATGGGCGCCACGGCGGATGATTATCTGCGTGCTTTTGATGAAACTAACGGTCATGAATTATGGCGTGCACGCTTACCTGCTGGCGGTCAGGCCACCCCTATGACCTATATGGGTAAGGATGGTAAACAGTATGTCGTTATTGCCGCAGGCGGTCATGGCGGTTTAGGCACGCGCTCAGGTGATTCGCTGATCGCTTATGCATTACCGTCTCGTTAATCATTTAAACCGGGCTGCGCAAGTGGCCCTGATAACATAAAAAATCACCCTGTTATTTGAATAAGCCAAACGCTGAAAAAAGCATTTACTTATTCAGGATTTGCATAATGGATTATTCCGCTCCAGGCTTAAACAGGGCTAAATAAATCAGGAGGAAATATGTCAGAACAATATCGCGATTGCATTGAAGCATGTTACTTATGTGCAGCTGCCTGTGATAATTGTGCAGCATCCTGTCTTAAAGAAGAAAATCTTGAAATGATGCGAGACTGCATACGTCTTGATATGCAGTGTGGCAGTATTTGTCGCCTGTCGGCACAGTTCATGGCACTCGACAGCGATTCAGCTAAATCATTATGTGCTATTTGTGCAGATATATGTCGGCAGTGTGGTGAAGAGTGCGGTAAACACCAGCACGATCACTGCCAGCACTGCTCAAAAGCCTGTTTAGCCTGTGCAGAAGCCTGCCGGAAAATGGCCGCCTGAACAGGCGGAGCAATTTGGTTATAAACTTACAAAATTTCAAAGAAGTACGAAAAGATTATTACGCTTTTCGTACTTCAAACAGACTGGCTTCCCCTGAATTCAGGACGTCGTTTTCGTGTGCAATCAGTTGAGAGACCTTAATCATTTCCTGAAACTCTTGCCGTAACAGTTCTGCTTCAGGGTGGTAAGGATCGTCTGGATTGCCCATAACCGAATTAAGGGCTTTATTCACGCTGCCAATGAGTTCATTTATCCCACCGTTTTGTCCAATGGTTAACAGTAATGCACTCATCATCAATGACTGCGCTTCGACACGTGCGGCTAACTGTTTTGCCTGAGCATCCAAATTTGAGATTTTAGCTAGCATGCTCAATATGACATTATTCATCCGACCCCCTGATATTAATTCAGAAAAGCTTTACGTATTTTGCGCTAAACAGCCTGAGCTTACCTGAAAACAGGATAAGTTTGCCACCTGGTCAGAGGAGATAAATATCACCGATAAGATAAATCGGGGCTGGAATAAAAAACCACAGGATATTAAAGACAATAAATAAAGGGGTTTCCCCTTTATTTACGCTTCGCTTTACGCCACGCCGAGGGCTGTTTTAACCTCATTCGCAATTTTCTCAACGTGCGGGCCATAAATAACCTGCACATCATTATCACTGACACGATTAATCCCGTTCGCCCCTGTGCTCAGCAACGTCTGATCGACTACCTCTTTCATGTCTTTTACCCGTACCCGCAGGCGTGTGAAACAGCAATCAACATCCTCAATATTGGCTTCCCCGCCCAGGCCGCTAATGATGACTTTAGTGCGCTCATCTGCCGCCACGACCTGCTGTTTTTCATCTTCAGATTCCCGTCCTGGGGTTTCAACATTCATGCGAGTGATAACAAAGCGGAAGGCATAGTAGTAAAGCGGGGCATAAATTACGCCGAGCGCCAGTGTCCACCACCAGTGGGTTCGGCTGCCCCCTAAAATACCGAATACCACCAAATCAATAATGCCGCCCTGCACGTTACCGATCATCAAATGCAGCATCGACATCAGCATGAATGACAACCCCGTTAAGAAGGCGTGCAGCAGATAAAGCACCGGTGATACGAAGATAAAACAGAACTCCAGCGGCTCGGTGATACCGGTAGTAAACGAGGTCAGCGCACCCGCCATCACCAGGGCTTTAACCCGCTGTTTATGTTCCGGGCGAGCAGTGTGATAGATCGCCAGTGCCGCCGCGGGCAAGCCAAACATCATCACCGGGATCTTGCCCTGCGCCAGAAACTGTGTGGCGGTACGCAGCGTGTCATCCGGAATCGAGCCAGGATGAGTGAGTGAGGTGTTGAAGATATTCAGCGCACCGACAATGCTCTGTCCGTCTACCGTTGCCATGCCGCCAATGGGGGTAAAGCGCACCGTTTCATTGAGGATATGGTGTAAACCCGTGGGGATCAGGATGCGTTCAAATGCACCAAGAATAAACGCGCCATACTGTCCGCTTTTTCCAATCATCTGCCCAATCCAGGCGATCCCTTCCCCAATAGTGGGCCAGATCAACGCCAGCAGCACACCAATCAGCGGCAGACAAACCACTGTTACAATCGGCACAAACCGTCGGCCACCAAAGAAACTGATCGCCGTAGGCAGCTGCTGGGTATAAAAACGATTATGCAGCATCACCGTTGCCAGGCCGGCGATCACCCCGCCCAGTACGCTCATGTTGTAAGTAAACACGCCGAGCATTTCGATATATTCCGCCGACGTCATCATCGCGGTAGTTTGATCCAGGCCCGCCTGCTGCAAAGCTTCCGGTGTCGTGGTTGCGGCCGTGAGTCCTTTGGCCGCCAGCGTTGCGTTGATACCGACATTCATGGCGATATAACCAATTACCGCGGCAAAGGCTGCCGTGGGCTTTTCGGCTTTCGCCAGTCCTATGGCACTGGCAACGGCAAAAAACACCGGCAAATTGGCAAACAGCGCCCCGGCAACTTTCCGTATAAACCCTATGACTAACTGCGGAACCTGCATTTGTGCAAACGCCTCGCCGGTAATAGCGGGATTTTGCATCGCTGCCGCCAGCCCAAGGAAAATCCCTGCGGCGGCAATAACCGAGATCGGCATCATTAACGCCTTACCGAAAGCATGAATCTGGCTGGTGAGCTGTTTCATGGTGTCGCGCCCTTTTCTGTGATGAAAAAACAGTATTAGCACGTTGAGCCAGGATCACCCGTAATCGTCGGGTTAATGGCGAGTAAAATTTGAGCAACATCACATTTAAGTCAAATGCACGATAAACAGCGACTATCGCACCATTAAGTCAATCAATTAGACAACTTTTGTTGAGAGCTGCACACTTCCCTTCACCATCAGGTCATATCCTGATAACAAACTTCCTACAATAAATAAGCCTGCACTCATTATGAAATTTAAACGCAAAATCAAACCTTACCGCGCCGCTGCGGGCGGTTGGGGTTCACTGGAAGCCACCACGCGTTTCGTCTTTGACAGCAAAGCTGCACTCAAAAATATGCGTAACCTGTTGCGTATGAATAAAGCTCGCGGTTTTGACTGTCCAGGCTGCGCATGGGGCGATGACAATAAAAGCACCTTCAGTTTTTGTGAAAACGGTGCGAAAGCCGTCACCTGGGAAGCCACACGCCGTGTGGTGGACAGCGATTTCTTTGCTAAACACAGCGTCAATACTCTGTACGCACAGAGTGATTATTTCCTCGAATATCAGGGCCGTTTGACCCATCCTTTGCGTTATAACGCCGAAACCGATCATTACGAACCCATCAGCTGGGACGCGGCTTTCGCGCTGATCGCCAGGCACATCAAGGCGATGGATAATCCCAATCAAATGGAGCTTTACACTTCAGGCCGCGCCAGCAACGAAGCCTCCTGGCTGTATCAGCTTTTTGGTCGTCTGATGGGTACCAACAACTTCCCTGATTGTTCAAACATGTGCCATGAAGCCAGCGGCACCGGGCTGAAACGCAGCATCGGTGTGGGTAAAGGCACTATTCGCCTGGATGATTTTGATCACGCTGACGCAATCTTTGTCTTTGGTCAGAACCCTGGCACTAACCATCCGCGCATGTTGCACAGCCTGCGTCATGCTGCCGATCACGGTGCCAAAATCGTTACCTTCAATACGCTGCGTGAGCGCGGTCTGGAGCGTTTTGCCGATCCGCAAAAACCGCTTGAAGTCGTGACGTCAATGGCGGGCACCATCAGTTCAGCCTATTACCAGCCTAACCTGGGTGGCGATATGGCGGCGGTGCGTGGCATGGTGAAAACGCTGCTGGAAACCCACCGGGCACGCCTGGCGGCAGGTGAAAACGGTCTGTTTGATCAGACGTTCCTGAATGCCAAAACCCACGGCGTGGAAGCTTATCTTGAGGCGGTTGATAACACTGACTGGGCGCATATCGTGACGCAGTCGGGCCTGACGGAAGCGCAAATTCGCGAAGCTGCGGCTATTTATCAAAGCGCCGATCGGGTGATTTGCACCTGGGCGATGGGAATTACCCAGCATAAACATTCTGTTGATACGGTTCGTGAAATCGTCAACCTGCAGCTGCTGTTTGGTCAGTTAGGCAAAAAGGTGCCGGTCTGTGTCCGGTTCGTGGTCACAGTAATGTGCAGGGCAACCGAACTATGGGCATTGATGAGAAGCCGAACAAGCCCTTCCTTGATGCCCTGGGCAAACATTTTGACTTTGAACCACCGCGCGCGCCGGGCCATAACACCGTAGAGGCCCTGAATGCCATGCTGCGTGATGAAGTGAAAGTGCTGATTGCGCTGGGGGCAACCTTGCGGCAGCGGCACCGGACTCACCGCGTACCGAAGAAGCGTTATCACGCTGTGGTTTAACCGTGCATATCAGCACCAAACTGAACCGTAGCCATCTGGTGCCGGGTCACGAAGGCTTGATTCTGCCAACTTTAGGGCGCACCGAGCGCGATCTTCAGGCCACCGGCAATCAGTTCATTACTGTTGAAGATTCATTTAGCATGGTGCACGCCTCTGAGGGCATCGGTATTCCGCTGGCAGAGACGCAACGTTCCGAAACCGCGATTGTGGCGGGCATTGCCCATGCCGTTCTGGGCGATGAAAAGGTGAAATGGCGCGATCTGGCGGCAGATTATAATCTGATCCGCGATCACATCGCCGCGACCCTTCCTGGTTTTGCTAATTTCAACGAGAAATGCGACATTCCTGGCGGCTTCTATCTCGGCAATGCCGCCGCTGAATTGCGCTTCAATACGCCAACGGAAAAAGCGGAATTTAGCCATGCGGCACTGCCGACATCGCTGTTCCCTGATCTCGATACCGAGGTGCCGTTTACGTTGCAAACCCTGCGTTCGCACGATCAGTACAACACCACGATTTACGGTCTCGACGATCGCTATCGTGGCGTGTATGGTCAGCGCGAAGTGGTATTTATCAACCCGGACGATATGGCGGCGTTAGGCTTTAGCGAAGGTCAGTTGGTCGACATCGAAACGCTGTGGAATGACGGAATTACCCGCTGCGTCAGTGGCTTCAGGCTGGTGCCGTATAATATTCCGCGCGGTAATCTGGCGGCCTATTATCCAGAAACCAACCCACTGGTTCCGCTGAACAGCTTTGGCGATGGCAGCGGTACGCCAACCTCCAAATCTGTGCCGGTCAAACTGGAACTGTCGCAGGCGCTTCCCGATCAGCGTATCGCCTAACCCCTTGTGACAACATTGTTAAAAAGCCGGTCTATCCGGCTTTTTGCCCTGCTGCGCGCCCCCGATTCGCGTAAAACTGTCAGCCGCTCTTAGGCCACGAAACTAAAAAATTATGTTCCAGGATAACCCGCTGCTCGCGCAGCTCAAAGAGAAGCTCCACTCGCAAACGCCTCGCGCTGAAGGTGTTGTCAAAGGCACCGAAAAAGGCTTCGGCTTTTTAGAAGTTGACGCGCAGAAAAGCTACTTCATTCCGCCACCGCAGATGAAGAAAGTGATGCACGGTGACCGCATAGTTGCCATCATCAACAGCGATAAAGATCGCGAAAGTGCTGAACCAGAAACCCTGGTTGAGCCTTTCCTGAGCCGCTTTGTTGGCCGCGTGCAGAAGAAGGATGACCGTCTTTCTATCGTTCCGGATCATCCGCTGCTGAAAGATGCGATTCAGTGCCGTCCGGTACGCGGTTTAACGCATGATTTTCAGGCTGGCGACTGGGCCGTGGCTGAGATGCGCCGCCATCCCCTGAAAGGCGACCGAGGCTTTTATGCTGAACTGACCGAATTTATCGTTAACGCTGACGATCATCTCGCGCCGTGGTGGGTTACCCTGTCGCGCCACAACCTTGAGCGTGAAGCGCCAGAGGTCAGCTTTGGCGAGATGATGGATGAAAACCTGCCGCGTGAAGATTTGACCGCGCTGGATTTCGTGACCATCGACAGCGCCAGCACTGAAGATATGGATGATGCGCTTTATGTTGAAGCCCAGGAAGATGGCACCCTGCGTCTGACTATCGCCATCGCTGATCCTACCGCTTATGTAGCCGAAGGGAGTCAGCTGGACACGCTGGCGTCGCAACGTGCATTCACCAACTATTTGCCAGGCTTCAACATTCCGATGCTGCCACGCGAACTCTCCGATGACGTTTGCTCATTGCGTCCGCATGTTCGTCGCCCGGCACTGGCCTGCCGCGTAACCGTGGCGCAAGATGGTAGTCTGGCGGATGACGCGCAGTTCTTCGCGGCCTGGATCGAGTCCAAAGCCAAGCTGGCCTATGATGACGTCTCCGACTGGCTGGAAAACAGCGGTGAATGGCAGCCAGAAAGCGAAGCCATTGCCAACCAGATCCGTTTACTGCACCGCATCTGCCTGGCGCGCGGCGAGTGGCGTCAGGCCCATGCGCTGGTGTTTAAAGACCGTCCAGATTACCGCTTCCTGCTGGGTGAAAAAGGCGAAGTGCTGGAGATCATTGCTGAGCCACGCCGTATCGCCAACCGTATTGTTGAAGAGGCGATGATTCTGGCGAATGTTTGCGCGGCGAAGGTGCTTCGCGAGCGTCTCGGCTTTGGTATCTACAACGTCCATGCCGGTTTCGATCTCACTAATGCAGAACAAGCCGCCGCCGTACTGGCCGCGCACGGTATTACCGTCGATGCAGAAGCCATTACCACACTGGAAGGTTTCCGCGTGCTGCGTCGTGAGCTTGACGCTCAGCCAACCCAGTTCCTCGACAGCCGCATTCGTCGTTTCCAGACTTTCGCTGAAATCAGTACTGAACCAGGCCCGCATTTTGGCCTGGGACTCGACGCGTATGCCACCTGGACGTCGCCCATTCGTAAATATGGCGACATGATC
Source organism: Pantoea sp. LMR881 (assembly GCF_027157825.1). Classification (NCBI taxonomy): domain Bacteria; kingdom Pseudomonadati; phylum Pseudomonadota; class Gammaproteobacteria; order Enterobacterales; family Erwiniaceae; genus Pantoea; species Pantoea sp. LMR881. The sequence goes on from NZ_JAPVOK010000002.1 coordinate 573,899, forward strand.
AACCATCGCTTACTCAAGGCGATTATTCGTGGCGACGAGATTGCGCGCCCGGATGACGCCCTGACAGTAACCATGAGCGAACGCCGTCGTCTGAATCGCATGGCGGAACGTGATGTGGGCGACTGGTTGTATGCGCGTTACCTTGCGCCGCATGCCGGTACTGACCGCAAATTCAATGCAGAAATCATTGATGTTTCACGCGGCGGTATGCGTGTGCGTCTGCTGGAGAATGGTGCGGTCGCGTTTATTCCTGCGCCCTTTATCCATGCGGTACGTGACGAACTGGTTTGCAGCCAGGAAAACGGCACGGTGCAGATCAAAGGCGAAGTCGCCTATCGCGTTACTGATGTTATTGACGTCACCATCGCCGAAGTGCGCATGGAAACACGTAGCGTAGTAGCACGCCCGGCCGTCTGAGCATGAAAGCAGCGGGACAACCTCGGTTGTCCCGCATTTCACGTCACTTCATTCGCTTAAATGTTAAATTTGTTTCTCGCCTCACACTTCTCTATCGATTAACTTCCACTTACATTCCATTACATTAAGTTTAACTCGTTGTTTGATCGCCCTTCTCTCGATCCCTACAAGGAGTTATTCATGAAAAACGTCAAAACCGGACTCATCTGGTTAGCGGTGGCGTTAATCGGTGCAGGTGCTTTCGCCATGCTGGCCCTGAACCGTGGCGAACAGGTTAATGCGGTTTGGCTGGTGATTGCTGCCGTTGCCTGTTACAGCATTGCTTATCGCTTCTACAGCCTGTTTATCGCCCGTAATATTTTTGAGCTGGACGATCGTCGTCGTACCCCAGCCGAACGTCTTAATGACGGGCTCGACTACGTTCCCACCAATAAATGGGTGCTGTTTGGCCACCATTTTGCCGCCATTGCAGGCGCAGGCCCGCTGGTTGGCCCGATTCTGGCTGCGCAAATGGGGTTTTTGCCTGGCACTATCTGGATTCTGGTTGGCGTGATGCTGGCCGGTGCGGTGCAGGACTTCCTGGTTCTGTTTATCTCGACCCGCCGTGACGGACGCTCTTTGGGCGAAATGGCGCGTCAGGAGCTGGGTGCCTTTGCGGGCGTCATTACCATGCTTGGCGCGCTGGGTGTGATGATAATCATCCTCTCTGCGCTGGCGTTAGTGGTGGTTAAAGCCCTGGCAGACAGTCCCTGGGGCCTGTTTACTATCGCAGCCACGATTCCAATCGCCCTCTTCATGGGCATTTACATGCGTTTTATCCGCCCCGGTAAAATTGCTGAAGTGTCGCTGATCGGTTTTGTGCTGATGATGGCTGCCATTATTTATGGCGGCGATGTCGCCCAGCATCCCTACTGGGGACCGTTCTTCACCCTGAAGGGCACCTCGCTGACGTGGGTGCTGGTTATTTATGGCTTTGTTGCCTCGGTATTGCCGGTCTGGCTGCTGTTAGCGCCGCGCGATTATCTTTCAACCTTTCTGAAAATTGGCGTTATCGTTGGTCTGGCAATCGGTATTGTCTTTGCGATGCCGGAAATGAAAATGCCTGCGGTTACCAAATTCATTGATGGCACCGGCCCGGTGTTTGCGGGCGCGCTATTCCCTTTCCTGTTTATTACTATCGCCTGTGGCGCGATTTCCGGCTTCCATGCCCTGGTTTCCAGCGGCACTACGCCTAAACTTGTGGAGCGTGAAAGCCATATTCGCTTTATTGGTTATGGCGCGATGCTGATGGAATCTTTTGTCGCCATTATGGCGTTAATCTGTGCTTCAGTGTTGGATCCGGGCGTCTATTTTGCTATGAACTCACCTGCGGCACTGATTGGCACCACAGTCGAAAATGCGTCTCAGGTGATCAACGGTTGGGGATTTGTGGTGACGCCGGAAATGCTGGGCGGCATTGCGCGTGATGTCGGTGAAGCCTCGATTTTATCCCGTGCCGGTGGCGCGCCGACCTTCGCCGTCGGCATGGCCCATATCATTACGGAGGTGTTCAACAGCCGCGCCATGATGGCGTTTTGGTATCACTTTGCCATTCTGTTTGAAGCCCTGTTTATTCTGACTGCTGTGGATGCCGGCACGCGCGCCTGTCGTTTTATGGTGCAGGACCTGGTGGGCACGATGGTGCCGTCTATGGCGAATAACCGCTCATGGTTAGGCAATATGGCAGGTACCACCGTTGCGGTCGCTGGCTGGGGCTTTTTCGTTTATCAGGGGTGGTTGATCCGCTCGGCGGCATTAATACCCTGTGGCCACTGTTCGGTATCGGTAACCAGATGCTGGCGTCAATGGCATTGATTCTGGGCACCGTCGTGCTGTTTAAAATGAAAAAGCAACGCTACGCCTGGGTGACGATTTTACCTACCATATGGTTATTTATTACCTCAATGACCGCAGGCTGGCAGAAAATTTTCCATGAGAAACCCTCAATCGGTTTTCTGGCGCAGGCCAATAAGTTTCGTAAGGGGCTGGATGAAGGCGTCATTATTGCCCCGGCGAAAACCGTGGCTGATATGCAAACCATTGTGTTCAGCAATCAAATCAATGCGGCACTGTGTGGCTTCTTTATGCTTGTGGCGGTCACTATGTTGATTGCCGCCGTGTTTGTGATCCGTCGTGCTCTGCGCAGTAACGTGCCAACCACACACGAAAGCGAAGTCTCAATGCGTAAGGAGGTGCGTCATGTCTGATGCTATCTACCGCGCCATCCGGCCAACTGGCAGCTGGCAGATCATGCGCTGCCAGCTCCTCTCTGCGCCCCCTTCGCCGGGTTTAGCTGGCGTCGCTTATGGCGAGGATTGCAACAAAGCTTTCGCTTAATGGTTGGCGTTCAGGATTATCAAACTTATTTACAGCATATGCGCCTGCATCATCCTGAACGTTCCCCCATGAGCGAGCGGGAATTTCATCGCTATTGCCTGGATGCCCGCTTCCCCAGTCAGGGAGGTAAACTGGGGAAATGCCCCTGTTAAAACTGCCTGGTCGCCCCGCCTTTGCGGGGCTTTTTGTGCCATTATTCGCTGGATGCGAAAATATATTGGCTTTGCATCTTGTGCTTGCCTCAGATGATGAATACTGTTGCTAAAATAATGAGATAACGACTGCAGAGCACTTCCCGGAGGAAGTTTCCATGACCGATGAACAAGGGCAAACGTTACTGTTTACGTTGTTTGGTACAACCAGCCCTCATTGGCGTCTTACCGCGGACAGCGATGCGCTGCATTTTGCTGAAGACGAATCGTCAAATACTAACATTGCCCTTGCATTAACGCCCGGCCAGGCCAGCTTATTACGCGCCATGCCGGTGATCACCTCAAGCATCAATCTTACGCTGGCGCTGCATGGCGTACCGGTGCCGATGCATTTCGTCGGGCGGAAAGTCAATCAGTCGACCTGGGCCGGAACGGCATCAGCCTGGGGCGATACCTCAGCTGTCGCACGCGATCTGACTCTCGGCCTCTCTTTTGCGGAACAGGTTGTTTCAGAAGCCAATTCGGTAATCGTTATTCTCGACCAGCGCGGCAACATCCAACGCTTCAATCGCCTGAGTGAAGAATACACTGGCCTGAATGAACACGATGTTATCGGCCGCAACGTATTTCAGTTGTTTATGAGTAAGCAAGAGGCAGCAGCGTCACGACGCAACATTGCCGGCTTTTTCCGCGATGGCAATTCTTATGAAGTGGAACGCTGGGTTAAAACCAAAAAGGCCAGAGACTGTTTCTGTTTCGTAATAAGTTCGTGCACAGCGGTAGCGGGAAAAATGAAATTTTCCTCATCTGTTCAGGTACGGACATAACTGAAGAACGACGCGCGCAGGAACGCCTGCGCGTGCTGGCGAACACCGATACAGTGACCGGTTTACCCAATCGTAACGCCATTCACCAGCAAATGACGCAGGCGCTGGAGCGAGCCGCAAGTGGCGATGAGACCGGTGTGGTCTATCTCGACCTGGATAATTTCAAAAAGTGAATGACGCCTACGGTCATATGTTTGGCGATCAACTCCTGCAGGCTGTTTCACTGGCTATTTTGAGCTGCCTCGGCAAGGACCAGACGCTGGGCCGGTTAGGCGGTGACGAGTTTGTCGTACTGGCTGAACATACCAGCCAGGCGGCACTTGAAGCGATGTCCTCACGCATACTGGAACGGCTGCGTCAGCCGTTCCGCATCGGACTGATCGAAGTTTATAGCGGCTGCTCAATCGGTATCGCTATCGCCCCGCTGCATGGCGAAGATCGCGACAGCCTGATTCGCAATGCCGATACCGCCATGTATCACGCCAAAGAAAACGGACGTGGCAAGTTTTGCGTGTTTGCCGCCGAAATGAATCAACGGGTGTTCGAGTACCTGTGGCTGGATACCAATCTGCGTAAGGCGCTGGAGCTTGATCATTTAACGGTTTTTTACCAGCCGAAAGTTGATCGCGATGGCGAAGTGCGCAGCGCAGAGGCGCTGGTTCGCTGGAACTCGCCTGAGCGTGGCATGGTTTCACCCGCTGAATTTATTCCCTATGCCGAAGAGTCCGGCCTGATTGTGCCTTTGGGTCGCTGGGTTATGCTCAGAGTCCTTAAGCAGATTATTCAGTGGCGGCAAGAAGGCATCTTTCTGCGTGTCGCCGTGAACGTTTCTGCACGGCAGTTAATTGACCAAAGTATTTATAGCGATCTCAAGCTGGCATTAGCCGATGCTGCGCTTGTTGATTGCCCGATTGATATCGAACTCACTGAAAGTTGTTTAATCGAGAATGAAGCGGAAGCCTTAACGCTGATGAAACAGTTTCAGGAGCTGGGCGCCCAGGTCCATCTTGACGATTTTGGTACGGGTTATTCGTCGCTGTCACAACTGGCGCGCGTGCCGATTAATGCCATTAAGCTCGATCAGAGTTTTATTCGCGATATCAATAAACAGCCTGTTTCACAGTCGCTGGTCCGGGCGATTGTTGCCGTAGCCAAAGCACTTGACCTGTTGGTAATTGCCGAAGGCATTGAAACCAGAGAAGAAGAAAAGTTTGTTCTTAACAATGGTGTCGATGGGCGTCAGGGTTATTACTACGCAAAACCAATGCCCGCAGAGCAGCTTGGGCATTGGCTGGCTAAGCATCCTGCCCGCGTTTAACGCTGTGTTACGTTATTATCCCGCTTTGCGCAGCGAGGCGCTGTGGCGGTTTTGTAACTGCACCAGACGTTCCATATAAGCGATATCTTTTGCTTCAATGGTAAAGGCGTAATCGACCCAATCCTCAGTGATATCCATCAACTCAGCGCGTGACAATTGCAGCACGCGCTGACGCGCCTTCAGCATGGCCCTGACGCCGTTTAATTTAGGACGCAGCGTGTCTATAAAGGTGCGTGTTGCACGGTAGCTGTCGCCGGGCTGAAAGACTTTGTCCACCAGCCCACGCGTTTCGTACCATTCGGCACTGTGTGATTCCCCTTCACAGATCAACTCTTCTGCCAGCTTCATGCCTGCACGGCGTGCCACCAGCGAATAACCGCCCATACCGGGAAACAGGTTAAAAGCAATTTCTGGAAAACCCATACGTGCATTGTTCTGCGCCAGAATGAAGTGATGCGCCAGCGCCGCCTCAAAACCACCGCCTAATGCGCTTCCCTCAATCATCGCCAGCGTTACCGCGCCCGTGTCAAACCCGCGAGCGGCTGAATGAATGCAGTCAACACAGGCGCGCGCATAGGCACGTAATGCTTCGCGACGGTTGTTACGAATACATTCAACAAAGAAGCGCAGGTCACCCCCGGCGTTGAACATTTGTGGTACCAGCGAGCCGGTCACCCAGAAATCAATCGGTAAACCTGAACGCTGAGCCGCGTAGCTCAGATTCATGATCTCCTCTATTAATTCGTGGTTGAAGCTGGGACGCGGTTGCGCCCGCAGCATCATCCACATGGTGCGACGACCTTCCTCGTAATACGCCACTAACTGTGTGGTGTGTCCAACTTCAGTAAATAATCTGCAGGTAGCTTGGTTAATAACGGTCATAGTCTCATCCTCTGTTTATTAGTTTGATGCGTTTTTTACGCCACATCAGCGTAATGCAGAGTGAGGCCAGACCAAATGAGAGATTGATTTGTATCACAAAATCCAGAGATATCCCCGACAAGGGTGCCGGGGATTGATTAGAGGGGTTACTTGATAGCAGCACGCTGCGCGACAGCAACGTGCGAACGCTTAACACGTTTTGAATAAACAGCCGTGATAATGGGCACCAGAACGGAAGTCACGATAACCGAGGTGGCCACCAGTGCCGTTGCGGCAGGTGCAACCGGTTTAAACTGCGGCAGCATTTCAGCAATTAATACTGGCGTTGCAACAGCCGCGCCCGCCGTACTGGATGCGGCAACGCCTGCTGTGCCATCTCCGCCGCCGATTACCCGGTCAGCGATAATCAGTGGAATGCCCGTCACGATGATTACCGCCACACCCAGCATGATGCCGAGCAGCCCGGTTTCCGCAATCACCGCCAGGTTAATGGTGTTGCCCAATGCAAACGCGAAGAAAGGGATAAGAGTATGGACTGCTTTGCCAAAAAATTCGCGCAGCTCAGGATCAAGATTCCCTAAAGCAAACCCCACAATAAACGGCAGCACAGCGCCGACAAAAACATGCGGTTCAAAAGAGGCAATACCGGCGGTGCCAAGAATAACCATTGTCATTAACGGGCCTGATTCCAGCGACATCAGGACAAATGCGCCCGCCTCTTCTTTGGAACCATATTGCTGCATGATTGAGGCGTAAAGCCCACCATTGGTCATATCCATCGCCGCAACCAGCGCCAGCGTCGACAGGCCCGCAAACATGCCCACTTCCACGCCATTTTCCGGCATCAGGCGTGAGGCGATAGCGGCGACTACCCAGGCCACAGCAATTTTAGTGAGAACCAGCGTACCGGATTTTCGTAATACCGTGCCCGTTGCACTGAGTTTAATTGACGCACCCATGCAGAAGAACCAGACGGCCAGAATAGGCACCGTGCCTGTCATCAGGCCATTGGTGAATGAGCCAAAATATTTACCGGAGTCGGGGAAAAGGTGTGACAAAGTGCGCCGAGAAAAAGCGGTATTAACATCATGCCGCCAGGGATTTTATCAATTGCACGTTTGATATGCATAACGTTGTCACCTTTGCTGGTCCAGAGGAATGAGTGATTAGCCCGAGGGCGATGACAGCAAATTAATGACTTCAGGAAACGAAAACAGTGATCGATCATATAAAAATGAAACAGCGTTTTACTTTTATAGATAACCTGTTCTGAAAAACATGATCGCGATCGCCATACCAGCAGCGCATCGGTGAGGAAAAGTAAAAGGGACGCAGATGAGCGTCCCTTTCGGTGTCAGAATTTTTGCCCGTACCAGGCGTTTTCGCCGTGCTTTCGTAAGTAATGAAGGTCAAGTAACGTCTGTGGGATGGGCGGTAAGTTTGCGGTTAACTGCTGGCTGAACAGCCCCATATAAGCCACCTCTTCCAGCACCACTGCGCTGTGTACTGCTGCATGAGCATCTTTGCCCCAGGCGAAAGGCCCATGCGAATTCACCAGCACTGCCGGAATCGCACTGGGGAGAGTTCACGCCGGGCAAATGTCTCAATAATTACTTCGCCAGTATTCCACTCGTAATCGTGTTTGATTTCGTCATCCTGCATGGCCCGCGTGCAGGGAATTTCGCCATAGAAATCGTCCGCGTGGGTAGTGCCCCAGGCGGGAATAGCGCGCCCCGCTTGTGCCCATATTGTGGCATGACGCGAATGCGTATGAACGATCCCGCCAATTTCAGGCCATGCCAGATAAAGAGCACGATGGGTTGCTGTATCAGAGGAAGGACGTTTCTCGCCTTCCACCACGTTCCCACTGGCAAGATCAACGACCACCATGTCATCGCGCTGCATAACGGAGTAGCTGACACCAGAAGGTTTAATGACCAGCAATCCCTGTTCACGATCTACGGCGCTGACGTTTCCCAGGTAAACGTGACCAGATTATATTTAGGCAGGTCCAGATTGGCTTCCAAAACCTGCTGTTTAAGGTGTTCCAGCATTCCTCTTCTCCTGCTGATAAATCGTCCTTTGATTTTGCAAAGCACACGGGCAAAAGGTTATGGAGCAAAACGCTGTAAACGCAGAATGAAATAGCTGTTAACGTAAAAATGTGGCGTGAATTAAGAATTGTCTATCTTCGGAAATGTCGCAGAATGTTTAAAATTCTCTCTGACTCAGGTCGGTCCTGTTCAGGCCTGGTTATACACCCGCCGTACATCACGTTCTGCCCTTTATGGATCACGGCAAGGATGCGGCAAAAAAAGGGGCATAAGCGGGTGAATTTTATTTCAGAGCTATACTTACCGTGTTGCCTCTGTGAGCACACTAAAGGAGAATTTTATGACAATTACAATGAAGCGTATGACTGCAGCCGTTCTCGCCACCACCTTAGTTGTCGCGTTAAGCGGTTGTTCTAACTGGTCGAAACGCGACCGTAACACAGCCATCGGCGCGGGTGCCGGTGCAATTGGTGGCTCAGTATTAACTAACGGTAGCGCACTTGGCACCGTTGGCGGCGCGGCAGTTGGGGGTATTATCGGTCATCAGGTTCATTAATGACCGAATTAAAATAATCATCGGCTACGCAATGCATCTGCTTACACATCGGGCTACTCAGGTAGCCCGATTTTTTTGTGGTTAACCGCCAGCCAGTTTAACCTTCATGCCTTTTGCTTCCAGCAGATTTTTGAGTAAGTCGCGTTTATCACCCTGGATCTCAATGACGCCATCCTTAAGGGAGCCGCCGCAGCCGCACTTTTTTTCAGTTCAGCAGCAAGCTGATTTAACGCAGCATCGTCTAAATCTACGCCCGTGATCAGGCAGACGCCCTTGCCTTTGCGCCCGCTGGTTTGCCGCTGAATGCGCACAATACCGTCTCCTTTTGGACGTTCCACTTTTGGCTGTGGCTGCTCGATGCGCCCGGAATCCGTGGAGTAAACTAAAGGATTATCGCGACTCATTATATTTCCTCCAGGCTGTGCAGAATGGATTGCAACGTTGTGGCCGGATCGGCAGATTGGGTGATCGGACGCCCAATAACCATATAGTCTACGCCAGCCAGTTTGGCCTGCTGCGGCGTCATAATACGACGCTGATCGCCTGCGTCACTGCCAGCCGGACGAATACCGGGTGTCACCAGCGAAAAATCCTGGCCAATGACCTGCCTGAAACGGCGGGCTTCATGCGCAGAACAAACCACACCGTCAAGCCCACATTCGTGCGTCAGCTTCGCCAGACGCTCAGCCTGCTCTGCGGGTGTGAGCATAATGCCTAAGCCTTTGAGATCGTCGGCATCCATGCTGGTTAACACCGTAACCGCAATAAGCAAAGGCGCATCTTTACCAAACGACACCAGAGCTTCACGCGCTGCATTCATCATGCGCGCCCCACCGCTGGCATGCACGTTTACCATCCAGACACCCAGATCGGCTGCGGCAGCCACTGCATGAGCGGTCGTGTTGGGAATATCGTGAAATTTGAGATCAAGAAAAACCTCGAAACCACGCTGTTGCAAATCTTTAACCAGTGACGGGCCAAACAGCGTGAACATCTCTTTGCCCACTTTGAGCCGGCAACTGCGGGGATCGATCTGATCAACAAAGCGTAACGCGCTATTAAGGTCATGATAATCGAGAGCCACCAGAATCGGCGAAGCGGTCACATGAAGGGGTGAAGGCATGGCATTTCCTTTTCAGTTGGCACCCGCAGGCGCAATAGACAAACGGCATGCATTCTACCTGCGGGTCTGGATCACCACAATCGCTCTACTGTGCTGCCTGCAGACAATTTGCACGCTGCTGATGTGACGGGTGATTTAATCATTTAGTATGTTGTAACTAAGAGCTACCCTAGCGTATCAGTTTTGACGCCACTGCTTATTGGCCATCGAGGCCGCGGATCGGTTTAACTGATGACCAGGTGCGGCAGGATGGGCAGTGCCAGTAGAGTGCATGAGCGGTAAAACCGCATTTTTGGCAGCGATAGCGCGGTTTAGTACGAATCTGCTCACCCACCATATCGCGCAATACCATCAGGCTTTCTTTGGCGCGCCCATCTTCCGCTTCATGTAAGTGAAAATCCATCAGCCGATGGAACACACGCATGGTAGGATGGCGCTGCAACTGCCGGTTGATATAGAGTTGCGCAGCTTCTGGCCCCTGCTGCTGTTCAAGAATATCTGACATATAAAGTTCGGCTGCGGCACCGGTATTTTCTTCAACACAGCGTTGCAAAAACTCAGCCCACATTTCGGGTTGATTCAGTCGCTGAAAACAGGTTTCGAGCATCGGCAGGGTTTCGCTGACCAGCTCTTTATCCTGCTCAAGCACGCGCTGCAAGTGCTCCACCGCTTTCGCATATTCACCCTTTTCCATGAATATGCGCCCCATCATGATAGAGATACGCGCACTCTGGCGATCGGCCGCTTCGCCTTTTTTCAGTAAGTTCATGGCGCGATCCAGATCGTCGCTGCTCATCGCCTGCAACGCCAGTTCACAATAGAAATGCGCAATTTCACCTTTCTGCTTGTCTTTGCCCAGTTTGACCAGACGCTCAGCGACGTCAATCGCCTGCTGCCAGTCGCTGGTCGCCTGGTGTATCAACAGGAGCTGTTGCAGTGCGCCAACACGGAAATCAGTTTCGTCGGTTAGCTGCTTGAACATATCTTCAGCCCGGTCATAAAGCCCGGCTGCCATATAATCGCGTCCCAGTTGCTGTACAGCCAGCAGACGCTGTTCGTAACTCAACGATGCGCTTTCCATGAGCGACTGATGGATGCGAATAGCCCGGTCTACTTCGCCGCGTGAGCGAAAGAGATTACCGAGTGTCAGGTGAGCTTCAACCGTGCCGCTGTCCTCTTTTAACATGTCCAGAAACAGATCGACGGCTTTGTCTTGTTGATTTGAAAGCAGAAAGTTAACGCCAGCAACGTACTCACGAGACAAACGGTTCGCTTCTTGCTGCTTATCCTGTTGTGCGCTGCGGCGTCCCATATACCAGCCATAAGCAGCCGCTACAGGAAGCAACAGAAACAGCAATTCAAGCATGAGGGCTTATTCCTGATCAGTCGTTGCAGGTGACGTTGTCACCGCAGTGCTGCTTTGTTCGAGTTGCGCCTGCATACGCTTCACTTTGCGCTGTGCGTTCGCCAGCGAAACGCGAACCCGAAGCCAGAATAAACCGCAGATTGCCCAACCCAGCAAAAAATCCTACACCAAACAGGGAGGCTAACAGCGTAGAAATGCGGAACTGGCCCTGCGCAAGCAGATAGTTAAAGGTGATAACCTGGTCGTTATGCGCACCTAAGGTGACGGAAATAATGAAAATGACCAAAACCACTAAAAAAATCAGCAAATATTTCACAGTGCTTCCTGTTGTGAGGTTGTCGGTTAGAATTATGCCAAAACTATGGCAAAAATGCTGCTCCCGGCAGCATTGAGAAAATTGATTTTACACATGCACAATCAATCATATGGGGCCGCCGCACATAATTACAAATCGGGTTCACGCTGCTCCACCTCTTTTTGTTCCGCCGGAGGCAGAGTAAGCGGGCCGCAAAACGCTGTGCGAGCCAGGTGGCAATCGTGACAAGCAGCCAGGATAAAACCGTCGCGACCACTAAATCACGCGGCCAGTGCATGCCCAGCAGTAATCGACTCCCCATCACGGCGCTGGCCCATAAGAAAACCACCACCACCGTTTTATAGTGACGTCGTGGCCATAACAAACCGATGACCAGCAGCGCCCAGCTGGCAGCAAACATAGTATGCCCGGAAGGGAAAGCAAAACCGGTCTCGTAGGCCCAGTGCTTTTTTAACCATCCGGGCAGGTGTTTGTCGTCTGCCATTAACGCATTCACCATTTGGCTGCGCTGTTTGCGCGGTAATTCATAAAACGTTTGCTCGTCCAGTCCATGGCTCTGCTCCAGCCAAATGACATAAGGGCGCGGCTCCTGCACCAGTTCTTTGATAAAAGATTTTGTATACTGACCCGCTAAAATCGTTGCATTCATTATTAACAGCAGCACGATGGCGGGCTTCAGCCGGAAGCGTAAACACCACAGCACCCACGCACTGAGTATCAGGCTGGTTAAAATCCCCCACGGGCTGGTGACCGTTTCAGTCATCCAGAACAACAGCTTTAAAAGCGCACTGCTTTCATCCGGCTGCCACTGCCAACCAGATAACCAAACGCCTGACGGCAGCAGTAAAAGCAGCAACATCCCTAAGGTGGTACGGCGCGAAATTTTAAGCATTCCCTATCCTTTGCTAGAACCTTAACGATGTCAGATCAATAACTTTAGCTTAAAAAAGAATAACATAACCATTGCGGATTGGATAATTGTGCTTTATCACTACAATCGTTATGACAGATTACCAGCCCAACAACAGGTTGTGGCACAATATTGCACGTTTGTCGGGCTACACTTGCCCGTGCGCTATCATGATGATAGTGCATCCTCTGAAGGTTCTGGAGAGTCACATGCAGCTTAAACGGGTGGCAGAAGCCAAACTGCCAACGCCATGGGGAGATTTCCTGATGGTCGGTTTTGAAGAACTGGCAACCGGTCACGATCACGTCGCGCTGGTTTATGGTGATATTAACGATAACGATCCGGTTCTGGCGCGCGTCCATTCTGAATGTCTGACAGGCGATGCGCTTTTTAGTTTGCGTTGCGACTGCGGCTTCCAGCTCGAAGCAGCATTGAACGCTATTGCCGAAGAAGGGCGTGGCGTGCTGTTGTATCATCGCCAGGAAGGCCGCAATATCGGTTTGTTGAATAAAATTCGCGCCTATGCCCTGCAGGATAAAGGTTACGACACGGTTGAAGCTAATCATCAGTTAGGATTTGCCGCTGATGAGCGTGATTTCACGCTGTGTGCTGACATGTTCAAACTGCTGGGTGTAAATGAGGTGCGCTTATTAACTAACAATCCACGTAAAGTCGAAATTTTGTCAGAAGCTGGCATTAATATCGTTGACCGCGTGCCGTTAGTGGTGGGTCGCAATCCGAAAAATGCACACTATCTCGACACCAAGGCAGCCAAAATGGGGCATCTTTTGCCGAAGTCGTGATAAAAAACCGGGGCCGAAACAGCCCCGGTTTCATTTCAGGTCAGCATATTACGAATTACATAATGCAGGATGCCATCGTTGCGGTAATAAGTAAGCTCGTTACCGGTATCAATACGGCAGCGTGTATCGAGCGTCTCCTTTCTTCCATCGGCATGGGTTAACGTGACTTTCACCGTACAGCCTGGCTGAAGCTGATTAAGATTTTCAACATCAATCATTTCTTCACCGGTTAAGCCCAACGTTTTGCGCGTGACTCCTTGTGGAAATTCAAGCGGCAAAATTCCCATACCAATCAGATTGGAACGGTGGATACGTTCGAAAGACTCTGCAATCACCACGCGAACACCTTGCAGGCGAGGCCCCTTCGCAGCCCAGTCACGGCTGGATCCGGAACCATACTCTTTGCCCGCGATAACCGCTAACGGGATCCCCTCTTCCTGATATTTCATTGCGGCATCATAAATAGCCAGTTGCTCACCCGACGGATAGTGCCTGGTGTAGCCACCTTCTACCCCTGGCACCATTTCGTTGCGAATACGAATATTGGCAAAGGTACCGCGCATCATGACTTCATGGTTTCCCCGACGCGAGCCATAAGAGTTAAAGTCGTTACGCTCGACCCCATGTGCCAGTAAATAGCGTCCTGCCGGGCTTTCTGCTTTGATGCTGCCTGCTGGCGAAATATGGTCTGTGGTCACTGAGTCACCGAGCATTGCCAGCATTCGGGCACCTTTGATGTCGGTAACCGGCTTCGGCTCTTTCTCCATATCATCAAAGAATGGCGACAGACGGATATAGGTTGATCCTTCATCCCAGTCATAGGTGGCTGCTTCACTCACTTTAATTTGCTGCCACTCCGGCGTGCCGTCAAACACCTCAGAGTATTCTTTGTGAAACATGTCACTGGTGACTTGCTGGACAGCGGTTGAAATCTCCTCTGGCGATGGCCAGATATCTTTAAGGTAAACGGGCTGTCCGTTTCGATCGTTACCGAGCGGCTCGGTTTGCAGATTAACCTTCATATTGCCCGCCAATGCATAAGCCACCACCAGCGGCGGAGAAGCCAGCCAGTTAGTTTTGATCAGCGGATGAATACGGCCCTCAAAATTTCGGTTGCCCGACAGCACCGCCCCAACGGTCAAATCGCCCTCTTTAATCGCCGACTCAATATTATCCGGCAAGGGGCCAGAGTTACCGATACAGGTAGTGCAGCCGTAACCCACCAGGTTAAAGCCCAGTTTATCGAGATAAGCGGTGAGCTGGGCAACCGCTAAATAATCAGAAACCACCTTCGAGCCTGGCGCTAATGATGCTTTAACCCAGGGCTGACGCTTAAGGCCTCGCTCAACCGCTTTCTTCGCCAGCAAACCCGCCGCCATTAATACGCTGGGGTTAGAAGTATTGGTGCATGAGGTAATCGCACTGATAACCACCGCACCATCAGTTAGCTGATGATGAAGACCGGTATCGCTATCAATATATTCAACGCTTTTATGCGGCTTCTGCGCATGGTTAACCTCCAGCTCGTTGCTGGCATCAAACGCCGCAGGCACCTCGCCCAGAGAGACGCGATCCTGTGGACGTTTTGGACCGGCCAGGCTCGATTCAACCTCATTCATATCGAGTGCTAAGGTGCTGGTAAAGATCGGCTCATCACCGGGATTACGCCACATCCCCTGTTTTTTAGCATAAGCTTCAACCAGCGCGACCTGTTCAGCATCACGTCCGGTCAGGTTCATATAGGCGACGGTGACTTCGTCAATCGGGAAAAAGCCGCAGGTTGCGCCATATTCAGGTGCCATGTTCGCAATGGTTGCACGATCCGCCAGCGGTAAATCTGCAAGTCCGTCACCGTAGAATTCAACAAACTTGCCTACCACGCCGTGCTTACGTAGCATTTGCGTGACGGTAAGCACTAAGTCAGTCGCGGTGATGCCGGGACGCAATTTTCCGGTCAGCTTAAAGCCTACGACGTCCGGGATCAGCATGGAAACAGGTTGGCCGAGCATTGCCGCTTCCGCTTCGATCCCTCCCACGCCCCATCCCAGTACGCCCAGCGCGTTTATCATGGTGGTGTGGGAATCGGTGCCGACCAGGGTGTCAGGCCACGCAAACTCTTTGCCGTCGATTTTCTCATGCCAGACAGATTTACCTAAATACTCAAGGTTTACCTGATGGCAGATGCCCGTACCGGGTGGAACAACGCGAAATTTATCAAATGCTTTTTGTCCCCAGCGCAGGAACACATAACGCTCGTGGTTACGTTCCATTTCCAGATGCACGTTTTCTTCGAAAGCGTCATCATTGCCAAAATGATCCACGGTGACTGAATGGTCAATCACCAGATCAACCGGAGAGAGCGGATTAACTCTGGCGACTTCGCCACCCAGCCGATTTACCGCTTCACGCATCGCCGCTAAATCCACCACAGCGGGGACACCGGTAAAGTCCTGCATCAGCACACGTGCAGGACGGTAAGCGATTTCACGGTCGGCATGGGCATCTTTTTGCCAGTCAATCAGCGCCTGAATATCGTCCTGCGTAACGGAATCCCCATCCTGCCAGCGCAGAAGGTTTTCCAGCAAAACTTTCATTGATTTTGGAAGACGATCGATATTACCGAGGTGTTGCGCAGCATAGGGAAGACTGAAGTAGTGATAGGTTTGATTGTCGACCTGCAGTGTTTCCTGACTCTGCTCGCGTAGGGTTAACGACATATTTCCTCCTTTATAATCGTGATCTTTAAACCTCAGTGATAACAAGGTTTATGTTAAAGATAGACCACAATTTCGTTAACGTTTTGATTACAACACGAATTGCAACAATTGACGTAAACGAAATGCCCCGTGGGCAATACGAGGCATCGGAAAGAAGCAATTTAACTCATATTATAATGCGATCCATACAGCCGCCGACCAAAACGCAAAGGAGAATGCGTAGGCAGAGAACCAGGACAATTTAATCGTATTCATAAGAGCACTCCCCGCCGAAAACGGCGCAAAAAGTCATTCGATCATCTTTTAAAAGATGACACCTTTTTTATGCTGAGTGTGATGACTGGGCTTTTAAAGTGCCCGCCGGAATAAACCGGAAAGAAGAGTTTTAAGAGTAATAAAGTCGTGCTTACAGCATTATTTAGTTTTCGGGTCCATGAAAGACTCGATGAAGTGACGCTGAGTATCACTCAACTCCCAGGAGTCCGGGATAGTCACTTTTTCATTTTTTGCAACCGGCTCGTTCACCTTGCAAGAAGAAGGCTTGTGCTGGCGTGCAATTAAATCGCGTTTATGGCTGAGTATATTCGCCCACATGGCTTAGCCCCACATACGCCAAATCATTAATGCAACCACTACCCAAAAAAGCGCAGAAGCCGCAAACACAGTTAACCAGGCTTTGCGACGTGTATTACCTGATCGCTGAACCTTAGTGCTTTTAGCCGGGAAGCCCGGTTGAACAGTCAGTCGAGTAGTCATAGTTTTTGATAATCACTCTCAATAAAATGATTGATAACACCAATTAAGATTTAGGACGAATCCTAAACGCCTTAAGACCAAAAATCCAGTTATTTTTATTGAGTACAACGATTAATGCTATTTATCAAAATAGACAAAATAACTTAAGTAATCATTAACTTTGCCACCTTAACTTAAATAAACAATTACGTTATAAATTTGGCTTAAATTAAATGTTAGTACCAATTTAAACTAAAGCGTTAATTTTAAAGCCCCTGCGAAAGCGGCTCTGCATCAGGTCTTAACTGGAGTATGGGAATAATCCTGGCAGGTCGCAAAGTAGAATGACAAAAAATGTGTACTAATTCGCATTTAAGAAACAACAATGAAAAAACATGTGATCAGTGTTTCATTTACAAAAAAATAATAGGTTTGTTCGAGATTAGGCTGGCGCTAACAATTGGAAATAAAAAAGGCTGCAACAGGCAGCCTTAAAAGGGGTTAATCGATAAAGTGATTATTTAAAGGGCAGCTTGATGTCTTTAAACATGGCTTCAATATCTTCATTTGAACGCAACGCAACAGCGGCATCAACCACATCCCGGGTTAAATGTGGCGCAAAACGTTGTATGAAATCATACATATAACTTCTCAGGAAGGTACTGCGACGGAAGCCGATTTTGGTGGTGCTGTTGGTGAATATTTCCGCAGCCCCAATCTTCACCAGGTCAGGATCGGAAACCGGATCAACCGCCATGCTGGCTATCACACCCACGCCTAACCCTAATCTGACGTAGGTTTTAATGACGTCAGCGTCGGTTGCGGTGAACACAATACGCGGTGTTAACCCTGCCCGGTTAAAGGCAGTATCAAGCTCAGAACGCCCGGTAAAGCCGAAGGTATAAGTCACCAGTGGATAATCCGCCAGCTCTTCAATCGTAACTTGCGCTTTACCTGCTAATGGATGCTCGGGTGTCACTACAATGGCCCGATTCCAGTGATAGCACGGCAGCATGATGAGATCGTCGTACAGATGTAACGCTTCGGTGGCGATGGCGAAATCGGCATTTCCTTTCGATACCGCTTCCGCTATCTGAGTGGGCGATCCCTGATGCATATGCAGCGAGACGCGCGGATAGCGTTCAATAAAACCTTTAATCACGCCAGGCAAAGCATAACGCGCCTGGGTATGCGTGGTTGCCACATAGAGGGAACCTTTATCGGGCCAGGTATGCTCACCGGCAACCGACTTAATCGCATCGACTTTAGACAGGACTTCACGGGCGATGCGGATAATCTCTTCACCCGCCGGTGTGACCTGGGTGAGATGTTTGCCACTACGCGCAAAAATCTGCACGCCAAGTTCATCTTCGAGCATGCGTACTTGTTTGCTGATGCCAGGTTGTGAGGTGTAAAGCCCCTCGGCCGTAGAGGAGACATTGAGGTTGTGATTGACTACTTCAACGATATAGCGCAACTGCTGTAATTTCATAAATGTTCCATCCCAGTAAGCTACAGAGTCGCATCCCCGGCTGACGTAACGTCGCCTATGAAAAGTGCTGAATGCCAGGTATCAGAAAGGTCGGAAATGCTATAACCACTATATCATTTAGCAAAGGATTGTAGAACGTATTGATATAAGGAACAGAAAAAGGCCAGCGAATGCTGGCCTGAAAGGGTTACTTTTTGGCTTCTTGCCATTTTCCTTCTAAATAGAAGGCGGACCAGCCGGTGGCTTTGCCCTCTTTTTCAGAGGAAACATACTGCTGTTTAGTCTTACGACTAAAGCGCACCATCGTTTTGTTCCCGTCTGGATCGGTAGCAGGTGCCTCGGCCAAATATTTTAATTTCTCTGGCAGACGATCTTTAAAACGTTGTAACTCTTCCACTAACGGCGCACGAGTTTCACGCGATTTCGGGAAGGTGTTTGCGGCCAGAAATACGCCCGCTGCGCCATCACGTAAGACAAAATAAGCATCCGACTTCTCACACGCCAGTTCAGGTAATGGCACCGGATCTTCTTTTGGCGGAGCAACGTCACCGTTACGTAAAATCTTACGGGTATTTTTACAGTCGTCGTTAGTACACGCCATGTATTTACCGAAACGCCCCATTTTCAGGTGCATTTCAGAGCCACATTTTTCGCACTCAACAATCGGACCGTCATACCCTTTAATACGAAATTCGCCCTGCTCAATTTCGTAGCCGTCACACTCCGGATTGTTACCACATACGTGCAGCTTGCGCTGATTATCGATCAGGTAGCTGTCCATCGCCGTCCCGCACTTCTGGCAGCGGCGACGCGCACGCAGCGCATTGGTTTCTGCGTCATCACCCTCCAGAATATTCAAGACTTCATTTTCTGGGATAAGGTTAATGGTCTGCTTGCAACGCTCTTTCGGTGGTAAGGCATAGCCAGAACAGCCGAGGAAAACGCCGGTGCTGGCGGTTCGGATACCCATCTTACGACCGCATGTCGGGCAATCGATGGAGGTCAGCACCATTTGGTTAGGCTGCATGCCGCCTTCTTCAGGATCTTTCTCCGCCTTATCGAGCTGCTGGGTAAAGTCGCTGAAGAAGTTATCGAGCACCGCTTTCCACTGCGCCTGGTTATTCGCCACCTGATCCAGGCTGTTTTCCATGTGCGCAGTAAAATCGTAGTTCATCAACTCGCGGAAATTCTCTTCCAACCGATCGGTAACAATTTCACCCATTTTCTCAGCATAGAAACGGCGGTTTTCGACCCGCACATAACCCCGATCCTGAATGGTTGAAATAATCGCGGCGTAAGTCGAAGGACGACCAATGCCACGCTTTTCGAGTTCACGCACCAGCGATGCTTCACTAAAACGCGCAGGCGGTTTGGTAAAGTGCTGGCTCGGCATCAGCTGTTGCAGGTCAAGCACGTCGCCAACGTTTACTGGCGGTAATGTCCGGTCTTCATCATTTTTACGCAGCGCCGGCATCACTTTCGTCCAGCCGTCAAAGCGCAGCGTGCGCCCTTTAGCTTTGAGTTTATAGTCGCCTGCGGCAGCGGTTAATGTCGTGGAGTCGTATTGCGCTGGGGTCATCTGACAGGCAACGAACTGGCGCCAAATCAGCTGATACAGCTTCTGTGCGTCCGCTTCCATATCTTTTAGTTTTTCAGCAACAACCTCAACGTCAGAAGGACGAATCGCTTCGTGCGCTTCCGGGAATTATCTTTACTGGCGTAGGTGTTGGCAGCGTCAGGTAAATACTTTTTACCAAAGTGACTTTCGATGTAACCCCGTGCCATCGCGATGGCATCCTGGCTCAGGTTAGTTGAGTCAGTACGCATATAGGTAATGTGGCCCGCTTCATACAACCGCTGCGCCATCATCATGGTTTTCTTCACGCCAAAACCCAGGCGCGTGCTGGCTGCCTGCTGCAGCGTAGACGTAATATAAGGTGCGCCAGGTTTGCTGCTGGTTGGCTTATCTTCACGATCAATGACTTCATAGCGGGCTTTTTCCAGCAGTGCGACAGCAGCATGCGTCTGCTCACGGTTGACTGGACGGAAAGCTTTGTCACCGTAATGCGTGACGTCCATCGGCAGATCGTCGCCTTTTGGCGTGGCGAGACTGGCGCTCAGTTCCCAGTACTCTTCAGGCACAAACGCTTTGATCTCGCGCTCGCGCTCGACAACCAGACGCACAGCAACAGATTGCACGCGGCCCGCAGATAAACCGCGCGCCACTTTTTTCCACAGCAGTGGAGAAACCATGTAACCCACAACGCGGTCCATAAAACGACGCGCCTGTTGGGCATTTACACGATCGATGTTCAATTCGCCTGGCTGTTCAAACGCCTGACGAATCGCATTTTTAGTGATTTCGTTAAACACTACGCGGCTGAACCGTTTGTCATCGCCGCCTATCACTTCCCGCAGGTGCCAGGCAATGGCTTCCCCTTCGCGGTCAAGGTCAGTTGCGAGATAAACGTGATCTGCGTTTGCGGCTAAGGCTTTTAATTCAGCAACAACTTTCTCTTTACCGGGCAGGATTTGATAATCCGCTTCCCAGCCGTGATAAGGATCGACACCCATGCGACTGACCAAAGCAGCCTTTTCGTCTTTTTTAACTTTTTTGGCTTTTTTATCTGTCGAGGCGTCAGCACTTTTTTTGCGGTTGAACCACTGGTCGGCAGATCCCGGATATGACCCACGCTGGATTTCACCACGTAGTCACTGCCGAGGTATTTATTGATTGTTTTGGCCTTTGCCGGGGACTCAACAATAACGAGTGCTTTACCCATATTTACCTTTACCTAATGAAAACGTCCTGCTAATCGGGAGAGAATTGGATGCCCAAAAACCCATTGGGTTCAATATTGCTGCGCCTGTTGAACATTTCAAGGCGGAGGGATCAATCTCAGGTCAGACTCCATGGCATTGTGCAACGTTTTGATAAAAATCGCTTTTTCCACCTGACATAATCACACATCCCGGTGCGATCTCCCTGAAATCTGAATCGCCCACACTGTACCTGATAAAATCTGTTACGCAACTTAATTAGCACTCTGGCTAAATTTGCGCCAATTTTTCAGCGATTACGATGAATTGTCGAACAACATGACTCGCAAGTAATATAGAAAGGATTAAGGTGCTGTCAAAAAAGAGAGGGATAAATGCAGAACAATACCCAGGCTATTACACGCCGCGCGTTACTGGAAAAAGCGAACGCGTTAATCAAAGAGCATGATGATTATTTTGCCGGAATGGAAACCACTGACGTGATACAGCAAGGCGAGCTGTTGGTATTTCGTGGCCCTTTCTTTCTTGATGCCGATGATGTACCAACAGCAAAAACCACAGCGGTGTTTAACCTGTTTAAGCATCTCACGGTAACGTTATCGCCTCTTTATCACCTTGAATAAAAGCCCTTAAAAACAAACC
The DNA here is from genome assembly GCF_027157825.1 of Pantoea sp. LMR881. Taxonomy (NCBI): domain Bacteria; kingdom Pseudomonadati; phylum Pseudomonadota; class Gammaproteobacteria; order Enterobacterales; family Erwiniaceae; genus Pantoea; species Pantoea sp. LMR881. The sequence goes on from NZ_JAPVOK010000002.1 coordinate 595,366, forward strand.
CGGCGGGTGCCGGGTTTCTTTTATAACAAGGGTTTTTCGCCACGCTGCCACAGTTTCAGCAACAACCGCTCAGCAACAGCGCCTGCACTGTGCGTCACGCGGTCGATCATCTTGCGGCGACGCGCATAATGCACGCCCAACACATTGAATCTGTCCATGTGTGAAATAATCAAATCGTCGCTGGTGCCAATCGCATCCACCAGGCCCAGATCCAACGCCTGACGCCCATACCAGTGTTCACCGGTCGCAACATTTTCAATATTTAAAGAGGGACGCATTTGATGGACGAAATCTTTAAACAGCAGATGCGTTTCATTAAGATCTTCCTGGAATTTTTCGCGTCCTTCTTCCGTATTCTCACCAAACAGGGTGAGCGTACGCTTGTATTGTCCCGCAGTGTGCAGCTCAATATCGATATCATTGCGCTTTAATAAACGATTGAAGTTAGGGATTTGCGCCACGACGCCAATCGAACCAATGATTGAAAAAGGGGCCGCCACAATATGATTTGCAACGCAGGCCATCATATAGCCCCCACTGGCAGCGACTTTGTCTACGGCTGCCGTCACGCGCAAACCCTGATCGCGTAAACGCTGCAATTGTGACGCGGCTAACCCATATCCATGCACAACGCCGCCAGGGCTTTCGAGGCGCAGTAATACTTCATCTCCCTTCTGTGCCACAGCCAGCACCGCAGAGACTTCTTCACGCAACGAAGTGACTTCACTGGCATCCATACTGCCTTTAAAGTCAATAACATACATGGTAGGTTTAGGGGTTTCGCTTTCACCCTGCTTCGCTGCCCGCTTTTCAGCTTTTGCTTTCTGCTTTTCCGCTTTTTTATGATTTTTTAGCCACAGCTTTTGCGCATGCGGCTTCATTTTTGCTAACAGCAAATCGTCTTTCATCTGTTGATAATCATCACCCAGATGCGTCAGGCGGAGTTGTCCGCTCTGGCCGCGCTTGCGCAGCGCCGCATTCATAATGATCAGCACAATGGCAGCGACTGCAACCACCAGCGTCACTACTTTTGCGAGAAAAAGTCCATAATTTGAAAAAAGGTCCATCGCGTCGCCTTATTAAACAGAGAATTAGAGACAATAAGCTAGTTTAACTGGTTTGATGCCATGCGTCGCCTGAAATGCCATCATCTGGCACAGAATGCGCCGGGCGATGATTGCACCTGATGGGAAATTAAGGCATAAAGCGAAAATACTTTGCCCATCGCCCGAGGATTACGCCGTGTACTATCAACCAAAAAGCGATCTGCTCGATAACCGTATTATTCTTGTCACGGGTGCATCTGACGGCATCGGTCGTGAGGCTGCGTTAACCTATGCACGTTATGGCGCAGAGGTCATTCTGCTGGGACGCAACCTTGAGCGACTGCAGCAAGCCGAAAATGCAATCAATCAGTTAAACAAACGTCCTGCTCACAGTGTGGTATTTGACCTGGCGCAAGCGACGCCCGAAAACTGCCAGCAGCTGGCGCAGCAACTGGCACAACAATTTTCTCATTTAGACGGCGTCTTACATAACGCAGGCATTCTGGGTGAGATCGTTCCGCTGGCCGAACTCGACCCGCAGGTCTGGCAAGAGGTAATGAAAATCAATGTTGATGCCACCTTCTATCTTACCCAGGCGCTGCTTCCACTGCTGCTGAAATCCGCCGCAGGGTCATTAGTGTTTACGACTTCCAGTGTGGGCCGGACCGGACGTGCGGGCTGGGGGCTTATGCAGTATCGAAATTTGCCACAGAGGGCATGATGCAGGTGATGGCCGATGAGTATAAAAACCATCATTTACGGGTGAATTGTATTAATCCAGGCGGCACCCGCACCAAAATGCGCGCCAGTGCTTTTCCAGAAGAAGATGCGAACAAGCTTAAAACGCCAGGGGATTTAATGCCGCTTTACCTTTATTTGATGGGAGATGACAGCCGCCGTAAAACCGGCATCAGCTTTGATGCACAGCCCGGCAGAAAACCCGGAGCGGCTGAATAATGAGTGACGATCGTCATCAACAACGCCAGCAGCGGCTTAAAGAGCAGGTCGATGCGCGCATTGCGGCGGCAACCGAGGTGCGCGGCATTCTGATGGTGTTTACGGGCAACGGAAAAGGCAAAACCACCGCAGCATTTGGCACTGCTGTGCGCGCCTGTGGTCATCATCAGCGTGTGGGCGTTATTCAGTTCATCAAAGGTGAATGGCCGAACGGCGAGCGAAATCTGCTGGAGCAGCACGGCGTTGAATTTCAGGTGATGGCAACCGGCTTTACCTGGGATACGCAAAATCGTCAGACTGATACAGAAGCCTGCCTCGCTGTCTGGCAACATGCCAGACGTATGCTCGCCGATAGCAGTCTGGATTTAGTCATTCTGGATGAAATAACCTATATGGTCAGTATGGACTATCTGCCACTGGAGGCGCTCATTACGGCGATTTCCCAGCGCCCTTCCCATCAAAGCGTGATCGTTACCGGACGCGGTTGTCATCGTAGCCTTATTGAGATGGCAGATACCGTGACAGAAATGCGACCGGTTAAGCATGCCTTTGATGCAGGCATTCAGGCGCAACAAGGTATTGACTGGTAATAAAAGAAAACGCAGCGGTTAAGCTGCGTTTTTTGTACCGGCGGGTAAATTAATTGCTGGTGCGTTTACTGCTTTTACCACCCGTTTTACCACCGCTGTTACGGCGTTGATTGCCGCTTGTCTGACTGTGGCGTTTCACAGCACGACGGATTTGGTTGGCCTTGGTGCGGCGACGATCTTTTTCAACCACCAGTTTGGTGACGGTTTCATCGTCCATACCGACCAGATTGCGTAAGTAGTTAACGGCTGACAGATCAAGTTCGGTCCAGCCACCCCGCGGCAAGCCTTTTGGTAAAGTGATATCACCATAGCGTACACGCATCAGACGGCTGACCTGTACGCCGACAGCTTCCCACAAGCGACGCACTTCACGGTTACGCCCTTCAGTCAGCGTAACGTTATACCACTGGTTAATGCCTTCACCACCGGCAAAACGCAATGTTTTAAAAGCCGCCGGGCCATCTTCCAGCTGCACGCCTTTGCTTAACTGACGGATTTTATCATCATCAATCTGACCAAACACACGCACAGCGTATTCGCGTTCCACTTCACGGCTTGGATGCATCAAACGGTTTGCCAGCTCACCATCAGTGGTAAACAGCATCAATCCGCAGGTATTAACGTCAAGACGACCTACAGCAATCCAGCGTGAACCACGCAGACGCGGCAGACGGTCAAAAACGGTTGGGCGCCCTTCTGGATCGCTACGCGTACAGAGTTCGCCTTCTGGTTTGTAGTAAGCCAGCACGCGGCAAACGTCCGTTGCTGATTCAGCAATCGACACCAGATGACCATCAATACGGATTTTCAGGGCTTTATTGTTTTCAATACGGTCGCCTAGCGTAGCCAGTTTGCCATCAACGCTTACGCGTCCGGCAGCGATCATTGCTTCGATTTCACGACGCGAACCATGACCGGCACGCGCTAAGACTTTCTGTAACTTTTCGCTCATTGAGCTTCCTCATTGTCGCCTTCCCAGGCGTCACGGTAGAGTGATAATTCTTTTTTAAATCAAAAGGTTAACTTAAAAAGTTTGGCCCATTATACAGACATTTAACCCTAATGTAACGCGCTTTGTTTTTGTGGCCCGCTAAGTGAGAATAGTGAACAAAAGGCATTCTTTCATGAAGAAAATCTCAGCCAGAAAAACATTAGCAACGCACAGCTAAAATGCCAGGCTAGCGAATTGCAATCATAATAACCGGTACTGAATAACCTGCAAATTTGCCAATTTGTCACCTACTTAAAGCAAAATGCTGCCAGCGAAATCATTAACAGTATCTTAAGCTTTATAAGGATAACCCTTGCATCACATGAACTAAAATAGAAGCACTTAATAGCACATTATGCTAATGAATTGCTTTTACATGAGATTAGCCTTCCGTTAAATATAAATTATCAGGCTAATTACGCCACAGGTTGGATTAATACCTTATTTTTTATTCTTTTTGATTAATATTAATTTTATTCAATTGTACCGGTTTATTATTTGTGTAAAATTTACCCCAGGAGAGCAAAGAAAACTTGAGTGAAAGTTTAACCTTAATCACTTAAACATATATTTTCATATAAATTAATTATTAATAAATAAGCCTCTCCTGAATTAATACAATAAACCGGCGCATCCGGGATTGTTGCGTTAATACGGTTCAATGATGAACCTAAATTAGCATGTCAGAAATCTTCACCAGGGATTTTACAGACATGCCTGAATAAAGATCCTAACCATGAGAAAACTGTTTCTGGCCCCAGTGTTTGCTGCGCTGGCGCTAAGCGGTTGCTCTGTGGGCCATACTGAGTATAGTCGCGCGGCGATGCAGCATGTTGATATGAACGTGACCGGCATTCCAACGATCCTTGGTCTGGGCACACTGGGCACCAGCATCCCGCTCACGCCTGAATACAGCCTGACAGCGGCGCACGTTGCTAAATATGCGGTGCAACGCGTAAAGGCTTATCATCCTTATTGCGATCTTGCGATTATTTATCATAAAAATGACGCGAATACGCTGGCGAAATTTCGCAGCAGTGATATTGGCGACGCCGTAAAAATGTATGGCTACAGCTTTATTTCTGCCATGCCGGTGGAATCGTCTGGCGTTAATTTGGCACGCACTGCAATCCGTAATAGCTGGAATAAAAGTCCCTGCATGGCAATGGCGTCAAATGCGGGTGTGGTACAGGGTATGTCTGGCGGTGGTGTCTATAATAGTGACGAAACGCTTGGCGGGGTCATTGTGGGTTATTCTGGCGCGATTAAAAATCGCCGCTCCGGGAAAATAATTCTCAAAGACGTTTCGCTTTATATTCCTTACGGCGCGTTTAAAGGCTGGCTGGAAAAAAATATTGCGCAGGCACCAACTCGCGGCGCCTGACGCTATTTACTGGAACGGCCGGGTATCGCCAACGCCTTCGCGGACGACCGCTGGCGCATCTTGCGTCAGATCAACCACCGTGGTGGGCTGCTGCCCGAGCGTACCGCCATCGATAATCAGATCGACCAGTTTGCCAATGCTGTGCTGAATATCTTCGGGATCGGATTCCGTAAAATCGTTGCCGGGCAGAATCAACGAGGTGGACATCATCGGCTCATTCAGGGCTTCCAGGAGTGCCAGCGCGACCGGATTGGAGGGCACGCGCAGGCCGATGGTTTTACGTTTATCGTTCATCAGGCGGCGCGGCACTTCTTTGGTCGCTTTTAAAATAAAGGTGTAATTGCCTGGCGTATTGTTTTTTAACAGGCGAAACGCAGAGTTACCCACCTGTGAGTAAACCGACAACTCAGAGAGATCGCGGCACATAAGCGTAAAGTTGTGATTACCATCCAACTGGCGAATACGACAGATGCGCTCCATTGCGCCTTTCTCTTCCAGTCGGCAGCCCAGGGCATAACCCGAGTCGGTTGGATAGACGATGACACTGCCTTTATTAAGGTAATCCACCGCCTGATTGATTAACCGGGGTTGCGGATTGTCAGGATGGATATGAAACAGTTGACTCATAGAAACCTCATGTCACCTTTAGGTGTATTCAAATGCAGGGGCCAGATCCGGAAAACGCTGCCAGACGGGCTCGACACCTGCGGGCAGCCATAATTTGCGGCCCAACTCGATCCAGGGACAAGGCTGATGAAAATCAGACCCTTGCGATGCGGCTAAATGGTTATCCTGAGCATACTGCGCTAATTGCGTACGCTCATTTGGCGCTTGCTGACATTGCGCCACTTCCATTGCATCCCCGCCGGCCTCACGAAAAAAGGCGACCAGACGTTTGAGCCACTTGGCAGAAAGCCCATAGCGTCCAGGATGCGCCAGTACCGCACAACCGCCAGAATGATGAATAGCATCAATAGCTTGTTCAATTGTACACCATTGTGGCGGCACGTAACCGGTTTTGCCGCGCGCCAGATAATTTTTGAACACCTGGGCGATATTGTCGGCCCGGCCCTGCTCCACCAGAAAACGGGCGAAATGTCCGCGCGTGATGACGCCACCGTCGGCCAGGCGCGCTGCACCCGCCAGCGCACCCGGCACCGCGGCTTTTTCCAGCCGTTCGGCGATACGTTCGGCCCGCGCCTGCCGACAGGCGTGCTGCGCCGCTAAAAACGCGGTCATCGTCGGATGGTGGATATCGATATTCAGACCGACAATATGTATTTCATGATTTTCCCACACCGTTGAGATCTCAACGCCAGGAACAACCTTAATCGGTAAATCCTGTTCAATAACCGCCTGTTGCGCCTCGCTGACGCCCGACACGGAATCGTGATCGGTGATGGCTAATACCCCCACGCGCATCTCAACCGCTCGCTGCACCAAAGCCTGCGGCGTGAGCAAGCCGTCAGACGCGCGCGTATGGCTGTGTAAATCGTAAACTGGAAAACGGGCGATATCGCTCAAGATAACTCCTGCAAAGTACTAAACCGGCCAGCATGATAACGATTTTGACGGTGCGAGAAAAAGTGTATTGACATTTTCGCCCTGAACCCGTTAACTAGTACACAAGTTCACACGTAACGGGTATTTCATCATGGCTGTTATTCATACGCTTTTAAACGGTTGGTGGCGCGATGTTCCCAGAAACGGGCGACATGGTCGTGCACGACTTGCGTAAGCACTGTGCAAATACCTGAGCCCGCCACTGAGCGGGCTTTTTTTGAGCGAAATTCAGAGAATTCATCATGCCAAATGCGAAACCTACATTGAAGTTGATTACCGGCACCGCGCCCTATCGCGAAGATCCGGCCGCAGTGTTTCATCAGGTATGCGGCGCACGTCCGGCAACCCTGTTGCTCGAATCGGCTGATATTGACAGCAAACGTAACTTAAAAAGCCTGCTGATTGTCGACAGTGCTTTGCGTATCAGCGCGTTGGGTAATCGCGTGACCGTACAAGTGCTGTCAGAAAATGGACGCGCCCTGCTGCCCTTGCTGGATGCGGCCCTGCCTGAAGCCGTATCCATCAACGTGCGTCCTGATGGTCGTGAGCTGACGTTTCCTCAAACAGCAGGCGCACAGGATGAAGATTCCCGCTTACAGGCGCTCTCGGTATTTGATGCACTGCGCCTCATCCCGCAGCTGGTGAATACGCCAGCCGACGAGCGTGAAGCATTATTGCTGGGGGGACTGTTTGCTTACGATTTAGTTGCCGGGTTTGAAGACCTGCCTGAACTTGATAATACGCAGCGTTGCCCCGATTACTGCTTCTATCTGGCTGAAACCTTATTAGTGCTGGACCATCAGGCGCGCACTGCGCGTTTACAAGCCAGTCTGTTTTGCCCTTCCACCAGCGAGTTCCAGCGCCTGCAGAGCCGCATTGAACAGTTGCATGGTCAGATGCTGCAACCAGCACCGGTTTTACCGGTGCAAACCGTTGAGCAAATGACGCTGAGCACCAACCAAAGCGATGAAGCCTATTGTGACGTGGTGCGCCAGATGCAGGAGGCGATCCGCATCGGTGAAATTTTCCAGGTGGTGCCTTCGCGCCGCTTCTCGCTGCCCTGCCCATCGCCGCTGGCAGCGTATGAAACGTTAAAAAACAGTAATCCCAGCCCGTATATGTTTTTCATGCAGGATCAGGATTTCTCGCTGTTCGGCGCCTCGCCAGAAAGCTCACTGAAATATGATGCAACGTCGCGCCAGATTGAAATCTATCCGATTGCCGGCACCCGCCCGCGTGGACGTCACGCCGACGGCACGCTGGATCGCGATCTCGACAGCCGCATCGAACTGGAAATGCGTACCGATCATAAAGAGCTGGCGGAGCATTTGATGCTGGTGGATTTAGCCCGTAACGATTTGGCGCGCATTTGCGTACCCGGCAGCCGCTACGTGGCAGATCTGACGAAAGTTGACCGTTACTCCTTTGTGATGCATCTGGTGTCGCGCGTGGTCGGAAAACTGCGCGACGATCTGGATGTGCTACATGCCTATCGCGCCTGCATGAACATGGGCACGCTGAGTGGCGCGCCAAAAGTGCGCGCCATGCAGCGCATTGCCGCAGCGGAAGGCACGCGGCGTGGCAGCTACGGCGGCGCGGTGGGTTATTTCACCGCCAGCGGTGATTTAGATACCTGCATTGTGATTCGCTCCGCCTATGTCGAAGATGGCATCGCTACCGTGCAAGCGGGTGCTGGCGTGGTGCTCGACTCTCATCCTCAGGCTGAAGCGGATGAGAGCCGAAATAAAGCTCGCGCGGTGTTGCGCGCTATCGCAACCGCTCATCACTGCAAGGAGATTTTCTGATGGCTGACATTTTGCTGCTCGATAATATCGATTCCTTTACTTACAACCTGGTCGATCAGCTGCGCACCTTCGGCCACAACGTGGTGATTTATCGTAACAACCTGCCGGCTGAACTGCTGATTGAACATCTTCAGCGTATGGAAAACCCCGTACTGATGCTGTCACCAGGCCCTGGCGCGCCGAAAGATGCGGGTTGCATGCCCGAACTGCTGCGGGTTTTGCGGGGGCATTTGCCGATTATTGGCATCTGCCTGGGTCATCAGGCCATTGTTGAAGCCTACGGCGGACATGTGGGCCAGGCGGGAGAAATCCTGCATGGCAAAGCCTCTTCGGTTACACACGATGGTGAAGCGATGTTCGCGGGCCTGAGTAACCCGCTGCCGGTGGCGCGTTATCACTCGCTGGTGGGGAGCAACACGCCTGATGAACTCACGGTCAATGCCAGTTTCAACGGTATGGTAATGGCGGTGCGTCATGATGCAGATCGTGTTTGCGGATTCCAGTTTCATCCCGAATCCATTTTAACGACCCAGGGCGCGCGCCTGCTTGAGCAGACCTTAGCCTGGGCGCTGGCGAAGTAACAGGGAGAATAAAATGCACACTATTCTGGAAAAACTTTACCAGGCGCAAACGCTGAATCAGGCAGAAAGCCATCAACTGTTCAGCGCCATTATTACGGGGCAGCTGGAACCGACACAGCTTGCTGCGGCGCTGATTGCCATGAAAGTCAGAGGCGAAGCGCCGGAAGAGATTGCCGGTGCGGCGACCGCGCTGCTGGAAGATGCCAAACCTTTTCCGCGCCCCGGTTACGCCTTTGCGGATATTGTCGGTACCGGCGGCGATGGCAGCAACAGCATTAATATCTCAACAGCCAGCGCCTTTGTTGCGGCGACCTGTGGGTTAAAAGTGGCCAAACACGGCAACCGCAGCGTATCCAGCAAGTCAGGCTCTTCTGATCTGCTGGCAGCGTTTGGTATCAATCTGGATATGCCTGCCGATCAGGCGCGCAAAGCGTTAGATGATTTAAACGTCTGCTTCCTGTTTGCGCCGCAGTATCACACCGGATTTCGTCACGCGATGCCGGTTCGACAGCAGCTTAAAACCCGCACGCTGTTTAACGTACTGGGGCCGCTGATCAATCCGGCGCGTCCACCGCTGGCTGTGATTGGTGTTTACAGCCCGGAGTTGGTGTTACCGATTGCACAGACGCTGAAAGTGTTGGGCTATCAACGTGCCGCCGTGGTTCACGGTGGTGGCATGGACGAAGTGGCGCTGCATGATGTTACTCACGTCGCCGAACTGCGCGACGGGGAAATCACCCGCTATCAGCTCTCACCCGAAGACTTTGGTTTCGGTTTCCATCCAAAGGAAGCGTTGGCAGGCGGTACACCCGAAGAAAACCGTGACATTCTGACACGTTTACTTCAGGGTAATGGCCAGCAAGCCCATGAGGAAGCGGTAGCCGTCAACGTCGCTATGCTTCTTAAAGTCTTTGGCAATGAAGATCTGCGTGAAAATGCACAGCGTGCGCTCGTGGCGATCCGTAGCGGTCAGGCTTACGAGCGCGTGGTCGCTCTGGCAGCAAGAGGATAACCATGCAAGGTACAGTGTTAGATAAAATCGTTCAGGATAAAGCGGTTTGGGTAGAAGCGCGTAAGCAGCAGCAACCGCTGGCTGATTTTCAACACAGCGTAGAACCTGCAACACGTAGCTTTTATGACGCGTTGCAAGGCGCACGCACGGCATTCATTCTTGAATGCAAAAAAGCGTCGCCTTCTAAGGGATTAATTCGTAAAGATTTCGATCCTGCTGCCATTGCAGGCGTGTACCGACATTATGCTTCCGCCGTGTCAGTGCTGACGGATGAAAAATATTTTCAGGGCGATTTTGCCTTCTTGCCGATAGTCAGCGCAGCTATTACCCAACCGGTGCTGTGTAAAGACTTTATCATCGATCCTTATCAGATCTACTTAGCGCGCCACTATCAGGCCGACGCCATTCTGCTGATGCTTTCAGTACTGAATGATGAGCAGTATCGCCAGCTTGCCGCTGTCGCACACAGCCTGAAAATGGGCGTGCTGACCGAAATTAGTAATGAAGAAGAGCTGGAGCGCGCTATTGCGCTGGAAGCGAAAGTGGTGGGCATCAACAACCGCGATTTGCGGGATATGTCAATTGACCTGAACCGCACCCGCCAACTGGCGCCGCGCCTGTCTCACGGTGTAACCGTTATCAGTGAATCTGGCATTAACAGCTATGCCGATATTCGCGAATTGAGTCATTTTGCTAACGGCTTTTTAATCGGCTCGGCTTTGATGGAAGAAGCGGATCTGCAAAGTGCGGTGCGTCGCGTCACGCTGGGAAGTAATAAAATCTGTGGCCTGACACGTGCAGAAGATGCCCGCGCTGCGTATGAGGCTGGCGCGATTTTTGGCGGTTTGATCTTTGTTAAATACTCACCGCGTTATCTCTCTGACGAGAACGCAAACGCCGTCATGACGGGCGCTCCACTGAGCTACGTTGGTGTCTATCGCAATGCTGCCATCAGTGACGTTGTCACGCAGGCCACCGCCTTAAATCTGTGCGCTGTACAGCTTCATGGTGATGAGGACCCGGCTTATGTCGCTGACTTGCGTCAGGCTTTACCGGCGCAGATCCAAATCTGGAAAGCGTTGCGCATCGAAGGCGCACTTCCCGAACGGAACTGGCCGCACGTTGACCGCTACGTATTTGATAACGGCAACGGCGGAACGGGCCAACGTTTTGACTGGTCGTTGTTACAGGGCCAAACGCTGAGTGATGTGCTACTCGCGGGTGGCTTAGGCGCTGACAATTGCGTCGAAGCGGCGCAGTTGGGCTGTGCCGGACTCGATTTCAATTCAGGTGTAGAAAGCGCGCCGGGCATTAAAGATGCCAGTAAAATCGCGGCGGTGTTTAAAACACTGCGCGCCTACTGATTTGCCGGGTCCGTCTTGTGCGGACCAGAAAAGAGAGATGAAAAAATGACCTTACTGAATCCCTATTTTGGCGAATTTGGCGGTATGTATGTACCGCAGATCCTGATGCCAGCCCTGCGCCAGTTGGAAGAAGCCTTTGTTGACGCGCAGAAAGATCCTGAGTTTCAGGCTGAATTCACCGACTTGTTAAAAAACTATGCTGGTCGCCCGACAGCCCTGACGCTGTGCAGCAATCTGACCAAAGGCAGCAAAACCCGTCTTTATCTGAAGCGTGAAGATTTGCTGCATGGCGGCGCACATAAAACTAACCAGGTGTTAGGTCAGGCGCTGCTGGCGAAACGCATGGGTAAAAATGAGATCATCGCCGAAACCGGTGCCGGTCAGCATGGTGTGGCTTCCGCCCTGGCGTGTGCGCTGCTCGGCATGAAGTGCCGCATTTATATGGGGGCGAAAGATGTAGAGCGTCAGTCGCCTAATGTGTTCCGTATGCGCCTGATGGGAGCTGAAGTGATCCCGGTACACAGCGGTTCTGCCACGCTGAAAGATGCCTGTAATGAGGCGCTACGCGACTGGTCGGGCAGCTATGAGACCGCACACTATATGCTCGGTACGGCTGCGGGTCCGCATCCTTTCCCAACTATCGTACGGGAATTCCAGCGTATGATCGGTGAAGAGACGAAAAAGCAGATCCTTGAGAAAGAAGGACGCCTGCCGGATGCTGTGATCGCCTGTGTGGGCGGTGGCTCTAACGCTATCGGTATGTTTGCTGATTTTATTGATGACAGCAGCGTCAGGCTCATCGGCGTTGAACCGGCGGGTCACGGCATTGAAACCGGCGAACACGGTGCGCCGCTTAAGCATGGTCGTGTTGGCATCTACTTCGGCATGAAAGCTCCGATGATGCAAACCGAAGAGGGACAGATTGAAGAGTCCTATTCAATTTCGGCTGGTTTAGATTTCCCGTCCGTTGGTCCCCAGCATGCGCACCTTAACAGCACCGGGCGCGCTGAATATGTTTCTGTCACTGATAATGAGGCGCTGGCAGCCTTTAAACAGCTGTGTCGTTCTGAAGGCATTATCCCTGCCCTCGAATCATCACATGCGCTGGCGCACGCATTGAAAATTATTCAGGCCGATCCCGATAAAGAACAGTTGTTAGTCGTTAACCTTTCCGGGCGTGGCGATAAAGACATCTTCACGGTTCACGATATTTTGACAGCGCAGGGAGAAATCTAATGGAACGTTACGATCAGCTATTTAAGCGTCTGGCGGCGAATAAAGAAGGCGCTTTCGTCCCGTTCGTCACCTTAGGCGATCCGTCACCGGAACTCTCGTTGCGCGTTATTGACGCGCTGGTTGAAGGCGGTGCGGATGCACTGGAGCTGGGTATTCCTTTCTCCGATCCGCTGGCCGATGGCCCGACGATTCAAAATGCTACCCTGCGTGCTTTTGCCTCCGGCACCACCACCGCACAGTGTTTTGAAATTCTGGCGAGCGTGCGTCAGAAATACCCTGACCTGCCGATTGGTCTGCTGATGTACGCTAACCTGGTGTTTACCAATGGCGTCGATGCTTTTTATGCGCGCTGTGCAGAAGTGGGTGTGGATTCGGTGTTAGTCGCTGATGTTCCGGTGGAAGAGTCTGCACCTTTCCGTCAGGCAGCGTTACGTCATGGCGTGGCGCCCATTTTTATCTGTCCGCCAAATGCCAGCGACGATCTGCTGCGTGAAATCGCCTCTCATGGTCGCGGTTATACGTATTTGCTGTCACGTGCAGGCGTAACCGGGGCTGAGAATCGTGCCAGCCTGCCGCTAAACCACCTGATCACTAAACTGCGCGAATATCATGCCGCACCGCCTTTACAGGGTTTCGGTATTTCAGAGCCAGGCCAGGTTAAAGAGGCGATTGCGGCAGGCGCAGCGGGTGCAATCTCCGGTTCAGCAATTGTAAAAATTATTGAAAAAAATCACGCCCAGCCAGATGTCATGCTGAGCGAACTCAAGAACTTTGTCAGTAATCTCAAGGCTGCCAGCCGCTAATCCCCCCTCATGCCTTATCATCGGGTAAGGCATGATTTCCCGCTTTTTTACCTCTTCCGGGTTGCCCCTTTTGATTTTCATGCACCACAATTAATGCGCGCCGTTATGGTAACGTCGCATCCACTTTGTGACAGGGAGAGAGACAATGAAATGGTTCAAAGTTCTGGCCAGTGCGTTAATTGCCGGTGTGGTCGCGTTGACCCTGAGCGCATGTGCGCCAACAGCGACCAAAGAAGGCACCGGTGGCTACATTGATGACACCGTGATCACCACCAAAGTGAAAAGCGAGCTGTTAAAAGATGATTCGTTGAAATCCACGGAAATCAACGTAGAAACGTTCAAAGGTAAAGTTCAGCTGAGTGGCTTCGTCAGTTCGCCACAAATGGCCAGTCGCGCGGTTGAAGTGACGCGCACCGTGTCAGGCGTGAAATCCGTGGTTAACAATATGCAAATTAAATAACGCTGGTTTCACCCCATGAAAAGGCCGCTGTGACGCGGCCTTTTTCTTATCAGAAGCGGTAACCTGCACCAAAAAAGAAAACCCAGGGATCGACGCGCATATTGATATTCTGCTGCTCTCCGGCAGCTTTGAATCTCACTTCGGTATCTATGTCCATGTACCACACCGATGCATTGAGCAGCCAGTTACGGTCGATTTGGTAATCCAGCCCCACCTGACCCGCTACGCCCCAGGAGTGTTTTACGCTCAGATCGCTTAAACCCGCATCGCGCCCGGTCTGATTAAATTCGGCATCGTAAAAAGTGGTGTAGTTAATGCCAACTCCCACGTAAGGACGCGCTTTGCTGTTACTGTCGAAGAAGTAGTATTGCGCCATCAAGGTTGGCGGCAGTTGACGTACCGTTGCCAGCGTACCAGTGGGTCCCAGCCCCACTTTATGGCGAAACGGCGTTGCTGCCAGTAATTCAACGCCAATGTTATCGGTTGCCATATAAGTAAATGTCAGGCCTAACTGCGTATCGTTGTTAGCCGTGAATCCCCCATGCCTAATACATTATCTGACCCTTCGGTGGGCCTGACCGTGGCACTGCCTGCACGGATAAAGAAATCGCCCGCCTGATGAGCCAGTGCGATTTCCGGTAACAGCATCGCCAGCAGCATGGCGCATTTTGCCAGTTTCATCATCACTCCTTTGCATAAATGTTTGAACGAATGTTTTATTTGTTTGTCGGCAAAGGTTTAGCGTGAATCAGAAAAAATTGCACCCCAATCATTTGCTATAAATAGCTTAAAAAACAAAGGATTGACGCAGATCAATTTTATCCCTCTTTAGCGTTACAAAAATTCGCTTGCCGAACGATTTCGCCAGGATTATTTTGCTGATCTTCATTGGTGATTTTGGTTCGATGCCTCAGGAGTGGCGGGCGATCAAATGAGCGAAATAACAAACCCTTGTATTAGCTGTGGCGCCTGCTGCGCCCATTTCCGTGTCTCTTTTACTGGGCCGAAGCAGACGATGCCGGCGGCGTTGTGCCGACTGAGTTAACCGAGCCACTCAGTCTTTTGATGCGCAATATGCGCGGCACCAACGATCGCCAGCCGCGCTGTGTCGCGTTACAGGGTGAGATTGGCGGCTGCGTTTCTTGCGGTATTTATGAACACCGCCCTTCGCCCTGTCGTGAATTTGCGATGTCGGGTGAAAATGGCGAGTGGAATGAAGCATGCGATCGCGCCCGAGCACGCTACGGGCTTCCCGCACTTTTTCATCCATCTTTACCTGTAATGACAGAAAGTTATGCCGCGGCGGGTGCCAGCGAGCACGCAGAACATGTACAATCGCCGGGTTAATCAACCCGGTTCCTCCAAGGAGTGTACATGTCTATCACGGCAAGCTCGTTATACCGTGACACTGGAAATTTTTTCGCCACCAGCTTTTGACGCTGGTGCTGATGTCGCTATTGACTGCTTTCATTACGGTTATGCTGGCTCATGCACTAACGCCCGGAGAGGATCAACTGGCGATCCTGCAACAGAGCGATTCCAGCGCCACTTCCCTGTTTGAAATGGTTCAGAATATGTCGCCCGAGCAACAGCGCGTATTACTGCGGGCTTCTGCGGCAGGCACCTTTGCCGCTCTGGTCGGCAACACGCTGTTGTTAGGCGGTATGCTCTGCCTGATCCCGATGGTTTCATCGGGTCAACGCGTGAGTGCACTGCGTGCGATTGGCGCGTCTGCGCCCCTGTTGCCAAAGCTGTTGCTGCAAACGTTTCTGATCACCCTGTTGGTACAGTTGGGCTTCATGGTGGTATTAGTGCCTGGGGTCATTTTTGCGATTCTGTTCTCGCTTGCGCCGGTGATGCTGGTGAGCGAAAAAATGGGTGTGATAAGCGCGATGCGCGCCAGTATGCGTATGGCATGGCAAAACATGAAGCTGATTGCGCCTGCGATTATCCTCTGGTTACTGGCTAAAATCGCAGTCATGTTCTTTTTCTCTTCTCTCACAGTGCTGCCAGCCAATGTCACGTCCGTGTTGCTTACTGCGGTGGGCAATCTGGTTTCAGTGATTTTGATTATCTATTTGTACCGGCTCTATATGCTGTTACGTTAATTGTCGTGCGCCTGCGGGCGCACTGACTGATACACCAGCCTTACTGGAATATTTATGAAGCAGCTACTCGATTTTCTTCCCCTCGTGGTCTTTTTCATCTTCTACAAGATGTACGACATTTTGTTGCTTCCGGCGCACTGATTGTGGCAACCGGTTTGGCGCTTGTCGTCAGTTGGGTGCTTTATCGCAAGCTGGAAAAAATGACCCTTTTACCTTTGTTTTGGTCGCCGTGTTTGGCACCCTGACGCTGGTATTTCATAACGATGAATTTATCAAATGGAAAGTCACGGTTATCTATAGCCTGTTTGCGCTGGCGCTGCTGTTCAGCCAGTGGTTTATGAAACAGCCTTTAATTCAGAGCATGCTGGGCAAAGAGTTACAGCTTCCTGATGCTGTCTGGCGCCGTTTGAATATTGCCTGGGCCCTCTTCTTTCTGCTTTGCGGCCTGTTGAATATCTATGTTGCATTTTGGTTATCTCAGGCATTTTGGGTTAACTTTAAAGTGTTTGGTCTGACCGGGCTTACCCTGCTGTTTACTCTACTCAGCGGCTTCTATATCTGGCGACAGATGCCACAAGAACAAAAATAAAACTCTGCCCGGTACGCCGGGCATTTTTGGCGCTTGCCGCCATCACCTGCATAAGAAACTGAAGCAATGGACGATAAACATAAGTTGCCGCAAGGCGAAATGGTGTTGCGTACCTTAGCCATGCCGGCGGATACCAACGCAAATGGCGATATTTTTGGTGGCTGGCTCATGTCGCAGATGGATATGGGTGGCGCGATTCTGGCAAAGGAGATCGCTGAAGGTCGCGTCGTAACGGTGCGCGTTGATGGCATGTCATTTATGAAACCGGTGGCTGTCGGCGATGTCGTCAGTTGCCATGCGCGCTGCATTCGCACCGGTACCAGTTCAATGACAATCAATGTGGAAGTGTGGATCAAAAGGTCTCGTCTGAACCTATTGGTCAGACCTACTGCGCAACCGAAGCGGTATTTATCTACGTCGCCGTCGATAATGAAGGGAAATCTCGCCCGCTGCCGTCAGGACGCGCGAATCAACAGCCCTCCAGCTAACCTGCTTTTTGCCAGCAACCCAGGCGGCTCCTGCGAGCCGCCTGTTTTTTAGGGCGTTACCCGTTTTACCGGCGCATTTTGCTGGCGATCCCACATCACAGTCAGTAAACGTTGTAAGGCAATAAAGGCAAACAGCAAAATGCCAATAGCGATCTTGGTCCACCATGAGCTCAGCGTGCCGTCGAAGTTAATCCAGGTTTGAATCAGTCCCTGAATCAGCACGCCAAACAGGGTACCTAATACGGTGCCTACCCCGCCTGACAGCAGCGTGCCGCCAATTACCACCGAAGCAATTGCATCCAGCTCCACACCCAGACCGGCTAACGCATAGCCTGCCGAGGTATAAACTGAAAAGACGATGCCTGCCAGCGTTGCCAGCGTGGTGGAAAGCATATAAATCCTGATGGTTGTGGCGCGAGTCGGGACACCCATTAATTGGGCAGAGGTCAGGCTGCCACCAATGGCATAAACCTGATTACCAAAGCGGGTCCGATGAGCAAGAAGGATGCCGCCTGCAACCACGATCAGCATGATCACCGCTAGCAGGCTAAGCCGCCCACCGCCGGGGATTTTCCAGGCCAGGCTTGAAAGCGTGGCATAAAGTGGATGATCAATGGGTATTGAGTTTTCAGACACCAGATAGCTACAGCCGCGCAGGAAAAACATTCCCGCCAGGGTAATGATAAAGGCGGGGATTTTCAGCGCATCAATCAGCCAGCCCATCATGGCACCAAACAGCGCGCCCAGGGTTAAAATCAGGGCAAAAGCCACCAGTGGATTAAGGTGAAAATCGCCAATAACCCGCGCCAGAAACACGCCAGTAAAGGCGATCACCGCCCCCACCGAGAGATCAATCCCGCCAGAGAGGATCACAAAGGTCATGCCCACTGCGATAATGCCAAGAAAAGCGTTATCGGTCAGGATGTTGCAAATCACCCGTGTCGAGGCGAAGCCAGGGAACTGACTCAGGCAGAACAGATAACCCGCGATAAACACCAGCAGCGTAATCATTAAGGGAAGATGACGTTTGATCATTGTGGGCGTCTCCGTTTCAGCATCGCAATAAAGCGCGGCGATTGCAGCAGCAGCACACACATCACCACTACCGCTTTGACTACCTGATTCAGTTCAGGTGGAAAACCGGAAAGCAAAATGCCGGTATTCATCGACTGAATGATCAGCGCGCCGATCAGGGAGAGCACCAGATTAAAGCGGCCCCCCATTAACGACGCACCGCCTATTACCACTGCCAGAATGGCGTCTAATTCAAGCCACAAACCGGCGTTATTGGCATCAGCCCCCGAATATCGGCCGCCACGATCAGCCCTGCAACCGCAGCACACAAGCCACTGATGACATAGGTCGACATCACCACCAGCCAGCCGGTAACGCCCGCGTTGCGCGCCGCACGTAAATTAATCCCCACCGCCTCGATAAACAAACCGAGCGCCGTTTTACGTGTCAGCAGCCAGACCAGCAGTGCCATTGCTACCGTCATCCATACCGGCACGGGCAGCAGCCAGAGCGAGCCATTGCCAAACCAGCCCAGGCTGTCGCTGTCGAAGGTGACAATTTGACCCTGGGTGATCAGTTGCGCAACGCCGCGCCCTGCCACCATCAGAATCAAGGTGGCTACGAAGGGCTGAATACGCAACAGCGCCACCAGCACGCCATTCCACACACCGCACAACAAGCCAGTACCCAGCGTGGCCAGGATAATAAACGGCACGCTGTGCCCCGCCACCGTCAGGGTAGCCGCGGTCGCCCCCGCGATCGCCATCACCGCGCCAACGGATAAATCAATGCCCCCGGTTGCAATTACCAGCGTCATGCCAATCGCCAGCAGGGCAACCGGGGCCGCGCGGTTAAGGATATCAATCGGGCTGCCAAACAGGCGTCCGTCTTGCAGATGCACAGCAAAAAATTATTTGCCACCAGGCTGTCCACCAGCAGCACCAAAATCAGTGCGGCAATCTGCGGCATGCCGGGCGGCAGTTTTGGCTTACGCCGGTTCGATTTTTCAGATGTCATAGGGGATTCAAGCATGTTGTGCGCCCCCGTCGGCAATAGCATTCACAATCGACGCCACGGAAAGCTGCTCCAGTGGAATTTCTGCCACCTGTTTCAGGTCACGCATAATTAATACGCGATCGGCATAACCCACCAGTTCTTCAAGTTCAGAGGAGATAACCAACAGCGCCAGCCCGTCTGCACACAGGGATTCGATTAACCGAATAATTTCGGCATGAGCGCCAACATCAATACCGCGCGTCGGCTCATCCAGAATCAGAAATTGCGGCTTAGTCACTAACCAGCGTGACAGCAGCACCTTCTGCTGGTTACCGCCCGATAACAGCTCAACCGGTTGATCGGCATGCGGAGTACGAATACCGAGACTTTTGATAAATCGTTCAGCGATGGCTTGCTGTTCACGCTTTTTAATCGGGCGCAGCCAGCCGCGCTGAGCCTGCAGCGCAAGTATGATATTTTCGCGCACCGAGGCTGCGCCAATGATCCCGTCAGTTTTACGATCCTCAGGACAAAAACCCATCCCCAGCCGTGATGCCTTTGCGGGGGTGCGAATATGCTGCACTTTGCCTTTGATCTTTGCGGTGCCGCGATCGGCACGGCGAATACCAAACAAGACCTCTGCGGTTTCGGTACGGCCCGATCCCAGTAAACCCGCCAGCCCTACCACCTCACCAGGCCGGACCGCCAGGTTAAAGGGTTCAATCGTCCCTTTTTTACCATAATCCTCAAAGGAGACGACGGGGTGATGACTGCGCAGTGTGCTGCCCTGGCGCTGCAAGGCGGTTTGCAGCAATTCGCGGCCCAGCATCAGCTTAATCAGCTCAATTTGCGGCAAGGATGCGGTGTCTCGCGTGGCGATAAACTGCCCATTGCGCAATACCGTAATTCGGTCGGTAATGCGATAGACCTGGTCCAGAAAGTGAGTGACAAAAATCAGGCTCATTCCTTTGGCTTTCAGCTGCGCCATCAGCGTAAACAGCATCTCTACTTCACTGGCATCGAGGCTTGCGGTCGGTTCATCCAGGATCAACACCTGAGCAGAGAGATCGACCGCACGACAGATGGCCACAATTTGCTGCATTGCCACCGAGTAATGGCCCAGCGGACGCGTCACGTCGAGCGAAAAGCCGTAATTACGCATCAGCTTGTCTGCGTCGCGCATCATACGCTTGCGATCGATCATGCCGAAACGGCGCGGTTCACGCCCAATGTAAAGGTTATCCGCCACCGACATGTTAGGCAGTAAATTCACTTCCTGGTAAACCGTACCGATACCCATCGCCTGCGCGTCAGCCGTGCTATGGGGCGAAACAAGCTGACCATTTAAGGTGATGGTGCCAGCATCGCGTGTATACACACCGGTTAATACCTTGATCAGCGTCGATTTACCTGCACCGTTTTCCCCTAACAGCGCCATTATTTCGCCTTTGCGAAGGCTAAAAGAGACATTGTCCAGCGCCTTAACGCCAGGGAAATTTTGCTGACGCCACTGAGGGTTAACAACGATGATTCATTATGTGTGGTCATGTGCCCGACTCCGCCTCACGTCATGAAAAACCGCCCCAAAGGGCGGTTTGCGGCTTAGTAACCCATCCCTTTTTTCTTGTCCAGCTCCACCTGAGCGTCGGCAGGTAAGAAGAGTTTCGATTCGGTTTTGATAATTTTGGGTGGCAAAGTCCCCTCTTTTTTGAACTTCTCCAGCGCATCAAACGCCGGGCCAGCCATATTTGGCGTCAGTTCCACGTTGGCGTTGGCTTCGCCTGCCATCATCGCTTTGTAAATATCAGGGACACCATCAATTGATCCGGTCAGAATATCTTTCCCTGGCTTCAGACCCGCTTCTTTAATGGCCTGAATTGCACCGATTGCCATATCATCGTTGTGCGCATACACCATGCAGATGTTCTTGCCGTTGTTTTCTGCTTTGATAAAGCTTTCCATCACCTCTTTGCCTTTACTGCGGGTAAAGTCACCCGACTGCGAACGGATCACCTTGATGTTTTGGTGACCCGCAATCGCTTCGGCAAAGCCTTTCTTACGATCAATCGCCACGCTGGCACCCACGGTGCCCTGCAGTTCCACCACGTTACACTGTTTATCGCCAACGGTTTTTACCAGCCAGTCGCCAATCAGTTTGCCTTCTAAAACGTTATCCGCCGTTATCACCGCCATATAGAGCGATTTGTCTTTCACTACAATGGCGCGATCCAGCAGGAATACCGGTATTTTGGCCTCTTTGGCCTCTTCTAATACTGGCTCCCAACCTGTTTGTACGACCGGGGCGATAAAAATCGCATCTACGCCCTGTGCGATAAATGAACGTACTGCTTTGATTTGATTCTCTTGTTTTTGCTGTCCATCTGCGATTTTCAATGTAATGCCGCGTTTCTGTGCCTCACTTTTCGCCACATTGGTTTCTGCTGCGCGCCAGCCGGATTCTGAGCCCACCTGTGAGAAGCCAACCGTCATATCCGCAGCCATCACCGGTCCGGTCAACGCGGCGCTGACCAGCGTGGTCAGAAGTAAACGTTTCCACATATTTTTTTTCCTCTGAAGGGCGTTTGCTTTGTAGGGTAAAGAGCCTTTTCAGCCTGGACTAAAACCGCTGGAATAAGGGCGACGAGCTTCACAAAATTGAACGATTTAAAGGGGTTACGAGAGTAGCAGCCCTGAGTGTAGCCAGGTGTTATGGACGAAATAACTGCTGTTATTTAACGTTCCGTTTAAATAATTGTAATAAACAGAATCGCTTATGTGCGTATCGATTGAAAGCGATTACAGAGATGCGTACAGAATGGTTATCTGCGAGCGAAGCGATAAATAACGCATTTTGTGATTCCTGCCACAAAGGCGTTCTGACCCTTCTGCGTTAAACAGCAGTGGGATAACGCCGGCTCGCCAGTTTGTTCCGGTTAACGGTTTAAAAAGGCAAATAAACCCTGGAAAAAAACCCTGACAGCAGAGAGAAAGATGCGAAAAAAAGTTTGCAATGCTGTGATGGCCTGAAAGTTACAGACAGATCCCTGAGATTTGACGCCTGACTACGAAGCGAAACGTCATCAGCACTCTGGCTGTTCGCTCCAGGATTAGCAAAAAGTCACTTTTAGTGACTTAACTTACACGTTAGTCTGATTTTGTACTTTTTTTGTCGCTGGGATCTGGACAGGCTAAGGTTGCTCCCTATACTGAGCACTCCTTTGTTCCCTTATGTTATGGCAATGATGACTGCGCACGATTACCTGCTTAAATTTCGCAAAGTGAATAACCTTGAGAGTCTGGAAAAACTCTACGATCACCTCAACTATTCGCTCACCGACGATAAGGACATCATCAATATGTACCGCGCTGCTGATCATCGCCGCGCTGAGCTCGCTTCCGGCGGACGTTTATTCGATCTCGGGCGCGTGCCGAAAACGGTCTGGCGCTACGTGATTTAACGCTGCCGCCCTCTTTTTATGCTGCTCTTGTCCAGGTCGGGCGTGTCCTGTTTGGACATGCTATTCTGCTCTGCTTCGATCCCCGAAACAGGAACACCCTTTATGAATGAACAGGTTGCTGCGCCGCGTATTGGTGGCTGGTTACTGCTGCCGCTGGCCTGGCTAATTATGACCCTGTTAACCACCGCCCTGGTACTGGCGATGTATCTCTCGCCGCTGTTTAACCCGGCATGGCGCGTTACGCTCTTCTCCCACGGCAGCACCCTGCTGCTGCAGTGGGCGATATCTGTGCTGACCGCCGCCGCTGTCTGGCTCTACAGCTTGTGGGTCTGCTGGCTGTTTTTCAAACGTTCGCGTCGCCTGCCGCGCCATTATGTCTTGTGGCTGCTGGTAACCGTGCTGCTGGCACTGAAAACCTTTGCCTTTACCCCAGTCTCTGATGCGAAAGCATTACAAACGCTGCTGCTGTCACTGTTGGCTGCTGCTGTGTTTGCACCTTATTTCAAACGTTCTCAGCGCGTTAAAGCGACCTTTACCCAGCCTTAATGTCCTAAAAAGGTTAATAATTTAATTCTGAGTGCGGTCTCCTGCGTCTGATGAGGCGCAGGAGTTGAGATGCATCCTCTTATCCCTGATAATAAGCCGCTTTCCGAATTCATGGCGAAAAAATGACCGATTATCTACTCCTTTTTGTTGGCACGGTGCTGGTGAATAACTTCGTATTAGTGAAGTTTCTCGGCCTCTGTCCCTTTATGGGCGTTTCCAAAAAACTGGAAACGGCAATTGGCATGGGACTCGCCACCACTTTTGTGATTACCCTGGCCTCGATCTGTGCGTGGCTGGTCAATCACCTTATCCTGCTGCCGCTTGATTTAGTCTATCTGCGCACCATGGCCTATATTCTGGTGATCGCTGTGGTCGTGCAGTTCACAGAAATGGTGGTACGTAAAACCAGCCCATCGCTTTATCGCCTGCTAGGCATTTTTCTGCCGCTGATCACCACTAACTGTGCGGTGCTCGGTGTGCCGCTGTTGAGCGTTAACCTCAACCACACTTTCTTACAAGCAGCCCTGTACGGCTTTAGCGCATCGATCGGTTTTTCGCTGGTGATGGTGCTGTTCGCTGGCATGCGTGAACGTCTGGTGCTGGCCAATGTGCCTGCGCCTTTTAAAGGCAGTTCAATTGCACTGATTACCGCTGGCCTGATGGCGCTGGCGTTCATGGGCTTTACCGGGCTGGTGAAATTCTGATGAGTGCGATTTGGATAGCTATTGCAGTATTAAGTGCCCTCAGCCTGGTTTTTGGTGCCTTGCTGGGTTATGCCTCGCGCCGTTTTAAGGTCGAAGAGGATCCGATTGTTGAGCAGATTGATGCTGTGCTGCCGCAAAGCCAGTGTGGGCAGTGCGGCTACCCGGGCTGCCGCCCCTATGCGGATGCTGTCGGAAACAACGGAGAAGCGATCAATAAATGCGCGCCAGGCGGCGAGCAGACCATGCTTAAGCTGGCTGAACTGCTTAACGTTGACCCCCAACCCATTGACGGTGATGAAGAGGCCAAAGCGCCCGTACGCACCGTGGCGTGGATTGACGAAGAGAACTGTATCGGCTGTACCAAGTGCATTCAGGCCTGCCCGGTGGATGCCATCGTGGGTGCCACGCGCGCCATGCATACTATACTGAGCGACGTCTGCACTGGCTGCGATCTGTGTGTCGCACCTTGTCCTACCGACTGCATTGAAATGCGTCCAGTGGCGACCACCACTGCCAACTGGAAGTGGGATCTTGAGACCATTCCTGTGCGAGTGATCCCGGTAGAGAGTCATGCTTAATCTGTTAAATTTCTTCAAAAAGATAAAATCTGGGATTTTCAGGGCGGTATTCATCCCCCGAAATGAAAACCCAGTCCAACGGCACGCCGCTGAGCGAACTGCCGCTGCCGCACCGCTTTATCATTCCGCTGAAGCAGCATATTGGTCACGAAGGCGAAATCTGTGTTTCACCCGGTGACAACGTGCTGCGTGGTCAACCTTTGACCTTTGGCAACGGGCGCATGTTACCGGTTCACGCGCCAACTTCCGGTGTGATTGACGCTATTAGTCAACATATGACTGCGCATCCGTCTGGCTTGTCTGAGCTGTGCATTTTCATGACGCCAGATGGTGAAGACCGCTGGATGCCGCTGAACCCGCTGCCCGATTATCGGCAGCACGATCGCGGCGAGATCATTCAGCGCATTCACGATGCGGGCGTTGCCGGTTTGGGTGGTGCAGGCTTCCCTACCGCAACCAAGCTGAAAGGGGGCTTGCGTGGCGTTAAGACACTCATTATCAATGCGGCTGAATGTGAACCTTACATCACTGCCGATGACCGGCTGATGCAGGATTACGCCGCCGAAGTGCTGGAAGGCTGTCGCATTCTGGCATGGGCGCTGCAAGCAGAACGCGTATTCATTGGTATTGAAGATAACAAGCCTGACGCCATCGCCGCGTTGAAACATGCGCTGGGTGGCGAACGTGACTTGCAGATCCGCGTCATTCCAACCAAATATCCGTCAGGGGGCGCGAAACAATTAACGAAAATCCTGACCGGGATGGAAGTGCCACACGGCGGACGCTCTACCGATATTGGCGTTCTGATGCAAAACGTGGGTACGGCATGGGCAGTAAAGCGCGCCATTATCAACGGAGAACCGCTTACCGAGCGCGTTGTGACGCTAACCGGTGAAGCGATTGCCCAGCCGCGCAACGTCTGGAGTCGGCTCGGCACGCCAGTCAGCCATCTGCTGCATCATGTTGGTTTTCGTCCCGCACCGCAACAGATGGTGATCATGGGCGGTCCGCTGATGGGCTTTACCCTGCCCTCACTGGATGTGCCCGTGGTTAAAATGACCAACTGCATACTTGCGCCCTCCCGCAACGAAATGGGGAACAACGAAGAGGAGCAGTCCTGCATTCGCTGCTCTGCCTGCGCGGATGCCTGTCCGGCGAAGCTGTTACCGCAGCAGCTTTACTGGTACAGCCAGGGTGGCGATCATGACAAAGCGCGCGCGCACCATATCGATGACTGCATTGAATGCGGTGCCTGCGCCTACGTGTGCCCAAGCAATATCCCGCTGGTGCAATATTATCGCCAGGAAAAAGCGGCGTTGCGCGCCATTGATTTAGAAGCGAAACGCACGCTGGAAGCGAAAGCCCGTTTCGAAGCGCGTCAGGCGCGACTGGAACGTGAAAAACTGGCCCGTGAAGCCCGCCATGTAGAGGCGAAGCAGCGTGTAGCGCGCAGCGATAACGCTGAACTTGCCGCAGCGAAAGCCCGACTGAAAGCGAAGCAGGAAGCTGAAGTTGACGAAGCCACCGCCGTTGCGCAGCGCGAAGCCCGTCATGCACAGGCACGTTTGCGTCAGGCTGAAATTCAGGCTGAAACACAGGCACTGAGCCGTCAGACAACAGATCCACGCAAGGCTGCGGTGGAAGCCGCCATTGCCCGCGCTAAAGCGAAAAAACCGTCATCAGCAGAAGTGGTTGCAGGCAACGACGCGCCAGCCGCTGATCCACGTAAGTCAGCGGTCGAAGCCGCAATCGCCCGTGCTAAGGCGAAGAAAGCCGCTGCGGCGGAAGCTGCGCCTGCTGAGGCTGAGTCGGTTGCTGAAGCCGCACAGGACGATCCGCGTAAAGCGGCAGTCGCTGCGGCTATTGCCCGCGCTAAGGCGAAAAAAGCCGCTGCGGCGGAAGCTGCGCCTGCTGAAGCTGCGCCGGTTGCAGAAGCCGCGCAGGAGGATCCGCGCAAAGCGGCAGTCGCTGCGGCTATTGCCCGCGCTAAGGCGAAAAAAGCCGCTGCGGCGGAAGCTGCGCCTGCTGAAGCTGCGCCGGTTGCAGAAGCCGCACAGGACGATCCGCGCAAAGCGGCAGTCGCTGCGGCTATTGCCCGCGCTAAGGCGAAGAAAGCCGCTGCGGCGGACGCTTCGCCTGCTGAAGCTGCGCCGGTTGCAGAAACCGCACAGGACGATCCGCGTAAAGCGGCAGTCGCTGCGGCTATTGCCCGCGCTAAGGCGAAAAAAGCCGCTGCGGCGGACGCTGCGCCTGCTGAAGCTGCGCCGGTTGCAGAAGCCGCGCAGGACGATCCGCGCAAAGCGGCAGTCGCTGCGGCTATTGCCCGCGCTAAGGCGAAAAAAGCCGCTGCGGCGGACGCTGCGCCTGCTGAAGCTGCGCCGGTTGCAGAAACCGCACAGGACGATCCGCGTAAAGCGGCAGTCGCTGCGGCTATTGCCCGCGCTAAGGCGAAAAAAGCCGCTGCGGCGGACGCTGCGCCTGCTGAAGCTGCGCCGGTTGCAGAAACCGCACAGGACGATCCGCGTAAAGCGGCAGTCGCTGCGGCTATTGCCCGCGCTAAGGCGAAAAAAGCCGCTGCGGCGGAAAAAGCCCCTTCAGACGAGGCGATTGCAGAAGCAGAGCAAGATGCTCGCATCACTGCTGAAACGGCTGCGATTGCCCGCGCCAATGTAGAACAAGCGGAACAGGCTGAAGAACAAGCCAATAATGCTAATGCGGAACCTGAACAGGCTCCGGCCCTTAATCAACCTGAAGATGCGCGAAAAGCAGCTATTGCTGCCGCCATCGCCCGTGCCAAAGCGCGTAAAGCGCAGTCGACATCGACGCTTGAGGAATAAATGGCTTTTCGTATCGCAAGTTCTCCTTACACCCATAACCGGCGTAGCACAGGCAATATCATGCTGCTGGTGGCGCTGGCAGCCGTGCCGGGTTTCGCCGCGCAGTGTTACTTTTTTGGCTACGGCAGCCTGTTGCAGGTTATTTTGGCGAGCCTTACGGCCTGGATCACTGAAGCTGCGATCTTACACTTACGTAAAGCCCCCATCGCCGCTAACCTGGCAGACAATTCGGCGCTACTGACAGCCATTTTACTGGGTATCAGCCTGCCCCCCTGGCACCGTGGTGGCTGGTGGTACTTGGCACTGTTTTTGCCATCGTGATCGCGAAGCAGCTTTACGGCGGTTTAGGACAAAACCCTTTTAACCCGGCGATGGTCGGTTACGTGGTGCTGCTGATCTCTTTCCCGGTGCAAATGACCAGCTGGCTGCCACCCGACGTATTGCAGACGATCAAACCCAGCCTGTCCGACGCCCTGAGCATGATTTTTAGCGGCCATACCCTGGCGGGCGAGACCATGCAGCAGTTACAGCTGGGCGCAGATGGCGTCAGCCAGGCCACCCCGCTCGACACGTTTAAAACGGGCCTGCGTGCCGGTCACAGTGCCGATCAACTGCTGGCGCAGCCAATTTATGGCGGCGTGCTGGCGGGCCTGGGCTGGCAATGGATCAATGTGGGTTATTTAGCAGGCGGCCTGTTTTTGCTCTGGAAAAATGCTATTCGCTGGCATATTCCGGCTGCGATGCTGCTGTCACTCGGTTTCTGTGCCACGCTTGGCTGGATGTTTTCGCCAGAATCGCTCAACAGCCCCATGATTCATCTCTTTTCTGGGGCTACGATGCTGGGCGCATTTTTCATCGCAACCGATCCGGTTACCGCGTCTACCACGAACCGGGGGCGCCTGATTTATGGCGCGCTGATTGGTTTACTGGTGTGGCTGATTCGCAGTTTCGGTGGTTATCCCGATGGCGTAGCCTTTGCGGTATTGCTGGCAAATATCTGTGTGCCGCTGATCGATTATTACACTCAGCCGCGCGTTTACGGTCACCGGAAGGAATAACGGATGCTGGAAACAATTCGTAAAAACGGCATCACGCTGGCGCTATTTGCCGCCATTACCACCGGTTTTACCGCTGTGGTGAATACCGTGACCAAACCCACAGTTGAACATCAAACGCAGCGCCAGCAGAAAAATCTGCTCGATCAGGTCGTGCCAACCGATATGTATGATAATCATATCCAGGAAGAGTGTTACGTTGTCACGAGTACCGCCCTGGGTAATGATAAGCCTCACCATCTTTACCTGGCACGTAAAGCCGGACAGCCCGTCGCCGCCGCGCTTGAGACCACTGCACCCGATGGCTATTCTGGGGCTATTCAGATGCTGGTTGGCGCCGATTTCACCGGTAAAGTGCTGGGTGTTCGTGTTGTAGAACATCACGAAACGCCAGGACTTGGCGATAAAATTGAGCTACGTATTTCTGACTGGATCAACAGCTTTACCGGCAAAGTGGTTCAGGGTGCCGGTGACAAAAACTTTGCAGTGAAAAAAGATGGTGGCGAGTTTGATCAGTTTACCGGTGCCACCATTACACCGCGTGCGGTGGTTAACGCCACGAAACGTACCGCGCTGTTAATTGAAACCCTTCCTGGAAAACTCTCTTCGTTACCAGAGTGTGGAGACGCAAATGAGTGAAGCTAAAGACCTGCTGACTGGCGGTTTGTGGAAAAATAACTCGGCGCTGGTGCAATTACTGGGCCTTTGTCCCTTGCTGGCGGTGACCTCGACCGCGACTAATGCGCTGGGCCTTGGGCTGGCAACGACGCTGGTGTTAACCATTACCAACAGCGCCATTTCTGCTTCACGCCGCTGGGTGCCATCTGACATTCGTATTCCGATTTATGTGATGATCATTGCCTCTGTGGTGAGCTGCGTGCAAATGCTCATTAACGCTTACGCTTACGGTCTGTATCAGTCACTGGGCATTTTTATTCCGCTTATCGTGACCAACTGCATTGTGGTAGGCCGTGCCGAGGCGGTGGCGTCTAAAACCAGCATTCCGCTTGCAGCACTGGATGGATTTGCTATTGGTATGGGCGCAACCTGCGCCATGCTGGTGTTGGGGGCGATGCGCGAAATTATTGGCAGCGGCACGCTGTTTAACGGCGCCGATCAACTGCTTGGCCCCTGGGCGAAAGCATTACGTATAGAAGTCGTACACTTTGACACACCAATGCTATTAGCGATGCTGCCGCCGGGTGCGTTTATTGGCCTTGGCATGATGCTGGCCGGTAAATATGTCATTGATCAAAAGGTGAAACAGCGTGCAGCGCGCCGCGCCGCGCAGGCGGCACATGAGCCGCAAGGCAATACCGGGAAAGCCGTGTGAACCAGAGCAAGCGTATAGAAATCCTGAGCCGTCTTCAGGCGAATAATCCCCACCCTACCACTGAACTGCATTTCACTTCGCCGTTTGAGCTGTTGATTGCGGTGTTACTGTCGGCGCAGGCAACGGATGTCAGTGTTAACAAAGCCACCGCAAAGCTCTACCCGGTTGCCAATACGCCCGCCACCATACTGGCGTTGGGCGTAGAGGGTGTGAAGGAGTACATCAAAACCATCGGCTTGTTTAACAGCAAAGCGGAAAATGTCATCAAGACCTGCCGCATTTTACTTGAGCAACATGGCGGTGAGGTGCCGGAAGATCGCGCGGCGCTGGAAGCCTTGCCTGGCGTAGGGCGTAAAACGGCAAATGTGGTGTTAAATACCGCCTTCGGCTGGCCGACGATTGCCGTCGATACGCATATCTTCCGGGTCTGTAATCGCACCAAATTTGCGCCCGGTAAAAATGTTGAACAGGTAGAAGAAAAACTGCTCAAAGTGGTGCCGAAGCCTTTCAAGGTGGATTGCCATCACTGGTTGATCCTGCACGGACGTTACACCTGTGTGGCGCGTAAACCGCGCTGCGGCTCGTGTCTTATTGAAGATCTCTGCGAGTATGCAGAAAAAACCGAGACATAAGCAGCCACGCCTGCGCTGTTCAGCGCGCTATTTTTAACCAGGCCCTGAAACCATTACTTTTTTCATGGTTGTTACGCCGTTGTCATTAAAGCAAAATCTCCGGCCTTAACAATAAGAAAATGTTATGGCTCGATGAACAGAACAACAGATAAACCGTTATACGCAATGTGGTGGGTAAAAACGCGGCTCTTTTTATCCCGCCTCTGGCCTCACCCCTTAGCGGTGAGTAAAAAGCAGGTGCTATTAGCCAGTTCTGGTGCAGGTATTGGCCTGGCATTAACCAGCCTGTTCAGTCACTGGCTGCTGGGCGAAGTTAATCTGTGGTTCGTTGCGCCGGTTGGCGCATCGGCGGTGCTGCTGTTTGGCGTGCCTGCCAGCCCGCTGGCGCAGCCGTGGTCAGTGGTCGGCGGTAACAGCCTCTCTGCGCTGGTTGGCGTGACCGTCGCGCTGCTGGTGCCCGATTCCGTTCTGGCCTGTGGAATTGCCGCCTGTGTCGCGATAGTGCTGATGTTTTCATTACGCTGCCTGCATCCACCTGGCGGGGCTGTGGCGCTTACAGCTGTGCTTGGCGGTCCGACAGTCCAGCATCTCGGCTATCAGTTTGTTCTGACGCCGGTTCTGCTGAACTCTGCTACCCTCGCGCTGCTGGCAATCATTTTTAATAATCTTTCAGGACGGCGTTATCCTCATCTGCCCACGCAGGAAAAATCCCAGCAGCAGCCTTTACTGCTGCCGGTTGCCCTGACGCGTAATGATTTGCACGAGGCGCTGCAAAGCGGCGAGTTGCTGGATATAGATGAAGACGATCTGCAGGCGCTGGTCCAGCGTGCTGAAGAGATTGCGCAGCGTCGTCAGTTATACAAAGCAAGCTAAACGCTGCGCTGGCAGCATGGCTTGTTTTATCCCTCAACGCGCTGCCAGTGCTGCCTGCAGCCAGGCGATTACCAGCGGTGAGTCCTTATTTTGTAACGCCGCGCGTTCTGACTGAAACAGTGTAGCGACAAAGTAAGGGTGATCGTTCAGTTCAATACCGCGAACGTCCCCTGCTCTGTCCCATGAGGTAATCTGCAAATTGCGGCCCTCAAGCGCAGCACTAAACTCAGGGTTCACGCCAAAATTACAGTGATAACCTTCATTGCTTTGTAATGTGCCATAGGCGCTGGCGAGACGCGATCCCGCCTTAAACGTAACGTCACCGCGTTGCTCCACCAGCGAGCAGCTTAACGGGGCAATAACCATACGGCCGCCCTGGTCAGTTTCTGCGTGATGCGCATCATGCCAACCCAAAACGTTTCGGGCATATTCGATGATCGCGTACTGGAAGCCGCCACACGATCCCAGAAAGGGT
Source organism: Pantoea sp. LMR881 (assembly GCF_027157825.1). Classification (NCBI taxonomy): domain Bacteria; kingdom Pseudomonadati; phylum Pseudomonadota; class Gammaproteobacteria; order Enterobacterales; family Erwiniaceae; genus Pantoea; species Pantoea sp. LMR881. The sequence continues at coordinate 626,844 of NZ_JAPVOK010000002.1, forward strand.
CTGTTGTTTTCTCGTGCCCAGCGAATAGTGGTAAACACGGCATCATCTTTCTTATAGGGGCTACCGGGAACCACCCATATCGCATCGCTTTGTTTGATTGTCTGTAAATCAAGCGTGTCTGTAGGGAGCCATTTCGGCTCAACCCGAATATTAAGATGCACTGCGGCACGCTCAATCGCCAGGGGAATAGCCTGATGCGCAACGGCGCTGGCACGGTAATCGCCCACCAGAGATAAACGTAACGGAGAGGTCATAGCAGGCTCCTGTCGAGGGAAATGCAAAGGTTACAGCAGCGTTAACTTATTGTCGAGAAAAGGAAAAAGGGTTCAACGGAACGGTCTTTGCCCCGTTAAAGCCGCCCTCGTCCCGGCTGGGCAGCATTTTTAGCATTACTCATCATAGAAAATGGGGTTTTATCGCGTTTTGTCGATGAAAACCTAACGGCGCAAACGATTTCTTTTTTTTCTTTGCTTATTAAATCAGTTATTTGTGAAGAAGCCCCTTGGGCGGTCGAATTTTAAACAATATGCCTACCTGACTGCACAGCGAATAGTCAGAAAGGCTAAAACAACAGCAAAAATTTATATTTATTTCTTTAAAAACAGGCTCTGCCCCTTTTATTAACCAGAAACAGGCTGATTAGCAGTTAATGTCAACAAAGCACAATGCCAGGCATGTGGCCATAGTGTTTATGCTGTTATAATGATGTTATTCAAAATTATAATTCAGCCAACAAGAGAGGCCAGAGATTTTAACCCTACAATATCAGGGCGTTGCAGTTAACAAAAATTTCTTGCCCTGTCGTCCTTAATCAGCCAAATTAGGCGCCGCTTTTCCCTTCTAATAACAATGTTGCGCATGGCAGTCGTTCATGACGCAGACTTAATTCCTGTCACGAAGCAGGGTATGAAAAAACTGAGGTACACGTGTCAACTGCAAACAAACACACTGATGAGGCTGTCAGTCTCAATGCGTTTAAACAGCCGAAAGCGTTCTATCTGATCTTCTCTATCGAGTTGTGGGAACGTTTTGGCTTCTATGGTCTGCAAGCCATTATGGCGGTCTACCTGGTGAAACAGCTGGGAATGTCTGAAGCAGATTCCATTACTCTGTTCTCCTCTTTCAGCGCCCTGGTTTATGGTCTGGTCGCGATTGGCGGCTGGCTGGGTGATAAAGTGCTCGGCACTAAACGTGTCATTATCTTAGGCGTGATGGTTCTGGCGCTGGGCTATGCACTGGTGGCCTTCTCAGGCCATAACGTCGGCGTCGTTTATATCGGTATGGCGACCATTGCGGTAGGCAGTGGCTTATTTAAAGCGAATCCCGCTTCCCTGCTTTCCACCTGCTATGAGAAAGACGATCCACGCATCGACGGTGCATACACCATGTTTTACATGTCGATCAATATTGGTTCGCTGTTCTCGATGATGCTTACGCCGTGGCTGGCTGCAAAATATGGCTGGAGCGTCGCGTTTTCACTGTCGGTAATCGGATTGGTGATTACGCTGCTTAATTTCCTGTTCTGCAGAGGTATGGTTAAGGATTACGGCTCTAAGCCAGATTTCGCACCGCTGCAAATGGGTAAACTGCTGATGACGCTGGTCGGTGTAGTGCTGCTGGTAGCACTGGCGACCTGGATGCTGCATCATCAGGCCATCGCGCGCATTGTGCTGGGCGTAATCGCGCTGGGTATCATCCTGATCTTTGCCAAAGAAGCGTTCTCGCTGCATGGCGCATCACGCCGCAAGATGATTGTCGCGTTCTTGCTGATGCTGGAAGCGATCGTCTTCTTTGTTCTGTATATGCAGATGCCTACGTCACTGAACTTCTTTGCTATCCGTAATGTGGAACATACGATTCTGGGTATCACTTTCGAGCCAGAGCAGTTCCAGGCACTGAATCCATTCTGGATCATGCTGGCCAGCCCTATTCTGGCAGCGATCTATAACAAGCTGGGCGATAAGCTGCCGATGCCGCATAAATTTGCCATCGGCATGGTGCTCTGTTCAGCTGCTTTCCTGGTGTTGCCAGTTGGCGCAAAGTTTGCCAGCGATGCCGGTATCGTTTCAGTTAACTGGTTAATCCTGAGCTATGCACTGCAAAGTATCGGTGAGCTGATGATCTCGGGCCTCGGTCTTGCCATGGTGGCACAACTGGTTCCGCAGCGTCTGATGGGTTTTATCATGGGTTCATGGTTCCTGACCACGGCAGGCGCTGCCGTTATCGCTGGTAAAGTCGCGGGCCTGATGGCTGTGCCAGAAAATGTCACCGACCCGCTGATTTCGCTGGCGACTTACAGCACAGTGTTCCAGCAAATTGGTATCGCCACTGCTGTCATCGCCGTGCTGATGCTGCTGACCGCGCCACTGCTTAATCGCATGACTCAGGATCCGCAGCCCAAAATGAAAAAAGCTGAAGTCTAAGCGTTGTTGTCTGAATCAGGCCGGGCATTGCCCGGCTTTTTTGTTTTTATGCTTTCCTGATGATCCCTGATCATCATCACTGGCAATTCTGCATTGGCGATTTATTATGCAATTATCCCATCGCAACATGGAGGCCTCGTTATGAAGCTCTATTGCAAAGCTGGTGCCTGTTCGCTCTCCCCGCATATTGTTCTGCGTGAATGTGGCTTAGATTTCACTCAGGTCAATGTCGATTTGGCTCAGAAACTCACTGAACGCAGCGAAGATTACTGGCAAATCAATCCCAAAGGCCAGGTGCCTGCGCTGAAACTCAGCGATGGTACGGTGCTCACCGAGGGCGTAGCGATTGTGCAGTATCTGGCGGATTTAAAACCGGATCGCCACCTGCTGGCCCCTGTGGGCAGCCTGACGCGCTATCACACCATTGAATGGCTCAGTTACATCAGTAGCGAGCTGCACAAAGGATTTTCACCCTTATTCAGAGCTGACACGCCAGAAGAGTATAAAAGCCTGAGCCGCACACAGCTTGAAGCTAAATTCAGCTATGTCGATGATGCGTTGCAAGACAGGCAGTGGTTAATGGGGCTGCGTTTTACCGTCGCCGACGCCTATCTGTATGTCATGATGCGCTGGGCGAAAGCCGTGAAGCTGGATTTAACCGGTCTGGATGCGTTAGAGAGCTGGTTTAAACGCGCAAATGAGCGCCCGGCAGTGCAGGCAGCCTTGAAAGCGGAAGGACTAAACTAAAGCGATGCAGATAAAAAAGGGCCGCGACCCGGCCCTTTTGCTGTCACAACTTCTCAGCGGCAAAATGCTGTGTGGGTTGGGCAATGGCATCCTGCGCTGCCACCAGCTGTAGCTCGTACTCGCCCATCTCGTGGGTTTTAAGCATCACTTCATAGACGGCGGCCGTCACATGCTCCAGCGCGTCCTGTAATGATTTACCATGCAGCAGGTTCACTAATAGCAGGCCGCTGGTTAAATCGCCCACGCCCACCGGCTGGCGCACGCCAAAATCCACCAGCGGACGGCTGATATGCCAGGCTTCGTCAGCGGTTATCAGCAACATTTCAAAGCGATCGCTACGACGTCCGGCGCGTGCCAGATGCTTTATCAACACCACTTTTGGCCCTTGCGCAATCAGCGCACGCGCAGCATCAACAGCGGATTCAACGCTGGTCACACTGCGTTCGCTCAGCATCTCCAGCTCAAGCAGATTCGGTGCAATGATATCGCTGGCTGGTAAGGCCATCTTGCAGTGAAATTCTGCAACGCCTGGCGCAACAATACAGCCTTTTTCTGGATGGCCCATCACCGGATCACAAAAATACCAGGCGTCTGGATTTGCCGCTTTAACCTGGCGCACGATCGCCAGAATCTGCTCGCCCTGCTCCGCTGATCCCAGATAACCGCTTAACACTGCATCACAGGTTTTCAGACGATCGATATCAGCAATGCCTTTGACAATATCGGTTAAATGCGTAGCGGGCATCACTGTACCCGTCCAGTGACCGTATTGCGTATGGTTTGAAAACTGAACGGTGTTTAAAGGCCAAACGTTTGCGCCGAGGCGGCGCATTGGGAATTCTGCCGCCGCGTTACCGGCATGACCAAAAACCACGTGTGACTGGATTGCGAGAATATTTTTCATTTTACCCTGTACTGCCTTGCCATGAAAAAGGGCCGGAAACCGGCCCTGAAAGCTTACTGCCAGTTAATCAGGCAGTAATGTTTTTTGCCGCGACGTAACAGCGTGAAACGGTTGAACAGTTTGTCACTGTTGCTGAAGCGATACTCAGCGTCAGATTGTTTCTCACCGTTGACCGAGACGGCATTGGAACCAATCATGGTACGTGCCTGGCCGCGTGATGGCACCAGTTCAGCGTTGACTAAAGCCTGCTGCAAATCGTCTTCCGCGCTCAGCGTGATGGTTGGCATACCATCCTGTGCCAGCTGCTCAAAGTCCGCTTCTGTCATATCGCTCAGCGCGCCAGAGAACAGGCTTTCGGTAATACGTTTCGCGGCGGCCAGACCCTCTTCGCCGTGAACCAGGCGGGTCACCTGATCGGCCAGCACATATTGCGCACGCGGCGCAGTACCGCTGTTTTTATCCTCTTCTTCCAGCGCATTGATTTCTTCAATGCTTAAGAAGGTGAAGAACTTCAGGAAGCGGTACACATCGGCATCAGCCGTATTGATCCAGAACTGATAGAACTTATATGGGCTGGTTTTCTTCGCATCCAGCCAGACCGCGCCACCTTCGGTTTTACCAAATTTGGTGCCGTCAGATTTGGTAATCAACGGTACGGTCAGACCGAAAACCTGATTCTGGTGCAGACGGCGCGTCAGATCGATACCTGACGTGATATTGCCCCACTGATCGGATCCACCGATTTGCAGAGAAACTCCGTGTCGTTCGTTCAGACAGGCAAAATCATAGCCCTGCAACAGATTATAGGAGAACTCGGTAAAGGAAATGCCCTGATCGTCACGGTTCAGGCGCTGTTTCACCGCTTCCTTGTTGATCATCTGATTGACAGAGAAGTGCTTGCCGATGTCGCGCAGGAAAGTCAGCACGTTCATGCTGCCAAACCAGTCATAATTGTTGGCGGCAATGGCGCTGTTATCACCGCAATCGAAATCCAGGAACGGTGCAACCTGTTGACGAATTTTTTCTACCCACTCACCGACCGTTTCGCTGGTGTTGAGTTTACGCTCTGCGGCTTTAAAGCTTGGGTCGCCAATTAAGCCGGTGGCACCACCGACCAACGCGACCGGCTTGTGTCCGGCATCCTGAAAACGCTTCAGGCAGAGCAGCGGTACCAGATGGCCCAAATGCAAGCTGTCAGCAGTGGGATCAAAGCCGCAATAGAGCGAAATTGGCCCTTGCGCCAGTTTCTCTACTAACGCGTTTTCATCCGTCACCTGGGCGATTAACCCCCGCTCTTGCAATTGTTGTATCAGGTTACTGCTGGTCATCACTGACTCCAAATTGATCAGACTGCACCTAGGCTGGTACACAGCTTTCCGCTGAGTTGCGGAACCATAAAAAATAAGGGCTATAGCATAAAGCGCCGGCGTCTTCTGTGCCAGCGTTGAAAACGCGCAAACGTGCAGTTTTACGGCGCGAGTCGGTCGATTTTCCAGCCATCGCTATCACGTTGATAGATGAAGCGATCGTGCAGGCGATGTTCACCGCCTTGCCAAAACTCAACGGTGTTGAATTTCACCCGGTATCCCCCAAAAACTGGGCAGCGGAACCTCGCCCTGCTGGAACTTTTGCTTCAGCTCAAGGAACTTACTTTCCAGGACGCCGCGTGCAGAAATGCGGCTCGACTGCTGTGATACCCAGGCACCTATCTGGCTGTCACGCGGACGACTGTGGAAATACTTCAGCACCTCCAGCGGCGACAACTTTTCCACTTCGCCCAAAAACATCACCTGACGCTCAAGAAAGTGCCACGGAAAATGCAGTGCAATGCGGGGATTGCTGGCAAGCTGCAAAGCCTTACGGCTGCCGAGGTTGGTATAAAACACCATCCCTGGGCATCGAAATGCTTCAGCAGCACAATGCGTTGGTAAGGTTGCCCCTGCTCATCCACTGTTGCTACCGTCATGGCGGTCGGATCGGGCAGCTGCGCTTCACAGGCCTGCTTTAACCAGCTTTCAAACAGCACCAGCGGGTCGTCAGGCAAATCCTTGCGGCGTAAACCGCCGCGCGTATATTCACGGCGCAGGTGGGCAATGGTCTGTAAGGTAATGTTATCGCTCATGGCTATCACTCTCGGGATGCGTTAGCGGATTGCAGCTCACAATCGTTGACGACGATTTTATCGTTGCGTTCAATAAACGCGCCGTCGCCTTTTGACCAGAAGACATAGTTACCATCGCTGTAGCGCGTACCGGAGGCGGACAGGGTCTGTTTTAAGGTGAGCGGTTTGCCATCCATAATAAAGCTGACCTGCTGGCGGGCATTGTCCAGCGTCACGGTGAGCGGCAGCGTTCCGCAGCGATAGTGCAGGGTTTGCGGCTCTTCAGCCGGTTTATGCATCAGGCTACAGCCCGACAACAGCACGGCGGCGGCAACAGTTAATCCTTTCAACATTGCGATTCTCCTCTGTCAATAGTGTGAGCATTATAAGAAGGCCCCATCAATTCCTCTACCGTCGTCTATGATTGTTCTACATATGCTGCCTGGGCGCGAGACGCAGATACCGTTTCAAGCCCAGACCCGGCGGGTAGACAGACTACCCCGAAGATTGCCAGCATCTGAGCACACCTACAGGTTTACGCTATTGAAGCTCACATCACCGGCACCCACACCGCGTGATGCTATCTATTGTTCATTTCTGGTTCACATGAGGTAAATGAATGGCGTCAAAATCATTTGTTAAAAGTTGGGGTGCGGAATATGTTGCGGCGGGAACCGTCCGCTTTCGTCTCTGGGCCACGGGTCAGGATCAGGTGGTACTCCGGCTTGCCGGTAAAGAGACCGCGATGCGCCAGAGCGGCGACGGCTGGTTCGGGTTGCAGGTCGATAATGTCTTACCCGGTGCAGAGTATAACTTTATTCTTGCCGACGGCACGGTTGTCCCGGACCCCGCCTCTCGCGCTCAGAAGGCGGATGTTAACGGCCCCTCCCTGGTGGTTGATCCTGGCCGCTACACCTGGCAGAACTCAGCCTGGCGAGGTCGCCCGTGGGAAGAGACCGTGGTTTACGAGTTGCACATCGGCACGTTTACGCCGGAAGGCACGTTTCAGGCCGCCATCGAAAAATTGCCCTGGCTGGCTGAACTCGGCATTACGATGATTGAAGTGATGCCTCTTTCACAATTTGGCGGCAACCGAGGCTGGGGTTACGATGGCGTGCTGCTCTACGCACCGCATTCTGCTTACGGGACGCCAGATGAATTCAAAGCCTTTGTTGATGCCGCACACGATCACGGCCTCTCGGTGGTGCTGGATATCGTGTTGAACCACTTCGGCCCCGAAGGCAATTATCTGCCGCTGCTGGCACCCGATTTCTTCCATAAAGAGCGCATGACCCCTGGGGCGCGGGTATCGCTTATGATGTCGACGCGGCCCGCCGTTATATCGTTGAGGCACCACTCTACTGGCTGAAAGAATTTAACCTGGACGGCCTTCGCTTCGATGCCATTGATCAGATCGAAGATATTTCTGATAAACACGTGCTGACTGAAATTGCCGAGCGCATTCGTGCGGAAATCACCGATCGCCCTGTCCATCTGACAACTGAAGATAGCCGCAACGTCATTTTCCTGCACCCGCGAGAAGAGGATGGCGCTGTACCGCTGTTCACCGGCGAATGGAACGATGACTTTCACAATGCCGTCCATGTGTTCGCCACCGGCGAGACCCACGCCTACTACAACGATTTTGCTCAGCAACCGGAAAAGCTTATTGCCCGTATTTTGACAGAGGGTTTCGCCTATCAGGGCGAGATCTCTTCACAAACGGGGAAAAGCGCGGCGTGAACAGCCGCCATCAGCCACCGGTTGCTTTTGTTGATTTTATCCAGAACCACGATCAGGTCGGCAACCGCGCCCAGGGTGAAAGACTGATTGAACTGGCGGGCGCCGATCGCACTAAAGTTCTGCTCGCCGCGCTGCTCTTTTCGCCACATATTCCGCTGCTCTTTATGGGTGAAGAGTATGGCGAGACAAACCCTTTCCTGTTTTTCACCGATTTCCATGGCGATCTGGCCAAAGCGGTACGCGAAGGACGCGCCAAAGAGTTTGCGGGTCATGCTGGTCATGAGGGTGAAAGCGTGCCCGATCCCAATGCAGAGAGTACCTTTGAGCTATCGAAACTGGACTGGAAAAAGCTGGAGAGTGACGAGGGTAAAGCGTGGCTGACGCTAACCAAAACGTTACTGGCGCTACGCAAACAACATATCGTGCCCCTGCTCGCCTCCGCAGCCGGTAATAGCGGCACAGTGGTCAAAACAGCGCAGGGCTTCTTCGCCGTCAGCTGGACGTTCCCCAGGGCACGCTTTCGATCGCGCTGAATATTGATGCCACAACGCAGCCGCTGCCTGACCAGCCGGGTGAGACGATTTTTAGCTGGCCGCAGGGGATCCGTGATTTGCCGCAGCATTCAGTTATTGTGCGCCTTGCCCCGGGAGAAACCCAATGATGATCCCGACCGCAACCTATCGTATACAGTTTCGCAACGGCATGACCTTTGATCGCGCCGCTGGCCTTGTTCCCTATCTCAAGCGGCTCGGCATCAGTCATCTTTATGCCTCGCCGATCTTTACCGCGACCTCGGGTTCGACACACGGCTATGACGTAACGGATGCCAACGAAATCGAGCCGTCGATTGGCGGCCGTGCAGGCTTTGATCGCATGGTGAAGGCGCTTAAGGACGCTGGCCTCGGTTTGATTCTTGACATCGTGCCGAACCATATGGCTGCCTCGCTGGAAAATGCCTGGTGGCGCGACGTCATTGAAAACGGTGAGAACAGCCGCTACGCCCGGTACTTCGACATTAACTGGTCACGCCGTTTGACGCTGCCTTTCCTTGGCGATACCTTCGAAGCCGTGCTGGAAAATGGCGAAATTACGGTGAAGCCAGACCCGAAAACCGGCAAGCCCGCTTTCGCCTATTACGAAAGTTTCTATCCGCTTACGCCTGCCAGCTGGCAGGGTCGTGAGCATGAAATACTGCACCTCACCGACAAGCATGAGATCGCCCAACTGCATGAGCGCCAGCCCTGGCGGCTGATGTCATGGCGCGATGCCCGGCGCGATCTCTCCTACCGACGCTTCTTTGAAATTACCGGTCTGGTTGGGGTTCGGGTAGAGGACAAACCCGTTTTCGACGCATGCCATCGCTTGATCCTTGAACTGGTCCACGCCGGCGCGGTTGACGGCTTGAGGGTAGACCATGTCGACGGACTTGCCGATCCCAAAGCCTATCTTGAACTGCTGCGCCAGCAAGCCGGGCCAGATTGCTATATCACGGTGGAAAAAATTCTTGGCGAAGGCGAGCTTATTCCTGCTGACTGGCCGATCTCCGGCACTACCGGTTACGAATTTATTGCATCGCTCTCCGACGCTCTGATAGATGGCGATAACATCGCTGCGCTGCGTAACGCCTACGATGAAATCGTGGGCCAGCCAGTGGAAATGGACGCTGAACTGCGTGCGGCCAAAATGCTCATGGCGACCAAAAATTTTGAGGGCGAGTTTACCACCCTGATGAGGCTCGCCATGGAGATCGCCGGGACGGATAACGTGACGCTGGATGAAACAACCGTACAGTCGGCGCTGCGTGAACTGCTGATCGCCTTCCCGGTTTATCGCACCTACGGCACGGCAGAAGGATTACCTGCCGCTGGCGCTGAAATGCTGGAACAGGTGGTGGAAAAAGTCACCGCCAGTGAAACCGCTCCCGATCCAGAGGCACTTGCTTTCCTGCGCCGGATCCTCGCCGGGCACGTCTCTTCAGCCGCTGCTGAGCAGGCCACAACTTTCCGTATCCGCTTTCAGCAACTGACCGGCCCGCTGATGGCGAAATCGGTAGAAGATACGCTGTTTTTCCGCCAGCATATGGCGCTGGCCCTGAACGAAGTGGGTGCTGAGCCGCTGCCTCGCGCCTTTTCGCCTGACCGCTTCCACGCGGAGATGCAAACCCGACTCGAACGCCAGCCAGATGCCCTTTCCGGCACCTCAACCCATGACACTAAACGCGGCGAGGATGCCCGCGCCCGGCTCTATACGCTGACCGAAGCGCCGGAAATCTGGGCCGGTTGTGTCGCTCGCTGGCGTCAGATGAATCATTCTCACGTCGTTGTGCTTGATGATGGCGCTGCGCCAGAGCCGGTTGTCGAATGGATGCTCTTTCAGGCGCTGGCTGGTGTCTGGCCCGCGACACTGCACCCACAAGATCAGGCGGGCCTGAAGGCGCTAAAAACCCGCTTCCTCGGTTATGTAGAGAAATCGCTGCGCGAAGCGAAGCTGCGCACTAACTGGGGCGACAGCAACGGAGCTTATGAAAAAGCGGTGCTTGATTACGCCAGCCACCTGCTCTCCCCGATAATGCACGCTTTCTGCTGGACTTTTCCGATGCGCTGCAACCTTTTATCCGGGCGGGTCTGGTCAACAGCCTGACTCAGACCATCATCAAATTGACTGCACCGGGCGTGCCCGATATTTATCAGGGTTGCGAGGCGCTGGATTTCAGCCTGGTCGATCCTGATAACCGACGCGAGCCTGATTTTGCTACGCTCGAACAGCAACTGGATGGCGATGAACAGCCCGATTTTACTGAGGACGCGCGCTGGCTGAGTGGACGCCTGAAGCAACAGGTTATTGCCAGAGTGCTCTCTGTACGCCAACAGAAGCCGTCGCTGTTTCGTCGGGGTGATTATCTGCCGCTTACGGCCACGGACCCGCACACCAGCCACGTTATAGCCTTTGCGCGGGCAGAAAACGATGATGCCCTCATCGTCATCACCCCTCGCCTCATGTTCGGCGCAATATCGGGCCATCTGGCTCAGCCAGCGGGCAGCATGATTATGCCTGAACGGCTCGCCAACCGTCGCTACCGTAATATTCTCACTGGAGAAGAGCATGTTGTAACCGATCGCATTACGCTGGAAGCGGTCAGCACCTGTTCGCCTGTAATACTGTTAAGTGAATGATTCTGTTGAAATGCAAACGTCATAAATCGCTGTATTTACTGAATAATAAGTAATTTCGATGGAGAGGGATCAATGTCAAACGGTAAGCCTTTTGAAATCACAGCAGGAAACAGTCATCTTCTGGGTGCCAGTTTTGATGGTGAGGGTGTTAACTTTGCGATCTTTTCTGCACACGCGGAGCGCGTCGAGCTTTGTCTCTACGATCCGAGCGGCAAAAATGAAATCGCAAGACTGGAACTACCGGAATATACCCATGAAGTCTGGCATGGTTACGTGCCGGGACTGCAACCCGGCGCACTTTACGGTTTTCGCGTTCACGGCCCTTACGATCCTGAAAATGGTCACCGCTTTAATCCCAACAAATTGCTGATCGATCCCTATGCTCGCGAGCTCTCTGGTGATGTTGAGTGGAGTGAGGCGCATTTTGCCTACGATCTGCTGCATGAGGATAAAGATCTCACCTTCGACACGCGCGACAGCGCGCCCTTTATGCCGAAGTGTCGGGTTATCGATCCCAACGCATTCGACTGGCAGGATAATAATCGTCCCACGGTTGCGTGGCCGAATACGGTGCTCTATGAAACCCATGTGAAAGGGTTTACGCAGCTCAATTCGGCCTTACCGCCTGAGCTACGCGGCACGTTTGAAGGTATGGGCCATAAGGCCTCGGTTGATTACATCAAAAGCCTTGGCATCACCTCAGTGGAGCTGTTGCCGGTTCACTGGTTCCCGGACGATCAGCATCTGCTCGATAAAGGGCTGAAAAATTTCTGGGGTTACAATACCCTCGGCTTTTTTGCCCCGGCCTCCCGTTATTACGGACCAAAGGGCATTCAGGGTTTCCGCGACATGGTGCGATCTTTTCATGATGCCGGTATCGAGGTGATCCTTGACGTGGTTTACAATCACACCGCAGAAGGCAATGAACTCGGCCCCACGCTGTCATTCAAGGGCATCGACAACTTTTCTTACTATCGCACTATGCCCGATCAACACCGCTATTACATTAATGATACCGGCACCGGGAACACCGTAAACACGTCACACCCGCGTGTGCTCCAGATGGTGATGGATTCCCTCCGTTACTGGGCAGAATCGATGCATATTGACGGTTTCCGCTTCGATCTCGGTACCATTCTGGGTCGCGAACCGCAAGGTTTCGACCAGCGCGGCGGTTTTTTTGACGCCATGATGCAGGATCCGGTGCTCTCCAGACTGAAACTGATTGGCGAACCCTGGGACATTGGCCCCGGTGGCTATCAGGTCGGTGGCTTCCCGCCAGGCTGGGCTGAGTGGAACGACAAATATCGCGACACGGTGCGTGAATACTGGAAAGGCGATAATGTCTCAACCGATTTTGCCGCCCGGCTGCTCGGTTCCGGCGATCTCTACGATCAGCGTGGTCGCCGTCCCTGGGCCAGCGTCAACTTCATCACTGCCCATGACGGCTTCACGCTCAATGATTTGGTTTCGTACAACGAGAAGCACAATGAAGCCAACGGCGAAGATAATAATGACGGCCATAACGACAACCGTTCCTACAACTACGGTGCCGAAGGTCCGACTGAAGACGAAGGTATCAATGCGGAGCGCGAACGTCAGAAGCGCAATTTCCTCGCCACGCTGCTCTTTTCTCACGGTACGCCAATGCTGCTGGCGGGTGATGAGTTCGGCCGCAGTCAGATGGGTAACAATAATGGTTACTGTCAGGACAGCGAGATCTCATGGATTCAATGGGACGGGATACCGGAAACGGGCGAGACGCTGCGGGCTTTCACACAACATATCATTAAACTTCGCGAGCAACAGCCGCTACTACGCCGTGAAAACTGGCGCGATGGGATGGATATCAAGTGGTTCAATGCAGGCGGAGGCTTTCAACAGTCAGAGCACTGGGACGAAGGCTTAACGCTTGGCGTTTATATTGGCCGCGCCGATCTCCAGCCGGTAGAGGGTATCTGGCATGACGTGCTGATGTTGTTCAACCCGTTCGAAGGCAACGTGCCGTTCCGTATCCCCCAGTTTGGCGAAGGCGGCTGGGTGCTCGAACTCACCACATCGGATTCCGCTAAACACGGCCTGGTGATCACGCGAGAAAAGGATTTTGAACTCGAAGGCCGAAGCATTGCCCTGTTCAGACGGCCATAAAGATTACAACGGGTTATAACACCTGCCGCGCCGTCATAGCGCGGCTTTTAACCAGCGAGTATTTCTTAATAAGGGTTAAGCTACGTCATAACATATGTGCAAAGGCGGCTTTCCCAGGCCAGGCTAAAAGCACCAATATGCAGAGGAGAACACGCTGATGAAATTTGATAATCAAGACGCCTTTGAACTGACAATGGCATTCATGAACCGTAAAGAACACATTTCCGGGGCCAGCGGTTATTTTAAATCCTTTGTTGAAACCTACCAAAAATTCGACAGATGGCTGAGCGCACCCGATCCGATCAAGGCGTTAGCCGATGAAAAAACAGCCGCAAAAGCGGATGAAGACGCCCTCTTTTAATCCGTCTGAGTCTCTTTTTAGCTGAGGTACCTGAAACATGGCGCTGGCATTAGCCAGCGCCAGTCACTGTCAGGCTTAGTGTTGAAACAGCCAGTGTTCGATCTCGCTGGCGGGCAGCGGCTTCGCAAAGAAATAGCCCTGAATTTGATCGCAACCATACTCTTTCAGTAAGACCAGCGTTGCTTCCGTTTCCACCCCTTCGGCTAATACCGTGTAATTCAGCTCTTTCAACATATGAATGATACTTTTAGCGATAATTCTTGATGAAGCATCGCTGGCCAGCGGCGTAATCAATGACATATCAATTTTTATCACATCCAGCGGAATATCTTGCAAATAGCTGATATTGCTGTAACCGGTGCCAAAATCATCCAGGGAAAGAATAAATCCATACGATTTGAGGGATTCAAGCCCTTTGATAGCAACATCACTTTCTGTGATCAGCTCATTCTCCAGACATTCAATACCTAAAAGCGAGGCAGGCAGTTCAGCTTCGCGCATTTTTGCGGCCAGCGCGCTGGCGAAGCTGAGTTTAGAAAAATCTTTCTCACTCACATTAATCGAGACAGGTATCAATGCGTACTCTTTACGCCACGCCTTTAACTGTGCAATGACCCGCGTAATAACCCATTCAGTGAGATCGGATAAAAGGTTGGTTTTTTTGGCTAAAGGAATAAAAGCGGAGGGGAATAACTCACCTCTGTCAGGATGATTCCAGCGGATCAGGGCTTCCAGACCCACCGTCCTGCCGCTCTTTAAGCAAACCTTGGGCTGATAAGCCAGATAAAGGCCCTCATCTTTTTTCAGGGCGGTGGCCAGATCGTTCATCATCAGGAAGTCTTCAGTACGGCGCGTGTCATAAGACTCATGGAAGGACATGGCACTGACATTCTCACCAATCGCTTCATGCAGGGCGCTCGCTGCCTGGCGCAATATTTCATTTATCGGCATGTCGCCTGGAATGAACACCGTTTCGCCGGTAAATACTTCCAGATCAATGGAGATGTTCTCCCCTAAATCAGCATTCATCTCTTTGAGAACATCAACGACACTGGCTGCGGTAAATCTGCCCTTAACCTCCTGAAGGACGGCAAAACGACCCGGCGCGAAAGCGTATAATTTTTCATCAGCATTCAGGTCCAGGCGATGCGAGATCAGCGCAGCCATTTGCCTGAGCAGTTTTTCAACAGGCGCAGTGCCAACGGTGCGCGCTAATTCATAGGCGCGCGGAATATCAATGCAGTCGATTACTATCAGCCTGAAGCTTTGCCCGGGATTGGTTAAGGTTAACTGCTGGATGTCTCTGATAAGACGTTGACGATTCGGTAAATGCGTAATCATGTCGGCAAAGCCAGCATGACTCCAGGCATCCAGAAAAGAGGTGACCAGATTCGCCAGAGATTTCAGTATTGAGAGCTTAAGCGGGTTGAAGTCATGGGGCTGCACGTCAGTGACGCACAGGGTGCCGACAACTGAACCTTCATGATTTGCCAGTGCGACCCCCGCATAAAACCGGATATGCGGCTCCCCTGAACAAAAGGATGTGCCGAAAAGCGCGAATCAAGAAGCGTATCGGTAATAACAAGCTCTCCCTCACCATCAATAACATGGCGACACAGGGAATCTTGTCGGGTTGACTGTTTAAGGGCGAAATTTCGTGCGGCTTTAATGTACTGATTATTATCATCAATGATTGAAATAAAGCTGCCTGAAATACCCAGTAAATCACCGGCCAGATGAACAAACGTCTCCAGCACCTCATCCCTGCTTTCATCGGGTGACATAAGTGCTTTCACGGCGTTAAGACGACTTTCGCGATTGCCAATTTGATCATTTTGCACTGAGGCCTCCCCGCATCCGGGCGAAAAATGTAGATAAAATTCAGATGACGATAAACTTTTTAGCGCGTAAATATAAAAGGAAAGCGGCACTTAATTTTTGTTAGTTACACTAAGGAACTTTATACTATGTTAAGTAATTTTTTTCCTGTCCTCTATGTTTGCATCTTGAATAAGGATTTTCCACAAAATGCGAAGCAGAGAAGAAAACCTGCCTGAACGGTTTTTAATGCATGCATTTTTTACAGGTTACAATCCCTGATCTGCCATTTCTGGCCTTTCCTGACTCTTAATAAGGCGATCTGCCCTTTGCTGACTTCTCTGAATGCGGTGTGTCGGCCCCTTTTGCCTTTTCAGGGCACCGGAAGTGCTTTTGTTGCGGAGTTTTAAGGAGAAATAAAAGCGGCATCACCGCACTGGCTGAAAAGAGCTACGGTGTGCTGTAAAGACATAGCGGCTGTGAGGTTTCAATAAAAAACCGCCCGCAGGCGGTTACACATCAGGTTTAGTCAGGCGACTTATCACCTGACTCAGGCGCGCTGCCAACATCGTCTTTATCGCCTGATGCCCCTTCTGAGGGCCCTTTATCAACCTGTTTCCTGATCTCTTCAGGAATAGGGGTTTCATCAGGAATATCACCTTTTACTGGACGTTCTGACATTTCGTGCTCCTGTTGTGAGTAAATGTGAACACTCAGTATAGAACCTGTGTGGCGTGAATGAGGCACATCACCCAACCCTGCCAGATGATGTGCCTTAATTAATCTCTGTATCGCTCAAAACCTGCTTTAACTTAATGTTTCGGATCTTCATCCTCCGGAAATTCAGCATCTTCTGGCATCTCGCCATCATCGCCAGGTACATCTTCTACGCTACCGGGGACTTCTCCATCATCTGAAACTGGCTCTGTATCATCGGGTCTTTCTGACATATTAATCTCCTTTCTACACAATATGGGTATATTTAATTTTAGCGTTTTGAGGAAAAAAATAACGAAAATTGAGTACAAGATGTGAGTTAAGCGTAAAAGCGGTAACAAAACGGGGAAATCCCTTGCACAAACCAAAAATAATGTTCTTTCTTTGATAATCGAAGCGAAACCTGATAACCCTGACACCGACGTCACATTTTCGTTGTCCGACTACAGAAATATTTAATTCACACAACAGCGGCAATGAATCCATTAAAATTAAAAAAGACAAGCCACAGAGAAATATACTCCCTTTATTGACCTCTCTTTTTTAGAGAAAATTAAATTTAACTCTCTGGTAAAATTGTTTGAAAAATCCTGCGTTCTAAAGTGTATTTTTAACCAAAAGTAAATCGGCGGGATAATAAGCAAAAATCAAATAAACGAATCGCACGGAACAAGCGTTACCTTTTGATTTTTCAGTATTTTCTTACAGCAAAAAGAGATAAAAACATCGACCCCGGCATATAAATGTCGGGGCCGTGGGGAAATACATCAAAATCCCCTGTTACTCAGGCTTGCGTCCACCACCATGGCTGTGTTGGCCACCTTTTTGCCTGCTTCTGATGCTTTCTCACGATCGTTGGCAAAATTACCGCCGCTGTTCTGACCGCCTTTTTTACCCGCCTCAGATGCTTTTTCTGGGTTTTCTGCAAAATTACCTGAACCACCACGATGTTCGGCCATAATATCCTCCTGAACCTATTGTCATTAACTTAATGGCAACCAGCATAATGCTAATTACGCCGGACGTTATTTCGTGTTGCAAGATTCATTCTAGAAGAGACTTAACTTACTGCAAATATATTTCCGGCCAAAAAGCGATAAATATGTACAGCGATACATGCCCTGTACATTTATAAGCAAAACGGTAAGATTTTTTTTATTGATATATTACCTGTTTAGCGCCGGGCATAGCAGGAAACCCTGCGCCACTCCCCTCGCAAACTGTTACATTCAGAAAATTAATGAAGCATCACCCGAAACACTTTTTGCTGCGGTTATCGCGCCCTTGCTTTCGTCCGACAGGTTTTCACGCTTTATTAACGGTCACGCTTCATCGGTCAGTCAATGAGCAACCCTGAACTCACTGGCCTCTGCGTCTGGTTATCTGGCACAGCAGGTGCCAGAAAAGCGCAATCTTTGTCTACTCTCATTACTTCGGGTGGTATTTCATTGAAAAAGTGAGGTGAGCATGAGTAACAAACCTGTCCTGGTATTTGATGTAAATGAAACTTTGCTGGATATCGACTTTCTGGCACCTTTTTTACGGAGAAATGGGGCACAGCAAGCGCGATGCGCAGCTGGTTTGCCCAGACGATTCTTTATTCACAATCTTTTTCGCTGACGGGTCAGTACATGCCTTTTGGCCAGTTAGGTCAGTCAGTGCTGGAAATGCAGGCGGCGCTGGCAAGCGTGTCGCTCACAAAAGCGGATAAAGAAGCCTTCAGTGCGCTTATGCAAACCTTACCCGCGCATCAGGATGTCAGACAGGCGCTGGAAGAGCTCAAAGCTGCGGGTTTTAGTCTCTGTACTCTGACCAATAACAGTATGGAGGTACAGAACGCACAGTTAGAGCATGCCGGACTCGCCTCTTTGTTTGATCGAACATTCAGTGTGGATGAGGGTGCGAAAGCTTTTAAACCTGCAATTGAAACCTACCGGTACGTTGAGCGTGAAGCAGGGAGTGATAACCGGTTTTGTCTGGTGGCCTGTCATACCTGGGATGTCATTGGCGCAAAAGCGGCTGACTGGGATGCGGCCCTTATCCGCCGACCGCACAACGCGCCGCTTACGGTGGGATTGCAGCCCGATTTTGACTGCTTTGATATGACTGACTTTAGCCGGGCTGTTATTGCCGCTTACCCGTAAGCCTTACGCTTTCACCTTCTGGTGTACCGCCTGACTGAGTGCGGCGATGTCTGAAGCAGGCATCGCCAGGGCCGTTGTGTTAACGTTTACAACGCTTATATAGTGCAATCAGTGCAAGGCCCGCCACTGCCAGTGTTACTCTTCCAGGCAACACGGAATCTATTGAAACCGCCCTGCTTTTCGCTTCTGCGCTGAAGCGACCTCTTGCCTGATGAAGCCCCTCCACCGGTTCAGTGATATTACCTGGTGCCGGACGTGTCAGAGGCTCTCCCTCCTGCTGCCCCTGCCAGGCTTTTTTCGCTAACTGCCTGTCGAGGAATGCGGGAAACAACATATTGCCAAGAATGGTTTGAATACTGGTTTTTCCTACCCAAACCTCGCGCGTATGGCGGTGGGCAGCATCAAAAATTGCCTGCGCCACGGCTTCTGGCTGATAAACCGGTGCCATGGGCCTGACAGATCGCCAGAGTTTGTTTCGTGCCCAGTCAAACTGTGGTGTATTCACGCCCGGTAGCTGAACCATCGTCAGCTGGATAGCACTGCGGCGATGAAGAAGCTCGCAGCGCACTGCATCGGTAAAACCTCGAATGGCTGCTTTGGCGGCGCAGTAGGCCGACTGTAAAGGAATTGAGCGATAAGCCAGTGCTGAACCAACCTGAATAATGGTGCCTTTATCGCGTGGGCGCATCAGCCGAAGCGCCTCACGCGTGCCATGGACGTAACCCAGATAGGTGACGTCTGTGACGCGACGAAACTCTTCATCACTGCATTCTTCGAAGGGTGCCAGCACGGTACACATGGTACAGTTGATCCAGATATCTACGCTGCCAAACGTCGATTCGATGCGGTTTGCCGCATGTTTCATTTGGCTGGCATCAGCAACGTCGGCACTGATGCCGCTTGCCTGTACGCCATAACTCTCCAGCAACGTTACTGTGTCGGTTAACCCCGCCTCGCTGCGTGCAATCACTGCAACATCAAATCCGGCCTGAGCAAATCGCTCTGCTGTTGCTTTGCCTACACCCGCTGTCCCGCCCGTAATGACAACCACACTCATACAGCCTCCTGAGCCCGATATACAACGGGCTGGTTTGATCCTGTCTGTAGATGAACGCATAAAATAAAGGAAGTTATGACTGTATAGACGCTGGCGGGAGATCAGGCATAGCGGAAAAGAGAATTTTACCGGCTCACAGACAAAATGCCCTTTCGCTTTAGTGAGACAGAACGGCATAAACGCGGCGCGAAACAGCCACCCTGTCCGATGGCTGTTTCGCAGTGACAGCAGGCTGTTAGCCAAAATGTGGATTTCGGCTGACACAAAATCTGTCAACCATTTTTATATAAAACCTGTAAATTATATGCAACTTATATTCTCGGTAAATCGCTACCCCGCCGGGATTTTAACCCAAATGTATAAAAAACAGGCAGAGTCGCTGCGCGGGCCTGCAAATTGCTGCACTGTACATACGCATGTTCACACTTCAGGCTGCTTCTCAGAGACTTATCGCAGAGCTTCCAGCGCAGGTCATACAGTAAAGAGGCGTATCTGCAGAACAGAGGGTATAACAGGTAGACAGTTATAACGTTGATAAAGTGTTCCTGATAAACGTTGTCTGACAGGCTTTGCGTAATACACCGTTTCAGGTAAATTTTTGTCCCTGTATTACTATCAATTTTCCTGTTTTACTTTGCTTTTAATTTAAACCACAGCCGTCGCAAATAAAACAGGGCCATTCTGTAAAAAAATAAGGGAGATTTAATAATTAATTTCGATTGTTCTATCACGATCATCGTGTCGAGTTCACACGCTTCGCAGTTACAGTAAAAATAAAATTTTTCTTCAATTGATAAAGGAGCAAAACATCTGGTACAGAGATGGCTCATTTTAATCTCACCAATAAGTTACCGGGCTGCGCCTGCTCTGAACAGAAAGACAGGCTTGCGTAAACATCTGCATGACTGCAATCCTCTTTGAAGCAAGATACACCCCGGGCATTGATTTTTAATTATCCTTACGCTTTTCTGACAATAAAATTTGATCCTGGTTGGTTTTACAGAAATAAATGGTTTATTTTTGATAACTACCGCCTGTCCGGCATAAAAGCAACACAGCTACAGCCAGTACAGAGCGACATTTCGCTGCTGCAATCGTTCTGAAGGAAGGAATAATTCCAGTATACGCCAGCTTATTTCCACGGATGCAAACACCATGATAATTTCAGATTAACACGCCTTTTTTTCTATTTTCATTACCATGTTTTTTATAGCGTTTCTTTTATTTACTGATATTACGCTGCGCCCGCGATAAAGATATGTAAATTGTGAAACGCACTGATTTTTATCCAAAATCCTTATTGCATTATAATCAAAGCATCTGTTTAACATGCTAAACATTTAAAATATTCAGGCACAAATATTGAGATAAAAAATAATTAGGCTGCTATACAAAGTCCGGGGACTACCTTGCTCACTGACTTAACCAACTGTTCTTTCAACGATTACTCCCGTGCTTCGCCAGTTCCCAGATGCGCTCACGTATAATCATCTGCTTTTCAGGGTCCGACTCCTCTTCCATCTCACGAAATAACGCCCAAATTTCTTCCTCTCTTTTTTCCTGCTCACTTTCCTGACTATCTTCTTGCTTGTCAGGATCATTTTCCACGCCACGGTCGTTATCAGAGGATCGTTCAGATTTATTTTTGGCACTCATCAGATCTCCTTAAACAGGATATTAACAGTCCAGAACTCTCATCTTATTACCATTCCAGTTACGGAAATGGAAATCCCTGAATCTTATAAGGTAAGCAAACAGAGGCGTTCTGCAAGCGTAAGCGGAAAGAAAGTTCAAAGTTGTGGGCTGGCGATCGTTCGACAAGTTTGTTGACTGAATTTCCACACATCCTGATTTTGAATATTTGCTTTAATAACCCCTTTTATTTCTTGCTGACGAAATAAAAAGACCCGCATAATTCTGCGGGTCTTGATGTAGTTAAAAGATAAACCATGAAAAAAATCAAAGAGTTTATCGATAAGCTGTTTACGGTTTAAATTTATCTTCGGCTTTATTTTTAAGCGATGATGCTTCGTCGCTGACTTTATCTGTCAGGCTTTCTTTCTTATCTTGTTTAAGATAATCAGGCATGTCTGAAGTGGTGGCATCTGCGCCGGTTGCGCTGGCAGGCGTTGCGCCTGGGATGGTGGCATCAGAGGCTAAGGTGTCTGCTTCACCGACACGTTCTGAACTTGCATGATCAATATCGACTTCCTGACGACGCACTGAATCATTGACTGTCTCAACACGATCGCTTTCATCTTTGCGCACCACCACTTCTTCTGTCACATGGGTAGTTTTGTTGATCACCGGCTGCTCATGAGTTTCAGCCACTTCGACCGTTTTTTCGGACCAGTCCACCTCGCCCGGTGCAGCCTGTTGCGTGACCGGACGACGGAAGATATCGGCATGCTGCTCATGCAGTGAGATTTCCTGAGTAATCGGTTCGGTAACGGTGTAGCGTCTTACGCGAGTTGAGCCTTCACTGACCAGTCGTTTACCGACTTCCAGCCTTTCCTCTGCCAGACGCAACACTTCCTCTTCTGTCTCATCCCCGGTTAAAGAGGTTCTTACGGGAGCAGTGTTTGTGGTTTCTTTGATATCAAGCAACGGATCGTTAACCTCTCCTGCTGAAGAATATTCATTCTGACGCCCTTCCAGGCCCGCCGAGGTATATTCATCCTGGCTGCCTTTCAAACCCGCAGCGGTATACTCATCCTGATTCTCTTTTACACCAGTCGCGGCATAATCACCCTGACTGTCTCGCAGGCCTGCATCATCGGCGTAGCCCGCCTGTCCGCTTTGTAAGCGCGATGCACCATATTGAGAGATATCGCCTGAATCATGGGCATCAATAATACTCAGGGCGCGAGGAAGTTGCTCCTCTTCGGCCCGGAGCGAAAGCACAACGCCGCCTGAGTTCATGGCATCTTCGTACACGCCCGCCTGCTCTTCATCAACAGTGTCGCCAAACAGACGCTGCCAAAGACCCGGATGTCGCGCCTCATGCCCTTCTGACTGGAGCCGTTCGCCCGAAATAATATCGATGTCATTTTCAGAAAAGCCAGCCTTAATCAGGCTTCTTTTGGCACCTTCAGCATGAGTTATGTTATTGAACATCGTTACGATTTTTTCATGAGCCATGATTTTTTCCTCAGTGATAGGTCAGATTAGGTATCGTTATCGTCTTTGCTCACACTTATTTGTTGCTTGCGTAGCGTCACAACCTCTTCAAATGGGATCTCTTGCCGGGTCTTACGAATATGCAGCTCCTCCTTCAGCACCAGCTTGCGAACAATTTCAATTTCCTCTTCAACAACCGGTACAATTAGCACCCCATCCTCTTCACGAATATCGGGCATCACGTCGACACGCTCACCTTTAGGGATGCGGGTAATATCGACTTTTTCGTGTTTGAGCAGCGCATTCACCGTTTGTTCATGTTCAGATGTTGAACGAGTGACTTTGATGCGGCTGTCAACGACTTCCTCTCGTGTTACCGAGACGTTTTCTTTAGCCAAAGGAAGAACAACATCGTCATCATCACGCGAGGAATTCTTGGGGGTTGGCTTTTCATTTTCCTTTTACCTGTGCCATTCATTATTAGAAAATGTTTTCGTTAACAAAATAACAAGCAATAAGTTCTGATGCGTCTATTAATCCTGGCACAAAAAACAGAAAGCATCGCAGATCAGACAATTTAATCCGTGTGCGATGTTCAGGAAGTTATACAAAGGCTTAGGCGTAGCAGAAAGAGGATGGAGAATAATGCAGCAGGCGGTCAGCGGGAGTAAGCAACGCAACGTCAGATAAAGCGTTGCGGCTTTTCTGTTCTGAAACCCAACCCGATAAGTCGACCAAAGATAAAACGCAGAAAAGGCAGGCGTCGGACGATCGCTGGCATCTTGCCTGGGCGTTTCGATTGCCCTTTATTGCTGCTCATTTTTATCTGCAAAAACTGCGTTGCGACGGTGGGAAACTGTCGCCGTTTTTGTACTTTTTCCAGATCGCTCATCCGCACTTCCCCCTGCAAAAGTGGTGTCGTGAGGTAATTGGCGGTCGCGACCGCATCCTGAATGGCCAGATTGACGCCTACGCCACCTATTGGCGACATTGCATGCGCAGCGTCACCAATGCAAAGCACGCCGGCCTTCATCCATTTATCGAGGCGATCAATGCGAACAGAGAGCAGCTTCAGCTGATCCCAGGCAGTCAACTCTGCCATGCGCGCCTCATTAAAGGGCGCGACGGCTGCTATATTCTGCCTGAGTGCCGCAAGCCCTTTGCTCTGCCACGCTTCAAATTCACCTTTTGCAATGCTGAAACCACACTGCCAGTAATCGCCACGATCAATGATAATGAAATTGTGCCGTGGCCCTTTATGCCCCATTCCCCACTCCGGATCGCCGGCTTGTTTGCTTAATTTGAACCAGATGACATCGCGTGATGCGCCAAAAACCTGGCAGGTCAGCCCTGCTTTTGCGCGCACAGCAGACTGACGGCCATCTGCGCCGACGACCAGCCGCGCACGAATTTTTATCAGGCGGTTGCCATTCAATGCAGTCAGTCCGCAGAGGGTATTATTGTCATAAATAAAATCATCGAAGTGCGTCGAGGTCATCAGTGTAAAACCAGCAAACTGCGCACTTTTAGCCGCCAGAAAAGTCAAAAAATCCCACTGTGGCATAAACGCGATAAAGCGGCATTGCACTGGCAAGCGCGAAAAATCCGCCATTGTAATCTGCTCTCCACCCACTTCTGTCTGAAGTTTTTCAGCGCGCTGATGCGGCAATTGCAAAAACTCCTCAAGCAAACCGAGATGGCGCATAATTTCCAGAGTAGAAGGATGAATGGTGTCGCCACGGAAATCGCGCAGGAAATCAGGATGTTTTTCTATTACCACCACACGCAGGCCTGCCCGGGCAAACAGATACCCCAGCATCAGGCCTGCCGGGCCAGCGCCGACAATACAGCAATCTGCAGATACGATTTCAGTGGTAAAGGGCTTCATCACTCACTCTCCATGTTGTCTGAAGTCAGTATATGATAATAATTATCAATTATGCGTTAGCAGCAAATGCCAGCGGGTAAAACAGCATAAGGTCACGGGCGAGCCCGTGGCACCAGCATATAGCACGCCACGGGTTTAGATTGATTAGTGAGGATAGAGAAGATTTGCCGGGTAGATGGCACCTAAAACGCTTTTTTCACGCGCGCCAGTGACAGCGGGCAAATTCCCTGGCAGGCCTGACAGGGTACGGAAAGCCAACCAGGCAAAAGCCAGTGCTTCCATATCATCACCGCTGATCCCAGCCACATCTGTCGTCGTTACTTCGGTTCCCGGTAAATGGGCCGCCAGACGCGCCATTAGCAGCGGATTATGACTGCCGCCCCCACAGACTAATAAACGATCGCAGCCATCATTGAGCTGCACCTGCTGAGCAATGGTGACGGCGGTCAGTTCATTGAGCGTTGCCTGCACATCCTGAGCAGCCACGCCGGGGAAATGACGCAAATGCTGTTCCAGCCAGGCGGCATTGAAGTATTCGCGGCCGGTGCTTTTTGGCGGCGGTAGCGCAAACCAGGCATCGCTTAACATGTTCTCTAACATGGCCGGGATTAGTGTACCGCTGCGCGCCCACTGCGCATCGCTATCGTAAGGTTTGCCTTGATTGCGCCAAATCCAGGCATCGAGCAGCATGTTGCCTGGTCCGGTATCGTATCCACGTACCGGTTGGCCTGGCAGCAGCAGTGAAAGATTGGCAATGCCGCCAATATTCAACACCATGCGGCGCTCAACCGCATCCATCAGTAACGCCTGGTGAAACGCAGGCACCAGCGGAGCGCCCTGGCCTCCCAGTGCCATATCACGTCGCCGGAAATCACCGACCACCGTCACGCCTGTTGCGGCCACGATCTGATTATTATCGCCAATCTGTAACGTGTTAGCCGCGTCGCCCAGGGGCTCATGCCAAACGGTTTGTCCATGACAACCAATGGCGACGATATCGCTGGCTTCGAGAGATTCGCGCTTCATTAACGTCAACACCGCTTCAGCGAAAAGCCGCCCCAGGCGCGTATCCAGCTGCCCCAGTTGCGATAGCGTTAAGCTTTGTCCCTGACACATGGCTAAAACGGCCTGCCGTAGATCTGACGGCATCGGATGGCAATAGCTTGCCTGTTGCGCCACCATATTTTCATCTATCGCTGCGAGTACCACGTCTACACCATCCAAACTGGTACCGGACATCACGCCTATATAGCGTCCTGATTTCATTGCCGTTCCTTACTTCCCGCAGGAAGAGTGATTTTTCAAATTAGCCTGCCAAATTCAGCAGCCTAATTCTATGATTAAATACTTGTTTCTTCCGTGATGGCGCATCCGATAACGTATATCAATTTTTTCCTTTTTAATTGAATTATTGTTGATACTGCAGGGTCTATGATCCGCCCAGTCGCGTTTTACCCGGATAATCATTAAAAGGTCGGGTTTGTGTCTTATACTGTTTGCAGGATATCGCGATAAACGTGGCGCATTTTCGAATAAAGGAGTTTTCAAATGATTAAGCGTGTAATTGTGGTCGCTTTGACCGGTGTGATGCTGGCAGGATGTAGCAACACAGATACGTTGTCAGGTGATACCTACAGCGCAAGCGAAGCCAAACAAGTACAGAGCGTTTCTTATGGCACCCTGGTTTCTGTTCGCCCGGTCAAAATTCAGGGCGGCGATGAAAGTAACGTGATTGGTGCTATTGGTGGTGCGGTACTCGGCGGCTTTTTGGGTAACACTATCGGCGGCGGTAGCGGTCGCAGTCTGGCCACGGCAGGCGGTGCCGTTTTAGGTGGTGTCGCGGGTCAGGGCGTACAAGGTGCCGTCAACAAAACTGATGGCGTTGAGCTGGAAATTCGTAAGGACGATGGCAATACCATCATGGTGGTGCAGAAACAAGCAGCCAGCCGCTACTCGGTGGGTCAGCGCGTAGTCATGGCCTCCAATGGCAGCCAGATTACTGTTTCGCCACGTTAAGAAACGAACAGACAAAACCGACGCAAAGGCGTCGGTTTTTTTATTTCTCGCGGTTCTGTAATTCCAGAATATTTTTTTCGAGCCGGGCTATCAGCGTAACCATTTGCGCAATTTCATCGCGGCTGATACCGGAAAGGATGTCATCGCGCGTCGCATCAATGACATTTTCGACCTGTTCGATAATCGGCTCAGCCTGATGGGTCAGCTTGATACGCTTAGCCCGACGATCGTTAGCGCAGGTTGAGCGCGTAATTAAACCTTTCTCTTCTAGCTGATCAAGCGTTCTTACCAGCGAAGGCTGCTCAATGCCGATGGCTTTCGCTAACTGAATTTGCGACTGCTCGGGTGGCAACTGATGAATGTTGTGTAACGTAACCCAATGCGTCTGAGTCAATTCAAGCGGTTTCAAACGCTGATCGATCAAGGCGCGCCAGATGCGCACCAGGCGAGACAAGTCCGTTCCGAGGGGCGTATCCATTTCATCTCCTTATAATTAGCTTGCTAGCTATCAAGCCTGATTTTACTCTATTCTGCGAGTTTACAGGACAAATTACAAATCTCAGGCAAGCCATCGTTACTCATCTCCCCTTTTTGAGACAGACGCCGGAGTTAGCAAGGATGATGTGCGTGGCGACAGCTATTTTTTCGCATGCCGAACCGCTTACCGATCTCCTTTCCGATGCTTCCCTGTTTTTTTCAGCGGTTTTTAAGGCCGTTCTGTCTGGCTTCTTTTTTGGCGGCTCATCCACACCATGATCCACGACTGGGCCTGTGTCGGTAATGCCGCATCCCACCTTATTTAATCTTTTACTGTTTGCGTCCTGCATTACGGCCCTACCAGGGCTTACCGGTCACGGATAATTCCCTTTGCTGTATTGCGGGACAGCAGCGTGCCAACTCTCCAGCGAATTACCGGCCGTTGTGGCGTAAAGCTGGATTGGCCTGAGGCGGCTCTGACTGAGTTTAATTCTGCTAGCGATCAGTGGCTGTCAGAGAAAACAGTGATGTTAATACGCTGGCCCTCGCGCTGCGTTTTGATCTCGCTCAGACAAGCGATCCCTGATGAATTACTGGCAATATTGCTGCTGCTGGCGATTAAAATCGGCCTGCAATTGCTGTAAGGTTTTATGCCCTTCAAAGCGCGTTTTATCGACCTCAGCCATAGGCTCAATCACCAGTGCTTTTTCATCGGGTGAAAAGATAAAACGCCGACTGATATCCGTGCCGGTAAAACTTTTGCCCGTAATACCGCCACAAACCATGGCTGTTGTGTGGTGATAAATGGCGGTGTCGGTAAAATTGGTTTCAGTGGCGCTGCGCAATACATACTGACAGCCTTGTGCTTCCAGCTTGCTTATCGTATGACGGCTTAACCATTCTCGCCCTTTGGCAATGTTTTCGCAGGTGTTACGCATCGGACTGGCATCAATGGTGCGCTGAAGTTGCCGCCCGGTTTCCGTCACCAGTTGCGTGTCGTTAGGTTGTTCGCATCCTACCAGCAGCAATCCCAGTAGTAACACGCCCGACTTTTTCATTTCCCCGCTCCTTCACCTTTCAAGCTTTCTTACCTGAATCAATATCATAGGTGGGAAATGAACGGGATGATATAGCTGAAGAGTAAACAACACCGAAGAAAGCAGGCGGCAGAGGGCTGCCGCCCGAAAAGTCAGATTACGCCGCAGGCATAGCGCGCACCGCCACCGCCTAACGGCTGAGGATGATCGGCATGATTATCCCCACCCACGTGAACCATCAACGCTTTGCCCTTGATCTCACTCAGGGATTTGATACGCGGCGCTAACACCGGATAGCTGGACATGCCTTTGTCATCTACATACAGGGCGGGCAGATCGCCTAAGTGGCCTTCAGCATACGGACCAAGATGTTTACCGCTGCCGCCTGGGTCCAGATGCCCACCCGCCGCACCGGCTGGAACCACTTTTCCTTCAGAGGGGCCAGGTTCACAACTGCCTTTGGCATGAACGTGGAAACCGTGAATGCCCGGCGTCAAACCTTCGAGTTTGGGCGTAAATTGCAAGCCATACTTCGTTTCCTCAACCGTCACCGTACCCAGTGATTTACCCACGCCCTCTGCTGTAACCTGATGCAATGTCACCTGTTCTGAAGCAGCCTGCGCCGCACCACAGCTCAACATTGCCAGCAAAGCGATTACTTTGGTTTTCATTGTTGCTCCTTTAGGTTCCAGGGTTCCTGATAAGCCTGGCCTGTGTTGCGTTATCCTGCCTGTGATTGACGCAGTTTTACGCTTCAGGGCACATCATATCCCAGCGCCGCTTTACGAATGCGGAACCATTGTTGACGATTCAGGGTTAAACTCAGCGCGCCAACCGCCTCTTTTACCCGCCCGGCTTTACCTGAGCCAATAATTGGCAACGGTTTACTTGGCAATTTAATCACCCAGGCATAAACCACCTGCTCAATCGACGATGCACCGATTTCCTGGCGCACAGCTTCAAGCTCATCACGCAGCGGTTGATAATGCGGATCGTTAAATAATTGCCCACCGCCCAGACATGACCAGGCCATAGGACGAATGCGCTGCTGTTGACATTGATCCAGCGTGCCATCCATTAACAGATTTTGTTGTATTGGCGAAATTTCAAGCTGATTGGTCACCAGTGAAAACGGCAGTCTCGACTGCAATAAGGTCAACTGCGCGCGGGTAAAGTTAGAGACACCAAAATGCAAGACTTTGCCGCTCTGGTGCAGAGCAATGAAAGCCTCAGCGACTTCATCTGCATCCATTAACGGATCGGGGCGGTGAATTAGTAGCAGATCCAGCCGGTCGGTGGCTAAGTGACGCAGTGAATTCTCTGCACTCGTGAGGATGTGGGCTTTGTCAGTAATGTAGTGACCGATCTGGTGCTCAGGCTTAGCGCGGGTGGCGATCCCACATTTGGTGACGATCTGTAATTGATCGCGCAGGCCCGGCGCCAGCTTTAATGCTTCACCAAAGGCAGCCTCACAGCGATATTCACCATAAATATCTGCATGATCGACGGTGGAAATCCCTAACGACAGATGATGTTCTATAAATGAGACCCGCTGTTGCGGCGTCATGTCCCATTCCATTAAGCGCCAGTATCCCATGACCAGCGGTGAAAAATTTGGACCCTGTGGAGCGATAGCTTGTGGCTGTAGCATGTTGAACTCCCTGTTTGCAGAGGTGAAAACGCGTGTCAGGGAGTATAACGGAAACGGAGAAAGCGTCAGAACAATGAAGGTTGTTGTGGATCAACCGGCTCATCTTTTTCTGCTGACGCAACAGGCGTAGCCGACGCTGGTGACAAAGACGCAGCACATCGCGCTTCTGCGCATCGCTAAACCGCATCCAGTTAAACCGCTCTTCACGGCTGCGTAAACATCCCAGACAAAAGCCACGCGCATCCGTCTGGCAGATGCCACGACACGGACTGGGAACCGGGAAAAATTCAAGCTGTTCCGCCACAACGACTCCGGATAAAACAAAAAGAGTATTGAAGAGAGCTTAGCGCGTTTGTGCAAGAAATAATCATATTGGGCTGCGAATTTCAACGCACGATGACGTATCACGTTGAACAGTATGTGCCTGAGAGCCGTGGCATGCTTGCAACGAACCCACGGGTCTACTAGGCTGGTCGCTGTGAACGAGACGCTACAACCCAATGAAACCTGTTGATTTTTGCAGGTTTAGCCAAGCCGTTCTGTCTGCCGCGCGGTTAGGGTTGATCAGACTCAGTTAGCAACCAAGCGTGCGATCTGTTAAGGCAATGCGGTTTGACAGCGCGGTGCCGGCAACAGGCTGAGCGTTCTGCCCGGCAGCAGATTGTGCTGAACTTACCCTCTTCTGACACAAACGGCAGACCTGGCTCTCGCTTTTGTAGTTAACCACACGTTTACAAAGCAAAATTACCTGGCGGTGCCCCCGCTGCACCTTCAGCACCATACTTTTAAATAGTGGGCTAAAACCCCCTGATTTTAAAAAGATATTTTATATACGACCGGTCTGTTTATAAGGAGTCACCATGGCGAGTACCCAGCTGTTTCGTCCACTGAAAGTCGGGGCAATTACCGTTCCCAATCGCATTTTCATGGCACCGCTGACCCGTCTGCGCAGTATTGAGCCGGGCGACATTCCTACGCCTTT
Source organism: Pantoea sp. LMR881 (assembly GCF_027157825.1). Classification (NCBI taxonomy): domain Bacteria; kingdom Pseudomonadati; phylum Pseudomonadota; class Gammaproteobacteria; order Enterobacterales; family Erwiniaceae; genus Pantoea; species Pantoea sp. LMR881. The sequence goes on from NZ_JAPVOK010000002.1 coordinate 657,351, forward strand.
GATGGGCGAATATTACCGCCAGCGTGCAAGTGCAGGTTTGATTATTACTGAAGCGACCCAGATCTCTTTTCAGGCGAAAGGCTATGCAGGGGCGCCAGGCCTGCACACGCAGCAGCAGATCGCCGCGTGGAAAGCGATCAATGAAGGTATTCATGCTGCAGGAGGTCACTGTGCCGTACAGTTGTGGCATACCGGCCGCATTTCACACCACAGCGTGCAGCCTGAAGGCAAAGCGCCCGTTGCCCCTTCGGCCCTCTCTGCAGGTACCCGTACCTCGCTGCGTGCCGCTGATGGCAGCGTATATCGTGAAGAGACCTCAACACCGCGTGAGCTGAGCGTAACTGAAATTCAGCAAATTATTAAAGACTTTGGACAGGCTGCGGCAAATGCGCGCGAAGCTGATTTTGATCTGCTTGAACTGCACTCTGCACATGGCTATCTGATGCATCAGTTTCTTGCGCCCGGGTCAAATCAGCGTAGCGACGAATATGGCGGCAGCATGGAAAAACGCGGCCGGTTTGCACTGGAAGTGGTGGATGCGGTGATTGCTAACTGGTCAGCCGATCGTATTGGTATTCGGGTATCACCGGTTGGCAGTTTCCAGAACCTGGACAACGGCCCGGACGAGGAAGAAGCGGCGCTGTGGTACATTGGCGAACTGGCAAAACGCAATATCGCCTATCTGCACTTATCCGAACCAGACTGGGCTGGCGGCACGCCTTACACGGATACCTTCCGTGAAAAAGTGCGTGAACTGTTCCCGAATACGATTATCGGTGCTGGTGCGTATACGGTAGAAAAAGCAGATGATCTTATCGCCCGTGGGCTGATCGATGCTGTGGCTTTTGGTCGCGATTACATTGCTAACCCGGATCTGGTTGAACGTTTACAGCAAGATGCTCCGCTCAATCCACAACGTCCGGAAAGCTTCTACGGCGGCGGCGCTGAAGGCTACACGGATTACCCAACGCTGTCGTGATTAAACTGCCGTAACGACTTGTTACGGCAGCGGTTATTTTTCTGTGCTGTTCATCGCTATACTTAGCGTTTAAGCCATTTTTCTAATAAAGAGGATGTTATGCGTTTACTTCACACCATGCTTCGCGTTGGCGATTTGCAACGTTCAATCGATTTTTATACTCGCGTGCTGGGCATGCGTTTACTGCGCCAGAGCGAAAACGCTGAATACAAATATACTCTGGCGTTTGTAGGCTATACCGAAGAGAGCGAAGGCGCTGTTATTGAACTGACCTATAACTGGGGTGTTGATAGCTACGATCTGGGCAACGCTTACGGTCACATCGCACTGGGCGTAGATGATGTTGCCGCCGCGTGTGAACGCATCCGCAACGATGGCGGAAAAGTGACACGCGAAGCGGGTCCGGTAAAAGGCGGTTCCACCATTATCGCTTTTGTAGAAGATCCGGATGGCTACAAAATCGAACTGATTGAAAACAAACACGCCGGTCACGGCCTGGGCAACTAAGCCTGCCCTGTTCAGCCTGCTGCGCGGCGGCAGGCTGAAGCATTAACCCATTCCTGTTGGACCTGCTGCACCCAACGCTGTTTTTTGCCATAATGCGCGCTGCCCTTTTTCTGCAATGAGATCCTGATGTCTGAATCGAATTCCCTAAACGCGCTCAATCAACGCTTCCGTGGCTTTTATCCTGTCGTGATCGATGTTGAAACCGCAGGCTTCAACGCAAAAACCGATGCGCTGCTGGAGATTGCCGCGACCACGCTGAAAATGGATGAAGAGGGCTGGCTGCACCTTGACCAGACACTGCATTTCCACGTTGAACCTTTTGTTGGGTCGCTGTTGCACCCAGAAGCGTTAGCGTTTACCGGTATCGATCCCAGCAATCCTTTACGCGGTGCCGTTAGCGAATATGAAGCACTGCATGCCATTTTCAAAATGGTGCGTAAAGGTATCAAAGATACGGGCTGTAATCGCGCCATTATGGTGGCCCACAACGCGACCTTTGATCTCAACTTTATGACCGCGGCGGCAGAACGTGCCAGCCTGAAACGGAATCCTTTTCACCCTTTTGCCACCTTTGATACGGCAGCACTCAGCGGATTAGTATTGGGGCAGACGGTATTGGCGAAAGCCTGTAAAGCAGCAGGCATGGATTTTGACAGTACCCAGGCGCATTCCGCACTTTATGATACTCAGCAGACTGCAATTCTGTTTTGTGAGCTGGTGAACCGTTGGAAACGCCTCGGTGGCTGGCCGTTGCCCTTTGCAGAGGATGATACCGCAGCGCAACCCACCGAATAAAAGCAAAAAAAGGCCGACATTTGTCGGCCTTTTCTTATTCCGCTTCTTTAAACTTCTCAGCGGTTTCTTTGATCAGCGACTGCAATTCGCCACGCTGGAACATCTCCACGATGATGTCACAACCACCAACCAACTCACCATCAATCCACAACTGCGGGAAGGTTGGCCAGTTAGCGTACTTCGGCAGTTCTGCACGAATATCAGGATTCTGCAGAATATCCACGTAAGCAAAACGCTCACCACAGGCCGACAGTGCCTGTACCGCCTGGGCAGAGAAACCGCAGCTTGGCAGTTTCGGCGAACCTTTCATGTACAGCAGGATCGGGTTTTCTGCGATCTGGCGCTGAATTTTTTCTACAGTACTCATAATTGCCTTCCTTAATTCGTTACTTCGTGTTTGTTTATTGTAGCGACTTCACCCTCGGACTCAAAATGAGAATTTGTTGCCCTGGGGTTAAATCGCCATGTTTGTTAAGTCATTTTAAGACGAACCCCCCATCGCGGTTTTAACCGCGATAAAAGCATTAATAATTTGCAATAATTCCGCTGATATAAAGTGCTGAAATTGCTCATTTTCAGCTCAAATGTCAGCCATTAACAGATTAAAAGAAAAAGGACTTACTTTTTTAAAAAAAAACTGGACTAGAATGGCCCCGGCACTGATCCTTGATCAGATTTTTCCAACTCTGTCAGGCGTATTTCTAAGCTGACAGCTCAACCTGTAACCGGACTATGCGTTTACTGATTACGCTTTTCATCCTGGCATTTGCCCAGCTGTTCTTTAACGTGGCTTCTGCTTCACCGCAGGCACCGGTTAATGCCAGTTCGCATAAAGCGGAGACAAAAAGTGCACGTGAAGATGAACGACGCAAGCGACGTCCGGTAAAAGCATCGGTAAAAAAATCACGCCAGGCCACAACGCAGAAACTCAAACTAAAAAAGCAAAACACGTTGGGGTTGCACAACCGACGTCCGCTAAAAAACGCACGCCTAAAACAGCTAAAAAGCGTTACGGCCATCAGCGTTCATCTGACATTGTGGCGGCTAAAAGCAACGCTATCAGCACCATCAAAATGAGTAAGGCTCACCGGCAGCGTTATCAAAAAGCGCGTGAAACCGCGATGGCAAAGCTGATGGGGCAATTGGGTAAACCTTATCAGTGGGGCGGTACCTCGCCTCATACCGGTTTTGATTGCAGTGGATTAGTCTGGTACGCCTACAAAGATTTGCTGAAATTTAAAATCCCACGCACCGCCAATGAAATGTATCATTTGCGTGATGCAGCGCCGGTTAAACGCGAATCCCTGGAAAAAGGCGATTTGGTTTTTTCCGTATTAATGGCCGCGGCACCGCCGATCATGTGGGTGTTTACCTCGGAAATGGCAAATTTATTCAATCGCCACGGACCGGCAAAGATATTCAGATCAGCGCCCTTGGCGAGGATTACTGGCAACGACATTATATCGGTGCGCGGCGTATGATGACGCCAAAAACGATTCGTTAACGTCAGATCAAAAAAGCCGGGAACTGTCCCGGCTTTTTTATTAATGCAGAATCGCGGTAAAGCTAAACACCACAATCATCAGCAGCGCCGCGCCCGTGGTCGCCAGCGCCAGTTTCAGATCGGTACTCATCTCGTTCTCCTTAGTCACACAGTTTGTAGGGATAAGGCATTTTCCCATACGACCCGGTAAAAATCTCGTTTTATCCGCTCAGCCTTGTTAGAATCCAGCCTTTGTTGCGCAACGCGCGCAACGTCGGTTCCGTTCGCAGTCTTCTTTTGGCGTAATTAACCCGCCCAGACGCCTTTTTACCGGCAAAATTACTGCATATTTGCGGGCAAAACCCTTAGCAGACGCAAACGTTTAACATTATGCTTATCAGCGAGTTGCGATAAGTCCGGGAGTCCTTTTTCATGGCAACAATTAAAGATGTGGCGAAACGTGCTGGCGTTTCTACAACGACCGTCTCTCACGTCATCAATAAAACGCGTTTTGTGGCGGAAGAAACGCGCAATGCAGTCTGGCAAGCCATTCAGGAACTGCATTATTCACCCAGCGCGGTTGCCCGCAGTCTGAAGGTGAATCACACCAAAACGCTGGGATTACTGGCGACCTCCAGCGAAGCGCCTTATTTTGCTGAAATTATTGAAGCGGTGGAAAACCATTGTTTCGACAAGGGTTACACGCTGATTTTAGGTAACGCGCACAACGATCTACAAAAACAGCGTGCTTATCTCTCGATGATGGCGCAAAAGCGCGTCGACGGGCTGTTGGTGATGTGCTCAGAGTATCCTGATGATCTGCTAAAAATGCTGGAAGAGAACCGCAACATCCCTATGGTGGTGATGGACTGGGGCGAATCTCGCGCCGATTTTACCGATACCGTTCTGGATAACGCCTTTCAGGGTGGCTATCTTGCCGGCCGCTATCTGATAGAGCGCGGACATCGCGATATCGGTGCAATTCCTGGCCAGCTGGAACGTAACACCGGAGGCGGCCGCCATGCCGGTTTTTTGAAAGCGTTAGAAGAAGCAGGTATTCAGCCCCGCGCAGAGTGGATTGTACAGGGTGATTTTGAGCCAGACTCAGGTTATCAGGCAATGCAGCAAATTCTGTCGCAAAAACAGCGGCCTACTGCGGTATTTTGCGGCGGCGACATTATGGCGATGGGCGCGATCTGTGCGGCTGATGAGATGGGTTTGCGCGTACCACAGGATATTTCCGTCATTGGCTATGATAATGTGCGCAACGCACGCTATTTCACGCCGGCTCTCACCACGGTGCATCAGCCGAAAGCTCAGCTTGGCGAAAAGGCGCTGGAGATGCTGCTGGATCGTATTACCAGCAAGCGTGAAGAGTCACAAACTATTGAGGTCCATCCAACCTTAATTGAACGTCGCTCAGTGGGTTATGGCCCTTTCCGCGACTATCGCCGCTAAACTTCGCTTAACCACTCTTGATTAAGCGTTTGCGCATCACCCAGGTAATTGAGCAACCAGCCCAGCGCCGGTGATGCGCGATCTTCAGCCCAGCTGACGCAGCAAGGGCTTTCCGGAAAAGCGACTGGCAGCGTCAACTCCACTAACTCGCCTGCATCAAGCAGCGGATGTGCCAGATGGCCCGGCATCATTGCCACACACAATCCTCCCAGCACACAATCCAGCCCGGTTTGCCAGTCCGGCACCACCAGCCGACGCTGATTATCTAACGTCCAGGTCATGCGGCGTGGCAAAGCCCGTGAGGTATCTTCCAGCACCAGTGAAGGCCAGCGCCGTAGCGTGTCATCATCGAGCTGGCTTTCCTGTGTCAATGGATGGTTATGCCTCACCACGCAACGCCAGTTCAGCGCCCCCATATCCTGAAAGGCAAAACGCCCTCCCACCGGAATGGCCTGCGTTGCACCGATCGCCACATCGACACGCCCGTCAGCCAGCGCATCCCAGACACCATTAAAAACTTCATAGCTAATGTGTAATTCCATGTCCGGGAAGTGGCGATAAAAATCTTTACCAGCTGTCGCGTGCGTTCAGGTTTGACAATGCAGTCAACTGCAATGCTCAACTGACCGCGCCAGCCATTGGCCAGCTGCTGGCATTGCCGTCGGGTAGCCAGCATTTTTTTGATGACGCTCCGCCCTTCACGTACAAAATGCTCACCCGCCGGGGTTAAAACTACTTCACGATGCTGGCGTTCAAATAAGGGCACCGCCAGCCAGGTTTCAAGCTGACGCACGGTATAACTAATAGCAGAAGGCACACGATGCAGCTCCTGCGCAGCGGCGCTAAAACTTCCGCCTCTGGCCACGGCATCAACCACTTCTAACGCATATTCTGACCACATAATCTGCCTGCAAAAAATTTAACAGCAATCGGCAAATATTAGCGTTTCACAGCACGAAGTGCACCTTTTACACTCTGCCGCGTTCATTGCTTAAAAATGAGAACCTAATGTTAACCAATAAAACATTCATGCCTTATCTTGCCCTGCTCAGTATGTTGGGCTTTTTAGCCACAGACATGTACTTGCCTGCCTTTGGTGCGATGCAGCAAACCTTTAATACGACACCCGGCATCATCAGCGCCAGTATGAGTCTGTTCCTCGCGGGGTTTGCCTGTGCGCAACTTTTCTGGGGACCGCTGTCCGATCGTATCGGTCGTAAACCTGTACTGCTGGCGGGCCTGGGATTATTTGCTCTCGGTTGCGCCGGGATGTTATGGGTAAACAACAGTGTATTGATGCTGCTGCTGCGTTTCATTCAGGCTGTTGGGGTGTGTGCTGCTGCAGTAAGCTGGCAGGCTTTGGTTGTCGATCGTTATTCACCGTCTCAGGCCAATAAAGTTTTTGCAACCATTATGCCGTTAGTCGCGCTGTCGCCAGCGTTAGCGCCGCTGGTCGGTGCCTGGCTGATCAGCCATTTCCACTGGCGTTCAATTTTTTTGCTTCTGACTGCTGTCGCCCTGATGCTGATCCTCGTGACATTGCGTTTACCGACAGTGCATAAAACGGTGGATGGAAAAACTAAACAGCCTGGTTTTATTACCCTGTTACGTTCGTCAGTCTACAGCGGCAACGTCTTGATCTATTCCGCTTGCTCTGCCAGCTTTTTTGCCTGGCTTACCGGCTCGCCGTTTATTCTGGCTGCTATAGGCTTAACGCCAGCGGATATTGGCCTTAGCTATATTCCGCAGACTCTTGCGTTTTTACTTGGTGGGTTTGGCTGCCGCGCCCTGCTCAACCGACTGAACGGTAAACAACTTTTGCCCGGGCTGCTGGCGCTTTACAGCCTGAGTATTCTGGCGCTGTTTGCCGTTTCGCTGGCCGGAATGAATAATTTGCTCGCGTTATTGTTGCCGTTTTGCGGCATGGCGTTAGCGAACGGGGCTATTTATCCCATCGTGGTCTCCAGCGCCCTGCTGCCTTTTCCTCACGCCACCGGTAAAGCCGCGGCGCTGCAAAATACCCTACAGTTAGGTTTATGCTTTATTGCCAGCCTGGCGGTCTCTGCAGGACTTCAGCATGCGCTTATTACCACCACGCTTATTATGGCGCTGACCATTTTGCTGGCATTACTGGGCTATCGCCTGCAGCGTTATTCTGGCGCACAAACTGACATTGCCTCCTCCAAAACTGCCTGCCAGGATAATTAATAAGACGGCATTGTTTTTAGTTAGCACCCTAACAATAAGCCGTTGAATATTGACCCGCGTGAGAATATACTCATTCGGGTCAATAAATCTGCACCAAATCAACAAGATAATAGCAGGAAATTTTTGGCGACCTTGTCGCTGGGATGGTGTCTGCACGATGTACGTTATCGTTGTGTCAGACTGAAATTGTTCCGTTTCAATCCTCTGTAATACGTCGGATATCTGGCGCACGGGCCATTCCGTGACTTTTCTCACAACCCTGGAGAAATTGACTATTCTTTTTCTCAGGTTCAGGTCGGACAGGTGATGGAGAAGCTATGAGTTCATCGTGTATAGAAGAAGTGAGCCTTGAACAAAACCATTGGTATCGTATCGTTCATGAATTGGTGGAACAGGCTGATATCGAAATCAACGGCTCTCGCCCTGGGATATTCAGGTAAATAACCCTGAATTTTTCAAACGTGTCTTACAGGAAGGTTCGCTCGGCTTGGGTGAAAGCTATATGGACGGTTGGTGGGAATGCGAGCGGCTGGATATGTTTTTCCACCGCGTGCTTAAACATAAACTCGACCAAAAGCTGCCACACCATTTCAAAGATACGTTGCGTATCGCTGCCGCTCGCCTGACTAATCTACAGTCCAGGAAGCGTGCCTGGATCGTCGGTAAAGAGCATTATGATCTGGGAAACGATTTGTTTTCACTGATGCTCGATCCTTACATGCAATATTCCTGCGGTTACTGGAAAGAGGCCTCCACGTTAGCGGAAGCGCAGGAAGCCAAATTAGATATGATTTGTCGCAAATTGCAGCTGGAACCCGGTATGTCGCTTTTAGATATCGGTTGTGGCTGGGGGGACTGGCCGCCTATGCGGCACGGCATTATGGCGTCGCGGTTCATGGTGTTACCATTTCAGCCGAACAGCAGAAAATGGCACAGCACCGCTGTGAAGGTTTAGACGTTACTATTCTGCTGCAGGATTATCGTGACCTTAATCAGCAATTTGATCGTATTGTGTCTGTCGGTATGTTTGAACACGTTGGCCCCAAAAATTACGCGACCTATTTCGATGTCGCTGATCGTAATTTAACGCCAGACGGGTTATTTCTGTTACATACTATTGGCGCAATCAAGACGAATATGAATGTTGATCCCTGGATCGACAAATATATTTTCCCTAATGGCTGTTTACCTTCCGTTCGTCATATTGCTGATGCCAGCGAGCCACATTTCATTCTTGAAGACTGGCATAATTTTGGCGCGGATTATGACACGACATTAATGGCCTGGTATGAACGCTTTTTGCAGGCATGGCCGCAACTGGAAGGTAACTATGGTGAACGCTTCAGGCGTATGTTCTCCTATTATCTCAACGCCTGTGCAGGCGCGTTCCGCGCACGGGATATTCAGTTATGGCAAGTGGTGTTTAGTCGCGGTGTTGAAGGCGGATTACGCGTCGCGCGTTAAGTAAGATAATAAACAATAAAGGCGCATAAGCGCCTTTTTAATTTGTCAGCGTTATTCCTGATGAGGCTGTTCCGCTAATGCTTTCAGGGCGGCGGCATCACGTTGCGCCAGTACGCGCTCCACCGTCTCGACTATTGCCTGAGTGTGGGGGTCGATTTCAATATTAACGCGATCACCAAAGCTTTTTGCGCCTAGCGTAGTGCGCTCTAACGTTTCAGGAATCAGGTAAACGCAAAATTTAGTTTTCATCACATCGCCAACGGTCAGGCTAATACCGTCAATGCCAACAAACCCTTTGTGCAGAATATATTTCATCTGCAAAGGATCCTGAATTTTAAACCACACTTCCCGATTATTTTCTGACTGAATAATTTTGCAGATTTCAGCGGTGGTCATAATATGACCTGACATTAAATGCCCACCGATCTCATCGCTGAACTTCGCTGCGCGCTCAATATTGACTACGTCACCCTGTTTTAAATCGCCGAGGTTGGTCACGCGTAACGTCTCTTTAATAAGGTCAAAACTTACTAAATCGCCGTCAATGGCCGTCACGGTCAGACAGCAGCCGTTGTGCGCTACCGATGCGCCTAACGCTAAGCCCGGCAGTAATTCTGGCGGGAGTCTGACAATATGAGTGCGGAACAGCTCTTTTTCTTCAATGGACACAATTTCTGCGGTGCCCTGCACAATACCGGTAAACATAGTCGTTGCCTCTGCGAAGTTTACGCTAGTTTATCACAGCTAAAGCAAGCTGTTAGGTTTCAGGCGTGTCCGGCTCTTTACAGCCCGAGAAACCGCATTGTGTGACAAAGATTGGAGAAACTTATTACGCCAGTTACACTAGGTCGCGCTCTTCTTTGGGGCTTATTCGCTCTCTTGTTTAACTATTAAGTCAGGTGCTTACGTGCAGAAGTATTTAACAGAAGCGCGTCAATTGCTGGCCCTTGCGATTCCTGTCATCCTGGCTCAGGTGGCTCAAACCGCAATGGGATTTGTGGATACCATTATGGCCGGCGCGGTGAGCGCCACGGATATGGCCGCCGTTGCTGTCGGCACGTCTGTTTGGCTTCCGGCCATTCTGTTTGGTCATGGTCTTCTTCTTGCATTGACGCCCACCGTTGCGCAACTCAACGGTTCAGGCCGCCGCGAACGTATCGCTGAGCAAATTCGTCAGGGTTACTGGCTGGCATCTTTCGTGGCTATTTTTATTATGCTCGTGCTATGGAATGCCGGCTATTTGATCCGGGCAATGCACGATATCGATCCGCTTTTAGCACAAAAAGCGGAGGGATATCTTCATGCCTTGCTGTTTGGCGCACCGGGATATCTGTTTTTTCAGGTGATGCGTAATCAGTGCGAAGGCTTATCAAAGACCAAACCGGGTATGGTGTTGGGCTTCATCGGCTTAATGGTGAATATCCCGCTTAACTATATCTTTATTTATGGACACTTCGGCATGCCCGCTCTGGGCGGCGTCGGTTGCGGCGTTGCGACAGCCTCCGTTTACTGGGTGATGTTTCTCTGTATGCGCTTCTGGGTACGCCGTATGGGCAGTATGCGAGATATTCGCATGGCGAGCCGCTGGTCATCCCCTTCATGGCCTGTGCTGCGCCGTTTAGTTACGCTGGGCTTGCCCGTGGCGCTGGCCCTGTTTTTTGAAGTTACGCTGTTTGCTGTGGTTGCCCTGCTGGTCTCCCCGCTCGGTATCGTTGATGTTGCCGGACACCAGATCGCACTTAACTTCAGCTCTCTGATGTTTGTCATACCCCTGTCGATTGGCGTCGCTACGACGATCCGCGTGGGACATCGACTGGGCGAAGGCTCTGTTGAACAGGCGTGTGTTTCAGCATGGGCCGCGCAGGGCGTCGGGATAAGCATGGCCGCCGTGACGGCAATTTTCACCGTCACCTTTCGGCATGAAATCGCGCTGCTGTATAACGATAACCCTGAGGTCGTCACGCTTGCAGCGCAACTGATGTTTCTGGCAGCCATTTATCAATTCTCTGATTCTATTCAGGTGATTGGCAGCGGCATTTTGCGTGGCTATAAAGATACGCGTTCCATCTTCTTTATCACGTTTATTGCTTACTGGCTGCTGGGTTTGCCCACCGGTTATATTTTAGGCTTAACCAACTGGGTTGTTGCACCATTGGGTCCGGCTGGTTTTTGGTGCGGATTTATTATCGGCCTGACTTCGGCCGCGATAATGATGCTATGGCGTATTCGCCGGTTGCAGCAACTGCCCGCGCAGGTGATTTTGACACGTGCGGCGCGCTAAGTGGTTGAACGGGCCTGAAAAGGCCCGTAACGGCTAAAAAACGGCGCATAGCGCAGTTGCTCAGCAGTCATTACGAAAAAAGCATTTTTCCCCTTGCCAGTCTCTCAGGCTGCCGTTAATATTCGTCCCCGCTGTCGCCCTGACAGCGTGTTGCGCTCTTAGCTCAGTTGGTTAGAGCACCACCTTGACATGGTGGGGGTCGATGGTTCGAGTCCATTAGAGCGCACCAAGTGCGTCCGTAGCTCAGTTGGTTAGAGCACCACCTTGACATGGTGGGGGTCGGTGGTTCGAGTCCACTCGGACGCACCAATATTGAAATGCGCTCTTAGCTCAGTTGGTTAGAGCACCACCTTGACATGGTGGGGGTCGATGGTTCGAGTCCATTAGAGCGCACCACTTCTTGTTTTTCTCTGTTGCGCAACTCCCTTTTTCTTGATCTGCGTCGCTTAACCGCTCCGCTTTTTAATTGGTTTTCGCACACTTAGCGTCTATACTGTGCCGCGTTGTTCACTTGAAAGGTTTCAGCGCACACGTGCTTACAGCGATAACTCAGATTATTTGCGCAACAACAACAGGGTGGTTCACTAACGTAACCACACAACTTCCCTGCACGTCTGGCCTTCGTCACCTATTCTTACTTTGTACCGTCCGTTTCGATTTCAATCAGAATTTTCACTTCGATGCCGTGCCATCGAATCCAGACCTTTATCATCCAACACAACTTACAGATAACCTGTCATGAAAAAGACTAAGATCGTTTGTACTATCGGTCCAAAAACCGAATCAGAAGATATGCTGACTCAACTGCTTGAGGCTGGCATGAATGTTATGCGTCTTAATTTTTCTCACGGTGACTATGCCGAACATGGCCAGCGCATCACAAATATGCGTGCCGTGATGGAAAAAACCGGTCGTCAGGCGGCTATTTTGCTGGACACCAAAGGCCCTGAAATTCGTACTATGAAACTGGAAGGCGGCAATGATGCGTCTCTGAAAGCGGGCCAGACGTTCACTTTCACTACCGACCAAAGCGTGATCGGTAACAGTGAGCGTGTCGCTGTGACCTACCCAGGTTTTACCGCTGATCTAAAAATTGGTAACACCGTTCTGGTGGATGATGGCCTGATCGGCATGGAAGTGACCGAAGTCACCGAAAACACTGTGGTATGTAAAGTGCTGAACAACGGTGACCTGGGTGAAAACAAAGGTGTTAACCTGCCTGGTGTTTCCATTCAATTGCCTGCTCTGGCTGAAAAAGACAAGCGAGACCTGATTTTTGGTTGCGAACAAGGCGTCGATTTCGTTGCGGCATCCTTCATTCGTAAACGTTCTGACGTGCTGGAAATCCGTGAGCACCTGAAACAGCACGGCGGCGAGCATATTCAGATCATCTCTAAGATTGAAAACCAGGAAGGCCTGAATAACTTCGATGAGATTCTGGATGCTTCTGACGGCATCATGGTCGCTCGTGGCGATTTAGGGGTTGAAATTCCGGTTGAAGAAGTAATCTTCGCGCAGAAGATGATGATCAAAAAGTGTAATAAAGCCCGCAAAGTGGTGATTACCGCAACGCAGATGCTTGACTCAATGATCAAAAACCCCCGCCCTACACGCGCTGAAGCCGGCGACGTCGCTAACGCGATTCTTGACGGCACAGACGCCGTTATGCTGTCAGGCGAAAGTGCTAAAGGCAAATATCCGCTGGAATCGGTTAACATCATGGCAACCATCTGCGAGCGCACCGATCGCGTAATGAAACCGCGTATTGATAGCCAGAACGATGCTCGCAAACTGCGCATTACCGAAGCTGTTTGCCGCGGTGCCGTTGAGACAGCGGAAAAACTGGAAGCACCACTGATTGTGGTTGCGACCGAAGGCGGTAAGTCTGCTAAAGCCGTGCGTAAATACTTCCCAAATGCCACCATTCTGGCGTTAACCACGAATGCCACTACAGCGCGTCAGTTAATTCTGAGCAAAGGTATTGAGACGCGTTTGGTGCATGAAATTGCATCTACCGATGATTTTTATCGTCTCGGCAAAGAAGCCGCCCTGGAAAGTGGTTACGGCCAAAAAGGCGATGTCGTCGTATTAGTTTCTGGTGCATTAGTACCAAGTGGAACGACAAATACTGCGTCAGTACACGTTTTATAATAGTTTTAAACCTTCTTATTTAAAGCGCCTTATTTAGGCGCTTTTTTATTTCACACTTAATACAAATTCAGAAAAATTCCAATCGAAATTAACTATTCAAATTCCCTTTAAATTAAGGTTAATCCGATTAAATCTCTCTGTTTTCGCTAAATTTTTTTATCATCTTCTGCGATTCGCTGTTTCTTTGAGCGAACGAACACGTTTAAGCATCTTCTTATCAAAAATTTATTCTCAACTTAAAAAGCTTTGTGTAATACTTGTAACGCTACATGGAGATTAACTCAATCTAGAGGGTATAAATAATGAATCGTACTAAACTGGTACTGGGCGCGGTAATCCTGGGTTCAACTCTGCTGGCTGGTTGCTCAAGCAACGCTAAAATTGACCAGCTGTCTTCAGACGTTCAGACTCTGAACGCTAAAGTTGACCAGCTGAGCAACGACGTGAACGCAGTGCGTTCAGACGTTCAGGCTGCTAAAGATGACGCAGCTCGCGCTAACCAGCGTCTGGACAACCAGGCTCACTCTTACCGTAAGTAAGAGTTCTGGTTTAAAAATGGCGCCCATGTGGCGCCATTTTTTTGCCTTTGTTTATCATGCCTTCCGTGGCGTTGTCGCTACTGCGGCGATAAAGTTGTTGTTTCTCCCATCGCTTCACCGATCGTTTGTCCTTGTGCTTGCTGTGGCGCTTGTAGCACAGCTGGCAGCGGCGTATCGTGATTAACGGGCTCTCCACTGCTTACCAGCACGGGCATGCCTGAACGACGCGCTAAAGCCTCTTTAATCAGGGCTGTATCGCTCTTGTCGCTTTTCAAAAACGTTTTCATCTCTGCATTTAAGGCAATTGGCATGGTTTGCGGATCGTCTTTGTCGGTGCGCGAAAGAGGCTGATGCACTTCCACGTAACGCTTGCCGTCCGGCTCAACGGCGTATTTCACGGGCTGATTGATGATCTGCACTCGCGTTCCTTTCGGCACGCGAGCAAACAGTGCTTCAATATCTTCTGTGCGCAGCCGGATACAGCCAGAACTTACACGCATACCGATACCAAATTTGGCATTAGTGCCGTGAATCAAATACTGGCCCGTTCCGCGTGCCAGGCGTAGCGCAAACAGACCCATAGGGTTATCAGGACCTGCTGGCACCACCGCAGGCAGTGTGACGCCCTCTTTTGCGTAACGCTTGCGGATATTCGCTGTAGGTGTCCAGGTTGGATTAGGGATTTTTTGACTGATACTGGTCACCATTACGGGCGTTGCCGCGCCTAACTGACCAATGCCAATGGGATAGACGATGACCTTCTCTTCGCCTTTGGGATAGTAATAGAGGCGCAGCTCCGCCAGGTTTACGACAATCCCTTCACGCGGCGTATCAGGCAGGATCATTTGCAGCGGGACAGTGAGTTGCGTACCCGCTTTCGGCAGCCAGGGATCGGTGCCGGGGTTCGCTTCCAGCATTCCCAGCAGGCCAACTTTATAGTGAGAGGCGATATCTTCAAGGGGTGTTTGTTATCAGGAACCTGGGTCAGGATGTTTTCACCAATCAGGCGACTGTCAGGCGGTGGTAAAGGATATTCCGTGGCAAATGTGGATGCAGAGAGCCCAAAACAGGTCAGCAGCAATGCACCGGCTAAACGTAAAGCAGGTTTCATGCAATTTTCTCATCAGATAAAAAAACAGACGCCGGCTGGCGTCTGTTGAGTTTAGCTCAGGAGAGGTGCTGAGCGGTATGGCGAATAGACCGAATCATCGCCTCAAGCCCCTGCGAGCGCGTCGGCGTAAGATGCTGCATCAATGCCAGCTCACTGAACCAGTGACGCACATCAAGCGCAACGATATCGGCCGCAGAAAGGTGCTGATACAGGCTAAACACTACGGCAATCAAGCCTTTAACGATGGCTGCATCACTGTCACCTTCAAAGGCGATAGTGCCGTCCGCCTGCGGGGTCATTTTGATCCAGACCTGACTTTGACAGCCAGAAATGACGTTCTCAGGCTGATGCAAGCTTTCAGAGGATTCTGGAAGTTTTGAACCCAACTCAATGATGTAAAGGTACTTCTCTTCCCAGTTGGCGCAACGATTAAAGTTGCGCACCAACTTCTCTTTTTCTGGCAAATTTGCCATCAGTTACTCCGTTTATTCAGCTCAACCACCCAGCAGTCGATGAATACGCGTCAGTCCTGCTGCCAGCCGATCGGCTTCCTCTTCGCTGTTATAAAAAGCAAATGAGGCGCGACACATGGCAGGTACAGCATAGCGGCGCATCAGCGGCATCGCACAGTGATGGCCGGTGCGAATAGCGATACCGTATTGATCGAGGAAACTGCCGACATCAAAAGCATGATGCTTACCGAGATTAAACGCGATAACGCCAGTACGATTTTCCGGGCCATAAATCTGTATATCAGGCACTGAGGCCAGTTTATCCAGGGCATAGCGCATCAAATCACGTTCACGTTGATGAATCGTTTTTAACCCCAACGCCTGGACATAGGCCAGCGCGGCGCCCAGACCGATAATTCCGCCCGTGTTCGGGGTGCCCGCTTCGAAACGCCACGGCGACGTGTTCCACGTAGTGCCTGTAGGCAACTCCACCGTGCCGATCATCGAACCACCACCTTCCCAGGGCGGCATGTCATCAAGCAAAGCTTTACGACCGTACAACACACCGGTGCCGGTAGGGCCATAGAGCTTATGCCCTGAGAAGACATAAAAGTCGCAGCCAATATCCTGCACATCAACTTTATCGTGCATGACGGCCTGTGCGCCATCAATCAGCGTCACGAGACCCGCGGCTTTAGCCTGCGCGACAATCGCCTTCACCGGGTTGATTGTACCGAGCACGTTAGAGACATGGGTGACTGCCAGCAAACGACTCCGGCTGTCAATCAAGCCAGCCAGCTTTTCCAGCGCCAGTTCACCGTTATCGGTTAATGGCAGTACGCGGATTTCCGCACCGGTACGCGCTGCCACCATCTGCCATGGCACGATGTTAGCGTGATGCTCCATCTCGGTGATGATCAGATTATCGCCGGGCTGTAACTGACTCCCGCCCCAGCTATTCGCAACCAGATTAATCCCTTCCGTTGTGCCCTTAACGAACACAATTTCTTCAGGAGATGACGCATTGAGAAAACGCGCCGCCTGATCGCGAACGTTCTCCATATCACTGGTCGCCTGCGCACTCAGCGTATGGATACCGCGGTGCACGGCTGCGTAGCCGTGCTGATAAAAATGGCTTTCGGCGTTGATAACCGACAGCGGGCGTTGGGCGCTGGCCGCGCTATCCAGGTAGGCCAGCGGATGACCGTTGACCTCACGCTTCAGGATTGGAAAATCTGCCCTGATTCGTTCGAGATCGAAGTCTGTCATGAGTCGCCTCCGGGAAAACGTTCAGCAATGCGTTGCAGAACGGCCTGACGCAGCACGTCGTTTTCCAGTGTTTCAGTAAGTTCAGCTGCAAAAGCATGAATAATCATGGTCTGTGCAGCATCCTGTTCGATACCGCGCGAACGCAGGTAGAACATCTGTTCGTCATCGATGCGGCCAACGGTCGCGCCGTGACTACATTTTACATCGTCAGCGTAAATTTCAAGCTGCGGCTTGGTATCCACTTCAGCCAGTCGGCCCAGCAACAGGTTGTTGTTGGTCATCTGTCCGTCAGTTTTCAATGCATGCTGCGCCACTTTAATGTGGCCGTTAAACACCGCGCGTCCTTTATCACGCACGATGGTTTTATGCATTTGACGGCTCAGGCAATACCCTTTGTTGTGCTCCAGGTAGGTGCGTGTATCCGCCACTTCCTGTTTCACTGGCAGAACCAGACTGTTAATAGCCAGTTGGGTATTTTCACCGTTCAGCTGCGTACTGGTGTTATGGCGCGTCAGGCCTGCGCCCAGCAAGAAGCTGGTGCTGCTTACCTGCGCATCACGACCAATAACCATGTCGTTATGGGCAAAGTGATAACTTTCGCTGCTCTCAAACGCCAGCTTGGTGTGCCTCAAACGGGCATTATCAGCCACGTTGAACGTTACGCGAGCACCCGTGAAATGCGCTGATGCGTTCAGAGTGACGTAATGCTCAATGACCTCAGCTTCCGCGCTCTCTTCCAGCTGCACATGATGACGATGATGAACCGTATTCATCCCCGCATCCTGGCCGCGGGTAATATGCAGCAGATAGAGTGGACGCGCTGCCGCTTTGCCACGCGCCAGATGAATCATGGTGACTTCTTCTGCCAGGCTTTCCGTCAGATGCAAAAGACTTCAGGCTGAACCGGCGCAGGCAAAGGGCGACGCTCTGCCGCCAGGCTGTGCTGGATATCAAACAAGTCTGTGTCAGCGGCGCTCAGCGAGGGCTGATAGCGGCCATCAACAAACACCAGACGCACCGCATCTAACGGCAGCGCCAGGGCTTCAACCTGCTCAGCTGAAATATCCTGATCCTGCGGCAGCACAAACTGTTGCGCTAACAGCGTGTCGAGCGGCGTGTACTTCCAGTTTTCATGCTTGCGGGTCGGCAAGCCCAGGCGCATCAGTTGCTGCCAGTGCTGTTGAGCCTGCAGTGAGCGAACCTCACCGCGTGATTCAAACAAATGGTGCCACTGTTGCAGCGCACTATCACTCTTCGTCGGTAAGCCAGCCATAACCTTGCTCCTCCAGCTGTTTCACCAGCGAAAAGTCGCCAGATTTAACAATTTTACCCTGATACAGAACGTGCACAAAGTCTGGCTTGATGTAGTCCAGAATACGTTGATAGTGCGTGACGATAACAAAAGCACGCTTCTCATCGCGCAGGCTGTTCACGCCATTAGCCACAATTTTCAGCGCATCGATATCGAGACCGGAGTCAGTTTCATCAAGAATGCACAGTTCAGGCTCCAGCGCCGCCATCTGCAGAATATCGTTACGCTTCTTCTCACCGCCAGAGAAGCCGACGTTCACCGAGCGAGTCAACAGATCTTCTGGCATTTTCAGCAGATGAATTTTATCTTCGATAAAATCCTGGAAGTCGAAGCGATCTAACTCTTCTTGTTCGCGATATTTACGCACCGCATTAACAGAGGTCTGCAGGAAAAACTGGTTACTGACGCCTGGGATCTCAACCGGATACTGGAAAGCCATAAAGATACCTTCGCCAGCACGTTCTTCCGGCTCCAGTTCCAGCAGATCTTTGCCCTTAAAGGTTATGGAACCGCCAGTCACTTCATAATCTTCACGGCCCGCCAGCGTTGCTGACAGGGTACTTTTACCTGAGCCGTTCGGGCCCATGATTGCATGCACTTCACCCGGTTTAATTTCGAGATTCAAACCACGCAAAATGGCTTTGTCTTCAACGCTGACCTGTAAATCTTTAATACTTAACATACTTAATCCTTCACATTGCTTCCGGCAACGCGTGTGACGGCATCAGCCCACACTGTGCTCAAGGCTGATAGCTAACAGTTTTTGTGCTTCCACAGCGAATTCCAGTGGCAGCTCAGAGAATACATCTTTACAGAAGCCGTTCACGATCATTGAAATCGCATCTTCCTCGCTGATACCGCGCTGCAGACAATAGAACATCTGATCTTCACCGATACGCGAGGTCGTCGCTTCGTGCTCCAGCTGAGCAGTATTGTTACGTGTTTCCACATACGGGAAGGTATGTGCGCCACAATCCGGACCAATTAACATTGAGTCACACTGCGTGAAGTTACGCGCATTGGTCGCCGTTGGCATAATTTTAACCAGGCCGCGATAGGTATTCTGGCTCTTACCGGCCGAAATGCCTTTAGAGATGATGGTCGACTTGGTGTTTTTACCAATGTGGATCATCTTGGTCCCGGTATCTGCCTGCTGATGGCCGCTGGTTAACGCCACGGAGTAGAACTCACCGACTGAGTAGTCACCACGCAGGATGCAGCTTGGGTACTTCCAGGTGATTGCCGAACCGGTTTCCGACTGCGTCCACGACATTTTGCTGTGGTCGCCTTCGCACAGTGCGCGCTTGGTAACGAAATTAAGGATACCGCCTTCGCCTTCGCCACCAGGGAACCAGTTCTGTACGGTTGAGTATTTTACTTCCGCATTTTTATGGATGATGACTTCAACCACAGCGGCGTGCAGCTGATAGGTATCACGCACTGGCGCGGAACACCCTTCGATATAGCTGACATAGCTGTCTTCGTCTGCAATCAGGATCGTGCGTTCGAACTGACCCGTTTTTGCCGCATTAATACGGAAATAGGTCGACAGTTCCATCGGGCAGCGCACCCCTTTCGGGATATAGACAAAGGTGCCGTCAGAGGCGACCGCTGAGTTCAGTGCAGCAAAGAAGTTGTCATTCGCCGGCACCACGGTGCCCAAATATTGTTTCACCAGCTCAGGATGTTCCTGAATCGCTTCGCCGAACGAGCAGAAAATAATGCCCTGCTCTGCCAGCTTGCCGCGATAAGTAGTGGCCACGGAGACGGAGTCAAAAATGGCATCAACGGCCACTTCTCTGCCTTCACGCACCGGAACACCCAGCTGATTAAACGCGTTCTCAACTTCCTGCGTCAGATAGTCGCTGGCTGGCGTACTGCCTGATGCCTGCGTTGCGCCCGGTTCTGAGGCGCAGCTATCGTCACAGTTGCCGCAGGACGGCGCTGAGTAATAGCTGTAATCCTGATAATCGAGTTTCTCGTAGTGCGCTTTCAGCCAGTGCGGCTCTTCCATTTCAAGCCAGGCACGGAAAGCTTTGAGACGAAACTCCAGCATCCACTCTGGTTCGTTACGCTTAGCTGAAATGGCTCGCACCACATCTTCGTTGATACCGTGAGCAAACTCTTCGGTTTGCAATTGGGTAAAGAAGCCCTCTTTGTAATTGAGCTTGCCTTCCCACATTTGTACATCTTCAGATGCTTCGCTGTGTCGTGACATATTTCACTTACTCGACGCCAAAGCTTTCACCACACCCGCAGGCGTGCTGAGCTTTAGGGTTATTGAATTTAAAGATCTGATTCAGGCCTTCGCGGACGTAATCCACTTCGGTGCCATCGACAAACGGCATGGCCTGAAGCGGCACAAACAGCGTTGCGCCATGGAACGAGAACTGCAGATCGTCATCCTCTGGCTGCTTCACCAGATCCATGACGTAACCAAAACCGGCACAGCCGGATTGTTTCACGCTCAGTCGCAGTCCCTTGACTTCAGGGTCTTGTGCGGCCAGATTGAGAATTTGTTTCGCTGCGGTTTCAGTCAGCGTCAGCCCTTTCCAGACAAAGTCGTCAGGTGAGAAAGAGTCTGCATTAACAGATGCCATGTTAGTACCTCTTGAGTCCGGACCTTTTCAGGCTATCCCCTATGGTAGTGATCTGGTCGATCACTTCAACCTCTTGTTTTGCAGGGATAATCATCTTGTGCTGTTTTTAATCGCTGCTTTATTAAGCATAGTCTCTTCAACTCACTTTGCGGTGAGAGAGTAAAAGTGAAGATATGCAATGTAACTTGTTAATAAATAGTGAAATTGCATTTCATCACTTTTGTATAACAGGGTTATTGATAGGTTACGCCTTTCTGCGATGTAAACAGATTGTTATTTCCGATTTTATTAACAGGCGATGTAAATCAATAAATTTTTTCTGCCTGAGTAATTGCATTCCGCGCCCAGTTGAATATGATAATTATTATCATTCACGTTCGGGGTGGCACTATGACGCTTTCTGTCTCTGCCTGGCTACAGCATAAAATCGATGAATATAAATTTTCAGTGCGTGACATTACCGTCGATTTTTATATGGCGCAGGCAAAACTTGACCGCGCCGACTGTTCCATTCAGCAATTACGTCAGTTCAACG
Organism: Pantoea sp. LMR881; assembly: GCF_027157825.1. Classification (NCBI taxonomy): domain Bacteria; kingdom Pseudomonadati; phylum Pseudomonadota; class Gammaproteobacteria; order Enterobacterales; family Erwiniaceae; genus Pantoea; species Pantoea sp. LMR881. Next base: position 678,495 of record NZ_JAPVOK010000002.1, read on the forward strand.
ATACCTGCCTGGATATGGCAGAGATCTGCCAGCTCAACGGGGACGATCACAGCTATTTACATGCCATGGGCAAACTTCATCACCGTTTAGTGCAAGAGATGGGAAATAGCGATCGTGACCGATTATTTCGTATTCAAGCTTACCAACTGGCGCGTTTGTCATTAACCCGGCTTTGCCATCAGTTAGCGATGGTGGGCGAATGGGACAAAGCCACCGCCCTGCAAAGTGACTTTGTCCGTCACGCCGGCTGGATATTCTAATCCAGCCGCACCATAACGTCGCGGGTAATATTTTACACCATTTCCAGCAGCGCCTGAAGAGGATGGCGCATCCCATTGCCTTCAACACGTTTAACCTGGCTGCGACAGGAGTAGCCGGTCGCCAGGCAGCGTTGCCGTGGCAGCTTTTGCAATTGCGGATGCCAGGAAAGTCCATAAATTCCCAGCGAGTTATCGAGATTTTTGCTTTCGTGGCCGTAAGTGCCCGCCATGCCGCAGCAGCCCACGTTAATATTTTCCAGTTTCGCACCAAAGCGCGAGAAAATATCCCGCCACTGCTCAGGCGTTGAGGGCAGCGCGGTCACTTCTGTGCAGTGCGCAAACAGATACCAGGCTTCGCCACTCGCGTTTTGCACCGCGCGCTCTGCAACCACCGTTTGTAACCACTCATGCACCAGTTGCACATGGAAATCACCGCGTGCTTCGCCCAGTGTCTGACGATATTCATCGCGATAACAGAGCACAGTCGCGGGATCGACACCCACCATAGGCATCCCGAGTTTCGCTATCCGATTAAGGAAATCGGCGGTTTTGCTGGCGGTACGCGCAAAGCGTTGCAGGAAGCCTTTGACGTGTTGCGCTTTGCCATTAGGCGAGAATGGCAACAGCACTGGGCGATAGCCGAGTTTCTCAATCAGTTTGACAAAATCGCTGACCAGTTTCGCCTCATAAAAGCTGGTAAAAGGATCCTGCACCACCAGCACGCAATTTGCGCGCTGAGCCTCATTCAGCGTCTCCAGCTGCGCAAGCGTCATATTCATCGCCGGATGACCACTGAGCTGCTGCTTAAGAGTCGGTGCAGAGAGCAGCGGCAGATCGACCATGCCGATATGGGTTTTGCTCATCTCACGCATCCACGGCTGCTGAAGAAAGAAGTTAAAGGTCTTCGGTGCCTTTGCCATCAGAGGCGCATAGCTTTCTACCGCAGCCACCAGATGATCGCTCACAGGGCGCAGATAACGCGTGTGGTAAAGCTGCAGGAAGCGCGAACGAAAATTCGGGACGTCAATCTTGATTGGGCACTGGGTTGAACATGCCTTACAGGCCAGGCAACCTGACATCGCTTCTTTCACCTCGTGCGAAAAGTCGTACTCGCCTTTGTTAGCATGCCAGCTATTACGCGTGCGGCTAATCAAGGCGCGCAGTGAAAGACGATTCTCTGGCAGCTGCTTCTCCAGCACCAGTGGGTCCACCCCTGCTCCGCCAGCAGGCGCAGCCATTCACGCGTCAGCGTGGCACGTCCCTTTGGCGAATGAATGCGGTTACGGGTGATTTTCATCGACGGACACATCGGGCTGCGCGCATCGAAGTTAAAGCATAAGCCGTTACCGTTACACTCCATCGCTCCGCGCCAGTCGTTTCGCACCGTGAGGGGAATTTGCCGATCATAAGCGCCGCGTGTCACGGCACTTACCTGCATCATCTCGTCGTGGCTGTCGAACGGAGTACAGATTTTTCCGGGATTGAGTCTGTTGTGTGGATCGAACGCGGATTTAATACGACGCAACTCGTTAAACAGCGTTTCGCCAAAAAATTCCGGGCTGTACTGGGCACGGAAACCTTTACCGTGTTCACCCCACAGCAGGCCGCCATAGCGTGCCGTCAACGCCACCACTTCGTCGGAGATCTGCTTCATCAACATCTCCTGCTGCGGGTCACACATGTCCAGCGCCGGTCGCACGTGCAATACACCCGCATCCACGTGTCCAAACATGCCGTAGCTCAGGCCGTGACTGTCTAACAACGCGCGAAACGCCACGATGTAATCGGCGAGGTGCTCCGGCGGAACGGCGGTATCTTCCACAAAAGGAATCGGTTTGGCCCGGCCTTTGGCATTGCCCAGTAATCCCACTGCTTTTTTACGCATGTTGTAAATGCGCTCAATACCGCTGAGCTCGTTACAGAGCTGATAACCGATCACACCACCTTGCTGCTGCGTCATGAGTCCATCCAGCCGCTCACACAGGCTGCTGATTTGCCTTTCAATCAGTTCAGCATTATCGCCCGCAAACTCTACGATATTCAGGCCTTGCATATCTTTGTCGGGTACGTCGGTGATCAGCGCCTTGACGGAATGCCAGACGATATCTTCACGCGCCAGGTTTAATACCTTTGAATCAACGGTTTCTACCGACAGGGCTTGCGCCTCGACCATAAAAGGCGCATTGCGCAGCGCAGAGTCAAAGGAATCATACTTAATGTTAACCAGACGCCGCACTTTTGGGATCGGCGTAATATCGAGCCGCGCTTCTGTAATAAAGGCCAGCGTGCCTTCTGCGCCGCACAGCAGGCGCGTCAGATCGAATGTCTGCATATCATCACTGAAGACGTGACGCAGATCGTATCCGGTCAGAAAACGGTTCAGTTTAGGAAATTTTTCCAGAATTAATGCACGTTGCTCCCGGCAGCGTTCTATGACCTGTTGATAGATTCGGCCTTCCGGGGTTTGTGCCTGAGCTAAGGTTTCTGCCAGCGCCGTTGCCATCGGTCGGGTGTCTAAAATATCACCACCAAGAAGTACCGCGCGCAAACCTAATACGTGATCCGAGGTTTTTCCATATACCAGCGAACCCTGACCTGACGCATCGGTATTGATCATGCCGCCAAGCGTTGCACGGTTACTGGTGGATAATTCAGGTGAAAAAAAGAATCCAAACGGCTTCAGGTAAGCATTAAGCTGATCTTTTATCACACCTGCTTCGACGCGCACCCATCCCTGCTCAGGATTAATCTCCAGAATACGGTTCATGTAGCGCGACATATCAACAATGATGCCCTGATTAAGTGACTGCCCATTGGTACCGGTGCCGCCGCCGCGTGGTGTAAACACCAGCGTGGAAAAACGCGCCTCACCCGCTACCCGGGCAATCAGCGCCACATCAGCAGTAGAACGGGGAAACAGCACAGCATCGGGTAACAGTTGGTAAATACTGTTATCCGTTGAGAGTGAAAGACGATCGGCATAGCTGGTCGCTGTGTCGCCAGTAAAGCCTTGCTCTTTAAGCGACTCAAGGAATGTCAGCACCAGTTGAACAAGGCCTGGCGCTTGTGAAATCTGTGGGATCATGAGTGTGAGACCGAGATGTTGTAAACGTTTGCGTCTGTGTTATTTGCATTAATCCCCCGTTTTATCACATTTTTTAAGCGGCTGCCGTTTTTTCAGGAAAGGTAAATTCCTTCCCTCCCCACTCTGTTTAAACGCCTTTAAATAGCTCATGATTAAACCGGGCGCGAAAAGCCCGAATTTGAAGGATTCAAACGAGGTCATCACTCTTTATGAAAAGCCTGTACCGGGACATGGATCTACCGCAGATACTGTTCACCTTAATGTTTATCTTATTATTGATCATCGCCTGTTTATGGGTGGTTCAACCGTTCATTCTTGGTTTTGCCTGGGCCAGTATGGTGGTCATTGCCACCTGGCCACTGATGTTAAAGATTCAGCACTGGCTGTGGGGACGCCGTTCACTGGCCGTTATTGCGATGACGCTTATTTTGCTGCTGCTGTTTATTATTCCTATCGCCCTGCTGGTAAACAGTTTGATAGATAACAGTGCGCCAGTGATTGCCTGGGCGACACAAGGCCACATGCTGCCTGAACTAATCTGGCTGAATGATGTGCCAATGGTGGGCGAAAAGCTTTATGCCAGCTATCAAAAACTGGTAGCGGGAGGCGGCGCGGCAATCATGGCTAAGCTACAGCCCTATGTAGGACGGACAACCGGCTTCTTTGTTGCGCAGGCCGGTCATTTTGGCCGCTTCATGATCCATCTTGCGGTGATGCTGCTATTCAGCGTATTGCTTTACTGGCGTGGTGAACAAGCGGCACATGGCATCCGCCACTTCGCATTTCGTATGGCGGGTCGTCGTGGTGATGCTGCGGTGTTACTGGCGGGTCAGGCAATACGCGCAGTGGCCTTAGGCGTGGTGGTTACCGCCCTCGTTCAGGCCGTCCTGGGAGGAATCGGCCTGGCTATTTCCGGCATCCCTTACGCCACGCTATTAACGGTGTTAATGATACTCTGCTGCCTGGTGCAACTGGGGCCGTTGCCGGTGCTGGTGCCTGCCATTATCTATCTCTACTGGAGTGGCGACACCACATGGGGCACCGTTTTACTGGTATGGAGTTGCGTTGTTGGCACCCTGGATAATGTGCTGCGCCCGGTGTTAATTCGTATGGGCGCTGATTTGCCAATGATACTTATCCTTTCCGGCGTTATTGGCGGGCTGATTGCCTTTGGTATGATCGGGTTGTTTATTGGCCCGGTTGTGCTGGCTGTTTCTTACCGGCTGGTTTCAGTCTGGGTACATGAAGCGCCCGCGCCCAGTGATGACCCGCTAACGGTTGTGGAAGAACTCGCTGATCACGACGAAGAACACCCTACGTTATAACCCTGCAATGATTAAGGCGGTTAATGGTAGTTAACTGCCTTGATTCTTTTCGTCACGTTAATATTATTTTTCATAAGCGAATTTTAAGAAAAAAGCCACTTTCAGGCTAAAAAAGGCCGTTCACGCTTAAAAAAGATTACTTTATGCACAGTTTCCTCCCTCTGGCGGACATAAAAACGTGACAAAAGATTATTGGCTTTAAACTAATAAGAGGATTCTTAAAGACGCCAGCGAGCCAGGTGAATAACATGATTATTAAGTTTTGAATCAAACCACTGATTTACAAACAACCTTTTCCCCTGAGTAAGAAAAGAATTGCTGTGTGTAGTCTTTGCCCATCCCCTGTGATGGGCTTTTTTTTGCCTTTGTAATCCCAGCTAAATTAAAAAAGGCCAGCAGTGCTGGCCTTTTACGTGAGATTAATCCTTTAATCAGAAGCGGTATTCAGCTTCGCCAGGCTTAACCAGGTCTCAACCACGGTATCAGGATTTAGCGACAGGCTGTCAATGCCCTCTTCCATCAACCAGGCCGCAAAGTCCTGATGATCTGACGGCCCCTGACCGCAAATACCGACATATTTCCCCTGCTTTTTTGCCGCCTGGATTGCCATGGAAAGCAGCGCCTTGACCGCCTCATTACGCTCATCAAACAGTGCAGAGACGACGCCTGAATCGCGGTCCAGTCCCAGCGCAAGTTGCGTCATATCATTTGAGCCAATAGAGAAGCCATCAAAGTGTTGCAGGAACTGATCCGCCAGCAAAGCGTTAGAAGGGATTTCACACATCATGATAACTTTTAAGCCATCCTCTCCGCGCTTCAGTCCCTGACGCGCTAACTCTTCAACCACCGCTTCAGCCTGTTCAACGGTACGAACAAACGGAACCATGATTTCAACGTTAGTGAGGCCCATCTCATTGCGCACACGTTTTACCGCTTTGCATTCCAGCGCGAAACAGTCACGGAAGCTATCGGCAACATAGCGACCCGCACCACGGAAGCCGAGCATAGGGTTTTCTTCTTCCGGCTCATAACGTTCGCCCCCACCAGGTTGGCATACTCGTTCGATTTAAAGTCAGAAAGACGCACAATTACCCGTTTCGGTGCAAAGGCTGCGCCAAGCGTCGCAATGCCTTCAGTAAGGCGCGCAACGTAAAACTCCACCGGATCGTCAAAACCCTTCATCATCTGACGAATTTGCTGTTGTAGCTCGGGGGTTTGCTGGTCGAATTCCAGTAACGCTTTTGGGTGGACGCCAATCATACGGTTAATGATGAATTCCAGACGTGCCAGACCTACGCCTTCGTTGGGCAAACAGGCGAAATCAAAGGCGCGATCGGGGTTGCCAACGTTCATCATAATCTTCAACGGCAGATCAGGCATCTTATCGACCTGCGAACTGGTGATGTCAAAATCGATCAGATTGTCATAGACATAACCGGTATCACCTTCTGCACAGGAGACAGTGACTTTATGACCCTCTTTTAAGCGATCGGTTGCATCACCACACCCCACCACGGCTGGGATGCCCAGTTCACGCGCGATAATGGCAGCATGGCAGGTTCGTCCACCGCGATTGGTCACAATAGCGGACGCTTTCTTCATGATCGGTTCCCAGTCAGGGTCGGTCATGTCGGTTACCAGCACATCACCTTTCTCAATGCGGTTCATCTCGCTGATATCATGAATAACTTTGACTTCACCCGCACCGATACGATGACCAATTGCGCGGCCTTCTACTACAACCTGGCCTTTACCCTGCAGCGTATAGCGTTCCATCACCTGTCCGTTAGAGCGCACGGTTTCAGGACGCGCCTGCACGATAAATAATTTACCGGTGTGACCATCTTTCGCCCACTCAATGTCCATTGGGCGTTTGTAGTGTTGCTCAATCAGCACCGCTTGATTTGCCAGCGCCTGCACTTCGTCATCGCTTAAGCAGAAGCGATCGCGTTCAGCTTCAGGGACATCTTCAATGCGCACTTGCTCACCATGCTCCAGCGAGTCAGCGTATACCATGCGCACTTTTTTGAGCCCATATTGCGTCGTACAATAGCGGGACGCCCTGCCGCCAGGGTTGGCTTGTGGACATAAAATTCATCCGGGTTAACGGCACCCTGCACTACCATTTCGCCCAGACCTAACGCCGCAGTGATAAACACCACCTGATCAAAGCCCGATTCGGTATCAATGGTAAACATGACGCCAGATGAAGCCAGATCCGAACGCACCATGCGCTGGATACCTGCTGACAAGGCCACGCCACGATGATCGTAGCCCTGATGTACGCGATAAGAGATGGCTCGGTCGTTAAACAGCGAAGCATAAACATGCTTGACCGCAATCATGACCGCATCAATGCCTTGTACGTTAAGAAAGGTTTCCTGCTGACCTGCAAATGAGGCGTCCGGCATATCCTCTGCGGTGGCTGAAGAGCGCACGGCAAAAGAGGCTTCTGCATCGTCTGCTGAGAGCTGCTGGTAGGCTTCCAGAATGGCGGCTTCCAGTTCCGGCTGGAATGGCGTATCCACCACCCATTGACGAATCTGCTTACCGGCTTTCGCCAGTTCGTCAACATCATCAATATCGGTCTTGTCCAGCAGTTCATAGATACGCTGGTTCAGCCCGCTTTGATCGAGAAACTGATTAAATGCATAAGATGTGGTCGCATAACCATTAGGGACAGATACACCCAGCGACGACAAGTTGGTAATCATTTCACCCAGAGAGGCATTTTTGCCTCCCACCCGATCAACATCATGCATGCCTAGCTGGTTATACCAGAGCACTAGCGGCTGTTCGCCTTTATTGGACATTGAGCTTATCCTTTAAAAATGAGTGGGCACATGGAACATCTTGTTGCAATTTGCCAAAACAGCCTGGCACATTGCCCAAATAAAGACTAAGTGTTGAATCGTTAAAGCTGATGATAATTCTTAATTTCGGATTTGTACCTGTTATTGCTGGATGTTGCGCAAACTGCTTATTTATTGCTAAATGATTGATGGAAATGAATTTGAACCGATTTCAGCCACTTACAGCACTTTTTCCGTTGCGCAACTAAAACCAGCCTTATTTGCGCTTCATATTGGGTTGGAGCAAAAATTTATAAAGAAAGAAACGGCATTTCAATAATTGAAAGAGGAAATTTGCAGTGAATTATTCAGAAAATAAAACATTCATAAAGATGTAATATGGATTTTTCATTTTATTTTAACTTATATCATCATCCTATCTCCCTACATCCCTCCGCCAGAGGCAGGTATCTATCATGAGTACTGACAGAAGCGTATTTTATATTTCAGACGGCACGGCAATCACCGCCGAAGTACTGGGTCATGCCGTGCTGTCGCAGTTTCCGGTCAACGCCAATAGTGTCACGCTGCCTTTTGTTGAAAATGTACAGCGCGCTCAGGCCGTTAAAGCCCAGATCAATGCTATTTATCAGCAAAGCGGCATTCGTCCACTGGTGTTTTTTTCCATCGTAACGCCCGAAGTACGTGACATCATTGTCCAGAGTGAAGGGTTCTGTCAGGACATCGTTCAGGCGCTGGTTGCGCCTTTACAGCAGGAGCTGGGTTTATCACCGGCCCCGGTCGCGCATCGCACCCACGGTCTGGATGCCAGTAATCTGGGAAAATATGATGCGCGTATTGCCGCTATCGATTACACGCTGGCGCACGATGATGGTATCTCACTGCGCGGTTTAGAAGATGCCCAGGTGATTCTGCTGGGCGTATCGCGCTGTGGCAAAACGCCCACCAGCCTTTATCTGGCTATGCAGTTTGGTATCCGCGCCGCTAACTATCCGTTTATCGCCGATGATATGGATAACCTGAAGCTACCGCCCGCGCTGCGCCAGCACCAACATAAGTTGTTTGGCCTGACTATCGATCCAGAACGCCTGGCGGCTATTCGGCAGGAGCGTGCGGAAAATACCCGTTACGCATCAATGCGCCAGTGCCGAATGGAAGTGGGTGAAGTTGAAGCCTTGTTCCGCACCCATCAAATACGCTATCTCAACAGTACCAACTATTCGGTAGAAGAGATTGCCACTAAGATTCTCGACATCATGGGGCTGACGCGCAGAATGTATTAATTCCCCACTGATTATGATGTAAACCGTGGCTGCCGTTGATATTTTCTCGTTTTCTGCATACCGGGTTGTATTCGCAAGCTAATGGTTTATTGTGACCATCATCACTTCCCGGTATTTCACCGTTGCGAAGAACAGCTTTCGAGACACTCATGAATAAAACAGACGAACTGCGTACGGCGCGCATTGGCAGCCTGATTACGCCTGCTATGCTGGCGGCAGAATATCCCATTTCTGCCGCCATTGCCGAAAATGTGATTGCGGCGCGCAAGCGTATCGCCCGTATTCTTTCCGGCGAAGATCCGCGCCTGCTGGTAATCATTGGCCCCTGCTCTTTGCACGATCCCCAGGCGGCTCTGGATTATGCGCAACGCCTGAATGTACTGCGTGAGCGGTATCAGGATCGCCTGGAAATCGTCATGCGCACCTATTTTGAAAAGCCGCGTACCGTTGTCGGCTGGAAGGGACTGATTTCCGATCCCGATCTGGACGGCAGCTTTGATGTCAATCGCGGCATCGGTATTGCCCGAAAATTGCTTATTGATATCAATGCCACCGGCATGCCAACCGCCACCGAGTTTCTTGATATGGTGATCGGGCAGTTTATTGCCGATCTCATCAGCTGGGGCGCAATCGGAGCACGCACGACGGAAAGCCAGATTCACCGCGAAATGGCGTCTGCCCTCTCTTGCCCGGTCGGTTTTAAAAATGGCACCGATGGCAATGTCCGTATTGCTGTGGATGCCATTCGCGCCGCGCGCGTCAGCCATATGTTTTTATCGCCCGATAAACACGCGCAAATGACGATTTATCAAACCAGTGGCAACCCACATGGACACGTTATTTTACGCGGCGGTAAACAGCCGAACTATCACGCCAGTGATGTTGCCGAAGCAGCGGCCAGTCTGCGTGAATTTAATCTGCCAGAGCAGATGGTGATCGACTTCAGCCACGGTAATTGCCTGAAGCAGCATCGTCGGCAGCGCGACGTGGCGATGGATATTGCGCAACAGATTCAGGCGGGTTCGCGTGCGGTTGCGGGCGTGATGATTGAGAGCTTCATCGAAGAAGGCAATCAAAAAGTCGTCAGTGGAAAACCGCTGGTTTATGGTCAGTCGATTACCGATCCTTGCCTCAGCTGGCAGGACAGCGAAGCGGTGCTGGCCCTGCTCGCCGAGGCTGTTTCACATCGGTTTTAATTAGCTGGAGCAGCTAACTTCCAGGGTTTTCCCCAGTCTGGCGGCCGCTGACGATATTCAGCGGCCGTTTCGTCACTGAAAGGTTGCTGTAACGCATGATGTAACCGCGCCAGCGCCTCAGTTTCGCCCCGTTCTGCCTCTTCAATCACCTGTTGCGCCAGATAGTTGCGCAATACCAGCGCCGGATTGGCGGTTTTCATCTGCGCCTGGCGCGTTTCATCACGCATGTTTTCCTTCAGCAGACGGTCACGGTAGCGCGTATACCAGTTGTCGAAGGCATCGCGATCAATGAACTCATCACGCAACGGTGAGCGCACCTCGTTTTGTTGCGTATTACTCAGCAGGCGAAACGTCAGAGTATAATCGCTGTGCTCTTTCTCCATCAGCGTAAGCAGGCCGGACAGAATCTCATTGTCTTCGTCCTGAGCGGTAAACAAACCCAGTTTTGCGCGCATGCGCTGACCCCATTCACGCATGAGCTCTGGCTCATAATGGCTCAGTGCCTGTTTAAGCTGATCCGTGGTAAGCAAGCCCGATAGTGCATGCGCGAGACGATTAAGATTCCACAGCCCGATCATCGGCTGGTTTTCGAAGCTGTAGCGCCCCTGATAATCGCTGTGATTACAGATAAAGTCTGGTTGATAGTCATCAAGGAAGCCAAACGGGCCGTAGTCCAGCGTCAGGCCCAGAATTGACATGTTATCGGTATTCATCACACCATGCGCAAAACCTGTGCTTTGCCATTGCGCAATTAAACGCGCGGTGCGCATCACGATGTCAGTGAACCACAACAGATAGCGATCGCTCTCATCGGCCCACTGGGGCCAGTGATGGCGAATAGCGTAATCTGCCAGCAAGGTCACTTTGTCTTGCTGATTACTGTAAAAAAATGTTCAAAGTGACCAAAGCGAAGATGGCTTTCCGCAATGCGCATCAGCATTGCGCCGCGCTCGGTGGTTTCACGGCGCACTGGTTCATCGCCAATCGCTATGGTGAGCGCACGCGTCGTGGGAATACCAAGATGATGCAACGCTTCAGAGGCCAGAAACTCACGTACCGTCGAACGAATAACGGCTCGCCCGTCACCCATACGTGAATAAGGCGTTAGCCCAGCGCCTTTAAATGCCAGTCAAGCTTGCCGCCATCAGCCAGGCGTTGTTCACCCAGTAAAATGCCGCGGCCGTCACCAAGCTGTCCAGCCCAGACGCCAAACTGATGACCGCTGTAAACCTGCGCCAGGGGCTGCATACCCGGCAACAGGTCCGCGCCATGCCAGACGCCATGGCCTTCTCCCTGAAACAGATTTTCATCGACTCCCATAGAGGCCGCTAAAGGCGCGTTATGATACAGCAGACGACCGCCCGCCAGTGGCGTAGGGTTAAGTGCGGTGTAGCTGCCTTGCAGTTCATGAAACCAACTGTTTTCAAATTGCATCGTTTCTCCCGAGCGGCGAGGGTACATGCCGTCGTTGTAAAACTTTTAGTGTAACGCTGAAAACAGAGACAGGACAGAAAGCATTAATGCGGGTGTAATGAAGGCGGAGCGCAACTGTCAGCGCAGATCAAGCTATCAAGCGCATCGGATTTAACCACTGGAAATAATGCGCCCTGAATATGTAAACCGGGCAAAAAGGCGATTTTATTCAACATAAGATCGTCATCGATTCCGCAAATAATCATCTGCTCACAGTGTGAATGGAAATTATCGACGATACTTTGAATAAAGGGTTGGAACGATGCGCGCTTTGCCAGCGAGTGAACAAATTGTTTATCAAGTTTGATACAGGTAAATAAATTATCATATATCGCATTGGAAGGTGACTTCCCTGCCCCAAATTGTGAAAGCGATAATTTGAATTCATGCTTAAGAGAGGCCAGTAAGGGATTATTAATCCCCTGGGAGAGTTGCGGAAACGTTTCACTGATATCCAGCAGTAAAAAAGGCAGCTGTTTTACTTTGCGCGTCAAAAACTCACTTTCAAGTAGGGTAACCGACATATTATGATCGATGCGCATCGACGCTTTAACATTATGTTGAGCAAAAAAGCGTAGTTCTGCTCCAGCAGTGCAATTTGGCTTTGTAACAGGCGCAGCTGCTGAGCATCACTTAGCTGTGGCAACAGCAAATCCTGCGGCAGCGTAATTGGCGCACTTTCATGAACGAACTGACTCACCAGTTCTACAGCGGTTAACTGCCCATTCATTGTATAGGCAGGATAAAACCAAATTTCCGACTGATAGTCGGCACTTAAGTGAATTTTCATTTCGGTAGCCAGAAGACACGGCGATTAACGCATCGTATATGATTGAAATCAACCAGGCAATAGTATCAAACGATGGAAGTGATGGATATCTTTATGCTTCCATTGCCGTTTGCCGTATGAATGGAATCCTTAAGCCAAATATAGTGAAAAGCAATTTCAGCAATCCTGAAATTTAAATGTAGGGTTATTGTTATAATTAAAATCGTTTCAGGTAAAGTACCATTTAAAATAAGAGTTTAAACGTGAGGATTTTTCTGATTTAAATTGGACTTAAGCAACAGTATATTCACATTGTTAAATCCGTCTTGCCTGCCAGAAGACTTTTCGCCAATAGACATTATCTAGCGACGATCGGATCACGCCCTGGCTGGTAGAGGCATGAATGAACGCATTATCGGTATCGTAAATGCCGACATGCAACCCATTCTCACCGCTACCGGTTTTGAAGAACACCAGATCGCCCGGTAACAGGTCATCTTTACTGATGCGCGTTCCGATATCGCTTTGTGCCAGCGTTGTCCGGGGCAACTGCAAATCAAATTTATCGCGGAAGGTAAGATAGACAAAGCCAGAGCAATCAACGCCACGACGACTCATGCCCCCATAGCGATACGGTGTGCCTCGCCAGTTGCCCAGTTGATCATTAAGTTGCGCAATAACGGTGATTGAATCGGAGAGACGCCCATTGACAGGCGGCGAATGATGGCTACATCCCGCCAACAGCAAGACCAGAATCAGCAAGCCCATCCGCATCGCAGCATATCCTTATTAAGTTGCAACCGCGTTAATGTAACGGGAAACCGCTGCGCGTGGCAAGCCAGCCGCATTAGGGCATCACGGTTAATAAAGTCCGTCCTTCCAGCTCCAACTGACGAAACCTGATGTGGTACAGCGAGGATAAGCGATCCGCTGTCAGTACCCCTGAGGGTTCACCTTGCGCAACAACCTTACCACGGTATAAAAGCCAGGCTATATCGGCATGCAGTAAGCTGTGATTAAGATCGTGGCTGCTGGCAACCACACAAAGGCCCGATGCACACTGTTCAGTAATCAGATCGTCTATTGCTTTTTGTTGCGCAATATCGAGAGCGGTCATCGGCTCATCTAAAATTAATATTTGCCCTTGCCCATTAATCTGCCGATCAATTTGCGCAAATACCGCAGCCAGCCGCACACGTTGCCATTCGCCGCCAGAAAGCTGGGTTAATGGCCGGGTGAGCTTGTCGTGTAATTGCAATTTCTCCAGCAGCGTACCCAGCCGCTGATCGGCGCCAGGCATATTGGCATGCAGGTGGAGTCGCAAATAATGATATACCGGCATTAGGCTCAGTGCAGGCTGCTGTTGCGGCAGCCAGGCACGTACACGCGCTAACGCCGGACCGCGCCAGAGCGAAAGTGGTGTGCCTGATAAAATCACCTCGCCTTCGCTGCTTTGCAACCCGGCTAACAGGCTCAGCAAAGTGCTTTTTCCGGCCCCGTTAGGACCAACAATATGCACTCGTTGCCCGGCGGCAAGTCCGGCAGTAAAGGCCACAGCCGTCCGGGAACGGCTGCGTCTTTTAATTGCAATAGCATCTATTTTGCCAGTGCCACTTTAATGCTTTCCAGGATAATCGGATCTTCCGGCGTCATGTCGGGTGCGAAACGTTGCACAATATTGCCCTGACGATCGATAAGGAATTTTTCGAAGTTCCACAAAATATCGCCAGGCACCTTGGGTGCACGCCCTTTGCTCACCTGCCGCTCATAAAAACCGCTGCTTTCAGGACGCACCGCTTCTGGTTGCGCCGCGACCAGTTGCGTATAGAGGGGATGACGTTCGGCACCGTTGACCTCAGTTTTGCTAAACACTGGAAAGGTCACGCCATAGGTGGTGCTGCAAAATGTTTTGATCTCTTCGTTGCTGCCCGGCTCTTGCTCCAGAAACTGATTACAAGGGAAGCCCAGGACGCTGAAACCGTGCTCTTGCCAGGCTTTTTGTAGGTTCTCCAGCTCTTCATACTGCGGCGTTAACCCACATTTTGACGCGACGTTGACGACCAGCAGCACCTTTCCCTGCCACTGTGATAGCGTGGTTTTTTCCCCATCCAGCGTAACCAGTTCAGTTTGATAAATGCTCATAACGAATTCCTGTTGTTAATGCATTAAAGCCAGCCGCAGCTAGCGCGAAGATTTTACTAATAACGCAATGAATAACGGTGCGCCCAGCGTGGCAGTTACTACCCCAATTGGCAATTCAGCCGAGGTCAGCGCCAGGCGGGCAATGATGTCAGCACCGAGCAGCACCCCCGCACCTGCGAGCGCCGAAGCGGGTAATAAATAACGATGATCGCTCAATCCACTCAGGCGCAACAGATGGGGGATAACCAAACCGACAAAACCGATAGCGCCCGCCATCGCGACGCTGATACCCACCAGCCACCCCATCGCCAGCACAAAAAGGTTGCGCCAGAAAAACAGCGACAGGCCGAGCTGACGCGCAGAGGTTTCCCCCAGCGCCAGCTGATTGAGTACGCGCGCCGATTGCATCAGCAGCAGAGTGACCGGAAGCATGGCCAGCATCATCCAACCATAGCGCCAGTCAATGCCGCTAAAGCCCCCATCATCCAGTACATTAGCTGGCGCAGATCGAGGCTGGTACTGAAATAAACAGCCCAGGTCATAACGGCACTGCAAATAATGCCGAGTGCCACGCCCGTCAACAACAGGCGCGTAACTGAAAGCTGCCGGTGAGCAAAATGCAGCAGAATTAACGTGATGAGCAGCGCACCGGCCATGGCCGCCAGACTGAGGCTCCATAGCGAACCGCTGCCAAGCAGCACCCCAAGCACCAGGCCGATACCGGCCCCGTTCGACACGCCCAGCAGCCCCGGTTCAGCCAGAGGGTTGGTAAACAGCGCCTGCATCACAACGCCACACACCGCCAGGGCTGCCCCGACTAACATAACGGCCAGGGTGCGCGGCATTCGCAGTTGCCAGACAAAAAGCTGGCCACTGTCGCTCATCCATTGTGCGGGTGTGATCCAGCTGTCACCGGCGCACAGGCTAAGAAATAAAAAGAGAAAGTAGTGCAATGCCCAGACCGATTAACCATTTTTGGCTACGGCGATCGGCCTTGCGCGCGAGCTGGTCCAGCAGAGACATAAGCAGGATTGACTGAGAAAACAGAGATTTGATTGTAGTGGGATTGTAGAAAAAAGAAAGCCGCGTAATGCGGCACCTTGCGGTGCCGGGGCAGCGTTATTTATGCAGAGGCATTTGCTGATCGTTGCCGTTGCCGTGACCTTTATTATCATGTTTCTGCTGCGGCTGGCTATGTTGCGGCTTGCTGTCATGCTTTTGTGCAGCTTGCGCGGACTTATGATTGCCTGGGCGTTGTGACTGCCAGCCATTACCATTCCAGTAGCCGTGTGGTCCTTTTAATCCAACATGACGCCCCTGATGCTGCTTCCACCAGGTGGGTGCTCGCCAGTCGTAACCGTCCCAGTAATAACCGCGATTATCGCGATCGCCAATATGAATGGACACGCCCGGTGTATTGATATTCACAGAAACACTGGCGTTCACCAGCAGCGGCATGCCTAACAGGATGCTTAATAAAATAGCTGTCTTTTTCATCAGCCTGACCTCTGGTTATGTAGTGGCGCTGTTATATCAAAAGCGTTTGATACGTCACTATCGGCAGGTGCTGATTTGCAAGTCGTTTTCCCGATGCTTACACAATCCTGACACAGTGAAGAAAAGTTGAGCCTGTATAACAGCTTCAGCCGCAGACAGACATGAAAAAGGCCGCTTACGCGGCCTTTTTTAAACACTGAAATTAGTCAGTTTCTTTGGGTGTAGCGTTCTCGACGCGACTTTTCAGCTTTTGCCCTGGACGGAAGGTCACTACGCGACGCGCAGTGATTGGAATATCTTCTCCCGTCTTAGGGTTTCTGCCTGGACGCTGGTTTTTGTCTCGCAGGTCGAAATTACCAAACCCAGACAGTTTTACCTGTTCCCCATTTTCTAAAGCGCGGCGAACTTCTTCGAAAAACAGTTCCACCAACTCTTTCGCATCGCGTTTGCTTAGTCCGAGTTTTTCAAACAGGTACTCTGACATTTCAGCTTTTGTAAGCGCCATAGGTTCAATCCCTCAAGGTTGCCTGGAATCGCTCTTTTAATGCCGCAACGCATTTGCCAACGGTCGCGGCAATCTCCTCTTCTTCGAGTGTCCGGCTGGTATCCTGCAAAATCAGGCTGATAGCGAGGCTCTTAAAGCCCTCGGAAACGCCCTTACCGCGGTACACGTCAAACAAGTTTACGCCAACTACCTGATTTACGCCAACTTTCTTACACTCCGCAATGATATCTGCTGCAGGGACATTTTCAGCCACTACAACAGCGATATCACGACGGTTTGCAGGGAAGCGTGAAATCTCGCGCGCGTCAGGCAGGACGCGGTCTGCGACCTTATTCCAAAGCAGTTCAAAGACTAAGGTGCGACCGTTAAGATCCAGCTTACGTTCCAGCTCGGGATGAACCACTCCGATAAATCCGATTCGTTCATCTTGCAAATAAATTGCCGCGCTTTGACCCGGATGCAGCGCCGGATTCACTTCAGCACGGAAGCTGATCTCGTCTGTTTTGCCGGTTAAATCGAGCAGCGATTCTAAATCGCCTTTTAAATCATAGAAGTCAACCGTCTGACGCGCCAGATCCCAATGCTCTTCATAACGATTACCGCTGATGACGCCAGCCAGCATAAGATCCTGACGGATACCTAAATCAGCTTGTGTATCTGGTACAAAGCGCAAACCGCTTTCAAACAGACGCACACGGCTCTGCTGACGGTTTTGATTGTGCACCACCGCGCTCAGCAGACCGGTCCACAGAGAGAGTCGCATGGTCGACATATCGCTGGAGATAGGGCTTGGCAGAAGCAGCGCCTCTTCTCCCGGATGCAGCAATTGCTGAATTTTCGGATCGACAAAGCTGTACGTAATCGCTTCCTGATAGCCTTTATCAACCAGCAGGTTTTTCGCACGTTTCAGCGACAAATCAGCTTCACGATGCTGAGTCATGATCAGCCCAGCCTGCACCGGCACATCAGGAATATTGTTGTAGCCGTAAACACGTGCAACTTCTTCAATCAGGTCTTCTTCGATTGCCATATCAAAGCGCCAGGTAGGTGCGGTCGCTTTCCATTCGCCCTCACCTACGCTGACCTGGCAGCCCAGACGCGTCAGAATATCTGTAACCTGTTCGTCGGCGATAACATGGCCAATCAAACGATCAAGCTTTTCACGACGCAGAGTAATCGTGGCCTGCGGCGGCAAAGCATCCTGATGTGTTTGATCAATGACCGGCCCCGCTTCTCCACCGCAGATCTCCAGCAGCAGTTGCGTTGCACGCTCAAGGGCTTTGTGTTGCAGCGCCGGGTCAACGCCGCGCTCGTAACGATGCGATGCGTCAGTATGCAGGCCGTGGCGGCGTGCGCGTCCAGTAATCGCCAGCGGATCAAAATAGGCACACTCAAACAGAATGTTTTGTGTTTCTGTATTCACGCCTGAATGTTCACCACCGAAGATACCGCCCATTGCCAGAGCTTTGTGATGATCGGCGATCACCAGCGTATCGTTAGCGAGTTTGGCTTCGCTACCGTCCAGCAGCGTCAGGGTTTCGCCCTCTTTGGCCATGCGCACCACAATCCCGCCATCGATACGATCAAGGTCGAAGGCGTGCATTGGCTGGCCCAGCTCGAGCAGCACATAGTTGGTAATATCCACCACCGGATCGATAGAACGAATGCCGCAGCGACGCAGCTTCTCTTTCATCCATAATGGCGTGGCTGCACCAACGTTGACACCTTTGACAACCCGGCCCAAATAGCGTGGGCAGGCGTCTGTCGCATCGACACGAACAGGAAACGTGTCGTTGATCGTTGCGGCAACCGGTTTGATTTCCGGCGCATTAAGCGGCAGACCGTTTAATACGGCCACGTCGCGGGCGATACCGATGATGCCCAGACAGTCGGCACGGTTTGGCGTTACGCTGATTTCAATCGTGTTGTCATCAAGTTGCAGATACTCACGAATATCGGTGCCGACTGGCGCATCCGCTGGCAGTTCGATAATGCCGGAGTGATCGTCAGAAATACCCAACTCAGAGAAAGAGCACAGCATTCCTTCTGACGGCTCACCACGCAGTTTTGCTGCCTTGATTTTAAAATCACCCGGCAGCACTGCGCCAACGGTCGCCACTGCCACTTTCAGGCCCTGGCGGCAGTTTGGCGCACCACAAACGATATCCAGCAGACGTTCACCGCCTACATTGATTTTGGTCACGCGCAGTTTGTCGGCGTTAGGATGCTGACCGCACTCAACCACTTCACCGACAACCACACCGTGAAACGCACCGGCAACCGGATCAATGCCATCAACTTCCAGACCGGCCATGGTGATTTGCTCAGACAGCGCAGCACTGTCCAGGGCTGGATTTACCCATTCGCGTAACCAGAGTTCACTGAATTTCATTGGATAACCTGCCCTTACTTAAATTGTTTGAGGAAACGTAAATCATTTTCGAAGAATGCGCGCAGATCGGTGACGCCGTAGCGCAACATGGTCAGACGCTCCATGCCCATACCAAAGGCGAAACCTGAATAGACTTCTGGATCGATACCCACGTTACGCAGTACGTTAGGATGCACCATGCCGCAGCCCAGCACTTCCAGCCATTTGCCGTTTTTACCCATCACGTCCACTTCAGCAGAGGGTTCGGTGAACGGGAAATAGGAAGGACGGAAGCGAATCTGCAAGTTTTCCTCGAAGAAGTTATTCAGGAAATCGTGCAGTGTCCCCTTCAGGTTGGTAAAGCTGATGTTTTTATCAACGATCAAGCCTTCCATCTGATGGAACATCGGGGTATGCGTTTGGTCGTAATCGTTACGATAGACCCGTCCTGGCGCGATAATGCGGATAGGCGGCTGCTGATTCTTCATGGTACGGATCTGTACACCTGACGTTTGAGTACGCAGCAGGCGCGTGGCGTCAAACCAGAAGGTGTCGTGATCGGCACGCGCAGGATGATGCCCAGGAATATTCAGTGCATCAAAGTTGTGGTAATCATCTTCTATTTCCGGACCGGTCGCGACTGCGAAACCAAGTTCACCAAAAAAGGTTTCGATACGATCAATCGTACGGGTCACCGGATGCAAGCCGCCATTCTCAATGCGGCGACCCGGCAGTGACACATCGATGGTTTCAGCCGCCAGACGCGCATTGAGCTCCGCTGATTCCAGCGACGCTTTGTGTGCGTTCAGGCGATCAGTCACTTGCTGTTTGGCTTCGTTAATTACCGCACCGGCTGCTGGACGCTCTTCTGGTGGCAGCTCGCGTAATGTGGTCATCTGTAATGTCAGATGCCCTTTCTTACCCAAATATTCGACGCGCACCGCGTCAAGGGCGGCGATATCCGTCGCCCCGTCGATGGCCGCCGTGGCTTTGGCCACCAGTTCTGCGAGTTGGGACATGTTTTCCTCTTCTTCCAGTCAGGCTGGTCAGTTCTCGTTGGGACCTTTAGATCCAATGTGCTATCGCCAAAAACAAAAAAGCCTCCACGAGGGAGGCTTTCGGCGCGATTTTTCGTTTCTTTTCTTATGCGCAAAAGCCCCTGACTGTCAGGCGCTAAAGTAAAAAAAGAAACGGAAAATAGCAGCATTCATGCTTGCAGTTACCTTGTCATCAAATGAACGGCACTATTGAAATGCCCAACGGCGAAAATGTCAATCTTTTGCATGAGTTACAGGCAATAAAAAGGGAGCAAGCTCCCTTTTTCATCTGACTTACGCCAGAGCTGATTTCGCTTTTTCAACCAGTGCAGTAAATGTCACTTTGTCGAATACGGCGATGTCAGCCAGGATTTTACGGTCAATTTCAATGGCTGCTTTTTTCAGACCATTGATGAAACGGCTGTAAGACATACCGTTCTGACGCGCCGCAGCGTTGATACGTGCGATCCACAGCTGACGGAACTGACGCTTACGTTGACGACGGTCACGGTAAGCATACTGACCAGCTTTGATAACAGCCTGGAAGGCAACGCGGTATACACGTGAACGTGCACCGTAATAGCCTTTAGCTTGTTTTAAGATTTTTTTGTGACGTGCGCGAGCAACTACACCACGTTTAACGCGAGCCATGTGAGCTCTCCTGTTCTATATTCTGTTAAAAAAATTGACTTATGCGTACGGCAGGCAGGCAACAACCAGACCCAGATCGCCTTTAGACACCATGCCTTTAGGGCGCAGGTGACGTTTACGCTTAGTTGACTTTTTGGTCAGAATATGACGCAGGTTTGCGTGTTTACGCTTGAAGCCGCCAGAAGCGGTCTTCTTGAAGCGCTTAGCCGCGCCACGTACAGTTTTAATCTTTGGCATTTTAAAAAATATCCACTTCGCATTGTTGATAACATGACCCAGACAGGCGAACACTTAGCCGCACAGCGCGAACGCTGCGCGGTAAATATTACTTGAAAGCCTACTGTTTCTTCTTAGGAGCGAGCACCATGATCATCTGGCGGCCTTCGATCTTCGAAGGGAAGGATTCGACAATGGCCAAATCCAGATCTTCACACAGGTCTTTACGGACGCGGTTAAGCACTTCCATACCGATCTGTTGGTGCGCCATCTCACGACCACGAAAACGCAGCGTGATTTTGGCTTTGTCGCCTTCTTCCAGAAAGCGAATCAGGTTGCGTAGTTTGACCTGATAGTCGCCATCATCGGTTCCAGGACGGAATTTAATTTCCTTAACCTGAATAACTTTTTGCTTCTTCTTCTGTTCCTTAGAAGATTTGCTTTTCTCATAGAGGAACTTGCCGTAATCCATAATGCGGCAAACCGGCGGTTCGGCGTTCGGGCTGATTTCAACTAAATCAACGCCCGCTTCCTCAGCTTTTTCCAAAGCCTCGCGTAGACTGACAATACCAATCTGCTCGCCATCAACGCCTGTTAAGCGCACTTCTGTTGCGCGGATTTCACTGTTGATTCGATTCGGACGCGTCGGTTGTACTCGTTTTCCGCCTTTAATACCTTATTCCTCCAATTGGTGAAGATTTCGGCTGCGAATCTCTTGTTGCAGCTTCTCAACAAACACATCAACATCCATCGACCCAAGGTCTTTACCACGGCGGGTGCGAACGGCTACTTTGCCAGCTTCCACCTCTTTGTCACCGCAGACCAACATATAAGGGACGCGACGTAATGTGTGCTCGCGGATTTTAAAGCCTATCTTCTCGTTTCTCAAGTCCGCTTTCACACGAATGCCAGCATTCTGCAATTTACGTGTCAAAGTCTCAACATATTCTGCTTGTCCGTCGGTAATATTCATTACCACAGCCTGCATCGGTGCCAACCAGCTTGGGAAGAAACCGGCAAACTCCTCGGTCAAAATGCCAATAAAGCGTTCCATTGAACCCAGAATCGCACGGTGAATCATCACTGGCGTCTGGCGATCGTTGTTTTCGCCAACATACGTGGCATCAAGACGCTTCGGCAGGGAGAAGTCTAGCTGAACTGTTCCGCACTGCCAGGCACGATCGAGGCAATCGTACAGAGTAAACTCAATTTTCGGGCCATAGAAGGCACCTTCGCCTGGCTGGAACTCAAACTCAATGTTGTTTTCGTTCAGCGCGGCTGCCAGATCTTCTTCAGCACGATCCCACATTTCATCCGTACCGATGCGCTTTTCCGGACGGGTGGAAAGTTTCACCACAATCTTTTCAAAGCCGAAGGTGCTGTACATGTCATAAACCATGCGAATACAGCTATTTACTTCATCACGCACCTGCTCTTCAGTACAGAAAACGTGGGCGTCATCCTGAGTGAAACCCCGCACACGCATCAGGCCATGCAGTGCTCCTGATGGCTCGTTACGGTGACAACTGCCAAACTCTGCCATACGCAGCGGCAGGTCACGATACGATTTCAGGCCCTGATTAAAAATCTGTACATGGCCTGGGCAGTTCATCGGCTTGATGCAATATTCGCGGTTCTCTGAAGAGGTGGTGAACATCGCTTCTTTATAGTTCTCCCAGTGCCCGGTTTTTTCCCACAGCACGCGGTCCATCATAAACGGACCTTTAACTTCTTGATACTGATATTCTTTCAGTTTGCTACGAACAAACACTTCCAGCTCGCGGAAGATGGTCCAGCCATCGTTGTGCCAGAACACCATGCCCGGCGCTTCTTCCTGCATATGGTAGAGATCAAGCTGCTTACCAATCTTACGATGGTCGCGTTTTGCGGCCTCTTCCAGACGCTGCAGATAGGCTGCCAGCTGTTTTTTGTCTGCCCAGGCCGTACCATAAATGCGCTGCAGCATTTTGTTATTGCTGTCACCGCGCCAGTAAGCACCTGAGATTTTCTGCAGTTTGAAATGATGGCAGAAACGCATATTTGGCACGTGCGGACCGCGGCACATGTCAATGTATTCTTCATGATGATAAAGGCCAGGACGATCGTCGTGGCTGATATTTTCATCAAGGATAGTGGTTTTATAGACTTCACCACGCGCAGCGAACACGTCGCGCGCTTCCTGCCAGCTGACTTTTTTCTTCACCACATCGTAGTTGGACTCAGCCAACTGATGCATGCGTTTCTCCAGCAGGTCGATATCTTCCTGGGTCAGGGTACGATCGATGTCGACATCATAATAGAAGCCGTTATCAATTACCGGACCGATCGCCATTTTGGTGTCTGGCCACAGCTGCTTAATCGCATGACCTAACAGGTGCGCGCAAGAGTGACGGATGATCTCCAGACCGGCTTCATCTTTCGCAGTGATAATCGCGACAGATGCATCTTCAGTAATGGGATCAACCGAATCGACCAGCTCGCCGTTCACACGACCGGCAATACAGGCTTTGGCTAAACCAGGGCCGATATCAAGTGCGATATCCATGACGCTGACAGGGCGGTCATAAACGCGCTGGCTGCCATCAGGAAGCGTAATTACAGGCATTTCATATCCTTAATTGCAGTGGTAAGCCACACGAAAGCCTACATGCAACATTGAGTAAATTTGATTGCCTGGCGTGATGTCAGACCCACATTGTCGGAATGACGCCAGGATTGTAGTGCGGCGCAGATAATAGCAGTTTTGGCTGACGATCAAAACCCATGCTTTTTCGCTAAGCCTCGGAGAGAGCAAAAAAAGCAGCCGGGTATCATACCCGGCTGCTTTAACGGATGTCGCGTACCAACGCTTACATCGCGTAAGAGAGCATGATCGAGGTTTTGGTGTCGGTACGATCCGGCGCCGATTCTGGCGGATTGTTATTCCAGGTCACGTTATAAGCCAGTTTAAGGGCAAAATGTTCGTTGATAGCGACCTGCAAACCGGTTTCTGAGTTCACCGTGGTATCTTCGCCAAAGCTGCTCAGCACAGAAACACCCTGGATGAATTTGGTGGTATCGGTGAGTTGCCACTGGTAGCTGACAGCGCCATAACCCAACGCTTTGGTTTCGTGGCCGCCATCATGAAAATCATCGTAACGCACACCCGGACCGAATTCAGCACGCAGCGAATGCACCGGGCCGTTCAGGATCTGACGACCGTAACCCGCCGTCAGAACATCACGTGAATCATAACCGTTGAAACGATCGCTCAGCCAACTCGCCTGGCCAAACAGGTAGTCGTAATTGCTGATGTTATAACGGCTACGGCCACCAATGTTATAGGTTTCAGAGGAGCGTTCATCATTTGATGAGGTATTTGCAGCATTACCCCACAAGCTGTAAGCCATGGAAGATTGATACCATGTCATATTGGTTTGCGCAGTCAGCGATGAGCTGGTGGTGTTACCGGTTTGCGCCAGGTAACCCGCAGACGCTGATCCATCAAACGGTTTTTTGGCTGTGGAAGGGTCATCCATAGAGGTAAAAACGTTGTTATCAGCCAATGCCTGATGGCAAAACGCGCCAGCAGAGAGCAAAAGAACAGCAGACAGCTTGTTTAAGGCTTTCATTAAATGTGATCCGTGCGACAGTTTAAAAAACGGAGAGTTTGAAGCGTTTCGCAAGTCAAGCAATGCAATTTACGGTAAGATTTGTAAAAAAATATTAACGCCAGTGAAATCTCTGCAAATGCCTTGATACGCCCTGATTAATGGGACTTTTCCCATTAACGCAGCGCATTATAATCGGCACTTAACGTAAAGACATCCCGTTAACGATAAGATTTTTCTCAACCGGCGAAAATTAACTTACATCTCTTTACTCGCTTAAATGAGAAAACTTTGATCTCATCTCCTTAATAATTCGCCCATTTTTTCATCTTGAACTACGATTTGGTCAGGAAAAATCATATTGAGGTGAATGATGAGCAGCCAATCGTTAACCCGTTATATCGTTACTTTTCATTTTCAGGAGTCTGGGCTAAGTGACATTCTGGAACTGACCAGCACCATGACGTCTGCGGGCTTCACCACCACGCTGACAGATGATGAAGGCCATCCACACGAACTCGGTACGAATAGCTTTGGCATTGTCAGCACGCTGGATGAGGCCGATTTACAACAGCAAGCTACAGCAGTGGGTGAAAGCGTGCTGGGACAGCAGCCTGAAGTGACGATTTCTACACTTGAGACGTTCTTACGCGACGCCGCCGGTAAAAGTTCATCCGTTTAGCCAGAATAAAGCTGTGCATCAACGCTGGTTTTGGTGAATATTTAAGCGTTAAAATCGATCTTACGCAGCGAATAAAGAGGATAGCCCGATGTGGTCAGCCATTAGTCGTCTGTTAAGCGAGCAGTTAGGCAACGCCGAAATCACGCAACGCCATGAACTTCCCGGTGGGGATGTGCATCCTGCCTGGCATATTCGTTATGGTGAACATGATGTTTTCGTAAAATGTAATCACCGCGACATGCTCTCACTGTTTACGTGGGAAGCCGATCAACTGGCCCTTCTTGAGCGAACGCAAACCGTGCGTGTTCCCGGGGTGTACGGCGTTGACAGCTACCGTGACGACAGTTTTTTATTGCTTGAGTACATTGCCCCGCAACCGCTTGACGATCGCAGCGCCTTTCAACTGGGCCAGCAGCTGGCGCAACTGCATCAGTGGAGCGAGCAAATGCAGTTCGGCCTTGATTTCGATAACAACATTACCACTACGCCGCAGCCTAATAGCTGGTTGCGCCGCTGGTCAGTATTTTTTGCAGAGCAGCGTATTGGCTGGCAGCTGCAAATTGCTGCTGAAAAAGGAATTTTGTACGGTGACACCGATCTCATCGTCACCTGTGTACAGCGCGTTCTGGCGTCCCACCATCCGCAGCCCTCTCTGCTGCATGGCGACCTCTGGCCCGCCAACGTTGCCGGTAGTGCGCAAGGCCCGTGGATATTTGACCCGGCATGCTACTGGGGCGATCGCGAATGCGATTTAGCGATGCTGAGTTGGTATACCGATCTGCCACGACAAATATTTGATGGTTATCATTCTGTCTGGCCGTTGCCGGATGGCTTTTCGCAGCGTCAACCGGTTTATCAGCTCTACTATTTGCTGAACCGCGCCAACGTGTTTGGTGGCAACTGGCTCAGCGAAGCGCAGTACGCTATTGGCCAGTTGCTGGATGAGGATGAAGCGGCACAGCATCAGGCCAAACCGGCCTGATTACTTATAAAAATCCCAGCAGCGACAGGACAAAGTAGCCTGCAATCGCAATCACGATCGGCAAAATATAGAGTGGGAAAATCTGTAAAAAATAGTGTGGCGAGGGACCCGCACTTTTTCTTCCAGTTGCTGGCGTGTGCGCCCTTCGCTGCCTTTGGCCTGTTCCAGGATCAGTTGATCTTCAATGCCTTCTTTTATGTGACGAGCCTGGCGTCCCATCCGTGCGCCAGAGGCTTCCAGCGCCAGGCCGACAAACACCAGAATGTAGATGATCCAGAAACCGATATTCATTTCTCCGTTGAACTCAGGCACTGGTGAGTTGTGCCAGAAAAAGCTCAGGAATGGCGTGTTAAAACGAATCATATCAATGATGACATGGATAAAATCCAGCATTACCGCATCAATGCCGGGCTGTTTCTCACTGTGCCTGAACATAAAACTCAGCACGGAAATTACCGTGGACAACAGCGCCAGTAAAAGATCACCCAGCCAGCCACACGCTTAAGGATGGCGATGCGGCCAGCCTGTTGATAGGTCATAATATCTCCTGAACCCAAAATCCAATGTGCACTAAGTCTACCTGCGCTCAGAAAAATTTCCCAAAAAAATGAGCAGGCTGCAGCGCGTATGCGCTGGCAATACCCGCGCCGAACGTTCGTGCTAAGGTAGCGCAAATTTCTCAAGGAGATGTCAAATGTCTTATCACCGCCCTGTTCTTGCTGCCTTGTTTGATATGGATGGATTAATTGTTGATTCCGAACCGCTGTGGGATCAGGCTGAAATGGATATTTTTTCAACGCTGGACGTCGACCTGACGCGCCGCAGCGAATTACCCGATACGCTCGGCCTGCGCATCGATCAGGTTGTGCGGATGTGGTACGAAACGTTGCCGTGGAGCGGGCCGAGTCAACAAGAGGTCACTGACCGGATCATCACCCGCGCGTTGAATTTAATCGAAGAGACGCGCCCTTTATTACCTGGCGTTGAAGCTGCGCTGCAACTGTGCCAGCAGCAGGGCCTGAAAATTGGCCTGGTTTCGGCTTCGCCGCTGCACATGCTGGAGCGCGTGTTGGCGCTCTTCAGTTTACGTTCTTACTTTGATGTTCTGGTGTCAGCAGAAGCGTTACCTTACAGCAAACCGCACCCACAGGTTTACCTGGATGCCGCGGCTAAACTTGGCATCGATCCGCTAAACTGCGTGACGCTTGAAGATTCTTTCAACGGAATGATTGCAACCAAAGCGGCGCGTATGCGTTCAATTGTTGTACCCGCCGCAGAACACCGCGATGATCCGCGCTGGTCGCTGGCAGAGGTTAAACTTAGCGATCTTACGCAACTGACGGCAGCGCACCTGCAAGGTTAAAAACAGCCCGCTTTCCGGCGGGCTTTTTATCAATAACATTGCGCAGAATTGATCTCCCCGCAAATAAATAAAACAACGTTTCATTTTAATTGAATTCGTAATTCACTCTGCCTAAGATGCGCAAAGAGACCCCAGCCGGGGCGTGCATAATCCTTTTGTAGAGAGGCCTGAGATGGACGTTCGTCAAAGCATTCATAGCGACCACGCAAAGCAGCTTGATACCACCGCACTGCGTCGTGAATTTCTGATTGAAAAAATCTTCGATGCCGATACTTACACCCTGACCTATAGCCACATTGATCGCATCATCATTGGCGGTGTGATGCCGGTAGACAAAGCGGTCTCTTTTGGGGACGACCTCGGGAAACAGCTCGGCGTGAGCTACTTCCTGGAACGACGCGAGCTTGGCGTGATTAACGTAGGCGGTGCTGGCCTGGTGGAAGTCGACGGTAAAACCTGGGAAATAGGTCATCAGGAGGCGCTTTACGTCGGCAAAGGCGCTCGCAATCTGGTGTTTCGCAGCGCCAGCCCCGCGCAGCCTGCCAAGTTTTATTACAACAGCGCCCCCGCTCACACCACTTTCCCTGATAAGAAAATCACGTTGCAGGAAGCCTCTTCAACCACGCTCGGCGATGCCGCGACCTCTAACCGCCGCACCATCAATAAGTTTATCGTGCCGGACGTACTGCCAACCTGCCAGCTCACCATGGGACTGACCAAACTGGAAGAAGGCAGCTTATGGAACACCATGCCGTGCCATACCCATGAACGCCGCATGGAGGTCTATTTCTATTTTGATATGAGTGACGAGACCGCCGTGTTCCACATGATGGGGCAGCCGCAAGAAACACGTCATTTGCTGGTACATAACGAACAGGCGGTGATCTCTCCCAGCTGGTCTATCCATGCTGGTGTGGGCACGCAGCGTTATACCTTTATCTGGGGCATGATTGGTGAAAATCAGGTGTTTGATGACATGGACCACGTCAAAATTAGCGAACTGCGCTAAGCAGAGGAGAACAAGATGATACTGAACGCGTTTAACCTGGAAGGCAAAGTGGCGCTGGTAACGGGCTGCAATACCGGGCTGGGCCAGGGAATGGCGATCGGACTGGCACAGGCGGGTTGTGACATCATAGGCGTAAATCGCGCCGGTCCTGATGAGACACAAAGCAAAGTAGAAGCTTTGGGTCGTCAGTTTTGGTCGGTACAGGCCGATCTTACTCATCCTGACATCGTTTCTACGGTGGTTGAACAGGCTCTCGCCGCTGCTGGAAAAATAGACATCCTGGTGAACAACGCTGGCATTATTCGCCGCGAAGATGCGCTGAACTTTAGCGAGCAGGACTGGGATGATGTGATGAATATCAACAGCAAAAGCGTGTTCTTTTTGTCACAGCAGGTTGCGCGCCAGTTTATTGCTCAGGGGCACGGCGGGAAGATCATCAATATCGCCTCAATGTTGTCATTTCAGGGCGGTATCCGTGTCCCTTCTTATACTGCATCAAAAAGCGCAGTAATGGGCTTAACCCGTCTGATGGCCAACGAATGGGCGAAACACAATATCAACGTCAATGCGATTGCGCCTGGCTATATGGCAACGAACAATACCGAACAGTTGCGGAATGATGAATCGCGCAGCGAAGAAATTTTGGCGCGTATTCCCGCAGGTCGCTGGGGCGATCCGGATGACATGATGGGACCCGTGGTCTTTTTAGCCTCTGCTGCCTCCGACTATATCAACGGCTATACCATTGCGGTGGATGGTGGCTGGCTGGCTCGTTAATTCAGAACGGGCCGCGCATGCAGCCCGTTAGCCTAAAAAATTAACGCTTCGTTACAGCGTCACATGTTCTCATTTACTGGTTAAATCCCTATACTGGATGCATTGACAGTTTTTTGCAGCCAGGTTTTATCATGACGGGCGAAGGCCACATCATTTTGCCATTGCGACCGCTATTTTCGCTAAACGTGCCGAACTCACGCCCGTGATGGCACAAGCGGACTGGTGGCATTTGATTCCAGCAACATTATTGACCTGCCTGTTGCCCGATATCGATCACCCTAAATCCTTGCTGGGCCAAAGGCTGAAATGGATCTCTCATCCAATAGCCCGCGCTTTTGGGCATCGCGGGTTCACTCATAGCCTGTTGGCCGTCGCCGCCGCGCTATGGCTCTTCCAGATCAACGTGCCGAAAGAGTGGCCGATTCCGGCTGATGTATTGCAAGGGCTGACGCTGGGCTATTTGAGCCACATTGTGGCTGACATGCTGACACCGGCTGGCGTGCCGTTACTCTGGCCATGCCGCTGGCGCTTTCGCGTACCTGTTCTCAGAACGCAAAAAGGCAATCAACTTGAGCGGGCGTTATGCCGGGATTAGTGGGTTATGCGCTGTGGTTTCCGGTTGGCATGCCTTCTTTTGGTGCAAACGGCTGGCCTGCTCAGCTTTTTGATACGCTGCAAAATGGCGTCAGTCGGCTTATTTCTGCACAAAATGCACATTAAGAAGACAAATCCCCCCTTTTGTTATAAATAATTCTATTTGGATATAAGGCTGCACCCTCACCTGCTGATAACATCCCTGTCCACTTAATTCGTGCATAACATTATGCTGCCTGGACCTGGTTCAGCGCAGCATTACGGAGTTTCAGTATGGATCTTCCTTTAACGCTAAATATCGCAGCCTTTGTTGTGTTGCTGGTGCTGCTGTCGCGTCTGGGACGGGAAAAATGGAGCCTGTCCAAAAAAGTGCTCACCGGCCTGGTCATGGGTGTGCTGTTTGGTCTGGCGCTGCAATTCATCTATGGTGCAGAGAGCGACGTATTAAAATCTTCAATCGGCTGGTTCAACGTAGTGGGCAACGGTTATGTGCAACTGCTGCAAATGATTGTTATGCCGCTGGTGTTTGTTTCTATTCTCAGCGCCGTGGCACGGCTGCATAACGCCTCTTCGCTGGGTAAAATCAGCGTACTGACCATTGGCGTGCTGCTATTTACTACCGCCATTGCGGCACTGGTTGGCGTGCTGGTTACCGGCTTGTTTGGTCTGAGTGCAGAAGGTTTGGTTCAGGGTGCGCAGGAAACCGCGCGTTTGAATGCCATTCAAAGCCACTACGCTGGCAAAGTCGCTGACCTCACTGTGCCGCAGTTGCTGCTGTCGTTTATACCTAAAAACCCCTTTGCCGATTTAACCGGCGCAAATCCGACCTCTATTATTAGCGTCGTGATTTTTGCTGCGTTCTTAGGGGTTGCCGCACTTCAGTTGTTAAAAGATGACAACGTAAAAGGTCAGCGCGTTCTGGTTGCCATCGATACCCTGCAATCCTGGGTAATGAAGCTGGTGCGCCTGATCATGAAACTGACGCCTTATGGTGTGCTGGCGCTGATGACCAAGGTTGTGGCCGGTTCCAACCTGCATGACATCATTAAGCTGGGCGGCTTCGTTGTTGCCTCTTATCTGGGTCTGGCGATCATGTTCGCCGTTCACGCGCTGCTGCTGTCGGTAAACGGCATCAATCCGCTGCGCTTTTTCCGCAAAGTCTGGCCCGTCATTACCTTTGCCTTTACCAGCCGTTCCAGCGCAGCCAGCATTCCGCTGAATGTCGAAACACAAACCCGTCGCCTGGGCGTACCGGAATCGATTGCCAGCTTCTCGGCTTCTTTTGGTGCCACCATCGGCCAAAATGGCTGTGCCGGACTTTATCCAACCATGCTGGCGGTAATGGTTGCGCCGACGGTAGGCATCAACCCCTTTGATCCACTGTGGATTGCTACGCTGGTGGGTATCGTTACGCTGAGCTCTGCTGGCGTTGCTGGTGTCGGTGGTGGTGCAACCTTTGCCGCGCTGATTGTGCTGCCCGCCATGGGCTTGCCGGTCACGCTGGTGGCGCTACTGATTTCCATCGAGCCGTTGATTGATATGGGGCGTACTGCATTGAATGTGAATGGTGCAATGACCGCCGGTTCACTCACCAGCCGTTGGTTAGGATTAACCGATAAGAAACTGCTGGAAAGCGACGAGCACGCCGAACTGGCCCACCGCTAATTTCCTGTGAAAACCTGGCATAACCGTGCCAGGTTTTTCTGCATTTCCAGGCAAAAAACCTTCACAATTGCCCGCCATCATGAGGGCCGGGTTAAGAAAGCGTTAAGCAGGGTAAAAAGCCGAAAAATCACCGCTTTTCTGCTTGTCTTTTTCCACTAAAAGCGGAATCCTGCATGCCTTCATCGCAGGAGAACACCCATGAAAAATGTTATCGCCTCCGTGCTGGCGTTAACCTTGTTATCGCCCACGTTTGTTTTTGCTCATCCCGGCGGCTGGGATCAGGCTCCACGCGGAGGCAGCCCGCATTGGGGTGGTCCGGGTCCGCTACATTTTCTGCCCGAGACCGCGACCGCTGTATTAATCGGGGGTCTGACTTACTTTCTGCTGAATGGCAGCTATTATCAGCGCCAGGGCGACACCTACGTGACGGTTCAGCCACCTTCAGAGCCGTCAAACGGTGAAATGCGCGTACTCGATTTTAACGGTAAGCGTTTCTACGTGCAGGAAGGGCATTACTACCAGCGCGAGATAAATGGCGATTACGTCGAAGTCCCTCGCCCTGCCGGTTTATAATGGCTTAAACGAAAACGGCCCATCAGTGATGGGCCGTTTGCTGTTCTGCCGCCAGCTTACTGGTTGGCTTGTGGATCAGTGTCATAATCCGCACAGCTCTGGAAGCCATAATTCATGACACGGCCTGTGTCGTTATAGCTAACGAAGTAAGTCTGCGGTTTGCCGTCACGTTCACCCAACACATACGTCTGACAAGTGCCACGTGCGTGGACCATGGTGATTTCCGTTGACGGTGTACCAGCAATCTGACGAACCTGGTCGCGCGTCATTCCCTTTT
The DNA here is from genome assembly GCF_027157825.1 of Pantoea sp. LMR881. NCBI lineage: Bacteria > Pseudomonadati > Pseudomonadota > Gammaproteobacteria > Enterobacterales > Erwiniaceae > Pantoea > Pantoea sp. LMR881. The sequence goes on from NZ_JAPVOK010000002.1 coordinate 710,630, forward strand.
TGACATCCTTCACTACCGGCTTAGTCACGTAGCTTTCAGCGCGATCGTAAGTCGTACAACCAGACAGTGCAGCCAGAGTCAGTGCCGCAGCGATACATCCCATCACTTTATTCATCTTGTTGTTCCTCGTTTTTTGTCCATGATGTGAAAGCCTGGAACATAAATTCAGGCTTATCAAGTTTATGGCGAATTTTAAGTGCACTCTGAAGCGTCAGGTTTTCGTAAAGAAAGCTGTTATAGCGTCAAGGCATACGTATAATCGCGGGCGAGAATAAGCACTCTCAAAACTATTATCTGGAGTTGGCATGAACAAACAGCGAGAAGCGCGTGACAGACGCCATCGCACCCGCCAGGATGAAATCATCGTGGCGGCCCGTCAGTGCTTTCGGCAATCCGGTTTTCATGCTGCCAGCATGGCGAAACTGGCGAGTGCAGCTAACCTGAGCGTGGGGCAAATTTATCGCTATTTCCCCAGCAAAGATGCGCTCATTGAAGAGATGGTGAAACGTATCATTGATAACCGCGTTGCGGCGATGAGTGATACCTTTGATGCACACTCTTTTGCCACGACGCTCGCCTGGCGTGAAACGCTGAATGAAGATGATGAGATGCTGATGCTGGAAGTGGCGGCAGAAGCCAGTCGCAATTCGCGCGTGGCAGACATTCTGCAAGCTGCCGATGCCCGCATCTTCAGTAATGCCTGCCGCAATATGCAACTTAATCATCCACACCTGAGCGCAGAACAGATCACAGCCTGCGTAGAAGTATTAGCCGTACTGGTTGAAGGCACCGCCTTTCGACGACTGACGCCACAGAAAGCGTCAGCGGCCACGCTCCAGTCCCTTTATCAACAATTGATTCATCACATCGTTAAACATTCAGAGGATAAATGACACCTGCACATACTAACCGGCTGGTCTATGCCATCACGCTGGGAATGCTTGCGGCGCTTGGGCCGCTTTGTATCGATCTTTATTTGCCGGCTTTACCGCAACTGGCGCATGACCTGAATACCGAAACGGCGACCGCGCAGCTTAGCCTGACGGCCGGACTGTTGGGTCTGGGCGCCGGGCAACTGCTGTTTGGCCCGATGAGTGACAAGTTTGGCCGCATTCGCCCTTTGATGTTATCGCTGGTGCTGCTGTTTATCGCCTCCGTGGGCTGCGCGCTGGCACAGGACATTAACCAACTGCTGCTGGCGCGCCTGTTTGAAGGTTTAGCGGGTGCAGGCGGTGCAGTGTTGTCTCGTGCCGTGGCGCGTGACATGTACAGCGGTCATGAACTGACTCGCTTCTTTGCACTGCTGATGCTGGTCAACGGTCTGGCCCCAATCGCAGCGCCGGTACTGGGCGGGGTATTGATGACAGTGCTTAACTGGCGCGGCATTTTCGTGGTGCTGGGCTGTATTGCTGTGTTACTGATTTTTCTGACGCGCTGGAAACTGCATGAAACGCTGCCAGAGGAGCGCCGCAGCAAAGGCACCCTTTTTCCGCTTATGCGGCACTCGGTGAGGTCATTACGCATCGTCCGTTCATGGGGTTTTGTCTGACTCAGGGCTTTATGATGTCGGGCATGTTTGCCTACATCGGCGCATCGCCGTTTGTTTTACAGCAAATTTACGGCTTATCACCGCAGGCGTTCAGCTTCTGCTTTGCCGCCAACGGCATTGGCCTGGTCATTGCGTCACAGACCAGTGCGCGCCTCTGCCCACTGTGGGGTGAATATCGCGTATTGAAAGGCGGCCTGACGCTGGCGTTTGTCGCTTCCAGCCTGCTGCTGCTTGCCGCACTGACCGCGGCGCCGTTGCCACTGCTGCTGGTTGCGCTGTTCTTCACCATTGCCAGCAACGGCGTAATCGCCACCACGGCCTCCTCGCTGGCGATGCAAAGTCAGGGCCATCGTGCAGGCAGCGCGTCAGCGGTGATTGGCGTCACTATGTTCAGCCTGGGCGCACTGGCAGTGCCGATCTCCGGCATTGGCGGCACCTCGGTCATCAGCATGGCCGCTACAATCTTTGGCTGCTTTATGTCCGCTATTGTTATGTTTACCCTGCTGGCGAAAAAACCGCAGCCTCAGGTAAAAACTGTCTGATTTAGCAACGATTAACCGAAAACAGCGGCCGCTTTGGCTTGTTGTTTTCGGTTTTGCACGTTAGCTTTATTGTATTGTTTGCATCGTGCCGACAGGCTATTGACGAGGAGATGTTCATGTCACTGCAGCAGGAAATCATTGAAGCCCTTGGCGTTAAGCCTACCATTGACGCTCAGCAAGAAATTCGTACCAGCGTCGATTTTCTCAAATCTTATCTGAAGCGCCACTCGGGTTTAAAAACGCTGGTGCTCGGCATCAGTGGCGGTCAGGATTCCACGCTGGCAGGCAAACTGTCGCAACTGGCAATCACTGAACTGCGCGAAGAGACCGGCGATAATGATTACGCCTTTGTGGCGGTGCGTTTGCCTTACGGCGTACAGGCTGACGAGCAAGATTGTCAGGACGCGCTGGCGTTTATCAAGCCGGATCGCTCGCTGGTGGTCAATATCAAAGAGTCGGTGCTGGCCAGCGAACGCGCCCTGCAAGAGGCAGGTATTACTCTGTCTGACTTTATCCGCGGCAATGAAAAAGCACGCGAGCGTATGAAAGCGCAGTACAGCATCGCTGGCATGACCAAAGGCGTTGTCGTCGGTACCGACCATGCGGCAGAAGCCGTGACGGGCTTTTTCACCAAGTATGGCGATGGCGGAACTGACATCAATCCCCTTTTTCGTCTTAACAAACGCCAGGGCAAAGAGTTGCTGAAGGCCCTGGGCTGCCCGGAGCACCTTTACCTGAAAAAACCCACCGCGGATTTGGAAGATGAGCGTCCGGGTTTGCAGGATGAAGTGGCGCTTGGTGTCACTTATGAGATGATCGATGATTATCTTGAAGGTAAAACCGTCGCGGATGATACGGCGAAAATCATTGAAGGCTGGTATCTGAAAACGGAACACAAACGCCGTCCGCCGATCACGGTGTTTGACGATTTTTGGCAATAAATCTCTCTCTCTCCCTTACCCCCGGTAAGGGAGAATCTCTTCAGCGCATGTGCCCTACTGGCGAACATTTCACCGCCCTGATACACTGTATGGACAACCAGTAACTGGAGTCCATCTTGGTACGACGTGCAGCGACGCACCGCCTCGAATTCGACGCGGCGGCAATATATGAATATCCCGAGCATTTACGTGAATGGCTGGAAGGCCTGCCAAATGTGCCAGGCGTCTATACCTTCCATGGTGAAAGCGACACCATGCCGCTTTATATCGGCAAGAGTGTCAATTTGCGTACGCGGGTGATGTCCCATTTCCGGACGCCGGATGAAGCAAAAATGTTGCGCCAGTCGCGGCGCATTAGCTGGATCCCCACGGCGGGCGATCTCGGCGCGTTGCTGCTCGAAGCGCAAATGATCAAAACGCAGCAACCGCTGTTTAATAAGCGATTACGTAAAAACCGCCAGCTCTGCTCACTGCAAATTACGGACGGTAAGCCGCAGGTGGTCTATGCGCGCGAACTCGATTTTACCCAGTCGCCTAATCTGTTTGGCCTCTACCGCAGTCGCTTTGCCGCGCTGGAAAGGCTGAAACAGCTCGCGGATGAGTATCAACTTTGTCACGGCTTACTGGGGCTGGAAACATTAAGCCCCCGGCGCGGCTGTTTCCGCTCCGCGCTGAAAAGATGTGCTGGCGCCTGCTGTGGTAAAGAGCCGGTCAGCGATCATCAGGATCGGCTGCTGGCTGCGCTGGAAAATGTGCGGGTATTTTGCTGGCCGTGGCAAGGCGCGGTGGGCCTGGTCGAAGAAGGCAAAAACATGACGCAGATTCACGTTATCGATCACTGGTTCTATCTGGGCTCAGTGAGTAGCCTGGAAGAGGCGAAGACGTTAAAGCGTGCCCCAGGCGGCTTCGATCACGACGGCTATAAAATTCTTTGCCGCCCCATTCTTTCGGGGGCATATCCTGTCCATCCGCTATAAAAAAACCGCCGACGCTGCTCACATACTGAATCAAAGTGAACAACGTCGGCGGTCTCAGACGGTTACGCTGGTTAAGAATTACTCAGCCGGCGGTGGTGGCATTTTGCCATCGTGCGGGCGTTTCTCTGTCAGACGTTTTTCAAAATTCGCGTTGTACTGCTTCTTCTGCTCAGGAGTCAGTACGTTGTACAGCTTATTCTGGGTTTCCATCATTTTCACCGCGTTTTCTTTGGCGTTAGCGGTCATTTTTTCAGCCTGTGCTTCTGCTTTGGCGGTATCAAAGCGGTCAGATGCAATGATGGCGTGGTTAGCGCGGCGCTCTTCCAGCGACGGACGCTTCATATCTTTGCGGCTCTCTTTCATGATTTCACGCATTTGACCCTTCTGCGCATCCGTCAGATTCAGACCTTTGAACATCATGTCCATGCCGTGGTGACGCATCGGCGGCTTATGCATTGGCTTTTCGCTACCGGCTGGCGGTGGCGTCAGGTTGTCAGCCGCAGCGTGAACGGCACTGGCTGCACCAAACGCCAGCGTAGAAGCCAGAAACAGGGAAGTCAGTTTACGCATAATAGTGTCCTTTTAATTCAGATTAATGACGACAGCACTCTGTCGCGTCTTCGGAAACAAGCATACGGTGCTGAACGTCAACTACTCAGAGGCTGAGTAAAGCCGTGAAAGCATAAAAGACAGAAATCCGGCAATCATGAAGAGAATGCGAAGAATTGCGTGAGGAATTGCAAAACTTTATGAATTTGCAGTGAATTTGGTAGAAATCATGGAGGAAAGCAGCGGGAGTGTAATGGTTCTGGCAGAAAAGCGGAAGAAAAACTCCCGCTGTTTTACTTTTTCATGACAACACCGGCTACAGAGGCAGCGCCTGCGTCTGTTCGTTCTCTTCAACTAACATTAAACCGGCCCGTAACCCCGGCGCGACATCAGGATTAGGAAATAACACATATTCCCGCGCCTGCTGAACGAAGTAACGTGTTTCGCTATCCTCTGCCAGCAGTGTGCCTTGCGGAAAAGCGGTGAAGTTCAGCGTCTCTTGTCCCATGTGCAATTTAAAATTTTCACTCAGGCGGGTAATTTGTTGCACCACCCGATAACGCTTTGGTTGCCGCTGCACTGCGGGCAGTGAGTCGCCGTAAAGCAGCGCCGCCAGCGCCTGGTGTGCAGCAGTGAACTGTGACAGATCGTTTTCGCCAAAAGGTAAGGCTTTACCTAATTCCAGCGTACAACTGGCGGCGGCAAAATGTTCACAGCTGAAATGGGTAAAAGTGCCGCCCGGTTCGCGATGAAAGACTAATGCTTCCAGTTCCGCTGCGGCCAGCCAGTCGAGAAAGTTGGTCGGCCACGGGCGCGGATTAAGCGGCAGCACGCCAAAACGGCTGTGATACGAGCCACGAATCGCGGTATGTAAATCCAGATGCCAGCGCGTTTCATCGCTCTCGCAGGCTTGCCAGAACGTTTCTACGGCCTGTTCAAGATGCAACACGCGATGCGCTTCATCGCTGTCAACAATCTGTTGCCAGCGCCCGCCAAACAGGCGATTGATATCGTAACGCAAATAACGCTTACCGGCTTTTAAGGCTTGCGGATTGCCCAGCACCACCAGCAGCCGCTGTTGTAGCGGCTTTTCTCCCTTTAACAGCGGCAACAGAATCTGATTCAGTATCTCAACTGGCCCGGTTTCATTACCGTGAATTCCTGCTGACAACACCAGCGCCTGCCCGGCTTTCACCTTTGGTTCCATCAACAGGATGCCATGATCTAACCACTGCCAGCGCAGATGTGCCGTTTCACCCTGACGCTTACGCGGTGCCTGTTCAGACAGCGTCTGCTGTAAAAAATCCTGCATCGTTCCCCCTTACTGCGTGAATTTATCGGGCCGCTATCGCCGCCCACACTTCACTGCTGAAACGCATAGACATTTCCTAAGTCTAGCAGCTGAGTAAGCTCATCCAGCGCCTGGCGTCCTTCCCGCAACAACTGCGGATCGGCCAAGTCGGCCTGCGTCAGGCGATCGCGATAGTGACGATCGACCCAGCTGTTCAGGGTATTAAACAGACGATTGTTCATCAGCACCGCCGGATTCACGGCACGCAGTTCGTCAGGCGTAAGCACGACACGCAAGCGTAAACACGCCGGGCCTCCCCGTTTGCCATACTTTCGCGCAGATCAAACACCTTTAACGCTTTTAACAGCCCTCCTTTTTCCACTTCTTCGCACAGGTAATCCCATACACCCGCGTGTTGCCGCGACTCTTCCGGCAGCACCAACATCATGCTGCCATCAGCACGGCTGAGTAGCTGACTGTTAAACAGATAAGTGTTAACTGCCTCCTGCACGGAGACACGATTGTCCGGCACTTCAATCGCCACAAATCCCGGTACGCGCGCTTTAAGCTGCGCCAGCAGCGCCGGTTGATCCACAAAGGCCCGTTGGTGGCAGAACAGCATCTGCTGATTACTCACGGCAATCACATCATTATGGAAAACGCCTGCGTCGATAACAGCAGGATTTTGCTGAGCAAATATCACGCGATCGGCAGCAAGCTTATGCAAACGTGCCACCGCTTCGCTGGCTTCCCGCGTCTGGCGTGCCGGAAAACGCTGCGGTGCTGAGCCATCGTGACTCGCATGACACCCGTAAACAAACAGCTGCACGCCTGCCTCACCATAATCCTCACCAAAGCGGTTATGGTTGGCGGCCCCTTCATCGCCAAACATCGCCACCTGCGGCAACGCATCATGCACACAGAAATGCTGCGGGTCGCGAAATATGGCGCGTAGCAGCTGAGCCGTTTGTGGCGCTTCAATGGCACGATGAAGTTTGTTATTCAGGTTTGCAACGGTGAAGTGTACCCGGCGATCGCCGCTGTCAGCCGAGGGCGACACCGTGGCGGCGTTGGCAACCCACATCGCCGAGGCAGAGCTGGCGGCAGAGAGCAAACCTGGCGAGACCTGCGCAGCGTCTGCCAGCACCTGCTCATCACTGCCACGAAAGCCAAGCTGCCGTAATAGCGGAATATTAGGCCGTTCATGGGGCGGAATAACGCCTTGTACGAACCCCATATCCGCCAGTGCTTTCATTTTCAGCAGGCCCTGTTTTGCGGCCAGGTGTGGGTTAGAGGGCTGCAACTGATTGCGCGTTGAGGCAATGTTGCCGAAAGATAAGCCCGCATAGTGGTGCGTTAACCCGACCAGCCCATCAAAATTGACTTCCCGTGCTTTCATTTCTGGTCTCCTTGCGCAGAGAAATCGAGGCCCGGCGAAAGCGTGGCAGGCAAAGCCAGATCGGGGGTTTCCAGTGAGGCCATCGGCCAGGCACAATAATCTGCGGCGTACCACGCACTGGCGCGATGGTTGCCGGATGCGCCAATGCCGCCAAACGGAGCGGTACTGGCTGCGCCGGTAAGCGGTTTATTCCAGTTCACAATTCCGGCACGCGCTTCTGTCAGCAGTTGGTCAAAGTGGGCGCGTGAAGGGGAGATTAATCCGCATGACAGGCCGTAGCGCGTCTGATTAGCCATGCGAATCGCCTGATCGTAATCGTCGTAGCGCATGACCCCAAGCAAAGGGCCAAACACTTCTTCATCGGGCAGATCGTTAACGTCAGTCAGATCAATAATCCCCGGCGTTAACAGCGCACGTTGACGATCTGGCCAACGCATCTCCAGCAGCACCTTACCCCCGCCCTGACACGCTGTTGCCATTCATTAAAGATTTTTTCCGCTGCGCCGCAAGAGATCACGCTGCCCATAAAGGGTTGCGGCTCCGCATCCCACGCGCCCGGCTGCAGGCGCGCACTGACGTCTACCAAACGCTGCAAAAAAGCATCCCCCGCTGCGCCGCGCTTCACCAGCAGGCGACGCGCACAGGTACACCGCTGTCCGGCGGTAATAAACGCTGATTGCAGCGCGATATGCACTGCCGCATCCATGTCTGAAGGATCTTCCACGATGAGTGCGTTATTGCCGCCCATCTCCAGCGCCAGCATCTTCTCAGGCTGACCACCAAACTGGCGATGCAGTTGGTAACCGGTATGGGCGCTGCCGGTAAATAGCAGGCCATCGATCTGCGGATCCCCTGCCAGGGCCTGTCCGGTTTCACGGCCACCCTGCACCAGCGCCAGCACGCCAGCGGGTAACCCCGCGGCCAGCCATAAGCGTACGGTTTTTTCAGCAGTCAACGGGGTCAGTTCGCTGGGCTTAAACACCACGCAGTTACCAGCCAGTAAAGCCGGAACGATATGGCCATTCGGCAGATGGCCGGGGAAATTATAAGGACCAAAGACGGCCAGGACGCCGTGTGGTCGATGACGTAACGAACTTTCACCTTCAGCCTGTTCGCCTGTACGGGTATGCCAGGCTTTGACTGAAATGGCGATTTTGTTGATCATCGCGCTAACCTCGGTCAACGCTTCCCAGCGCGGCTTACCGGTTTCACGCGCAATGGTTTCAGCCAGATCCGCTTTACTGGCCTCAAGCCGGGCAGCAAACTTTTCAACCTGAGCCTGGCGCTCGGCAAAGGTTAATTTTGCCCATGCCGGAAACGCTGCGCGCGCCGCTGCGCAGGCTTCGGCAACCTGAGAGGATGAAGCCGCCTGCCCTTGCCACAGCGTCTCACCGCTGACCGGATCCTGTTTTGTGAAAGTCTCTGCACTGCCGGTTAGCCATTGTCCATTGATCATCATCATGCTTTATTCTCCTCACGGCTTAGCGTTACGACGCGCAGGCTATCACCTGGCTGACATTTCAGTGCCTGCATCTGTTCATCGGTTAACTGCACGCTGTCGCGATGCGGATCGACAGGCAATAACGCCACGCGGAACTGTTGATAGTGATTATTCGCCACCAGGCAGAGTGGCGCTGCCGTTTCAGGCACACCCTTCTCTGCCGTTCGCAAACGGCTTTTACGCACGGCGCGGATACGATCTATTTCGCACTCCAGCGTCGGGCCGCCATCAAAGATGTCGACATAGTTGCGATAGCAGAAACCTTCTGCTTCCAGAACGGCACGCGCGGGGGCAGTTTTAGGGTGCACCTGGCCAATTACCGCCTGTGCTTCCGGCGTCAGGTAATGAATGTACAAAGGGTGTTTTGGCATCAGCTCGGCGATAAATGCCTTTTGGCCAGTGCCGCTGAGAAAATCTGCTTTACTGAATTCCATCGAAAAGAAGCGGCTGCCTACGCTATCCCAGAAGGGCGAATGGCCTTGTTCATCACTGACACCGCGCATTTCAGCCACCACGCGATCCATAAAGCGATCGCGAAAGTTAGCCATAAACAGAAAGCGCGATTTCGACAGCAAATAGCCATTTTTACCGTCGCGATAATCAGGATCCAGAAACAGCGTACAGAGTTCGCTGCTGCCAGTGTGATCGTTGCACAAAGAGAGCGTTGGCAATGCTGCGTAAACGTTAAGCTCTTTAGATGCGTGGACATGGGTGCCAACACGAAAGTTGTACCAGGGCTCCTGCAATCCCACCGCGACCTCAATGGCGCAAATACCCACCGCGCGATTATCCTGACTGTCGGCCAGCACAAAAACATAGCCCTGCTCTGCACGCGGCAGCGCATTTTCCCAGGTTTGCAGTGAGCGTTCGATTCGCGCCTGCAACGTGGTGCTGTCTGCCGGTAATGATGTCAGTCCACCGCCGGTTTTGCCTGCCAGCGTCATAAGCTGGCTCAGGTCATCTCGTTCAACCGGGCGGATTACCATCATGATGAGGTCCCTCGCGCAAATGTTTCACAGGCTTCGGCAAAACGCGCCATACCCGTTTTAACTTCCTGCTCACTGATGTTCAGGGCCGGGGCAAACCGCACCACATTAGCGCCCGCAATCAGCACCATCACCCCCATTTCAGCCGCAGCAAGGTTAATCTGTTTAGCTTTACCGGCAAACTCGTCGCTTAATACCGCACCGATCAACAGCCCCAGCCCGCGTACCTGTTTAAACATATGCAGTCGCTGATTAATGGTTTCCAGCGCCTCGACAATCCAGGTATGGCGCTGTGCTACCCCTTCCATCATCTCGGGCTGATTGACCAGTTCCATCACTTTTCCTGCCACCGCGCCCGCCAGCGGGTTGCCGCCGTAAGTGGTGCCATGGGTGCCCACGCCCATAACCAACGCCAGATCCTCACGCGTCAGCATGGCACCAATGGGAAAACCGCCGCCTAGTGCTTTTGCGCTGGTGAGAACGTCAGGCGTCACACCATAGTGCATGTAGGCGTACAGCGATCCGGTGCGTCCTACCCCGCTCTGAACTTCATCAAAAATCAGCAGCGCCTGATGCTGGTCACACAGATCACGCAGGCCGTGCAGGAAGGCAGGATCGGCAGGCAGTACGCCGCCTTCACCCTGAACAGGCTCGACGATCACTGCGCAGGTTTGGTGGTTAATCAGCGCGGCCGCAGCAGCAAGATCGTTAAACGCAGCATGCTGGATTTCTGGCGGCAGCGGCGCGAAATCTTTGAATACGCGGGTTGTCCGCCTGCAGAGACGGTAAACAGCGTGCGGCCATGGAAAGCATTGGTAAACGCGACAATACCGCTTTTTGCGGGCCGAAGCGGTCGTGTGCCACTTTGCGCGCCAGTTTAAGTGCTGCCTCATTGGCTTCGGCACCTGAATTACAGAAGAACACCCGATCGGCAAAAGTTGCGTCGATTAACTGTTTTGCCAGGCGTAAAATGGGTTCGTTGGTATACCCATTGCCGGTGTGCCACAAACGGCCCGCCTGCTCTTGCAGCGCCTGTTGCAGTGCCGGATGCGCATGTCCCAGCGCGTTAACAGCAATGCCACCCGCAAAATCAATATAGTCCTTACCGTTTTGATCCCACACCGTTGAGCCTTCAGCACGCACCGGCACAAAGGCAGCAGGCGCATAAACGGGCATCATCCATTGATCAAAATCGTGACGTGTAACCTGCAGTGACATGGCCTACTCTCCTGCTTACCCCGCTGGGTAAAGCTAATGTTTTAAAATTGTTAAAAGTTGTAATTCATCTCTACTGTAAATTGCAGATAGCGTGCCAGCCAAGGGGAATAATGCATAAAAGAAATGGATTAACGAAATATCAATAACTTAAATCAAGACGGTATTCACTTGCAGTGCATAATTAGTGAATAACTATCTTATCCCCCTGCTTGCGCCGAGTGTTATTAAGAAAGATTATGCATTTGCCGAAGGAAATATCGCTTTTGTGATCGCTGATAAATTATCTGTCCAAAAACGGGCAGGAATTGCACATTTACGGGGCGCGCTGCGCTGTCATGGAGCATGAGGAGGAGAGGCAAAACAGGCGTGTCGCTTCAGCCAGAGTGTTCAGGCCAAAGCGACAAGGGGGCAACATCAGGTCAGGCGGTAATATTTATCTGGCTGCATCGGCTGCGGCAGTTCACTTTCACCGGCCATTTCACGCAAATTGATTTCAATATTGGTGCAGATCGCATCCATCGGCAGATGGTTGTTCTCATAGCCAAACGGCATCTCTAACTCTTCTGCCAGGGTGTCCAGCGATAAAAAGGTGTAGGCAATAAACATGGAAACCAGCGGCGTCATCGCATGTAAATCGGGTGCCAGCGCAAACGGCAATAAAGAGCAGAACAGGTAAACAGTGCGGTGCAGTAATAAACCATAAGCAAACGGCACTGGCATACTGGCAAGGCGTTCGCAACCGCCTAAAACCGCAGCGAGCTGATTGAGATTATTGTCAATGTTGCCCCACACGATGTCGCTGATTTGGCCCTGACGACGCTGCTCTGCCAGCCAGTGCGATAATTGTAATTGCAGCACGTTAGCAGGCGAATGTCGGTTCATGAGCCACCCGGCTTCTTCACCTAATAAACGAGTGAGATCTTCACGGGCATCGGTACGGCGTAACTGATGTTTCAGGCTGGCACAAAATGCCAGCAGCAACGCCTGAACCCGCGGCGCATCAGCCGGACAAACCGCCATCACCTGTCGCTGAATAGTACGGCAGGCAATCAGTAACGATCCGAGGAACTGGCGTGCCTCACTGAAGCGGGCAAAACAGACGCTGTTGCGAAACCCGAGAAAGACAGCAATGGATACGCCGAGTAAACTGAATGGTGCCAGCGTGAGTTTGATGCCAAGGGTTTCATACCAACCTAATGAGGCTAACGCGATCAGCGACATCATTAAGTTGAGGGAGAGGCGAAACATAATATCAGGCAGCACAGAGCCGTGCCAGGCGAACAAACGAACGAACCAATGGCGTTGCGGACGAAGGATCATGGTGTGAAGGTGAACAGGAATTTTCGCCGATTCTGCGATGTTCTTTGAAAACTTTCCACTACAAAAGTGTGACAATTGTCACACTTTTTTGCCGTCTGATTAAAGGCTTATATTCGTTGAATTTCCAGCGGGATCCATCAGGTCAAAACGAGTCTCCGGCTGATCGCTTAACATGATCGGCGGCTGCAATTTTAGCGTTATCCAGTTGGACGTGACCCGTTGCTGTTTACTGTCTTCAAGCGTGACGGAGAGGTGATATTCGTTGCTGGCACCGGGTGAATTATCCCATTGCGGCAGGATAACGCTCCAGCCTTGCGGATCGTTATTATTCTCTGGCGGCGTCAGACTCAGCGCCTGAGTATCCCCTTGCCAGCTGACCGCTTTAATGGCGTTACTGGCACGGATTTGCAGCTTCAGCGGTAAGCTTTCACCGGCATTGAGCTGCCACGGCGGCGTAGCGAGAAACACCGACAGCGTTTTGCGCTGACGGAAGGCCAGTACCGGCGTGTTGCTGCGCGTAACGGTGTCGTAACGGCTGCCGCGCAGTGAGCGCGCTGCGGCCACGTTACTGGCATCCAGCTGGCGGCTGAGCGCCACGCCGAAGCGATAGTTAAGCTTGAGTCCCAGCTGATCCTGGCTTTCACCTGCACTGCTGGTTTTATGGCTGGCAGAAAGGGTCACAAGGGGTACAGGCGTATAAGAGAGGCCAAAGGTCATCGCCGAGGGATTATGATAGCGATTGCCGCTGTTGAAAAGATCGACGTTTTCACCCAGATATTGCTGCCAGCTTAAAGACATGCCTAGCTGGCGGTAAAAAGGTAAATAACTTTGTGTCGTGATGTCATAACCGCGCGCCATGCGCTGCTGCTGCGTATTGCTGTTATTTTTCCAGCCGCTCAGCGGATGATAATAGTTTGCGGAAAAACGCAGATTATTGCTCCAGGCTTCCGTGCCCAGTGAAGCGCGCTGAAGTCCGCTACTGAACAGGCGATCTACAAACGTGTTATAGCCAAGCAGCCACTCTCTGGCTTCCCAGCGTTGGCCTAATCCCACATTGCCCACCAGGCCATCAGAGGTATCCCGTAACCCAACCTGGCTAAAGGTAAGATAACGCTGCTCATCGGCTAAGGCGCTAAACAGATCGCCGCCTGAACCGGTAAAATTGCCGTCCATATCGACCATCAAATCAAGCTGGGCAGTGCCGTAAGGCGAGAGCAAAGATTGCCCTTCACTCTCAACGCGATCCGCGACTTCATCTCGTAAATGGTTGAATGCCCAGACCCTCGCCTGCTGACCAAATGAGAGTTCGCTGTCACTGTTTTGACTGGCTTCGCCAATGCTTTTCGCGACCGTTGCCAGCCGTTTACTCCAGTCAGTGCTGTTATCAGCACTGCCAAGCGAAGGCAGATTATCCAGCGATTGCTGAAACCGCCCCGGATCGTCGAACGGCGTTTCTGACACTCTGGTGTCGGTTGGCAACGCAGCAGCAGGTCGCGCCAGCATGATTGCCGCAGCGATCAGAGAGAAAATCAACGATTTTTGAGGCTGTAACGCAAAAGGCATAGGCTATAAGGTAATTTTCAGGTCTCAGGTTAGAAGATTGACTAAACCAACAGAGATTACCTTAACATATTGTGACCGCTGTGCAGGACACGTCTCGATTTATATGCTTATACGCGAAGATTTTGAGAAAAAACGCAGCCAAAAAACAGGGTTTGCGCGGGCAAACCCTGTTGAGCATTTACGAAAAGATTAACCCGCCATCGACATTAATGGTCTGCCCGGTGATATAGCGCGCATCATCCGATGCCAGAAACGCCACCAGTCCGGCGACATCATCCGGCTGCCCGGCACGTTTCAACGGAATATTTTCAACCCATTCCGCCATCAATTCGCCCTTGCCGTAGGTTTTCTTTTCACTGCTGAGGATTTCTCCCCAGACGCGATCGTTGTAGTCCCACATTTCGCTTTCAATGATCCCCGGACAAAAGGCGTTAACGGTAATGTGCCAGGGAGCCAGTTCCAGCGCCAGGCTCTGGGTGATGCCAATCACACCCATTTTGCTGGCGGCGTAGTGCGGCGTATAAATGAAACCCTGCCGCCCTTGTCCGGAAGAGGTATTGATCAGGCTGCCGCTGTTCTGTTTTACCATATATTTTGCCGCTTCCCGGCAGCACAACCAGACGCCGGTGGTGTTAACGGCCAGCACCTTTTCAAAATCGCTTTTTGGCATGGCGTCGAATTTGTCGATAGTGATCACGCCAGCGTTTTGAATCGAAACGTCGATACGGCCAAAGCGATCGGCAGCCTGCTGATAGAGCTGCTGCACTTCAGCTTCATCGGTGACATCAACCTGCAAAGGTAAAATTTCACTGCCGAACTGCTGTGTTAATTTTTCTGCCGTCTCGAATACCCGCTCCGCATTCGAGACCATCACCAGATTCGCGCCGTCGCGTGCAAAGCGTGCTGCAATGCCTGCCCCGATACCGCGACAGGCCCCGGTGATCACCACTGTTTTTCCACTGAAATCGCGTGTCATATCGTCTCCGCTTAGCTGTGACTGACTTTAGATACCGGCGTCGCTTGCTGCTTTTTTTCGTGACGACGCAACAGCACCACTTTGCTTTGTAAACGCTGCTGGAACTGGTCGATGACAACAGCCGTGACGATGACCAGACCTTTGATAACCATCTGCCAGAAATCGCTCACGCCCATCATCACCATGCCATCTGCCAGGAAAACGATAACAAACGCACCAATGATCGAACCGGAGACCCGTCCACGTCCCCCGCCAGCGCCGTCCCGCCCAAAACCGTGGCACCGATCGCATCCATCTCGAACATATTCCCGGTCATCGGGTGAGCCGTTTGCAGCTGTGACGCCACCACCAGCCCTACCAGGCCGGCACACAGGCCAGAGAAGGCATAAACAAAGACTTTTACTTTGATGATTGGCACACCCGCCAGCCGTGCCGCCGATTCGTTTCCGCCTGTCGCGTAGATATAGCGACCAAGTGGAGTTTTGCGCGTCAGGTAGAGGCCAAGTAACAGAAAGCCCAGCATTAACCAGATAGGCAAGTAGACGCCCAGCACAGTACCCGAACCCAGTGTGGCAAAGCCGGTGTTGCCAAGCGCAGGCTCTCCCACCAGATTGGCGTAAGTGCTGCCGTCGTTGAACAGCAGTGCCGCACCGCGTGCCACATACATCATGCCAAGCGTACAGATGAACGGCGCCACGCCCAGGCGGGTGATGACCGCGCCGTTTACCAGGCCTACCAGCACACCAAAGATCGCTACCACCAGAATCACTTCCGGCACATTCAGAAACAGCGTATTACCGCCCCATAATGGCACGCCGTTGGTCAGCAGCGCACCTGCGACCATGCCGCAAATGCCCGCTACCGCGCCTACGGATAAATCGATGCCTCCGGTCAAAATCACCAGCGTCATACCAATCGCCAGCAGTCCGGTAATCGCCACATGCTGGGTCATGATCAGCAGGTTTGAGGTGGTAAGAAAGTTAGGCACCATGACGCTGAAAAATCCAATGACAATCAGCAAGGCAATAAACGTGCGCGCTTTCAGCAGATACATGTAGAGCAGATATTTTTGATTCATGAAATTCTCCGGCAACCTTAATCTTGCGGGGTAGAAGCAGCGATCAGTTTTTCTCGCGTCGCCTCTGCGCGCGTTAAATCCGCTGTGATACGGCCATCCGCCATGACCAAAATACGGTCCGCTAATGCCATCACCTCATCCAGCTCAGATGAGGAAAACATCACCGCCAGCCCCTGTTGTGCCAGGTTGCCAATCAGGTGATAGACATCGGTTTTAGCGCCCACATCGATGCCACGTGTCGGTTCATCCAGCAATACCACCTGCGGTCCGGTCATCAACGCTTTACCTAACACCACTTTCTGCTGATTGCCGCCACTCAGCGAGGTAATGGGCAGCCCGACGTCGCTGACTTTTATCGCCAGATGACCAATCATCTCGTTGACTCGCTGGTTTTCTTTGCCTGGGTTCAGCAGACGAAGCGCACGTCGAAAGCCGCGCAGGCTGAGATCGGTCAGCGTCATGTTGGCGGTGATCGACATCAACTGCACCACGCCTTCACCCTGACGATCTTCCGGCACCAGCGTGATGCCACGCTTCAGACGCTGCTGAAAATTACGTTTTTCCAGCGACTCTCCGCTCAGATGCACCGTACCCGACTGACAGTGCATCAAACCAATCAGCCCTTTAAACAGTTCAGTACGTCCCGCCCCCAGCAATCCATAAATGCCGATCACTTCCCCTTTTCGCAGCGAAAAACTCACCTGGTTTAATTTGTAACCGCCGTTCTGATGCAGCGCGGTGAGGCCCTCTACCTGCAATACCGTTTCGCCCTGCGGGGCGGGCTGATAATCGAAGTGCTTTTTCTTGTCGCCAACCATTTGCTCAATGATCCACGGCACGCTGGCATCACGAACGTCGCGCTCGCTGATAAAGCGCCCGTCGCGGAAAATCGTGATGTGATCGCCAATCTCCATCAGCTCTTCCAGCCGGTGTGAGATATAGATAATGGTGACGCCACGCCGCTTGAGTTGCTCAATCACGTTGAACAGCACTTTAACTTCCGACTGGCTCAGTGCGCTGGTGGGTTCGTCCATAATCAGCACGCGGGTATCTTTAGAGAGCGCGCGTGCAATTTCCACTAACTGCTGATGGCCAATGCCCAGTTCGCCGAGCGGCGCATAAGGATCAACATCCAGCTCCAGTCGTTCAAGCAGGGTTTTCGCCAGCGCGTATTGATACTTTTCATTGATCACGCCGCGCTGAAAAAATTCATTAGCAATGAAGATGTTGTCCATTACATTCATGTTGGGAAACAGGTTAAGTTCCTGAAAAATGATACTGATACCCTGTTTCTCAGCCTGATGGGTTGATGACAGGGATACGGGCTCGCCGTCGAGGAGTATTTCGCCGGAAGACGGGGTTTCCACGCCTGCCAGCATTTTCATCATGGTGGATTTTCCCGCGCCGTTTTCTCCGATCAGCACGTTAACTTTGTTGCGGTAGACGCGATAATTGACCTGATCGAGCGCCGTCACGCCGGGATAAACACGCGAAACATTGCGCGTCTCAATGATGACTTCCGGTAGCGCCTGCGGTTGAGGATTTTGCATACTCCGCTCCTTACTGCCGCGTAATCTGAGCAGGCGTGATATCAGGCAGCTTTTGCGGAATATCCCAACTGCTGAACACACCGGCTACGGTGACCTTATCGCCCACTTTTGGCTTGAAGTCTGCCATTAGTGTCGAAGCCTGCTGGTTAATCGCTTTGCCATAATCGCCAAACAAAACCTGATCGTTAAAATCCTGATAGCTGGCACCCTTGTAAGCATCACGCAGAGCTGTCCCGCGAATAATCGGGCCGATCTGAATTGTGACACTGTCACCTGAAATATCTTTAACCGACATTTTGCCGCTGCGGGATGTGGTATTCACAGCGGTAACGTCACCCGTTACGCTGACGCTAAAGACGCAGGGATTTTCAGCCTGACTGCGGTAGCCGTAACTTTTGCAGGCGCTGTCAAAATCCTTTGCCGATTGCAGTAACTTCATCAGTTCTGCCAGCGGTTTCGCCTCGCTCGCCACCTGTGGCACCAGCTTCTGCTGCCAGGTTTGGGCAATATTGGCCATTTGAGGATTCGGTGGGTTTTTCAGATCGGCCAGTTCCTGCTGCGACACGATGCGACAGCCGCCCAGCATCATTACCGCCAGCGTCAGCCAGAGTTTTGTGGACATCTCATTCTCCCTGGCGCCCGTTTGCACGGGCGCTACTGCGGTTAATTACGACTTGTAGTTGAAGTCCTGCACGCCTTTAGCATTGTCTGGCGTAATTAAAATGCCGCGGAACATGACGCGCTGTTTCTCTGGCTTAGTGCCTTTCTGGATATAGTTGTCGAGATCGGTGACGCCCTGAGCTGCGATTGCCTGCGCCTGTAGCATCACGGTGGCTTTCAGCGTGCCGGCCTTGACGGCATCACGCTCGTCATTACTGCCGTCAATGCCGACCACGATGACATCATCACGTCCTGCCGCTTTTAGCGCAGCGATAGCGCCCAGCGCCACCGGCCCGTTGCCACAAATCACCCCTTTGACATCCGGGTGCGCCTGCAAAATGCTGTCCATGATGCGTTTACCGTCAATCAGGGTGCCTTTAGCGTCCTGACGCGCCACGCTTTGCATATCCGGGTACTGATCCAGCACCTGATGGAAGGATTTAGAGCGCGTCACACAGTTGTTATCGGCGAGGTTACAGGTCAGTTCCGCATACTTCCCTGCTTCGCCCATTTTTTCGACAAAAATGTTGGCAACATCTGAACCGGCCTGGAAGTTGTTATGGGTAATCTGCGCCAGCGCCACGTCATCAACCGGGATCTCACGATTGATCAGCACCACGGGAATGCCGGCATCTTTGGCTTTTTTAATGGCCGCCACGCTGGCAGTTGAGTCAGCATTGTCCAGCACGATGCCCTGCACTTTCTTACCAATCGCGGCATCAATCAGTTCGCTCTGTTTTTTGACATCTTCGCCGTGAGACAACACCGAAGTTTTATAACCGAGCGCCTGTGCTTTGAGGTTGGCACCTTTGGCTTCAGAGGCGTAATAAGGATTATCGAGTGAGTTAACCAGAATCATAATGGTGCCCTTCTCTACGGCAATCGCGGCATGAGAAGCCAAGCAGGCAATCAGTGCGGTACACAGCAGGCTACGTTTTTTCATGGTGATGTTCTCTCTGTTATCGTTCCAGGGCAGTGTTTTTGCGAACAGGCTTACCAAATGGTGAAGCCACCATCGATCATCAGATCGGCGCCGGTAATCATGTCGCTGCCGTTGCTGGCAAAGAACAGCACGGCGGCGGCGATTTCATCGGTATAGGCAAACCGGCCTAGTGGGATCAGTTTTTTCATCTGCTCACCTTTTTCACCGCGCCAGGCTTTTTCGCCCATCGGCGTCAATACCACGGTAGGTGAAAGCGTATTGACGTTAATGCGATGTGGTGCAAACTCTTTTGCCATCACTTTGGTCATGCCCAGCAGTCCGGCTTTAGCAGAGGTGTAAGCGACGTGGTTATCAATAGCGATGGAGGCTGCCTGCGAGGCGATATTGATGATCTTGCCGCCGTTTCCGGCTTTCACCATGCGCTTGCCCGCCGCCTGGGAACATAAAAACGGGCCAGTGAGGTTGACGGCAATCTGCTTTTGCCACTCGGCAAAGTCGGTTTCCAGCACCGGTTGCAGCATCACATAACCGGCACAGTTCACCAGAATGTCGATGTGACCATAGTGGGACTCAACGTCCTCAAAAGCCTGCTCAACGGACGCCGGATCGGTCACGTCGCAACAGACAAAATGCACGCTATCTTCTGCGAACTGGCTTCTCAGACTGTGTGTTTTTTCCGCTTCAAACGGTGGATAAAGCAGCGCCAGCCGTGCCCCTTTCTCCAGCAGCATGGCGTTGCTTGCCATCGCGATACCGCCTAAACCCCCGGTCACTACCGCAACTTTACCGCTCAGATCTAACGCCGTATCTACGCCATAGCGCAGGTTCACGTCATATTCACTACCCATCAGCCTCACTCCTTACGCTATTCGCTATCGCAATTGAGCACATCATTTTCGAACAAAAATATATGCTATCGAAAAGAAACGTTGTGTGGGTGAGATCAAATTTCATACAAATGGGGTGTTTTTATTTTTATCTTATTGAAATAGCGTGAGGAGCGTTGCAATTCAAAGAAATAATATGAATTTACCCGCTGCGTAAAACGATGGAAATCAATATCCTGCCAAATTATGATTTTCGTTCGAAAACAAACAACCCCTGCGGCCATCTCGCAATCGCTAAAATGGCGCGGTAAACTTTGCGACAGGCCTTTCTTCGCCTTAACTAAACGCGAATGGAAAATGGAGCATTTCGATTGAAAAGCAAAAGTGAGCAGCTGGCTGATATGCAGCAACGCCGCGAGAAGATTCTGGAGATGATCCGTGAAGATGGCACGGTGACGGTGAAAGCCTTAACTGAAACCTTTGGCCTGACGGAAGCGACGCTGAGAACCGATCTGCGCATGCTGCAAAAACAGGGTTTTGTGCAACGCTACCACGGTGGCGCAACCTTAATGACCGGCAAGCAAAATACCGGCGCCTTGCTGCTGGAGCGGCAAACGCATCTGGAAGAGAAAGAAGCCATTGGTCGGTTAGCAGCGCAACACATCGAAAATGGCGACACGGTGATTTTCGATTCAGGCACCACCACAACAGCAATTACCGATGCGATCGGGCATATTCGTCGGCTGTCAGTGGTGACCACAGCAGTTAACATTGCGCTAAAACTGGGTGGCGAGCCAGGCATCAATATTCTGCTGACGGGCGGAACGTTTAAATTTCCAACGCTGTCAACTTCTGGCGAAAAAGCGGCAAACTTCTTTGAGAATGTGCTGGCGGAGAAATTGTTTCTCGCCACAGCCTGTATTTCGCCGCGCCTCGGCTTAAGCTTCCCCAGCGAGACCGATATCAAAGTCAAAATGGCGATGATCAATTCTGCTAATACGGTGTATGTGGTGGCTGATTCAAGCAAAATTGACAAGGTATCGATGTTTGCCCTGCCGTGTGACTGGAGCAATATTCACTATCTGATCACCGATAACGGCATTAGCGCAGCCCAGGTTGCCGCTTTCGAGGCATTAGGGGTAAAAGTGCTGGTCGCGCCGCTGCCGCTGAAGCGGGCAATGTAAAACCTTCTGTTGTGCCTGACAGTGGGTAGCAGAGAGGCGT
This sequence comes from Pantoea sp. LMR881, assembly GCF_027157825.1. Classification (NCBI taxonomy): domain Bacteria; kingdom Pseudomonadati; phylum Pseudomonadota; class Gammaproteobacteria; order Enterobacterales; family Erwiniaceae; genus Pantoea; species Pantoea sp. LMR881. The sequence continues at coordinate 731,724 of NZ_JAPVOK010000002.1, forward strand.
TACGTAAAGAGGACGTAAATCTTTCCCTGCTGCCCGGCTGCAGCATCCATGCGGCGAACGCTTTACTCCACGACTCTCCATCATCTCTCTGATGCTGATGCTAACGCTGCGTTTTGTTCAGCAGCAGGGATCAAACCCAGCGGGAAGGTAAAGCATGCCCGAAGAGCAAAGCGTCCGGGGCCGACCCACATGGATGTGAGGTTCCTTTGCGAACGGGCATGCCTTTCCTGATCTGAACACCCAACGCAAAGCGACAAACCTATCCCGCCGTCGCTGACACAGGCGCACCACTTACCGGCATCGCGCTGCGGTAATAGCGCACCACTTCGCCTATCATCAACAACGAAGGCGAAACAGGCTGCTCTTTCTCAACCGTGGTTGCCAGCGCCGCTAACGTGGTGATGATTACCCGCTGCTCAGGCCGCGTGCCGTTTTCAATAATTGCGACCGGCGTCGTACCTTCTCGCCCCTGCGCCTGTAGCTGTGCGCTAATAGAGGCGCTCCAGCGTAGCCCCATATAAAACACCAGCGTCTGGTTAGCCGCAGCCAGTGAAGCATCCTCCAGCCGGGGTTCACCGCTGCGACCGTGTCCGGTAATGAAACGCAGTGATTGCGCACAATCGCGATGGGTTAATGGAATGCCGCTGGCCGCCGCACAGCCGACCGCAGCGGTGATGCCAGGCACTACGTCACAAACGATTCCAGCCTGTTGCAGGCTCACCATTTCTTCACCGCCCCGACCAAAAATGAACGGGTCGCCGCCTTTCAGGCGCACCACATTGCGACCGCTGATCGCCAGATCAATCAGTAGCTGATTGATTTGTGATTGCTTCAGTCCATGATGACCGGGACGTTTACCAACATCGATACAGAGTGCGCTCTCCGGCACTTCGGCCATCACCGCCTCGCTCACCAGCCGGTCATAGACCACAACCTCTGCACCATGCAGCAAACGCAGGGCTTTTACCGTCAGTAACTCAACGTCACCGGGACCCGCGCCCACCAACCAGACACGTCCCTGCGCAGATGCTGCCCCGTGCGGCGTCAGCAATTTATCCAGTGCATCAATGGCAAGTGTCATATTTTCTCCGTTATGCAAGAGATAAGCAGTTGTTTCAGTTCAGGAATGCAGGAGCCACAATTTGTTCCGCACCTGAGTTTGTTGCCCAGCGCCTGGGGCGTGGCGCAGCCTTGCGCGATAGCCTGTGCGATCGTCTTTTCGCCAACCGCAAAGCAGCTGCAGATGATCCGCCCTGCCGCGCTACCCTGTGACGCCTGCCCGGCCAACAGAGCGTGGCGTTGCGCGGCGCTTTGCACCGGTGTAGCAAAGCCAGCGGCAACAAAAGCGTGGTCGAGGGTGGGCCGCTGTGAACCCGCATAAAACGCCAACGCTAATTCACCGTCACGCCAGGCCAGCAGGCGATAATCGTGCCCGCCAGCGGCAATCTGTAATTGCAGGCCAGTTAAATCGTGCTGAGAGGCGAGCCAGCTCTGCGGTGTGCCTTCACCGCCCAGCGCAAAACGCTGCACACCCTGCTGGGGCGCTCGCGCCCAGTAGCGTATACCGGTGGGAGCCTGATGATCACGCCGCCAAAGCCAGCCCTGCCAGTCAGTAGAGATCGGCTGAATGCGCACAGCGGTTTGCTTCAACGCAGGCTGACCCGATGCCGGACAACGGGTTGCCGCAACCAGCGTGTCGACATTGCTGCGCTGACTAAACTGACGATTCCAGTGCATTGGTACAAACAGCTCGCCACGCCGTAAGCCAGTGTCGAGCGACACGCGGGCCACGATCCAGCCATGATGCGACTGCACCCGCGCCAGGGTGCCCGCCGTGACGCCATAGTGATTTGCATCTTCAGGATGCAGCGCGATAAAAGGTTCGTCGCAATGCTGCATCAGGCGCGGAACAGCACCGGTGCGCGTCATGGTGTGCCACTGATCGCGTATCCGTCCGGTGTTCATCAACAGGGGATAATGGAGATCCACCGTTGCTGTTTGCCCTGTTTCAGGAGGGATCAAACGCGCCTTGCCATCAGAATGATAAAAGCGGCGATCGGCGAACAGGCGCGCGCAGCCCTCTGGATGTTGTGCATTTACCGGCCACTGAACCGGACGCAACCTGTCCCACTCGCTGTCACTGAGCGCGGCCAGTGCGCTGATATCAAATGCCCGCTGCCCGTTATTTTCGAAGCCAGACAACGCAGCATGTTCACGAAAGATTTGTGCCGGATGGGTCCAGTTAAACGCCGCGCTAAACCCTAAACGCTGCGCCACTTGCGCCAGTAGCCACCAGTCCGCTTGTGCCTCCCCGGTGCGGGAACGAATGCGCGCTGGCGTGATATCCGCCGTTCAGAGTTGGTCACCGTGCCATTTTTTTCGCCCCAGCCGAGCGCAGGCAACAAAATATCGGCAAAGGCGCTGGTATCGGTGTGCGCCAACACATCGGAAACGATAACCAGTGGACAATTCGCCAACGCCTGCGCGATACGGTTGCCTTCCGGCATCGACACCGCCGGATTGGTTCCCATAATCCATACCGCTTTGACATCACCTCGCTCAATCGCATCGAACAGATCGACCGCCATCAAACCGGGTTGACGCGCGATGGTGGGGCTTTGCCAAAAGCGTTGCAGACGATCGCAGTCGGCCTCATTGAATGTCATGTGCGCCGCCAGCTGATTTGCCAGCCCGCCCACTTCGCGTCCGCCCATGGCGTTGGGTTGCCCGGTAAGCGAAAACGGCCCAGAGCCGGGATGCCCTATTTTGCCGCTCAGCAGATGGGCATTGAGAATCGCGTTGTTATTGTCACTGCCGGTGACAGACTGATTGATCCCCATGCACCATAGTGTCAACACACGTGCAGTGCTGGCAAACAGTTGCCAGAAAGCCAGCACCTGGTCTGGCTCAAGATCGCAGGCGTGCGCAACGCGACTCAGCGTCCAGTGGCTGGCAGCGCGTAAGCTGGCGTCAACGCCTGTCAGGTGTGGCAGCATACTGGCATCTATGCCATTGTTCTCTGCCAGCCAGTTCAGCAAACCAGAGAACAGCGCGCTATCGCTACCGGGACGCAGCGGCAAATGCAGGTCGGCTAACTCACAGCTGGCGGTCCGGCGCGGATCGATCACCACCACCTGCATGCCCGGTCGCTGCTGTTTCGCCTGGACCAGCCGCTGAAACACCACAGGATGCGCCCAGGCAGCGTTAGATCCCACCATAACCACCACATCAGCGCATTCCAGATCTTCATAGCAACAGGGCACAGCATCCGCCCCGAGGGCGCGTTTGTAGCCCACTACGGCTGAAGCCATGCAGAGCCGGGAATTGGTGTCGATATTGGCCGCACCGATAAATCCTTTCATCAGTTTATTAGCAACGTAATAATCTTCCGTCAGTAACTGACCTGAACCATAAAACGCCACTGCCTGCGGGCCATACTGCTCAATAACGTCACGCAGGCCGCTTGCTACCGCATCAAGCGCCGCATCCATGCTTACGCGCTGCTGATTTACCTGCGGCCACAACAGTCGCCCTGCCTGTTGCAGCGTCTCGCCTAACGCTGCGCCCTTTACACACAACCGGCCAAAATTGGCGGGATGCTGGCTGTCACCCGTAACCTGCGCCCGGCTATCGTCCTGCCGCGTGACGCTGACGCCGCAGCCGACACCGCAATAGGGACAGGTGGTATTCATGATGCCTGCGCCATCAGATTAAGCGGACGGTTCGCCAGCCAAATTTGTCCGGCTTCCAGCTTCACCGGCCAGCAGCGCAGCTGCAGCTGCGGGTTATCCAGACTTTGTCCGTCGCGTAAACGGATGCGCTGTTTATACAAGGGTGAAATCACCACTGGCTCTCCGCCCACATCGCCAAGGATACCGCGGGACAGCACGCTGGCATCGCTGCCGGGTTCACGATCTTCCAGTGCATATAACGCATCACCAAAACGGAACAGCGCGATACGTTCACTGCCAAGCCGGGCGCCAATGCCCGCCTGTGAAGGAATCGCATCCAGATCACACACCGCGCTCCAGGGTTCGGCGGGCAAATGCATCAAAGGCATGACGTCGGCAGCCTGCGGCTGGCGTTGACCGCGCACGCGAGCATAGTGCAGCGTTTCGTCCGGCTGAGTGCTGTTAAGGGTGGGCGTAAACAGTGCACGTCGCGTTGGATCCTGCAAGGTGGTTTGCCATTCGCACTGGTAGGTTTCAACCACCTGCTGCATCTCCCGCTCCAGCGTCTCGCCAATGCTGAGGCTGTCTTCAATCACCACCTGACGCAGATAGTCGAGACCACCTTCCATGTTATCCATCCAGACGCTGGTGCGCTGCAAACGATCGGCGGTGCGCACGTAGAACATCAAAATGCGATCGACATAGCGGATCAGAGTTTCGTCGTCGAGATCGCTGGCAAACAGATCCGCATGGCGCGGCTTCATACCACCGTTGCCGCAAACATAAAGATTCCAGCCTTTTTCAGTGGCGATCACGCCAATATCCTTGCTCTGTGCTTCGGCACATTCCCGCGTGCAGCCTGAAACGGCCATTTTGATTTTGTGTGGCGCACGTAACCCTTTATAGCGATTCTCCAGCGCAATGGCGAAGGCGGTGGAATCCTGTACGCCGTAGCGACACCAGGTTGAACCGACGCAGGATTTCACCGTGCGCAGCGATTTGCCATAGGCGTGACCGGTTTCAAAACCTGCTGCCAGCAGGTCCTGCCAGATATCAGGCAACTGATCGAGACGCGCACCAAACAGATCGATACGCTGGCCGCCGGTGATCTTGGTATAAAGATCGTAACGGGCTGCCACTTCACCGATAGCAATCAAGCCCTGGGGTGTAATTTCGCCCGCTGGCACGCGCGGCACCACGGAATAGGTGCCATCTTTTTGAATATTGGCAAAGTAGCGATCGTTCGTGTCCTGCAACGGCAAATGAGCTGGCTTAAGCAGATAATCATTCCAGCAGGAGGCCAGTAGCGATGCGGCCAGCGGCTTACAGACTTCGCAGCCGTGACCACGACCGTGCGCCGCCAGCAAGGCGTCGAAGGTCTTAATCTCGCCGACGCGAATCAGGTGATACAGCTCCTGACGTGAGTAAGCAAAGTGATCGCAAACATCTTTTTTACTTCTACGCCGAGGTTTTCCAGCTGGAATTCCATCACCTGCTTCACCAGCGCCGAGCAGCCACCGCAGCCGGTCGCCGCTTTGGTGCAGCTTTTCACGCTGGCCATGTCGCCGCAGCCACCTTGTACTGCCGCACAGATATCGCCTTTGCTGACGTTATGGCAGGAGCAGACCTGCGCGCTGTCGGGCAGCGCCGCCACGCCGAGTGCTTTCACCGGCGCGCCAGCCAGCGCCGGAAGAATTAAACTTTCAGGTGAGGCTGGCAGCGGCAGTTTATTCAACATCATCTGTAACAGGGTGGCATAATCGCTGCTGTCGCCCACCAGCACGCCGCCCAACAGCAATTTGCTGTCGCCCGAGACCACGATTTTTTTGTAGATGCCTTTAGGGCCGTCCGTCCAGTGGTAGCTTTGACTCGCTGCAGTGCGGCCATGCGCATCACCAAATGAAGCCACCTCAACGCCTAACAGCTTGAGTTTGGTACTCATATCTGCACCGCTAAAGGCGCTGGCCTCAGCGGCTAAATGCCCTGCCAGCACACGCGCCATTTGATAACCCGGCGCAACCAGACCGAAAATCTGACCGTTCCACAGGGCGCATTCACCGATAGCAAAAACAGCGTCATCGCTGGTCTGGCAGCGATCGTTGATCTCAATGCCGCCACGCGGCCCCAGGATTAAGCCTGCACTGCGCGCCAGCTCATCGCGTGGACGAATGCCTGCAGAGAACAGCACTAAATCGGTCGGCAGCAGGCCGCCATCCGCAAAGCGCAGCAGGAGACTGCCATCCTCCTGCGGTTCAATCGCTTCAGTCTGTTTTGAGGTGTGAACGGTAACGCCAAGCGCATCGATTTTCTGGCGCAGCATCAGCGCCCCGCCATCATCCAGTTGTACTGCCATCAGGCGCGGCGCAAATTCCACAACGTGTGTCTCAAGACCAAGCTGTTTCAGGGCATTTGCCGCCTCAAGGCCAAGCAAACCGCCGCCAATGACGACGCCGCGTGTGCTCTGGCGGGCGCAGGCCGCGATCGCATCGAGATCGTCCAGCGTGCGATAGACGAAGCAGCGATCGCCATCGTGTCCCGGCATCGGCGGCACAAAAGCGCGTGACCCGGTTGCCAGCACCAGCTTATCCCATGCCAGCTCGTTGCCCGCGCTGTCGCGCAGACTGCGTTGCTGGCGATCAATCGCAACCACCTGACAACCGCTGCGCAATTCAATGTCGTGTCGGGCGAAAAAGCCCTCGCTCACCAGCGATAAGTCGTCGGCGCTTTTGCCTGTGAAATATTCAGAAAGATGTACGCGATCGTAAGCCAGCTGGTGCTCTTCGCCATAGACCACAATGTGATAATGCTGATGCAGTTCACGTGCAACCAACTGCTCCAGGAAATGGTGGCTAACCATGCCGTGGCCGATCACAGCGAGTGTAGGTTTACTCATCATAAGGCTTCCTGCAGCCTGAGGCTGCGGTTCAGGTTCATCAAGGCCAAACAGCGTCTCAACGCTAACGCGGTCGGCAGCGTGCAGGCGCGCTAACAGCGATGCGCCCTGCTGGCTGTCGCCAAACAGCAGCACGCCATTTAGCCGCCCATGCTTTAAGAAAAGACGTCGATAGTGCCCGGAGAGCGGATCGAAACTGGTTAAAGAAGGCGCTTCGCGAATATCACCTGCGCTGAACAGCGAAATACCGCTGACTTTAAGACGTGTACCGCTCTCTTCGGTGTGGAAATCGGCTTGCGGCGTATCCGCCAGCTGCGCAGCCAGCACCGCCGCCTGCGCCAGACAGGGTGCCACCAGGCCAAAAGTTTCATCCCCGATTTCGCAGCATTCACCCAGCGCATAGACGGCGGGGATCCGGGTGCGCAGTTGTCGATCAACCACAATACCGCGCTGACACGGCACGCCAGCCGCCTGCGCGACTGCAATCTCTGGCAGCACACCGATAGCTATCACTACCTGCTGTGCCGGACGGCTGCTGCCGTCGCTGAGCACCACACTCTGCTCTGCAATCGCGGCTAAGCCGCTGTTGAGTTCGCAGACAATGCCGCGCTTACGCAACTGCTCTGCCAGTAAATCACCCGCCCTGGCATCCAGCTGGCGATCCAGCAGCCAGGGCTTGTGATGCACCAGCGTGACATCACGTCCCTGTTTGTTCAGCGCAGCCGCTGTCTCAATGCCAAGAAACCCGCCGCCCAGTATCACCACCGGCCCCTTGCCCGCCTGTAACGTGGTCACATCCTGCAGGTTGCGTAACCCGCTTACGTGGGAATGCCGGATGCCGGGAATGTCAGGCATACGCGGCTGTGAGCCGGTAGCAAACACCAGTCGATCCCAGTGAAGCTGACGCTGACAGGTAACCACACAGCGTGCGCTAAGATCGACGTGCACCACCGTTTCTCCCGCCAGTAGCGTGACGCCGTTGTCGCGATACCAGTCAAGATCGTGGATCAGCGTGTCGGCAAAGGCTTTTTCGCCCGCCAGCACCGGCGACAACAGCACACGGTTATAATTGCCGTGCGGTTCACGCCCGATGACCGTAATGGCGTAACGCTGCGGCGCGCGTTGCAGCAGCGTTTCCACCATCCGCATACCCGCCATGCCATTGCCAATCACCAGCAGCCGCTGTTTCATGGTGGGTTCCTCACGCCGCAGTCTGTTTTTCATAGAGGAAATGCAGGATTTTCTGGCGCAAATGGTGGTAGCGCGCATCATCTGCCAGCGCCACGCGCGAACGTGGGCGCGGTAGATCGATGGTAAGAATGTCGCCCACCTGCGCTGCCGGGCCGTTGGTCATCATCAGTACCCGATCTGACAACAGCACCGCTTCGTCCACGTCATGAGTAATCAGCACGATAGTGGTGTTGAGTTCCTGCTGAATGCGCATCACGCTGTCCTGCAAATGCGCACGGGTTAATGCATCAAGCGCCCCGAAAGGTTCGTCGAGCAGCAGCACACGCGGTTTCATCGCCAGCGCGCGCGCAATGCCAACACGCTGTTTCATGCCGCCTGAGATTTCGCTGGGGCGCTTGTGCATGGCGTGACTCATCTGCACACGATTGAGATTGTGCTCAATCCAGTCACCCATCTCAGCTTTACTCATTTTGCCTTTGAAGACCTGCTGTACCGCCAGCTCAACGTTCTGATAAGTGGTTAACCACGGCAGCAGCGAATGGTTTTGAAATACCACTGCACGTTCCGGGCCAGGGCCGGTGATTTCACGGTTATCACACAGCAGCACACCGCTGCTGGGACGGGTCAAACCGGCAATCAAATTCAGCAACGTCGATTTGCCGCAGCCGGAGTGGCCGATCAGGCTCAGGGTTTCGCCCTCACGAATATCAAAGCTGACGTTATCAAGCGCGAGGAAATCGCCGCCCGAAGTGTTAAAACGCTGACTGACCTGCTCTACGCGAATAATGTGTTGCATGGCGATCCCCTTATTTATCCCAGCTAAAACGACGAACCAGTAGCATCAGGCCCTGCTCCAGTAGCAGCCCCACCACGCCAATAATCAGGATGGCGATCAGGATGTTTTCCACGTTGAGGTTGTTCCACTCATTCCAGATCCAGAAGCCAATACCCAGACCGCCGGTCAGCATTTCAGCGGCGACAATCACCAGCCAGGCGATACCGATGGAAAGGCGCACGCCGGTTAACACCGCTGGCAGTACGGCAGGCAGTAAAATGCGGCGCATCACCGTCCATTCAGAGAGTTGCAACACCCGCGCCACATTGAGGTAATCCTGTGGAATGCGCTGCACGCCTTCAGCGGTGTTGATGATCATCGGCCAGATGGAACAGATAAAAATGGTCCAGCTGGATGCCGGTTCTGCGCGCTGAAACAGCAGCAGGCCAATCGGCAGCCATGCCAGAGGGCTCACCGGACGCAACAGCGCAATGATGGGATTGAACATGCGCGACATGAAAGTGAAGCGTCCCAGCAGAAAACCGGCCGGAATACCCACCAGCGCCGCCAGGCCAAACCCAACCGCAACGCGCTGTAACGAGGCGATGACGTTCCAGCCAATACCCTGATCGTTAGGCCCGTTGTTATAGAACGGGTCGGCAAACAGGGTCTGCGCCGCCTGCCATGTGGCATAAGGGGTTGGGAAACCCTGACTCGACATCGCTGCGATTTGCCAGATCAGGGCGAGCAGCAGCATGCCGCTAAGCGCCGGGATGACACGCTGCAACAGCGGACGCAGACGCGCCGGTTTAGCCGCTGCTTTGGGCGAAACCTGTAGTGGAATAATGGTCGCGGTGCTCTCTGCTTTTACGGGTTGCGCCAGGGCGCGAGCGTCAGTTTTCATAACAATCTCTCTTAGCGTTTGATGGCAAAGCTGGCGGCGTAAGCGGCGGGATCGGTACCGTCCCAGACTTTGCCGTCAATTAAGGTGCTGCTGCGCATCTCACTGGCAGGCAGCGCGACATTGCCGACCGCGCTGGCAGCCTGCTTGTAGATATCGATGCGGTTGATTTGACGCGCGATGGCGAGGTAATCAGGATCGCTATTCAGCATTCCCCAACGCTTTAGCTGCGTCAGGAACCACATGCCGTCCGATAAATAAGGGAAGTTGACGCTGCCATCGTGGAAGAAGCGCATGCTGTGCGCGTCCTGCCATTTTTGGCCGAGTCCGTTTTCATACTGGCCGAGCATGCGTCCTTCCAGCGTCTCGACTTTAGTGTTGATCCACGCCCGACCTGCCAGCACGTTGGCTGTTTCGCGGCGATTGTCATCAGAAGCGTCAATCCAGCGTGCGGCTTCCAGTACGGCAGCGGTTAATGCACGTGCGGTGTTGGGGTTTTCTGCAACCCACTGGGCGCGGGTGCCAAGAATTTTCTCGGGATGATCGGGCCAGATCTGCTGGCTGGTGACGGCGGTAAAACCAATGTTGTCGCTGATGGCACGCTGATTCCACGGCTCGCCAACGCAAAAACCGCTCATGTTGCCAATCTTCATGTTCATCACCATTTGTGGCGGCGGAACCACGACGGTGCGCACATCTTCAAACGGATCGATACCGGCATTCGCCAGCCAGTAATAGAGCCACATTGCGTGGGTGCTGGTTGGAAAAGTGTGAGCAAACGTAAAGCTCCCTTTGGCTTTCGCATCGATCGCCTTTTTAAGGCTGGCTGCATCGATTACGTGCTGTGCTTTTAACTGGTTTGACAGGCTGATTGCCTGACCATTGTTATTAAGCGTCATCAGGTTAGCCATGTCATGCTGCGGGCCAGCCACGCCCAGTTGCAGTCCATAAATCATGCCGTACAGTACGTGTGCGGCATCGAGTTCGCCTGCGGTGAGTTTGTCGCGTACCGCCGCCCAACTCGCTTCTTTACTTGCCTGGACCGATAAGCCGTACTTTTTATCAAAACCTTTCACGGCGGCCATTACGACGGGCGCACAGTCCGTCAACGGAATAAAGCCAACCCGCACCGTAGATTTTTCTGGCGCATCTGAACCGGCAGCCCAGACGGCGTTGCGCAAGCCCGGTAATAAATATGTGCCGCCGATCGCGGCTCCTGCCAACAGCAACTGACGACGTGAAACGGAAAAAGGCGTTTTGCTCATCATTGGCACCCTAAAAGAAATAAAAAAGGCGTCCTCCGACATGCCGTAGCATGCGGATGGACGCCTTTATCCAAAGCACTCACTTCACCGCCGTTGGCAAAGCAAATGCGCAATGTCTGTAAGGTAAAGCAAAGCCTGTGCCAGAATGATAAACGCCTGTTGGCGGGGCATCTGGTGGCGGAGTTGATTAAAAGATGCGCAAATTTGCACTTTCCTGAAGCAGATTGCGCACAGGCTTTGTGCAACTAACTCATTTGGGTTAGCCCTTCACCGTGGCGGCCACCGCCAGCACCGCCTGAGCAATATCTGACAGGCGTTTGTTTTGATTCATGGCACTTTTGCGCAGCGCCTGAAAGGCCGCCTCTTCGCTAAAATCATGATGCTGCATCAGCCAGCTTTTAGCCTGATCGATCACTTTGCGCTCATCCAGCGTGGCACGCATTGACGTCAGTTCATCCGCCTGCACACGTAAACGCTGTGCCTGCTCGCCAATCAGTGTCAACACTGAGCGACTCAGCTGCGGCGCCAGGCCATCGCTGCTGAGCGTGGCTGATTCACCGTTCAGCCAGTCGGCTCCCGATACGTACAGCGAAAAAGTGCTGTCACAGCGGGAAGGCATCAGGGGTGCGGCGGCCTGCTGCTGCGCCACGCGAATCGCTTCACGGCAGCGCGACATCAGCGTGAGCGACAGGCTGTCCTCCAGAATTTTCATCTGATCGAGACGGGCGGAAAGCAGTGAGAACCAGTTAAGCGCGCCCGCTTCTTCACTTTGCCCGCCGGTACAGGCGATGCGTCGTAACCGTTCTATTTCCCGGCTAGCCTGCGCCAGCGGCTGCCAGTGCAGTAACGCGTCGCTATCGGCAAACTGACTAAAGGTGGCAAAGCTTTGTTCCTGGGCATCAATCAGCGCCACCATGCGCCGACGCTGTTCATCGCTGAATTGTCCAGCTGCAAATCCCGCTGAGCCGGTAGCGCGTTCCTGACCCGCCAGCTCTTTACCCTGCATAAAACTGAACAGTGCAATAAGCGCACGGGAAATATCGGGATGACTGGCGGTATCCGCTGCTTCAAACACTACATTCAGTAAAGTGCGAATGATCTGATTAAAAGCAGACATGGCCTGGGCATGAGTGAGCTGGCGCTGAGCCAGCTGAACACGCAGCGTAGGTAACTCTTCGAGTGCCTGTAACGCGGCGGCAATGACGTTACAGAAGCGGCTGTAACCCGGCTGAGCGGCTGCGGGCGGCAAAACCCGCAAAAAAGCACGCTGGCATTGATTCACATCCTGTTCCCGAGCCGTGCGCTCTTCAGCAAACAGCTTACCCTGAGAACAGATCCAGATGTTGCTTGCGCCGCGTTCCCGTTGCAGTTGATGCACCATTTCACTCACCGTGGTAATGAGTTTACCGGTATGGAGTAGCCGCTGCAGGCTGGCTATATCGCTCTCGCGTGACGCTTGCAGGTACCTCAGAGCATCGGTCATTGCCCATCCCTCCGCTGTTAAAGGTATCAGTGAAGCAAAAGCCATGCCGTTTTAGTCTCTTTCGGTCAGCTTTATTACTCTGAAAATTCTGATTTTACTGCAGCCCTTAAGCCAAATTGATAGAATCTTTCGTCAATGTGATATTAGAAAAACTTAATAATTTCCAATTTTACAGGCGGCGTGACAAAATGAGTGCCACCGCCCCAACATACTTTACTGTCGTGATCATTCAATTCACGTTAACTAACCCAAAGCACGCTCTTTTTTAGCGTCTTCGCTTACTGGAAAAGAGCGCGCTAACACGCATTTACTGTATGTGCAATGGTTTGAATTCTCAAAAGTCTTAGGTAGACTGAGCGTTGCATTATCTCGATGTATTTTGACCGTTTTTCAAATGGTTTAATTTTAGGTAAGGCCTCCGGCCAGCTTCGGCGAACGCATGCACATAGCCGGGCAATATGCAGATACTTTGATGGGATCACGAGGAACATGGTGAAAAAGAGTCTCGCGTTAACGCTGCTGACGGTGTTTGCCCTGGCAGGGTGTAAGGCCCCGCCCCCTCCGTCACCGATGATACGCTGGTCACCAGCGTGGTTAACAACGTCACGTTGGTTCACCGACATGCTGTGGCAGCACCACAGGAATTTGAGCCGTTAAATGAAACCTGGCGAGCGTTATACAGTGCTTCGGTAATGACCACCCCCGATTACGGCGGTAAAGTGGTGCGTTATCTGGAAAACGGTAAGTCTTTTGAAGTATTAGGCCGCGTTGAACATAACTGGCTGGCTATTGCTGATGAAGCAGATGGCCCGATGATCGGCTACGTGCCGTTAAAAGCTGGCGTAGAAAGCAGCCGTTATGACGCCACTCTGCGTAGCGATCGTCCCCGTCCACGCAAAAGCAAACAAGTTTGCGTGGCCGTGGGTGGCGCAAGTAAAGCGTGTCGCACTAACGATACCGCGACCTGGATCTTAGACTAAACATGGAATCCGGCGCATATTGCCCGCAGCACCGTCCTGGGCTGCGGGTTCAGGATCTGCCATTAGCTGGAAGAACCATTAATGACCGTGGAATCCCCTGCGCGTGAGGCTATTCCCTCCGGCAACGAGAATCTGTTACTTCATGCTGCGGCGCCTTTGCTGAACGCTGTGGTGCAAATTCGTCAGGCGGCTACGCATGACGATCCTGCCGGGCTACGCCAGTCGCTTATTGACGAGATCCGCCAGTTTGAGCATCGTTGTAAACAGGCCGGTTTGCCTTTCGAAATGATCATTGGTGCGCGCTACTGCCTGTGCAGCGCGCTCGACGAAGCGGCAGCACAGACACCGTGGGGAACTCGTGGCGTCTGGTCTGGCAATGGCATGCTGGTGACGTTTCACAATGAAAGCTGGGGCGGTGAAAAATTTTTTCAGCTGCTGTCGCGCATTTCTCAAAGCCCACAGCAGCATTTCTGGCTGCTTGAAGTGGTGCATTACTGCCTGCTTCTGGGCTACGAAGGGCGCTACCGGGGCAGTGATAATGGCCGCGTGCAGTGTGAAGGTATTCGTCAGCGTTTGACAACCTTAATCGAAGAGACCCGGGCGCAACGGGGCGCACCGCAAACACCCCGTGTGGAAGTGCATCCCCTAGTCAGTACGCTGGCGCGCCCTATGGTGCCATTATGGGCCTGTGCCACTCTGGTGGCGTTGATCGCCTGCCTGATTTACAGCGGACTGAACTGGCGGCTGGGCAATGCGGCGGAACCCCTGCTGCGCGCTATTTATCAAACCCCGCTGCCCCAAATTACCGTCGGGCGTCGTCCTTCTTCTCCTCAGGCGCTGCTCGATTTACGCCAGCGTCTGAATGATGTTATAGCTGCCGGTCAGCTTGAAGTGAGTGACGGCGCATTTGGCAGCAAAGTCATTATTCCTGCCGATAAGTTGTTTGCCGCTGAAGGTACGGCGTTAAACCCCGTCGGCAGAGCCTTATTAGCCCGCGTTTCGGCGGCCATGAAAGACGTAAAAGGCACCATCCTCGTCTCGGTATATGCCGATGATCATCCGGTTGATGGCAGTCGTTTCGCCTCCAGCTATGAATTCTCTTTTGCCCGCGCGCGCCGTGACCCAACTCATGCAGGTGCAGCTCGCCGACGGTCATGCGATCCGTTCAGAAGGCCGGGGTGACAGCGATCCGCTACTGCCTAATGACAGCAGCGAAAACCGGGCCCGTAACCGCCGCGTTGAAATTACGCTTTTGCCGCACCCGAAACGCTCAGTAATCACCAGGGAGTACAGTGATGCGCGCTTCTCTTCGTCTGCTACTGACTCATCGCCTCCTGTGGAGCTTTATCGGCGTCACCGCTCTGAGCTGTTTGCTCTGGATGCTCGGTCCTCTTTGGGTGTGGGGAGATTCTCGCCCGCTTGAGCCTGCGCTGAATCGCCAGTTGACTGTGGGCGTCTGTTATTTTTTCTGGATTATTTTGCAGCTGCTTCCCTGGCTTTATCGCGCCTGGTTTAACAGTCAGTTATTAACGCAGCTACAGTTTTCCGACAGCGACGATCCAGCCGAACGACAGGTAACAGAGGAGTTACTTAATCAACGCTTCAGCGATGCCGCAACGCAGCTAAAACGCACCCAGTTTGGTCGGCCTAAGCGCGGCAGTTGGTTATCACGACTCAGTGCGAATTATCTCTATCAACTGCCCTGGTATTTAGTGATGGGTGCGCCGGGTGCAGGTAAAACCACGGCGCTGCTGAATGCTGGCCTCGACTTTCCTCTGACTGACAGTGTTGGTAAAAACGCCATTCGCGGCGTGGGCGGTACACGTCACTGCGACTGGTGGTTTACCGACAGCGCCGTGATGATCGACACGGCGGGTCGTTACGCCTTGCAGGAGAGCCAGCGCGCCCGTGATGCCAGCGAGTGGCGCAGCTTTATCAATTTGCTCAAGCGTTATCGTACTCGTCAGCCTATCAATGGCGTGATCATGACCATTAGCGTGGCCGATCTGCTGAGCGATTCTGCCGAAGCGCGTTTCGCCCAGGCAACAGCGTTACGTGAGCGCATGGTGGAACTGCATCAGCAAACCGGTATTCACTTTCCGGTGTATGTCATGGTGACCAAAACAGACCTGCTAAAAGGCTTTATGAGCTATTTTGGCGCGCTGGATAAAGCCCAGCGTGATGCGATTTGGGGATTTACGTTTAACTGGGATTTGAGCAAACCGCGTAAAGAGGAGTGGCACCACAGCTTTGCTCAGCAGTTTCAGCGTCTGGAGCAGCAGCTACAGCTGCATCTTGCCCGGCACATGGCGCAGGAGCGCGATCTCCATCAACGTGCTGAGTGCTTCCTGTTTCCGCAAGAGTTTGCGTCACTGCGCCCGTTGTTGAATGAATATCTTGATATTGTGTTTTCGGATCATAAAGAGGCGGTGGCGTGGAGTCCGCGCGGGCTTTTCTTTACCAGCGGCACGCAAGAGGGGTTACCGTTTGACCGCGTAATGGGTGAACTGAGCCGCAAACTTCAGTTGCGTCAGGCTGGCGATCACTCTATTGCTGCGTGGGACAGCGTCAATCGCAGCAGCCCGATTCCAGGCAACAAAGGGCAAAGCTTTTTTATTCGCGACCTGCTCAGTACCTTGATCTTTAAAGAGAGTGGCCTGGCGGGCAGCAACCGACACTGGGAGTACCGCAACCAACTCTTCCACTGGATTGGTTACGGCGTGCTGGCCGGTGCGCTGTTAATTTTGTCTGGTTTATGGGGCATCAGCTATTACCAGAATCAACGCTATCTGGAAACGGTCGAAACACGCGTACCGGCAATTATCGAGCAAAGTCAGCAGGTCATTCATCAGCCTGCTGATAATATTTTTGATCTGCTACCCTTTCTTAATAGCCTGGTGAAGCTGCCGCTGTCAGACCGCTTTTCACTGGATAATCCGCCGCTTACTATGCGGGTTGGCTTATATCGTGGTACGCAAGTTAGCGACGCTGCCTGGGTGCTTTATCAAAATGCGCTTAAGTCTTTGCTGCTGCCGCGTGTCGCGCAACAGATTACTAATTTGTTGCGAAACGATCCGGGCGATGACAATGCATACAGTCGCAGCGCCTTACGCGCTTATCAAATGCTCTATCAACCGCGTAATTATGATGGCGAGTTTCTGCGCGCCTGGCTGTTGCAAAATTTACAGCGTACCTTGCCGGAGAATGTTTCAGCGCGCGACCTGCAACAGTTAGACTGGCACCTCAGCCAGCTACTGGATCAACAGATACAGTCTTCACCTTATGCTCGTGATAATGCATTGATGATGCGTAAACTTGCGGAAAATCTGAAAAATGCGGGTCGCGACGGCAATACGCTTGCTGTGACGCCTTCGCTCTCAGCACAGCGATTGACCACGCATAGTGAGTAATGGTGAGGTGAACATGGCTGCATACATGGCACCCGGCTGGTATGGCAAGCTGCCTGCCACCGGCGACTTTTTGCATCATCGTCTCAGTGAAAAGCATATTGCGCCCTGGAGTCACTGGTTTCAGCAGGGCTTAATACACTGGCATCAGCAAGAGAACGCCTCTGCTGCGACGTTTTTACGCGCGCCGGTGTGGAACTTTGTCCTGCCGATAACCCCTGGCAGGCAAAAGATCCAGATGGGCTGTCTGTTGCCCTCTTGTGACCGCGTAGGCCGGGCCTGGCCGCTGCTTGCTTTGCAAAGCTTTTCGCTTAAACAGTGGCACCCGGCGCAGTTGACCATTTCGGGAGACTGGTTTCAGGATTTGGGTGCCACTTTGCTACAGGCGGTACAAACGCCGCTGAGTGCTGAACAACTGGAGCAGCAGATTAAAATGCTACCGCCGCTGATGGTGCCGGTAAAGCAGCACTCTGACATCATGGATGTGATTGGTTTTCAGGATCTGCCCTGCACGCTAAGCTGGCGTGAAGTGGCCGAACGCTTCGATCCTCAGCAGCATATCAGCTACTGGTGGAGTAATCGCAGCGACGGTTTCGCCCATGCGACTCACAAGCACAGCGGTAACCTCACTGCTCAACTGTTTTCGTTACTGTTTAACCCGGCAGCAGGTGCACAGCCGGGACGTAATGGCCTCTATCCGCCAATGTTTGAATAAGGCCAGTTGCGTTTGCCCAAAAACACGGGATGACTCATGCAATTTACCATTGTGCAATGCACTACGGATGTTCCGGTTAAAACCGTGGTATTTCAACCCCCTGGCGGCACCATTGGTCGCAGCCAGGATAACGATTTGGTGTTGCCGGATGAATCGCGGGCGATTTCGCGTCTACAGGCATTAGTTCATGTGTCGAATGAAGGCGAGTGTCGTCTGACGAACCAGGGGAGCGTAACGCCGGTTGAACACAACGGTGTTACCCTGAGCCGCGGTATGCAGGTGCCGCTTAAGCACGGCGATGCGCTGCGCATTGGCGACTACGCACTGGAAGTCCGCGATCCGACTCGTGTCGAAGAGAGTAAAGATGATCCGCTGGCTTTCTTCACCGCTGACGCGACCGAACCGGCGAATCCGCTGGGTATAAACAATCATCCAGAAGCTGAAGCGTTGGCGATCGAACCCGGGAACGGTCCAGGACGTCATGAGCGCCACAGCGATGCGCGTTTAGCCATTGATCCCCAAAGCAATGGGCCACAGCGCCATTTGCAGACGCAGCCTTACGATCAGGACAAGCTCATCTCGGCGCTGCTTGAAGGCATGGGGCTGAACAATGGTCACGCTACGCCGATTGATGAGGAGCAAATGCGCATTACCGGGCGTATGCTTAGCCTGTTTTCACAAGGCACCGTGGCGTTAATGTCGTCTCGTTCCATCCTCAAGCGCGGCGTGAAAGCTGACATGACGATGATCCTCAACGAAGCCAATAACCCCTTTAAAATTTTACCCTCGGGTAAAACGGTATTAATGCAGATGTATCAAAGCCAGATGCCTGGCTTTATGCAGCCTGAGCAGGCGGTACGTGATGCGCTGGTAGACTTACAGGCGCATCAACTCGGTATGATTGCCGGGATCCGCGCCATTATCGCTGCCATGTTGCAATCGTTTAATCCTCAACGCCTCGAAGAACAGGCGCGAGCAGATGGCGTATTACCGAAACTGCCTCTTACCAGCCTGAAAAAAGCCGCGCTGTGGGATTACTTTACACGCGACTACCAACGCACCGCAGGCGAGATTGAAGATGATTTTCACACGCTCTTCGGCGAAGCCTTTCTGCATGCTTACGATATGGAAGTTAATCAGTATAAAGATTCTCAGACACGGATGGATGAAGCATGAAAATAGCCTTTTCCAGCCGTTGCCAGCAGGGATTGCGTGATGAAAATCAAGATCGCACCGGCGCAGAACTGGGTGACGATAAAGCCTGTTTTGTGGTGTGTGACGGTGTGGCAGGTTTGCCGGGCGGTGAACAGGCCGCTCAGCTGGTACGCGACAATTTAATCAGTCAGTTAAAAGAGAACGGCCCGTTTTCACCTGTTATCACCCAGCGTGCGATTGAGCAATGCCGTACTTTACTGCATCAGGCGCAAGGTAAAAGTCCGAAATTTTCACGCATGAGCACCACTCTTGCCGCGTTGTTTATTGACCGTGAAAAACAGTGTGCCTGGTGGGCGCACGCGGGTGACAGCCGGGTTTATCATTTCCGCCATGGCAGGCTGCATGATGTCACTCGCGATCACAGCCTGGCGCAACAATTGAAAGAAGCGGGCTATGAAAATACCGGTATCAACAGTAATTTACTTTATAATGCGCTGGGCGCTAAACCGGCTCGTCCGGTGACGTTCTCTGAAACGATCACGCTGGAAGACGGGGATGCCTTTTTAGTCTGTACCGATGGCTTTTGGCTAAACCTGACCACCCGCGAGATGGAGCAAGCGTTACGAATGGTAAATGCCTGCGAAGAGTGGTTAGCCTTAATGGAAGAAGCCGTCAGCCGCAGCATAAAAAAAGATAACCTGAGCGCACTGGCTGTCTGGATTGGTGAACCGCAGGAAGCCACCCTGCTCTATTCGTTGGCTGATTCGGCACGTTTTCTGCCGCCTCGTTATTGATTCCAAGGATTCTTATGAAATTGTGGTTGCCCGGCATCGCCACTATGCTGATCGCCTTTCACGCCCAGGCTGAAGATTACCGTGTGGTTTATTCGCCGAGTCTGGCGTTAGAGGTCTATATCGATAATGTGGTGAGTAAAGCGCCTGACGACTGGTGTAAAGAGACACTGCCCCTGCGCATTGTTTCGGGTAAAAGCAAAGATTCAGCCATACTGACAACCTTTTTACCGCGCGTGGGCACGCTGTTAGCGAATCAATGCGGTGCGCTGGATCTATTGCCTTGGCAGATGACCGATAAAGAGGGTGGCGTATTAGCCAGCGGTAGCGCCAGCAAATTGCAAAACTGGCGTCCCATCGTGATGGCCGATGCCACAGCCAGTGCCAGCGAGAGCAACGCGGCCCCGCTTGATTTATCACGCCCGGCAGACAGCACGCCCCTGCAGCATTTTGATCTGCCAAGCGGCTGCCATTTCCGCACCGCATGGGATAACAATGCCGAAGCGATGTTTATACCTGATGTCAGCAAGCAACAGTGCTCACCTGATGGCTGGGTTGAGGGCAAAAGCAGCCTGACAATCAACAATGCAGGCCAATCGGTAGCGGTGCCTGTCACGTTCTATCAAGGCTACCCGATTGCTAACCTGACCATTAGCGGCAATGCGCTTGAGGTGGTTTCTGCCAATAATCAGCGCATGATCGTCACGCACAAAGATGCCAACGGGAGCTGGCTGGTGCTGCCGTTCGATGCGCAACAGCATCTCTGGCGCTTTAACGGGACGCTGTTAATACAAATGGATAAAAGAGTGCGCAACAGGACGTTGACGCAATGAAAACGCAAGTTGAAACCTTGCGCGGCCTTTGGGCGTCGCATTTCATGCCACAGCAAAAAGTGAATGTGTTACTCATCGACACCCTGCATGCGGATCTGGTTGATCCGGCGATTGGTGCCTGGCGTAACATTAATTAATTATCGCAGCCTGGCGAACAGGCAGTGTTCAGAGAGTTCACTATGTCGGCTAATGATAATCAAAAAACGGTGCCCAATGCTTTGCCTGACGGCTACCGATTTAATGAATTTGAGATCAAGGAAGTGATTGGCGGCGGCGGCTTCGGCATTGTCTACCGCGCATGGGACCATCAGCTCGAGCGTACGATCGCGATTAAAGAATATATGCCAGTTTCGCTGGCGCTACGTAACGCCGATTTATCGCTTGAGCTGCGTGGCGAGCGTTTTCAGAAATTGTTTAACGCCGGCCTCAGCAGTTTTATTCAGGAAGCTCGCCTGCTGGCTCGCTTTAATCATCCCGGCTTGCTGCACGTGCTGCGTTTCTGGGAAGAGAACGGCACAGCCTATATGGGCACGCTTTACTACAGTGGCATGACGCTAAAAGAGTGGCAAATTACCAGCCCGGATTCGATTTCTGAAGCCTGGATCCGTCGGCTGTTGCCGCCCCTGCTGGGTGCCATTAGTACCATTCATCAGGCTGGTTATCTTCACCGTGATATTTCGCTGGATAATATTCAAATTCAGGAAAATCAGCTGCCGGTGCTGCTCGACTTTGGCTCAGCGCGTAAAGAGATTGGCAACCTCTCTGATGAAACGGAGATCATGCTTAAGCCAGGCTTTGCGCCGATTGAACAGTACAGTGAAGAAGGTGAAGTGGAACAGGGTCCCTGGACCGATATCTACGCCCTTGGTGCCGTGCTGCACAGCCTGATCACTCACAATCCGCCGCCGGTCAGCGTTGTACGCTGCATTGAAGATAATTATCAACCTCTGGTGGAACGCAAGCCAGAAGGTTATTCCCTGTCATTGCTTCACGCAATTGACTGCGCTCTGGCCATGAAGCCCGGCGATCGACCGCAAAGCGTTGACGCTTTCGCTGCCCTGCTGGATTTGCCGGTGAGTGACGTGGAAGCGGTGGTAAACAGCCTCAAACTCGCAGCCGAGCCGCACCCTGCGGCAGAAGAGCCGGAGCAGCCCGTTGAGCCGGTTGCTCCGCTGGTGATGGCCGTCAATCATGGCGCCTCGACGGTTGAACCGGTTACGCCACGCAATGTGCGTCGCCTGTCGCCCGGTCTACTCTCGGTTGCCGCTGTGGCGCTGCTCGCTGTCGCGGTCGTTGTCTGGCTGGTTAACCAGCGTAGCGATGAACCGGCTGTGGCGAGTGCGCCAGCAGCCTCCTCAGCCCCCTCTTCCACCAGCAGCGTTGCCGCCGTACCTTTGGCACTGGCCACCGTCTATCTCAAACTGGCGGCTGGCGATAACGTGGTGCTCAATGGACAGCCGCTGGAAGTAAAGCCGGGCAGCAGTGGTTTCGCTGCATTGAATCTGGGTGCTGGCGAGTATCGTATTGAGGTGCACAGCGGCAGCGTGACGCATGCGCAATCGCTGACGATTGATAAACCCGGCACGTGGTTGATTAATCCAGGCAATTAACATTGCTGTGGCCAGGGCATTGCGTCGGTAAAATCTCTTTGACGCAATGCCCTGGCCGTTGTGGAACTGTTTTAACCCTGAGCCTGGCTTACGCAGGTTTGTAGCGCACGAACCTGATGCGCCAGGCGACTCAGACTCTCCTCTTCCATGCCGCGCTTCGCCAGTTCCTGTTCCAGCGAAAACAGATACTGCGCATTTGATCCAAGCGGTCCGGTCGCTGCTGCAATCAGCGGTGCAACCGCATCAGGGCAAGTATCAGATTCATACAGTGGATGGCGCGGATCCATGATAAAAGCCAGGGCCGTCACGCTGCGCCCGTCCTCCAGCGTTAGCTCACACCAGGTGGGTAAATAGCAGCCGGTAATCATTTCGCGCTTCCACAGAAGCTCAAGCTCTTCATGCAGACGAGCTTCAGGCAGGCGAAACGCTAACCCGCTGGTTCTGCCCCCCTCTTTCAGGGCCAGCATACGGCCAGGATGGCTGGATGTACCGCGCCCCGCGATCAGGCGCAAACAGAACGCACGATGCCAGCCTTCCAGCGACCCCGATGCAACTTCATCCGCTTCAAAAATGGGATTCCACATCAGGGAACCATAGCCGAAGATCCAGACCGGGCTGTGATCGGGACGACATGCCAGCGTGGCAGCCAGTGAAGCGGCCCGTTGTTCGCAGCTCCACAACAGCGTCTCTTCGATATCACCGAATGACGTCTTACAATCCGCTTTTAATAAAAATTCCCGGGTTAACAATCTGACCTCCTCGATGCTTCTGACATCCCGTTCGGAAAACTCCTCTGTTTGACTGAGTTGAAACGGCCTGGCGCCTCGTTCATTAAAACGACATTAATTCATTTTTATTGAGGGTTTCAAGGGTGATTAAGGTCACAAGTTAAAAAAAATTAAGAAATAAAAAGAAAAGGGCCAGATTTTTCTGGCCCTTGTAAGAGGAGAAGATTCAATCTTTCGGATGCCACTTATCGTCCTCACCCTTTTCATACTCTTTTTTCACTGCTGACCAGGCGACTTTATGCGCCACTTCTTCACGAGATTCATCGCCACGACGATCATCCTCGTCTTTATATTGCGACCAGGCGCTGTTAAACGCTTTCTGATAAATATCCTGCGCGTGGGCAGGTAAAACATGTTTAACGTTGTCTGGCAGGTCGCTTCGGCTATCGTAAGGCATAATTCCTCCTTGGTTATCAGCTATCCTTAATTTTGGCTGATATCGCCGAAATGACAAACCGTGCATAACGGCAATGTTTTTTGCTAAACAAAACCTAAACGAATTAAAAATCACTTATTAAGGCTCTTTAAGGCCGAAAATGAGATGATTTCAATTTTTTCTTTTACATCAACATACTGATTTTTAATCATTTAATCATAAAAATTGGTTTTTAATCCCCTTTCGCATCACCCAGGTGAAAAAGTAAAAAGAAGTAAAGGTTCACATTTTGTAATATCAGAAAGATAAACTGTTTCTGGTTATAAATTTCATTATATTTGACAGGAGCACCATTTCTGTCCGGTCATGTTGTACCGCTTAAAAGGAGAGTGAATGCCAACACATGAAAAAACACGCCACAAGGAATTCTCGCTGATATTTCCCCTTATTACGCTGGGTGTTCTTTATTTCTTTAGCGGGCAAACATCGTTTTCCCTCATCGTCGGCATCAATTTACTGGCTCTTGTGGCCATACTCAGCAGTGCATTCAGCGTGGTTCGTCATGCTGATGTACTGGCGCATCGCCTCGGTGAACCCTACGGCTCGCTGATCCTCAGTTTATCGGTGGTGATCCTTGAGGTAAGTTTGATCTCGGCGCTAATGGCAACAGGCGATGCCGCGCCGGGTTTGATGCGCGATACACTCTATTCCATCATTATGATTGTCACCGGTGGATTGGTTGGTTTTGCGTTGTTACTCGGCGGGCGTAAGTTTGCTACGCAGTACGTCAATCTGGCTGGCGTGAAACAGTATCTGATCGCGATTTTTCCGTTAGGCATTTTAGTGCTGGTGTTTCCTAATGCGCTGCCTGGCGGTAATTTTACCCTACCCAGGCACTACTGATTGCAGCGATTTCTGCCGCAATGTATGGCGTTTTTTTGCTGATCCAGACGAAAACGCACCAAAGCCTGTTTGTTTATGAGCACGAAGATGAAAGCGACGATGGCGATCCTCATCACGGTAAACCCTCTGCGCACAGTAGCCTCTGGCATACCGTTTGGCTGATTATCCACCTTATTGCAGTCATTGCCGTAACGAAAATGAACGCTAATACGCTGGAATATCTGCTGACGGAACTGAACGCACCGCAGCAATTTACCGGCTTCCTGGTGGCGTTGCTGATCCTTTCGCCTGAAGGATTAGGCGCAATCAAAGCGGTTTTGATGAATCAGGTGCAGCGTGCAATGAACCTGTTTTTCGGTTCGGTGCTGGCCACCATATCCCTTACGGTTCCGGCGGTAACAATTATTGCTACGCTGACAAATCAGGAATTAATTTTCGGCCTTGAGCCGCCACAAATGGTCATCATGATGGCGTCGCTGATTCTGTGCCAAATCTCGTTCTCAACCGGACGGACAAACGTTCTTAACGGAGCGGCCCATCTGGCCTTGTTTGCAGGTTATTTGATTACCATCATGCTGTGATTAAGGCTTAATTAAGACGAAAAAAGAGCGAACATTCGCTCTTTTTTCTTTTCCGGGCGCAGGATTAATGACTGGTGTCCAGTTCCGGGAAGCTTTTCACCAGCTCGTCGATCGCTTTCATCTGAACCAGGAATGGCTCCAGCTTATCCAGCGGCAGCGCCGATGGACCGTCACATAAGGCGTTGGCTGGATCCGGGTGCGCCTCAATGAACAGGCCCGCAATCCCTACCGCCATACCAGCACGTGCCAGCTCAGCCACCTGAGCACGACGTCCGCCTGATGCCGCACCAAACGGATCGCGGGTTTGCAGCGCGTGGGTTACATCGAAAATCACCGGGCTGTTTTTAGACACTTTCTTCATGACGTTAAAGCCGAGCATATCTACAACAAGATTGTCGTAACCAAAGTTGCTGCCGCGATCGCAGAGGATCACTTTTTCATTACCGCCTTCGGCAAATTTATCTACGATGTTACCCATCTGACCGGGGCTGACGAACTGGGGCTTTTTCACGTTAATCACAGCGCCGGTTTTCGCCATTGCTTCAACCAGATCGGTCTGACGCGCCAGGAATGCTGGCAGCTGAATCACATCAACCACATCCGCAACGGGCTGCGCCTGCGACGCTTCATGGACATCAGTGATGATTTTTACGCCAAACGTCTGTTTCAGCTCCTGGAAAATTTTCATGCCCTCTTCCAGGCCCGGACCACGATAAGAGTGAATAGATGAACGGTTTGCTTTATCAAAAGAGGCTTTGAATACGTAAGGAATGCCAAGTTTCTCGGTTACTTTGACGTAGTGTTCGCAAATACGCATCGCCAGATCGCGTGATTCCAGCACGTTCATACCACCAAACAGCACAAACGGCAGGTCGTTTGCTACTTTGATGTCACCAATATTGACGACTTTCTGAGTCATGTCCTTTCCTTAATAATGTGTCCGCTTAGTGAAGCGTCACTTGTTTTTGTTCGATTGCGTGTATCTGCACTTTAATCATTTCGCTGACGGGATCTTCAGGACACTGCTCAACGAAGTAGGTTAAATCATTTAAGGCGATATGTTCGCATTCAAGCTGAGCATAGATCAGACCGCGATCGCGAATTTCATAGGGATCATCAGGATCAATACGCAACAGCACCTGGCTTACGTTGAGTGCCAGTTCCATTTGTTTCTCTTCCATCAGCGCGGCTTTCAGTGTGTCCAGCATTTTACGCATGACGCTGACCGTTTTCGCCTCATCAAGATCGTCGTCGTATAAACGCGCTGTCGGGCTGATGTTGCCTTTCAACCATACTTCGAGCGTATGCGTATCCAGCGTTTCACCATTAAAAGGGTTGATCAACCATTTGTCGCCGTCAATCCAGTCGGCACGCAATATAAGTTGCGTCGGGAAAATCACTGGCATTAAAGGTAACTCTAATTCAGCCGCGATATGCAGCAGAATGACACCCAGTGAAACCGCCGTTCCCTGTCGTGTTTTTAATACTTTATCCAGCCATAACGCATCAGACAGATTATAGATACCGCTGGCACCGCCAAATCCCCACTGGTCATAAAACAGTTCAAGCAGCTTTCCCAGTTGTAAATCGGCGTCCTGCTCGCTACGCACATATTCGCGCGCTTCAGCAACCAGGGCCGCTAATTGCTCTTCTACTGTCAGCGCCGGGAAATCGGCGCGGATGACGAGCGTAGCGCCAATCACCGCTTCACACAGCGACGTCTGGCTAAAATCTAATTGTTCATTCGAGGTCATACTATCCCCAATAACGGCATTTTACTCACCGCCAGCGAGATGACGATCACCAGCGCAATGGCTGCCACACTAAAAGCGATCCAGCGCGTGCGGTCAGTTCGCGGACGGCGACTTAAGGCCACGGAAGCTAAGGCGATATAGATAATAACGCCTAAAAGCTTCTCAGTCAGCCAGCTTCCTTGTGGAGAAAAGGGATAGAAATGAGTGATCAGCACTAACATTACCCCGGTCACCAGCAGCAGCGTATCGTTGACGTGCGGTAAAATGCGCACCCAACGGCGCGCCAGCATCGCTGAACCGCTGCGCTGCCAGTAAAAACGTACCAGAAAAAAAGAATCGTTATCGCTACCGTAATCAGGTGGAGATTTTTGATGACTGGGTAATAAGCAAACATCTGCTTTCCTTTTAATTGACTATTTGTCCATAAGTGACACGTGGGTTGCCGCCATAATCATTTGCTGTGGCGACGGCCTGATAGCCCTGTTGCATCATCATTTGACGCACCGCCCCGCCCTGCTGCCAGCCATGCTCCAGCAATAACCAGCCGCCTGCCAGCAGCCAGTCCGGGGCCTGTTCGATCAGGGCGCGTAAATCAGCCAGGCCCGACTCTTCAGCCACCAGCGCACTGCGCGGTTCAAAGCGGACATCTCCCTGCGAGAGATGTTCATCGTTGCTGTCGATATAGGGGGATTGCTTACGATGAGATCGTAGCGAGAAGAAGGAAGATCACGGAACCAGTGACTCAGCGCAAACGTGACGTTGCTGAGGGCGAGTCGTTCCGCATTCTCCGTGGCCAGGGCGACGGCAGCGTCGATGCGATCAACGCCCATAATTTGACAATCGGGCCGCTCACTGGCAATGGCCAGAGCGATAGCGCCGGTACCGGTGCCCAGATCCAGTATGCGGGCCGGTGCGGCAGGCAATCTTGCCAGTGCCTGTTCAACCAGAATTTCCGTATCGGGCCGTGGGATCAGCGTGGCATCATTCACGCGCAGCGGCAACGACCAGAACTCGCGTTCGCCAACCAAATGTGCCACTGGTTCACCCTGCGCACGACGCGCCAGCAATACATTGAGCTGCGTTAACTGTGCGTCGCTTAACAACGTTTCATCGAAGGCGATGAGCCAACTGCGCGATTTACCGGTGACAAAACTCAGCAGGATTTCAGCGTCACGCTTAGGGCTGTCGCCACCACAAAGCGTGGCAACGGCCTGTTTCAGCCAGTGACGAATATCCATTAATCCTGCCCAGCCAGCGCCGCCAGCTGATCGGCCTGATATTCCTGCACGATTGGCTCAATCAGGCTTTCCAGTTTGCCTTCCATCGTTTCATCCAGACGATAGATTGTCAGGTTGATACGATGATCGGTGACGCGCCCCTGCGGGAAGTTATAGGTCCGAATACGATCGGAACGATCGCCGCTACCTAACAAATTGCGACGCGTGCTGGCTTCGGCTGCCTGGCGCCTGGCCATCTCGGCCGCATGGATACGTGCGCCTAACACCGCCAGAGCTTTGGCTTTGTTTTTATGCTGTGAACGCTCATCCTGGCATTCAACCACAATGCCGGTAGGTAAGTGGGTAATACGGATCGCGGAGTCAGTGGTGTTAACGTGCTGACCGCCTGCGCCCGATGAGCGGAACGTATCAATTTTCAGATCGCCGGCATTAATTTCTGGCATTTCCGCTTCGGGTAATTCAGGCATCACCGCCACGGTGCATGCCGAGGTGTGGATACGGCCCTGCGATTCGGTTTCAGGTACGCGCTGCACGCGATGACCGCCAGACTCAAATTTGAACCGGCCATAGGCTCCGTCACCAATAATGCGCGCAATGATCTCTTTGTAACCGCCATGCTCGCCCTCGTTGGCACTGACAATTTCAACCCGCCAGCGGCGTGCTTCTGCGTAACGGCTATACATGCGGAACAGATCGCCAGCAAAAATAGCCGCTTCGTCCCCGCCTGTTCCGGCGCGCACTTCAATAAAACAGGCGCGCTCATCATCCGGATCTTTTGGTAACAGCAGCACTTGCAATTGCTGTTCCAGTACTTCGCTTTGTTCACGCGCCTGCTGTAACTCTTCCTGCGCCATATCACGCATTTCAGGATCGTCGAGCAGCATTTTGGCGGTATCAATATCTTCCTGAACCTGCTGCCAGTCACGGAAACAGCGCGTAACGTCGCTGAGTTGAGCATATTCGCGCGAAAGCGCACGGAAGCGTTCCTGATCGGCGATAACCGCCGCATCGCCCAGCATGGCTTCCACTTCTTCGTGGCGCTCCTGCAGGGCTTCCAGTTTGGCAACAATAGAGGTTTTCATTTAAATGTGGGATTCCCGTAACAGGTGGCAACAGCCGGTTGGTCTACTCGAGACCCAGACTGTCGCGTAAAATCTGCAGGCGTTCACTGTCGCCATCGCGGGCGGCCTGCTGAAGAGATTTGGTTGGTGCGTGAATCAATCGGTTTGTTAGTTTGTGTGCCAGCTCTTGCAATACTTTTTGCGGATCGGCGCCCTGTTGCAACGCCTGTAATGCGCGGCCTTCCAGTTCTGCGCGCACCTCTTCCGCCTGTGAGCGATATTCACGAATGGTATTGACGGCGCCTTGTGCACGCAGCCATGCCATGAATTCGCCACTCTCCTGTATCACAATAGTTTCGGCCTGCACTGCCGCTGCTTTGCGCTGCGCCAGATTTTGCTCGATAATCGCCTGCAAGTCATCCACGCTATAAAGGTACGCGTTAGGTAATTTGCCTACTTCAGGTTCAACGTCACGCGGAACCGCAATATCTACCAATAGCATGGGCTTATTACGGCGGGCTTTCAGCGCACGCTCCATCATCCCTTTGCCAATAATCGGGAGTGGACTGGCAGTTGAGGAGATAATAATGTCAGCTTCTGACAGCCGGGCATCAATATCGGCCAGGCTTATCACTTCTGCCCCCACTTCAGCCGCCAGCGTTTCCGCCCGCTCGCGGGTACGGTTAGCGATAATGAGTTTTTTCACCTGATGTTCACGCAAATGACGCGCCACCAGCTCAATGGTTTCACCAGCGCCAACCAGTAATACGTTAACCGTCGAGAGAGATTCAAAAATTTGACGCGCCAGCGTACAGGCTGCGAACGCTACTGAGACAGCATTTGAGCCAATCTCAGTTTCGGTTCGTACCCGTTTGGCCACAGAGAAGGTTTTCTGGAACATACGTTCCAGCTCACTGCTCAACGCCTGTCCACGTTGCGAATCAGCAAAGGCTTTTTTGACCTGGCCCAGAATTTGCGGTTCACCCAGTACCAGCGAGTCAAGTCCGCTGGCAACCCGCATTAAATGGCTTACCGCTTCATTATCATGATGCCAGTACAGGCTGTTGCGGACATCCTCATCATTGAGCTGATGATAATCACATAGCCAGCGCACCAGTCGCTCTTGCAGATCGGCCTGTTGCTCTACACTCAGATAAAGCTCGGTGCGATTACAGGTCGATAACACCACGCCACTCTGCACCATCGGCTGAGATAACAGGCTGTTCAAAGCCTGTTCCAGCGTCTCCGGCCCGAACGCGACACGTTCGCGCAGAGCGACAGGGGCAGTTTTGTGATTGATTCCGAGTGCAAGCAGCGTCATGGATTTGAGTTGGGATGTCCCAATAATGTCAGGGTTTTGTGAGGCGCATTCTACAAGATGCGACAGATCATGAAAAGCCATACAAAGGCTATGACTGTAATAAGAATAACCTGATCATCAATAATTTCGCGTATAACAGCATTGACTGCTTAAATGCGGATGGTTAGCGTTATCCGTTACGAATGATAAACGTGTCTGAGGAGATGACCATTTGATGCTTAATTCCCCACGCAATCTGTTGCGCCTTTTGCCCCTCGCCAGCGTGTTGCTGGCTGCCTGTAGCGTGAATAAACCGCAAGGTCCGGGTCCAAACGTTACTGCGCCACAGTGGCAACAGCATCAACAAGCGGTCAGTAAAGTGACGCATTATCAAACCCGCGGTGCGTTTGCTTATCTGTCTGATAAACAAAAAGTTTACGCACGCTTTAACTGGCAACAAACCGCGCCTGATCGTTACCGCCTGCTGTTAACCAATCCATTAGGAAGCACCGAATTGCAGCTGGATGCACAAGGCTCTGTGGTGCAGCTGGTTGATAATAAAGGGAAACGCTATGTCAGTAACGATGCGGAAAAGATGATTTCACAGCTTACCGGTATGGATATTCCACTGGCAAACCTGCGTCAATGGATGATGGGCTTACCCGGAGACGCCCGTGATTACCAGTTGAATGAACAGTATCAGTTGCGCAACCTGAACTACAGTCGTGATGGTCAGCAATGGCAGGTCACGATTGCCAGTTACGACAATAAGGTGACGCCTTCCCTGCCAGCCAGCCTGGAGCTGAAAGAAGGCGAACAGCGGATTAAACTGCGTATGGATAGCTGGACCGTACAATGATGACCACCTGGCCCGCGCCGGCAAAACTGAATCTTTTTCTTTATATCACCGGCCGTCGTTCTGACGGCTACCACAACCTGCAAACCCTGTTT
This sequence comes from Pantoea sp. LMR881, assembly GCF_027157825.1. Taxonomy (NCBI): domain Bacteria; kingdom Pseudomonadati; phylum Pseudomonadota; class Gammaproteobacteria; order Enterobacterales; family Erwiniaceae; genus Pantoea; species Pantoea sp. LMR881. The sequence continues at coordinate 762,346 of NZ_JAPVOK010000002.1, forward strand.
CAGTTCCTTGATTATGGCGACACTCTGCATATTCAACCCGATCAAAGCGGTCTTATCACCTTACTGACACCGGTTGAAGGCGTGCCCGATGCACAAAATTTGATTGTGCGCGCAGCCGAACAGCTTAAGCAGGCAGCGCAGAATAAGCATTCCCTGAGCCTGAACGCGGGAGCACAAATCAGCGTTGAAAAAAAATTACCCATGGGTGGCGGACTGGGCGGTGGCTCATCCAATGCAGCAACGGTATTGGTTGCGCTCAATAATATATGGCAATGTGGCTTAACCGTAGATGAACTGGCGCAAATTGGTCTGCATTTAGGGGCGGATGTGCCAGTATTTGTCAGAGGTTTTGCCGCCTTTGCCGAAGGTGTCGGCGAGCAGCTACAGCCCGCCGCGCCTGAAGAAAAATGGTATCTGGTGGCGCATCCTGGTGTCAGCGTCGGCACGCCAGAGGTCTTTAATGATCCCGCATTAATACGCAATACGCCTGTACGTGATTTAACGACGCTTTTGCAGGCACCGTTCAGCAATGATTGTGAGTCAGTGGTAAGAAAACGTTTTCGTGAGGTTGATGAGCTTGTTTCCTGGCTGCTAGAATACGCGCCGTCGCGCCTGACTGGCACGGGTGCTTGTGTGTTTGCTGAATTTGACACCGAGTCTGCTGCTCGTCAGGTGCTGGAACTTGCCCCGAACTGGGTACGCGGCTTTGTAGCAAGAGGCGTTAATGTCTCGCCGCTACAGCGTACACTTTCCGGGCGACCAGCGATCGCGTGACAGTGTCACCTCGTTTCAGACACTGCACGTCTCGCATTAACACACCCGTGTGAACGCACATGACTGTATTCGCCGGTTACTGTCATGCCGTTCATTCTCTGGACGCAAAGCCTGAGGTTCTTCTCGTGCCTGATATGAAGCTATTTGCTGGTAACGCCACCCCGGAACTAGCACAACGTATTGCCAACCGCCTTTACACCTCTCTTGGAGACGCCGCTGTTGGTCGTTTCAGTGACGGTGAAGTGAGCGTACAGATTAATGAAAATGTACGCGGTGGTGATATTTTCATCATCCAGTCCACCTGTGCTCCCACCAACGATAATCTGATGGAACTGGTTGTGATGGTCGACGCCCTGCGTCGTGCTTCTGCTGGTCGTATTACCGCAGTCATTCCTTACTTTGGCTACGCCCGTCAGGATCGTCGCGTGCGCTCCGCACGTGTGCCGATCACCGCCAAAGTTGTGGCAGACTTCCTTTCCAGCGTCGGAGTTGACCGTGTTCTAACGGTTGACCTGCACGCCGAGCAGATCCAGGGCTTCTTCGACGTCCCGGTTGATAACGTATTTGGCAGCCCGATCCTGCTGGAAGACATGCTGCAGATCGGTCTGGAAAACCCTATCGTTGTCTCTCCAGACATTGGTGGTGTTGTGCGCGCACGCGCCATCGCTAAACTGCTGAACGACACCGACATGGCTATCATTGATAAGCGCCGCCCACGTGCGAACGTTTCTCAGGTGATGCACATTATTGGTGACGTTGCTGGCCGCGACTGCGTGCTGGTCGATGATATGATCGACACCGGCGGCACGCTGTGCAAAGCGGCTGAAGCATTGAAAGAGCGTGGCGCCAAGCGTGTATTCGCTTACGCAACCCATCCGATTTTCTCAGGCAACGCGGTGGAAAACCTGCGTAAATCCGTGATCGACCAGGTGATCGTCTGCGACACTATTCCGCTGTCTGAAGAGATGAAGTCTCTGCCTAACGTCCGCACGCTGACTTTGTCCGGCATGCTGGCTGAGGCTATTCGTCGTATTAGTAACGAAGAATCTATTTCGGCTATGTTCGAGCATTAATCTTCGCTAAACCGGGCCTTGCGCCCGGTTTTTTCATCCGGCTAAATCCATTTGCCGCCCAACGCGCTTTCTTATTCACTATTCCCCGATAATTTCCCACCAAAACCGTTATTTTCAATGCCAGTCACTTTTTTAATTTAAGCCTGACATCAGGGCTTCTGCCGCGAATTAATAAGTGGTATTTTGCATCCCATTTTTTGGCGAGAACTCCGACCACTATGAACCTCGACATTTATACATTGTTTATTTGCGAGCTTTATGTGCTTGGATTTTTAAGCATTATTATGGTTTTTGCCTGGATAGGATCGCAGTACGATCGTGTTCTGGGCTTTACCTGTCTTTCGCTGGTTCTCACTCTTGCCGCTGTTTTCCTGAGCAGTTTACGCAGCACAGGCCTGCAATTTTTGCCCGTTGCGCTGGGAAATGTCGTGATGATGTTGGCCTATGGCGGCTTATTACAGGCCTTTCGCCAGTTTTGCGGTAAGCCGCTCGGTACTGGCTGGCTGCTGGGTGCCCTGCTATGGGCACTACTCTGCTGTTTCCCCTCTTTTTACCACGCTCTGCCTAAGCGTGTTTTGGTGTTGTGCATCTTATGCATGCTCTACACCAGCGCATTGATCCATTTGTTATGGCTCAAGCGCGCCACGCTTAAAATCACTTTTTGGCCCGCGCAACTGCTGTTGTGGATACACCTGTTATTTCATCTGGCACGCATTTTTCTTGATAACGCTGTTGTCAGCCCGTTAAAAGGCGCAATAGGCGGCTCCAGCTTCTCGGTTTACGTGATTTTAGAATCGATTCTGTTTGTTATTGGTTTAACCTTTACGATCTTAGCCATGGTCAACGAGCGCACGCAGATTGCGCATAAACATGCTTCGCTGCACGATCCCTTAACGAATGTCTGGAATCGTCGGGCATTGTTGAACGAAGCGGAAAACATCATTTCACGCTGCCTGCGCCAGCAAAATCCTTTACAGCGGTGCTGTTCGATCTCGATCATTTTAAAAGCATCAACGATCGCTTTGGCCATCATCAGGGGATCGGGTGCTGATTGATTTCTGCGAAGTGGTGCAAGAGCTGCTACCCAGCGGTGGTCGCTTTGCGCGTCTGGGTGGAGAAGAGTTTGCAGCCATTATTCCTGCGCGTGCGGGCGAAGCGTGGATTTGGTGTGAGCGGGTGCGCCTTGCTGTGCAGCGTTCTCAACCGGACAGCATTGCTTACTCAGTCAGCATCGGTTTTGCGGCGTCAACGCACACTGAAACCCGCTTTGATGTTCTGTTGGCGCTGGCCGATGAAGCGTTATATCGCGCCAAGGCCAGCGGCAGAAACCGAACGGAACAATACCTTAGCCTCTTTACAGCAAGTTAGCGGTGAGTGTGATGCGAACGGCGGCAGCGTTTATCACCAAAATGACGCAACCAGTAATAGCGATCTTCTATCTTTTCACGACCGCTAACGCGGGCACCTGCCAGCCATAAGAGTGCACCGATAAAAATACTGAACATCGCACCGTGTGCCAGAAATTGTGGCAACTGTAACGAAGGCAGTTGGTTGATGATCGAATACCCTACGCCGAGAACCATGGTTAATAATCCCAACACCATTAAAGTATTACCCGCTGCGCGAGAGTGATGACGTTTCATTTTTCACCTCCATCCTTTTCAGGCAAGACAAAAACCGCACACAATGTTAACTCACCATAAGTTTAGGCAATGGCTGGCCCTGACGTTGCGGGCAAGATCACACAACCGCAAGAAACGTTGACACAACTTTACGGGTAGCCTGTTGATTTAGATGAAAAATGATTAATCACCTTTAGTAACTATTATCCTTGCGTGAACTTTGAGATCTTAACGGGGCCGAAGTAAACTAACGCCCTTTCCGTCTTAGAGCAGGATATTCATCGTGAGCAGCATTAAACTGATTGTGGGCCTTGCCAATCCGGGGCGGAATATGCCGCCACGCGCCATAACGCCGGGGCCTGGTATCTGGATCTACTGGCAGATCGCCATAATCAGTCTTTAAAAGAAGAAGCCAAATTCTTCGGCTACACGGCACGACTGGCGATTGCGGGTAATGATGTGCGCTTACTGGTTCCGACGACCTTTATGAATTTAAGTGGTAAAGCCGTCGCGGCGATGGCAACGTTTTACCGTATCGCGCCGGAAGAGATTTTGGTGGCGCACGATGAACTCGATCTACCGCCAGGCGTAGCCAAATTTAAGCAAGGCGGCGGACATGGCGGGCATAATGGCCTGAAAGACATCATCAGTAAGCTGGGCAACAACAACAATTTTCATCGCCTGCGAGTGGGCATTGGCCATCCTGGCGATCGCAACAAAGTGACCGGCTTTGTTCTCGGCAAACCGCCCGCCAGTGAACAAAAACTGATCGATGATGCGATTGATGAAGCTGCGCGCTGTACTGAACTGTGGCTAAAAGAAGATCGCATTAAGGCAATGAATCGATTACACGCGTTCAGGCCAAGCTAAACGCCCAGATCGTCGCGATTCTGTGTATAATGCGCGAAATTTTCTATTTCGTTTCCGATAAAACACCCTGGCGTGTTTTATCTGTCCAGTTATAAAGGGTATCAAACCATGGGATTCAAATGCGGTATTGTGGGCCTGCCGAACGTCGGTAAATCCACCCTGTTTAACGCGCTGACTAAAGCGGGCATTGAAGCGGCTAACTTCCCCTTCTGCACCATTGAACCCAACACTGGCGTGGTGCCGATGCCGGACCCGCGCCTTGATCAATTGGCGGAGATCGTTAAACCGCAACGTTTAGTGCCAACCACAATGGAGTTCGTGGATATTGCTGGTCTGGTAAAAGGCGCGTCCAAAGGTGAAGGCCTGGGCAACCAGTTTCTGACTAACATCCGTGAAACCGAAGCTATCGGTCACGTAGTGCGTTGCTTTGAGAATGACAACATCATTCACGTGTCGGGCAAGGTTAATCCGGCAGAAGATATTGATGTTATCAATACTGAGCTGGCGCTTTCTGACCTGGATACCTGTGAGCGGGCCATTCAGCGCGTACAGAAGAAAGCCAAAGGCGGCGACAAAGATGCAAAAGCTGAGCTGGCTGCGTTAGAAAAATGTCTGCCGCACCTCTCCAACGCCGGTATGTTGCGCGCGCTGGATCTGGATGCTGATGAGAAAGCGGCGATTCGCTACCTGAGCTTTTTGACGCTGAAACCCACCATGTACATCGCTAACGTCAACGAAGACGGCTTTGAAAACAACCCTTATCTTGATCAGGTGCGTGCCATTGCCGCAGCTGAAGGTTCTGTCGTGGTGCCTGTGTGCGCAGCGGTTGAATCGGACATCGCTGAACTGGATGATGAAGATCGTGATGAGTTCATGGCGGAGTTGGGGCTTGAAGAGCCTGGCCTGAACCGTGTGATCCGCGCGGGTTACGCTTTGTTGAATCTGCAAACCTATTTCACCGCTGGTGTGAAAGAAGTGCGCGCATGGACCATTCCGGTGGGTGCAACGGCGCCACAGGCAGCCGGTAAAATTCACACCGACTTTGAAAAAGGCTTTATTCGTGCGCAAACCATCGCATTTGATGATTTCGTTGCTTTCAAAGGCGAGCAAGGTGCGAAAGAAGCAGGCAAAATGCGTTCAGAAGGCAAAGAGTACATCGTTAAAGATGGTGACGTCATGAACTTCCTGTTCAACGTCTAATCTCCTTCTCTGCTTTAAAAAATCCACGCAAATGCGTGGATTTTTTTATAACTTTTATTTAATGATTTATCGTTCAACACACCTTGCGTTTAACTATTAACATAAAATCAAGCCAGGCTAACCACGGCTTTTACATTGCCGCTCATTCATTAGTCCATGAATAACTCATTAAAATAGTCGCAACTGAATCGAATCTGAAAACAACGCCACGCACGCTTTTACCTTTAAAACAGTCACCGTAAATAACGCTTCTTTATCATTCAGCGAAACGTTTCCCTGGCCTCTCTTTTATGGTGATCATCGGTGCAGATAAGCGAAAAAGCATATATCCGCTTAAGAACTCACGTTGAGCAAAGGGCTATTAAAACAGAGTCAATTATTCCGGGCGCACGTCCATGCGGATTCCGGCCTTTCTTTGCCTGCGGGGTTGGTATTATCAGGGTGGCGCGCTGTATGTTCTCACCAGCCTGCTACTTTTTCTGGCGCGGCTATGTGTCAGCGGGTGGGTTGCTGGTTTCAGGAGAAGGAGTAATGAGCTGCTTACCGCTCATGTCATTTTCAGGTTGAGACAAGCGCAGCGAAAAGAGATGCAGATGCCATATTAATCGTTACCGCTTTTTTACTTATTATGCGTCGGTAATCTACTCCGCCCTGAATTAGTTAAGCATACGACTTCTTTCGTCTTCATTTCCTCTTGATTCCACTGCGAGTAACAGGTCGGCATCTTCCTGGCAAATAACATAGACCGACTCTTTTCCCGGCAGATTAACAGTAATAATGCTTTGCTCAACGGCATCCAGGAGTTCATCGTGCTGATTCAGTGAGCTGTAAAATTTTTCCATGGTTATTTCCTTATATTAATTAATATCGCCAGCCTGTTATCGGTCATTACTGATGTTTTCTTGAGCGGTTCTGGCAGCAATATTTGCTGCCAGAACAATGACAGGTAAAGTTTACTGCGATATGACAGCCTCACAGCCAGAGAGCACCGGATAGCGCGCGCAATCGGTTTTAACTGCCGTTTCGTTGTGCGGCGTATCAGCCGGCGCCCAGGTGTATGGCAGCGCATAAGCACGATAGACTGTATTGGCGACATAGTGATCGCGCGGCATCGCTTTGCCATAAAAGGGGCTAACGTACTCCCACACAATATCGCCCTGCGGCGTCACCTGAAAAAGCCGTCCACTCTGCCCTTCATCAATCAAGGTATTGCCGTTAGGCAGACGCTGCGCATTACTGATGTAAGCACTGTAAAACGTCGAAATGGCCTGTTTTGATTTCTCTGCGGTATATTCCCAGACAATCTGTTTACTCACCGGATCCACTTCAATGACGCGCGACGCGGAAAAAAGCCCTGGCGCGTCGGTGGATAACCGGCGTTGCCCTGATTATCAAAAATTAATATGTTACCCGCACCTGGCAACCCGGCCGGGATCATATGCACGTCATGTTCGCCAATCATCTGATCAAGCGGGCGCGGTAGCGGTTTGCTTAGTTGTAAACCGGGATAATCAGGCCCGATGCGCCACACTACTTTACCGCTTTGACGATCAACAATGACGGCAACATTACCGTTGCGCGAATTGAGCAAAATATTATCAGGTGCAAAGCGTTTATCCCCGGCATCGAACCAGTGGTTTGGTCCGAGTGGCGCCGCCGTATTCATATGTAAAAAATCGGGATCCTTGCTGTCGCGTATCAGAGCTAACTGTTGGGCACTAAAACCAAATTCATCTAAGTGATCGGCCACTGACCAGGACCAGATTTTTTTCCCCTGCGGATTAATTTCTTCCAGCGTGTTATCAATGACATCGTAGTGATAACCGGCAATGCGCCTCAATGCTGCGCCCAGCAGCAAGGTATTGCCATTGGCGAGTCGTTGCATTTCATGGTGTTGATGCACCGGATTTTCCTGGCTGCCATATTGCCACACCACATTGCCCTGCCAGTCCACTTCTGCCACGCTGGCGTTCACCATCCCGTTGCCGGGGCTGGCAACCTCATCCAGTTTCTCACGTCGTGCCAGCTGCACTAAAACGTGGCCACGTTCACCTTTAGCCTGTCCGGCATTGATCGGCCAGGCGGGAAAACCTTCATATTTCCAGCGGTGCACTTCTTTACCGCTCATGTCGATAAGGTGGGTTTGGTTATCACTGCCTGGAAACAAGATAAAACCATTCCACGCGCGGGCGGGATCGTAATAGGTTGTACCAACAGGAACGGCGGTGGGAATCGACAGTGCGCTGTGGCAAAACGCCAGCAGCAGCAAGCCAGAGAGTCGGTGCGTCAACGTCATCTTCACTATCCTGTGCAAATAAATCGGCATTTATCAGCATAGAAGTGAAAATGAGACGTGCCGCACATAATGCGGCACGCCGTTGTTTATCAGAAGAAGCCGAGCGGCTGAATACTGTAACTTACCAGCAGGTTCTTGGTTTGCTGGTAGTGATCAAGCATCATTTTGTGGGTTTCACGTCCAATACCCGATTTTTTGTAGCCACCAAATGCCGCATGAGCCGGATACAGGTGGTAACAGTTAGTCCAGACGCGGCCTGCTTTTATCGCCCGTCCTACCCGGTAAGCGCGGTTAATATCGCGCGTCCAGACGCCGGCCCCCAGGCCATATATCGAATCATTGGCGATGCTGACCGCTTCGGCTTCATCTTTGAAGGTGGTGATGCCGATAACCGGTCCAAAAATTTCCTCCTGGAAAACGCGCATGCTGTTATTGCCTTTCAGCAAAGTCGGCTGAATATAATAGCCGCTGGCAAGCGATCCTTCGTGTTTTTCCGCACCGCCGCCCACCAGCACCTCTGCGCCCTCCTGCTGAGCTATTTCCAGATAGGAGAGAATTTTATCAAACTGCTGCTGTGACGCCTGCGCACCCACCATGGTATCGGTATCCATTGGATCGCCGCGTTTAATGGTTTTAACACGTTTCATGACCGCCGCCATGAAGGGTTCGAAGATCGACTCCTGCACCAGTGCGCGTGACGGACAGGTACAGACTTCGCCCTGATTCAAAAAGCCGAGCACGACGCCTTCAGCGGCTTTATCAATGAAGCTCTCTTCCGCCTGCATAATGTCTTCAAAGAAAATATTCGGCGATTTGCCGCCTAACTCAACGGTAGAGGGGATAAGATTTTTCGCGGCCAGCTCCAGAATGTGTCCACCCGTGGCGGTTGAGCCGGTAAAGGCGACTTTAGCGATACCCGGATGCGAGGCTAACGCTTCGCCTGCTTCTTTGCCGTAACCGTGCACAATGTTCACGACGCCCGCGGGCAATAAATCTTTGATCAAATCGATGAACAGCGTGACAGAAAGCGGCGTCTGCTCGGCAGGTTTTAATACTACGCAGTTACCTGCGCCCAGCGCCGGTGCCAGTTTCCATGCCGCCATCAACAGCGGGAAGTTCCATGGAATAATTTGCGCCACCACACCCAGCGGCTCATGGAAATGATACGCCGCAGTGAACTCATCAATTTCCGCCGCACTGCCTTCCTGCGCCCGGACACAGCCAGCAAAATAACGGAAGTGGTCGACCGCCAGTGGCATATCCGCAGCCAGGGTTTCACGCACCGGTTTACCGTTGTCCCAGGTTTCGTTTACCGCAAGATATTCGAGATTCTGCTCCAGCCGGTCGGCAATTTTTAGCAGCACTAACGATCGCTGCTGGGGCGAGGTTTTACCCCAGGCTTCGGCTGCTGCCGCTGCCGCAGCAACAGCGTTGTCCACATCGGCGCGGTCAGAACGCGGAAACTCCCCTACCGTTGACCCATCTACCGGCGAGGTATTGGTGAAATAGTTGTTATTAACCGGCGCCACAAATTCACCGTTAATAAAGTTGCCATAGCTTTTTTGCAATTGAATAAGAGAACCTTGTTCTCCGGGAGCCGCGTAACGCATGGTCATTCTCCTTCCAGGATAAGAGACGTAACAACAATGAAACTTGTTATTAACATGAGCGATTACCGCCAGCCTGTCAGATCTCCTGGCCAGAAACTGTGACCCCGGCAGAGGAAAGTGTCTCGCTACGGATAAATCCGACTTTTCCGCGCGGGAGCCAAACAAAAGAAACTTGTCGCAGAGAAACGGTCAATAGGGGGAAGTATTCATACAGGAGAGCAGCATGCTGGCTTCGGCTTTGACCTTAATGCGCGAAAAAGCAGATTTTATTCAACAATTTATTCGTAACCCGCGCAAAATGGGCAGCATCACGCCCTCATCCGACACGCTGTGTCGAATGATGGCTGAATCGGTAACGTGGGAAAATCATCTGCGCGTGGCAGAATTAGGCGCTGGGGATGGTGTTTTAACACGTCAGCTGCTGGCGCACATGGCTCCCGAGGCCACGCTGGATGTGTTTGAGATCAGTACGGCACTGGCAGAAAAATTAGGTGCGCTTGATGACGCGAGAATGACGGTGCGTACCTGCTCAGCGGAATATCTCAACGGCCAGTACGATGCGATTTTCTCTGGCCTGCCGTTGCTGTCGCTTCCTCCAACGTTGCGTGATGCTATTTTACGTGCGGTCTGTCATTCATTAACGCCGACGGGCGTGTTTGTGCAGTTTCAGTACACATCGCTGACCCAGCCCGATCTGTCGCGTTATTTCACCTGGGAACGCCAGCGGGTGTTAAAAAATGTGCCACCCGCCTGGGTTTACCGCTGTACACGTCACTACGCACCTTGAGCCTGATCGATTGCCGGGCGCGTCTGCAGCCAGAAGGCGATCAGCAGTTCGCGTGCCCAGTCAACGCCTTCCAGTGTCGCGCCGTTATCTTCGCCGCGTTCCGGCAAACAGGCGCGCATAATTCGTTGAGAAAATTCAGGGTGAAACTGCACCGATAGCGCCTGCGGTGAATAACGCACAATCTGACAGCTGTCTTTATCGGAACGTGCCAGCACCTGTGCCTGCGGCGGCGGTGTAATCACGGTTTGTCGATGTGACAACCAGGCATGGAACGTGGCTGGCAGGCTCGCCAGCAGAGGATCGCGCTGCGCCTGCGCCGTACAGATTAACGGTAATAATCCGCGCTCCCAGCCCTGCGGGTTATCCCCGACTTTTCCCCTAATGCATAGGCCATGAGCTGATGGCCGTAGCACACGCCCAGCAGCGGCAGTTCAGCTTCCAGTGCAGCACGCACCCAGGCGGCGCTGCGCTCGCTCCATTCCGCGTGGTCGGTGACCATGGCCCAGGAACCGCTCAGGATTGCGCCAGAGATTTGGCTAAAATCGGGCAGTGATTCACCCAGATGGGGTCGGATAATCACATATTCATGGGGCTGCAAATCTAATGCGTCGATAAACCAGTCTGGCTGTTCGCCAATCTGCGCGACGACGTTTGCGGGAGGAACTTCCAGTTGAATCAAAGCAAGGGGCAAAGCAGGCGTGTTTGTCATACCGAATCGAGTCCTCTACGGGGGTGAGCGTTTCGGAAAACCAGTCTGACAGTAAACGCTTTAAATGTCTTATGTTTTTCCCGCCGAAGTAAAAACAGAAATTTTCTTTCAGCTGATGACCGAATGCCGCGAGATCATGCCATCATTAACGGGCAACGGTAATTATTCAAAGGATGGCAACGTGGCGGTGCGGCATTTTTTTCTGATTCTGATGGTGGTCTGTATTTGGGCGTTTAATAACGTGGCGGTGAAATGGGGATTGCTTGAGTTGCCGCCGTTGTTCCTGACGTGGATGCGTTTCGTGGTGGTGGCGATTGTGCTGGTGCCGTTTTGCCGTATTACACGTCAGCAATTGCCGTGGCTCCTGCTGCTGGCGTTCACCTTTGGCTTTATGCATTTTTCTCTGCTGTTTGTCGGCATGCGCTATACCGACGCAGGGACCGGTGCGATCGTGGTTCAGCTCGGCACACCGATAGCGATGCTGCTGGCGATGGTAGTGCTGAAGGAAAAACTCAGGCTGGTGCAGCTGTCTGGCATTATGGTATCGCTCAGCGGCGTGGTGGTGTTGTCAGGCAGTCCCACTATCCCAGCGTGGTGGGTGCTGTGTCTGTTGCTGTGCAGTGCGACCGGTTGGGCCATCAGTAATCTTATCGTGAAAAAGTCACCGCCCATCAAGCCGCTGACCATGACGGGCTGGATTGCTTTTCTGGCCATTCCGATTGTCGGTGCCGCAACGTGGATAATGGAATCCAGTCAAATAAGTGCGCTGAGCCACGCCGGATGGCGAGGATGGTTTGCCATTTTTTATAGCGCCATCGCCTCCTCTATTGTGGCTTACACCTTATGGTATGCGATGTTAAAAAAATACAACGTCAACCTGATTATGCCCTATTCGCTGCTCACGCCGGTGCTGTCAGTACTGATGGGGATTGTGGTGCTCGGCGACAGCCTTAACAGCTTTAAAATTATCGGTGCGTCTCTGGTTATTTTAGGTACGGCGATTGCGGTGATAAATTTACGCAATCTGCGGATGCACGCGCGTTTTCCCCGGCTGCGTCGGCGTTAAAAATGACGTGCTATGCTTGAGAGAATGTCATTTTCAGGAGCATAAAAATGGACCATCAGCTCGCCACTTCTCTATGGCAGCAGATGTGGCAAGGATTGCGTGGCAACTCTGCACCGCAACCGTTGCCCACGTTTGTTGATACGGCCACCTTCTCTTCCGCCTTCGCTGTCAGTGAACTGGCGGCCACCAGCATCGGTCTTGCCACGCAAGCCACAGCCAGCCTGATTGCCTCATCCGAACCTGTTGAGGTGAATGTTCGCCTGGCTTCGCGCTGGTTTCAGCACAGTTTTATGACGCTCAACCGCCCTGCGCCTCAGTTATGGGATGCTTTCGCCGGAGATTACGCCAGCGCCGATGGCTGGATACGCCTGCACACCAATGCGGCACATCATCGTCAGGCGATGGAAAGCGTGCTCGGTCAACATCACCACCGTGACGCGCTTGCGCAGGAAGTCTCTCGCTGGCGCGCCAGTGAGCTGGAACAGGCGATCGTTGACGCAGGTGGATGTGCTGCTGAAATGCGCAGTGCCGCTGCGTGGCAACAGCATCCTCAGGGCCAGGCAGTCAGCCTTGAGCCGCTGATTGACTGGCAGATAACACCCTCCGGCCCAAAGCCTGCGTGGCTTTTACCTCAGGCACGCCCTCTGCTCGGTGTTAACGTGCTGGATTTAACGCGCATCATCGCCGGACCGGTTGCGACGCGCTTTCTTGCCAGCCTGGGCGCGCATGTTTTACGCATCGATCCTCCCGGCTGGCAGGAACCAGGGCTGGATGAAGAGATCAGCTGCGGCAAGCGGCGTGCGGTGCTTGATTTAACGCACACGGACGATCGCGAACAGTTAATTCGGTTGCTACGTCAGGCCGACGTGCTTGTGCACGGTTATCGCGCCGATGCACTGGACCGGCTGGGCCTGGACGCCGAAACACGTCAGAAGATTGCGCCGGGTTTAGTGGATGTCAGTCTGAATGCGTGGGGCTGGCAAGGTCCCTGGCGCAATCGTCGCGGCTTCGACAGTCTGGTACAAATGGGCTGCGGTATTGCTGAACAGGGGATGCACTGGCAGCAACATGACAAGCCGACACCCCTGCCGGTGCAGGCGTTAGATCACGCCACAGGCTATCTGATGGCGGCAGCCGTGTTAACAGGGTTACAGCAGCGGGTGGAAAACGGTAACGGCAGTCAGGCGCGACTCTCACTGGCGCGCACCGCACAATTACTGCAACAGCACAGGTATGCGCCAGGGAGTACGCAAACGGGCATCACAGCGGAGGTAAAAGATAACCTGCCGATGCTGGAATTAACGCCGTGGGGGTTGGGTATCCGGCTGCGTGCCGCCGCTTACCTTCCCGGCACGCCCTTTCTCTGCGCGACGCCGGGATGCCTGCCGGGAACCGATCCGGCAAGCTGGTAAGTTATTCGTCTTCGTCGTCTTCAGCCTGATCGGCTAATTCATCGTACATAGCCTGAATCGCTTCGCGGCTCAGTGCTGCCAGCGTGCGGTAAAATGGGGTAGTGGCATGCGCTTCTACCTTGCCTAAAAACGCGCCGCACCACGGCAGCAGGTACGCTTCAAACAGCTCAAGCTGTGCCGTGCTTTCATCTGCTTCAGACTGATCTTCCAGCCAGGAAGCTGCCAGCATTAATATGCCAAAGTGATCGGCAGGCGCCTCACTGAGCGGCATCCCGCGAGAGGTTAAAAACGCACGCACCTCTGGCTCTGTTTTCCCTCCTGGCCACTGCGACGCATAAGGCGGGACGTTGCAATCGCTGCCAACAAACAGCGCATTGTAATCTGCCGCTAACGCCTGCGGATCGCTGCTTTGCTGTAAGCGTTTGAGCAGATCGTCCTGCTCCAGTGGCCATTGCGCCTGCAATTTTCCCTCACGCAGCAGCGTAAAAAGCGGCACCAGCAGCGGATCTTGCGGCTGGCGATTGAACAATGAGCCGATCACGCGGCACAAAATGGAAAACTCATTCATGAGTCAAAATCCTTGAAGCAATAAAATTAAAAGTCAGCCAGTTCAGCAATGTGTTTGCCGGTGCGCTGCTCGAGGAAATCAAGCAGACGACGCGGCGTGACATTTAACACGCGATCTTCAGGAAAATCCACTTCGCGCGTTATCCGTAAACAGTGCTCAAAATGACCCAGCGTAAAAGCCGTGTGTGAATCTGATCCAAACGCCAGCCGACCGCCCGCATTGCGCACCGCTTCAGCGATAGCGCGGCAGTTAGGTTCACTGCCGGGACGTGAATGCGTAAAAGAGGAGTTGTTAATCTCCAGCGCCACATCGTAATGCGCAGCGGCTTCCGCAATGGCCGGAATATCGACCGGGAATTTTGGGTTGCCAGGATGGCTGACAATGTGCACCAGCCCGCCCGCCATGGCCGCGATCATCGCATCCGTATGGTGCTTTTTATCACGCGGGGCGTACACCGGCTCGTGAAAGCCTGCAACGATCAGATCCAGCGCATCCAGCATCGGCCCGGAACAGTCAATCTCCCCCTGCTGATTTTTAATATTCGCTTCGATACCGCGCAGGATCGCCACGCCGTCGATCACCCGTGGCCAGATGCGCATATTGACGAAATGCCAGTAATGCGGCGCATCGGCCATATCCGGGCCGTGATCGGTAATGGCAAACAGCTTCAGACCATTCTTTTTCGCCTGCGCAACGTAATCGTGTAACGTACTGTAAGCATGGGTACTGGCAACAGTGTGCATATGCAGATCTACCGGATACATCTTCAACTCCTGCTGATAGCCCATCACTGGGCATAAATAATTAATAGCCGCGTTGCCGATCAACGCAACCTGGTGGGGTGTCACCCGCCTCACGCTGCTTAATGGCGCGAGCGATATAATCCATCGCCTCCTCGGGCAAAGTGACAGCGGCATTATGCGGCGTGATTGTCACGCGCGGATGACGCCACAGCGGGTGATCTTCCGGCAACGGTTCCACCTGAAACACATCCAGCGCGGCGGCTTTAAGCTGACCGCTGTCCAGCGCCGCCAGCAGATCCGATTCTACCACCTGCGCCCCTCGCGCCAGATTAAGGAAAAACGCCCCTTGTGGCAGTTGCTGTAAAAAAGTTTCATCGATCAGGTTGAGGGTTTCAGGCGTGCTGGGCAGAAGATTGATTAACACGCGCGTGCCTTGCAGGAAATCGTTCAGCGACTCACGTCCGGCAAAGCTGGTGACGCCGGGGAGTTGCTTCGCAGAACGGCTCCAGACACGCAGCGGAAAGCCCCAAATTTTCAGAGATTCAGCCACACGTTGGCCCAGCACGCCTGCCCCAAGAATGCCCACCGTAAAGTCATCGCGCGCATAGGCGGTTAAAGGCTGCCAGCAGGGCGGCTGCTGTTGCAGACGGTAATCGTCAAAACGACGAAACCAGCCCAGTACGCTGTGTGTCGCATACTCCTGCATTTGACGCGCCATGCCGGTATCCTCCAGACGATAAAGCGGCACGGAGGCGGACAACATATCAGGATGATGCCTGAGCTGAGCCAGAATTTCGTCCACGCCCGCGCCTAATGCAAACACCCCCGCAACGCATCCCGCCCTTTTAACATCTCAACGGGCGGCGAACGTACCAGTGCATAATCTGCAGGCGCGTTGTCGCCTGGTTGCCAGCGCCGCACCCGCGCCTGCGGTAAACGTTTTTGTAATCCCTCAATCCAGCGCGCCGCCGGTTGCGAAGGGTGATACCAGATGATCTCCATGCTGCTCTCCTTTTTTCTTTCCAGCGTCGGGGAAAAGTGTGACAAGGGCAAGAAAAAACCGTGTGGTCATCGCGGTTTTTATCCGGGACTTTACACACTATTTTTTCCTGCGCCTTCACAATTCCGGTTCGCTATCCGGTGAAATCGGCAGATAGCGTCTAAAGTTGTTCGGGTGGTCAATGCGTTACGCGAGACCGCCTTTTCGGACAAGGAGAACAACCGATGCTAAAAACTGAGGTAAGCGCCACTGAACGGCGTTACGGTTATGCGCCGCTGCTGCTGACGCTGTTATTGAGCGTGCCTGCTTTTACCGCCCATGCCGACGATAATTCCCGCATGCTGAGCAACCAGCCGCAGCCGCCCGATGTACGATTAGGCCCGCTATTCAATGCGGTGCAACAGGCGAAATTTTATCCCGACCAAAAAACCTTTGCTGATGCGCTGCCAAAATATGATCCCTCTTCTATTCTTGCCGACTGGCAGATGCAGAAGAATCAGGGCAGCTTCGACCTGAAACGTTTCGTAACGGCAAACTTCACTCTGCCGCCTGAAATGGAAAAATATGTGCCGCCTGCCGGACAGAATCTGCGCGATCATATCGATGGGCTGTGGCCCGTCCTGACACGTACCGCAAAAAGCGCCGGACAGTATGATTCGCTGCTGCAATTGCCTAAGCCTTACGTCGTGCCTGGCGGCCGTTTCCGTGAGATTTACTACTGGGACAGCTACTTTACGATGCTCGGCCTGGCTGAGAGCGGCCACTGGGATCGCGTCCAGGATATGGTCGATAACTTCGCCTCGCTGCTCGATCGCTACGGCCACATTCCTAACGGCAACCGCAGCTACTATTTAAGCCGTTCACAGCCGCCTTTCTTTAGCCTGATGGTGGATTTGCTGGCGACCCACGACGGTGGTAAAGCCTATACCCGTTATCTGCCACAGCTACAAAAAAGAGTACGATTACTGGATGGCAGACAGCAACACCGTTGCAGCGGGCAACGCCAGCAAACGTGTCATTAAACTCGCCGACGGTACGCTGCTTAATCGCTACTGGGATGCGCGTGATGTGCCGCGCACTGAATCCTGGATGGATGATATTAATACCGCGAAAAAAGCGCCGCAGCGTGATAAAGCGGAGCTCTATCGCGAACTGCGTTCAGGCGCAGCTTCGGGCTGGGATTTTAGCTCGCGCTGGTTTACCGATGCGCAAAATCTGGCCACGATTCGCACCACCCAAATGGCACCGGTCGACCTCAACAGCCTGCTGTTCCACCTCGAAAAAGTGTTGTCGAAAAGCTATCAGCTCAATAAGCAGGACGATATGGCGAAGCAGTATGCCGATCGCGCCGAGAAGCGTCAGGCAGCAATCAACCGTTATCTGTGGAACAGCCAGCAAGGCTGGTACGCCGATTATGACTGGAAGAAAAAGCAGGTACATCCACAGTTGACCGCTGCGGCGCTGTTCCCGCTTTACCTGCAGGTTGCCAGCGATAAGCAGGCTGACAGCACAGCCAGTGCGGTTGAGAAGCAGTTGCTGAAACCCGGCGGCCTGGTGACCACGACAGTGAACAACGGTCAGCAGTGGGATGCGCCAAACGGCTGGGCACCGTTGCAGTGGGTGGCCGTTGAAGGTCTGGAGCATTACAACAAACCTCAGCTGGCTCAGCAGGTGGGTGTACGCTTCCTGCGAAACGTACAAACCACCTATGACAAAGAGCACAAGCTGGTTGAAAAATATGTGGTTGAAGGTAAAAACCTCGGCGGCGGCGGTGGCGGCGAATATCCATTACAGGACGGCTTCGGCTGGACGAATGGCGTAACGCTGATGCTGCTCGACAAATATTGTCCAAAGGACAAAACCTGTAACAGCGCCCACGATATTCCGCAGACCACAACCTCCGTGCAATGATCCTGTTCCGATACTGCTGCCTCTTTGTGGCAGTATCGGTTCATTTCTCTTGACTTCCCTTCACTCACAGGCAAAATTGCAACATTTTTAACAAATGGTAATAATTCTCAATATTAAAACGAGAATCTTTATCGATTGTTAACATTGTTCGCTTAACTGAACTGAAAGGACCGTCAATGAAATTGCCTTTCCCGTTAACACGCTGCGCAGGCGTATGTGCGCTGGCGCTTGCTGCACCATCCCTGGTTTTTGCGGCTGAAACCCTTGTCGTCACGGCTCAACCCCAGGAGAGTGCCGACTCACCCACCCAGGATTATCGCGTAACGACCAGCCAGGGCTCGACAAAAAGCGATCGTCCATTACTGACAACACCACAATCGGTGTCAGTGATCACGCGACAGCAAATTCAGGATCAGGGCGCGCTCGATCTCAATCAGGCACTGAATTACACACCCGGCGTTTTTACTAACTTTGCTGGTGCCGCTACCCGTTATGACACTCTTTCGCTGCGAGGCTTCCACGGCGGCGATGTGGATAACACGTTCCTCGACGGTTTACGGGTGATGAGTGACGGCGGCAGCTTTAACGTGTTACAGGTCGATAACTGGTTTCTGGAACGTATTGATGTCATCAAAGGCCCCTCTTCTGCACTTTACGGCCAGACTGTGCCAGGCGGGCTGGTCAATATGACAACCCGACGTCCCCGGTTCAGCGAGGAAGGTCACTTTCAGCTTTCAGCGGGCACGAATGCCACCACCAACGCGGCTTTTGATTACACCTCTGCCCTCAACGAACAGTGGGCATTTCGCCTGACCGGTATCACGCGCAACAGCGACACGCAGTACGATCATACCCGTGAAGAGAAATATGCGTTGATGCCGCAACTGCTGTGGCAGCCAACGGAAGATACCCACCTCATTCTCAGAGCCTATCTGCAAAAAGATCCTTCTGGTGGCTATCACGGCTCGGTACCCGGTGACGGTAGCATTACTGAACACAACGGCTACAAACTGAGTAACGGTTTTTACGAGGGCAACAGCGACCTCGACCAGTTCAAACGACACGAACAGATCTACAGTTACGATTTCTCACATCAATTCAACGATATCTGGTCGTTTTCATCTCTCGGCAGCTACAGCCATTCTAACGTCGATCTCGATCAGGTTTATCAAACTGGCTGGGATGCGGTAAATCCCGATGTGTTGAATCGTTATTATTCAGGTGAACGCTCTTCACTAACGGCCTGGGCAACAGATAACCGCTTGCAGGCGAGTTTCACTACCGGCGAACTGGAACATCGCGTCAGCATTGGCGCGGAATATCATCGCTATAAAAATGATATCAGTAACGCAGGCGGGGCCGCGAATCAGCTCAACGCACTGACCGGTGAACAGGTGGGCATCATGCCCACTTACTCGTGGAGCGAAAAAACCCGGCGCTATTATCAGACCGGTTTCTATCTGCAAGATGAGATAACGCTGGATCGCTGGCATCTGGATCTGTCGGGGCGTTACGATCGGATTGTAGCGGACAACAGCGGCAGCGATCGCCGTCAGGATGATCACGTTAGCGGACGAGCGGCGCTGCTCTATGCCTTCGATAATGGCTTATCCCCCTACTTCAGCTGGAGCCAGGCGATTACGCCAACGGCCCTTACCGATGCAAACAATAATTTGCTGAAACCCACCACAGCCGAACAGTACGAAGCCGGGATAAAATACCAGCCCACAGGCACGCGCGACCTGTATACGCTGGCGCTCTATGACCTGACACAAAAGGATGTCTCTAACCGCGATGTGCTTACTGCAACCTATACGCCTTCTGGCAAAGTGCATTCACAAGGGATTGAACTTGAAGCGCATAATCAAATCACCCCGCGCCTGAGTACCCTTGCAGGCTACACGCTGAATCACCTGCGTTTTAAGGACTCGGTGGATGGCAACGACGGCCATACCCCTTACGTAACGCCAAACAGCATGGCCTCGTTCTGGGGCTATTATCGGTTTGATTACGGTCTGAGCGCGGGTGCCGGTGTGCGTTACATCGGCAAACAGTGGGCCGACAATGAAAACACCACACGTCTGCCTTCCGTTACGCTGTTTGATGCATCCGTTCGCGCTGATTTAGCGACCTGGGACAGCCGTCTCAAAGGGGCATGGATTCAGGTCAATGCCAACAACCTGACCGATCGTAAATACGTTGCGGCCTGTTATGGTACGGGCTATTGCTACTGGGGTGCGGAGCGTTCGGTGATGGCTACAGTAGGTTACGATTTTTAATCGCTGAGCAGTAAAAAGGGGACGAATCTTCGTCCCCTTTTTTATCGAACACGTATCGTTAACTTCGTACTTTACGATAGATAAACAGCACCACAATGGCACCAATTACCGCCACAACGAAGCTACCGAAGTTGAAACCGTCTACGCGGCCAAAGCCAAACAGGGTACTGATCCAGCCACCGACGACTGCACCAATGATGCCCAGCACGATGGTAAGAATAAAACCGCCGCCATCTTTACCCGGCATGATCCATTTAGCGAGAATACCGGCGATTAACCCAAAGATGATCCATGAAATAATACCCATTGACTGCTCCTTTCATTTTTTGGTTACTTTGCGATCGCCTGATTAATCAAGCGGTTTACCGCAATAAGTATAGACAGGGTTTTCAATTCTGCTTGGTGGGTCACAGTAAAAAAAAAGTGTTAGTCTGGTAAAGATTTGGGGACCTGTGCCGATAACGCACAGGTGGCAAAGGAAAAAGAAAAGATGATGATGCAATCATTTGGAGCCAAAAGTGAAAGAAGCCGATAAAGAACACTATCTCAAACGTGGCACGCTGGCTGTCCTGGGTGTGATGAAGGATTTGCTGCGCTTTCAGACACCCATAATGGTGAGTTTTTCACGGGGACAGTTTATCAGCCGTATGCTTGCGGCGGATGAAGATCGCATTCTGTTCGATCTGGGCAGTAACAATCTGGATAACGACTACGCGCTTCAATGCAATGAGATCGCTATTTCTGCTGAGACACAAGGCGCAAAAGTTGAATTCAGTCTGGATTCGCTGGAACGGGTAGAATTCGAAGGATTACCGGCTTTCAGTGCTGCACTTCCAGATCTGCTGTGGCAAATTCAGCGCCGGGAATTTTTCCGCATTAATGCCCCGCTTGAGCCGCAGTTTTGGTGTCACAGTGAATGGCCAGACGGTAAGAAAACACGTTTTCGCCTGCAAGATTTGTCCCTGGGCGGTATCGGGGTGCTGGTGGATGAGTCGCTCCCTGAAGATTTGAAAAGCGGAGACAGTTTTAAAAAGTTACGTGTAGAGCTGGGCGAATATGGGCAGTTTGAGGTGGGCGCTACGCTGCTGCATATCGGTGAGCGCAGCGTCGTCACCAGTAAAAATGAAACCCGCGTGACGCCACGCCTGAGCTTCCGGTTTACCCGCATTGAACCGCAACAGGAGCGTCAGTTACAGCAGGTGATCTTTGCTCTGGAACGACTGGCTCGCGACAAAGCAAATCGTTTTCAATAAGTTCCTTTTTGGATGCGCCACACATATCCGGCGCATCCAGGCTATGCTTCTGCTTGCTTCATTCCTAAAACCGGATCCCAGCAAGGAGAGACTCCCCAATGGAAAACTGGCTTTCATCACGTCGTTTTCAGTCAATTTTTTTAATCAGGATTTTTGGATAAACAGCGCAATTGTCGTCGTGGCCACGCTGGTGATTTACTGGCTGCTGCGCACGCTTATTCGTTTTATCTCCAACCGCGTCGCTCACTACAGCGAACATCGTCATGTGCGCGCCACGGCTATTCTGGTTGAGATTCTCCGCAGCACCAGCCAGACGCTGCTGATGATTTTTTCACTGCTGATCGCGCTGAAATTTATTGATCTTCCTGACGCCTGGCGCGTTACGATTTCCCACGGCTGGTTCCTGGCCTTCATTGTTCAGTTAGCCTTGTGGATTGACTGTGGCATTCGCTTATGGCTGCAAAATTTGTTACGCGATCCGCTTCATGTGCGTAACCCCGTCACCATGGTCATTCTCGGCATTTTGCTGCGTATCGTGGTATGGGTCATGATGGTGCTCGCCATTCTGTCCAATATGGGCATTAACATTACCGCACTGGTTGCCAGCTTAGGCGTCGGCGGTATTGCCATCGCTCTGGCTATTCAAACGGTGTTGAGCGATGTGTTTGCCTCACTGGCGATTGGTTTAGATCGCCCGTTTGAGCACGGCGATTTTGTGGTGTTTGGCGATATTGCCGGTTCAATCGAACACATCGGGTTGAAAACCACCCGCATACGTAGCCTGAGCGGTGAACAGATCGTCTGCTCTAATACCATTATGTTGCAGCAAACTATCCATAACTATAAGCGTATGCAGCAGCGCCGCATTGTGTTTAAGTTTGGTATCAGCTATGCCACGCCGTCAGAAAAAGTGCGTGAAATCAGTGGACTGGTAAAAGATATTATTCAGAGCATTGAGCTGACGCGATTTGACCGCGCCCATTTCCTGGCTTTTGAAGATTCGAAGTTGTCGTTTGAGGTGGTTTATATCGTGCTCGACGCTGACTACAACAAATATATGGATATTCAGCAGGAGATTAATTTACGGCTTATGGCGGAATTAGAAGCACGTGATATCCGCTTCGCCTTCCCGATCCGTCAGGTTGAGTTCAGTGGCGGTAACTTCCCAACCGTGGATTTAAAAGCGGTGGCGAATGAGTAGTTAACATCGTCCCAGCCTTTCCCGTTTGCAGGAGAAGGCTGGGATGAGGATCTTTACATCATCCCCGTTGTTGATGGTGATAACAATTTACCCCTAAATAATTGCTGAAGGCTTCCTGAAGTACCGCGGCGGTAGCAGAGTGATTCATCGCCACGTGGTGTTCAAAGCCGTTGCGGCAAATCCACGCCAGTAATGTTTCCAGTTGGGGAACCTGAATCACAGCACGACAGCCCACCGTATCAAGCGGATCGTCTACTGATCTCCCCTCTCCCACATAGGCTTTAATCTCCCCGCTGAAATCATCGGTAGAGAGGCGAAAATAGGTCAAATCACCGCTTTTCATTCGTCCATGTACCGCGCCACAGGTATTTTCTTTACCTACCGTAGTGCCAATGATATCGGCTGTCCCCATGGTCGGCGAGTCCAGACTGGCGCTGGCAAAGTTACCGCAGTGAAACAGTACGCATTTATCGCGATCGTCGCCGAAATTGTTATTCCAGTCCGCCAGAGAAGCGGGACTCAGGGAACAACTGGCCAGCGCATACATCGAAAGCGCCCCCATCACGTCAACTTCACAGGCGCTTGGCATCAGTTGACCTGACATCACGCTCATGATTGAACAGACGTTAATGCCAAGGTTTTCCTGTAACGATGTCCAGCATTGAATCGCTGTGGTATCAATATCGTTGTCATTTACCCATTCGCTGATCACCACAAACAGTTTTGCCATGGTTTGCAGCTTTTCAGACGGAATAGCGCGCGCATCCGCATTGGCTTCCAGAATGTCACGCTTTTCAGCCACGCGAATATCATCATCACGCAGATGTTTGATACGACTGAATATCTCTGAAAGATCGAGCGTTTCCACCGCAATACCCATTTTTTCCAACAGCTTTTCGCTGTAACGCACGGTGTTGAATCCCGCCGGGCGGGCACCTATCGCCCCGACGCGCACCCGACGCATGGCGTTGACGACGCGACATAACTGGGCGAATCGCTGAAGATCCTGCATGAACAATTCGCCACTTAAGGCGCATACGTGCTGGGTAGTTAAGGTGAAGGGAATGCCATATTGCCGCAGGTTATTGCACAGCGAAATCTTGCCGCAGAAGCTATCCCGGCGCGTTGCCAGTCCCATCTTGTCGAGATTATCTTGCTCCGCCTGCACTAATACCGGCACATTTAACCCGGAAAGGCGAATCGCTTCGGCGATAGCTTTCTCATCGCCAAAATTCGGCAACAGCACCACAATGCCATGGATCGCGTCACGATGCTGGCGGAACAGCGCCGCACAGACTTTTGCCTCCTGGCGCGTTTCGACACCGCCCAGACTGGTTTGTGACTCATTGAGCATCACGGTGTTGATATTCAGTTTTTCAAACAGCGCCACCGCCTGCTGGCGCGCCTCACCAACCAGATAGCTGGGAAAAAAGCCCCGGTTACCAATAATAATGCCGAACGTTAACTGCTCAGGAAGTTTTGACATTGCTCTGCTCCGAAAAGTTATTGTGGCTGATAACGGCAACGGGCAACCGCGTCGAGCCAGCCTTTATAGTTTTCCTGCATGGTCTGCGCATGTTGTTCACGCGGCATAATGACGCTACCACCTTGCAGCGCCTGCATTTCACTGCCCTGCTGCCACCAGCCCAATACTTTTCCCGCCAGCAAGGCAGCGCCAAGCGCCGAAACTTCGGCGGTGGGCACGCGCTGAAGGGGACGCTGCAACACATCCGCCTGCAACTGCATTAGCCAGCTGTTTTCTGTGGCGCTGCCGTCAACACACAGCGCAGGAAGCTGCTGACCACTGGCTTCTTCCATGGCAAAAAATACATCGGCAATTTGAAAAGTAACCGACTCCAGCGCCACGCGCGCTAATACGGCCGGTGTGGCGGCGTCGGTCAGCCCACAGACCAGGCCACGCGCTTTGAGATCCCACCAGGGCGCGCCAAGACCTGACAGCGCCGGGACAAAATAGATGCCCTGATTGTCTGAGGTGCTTTCCGCCAGCGCGGTCAGTTGCCGTGGGTCATGAATACCGAGCATTTTTCCCAGCCAGGCCGCCCCGGAACCGGTATGGGTAATGTTGCCTTCGAACGCAAAGCGAAGCTGACCGTCATGCCAAGCCACGGTGGTACTCAGACCATTTTCCGTCATCAGCGGCATGGCCATTGACATCATCAGCGATGAGCCTGTGCCATAGGTGGCCTTGACCACTTCGGCATCGCCACGTCGTTGGGCCTGCAACGCGGCATGCGAGTCGCCGATACGCGCCAAAATTGGCGTGCCGGGGGCTAAGCCTGGAATATCATCGACCTTCACTACGCCTTGCTCGCTGGCCGATGAGGTAATAACGGGAAGAGCGGCTCGTGGCAGATGAAACAGCGCCAGCAGTTCATCGTCCCAGTCGTGGGTGTGTAAACTGTAAAGCTGGGTGCGTGCGGCATTGGCATGATCGGTGACGAAACTGGTCCCCGCGGTTAATTGCCAGGTGAGCCAGCTGTCAACCGTGCCGATACATAACTCGCCTGCGGCCGCACGCGATGCGCCATCCGGGATCGCCGCCAGCATCCCGGTGAGTTTGGCGGCGGGAAACATCGGATCAACCGCAAGCCCGGTCAGGCCAGTAATACGTGGCGCTTTGCCCGCCTGATGCAGCTCGCGGCAAAAAGCTTCAGAGCGGCGATCCTGCCAGCTCACCAGCGGGGTCAGGGGTTTGCCGTCACGGCGTTGCCAAATCAGTACCGATTCACGCTGGTTGCTGATCGCCACGGCTGTCACGGTTGCGCCCTGACATTGTGCCAGACACTGAATAGTCGCCTGTTTCACTGCCAGCCAAATGGCCAGTGGATCCTGCTCTGCCAGTCCCGGATGCGGATGTTCCAGCGTCAGGCTCTGACTTCCACGCGCCACGACACGGCCCTGACGATCAACCGCAATGGCTTTCGCGTTGGTGGTGCCTTCATCAATTGCCAAGATCAGCGGTTCCCTCATGTTGACGCT
Source organism: Pantoea sp. LMR881 (assembly GCF_027157825.1). Lineage (NCBI taxonomy): Bacteria > Pseudomonadati > Pseudomonadota > Gammaproteobacteria > Enterobacterales > Erwiniaceae > Pantoea > Pantoea sp. LMR881. Next base: position 787,720 of record NZ_JAPVOK010000002.1, read on the forward strand.
CCTGTGCAGATGCGCACTGCACTGTTGACGACGCTGGCGGCATCAATGCCGTGATGCGCCCGGGTTGACGCGCGATCGCCTGCAATCGCGTATTCTCCGTCCGGGATCCCCAGGCGTAAGAGTGGAATGCCACAGCCGCCTTCAGCTAAGACTTCCGCGACCAGGCTGCCGACACCTCCGCTAACGTTATGCTCTTCAAGGGTAATGACGGCTGGATAGTGATTTAACAGGTTGCGCAGCTGTTGGGTATCACAAGGTCGAATCGATGGAATGGCGATCACACCGGCTGAAATATCTTGTTCAGCCAGTTGCATCGCCGCGTTAACCGCCTCGTGAACTGTTGAGCCCATCGCCACCAGCGCAATATCATGACCTGCACGCAGTGGGTCGATTTGGCCCGGTTTAAACCGGTAGTTCTCATCATGCAGCTGCGGCAGATCTTTACCATCAAGGCGAATGTAAACCGGCCCCTGATGTTCCAGTGCATAATCAATAATTTGCCGACATTCGAGTGGGCAGGAAGGCGCATAGATTTCAATGTTACCGAAGCCGCGCATCACAGCGATATCATCAATACTGTGATGGGTGCTGGCGAGTGGGCCGTAGCTGGCCCCGGCATTCAGACCAAACAACTTAACGTTGGTATTGTTGTAGCAGACATCCACTTTCACCTGTTCGTTGGCACGCGAGACCAGGAACGGCGCGGCGTTACAGGTCACAGCGACCTTTCCGGCTAATGCCAGTCCGGCGGCTGTGCCCACCAGGGTTTGTTCCGCGATACCGACATTCACCAGGCGGTCGGGGAACGCCTTAATAAAGGGAGCTATTTTGGCAGTTGAGGTGGAATCGGCAACCACTGGTATCAAATCGATCCCGCGATTTACGGCATCAATGAACGCCGTCACCATCACATTTGCCAGATGTTGTGCATTACTCATCTTTTAACTCCTCCATTGCCAGGTCGATCTCGTCTCCTTTGGGTACGCGGTGATGCCATTCGGGTTTACTCTGAATAAAGGAGATGCCGAACCCTTTTTCGGTATGCGCCACAATCACCTGCGGCTTACCGGTTTTAGGCAGGTTTTCGATCGTCCCGACGACCGATGCCATGTCATTGCCGCTGCATTCAGTGACCTCCAGCCCAAAAGCACGCCATTTTTGCGGCAGCGGATCGGAGTTCATGATTTCCTGCGTGGTGCCAGCCAGTTGCAGTTTGTTTTTGTCGTTAATGATGATCAGGTTATCGAGGCCGTAATGGGCAGCCACCAGCGCCGCTTCCCAGTTACTGCCTTCAGCCAGTTCGCCATCGCCGGTGACCACAAAAATGCGGCGCGTGCTGTTATCTTTTTTCGCCGCGATCGCGATGCCCACTGCGACTGGCAAACCGTGTCCCAGTGCGCCCGTATTAAGCTCAACGCCCGGCGTTTTTTGCCGGACCGGATGACCCGGTAAGTGAGAATCGGCATGCTGGTAGGTTGGCAACCAGTCAACAGGGAAATAGCCCGCTTCGGCCAGCACGCAGTAATAGCCGCCAACGGCGTGGCCTTTCGACTGAATATAAATATCCCGCTGATCGTCTTCGGTGCGATCCGGTGCGCAATTAAGGATGCGGAAATAGAGCGCGGTCAAAATATCCACCTGTGACAGATCGGCCCCCGTATGGCCGCCAGCCGGACTACCTGCATTCAGCAGAATAATGCGACGGCGAACAGCGCGTGCCTTGCGCTGCAACGCATCCACCGAAAGATTAAAAGGATTCATACTCCACCCCTGAATTTTAAATCGCTTTCGAATATATATTCATAACAGTGAAAAAAAGGGGTCACTGCTCCCTGTGCTGCTTAACGTCCGTTGAAGAGATTAGGGCTTCGTTTCACTCTCCTCAATCAGGGCTTTCTGAGCGACTACCGCCGCTTTCTGCTGCATACGGTTTTGCGTCTGATCAATGATGACGGCAATAATGATCACGATGCCTTTGATCACCATTTGCCAGAACTCACTGACACCCATCATGATCAAGCCATCCGCCAGAAAACCAATGACGAATGCGCCAACCAGCGTGCCCAGAATGGTGCCGCGTCCGCCAGCTAATGAGGTGCCGCCTAATACCACCGCCGCAATGGCGTTCATCTCAAACGCTGTACCGTTAGCCGGATGGCTCGCCACCAGTTGCGACGACACCACAATGCCTGCAATCGCGGCGCAAAAACCGGAAAGCGTATACACCAGAATTTTGACCTGTTTGGTTTTCACCCCTGAAAGTTCAGCGGCTCGTTCATTATCGCCAATCGCGTAAACCTGGCGGCCAAACGGCAGTCGACGGGCAATGTAGGCGATAATCAGCGCCAGCACGATCATCATCCAGATGGCGTAAGGCAAACCGAGAAAATTGCCTGCACCAATTTTGTCAAAACCGGTATTACCGAGTTGGGGATTACCCTGTAAGCCTGGAAAAGTTTCGCCGCCTGAGGTGAGCATTGCTGCGCCCCGCAGGATATACATAGTGCCAAGCGTGCAAATAAACGGCGCGACGTTGTAACGGGTGATGATCCAGCCGTTACCGGCACCAATGAGCGCGCCAGTCAGCAACACAATCGGCACAATCAGCCAGACGCTGGGAAAGATAGCGATGCCAAACATCGGCAGCACAATGCCTTTGGTGATCAGCCAACCGGCGATCATGCCGCATAATCCGAGCGTGGCACCGATCGAAAGATCGATACCGGCGGTAATAATCACAAAGGTGATGCCCAGCGCCAAAAAAGCATTGATAGCAATGTGCTTAACCATAATCACCATGCTGCCAAGCGCGAGGAAATCCGGGACGGTAATGGAGAAAAAGCCGACAATTAAAATCAACGCAATAAAAGTGCGCAGCTTCAATAGCAGCAACAGAAAACCTTCACGTGAGTTAAACGCTTTCGCGGGTTGCGTAGCCAGCGCCACTGCCTGATGTGATTTCATGCCTAAAACCCCTGCGCACTTGCTTTGACCAGTGCTGATTCTTCCGCCTGAGCGCGCGGAATATCAGCGGTAAGTTTGCCGCCGGACATCACCAGAATGCGGTCAGCCACGGCCATAATTTCTTTGAGATCGGAGGTTGAAAACAGCACCGCAATACCCTGCTGCGATAGTTTTACCATCATGCGAAACACTTCTGCCTTTGCGCCCACATCAATGCCGCGACTTGGCTCATCCAGCAGCAACAGGCGTGGATTCGTCAGCAATGAGCGTCCAATGACCACTTTCTGCTGGTTGCCGCCACTCAGGGCGCTGATTGCAACCTCCGGCGAGGAGACTTTGATAGCCAGATTGCCCACCGTGCTGGCAACTGCCTGCTGCTCTTCCTGCTGGGCAATGGCGAAGCGATGCGTCAAACGCCGCCATAAGCTGGCGATTGTGAGGTTGGTCGCTACCGAAGAGACCGGAAAAATGCCGGCACGTTTGCGATCTTCCGGTACCAGGCTCATCCCCATACGGATCCGTTCCGCAGTAGGCAAACGAGTGGGTAGCGGCTTGCTGTCGAGCCAAATTTTGCCGAGATAATTGCGTTCACTGCCCAGCAGGCATTCAAACAATTCTGTGCGGCCCGCGCCCATCAGACCGTAAATACCGACGATTTCACCCGCCCGCACCTGAAAGCTGACATCATCCACCAGCGTGTTGCCGTTTGGACTGACGCAGGTGATGTGCTGCACCTCAAGCATCGGCGCGCCAACGTCGCGCTCTTCCGGCAAAAAAATTAGCCACCGGTTCACTGCCCAGCATTTCGCGCACGATCCACGGCACGTCAATGTCGCTGACTTTTGCTTCCGCCTGAAAACGACCATCGCGCAGGATCGTGATTACGTCACCAATCGCCATCAGCTCTTCCAGCCGGTGTGAGATATAGATGATCGAAACCCCTTGCCGCGTCAGTTCACGAATGACGCGAAACAGAATTTCCACTTCCGTTTTACTCAGCGCCGATGTTGGTTCGTCGAGAATCAAAATATCGGCGTCTTCAGCCAGCGCCCTGGCAATCTCAACCAGTTGCTGTTGCCCCACTTTCAGATTACCGACGCGCTCTTTTGGGGATATTTGTTGATCGAGGCGCTGCATCAGCGCGGCGGTGCGCCGCGCCTGTTCCGCTTCGTTGATTGGCCACAGGCCCTTCTGGATTTCGCGCCCTAAAAACAGATTTTCTGCCACCGACAGGTTTTCAAACAGATTGAGTTCCTGATGCACCATACCAATACCGTGACGGGCAGCATCGCGCGTGCTGTGCAGCACCACTTTTTCCCCGTTGAGCGTCAGCTCGCCACGGGTAGGCTGCTGAACGCCGGCAAGAATCTTCATCAGGGTGGATTTTCCGGCTCCGTTTTCGCCAATAATGACGTTGACTTTGCCGCGCCAGACGCGGTAATCGACCCGATCCAGCGCCAGCGTGCCGGGAAACAGCATCGTTATCGCGGATGCCTGAAGAATAATGTCATCGTGCATTAGGGTGTCCCCTGTTTCAGCTCGACCGCCACAACATCATCAACACGACCCTGTTCCATCGTGACCGCCAGTAGCGCCTGCACCGGTTTGTTGATCCAGCTGGCGTCCACGGCTGGCAGTTGCTTCACCGCATGGCGGTTCAACGCTTTGGTTAGCTGCGCGTACTGCACCTGATTAGTGAACTCTTCGAAGCGGAAACCCGCAGCATCACGAATAGCATTGCTGCGTATCACCGGGCCTACACTGACAGCGACCGGCTTACCATTAATGGTCAGAGTCAGCGTGCGTTCGCGGTTGTTGCTGTCATTGAAGGCACTCACGGTGCCGCTGGCACGCACAAAGACACTTTCATTGGTGCCTGCTTTTACCGTCTGGCTTTTTGTCTCCATATCAGCCCAGCTCAGCGCATGATCGTTTGCCGTTGTCACCACCCGGGATTGCCAGTTCTCCTCCGCTATTTGCTGCGGGGTTTGACGGGTATAGCTCGGTTTGGCGTTGGGATCTTTGGGTATTACTGGCTTACCCTCTGCGTCCAAATCCACAACGGTGCAGGCGCTCAGTAACATCAGCGTCACTGCGCCCATTACAGCCTGCATTCGCTTCATGCGCTCTCCGCTCTAGTTAGCCAGTTTGAAGTTTTTCAGTTTGGCGGCGTTACTGTCATCAATCAGCACGCAATCCATGAGCTGCTTCTCCTCTTTTGCGCTTTGCCGTTTGTCAGGTAGTAATCCGCCTGGGTGACCGCCATTTGCGCCTGATCCCAACCGGGTTGCAGCACCGTCGCTTTGATATTGCCTTTGTTGAGAATGGAGTCACGCGTGTAGTCGCTGCCATCGAAGCCGACCACAATCACCTTTGTTTTTCCGGCGGCTTTCAGCGCCGCTTCCGCGCCGAGTGCCATGGTGTCGTTACCGGAGATCACGCCCACAATGTTGGGATTTTTTTGCAGGATGGTTTCCATACGGCTGAACGCTTCGGTCTGGCTCCAGTTGGCACTCTGCTGGGCAACCATTTTCATGTCGCTGTAATCATCCAGCACGTCGTGATAGCCCTGTGAACGCACCCCGGCATTGGTGTCAGACTCTTTGCCCAGCAGTTCAACGTAGTCGCCTTTTCCTCCCAGCAATTTGGCGAATTTTTCTGCACCCAGCTGTGCGCCCTGATAGTTATTGGAAACAATCTGCGCCACCGCAACGCCGGTTTTGTTAATTTCACGGTCAATCAAAAAAGTGGGGATGCCAGCATCTTTGGCTTTTTGCACGGGTCCAACGGTGGCATCCGCGCCAGCGTTATCAAGGATGATGGCTTTTGCTTTACGGGCAATTGCCGTTTCAATGAGCTGGTTCTGTTTGTTTACGTCATCATCGTGTGAAGCCACCAGCGTGGTGTAGCCCAACTCTTTCGCCCTGGCTAAGGCGCCATCCGCTTCAGCTTTGAAAAACGGGTTATCGTGTGAAGGAGTGATAATCGCCAGCAAGCCTTTGTCTGCGGCGAGCGAAGCGGCTGAAAATGCCATCATTGAAGCCAGTAGGGTAATTTTGACGAGAGGTGCGTTCATCGGTTATTCTCCGCTTGAATAAATATTCAAATGCGACTTTATATTCAAACTGACTATGCACTCGCCTTTGAATGCCGTCCAATGCCCGATGATTAAAAAGCGAAAACGATCACAATTTGTCCGACATTGTGATTTTTAGCGCCTTAGTGAACAATACCGGTCAGAATCAGAGAGGGAAAATGAATGGCTAAACAGGACGAACAACGGCTCATGGTGAAGATCGCCACGCTTTACTATGCCGAAGGGATGAAACAGTCAGCGATAGCGGAATCGCTGAAACTGTCGCAATCTTTTGTTTCACGCATTCTGAATCGCAGCGTGAAAGAAGGTGTGGTCAAAATTAGCGTGGTGCCCCCGGCTAATGTGTTTCCCGAGCTGGAAAAAGCGATCGAGCAAACCTATAACCTGCCGCAGGCCATTGTGGTTGATGTCCCGGACAATGCATCGGCACTGCAAATTAAACAGGCGATTGGTTCGGCAGCAGCCCATTATCTGGAAACGCGCTTGCGCAGTGATGAATTGATCGGCATTTCTTCCTGGAGCGGGACGATTCGCGCCATGGTCGATGCGCTGCATCCGCTGAATGCGTCCTGTAAAGGTGTGATTCAGCTGCTGGGCGGTGTCGGTGCCAACGGCAATGTGCAGGCCACCATTTTAACGCAGAATCTGGCCGCCCTGTTGAATTGTCCGGCCTGGCTGTTGCCTTCACAGTCTATTGAGCACTCGGTCAGCGATCGCCAGCGCCTGTCGGCCAATGTCGAAGTAGCAGAAGTATTGCGCAAGTTTGATGAAGTCAGCCTGGCGATTGTCGGAATCGGGGATTTAGAGCCGTCGGCGCTGCTGCGTAATTCTGGCAATTACTATGACGAGAATATGTTACGCACGCTGGCCGGACGCGGCGCAGTGGGTGATATCTGTCTGCGCTACTTTGATGCCACAGGTGAGCCGGTTCTCAGGGCCGATGAAGATCCGGTGATAGGCATGGAGTTAGCCCAGGTGAAACAGTGCCCGCAGGTGGTGGCGCTGGCAGGTGGCAAAGACAAAGCCCATGCAATCCGCGGCGCGCTTCGCGGCGGTTATGTCAAGGTGTTGATAGTGGATTATCCCACTGCGCGTTTGCTGCTGGATTGATTGTGCGCGCTGTCCGGGCAGCGCGCTAAGAACACAATTTTAAATCGTGCGGTACGCCGTGGTCACTTTCCACAAGTAACGCGGCGCCTGTGCAGCAGGATGTTTCTTCTGTACATGCTGATAAAACTCATCCGGCGACATGGCATTGATCATCGCAATCGCCCGATCGCGATCGCGCGAAAAAGTACGCAGCAGCGCACCCGCCCCATTGGCATACGAAACAATGGTTGCATAGCGCAGGGTTAATGGATCGCGAATACCGGCCAGCGCGGACGCCTGTAAAATCTTCAGGTAAGCCGTACCAATATCGATATTTTTGGCCGGATCACGCAGCTCAGCAATGGATGGCTGACCGCGGCGCCCCTGGGTGCGGTACACTTCGCGGCCCGCCGTTGACGCTTTAATCTGCATCAAGCCCACCGCATTTGAGCGGCTGATGGCCGTTGGATTTCCACCGGATTCGACACTAATAATGGCGCTGATAAGTTTCTCATCAACACCATAATGACTGGCAGCATCTTCGGTGAATAGCGCCCAGGCATCATTCACACTGGAGGGGGAGCCTGCGTGAGTGGTGTATTTTTTTCAACATGCGGTTGAGGGGTTCGCTGGCGCAGCCGGTCAGTAATAAGGCTGATAGCATAAAGTGGCGAATTTTCAGCAATTTTTCATCTCGTTGCAGGAGTCTCGCACGTTATCATACCTGGCGCGGTCTGCCGTAAAATTACCGTTTATCCTAAATGCGCAAAAAGGGTATCGCGGGATGACTTCAGCCACATTTTTCTTCATTATCGCCTTGTCTGATACCCGCTAACAGCAGGAAAACCCTATGCTTCCTCGTTCGATTCGTCTTATCTCCCCTTCCGGCTATTGCCATAATCAGACTGCCGCTCAACGCGCCGTTCATTATTTGCGAGAGGCGGGACATCAGATTGAAAATGAGAAGGTTATCACGCGACGTTTTCAGCGTTTCGCCGGAACCGATGCCGAGCGGCTTGCGGATATTAACCAGTTAGCGCAACTTTCTGTGTTACCGGATATTGTGCTGGCGGTACGCGGCGGTTATGGTGCCAGTCGTTTACTGGAGTCGATTGATTATATTGGCTTGCAGCGCCGCCTGCTTAATCAGCCGATCGCGTTATGCGGACACAGCGATTTTACGGTGATTCAGCTCGCGCTGCTCGCGCAGGTCGGCTTAACCAGCTTCAGCGCCCCGATGTTAGCGGGAAATTTTGGTGCCGAGGTTTTATCTGAATTTACCCTGCATCACTTCTGGCACGCCTTAACATCGCCTACAGTCAATGTAGCGTGGCAAAGCGCGACGCCGGATCAGGGTGAATGGCAAGGCACGTTGTGGGGAGGAAACCTCGCCATGATCTGCTCGTTAATCGGTACGCCCTGGATGCCACAGTTTGAAAATGGCATTTTGGTGATCGAAGATGTGAATGAACACCCGTTTCGCATTGAGCGTATGCTGCTTCAACTGCAGCAAAGCGGCATTTTAGCGCGGCAGCGCGCTATTATTACCGGCAGCTTCACCAGCACGGCGCTGTCTGAGTATGACAACGGCTTTGATTTCACTACCGTCTGGCAACGCTTGCGTGATACCTGCTCACTGCCGGTCATCAGCGATTTAGCCTTCGGCCACGCACCTGATACCGTGACATTACCGCTGGGCGTCAGTGCGCGCTTACAGGTGATACAGGGTCAGGCGCAGTTACACGCAACCGGGCATCCCGTTTTGCGCTAAACCTGTAGTCTGGAGATCGACATTGAAGCCGCTGTATGACGATTTGTGGATCTCAACGCCGGAATTTCCGGTGGAAGATGCCGTTAATGATTTAATGATGCATGGATTCATGCTGCGTCATCCGCGTGGCAATCTGCTGATTGGCCGGGTCGAGAATCCGCTTGATCACGAAGTATTAGCTGATGCTGGCGGCGTGATCCGCCACTATCTGACACACTGGCATGAGTCGGCGCCCGGTTCAGCGGTGATCCAGCAACGGTTTAACAGTGCGCTCTATTGCCACAACCGTTCGCTCGGGCTGATCAGTCGTTATGTTGAACCTGATGACACCTTTAGCCAGCAGGAAATTCATTTTGGTGATTTTCATCTGCTGCCGACGCCGGGCCATACGCCTGGGAGCTGTAGCTTTCTCTATCATTCCCCGTTAGGTCTGACTTATCTGTTCGTCGGCGATACCCTGACGCGCGCGCACAATCAGTGGATTACGGTTTTAGTACCGGACAGTAATCTGGCGGATTTAAAGCAATCGCTGGAATTTTACCGCACGCTCCGCCCCGATGTGGTGTTGATGGGTACTACGCGCGGTCATCTGCCCTGGAAAAAAGTGACGTTACAAAGCTGGCTGGCCGCGATTGATGAAGGAGAACAAAACCCACTGGATCTGCGTCAGCAGCCGCTGTTTTGATTACAACGCTTTACTTAAATAGTGTCGCTGATGATGACGAGGATAGTGATCGAGGCTGAAGCGCAGCGTATAGCCTAATTTCTCATAGAAGGGTCGCGCCTGGAAACTGGCGGTATCAACCTGCGCATACAGGCAGCCTCGCTGACGGGCTTCCTGTTCTGCTGCCTGTATCAACTGGCTTCCCACCCCTGTCCGCGTAGTGCATCACTGACCCATAACATATCAATGCGCAGCCAGTTACCGGTAGTGGAACCGGTCAACCCAGCCAGCTTTTTCCCCTGCGCATTGCTGACAAAAACACCGATCGCTTTAATTTCATCAATATTAATGAACCGGCTGTTAAAGGCATTCAGACCCAAACGAATTTCATCTAAATCGTGATGCGTCACGCTGTCAGTAATGTTCAGTTGCATAAAGGCTCCGGTTAAGAGTTAGGATGCTGGCTGTCGTCATAGCGTTCCAGACTTAAAACATCAACTTCACGCTTGTTGGTGCGGCGACAAGGCAGCAGTTTATCGCTGTCACGATAGACAAAAAAGATTTCCTGGCTGCTTTTATTCACAATCAGTTGATCGCCATTGCGAAAGCGTGTGATAGCCACTTTGTCACCCTCATCAAGACGGGCACGCTGTTGACCTGAAGCGATCTGGAAGTGCCCTTCTGGCCACATCACGGTGCTGAGACCATAGTTGGCGCGCGAAACAGTCATGACAGGTCGTCCGGGACAGTTAATCTGAAACTCGCTTTCGCTCCAGGCTGGTGCGATCTGGCAGGCCAACAGGCCTGCGGCAATCATTGCTGCCTTCATTCGGTTCTCCGCTGAACTATTTTGATTTTATTAGCTATTTTTTCAGCTTAGCATAATCGGGAAGAGAAAAAAGGCCGCTGGCCCGCCGGGAGCGGGCCGATGTGTTGCGGTTAGTTACCCACCGAAGAGATATCTTTGATTTGATCACGGTTGATCTGCTGCTCGTGACCATAAATATCTTTATACGTAATCAGGCCTGTATCTTCATCCACCTGCGGTTTACCCTCAACAACCAGCGTATGGCCATCTCTGGTGTGCAGAATATGATCGTTAGTGCAACCCGCCAGCAGTAAACCACTGGTGAGCAAACTCATTAGTATCAGCATTTTTTTCATCATGGTCTCCTGAATTAACCCTGTTTCCAGGTTTAGCACAGGCGGCAGCGTTTGAGACCAGGAAAAAGTGTAATACCCAGGCCAGACTGGAAAGAGCTGAGAGAGAGGAAAAGTCGCACCGCGTCACACGATGCTGACCCATAATGCTTTATTCTGCTGCAACTTCAGCTGCCACTAACATCAATGCTAATCCCGCATTTTCGTTATCAAACTTCTGCATCACTTCGCGAATAACGTCGGCACACATCAGGACCTGCTGCTTTTTATCAACGTCCAGCTTCTCAATAGCGTGACGAATAATCATTAGACTGGCTTCTTCTTCTTTCATCATTTATCCCTGGTTTTGCTTAAGTGGTGCGCAAAGATGGCAAGAATACCGTTTATCTGCTACCAAAGTCACCCTTTTGCATTTCTATCGCTTAACTATTGAACAAAATGCAAATGGGAACCTGAGCTAAAACTGCTATGATCAAGGCATAAGTGGCGCAATATGACAGATTTAGTGCCATGCGTTTCCCCGGGGACTGAAGCAGGAACAGGAATATGTTGCGACTCGCCATTCTTACACTTATTGCCCTTCTCACCGGCTGTTCATCTGGGCCGAAAGGGATAGACTGCCCCGGAGCAGTTGCAACAATTTATGGTCAGCCCATGGGCCAAACCAATGGCGTCATTTTTGACTTGGTGACATCCTTTACTGTCAGTAAAGATGATGTGACTGTGCAAAGTGGGACATTGCGATCGCTTGATCGTTTCAGATATGTGCCCTCTGCCGTTACGCGCGAAGGGTATTACGCGCAGCGCCTCTCAAATAAACAGTTCCGCCTTATCAATCCTTATCAGGATACGCAAATTACCTGGACGTGCCCTTAAAGGGTGAATCCTGCCAGCAGATCGTTTATTGTCAGGAAATGTCGGATTGCCGGTTTTTAATTTATGGAAAAGCGTCTGGATAATAACGGTTATATTGATTTTCCCTTTCCCGCCACGCGTAACGCCAATGGTTCCGTTAATCCCTGCGGCATCGATCTTACGCTGGAAACCGATCGCATTGAGGAAATAGCCGTTATCAAACACTCGGTGAATTTGCGTCGTCTGCTCGAAGAGGTGAATTTACAGGATGGCCTGTTTATGACGCTGGCCTGTGACTGGCAACAGAGAAGTGATGCTGTCTGCGGTTTTATCGATATCGCTTTTCGCCCCGACCTGATTCATCACACCCGCGAAGAGGCCCTAAAGCTTGAACGGGCCTTTGATGCATACCTGACTGAGCAAGAAGCGCAGCACAACATGACCGCTGGCTCACTGGTCAATTACGCCCGCTCAGTGCTGGACTGGTGTTGGTCGCCGCTGCGCCAGCGCCAGCGTGAATATGAAAAAATCACTATTCAGTTTTATTGCCAGCAGGCAGAAGATGCCGAATGGTGTTTCGATCATTTACGTCATTTTCTGGTGAGCTGGTATCCCACCGCTGAACATTTACCTACGCCATGAAATCCTGTCTGCCCCTACGGGTAGTGCATTAACACAGAGGATTTCAGGCGTATCGTCATACAATCTCAGTATAACAACTCAGGGTTTAACCAGGCGAATCGCATGCTCCAGCATACGTTGCTCATCACGTTCACTGTGTGCACGGTGCTGACGGGTACGTTTCAACAGATCGAAGATTTCATTGCGTCTGGTTTCATGACCCGATTCCGCCAGCATAATAACGGCATCGCCAATAACCCGACACACTTCGTCATAATCGTCTTCACTCAACACATCACGTTTCATGATCACCCCCTTTTCTCTGTCGATAAGCTGTTCCGACAAGGGTAGACAGGAAAAGCTTAGCCTGCAAAGTTGTCATCATTAACAGCCAGAAATGATTTTTACCGATTCATTTACTCTGTTTCGCCGCAGATTCAGCCACGTTTGCTACGCTTTGAAGGTGTCATTAAAACCAAGGAGATAAAGATGTCAGGAAAAATTGAAGATGCAGTAAAAGAAGCAGCGGGTGCAGCACAAGAACAATGGGGTGAAGCGACGCATTCACCTAAGCATCAGGCAAAAGGTGCGGCACGCCGCTACACTAATCAGGCCAGCTATGCGGCACGCGATGCAGCAGATTGCATTAAAGACCAGGTACAGTCGAATCCTTTTGCCGGACTGGCTGTCGCCGCAGGTGTCGGTGTATTCATCGGCTTTCTGCTGGGACGTAAGTAATTTTTCCCAACGGAGGCTTCGGCTTCCGTTTTGTTTTGTCCTCTCTGAGCCGCCTGCTCTGCTTTAAAGTGGCGTTTCGCATTGTCCGCTCCAGCCATAACGCCAGTTTTAAGAAAAACCCCATGAAAAATAAGCTCTTTTTACAGAAGGGATCGCTTTCCTTGTCTATGCTTACACTCTTGCAGGTTTAGAAACGCTTTTATTAACGTTCAAAAAGGGGATCACATGAAGAGAGTTTCCGCATTGCTTCTGGTTGTAGCGTCACTCACGGCGCTGGCCGGTTGCTCACATCGCAGCAGCGCAGTAAAGAAGATGGTCGTCCGCACGCACCAAGCGGCCAGGCCGTGCCGGGCGGCACGCTCGGCGCAGGCCCGGTTGGACAACCGCAGTCATAATAAAAAACCGGCCTGAGTGCCGGTTTTTTATTGCTTATCTAACGGCTGATGATAAACGCCCCAATCACCAGCACAACAAACATTATGCCGAAGGTTATAAAGCCATGCTTCGCAGTGCGGGACATGCCCACGAACACTGACACGACCAAAAACAGCAGCGTCAACGCCCCCGCCATCACCCAAAAAGATATTGCTGATTTGCCATGGTTAATTCCCTCCGCACCGGCATAAACGCTTGTGGTGGCAGATTGTATATCATTATCAATGCGCTTGATAATGCGCTGGCAAGTGCGTCTTCCCTGCCTTTAACGCTCCGGCTTGCAGCTTCGAACCATTCCATATGGCATAACAGAAAATGACTCGAAATCTGTTAACCCACTGAATTTAATGTTTTTTTAACTAAAAATTCCAGCAACACAACAGCAAAGTGCAACCAAAAAAACAATAAATAGCTGTGGTTAATTTTTGTTGAGAGAAACGAAAGCGTTACTTCAATATTTGACACATAGTCGTAGATTGGCTAGCGTGCCTGGCATTAAGTGCGGAAAGGACGCGCCTTGCCTCAAAGGGATGAACAATGCGCACTCACGCTATGAAAACCGCCGTTCTGAAAAAATCCACACCGCGATCGCAAAGCTGACCCTTACGCCAGCAGGACTTGAACTTGTACTGAATAAGATGCACGACACCGGTGCTCGACTTTAAAAAGACATGGAAATGAAAATATTCATTATTAATCTAAAGAACTCCACGGAAAGACGCGCCAAAATGGAGCAGCAACTCAGGCTCTTAGGTCTCGATTACGTGTTTACAGAAGCCGTAGAAGGCAACAAATTATCCAGTGATGAAAAAACAAACGCCACGAGCACGTTAAATTATGCTTTTCTTGACGGTGAAATTGGCTGTGCATTAAGTCATCAGGCCATTTATGCAAAAATGATCGCCGACAACATTGAGCAGGCGCTTATTTTAGAAGACGATGTCACACTGCCTGAAAATCTTAAAAACATTCTCGACAGCATCACTTTCCCGTCAGCTTCAGCGGCGATTATCTTATTGAGTCGGGTCAATAAATATTACAGCAAACCATTACATGAGGTTACTGCGGGCTATTGCCTCCATAAGACACAGCAGGCAACAACAGCACACAGTTATATCATCAATAAAAAGGTGTAGCGTCATTACTGGCAGGATTAACCCCCATATGGATGACGGCGGACAAATGGAGTTTGTTCGAAGATTTATCCATGATTAATGTCTATGCTGTAATCCCGCACCTTATAACACTTTCCAATAGTGCTAATGCCTCAACGATAAACATGAAAAAAGGCGATGCTCATATCAACAAAAAGAAAAAGGAAATTTGGGATGTACTTATGAAGAAACGCCCCCTGAAAGCTAAGATTAAGCACAGAATACGTCGTGGATTCATCCCGTTATTTACTCAGATAACAGACCACGGCAAAGGGATTTGACTCCAAACGGGCTTAAGTAAGCACGGCAATATCAGTCTGTAAGCTTAATAAATGCGTTGATAACAGTAATCGCACTGTCTGAATCCGTGTTTGCAGTTGTTTCTGCCACAGAATATGAAGGTGCTCCTGTGGCTGTATTTTGAATATCTGCATCTGATTTGGCGGCAGAGCCACACGCACGGTCATCGCCGTCTGAACAGCCTGTTTGGTAGCCAGTTTTGGGGAAGGATTTTGCAGAAGTTTTGCAGAAAAAGGATTTGAGGCTTTAAGAATTCACGGTAGCAGGTGCTACCGTGAAATTTGATGACGAAAACAAATTACATGTTTTCGATAATCGCCTCGCCAAACTCTGAGCATTTCAGCAGTTTAGCGCCATCCATCAGACGTTCGAAGTCATAGGTCACGGTTTTGTTGGCGATAGCGCCTTCCATACCTTTAACGATCAGGTCGGCGGCTTCAAACCATTCCATGTGACGCAGCATCATTTCTGCAGACAGAATAACGGAACCTGGGTTCACTTTATCCTGACCTGCATATTTCGGTGCAGTACCGTGCGTTGCTTCGAACAGTGCACATTCGTCACCGATGTTTGCGCCCGGTGCGATACCAATACCGCCAACCTGCGCCGCCAGGGCGTCAGAAATGTAGTCACCGTTCAGGTTCATACAGGCGATAACGTCATATTCAGCCGGACGCAGCAGGATTTGCTGCAGGAACGCATCGGCGATCACATCTTTAACAATGATCTCTTTACCCGTATTGGGGTTTTTAAACTTCATCCATGGGCCACCATCGATCAGCTCGCCGCCGAATTCGTCTTTCACCAGCTGGTAGCCCCAGTCTTTGAAAGAACCTTCGGTGAACTTCATGATGTTGCCTTTGTGGACCAGCGTCAGTGAGTCACGATCGTTCGTGATGGTATATTCCACTGCTGCGCGAACCAGGCGCTTCGTGCCCTCTTCCGAGCATGGCTTAACGCCAATACCGCACTGTTCCGGGAAGCGAATTTTCTTCACGCCCATCTCTTCGCGCAGGAATTTGATCACTTTATCTGCTTCAGCAGAGCCTGCTTTCCATTCGATACCGGCATAGATATCTTCGGAGTTTTCGCGGAAGATGACCATATCAGTCTCTTCGGGGCGCTTAACCGGGCTTGGTGTGCCTTTGTAGTAACGCACCGGACGCAGACAAACATACAGGTCGAGTTCCTGACGCAGCGCAACGTTCAGAGAGCGAATACCGCCGCCAACCGGGGTCGTCAGGGGACCTTTGATGGCAACGCGATAGTCTTTGATTAAATCGAGGGTTTCTTGCGGCAGCCAGACATCCTGACCGTAAAGTTCAACGGATTTCTCACCGGTGTAAATCTCCATCCAGGAGATTTTTCGCTCGCCGTTGTAGGCTTTCTTCACAGCGGCATCAACCACTTTCAGCATCACAGGTGATACGTCAACACCGATACCATCGCCTTCAATGTAAGGAATGATCGGGTTATTCGGGACCACCAGTTTTCCCTGATCCAGGGTGATTTTTTGACCTTCCGCCGGAACAACTACTTTGCTTTCCATTAACCTCTCCTTCGAGCGATTTTTTGTTAATGATTTGTAAGATGCGCGTCAATACTACTTGAATATTTCCGCCACGCCAATCACCGCAATTTCGCGTTATAATGCGCCGTTTGTTTCTGACTGCAAAGCTTATGCGAAAAACTTCTCACCGAATTCACCGGGATAAACGATTCAGCCATCCGCTACGTGCGGCACGGCGCACTTCTTCACGGCCAGATGCGCCGCGGCGCGTCATACTTTTTAACAAACCCTTTGATGTTCTGCCGCAGTTTACCGACGAAGCGGGACGTCGCACGCTGAAAAACTTCATTAGCGTCAGCGATGTCTATGCTGCCGGACGACTCGATCGCGACAGTGAAGGCCTGATGGTGCTGACCAATGATGGCGCCTTGCAGGCGGCACTGACGCAGCCCGGCAAGCGCACCGGAAAGGTTTATTATGTGCAGGTTGAAGGCGAGCCGCAGGAGCAGGATCTGCAACCATTGCGAGATGGCGTTAATCTGAAAGATGGCTTAACCCTGCCAGCTGGCATCGAAAAAGTCACTGAACCGCTTTGGCTGTGGGCACGCCAGCCGCCGATTCGTGAACGAAAAAACAGCCCAACTCAGTGGTTAAAAATCACTTTATATGAGGGGCGAAACCGTCAGGTTCGCCGTATGACCGCCCATATTGGTTTTCCAACGTTGCGTTTGATTCGCTATTCGATGGGTCCTCACACGTTAGATAATCTTGCGCCAGGCGCGTGGCGTGACATTACTGATTTGATCTAAAACCCTGCGGTTTTTTATAACGTCAGGTTAACAATTGCGGAGAATCGATGTTTAAACCTCATGTCACTGTTGCCTGCCTGGTACAGGCTGAAGGCGAACTGTTAGTGGTTGAAGAGCAAATCAATGGCCGTGCGACCTGGAATCAGCCCGCCGGTCATCTGGAGGCGGATGAAACCCTCCTGGCGGCGGCACAGCGTGAATTATTCGAGGAAACCGGCATCGCCTCGTCAATGGACTATTTTCTTGGCGTTCAGCAGTGGATAGCACCCGACAATACACCTTTTGTGCGTTTTCTTTTTGGACTCGATCTGGCTGAAAAGCAGGTAACGACCCCGCAGGACAGCGACATCGATTGCTGCTGGTGGCTGCCGCCAGCCCAGATTCTGGCTGCGGATAACCTGCGATCGCCGCTGGTGGCAGAAAGTGTTCGCCTGTGGCAGCAGGGCGCGCGCTACCCTTTGCATCTTATCAACCCGTACAACTGGCCGATTCACGAGGGTGCGCGCCACACCGACGCATGATAGAATACGCCGCCTGTTTTAATGTTATGCGAGCATGTGATGTCTGAGACTATCCAGAGCAACAGCCAGAAAAAAGTGATCGTCGGTATGTCCGGCGGCGTCGATTCTTCCGTTTCCGCCTGGTTGCTGCAACAGCAAGGCTATCAGGTTGAAGGCCTGTTTATGAAAAACTGGGAGGAAGACGACGGCGAGGAGTATTGTACCGCTGCGGACGATCTGGCGGATGCGCAAGCCGTTTGCGATAAGCTCGGCATCAGGCTGCATAAAGTCAACTTTGCTGCCGAATACTGGGATAACGTCTTTGAGCATTTTCTCGAAGAGTATAAAGCGGGCCGCACGCCGAACCCCGATATCCTCTGCAATAAAGAGATTAAATTCAAAGCGTTCCTTGAATTCGCAGCAGAGGATCTGGGCGCGGATCTCATTGCGACCGGACATTATGTGCGTCGTCAGGATGTTGACGGCCAAAGCCGCCTGCTGCGTGGCCTGGATGGCAACAAAGACCAAAGCTATTTTCTTTATACGCTTAGCCACCAGCAGATTGCTCAAAGCCTGTTTCCGGTGGGTGAACTGGAGAAACCGGAAGTCCGTCGTATTGCCGAGCAGCTCGATCTGATTACGGCGAAAAAGAAAGACTCTACCGGCATCTGCTTTATTGGTGAGCGCAAATTCCGTGATTTCCTGGCACGTTATCTGCCTGCGCAACCCGGTGAAATCGAGACCGTTGACGGCCAGGTTGTCGGTGAGCATCAGGGTCTGATGTACCACACGCTGGGTCAGCGTAAAGGTCTGGGGATTGGCGGCATGAAAGAGAGCAAAGACGATCCCTGGTATGTGGTGGATAAAGACGTTGCGCGTAACCGCCTGATTGTTGCGCAAGGCAGCGACCATCCGCGCCTGATGTCGGTCGGCCTGATTGCCCAGCAATTACACTGGGTAAGCCGCCAGCCAGTAACCGCGCCACTGCGCTGTAGCGTGAAAACCCGCTATCGCCAGACCGATATTCCTTGCGAAATTATTCCGCACGGCGATGATCGCATTGAAGTGCGTTTCGACGAGCCTGTTGCAGCGGTCACACCAGGCCAGTCCGCGGTGTTTTATCTTGGCGACGTCTGCCTCGGCGGCGGTATTATTGAAGAACGCCTGCCGTGGGTTGCCGCGTAACGTCGACCTTAACAACGCGTACACAGGAGTAACCGTGGCTAAGAATTATCAAGAAATCACGCTCGCGCTGGCCGGTATTTGCCAGGCCGCACATCTGGTTCAGCAGCTTGCGCATCAGGGGCAATGTCCGCCTGAGCCGCTCAGTGTATCGCTGCGCAGTGTACTGGATCTCAATCCCGCATCAACATTAGCAGTGTTTGGTAACGACGAAGCTAATTTGCGTCTGGGTCTGGAAACGCTGATAGCGGTGCTCAACAGCAGCAGCCGTCAGGGCGCAGGCGCTGAATTAACGCGTTATACCCTGAGCATGATGGTGCTGGAGCGCAAGCTGAGCGCCAACAAGCAAGCAATGGCCACGCTGGCGCAGCGCATTAGTCAACTGGACCGTCAGCTGGCGCACTACGAGCTGGAGTCCGATACCATTGTCAGCGCAATGGCAGGTATCTATGTCGATGTGATTAGTCCGCTCGGGCCACGTATTCAGGTAACCGGCTCGCCATCGGTACTGCAAAATTCGCAATTGCAAAGTAAAGTCCGCGCCACGCTGCTGGCGGGTATTCGCGCTGCTGTACTCTGGCAACAGGTTGGTGGTGGCCGTTTGCAGTTAATGTTCTCTCGCCAGCGCCTGTTGCGCGAGGCAAAAAACTTATTATCCCGGCTGCCACTGACTTACTAAGTCAGGGCGGCATTTTTGTTTAATGATTCAGGAGTTGCACTGATGGAATTATCCTCTCTGACCGCCGTCTCACCTGTCGATGGTCGTTACGGCGATAAAGTCAGCCCGCTGCGTGCGATTTTCAGCGAATATGGTTTGCTGAAATTCCGCGTTGAGGTTGAAGTACGCTGGTTACAAAAACTGGCTGATACCGCAGAGATCAAGGAAGTTCCTGCATTTGACGCCGACGCAAACGCTTTCCTCGATGCTATTGTGGCTAATTTCAACGAATCTGACGCTGCACGCATCAAAACCATCGAGCGTACCACCAACCACGACGTTAAAGCGGTTGAGTATTTCCTGAAAGAAAAAGTGGCTGATGTCCCGGCACTGCATGCCGTATCTGAGTTCATTCACTTTGCCTGCACTTCTGAAGATATCAATAACCTGTCGCACGCATTGATGCTGGAAACGGCACGTCGCGAGGTGATTCTGCCTTACTGGCAGCAGTTGATCGATGCCGTCAAAGGCCTGGCGCAGGAGTACCGTGACATTCCGCTGCTGTCACGCACCCACGGTCAACCGGCCACGCCCTCCACTATGGGTAAAGAGATGGCTAACGTCGCTTACCGTATGGAGCGCCAGTTACGTCAGTTAGGCCACATTGAGGTGCTGGGCAAAATCAACGGCGCAGTAGGTAACTATAACGCGCACATTGCGGCTTATCCGGAAGTAGACTGGCATCAGCTGAGCGAGACCTTTGTGACCTCACTGGGTATTACCTGGAACCCGTATACCACGCAGATTGAGCCGCACGACTATATCGCAGAGATGTTTGACTGCATCGCCCGTTTTAACACCATCCTGATCGATTTTGATCGTGATATCTGGGGCTATGTGGCGCTGAATCATTTCAAACAAAAAACCATCGCGGGTGAAATTGGTTCTTCAACCATGCCACATAAAGTTAACCCGATTGACTTCGAAAACTCCGAAGGAAACCTGGGTCTGGCGAACGCGGTGATGCAACATCTGGCAAGCAAACTGCCGGTTTCACGCTGGCAGCGTGATTTGACCGACTCAACTGTGCTGCGCAACCTTGGCGTAGGGGTAGGTTATGCGCTGATTGCTTACCAGGCGACGCTGAAAGGCATTTCCAAGCTGGAAGTAAACCGTGAGCGCCTGCTCGACGAGTTAGATCATAACTGGGAAGTACTGGCTGAGCCGATTCAAACCGTGATGCGCCGTTACGGCATTGAAAAGCCCTACGAGAAACTGAAAGAGTTAACCCGTGGCAAGCGCGTTGATGCCGCAGGCATGCAAACCTTTATCGACAGCCTGGCGCTGCCGGAAGAGGAAAAAGCGCGCCTGAAGCAAATGACCCCGGCAAACTACCTGGGTCGCGCCACTCAGATGGTGGATGACCTGAAGTAACTCCTCTTTGCAGGCCGGTTGACGCCGGTCTGCGTTAACCTGCTGTTTAGTTCCCGTCGCGTATACTTTCTTTCATTCTTTTTGTTCTAAAAGTAAGGAAATTCTATGCGTGTTTTGGTTGTAGAAGATAATGCCCTGCTACGTCACCATCTCGCCGTACAATTACGTGAAATGGGTCATCAGGTAGATGCCGCCGAAGACGCCAAAGAGGCTGATTATTTCCTTCAGGAACATTTGCCGGATATTGCGCTGGTTGATTTGGGCTTGCCGGATGAAGATGGCATGTCGCTTATTCGCCGCTGGCGCAGTGATGCTGTACGTCAGCCGATCTTAGTGCTTACTGCACGTGAAGGCTGGCAGGCCAAGGTGGAGGCGCTTGAAGCGGGTGCTGACGATTATGTCACTAAGCCGTTTCATATTGAAGAAGTGGCAGCACGCCTGCAGGCACTGATGCGTCGCAACAGCGGTCATGCTTCGCAAATCATTGATATGACGCCATTTCAGGTTGATTTGTCACGACGCGAACTGGCTATTAACGAGCAGCCTGTCAAGCTTACCGCATTTGAATATACCATTGTTGAAACCTTAATCCGCAATGCAGGCAAAGTGGTTAGTAAAGACTCACTTATGCTACAACTCTATCCCGATGCAGAGCTGCGTGAAAGCCACACCATTGACGTGTTAATGGGACGCCTGCGTAAAAAAATCCTGGCGCTCTATCCCAACGAGGTTATCGCTACGGTACGCGGTCAGGGTTATCGCTTTGATCTGTAACCATGGCCTGGTTTAAACGTTACCGCCCTATTTCGCTACGCGCCCGCTTCTTACTGGCGTCAGCGGCCATTGTGCTGTTTCTGTCGCTCTCTTATGGCATGGTGGCGGTTATCGGTTATGTGGTGAGCTTCGATAAAAACACCTATCGCGTAATGCGCGGTGAAAGCAATTTGTTTTTTACCCTCGCCCAATGGCAAAACAATCAGCTCACCATCGCCCAACCGGAGCGCATGACGCTTAATTTTCCGACGCTGGTGTTTATTTATGATGAACACGGCAAACTGTTATGGCAGCAACGCGACGTACCGGATATTCGCAGCAAGATCCATCGGGACTGGCTACTGAAACCCGACTTCTATGAAATTGATACCAGTAATCGCACCAGCCTGGCAGCGATGGGAAACAACCTTTCAGCACAACGCCGCCTGCATGCCTGGGATACAGACAGCGATGATACATTTACCCACTCTGTAGCCGTAAACCGCTATGATGCGACCACGAATCTTCCTGCCCTGACCATTGTGGTCGTGGATTCAATACCTCAGGAGTTGCAACACTCTGATGTGGTCTGGTCGTGGTTCAGCTACGTTTTAGCCGCTAACCTGATATTGATCATTCCGCTATTATGGCTGGCTGCGCACTGGAGTTTACGCCCTATTCGCGATCTCACTCAGCAGGTGCGTGAGCTCGAAACCAGCCAGCGTGAAAATCTGGGAGACAATCCTCCCCAGGAGTTGCGCAGCCTGGTTCGCAACCTCAACCTGTTATTAACGAACGAACGTCAACGCTATATGCGCTATCGGACAACCCTGTCCGATCTCACCCACAGCCTGAAAACGCCGCTGGCCGTGCTACAGAGCACACTGCGCTCACTGCGCGGAGGCAAGGAGCTGACCATTGAAGAGGCTGAACCTGTGATGCTGGAACAAATCAGCCGTATCTCACAGCAGATTGGTTATTATTTGCATCGCGCCAGTATGCAGGCCGATCACAATCCTCTACAGCGCGATTTGCATTCAGTGTCTGGCTTGCTCGACAGCTTATGCTCCGCGTTAAATAAAGTTTATCAACGCAAAGGCGTAGCCATTACGCTGGACATTTCACCTGAACTGATCTTTGTCGGTGACCAGAATGACTTCATGGAAGTGCTGGGCAATGTGTTAGATAACGCCTGCA
This sequence comes from Pantoea sp. LMR881, assembly GCF_027157825.1. NCBI lineage: Bacteria > Pseudomonadati > Pseudomonadota > Gammaproteobacteria > Enterobacterales > Erwiniaceae > Pantoea > Pantoea sp. LMR881. The sequence goes on from NZ_JAPVOK010000002.1 coordinate 810,612, forward strand.
AATATTGTCTGGAGTTTATTGAAATCAGCGCCTATCAAAATGAAAAATCACTGCATATTTACATTGATGATGATGGTCCTGGCATTCCTGAAAGCAAACGCGATCTGATTTTTGTTCGGGGCCAGCGCGCCGATACGTTGCGTCCGGGACAAGGGCTGGGTCTGGCAGTGGCTCGCGACATTCTTGAACAATACGCAGGAAAAATCATCGCCTCGAACAGTGCGTCAGGCGGTGCTCGTATGGAAGTGATTTTTCAGCGCCAGGAAGTCGAATATCGTCGCGAGTAGAAAGGCGCGCGGGCTGTTATACTTGCTGGCATTTACAGCCCTAAGCGGAACCTTTTATGGACTATCAGCTCGATCTCAACTGGCCCGATTTTATTCAACGCTACTGGCAAAAACGCCCGGTCGTGTTAAAACGTGGTTTCAAAAATTTTATCGATCCCATTTCTCCTGATGAGCTGGCCGGGCTGGCGATGGAAAACGAAGTAGACAGCCGCCTGGTCAGCCAAAAAAATGGCAAATGGCAGGTCAGCCACGGTCCGTTTGAAAGCTACGATCATCTTGGTGAAAACGACTGGTCGTTGTTGGTTCAGGCGGTGAACAACTGGCATGAGCCTTCAGCAGCATTAATGCGACCATTTCGTTTTTTGCCCGACTGGCGCATTGATGATCTGATGATCTCTTTTGCCGTGCCAGGCGGTGGCGTTGGACCGCACCTCGATCAATACGATGTGTTTATTATTCAGGGTACAGGCCGTCGTCGCTGGCGCGTCGGTGAAAAGGTGCCCATGAAGCAACATTGTCCACACCCCGATTTGCTACAGGTTGAACCTTTCGACGCCATTATTGATGAAGAGATGGAACCAGGCGATATTCTTTATATTCCGCCAGGATTCCCACATGAAGGCTACTCGCTGGAAAACGCGCTCAACTATTCAGTTGGCTTCCGTGCGCCAAGTGGCCGTGAATTGATCAGCGGCTTTGCTGATTACGCCTTAGCAAATGAATTAGGCAGCTACCGCTATACCGATCCGGACGTCCCCTCACGCGATTGCCCTTCACAGATTTTACCGCAGGAAATTGAAGGTGTGCGTCAGGTGATGCTGGACGTGATTAACCAGCCGGAACATTTTGCGCGCTGGTTTGGCGAATTTATTTCGCAATCACGCCACGAGCTGGATGTTGCCCCACCGGAGCCACCTTACCAACCCGATGAAATTTACGATGCGCTGCAATCCGGTGATGTGCTTTCCCGTCTTGGGGGACTGCGCGTTTTGACGCTGGGTGACGCCGTTTATGTCAACGGTGAACGTGTTGAGTGCTCGCACCCGGAAGTGCTGACGGTATTAGCGCATCATCATGACATTTCACTGGAAGAGTTGGGTGATGCACTGGACGATCCGTCGGTATTAGCGCAGATCGCCGCGTTAGTGAATGCAGGTTACTGGTACTTCAGCGGCGAATAAGTCTTCGTGCAGGCTATCGTCCTCCTTGCTTCTCCAGCTTGAGGGAGAAGCAAGGCGCAACACGCTGCCCGCTCGCTAGTAGCCTTTGGCTGTATCCCCCTTTCTGCGGGGACAAGGGCGACGCGGCGGGCATTGCGCAGACGGCTTAACTCTGCTTCTGCCCCGCCAGTTCAGCCAGTCGCACGATCACCTTGACTGCCTGCGCCATAATATCCAGCGAAGCGAATTCATGTTTGCCGTGATAGTTATAGCCGCCGGTAAACAGATTCGGACAGGGCAACCCTTTCCACGACAGCGCCGAACCATCTGTCCCACCACGGATCGGTTTGACTTTAGGTTCAATGCCGCAGTCGCGCATCGCCTGTAGCGCCAAATCAATAATATGTGGGTACGGCTCAACCTTTTCACGCATGTTGCGATAGCTGTTAGTGATCTCCACTTTTACCGAACAATCGGGATGCAGCCCTTTAGTGATTTCCTGCGCAATATTTTCAAGGGTCTGTTTACGCTGCTCAAAGCTGTCCGTGTCAAAATCGCGAATGATATAAAGTAATTCGGCATTTTCTACCGTACCTTTCATCTGATGCAGATGGTAAAAACCCTCATAGCCATCAGTATATTGCGGCTTTTCATTCGCGGGAACCGCCATATGAAACTGCGTAGCCAGCTCAAGTGCATTTACCATTACCCCTTTTGCGCTGCCCGGATGCACATTGTTCCCGACGATTTTTACCGTCGCGGAGGCGGCATTGAAGTTTTCATACTCAAATTCGCCCAAATCGCTGCCGTCTACGGTATAAGCCCAGTCGGCAGCGAAGCCTTCGACGTCAAAATAGGATGTCCCGCGACCAATTTCTTCATCGGGCGTAAAGGCAACCCGAATCGCACCATGCGGGATATCACTTTGTGCCAGATGCGCCATCGCCGTCATGATTTCAGCAATACCCGCTTTATCATCTGCGCCTAACAGCGTTTTGCCATCGGTCGTAATCAGCGTATGACCGATAAGCTTATGCAGTATCGGGAACATCACCGGCGACAGCACTTCGTTGCCTTTGCCCAGTGCGATATCCCCTCCACGATAATTCTCAATGATTTGCGGCGTGACATTCTTCGCGGTGAAATCAGGTGAAGTATCCATATGCGAAATAAAGCCAATGACCGGCGTTGGCCAGTCAACATTGGCAGGAAGAGTGCCCATTACACAGCAGTGATCGCTCAACGTGACGTCGACAAAACCCAACGCCAGCAACTCTTCCTGTAACTGACGGGCAAGCGTCCACTGGCCTTCGCTGCTCGGCACCTGACGCGCCTGAGGTTTCGCCTGCGTTTCCACTGCCACATAACTTAAAAAGCGATCGAGTAACTGATCCATTTACCATCCTCAAAATTGCTGTCGTTATTATTAACAGACAAGCCAGACGCGATGCTGCGTCACACTATTATCAGACAGGTTAACGCTCTCTGGCTTGTTTCGGGAAGTCTATAAACGTAAAAAGCTGCTTTGCGTTCATTGTTTTGCGGCGAGTCTCCCAGCAACTTCAACAGACAGCCTTTTATCTTGCTTTATCGCTGGCAAAACATGGCATTGCTATATTTTTCAGGTATTATCCGGCCCTTCTTGCTGGCTGGCTGACATAAACAGCTATGCTGTAACCTGTTTGACTTTGACAGACTGAGACTAAAATGACGCAAACACGCGCACACCAGGCGCTGGTTACGCTTTCTGGCATCAGTAAAGCTTTCGATGGCAAATCCATCATTAAAGACTTCAACCTGACTATTCGTCACGGTGAGTTCATTACGCTGCTTGGCCCTTCTGGCTGTGGCAAAACAACCATTTTGCGCCTCATCGCAGGACTGGAACAGGCTGACAGCGGCCGCATTACGTTAGATAGCCGCGATATTACCGACACGCCTGCTGAACATCGTCATGTGAATACGGTGTTCCAAAGTTATGCGCTGTTTCCACATATGTCGGTATTTGAGAACGTCGCGTTTGGTTTGCGCATGCAGAAAACGCCCAACGCCGACATTACCACTCGCGTTAACGAAGCTCTGGCTATGGTGCAACTCGATGCGTTCGCCGATCGTCGTCCGCATCAATTATCAGGTGGCCAGCAGCAGCGTGTTGCGATTGCACGTGCAGTCGTCAATCGTCCTGAGGTGTTGTTACTGGATGAGTCGTTATCCGCCCTGGATTACAAATTGCGCCGACAGATGCAGAACGAGTTAAAAGCATTGCAGCGTAAACTCGGTATTACCTTTGTCTTTGTGACGCACGATCAGGAAGAGGCGCTGACGATGTCCGATCGTATCGTCGTGATGCGCAACGGCAACATTGAACAAGACGGCACCCCGCGGGAAATTTACGAAGAACCCAAAAATCTGTTTGTAGCGCGCTTCATCGGTGAAATTAACGTTTTTGATGCCGAGGTTGTTGCTACTGAAAACACGCCACTGATCCGTGCTCGCGTTGAAGGCCGTGAGTGTGACATTCATTGCCCTTTCCCGGTAAAAAAAGGCGACAGGCTGCACGTGATGCTGCGCCCGGAAGATTTACGCGTTGAAGAGATCCACGGCGACAGCGCCGTTGAGGGATTAATGGGTTATGTTCGCGAACGTAATTACAAAGGCATGACGCTGGAATCGACCGTCGAGCTGGAAAATGGCAAATTGGTAACGGTCAGTGAATTCTTTAATGAAGACGATCCCGATTTTGACCACTCGCTAAACCAGAAAATGGCGGTTAACTGGGTCGCCAGCTGGGAGGTAGTGCTGCCGTATGAAGCTGATGCGTAATCGTTTCCAGAAAAGTGTCGTTGCGCTGATTGTCGGCTGGTTGACGCTTTTTGTCTTTTTGCCCAACCTGATGATCATCGTCACCAGCTTTTTAACACGTGACGATGCGCATTTCGTCAGCACGGTATTTACCCTTAAAAATTACACTCGCCTGCTCGATCCGCTCTATGCCGAAGTGCTGCTGCACTCCCTTAATATGGCACTCATTGCCACTGCCTGCTGCTTACTGCTGGGATATCCGTTTGCCTGGTGTCTGGCTAAGTTGCCTGCCCGCATTCGGCCACTGATGCTGTTTTTATTGATTGTGCCCTTTTGGACCAACTCGCTGATCCGCATCTATGGCCTGAAAATTTTTCTCAGCACCCGCGGCTGGCTCAATGATTTTTTAACAGGCATTGGCCTGATCGATAAGCCTTTTCGCATTATGTATACACCCGAAGCGGTTATTCTCGGCCTGATTTATATCCTGTTGCCATTTATGGTGCTGCCACTCTATTCCAGTCTGGAAAAACTGGATAAAGCCTATCTGGAGGCGGCGCGCGATCTCGGGGCCAGCAAGGTGCAAACTTTTTTCCGCGTGATATTACCGCTGACCATGCCGGGAATCGTCGCCGGTTGTCTGCTGGTGCTGATTCCCGCTATGGGACTGTTTTATGTGGCCGATTTGATGGGCGGCGCGAAAAATTTGTTGATCGGGAATGTGATTAAAAGTCAGTTCCTGAATATTCGCGACTGGCCTTTTGGTGCCGCTACCAGCGTCGTCATGACCTTGCTAATGGGCCTGATGCTTCTGATTTACTGGCGCGCCGCGCGCCTGTTAAATAAAAATGTGGAGCTGGAATGATGGCGCGCTGGTTACGCGGCGGTTTTATGGCCGTCATATACGCCTGGTTTTATATTCCGATCATTATTTTGATCGTGAATTCGTTTAATGCATCGCGTTTTGGTATCAACTGGCAGGGCTTTAGCACGCAGTGGTATCGCCTGCTCGTGAATAACGACAGCCTGATTCAGGCAGCACAGCATTCGTTGATCATGGGGATACTCTCCGCCAGTTGCGCCACGCTTATCGGCTCTTTGACCGCAGTGGCGCTCTATCGTTACCGTTTTCGCGGTAAGCCTTTTGTCAGTGGCATGCTGTTTGTCGTAATGATGTCACCGGATATCGTTATGGCGATCTCGCTGTTGGTGCTGTTCATGTTACTCGGCATTTCACTTGGCTTTTGGTCTTTACTGTTCTCTCACATTACTTTCTGTTTACCGTTTGTGGTAATTACCGTTTATTCGCGACTGAAAGGTTTTGATGTGCGGATGCTAGAGGCAGCCAAAGATTTAGGTGCCAGCGAAACCACCATTCTGCGCAAGATCATTCTGCCGCTGGCCATGCCCGCCGTCGCAGCAGGCTGGCTACTCAGCTTTACGCTTTCAATGGATGATGTGGTGGTGTCGTCCTTTGTTACCGGACCGACATTTGAAATCCTGCCATTGAAAATTTATTCCATGGTCAAGGTCGGCGTGTCGCCAGAAGTTAATGCGCTCGCCACAATTTTGCTGCTGCTATCGTTGCTGTTAGTGGCTGGCAGCCAATGGTTGCTTCGTGAAAGAAACAAATAACAGAGGAAAAACAATGAAGAAATGGTCTCACTGGCTGGCGGCTGGGGCGCTGGCGCTGAGCATGCAGAGTGCGCAGGCTGACGATGGCAAAACACTCTATTTCTACAACTGGACCGAATACGTGCCGCCAGGGCTGCTTGAGCAGTTCACTAAAGAGACCGGCATTAAGGTGATCTATTCCACCTATGAATCCAACGAAAGCATGTACGCCAAGCTGAAAACCTGGAAAGATGGCGCGTATGATTTGGTTGTGCCTTCTACCTATTTCGTTGCCAAAATGCGTAATGAAGGGATGCTGCAGAAAATCGATAAATCTCAGCTGACGCATTTCAAAAATCTTGATCCCAATCTGTTAAATAAACCTTTCGATCCGAACAACGATTACTCCATCCCTTATATCTGGGGTGCAACCGCCATTGGCATCAACACGGATGAAATGGACCCAAACAGCGTCAGCAGTTGGGCCGATTTGTGGAAGCCGGAATATAAGCAGAGCCTGCTACTGACCGATGACGCACGCGAGGTGTTTCAGATGGCATTGCGCAAATTAGGCTACTCCGGTAACACGCGCGATCCCAAACAGATCGAAGCGGCTTACGAAGAGCTGAAAAAGCTGATGCCAAACGTGCTGGCGTTTAACTCAGATAATCCCGGCAATCCGTTTATGGAAGGTGAAGTTAATCTGGGCATGATCTGGAACGGTTCTGCCTATGTCGCCCGTCAGGCGGGTACACCGTTACAGGTTATCTGGCCAAAAGAAGGTGGGATTTTCTGGATGGATAACCTGGCCATTCCGGCTAATGCAAAAAACAAAGAGGGCGCACTTAAGCTTATCAACTTCCTGTTGCGTCCCGATGTCGCGGCAAAAGTAGCCGAAACGATTGGTTATCCGACACCGAACCTCGAGGCTAAAAAGTTACTGCCGAAAGTTGTTGCTGAAGATCCGTCACTCTACCCTTCTGCCGATGTGATCAAAAACGGTGAATGGCAAAATGATGTTGGCGAGGCCAGTGTGCAATACGAAACACTTTTCCAGAAACTAAAGGCAGGCCGTTAACCGGTAAGGGCGGCAGCGTGGCCGCCCTTGTTATTTGTAGAGCCCGCGCAGCAGGGTATGCAAAAATTCCGGTACGATTGCGCTCGCTAAACCGTAATGGCGTTCAGCAAATTCGTTGCCTACCTGACTGGGTTCCAGATTCAATTCAACCGTATGCGCGCCCTGCAACTTCGCCTCATGAACAAAGCCAGCGGCGGGATAAACGTGGCCTGAAGTGCCGATGGCAATAAACAGATCGGCCTTTTCCAGCGCATGATAGATCGTTTCCATGCCAATCGGCATTTCACCAAACCAGACGACATGGGGCCGTAATGCTGAAGGAAACTGGCAGCAGGTACAGCGATCGTCCATGGTCAGGTCACCTGTCCACTCAATCACCTGACCACTGGTGACACAACGCACTTTGAACAATTCACCATGCATATGCAGTACGCGTGTATTACCTGCTCGCTCATGCAAATTATCAATATTCTGCGTGATTAACTGAAAGTTGTCGCCTAACGCTAACTCCAGTTCAGCAAGTGCCTTATGCGCGGCGTTGGGCTGAATGTCTGGCTGCTGTAACTGTTGACGTCGGGAGTTATAAAACCGCTGCACCAGTGCCGGGTCACGCTGGAAGCCTTCTGGCGTGGCAACATCTTCTACGTGATGTTCTTCCCATAACCCGTCTGCGGCACGGAAAGTACGGATGCCTGATTCGGCTGAGATACCGGCTCCGGTCAGAACAACTACATGAGGCAATGGATGGGCAGCCAGTTCAGCCTGCCGATCGCGCTCAAAAATACGTTGGCGAAAGCGTTGATGCACTTTTCGCCGGGTCTTTTGAGCCGGGCAAGTCGTAAGCGTCGACGGGGTGTGCGCATAAAGGCTCCTTGTACGGCGGCTTCGGCGAGCCGCTTTAGAGGGGGGCGTAAGGCCCGATGATAACGGTTGCGCATGACAGTGCCATGCAGCAGAGCCCGAAAATGTGCGCGGCGCTCAGTAATCCTTTCACGCCGCGTCAGTTAAACGCTTATTGTCCGCTTAATACCCGTGCCGGATCGATACGGCTGGCGCGTCTGGCCGGATACCAGCTTGCGACCAGGCTCAGAACGATAGCAGTAATCAGTACCGAAAATACATCCAGCCAGTGCAATTCAGAGGGCAGGAAATCGATAAAATAGATATCGCCCGCCAGTAAATGATGGCCGGTGATATGCTCCAGCCCCTGCACCAGAGTGGTGAGGTTTAAGGCCACCAGAACACCAATCACTACCCCGCTGACGCTACCAAGCAACCCTGCCAGCAAGCCATACCAGATAAAAATAGCGCGAATCAGACGATCTTTGGCTCCCAGCGTACGCAATACCGCAATATCGCTGCTCTTGTCCTTCACCGCCATCACCAGCGTTGAGACAATGTTGAAGCAGGCAACACCGATGACCAGCACCATCGCCAGATACATAATGGCGCGGATCATTTGAATGTCGCGATACATGTAGCCATATGTCCCAATCCAGCTGCGAATATAGACATACGAATGTGTCGCTTCACCCGCATCACGCACCAGTTTCACTGCGCTGAACGGATCGGTCATCTTCAGGGCAATCCCGGTCACGCTGCTGCCCATATCCAGATATTTTTGCGCATCGGCTAACGGCACCAGCGCCAGACTATGATCAAGCATGCCGCTAAGTTGCAAAATACCGCTGACCTGCAAACGCACCCGTTTCGGCTGTAGTAGCTTGCTGCCCCCTTCATTATTGGGGATCATGACGGTGATCCAGTCGCCCTGCTTAACGTTAAGCGACCGCGCAATTCCGCCACCCAAAATGATTTGCTGTTTACCGGCGGCAAAGGTTGACCAGGCATTACCGGCAACAAAACGCGGTAAGGCACTCAGGCGCGGTTCCTGCGCGGGATCGACCCCTTTAACCTGCAAGGCCTGTAACTTTGCGCCACTTTCAATCAGCCCGGTAAAGTTGACATAAGGCGCAGCAGCAGCGATACCCGGCACTTGCTCAATCGGCGCGATCATTGACTGCCAGCGATTAAAAGGCTGATTTACCGCCTCGATTTCGCCATGCGGCACAACCGCCAGAATACGGTTATTGAGTTCGCGCTCGAAACCGTTCATCGCGCTCAGACCGATAATTAATACTGCCACTCCGAGTGCAATCCCGATGGTGGAGATAATCGAAATGAGCGACACCATACCGCCGCGACGACGTCCGCGGCTAAAACGCAACCCTAACAGCAGCGATAGCGAAGAGCCCATTACACCGCTCCCGCAAAGGTCAGTTGATCGCTCAACTGCCCGTCACGCATTTCCATCTGACGCGACATACGCTTCGCCAGGTGCAGATCGTGTGTCACCACCAGAAATGCCGTACCCTGGCGCACATTCAGTTCGCCCAGCAGTTCAAAAATAGCGTCAGCATTGCGCGCATCGAGATTACCAGTAGGTTCATCGGCCATCACCAGACGTGGATTGTTGACCAGCGCACGGGCAATGGCGACGCGCTGACGCTCACCGCCAGAAAGTTCAGAAGGTCGATGAGCAGCGCGATGATCCAGGCCCACCGCTTTGAGCATTTCATGAGCGCGCGCTTGCGCCTCGGCTTTACCGCTTTTGCCTATTAGCAGAGGCATCGCTACGTTTTCCAGTGCGCTGAAATCGGGCAGCAGATGGTGAAACTGATAGATAAAGCCCAGTTCGCGGTTGCGTAATTCAGCTTTTGCTGAAGAAGACATGCCATTCAGCGATTTGCCATCAAATACCACCTCGCCTGAGGTCGGTGCGTCCAGGCCACCCAGCAGATGCAACAAGGTACTTTTACCTGACCCCGAGCTGCCGACAATAGCCATCAGTTCGCCCGGTTGCAGACTGAAGGTCACATTGCGCAGCACGTCAGTCTGCACACTGCCTTCCTGATAGCGTTTGCACAGATCGCGACACTGCAACAAAGGAGAGTTACTCATAACGTAAAGCCTCAGCGGGTTGAACGGCGGCAGCGCGCCAGGAAGGATAAAGCGTAGAAAGCAACGCAACGATCATCGCGCTGAGGGCGATGGTTACGACTTGCCACAGATTAATGTCTACCGGTAACGCTGCGCCATCCAGGAACAGACCGATCACCGGCATTAAATTATTCAGCTGGCTGGCCAGTAATACGCCAAGCAGCGTTCCTGACAGCGTACCGATAATTCCGGCACTGGCACCCTGCACCATAAATACCGCCACAATTTGGCGACGCGTCAGGCCCTGGGTTTGCAGAATCGCAACTTCGCCCTGCTTTTCCATAATCAGCAAGCCCAGCGAGGTAATAATGTTAAACGCGGCAACGGCAATAATCAGGCTGAGCAGCAGCCCCATCATATTTTTTTCCATGCGCACCGCCTGGAAAAGGTCACCTTTGCGCTCGCGCCAGTCTTTCCAAACCATGCCGGAGGGTAATGCTTGCTGGCTAAGCGTATCAACGTCCAGCGGTTTATCCAGCCACAGACGCCAGCCGGTGATATTTCCCGCCGGATAGCGCATCACGCGCGAAGCATCCTGTTGATTAACAAGAATTTGATACCCATCGACTTCGCTATTCGCAGCATAAGTACCGGCAACGGTAAACAGACGCTGGCTTGGCACACGGCCCATTGGGGTAAACTGACTGACCGAAGGCACCATCAAACGCAGCTGGTCGCCACGTTTAACCCCTAACTGGTTAGCCAGTTGCTCGCCGAGAATGACGTTATATTGGCCCGTCTGCAGCACGCTCTGTGGCGTATTCACCAGAAAAGGTGTCAGTGGATCGTGTTCATCCGGCGTAATGCCTAACATGACGCCCACCGAAACGCTGTGCGCGCTCTGTAACACCACGTCGGCGGTGGTCAGTGGCGCAACGCGACGAATACCCTGCAACTGCAGGCTCGATGCCGGTTGCTGTTGCGGATTGATACTGCCCTTTTCACTGGTCACCAGTGCCTGGGGCATTAAACCGAGGATATTGCCCTCCAGCTCACGTTCGAAGCCGTTCATTACCGACAACACGGTAACCAGGGCTAACACGCCGAGCGTGATACCAATGGTAGAAAGCCAGGAGACAAAGCGACCAAAGCGATCCGATGCTCGTCCGCGCATGTAACGCAGACCGATAAATAGCGCGACAGGTTGATACATGAAATCCAATGAGCAGTTGCCTGAAAATGTAGTGGGATGATAAAGGAGCCGCCTGCTTTATGAAACCTCTAACCCTCTGAGTCTGCGGCAAAGTTGCGTCAGAATGCGTCAATACAACCCGCAATCCATAAATATGCGACAAAAAAATGACGCTTTTTGTACGATTATTCAGCTAACAACGCGGTAGACTACAATTATTAAGACGATAAGAAGTTCAGTATCGCGCAGAAGTAAGAGGTAGCAGCCATGTTCAAATTTCCCAAAGGCAGTATTGTGAAGCACAAATCAGGGGAGATCAGAGGCGAAGTGGTTAACGTCTTTGAGCAAGGAGATGCGCCAACCGGATACTACGTGAAGTGGGACGACGGCAATCACAGTTATCACCTTGAAGGCGATCTGTGCTGGGCCAATATTGACCGACCACGTATGCACTACACACAGCAATCTACTAAATAAAGCCCACTCAGAGGCGAAGCGACAGTAAAATTCTGCCGCAGAGGTGCTCCCCTTGGCGTAATATGGAATGATTACGCCTTGGTAAAAATGGAGAAACCTCGAGATCTTATGTCCGAACAGACTCGCTATACCCTGCCCGTAAAATCTGGCGATCAGCGCCAACTCGGTCAGTTGATCGGTGCCGCACATGCGGTCGAGTGTGCCAGTATCACCGAGCGCCATTCGGGTCCGGTGCTGATGATTACCCCTGATACGCAAACGGCTTTGCGCTTGCTGGATGAAATTCGTCAGTTTACCGATCTGCCGGTTAGCCATCTTGCCGACTGGGAAACGTTGCCTTATGACAGCTTTTCTCCACATCAGGACATTATCTCGGCGCGCCTTTCTACGCTTTATCAACTACCCGGCCTGCAACGCGGCATGTTGATTTTGCCGGTCAACACGTTAATGCAGCGCGTCTGTCCGCACAGTTTTTTGCACGGTCATGCATTAGTGATGAAGCAGGGCCAAAAACTGTCGCGCGATCGCCTGCGCGATCAGCTGGAACAAGCCGGTTATCGTCATGTTGATCAGGTAATGGAACATGGCGAATACGCAACGCGCGGCGCGCTGCTTGATCTCTTTCCGATGGGCAGCGACCAGCCCTATCGCATCGATTTTTTCGATGATGAAATCGACAGCCTGCGCCTGTTTGATGTTGACAGCCAGCGCACGCTGGAAGCGGTGCCCGCGATCAATCTGCTTCCCGCTCGTGAATTTCCCAGTGATAAAGCGGCTATTGAGCTGTTTCGCAGTCGCTGGCGTGAAACCTTTGATGTTCGCCGTGAGGCGGAGCACGTTTACCAGCAAGTCAGTAAAGGCACCTTGCCTGCCGGGATCGAATACTGGCAGCCGCTGTTTTTTGATCAGCCGCTGCCAACGCTGTTTAGTTATTTACCTGATAATACGCTGATCGTTAACTGTGGCGATTTGGAAGGCAGCGCCACACGGTTTTGGCAGGACGCTAATGCGCGCTATGAAAACCGGCGTGTCGATCCTATGCGCCCTTTGCTGGAACCCGTCACGCTGTGGCTGCGTCCGGACGCATTAATGGGCGAATTAAAAGCCTGGCCACGTGTGCAGATGACCCACGACGTGCTGCCTGAAAAAGCTGCCAATACCAACCTTGGCTACCAGCCGCTGCCTGATTTAACCGTACAGGCCCAGGCCAAAGCGCCGCTGGACCATCTGCGGCAGTTTCTTGAACAGTTCAACGGTGCCGTTACCTTTTCGGTCGAAAGTGAAGGCCGCCGTGAAAGCCTGCAAGAGTTACTGGCGCGCATCAAGCTACGCCCGCAGGCAGTGCATCGCCTGGACGAGGCGCGTGATGAGCGTTTTACGCTAATGATTGGTGCCAGCGAGCGCGGATTCATCGATACGCAGGCGAATCGCGCGCTGATTTGTGAAAGCGACTTGCTTGGTGAACGCGTTAGTCGACGCCGCCAGGATACGCGCCGCACCATTAATCCTGATGTCCTGATCCGTAACCTGGCTGAGCTTCACCCGGGTCAGCCCGTGGTGCATCTTGAACACGGCGTAGGACGCTATATCGGCCTGACAACACTCGAAGCGGGCGGCATTCAGGCTGAATATCTGATGCTCTCCTATGCAAATGACGCCAAACTCTATGTGCCAGTCTCATCGCTGCATCTGATTAGCCGCTATGCGGGTGGCGCAGATGAGAATGCACCGCTGCATAAACTGGGCAGCGATGCGTGGTCACGGGCTCGACAAAAAGCCGCCGAGAAAGTACGCGACGTCGCCGCAGAACTGCTGGATATCTATGCCCAGCGAGCCGCTAAAACCGGTTACGCTTTCAAACACAATCGCGAACAGTATCAACTGTTTTGTGAAAGTTTTCCCTTTGATACCACGCCCGATCAGTCGCAGGCCATCAATGCGGTGTTGAGCGACATGTGTCAGCCCCTGGCGATGGATCGTCTGGTGTGCGGTGATGTCGGCTTCGGTAAAACCGAAGTTGCGATGCGTGCCGCCTTCCTGGCCGTTGAGAACAACAAGCAGGTGGCGGTACTGGTACCCACCACGCTGCTGGCGCAACAGCATTATGATAACTTCCGCGATCGCTTTGCTAACTGGCCGGTACGGATAGAAATGCTGTCACGCTTCCGTACCGCCAAAGAGCAGGCACAGGTTCTGGAACAGGCCAGCGAAGGCAAAATCGATATTTTGATTGGTACGCATAAGCTGCTGATGAGCGATTTGAAGTGGCGCGATCTGGGCCTGCTGATTGTTGATGAAGAGCACCGCTTTGGTGTACGGCATAAAGAACGCATCAAGGCGATGCGCGCTGATGTTGATATTCTGACGCTCACTGCCACGCCGATCCCGCGCACCCTGAATATGGCAATGAGCGGCATGCGCGATTTATCCATTATCGCTACACCGCCTGCGCGCCGTCTGGCGGTAAAAACCTTTGTGCGTGAGTTTGATAATCTGGTCATTCGCGAGGCGATTCTGCGTGAAATTCTGCGTGGTGGACAGGTTTATTATTTGTATAACGACGTTGAAAATATTGATAAAGCGGCACAGCGTCTGGCGGATTTAGTGCCGGAAGCGCGCGTGGCAATTGGTCACGGCCAGATGCGCGAGCGCGATTTGGAACGGGTGATGAATGACTTCCATCATCAACGTTTTAACGTGCTGGTCTGCACCACAATTATTGAAACCGGTATCGATATCCCGACTGCCAATACCATTATTATCGAACGTGCCGATCATTTTGGTCTGGCTCAGCTGCACCAGCTGCGCGGACGCGTGGGCCGTTCGCACCATCAGGCGTATGCCTGGTTGTTGACGCCGCCGCCAAAAGCGATGACGACTGATGCTCAGAAACGCCTCGAAGCGATTGCTTCACTGGAAGATTTAGGCGCCGGTTTTGCCCTGGCAACACACGATCTGGAGATACGCGGAGCGGGCGAATTGCTGGGTGAAGAGCAGAGCGGGCAGATGGAAACGCTGGGCTTTTCGCTTTATATGGAGCTGTTAGAAAACGCTGTAGATGCACTGAAAGCGGGCCGTGAACCTTCGCTGGAAGATCTTACCAGTAACCAGACTGAAGTAGAGTTGCGCATGCCTGCCCTGTTGCCCGAGGATTTTATCCCGGACGTTAACACCCGTTTGTCACTCTATAAGCGTATCGCCAGCGCCGAAGGCGAAGATGAATTGCAGGAGTTGAAGGTGGAGATGATTGACCGCTTTGGCCTGCTGCCGGATGCAGCGCGCAATCTGCTTGATATTGCAGCATTACGTCTGAAGGCGCGACTGCTGGGCGTACGAAAAATTGAAGCGAGCGACAAAGGCGGTTTCTTTGATTTTGCAGCGCAAAACAGTGTGGATCCGGCATGGCTGATCGGGTTGCTACAAAAGATCCAAAACAGTGGAAGCTGGATGGCCCGACGCGGTTGCGCTTCACCCGCGATCTGACGGAAAGGAAAGTGCGGATGGAATGGGTTCAGGGGTTCGTAAACCAGCTGGCTGAAAACCAGGTTTAATTGTGTCAGTTGTCCTCATTCCCTGGCGCCTGTTCTGTTACTAAAGAGCGCCAGGCAGAGGCGGCTCACGTATCGCATGTAATCCATAAAAAAAGCGCATCATCCCTGATGCGCTTTTGTCTTTTATTTGCTGTGTGGCCGCTTATCAGCGGCAAAGCTTTGCCCAATCACGCCTGATCGTTGTTAAGGATCAACTGACCATTACGGTCCAGTGGAATACGCGTACCAGGATCGTTCTCCATGCGGATTTTGCCCTGTTGATTGCCTATTTTATAGGTCACGTCATATCCCAGCATTTTATCTTGCTTATCGTAGACCGTTTTACAACGCTGTTCAGTTGTGGTGTAAGTGTCACGGTTTTGCAAACCGGCCTGCACCTGGTTACCGGCATACCCACCTGCAACCGTGCCTGCTACGGTAGCAACGTCTTTACCGCGTCCGCCACCAAACTGATGTCCTAACACACCTCCTGCCACAGCACCTAACACCGAGCCTGTAATGCGGTTTTCATCCTGCACCGCACGACGATGGGTCAATGTTACATTACGACACTCCTGTCGCGGCTGCTTAATGCTCTCTTTTATCGGCGTCGCTGACAGCACCTGTGCGTATTGAGGCCCACGGTCAAACACATTCATGCCCGCTACGGCGGCAACACCCAGCGCCGCTGCCATACCAATACCGATACCCGCTAACATTGATTTATTCACAGGACGTTCCTCCTGAAAGTGTCACCGCGCCCTGCTGCTTCACCTTAACTGATGAGGCCTAACCGACGTGCGCGGCCCGCCGTGTTTGTCGATAAAGTTTTGCAGATGGACCGAAATTGCAACATCAGATAAATGGAGGAAATCTGGACGGTGGCCCTCAGGGCCAGCTTTTAGGAGAGTTCTTAGCGGCAGAAAAGGCGCTGATTTCATTAATGAAGGTAATGGATCTACGGTGAAATCAGCGCAATAGCGCGGTTAAAAAGCCGTTAACGCCTCTTAACGTATTAGTGCAGCTTGAGGCGCGGCCGGATCACGCGGTTAAGGCTGCCTACCAGCATCATCAGGCCGGTTTTGAAGTATCCGTGGAGCGCAATCTGATGCATGCGATACAGGGAAATATAGACAAAACGCGCAATACGCCCTTCAACCATCATTGAACCGCGCATCAGGTTGCCCATCAGGCTACCAACCGTACTGAAGCGGGATAGCGAAACCAGCGAACCGTGATCTTTATAGACATAGGCCTTAAGCGGTTTGCCGTTACGCTGCGCCAGAATATTGTCCATTGCACGTGATGCCATCTGGTGTGCTGACTGCGCGCGCGGCGGCACAAAACCGCCAGATGGCAGAGCACAGGATGCACAGTCGCCAATGGCATAGATGTCGTCATCCAGCGTGGTTTGCAACGTCTCTTTCACCACCAGCTGATTAATGCGGTTGGTTTCAAGTCCACCGATATCTTTCATGAAATCTGGCGCTTTGATACCTGCCGCCCATACCATCAGGTCAGCTTCAATATATTCGCCGCTTTTAGTATGCAGACCATTTTTATCGGCACTGGTGACCATGGTTTGTGTCAGTACGCGCACACCGAGCCTGGTCAACTCCTGATGCGCCGCAGCCGAAATACGCGGAGGCAGAGCAGGAAGAATACGTTCACCGGCTTCAACCAATGTCACATTCAACGCTTCGCTGCCCAGCCCTTTATAACCGTAGCTGTGCAACTGTTTCACTGCATTATGCAGTTCAGCAGAGAGCTCAACGCCGGTTGCCCCACCGCCAACGATGGCGATATTAACCTTACTCACCTGCCCTTCGCTGGCAGAGAATTTAAGGAACTGATTGAGCATTTCATTATGGAAACGACGCGCCTGATGTGGATTATCAAGGAAGATGCAGTGATCTTTCACGCCGGGCGTGCCGAAGTCATTCGAGGTGCTGCCCAGGGCCATGACCAGAGTGTCATAGGCCAGCTCGCGCTGCGATACCAGCACTTCGCCCTGCTCATTGCGTATTTCAGCCAGGGAAATGACTTTCTTTTCACGGTTAATATCGGTCAGTGAACCGAGTTGAAACTGGAAACCGTGATTACGCGCATGGGCCAGATAACTCAGCGCATCAATCCCTTCATCCATCGATCCGGTTGCGACTTCATGCAGCAGTGGTTTCCATAAGTGACTGTGATTGCGGTCGACCAGGATGATTTCAGCCTTTTTCTTACGGCCCAGTTTATGGCCCAGTTGTGTTGCCATTTCCAGACCGCCAGCACCGCCTCCGACGATAACAATTTTCTTAATCGATGTAGTCAACAAGGACCCCCTCAAAATGTGAACCAAAAGTTAATTAATGGTTAAATTAAACCTTAATAAACATAGGGTTGGCGAATTTAAAATCGCAATCTGCTGGCAGAATAGCATGGCGAGAAGTGTTGGGCATACCAAATTTGATTTACATCAATTTTACTACGAAAAACTCAGAGTATTACCTATAAAAATCAGGCATTGCGTGAATGCCTTTAAGTTTAACCCAATGTTTTAAAAGCTTTTATCCGCTGAAGATGTGGGGAAATGTTCTTGAATTTATGACTCTGGTTTTCATCCCAGACGATTTCATAAAAAGGATGCAAAACCTGAGCGATGCGCTTGCTGTCGAGCACCTCATCATGACGGGAAAGAATGGTCAGGCAGCGGTCGCGATTTTTTTCGCGAAAATCAGTGATGCACTTAGTCGCAATATCGACATACTCTTCAGGCCGGTCAATTTTCCCTTCCATGTTTTCATGCGGATAGAGGTTGGGATTGATAATCACCTGCCGCACACCACATAAAAATCCGATGCGCTCTGACCAGTAGCCGCCCAGACCCACACCGCAAATTAACGGGCGACTGTCATCGCACAGCGTTAACATTTTATCGGTTTCTTTGAGCAGAAACTGCATGTCGTGTTTGGGATGGCGGGTGCTGTAACTGATCATCCTGACGTCAGGATCAATGAACTGCAGTTGCAGCACCTTTTCGTGGTTGCCTGGGCTGGTAGAATCAAAACCGTGCAGATAGATAATCATGGCTTTCCTCAACGTGATGAACGCGTCGGGTAGCTTGTGATTACCGCGACGCTTTATGAGCCAGCCAGCGATCCTGTAATGCACTCAGCTGTTGAGCATTGTGTTTCCAGCGTGTGCTCGCTTGCAGGCTTTGATGGTTAAAGGTTCCCTGATGGTACAACTGTGGCACGCGCTCAGCCCCGATCACGGTCAAATTATCCATCACACTGATTGCGCCCTGACGCTGATTACAGACCAGAATCATATCGCAACCGGCAGAAAGCGACTGCTGCGCGCGCTCCGCGTAACTGCCCATGATTGCCGCCCCTTCCATCGACAAGTCATCTGAGAAGATCACCCCGTCAAAACCCAGCGCCTGCCGCAGCACATTTTTCAACCAGTAAGGCGAACCACTGGCGGGCAAATCATCAACCTCAGTATAGATAACGTGGGCTGGCATGATGGCGTCCAGCGCCCGCTCATTGATTAAGCGATGAAAAATTGCCATGTCATGCTGACGCAGGGTGGCTTCATCACGCGGATCGCGTGGCGTCTCTTTGTGCGAATCCGCGCTCACCGCACCATGGCCCGGAAAATGTTTGCCGGTGGTTTTCATACCTGCTTCGTGCATGCCAGCAATAAAGCGGCGTGCGACAGACAGCGCAATGTCAGGATCTTCATGGAAGGATCGATCGCCAATCGCCGCGCTGATGTGACCAATGTCCAGCACGGGCGCAAAACTGATATCAATATCCATGGCGACCATTTCTGCTGCCATTTGCCAGCCAGCCTGCTGTGCCAGCTCACCCGCAGTAGCAATATCATGCAAAGCGGCAAAAGACTGCATCGCAGGCAACGTGGTAAAGCCTTCACGAAAACGCTGTACGCGCCCGCCTTCCTGATCTACCGCCACCACTAACCGGGTATGCGAAGCGGCGCGGATTTGTCGCACCAGCTCGGCAAGCTGTGCCGGATCGTGGTAATTGCGCGCAAAAAGAATCAGCCCGCCCACAAGAGGATGCTTAAGGATTTCACGCTCTTCCGCATCCAGCTCATAACCTTCAACGTCCAGCATCAGCGGACCGGGTAAATCTGTTTTCATAACCTTAATCCTGTGGCTTTGCGCATACGCAAAGCGGTTAAATCTGTTTCCAGCTCTGTTGAGCCAATGTTAATAGCGTTTTTTCGCCGCTTTGCTCAGCGCGCAACTGATACCAGCTGGCCATTAATAAGCGCAGCCACGGCTGCCAGTACGCGGCCTGACGCGCTAATTGCCACAGCGGCAGCTGTGTGGCCTGGCATAACCGATCAACCATTGCTGCTGCTGTTGCGGATCGACAGCGCAGACTGCTGCCAGCTCCAGAGCCACATCACCATCAGCGGCATATTCCCAGTCGATGAGATGCAACTCTCCCTTCGCTGAGACGATATTCCCGGCGTGGACATCCATATGCAAAGGCGCTAACCGCAAGGGTCGTGGCTCTGCCAGGCGGGACAGGCGCTGAAGCGCACGTAACCAGGCAAGATTGCGTTGACGACAGATTTGCCAGTATTGCCATAACAGCGGCAACATTCGCAGACGATAGCCCGTCAAGGGTTGCTGATGCAGTTGCCGCAACAAGGTAATCACCTCTGGCATACGTCGGGTAAATTCGTCAGGCGCGAGCACTTCCCCTTCCTGCCACGGCAATATAATGCCCTGCTGATCCCCTGCCAGCGGTGCCGGGACCAAACCACCACGATGCAGTTTTCGTAAGATGCGAAATTCACGCTGACGATTTACAAACGGAATGGGCCGTTGAGGTGCCGGGCGAGCAACGAGCTTGCCCTGCGCAGATTGAATTTCCAGGCTCTGTCCAGTCAAACCAGGCAATGGCGTCACGCTGGTGTTCCCGTGGTGTTCACCCAGCGTGCGCGCAATCAACAACTGCATAGCGGGATTAATTCTGCGTAGTCCCGTTGCCCGACCAAATGATCTCACCGGTCTGTGCCAGCATTAGCTGCATTTGCAATGTCGGGGTTTTCACCTCGCCCCTGGCAGTGCTGTACAGCACATATTGCGCATTGAGATAGCGTGCCAGGCCAATCGCTTTGCTGCGCGAGTTAAGACTGTCATCCGCTGGCAAACCCAGAGTCTGTTTTGCCTGGTTAACCTGATCGGCAGAGACAAGCGTAAATTTGCCATTATTCTGCAACGCATTCTGAATGGCATCGGTTGCTTTTTCAGTCTGTAACGCGCCATTGGTGCTGTTCTTGATGCGATCCACTAACAGCACATTGCCCGCATCAGCATTTGCAGCGCCCAGCATTTGTGCCACTAAAGGCTGTACGCTGGCATCCCAGTTAATGGTTTTAAGTTTTGGCGGCTGCGGGACAGGCTGCGGCTGAGGTTGCGGAACAGGCTGCGGCTGCGGAACCGGTTGAACAGGTTCAACCGGCTGGGTGGGTTCTACTGGTGCGGGCTGTTGCTGTTTAACCACACAACCTGAAAGAATGAGTGCCATTAGCAGCACTCCAGTACGATTTACACTGCGAATCACTTAACAGTCCTCAGAGATAGAGATAGAGACGAACCTTACTGGCGGTCAGGTTACCGAGTTGGGAGGTCACGGCGAGGCTACCCAACGCAGGAACCGTAACGGTCTGCGCCGGTTCGCGGGGCGTAATTTCCAGCCCTTTGTCGTCATACCAGTAGTAACGATAGTGCACAACTACCGGCGTTTCGCGCTGATTGTAAAGCGTGCTGCTGGCACGCTTCTGTCCATCTTCCTCATCCAGCGCGGGTTCGTCTGTGATGATGCCAGCCGACAGTACCGACGATTCCATCACCAGCGATTGCGAGGTGTTTATCATCGGCTTGTCGCTGCTACAGCCAGCCAGGCTGAGCAAGAACGGCAGGCTTACGAGCCATGGGCGCATAGCAGATTTCCGTTCGAAAGATCAGTTTGACAGCATCGGACCAAGCGGCTCACCGCCCAGCAGATGCATATGGATATGATAAACCTCCTGCCCGCCGTGCTTATTGCAGTTAACGATCAGGCGATAGCCATCCTCAGCAATGCCTTCAGCACGGGCTATTTTGGCGGCGACAGTAAACATCCGGCCCAGGGCATGCTCGTGTGCCTCAAGTACATCGTTCGCAGTTGGGATCAAAACGTTGGGCACAATCAAAACGTGCGTCGGCGCTTTCGGTGAGATATCGCGAAAAGCAGTGACCAGCTCATCCTGATACACCACATCAGCGGGGATCTCGCGACGGATAATTTTACTGAAAATAGTTTCTTCAGCCATGATGCAATTCCTTTAGCCTGAGTCGTAATCAATCAGTATGCGGGACAAATTTGTTTTCTTTCAACCTCAGGACCATTTTTCTTCATCTGTCTGCCTGCCTTTACGCCATTTTAGCGGCCTCGCTCATACCCTGCCTTTTTGCCTCCACTGTCAGCCCAGCAACTCTTGGTAAAATGAAACGCTGTTTTATAAATTAGATTCTCACCCGCCATTTCTTTGTATTACTGCCAGCTATCCGTTTCGGGTTGCTAAATCGCGAAGGTTTAACGGCGCTGGCGGCTCTACTTTCTATCCAATCCGAGTGTGATGTCCGGAGCGAGGAAGGATGTTTTGACTTTTATAACCAGGGAGCAACCACAATGCGCTCACGTAAGATTGGACCCCTCCACTATTTAGCTTATGGCTCAGGCGATTTTCTCGGCGCAGGCACGACGGCGTTGACTGCCGCCTGGCTGCTCTATTTTTACACGACTTTTTGTGGCTTAACCCCGATAGAAGCGACATTGATCTTCGCTGCCGCACGCGTACTCGATGCGGTGATCAGTCCGTTAATGGGCTTTTTGACAGATAACTTTGGATCTACCTGGCCAGGAAAACGTTTTGGCCGCCGCAAGTTTTTTATCCTGCTGGGCATTCCCTGTGTCTTCAGCTATAGCCTGATGTGGATCAGCGACATGAACTTCTGGTGGTACCTCTGTACCTACCTGATTTTCGATATGGTTTACACCATGATTTTGGTGCCATATGAAACGCTGGTGCCAGAAATGACCGATGACTTTAAGCAGAAAACGCGCTTTTCTGGCGCACGCATTGCGCTGGCACAGCTCTCAGCCATTCTGGCGGCGTTTTTGCCTGGTATTCTGCTAGGGGCATTGGGAAAGGATAATCCCCACTCGTTCTTTTATGCCAGCCTGGTCTTCTCGGTGATTTGCGCTTTGGTACTCACGCTGGTGTGGTTTTTTACCTGGGAGCGCGACCCCAGGGATTTTTCTGTGGAATCACGTCGCGCTGAAGAAGAAAAGCGGCAGCTGACATTAATTCAAAGTTTAAAAAGGCTCTATGTCGAGTTGGCTTCTACCCTGCGCATTCGTATTTTCCGTCAGCACCTGGGGATGTATTTAGGGGTTATATCGCGCAGGACGTCTTCAATGCGGTCTTTACCTGGTATGTGGTTTTTGTGCTGATGCAGAGTGCGCAAATCGCCTCTAACCTGATGGGCACCATGGCAGTTTTACAGTTTATCGCTGTGATCGGGATGATCCCGCTCTGCATCCGCATGGGACCTGCGCCTGCTTATCGCCTGGTGGTGATACTTTTTGCCGCCGCAGCCCTCTCCTATGCAGGCTTATGGTATGCCGGTATGAACGACAACTTCTCGCTGCTGTTGTTGATCTCTGCGCTTGCCGGATTAGGTCGTGGTGGCATCAACTATGTGCCGTGGAATACCTACACCTATATCGCTGATGTTGATGAGGTCATTACCGGTCAGCGCCGTGAAGGCATCTTTGCTGGCATCATGACGCTGACGCGTAAAGCCTCGCAGGCAGGCGCAGTGATGTTCGTGGGCATTGTGCTGCAGCTATCCGGGTTCGTTTCCGGTCAAGCTACGCAAGCGCCGGGCGTCAGCCATACCATTCTGGTGATCCTGAGTATCGGCACGGTGTGTGTATTGGCCTGTGGCTTTGTAGTGTCGCTACGCTTCAAGCTAAACCTGCACACGCACACGGTATTACGTGAAGAAACCGTGAAGATGCGTGAGGCGAATCGCGTGTTACCGGAGCGTATCACGCCGGAGGCGCGCCTCATCGTCGAAACGCTGGCCGGTATGCCGTATGAAAATTTATGGGGCAATAACAATATTGGTTTCCTGAATCGCAACAAGCCTGCCGCCCCGCCCTTGCCGAATCAGCGCCCCGCGCTTTCTCCTTTAACCTCGACCCTGAAAAGATAGGAACGACTGATGACTTTATTTCCTGTGAAGCAGAGCGCCCTGCTGCGCCAACCTGAGCATTTGCTGCCGAAAAGCGAACTGGTACAGCTTATTCAAAAGCTGACGCAAAATTTGGTGAATATTACTGACGAAACCGGCGAGTTCTTACTGCATCTGGATGATGGTCGCGTTATTGATACCAAAGGCTGGGCAGGCTGGGAGTGGACGCACGGCATCGGTCTTTACGGTATGTTGCACTATTATCAGCAAACGGGCGATCAGCAGACGCTGCGCATCATTGATGAGTGGTTTGCGCAGCGCCTTGCTGAGGGTACGCCGACAAAAAACGTCAATACCGTTTGCCCGTTTTTGACCCTGGCGTATCGCTATGAAGAGACCGGTAATGCGGCCTGGCTACCGGTGCTGGAGCGTTGGGCAGAATGGGTCATGTATGAAATGCCGCGCACCGAGCAAGGTGGCTTACAACACATTGTTTATAACAACGAGAATCATCAGCAGTTATGGGACGACACCCTGATGATGAGTGTTATGGCGCTGGCAAAAATCGGGCAACTCCTGCAGCGTGAAGAGTGGGTAGAAGAAGCCAGCTATCAGTTTTACTGCACACGCAATATTTAATGGATCGTGAAACCGGTCTGTGGTTTCACGGCTGGAGTTTTGAAGGACGACATAATTTTGCCCAGGCGCGCTGGGCACGCGGCAATAGCTGGCTCACCATTGTTATTCCCGATTTTTTAGAGATGATGAACTGGCCGCAACATCATGCGACACGACGCTTTTTACAGCAGGTACTGGAAAGTCAGGTCAAAGCGTTGCAGGCCTGCCAGCATAGCAGCGGGCTGTGGCATACCTTGCTCGACGATCCTGAGAGCTATCCTGAAGCCTCCGCCACTGCGGGCTTCGCATACGGCATTCTGAAAGGCATTCGTAAACGTTATCTGCCGGAGGCTTATCGCGAGATGGCGGAAAAAGCGTTGCGCGGCGTGATCGCTAATATTGACAGTGATGGCGAATTAAAGCAGGTGTCGTTTGGAACGGCCATGGGCAGCGATCTCGATTATTACCGTGATGTGCCGCTCACGTCGATGCCTTATGGTCAGGCGATGGCGCTGCTTTGCCTTACTGAATATTTACGGGTTTATCTGTAAACAACGGACATAAAAAGCCCCTGTTGCAGGGGCTTTTCTTTTGTTGATTACATGCTGCGGATGTAATCATCCATATCTGTTTTCAGGTTATCGGACTTGGTGCCGAAAATCGCCTGAACACCAGAGCCAGCCACCACCACGCCACGGGCGCCGAGGTTTTTCAGCTCCGTCTGATCAACTTTGGCGACATCTGCCACGCTCACGCGCAAACGTGTGATACAGGCATCAAGGTTAGTAATATTCTCTTTACCACCGAACGCTGTTACCAGCTTGCCCGCCATTTCGCTGCCGGTTGCTGAAGATTGCTCACTGGTACTCTCTTCACGGCCTGGGGTTTTCAGATCCAGCTTAGCGATTAAGACGCGGAACACGGTGTAGTAGATCAGACCGTAAATGATACCGATAATCGGGAACAGCCAGATTTTGCTGCTGTTACCGCTCAGTACAATAAAGTCGATCAGGCCGTGCGAGAAGCTGGTGCCATCGCGCATGCCGAGCAGAATACAGATGGGGAATGCCAGGCCTGCCAGAATGGCATGGATCACGTACAGAATCGGTGCCACGAACATGAATGAGAACTCAATCGGCTCGGTGATACCGGTCAGGAAAGAGGTCAGGGCGGCGGAGATCATGATGCCACCAACTTTCGCACGGTTTTCCGGTTTGGCTGAATGCCAAATCGCTATCGCTGCGGCAGGCAAGCCATACATTTTGAACAGGAAGCCGCCAGACAATTTACCCGCCGTTGGGTCACCCGCCATATAGCGAGGAATGTCACCGTGGAATACCTGACCTGCTGCGTTAGTAAATTCACCGATCTGCATCTGGAAAGGTACGTTCCAGATATGATGCAGGCCGAAAGGCACCAACGCACGTTCAACCACACCGTAGATACCAAACGCCACAACCGGGTTCTGATAAGCGGCCCACTGTGAGAATTCCTGAATGGCAGCACCCACCGGTGGCCAGATAAAGGAGAGCAGCACGCCCAGCACAATCGCGGTCAGGCCGGAGATGATCGGCACAAAACGTTTACCCGCAAAGAAGCCCAGATATTCCGGCAACTTGATGCGATAAAAGCGGTTGAACATATAGGCCGCAATAGAGCCGGCAATAATCCCGCCTAATACCCCGGTATCGGCCAGATGTTTAGCTTCTATTTCCGCCGCCGGTAAATGCAGCACCAAAGGTGCAACAACCGCCATGGTTTTCACCATGATGCCGTAGGCTACTACTGCCGCCAGTGCAGAAACGCCGTCGTTATTAGTGAAGCCGAGCGCAACACCAATGGCAAAAATCAGCGGCATGTTGGCAAACACCGATCCGCCCGCTTCTGCCATTACATGCGAGACCACCGCAGGTAACCAGCTAAAATTCGCCGAACCCACCCCTAATAAAATACCGGCAATCGGCAGAACCGATACCGGCAACATGAGCGATTTACCGACCTTTTGTAGGTTGGCAAAAGCATTTTTGAACATAGCCTGAAGCTCCTGAGTATGAGTGCATTTTCGCGCAGTACGCGTGGCAGGGAGGGAGGATCCCTTACCGGGTTGGCGATGAACGCCTTTTGATTTATTACGAAGCGTAAAATAAATAGATAATTCTTACTTTGACGGCTATCACGTTTCCAGAAAAGTCCCGCGCTGCCTGCCGCTATTTTTGCCTGACTGACAGGAATTATTGGCAATAAAACGCTGGCCTTGTCACACTTTTCAAGGCCAGACGAGCGTTATTCGGATTAATTACGAACTTTGAAATAATTAACTGTCAGCCTGTAAACGGCTCATGGGAACATGGAAGAGCTCGGAAAAGTTTTGTGTGGTGGCAGCGGCCAGGGTTTCAATATCGACCCCTTTTAACACCGCCAGATATTCTGCCACGTCGCGCGTGTAAGCGGGCTGATTTTCTTTGCCGCGAAACGGCACGGGTGCCAGATAAGGTGAGTCGGTTTCCACCAGCATGCGATCAAGTGGCACATAGCGCGCGGCTTCACGCAACTGCTCTGCGTTGCGGAACGTGACGATGCCAGAGAACGAGATATAGAATCCCATATCCAGCAGCTTAGCGGCAGTGGCCTGATCTTCCGTAAAACAGTGGAGAACGCCACCGCACTGCTCAACCTGCTCTTCACGCAAAATAGCTAAGGTATCTTCGCGTGCATCGCGCGTGTGCACAATGATCGGTTTATTCAGTGCGATACCGGTACGAATATGTTCACGAAACGACAGCTGCTGCTGCGCTTTGGTTTCCTGCTGGTAATAGTAATCGAGCCCGGTCTCGCCTAACGCCACCACTTGCGGATCGGCTGCCAGGCGACGAAACTCTTCAACATCATAAGCCTCTTCCTGATTTAACGGGTGGACGCCACATGAAAGCGCAATATTTTTCCGCTCGCCTACTAATGCTTTCAGGGTATGGAAGCCCGGCAAGGTGGTCGCAATCGCCAGCATAAATTTCACGTCACGTGCAGCCGCTTTCGCAATGACATCGTCTAAATCACGATGATTTTTTTCATAATCCAGGCCATCAAGATGGCAATGGGAATCCACTATAAACATACATTTTCTCGTTTAGATTTAGCCGACCAGGGCAGGTTTCATTTTTTCAGCCCAGCTCAACAGGCGGTCGGTTAGTAATAATTCCCGGTTAACTGCAGCGACATGCAGGATCTGCTCACGACATAGCATCCAGTCATGGGCGCTGGCATTGAGCGCGCTGGCGGAGAAATGCTGCGCTAACAGCGCGACGAGATCCTGGCGATCCACATTACTTAACCACTGGGTTGCGCCCTGCTGCCACTTCATGGCGTCTAACAGTAAAGATAACAGCCAGCCGATGCGAACCGCAGCATCCTCACTGTTAAGTGCAGGCAACAGCTGTAAAATATCCTGTTGCAGCGCGCCTGGCAGTGCATCACACAATTTCTGCCGGGCCTGTAGACGGGCGGGTTCAAATAAATTTAATGCAGCAGCAGGCGCGCCCGCACTGAGCCGCAGTGCAGCCAGCAACACCTTATCATCCTGTGAAGTCTGTTTTTTTAGCCAGAGTAGCGTTTGTGCTTCATCGGGCGGTGACAAATGCAGCGTCATGCATCGGCTACGTAGCGTGGCTAACAGGCGGGAGGGTTCGCGACTGCTTAAGAAAAACCAGCTATTGGCCGGAGGCTCTTCCAGTGTTTTAAGCAAAGCATTGGCTGCTGCTTCGCTCAGCTGGGCGGCATCAGGCAACCAGACCACTTTTGCACCGCCCTGCTGACCAAAATGGTACATTTTTTCAGTTACCTGACGTACCGCATCAATTCCCAGCGTGCTTTTGCCTTTTTCCGCTTCCAGCCGATACCAGTCAGGATGCGTATTGGCCTGCATCAGCTGGCAACCATGACAGTGACCGCAACTCTTTAAGCCTTCTCGTTGCTGACACATCAGCCAACGGCTTAGTCCCCATACCAGCGCCTCATCGCCCATGCCATCAATCGCCTGGATTAACAAAGCATGATGACCACGTCCGCCCTGATGCTGAGTAATAATTTGTCGGTAAGGCTGATTCAGCCACGGATACCAGTTCATGCGGCCTGTTCCGCCAGCCAGGATAACAAATTTGCCTTAAGTGACGCTGTCACTTCATCAAGATTTTTCGTGGCATCAATAATACGGATCCGGCTGTCTTGTGTAGCAAGTGCCAGGTAGCGTTCACGTGTGCGCTCAAAAAATCGTAACGACTCTTTCTCAATGCGATCTAACTCACCGCGAGCCCTGGCGCGTTGTAAACCAATTTCGGGCGTGACATCCAGATATAACGTAAGATCCGGGCGGAAATCACCTAATACAGCGTCGCGTAAGGTCTGCATTAAAACAGTATCGAGACCGCGGCCACCGCCCTGGTACGCCTGAGAAGAGAGATCGTGACGATCGCCGATCACCCACGCACCACGCGCCAGCGCCGGTTTGATCACGTTTTCGACGAGCTGGACCCGGGCTGCATAGAGCATTAACAGCTCGGCTTTGTCGGTGACCTGTTCCCCTTCGATACCCTGTTTCACCAATACACGCAGCTGCTCAGCCAGAGGCGTACCGCCGGGCTCACGCGTAAACACGATCTCTTCAATCCCCTGCTCACGCAACGTTTCAACAATGGCATCACGCGCGGTGGTTTTTCCAGCGCCCTCAAGGCCCTCAATGACGATAAACTTACTTTTCATTTTTTTCCTTCAGGGCCAACCGGTATGCCTGAACCGCACGATTGTGGCTGGCAAGATTGGTGGTAAACGTATGCCCGCCTTTGCCATCAGCAACAAAATAGAGGTAATTCGTTTTTTCCGGATGTGCCGCCGCGTCTAGCGAAGCTTTACCCGGGATCGCTATCGGTCCCGGCGGTAATCCGTTAATGATATAGGTATTGTAATCGGTTGGCGTCTCGAGATCTTTTCGCGTTAACGTCCCGTTATAGCTATCCCCCATCCCGTAAATAACGGTGGGATCGGTTTGCAGCCGCATACCGGTACGCAAGCGATTGATAAATACCGAAGCGACTCTGGCCCGCTCTGCAGTGACACCTGTCTCTTTTTCAATAATCGATGCCATGGTAACCAGATCCTGCTCATTTTTATAAGGCAGATTATCGGCACGTCCTTTCCATACTTCATCAACGGTGGTGCGCATGCGCGCATGGGCACGCTGCAGCAGCGAGAGATCGGTGGTATTGGCCGTATAAAGATAGGTATCCGGGAAAAAGCTTCCTTCAAGCTGATTCTGATCAAGCCTGAGAACATCCGCCAGCGTGGCAAATTGATCATCTTTCAGGGTGTGTTTGATATAGGGGGCGGCGCGCAGCGTTGCCAGCCACTCTTTAAGTCGCTGCCCTTCAACAAAGCGCAAAGGAAATTGTGCCTCTTTACCACTCGCCAGCAGTTGCAGCAAACTGCGCACGGTCATGCCCGTTTCCAGACGATAAGTACCGGCTTTAAACGTGGCTAATTCTGGCTCAAGTTTGAGTAGCGCGCCAAACCAGATACTTTCGGGAATGATATGCTGGCTTTCCAGCTGCGCTTCCAGTGCTACACGACCCGTTCCGGCAGGCAGCGTATAAATTTTTTCCTGGTTCAGTGTTAAAGGGGTCGAGGCGAACTGCTTAACCTGCCAGTAACTGAAGGCAGCAGCGAGACCCAGAATCGCCACCGCAGCGACGATAATTTTTTTACTTCGACTCATTATGCTTCCATTTTTTTACAGCTTATCTGCAATTGATTAAACAGCGAACGCTCAGTAAAGTTCACCGAATCGATCTGCCGTACCGGCAGCACCGGCATTAATGCATTACAAATAATCACTTCATCCGCAGCCAGCACATCCGCAAATTCACGTTGCACCACCTGACAGTGCTGACCTGACGCCTGCATTTCTTTTATTAAGTAGCGGCGCATAATGCCATCTACTCCCGACCGTTCCACTTCAGGAGTAAATACTGTATCGCCTTTGCGCCAGAATAAATTGGCCGCACAGCATTCCACTACGTAACCTTGAGTGTCAAGCACCAACGCTTCATCCGCATCAGTCTGATCAAGATGGGCACGGATCATGACTTGCTCAAGACGATTAAGATGCTTTATTCCAGCGAATTGTGCATTACTGGCAAGCCGGACAGGGCTCAACGCAAGTTTTACACCCTGCTGCTGTAAGGTCAGATAGTGCTGCGGCCAGGGTGAAGTGGACAGGATGCGTGTTGGCAAGCCGCAACCTTTACGGCTGTAGCCACGCCCACCAACTCCTGCGGTGATAATCACTTTCAAAACCGCCAGCTGCTCATGTCGGGCGACATGTCGCATTTCATTTTTCAGTAGCGTCCAGTCAACACCAGCCAGCCATAACCGCTTACAGCTTTCCTGTAGCCGCTGTATATGCTGCTCAAGTAACACTATTTTACCCTGCCGCACTGCCGCTGTGGTGAAGCAACCATCGCCAAATTGCACTGCGCGATCGCTGGCGGGAAGCTGGTTTTGTTCAATGCCGTTTATCCACATCGATGACTCTCCCGTTACAAAAGCGCACACGCTTAGCGAGTCCGCAAAGAGTGATGCTGTCCAGAGCGGAAAAAATATAAAAAGGCCCGCATTGCGGGCCTTTTTAGCAATTAGCGTCGATTACACTTTACGGAAAATGAGCGATCCGTTGGTGCCGCCGAAACCGAAAGAATTACACAGCGTGTATTCCAGACCACTTACCTGACGTGCGGTATGCGGTACGAAATCGAGATCGCAGCCTTCATCCGGATTGTCGAGGTTAATGGTGGGAGGAACAGCCTGATCGCGCAGAGCCAGAATAGAATAAATTGACTCAACGGCACCGGCTGCGCCCAGCAGGTGACCCGTCATGGATTTGGTTGAGCTCACCATGACCGTTTTCGCTGCTTCACCAAAGACCGATTTCACCGCTTGCGCTTCCGCTTTGTCACCCGCTGGCGTTGAAGTGCCATGCGCATTGACGTAGCCGATTTTCTCAGGAGAAAGCTGTGCATCGTGCAGCGCATTGATCATGGCAGCTGCAGCACCTGAACCATCTTCCGGCGGTGAAGTCATGTGATAAGCATCGCTGCTCATCCCAAAACCAACCACTTCCGCGTAGATTTTCGCGCCACGTTTTTGGCATGTTCATACTCTTCCAGCACAACAATACCTGCGCCGTCGCCGAGTACAAAACCATCACGCTCTTTATCCCACGGGCGACTTGCCGCTTGTGGGTTGTCGTTACGCGTAGAAAGGGCACGCGCTGCGCCAAAACCACCGACACCCAGTGGGGTACTGGCTTTTTCAGCACCGCCTGCCAGCATGACATCGGCATCGTTATAGGCGATGATACGCGCCGCATGACCGATGTTATGCACGCCAGATGTACATGCCGTCGCGATCGAAATGCTTGGACCTTTCAGGCCATACATGATGGTTAAATGTCCCGCCACCATGTTAACAATGGTTGAAGGCACAAAGAACGGGCTGATTTTACGCGGGCCGCCGTTCACCAGTGAAGTGTGGTTGTCTTCAATCAACCCCAATCCACCAATGCCGGAACCAATGGCTGCACCTACGCGACCTGCATTTTCCTCGGTTACCACTAAACCGCTGTCCTGCATGGCCTGAATACCAGCAACGATGCCATATTGGATGAACTCATCCATCTTGCGTTGATCTTTACGCGAGATGAAATCATCACAATTAAAATTTCTCACTAAGCCAGCAAAGCGAGTTGCGTAGGCACTAGTGTCAAAATGGTCGATCAGGTTAATGCCGCTCTGACCGGCAAGGAGAGCACTCCAGGTAGACTCTACGGTATTGCCGACAGGAGACAACATGCCAAGACCGGTCACAACTACACGACGCTTAGACACGTTCGTCCTCCAGGGAGGGGAAATAAGAACTATGTGGGACAAACATAAAACTCAGGCGGTCGAGAGACCGCCTGACGGTATTCATTAGCCTTTGTGGCTATTGATATAATCGATCGCTGCCTGAACGGTAGTGATTTTCTCAGCTTCTTCGTCTGGAATTTCAGTATCAAACTCTTCTTCCAGAGCCATTACCAGCTCAACGGTGTCAAGAGAATCAGCGCCCAGGTCTTCTACGAAAGATGCAGAGTTGGTCACTTCTTCCTCTTTCACACCCAGCTGCTCACCAATGATTTTCTTAACGCGTTGTTCGATATCGCTCATACTATTTAATTTCCTATCAAAACTCGCTTTCGCGATGGTTTTCGTAGTGTATAAAATGTTGAAAAAGATGCAACAAAATCCCGGCTGGTCAAACCACGATTTTACGCTATTTTGCGGTTTTCACCGCAAATAATGCAAATGATTTCGTGATTATCAGACCATGTACATGCCGCCATTGACGTGCAGCGTTTCACCTGTGATGTAGGCTGCTTCGTCAGAGGCTAAAAATGCAACAGCATTGGCGATTTCTTGCGCTTCGCCTAAGCGACCCGCCGGTACTTCCGCCAAAATACCAGAACGTTGATCTTCGTTCAGTGCCCGCGTCATGTCCGTCTCAATAAAGCCCGGTGCGACGACGTTGACCGTAATGCCACGTGACGCGATTTCGCGCGCCAGTGATTTGCTAAAGCCAATCAAACCCGCTTTTGCTGCCGCGTAGTTTGCCTGACCCGCGTTACCCATGGTGCCAACAACGGAACCAATGGTGATGATACGGCCCACACGTTTTTTCATCATGGCACGCAATACCGCCTTAGAAAGACGGAAAACGGAAGAGAGGTTGGTATCAAGGATATCCTGCCACTCATCGTCTTTCATGCGCATCAGCAGATTATCACGCGTAATGCCTGCATTATTGACTAAAATGTCTACTTCGCCAAATTCAGCGCGAATTTTCTCTAAAACACTGTCGATTGATGCGCTATCTGTCACGTTAAGCAGCAAACCTTTGCCACTGTCGCCCAGGTAAGCACTGATAGCGTCGGCGCCGCTCTGGCTGGTTGCAGTACCTACAACTTTAGCACCTCGTGCGGCCAGCGTTTCCGCAATCGCACGTCCAATGCCGCGACTCGCGCCGGTTACCAGCGCAACTTTACCTTCAAAGCTCATGTTTTTCCTCTTATTCCTGTCCGAGTGCAGCGTGTAATGACGCCGTGTCGTTAACCGCTGCTGCTGTCAGGCTATCCACAATACGTTTGGTCAAACCGGTCAGAACTTTACCTGGACCCATTTCCAGTAACTGCGTCACACCCTGTGCAGCCATGGATTCAACGCTTTCTGTCCAACGTACCGGGCTATAGAGTTGACGCACCAGAGCGTGGCGAATAGCTTCAGCATCGGTTTCTGCCTTGACATCAACATTGTTGATAACGGGCACAGACGGTGCGTTAAAGTTAATTTTTTCCAGCGCAACCGCCAGTTTATCAGCCGCAGGCTTCATTAGTGCGCAGTGAGAAGGCACGCTGACAGGCAGTGGCAGTGCGCGCTTGGCACCAGCCGCTTTGCAGGCTGCACCGGCACGCTCTACCGCTTCTTTGTTGCCAGCAATAACAACCTGGCCCGGCGAGTTAAAATTCACGGGCGACACAACCTGACCCTGCGCGCTCTCTTCGCAGGCCTGGCGGATAGCGGCATCATCCAGACCGATAATGGCTTGCATTGCGCCTGTTCCTTCCGGCACCGCTTCTTGCATCAGTTTGCCGCGCAGTTCGACCAGTTTGATCGCATCAGCAAAATTCAATACGCCAGCACAAACCAGCGCAGAATATTCGCCCAGGCTGTGGCCTGCCATCAGCGCGGGTTGCTCACCGCCCTGCTGCTGCCACACGCGATAGAGGGCAACAGAGGCTGCCAGCAGTGCCGGCTGCGTTTGCCAGGTTTTATTTAACTCTTCAGCCGGACCCTGGCTGACTAACTGCCATAAATCGTAACCCAGCGCGTCAGAAGCTTCACGAAACGTCTCTTCAACTAACGGATACGCTGCGGCTAATTCAGTCAGCATTCCCACTGTTTGTGAGCCTTGTCCCGGGAAAACAAATGCAAATTGCGTCATCTTTATTTCCTGTCAATCAAAAACGAACCAGTGCAGAACCCCAGGTGAAACCGCCACCAAAAGCTTCCAGCAAAATTAAATGTCCGGGTTTGATACGGCCATCACGTACCGCTTCATCCAGTGCACTTGGCACTGAAGCAGCAGAAGTATTTCCATGGCGATCTAAGGTGACAACCACTTTATCCATGGTCATGCCCAGTTTTTTCGCGGTTGCGCTGATAATGCGCAGGTTGGCCTGATGCGGTACCAGCCAGTCGAGCATTTCGCGATCGAGATTGTTCGCCTGTAGCGTTTCATCAACGATATGTGCCAGCTCAGTGACGGCCACTTTAAACACTTCGTTGCCCGCCATAGTGAGGTAAGCAGGCTGATCCTGCTGCGCACGATTATGGTAGGGCAGCGTCAGCAATTCTGCGTAACGGCCATCAGCATGAAGGTGCGTTGAAATAATACCCTGCTCTTCACTTGGGCCCAGCACCACTGCGCCTGCGCCATCACCAAACAGAATGATAGTGCCGCGATCGTTAGGATCAAGGGTGCGGGCAAGCACGTCAGCACCAATCACCAGCGCATGTTTTACCGCACCGTTTTTGATGTACTGATCGGCCACGCTCAGTGCATAAGTAAATCCTGCACAGGCCGCCGCTAAGTCAAAGGCAGCGCAATCTTTAATGCCCAGCGTATGCTGGATCATGCAGGCTGAACTCGGAAAAGCATGGCTGGATGACGTCGTGGCAACAATAATCAGGCCCACGTCATTGGCATCGACACCCGCCATTTCCAGCGCACGCTGTGCAGCTTCAGCACCCATGCTGGCTACCGTTTCATCGGGTGCAGCAATGCGACGCTCACGGATGCCGGTACGGGTTACAATCCACTCGTCCGACGTCTCGACCATTTTTTCCAGATCGGCATTAGTGCGAACCTGGTTGGGCAAATAGCTGCCCGTACCGATAATTTTGGTAAACATCTAGGCTTTGTCACTCCTGGCTAATACAGCGTCAAGGCGCGCGGCAATTCGTTCAGGAACTTGCCGCCGCACCGCCTGCTCTGCCTGTTCTATCGCCACGGCGAACGCACGTTGATTCGCTGCGCCATGACTCTTGATCACTGTTCCGCGCAATCCTAGCAGACAAGCGCCATTGTACTGGTCGGGGTTGAGGTGACCAAAGCGTTTCGCCAGACGTTTTTGAACCCAACGTCCCAGCAACGTCAACCACCATGACCGTTTTTTACCTTCCCTGGCGATTTTAGCAGCGAAAGGAACATTCTTATCACGCCTTCCATGGTCTTCAATGTGACGTTTCCAACGAAACCATCACATACCAGTACATCCGTTTTACCCGTGAGAAGATCGTTACCTTCAAGGTAACCAATATAGTTGATTTGCGCTGATTCTTTCAGGACAGCTGCCGCTTCGCGGATAGTGTCGAGTCCTTTAGTCTCTTCCTGACCAATATTGAGCAGCGCCACGCGCGGTTTATCGATGCCCAGCACCGCCTCCGCCATCACAGCGCCCATCAGCGCAAATTGCACTAACATTGTACTGTCTGAATCAACATTGGCACCTAAATCCAGCACCACTGTTTTACCCTGCTGCTGATGAGGCAACACGGACATCAACGCCGGACGTTCAATACCGTCCAGCGGTTTTAGCATTAATTTAGCCAGTCCCATCAGCACCCCCGTATTTCCGGCGCTGACGCAGGCCTGTGCACGCCCCTCTTTCACCAGTTCCAGCGCCACGCGCATTGAACTGCCGCGGCTGTTACGAATGGCCTGAGCGGGTCGCGCATCACTTGCAATAACCGATTCGGCAGGTACAACCTGCAAACGCCCCATCAAGGAGGAATCCGCTTTGGCAAGCAATGGCGTGAGAATGTCGGGATTGCCGACTAAAAGAAGGTGTAGTTGCGAATGAGAGGCCAGTGCCTGCAATGCTGCAGGCACTGTCACGCAAGGACCGAAGTCCCCGCCCATGGCATCAATCGCCAGGGTCAAACGTGTCAAGGTATCGCCTTGCTAAACGCAAGTCTTATTTAACGATAACCTTGCGACCGCGGTAGTAACCATCCGCAGTGATGTGGTGACGCAGATGAGTTTCGCCAGAAACTTTATCTACTGACAGAGTGGTGGTGGTCAGCGCATCGTGCGAACGACGCATGCCACGCTTAGAACGGGTGGGTTTATTCTGTTGTACGGCCATGGACCTTACTCCTATTACTTACGCTTTAAACTGGCTAATACGGCAAATGGGTTTGGTTTTTCCGCCTCTGCAGGCAATTTGCCAAAGACCATGTCCGCCTCGGACACTTCACAGTGTTCAGAATCATGCACCGGAACGACAGGCAGCGCGAGGATCACTTCATCCTCGATCACAGCCAGCAGATCGATCTCACCATATTCGTTGACATCGACCGGCTCGTACGCTTCCGGCAACGCTTCGGCCTGCTCATCAGAAGAAACAGGACTGAAGCAATAGCTTACGTGGACATGATGCGGAAACGGCTGGTTGCAGCGTTGGCAACGCAACGTTACTTGTACATCAGCAGTACCGGTAAGTACCGCCAAACGTTGACTGTCAACCGCAAACGACATGGCACAATCTACATCACTGTCCACACTAACGACCGACTCAGCCACGCGCTCCACCTGTTCAGATGTGTACACACCTTGATAATCAAGGCGTTTTTGAGCGGTGCGGACGGGGTCCAGCGTTAGGGGTAATTTTACCTTTTGCATAGGGCGCGCATATTAACTTTGTAATGTCATAGAGTCAAAGAAAAAGGCCGTTTAACAGCATCTTTCAACCACTATTCGCATCCAGTGCGGTGCACAGTTTAAAATGACTGTCACCAATTCGCTATCAATATTGAAAAAAATGACGGTATCGATTCTTTTAGCTTCAACCTCACCCTTTCGCCAGGCGTTATTAACCAAGCTTGGCATTCCTTTTATTACGGCTTCGCCTGATGTTGATGAATCTCCACTGGCGGGAGAAACTGCCGACGCATTAGTAACCCGCCTGGCAATAGCAAAAGCGAAAGCACTGGCTGAACGTTATCCTGAATACTGGATTATAGGATCAGATCAGGTTTGCGTGTTGGCGGGAACCATTACAGGCAAACCCCATACGGTTGAAAATGC
Source organism: Pantoea sp. LMR881 (assembly GCF_027157825.1). Classification (NCBI taxonomy): domain Bacteria; kingdom Pseudomonadati; phylum Pseudomonadota; class Gammaproteobacteria; order Enterobacterales; family Erwiniaceae; genus Pantoea; species Pantoea sp. LMR881. The sequence continues at coordinate 847,815 of NZ_JAPVOK010000002.1, forward strand.
GCAAGCGCAGTTACGTGCAGCCAGCGGCAACAGCATTACTTTTTACACCGGCCTGGCGCTTTATCAGCCGAGCAGCCAACGCTTATTACACTGCTGTGAGCCATTCGTGGTGCATTTTCGCCCTTTAAGTGACGACGAAATAGCAGCCTATATAGAGAAAGAACAACCACTGAATTGTGCCGGCAGTTTTAAAAGCGAGGGATTAGGGATCTGCTTGTTTGATCGCTTAGAGGGACGCGATCCGAATGCGCTGATTGGCTTGCCGCTGATTGCTCTCAGCGGCATGTTACGTGATGTCGGCATTAATCCTTTACAGCAGGTGTTGCCGATGTAATCAGCCTTTCTGCTGACGCAGTTTTATCAGGCACCGCTTTAAGCCTTCATCCAGCGGTGCTTCCATCCGCATCACTTCTCCCGTATTCGGATGGGTAAAAGTCAGCGCCGCGGCATGCAAGAAGAGTCGGTTTAACCCCGTGGCCGCTAATTGCTGATCAAACACGCGCTCACCATAGCGATCGTCAAATGCGATGGGATGACCGGCATGTAAAGTATGCACGCGAATCTGATGGGTTCGGCCAGTGACCGGGCTGGCTTTAACCAGCGTGGCAAATTCGAAACGTTCTTCAACTTTAAAACGTGTTTCAGAGGGTTTACCTTCGCTGCTTACCCGCACGACACGTTCACCGCTCTGCAGAATATTTTTCAGTAACGGAGCCTGAACCACTTTAAGGTGCGATGGCCAGTTTCCGCGCACCAGCGCCAGATAATCTTTCTGCATGCCTTTTTCACGTAACTGCTCATGTAACGAGCGAAGCGCCGAACGCTTCTTCGCCACCAGCAAAATGCCCGACGTATCACGATCGAGGCGATGCACTAACTCCAAAAAACGCGCTTCTGGTCGTAACGCCCGTAAGCCTTCAATGACGCCGAACGTTAATCCGCTGCCGCCGTGTACCGCTGTACCAGAAGGTTTGTTCATTACCAGCAAATGGTCATCTTCATATAAAATGGCATCCGCCAGCGACGCGACTTTCGCCAGCTTAGGTGACACAGCTTCTTCGTCACGTTCCGCTACGCGAACGGGGGGAATACGCACCTCATCACCGACTTCTAATTTATATTCAGGCTTAATGCGTTTTTTATTCACCCGCACTTCGCCCTTACGCACGATGCGATAAATCATGCTTTTTGGCACACCCTTTAACTGCGTGCGCAAAAAGTTATCAATACGCTGTCCGGCATTCTCAGCCGTGATGGCGACAAGTTGTACGCCAGGATTCTCTGTTTTCATGGCGGCGATTCTAAATAGTGTCCCCTGATAGCGCCACCCCTTTTTCTGTGCTTAACTCTTTGCGTATTGCTGCCCTTGAGCGAACTAAACGCTGGCTTTTTCAGCAAAGCGGTCATTCGCCCGGCATATTAGCGAGTTAAGTGTAAAGAAACTTAATGAGGCGGGAAAAGTCGCCTTGCTATATGAAGGTTAGCAATGGAATAATGCTTAAGTTTCTTACCTGAAGGGTTTCAGGGCAGAAAAAGAGCGAAATTAGTCATTTTGCCGGATTGAGCAGACACGCAGCAATGGCGTAAGACGTAATGCGAAATCAGGCACTTAGCGGGCTGCGGGTTGCGGCCTGGACAACAGTATGGGATGCACAGGTTTTTTCGATTTCTCTCTGGCATTTCCACTATCGGGTGCTGTTTTTCCTTATGAAAAACAGGCCGCCGACGTTATTTGCGCCCCTCGCGCGGTCGACAGCCGTGAGGTAGACGACATTGCACTAAGTCACGGGGCCATCGGTTGATACTCGTCCAGGGTAACTATGCCCGCAGCTTTAATCACTCATGAAAGAATAACGAGTAAGTCACGATGAAAAGAATGTTAATCAACGCAACTCAGCAGGAGGAGTTGCGCGTTGCCCTGGTTGATGGTCAACGTCTGTACGATCTGGATATCGAAAGCCCCGGACACGAACAGAAAAAAGCCAACATATACAAAGGTAAAATCACTCGCATTGAACCCAGTCTTGAAGCTGCGTTTGTTGACTACGGCGCAGAGCGTCACGGTTTCCTCCCTCTGAAAGAGATTTCCCGCGAATACTTCCCTGCCAGTTACAATGCTCATGGTCGTCCAAACATCAAAGACGTTTTGCGCGAAGGTCAGGAAGTTATTGTTCAGATCGATAAAGAAGAGCGTGGCAACAAAGGCGCTGCACTGACCACCTTTATCTCTCTGGCGGGTAGTTATCTGGTTCTGATGCCTAACAATCCCCGTGCCGGTGGCATTTCACGCCGCATCGAGGGTGATGATCGTACCGAATTGAAAGAGGCGCTGTCAGCACTCGAACTGCCAGAAGGCATGGGACTGATTGTACGCACCGCAGGCGTGGGTAAATCTGCTGAATCACTCCAGTGGGACCTCAGTTTCCGTCTTAAACACTGGGAAGCAATCAAAAAAGCCGCCGAAAGTCGCCCGGCTCCGTTCCTGATCCATCAGGAAAGTAACGTCATTGTGCGTGCTTTCCGTGATTACCTGCGTCAGGACATTGGCGAAATCCTGATCGATAATCCAAATGTTCTGGAACTGGCACGTCAGCACATCGCTGCGCTGGGCCGGCCAGACTTTAGCAGCAAAATCAAACTCTATACCGGTGAAATTCCGTTATTCAGCCATTATCAAATCGAATCGCAAATTGAGTCCGCTTTCCAGCGTGAAGTGCGTCTGCCTTCTGGCGGTTCGATTGTCATCGACAGCACCGAAGCATTAACCGCTATCGACATCAACTCCGCACGCGCAACGCGCGGTGGTGACATTGAAGAAACCGCGTTTAACACCAACCTTGAAGCTGCGGATGAAATTGCGCGCCAGTTACGCCTGCGCGACCTTGGTGGCCTGATCGTTATCGACTTCATTGATATGACGCCAGTCCGCCATCAGCGTGCCGTTGAAAATCGCCTGCGCGAAGCGGTGCGTCAGGATCGTGCACGCATCCAGATTAGCCATATTTCACGCTTCGGTCTGCTGGAGATGTCGCGTCAGCGTCTCAGCCCATCACTGGGTGAATCCAGCCATCACGTCTGCCCGCGCTGTAGCGGTACTGGCACCATCCGTGATAACGAATCGCTGTCGCTCTCTATTCTGCGTCTGATTGAAGAAGAAGCGTTAAAAGATAACACGAAAGAAGTTCACGCCATTGTGCCGGTCCAGGTTGCGTCTTACCTGCTGAACGAAAAACGTGAAGCGGTTAATGCCATTGAGAAACGCCAGGGTGGCGTTCGTGCGGTCATCGTACCTGACGATCGCATGGAAACCCCGCACTACTCCGTGCTGCGCGTACGCAAAGGCGAAGAGACACAAACCCTGAGCTACCATCTGCCGAAGCTGCATGAAGCGGAAATGGCGATGCCTTCAGAAGAAGAGCACGCCGAGCGTCGTCGTCCTGAACAGCCTGCACTGGCGGCGTTTGTGATGCCAGATGCGCCACCCGCGCCTACTGAAGTGGCCCCTGACGCACCGAAAGCAGAAACCAAACCCGCTGCTAAAACTGCCGCGCAAACAGCTCCCGCCGCAGCCGCTAACACCGGTTTCCTGGGTCGCCTGTTGGGTGGTCTGAAGAAACTGTTTGCCGGTGAAGAAACACCTGCAACTGCACCTGTTGTTGCCGAACCTGAGCCGCAAAAAGCCAGCGAGGAAGAAGGCAGCCAGCAGCGTGGCGATCGTCGCAACAACCGTCGTAACAATAATCGTCGCGAGCGTACACCGCGTAACGGTGACAATGCGCAAGCGCGTGATAACCGTGAATCACGCGAAAATCGCGAACCACGTGAAGCCCGCGAGCCGCGTGAAAACAATGACAACCGCCGTAATAAGCGTCAGTCAGCACCAAACGAGGCGCGTGAAGATCGTAACGTACTGAGCGACGAAGCGCGTCAACAGCGTGATGAACAGCAGCAGCAGCGTCGTGAACAGCGCGCTGAACGCCAGCGTCGTCGTCAGGAAGAGAAACGCGCCCAGCAGGAAGCCGCTAAGGCGGCGGAAACGGCTGTTGTTGAAACGACAGAAGCACCGGAGGCTCAGGAAGAGGAGCGCATTCAGGTGATGCCACGCCGTAAACAGCGTCAGCTCAGCCAGAAAGTGCGCATTGTGGATAGCAGCGAGCAGCCGCTGGTTCAGGCCGACGTTGAGGCTGAGCAGGAAGAGATGCGTCAGGTTCAGCCTGTGGCAGAAGCGCCGCAAGCTGAAGAGCTGCAGGACGACGCTGAAGGCCGTGACAGCACCAATATGCCGCGCCGCTCGCGTCGTTCACCACGTCATCTGCGCGTGAGTGGTCAGCGCCGTCGCCGCTATCGTGATGAACGCTATCCAACGCAGTCAGCCATGCCACTCGCGGCAGCCGCTGCCTCGCCAGAAATGGCTTCCGGCAAGGTATGGGTTCGTTATCCGGTCACTCAGACCAATGATGAAGTTATCACTCAGGATGCGGTGAACGAAGCGCCAGACTACAGCCGTCAGGAAACCGCGGCCGCTATCGCATTACCGGCTGCGGCGGCTGTTGACGCCACAGTGTCACAAGATGCACCGGTACAGCAGGCTGAGCCACAGGCTGACACCCCGGTTACCCTTGTTAATACGGATGACACAACGGCTATCGAAGCGCCTGTTAATGAAGAGCCTTCCGTTATTCCAGCCGCGCAGGAAGCGGTCGCCGAAGCCATTGCTGAGCAGGCACAACCTGCAACGCCGGTGGTTGAAGAGCCCGTCGCTGAACACGTGCCCGAAACTGCACCCGTAGCGGCTCAGCAACCGGCTGAAACGGCTGCGCCAGTCAGTGATCAGCCAACTGAAGTTGCTGTAAACTCTGCAACTGACGTCAGCCCGGAAACAGAAGCGCAAGTTGAAGAAGTGTTGAATGCACCGGTTGCAGCAGCGACTGAAGTCACGCCGGTTAGCGAACCTCATGCGCCGGTTGCGGCACGCGACATCGCGCCACAGGCTGTGCCAAATGACGGAACGCGCTGGAAGCATTTTGCTTCCGCCCCGATGACCAAAGCGCCTGCGCCTGCATGGCAGGCGGAGCCGGTTCGTCACAGTGACTGGGTCCGTGCGCCGTTCCGGTTCGAAGGAAAAGGTTCAGCGGGCGGTCACAGCGCAACGCATCAGGCAACGGCACCGGCGACTAAGCCTTAATCGTTTTCATGATGCAAACTCAACCCCGGTTTCTGACCGGGGTTTTTTATTGCCCTCTTTCAGCTTTACAAACAGCAGGCAAAAAAATCCCACTCTCTTGTCACAAGCGAGTGGGAAACTGAAGCGCGCCCGGTTTAAGCGCGCTCAAATAACAAAATTTATGCGTTTAACTGGAACAGCGACATTTGCGACATGTCGCTGAACGCTGTGTAGGAAGCCTGAAGGGCTGCCTGTTTCATAGTGTAATCAGAAATCGACGCAGTGTAATCGACATCCACCAGGTTGCTCATCTGTGATTTTAAAATCACGTCACGGCTGTCCCCTTGCGCATCCAGAGTATCGAGTTCAGACATCTGGACACCGATTTCAGAGCGCACGCTTAGCACATTGTTCAGGGCATTATTTAAGCCACGGTTGGTTTTATCCATCGTATCCTGAAAATCCTGGCGCGTTGCGTCATCAGCATCCGTCTGGGGCGTTCTCAGCGCAGCGATTGCCGTGTCCAGCATAGTGAACACGTTGGTTTCGCTGGCGCTGCCATCCGGCTCAGGCCTGGCATTACTGGTGATCGACATAAAAATATCGCTGCCCGTGTGGCCCACAGTCATGGTGCGGCTGGCGTCTACTTTTTGCGTGATCGCATCATTGCCACCGGCATAGGTGACAGCGGAGCTGCCGCCATCAACAAACGGGGCGCTGTCTGTTTTATAACCGGCAAAAATATAGCGACCATTACCGTCCTGGCTGTTTGCCTGATTAAGTAACTGCGCGCGAATACCTTCAAGTTCTGTTGCGTATGACTCACGGTCATCATCACTTAAGGTTCCCGTTGAGGCCGCAACAATTTTCTCTTGCGCTGACTGTATGCTCAGCGTGACGCCGCCCAGAATATTATCTTCCATCGACAGGTTTTGGTTAGCAAACGTGCGCGCCAGTGCGTACTGGCTGCTTTGCGCCTGCGTCTGCGACAGCACCACCGCGCGCGAGGCGGCAATGGGATCGTCAGAAGGATTGCTAACGCGGCGACCACTGGTCAGCTCAGCGCCGGATTTCAGCCAGGAGGATTGTGATTCCGTAATCCCACGCACCTGCTGGGAGAAAATCATGTTTGTACTGATACGCATTCTTTTTTTACCTCTAGCGGATGCTCATCAAAGAATCAAAAATGGCGCTGGCGGTTTGCAGAATTTGCGCATTAGCCATGTAATATTGCTGATATTTCGTCAGGTTAGCGTACTCTTCATCGAGGTTAACGCCAGAAACAGATTGCTGACGATCGCTTAACTGATTCACTACGTTTTCCTGGGTCGTGCTGGCCGTTTCCAGCGAGCTGGTTTTATTGCCTACGGTGCTGACAATCGAAGCATAAGCCTGGGACAAGGTTGCATTACCGTTAACCAGGTTAGCGTCCTGCAAATCCAACAGCTTTTGCGCATTGCGGTTATCACTTTCGCCGCCGATGTCACCTGCCGCAGCAATTTGTGATTCATCCGTAATGGCAACCGACATGCCAGCAATGGCGTTCTGTACCGGTTTCACCAAAAAGCTGTCTTTCGCCGATGGCGTCCCATTTACGGTGAGCTCCAGGCCATCAAAGCTCAGCGTGGTGTTGCCGCCAGAGGTAACCGGCGTCAGGTTAATCGTGACCTTGTCAGAGGCGCGGGTCGCGGTCCAGTTAGTGCCGTCATAGCTCACCGTGTAATTCGACGCCTTCAGCGCACTGGTGTCTGTCCATTGTGCGGTCACGGTAGCGTTAGAGTTGTTTTTTGTGTTGCTCAGCACGACCGGGCTGCCGATAGCGAAGAAATCGCTGCCCTGATCGCCGTTGCTGTCGTAGCCCTGTTTATGTACGTCGTTAAAGCTGGTGGTAAATGCCGCCGCCAGTTGACCTAACTGGTTCTGCGCCAGATCCAGGTCTTCGCTACGGAAAGCGAGTAATCCGCCCAGTGAGCCTTTAGTAAGCAATTTTTCCGGAATTTCAACGTTGCCTGCCGTGTTGTCAACGTAACCCACTGTAACGCGCGAAGGATCGCTGCTGGCGTTCATGGCAACCAGCTCGGTTGATTTATTGCCATTTACCAGCGACATCCCATTGGCCATTGAGACAACATAACTGCCGTCCTGTTGAGTAACGGTAACGCCAACTACGCTGTTCAGGCTGTTAACCAGTTGATCGCGCTGATCGAGTAAGTTATTCGGTGCAGCACCAGTACCGGTCGTCAGCTTGCCGATTTGTTTATTGAGATCGGCAATTTGACTGGTATAGGTATTGATCTGATCAATGCTCGACGTGATATCGGTGTTAATGCTGGTCTGCATATTCGTCAGGTATTGCGCCGTGGTCTGAAACTGATTGACCAGACCTTGTGCATTGCTCAGCATTGACTGACGCGCCGCCGGATCGTCCGCATTACTCACGATATTTTGCAGGTTGGTAAAGAAGCCTTGCAACGCATCTGACAGGCTGGCGTTGGAAGTTGACAGAATATCGTCAATATTCGAGATCTGGCTGTATTGGGTGCTGACTGCACTGTAATTCGCGCTGGATCCACGTAACTGCGCAGTGATGAACTCATCATATTCGCGCTGCACGCCCGACACATTGACGCCGTTACCGTAGTAACTGTTGCCCTGGAGTGTGCTGTTGGCCTGAGACAGAATCGTTGTCTGGCGCGAATAGCCTGCCACCGTATAGTTGGTGATGTTGTTACTGGTGGTGTTCAACGCAGCCTGCGCTGCACTGAGCCCGCTCATCGCGGAGTTAATTATGCTGGACATCTCGGTTCCTTACATTTCCCGTTAACCGGGGTGGCAGACATCAATGTGGGTGCCAACGTGCGAAAACGCCCCTGGCGTATGATGTTATTATCGGCTTAATTACACGAAACTTGAGGCTGAAATATCAGAACAGATCGGTTAAATCCTGACTGTAAGCTTTTACAACCTTTTCACCCATGTTCTTGAATTGCTGAATCATTCCTACCAGTTTTTGCGCATATTTCGGATCGGTTGCATAGCCTGCCGCCTGTAATGCCTGTGCACCCTGCTCTGCACTTTGCGCGTTAGCAACGGCGGCATAGCGAGGGTTATTGGTGAGGAGTTTGACGTAGTCGGTTATCGCCTCGAAATAGGAGTTATAAACGCGGAAACTGGCCCTTACTTTTTTCGCTTCACCCTGCTCATACTCTGTGGTCATGATGTCAGTGGTTTCGCCTTTCCAGTTACCGCTGGCTTTGATACCAAAAACGTTGTAGCTCGGTTTGCCGTCGCGGGTCAGGATCTGACGTTGTCCCCAGCCTGATTCCAGCGCAGCCTGCGCCAGAATAAGATGATGTGGAATGCCACTCTCCTGGCTGGCTGCTTTCGCTGGCTGCGCCAGTTGAGCAATAAACTCACTGCTGTCGCTGGGCAGATTTGATGGCGAGACGGGCAAGCGCGGTACGGCTTTGCGAACCATTTGCTCCAGCTGCATCGGCGCAACCGTGCTCATAATGAAGCTGTTATCCAGCTTCATCGGCACCGTGCCTGCCCGCTCGTCGGGCGCTTTGGCGGGCTGCATCTGTTTTACAATGGTCTCAGCCAAGCCGAGGCCACGTTTACCTATTTCTTGCCCAATCTGCTGATCGTAAAGCGAGGTATAAAGCCGCGTCTGGTCATTACTCAGCAAACCATCCTGCGGCGATGCTTCACGCATGCTTTTCAACATCATTTGTACGAACATGCCTTCTACCTGTCGCGCTACCTGCAAGGCCTTGCCTTTTGGGTCACTACTCGCCTGGCGTTTCAGTTCGTTCAGTGAGCGGCTGTCGTAAGCCGCATTCATCAGCGATTGGGTATCCATTAGATAATTTCCAGTTTGGCGCGCAGGCAGCCCGCACTTTGCATCGATTGCAAAATTGACATCAGCTCGATAGGCGACGCACCCAGCGCATTCAGCGCCCGCACCACGTTGTTCAGATTGGCGCTGGCATTCACCCGCTGCAGCGCACCGCCGCTCTGACGCAGATCGATCTGCGTTTGAGGGGCAACCACTGTCTGACCACCGGCGAAAGGCGTATCAGGCTGACTGACGTTGTTTTGCTGATTGACGGTCACCGACAAGTTTCCTTGCGCCACGGCACAGGTATTCAGCGTGACTTCGCGGTTCATCACCACCGAACCGGTACGTGAGTTGATGATGACTTTGGCATCCTCCACCGGTATCGACACGTCAATATTTTGAATTTCCGCCAGCAAACGCACCTGCGCTCCGTTATTCGGAGAGACCCGAACCTGAACGGTGCGGGCATCCAGCGGTTGTGCCGCGCCGTACCCTCCGCGTGCGTTGATCGCATCAGCAATCCGCTGCGCCATTGAGAAATCTTCGGTATTCAGTTGCAGGTTAAGGGTATTTTGCGAACCGAAATTGCTTTGCAGTTCACGCTCTACCGTTGCGCCGCCGGTGATGCGGCCACCGTTCAACTGGTTAACCTGCACGCTACTGCCGCCCGCCGAAGCCCCTGCACCACCGACCAGAATGTTACCCTGCGCCAGCGCATAAACCTGGTTGTCTACCCCTTTCAGTGGCGTCATCAGCAGCGTACCGCCGCGCAGACTTTTCGCATTACCCAGCGAAGAGACCACTACATCTAATGTTTGTCCCTGACGCGCGAACGACGGCAGCTTGGCGGTTACCATCACCGCGGCCACGTTCTTTAACTGCATGTTGGTGCCGGTCGGGACGGTAATGCCTAACTGCGACAGCATATTGTTCACTGTTTGCGTGGTGAACGGAGTCTGAGTTGTCTGGTCGCCGGTGCCATCCAGGCCAACAACCAAACCGTAACCAAGCAACTGGTTATCACGTACGCCCTGTACTGTGGTCAGATCGCGAATACGATCGGCCTGGGCCATCAGGCTTACGCCCAACAGCAAACACAGACCCATACGCAATAACGTTAACTTTTTCATCGAAACCTCTTACATCGGCGACACGTTCATGAAGAAACGCTGGAACCAACCCATGGTCTGCGCTTCATTGATATACCCATTTCCGACGTACTCAATACGTGCGTCGGCCACCGCCGTCGATAACACAGAGTTGCTGGCGCTGATGGTGCGCGGATTGACCACGCCCGAGAAGCGAATGAACTCCGTGCCCTGATTAATGGCGATCTGTTTTTCACCAACAACGTGCAGGTTGCCGTTTGACAACACCTGATCCACGGTGACGGTGATGGTGCCGGTAAAGGTATTATTGGCAGATGCGCCACCTTTGCCTGCGAAATCATTATTTCCTTCTGCGCCAATATTGGCTTTTTCACCACTTGCGCCGACCAACCCAGTCAAGGCTGTAGGTATGCTGGTCAGGCCGAAACTGCTGCTGCTGTCACGGCTGGCATTGGCAGAAGAACTTTTGCTGGCACTGACGTTTTCTTGCAGCGTGATCGTCAGGGTATCGCCAATGTTACGTGGACGGCGGTCCTCAAACAGCGGCTGGTAGCCGTAGTTGAGCGGTGCGACGCCCTGAAAAATGGAGCCGTTCACCACGGGCGGTGCAGACGGCAGCGGCTGAGCCGTGGTCGCCCCTTCCACCAGCGGCGTGCGCGGCACTAATGCACAACCGTTAAGAGTCAGCAGCAGTGTTGCTACTAACCAATGACCAGGCTTGAGAATCTGTTGCTTCGCCACGGAGTCACGACCTTATAAATGTCTATTCTTCAGGCCAGCCAGAGCTGGCCGTTATCACCAGCATTAAATCTGGGTTAATTTCTGCAGCATTTGATCCGAAGTGCTGATCGCTTTGCTGTTGATCTCATACGCACGCTGCGTCTGGATCATTGTGACCAGCTCTTCAGCCACGTTAACGTTCGACGTTTCCACATATCCCTGATAGAGCAAACCTGCGCCATTCTGGCCTGGCGTGCTGTCAGTGGGTGCGCCTGATGCCTGCGTCTCCTGATAGAGATTCTCACCGATGCTGTCGAGACCTGAATCGTTGATGAAGGTGCTCAGAGTAAGCTGCCCCACCTGCTGCGCCTGGGTTTGCCCCTGCTGCGTCACGCTCACCACCCCATCACGCGACACGGTAATGCTTAAGGCATTGGCCGGAATGGTGATGCCTGGCTGTACCGGAAAGCCGGAGTTCGTCACTAACTGACCATTCTGATCAACCTGGAAAGCGCCGTCACGGGTATACGCGGCGGTGCCGTCTGGCAGCTGGATCTGAAAATAACCCTGGCCGTTGATCGCAATATCTTTTGAGTTATCGGTCTGTGACAGGTTGCCCTGGGTATGCAAACGTTCGGTCGTCACCGGACGCACACCCGTACCAATCTGCAAGCCTGACGGCAGCGTCGTCTGTTCAGACGACTGCGTACCTGGCTGGCGCATGGTTTGGTACATCAAATCTTCGAACACCGCACGCGATCGCTTAAAGCCGTTAGTGCTGACGTTTGCCAGGTTGTTGGCAATAACGTCCATGTTCATTTGCTGTGCATCGAGACCGGTTTTGGCGATCCATAAAGAACGAATCATATTTTATCCTCGCGCCTTAGCTGCTCATGTTCAGCAGCTGATTGGCCTTTGTTCGTTTTCATCGACGTTTGTGATCACTTTCATTTGCATCTCAAAACGTCGGGCGTTGGCGATCATGTCGACCATGGTTTCGACTGGTTTAACGTTGCTGCCTTCCAGCACGCCAGGCATTACCTGCATGGTCGCATCAGCCTGCAATGTCGCCCCGCGCGTCGCCTGCGCCGCTTGCGTTGGCCGGAACATGCCGTCATCACTGCGCTGCATCTCCTGGCCTGTGGCTTTTACCAGCTTGAGACGTCCAAGCTGCACCGTGGCATTCGGCGCGTCACCCGCATTCAATGCGGTGATTGAGCCGTCAGCTGCGATGGTGATTTCAGCACCCTGAGGAATCGCAATTGGCCCGCCATCGCCCATCACGGGATTGCCCTGAATGGTCAAGGTGCCGTCCGGGCTAATCTGCATATTACCGTTGCGGGTATAGGCTTCACTGCCATCCGCCGTACGTACGGCCAGCCAGCCATCTTGCTGAACCGCCACATCCAATGGACGCTCGGTGTAATCCATCGCCCCTTGACTCATGTCGGCACCCGGTGTTGAAGCGGTGACCAACGTACGGGTCGGTAATGACCAACCATTGACGGGCACCGCGCGCAGCGCGTTCAACTGAGCACGAAAGCCCGGCGTTGAGGCGTTGGCGAGGTTGCTGGCGGTGACGGCTTGCTGATCCAGTGTCTGGCTGGCCGCCCCCATCGCCGTATATATCGCATGATCCATAAAGCAATCCCGTTAGCGGATTAACGTAAGTTAACCAGGGTGTTAAGAATCTGGTCCTGAGTTTTGATGGTCTGGGCATTCGCCTGATAGTTGCGCTGCGCCACGATCATGTTTACCAGTTCCTTGCTCATATCCACGTTGGATGCTTCCAGCGCGCCTGAGGTCAGTGAACCGTAAGTTCCGGTGTTAGCCAGACCAATCGCTGCCTGACCTGAAGAGTTGGTGGCAGACCAGACGTTATCCCCTTCTGACTGCAAGCCTTCCGGGTTAGAGAAGCTCGCCAGCACGATCTGGCCCAGTAGCTGGGTACGCTGGTTGGAATAGGTACCGGTAATGGTGCCATCATCGTTAATCGCGTAGCTGGTCAGGTCACCTGGCGCATAGCCGTCTTGCGTCGGGTTGCCAAAGGTGGTGGAGCCGGTATTTTGCTGCGCACTGCCCAGCATGCTTAACGTGATGTTCTGATTCGCAGCGGCGCCATTGCTGCCGTTGATCTGCAGTGTCACGGTAGACGCTGTACCGCCATTAATGCCGGTAAGCTGACCATTGGCATCAAATGCGAGCGTGAAGGTGCCCGCATCGCTTGCGGGTGAGGTGCTGGAGTCCAGCGCATGCACCGTCCACTGGTTATCAGCCGTTTTGATGTAGTACATGTCTAGCGCATGATCGTTACCCTGCGAGTCATATACCGTCATGGTGCTTTTGGAGTTATAGCTGTCCACATCGCTGGCCGAGAACGGCGTCACGCTTGGCGTTTCGTCCGTTGAGTTCAGGTTGGCAACCTGGCTCGCAGTGGTGGTAGCACGCGCTGACATCTGATCTGTCGGAATGCTGATCGCAACCGGGTTAGCACCGGTCTGGATAGTCGGTGGCACGCCGCTGGCGGGATAACCGGTAACAGTCAGGCCCTGGGTATTCACCAGGTTGCGGTTTTCGTCCAGCGTAAACTGGCCGTTACGTGAGTAATACACCGCGCCGCTGGTATCAGTCATACGGAAGAAACCGTTACCGCTCAGCGCCACATCCAGGCCACGGCTGGTGGTGGTGGTAGTGCCATCGTTAAAGTTTTGGATCACCGCAGCCACTTTGGTACCGAGGCCCACGTTAGAACCGGCAAACATATCGGCAAAGGCGATGGTGCTTGACTTAAAGCCCGCAGTTGCGGAGTTCGCAATGTTGTTGCCGATAACATCAAGGTTGCTTGAGGCAGCACCAAGGCCGCTGACTGCTTGGGAAAATGACATATTTATTTCTCCTGGTTACAGGTTAATCAGAGAATCTGACGTATTTCGTCAAGAGTGGCGGAGCCCATGGTGCCGAGATCCAGTTTTGCGTTGCCGTCTGCTGAACTACTTACGCCATTTACCAGGGCGTAGTTAAGCGGTTGTGCAACCAGTTGGGTGCTGCCATTGCTGGCGGCAATTGAAACCGAGTATTTGCCATCTGGCGCAACAGAGCCGTCGGGTAATTTGCCATCCCACGAGAAGGTATGAACCCCCGCGCTGAGTGCACCCAGATCAACCGTGCTGATCACATTCCCGCCTGAATCTTTGATGGTGGCGGTAGTGGCGGTAGACGCCGTGGTCAACGAAACGCCAAATGGCGTGGTCGTGCCGCTGCCTACTAACACCTGCGAGCCGTCAATCATTACGCCATGACCAATCAGCGTTGAACTTTGCAGCGACTGACTGGTACTGATCTGGCCGGAAATAGAGCCCAGCGTCGTGTTGAGTTTCTCAATGCCACTCAGGGTATTGATCTGCGCCAACTGCGTGGTGAGCTGGCTGTTATCCATTGGATTGGTTGGATCCTGGTTCTGCAACTGCGTTACCAGCATGGTCAAAAACTGGTTCTGCAAATCTTCTGCACTGTTACCGGTGCCTGTGCTGCTGGATGAGCTCAGGACGCTGGGGTCCAGCCGCTCATTAACGCCTACCGCGATACCCATAAAACTCTCCTTTATTGACCTATCGTCAGGGTTTTCATCATCATCGACTTCACGGTGTTCAGGACTTCAACGTTGGCCTGGTAACTGCGGGAAGCTGACATGGTATTAACCGTTTCAGCGACCACATTCACATTCGGCATCTTCACGTAACCTTTCTCATCGGCCATGGGATTGCCTGGGTCGTAAACCAGTTTGGCGGGTGACGGATCGTTCATTACCTGGGCGACTTTTACCCCGCCCGTTGCGGCACCCGGTGCAGCATCGGTTTGAAACACAACTTGTTTTGCCACGTAGGGCTGACCATCGGGACCGGTCACGCTGTCGGCGTTGGCCAGGTTACTGGCACTGACGTTTAATCGCTGTGATTGCGCGGTCATCGCTGAACCGGCAATGTCAAAAATATTCAGCAAGGCCATAATTATTGCCCTTGTAATACGCTCATCATGCCTTTGATCTGGCTACTGATAAGCGTGAGGTCGGTTTGATATTTAAGGCTGTTATCCGCGAACTGCGTACGTTCACGGTCCATATCTACGGTGTTACCGTCAGCAGCGGGCTGATCGGGAATGCGATACAGCAGCTCCATCGACGGCATAGAGTGAGTCTGTGCTTCAATGTGACGCGCCGACGTGACCTTTAACGACATGCTGCCGCCCTCGGCACGGCCGTTGGCCATGACCCGGTTCAGCTCGCTGGCAAAGTCGATATCTCGGGCCTGGTAACCCGGGGTATCGGCGTTGGCAATATTTGACGCCAAAATTTCCTGACGTTGAGCACGTAGGTTGAGGGCTTCGGTACCGAATTGCAGCGCCGCATCAAGTTTGTCGAGCATGCTTCCTCCACGAATGAGAATTTCGAGCAAGCAGCTTAATCGGGGAAATGCAAGAGCCATCGTCTGAATAACGCCCCAAATCGATGCTATTTTTGACTCTTGATTTTTTTTTCTGCGCGTACACTCGTCGCCATCATCAGTGAGGAGAACACCATGCGTGGCTATCCCATTCTGTTAGCGAGCCTGCTGGCAATAAGTGCCCTGCCCGTTAGCGCAACTGAACTCAGTGCACAACTGACCCAATTTTTTAAAGCACGCGATCCGCAGCACGCCGCGGGCATGAAAGTAGTGATACGGACGCCAAAAACACAATGGCCCGATTGTGATGCGCCCCGCTTTGCTTTACCGGGCAACAGCCGGTTGTGGGGCAATATGAGCGTGGCGGCAAACTGCGGTGAAAACCGCCGTTATCTTCAGGTGCAGGTGCAGGTCACCGGCGAATATCTGGTGGCTAAACGTCAACTGGCGCGGGGAACTCACGTTGCGCAAGATGACTTTCGTCTGCAAAACGGGCGGCTGGATACGCTTCCTGCACGCACGCTGTTTACGAGTGAATCCGTTGCCGATGCGGTGGTATTACGCGACATTCAACCCGGTCAGCCGGTAAGTTTGTCGATGCTGCGTCAACCCTGGCGAGTGAAAGCCGGACAAAACGTGCAGGTGATTGCCAGCGGAGAAGGCTTTAACGCCAGCAGTGAAGGCAAGGCACTGAATAATGCAGCCAGCGCACAATGGGTACGTGTGAGGATGGGAAATGGCCAGATTGTTAGCGGTCGGGTCAGTGATGATGGGAATATTCTGATAACACTATAAAGCGTTAAAGAAGCCTGTTGTTCTGCCGATAGAAGAATCAGTAAAGCAATTACGCTATTCTGATTCAGGTGGCAGACTCCACTGACCGTACAGGAGCCCGAATATGAGCATTGACAGAACCCAACCGCTGAAACCGGTAAGTACCGTACAAACGCGCGATACCAGCGAGCAGAGCAGCAGCAAAGTGCGCCCAAACAGTACCGCTACAGCGACCACGCCGGGTGCCGCGCAGGTCAACCTGAGCAGCGCACAGTCACAACTGATGCAGCCCAGCAGCCAGGACATTAATGTCCAGCGCGTTGAACAACTGAAAACCGCCATTCGTAATGGCGAACTTAAAATGGATACCGGCAAGATTGCTGACGCGCTGATTGCCGACACTAAGGCGTATTTAGAGGGTAAATAATCCCCATGAGTAATTTGCTGACCACGTTAGATAAGATGCAGGAAGTGCTCGCTTCGTTAGCGAACGTGTTAAACGAAGAGCAGCAACAGCTGGCGGCAGGCCAGATTAACAGCAACCTGTTGCAGCGCATAACAGAAGATAAGAGCGCGCTACTCGCAACGTTGCGTTATCTGGATGAGATGCGCCGTAGCGCCGAGTCCACGCAGGGCATCAAGGCACCTTATCGCGGTCAAAATGACCTGGTGCGTGTCTGGCAAACTATTCAGCAACATACGCGGCGTTTACGTGACGCGAACAGCCATAACGGCTTGCTGCTACAACATCAGATTCGCTTCACTAATGAAGCACTCGACGTTTTGAAACCGCATCAAACCCAGGCGTTTTACGGTCCGGACGGCAAGGGTAAAGGCCAGTCGACACTGCGTCAAAAAGTGTAAAAAAATCCCGCGATAAACGCGGGATTTTTTTATGATCAGGCGGTGGTGCGCCGTGCGAAGTCGCGCAGACGAAACCCCAGCAGAGCCAGCATCATAAAATAAGCCCCACCCCCACCGCACAAACCGCAGCCAGACGCAGTAAACGCCATAACATGGCGCCTTGCTCCCATGCGGGCATCAGCAGCAACATGCCATATAACGCTGCCGCCATGGTTAACACGGCGACAAACAAGCGCAGCAGAAACGGGCGCCAGCCCGGCTGTGGCTGGAAAATATTCTTTTTGCGCAATTGCCAGTAAAGCAGCGCCGCATTCAGGCAGGCCGCCAGACCAATTGAAAGCGACAGACCGGCATGTTTTAACGGGCCAATAAAAGCCAGATTCATCAGCTGCGTCATGATTAAGGTGATAATCGCAATCTTAACCGGTGTTTTAATGTCCTGACGCGAATAGAAGCCCGGTGCCAGCACTTTCACCACAATCAACCCCATCAGCCCCACTGAATAGGCAATCAACGCGCGCTGAGTCATGGCGGCATCAAATGCCGTGAATTTGCCATACTGGAACAGTGCGACAGTCAGCGGACCGGATAACATACCCAGCGCCACCGCACTTGGCAGCGCCAGCAGGAAACAGAGCCGCAACCCCCAGTCCATCAGGCGCGAATATTCATCGTGATTACCGCTGGAAAAACTCTTCGCCAGTGAAGGAAGCAAAATCGTGCCTAGCGCCACGCCTAATACGCCAGACGGAAACTCCATCAGACGGTCAGCGTAATACATCCACGACACCGAACCGGAAACCAGAAAAGAAGCGAATATCGTATTGATAATGAGAGATATCTGGCTGACCGAAACGCCAAGGATTGCCGGTCCCATTTGACGCATTACGCGCCAGACGCCCGCATCCTTTAAATTGAGGCGTGGCAGCACCAGCATGCCAATCTTTTTCAGGTGCGGCAGCTGATAACCCAGTTGCAATACGCCTCCTGCTACCACCGCCCACGCCAGCGCCATTACTGGCGGGTGAAAATGGGGAGCAGCAAACAGCGCAAAACCGATCATGCTGACGTTCAGCAGTGTCGGCGCAAAGGCCGGAACTGAAAACCGGTTCCAGGTATTCAGTACTGCGCCCACCAGCGAGGCGAGTGAAATTAGTAAGATATAAGGAAAAGTCACGCGCAGCAGTGCACTGGTCAGCGCAAACTTATCGGCAGTATCGGCAAATCCTGGCGCGGTTATCAGAATGACCCAGGGTGCGGCGATCATGCCCAACACTGTGACAACCGCCAGCACCAGCGTCAGCAACCCTGAAACATAGGCGAAAAAGAGCCGCGTCGCTTCATCTCCTTGCTTACTTTTATATTCAGCCAGAATCGGGACAAAGGCCTGCGAGAACGCGCCTTCAGCAAAAATGCGACGCAGCAGATTAGGCAGTTTAAAGGCCACGAAAAAAGCATCGGTTGCCATACCGGCACCAAAGACTCGCGCCACGATGGCATCACGGGCAAAGCCCAGTACGCGGGAAAACAGGGTCATGGAACTGACCGCTGCCAGCGATTTCAACAAATTCATAATTAGCGGCGCATCCTGAAAAGAATCGGCAAAATGAGTGACTTAGCGCAGGCATCCTGTGATGCCCGGCGATAGTCTACTGCCACGGCGGGAAATGACCAGCACTGAGTGTTACAAGGGGTTATTCGCGCTCAGCCTCACGCCACAACTTTTCCACGACGCGCTGCGCCAGTAAAGCCTGCTCGCCGCTGGTTTCCGGCATTGTCTGATTTTGTACGCAGGTAATGAAATGCTGCGCTGCTCCGCTAAATCCGCGCAGCGTTAACTGGCTTTGCCAGGCGGCGGGCGGCGTAATCAGCAGGCCACTGGCGCTCTCCTCCTGCCAGTCGCGCATATCAACAATATCAATACATTTGCTGTCACACACGGCACTGACGCGCTCGCGCTGGCTGCCCGCCCGACGATGCATACTGGTAGTGATTTGTAGGCGTCCGGCAGCAAAATGGTGTTCAGCATAAAGCATTTCACCGCGCTCATTGGTCTCAATGTGTCCCTGCAGGCTGATGGCCTGGGTGCCGCCGAGCCACAGGGCGGTATCCACCACGTGCAGATAATCATCGAGTAAGGTAAAGCGCAAATCGTGTGGGCCTACGCTGTCGCAGCGATGTTTCTCGATACGCAGCGAGGCGGCACTGGGCATGTTGGCTTTTAGCTGCTGATAACAGGGGGCGAAGCGGCGGTTAAATCCCACCATCAGCTTACGCTTCTGCTTATGCGCCAGGGCAACTAAGGCTTCAGCCTGGCTAAGTGTCTCGGCCAGGGGTTTATCAACACAGACATCTTTACCCGCCAGCAGCAAAGCGTTGACCACTTCATAGTGGCTGGCCGTGCTGCTGTGAACAAATACCGCGTCGCAGGCGGCAGCGAGATCGTTCAGGGTGCTGAAACAGGCGATGCGATAGCTGTCGCAAATCGGTTTAGCTTTGTTTTGGTTCGGGGAAAACGCGCCGACGAATGTCCAGTCAATCGCAGGGGATAATACCGGCAGCCAGGCTTTCTGTGCGATACCGCCCAGCCCGACCATACCAATGCGCAACGTCATGTTAACTCTCCTGTTTCAGCAACTGTGCCAGCTGCGTCTGAAGCGCGATCACTTGCTGTTCCAGCGTGGCAACCCGCGTGGCTAACTCGCTGTCAGCGTCTGTCTCCACTGGCGTGGATTGCTCATCCAGCTCACCGCCAAACAGATGCATAAAGCGGCTTTCACGCTTACCGGGCTCACGCGCCAGCCGTACAACCATTGCCCCGTCGTCACGCTGAATTAAGCTCTCCAGCGTCTGTTCAACCTCAGCGACATCGGCGAATTCATGAAGACGACCGCTGCGGGTACGTAATTCGCCAGGTGTTTGCGCGCCGCGCAAAAACAGCAGGGCTAAAATTGCGACTTCGGCGTTGTTCAGTTGCAGATTACCAAACGCTGAATTGCAAAAGCGTTGTTCATATTTAGCGACGCGCTGACCAAAACCACTGTTTGCAGTGACCAAATGCTTTTTTACCAGCTGATCGAGCTGATCCCGGACTTCACCTTCGCTCAGGTTCATGACCGGCTCGCGATTCGATTTTTGATTACAGGCCGTCACCACGCCGTTAAGAGAAAGCGGATATTGTTCTGGTGTGGTGACCTGTTTCTCTAACAGGCAGCCTATTACCCGCAGCGCCTGCGCCGACAAAGCCATCTTCATGCCCCATTCCTCATTCTTATCCTCGCCGGTCTGGCGTCCATTCCTTGCTGGTTAATGCGGTGAGCACGTGATCGCGCCACTCGCCGTCAATCAACAAATAATCTTTTGCATAGCCCTCTTTTTCGAAGCCGAGGCGCGCCAGCAGATCGCCGCTGCGCTGATTATGCGGCATGTAGTTGGCCATAATGCGGTGGATATGTTGCTGACGCTGCATATAGCGAATCGCTGACTGCAACGCTTCAAACATTAGCCCCTGACCCTGCCATTTTTCGCCCAGCGAATAGCCCAGGTAACAGGCGTGAAACGAGCCGCGCAGCACATTGCTGAAGTTAGCCACGCCACGCACTTCTGTTTCATTAGCATCCATCAAAATAAAATAGAAAGCCGAGCCTTGCTTATGCATATCGGTAATCAGGCCCAGGCGCGCTTGCCAGCCGGAAGGGTAACAGTGGCTTTCATCACGCACCGGTTCCCACGGCTTAAGAAAAGCGCGGTTTTCCGCGTAATAATCCGCCAACCGCCACGCATCACGTTCGTGTACAAGACGGACCACCAGCCGATCGGTGGTCAATCGCACCTTGGGCGCGGCAGAACGATAGCCAAACATTATGACTCCTGAAATAGATGGCTGAGAAAAGGGTGCGCCTTTTATGCGCCACCTCACTATAACCGTCGCCTGGGCTGCGGTAAAACGTTACACAACCTTCTGAATAAAACAGATTGATTTATCGATATAAATACGGCTTCGCTCCATTAAAAATTTATTAATAAGGCCCGTTTATACCCTGTGATACTGCCCGGGTTTTACTGCCGCTGGTTTGCTCTGTTTCCTGTTCTCTTCCATACTTTTTGCACGTCCGCGAACAGCATGCGTCATTTTCATGTTGTTAAACTAAGGAGATCGGGATGAAGCTGTACATTTATGAACATTGCCCTTTCTGTGTCAAAGCACGCATGATTTTCGGCCTGAAAAATCTGCCTATTGAGCTGGTGGTCATGCAAAACGATGACGAAGCGACGCCCAACAAACTTGTTGGTCAAAAAACAGCACCGATTCTGCAAAAGCAGGATGGCAGCGCGATGCCTGAAAGTATGGATATTGTGCGCTTCGTTGATCAGCAAGATGGCGAGCCGTTAATCGTGGGAAAAACGAATTCAGCCATTAACGACTGGCTTCGCCATATCAACGGTTATGTGAACAAATTACTGCTGCCACGCATTGCTGAAGCGCCGTTTGCCGAGTTTGCCACACCCGAAGCGCGTCACTATTTCCGCACTAAAAAACAGGCCAGTATCGGTAACTTCGAAGAGCTGATGCAGCATGCGCCTGGCTTTATTAAAAATGTCAGCGAAGATTTACGTCAGCTAGATAAGCTGATCGTTAAGCCCAATGCGGTAAACGGTGAACTGTCGGAGGATGATTTTAATCTGTTCCCGCTGTTACGTTCACTTACGCTGGTCAATGGAATCGAATGGCCCACCCGCGTAGCGGATTATCGTGACAATATGGCAAAACAGACTCAGGTTAATTTGCTCTCTTCCATCGCACAATAATCCCGTCCCGATGAGAAACGTGACCGCGTTTCTCATCCCTTCCTGGTGACACCCGCTCGACATTCAGGCAGGCTATGTCTCGCTTTATTGCACTGTCACTTCGGGAGAAAAAATGAAAAAGGCTTTTCTGGCGCTCACTACCCTGCTGTTAGCCGTGACGCTTAGCGGCTGTAACAAACTGACGCAGTACACCATCAGCGAGCAAGAAGTGAACCAGGCGCTGCAAAAGCGCAATAATTATGAAAAAGATATTGGCGTTGCTGGCCTGGTGAATGCGCACATCGTGTTGAGCAACCTCACCAGTCAAATCGGGCGCGACACGCCAGGCACCGTCACCTTATCGGGTAAGGCTGATATCAATGTCTCCTCACTGTTTGGGCCGCAGCAGGCAGATATGCAGTTGAAAATGCGCGCGCAGCCGGTGTTTGATCAGCAGCAGGGAGCCATTTATTTGCGCGATCTGGAAATCATTGATGCGCAGGTGCAGCCGGAAAAAATGGCGTCCATTATGAAAACCCTGACGCCCTATCTGAATCAGTCGCTGAAAAGCTATTTCAATCAAAAACCCGCTTATGTCCTGAGCGAAGACCGGAGTGAAGCTGAGTCGCTGGCGAAAAAGTTTGCCAAAGGGCTGGAAGTCAAGCCGGGTGAGCTAGTGATTCCCTTCACGCAATAAGCTCTGCCGCGCCCACTGGCGCGGTTTTCTTTCCTGTACGATAAAAACCAGGTGCAAACGGTTGCCTGAATCCTTATGCTTAGACCCCGGCCTAAACATGCCTTTTGTTTCCTTTCTGCCGGAGCCTCATTGATGACTGCACAACCTCAGCAACTCACCATCCGCCGCCCAGATGACTGGCATATCCATCTACGTGATGACGAGATGCTTAAAACGGTCCTGCCTTATACCAGCGCGGTAAATGGACGTGCCATCGTGATGCCAAATCTGGTGCCACCGGTCACCAGCGTGGCAGCAGGCGAAGCCTATCGCGATCGTATTCTGGCAGCCTTGCCGCCAGAGCATCAGTTTACCCCTCTGATGACCTGCTATTTGACCGATTCACTCGACCCTGATGAGATCGAACGTGGTTTTACTGCTGGCCTGTTCACCGCCGCTAAACTTTATCCGGCGCACGCCACCACCAATTCCAGCCACGGCGTAACCAATATCGCGTCTATTGCCCGCGTGCTGGAACGCATGCAGACACTCGGCATGCCGCTGTTGATTCATGGTGAGGTCACAGACGCCCATATCGATATTTTCGATCGTGAGGCGCGCTTTATCGAAACGGTGATGGAACCCTTGCGCAAGCAGTTTCCCGATCTCAGGGTGGTCATGGAACACATCACCACCAAAGAGGCAGCTGAGTACGTTGAAGCCGCGAATGAAAAACTTGGAGCAACCATCACCCCTCAGCATCTGATGTTTAACCGTAACCATATGCTGGTCGGCGGCATCCGTCCGCACCTCTATTGTCTGCCTATTCTGAAACGCAATGTGCATCAGGAGGCGCTGCGTAAAGTGGTGGCGAGCGGTAATCCACGTTTCTTCCTTGGCACCGATACCGCGCCGCATCTTCGCCACCTCAAAGAAGCCAGTTGCGGTTGTGCCGGTGTGTTCAATGCCCCCACCTCGCTGCCTGCTTATGCCACTGTGTTTGAGGAACTTAATGCCCTTCAGCACTTTGAAGCCTTCTGCTCTGAAAATGGCCCTCGCTTCTACAACCTTCCGCTCAATGAAGGAACCATTACGCTGGTGCGTGAACCCTGGACCGTGGAAGAGAGCATTGAAATGGGCGCGCACAAGCTGGTGCCTTTCCTCGCCGGTGAAACGCTGAACTGGCGCATCAAAGCGTAATATTGCTTGCCTCCAGATCTTTGTTACTGTATATATGTACAGTATCTTATCTGGAGGTTTTTATGCGTGTTGAAATTACCGTTGCCAGGACCCAACCTCTTCCTGCGGGCGCGATGGAAGCCCTGAGTCAGGAGCTTGCTCGCCGCATTGATGAACAATTCCCCGATACTACTCATCATGTCAAGGTACGTTATGCCACTGCCAATCAGCTAAGCGTGCTGGGTGGCAGTAAAGAGGCACGCGACCAAATCAGCGACATCCTGCAACAAACCTGGGAAAGTGCTGATGACTGGTTCATAACCGATTAACCGCCACTGTGCTGTTTTTTGCCGGGTTTCGCCGCCCGGCTTTTTTAATTTTTGCCCTTCTCGCTATAACCCTTTCCTGCATCTAGACTCTGATTGATCAATCCCCTATTCTTGCGCTCGTCATGCTAAACAGGAGGTGCGACAACATGACTACTGATAAACCTGAAGAAGCGATGACCTTTGGCGAGTTATTAGCGTTAATTGGTGAACAGCAGCGTCGATTGACGGTGCTGGAAAACGCGTTCTCCAGTTTGATTTTCTGTCTCGACGATCGTGCCAGTCAGTTACTTGTGCATAATTTGTCGCTGGAAGCGCAAAATCAAAATCATGATGAGCAACTGCAACTGCATTTTGCCCGACTGGCAGAGTCGCTGCAGAAGCGCGCAGGTGGTGCAGCGCCAGACTCTTTGGCGTAATCGCAGCACAACGCGACGGTATCGTTCAGGCGTCGCGCTATAACCGTTTTATCTTGCCAAACTGCTGGTTAAAATGCCTGTTTCGTCAGGCATTTTATTTTTTTATCCGCCTGTTTTAAGCGTAATTATTCTATCCGGACGCTGTTCAACGCATTTTTTAAACAGTACAAGGTTATTTTAATGTTATAATTGTTCCGCTACTGGAATAAAAAAGCCGCATTGAACCTCATCAAGCACTTCGTTTAACGAGTAATAAGGAGGTTATAATGGACAGAAATAAAGATGTGATTCAGACCCATTCACTGGTGGGTTGGGACATCAGTACCGTTGACAGCTATGACGCCATGATGATTCGCCTGCACTCGCTTTCGTCGCAGGAGCAAAAAGAAGAAGAGGCGGACGTCGGCCCCACTTACTGGCTGACAACGGATGTGGCAAGGCAGTTTATCTCTATACTTGAAGCGGGTATCGCTAAGATAGAATCTGCCGAGCAGGTAGAACGACTTCTCAAGAAACACTAATTCCTGCCACATCAAGAGGCACCCTTCAGGGTGCCTTTTTCGTCTCTGTTTCTGGTATGCTTTTGATTGTGTGACCCTTTCAGGAGTTTCGTTCCAATGATTTATGATCTTATTGTGGTAGGCAGTGGTTCCATCGGCTCGGCAGCGGGTTTTTATGCAACTCAGGCAGGCCTGTCAGTATTGATGATCGACAGCAACCATCCTCCGCATAACCAGGGGACACATCACGGTGAAAGCCGTCTGATTCGGCATGCCTACGGTGAAGGCGAACGGTATGTTCCGCTG
Source organism: Pantoea sp. LMR881 (assembly GCF_027157825.1). Lineage (NCBI taxonomy): Bacteria > Pseudomonadati > Pseudomonadota > Gammaproteobacteria > Enterobacterales > Erwiniaceae > Pantoea > Pantoea sp. LMR881. The sequence goes on from NZ_JAPVOK010000002.1 coordinate 872,920, forward strand.
GTACTGCGTGCGCAAACGCTTTGGGACGAACTGGAACAGCAGGCAGGTGAACAGATAATGCACCGCAGCGGCGTGCTCAATCTGGCACCGGTACAGTCAGACTTCATTAATAACGTGATTGAAAGCGCCAACACCTGGCAACTTAATGTTCAGGTGATGCAAGCTGACGAGGTGCGTAAACGCTGGCCACAGCTCAGTGTTCCCGATGGTTACCTTGGCGTTTTCGAGCCGCAATCAGGTTATCTGAAAAGTGAACAAGCGGTGCGCAGCTACATTCAGTTAGCCGAGAAGGCGGGCTGTGCGCAACTGTTCAATTGCCCGGTCAGTGAGATTGGACGAGACGGAGATTTACAACAGGTTACGACACTTGATGGCGTCTTTCACGCCCGCAAGCTGTTAATTAGCGCCGGAACCTGGGTAAGTAAACTGGTCCCTAATCTGCCTGTTACGCCGACGCGCAAAGTTTTCGCCTGGTATCAGGCGGATGGCCGCTACAGCGAAAACAATCAGTTCCCGGGTTTTACCGTTGAGATGGAAAACGGTAGCCAGTTTTACGGTTTTCCCGCTACTAACAATGCCCTGAAGGTAGGTCGCCATGATGGCGGTCAGGTCATGGCGCAGCCAGAAGATCGCAAGCCCTTCGGCTCAGTGGCCGCAGACGGTAACGAAGCTTTTGCTTTTCTGCGTCAATTCTTACCGGGCGTTGGCGTTTGCCTGCACGGTGAAGCCTGCAGTTACGATTTCAGCCCAGATGAAGATTTCATCATTGATACATTACCCGACGACCCTAATCGCCTGGTGATGACGGGCTTAAGCGGCCATGGTTTTAAATTTGCCAGCGTATTAGGTGAACTGGCAACAGAGTTTGCCCAAAATAAACCCTTTTCGTTTGATCTCTCGCCTTTTTCTTTATCCCGCTTCTCTTCCTGACAAATTGGGCGGCGCACAGGCGCCGCTGATTTACGCTAATTTACGCTGATTTACATAAACTGACTTAAACAGACTTTCGGTATTTCTTTAATGCCGCAAAACGTTAAAGCTAACCCCTTGTCATTTTCATTAAAGAATAAATAAAAATAACTCCGTCAATAAAACTGCGGAAATAAAGCGGCTTTAATTCATAAAATTCGCCCTGTAAAAATAATATTATAGAAAGGTAAGCCTGATTGCTTTTTCGTTTCATTCTGTGGATGATTATTTCCACTTGTTACTACTGAATAGATCACTATGCTGTTGCGTAATTCTCGTCATCATTTCGGATTGATTAGCATTACCCTACACTGGGCCATGGCGCTGGTGATATATGCTATGTTTGCGCTGGGTTTATGGATGGTGGGCCTCGGTTATTACGACAGCTGGTATCACGATGCGCCTGAAATTCATAAAAGCATCGGTGTTATCCTGATGCTGGTGTTAATCATCCGTTTAGTCTGGCGTGTGGTATCGCCTCCGCCTTCTCCTCTCAGTAGCTATTCGATGCTGGTGCGTAGCAGTGCCGTGATCGCTCACTGGTTACTCTACAGTCTTTTGCTGGCCATTCTGATTAGTGGCTACCTGATTTCAACCGCAGATGGCAAACCGATTTCCGTTTTTGGCTGGTTTGAATTGCCCGCCTTGCTGAGTGGCGCGGGCGAGCAAGCCGATCTGGCTGGCGATATTCATCTCTGGCTGGCCTGGGGTGTGGTGATTATTTCTGTGCTACATGGTCTGGCCGCCCTGAAACATCATTATATCGATCGCGATGTCACGCTAAAACGGATGTTAGGTATGCGCATCCCTTTACCCTCTGAAAAGGATAATTAATATGCTGAAAAAAACGCTTCTCGCGATAACCGGAGCCAGCTTACTGTTGGGTTCCCTGTCGGCGAATGCCGCTGATTACAAAATTGATAAAGAAGGTCAGCACGCCTTTATTCAGTTCCGTATTCAGCACCTGGGCTATAGCTGGTTATACGGCACCTTCAAGGATTTTGATGGCAGCTTTAGCTTTGATGCAAATAACCCTTCCGCTGATAAAGTTAACGTCACTATTAATACCAACAGCGTTGACACCAATCATGCAGAACGTGATAAGCATCTGCGCAGCGCAGATTTCCTTAACGTAGGAAAAAATCCACAAGCGACATTCAAATCGACTTCAGTGAAGAAAGAGGGTGACGAGCTGGAAATTATCGGTGATCTGACCCTGAATGGCGTCACTAAACCGGTAACACTGGAAGCGAAGCTGTTAGGTGAAGGCAAAGATCCCTGGGGCGGTTACCGCGCAGGTTTTGAAGCAGAAGGCGAAATTGCGCTGAAAGATTTTAATATCACTAAAGATCTGGGGCCAGCGTCGCAGAAAGTTCAGCTGATGATCTCGGTTGAAGGGGTACGTCAGTAAGCGAAAAACCGCCTGAAGCCAAACTTCAGGCGGTGTGAATTACTTTTTCAGCGGCGCGGGGATTGTCATGTTTAACAAACCACGAGATTTGTTAAAAATCTTATTACCGTTTTCACGACCCGCACGGCGGGCACGCTGTTCTTCCGGCGACAGCCTGGCTTCTTCCTGACAAAGCGGGCTACAGCAGTGCGCGTACTTTTCAGCACAGCTTGCACACTGAATAAACAGCAAATGACAGCCGTCATTCACGCAATTCACATGCGTATCGCACGATGTGCCACACTGGTGGCAATGCGATAACACGTCATCAGAGATCCGCTCACCCATACGTTCATCAAAGACAAAGTTCTTGCCCTTAAAACGCACGGGCAAACCCTGCTCACGCGCGCGGCGCGCATACTCAATAATGCCGCCTTCCACATGGTAAACATCTTCAAAACCGTTATGGCGCATCCAGGCGCTGGCTTTTTCACAGCGGATCCCGCCAGTGCAGTACATAACAATTTTTTTGTCTTTGTGTTCCTTCAGCATATCCACTGCCATTGGCAGCTGATCGCGGAAGGTATCCGCAGGGACTTCCATTGCATTATCAAAACGCCCCACTTCATATTCATAATGGTTGCGCATATCGACGAATACCGCTTCAGGATCGTCCAGCATAGCGTTGACGTCTGCCGCTTTAAGGTAGGTGCCAACGTCACTGGCGTCGAAAGAGTCATCCTCAATGCCATCAGCCACAATACGATCGCGCACCTTAAGACGCAGCACCCAGAAAGATTTGCCATCGTCATCCAGCGCGACGTTCATGCGCAGATTATTCAGTGCAGGATCGAAACCATAGAGAAATGATTTCATCTTTTCGTACTGGCTGGCGGGCACGCTCACTTGCGCATTGATACCTTCATGCGCGACGTAGACGCGGCCAAAGACTTTCAGCCCGGTTAAACCCAGGTAAAGCGCATCGCGGAAAGCTTTAGGATCGGCAATCTGGAAGTATTTATAAAAAGAGACAGTCGTGCGCGGCTCGGTTTCAGCCAGCATGCGCGCCTTCAGCTCTTTATTGGAAACAAGGTTATGTAACACTGGCATGGTGTTCGATCCTGTCATCAATAGAAGAAATTTAGCGCGCATATGATACATGAAATCAGCAGGATGCAAAGAGCGCGGAGGAAAATGATGGAAAGGGAGGATATTTGTGGCAGCCAGGCTATTTATCTGCAAGGCTTAATCATATTGTCAGAATGTTACAGTAACCGGGAATATTTCCGCACAAAGCAAAAACTGGCACAATAGGGAAAATCAACGAGATAACTGCACTATCAAGTGCGCGACGCAGGATAACCACACTCCACATGACCCATTTGCCTCAATTTTCGCGTGAACTTCTTCATCCCCGCTATTGGTTAACCTGGCTGGGTATTATTTTTCTTTATATTTTAGTGCTGTTACCTTATCCCCTGCTTTATATGCTGGGCTGTGGTATTGGTCGCATTGGTATGCGCTTTATGAAGCGGCGCGTCAACATCGCACGACGCAATCTGGAACTCTGCTTCCCGCAAATGCCGGTTAATGAGCGCGAAGCGATGGTAAAGCATAATTTCGAATCTGTCGGCATGGGACTGATTGAAACCGGCATGGCCTGGTTCTGGCCTGACTGGCGCATCAATAAATGGCATAAGCCTTCCGGACTGGAGCACATTCAGCAGGCGCGCGACACGCAACGTGGTGTGTTACTGATTGGCATGCACTTTCTGACGCTTGAAATTGGCGCGCGTATGTTTGGTATTCATAACCCAGGCATTGGGGTTTATCGTCCTAATGACAACAAACTCATCGACTGGCTGCAAGTACGGGGCCGTATGCGCTCCAATAAAGGGATGCTGGATCGAAAAGATCTGAAAGGCATGATTCGGGCGCTGAAAGGCGGCGATATCATTTGGTATGCGCCGGATCACGATTATGGCCCACGCAGCAGCGTATTTGTGCCATTTTTTGGCGTAGAGAAGGCGGCGACCACTGTGGGTACGCATATGCTAATGCGTACCGGAAAATCAGCGGTTATCCCTTTTGTACCTCGCCGTTTACCCAATGGTCGCGGTTATGAATTAATGATATTGCCAGACGTGAGCGCACAATTTCCGCTGGAAAGTGATGTAGATACGGCAACCCGCATGAACAAAGTTGTCGAGGAAGGCGTACTCATCGCGCCCGAACAGTATATGTGGCTGCACCGCCGTTTTAAAACCAAACCTGAAGGCGAAGCACCGCGTTACTAGCCGCACACAGGAAGGGTTTCCCCTTCCTGCTTTTCACCTTTCTAATCAGAAATTTTTCTTATCCATTCTTTTAAGGATTTTGCACCTGTGTTGTCAGCAGGCCATGATTAATTTGAGTCTCTAAATTTTTATAAACCAGCAAATACTGTATTTTTACTACATTTAAACCCTGATCCTTAAATCTTTGATTAATAATATTAACCTTTTTTAGCCTGAATAAAGCATTACCGCCGTTCTGTAGCGGATAATTAATAAGAAAATTAGCTGATTAAATTTCTCACATACGGATCTGAATTTTTCTTCTTCCAGGTCTTTTCCTATTTCCCAACGCTTAACTCTTTGCCCTGGCTTATCAATCCAGTAAAATTAACTTATTTTACAAGGCATTGTCTTAATGCCAGACCACTATATTACTTTTTTAGCATTTTTAATGATTTTTATAACCTTATGGAATTTGAATATTAAATTTATTATCGGTAATTTCAACCGCGTCAGTTCAATATTTAACTGCGCGTTAAAAAAATAAAAAAAGATTACCCACAGCAAACCTTTAGTAGGAAAATAATATGAATAAAGGCATTTATTATTACGTGACGATCAGTACCGATCAGGAAAATTATCATTATTTGCATCGTAAAGAGTGCAAGCGTATGCCAGCCAAAGAGGACATTATATTTATTGGCACACTGTATAACCTGAACCAGGCGCTTTCAATCGCCAGAATTAATTTCAAAAAAGTGAAACCCTGTATCAAATGCTGTATTCGTTATTCAGCTCCCGTTATTCAAGAAACAGTGCGTCCGGTTTTACATTTTCCACAAAAACCAGTTTAAGCCTGGCCCGGCGGGAATTGACCATTTTCCCGCCGCTCGCCGCCCTGTCAACTTTCCCTCTGTTGATTTTCGTCTATCCTTCTCTGAATCCCGTTAAACAGGCAAGGAGAAAAACGATGAGCATGTTCAGTACGTTAGAAGAAGCCATTGACGCTGCGCGTGAAGAGTTTCTCGCCAATCATCCCGAGCTCGACGAAGCTGATGCATCGATTAGCCAGTTTGGCCTACAAAAATACGTCATGCAGGACGGCGATATTATGTGGCAGGCTGAATTTTTTGAGGATGAAGGCGAACCAGGTGAATGTTTGCCGATCCGTAGCGGTGAGGCGGCACAAGCCATCTTTGACGGTGACTTTGATGAGATCGAGTTACGTCAGGAATGGCTGGCAGAAAATACGCTACATGAATGGGATGACGGTGAATTTCAGTTAGAACCGCCGCTGGACACCGAAGAAGGCGAAGCTGCGGCAGAAGAGTGGGAAGACGATAACAGCGATTCAGATCGCGGCTATTCGTAAGGACCGTGGCTGGCATCAACAGGCAGTAATAACGTATCGACCACCAGCGACAGCGGCAGATCAATAATAGTTACTACGCGCCAGGCGCTGTCGCGCACATCCCACTGAACGCCAGGATAAAATTGGTTGCCATGCCCCTGTCCGGGCATGGTACGACTGATAATGCTGCCGCACCCGCTTAGCAACGCCACCGACAAGGTTAAAACAGTTAGTTTAAGAAAACGATTCACAACATCTACTCACAATGGACTGCCGCTATTTTAGCCACAGGTGGCCTTAAGTTACATCTGCATTTCTACGGAATACTGTAAAGTTAACGTTAAATGGCAGTACAAACTCGAAGTAGAGCCATAAAAAAAGCGGCATCTCTGCCGCTTTTTTAGTTATGCGCTGTGTGGCAGCGCCTGAGGATTGAGCGTGAGTTTTTGATAACTCTCCACCCACTGGTGGTATTTCTCACCATTTTCCCATAAACGGGTATGCACTCGCGCCAGCACCACCGGATCACTGATCAGCTGCAAACGCTGCTCGCGGCTCAGTTTTTCCGGCGCATCACTCAATGCCTGATCAACACGGCGATCGCGTGCATGTTCCAGCAACTGGCTCTGCTTGTGCCGTGAAGTTGCCAGCGCGGTCGCCAGCGCATTGAACGCTGGGTGGAAGAGCGCATGCATGAAACCGTTTTCCAGCGCACGCTCCCGATTGAGTTTCAGGTACAAATCGGTGTCCATAAGCTCTTTCGGCGGTTCATACTCTTCTGGTATCAGGAACAGTTTTGCATTCTTGCTCTTGATACCCAGCGTTGCGCGACTCGACATGACCGAGACAAACGGCGACAGGATCAGTGAGAACACAATCGGGGCCAGCCACCACAGGAAGTTGAGATCCAACCAGCCCATACCGATTGCCCAGACCAGGCCTAATGCCATTTGCGAACCATGACGTTTAAATGCCTCGCCCCAGGGCGTCGCATCGTCGTCACGCTGCGGTGAATTCCATACCACTTCCCAACCCAGGAATGCGCTCACCACAAACACGGTGTGGAACAGCATGCGTACTGGTGCTAACAGCACCGAGAACAGCATTTCCAGCAGCAGAGAGATAAACAGCCGGAACGCCCCACCGTAGGGTTTCGCGCCCTTGAACCAAATCAGCACCACACTCAGAAGCTTAGGCAGGAACAGCAATACCAGCGTGGTTGAGAACAGCGCAATCGCCAGTTCAGGACGCCATTGCGGCCACACCGGGAAAAGCTGACGGGGTTGCAGGAAGTAGGTTGGCTCCATCAAGGTATGCACCACCTGTAACGCGGTAGAGAGCGCAAGGAACATAAACCACAGCGGTGCCGAGAGATAAGACATGACGCCCGTCAGGAACACAGCACGGTGTACCGGGTGCATGCCTTTAACCAGGAACAAGCGGAAGTTCATCAGGTTTCCGTGACACCAGCGACGGTCACGCTTTAGCTCATCAAGCAGGTTAGGCGGCAGTTCTTCATAAGAGCCCGGCAAATCGTAGGCGATCCAGACGCCCCACCCTGCCCGGCGCATTAGCGCAGCTTCCACGAAGTCATGCGACAAAATGGATCCCGCAAAGGAGCCTTCGCCTGGTAACGGTGCCAGTGCACAGTGCTCAATAAACGGCTTGACGCGGATAATGGCGTTATGGCCCCAGTAGTGCGATTCGCCCAGCTGCCAGAAGTGAAGCCCTGCAGTAAACAGCGGCCCGTAAACGCGGGTAGCAAACTGCTGGCAACGCGCGTAGAGCGTGTCCATGCCTGACGCTTTTGGTGAAGACTGAATGATACCGGCGTTCGGATTCGCATCCATCATGCGCACCAGCCCGGTGAGGCACTCCCCACTCATTACGCTATCAGCGTCCAGCACAACCATGTAGCTGTAATTGCTGCCCCAGCGACGACAGAAGTCATCAATGTTGCCGCTTTTACGTTTTACGCGACGACGTCGACGACGATAGAAAATCTTGCCTGCGCCATCAACGTCACGCACCAGTTCCATCCAGGCTTTTTGCTCAGCTATTGCAATATCCGCATCGTAGCTGTCGCTGAGGATGTAAACGTCAAAATGCTCTGCATTACCGGTACGCACAACCGATTCCCGGGTAGCACGCAGACCGGCGAACACGCGTTCGACGTCTTCGTTACAGATCGGCATGATCAGCGCAGTGCGATGCTCAGGATTCAGCGGCTCATCACCAACTGTTGAGTAGGAGATGCTGTACTTATCGCGACCAATCAGCAGTTGCAGGAACCCCATCAATGCTGTCCAGAAACCGGCAGAAACCCAGCAGAACAGGATGGCGAACAGGAACAGAATACCGGTTTGCAGCACATACGGCAGAATCTGCATCACGGACTGTTGCCAGTTCTGATTAATCATCTCCATCGGATCGAGGAGCGTCCAGCCCTGATACGGCAGAATGGTTTTCATGTACCAGGTGGCGACCACCGTCTGGAAAATGGTCAGGATCAGCAAGGTATAGCGACGCATTGAACCGACGTGGCGCCACTTCTCTTCAGAACGCTGCTCTTCCGCATTAGCGTAACGCGGTACGGTTTTTTTGCCGCGCAGTGACGACCATGCCCGCACCAGCGGATTGGTTCCCCATGCTTCCGGGAACATCAGGGAACGCTTGACCTTCGGCATCGCCTTCAGCGTCGTGCGATCAAGGTAATCTTTACCGAGCTGTTGACCCTCATTAAGCGAATCTGGCCAGGCCATTTTCACGCGTGATGAAACCGATTTAAGCGGTGCATCATCAGAACGATCGCTGGCAGCCACATCCTGGCCCAGTGTTTCGTGAATGAAGTGAAACGCCCCGGCATTTTGCAGCGAGGCGCTTAACCGTGCTTTTCCTGCCGCATCCAGCGGCAGGGATTCCACGTAATTTTGAGGTGTAAAAGTCGTTTTATTCATTGGCAGGTAACTGATAGCTCCAGGTTTCCGTCAATGTCTTGTCGCCGCTAACCAGCGCGGCACGCATTTCGGTTGGCTGCTTGTTGTCTTTCACACGCAGACGCAGCACTAAACGCCAGCCTTTGGTGACCGGGTTATAACGCACATTCTGTTCTACAACGTCCGCGTTTTTGCCCACGCTAACCTGTGGAGCAACCTGGCTGTTCTCCGGCATTTCGCTCATCGCTTTCCCGATAAAATCGATGGTGAAAGCGATGGAGCCGTCCGGCTGACGTACCAGATTAGATTGCTTGACGTCACCCGCTGAGCGCAGCGTATTTTTTTACCCATGCGGTATCATCAGAGTGCAGTTGGCTTTCGTCACGGGTGAAATGCAGACGATATTTAAAATTCATCTCTTTGCCCGGATCCGGCAGATTCTCCGGCGTCCAGAAGGCAACAATATTATCGTTGGTTTCATCGGCAGTCGGGATTTCAACCAGCTCAACGCGGCCTTTACCCCAGTCGCCTAACGGTTCCACCCAACCACTTGGACGCAGATCGTAACGATCATCCAGATCCTGATAAGCACTGAAGTCGCGGCTACGCTGCAGCAGGCCAAAGCCTTGGGGGCTTTCAATGGTATAGGTGCTTACCGCCAGATGGCGTGGATTGTTGAGTGGACGCCAGATCCATTCGCCGTTGCCGTTATGGATAGAGAGACCATCCGAATCGTGCAGCGATGGGCGGAAGTTGTTCACCGTCGACGGCTGATTTGCGCCGAACAAGAACATGCTGGTCAGCGGCGCTACACCCAGTTTGCCGACTTTGTCGCGCAGATAGACTTTTGACTGGACGTCAACGGTTGACGCTTTACCCGGACGAATCACAAAGCGATAAGCTCCGGTTGCGCGGGGTGAATCCAGCAAAGCATAAATAACTAACTGTTTGTCTTGTGGTTTAGGACGCTCAATCCAGAACGCTTTAAAGCGTGGGAACTCTTCACCTGACGGCAAAGCGGTATCGATCGCCAGGCCACGTGCAGAGAGACCGTAAACCTGACCAGCGCCAATCACACGGAAATAGCTGGCGCCAAGAAAACTGGTAATTTCATCATCTTTACCCTTGGTGTTTAACGGGTAAAGTACTTTAAATCCGGCAAAACCAAGGTTTTTTACCGCGTCGGCATCATGTTTTACATTGCCGAAATTAAAATAATCGGGACTGTATTTGATTTCGCGCACCGAGCTGGCGGTGACTTCATTTATTTGCACCGGCGTATCGAAGTACATACCCTGGTGATAAAATTCCAGCTTGAACGGCGTGCGCAATTTGCCCCAATAGGCTTTATCGTGGTTAAACTGGATCTGCTGATAGTCAGCAAATTTCATTTCACGAAACTGAGAGGGTAAATTACTTTTAGGCGCTTCGAAACTTTTCCCAGCCAACGCTTTAGCTTGTTTGGCAACATCATCAATGTTAAACGCCCAACTGTTATTGGCGTACAACGCCAGCAGAACTGCAGCGCCAATCCAACGCACCTGCATCAGTCCAGCTTTATTTTTTACTTTAGTTAGCACATCCCCCCTTTCGTGTGCTTAAAACAAACCCGCTTATCTTAAAGGATTATTCGGTTTTCCGACAGCTTATGCGCAAGAATGTTCCCTTAATTCGTTAGCCAGAGGCGTGCTTTTAGGACAATTAAACGATACAGATTCAACTGATAGTATACCTCGTTTAGCGCAGGTAGAATTGCACTCCGGCATAATCTGGTTTCAGGGTGAAACCAGCCAACAGGGACTAACGAACGGGAACTTTATGAGTACAGCAAAACCTGAACGTGAATATTTTCTCGATTCGATTCGCGCATATTTGATGTTATTGGGGGTGCCATTTCATGTTTCCCTCATTTATTCCATGCAAAAGTGGGCAGTAAACAGTCAGGAGCCTTCATTGTGGCTGACCCTGTTCAACGATTTTATTCACGCCTTTCGTATGCAGGTTTTTTTCGTCATATCTGGCTATTTCTCTTACATGCTCTATTTGCGTTATCAGCCGCAACGCTTTTTAAAAGTCCGCCTTGAGCGTGTTGGCATTCCGCTACTTACGGCCGTCCCGTTAATCACGCTGCCTCAATTTTTCATGCTGAAAGCGTGGACGCAAAAGCTCAGCAACTGGGACAATTTTAGTCTCTATGAGAAATTTAATAATCTGATGTGGGAGTTAATCTCCCATTTATGGTTTCTGGTGGTGCTTGTTGTCCTGACGACACTCGGTATGCTGACTTTCCGCTGGCTGCGCGATCAACAACGGCATATTGATTATCAGCGCGTTGGTTGGGGAACCGTGACGCTGGCAGTCATGGCATGGGCGTTATTCTGGTGCGTGCTTCGTCGTCTGGTCTTTATCTTCCAGCCTGAGTGGTTAATGAACGGACTGTTCAGCATTGTGATCATGCTTTCACTGTTTTACCTGCCGTTCTTTATGCTGGGTGCACTGGCCTGGAAGCATCCGCCCCTGAAGGAGATGTTCACTCGCTTCAACCCGGTAATGAGCCTCGGCGCAATTGTGGTGTTCATCGCTTATTATGCCAACCAGCGTTTTAGCAGCGGCGAAGGATGGTTATATGAACTGGATGCGTTGATCTCGACATTGATGGGTTTGTGCATGCTGAACGTCTGCTTCTGCTTTGGTCATAAAATGCTGAATTCACATTCACCGCGTATTATGTACCTGGTCAATGCATCGCTGTTCATCTATCTGGTGCACCATCCCCTGACGCTGCTGTATGGCATCTACATCACCCCTTATGTGCATAACAACACCCTGGGCTTCTTTCTGGGTTTGATCATGGTATTTGGTCTCGCCTTTTTGCTGTATGAAATCCATCTGCGCATACCGCTACTGCGCTTTCTGTTCTCTGGAAAACCACAGAATAAGTAGAAAAAAGCGATCCCTTTGGGGATCGCTTTTTACAGCAACCATTCAATCGGTAACCGCCATACCAGTCTGACCTGCAATCGTTGCCACAGTGAGCAGCCGGGTTCATGTTTGTGTACACGCTGTTGCGGCTCACCAGGATACTCCAGCCAGTTAACCCTTCCCCACTTGTCCAGTGTTAACGTCCACGCACGATCGCGCATCGACTGCGTAAAACGTTGATGAGTTTCTTTAGCCAGCGATTCGCTTTCAATCACCAGGCCCATTTCGGTGTTCAGCTCCGCCGAGCGCGGATCAAAGTTAAACGAACCGATAAATAAGGTTCGCTGATCAACGGAAAAGGTTTTGGCATGCAGGCTGGAACCTGAGTTACCGGTTAATCCGCGATCGTGAGGCGCGTCCGGCAGCGCGGTCTGGGGTTTTAATTCATACAGCGCGATGCCGTGACGCAGCAATTTTTTACGCCACTTGGCATAGCCAGCATGCACAATGGAGACATCATTCGCCGCCAGCGAATTAGTCAGAATGGCGATTTTCACCCCTTTGCGCTTCAGTGCCAGAAGCTGCGCTATCCCTGCTCGCGTCGGCACAAAATAGGCCGAAATAATGTCGAACTGGCGTTGCGGTGTGCCTATTACTTCCAGCATGCGCTGAGGCAACAGCGTTTTGCGCCGCGCTTTGCCTAATCCTTTACGCGGATCGTCACTCAACAAACGGGATTTCGCCCAGGTTAGCGCCAGTTTTCCCTGCTTAAGTTGGCTGACAAACGCGGAGTGATCCAGCCGTTTAAGGTAGACCTGCACAGCGTCGCTATGCCGCCACGCCTCAGGCAAACGTACCGCGCTTTTGTCGTCATCCGTTTCGTCTAACACTTGCTTAAGAGGGGAAACCGGCGAACTGTTCCAGTACCGCTCAAAATCGTTCGCCACTTCATCAACCACCGGTCCGATCGCCATGACATCCAAATCCGCGAACAGCGGTTCGTTACCGGTGCCAAAGTATTCATCGCCAATATTACGCCCGCCCACCAGCGTGGTGATGCCATCGACAGTAAAGCTTTTATTGTGCATACGACGATTAAGTCGCGCAAAGTCGGTCAGATAACCGAGCGCCCGCAGCGTGCGGAAGGAGAAAGGATTAAATAACCGCACGGTAATATTGGGATGGCGATCCAGTTGCGCCAGCGTTTCATCCAGACCTGGCGTGTTGTTGTCATCTAATAACAACCGCACCTTTACGCCGCGTTCAGCCGCATCCAGTAATGCACTAAACAGCAATCTGCCAGACATATCGTTTTGCCAGATGTAATACTGGATATCGAGCGAACGCTCCGCTTTTTCAATTAACAGGTAACGTGCAGCGAAAGCATCGAGACCATCGCTGAGCGGATAGATACCGCTTAGTCCGGCATGGCGTGCACGCTGTGGCTCAAGTCGCTCTTCCAGCCAGGTCTGGCGTGGGGGCTGCTGCAGGTCAAAAGCTTCGGTCATATCATTTCCCTGAATAATCTGTTTTTTTATTATTCACCGGCCCAGCACTGTGCGCTATGCGAGCCTTCCGACTTTGCAAACCGGCCGATGATGTTTTTTAGTCTAGACTTAGCCGAACCCTCTGTGACAGGCGATCCCCAGGAAGGAGCGGAAAATGACCCAGCACTCTTTTACCGACACCCCGAAGCGCCATCATCCGCAGCTTTTCCGCAGTTTCTTTCAGGGCAGTTTTCCCTGCTCTACCGCCTGTCGCGCAAAAGGAAAGCGGCTGGATATGGTGATCACCAGTGGTCACGATCTGCTACTGGAAAAAGATTATGCCACGCTGGCAGAACAGCATATTTTGACAGCGCGTGACGGTGCGCGCTGGCATTTGATTGAAAAAACGCCCAACGAGTATGACTGGCGATCTTTTTTACCGATGGTTGAAGCCGCACGCCGACAAAACACAGAGATTATCTGGGAACTGGCGCACTTTGGTTATCCCGATCATCTCAATATCTGGAAGTCAGCGTTTGTTGAGCACTTTGAGCGATTCGCGCGGGCTATGGCGCAGTTAATGCGCGATGAAGGGATAGAGCATCCCTTCTTCACGCCGATTAATCAGATCTCGTTCTGGGCATGGGCCGGTGCCGACGTTGCCTGGCTAAACCCGCACGTAGCGAATCGTGGTAAAGAGCTGAAACGCCAACTGGTGCGAGCGTCGCTGGCGGCAATACATGCCATTCGCGAAGTTTATCCTGATGCGCGCTTTGTGCTCACCGATCCGTTAGTACAGATCGCAACCGATCCCGCTAATCCTGACAGTAAACCCTATGCTGACGCACAACATCAGGCGCAGTTTGAAGCCTGGGATATGCTGGCAGGCCGTCTGGATAAAGAACTGGGCGGCAGTGAGGATTGTCTCGATATTCTCGGGCTGAATTACTATCCCGATAATCACTGGTTTTTCCCCGATTTACCTATGGAAGCCGATCATCCTTCGCGCGTGCCGCTGCATACGCTGCTGGCGCAGTGCTGGCAACGCTTTCAGCGCCCGATGCTGCTGGCCGAAACCGGTGCTGAAGGCGATGCGTGCGCGCCCTGGCTTCAGGAAGTGAGTGAGAATGTTGCTGTCGCGCTGAATAATGGCATTGCGGTAGAAGGCATTTCGCTCTATCCGATCGTGGAATATCCGGCATGGGCTGATGATCGCCGCTCGCCCCGACCCCTGTTAGGTTTAGGTGACCCAAACGGCAACCGCACCTTGCATGAAAAGCTGGCGCTGGTATTACGCAGTCAACAAATTAAATTTCAGAAACGCGATCAGGAAGCCTGAGAGGGTAGCGTTTTTGTTTTGGGGTAACAGGACTGAACATCAAGTGAGGGATCGGTGGGATGGCGAACATCGGTCAGCCAGGTCATGGTAAACAGGAACGTGACGCCAATCAGACAGGCGGCCAGCAGGCCAATAATCGCAATCAGTTTGTCATCTCTCGATTCCATCGCCCTCTCCTGTTGAATGTCCTTTTCGCGCCGAACGTGTTAACCCATCCAGAGCGTGACCATCAGCACGAAGATTATAAGCGTAACCGACGTCACTGCAAGTACCACGATGGCGAATTGCGCATCGTCCAGCGACTGGCGCGCAGGCTCGTCATGTTTGTCGGGGGGCAACGGTGGTGACATGAGATCTCTACAAAAGTAATGGCTCGGTAAACGCTACGGCGGGCAACAGTTTAGTAGAATCCCTTTAAAGAGTCAGGTTTTTTTGTTTCTTCCTGAAATCGGGGCGCATGCTGCGCCCCGTGGTGTTATCAGAAGTCGTAACTCATACCGACTTTCAGGGTACGACCCTCCCCTGAGAGAGGTAAGTGCCGGAATCATCAATGTTGGCCCAGTATTTTTCATTGGTTACGTTTTCAACCGCAACGCGCCAGACAATATCGTTCTGGTTAACCCTGGTGCGGTAACGCAGGCCGAGATCCAGCGTGGTGTAGCTGTCGATCTTTTTGGTGTTGGCTGAATCGGCCCACTGTGAACCGGTGTGGTTTAACAATGCGGTTGCCGTCAATCCCTCACCCGGTTTGATGTCATATTCCGCACCCAGCGTGTAATCGTAACGCGGTACACCAACAGCTTGTTTGCCGTCATAGGTGCCACCTTCGGTTTTTTCCATCACCGGGTCGAGCCAGGTTGCGCTGGCGTTCAGGCGGAAGCCTAACACTGGCTCGCCGAAAATATTGGTTTCAATACCCCGGTGGCGTTGCTCGCCGTTCATGCCATACGAACCATCTGCATTGATCATGCCGGACGGTTTCTTAATTTCGAATAACGACAGCGTGCCCCCGATGCGGCCAAAATCGGTTTTCACGCCCAGTTCGTTCTGTTTTGAGTGTGCGATACCGGTAATAGCACCCGGGTTAGTCACTGAACTGTTATTGGGTGCCACTTCGCCAGGCTGTAAGGCCTCGGTATGGTTGGCATAAAACGACACCGACTGCCACGGCTTATAAACCACGCCATAGGTTGGCATCCAGCGATTGCCGTCGTAACGGGAAGAGAGATCTTCCGGCCCCGTGTAGGCGTAGTTGCGCACCACGACTTTCTGATGGCGCGCCCCTGCGGTAAACAGCAGAGAATCATTAAAAAAGCCCAGCGTGTCGCTCAGCAGATAACCCTGCGTACGTGAACGCGCGGTGGTTAACGGATCGGAGAAATTGCCGCCTGCATAATTGGCGGCTGGCGCGGCGACAGCATTCGTATCATAAATGTTGGTCGAAACGCCGGTAAGTGACATGTTATAGGCGTTTTTAGCATTAGTGGTCAGCGCCGAATAACCGATGTTAACTTTATGCGTTACGAAACCGGTCTCGAAGTTACCGCGTAATCCCACCATACCGCTCATGTTGTCCTGAATGCGGTTGGTGTTAAACGTACCGACAGTGGCATCACCGTTGCTGTTGATGATTTTTGGCGTGCCGTAGTTGCCGGTTTCATGGGCATGCTGCGCGCCCAGCGCCGCATAGGCTGTCCAGTTATTGGTGATGTCGTACTCAGCTTTGGCGATGCCAAACTCTGATTCCATGTCGCTGTACACCCATTTCTGGCTGTAGTTATGCGAGTTGGACGGGACGGCTGGAATAAAATCGACGCCGCTGATGTTGACGCCCAGTCCAGCATTATGGAACGTTTTTTTCTGGTAGCCGACATCCAGCGAGGTACGCAGACGATCGCCGCGATAATCCAGGCCAATTGACGCAGCGGTTGTGCGTTTCTTTTCATCATCCACACCGGTTTCGCCTTCGCGATGCACCGCATTCAGGCGAACGCCGAACTGGTTGTTATCTCCGAAGCGACGACCGATATCAACGTTAGTGCCCACTTGTGAAGAGGTGGTGTAATCCACGCCAACACGTGTTAGCGGCACATCATCTGCATGTTTTGGCTCAAGGTTGATCATGCCGCCCACTGCGCCAGTTGCAGCACCGTTCAGCAAGCTGTTCGCGCCTTTGAAAATTTCTACGCGGTCAATCAGTGAGGCATCCATCACCTGACGCGGCACGACGCCCGGCAAACCGCCATACGTCATATCATCGCCATCCAGCAGGAAACCACGAATACGGTAACTTTCGGCGAAGTTACCGTAGCCTTTACACTCTGTACGCCAGCATCGTTTTTCACCACATCCGCTATGGTATGCGCTTGCTGATCCTGGATCATTTTTGACGTAAAGCCGATGACGCTGAACGGCACATCCATCGCTTTCTGCTCGCCCAGCATCCCAAGGCGTCCGCCATGCGCAATTTGTCCGTCGAGATAGGCGGGCACCAGTTGATCGCCGCCAGATTTGAAATCGCTTTCCGGTGAAGCCGTCACCGTCAGCGTCTGTTCGCCCTGGCCGGCTGGTGTCGCTGTCCCACTGGCAGCAGTACCGGTGTTAGTTGTCGCAGCCATCACTGGCAAACAACCGGCACTGACAAGCATTGCAAGCAGTGTCGGTTTAAATCCTGGTGTAGAAAGGAATTGGCGCATCGTCGTTCCCTAATAGAAATTATACTGAGAATCATTATTATTGCGGTTTGCGATTATGCGTGGCGCGAAGGTTAATGCAAGAAAAATCTGTAACCTGAAAGCAGGATTTACACAGCGCAGATCACGAAGTGTGGCGGTTAAGTGAGGCAGGCGGATAACAGTTAAACTGAGGCGCTTTAGCGGCTTTCGCCGCATCGGTCTCATGGCAGGGTCTCTTTGCGTGTGCAGTGCGGTTTATTCTGTGTCGCGCCAGCGTTTGAAAATTAACGATGTGTTAATCCCACCAAAAGCAAAATTATTGCTCTGGATATAGTCTGTTTCCCTGTAGCGCGGCTCACCCATGATGTAATCAAGTTCTCCACACGCCTGAGCCGGTTGTGTCAAATTCAGCGTCGGCGCAAACCAACCTTCACGCATCATTTCAATGCTCATCCAGGCCTCCAGCGCCCCGCAAGCGCCCAGCGTGTGGCCAAAATAGGATTTCAGTGAGGAGACGGGTGTCGTGGCGCCAAAGACGGCGGCGGTTGCCTGGCTTTCGGCAATATCACCACGATCGGTTGCCGTTCCGTGGGCGTTAACGTAGCCAATTTGCGATGCATCAAGACCCGCACTTTTCAGCGCGCGTTCAATGCAGATTTGCATGGTTTCCCGCTGCGGCTGGGTGATATGCGCCGCATCGCAGTTAGTGTGAAATCCCACCAGCTCAGCGTAAATAGTGGCACCGCGCGCCTGAGCATGTTCAAGCGACTCCAGGATCAGCGTGCCAGCTCCCTCACCGATCACCAGACCATCACGGTTTTGATCAAAAGGCGCAGGCGAGGTATGCGGTGCATCGTTTCGCTGGCTGGTCGCAAACAGCGTATCAAAGACAGCGGCTTCGGAAGGACAAAGCTCTTCTGCCCCGCCCGCCACCATGACGGTTTGATAGCCGTGGCGAATCGCTTCCCACGCATAGCCAATCGCCTGGCTGCCCGACGTACAGGCGCTGGATGTCGGAATTACCCGACCACGTAAACCAAAAAACAGCCCGGCGTTAACGGCGGTGGTATGCGGCATCATCTGGACATAGGTGGTGCCGGTAATATTGTTGGTGTGCTTCTCCGTTAACATGGTGGCAAATTCACTGACCGGTCCGGTACTGCCGGTGGATGAACCGTAAGCAATACCGGTATCGCCACTGGTTAATACCGGATGATCAATCAAACCAGCCTGCTCCAGCGCCAGCTCCGTCGCGCGCGTCGCCAGGAGGGAAACTCGCCCCATGGCGCGGATCCGTTTGCGCGTGTAGTGCGCAGGCAGCGTAAAATCATCAACCGGTGCGCCGAGCAGCGTATGTAAGCCATCATAGACCTGCCATTCTGGCATGTGGCGCACCGCATTTTTCCCTGCCCGGATACGTGCTGCCACCTGTTGCCACTGCTCACCAAACGCGGTGACGCCGCCCATACCCGTTACGACTACGCGCTGCATCACAGCATGCCTCCATTAACTGAAATCACCTGACGGGTAACGTAACCCGCGATATCTGACATTAAGTAACTGGCTAATCCCGCGACTTCGTCTGCTGCCCCCATGCGCTTCATCGGGATCAGCTTCATCGCTTCTTCAATAACGTGCGGTTCCATGCCTTCCATGCCGGTGTCGATCAAACCTGGCGCAATGCAATTCACGGTAATTTTGCGCTTTGCCAGTTCAACAGCCAGGGCTTTGGTCGCGCCAATTATGCCCGCTTTGGCCGCACTGTAATTGACCTGACCGCGATTTCCCATAATGCCTGATACCGATGACAGCGTGATAATACGACCGCCGCGCCGCAGGCCAATCATCGGCATAACGCAGGGATGGATGACGTTATAAAAACTATCGAGATTGGTATGGATCACCGCATCCCACTCTGTTTCGCTCAACGCCGGAAACGCACCGTCGCGTGTGATACCCGCGTTGTTCACCACACCGTAATAGGCGCCGTGCTGCGCAATATCCTCTTCCAGCGCGCTGCGGGCGGCTTCACGATCGGCGACGTCAAACCCCAGCAGGCGTCCACTGCCGCCCTTTGCCACGATGTGCTGCAAGGTGTGTTCAGCACCGGCACGATCCCGGTTGAAATGTACCACCAGCTCAAAGCCATCCTGCGCCAGACGCAGCGCAATGGCGCGACCAATACCTTTACTGGCTCCCGTAACCAATACCGAATCTGTCATGGCTGATTTCCTTGTGACATAAGTAACGCTAACGCTTCTTCATCGGGTTGATAAGTATTCAGGCGTCCGCTGGCCAGCAGCAGATCGCCGTGATGAATCTCGCCTTCAAAACTGCCCATACGATCGTCTCGCATCAGCAGTCGCATGCTAATATCCAGCGTGGCGTTCGCCGGAAACGTGGGCTGTTGCGCATGCCAGCCGCGCCCGCCCAGTAACATGCCGGGCTGAATGTGGGTTGCGCCGTTACGTATCGCCTGCCAGCCAGACCAAACGCCAACGGTTTGTGCCATGATCTCTACGCCAAACCACCCCGGTAACGTTCCCTGCGCAGTCAGAAAGGGCGCCAGCACGCCGTGCGGTGCTGTCGATACCCGGCAATGCACGCTGTCATCGCTAACCGCAATCAGCTGATCGATCAGCACCATCGGCGTGTCATGCGGCAGAAAGTCGGCTGCGCACTGATTATTTGTCATTGTTACGTCCCAAAATCAGGCAAGTATTGTTTCCACCAAAAGCAAAAAGAATTGGAGGCAATAACCGGACGCTGCAGTGGTTGGTTGTGCAGCAGTAAGCCGCAATCCGCCAGGCTTTCATCACGCACAGCATGGGAAAAATCCTGCGCGGGTAGCGGGATATCTTCGCTAAGGATGAGCGCGCAAAGTGCCGCCTCGCATACGCCCGCCGCGCCCAGCGTATGGCCGGTAAGGTGTTTGGTCGAACTGGAGGGCACCGCATCACCAAATATCCGGTTAATCACTGCCGCTTCCATCTGATCGTTTAGCGGCGTCGCCGTTCCGTGCAAGTTAATGTAACCGATATCCTGGGGGGTTAATGCTGCGTGTTGCAGCGCCATGCGAATGGCACGCTCAGCGCCCTCGCCCTGCGGATGCGGTGCTGACATATGCCAGGCATCTGAGGATTCGCCCACGCCGAGCAGCGCAAGCGGCTGCGGTTCGCGCGTCAGTAACATCAAGGCAGCGCCTTCACCAATCGAAATACCGTCACGATCGCGGCTGAACGGCGCACAGCGATCCTCTGACAGCGACTCAAGGCTGGCGAAACCGTTAACCGGCATGCGGCTTAAGGAATCGGCCCCACCCACCAGCGCGACATCCGCCAGGCCTGCAGCGATCAAACGCTCCCCGCTGATCAGTGCCCGGGCGCTGGAGGAGCAGGCCGTTGAAAGGGTATAGGCCGGGCCGTTAAGTTGCAGATAGTGCGCCAAAAAGCGCGACGGATCGCCCAGCTCCTGCATGCGGTAATCATACTGCTGACGATCGCCGCGTATGTGCTCATCCCCTTCATCCACCCCCGACGTGCTGGTTCCCATCACCACGGCAACACGATCGGCACCATATTTTGCGACGGCAGCATCCAGCGTCGGTCGGATCTGCGCCAGTGCGGCTAACAGCAGTTGATTGTTTCGCGTGTTGTGCGCTGCAAGCGCCGCAGGCACCGCAGGAAGTTCGCCCTCTACCGCGCCCAGCCAGCAGCGTTTTCCCGAGGTCAGCCAGCCTTCTCGCTCACGCATGCCTGGTGCCACCCCTTTTCTCAGGTTTGCGGCAATCTGCTGAGGCGTGTTCCCGAGCGCATTCAGCATACCGATAGCAGAAATGTAAATCATGATGCGTCCAGATGTTGGATATGAATCTGATAACCAAATGCGCGCTGCTGAATAGCGATCGGCTCACGCTTACCGCCGCGTTGCAGGTAGTCAATTTCAGTGACGACCTGATTTGCCGCATCTTTCAGCACCCGCTTCATTCCCTGGTCTTGCAGCGACCAGCCCGGCGGCAGGTGCGTTTGCCATACCGCAACCGGCCAGTGGCTCAGCATAATGTCGGCCAGCACCTGACTGGCGGGCGGCATGTGTGGCAACGGCATCGATTGTTGGGTATGTATGCCGCTGGCATCATAACGCACGCGAAACAGCCGAATCCCCACCGATGACAGCCCAGCCAGCTCAATTTTCTGCGGGTCGGCACTCAGTAAAACCAGCAGCGACTGGCTCTGCCCTTTGACCTGCCCGGTCAGCAATTGCTGTTGTTGAAACGCGGGTGTCATGCCCGGCGGCGGCAAGGTGACCTGTACGCCAGGCTTGAGCCAGGCCGTGGGCCGCGTCTCATCAGGCGCTTTGCTGGCGCAGGCGCTAAGCAGCAGGCCACAAAACAGAATCAGGGCTGCGCGGATCATCTTCTCTTCCTCGATTTAGTTTGCGGCATGGCCAGCGGCGACAACAAAAATGCGCTGAAGATGCCGCTGCACAATACGGTGCCAAAGCTGGCAATCGCGCTGGTGCTGCTGAAAACCAGTATCCCCAGCGTCAGGAGCGTGGTCATCATCGCCAGCGAGACCGCCAGCAGTGAAGTCAGTGGTGTGCCCTGTGGATTACTAAAAAACAGCGTGTAGTTGATGCCAATGCCCAGTACTAAAATCAGGGCCAGCAGCGCAAACAGATTAAGCGATGCGCCACTCCAGCCCAGCGTGGCCAATGCCGTTGCCAGCGACAACACAGAAGGTAATACGCTGCGCAAGCCCGCTTTCAGGCCTAAACGCCACAGGTAACTCAGCGCGATCAAAGCTAATGCCAGCGCAAGCAGCCCACTCAACAGCGCGCGCCAGAAGCTGAACAGCGCATCATAACTGGCTTTGCGATCGACCCAACTGACACCCTGATGTTTTTGCGCCAGCGCACTCAGCGCCGCGCTGTTTTTCACGCCGCTGGTGGGCACCAGCACCCCGCTACGGCCATCCGGCAGCGACAACCACAACAGACGCCAGCCTTCACTCAGCGGACTGGCAAGCCAGGCTTGTGGCGTCACCGGCATCGGCTGTAAATCGGGTGCCGGTACGCTAATGCCTGCCTGTTTCAGGCGCGCCATAATGTGTGGCGCGGCCTGCTGCAACGTAGCGAGATCCTGCTGCTGCCGGGCCAGTGAGCGCAGCGGCAGCACGCGGTAAGTTTGCAACAGGCCCTGCTGCTGTGCCTGTTGTAAGTCAGGGATCAGGTGCGCCAGGCGTTGCAGCGTCTGTTGTGCATTATCGCCCCAGACCACAAACCAGGTTTGATCGGCCCGCTGTCCGGTCAGCGCCGCCAGTTGGCGATCCTGCGCTAACAGTTGCGCCGGGGCGCTTTGCAGATGCGCAATATCGTCATCAACATTCAACTGCACCATGCCGCCCAGCGCGTAGAGCGCCACCAGCAGCGGCAATCCGATGCGTAGCGCCTTTTGCCGCCGCCACGCTGCCAGCCAGCGCGCAAGCTGCACCATCAGGGGATGGGTCGTACCGGTAAACCACCAACCAGCCACGGATAAAGTAACACCACCGTCAGGCAGGATGCCGTTAATCCACTGGCGGCAAATACTGCCAGCTGGCGCAAACCGGGAAACGGTGCCAGCAGCATCAGCAGCCAGGCAATGGCCGTCGTGCCTAAAGCCAACAATAGCGTGGCGCGAACCTTGCGCAAACTTTGCCATGCACTCGCCTGCGCGCCGTGCACCATGCGCTCCGTCAGATAATAGAGTGCGTAATCGGCGGAGATGCCGACAATGCTCAGACTCATAACCAGCGTCATCAGGTGCAGTTCGCCGAAACAGAGCAGCGTCATCACCGTGCCTGCAATCGCGCCGATCGCAACCGGGATCACACAGAGCAGCAGCGGGCGCAGCGAACGAAACACCAGCAGGACCAGTAGCAGCACGCCAGCCAGCGTGATGCTGCCCAGGGTCTGAACATCATGCTGCGCACGCTGGCTGGCATCGTCACTGAATAAAACCGTGCCGCGCGTCAGCAACTGCGCCTGCGGCCAGCGTTGTTTTAAATCCTGCTCACGCTGCCGAAGTTCGGTAACGAGCTGGTGGCTTTGCTGAATGCTAAAAGCGTTATTCGCCAGCTCGCCATGAATGAAATACCAGCGTTGTCCCTGCGCATCCTGTACCGTCAGCCAGCCGTTATGCAGCATCATTCGGTCAGCATTTTGCTGTAGCGCCAGTTGCGATCCGCGCACCAGCATCAGCGGATCGTTTTGCAGCTCCTGGCTGCCCACCCCGGCAAAAGCGGAAAATAACTGACCAAGCAGCCAGTCCGCCTGGGCGTTGCCGTTATTTTGCAGTCGCGCGCGTGTGGCATCATCTATCAAACCGTTGCGATGTTGCCAGGCGAAGCGCCCCCACTGCTGCTGCTGATCGTCGCTTAACGCGCCCTGCACTTGTTTCAGCGCCGGCAGCGCACGTAACTGTGACAGCCACCACGCTGCCACCTGCGGGTCGTCCTGCTTGCCCGCCGACACCAGCCAGACCATCTGGCGATCCAGCCGCTGCATAAAGCCTTGCTGCAGTTCCCGCTGGCGCAGCGCCAAGATTTTGCTGCGGCAACAGCGCCAGCACGCTGCTGTTTAACTGACTACGCGGCAGCAGCAGCACAAGCGCAATCGCCAGTGTCAGACAACAAAGCAACCATAATATGGCTAATAATCGATCGTTACGGCCCGGCAAAACGTGCGCGCTCCTCATTGCTTAACTGCGACGGCTGCACACGCGTATTGCTGAGCTGAATTTGGGTTTTATCGCCTTGCTTATCATCTAAATCGATACGCTCCAGAAAGTCGCTACCGGTGAGATCGATACGATTGAAAATCTTATTGAGCGGCGCGGCCTTAGGCGTTAGCGCCAGCGTCCAGCGGTTAGCGCCTTTGTCCTGAAAATCAAGAATAAAATTTTCCTGCAACACTTTCTCATCCGCCTGAAACAGCGCCCGCAGCAGATGGTTGAACTGAAACATTTGGGGGTTACTCCCGGCGGTAACCACCTGGGGCGGCTGCCCGTTCAGCGTTTGCACCATACGGTTATCGTCCAGCAGCAGCGTCATCACAAAGGGTGCCTGCTGGTGCCACCATAATCCCTGCTGTCGGGCAAGAAGCATTTCTCCGCGTGATACCAGCGGTTGCGCCATGCCAGAAATCGTGCGCATCTGGGTGAAATCAGCCCGGATCACCGGCTGGCGGGCAAAGCGTTGTTGTAGTTGATCCAGCGTTACCGCGCTGGCTGCACTGGCCCAGAGCAACAGCGTGGTGAGGAGAATTTTTAGCACGGCTTCACTCCTAAGCGTTCCAGCAAAATAGCGGGTGAGACAAAACATAAGGTTTCGCTGGCCTGCTCTACGGCGACCTGCAACGTATAGGCTTTGGTGGTGATCTGCCCGGCAGCGTTGCGTACCACATAGTCAATGCGCAGGCGGTTTTCATATTCTGTGATGGTGGCGCTGACGCTAATTGTCTCTTCACAGCGCAGCGGCTGACGATATTTAACGTGCGTATCGACTACCGGCCAGACATAGCCGCTGGCGGCCATTTCGCTGTAGCTGTAATTGATGCTACGCAGCAGGGCTTCGCGTGCTGCCTCAAAGTAGCGGAAGTAGTTACCGTGCCAGACCACGCCCATCGGATCGCAGTCGTGAAAAGAGACGGTAACGGGCACCTCAACGCTGTGCATTTTTTCTCGCATTATTGGACTCCTCCTGGCATGCCTTGTGGTCAGGCACCATCCAGAAATCGAAAAAGTTGAACCAGTCGAGCGGCGCCAGCAGCGCATAATGGGCCAGGCGCCCGGCATAACGGTCTACTGTATGTTGTAACGAAACCTGCCGCTGCGCACGCGGCAACAGCAGCGGATCGGCAAAGGATTCGCAGTGAACACGTAACTTGCCTTGCTGACGTAAGGCGAACATCAACAGCACCGGACAGCGTAATGCCGCTGCCAGTAAAAACGGACCTTGTGGAAAGGGGGCGGGATGACCAAGAAACGTGCTCCAGACCACGCGCCGCGCGCCGCCACGTTGCCGGTTCACTGCGGTGCGATCGCCGACAATCGCCACCCACTCCCCGGCGTCCAGTTTTTGTTGCAGCAGAATCGCGGTATCGGGGCCGATATCGGTGACCGGCATTAAATTGACCCCCGCTTCGGGCGCAATGGTTTCTAAAACATCGCGGAATCGCTGCGCATTGTCTGTAAATACCAGCGCATTGATCACCAGGCCGCTAACCTGCTTTGCCATGGCGCGGCAGGCTTCAATATCTCCCAGATGCGAAGCGAGAATCAGCTTACCGCGTTCAGTCGGCGCGCGAATCACCGCCTCGGCGCCTGGGGCAAAATCGATATCACGTCCCCAGCGCAAATCGCCCCGCCAGCTGGCAATTTTATCCAGCATCGCCTCAGCGAAGCGCAGGAAGTGACGATAGCTGTTCAGCGGCCCTGGCAACGTTATCTGGCGCTGGTTTGCCTCCTCGCTTACGCGCTGGAGCCACTGCTGCGAGGCGTGACGCGCCCGGGTTCCCGTCAGCCAGTAAACCGCCACAACAGGCCAGAGCAGCAGCGTAAAGGGTAAGCGTCCGCCGTAGCGATAAACAGCCAGCATCAGGCGCAGACCCGCCTGGCCACGCCGCTCCGGCTCGCCAGACCAGTGCGCCTGTTGGCGGCGCATCGCCAGCAGGCGTGGTATGCGCGGCAACATGCCAAAAAAGAGCCGCGTGTGCATCCAGGAGATACGCAGATTATCGTGCAGCGCATCGAAGTGCGAAACGCCTGTTTCCGGATAGGTGACACGGGTACGGAGGAAACGACTTGCTGTGCCCTGCCAGTAAAGTCGCACCATGATTTCAGTATCAAAATCCATGCGTTGGCCAATGAGTCGCTGGCTGCAAAGCGCCAGCGTCGGTGCCAGCGGATAGACGCGAAATCCGCACATGCTGTCTTTGATGGAAAAGGAGAGCGTTTCGATCCAGACCCAAAAGTGCGTGATATAGCGACCATACAAGCGTGCTTTGGGGATGGAGTCATCATAGAGCGGCCTGCCGGAGATCAGGCAGTGCGGATAGCGCCGGGCTTCCGCCAGCATTGCCGGGGAATCTTCCACCTGATGCTGGCCGTCAGCATCCAGTTGTAATACGTGGGTAAAGCCTTGCGCAGCGGCAGCCCGCAGCCCATGAATAACCGCCGCCCCTTTTCCCTGATTTTGCAACAGACGCAACACCGTGACCTTTTCTGCGCGCAGGTTGGCAAGCTGCTGCTGGGTTAAGGCATCGCTGCCGTCATCAACGATAATCACCGGCAGGTTGTAAGATGCCAGGCGCGCCAGCACTGAAGCCATCATGGCACCGTGGTTGTAGCACGGGATCACCACACAGGGTGAGAAGTCTGAGGTTAACACAACTGAATTTTTCCACTGCTGGCACGGGTTTCACCGCCGTCGTGCAACAGGCTGTAGTGAAAACTGAGGCGGGATTTGATGTCGTCCCAGTCCAGCGTGAGTTGCAGCAGAGAATCGGGCGCAACCGGCTGTTGGAATTTAATATTTTCTATCGCGACAAACTGCTTACCTGGCGCCAGCAGCAGCACGCCGTAATGCATTACCCAGTCGATCTGGGCCACGCCAGGTAAAACAGGTAACACGGGAAAATGTCCCTGAAACCAAAACAGATCGGCAGCCAGATAAAGCGTGAGCGTGGCGCGCTTATCCTGAAGCTGGCGGCTGCGTTCAATCGGCAACATGAAAAAGCTCCTCTATTTGCGGCCAGGCGCGCTTGCTTTGGCTGGTAACGGGAATAGTGTCCACTACCCGCCAGTGGCGCGGCATCGCTACCGGCTCCAGCCAGGGCTGCAGCGCCTGTTTCCACCGGCGTTTTTGTGCGTGGTAATCAGGTTCACTTAGTGGCGCATTCAGCGTCACTACTACGCCAATCGCCTGGCGCTCGTGGCGCGTAACGGCCAGCGCGACGGCATCGGTGACACCGGGCAGTGCCAGCAGGCGGCGCTCTATTTCGCTGAGCGAAACGCGCTTGTCCTCTATTTTCACCACCCGATCGTGACGACCCGCTAACTGAAAACTGCCCTGTTGCGTCACGATCAAGCGATCGTCGAGCGGCCAGCCCGCGTTGCAGTCAATCAGGGAAGAGAAAACCTGCCAGCGATCCGGTGCCGTTTGTTCTAATTTAACGCCGGGAAAACAGCGCCACACCGCCTCATCGGCGTCACGCTGACGCCAGGCAATGATGCCGGTTTCGGTACTGCCATAGATTTCATTAACGGTACATTTCAATGCTTTACGCGCGTGTTGCGCATCACGCCACGTCAGCATGCCACCGGCTGAAACAGTCAGGGCACAATCAGATGCGATGAGTGAATCATCCAGGCGACGCAAAAATGCCGGGCTGCTGATCAGCACATGACGACCGTAACGCTGCTGCTCTGCCAGTTGTTCGCTGTAGAAAATTTGCTGCGCCGAAAACGGGCGGCCCAGGGCCAAAGGCAACAGGATACGAAAGGTTAAGCCGTACAGATGCTGGTGGCTGACCGACGCAATAACGCGGCAACCGGCGAGCTGTTTGCCCCACAATGCAGCTAACCAGCGTGACTCCTGTTCCAGTACCGCCAGCGATTTAACCACCCGTCGCGGCGTACCGGTTGAACCTGAGGTAAACAGCACCAGCGCCGCGTTAGCTGGTAATGCAGGCAGTTCGCCTTCCGCTTCCTCTTCCTGAAAGGTAAGCAGCGACAAAGTGGTGTCCAGCGGCAGGTCGCTGATGACGCCATCCAGTGCGTCGTTCATTTCATTCAGTAACGCCGCGCGGCAGTGTCCTGGTATAACCGGCGTTTTTCCGGCATACCACGCCGCCAGCAGCGCCACACAGAAGCGATAGCCGTCATCGAAACAGAGCGCCCACTGCGTGCCGGGTAACGCTTGCAGCGTGCGGCTCAGTGCCACGACCTGACGACGCAGGCTACTCAGCATCAATGCCTGCTCTCCACGCCAGGCAACGATGCGCTCGGCGCTGTTAAGCCAGTGGCTTATCGGCTGCGCGTTCATACATTGCGCCTCATGCGTTGTCGTACCAGCCATTCGCCACCCATTAACATCCCGATCAGCAGATAGCTGATGCCGCCATTCCACAGTGTCCACAGGTGAAGATTTCCGATTAAACAGGTCGCCAGCGCCATGCCGCCGTTAAAAATAAAAAACAGGCACCAGACTTGCGTCACGCGTCGCGTATAGCGCACGGCCTGCGGTGGCAAATTGGGTTCGCGTAAGCGCGCCAGGCGTTCCACCAGCGGCATGGCGCGCCATAACGAGGCAGCAAACAGCAGTAGCATTGCCAGATTGACCACTACCGGATACCACAGCAGTAAATGCTGACTGCGCAACGTTATGCTGCTGGCACAGAGCAGTGCCCCCAGCAGTGCCAGCCAGCCCGTCAGGTTGCTGAACGGCGTTTTTTGTCGCCGGAGCGCGAGCCAGCGCAGCCCAAACACCCCCGCCAGCAACCAGAAAAGGCCCTGCCAGTGCGGTTGCGTCAGGGCCAGCCAGACCAGAAAAGGCCAGGCCAGTAGCATCAGCAGGTTCAGCAAGTGCAGCATGGCGTACACGCTGAAATCAGGCGCCTTCGCGCATCAGGTGCTCAACCGCATCGACCACATCCTGTACGGTGCGCACTGAACGAAAGGTTTCAGGTTTGATTTTCCGGCCCGTGCGCTTTTGCAAATGCACCACCATGTCGACGGCATCGATACTGTCGAGTTCGAGATCTTCATACAGGCGCGCATCGGGGCGAATAGCCTCGGCCTCAATTTCAAACAGGCTGGTCAACAGGGAAGCGACTTCCTGATAAATTTCATCTTTGTTCATCATCATTTTGTCTCAGCGATCAGGCGCGTTGTGGGTTCACGAACGCCGCCAGAGAGGCTACGGAATAAAAGTGCGCACGCAGGGTTTCGCTCTCAGCGGAAAGTGTCACGCCGTAACGATTTTTCACTGCCAGTCCGAGTTCCAGCGCGTCAATGGAGTCCAGCCCCAGACCTTCGCCAAAAAGGGGGCCTCGGTTTCGATGTCGTCGGGGCTGATCTCTTCAAGATTCAGCGTGTCGATGATCATCTGTTTGATATCATTAATTAAATCCATACGTTTTCCGTATTACAGCTTATTCTCGGGGACCAGCGCCTGTTCTAAATGGCGGGTCAGGCGACGCGCAGCCAGTGGCTGTGCATCTTCATGGTTTTCGCAGAATGACTGGCTGTCGATTCGCGATGCTACGCGCACGGTAAACAGCGGCTTTACCGGCGGAATTTGATACCAGCGGCTCTGTTTGTCGAGCATTCGCTGGGTACAGGTAATGTGGATAACGCGCAAATCGCACCCTGCCCGCACCGCAATATTGGCGGCACCACGCTGCAATTTCAGCGATTCGCCGTAGCGTGTGCGTGTGCCTTCCGGGAAGATCAGGATGGTTTCACCGCGAGCCAGACGCTGCTGGCTGTCGGGTAACAGCGTGTCCGCTTCGCTGTTGATAAGATAATCAGCGGCGCGGATCACACCCCGTAGGAAAAAATTTCTTTGCAGATCGGCTTTGACCAGGCAATCCATTTCGGGCAGCACTGAGGCGATCATGACGTAATCGATCAGGGACGGATGATTGGCAACAATTAAGCAACCGCGATCGCGCTGTAACTGTTCTGTGCCTTCAATGCGGTAGTCATACACACCAACCAGACGACAGAAGCGCAGAAAACAGCGGAAACTCCAGGCGATGCTACGACGCGCCATTTGACGACGGCGATGTTTATCGCGCTGTACCAACAGCAGCAGGTTGAACCATGTCAGGGAAAGTAACAACCCACCGACGCTGAACAGCGTAAAACTCACGGCTGTCATTACCAGACGCCAGTAATAATTGCAGCCAGGCCGCGTACGGCCAGGGCGTAGCGACAACGAAGAATCAGCCATGCGCTTTCTCCCAGAGCCAGTTCAGGCGTTCGCCCGTAATGCGAAACGTTGGCGTTTGTGCGAGCAGAGCGTGCAGAAAGGAGAGGCTCTGCGGCAGTGCGGGATAAGGCTCAGTGTCGGTGTTGCGGGTCGTGGTGCAGGTTAACTGCTCGCCTGTACCGAGCAACAGCGCCACCGCATACGGCGCATTGGTAATGACTTCGGGGAGCCAGGGCAAATAGTGGTCAGGCAGAAGGCCGTCAAAATCCACCAGCATAACCTGTTGATACCCGGCCTGATGGAGTGCACTCACTTCCAGTAGCCCCTGCTGAAACGAATCGATCCCTGCTGACAGTGAGGTCGACACCAGCGGCTGCTTCGCGGCAATCGTCAGGCTGCCGACTGCCGAGTTATGGACTGACATGGCAAAATCAGTGGGTGACAGCGTCTGCTCTTCAGCCAGCGCGATGAGTATACGCAGATTGCGCTCAAGTTCGCCGTGGCGGCTGGTGAAAACGACGGCATCAACGCGCTGACGCGCCAGTAGCGCCAGACCGGATTCAACCGCAGCACGACTGCCGCCGCTGAGACGACGGGCTGTCATCATCGGTAAGTGTTGCGGTTTGGCAAGCGGCTGTGTGTTATCGAGAGCGGCAGGCTGTTGCGCCCAGTCGTGCCAGGCATCACGTTCAGCCAAACCAGGCGCCAGAGCCTGCCAGTCAATAAGCGTATAAGCGAGTTTCATACCAGCGTTCTTTTATAGCGTGTTGGAATTGCCGTCCATGCGGGTCGTCAACTCCCTTCCCTGCGCCAGCAAAAAATCATCCCTGAAATATCTGCCAGCGTTTGATGTGGACGTCACGGTAGGGTTTACCCTGCCACAGCGCAATTGCAGGTCCTCTGATTTGCCAGCAGACATTTCCTGAGGAGCGAATCGCTGCACGCCTTACGCAACGATTAAGACCTTATTTAATGCTTTGTGCGGCCAGGCGCAGCTGAATATCCTGGTCAAGGTTGGCTATCCAGCGATTGTAGTTGCTGTGGATTTTGCCACCTTCCGCTTTCAGATTTTCACTGCTCAGATACTGAATACTGTAGCTTTGCGTGGTATAGCTCACGCGAATGTTGGCGATAAAACCACGCTGCGCCAGCCGACCATTAATCACGCCCGGCTCAACCGGCGTCATCACCCATTTACGACCAATACCCGCTTCCAGAATCGCGACTTTCATTTGATCGCTGGTATAACGCTGTGACAGCGATTGGTTCACATTGTGAACAGGAGCAGTACGCGCGCAGCCGGTTAATAACATGGCGGTAAAAGCCAGCGCCACCATAGCCTTGTTATTCATATTCCTTTTATCCTTTTTATTTTCAGCTGGTTACAGATGTAACCTGCCGTGCGCAAATTTAACCTTTTTGCGTTTTTCCGTTCAGACAGTGTAAAGCCGGCGCATAATAACATCTCTTGTAAAGAGGCGTAAGCAGAAGCAGACATTAGAAATGCCGTGTTTATGGTTAATTGCCGGTGTTAAATTTTTGATAAAATAGTGGCCCGGTTAGCAGATTACTCCGGGCCCGTTGTCGGGATGAGTTAAGGCGCTCGCCAGCCACCGCCTAATGCGCGATAGAGATCAATTTGCGCCAGCAACAGATTATTTTTAACCGTGACAAGGTTGAGCTGCGTACTGAATAAGGTGCGCTGTGCATCAAGTTCATCCAGGTAAGAGGCGTAGCCATTCTGATAGCGGTTACTGGCGATACGCAGTGCTTCAGCCACATACTTTTCCTGCTTTTGCAGCTCTTCCTGTTGTGCTTCGCCGCGACGAATCGCATCCATCGCATCATTGACTTCCGAAAACGCGTTACGCACCACCTTTTCGTAACTGTAAAGCGCCTGGTTACGCGTTGCCATTGAAACATCAACCTGCGCCGTCAGCGCCTCACGGTTAAGCAACGGTGCCAGGACGCTGCCTCCCACACTCCACAAGCGGAAGGGGTTATCCACCAGTTGATGCAGCACGGAACTTTGCATCGTTCCCGTTGCGGTCAGGTTGAGGTTGGGTAACAGACTGGCTTTTGCTGAGGCCAGGCTGGCATCCGTTGCCAGTAACTGACGCTGGGCCTGGATAATATCGGGACGGCGATTCAGCAGCTGCGATGGCATTAAATTTGGCATCTGCTGCGGCGAAATCTGATCAAACTGCGGACGACGGGCGATCTGACGCGGATTCATCCCCACCAAAATGCTGAGTGCATTCTCCTGCTGGGCAATTTGATGCTGAAGCTGCGGAACCTGCGCTTTAGCTGACTGATATTCGGATGCGGCCTGCATCCACTCCAGCCGGGAGGTATAGCCGGTTTCAAACTGACGCTGTGCCAGTTGCAGTGAGTTACTTCGCGTTTCCAGCGTTGCCTGCGTAACGCGCAACTGCTCATCCAGGGCACAGAGGCTGAAATACCCTGACGCCACGGAGCTGGCAATGGTCAACTCTGCGGCGGAAGCGGCGGCACGCTGCGCCTCCAGCGAGGCTTGTGACGCAGCGATAGCACTGCTGCGCGCCCCCACAAATCGACATCATAGTTGGCTTGCAGTAATCCCTGAAACACATCGGTTTCGTAAGGCAGTCCGGTAACGGAAGAGAGGGTGCGCTCGCGCGTCGCGGCCACACCGGCGCTGAGCGTTGGAAAGTTATCCCCCTGCGCCGCACGCAGTTCAGCGCGATACTGATCGACACGCGAGCGCGCAATCAGAATATCGGGATTATTGCGCAACGCCTGTGCCACTAAACGATTCAGGGCATCATCACCAAATGCCCGCCACCATTCGGCTTCCAGCGGTGCAGAAGGACCAACCTGATCGCGCCACGCTGGCGGGATCGGCAGTGAAGAAGGGGCTCTTTCGACTTCAGTAGCACAACCTGTCAGCATCACAGCGAGCAGGCTGGCCACGGTTACGCCACGCATCATGGGGTCGCCTCTTGAACCGGCGCATCGGTGTCAATTTTTACCTCCACCGACATACCGGGACGTAGCGCCGACATATCCTGAGTTTCAAGGCGAATGCGCACCGGAATGCGCTGGGCGATTTTAACGAAGTTACCGGTAGCATTATCTGGAGAAATGGCGCTGAACTCCGAACCGGCTGCAGGCGAGATATACTCCACCCGGCCGTTGAAATGTTTACCGTTAAGCGCATCAACACGGATGTCGACCGGCAAACCCGGACGAATGCGCGCCAGCTGCGTCTCCTTCATATTGGCAATAACCCATTTATTGTCTGGCACGACCGACGTAAGTCGCGTTCCGGCAGTTACGTAAGCCCCTTTGCGCACCGACAACTGACCGAGCTGCCCGTCATCCGGGGCAATGATGCGCGTATTGGCTAAATCAATTTCTGCCAGTTCCAGTGCCGCCTGGGCGCTGGCAACATCCCCTTCGAGCGAGGCACGATTGACAATGACGGTTTGCAGATTTTGCTGTGATACCGCAACCTGAGCATCAGCCTGGCGAACCTGCGCCTGCGCCTGGGCATTCGCGGCGCGTGCGGCGTCACGTTCGCGGATCGAAAGCGATCCATCCGCCGTCAGGTTTTCCACTCGTTTAAGGTCAAAACCACTTTTCAGCGCCTGTGCTTTGGCATTTTCCAGCGCAGCCTTGTTGCTTTGAATGGTGGCTTCTGCGCTACGACGCTGTTGCTTATTATTGCTTAACGCTGCCTGCTTCATCGCCAGCTGTGCCTGCGCCTGATGCACGCGTTGGCGATAAATGCGATCGTCAATAGTCATCAGTAACTGGCCCTTTTTTACCGGCTGCAAATCGATGACATCAACGGAGGTCAGATAGCCATTTACCTGCGGGCTGATAAAAGTCACCTGTCCGCGTACATAGGCGTTTTCGGTGCTTTGTACCGCGCTGGTGAAAGGCCAAAGCTGCCAGGCATACAGAATCACCAGTACACCAATGACAACGATGCCACTGCCTGCGGCAATAGAAAGAATGCGGCGGCGGTTCACCCGATCGCGTTCCGCAGCCACAGCTTCATCCTGTTGACTCATTATTACTCCGTAGGTTCTTGTGCGGCGGCAAGCTGTTGCTGCTCTCGCCTGTTAAAATTTGCCTTTCGCCAGTCAAGGAAGCGTCGACGCGTTAAGCGCCATAACACCCACATCAATGTCATTAAGGCCAGTGCAGCGGTTAATAAGTAGGTGTCATTGTAAGCCAGCACGTTAGATTGTAGCGTTGACACCACCTGTAACTGACTGGTGCTTTGCGCGCCGCGTAGCACGGTGTCTCCGACCAGGCTATTGTAGAGTGCATTATATTGACTGAGGCGTTCGGTCACATTGGGATCGAGCAGCGAAAGTTTGTCGGCGAGCAAGCTGGAATGATATTTTTCACGCCAGACCTGAAATGTCCCCAGGATGGCTGAGCCAATCAGACCGCCGAGGTTTTGACTCATGCCGAACAGTACTACAAAACTCACCAGGTTTTTCGGCTGGGTCACTACCGTTCCCATCCCAATCAACAGGGCCGGCGCAAGGAAGAAGGCGCTGCTGAAGCCGAGCAGGAACTGGCTGAAATACATGTTGTTACCGCGCGTAAGTGGGCTGGATTGGGCATCCATCAGCGAGGCGATAATCATCACAACCAGCGAGGTCACAATCGGCCAGTTCAGATGAGTCGGTTTGATGGTTAAGGCGCTTGTCACGATCCCCAGCATCACGCCGGCGATAATCGCCAGCGCCAGGCCACGCATTTGATCGTTGAGCAAGCCAAGCTGCTGTAAAAAACCGATCGCTCCGGTGTTCTGTTCGGCTAATACGATGCGCATCATGATCATCACAATGCCAAGCCGGACCATCATTCCGCTACTGATCCAGCGCGTATTAATCAACGGATTACGCCGATTGTGTTCAATGACAATTGCCGTGACGATTAATGTCAGTGCCAGGGCGGTGCAAATTCCCAACCACGGCGTACTGAACCACCACTCAATTCGGCCCAGCGACAGTACACCGCACAGCAGCGCCATGCCCGGTGCCAGCAAGATAAAAGTGACAAAATCCATTTTCTCGAAGGCTTTGATGCGATCGCCGGGAGGCAGTTTTACGACCAGCACGCAGCCCAGGGCGATTAAAGCCAGCCCGAGTTCAAACAAATAAAGGCCGCGCCATTCGTCCAGTTGCAGAAGTTCGCTGGAAAAGAGACGGGCCAGAGGGATTGCCAGCTGCGATGCCGTCAGCCCAATCACCAACGCTTTCATGCGGTGTTTAGCGGGCCAGGCCTGTATCTGATAATAAATACCCAACGAACTCAGTGCCGCCCCTACCATGCCGTGTGCAGTACGGACGATGATCGCCGAGCTGAGGTCGTTAGCAAAAAGATGAAAGAATGCCACCAGCACATACAGCACCAGAAACGCTTCGGTAAAGGCGCGCAGACCGAATTGCTGGCGAAACTTTACCAGCAGCAGGTTGATGGAGATATTGCCCATCACGTATACCGCAGGGAGCCAGGCGATTTCGTTCGAATAGGCCCCAAATGTACCCTGAAGATTTGTCAGATTCGCGGTAACCAGCGCATTACTCAGCGCACCGGTCAGGGAGATCAGGATACCTATCAGGCCAAAGGCGATGCGTTTAGGCGTTGAGTGCAGTGGCGTCGACGGCGAACCCGGCAGCATCGGCTTTTCATGCGGGAGCCATTCACGCGGAGCATAAGGATTACGCCGTGCCACGATTACATTGTTTCCATACGGGCCAGCAATTGTTGCAGCACGCGTTCCGTCACGGCTAAATCCTGCGGATCAATATCGGCCATTAATGCGGCACGCAGCATATCGGCCTGGGTTTTCACCTGGGCAAAAACCTGATTGCCTTTCTCTGTTAAGACTAAATGGCGTTTGCGGCGATCCTCAGGCGGTTGAACGCGGGAGAGAAGTTCTTGTTTCACCAGACGATCCACCAGCGGCACCATACTGGCATCTTCCAGCCCCAGTAACTGGGCCAGCTCAGTTTGTGTTAACCGGTTTGGCTCGCTGGCAATAAAGCCAATGGCCATCCAGCTGCTCATACTCAAACCCGTCTCTTTGAGATGGCGATCAACCGCGAGTCGCCAGGCATGGGCAGTAAGGTAGAGTAAACGCGTAAAGGTTTGGTTTTGTAGCGTCAAAAAATAGCGCCCTAATGGTTAGGTATCTAATTAAATAATCGCGTTATTATACGCAAAGCTAAATGCTGATGAAAAGAGCATGCTCTGTTAAAAATGGTGGATAACGATGAAATGTCCAGACAGGAGAGAGCAAGAACACAGAGAAATCACGCCTGCAAAAAACCGGGAATGTGCTCAAAGGCAACCTGTGAAGTTCATCTGGCAAGCAGAGCACGACTTTATCAATCCGGCAGGAGGATAATGATCAAGGATGGGTACTGTTTTCATGATTTTTCACTGGGGTACAGCCGCATGTACAACTATTTTGTACAGCTTTTTCCTCAGAATAATCTTTATAACTTACTGTTTAAGCTAAAATAGCACGTTATGCTAAATAATTGGCTTGTACAGATTAGCCCTCTTTGTATAACTTTACTCCCCGTGAGTTGACTACGACTCTGTAACGAATGATGCGCTTGCGTCGCCTCTGAAGGTGTCAGTGGATTTCCACCTTCAGAGGTCCTTTTTTACCTGTTTAGTGACGTGTTCGTTTCGTTAGGTTCCTTCGCATCTGTCCATGCGAAGGTTTTTTACGTCAATTTGTCCTGGCATCCGAAGTGGAAGTTCGGGCTGTTTTGAAGGGCTGACACATGCAAAACGCACTCCCGCAAACCGATAAAGAAATTGCTGATTACTTTAATGCTGCTGCAAATAAATCTGCCAGCGACATGGAGATCCTTGGCGTTGTTGTGACGGAACTGCTGCAATCAGGCACACCGTTAAGCAACAAAGCCATCATCTCTAAATTAATTCATCGTCTTGAGCTGGAAACAGACGTCGTTTCGCTCGACATTTATCGCCAGTTGCTTGAACTGGTGGTGCATAAAACGCCGGACGATTTTACCGTATAACACCGACTCCAGGGATGGAGTCAATACGGCTTTCGCTGGCATCTTCCCTTCTCGCCCGGTAACATTATTCTCTCGCGTTTTATCCAACCTTTCTCGCCTTTCGCGCGAGAGCGAAAACTAAAAAGAGCCTGCAAATATTTATGACTAACTCGAATGACGTCGCTGCCTCGCACGCCGTAGACAGCGATATCAGTGTAGGGCGTGTGTTACGTTCGCCTGCACTGCTCACCCGTGAATGCCTTGCTGGAATCATCACTGCCCTGGCGTTGATCCCTGAAGTGATCTCTTTTTCCGTTATTGCTGGTGTTGATCCTAAAGTCAGCCTGGTTGCGTCGGTGGTGCTCTGTTTAACCTTATCGGTTCTCGGCGGACGCCCGGCGATGGTTACGGCGGCAGCGGGATCGGTCGCGCTGGTGATTGGCCCCATGGTTCATGCGCACGGCGTTGAATATATCCTGCCTGCGGTGATCATGGGCGGCATAATTCAAATCCTGTTTGGCGTCGCCGGGCTGGCGCGTATGATGCGCTATATCCCGCGTTCAGTGATGCTGGGTTTCGTTAATGCACTTGGGGTATTGATATTCTTTGCTCAGGTTCCGCATGTCTGGGGCCAGTCTTCCCTGGTGTGGTTATTCTTTGCCGCCACGCTGGCCATCGTATTGCTGCTGCCCCGCGTACTGAAAAGCGTGCCTTCACCGCTGGTTGCTATTGTGGTGGTTACTGCCGTGGCACTGCTGATGGGCTATCGCGTTCCCACTGTAGGCGATGAAGGCCCAATGAGTGCTGGCCTGCCGGGCTTTAACACCTTGATGGTGCCACTGACGCTGCAAACATTACAGATTGTCTGGCCAACGGCATTGAGTATTGCGTTTGTCGGCCTGATGGAGTCGTTACTGACGGCTAAACTGGTTGACGACATCACTGATACGCCCTCGAGCAAACGCCGTGAATCCTGGGGTTTGGGTGTGGCTAATATTTTTGCTGGCTTCTATGGCGGCATCGCTGGCTGCGCCATGATTGGTCAAACCATTGTCAATGTCGAGCTTGGTAAAGCACGCAGCCGCGTGTCCACCGTGGCTGCCGGGTTAGTTTTGCTGCTGCTGGTGACTGGCCTGAGTGAAATCATGGCGCAAATACCGATGGTGGTGCTGGCGGGGATCATGATGGTTGTGGCGGTGAAAACCGTTAACTGGCACAGCCTGCAACCTGCCACGCTGAAACGTATGCCGTGGTCAGAAACAGTGGTGATGGTGTTAACGGTTATTGTCACCGTCTGGACCGGTAATCTGGCGCTTGGGGTTTTGGCCGGTGTTATTGTGGCAATGGTGCTGTTTGCCCGACGTATCGCTCACGTTATCCGCGCTGAGCGACAGCTGAGTGAAGATGGTGAATCGGTGCGTTATGAAGTACGTGGCCCGCTTTTCTTTGCCAGTAGCAACGATCTGTTTGAGCACTTTGATTATGCTCACGATCCTAAACATGTGACCATTGATCTGACGCATGCACAGATTTGGGATGCCTCCAGCGTGGCAGCACTGGACGGTATTGAATATCGTTACCAGCGGTACGGTGCTCAGGTGACAATTGAAGGACTGGATATGCGTAGCAGCGATTTTCATCGCCGTCTGACCGGTAATCTCAATTAACTGTGCGGGTCTGCTGTTATTAAACAGCAGGCCGTTTTACGCCTGCTGTTTACGCGCTTTGTAGCGCGCTATCATTGCCGCTCATGTCTGATAAACCAGTCCCGCATACAAACTTATCAAATCGCCAGACCAGTTTTTTGTCCTACACCGACTATAACGTCCATGCTGGTATATGTTTTCAATACTTTTTAAAAACATTTACGCCTTCTCCGGTAAATATATTGCGAACAACAGTATTTTGTCGAAGTTCTTCTTTTTCACTTCTGAAAGGGTCACTCCTGTTCTTTTCAACGTTACCTGGTCAGGCTTCATACCTATTAACGAGGCAGCCTGAGAAACTGATATTCCTGTCACTCTGAATAAACTATTTGGGCAGTAGAGGAATTCACTTTCAGCATTGGCCACAGATAACGTTAATGGAAGCAAAGGAATGGGTTGATCAGCATTCTCAAACTTGTAAAAAATGAAACTTTCAACGGGTTCAGATATTCCCCCATTATCTGTGACGGCACTTTTAACAAAATCCGTCTCAGATGAGACACTCATAAATGCACGCGAATTTGTAACAATATCGCCAACTTTTATCGCCTTCGCGGCCCATGGATCAAACATAGAGCTGGTATAGTGGCTTTCACGAATATAATCGCCTCTGGAGGTGGGAATTTTACCACTTGCCATTGCGGCATTCATATTGTCATACGTTATTTGCTCTTCTGCCGTGAGTGGCCTGTCATCAAATAGTTTTTGATTCAGTTCAAAATTAATGCCGTCATTAATTTCAGGTGTGCCATCACTGTAGTGCAGGCCATGCTCTTCATCTAAAGCTGTCCAGGTCCTTAAAGCTTCCCTTTGCTCATTTGAAAGTGCTGCCACTCCCGCTTCATAAGCTGAAGCGTCAAATTCTGACTGATATAGCTTAATTTCATCTTTTTCAGGAAAAAGTAGCTGCTGACTGTTTTCATTACCTGATGTTTTAATATGAACTTTTATGTCATTGATCACTCTTATTGTCGCTATTTTGTAGTCATCAATAAAAGAAGGAATTTGTTGCTTATCGACTATCCATCTGGCTATAGAATGACTACCGACGAGATCGCCCGAAGGAAGATCATAGTTTTGAAGGAAATCCCAGGCCTGTTGAGGATTACGATTATGTTGTATCAGAAAATTTATAGCCTTGTCATTCTTTTGATGTAAGTCACGCACTATGGCTATTTCATTTTCTATTCTCACATTCCCTCGTTGCTGCGCTAAATCAAGAGCATCATCTCCTGCATAATCTTTTAAATAAGTATTTAAATCATACCGGATAAAAATTCACTTGCGATATTATTGTTATTTAAACAAATCGCTTGCATAAAAGCGGTAACGCCTAGCACATCCTCTTTTATATTAATATCGCAGCTTTCGTTCAGTAATAACTTTTTCGCCAGCTCATTATTTTTTTTCACAATGGCATAATGCAGTGCTGTACATCCACGATCATCTGAAAGATTAACATCAATATCTGGATGCGTTAAAAGATAATTTATCATCTTTCCATTGTTCATTTCTGCTGCGATAACTAATAAGCTGCCATCATGCCTGTGTTTATGATTAACATTCATTCCAGGTATGCTTAGTAATTCACGCAACGAATCTAACGCGCCTTTTTTCACACTGTGAGTAAGAATATTATTGCCATCAATATCCTGAGCATTGAAATCGATTTTGGGTTTTATCGCACTGTTTTGCAAAAATCTGATAGTGTCTAAATCTTGATTGCTGACAGCCTGAACGAGCACATCTCTCT
Source organism: Pantoea sp. LMR881 (assembly GCF_027157825.1). NCBI lineage: Bacteria > Pseudomonadati > Pseudomonadota > Gammaproteobacteria > Enterobacterales > Erwiniaceae > Pantoea > Pantoea sp. LMR881. Next base: position 913,741 of record NZ_JAPVOK010000002.1, read on the forward strand.
GATAATTATCATTTCTTCTCAATCTTCTGTTGATGATGTCAACAGCCGCACTTTCGAACTGCTCCCCAGCGCGTTTGCCAATACGCTTAATTCCTTGATTTCCAGACAGGAAAGAATTTCATGTAATATTTCAAGGGGCATTGCTTTGAGTTTTTCAAGCAGTTCGGATGGAACACAACGCACGTTACGCCCACCGCTTTTGGATATAAAACAGCCATCATTTTTTAACTCTTCTGTGACTTTTTTTATATCCCTGACATTTTTTTGTATTTATCTGGAACATGTGATTTTTCAGGTAGTTTATGTAGATCATTATTATATAAGTAATAGCGATAACCTGAGGCCTCTCCGTTTTGGGGATTAACAATAGCGTAGGCGTCGTAACCCTGTACTTTACCTATATTTTTAACCGGCATATTAATATTAACATGTGGAAGACGAGCGATATGATATTGTGCTGGCTGCGCAATATCACTCCCTTTCGATTCAGGCAATAATTCATCAAGCCTGGATATCAGGCTGGGACTACCACCGTTGGCTTTTATCAAAGCAATAATTCTTTTTAAACCCTGTGTACTTGATTGCCCCACGGAGTAGAGTAAGCCAAAACCAGGATCGAAGACACTGATTGCCTGTTTACTTAAAAGGGTGTAATCGTTAAGTGTTGGCAACTTAACTGTAATATCAAATTCTTTTAATATATTTGAAATTGCTTTTTTATTAAAACCCGATCTCATTATATATTCAGTGCTTTTACGTCCGGCACCATAAAGTTGCATGCCAAATTTTGCACCTATTTTAGTAGCTGTAGCGCCTATACTGATTATTGAAATAATATCTAAAAAACAAGTGATAATTGCTGCTTTGTCCCCTTGCCTGGAGTAATTAATACAATCAACGAAGGGAATAAGGCTTGTGGCAAAGTCGCGCGCCTTATGATAAATACTTTTATTATTCCCACTTTCATATAATGGTTCATACACAGCAGCACGATGCTTTGTACTTAGCCAGTTACGGTAAGCATTAATATCGCCCTCTCCAAATGAAACCCTTTCATTAACAACTTCGAAATCAAAATCCAGTGTTATCTTATTTTTCCCGTAATTACTTTGCGGGATAAATGAAACCTGAAGCCTCCCATTTTTTATATGGAAATCATCACCAACCCCGCTAAAATCAAGGACATCATGCTCAATATAATTTTCAATTTCTTTATCGAGACGAATAACATTATACCCCCTTTATCAAGTTTTTTAACTCCATAAATTCTTACCTCATTGTTTTTATTAACGGAGAATAAGTCGCAATGAGATAGCTTTACCTCTTTTTAAAAGGAACAACTATCATGCCTTTGATAGTTAGTCTAAGCTCTTTATGTGTTGCCTCCATTTTAATACTGGCCGGTTTGATTATAGACTGAGGGTCTGAAATAAAATCATACTCACTTTGCTTAAGCTGGCTAAAGGATAAATCAATTAATGAATCATCAAATTTTTTAAAATTATCAGCAACTTTTGAAGTAAGTTCTTTATACTTTAGATCAAGATAACGTGGTATACCCGGACAGACGACTCTGTTTCCTGACAGATAACTTTGAATTGCATTATTCTTTGCATCGTGCCTGTTTTTTGGGTAATTATATCCAACAATGGGTATTTTCATAATAACATCATCTGGACACTTTTCAATATAGTGACTGGCAAGCTCTCTCTTATTTTTCCATTGATTTAAACTTCCTTCAAACGCATTGTAATTCGTCACGATAGTATCCAGCTTTATCGTTGATTCATTCCACTTTTCAATGAAAAATTTAACTGACTCCTGTTGTAGCGTTTTTTCCCTTGCAAGCCTGCTCTCTTTAAATTCAGCAGGATTTTTTTGAGCAAAAAATAAAATGGCCGCATTATTCAGGCAGGATAAAAATGGTATGTCTGCATTATCCAGTTCTCTTATTTGCTGTAAGATAGCCGCTCCAAATTGGAATGCTTCGTCGCTATTAAAATGTGAAATATCTTTAACAGAATCAATACCCAGCGCGCCAGCATGTAGCAATGCAAAATCGTAATCACTAAATTTCATTGCCTTGATATCATCACGCCCAAAATCAGGCAGTTTGAAAAGCGGAAACTCCAGACTTACAAAGTAAGTATACATAGCTTCAAAGTTATCCCAACTACCCTCTTTAATGATTTTAGTTGGATCTATCTTATTTGTTGCAATTAACTCTTCTATAGAGCAAAAGTCTTTGAATTCACCGAGCGTTAACTCTGAGCCTCGCTCAGTGGCGACTATCCTTTCAGCAAAATAGAGATGAAATGTTGAGCCCAGCACATTTTCAAAAAACCAATTTTTTACTACCGCAATACTGTGTGGAACAGACAATGGTTCATTTAGCCCGGAGCCATATTGGTTTGATGCAGAGAGTATTGCCCTGGCAATTAATTGCACTCTGTCAGCGGGCTTCATCTTAATCTCATTAAACAAAAAGTCAGCCACAACCCCTGTCAAAAGCTCACCGGAAAATGTAACCGCTTTCAGCTTGCTATCCGGGATCGCTTCTTTTTTCAAGGCCCTTATTACATGTTTATTCGTTTTTTTCAGCAACGCGTCATTTTCCGCTGTTAAGCTTGCCTTAGCCAGTGCCTGCTGGCTGTTTGGTAGTGGCATAGCTGATGCAACGGTAAGCGACAGAGGATTATAATTATTTATTCTGCTTGCAAAATCTTTTAATAAACCCCATCCCTCTCGTTTCTTATGTGAGGCATGATGTGGGGCACTGATATCTGCGCTATTTTCGTTGTTAGGCTGTGTTTTCTCCTTGATATCAACGAATTTCTTTTCCTTTTCGGAGAGCAATGTTAACAGATCAGCACTATTAGTATTATTAACGGCACTTTCGGCATTAGCGGTATTAGCAATATTTGTGGAAAGCTTCGTTAAGTCTGAGGATAAAAGAGAAATGGACATTGCTGTCTGTTGTGGTTCATTCCCTGGATTTGCGACAGCGCCAACCTTAGTGTTGAAATGGGTATAGTTAACTGTCTGGCCCTCTTGACGCCAGGTCGTTTGTTGTCGGTACGTAACGCTATGTTCCAGGTTCTGAATGCCATTCATACGCATTAATCTCTCAACGGCCAGACTGTGTGCCTTTGCAGGAATATCATCATTTTCAGTTGCACTCGGGCCTGGCTTATTTAATACCGTGCCCCGAGTAAACAGGCTTTCACGCACCGTAGAGTTACTACTAAAGTCTGTTATAAAGATCTGCGTATCACCCGCTTTCTGAACAGTTTTTATATTTGTATCAATTTCAAAAGCAGCAGCATATTCACCAGCCGCAGAAGGTTCTGACGCAGCAACAGGTTCAGGCGCAACCGCATGAGTCCCTTGCTTTTGCTTAATGCTGACTGGCACAGCGATAGTGCCAAGAGCCTGCCAGTAGGAATGAATACGTATCAATAAATTAGCCATAAAAGCAGGAACTTGCAGGATACGACGCTGTGGCGCAGCGTTATCGGTAAGATAATATTTTGCCGCAACCGCGACTACTGCCAGTAACATACAAATTTGTCCTGAAGAGCCATTGCTCTCATCGTTCAGAAACTGGCTTACAAAGGTCTCGTCTGTATATCCCCGTACTGTCTCACGAATAAAACTGGCCAGCGCAGATAAATGATTGCCATTTGGAAGTAAATAACCCGATGCCAGTCCCAAAGATTGTAAAATCGCGAGATCAATATTTTTTCTTTCAAGGACCGCGGTGTAAATAGTGTTTACTGTTATAACCAGACTAACAGGAACGCCAGGCATAAAACTCAAACAAGCTGCAATGAGCTCGTTTTGTTTCACATCTCCGAGGATGCCAATTAGTTGTTTAACACAACGCTGACAGTCTTCTGTAAAAGGCACCAGCATGTCTGCTTTTTTATTATATTCAGACTGATCCCCAAGGGCTTCATCGCTGGCATCAAACCATGTCTCATCCATATCGACATAATCAAGGGCGTCAAACCAGATATCCTGCTCCTGATGTTTATCATCTGTTGCAGAGGGTAAAAAAGGGTTCGGCGTTAGCGTAGGAAATAAGACAGGCATAAAATACTCCTTCGTTAGTAGAACGAGTATTCTTAAGTATATTGAATAAAAAAGATTGCAAAAAACGAGCGCACTCATTTACGCCTGGCGCTATTGTTAACAATGACGTATTTTAATTCAGAGAAAATAAAGTAAAAAAGTGGATAAAACCAGTTATTAAATTTTTAAAGTCAGCTTTTACTGCCTGCATTCCTGAGCAAAATTTGCTTTTTATCGCGCAAAAAAAAGCAATTCTTTGAAAAAATGCTTTTTTATGGAAGGTTAAAATTAAATTGATATTATTTTATGCACGCCTCTTTTTTCACCTTCTTTTTCACAGTATCAGAAAAAGAGCGCAGAATATTTTTCTTAACCGCTCGCCTTGACTATTACTCAGCACAAAACCAGTTAATTATTATATGCGTAAATTTAATAATTTACAGACGGGCTAACCCACATTTTAAATCAGTACAGTAATTGTTACGTTTAGCCTCAGACCTGTGATCTTCGTGCTTTGTAGCGCGCAACCATGGTCATCAGAGCCTGGTAAATCAGCCCCGCATACAAGCTCATCAATATCGCCAGGCCAATCTCTTTGCCCTGCGCCTGCCATGACATAAACCACATGAATACGCCCCACAGCACGGAAAAAACCAGCCAACCCCGGACGAACTTCAGTATGCCATTCATAACGACTCCTTTAATATGAGGCGTTACAATACCTGCAGCGCGGTTAAAATGCATGTGCAAACCACCAGAGTTGCGAAGCGTTTCAAATTATTCTGGGTGGCAATCAGCGACTTACCCAGTGCAGCCTTTCATTTGCAGTTGTTCTGAGCAGCGTTTTCTATACTTAGCTGTTCACTCCCTCAACAGGAAACACACGATGAAACGCACAATCCCTGTTTTAGCCGCACTCAGCCTCGTTGCTCTGCTTTCAGCCTGCACCCCACGCCAGCACGGTGGAGATGCACCAGCGCCACCAAGCGGACAACAGCCAACCGGAGCCCCTGGCGGCAGCGGCCCCGTCGGTCAGCCACAATCTTAAGATGGTTCAGTCAGCGTTTTGCAGACACAAAAAAACCGCCCTTGGGCGGTTACGACATTACTGCATATTGCTTTGATTTTATTTGGCTTTCTTTTCAGAAGAAATGGTGCCCGGGGCGGGACTTGAACCCGCACAGCCATAAAGCCGAGGGATTTTAAATCCCTTGTGTCTACCGATTTCACCACCCGGGCAGGGTATAACTGGAGGCGCGTCCCGGAGTCGAACCGAGGTGGACGGATTTGCAATCCGCTGCATGGCCACTCTGCCAACGCGCCTTATTCTGAATGCTTTCAGGTTATCCTGAAAGGCAAAATCTGGAGCGGGAAACGAGACTCGAACTCGCGACCCCGACCTTGGCAAGGTCGTGCTCTACCAACTGAGCTATTCCCGCATTTCTCAGCAATTTCATCGAACATGCTGATTTTCTTTATCTTCTGACAGACTCGCTGCCGTTCGATGCGATGCATTCTACTGACCTGACGCAATGAGTCAATAAAATTATCCTTACTCTGCGTCCGTTTGCTGCTTTTTAAATCGCATCGATCACCGTTCGAACAAATCGCCTCGTGCGGCGCTTAAATATTGAAACATTGACCAGAAGGTCAGCACCGCTGCGATGTATAAAGCGACAACGCCGACGCCGACGACTGTGCTGTCTGGACGCCACAATAGGGCGAACAGTGAAAACATTTGCGCGGTGGTTTTTACTTTACCTATCCAGGAAACGGCAACGCTGCTGCGCTTGCCAATTTCTGCCATCCACTCACGCAGCGCGGAGATAATGATTTCACGCGCTATCATGGTTGCGGCCGGTAAGGTAATCCACCAGGCATGAAAATATTCAGCGACCAGCACCAGCGCCATTGCGACCATCACTTTGTCGGCTACCGGGTCGAGAAATGCCCCGAAGCGGGTCGTCTGCTTCCAGCGGCGAGCCAGAAAGCCGTCAAACCAGTCAGTGACGGCAGCAATAATAAATATCAAAGCGGTAGCAAACGGTGCCCAGTGGAACGGCAGATAGAAAGCCAGCACAAAGAATGGAATGAGGACGACCCGAAACAAAGTGAGACACGTCGGTATGTTAAATTGCATATGCTGGTAACTGTCTGGAATGGGTAGAATTTACCGTATGTTCCTACATTGCCCACCCTGTTTCAATGCTAGTGTTTCAATGAGTAGTAGATTTTTTCTGCTAAAGCGAAAGAGATACCGGGAACATTGGCGATCTCTTCAACCGAAGCGTTCATCAAGGGTTGCAGACCACCCATGTATTTAAGCAGCTGCTGACGCCGTTTCGGTCCAACGCCCTCTATGCTTTCCAGGGCGCTGGTGTTCTTCACTTTGGCGCGTTTTTTACGGTGACCTGAAATTGCATGATTGTGAGCGTCGTCACGAATATGTTGGATCACATGCAGGGCCGGCGCGTCAGGTGGCAAGGAAATACCCTCCCCTTCCGGTTCAAAGAACAAGGTTTCCAGCCCTGCTTTTCGATCGCTGCCTTTCGCTACGCCGAGTAAAATTGGGCGAGTTTTATCCCAGGGAACATTCAGCTCGGCAAAAACCTGTTTCGCCTGCGCCAGTTGTCCCTTACCGCCGTCAATAAGAATCACGTCCGGGATTTTATCTTCTTCAATGGCTTTGCCATATCGACGACGTAACACCTGATTCATCGCCGCATAATCATCGCCCGGCGTAATGTCGTTGATGTTGTAGCGGCGATAATCAGCACGCAACGGTCCGTTCTGATCAAAAACCACGCAGGAGGCGATAGTTTGTTCACCCATGGTATGGCTGATATCGAAACACTCCATGCGATTGATTTTTTCAAGATCCAGGAACTCAGCCAAGGCCGCCAGGCGTTGATGAATCGTGGAATGCTGCGAAAGACGCATGGTTAACGCCGTTGCCGCGTTTGTTCGCGCCAGTTTTAAATAGCGTGCACGATCGCCACGCGGCTTACTTTGAATAGTGACGCGGCGTCCGGCGAGTTCACTCAGCGAGTCAGATAGCAGTTCACGCTCTGGCAGATTGAAGTCGAGCAGGATGTCGCCTGGCAACGTGCGCGCCTCACTGCCCTGCAGATAAAACTGCCCGACAAAGGTTTGCACTACTTCAGCAAGATCGGTATCAGCAGGGACTTTAGGAAAGTAGCTGCGACTGCCCAGCACTTTACCCTGACGAATGAACAAGACGTGCAGACACGCCATACCCGCATCATACGCGACGCCCATGACATCAAGATCGTCGCCCTGATTAGAGACGAATTGTTTTTCCGTTATGCGGCGCACAGCCTGGATTTGATCGCGCAGTCGTGCAGCTTCTTCAAAGCGCAGCGCCATGCTCGCCTCTTCCATGCGCTTAACCAGCAAATTTAATACCTGATCGTCTTTACCTGCCAGAAACAGCCGCACATAGTCGGTCTGCTGTGCATATTCTTCTTCGCTGACTAAACCTGCCACACAAGGGCCGAGGCAGCGACCAATCTGATATTGCAAGCAGGGACGCGAGCGATTGCGGTAGACACTGTTTTCACACTGTCGGATGGGGAACACTTTTTGCAATAATGCCAGGGTTTCACGAACCGCATAACCGTTTGGAAAGGGGCCAAAATATTCGCCCTGGCATGTTTCGCCCCGCGATGCATCGCCAGGCGCGGATGGGTATCGCCGCTCAGGAAAATATAGGGATAAGATTTATCGTCGCGCAGCAGCACGTTATAACGCGGCTGATAGAGCTTGATGTAGTTATGCTCCAGCAGCAACGCTTCGGTTTCGGTATGGGTTACGGTGACATCGATGTGCTGAATATTGCTCACCAACGCTTCGGTTTTGCGGCTGCCGACCTGACTGCGAAAATAACTTGTCAGTCGCTTTTTCAGATCTTTCGCTTTACCCACATAAATAACAGTTCCAGCAGCATCATACATGCGATAAACGCCGGGTTTGCTGGTCACTGTGCTCAGAAAGGCTTTGGAATTAAAAACGTCACTCACTACTGATTAACGGCTCCGCATTGTACAAGCCATGTCGAATGGCCAGATGCGTTAACTCTACATCACCACTGATATTCAGTTTGCTGAACATGCGATAACGATAGCTGTTAACGGTTTTAGGACTGAGATTGAGCTGCTCGGAAATTTCCGTCACCTTTTGTCCTTTGGTGATCATCAGCATAATCTGCAATTCCCTTTCCGACAAACAGCTGAAGGGAGAATCTGTTTTCTGCGGTTCAATCTGACTAAGTGCCATTTGCTGAGCGATATCAGAAGCAATATAGCGTTGTCCGGCATTCACCGAGCGAATGGCATTGACCACTTCCTGCGGCGCAGCCCCTTTACTGAGATAACCGGCTGCACCGGCCTGCATAACTTTAGCAGGCAAAGGATTTTCAGTATGAATGGTCAGCATGATGATTTTGATGTCGGGATTGTAACGCACAATTTTGCGCGTCGCCTCAAGCCCACCGATGCCGGGCATGTTCATGTCCATCAGAATGACATTAACCTGATTTGCACGACACCATTTCACGGCGTCCTCGCCACAGTTGGCCTCACCCGCAATCACCAGACCTTTTATGTCTTCTAAAATGCGGCGTATACCGGCGCGAACCAGTTCATGGTCATCAACAAGAAGCACACTGATCAACGGGGAGCACTCCGCAAGCTAAAAAAAGAGGAAGCGATAAATTGCAAGCGGCAATCATACCTGTTTTTAGTTTAAAAGCACATCAACAAACTCAATGAGTACCGCTGTTCCATGACATACATCAAGCACGATTAACATCACGGCTAAATATTCTAAACAAATTTGTTAATCAAAAACTTATATTTAAAAACCACTCTTTTTCAACTGGTTAAAAATAATTCCCTGTCAACCTGACAGTCGCTGTGCTTTATTATTTCTGCGCGGCAAAAAAGGGTTCGCAGGTTACGCTTAGCGTGAAATAGCCTAAAGATTAGCGAAACGGTATAAGCCATGTTGTCACTTGCGTTGTGATATACTCACGCACTGCTGTGCGGCCAGATTGCCAACCTGTTGAACATCACAAAGGAGAAAATGATGAGCGATGAAGATTTTGCAACCTCGCAGGAAACTGAGAACCTGGCTGACGAAGTTGCCTGCCTGAAAATGATGGTTACCCTGATTCTGAAAGGAATGGGTCAGGCAGATGCCGGGAAAGTCATTATCAACATGGAACGTTACGTACAAACGCTCGGCGATAAGCCGCAGGCGGAAGTCTTTAGTAACACCATCAAGCAGATAAAAACGGCTTATCGTCAGTAAAAGCGTATGCCCCGACCTGCGGGGCATAACATCAATTGTGTGATTGCCAGTTGATGGACACCCCCAAAGAGGGCAATACTTCTTCCGGACTAAAGCGACGTGTACCGCGATATTTCTCGGCCAGCGCAGGTTGAGCAACCGGAATGCGGATGGCAAACAAATTATCTTCTGACTGGATCAAGCCTGGCGTTAACGGTTCATAAGCGACCTGGTGCTGTTCAAACATCTTTTCCAGCATCGGCGTTGCTGAACTGATGAGATAGTCTATTCCATTCAGCTCAGCCAACTGCACAGCATGCCAGAGAATATTGAGCGGCAGCTCCGCATCGACAGCCAGGCGTGCCGAGAAGCGCGACATTTCCCACACTTTTTCATGATTGAACGGCACAATGAGGCCTTCACTTTGCTCAGGCTCAAACCACGGCATAAGACGTGCGCAACCGCAGATCCCTTCACGCGCATTCCAGGCAATCAACCAGGTGACATCAGAGCGATCGTAGCGATCATATTCCTGACCCGGCGTGCTTAAACGAGGTGGGAGTGACCAACCTTCGCCACGTGCAAAAACGCTGTATCGGTAACTGCCTAATTCGGCCAGTAAAGAGGATGGCATATCCTTTAATTGCGTTTGAATTATTTTCATCATGCGCCCCTGACATCCCCATGTTTGCAATGATTTCTTTGCGCCCGCCTGGCAAAGCACCGGCGCAGGGTAGACAACTGACTCTAACGAGGGAACTACTAAAATTAGTAGTTGTATTTCGTTTAAATCAGTCCGATTGCAGCTGCATAACAGGCAATCTGCGTTTTATTGGAAACATTGAAACGCTTTTGCATATTTTTTTGGTGAAAATTCACTGTGTGTTCAGAAATAGATAAAATAAGAGAAATCTCTACCGAAGTTTTTCCTTCAGCGGTCCATTTTAAAATTTCCAGTTCGCGCTGACTAAAATCATTTTTCAGTACCAGCATGGCTTCGTCACCGAGACGCTCTAGCGCACACAAACTCAGCTCCGCCAGAAAGTGCAGTTTCACTTCCAGCTCAACGCGACGATGTTGCGTCGCAAAAGGTTGTTGCGACGATATAGATAATATACCAATGGCTCGATTTGGTGCCATTGCTGAACAAGAAAAACCGCTGCGCAGACCAAATTCGCCCGCCTCTTTCCACAAATCTCCGGCACCAGTAAACAGATCGGCAGTCCACTCAATGCCGCGGCCTGGCCGTTGGCACAACAGCAATACCGGATCGACCGCAAAATAATTTTGCTGCTCGTAACGCTTAATCCATAATTTAGGATAAGTGCTATGTAGATGAATACGTGGCCGGGTAAAAGGCACCGGATGTTGAATCAAAAAAGCAAAGTAATCGAATCCCAACGATTCGGTGTAATGCTGTATTACCGTCTTCAGTTGAGAAGCCACTGTTAAACTTTGAAATTCATTTTCCGCCTTAATACGCCAGGCAAAATAATTGTCGTTAGTCATATTGCCTCAGCGTTATCCTCACGCAGGTGCGCTTTGTTATTCATTCTCGTTTATGACAAAAATTTAATTAAGATGAGTAAAAATTTTGATTGAGCAATGTTCAATCTCGCCGGTAAAAATACCCGTTTCATTCCAATATGCAGGCCTTACCAGAAAAATAAAGAGTACAGAGAATCGCAGAATGGGATCCATGCTCTGTTGAATGACCAACCTCAAACAGAATAAGATTTTTCCGATAGGAATTCAATCCTTGAAAAAATATCGCGTGTAAATTGTTTGGTTGCGGTAGCGCATTATAATTAAGGTAAATCGATAAAATTTGCGCAAACTATTTATAAACAGCAGCTTATTCATAAAAGGATTTAAAGCGAGGCAGTTGGACAGCGGCAAAATGCAGCGTTTTAACAGGCTGAGCAGACTTTTGCATCAGACTGTTTAACGCTACTCTTAGCCGTTAATACACAGACAATCTTACCAGACTATCGTGCCTGAATAGCACAGCGGCAAGCCGCTCTGCACCACCGGCCATCAACGATTCGCTTTGGGGTAGACTATGTTAAACCAGTTGGCATTGCCCTTTTTAATGCTTGGCGGCTGCACCGCATTGATGATTGTTAAGGATATTTTCAGACATCCTCATCCGGTTGCTGTCATGAATATTATCTGGCCTCTTACCGGACTCTATATGCCGTTTATTGGCTGGGTAGCCTGGTGGCACCTTGGGAGACAACCTTCCCGGCAGGTAAAACTTGCCTTGCTGGTGCCACAAAAAACAGGTCGCGCTATGAGTTGGCAAACGATATTTATTTCGACATCGTTATCTGCTGCCGCCTCTATTTTTGGCGACATAATAACATTACCGATAATCACCCTGCTAAATCACTTGCACGTTTCATTTGCCATTTGGCAATACGCCATTTTATCACTCGTGATTACATTATTGATCGGTATATTTTTTCAGTTCTTTGTCATTAAGCATCGTGAAAAAGTTTCAATATGGCGCACATTACTGCTGGCCGTAAAAACAGAAACTTTTCCGTTAGTCATTTACCAATTAGGTATTTTTATCTTTATGGCGCTGGCGCTAAAATATGTATTAAATCAACAAATCAATCCGCTATTGAGCGCCTTCTGGTTTATGTTGCAACTTTCAATGATAACGGGTTTTGTTTTTTCCTGGCCTGCCAATCATTTCTTGATAAAACGCGGTATTCATCCGGTGACCTGATTACCGACAGTATCCTGCACCACGCATCCCTAAATGGAAATGTGTGGCATGCGCGGCGTTATAATCTGGCCCCAGCGCGTTACCAAAAACATTGCATCCTTCCCGCCACAAACTGTGCAGCGACTGGGCTTTTCCTGAGGGTTGCTGCCAGTTTTTACTCACGTCTAAACGTTGTCCGTTCGCCAGTTGAAAGCCCGTGATATCCCAGGCGTCCGCCGTCGCGTGCTCACTCAACCGGCCTTCAGTACGATGATAGATATTTCGACAGGCATAACTGCCAACGTGCGTAATTCTCACCAGTGGGCTTTGCTGCTGCCGGGTAAGCTGCTCACGGCTGCGTAGAACATACATGGTGCTGGCGACAGCCATCGGACAACTGGCAAGAAAACTGCTGCTCAGACTCACAGGGCCAAATTTCTGTATACGCAGCGGATCGCTCAGCGGACAGTTGCCGGTGACAGGCGGACGCGCGCTGAAACTGACAAAGCCGGCCTGTTGCGCACGGTGCATGACATCCAGACACGCCTCAGGATCGTTTGACAACCGTTTCAATTTCAACCGCGTCATCCAGCCTGGCGCATCGGTGACGGAAAGCGGTGTAAAAGGATTAAACTGAGGCGGAAGGTTCTTTTTGATCCACGGTAAACTGCCCCAGCCCACCGTAATCAATACCAGTAAAAGTATAAGCGTGCGCATTTTCCCTCTCGCAGCCTGATGATTAGCAAAAAAAGTGTAGAAGCTCTCAGGCAGGTTGCGCGAAACCTGACACAACGAGATTAAAAATTACCCAGCCTGACGGAATAATCGCCCGCGTAAACAATTCCTGCCGGTGCGTTAGAGATGAAAGGTCACAATTGTTAAAAAACAATTTCCGACTTTGCAGGGTATTCCACTATCTTATGCCAACTTGCCAGTCAGGCAGGCTCGCCCAATAACAGCCAGCAGAGCTGACACAACATCAAGACAGGAAAGACAATTATATGGTCGATCAATCAAAAGAAGCGTTGATTACGCAGGAGAACCCGGAAAAGCTGCGGCGCAACCTGCATAATCGTCACATTCAACTTATCGCTATCGGTGGTGCAATCGGCACTGGCCTGTTTATGGGCTCGGGTAAAACCATCAGCCTTGCCGGCCCTTCTATTATCTTCGTTTATATGATTATCGGGTTCATGCTGTTCTTCGTCATGCGCGCCATGGGCGAATTATTGCTCTCGAACCTCGAATACAAATCTTTTAGTGATTTCGCCGCTGACCTGTTGGGTCCCTGGGCAGGCTATTTTACGGGCTGGACTTACTGGTTCTGCTGGGTCGTTACTGGCATTGCTGATGTCGTGGCAATAAGCGCCTATTTTCAACTCTGGTTCCCCGGCTTTTCCATCTGGATGAGCGCCCTGCTGTGCGTCTTTGTTTTTCTGACGCTCAACATCGCCACGGTTAAGCTGTTTGGCGAAATGGAGTTTTGGTTCGCGATTATCAAAATTGTCGCTATCGTCGCGCTGATTGTCACCGGCATTGTGCTGGTTTCAATGCACTATCCATCGCCAGGTGGAGGGACGGCGTCATTAAGCAATATCTGGGATCACGGCGGTATGTTCCCGAAAGGGTTGAGTGGATTTTTTGCTGGCTTCCAGATTGCCGTTTTTGCCTTTGTGGGAATCGAGTTAGTCGGCACTGCTGCTGCCGAAACGCACGATCCTCACAAAGTGTTACCGCGCGCGATTAATGCTATTCCGCTGCGGGTGATCATGTTCTACGTATTAGCACTGATGGTGATCATGGCCGTCACACCCTGGACCCAGGTCATGCCGGACCGCAGCCCGTTTGTTGAAATGTTTGTGTTGATCGGCTTACCCGCCGCCGCCAGCATTGTTAACTTTGTGGTGCTGACTTCAGCAGCGTCCTCAGCGAACAGCGGTATCTTCTCCACCAGCCGTATGCTCTATGGCTTATCGCAGCAGGGAGTGGCACACCGTGCATTTGGTCGCCTGTCAGCACGCGCTGTCCCCACAACTGGCCTGTTTTTCTCCTGCCTGTGCCTGTTGGGTGGCGTGGCGTTGATTTACTTGATCCCTGATGTGATGACGGTGTTCACCTTAGTCACTACGGTCTCTGCGATTCTGTTCATGTTTGTCTGGACTATCATTCTGTGCAGCTACCTGGCGTACCGTAAAAAGTATCCTCAGCGCCATGCAGAATCTGGTTTCAAAATGCCGTTGGGTAAATTCATGTGCTGGGTATGCATCGCCTTTTTTGCCTTTGTGCTGGTGCTGTTGACCCTGCAAGAAGATACACGCCAGGCACTGATGGTCACGCCGTTGTGGTTCGCGCTGTTGACGTTGGGGTGGTTGCTACGCCGCCGTGCCAGACGCTAAGGTAATCACACGATAAAAAAAGCCCGGTCAGTGATGGCCGGGCTTTTTATTTACAGTCGCTCTTTTAATGCAGTAAAGCTAACGCTTAGCGCAGGTCGCGATGAAGGCACTCTTTCTGGATGCGTTGCGGGCTGCTGCGGTGTGCCTAAATTGAAGGTAAAGGTGTAATGCCCGCCTTCTCCCATGCGCAAATCGGAAATAGTGATCTGCCCGTTGCTTTCGCCCATGGCATAGAAACCATGGCTGAACCAGGCAACACGCTCGGCATACCAGTCACCTTTTAACTGTTCAAACAATTCGGGATGGCGTGGCCGCCAGTTGACCTTCAGCGACCGACCCGGTGATAACAGTGACCAGTACGCTTCGCCATAACGTTCAGGCGTGATGATAACGCTTCGCCACACCAGCGTATTAAACGCTGTCGGCGTCACCAGTATTTTATCTGCTGGAATGGCCTGCGCGGCTAACGATTGTTTGATCTGCCAACTGGCAACGCCCTGAATCACCATACTCCACGCCAGATAAAGCGTACTGATAGCTAAGCCGAGGCGGCTCCACCGTAAACCCTGTTCACCGCGTCGCCACAGCGCCACAGCAAGACAAATCAGCATCGGTAGAGTATAGAGCGGATCCACAATATAGATGCTGCCGACAGCATAGGGATGATCGGTCAGCGGCAGCCCCAGCTGCGTGCCATAAACCGTCATTAGATCCAGCAGGGGGTGGGTGATGAATGCCAGCCAGATAGCCGGCCACCACGCCTGCCACTTTACGTCTCGGCGAAACAGGCCCGCGACCAGCCAGGCGACGAGCGGCGAGATCAGTGTCAGATAGAGCAGCGCATGACTTTCAGTACGATGCAGAGTCATGTTGCGTATTGCATCGCCATGATCAAGAAAAACATCCAGGTCGGGAAGCGTGCCACATGCGGCACCGACAGCGGCCGCTTGCCAAAGCGGGACACGTCGTCCCATTACCGCGACGCTGACGGATGCGCCGAGAACCAGTTGCGAAACAGAATCCATGTTTGCTCCCCGCAAAAAAGCCGTAGCGAAAATTAACGCACGCGAATACCTTCAATGATCATGCGCTGTACATTATCTACTGTTTGATCGAAAAACTGCGGATCGCTCAGGGTCTGGCCGGTAATGGCTTCAACCTGGCTGGCAAAATCAGCATAGTGTTGCGTGGTTGCCCACAGCATAAAGATTAAATGTTGCGGCTGTACGCCAGCCAGCCGACCTTCATCAATCCAGCGTTCAATAATGGCCGCTTTCTCATCAACCAGTTGCTTTAAGTCCCCGCTAATTCTCCTTTCAGGAGCGGCGCGCCCTGCAGCATTTCCAGACAGAACAGCCGGGAGGCTTGTGGATGATCGCGCGAGACTTCGAGCTTCAGGCGTATGTAGCGGCGAATAGCCATTAAAGGCTCCTGATCGTGCGCTAATGCACGCAGTGGCGCCAGCCAGACATCCAGGATCTCTTTTAACACCGCGATGTATAACGCTTCTTTGGAAGGATAGTAATAAAGAAGGTTGGTCTTCGAGACATCAGCCCGCTCGGCTACCTGATCGAGGCGGGTTCCATGAATGCCAAACTGGGAAAAAAGGTCAGCGCGGCTTCCAGAATAGCTGCACGTTTAGCCGCGACAGCGCGTGAACGGCGCGTGGGTTTTATTTCTGTTTTCATCCTGTTGCCTCATCCCTTCTGCGTTCCGGCATCATAGCAAAGCCACAGGTAGCTGCCCAATTTTGCCATTGCACCTTTTTTGTTCAACCTGCCTGCAAAATGTGCAGCCTGTTTTGACCAAATGGTCCAAAACGGACCAACCAATCTGGTTAACTCTTTTGGGTTATTTTTAACACATTGTTATTTATAGAATTAAAAAATGTGGCACAGCCTTTGCACAAATGCTTTTGAGCGCGCCGTAAAAGATTCGGCCCAGCGCGTGAAAAAAGTCCAACCCATGTGCAAGAGGTTCTGTATGAAGATTGGTGTCTTTATTCCGATTGGTAACAATGGCTGGCTGATTTCTTCTCATGCTCCGCAATACAAGCCAACCTTTGAACTCAACAAAGCGATTGTGCAAAAAGCTGAGCATTACCATTTCGACTTCGCGCTTTCAATGATTAAGCTGCGCGGCTTCGGTGGCAAAACCGAATTCTGGGATCATAACCTGGAATCGTTTACTTTGATGGCAGGCTTAGCGGCGGTCACTTCACGTATTGAGATCTATGCGACGGCGGCTACACTGACGTTGCCCCCGGCTATCGTGGCGCGCATGGCAGCGACTATCGACTCTATTTCAAATGGCCGTTTTGGCGTCAATTTAGTGACCGGCTGGCAGAAGCCCGAATATGAACAGATGGGTTTATGGCCGGGTGATGACTATTTTAGCCGTCGCTATCACTACCTCACTGAATATGTCACGGTGCTGCGCGATTTATGGGGCAGTGGCACGTCGGACTTTAAAGGTGAGTTCTTTACCATGAATGACTGCCGCGTTAGCCCGCAGCCGCAAAAGCCGATGAAAGTCATTTGCGCCGGTCAGAGCGACGCCGGAATGGCATTTTCAGCACAATATGCGGATTACAACTTCTGCTTCGGTAAAGGTGTTAATACTCCGACTGCCTTTTCGGCCACCTCAACGCGCATGAAGCAGGCCGCAGAAAAAGCCGGACGCGATGTGGGCTCCTACGTGCTGTTTATGATCATCGCGGCAGAAACCGATGAAGAGGCGCGTGCCAAATGGGAACATTACAAAGCCGGAGCGGATGAAGAGGCTCTCGCCTGGCTCACCACGCAGAGCCAGCAGGACACCAAATCAGGCAGCGACACCAATGTACGCCAGATGGCCGATCCCACCTCTGCCGTTAACATCAACATGGGCACCCTGGTAGGCTCTTTTGCCAACGTTGCGCGTATGCTGGACGAGGTTGCACAGGTTGACGGAACACATGGCGTACTGCTGACGTTTGATGATTTCCTGCAAGGTATCGACGACTTTGGCCAACATATTCAGCCCCTGATGAGCTGCCGCAACGCAGTAATTGATGCGCAACAGGAGGTGGCTTAATGAATACGGTTTATTGCGCTCATACACCCGATATTCCACAGGTAGAGCTGCCTGCGCGCCCGGAACCTATCGCCTTCCCGCCAGGCCAGAGTGCGCTGATCGTGGTGGATATGCAAAACGCTTATGCCACTCAGGGGGATACCGGATCTGGCGGGATTTGATGTCTCCGCCACCCAGCCGGTGATTGCGAAGATTCATCAGGCAGTGACCGCCGCACGAGCTGCGGGCGTTCAGATTATCTGGTTCCAGAACGGCTGGGACGATCAGTATGTTGAAGCGGGTGATGCTGGCTCGCCCAATTTTCATAAATCGAACGCACTGAAAACCATGCGTAAACGCCCCGAGCTGCAAGGCACATTATTAGCTAAAGGCAGCTGGGATTATGCGCTGGTCGATGAGCTGGTGCCCCTGCCAGGTGACATTGTCTTGCCAAAACCGCGTTATAGCGGCTTCTTTAATACGCCACTCGACAGCCTGCTGCGCAGCCGTGGGATCCGCCATCTTATTTTTACCGGTATCGCCACCAACGTATGCGTGGAATCAACGCTGCGTGATGGCTTTTTCCTGGAATATTTTGGTGTCGTGCTGGAAGACGCAACTTATCAGGCTGGCCCTGCTTTTGCTCAACACGCCGCAATCTTCAATATTGAAACCTTTTTTGGGTGGGTCTCTGACGTGGACGCGTTTTGTGAGAGCCTGCGATCCGCATCCTAAATCCTGCTTCACCTGTTGATAAAAGGAAAAGTAGCTATGCCAAAAAGTGCCCTTATTCCGCCAGGAAGTTCTACCCCCATCGCTCCTTTTGTGCCGGGTACGCTGGCCGATGGCGTGGTTTATGTCTCTGGAACTTTGCCGTTTGATGAACATAACAATGTGGTGCATGTGGGCGATGCGGCGGCACAAACCCGCCACGTGCTGGAAACCATTAAAAAGGTCATCGAAACAGCGGGGGCAGTATGGATGACGTCACCTTCAATTCGATTTTTATCACTGACTGGACAAATTATGCCGCAGTGAATCAGGTCTATGCCGACTACTTTCCAGGTGAAAAGCCGGCGCGCTTCTGCATTCAGTGCGGGTTAGTCAAACCCGATGCGTTAGTTGAGATTGCCAGCATCGCGCATATTGGAAAACAGGGGGCCTGATGCATGTTGAGACGCATGGCCTGCAAACTCATGATGCGCCCACGCTGGTGTTCTCTTCAGGCTTAGGGGGCGTTGCGGGCTTTTGGCAATCGCAGCTCGCAGTTTTAAGCGAACGCTATCGGGTGGTGCTGTATGACCAGCGAGGCACCGGCCGCAGCGCCGATTCGCTGCCGGAAGGTTATACCCTGTCTATGATGGCTGCGGAGCTGGCTGAGGCGCTGGCACAACAGGGTATCTCCCGCTTCGGTGTCATCGGCCACGCATTAGGGGATTAATCGGCTTGCAGCTGGCCCTTGATTATCCGGAACGGGTTGAGCGTGTCGCAGTGATTAACGGGTGGCTGACGCTCAACGCGCACACCCGGCGCTGTTTCGAGGTGCGACAGCATCTGCTGCTTAATGTCGGTGTTGAGGCATTTGTCCGCGCGCAGCCGCTGTTTCTCTATCCTGCCGAATGGATGGCGCAGCATGAGGCGCGTCTGGAGCAGGAAGATGCGCACCACGTTGCGCACTTTCAGGGCATGGAAAATCTGCTGCGCCGCCTGCACGCCTTAATGCAGGCTGACTTCAGGAGCTGTGCTGATCGCATTTCACAACCGGTCTGGGTGATTTGCAGCAAAGACGATCTGCTAGTGCCGTGGAGCTGCTCGGTGCAACTGGCTGCTGCCTTGCCTGACGCTACACGCGCTGAGATGCCCTGGGGTGGGCATGCGATGAGTGTAACCGATGCCGCGCAGTTCAATGCCCTGCTCGTGCAGTGGCTGGCGGATACCGACTGCCTGCTGCTTCAACCCGATGAGGTTAGCTAAACCTTCGAGCGAGAGAAAAATATGAACAGAGAAAATGTTATGCCACCGGTAGAGAAACAGGCGTTTCGCAATGCCATGGCGCGACTCGGCGCAGCGGTAAATATCATTACCACCGAAGGGCCAGCGGGACGGGCCGGTTTTACCGCATCGGCCGTTTGCAGCGTGACCGATTCACCTCCTACCCTGCTGGTGTGCCTGAACCGTTCCGCCTCAGTCTATCCACTGTTCCGTGAAAACAGGCAGCTGTGCGTTAACACACTGGCTTCCGGGCATGAGGCTCTCTCTACGCTGTTCGGCGGTAAAACGCCGATGGCAGAGCGTTTCATCGCAGCGGAATGGACAACAGCCGTTACGGGCTCCCCGGTGCTGAGCGGTGCCGTGGTTTCATTTGACTGTCGCGTTACGCAGACAGTCAGCGTTGGCACACACGACACGTTTTTTTGTGAAGTGCTGGCGCTGGTTCGCAACGACAATGCGCACGGTCTGGTCTGGTTTGATCGTGGATACCATCCCCTTTTGCGGCAGGAAGCCTGTTAATTCGCCCAACGCGGTCCGGCATCATTCCCTTTTTTGTGGAGTTAACGATGGCAAATTCCTGGTTTCCTCAATGGCAAAAGAAGTCGGCAGTAACAGAAAATGGGCTGATTGCCCCGGATGAAACCTTGCCGATGGGTCAGACCCTGATCCTCGGATTGCAGCATGCGGTCGCGATGTTTGGCGCAACCGTACTAATGCCTCTGCTGATGGGCCTCGATCCTAACCTGGCGATCCTGGTATCCGGTATCGGCACGCTGCTGTTCTTCATTGTCACCGGAGGACGTGTTCCCAGCTATCTGGGTTCCAGCGCCGCCTTTGTGGGCGTTGTGATTGCGGTAACGGGTTTTAATGGGCAGGGATTAAACCCGAATCTCAGCCTGGCGCTGGGTGGCGTGATCGCCTGTGGTTTGCTTTATACACTGATTGGCTTTGTTGTGATGAAAGCGGGCACGCGCTGGATTGAAAAGTTGATGCCACCGGTGGTAACGGGCGCCGTGGTGATGGCAATTGGTTTGAATCTGGCACCGATTGCAGTACACAGCGTATCGGCCTCCGCTTTCGACAGCTGGATGGCGGTTATGACCGTGCTCTGTATTGGTGTGGTCGCGGTGTTTACCCGCGGTATGGTCCAGCGTTTATTGATTCTTATCGGACTTATCGTCGCGTGGGCGATTTATATGCTGCTGACCAACGGGCTGGGCCTGGGTAAACCCGTTGACTTCACCCTGCTGTCGCAAGCGCCATGGTTTGGCTTACCCCGCACTACCGCCCCTGCCTTTGATATTCAGGCGGTGGTGCTGATTGCCCCCGTCGCGATTATTCTGGTAGCGGAAAATTTAGGTCACATCAAAGCGGTGGCAGGAATGACCGGGCGCAACCTTGATCCCTATATGGGCCGCGCATTTGCAGGCGATGGCCTGGCGACCATGCTGTCCGGGGCGATGGGAGGCAGCGGCGTGACAACCTATGCAGAAAACATTGGCGTGATGGCAGTGACAAAGGTTTACTCCACACTGGCCTTTGTCGCTGCCGCGGCTTTTGCACTCATACTCGGTTTTTCGCCGAAGTTCGGGGCATTGATTCATACCATTCCTGGTCCGGTCATTGGCGGGGCGTCGATTGTGGTGTTTGGCCTGATTGCCGTGGCTGGCGCGCGTATTTGGGTGCAAAACCGTGTCGATTTTAGCCAAAACGGTAATTTAATCATGGTGGCGACGACGCTGGTGTTAGGTGCAGGCGATTTCGCTCTCAGGATTGGTCAGTTCACGCTTGGCGGTATTGGTACCGCCACTTTTGGTGCGATTATCCTGAACGCCATACTGCGCCAACGCGGCGCAGTACAGGTAGAGAAACAGGTTGTGCGTCAGGATAATTGATTATTCAGGCGGTGCGGTAACTGGCTGCACCGCTTTCTTACGTTTGAAACGCAGCTCACTGACAATCACGCCACAGACAATCAATGCCCCGCCCAGCAACGCGGCAGCAGGCAAACGCTCACCGGCAATGCGCCCTACCACGCCAGCCCATACCGGTTCACCGGCATAAATTACCGTTGCGCGCGTAGGCGATACGCTACGCTGTGCCCAGTTCATGGTGACCTGAATAAGCGCACTGGCTGCGCCTAAGCCCAGCGCACTCAGCAGCAGATTGGGTGACATATCGGGTATTGATTCCCCGTTTGGCAACATCAGGCAGAAGGCACCCAGTGAGGCCACGACCAGTTGAATCAGCGTCACGCGGCGCACATCGACCTCGCCTGCATAGCGGCTGATTAGAATAATTTCCGCTGCAATCGCCAGCGTACTGATCAGCGTGGCGATTTCGCCCTGATTCAGGCTAATACGACCATCCTGTGGCCCGGCAACCAGCAGCAAACCGCCAAACGCCAGTAAAATGCCGAGCCAGGCCATCAGGCCCGGCGGGCGACGTAAAAAAATCCACTGTAGCAACGGCACCACGGGAACATAGAGCGCCGTGAGAAAAGCGGACTGACTGCTGGATATGGTTTGCAGACCATAAGTTTGCAGGCCATAACCGCCGGCAATCGACAAACCAATCAGCGACCCCGCTTTGATTTCAGTCCAGGTTATCGCCGCTAAATAGCGGCGAAAAAGAGCGCCAGCAACAGCGCAGCCGTCGCAAAGCGTAGCCCGACAAAGAAAAACGGCCCGGAGTACGCCATCGCGCGATGCACCGCTAAAAAGGTGCCACCCCAGATCATCGTAATAAAAATTAGCACCAGCTCCTGGCGCGACAGGCGCAAGGATAAGCTGCGGATAGCGTCCGACATAATTCACCTGATAAGAGATTCGGGCGCCATTTTGCGGAGGGAAAGCGGGAAATGCAATGGCGGACCGCCGGTTTTACCCGGCGGCCCGGCGTTTACTCTGTCTCAGATTTTTTGTTACTGCTGCGCCCACCTTTTTCGCCAGCACGCGCAGCGCGTTGCGGATCGTTTTTGAAATTTCCGCCGCTGTTTTTGCCGCCTTTGCGCCCGGCTTCTGCCGCACGCTCACGGTTTTCGGCAAAATTGCCTAAACCTCCACGATGTGTTGCCATCTTTTCCTCCGGTCGCAAATGGGTAAGCGTTAACTCTCGTCTACCTGCCAGCATCAACCCTGCCGTTCGCCTGTTTTGCAGGGTGATCATGGTTAAAGCTTAGCCAGACATTGCTCACTCCCAGTGCGTTGTTACATTTAGCAACAGATAATTCACTGCAAATTCGCTCCATTATCAAATATTCATTCAGCTTTTAACGGCTTAGCCAGAGGTCAAAGGTCCTAAAAACCCGATCTTTTGCCGGGCAAGCTCGCAGCCAGTTAAAGCTCTTCTATACTTCTGGTTACGCTGAATAACCCTTACGGAGATTTAGATGGCTAAGATTCTGGTGCTTTACTATTCAATGTATGGACATATCGAAACAATGGCGAACGCGGTCGCTGAAGGTGTCCGCAAGGTTCCCGGTGCAGAAGTGGATATTCGGCGTGTACCAGAAACCATGGATGCCGAACGTTTCGCACAGGTTGGCGGCAAAACCGATCAGGCTGCGCCGGAAGCGACACCAGAAATTCTTCCTCAATACGATGCCATTATCATTGGCACCCCTACCCGCTTCGGCAATATGTCTGGACAGATGCGCACCTTCTGGGATCGCACCGGTGGTCTTTGGGCGTCCGGCGCGCTGTTCGGCAAAGTCGCCAGTGTCTTTACGTCAACCGGTACTGGCGGCGGCCAGGAGCAAACTATTACGTCAGTCTGGACCACACTGGCGCATCACGGCATGGTGATTGTCCCGATTGGCTACGGTACCAAAGAGCTGTTCGACATCTCGCAAACGCGCGGCGGCACGCCTTATGGTGCCAGCACGATGGCGGGTGGAGATGGCTCGCGTCAGCCCACGGAAGAGGAACTGAATATTGCCCGTTTCCAGGGCGAACACGTTGCCGGGCTGGCAGTTAAACTAAAGGACTGATTTCATTAAGGAGACCAATATGGCTACCGATCAAGCGAAAGAACATCACGTTGGCGAATGGGCCAGCCTGCGTCACACCTCACCTGAAATCGCTGAGGCCATTTTCGAAGTGGCGAACTACGACGAAAAACTTGCTGAAGAAATTTGGCGTCAACAAGGTAATGACGAAGTGCTGTTTCGCGCCTTCGATAAAACCGATCAGGATGTCCTGACCTGGGACGATAAGACGGTAGAACGTAAAAATGTTTAAGGCTGGGGCGGGATTTCCCGCCTCATCTTTTTTAGTCACTGACCAAGGATCGCTGTATGTCTTCCTATCAAAGT
This sequence comes from Pantoea sp. LMR881, assembly GCF_027157825.1. Taxonomy (NCBI): domain Bacteria; kingdom Pseudomonadati; phylum Pseudomonadota; class Gammaproteobacteria; order Enterobacterales; family Erwiniaceae; genus Pantoea; species Pantoea sp. LMR881. The sequence continues at coordinate 937,598 of NZ_JAPVOK010000002.1, forward strand.
ATTAATCCTGCTAACAATCAGCTGCTGAAAAGCTGGCCTTCCCACGATGCGACAGCAGTAAACCAGGCGCTGGAGAAGGCTGATGGCCTGTTTCACTCTGACTGGAGTAAAGGAGATATTCAGCCACGCTTACAGGTCCTGAAAAAACTGGCCGATCTGATTGACAGCCGTGTCGACGAACTGGCGACCATTGCCAGTAAAGAGATGGGAAAACTGATTGGTCAAAGCCGCGGTGAAGTAAAAATCTGTGCGCAAATTGCCCGTTATTACGCAGAGAATGCGGAACGTATTCTTAAACCGCAGCCTTATGCCAGTGAATTAGGCGAGGCGTGGCTGGAATATCATCCGATTGGCGTACTGGTAGCCGTGGAACCCTGGAATTTCCCCTATTATCAACTGATGCGCGTGCTGGCCCCTAACCTGGCGTTAGGCAACCCGGTGCTGGCAAAACATGCGAACATTGTGCCGCACTGTGCAGATGTGTTTGAAAAGCTGGTGAAGGAAGCGGGCGCACCCGAAGGAGCCTGGACCAATTTATTCATCTCGACCGACCAGGTGGCTGAGCTGATCGCTGACCATCGCGTGCAGGGTGTCGCGCTTACCGGATCAGAACGTGCCGGTAGCGCGGTAGCAGAGCAAGCGGGTAAGCATCTGAAAAAATCTACGCTGGAGCTGGGCGGAAACGACGTGTTTGTGGTGCTGGACGACGCGGATATCGACGAAGCTGTGCGTCAGGGTGCCCAGGCGCGGCTGAGTAACTGCGGACAAGTCTGTACCGCCGCTAAGCGTTTTATCCTGCATGAAAACATAGCGGACAGTTTTATCGCTAAATTCACCGCCGCGCTATCTGCTGCAACACCAGGCGATCCGCTGGATGAGAACACCACGCTGGGTCCGTTATCGTCAAGCGATGCGCGCGATCGCCTGGTTAAGCAGGTTGATGAGGCGGTGGCGAACGGTGCAAAAGTGCTGACCGGCGGCAAAGTAATTGCAGGCGTCGGCTGTTATTTTCAGCCCACTATTTTGACCCATCTCACACCGGATAATCCCGCTTATTATCAAGAGTTCTTTGGCCCCGTTGCGCAGGTTTATGTGGTCGGCGATGATCGCGCTGCTGTGGCGCTGGCGAACGATTCTCACTATGGTTTGGGCGGTTCCGTGTGGACAAAAGATATCGCGCGCGGGCGTAAACTGGCGTCTGCCATTGAAACCGGCATGGTGTTTATCAATTCACAAAGTGATACTTCGGCCGAACTGCCGTTTGGTGGCGTAAAGCGTTCGGGTTACGGACGCGAGCTTTCCGACCTCGGCATCAAGGAATTCGCCAATCAAAAACTGGTGGTCGTGGCCGGTTGATAGCAGCCATAAAAAACCCCGCATCGGCGGGGTTTTTCTTTGTAGCAGAACTCATTAGTTAGCCGCAGGCTGATTACTCTTCCCGTCACTGCTCGCCGTCTGGGCTGCTGCTTTTTCGCTAGCCGCCTTATCAGCCGCCGCCTTTTGTTCAGCCGCTTTCGCTTTCTCCGCCGCCGCCTTGTCGGCTTTTACTTTCTCTTCTGCGGCTTTTGCTTCAGCTGCTTTTTGCGCCGCGGCTTTATCGGCGGCGGCCTTATCGGCCGCGGCTTTATCTGCCGTAGCCTGATCCGCTTTAACGTTAGCATCATCCGCTGCTGGCTGTGGCTTAGCTGGCTGTATTTGAGGTTGTGGTGCGGACGCAGGCTGCATCGGCGTGCCCTGCAGCGCGCTGTTTAACACCTGAGCAAACTGATCCCATGCACAATAGCCATTGGCATCAGCCTGACAGCCTGTGAGCTGTAGCGTCACGCGCTTCGGTGGATTTTTAAGGCTGAGAGAATCGCCATCGCGCAGTTGATCGGCAGTTTGATAAACGTATTCGACCTTCAACAAATCCTTGTTATTTTTGGCATCGTGCCAGCGTTCAAATACGACCTGCCCGCCAATCGGCGTTTTTTCAAAGGTATCCGGCAGTTCGTATGATTTAACCTGCAGTGCACTTAATAACGAAGCGATGTTGGAATCATGCCCCACCATCAGCGTCACTTTTGGCGCGTTCGCTTTGTCCTGATCCACTAACTGGCTGCGGATATAATCCACCAGTGGCGCGGCAACTTCACGTGCAACATCCGGGCTGGTGAATAAAGCATCCTGATAACCGTTTTTGATGGCTGACAGCTCTTTCCACTGCTCAGGCGTTTTGATTTGTCCCCATGCCACCTGTTCAAGCGGGAAACCCTGGTAATATTGCAGTGTAAAGGCATCCATCAGTGAGTTACCCACTTTTAGCGGGCCGCTGACATTCGGCTCTTTGCCGTTTTCGGCGCTGAACGTATTTTCAGCGTTGCTTAAATCACACTGTTTTTTATTATCGCAGGCGGGTGCGGATTTATAATCGACAATCTTTTCCAGGCGCTGGAAAGCGGGTTTTAGCGACAGCTTTTCATTCGCCGCCGCCATTGCAGCCAGTGCTTTCTTGTTAAACTCTTCGCTGTTATCCGTAATCACGGGATTAAAAACGGGATCCATGGTGCCCATCGCGTCCTGATGCGTGACGGCAATATCACATCCAGGGAAAGCGCCATTCACAAAAAACTGGGCGGTTGCGACGGTGCGCTGCAGGCTGTTGGCGTAGACAAAAACGTTGTCACTGTCAGGACAGCTGCCATTTTTTATCAATCCCTGTTGAGCCAGCCACTGGCGCGTATAGCTGCCCATATAGACTTCCAGCACGCCACCTTTCGTGGTGAGCTCTCCGCCCGGCACATCCCACTGCGGCCAGCTTTTTTTGGTCGACTGCGCCAGTACGCTGCCGTTATCCGCCAGCGGTGCACGTAAATTATGACGACTCAACATCAGCACTTGCTGTAGCTGCATATCGCCATCAGCAGCCTGCGCCACCGTTCCGATTGGTAATGCAGCGAGCACCGACAATGCGCAAAGACTCAGTTTCTTGATCATTGTGCCTATTCCATTTATTCAGTAGAGAAACACTCAGGCTATCAACCGATTAGCTTATATCGAGCGAAGTGCTACATAGTGTAACTCAGCTCGCCGCAGAAAAGCGCCAGGTGTTTGCAAAAACAGTTAGTGGACTATAGCAGAGTTGCCAGCGGCTGTAGCAGAGGTGACAGCAGTTTGAAAAGCAACAGGATGTTTTTCAGATTCCCTGAAGGGAAAGGCAGAAACGAAACAGGCCAGCACTGCGTGCTGGCCTGTAGAATATGGCGGAGGAGGAGAGATTCGAACTCTCGGATGGTTTCCCATCGGCGGTTTTCAAGACCGCTGCCTTAAGCCGCTCGGCCACCCCTCCGTTTTGAAACTATTTACTGCAGAAAAACATGACGTGTCATGTTCCTGCCACTTCATTGCATTAAGCTGATGAAGTGGCGGAGGAGGAGAGATTCGAACTCTCGGATGGTTTCCCATCGGCGGTTTTCAAGACCGCTGCCTTAAGCCGCTCGGCCACCCCTCCGCAATGAGGCGCACTATAAACATCCCCTGAGAGATGTAAACCCCAGAACAATTCGTTCGCCTGAAAAACAGCCAAATAATTGTTATCTGTTGTCAAAATCACCACTTTGCTCAAACAATTAGCGCGTTTACGCGTAAAGAAGGGTAAAACGCCTTTTACCGCTTTGTTGCACTGCGTATTCTCAGCGCATATTTGGTGTTCTGCTTACAGGAGCGCAACAATGGAAAGAATAGTCTCGTCTTCATCGCAGCAGTCGCTGCTCAGCACGCACAGAGTATTGCGTAATACCTATTTCCTTTTGGGCATGACACTGGCTTTTTCTGCAGTGACCGCAACGGCCAGTACCCTTCTTGCCCTGCCCGCGCCAGGCTTAATATTAATGCTGGTGGGTTTTTATGGTCTGATGTTCCTGACGTATCGCCTGGCTAATAGCCCAATGGGTATTCTGGCGGCCTTCGCTTTCACCGGTTTTCTTGGCTACTGCCTCGGCCCTATTCTCAGTTCATTTCTGACTGCGGGTATGGGTGATGTTATTGCACTCGCTTTGGGCGGAACGGCTCTGGTTTTCTTTTGCTGCTCAGCTTATGTATTAACGACCCGCCGTGATATGTCTTTTCTTGGCGGCATGATGATGGCCGGCTTTGTGGTGCTGTTGGTCGCTGTGGTTGCCAATATTTTTCTGCAACTGCCTGCGCTGCACCTGGCGATTAGCGCCCTGTTTATTCTGTTTTCGGCAGGCGCCATTCTTTGGGAAACCAGCAACATCATTCATGGCGGTGAAACCAATTACATTCGCGCCACTGTGAGCCTGTATGTGTCGCTGTACAATATTTTTGTCAGCCTGTTGAGCCTGCTGGGTTTCGCCCGCAGCAACTAACCGACACCTCCGGTTCATGACAAAACCCCGCTTCGCGGGGTTTTGCTTTTTCTGCTGTGCAAATTTGATAAAATATGCCGTCATTTGTCGTGGGGAAATAACGTGAAATTTAACGGTAACGAAATTGCAGTCGATGCCGAAGGGTATTTAAAAGATCGCAACGACTGGAGTGAAGCACTGGCGGCACAGATTGCCGGGCAGGAAGGCATCGAAATGAGTGAAGCTCACTGGGAAGTAGTGCATTTTGTTCGTGCATTTTATCTGGAGTTTAACACCTCACCTGCGGTGCGAATGCTGGTCAAAGCCATGGCGCAGAAATATGGCGAAGAGAAAGGCAACAGCCGTTATCTGTTTCGTCTTTTTCCAGAAGGCCCGGCCAAACAGGCAACAAAAATTGCCGGTCTGCCAAAACCGGCGAAGTGTCTTTGATTAGCGTGTGGTGAATGACTGAGGAGGCTGTGTTAGCTGGTGCGGTTCCACTAACACTTTATCGACGTGTGCACTGCGTGGGCCGCCTGATTTTAACCAGTCAATTAACGCATCAACCTGTTGCGGTTCGCCATACGCTAAGACTTCTACACTGCCGTCAGCTAAATTTCGCGCGTAACCCGTTACGCCAAGTTTGTCAGCCTGTGACTGCGTACTGTAGCGAAATCCAACACCTTGTACCTGGCCGTGTACCCAGATTTTAAAACAGGTTGCTGACATTTTTCTCTCCTGCTGCTGTTCGTTGCATTTTCCTGTTATCCACCGGACAATGGCGCCTCATTTTTTCAGGTAAGCATAGCAAACTATGACAGTTCGATTGATTCTCGCCAGGGGACGTGAAAAATCCCTGCTCCGTCGCCATCCATGGGTATTTTCGGGTGCGGTCGCACGTATGGAAGGTAAAGCCCAGCTGGGTGAAACTATTGATGTCTGCGACAGCAATGGCAAATGGCTGGCTCGCGCCGCCTGGTCGCCCCAATCGCAGATTCGTGCCCGCGTCTGGAGCTGGCAACCCGATGAATCTATCGATATCGCCTTTTTTGTGCGCCGTTTCGAGCAGGCGCAGCAGTGGCGTAAATGGCTGGCCGAGCGTGACGGTCTCGACAGTTATCGCCTGATCGCCGGTGAGTCAGATGGTTTACCGGGTGTGACAATCGATCGCTTTGGCAATTTCCTCGTGCTTCAGTTACTTTCTGCCGGTGCCGAATATCAGCGTCCGGCGATCATTTCGGCGCTGCAGCACTGTTTCCCTGAATGTGCGATTTACGATCGTTCCGATGTGGCCGTACGTAAAAAAGAGGGGCTGGAACTGACGCAAGGTACCGTGACCGGCGAATTGCCACCGCCGCTTTTACCTGTTACCGAGCATGGTATGAAGTTGCTGGTGGATATTCAGGGCGGTCACAAAACGGGTTATTACCTTGATCAGCGTGACAGTCGTCTGGCGACACGTCGCTACGCCCAAGATGCGCGCGTACTGAACTGCTTCTCCTACACCGGTGGCTTCGCTGTTTCAGCCTTAATGGGGGGATGCCGTGAAGTGATCAGTGTGGATACTTCGCAAGATGCGCTTGATGTTGCCCGTCAAAACGTTGAGCTGAACGGTCTGGACGTTTCCCGCGCGCAATTTCAGCGCGATGATGTGTTTAAACTGCTGCGTCGCTATCGCGACAACGGTGAAAAATTCGATCTCATCGTTATGGACCCGCCTAAGTTCGTTGAAAACAAGAGCCAGTTGATGGGTGCCTGTCGCGGATATAAAGATATTAATATGCTGGCGATGCAGTTACTGAATCCGGGAGGCATTTTAATGACTTTCTCCTGCTCCGGTTTGATGGCAACTGACCTGTTTCAGAAAATCATTGCTGACGCGTCGGTCGACGCCGGGCGCGAAGTGCAGTTCATTGAGCAGTTCCGTCAGGCCGCCGATCATCCCGTTATTGCCAGCTATCCAGAAGGTCTTTACTTAAAAGGTTTTGCTTGTCGCGTAATGTGACTTGAAAAACGTGTCCGTGACGCCATATTGATCACAGGGCAAGTTTTTTGGGAGGTCACAATGATTGCCAGTAAATTTGGAATTGGACAGCAGGTTCGTCATCGCCTTTCTGGCGTATTAGGGGTTGTCGTTGATGTCGATCCCGAATACTCGTTAGATGAGCCAAAGCTGGAAGAAGTCGGTGCGACAGAGACATTGCGCAGCGCACCGTGGTATCACGTAGTCATGGAAGATGAACATGGCGCTCAGGTACATACCTATGTCGCTGAAATTCAGCTTTCCGGTGAAACCACGCATGAGCATCCGGAACATCCTTCCCTGGATGAACTCGCTGCTTCGGTGCGTAAGCAGTTGCAATCACCGCATTTACGTCATTAATTCAGGGCGGCAGCAGACGATGCCGCCTTGCTTATCTGTTTTTAGCGGCAATGCCCAGACGCGGAATTTCTATTTTTGGACAGCGATCCATAATCACCGTCATCCCCGCATCCTGTGCCAGTACCGCAGCCTGTTCGTTAATCACGCCTAATTGTAGCCACAGCGTATCCGCACCAATCGCTATGGCTTCCTGCGCAACACCCCATGCTGCTTCAGAATGGCGAAATACATCGACCATATCGACTTTACCCGGAATCTCCGCCAGGCTGCCGTAAGCGGTTTGACCTAACAATGTTTTCCCCGCCAGTTTTGGACTGACCGGAATAACGTCGTAGCCTTGATTGAGCAGATACTGCATTACGCCATAGCTTGGACGCTCAGGGCGATCACTGGCACCTACCAGCGCAATACGTTGGGTACGAGCCAGCACGTCACGGATCGTTTGATCATTCATTTTTATCTCCTTTGGCAACAGGTTGATTGTAGTGTGTGCATTTCTGACCCGGATCAATTGAGGCAGAATTTATTGGCTCGCTGCACGAATAAATATGTTCAAATGTAAATTTACTGCCATAATGTAAGAATTTGCTACATCCATCCCTTGCGCCCTTCCGGAGTTGAAATGAAGCTGTTGCTGGCTGTCACGGGGTTAATTACTCTCCTCGTCACGGCGTCGTGTTCTGCCATTACTTTAAAGCTCGATCCACAAATCGATCTTTTGGTGTTGGATGGCCGGAAAATTTCCGGTTCTTTGCTCAAAGGCGCCGATAGCTTAGAACTTGACCGTGGCCAGCATCAATTCCTGTTTCGTGTTGAGCAGTTACGCGATGACCGTAAAGACACATCGTTGCGCTATCAGTCGGTGCCGATGATTGTCACGTTTCATGCTGAAGCCAAAACTATCGCTATTCGCCTGCCTGCGCTGGTTAACAAACACGATCGTCACCGTTTTGATCGTACCCTGAATTTTCAGTTGGTGGATGAGCACGGCAAAGAAATTTCCAGTATTCGCGATCGCCTGCCCGCGAATTCAGACAGCGATGTGGAAAATGCGATGCTGATTTATAACCGTGACGATAAAATTGCCTCAGTACCGCAGTTCGCACAAACAACCGCGACTGCCCCAGCAGCACAACTCACGGCCGATCTCGCCTGGGCCGATCAGCCTGAAATGCCTACTATCAAACGCTGGTTTCAGCGTTTCGATGAAGCCACACGCCAGCAATTTCTCAATCTGGTCAAAATGTTACGTACAAGTTGATAGACAGGAAAGGCAAGAGGTAAACTCGTGCAACCGATTACTGCGCGTGTGACATCATCTGGAAGCCCTATGGAACAAACTGTTCGTACTCTTGGCGTAAAAAAACATATCGCACTGGTTGCCCATGACCACTGTAAAATCACGCTTCTTGAATGGGTTAAGCAAAATCAGCCAGCCCTGGAGCCCCATGAGCTTTACGCGACAGGCACCACGGGCAATCTTATTAACCGTCATACCGGGCTTAATGTGAATGCCATGCTCAGCGGCCCAATGGGCGGCGATCAGCAAGTCGGTGCGATGATTGCTGAAGGAAAAATCGATGCGTTGATATTCTTTTGGGATCCGCTAAATGCTGTGCCGCATGACCCGGACGTTAAGGCCCTGCTACGTCTCGCAACCGTGTGGAATATTCCTGTGGCGACGAATCGGTCAACAGCTGACTTTATTATTCAGTCACCGCTCTTTGCTCAGGCAATGGATATTCAAATCCCTGATTATCAGCGTTACTTAGCGGATCGCCTGAAGTAACTCAGGCTTTACGTAAAACCGGCACGCCGAGTTCACGAAAGTGATCAACAAACACAGAAGGCTGCATTTTGTCATATATCAAAAACACCTGCTGACGCGCCCGCGTCAGCGCCACGTAAGCCAGCCGACGCTCTTCTGCATCGGGAAACGCTTCCGGTTGCGGCAGCAGGCCCTGTTCCATAATCGACTCGCGCGCTTCAGCCGGAAACCCCTCTTTGCCTTGCTGCAGGCCTAACAAAATAACGTAATCTGCCTGCTGTCCTTTGCTGGCGTGAATCGTCATAAAGTCGAGTTTGAGCTTCGGCCATTTAGTTTTAGCCTTTTCAGTGATATCGGGGCGCAGATGGTGATAACGCGCCAGTAGCAGCACACGCTCGTCTGGTTTGGCATAGCCGCTTAATTTATTCAGCAGCGGCTCAAGTTGATCTTCAGGTAGTAATGCAATCGATTTTTTATTGCCTTTGCTCAGGCTGTTGAGAGGTTTACGCAACTGATGCGGATTTTGCTGAACGAAGCGGTTAGCAATATCGCCAATGCGTTCGTTAAAGCGATAGGTGGTATCCAGAAAACAGCGATCGCCCTCGCCAAAATAGTGATGAAATGCGGTGGTCAGACTCATTTCAGCACCGCTAAAACGGTAAATGGCCTGCCAGTCATCTCCCACAGCAAACAGCGTAGTGCGTTTATTCTGTTGCCGCAGCGCGGTCAGCAAGGCGGCACGCTGTGGAGAAATATCCTGAAACTCGTCCACCAGAATATGTTTCCACGGGCTAATGAAGCGGCCTTTTTCCAGAATAGCGATAGCCTGGTGAATCAGACCAGAGAAATCTACCGCGCCCTCTTCTTTCAACGCGCTTTTCCAGGCTTTAAGTAGCGGAGCCATTAATTTCACACGTTTACTAAACAGATCGCGTGCGGCTTCAGGCACGTCAGCAATCATCGCAGCCTGCGCGCCACCGTGCATTCTCATCAGTCCGAGCCAGCGATCCAGTCGTGAAGCCAGCCGTTTTGCCAGCCGGTCATCTTGCCAGAATGCCCCTTCTGGCACCTCCCATTCCAGTTCATCGCGCAGCCATTGCCGCCAGCCATTAGCGTGCGCTTTTTTCTCATCGCACTGTTGCCGCCAGTGCGTTAGCAATAGTTTCTGTCGCGCATCAACATCACTTTCTAATTTACTGACGATCGGCTGTTTATTACTGCCTTCACGAATAATATGCAGGGCTAAAGCGTGGAATGTGCGTGACTGAATGTCGCTGACGTCAAGGCGAGACTGAATGCGCTCATTCATCTCTTCTGCCGCCTGGCGACCAAACGCTAGCAATAAAATTTGATCGGGCGTCGCGAGTTTACGCTGTAACAACCATCCTGTCCGCGCCACCAGCACTGACGTTTTACCGCTTCCTGCCCCTGCCAGCACCAGCAATGCATCTTCACCATTGACCACGGCTTCGCACTGCGCAGGATTGAGTGGCGAAGTTTCAACAGTGGAAAAGAAATCGTGGTAACGATCGCGTATCTTCGCGGTCCAGTCGCGATTGCGCTGTGCCAGGGCCGCCTCACCCTGTTCCAGCCAATGCTGACAGAACGCGGCATCTTCACGCAGATTTTCAAATTCATTCAGGCGTGACAGTGGCAGCGGCAACGCATCAAACTGCTTGAGGATTTTCTCTTTTAAGTCACCTGATTCACTGCGTTTCAGCCAGCGATCTTGCTCGCTGAAACCCTCAATATCCAGACGCAGCGCATGAAGTACTTCATGGCACACGTCGCTCATTTCGAGGCTCCAGCGTTGCCACGACTGCATAAGATAGTGATGAAAACGTTGCGTTTCCTGCCATTCAGTGCCGTGCAGGCGCACCACTTTATCGTCTGCCAGCAGGAATTCCAGTTCGCCCCAAACCAGGCCTCGTTTACAGGTGATATTTAGCAATTGATTGAAGGGGATCAGATATTCATGCTTATCACCGCTAACGTCAACGCCAGCGGGTAACAGGCGAACCCGATTATAAGGATGTTGAGCAAGCCGCTTGCCCATGGAGGTTGCTTTCAGTTCCACGTCCACACCAACGACTAAATAAAAGATTAAGCGAAGTCTACCTGTCAGACTCTTAACGCTCCAGCCCTAAAACAGGCTAAACTTGGCGACACATCTAGCAGAATGCAAAAGGAAAAGCTGAGTATGCGCACCGTTTTAAATATTCTTAACTTTGTCCTCGGGGGTTTTATCACCACGCTGAGCTGGCTTTTTGCTACGCTGGTGACCATCGTCCTGATTTTTACTCTTCCTCTGACCCGCTCCTGTTGGGAGATCACTAAACTTTCGCTGGTGCCATTCGGTAATGAAGCGGTGCATGTTGATGTGCTGCGTCCGGACAGCAAAAGCCACATCCTGAATGCCGGGGGCACTTTTTTAAACATTTTCTGGCTGGTTTTCTTTGGCTGGTGGTTGTGCGTGGCGCATATTTCAGCCGGCATCGTTCAGTGCCTGACGATTATTGGCATTCCTGTTGGCATCGCTAATTTTAAAATAGCCGCGATCGCGCTATGGCCTGTCGGTCGTCGTGTTGTTTCGGTTGAAGAGGCGCGTGCAGCACGCGAAGCCAATGCCCGTCGGCGCTATTAATATGATGTCGAAAACGCTGCCCGGTTGGCGGCAATATTTGTTTAACAGCAGCTGGCGCTATCTGCTTCGTATTTTCTTTGCGTTGGCCGGGTGCGCTGCGGTGCCGTGGTGGCTGCATCAAATTGAGTGGACAATACCGCTTACGCTGGGCGTGGTAGCCGCCGCGCTGGCTGACTTAGACGATCGCCTTACGGGTCGCCTGAGAAACCTCCTGATTACCCTGCTCTGTTTCTGTATCGCATCGGTTTCCGTCGAATTACTGTTTCCCCATCCCGCCGCGTTTATTGTTGGCCTGGCGCTCTCCAGTTGGGGGTTCATCCTGCTGGGCGCGCTGGGACAGCGTTACGCTACCATCGCCTTTGGTGCCCTGTTAATTGCTGTCTATACCATGCTGGGCATTGAGCTTTTCCTCCAGTGGTATCTACAGCCGATGCTGCTATTGACCGGTGCGCTCTGGTATAACCTGCTGACGCTACTGGGCCATTTGATTTTTCCGGTGCGCCCGGTGCAGGAACAGCTTGCTGGCAGCTTTTCCCAGCTTGCCCGTTATCTGGAGGCGAAAGCTAACCTGTTTGATCCTGACGTCAGTGAGCAAAATGATGCCACGTTGATTAATACCGCCATGGTGAACAGCCAGTTGGTCGCCCAGCTTAATCTGACCAAAACCACCTTACAAAGTCGTTTGCGCGGCGATCGCGGTTCGCGCGGCACACGACGAAGCCTGCATTACTATTTCGTGGCGCAGGATATTCATGAACGCGCCAGCTCTTCGCATCTGCAATATCATTTACTGCGTGATGACTGGCGTTACAATGAGATTTTATTTCGCTTCCAACGCTTGCTTAATATGCAGGCCCAGGCGTGTCGCCAGTTAGCTCAATGCATTTTATTACGTGAGCGGTGGGAGCATGACAGTCGCTTCGAAGGTGCTTTTGAGCGCCTGCAAAAAGCGATTGAAAGGCTGGAACAGCGCGAACCGGAAGCGGCGCACATTCGGGCCTTGCACTGGCTGTTGCGCAATTTACGCGCTATTGATGCGCAGCTCGCGTCGATTGAATCTGAACAGGCGTTATCGGGCGACGATCCCCAGCACAGCGATAATTTGCTTTCTCGTGAGGGATTGAGTGGCTGGAGCGATATCCGGCTACGCTTTAGCCGTCATTTATCCCCTGCTTCTGCTCTGTTTCGCCACGCCGTGCGTGTATCCGTCGTGCTCTGTATCGGCTATGGATTTATACAAATTACCGGCGTTGAGCGCGGTTACTGGATCCTGCTTACCAGTCTGTTTGTTTGCCAGCCAAACTACAATGCCACACAGCGGCGTCTGGCATTGCGTATTGCCGGGACGCTGGCGGGTGTTGCGATTGGTTTACCTGTTTTGTGGCTGGTGCCGTCCGTTGAAGGCCAGTTGATACTGATTGTATTGAGCGGTGTCCTGTTTTTCGCATTCCGCCAGGTGCAATACGCTCAGGCGACGCTTTTCATTACCTTGCTGGTGTTGCTGTGTTTCAACCTGCTGGGCGAAGGATTTGAGGTAGCGTTACCGCGCGTTGTGGATACGCTTTTAGGCTGCGCACTGGCATGGTTTGCTGTGGCTTTTATCTGGCCAGACTGGCGCTTCCGTCAGCTGCCTGCGGTCGCTAAACGAACTCTGAACGCCAATTGCCGCTATCTTGACGCCATTCTGGAACAATATCATCAGGGTAAAGATAACCGGCTGGCTTACCGTATTGCCCGGCGCGATGCCCATAATGCTGATGCGGAACTGGCTTCCGTGGTATCGAATATGAGCAGCGAGACGCGAACGCGTCAGGGGCTGCGGGATTCGGCTTTTCAGTTGCTCTGCCTGAATCACTCATTTCTGAGTTATATCTCGGCGCTCGGCGCACATCGTGACAAGATTATCGAATCAGACCTTCTGACGTTACTGGATGACACCGTTTGCTTTGTTGAAGATATTTTGCAGACAGAGACCGTGAGTGAATCTCAAGCCGAAGCGATGCGTGCTTCGCTCGCGCAACGTATCAGTGAACTGGCTGCAGATGCTGATACGCGCGCGCCGCTGGTGTTGCAACAACTGGGGTTGCTGGTTGCGCTGTTACCCGATATTGCGCGCCTGTGCCGCACGCTGGAAAAAGTTAACGACCCGAACCTTCCCGCTGAAAGGCCTGCTTAACGGTTGCGTTATACCAGTCACTCAACTCCGCCTTTACCGCATGCGGTAAGGCGGCCTGATGATGGCCTGATATCGCACCCTGCAGCGCCAGCAAGGTTTTAAAACCGACATGCTGGTTTATCGCTTTAAGTTTAAGCCAGCTCTTCTTGGCTCCTATCTCACAGAGATGTTTAACCGTACAAATTCCTGCTTCGCGCAGCATCATCTCAATACGCAGGCTGAGATTAGGAAGATCCTTTAATCGCAGTGCGTTATGTCTGGCTTTTAATTCAACCTGCGCCGCCTGCAGCGAGGCCGCCGACAGCGTAAGGAGATGTTCGGGGTTACGCCACAGCGCCTCGTCCACTTTGAAATAATTAAGGCTGACGGGGATGCCGCGCTTGCGAAAAACCAATGTTTCTAACGGTCGTTCAGCAACATATTCACGCAGAGCTTCGCAGGCTCGCAGGTAGAGTCCCTCTTCATTAACTAAAGCAAAAACGACCTGTTCAACCGCTAAGGCATATCCGCCAAACTGGGTACGAGACTCAATTTTCCCTAACGGTGCCAGTTGTACTCGGGACCGTTCAACAACCTGATGATGTTTCTTCACTGGACCACCTCCTTGTACGAGAAATTTCTTAAAAGCTAACATATTCAGCCAGTTAAAAGATAAGAAAAAGCCGTAACAGGTTCAATTAATAAATGCAGGAAGGGCTGAGTTTGTCTCTGTTTTGCGGGATGTTTTCAGAAATTTGGGTTGATCTTTATCCACGATGACATTACTGTATATTCATACAGTCACTGCTGAGTAAGTCACTTATGCGAACACAACATACCAACAATACACGCTATGCTCATCATTATGCGTCTGCGTCCAGGCCAGCGCAAAATAGCGGCTGGATAACTGAATTACGCTATAGCGAGCAGCCGGGTATGATGCAGATGTTGTTGTTGCCATTGCTGCAGCAATTGAGCCAACAGTCGCGCTGGCAGTTATGGTTAACCCCTGCACATAAGCTCAACCGAGCCTGGCTGCAACAGTCAGGGCTGCCGCTTGAGAAGAGTATGCATATTGCTGATTCTGATCGCTTTACTGCGGTTGAAAAGATGATTAAAGCATTGCGCAGCGGTAATTACAGCGTGGTTGTCGCATGGATTCCGTATGAACTGGGAGAAGAAGAGCGACGCGAATTAGAACGAGCAGCCACTGAAGGTGAAGCCCTGGGGCTGATTTTACGTTCAGGCACGCCCTCAGAATCGCCACTTCGACCACGAAATTCGAGAAAAATTCAGTCTGATTTGTTTCATTAAGTAAAAATGGGAATTTTCTCAGGTTAAATATCTTACCGGATATCGCTAAGCCACTGATTCTGCTCCGTCCAGTATTGACAATGGCTTAGCCGCTTTTTGCCCTTTTCCTCCCTGGCAAGAATGCCATGTTAATCGTTAGAATTTATGTATAAAACGCTGTTTATTTACAGTGGCGCCTCACATCATACTTGTAAGTTTCCAATCTCGTTGTAGACTTTATCTCGCCAGGGTGCTCAATAACCTCCGTTTTTTTCGGTAGAGTCATAAGCGAGCGTTTTACCCGGCGAAGGATTAAACCAAGAGCAACTTTTTTGCTCATTGCCTATTTGGATGATAACGAGGCGCAAAAATGAAAAAGACAGCTATCGCAATTGCAGTGGCACTGGCTGGCTTCGCTACCGTAGCGCAGGCCGCACCGAAAGATGACACCTGGTACACCGGTGCCAAACTGGGCTGGTCTCAGTATCACGATACTGGTTACTACGGTAACAACTACGTGAACAATGACGGTCCAACTCACGAAAGCCAATTGGGTGCGGGTGCATTCCTGGGTTACCAGGCAAACCCATACCTGGGCTTCGAGCTGGGCTATGACTGGCTTGGTCGCATGCCTAACAAAGGCAACGTAACCAACGGCGCATTCAAAGCACAAGGCATTCAGCTGGCTGCTAAACTGAGCTACCCAATCGCTGACGATCTGGACGTGTACACCCGTCTGGGCGGTATGGTATGGCGCGCTGACTCTACGCAGCAAAACGTTGCTACTGGCAACCGTATCAGCGACCACGACACTGGCGTTTCGCCACTGGCAGCCGTTGGTGTTGAATACGCTCTGACCCAGAACTGGGCAACCCGTCTGGACTACCAGTGGGTTAACAACATCGGTGACGCAGGTACCGTTGGTGCACGTCCTGACAACGCCATGCTGAGCGTAGGTGTTTCTTACCGCTTTGGCCAGGATGAAGCTGCTCCGGCTCCAGCCCCAGCGCCAGCGCCAGCTCCAGTGGTTGAAACCAAGCGTTTCACCCTGAAGTCTGACGTACTGTTCACCTTCAACAAATCTACCCTGAAGCCAGAAGGCCAGCAGGCTCTGGATCAGCTGTACAGCCAGCTGAGCTCAATGGATCCGAAAGACGGTTCCGTTGTTGTTCTGGGCTTCACCGATCGCATCGGTTCAGACCAGTACAACCAGGCTCTGTCTGAGAAGCGTGCTCAGTCTGTTGTAGATTACCTGGTGTCTAAAGGTATCCCGTCTAACAAGATCTCTGCACGTGGCATGGGCGAATCTAACCCAGTTACTGGCAACACTTGTGACAGCGTGAAAGGCCGTAATGCCCTGATCGACTGCCTGGCACCTGATCGTCGCGTAGAAATCGACGTTAAAGGTATCAAAGACGTTGTAACTCAGCCACAGGCTTAAGTTTACACGTAATAAAAACCCCGCTCAGGCGGGGTTTTTTTATGCCTTTCGCTGACTGAATCGGTCTAACAGCGAACAGAGTGGCTATTCGTTTTCTGAACCTGATTTACCTAAAATGGCTTGCAGATCCTGTTTCAGGCTTGTCATCTGCGTCGCATATTTTTCCTTACGCTCGGCATCTTCAATCAACTGGACTATTGTCTCAGACAAGGTGTTATTTCGACGTTGTGCTAATCCCGCCAGTCTTTGCCAAACCAGATATTCTAAATCGATCGATTTCTTACGGGTATGCTGATGCTCAGCATTAAAATGACGTTTGCGTCGTGCACGTATCGTTTGCTTAAGCCGGTTTTCAAGATCGGGATGGATATGCTCTGCAATCCAGTTACCTACCTCAACGGGATGGTTTTCCATCGCCAACAGCACATCAACCGCAGCCCGTGCAGCACTTAATTCAAGGTGACGCGTGATCAGTTCACCTTCCCGATGCTTTTTCACCAGGTATTTCCACTTCCATCCACATTCAAGATTTTCGAGTTGCTGGTATTTCATCGGAATCTCATCGTGATCACGTAACAAACTAAGAATAACAGCTTTTTTCCTGGATGCAGCAACGAAAAGCATGTCGCCAGCGTCACATCTTCTGTTGGAACTCCACAGTGCTTAACAGGGGTGATTACTGTATAATCTCGCTTTTCTTAAATCAGACAAATGCGATTATTTTGACCAGCTCCCAACTTACGTGGCAAAACCTACAACCGGATAGCTCGCAATACCTGTCCGTTTTTTCCCGAATTGCTGACGAAGAGACCGATTCACTGGCATCGGTTCAGCCCCGGCTGCTCAATGCCCTGGCGCATTTATATCATCAATCGCAAGGGTTTCCTCTGCTACTGGTACGTAGCCAGGAAAATAGTGACTATTTATCGCTTATCGCGCAGGCAGCACAACGCTTTGCAGGTTCTTCAACCACCTTGTTTGGCGGTGATTATCATATCATTGCCGATAACGTGACACTGCAACCGCCGACCGATCCGCAGCGTCCTTTCACCCGACAAGGCGAAATTCATTTTGCTGAGTGGTTTGAAATGGAACAGCTCTTTGGCTCTGTCCGCTTGCATAAAGATCGCATTCAGCTTGAACCCGGCCTGATTCACCGTGCTAACGGTGGCACGCTGGTGCTGGCGCTGCGTTCTTTTTGGCGCAGCCGCTTTTGTGGTTGCGGCTAAAAAAATGCGTCGAACAAGGTTACGTTGACTGGATTTCACCTGATGAACGTCGTCCGCTGCCGGTGTCTGTTCCCCCTCTTCCGCTCAAGCTGCAGCTGGTACTTTGCGGTGATCGTGAAGCATTAGCTGAATTTCAGGCGTTAGATCCCGAAACGCATGAAATGGCCATCTACACTGAATTTGAGGAAAATATTCAGGTGCTGGATGAAGACGATATGCTGGCGTGGTGTCGCTGGAGTGCTGATTTGGCGCAGCAAGCAGGTCTGCCTTTGCCTGAGGCGGACTTCTGGCCTGAGTTAATCAAAGAAGGCGTGCGGTATAGCGGCGATCAAGAAACACTGCCACTCTGTCCGCGTTGGTTGCTGCGCCAGATGCGCGAATCGGCACTGATGGGCGAAAACCTTAATGCCGAAGCGTTACGTGATGCGCTCGATGCTCGCTTGTGGCGTGAAAATTACCTCAATGAGCGGATGCGCGATGAAATCTTGCTTAAGCAGATTTTAATCGAGACAGAAGGCGAAGTTGTCGGACAGATCAACGGTCTGTCGGTCATTGAATATCCTGGCCATCCGCGTGCCTGGGGTGATCCTTCTCGCATCACCTGCGTCGTGCATCCGGGTGACGGCGAGTTTATGGACGTCGAGCGTAAAGCAGAACTGGGCGGTAATATTCATGCCAAGGGCATGATGATTATGCAGGCTTATCTGATCGCTGAACTTGAACTTGAACAGCAACTGCCTTTTTCTGCGTCGCTGGTATTCGAGCAATCTTATTCAGAAGTTGATGGCGATAGCGCCTCGCTGGCTGAATTGTGCGCCCTGATCAGTGCGCTGGCTAATCAACCGGTTAATCAGCAGATTGCAGTAACAGGATCGGTAGATCAGTTCGGCAATGTTCAGCCCGTCGGGGGCCTGAATGAAAAAATCGAAGGCTTCTTCGATATCTGCCACCAGCGTGAACTTACGGGCCAACAGGGCGTGATTATTCCTGCCTGTAACGTGCGCCATCTTTGTCTGAATCAGGACGTTGTCACTGCGGTTGAGCAAGGCCGTTTCCACATTTGGGCCATTGATCGTGCGGATGAAGCGTTACCTTTATTAACCGGTAAAATCTGGCGTACTGAAGATGGCGAAGGCGAAAGCCTGCTGCTTACCATTCAGGATCGCATCAGCCAGCTCAATCAGCCAGATACGCCACACCGTCCATGGCCGCTACGTTGGCTCAACTGGTTTAACCACCGTTAATCCGATTTGCTCAGCGTACAACTGTTCGCTAGTATTCGTGATTCACTAAAACAAGGCTTATTGAAAACATGGTAGATAAACGCGAATCCTATACCAAAGAAGACCTGATTCTGTCTGGTCGCGGTGAATTGTTTGGCGAAAACGGACCACCGCTTCCGTCAGGCAACATGTTGATGATGGACCGCGTGGTCAAAATGACCGAAGACGGCGGTAAATTTGATAAAGGTTTTGTCGAAGCCGAGTTAGATATCAATCCTGACTTGTGGTTCTTTGGCTGTCACTTTATCGGCGATCCCGTTATGCCTGGCTGCCTGGGCCTCGACGCCATGTGGCAGTTAGTGGGCTTCTATCTGGGCTGGTTAGGTGGCGAAGGCAAAGGCCGTGCTCTGGGTGTGGGCGAGGTTAAGTTCACCGGTCAGGTGCTGCCTGAAGCGAAAAAAGTCACTTATCGCATTCACTTCAAACGTGTAATTAATCGCAAACTGGTTATGGGCGTGGCGGATGGCGAAGTCTTCGTCGACGGCAACCTGATCTATACTGCAAGCGATTTAAAAGTCGGTCTGTTCAAGGACACTGCTGCGTTCTGAGACCTGAAAATGAAAACCTCCGCCTTTTGCGGAGGTTCCTTCCCTTTTCTGTGACATCCGGCTAGGCAATGGCTGCCGACCTGTCCTCCATAGCTTGCCGCCAGCCTCCTAACCAGTGAGACTTAGCGTCAACCAGTTGATACGGACACATCTCTTTTGAGCGTCCAGTGATGCCTGCTTGATAACCTCGTGAATGGGCGCGCTCAAGGCGGTCTCGTTTCTGTCTCTTCATACTCCGTGTCCCTCATATCAGGCCTGTGGAATCTGGTGGAAAGAAAAAGGTGGCGAATTAATGTTCAACCACTCTAATGTTCTACCTGCTTGAGCGAGAAAGATCAATGCGCAAAATTCACGCCAATGTCATAAATGTGACCTGAATCCGACAAAAAAATGTCGATTTGTGACTCAGTTAATGGTTCTATCTTGCTGATTCGTCTATCAAAAAAAGCCCTGATTAACACACCAATAACATCATGATTAATCAAGGGCTTAGATAAATAATCAAACTAATCCTAATTTGCTGCCACAACGCTGCTGGCTATTTGTTGTGCTGCCTGCTGCCAGCCAGTAGAAAGCGTTCTGACTAAAGCATCATAACCATCTTCGTTTTGCGGCAGCATAAGATTAAACGCGTGTTTCGTTAACCTTCCTTGATGTTCAAGCGTCCATTCGCCGCTGATGATTGCCTGCCCGTCATAACGTCCCTGAAAGCCAGTGACCGTAACGTTCAGCGTGTCATGCTGCTCTCCTAACGGTGAGCCTGAGACTAATCTTCCCGGTAACGCTTTGCTGAGATTAGTAATCAGCGTTTGCTGTAACTGTTGATCGAGCGGACTGGCCCACAGATTATTCGCTGCGATAACATATTTCACGTCACTGGTTTGATAAACCAATCCGTTACCCGCCAGATAGTCGGGCACTGTCACCTGCTGAACCCACAATGTCGGTTGTGGTGATGCAGCCTGGCTACTGCTGCTCACGTGCATTGAGGCCGCCCCGGAGGGCAGCTGATAATAGGTGGTATCAATGGTGCTACTGCATGCGCTCAGCGCGAGTGCAGCAAGAAGTGTGAACCCTTTTTTCACTGTTTCGCCCTCTTTGGCTGGGGATCCTGTCCCGGTTTGGCTTCAAACACCAACGCATTGCTCTTACTGTTCAGCGTTTTCAGTACCGGTTGCAGTTCACGCAAGACCTGATCCAGGCGCTGCATATCTCCCACCAACTTACTGTAAGCAGGTGACCCTGGCTGCAGACCTTTCATACTCCGATTCAGCTCACGCAGGGTTTGCTGCATATCTTCCGGCAGCGTTTTCATTGCCGGGCTGCTGGTAACCTTGTTGATATTTTCAATGGTACGTTGCAGATCGCGCATGGTGCGCTGGCTCTCTTTCAGCGTACCGGTTGCCTGATTAAGCAATCCGTTCAGCGGCAGACCGTTGATTTTGTCCAGCGCAGCCATCAGTTTCTGTTGAATCTGGCTTAAGCCACCGCTGACGGTTGGGATCACTTCATAACCCAATATCTTATTCGGCCCCTTATAAGGTGCCGCATTTTCGTAAAAATCGAGATCGACATAAAGTGAGCCTGACAGCAGGTTGCCGGTTTTCAGCGTTGCGCGCAGCCCACGCCTCTTGCCATCCTGCAGATGTTGCTCAAGATCGAAATTCTCGCCGAGTCGACTGATAAAGCGGTCCGGCTCTATGCGGATCAGCACAGGAACGCGATAATCATCATTAAGCGCCTGATTTTCTCCCCCTTCATAAACGGCACTTCTGCAACGGTCCCCAGACGAATACCGCGGAACTCAACCGGCGCGCCAACCTGCAGGCCACGGATCGAGTCAGTAAAATACATCAGATAGTCGATATGATTAGTGTAGAGCGAGTCCTGGATGCTACGCTGATCATCAAACAGATGATAATCCGCTTTGTTCTCAGCAGCTTTACCTAATTCCCAACCCTCTGGCACGTCAAAGCTCACGCCCCCGCTGAACAGGGTCGTTAAAGAGCCCATCTCAACGCGCATGCCTGACGCAGACATGTCAACCGCAATGCCGCTGTCTTTCCAGAAGCGCACGTTAGTGGTGACAAGGCGGTCATAGGGGGCAGAGATAAATAACTGATAGGTCATCATTCGTTTATCTGTGTCGAAGCTACTGGTTTCGACCGTGCCGACACGGTAACCACGGAACAGCACGGGATCGCCCGGGTTAAGCTGACCTGCTTTTTTACTGTCGAGCGTAATACGAATACCTTTGGCATCAGGCGGCGCCAGCGGTGGCGCATCCAGCAACGGGTATTGTTCAGGCTGTTCGTTTTTACTGCCGGGTTGCAGTTCGATATACGCCCCGGAAAGCAAGGTGCCCAGGCCGGTAATGCCCTCTCGCCCGACTTGTGGTTTCACCACCCAAAACACGCTGTCGCCGTGTAGCAACTTTTCCATACCGGAATTCAGGCGTGCTGTGATTTCAACATGATGGAGATCATCCGTCAGCACTGCACTCTCTACCACACCGACATTCACGCTGCGGCTTTTGATGGCAGTTTTGCCCGCTTCAATGCCCTCTGCATTTTCCGTAATCAGGGTAACTCGCGGCCCTTGATGGCTAAAGTGATAGAACAGAATCCATCCGCCAATCAACAGGGTAACAACAGGGACAATCCAGACCGGCGACCATCGCTTGATCTGCTCTACTTTTGCATGGCCAGGGGGTTAGTTTCCGTCAAGCCGCAGCTCCTTTATTTTATTTTCGCGTTCACGATCCCAGGTCAGGCGAGGGTCAAAAGTCATCGCGGCGATCATGGTCAAAATCACCACCAGCGCAAATAACACCGCCCCCCATGCAGGATACACACTCATTAACTGCCCCATACGCACCAGCGCAGAGAGCACAGCAATCACAAACACGTCGATCATTGACCAGCGGCCAACAAATTCGACCACCTCATAGATAAAATGCATTTTGTGGCTGTCGCGGCTGCCGCGTCCGCTGGCATCCCAGCACAGCCAGCCAATCGCCAGCATTTTCAGGGTAGGTACCATGATGCTGGCAATGAAAATCACCAGCGCCACCGGATAGGAGCCGTCACTCCAGAGCAAAATAACCCCGGCCATGATATTTGACGGGCTGGCCGTCCCCAGCATCTCAGTCACCATGATGGGCAAAATATTGGCAGGAACATAAAGCATGACGGAAGTCATCAGCAGCGCCAGAGTCCATTGCAGGCTGTGCTTACGCCGGGCGTGAGCAATAACCCCGCAGCGGGTACAGGCGCGCTGATCGACAGGCAACACCGCCGTACAGCAGGGACAAGACCGCAAGCCCTGACGAAGACCGGTGACGCCTACTTTTGGTGGGTTTTGTAATGCAGGCGTTGGTGCAATCTGTTGCCATAGCCAACGGCGGTCAACGCACTGGAAGGCACGCAAATGCAACACGCAAAACAGGCACCACGGCCAGAAACTGGTTTGCAAACCTATTTCACCATAGGCCATGAGCTTGACGAAGCTGACCAGCACGCCGGCCATAAAAATCTCGGCCATACCCCAGTTGCGAAGCTGAAACAGAATGCGGGCCAGTATGCGTTTCAGGCCCACAGGCAAACGGACTGGGTTGACCAGCAGAATGATCGCCAGCATACAAAAGGCGGGAATGGCCTGCACAAACAGTAAAAATAGCGTGGCGAGACTGCCGTAATCCTCAGTGACCATCACCCGGGGAATTTGCATCAGCGAAATCTGACTGCTGATCCCCGCCACTTTCATATTGATAAAAGGAAAAAGGTTCGCTAACAGCAGCATAAAAAGCGCCGCCAGTGCATAGCCGGTGGGGCGTTTGCGCGGCTCGTGCCAGTTTGCCGCCAGGTTAGTATGGCAGCGCGGACAGGTCGCACGGCTGCCAACAGGAATATCCGGCAGCTTTACCATTAAATCGCACTGTGGGCAAAGTATCCACGCGCCAGTTTTATCTGCTGAACACATCCTCTTTCCTTTTTAACTACGCACCGTTTTTCAGTGACTCAAGCTCTTCCCAGCGGGCAAAAGCAGTTTCCAGCGCCTGCTCTGTTTGCGCCAGTTCATCTAACACTGGCTGGGTTTTATCGTGCGGCTGACCAAAGAAATCGGGGTGACTCATTTTAGTCTGCAATTCGCCAATACGGGCTTCCAGTTGCTCAAGCTTCTGCGGTAACTGCTCAAGCTCCCGTGCCAGGTTATAGCTTAGTTTGTTGGCGCTACGTTTGGCAGAATCATTTTTTTCTGCCGCCGGTTTAGCGACTGGCGTAGCGGCTTTAGCCATGGTCACTGATTTTTGTTGCTTATAAGCAGCCCGCTGCTGTTGGGCATCGTGGTAGCCGCCAACAAACGTGCCAATTTCACCGTTGCCTTCGAAGATCCAACACTCCGTCACGGTGTTATCAACAAACTGACGGTCGTGACTCACCAGTAAAACCGTGCCCTGATAACCCTCAATCAGCTCCTCGAGCAGTTCCAGCGTTTCGACGTCGAGGTCATTGGTCGGTTCATCGAGGATCATCAGATTGCTGGGGCGCAGAAACAGACGTGCCAACAGCAAGCGGTTCCGCTCTCCACCGGACAATGCGCGCACCGGCGTCATGGCCCGCTTCGGATGGAACAGGAAGTCCTGTAAATATCCCAGCACATGGCGCGGTTTGCCATTTACCATGACTTCCTGTTTACCCTCGGCCAGGTTATCCATCACGGTGCGGTCAGGATCGAGCTCAGCGCGGTGCTGGTCAAAATAGGCGACTTCCAGTTTAGTACCAGAATGTACACGTCCACTGTCAGCTTTGAGCTGTTGCAGCATCAAACGCAGCAGCGTGGTTTTACCGCAACCGTTCGGGCCGATAAGGGCAATTTTGTCGCCGCGCTGAACCTGTGAGGAGAAATCCTTCACCAGCGTTTTGCCGCCAACGGCGTAGTTAACCTGCTCCAGTTCAAAAACAATTTTGCCGGAACGCGAGGCTTCGCCTACCTGCATGTTGGCTTTACCCATCACTTCACGGCGTTCTGAACGTTCACGACGCAGCGCCTTCAGAGCACGCACGCGCCCTTCATTACGGGTACGACGCGCTTTGATACCCTGGCGGATCCAGACCTCTTCCTGAGCCAGCTTGCGGTCAAATTCAGCGTTTTGCATCTCTTCAACGCGCAGCGCCTCTTCTTTCCCTTCCAGATACTGATCGTAGTTGCCCGGCCATGAGACCAGTTTGCCACGATCGAGATCGACAATGCGCGTCGCCATGTTGCGAATGAAAGAACGGTCGTGCGAGATAAATACAATGCTGCCAGTAAAGGTTTTCAGGAACGTTTCCAGCCAGTCGATGGTTTCGATATCAAGGTGGTTGGTGGGTTCATCCAGCATCAGCACGCGCGGATTGCTGACCAGCGCACGGCCCAGTGCGGCCTTACGCAGCCAGCCGCCCGACAGCGAAGAGAGTTCGGTATCGGGTTCCAGGCCAATCTGCTGTAAAACATCATTGATGCGGCTTTCTAACTGCCACAAATTTTGATGGTCAAGAATGCTCTGCAATCGCGCCATCTCATTGAGGTTTTTCTCGCTTGGATCTTCCATTACCACATGCGAAATCGCGTGATAGGCCTTTAAATGTTCAGCCTGCTCTTCTACGCCTTCAGCAACGAAGTCGTAAACCGATCCCGTGATATTACGCGGTGGATCCTGCTGCAAACGCGACACCACTAAATCGGTTTCATAAATGATACGGCCATCATCAAGCGGTTGTTCGCCGTTAATGATTTTCATCAGCGTGGATTTACCCGCGCCGTTACGCCCCACCAGACAGACGCGCTCGTTCTCTTCTATGTGCAGCTCGGTATTATCGAGCAACGGCGCATCGCTGAAAGAGAGATAGGCACCGTGAATACTGATTAATGACATGTAAACTTATTCCTTACCGGCGTGAGTGATCAGCCAGCAGTTGTGAATTTGACGGTTACGCGCAAAATCCTGCGACTGGGTCTTCTGGGTGATATCCTGCGCTTTCAGGCCTAACGCCTGCATGCCTTCCAGATCCATTTTGAAACCGCGTTTATTGTTAGAGAACATAATGGTGCCGCCCGGACGCAGCAGACGCTTCAGATTGCGCATCAGCATCATATGATCGCGCTGCACGTCAAAGCTCTCTTCCATACGCTTAGAGTTAGAGAAGGTCGGCGGATCGATAAAGATCAGGTCAAATTTCTCCTCGCTTTCGTTCAGCCAGCTCAGGCAGTCGGCCTGCATCAGGCGATGCTGACGTCCGGTCAGACCATTCAGGCGTAAATTGCGCTCTGCCCATTCCAGATAAGTACGGGACATATCCACCGTGGTGGTGGATCGTGCGCCGCCCAGCCCTGCATGCACACTGGCTGTGCCGGTGTAAGCAAACAGATTTAAGAAATCTTTGCCCTGGCTCATTTGGCCCAGCATTTTGCGTGCGATACGGTGATCAAGGAATAAACCCGTATCAAGATAATCCGTCAGGTTTACCCAAAAACGTGCGTTAAATTCCTGAACGTCGAAATAGTCGCCCTTCTCACTCAGTTTTTGATATTGCGCTTTGCCTTTTTGACGCTCGCGCGTTTTCAGGATCAGACGATTAGCCGGCAATTCCAGCACCGCCAGCGTGGCGCTGATAACATCAAACAGACGCTGGCGCGCTTTAGCAGGATCGATAGTTTTTGGCGGCGCATATTCCTGAATCACTACCCAATCGGCGTAGCGGTCAACCGCAACGTTGTAATCTGGCAGGTCGGCATCATAGAGACGATAGCATTCAATATTTTCCTGACGTGCCCACTTCTCCAGCTTGTTGAGATTTTTGCGCAGGCGGTTAGCATAATCTTCAGCAATCTGGTTGACGCTTTCACCGCTGCTGACCGACAGCTGATAATTTTTCTGCACACAATCCAGTGGACCATTTTTCGCTTTGAACTGGCGATCGGCGCGTAATTGCAGACAGCTCAGCAGCTCGGGTGAGGCGCTGAACAGCGATAAATTCCAGCCGCCGAAGTGCTGTTTCATGAGACGACCAAGCTGACTGTG
Organism: Pantoea sp. LMR881; assembly: GCF_027157825.1. Classification (NCBI taxonomy): domain Bacteria; kingdom Pseudomonadati; phylum Pseudomonadota; class Gammaproteobacteria; order Enterobacterales; family Erwiniaceae; genus Pantoea; species Pantoea sp. LMR881. The sequence continues at coordinate 963,751 of NZ_JAPVOK010000002.1, forward strand.
CAAGGCAATCAGCGCCGGTTCGCTCTCAAGACGTTCACCGTAAGGCGGGTTGCTGAGAACCGTACCGTGAATCTCCGGTGCGAGCGGGTTTTTGAGTTTCAACACATCCTGTCGGGCAAAGGTAAACAGCTCAAATACGCCCGCGCGACGCGCATTAGCCTGCGCCCATTCCAGCACGCGACCATTATTGTCGTAGCCAAAGAAACGTGCCTGAGCAGCAGCTGTTCCAGCGCGCGCGCGCGTTTGCGCCTCGCTTTTCACTTCACGCCACAATGCGTCGTTAAACTGGCTCCAGGCCGTAAAGCCCCAGTGATTACGCAGCAGACCCGGCGCACGATCGCAGGCAATTAACGCAGCTTCAATCAATAGCGTACCTGACCCACACATCGGATCGATGAGCGGTGTCGTGGATTGCCAGCCGGAACGCAGCACAATGGCGGCCGCCAGGTTCTCTTTCAGCGGGGCCTGACCGGTCTGCTGACGATAGCCACGCTGATGCAGCGCATTGCCGCTCAGATCCAGCGCAATACTGGCGCGATCGTTATTCAGCCAGACGTTGATACGAATATCAGGTTGCTCGCGATCCACATTTGGCCGTTCGCGCTTCTGGCGGGTGAAACTGTCAACAATGGCATCTTTGACTTTCAATGCGCCAAACTGGCTGTTACGGATAGCGTCGTTCGTGCCGCTAAAGTGCACGACAAAGGTTTTATCACTGCCAAACATGGCGGGCCAGTCCACGCTTTGCACGCCGAGATAGAGATCGAGATCGCTGTAGACGCCAAATTCTCCCAGCGGCAGCAAAATACGTGATGCCAGGCGGCTCCACATCAGGCTTTGATACATGACACGATCGTCAGCCTCGAAGTGAACGCCTCCCTGCACCACTTGTAAATCTTGCGCACCCAGCGCGTCCAGCTCACTTTTTAGCAGCTCTTCGAGCCCACGCGCCGTGCTGGCAAACAGAGAATTCATATCGTCACTTCTTACACTTGAGAAAATTGATGCGCATTATAGCGAATCGCAGACCTATGTCATAAAGTTAGCTTCTTTTGTCTTTTGCCCTGGTTGCAAGGAGATTGCCATGATTACGCTTACCCGCTTATTTATTCATCCGGTAAAATCAATGCGGGGATTGCACCTGTCGCACGCACAGGTTTTAGAAACGGGCCTGGCGTTTGATCGCATCTTCATGGTGACCGAGCCAAATGGCACCTTTATTACGGCACGTCAGTACCCGGAAATGGTGCGTTTCACCCCGGCGGTTTTGCCAGACGGCTTGTTTTTACAGGCCCCGGATGGCAGTCAGTCACTGATTCGCTTCGGTGATTTCACCCCGCAGGAGCAGCCGACCGAAGTCTGGGGTAATCACTTCACCTCACGCATCGCGCCGGAAGAGATCAACCAATGGCTGAGCCGCTTTTTCTCACGTGAAGTGCAGTTACGCTGGATCGGTCCGCAGCCATCTCGTCGGGTTAAACGTCTTCCCGCAGTGCCACTGGGTTTCGCCGACGGCTACCCCTTCCTGTTGACAAACAGCGCCTCGTTACACGATCTGCAACAGCGTTGTCCCGCCAGCATCCGCATGGAGCAGTTTCGGCCTAACCTGGTGGTCAATGGCGCGGCGGCCTGGGATGAAGACAGTTGGGCAGAAATTGCCATTGGCGGCGTTACGTTTGAGGTGCCGAAGCCGTGCAGCCGCTGCGTTCTGACGACCGTCAGCCCGGAAAGCGGCCGCAAACATGTTGATAGTCAGCCGCTCGCCACGCTACAGCGTTTCCGCAGTGCACAGGATGGCAGTGGCGACATCGATTTTGGCTTAAATTTAGTGGCGCGTAACAGCGGCGTGATCCGCGTGGGTGATGAAGTCAAGGTGCTTAAACGTCATACACCGCGCGCCTATGGTGCTGGTGAAGTGGTACAAAGCATAAAACCGCAGCAGCAGGCGCAGGCGAAGCTGACTATTGATTATCAGGGCAAACAGTTTAGCGGTGATAACCAGCAGGTATTGCTGGAGCAGTTAGAGATGCAGGGCTTTCGTATTCCCTATTCCTGTCGGGCGGGAATATGTGGCAGTTGCAAAATGACGCTGGTATCAGGCGAAGTAAAAGCATTAAAGCAGAGTGCCATTCGTCCTGACGGCACAATTTTAAGTTGCAGTTGTGTTCCGTCAGGCGATATCGAACTGGCTTGATAATTACACCGCGTAGGCGTAACGCGGTGTATTTTCCTGACGATGCGGTTGAAGACGATCGTTCATCACTTTAATCGCATCGCCCAATACCATATTTTTACCCGCCAGCGTCAATGCCGGCTGTGCCAGTAAACAGAGTGCTGCATTGTCGCCATTTTCAACTACCAGTAAGCGCACCTGCTCGCCATTATCAGCCAGTGTCACTTCAACCATTTCACCGACAGTTGGCTGCAGACATTGCTGATTGCTGGAAAAATGCCAGCTCTTGGGCATTAATGGTTTCAAAAAACGGGCGGCAACCAGCGCATTTAATACAAGCTCAGCGCGTTGATGGCTGCTTAATTTAGTTTGGCGGCACTTCTCTTCAAAGGTGTAATAAAGGGCGGCATCGTCAACGCAGAATCCCGTGTCATTGAACGCATCCGGCGTGAGCATTTTGCGAGAATAACGGGAACGAAAAAGCATACCGTCAGCCAGATCAAGCATCATCCGGTCGTGCTCGGCGTCAAAATACCAACGCCAGTTGTCATCAGGTTTGATTTTCATGGTGTGCCCTGTAGTTAACCGCTTCGCTTAAGCACGCGAACCAGGCGACCTAAGGAAAAACTGAAAAAAGTGCTACAGGCCAAAATATAAACGAGCCGAAGAGAGAAATAAACCCCTCGGCACGCTATTGTGGGAAAAGTCTTAGAGATGGGTCACGATATTTTTAATTAAACCCGGCCCCTTATAAATAAAGCCGGAATAAATTTGTACCAGAGTTGCACCCGCCGCCATTTTTTCGCGTGCGGCAGTAAGAGAATCGATCCCGCCAACGCCAATAATCGGTAAACGCCCCTGTAATTCTTGCGACAGACGCTGGATAACAGCGGTGCTGCGTGACTGAACCGGACGACCGCTTAATCCGCCCGCTTCGTCGCTGTATTTGAGGCCATTTACCAACGAGCGGTCAAGGGTGGTATTGCAGGCAATAACGCCGTCAATTTGATGGCGAATTAAACTGTCAGCAACCTGAATTAATTCTTCTTCAGAAAGATCAGGCGCAATTTTTACGGCCACCGGGACATATTTCAGATGACGCTGTTCCAGTTCTTTTTGTTTCGCTTTAATTGAACTGAGAAGATCGTCTAATGCTTCACCGTATTGCAGGGAACGTAAACCGGGCGTGTTCGGCGAGGAAATATTGACAGCGATATATCCGGCATAGGCATACGACTTTTCCATACAAATTAAATAATCGTCTTTGCCCTGTTCAACTGGCGTATCTTTATTTTTGCCGATATTAATGCCGAGGATGCCCTTAAAGCGCGCCTTTTGACATTCTCCACCAGATGGTCGACACCCAGATTATTAAAGCCCATACGGTTAATAATCCCTTCCGCTTCGACTAAGCGGAACATACGCGGCTTGTCATTTCCCGCCTGTGCACGCGGTGTGACCGTTCCGACTTCCACAAAGCCAAAGCCCATGGCACCGAAAGCATCAATACATTCGGCGTTTTTATCCAGACCGGCTGCCAGGCCAAGCGGGTTTTTGAAAGTCAGCCCCATACAGGTGACGGGACGCGACGGTAGATTCTGGCGGATCAATCCTTCCAGCGGCGTACCACTCATAAAACGCAGTTGCTGAAAAGTGAGTTCGTGCGCGCGCTCGGGATCGAGCTTAAACAGCGCCGGTCGGACGATAGGATAAAGCATGCACTCTCCTGAAGGACGAAAGCGATCGTGAAAGTCGGTGCACGGGAATTTGTGCGCCAGAATGGTAAAGTGCTCTGGCGCAAAAGTAAATCGAACCACGAGGCTGACAAGCAGAGATTGCGTCTGGCTTGATCTTACACTGCACTGTCGTTGACAGGGGCCACGTCTGTGCGGGCAGGAAACAGGTATTCACGCAGAATACCGTGGCGGGCCATGATGCCAAAGATACCGATGCAGACAAAGGCTTCAGCCATGACCATCGACCAGGCCGCGCCGATCGCGCCATATTGCCAGGCAAGAAAACAGCAAATCGGCACGTTGATGACGCCAGCCGCCATCATTACCAGCATACGTTGGCGCGCCAGCCCGTGCGGTATCAGGATCTGAAGCCCGGCGGGATAAGAGATATTGCCAAACAGGAAGCAGACCACAAATACCCGCAACACATCTGCCGAAGGGATGAAATCTTTACCCAGCAGCAGTGAAACCACTTCATCGGCAAAGAACCAGGTAAAGATGACAATCGACAGGCTGAGCGAAAAGGAGATCAGCAAACTTTTTCGCGTCGCCGCAATTGCGGCCAGTTTATCGCGACCAAACAGGTGACTCACGCGAGGGAAAAAAGCACTGCCAATTTGTTCAGGCACCGAGTTCGCGGCCTTACGTAAGCGATCGGCACCGTTGTAAATTCCCACCATATAGTGCGAGGTAAAGCTGGCGAGGATCACCACGTTAACGCTGTTAAACAAATTGGCCCCGGCAATAGCAATAAACACATCCACACTGTCGGTGATGCGCTGTTTGATTTCGCGTGGCTCAAAGCGATAGCGCCCGATGACCTTCATCTCTAATACAAATTTCAGGGTAATGAGTGCGCTAATGATTGATACCGCGCCGGGTATCAATGCCGCGAGCCAGGTATCGTCTGGAGTTTTAACCAGCAAAAAGGTCAGCGGTATTGCGCAAAAATTACCAAAGGTCGCGATCACTGCGGTTTTACCCAGTTTTTCGAATCCCTGCATCAGCCAGCCAAATGAAAACAGCGATCCGATCAGGGTGGTACAGTTGGCCAGGATAATAAAAAACAGCGAATGCCAGGAGGGGTTAAACCAGGTTGCTGACAGCAAAACGGCACTGGTTAACAGCAACAGCATCAGTTTGGCGTTGAATGTTGACCAGAAAAGCTGCGTGACACGCGCTTTATCATCGCGATGATGGGCAATATCCTTAGTGGTAAAAACATTAAATCCCCAGTCCGATATGGTGCTGCAATAAAGAACACAGGCAATGGCTAATGCCAGTATCCCCATCTGTTCAACGCCCAAAATGCGCGCCAGATAGGGCAGCGTTGCCAGTGGGAACAGAAACGATGCGCCACGATAGGCCAGCAACGATAAAATGTTGACCACTAAACTCTTATCAAGCACTTTTGCCATGTCACAACAACCTTATACACATTGCTTATATCCAAACTTGCGTTGCAGGCGTCCGGCAAGCTCGCAAAAAATACCGGGGCTGAAGAACATGCGCCGGTATTTGAGAGACTGAAAACCCTGTAGCCAGATAGTCACGGCAACCCAAAGTACAACGGATATAATTACCTTCTCATTTATCAAAGGCACTCTCAATATCACCGCTGTTTTTTCAGAATCAGGCGGCACCTTTCATCTCTTTCTTCACTTTATAGTTTTGCAACAGAATGAATATTTCCGGACGATTGAACAGCAACCACTCTTTGGCGTTATTTGTTTTAACGTTTCGCCCAAGGAAACGAATAGCGTTACGTACATATTCTGGCACGGGTGTTTGATTATAAAGAGAAAGATAAATCATCAGGCGGAAAGAATGGATTAAATACTCTTTCTCTAACGCATTACGCCGTTCTGATTTGGCCAAAGAATTGTTGAGCGTACTGTAGGAATGAATAAACGCATCATATCGCTGAAAGAAAAAATCATCGCCTTTGGTACTGTTGGTTAACGATCCAGTGCGAATACGCTGCTTATAATAGACCTGACGGCTAACCCAGGCCTGTTTACATTTCATAAATACAGAGAGCGTGAAATTATGATCTTCATGCACACGCCGAATAAAACGCAGATGATATTGCTCAACAACCTCTCTTTTGACGGCATAATTCCATACCGCTGATGTATAGCTGCCGTTACGCAACAGGCGCGCAAAAACATCCTGAGGCCGCTGTACGCCAAAGATTTCATGCCGCACTTTTGGCGAGGTTAAAGTGATATTACCATCTTCATAAACGCATGAATTGAAGCAAAAAAGCTCAGTGTCAGGATGCTTTTCACTGACGGTTTTCAACTCACTCACCAGGCCTTCACCTACTACATCATCCGGGTCGCAAAAGAATAAGAATTTGCCTTTTGCCAGCGCAATGCCGGTGTCGCGCGCATTGCCTAACCCGCCGTTTTCAATCGTAATAACGCGGATATGAGAAAGGTGCGCATAATTCTGCTCAATTAAGGCAAGCGTTCCGTCAGTAGATCCATCGTTAACAATAATTATTTCATTCGGCGATTTAACTTGCCGTAACAAGGAATCGACGCACTCAACAATGTATTTTTCAACGTTGTAAGTCGGAATGATGACCGATAAAAGGATGTCAGACATATGCGATTCTCTGCTGTAAGAAAAAAGGAATAGGATCCGCCTGCTTACGCAGTGGCTGAACCCGAAATATTGTTATGGGTAAATGAAAAATAAATAGCGGTTTTCCCTGTGCGGCTTAATCTTAATACCTGAAGCAGTGAAATACCTATACGGAAAATGGTTAAAGCATCACCCTGACCTGACAGAATGTTTAACACACTGCATGATTCAGCACTATCAGGGCTTTTAGGCGTTTAACGTTGATTGACGTTATGCCGCTTAAATGTCCGGGAATATTAATAAGTCTGTATGCCTGTACTCAACGCGGCGTTAACTTATACGCTGAAGAACAAATTTCATTACACTGATGCCTGTGCAATTAATCTGAATAAAATAATCCCTTCCTTTAAAAACCCTTTTGATTTTTAGCGTATTTTTACGTTTCCTTTCGGGTTACGCCCTGTTTTTTCTTTTATCAATACTTGCCTGCGGTACTGCTGATGATAATGAATGGCAACAGGGATAAATTAGCCATAACAATGTCAGCAAAATCGCAAATCGCATCACGGGCTTTAATGTGTGCTAAAGCCCATTTGTTGATATTTAAGATTTATCGTAACCGCTCCCGCCCTTTTGTTTAACAGGCTGTTTTGAATTATCCGCTTTATGCCAATTCTGCGTTTTGATTACCGGATAAATCATTTAAGCCCTGCCGCCTGCTCTGCCAGGATGAAGACATTAGTTATCAACATTAGATAATCAATAACTTTTAATTATAAGGAGTGGCGATGCGCATTCTGACACTGGCGGGTAGCCCGCGATTTCCATCACGTTCGACTTCACTGCTGTCGATTTGCCAACACAAGCTCGAAGCGCGCGGCGTAGAGGTCATGCCGTGGAATATTCATAATTTCCAGCCGGACGATCTTATTCAGGCGCGCTTTGATGCTCCTGCACTGCTGGCCTTGCGTGAAGATTTGATGCTCGCAGATGGATTTATTGTGGCTACGCCGGTTTATAAAGCCTCTTTTTCGGGGGCGCTGAAAACGCTACTGGATTTACTGCCCGAACGGGCGCTGGAACATAAAGTGGTGCTGCCTTTAGCCAGCGGCGGCAGTTCCGGCCATATGCTGGCGCTGGATTACGCCCTTAAACCTGTGCTTAACGCACTCAAGGCACAGGAAATTTTGCATGGCGTCTATGCCGAAGATAACCAGATCACCCAGTACGATCGTCATCCCGAGTTGCATTCATCGCTGGCGCAACGCCTCGACGACGCTATCGACGCGTTTTGGCTGGCGCTCACCCGTCATCACTACCCTGTCGCGCAAGCGGTATAAGGACTAACAGATGAAAAGGATCGCAGGAAAATGGCTGACAGCCGGACTTTTACTGCTGAGCTTACAGGCATATGCGGCGGAGAAAGATCCTTCGGTACTGCGCGTGGGGTATCAGAAAGGCTCGGTCAGCATGGTGTTAGCCAAAACGCATCAGATGCTGGAGCAACGTTTTCCGCAAACGCATATCAAGTGGATCGAGTTTCCGGCGGGACCACAAATGCTCGAAGCCCTGAATGTTAACAGCATTGACCTTGGCAGCACGGGTGATATTCCACCGCTGTTTGCGCAGGCCGCGGGTGCCGACTTGCTCTATGTCGGCGCTGAACCGCCGAAGCCGCAGGCTGAGGTGATTCTGGTGGCAAAAAACAGTGCGCTGAACAGCGTGGCCGATTTGAAAGGCAAAAAGTCGCGTTCCAGAAAGGATCCAGCTCACACAATCTTTTACTCCGCGCGCTGCAACAGGCGGGTTTGAGTTTTAGCGATATTAAGCCGATTTACCTGACGCCAGCGGATGCACGCGCGGCCTTTCAACAGGGCAATGTCGATGCCTGGGCGATCTGGGATCCCTACTATTCTGCCGCCTTGCTGCAGGGCAACGTTCGCGTATTGGTTGACGGCAGTAAGCTGAATCAAACCGGTTCATTCTATTTAGCCACGCGCAGCTTTGCCGAAGCGCACGGCAACTTCGTGCAAAAGGTGCTGAAAACCTTTAGCGAGGCTGATGCGTTAACCCGCACGCAGCGCCAGCAGAGTACGGCGTTGCTGGCAAAGGCGATGGGTTTACCGGAGCCGGTGATTGCCAGCTATCTCGATCATCGTCCTCCCACCACCATTACACCGGTCAGCGCCAAAACTGCGGCGGCTCAGCAGCAAACCGCTGACCTCTTTTATGCCCGTCATTTACTGCCAGTGAAGGTGTCAGTCAACGATCGCATCTGGCATCCGCATGCCGTCACGCAATAAGGAGCAAAAAATGGTCTCTGTATTCTGGTTTCTGCCTACTCATGGCGATGGTCACTATCTTGGTACTGCAGAAGGCGCACGCCCGGTCGATCACGCCTATTTACAACAGATTGCGCAGGCGGCCGATCGTCTCGGCTTTGGCGGCGTGCTCATTCCTACGGGGCGCTCCTGCGAAGATGCCTGGCTGGTGGCAGCCTCACTGATTCCGGTGACTCAACGTTTACGTTTTCTGGTGGCGCTGCGTCCGGGCGTCATTTCACCTACCCAGGCGGCGCGTCAGGCAGCCACTTTAGATCGCCTGTCAAACGGCCGCGCGCTGTTTAATCTGGTTACCGGCGGCGATCCGGAAGAGCTGGCGGGCGATGGCGTATTCCTTGACCATCGTGAACGTTACGTTGAATCCGCCGAGTTTACCCGCGTCTGGCGTCGGGTGCTGGAGGGTGAAACGGTCGATTACGAGGGAAAATACGTTAACGTTCGCGGTGCGCGGCTGATGTTTAAACCCGTACAGCAGCCGCGTCCGCCGTTGTGGTTTGGGGGTTCATCAGAACCGGCACAAGCGTTGGCTGCCGAGCAGGTTGACGTCTATCTGACATGGGGCGAGCCGCCAGCTCTGGTTAAAGAGAAGATTGAACAGGTGCGTGCCAGGGCGGCGGCACAGGGACGTACCCTGCGTTTTGGCATTCGCCTGCATGTGATTGTGCGCGAAACCAACGAAGAAGCCTGGCAGGCAGCGGATAAGCTGATCGCCAACGTCGACGATGCCACCATCGCTAAGGCGCAGGCTGCTTTCCAGCGTGCCGACTCAGTGGGTCAACAACGTATGGCGGCGCTGCATGGCGGACGCCGTGACAAACTGGAAATCAGCCCTAACCTCTGGGCCGGGGTTGGTTTGGTACGCAGTGGTGCCGGTACGGCGCTGGTTGGTGATGGCCCAACGGTCGCCGCGCGCATGAAAGAGTATGAAGCATCAGGCATCGACACCTTTATTCTCTCTGGCTATCCGCATCTGGAAGAGGCTTATCGCGTGGGCGAGTTACTGTTCCCGCACCTCGATTTAAACGTGCCACAGGTGCCGCAGCCGCGGATTATTCAGGCGCATGGCGAGGCGGTTGCGAATGACTTTACACCTGAGAAAAAAGTGGCTCAGGGCTAAGGAGAGCAACATGGCTAAAGTACGCAAGCGCATTTCCAGTCAGTTATTGCCGTGGCTGTTGCCTGCCCTGCTGATTGTGATTTGGCAAATTGCTTCGCAAACCGGTTTGCTGTCGACGCGCATTCTGCCTTCGCCAGAAAATATCGTTATTACCTTTTACAGCCTGGCCGCCAGCGGTGAGCTATGGCAGCACCTGGCTATCAGCGGCTGGCGTGCATTGATCGGCTTCAGTATCGGGGGTCGGCTGGCTTAATTTTAGGCTTAATCACTGGCACATCACGGACGGGTGAGCGCCTGCTGGATACTTCCGTTCAGATGTTACGCAACGTGCCGCATCTGGCGCTGATCCCCCTGGTGATTTTGTGGTTCGGTATTGATGAAGCGGCAAAGATTTTCCTGGTGGCGCTGGGCACGCTGTTCCCGATTTACCTCAATACCTATCACGGCATTCGTAACATCGATCGCGGCTTAGTGGAGATGGCGCGCAGTTATGGCCTGTCCGGCTGGAGCCTGTTTATTCAGGTCATCCTGCCGGGCGCTCTGCCCGGTATTATGGTGGGTGTACGCTTTGCGCTCGGCCTGATGTGGCTGACGCTGATTGTGGCTGAAACCATTTCGGCTAACGCCGGCATTGGCTATCTGGCGATGAACGCGCGCGAGTTCTTACAAACCGACGTTGTGGTTGTCGCCATTATTCTCTATGCCCTGCTCGGTAAGCTGGCCGACGTCACCGCGTTGCTGCTGGAACGCGTCTGGCTGCGCTGGCATCCGGCATATCAAAGAAAGGAGGAGAACGCATGAGTAACGTACTTTCCCCGGCGCGTCTTAATAGCGGTACGCCTGTTGGTGTCAATGCGGTTAGCAAGCAATATGGCAATCGCACCATTCTGAACAGGATCAATTTGCACATTCCGGCGGGGCAGTTTGTCGCAGTAGTTGGACGCAGCGGCTGCGGTAAGAGTACCCTGTTGCGTTTGCTGGCTGGCCTGGAGCAAACCACACACGGTACGCTGCTGGCAGGCAATGCGCCTTTGCAATCGGCGCAAGACGATACTCGTCTGATGTTCCAGGATGCCCGTCTGCTGCCGTGGAAAAAGGTGATCGATAATGTGGCTCTTGGCCGGCGTGGCCGGGCGTGGCGCAGTGCCGCCCTTGAGGCGTTAGAAGCTGTTGGCCTTGCCGGGCGCGCCGATGACTGGCCTGCCGCTTTGTCAGGCGGACAAAAGCAGCGCGTGGCGCTGGCGCGTGCATTGATTCACCGTCCAGGCTTGCTGTTGCTGGATGAACCGCTCGGCGCGCTGGATGCCTTAACCCGTATTGAAATGCAGGGGTTGATCGAGTCGCTATGGTTAGAGCACCATTTTACCGTACTGCTGGTGACGCACGACGTGAGTGAGGCAGTTGCGATGGCGGATCGCGTATTGCTGATTGAAGAGGGTCAGATTGGTCTCGATTTGCTGGTTGATCTGCCACGTCCACGACGTAAAGGTTCGGCCCGACTGGCTGAACTGGAAGCGGAAGTATTAGATCGTGTGATGCGGCGCGGAGAAAGCGACGAGCCGGTGCGTTATGCGCAGCAGCGTTAAAAAAATGGCGGGTTTACTCACCCGCCATTTTGCTATCAGGCGTTTAACGCCTTGGTAATCTTCTCATAGAGATCGCCCGACAGCTTATCCAGTGCTTTCAACTGCTCAAGCGCGTTGCGCATTAATGCCTGGCGATCGGCATCGTAACGTTTCAGACGAATCAGCGGCTCGATCATGCGCGCAGCCACCTGCGGGTTGCGCGTGTTGAGATCGGTCAGCATTTCCACCAGGAACTGATAGCCACTGCCATCTTTCGCATGGAAAGCCGCAGGATTCGCCGACGCAAACGCGCCAATCAACGCACGAATGCGGTTTGGATTGCTTATGCTGAAGGCGCGATGATGCAGCAGCTCACGCACCTTTGTCAGCACATCCGCCGCCGGACTGGTGGCCTGCAGCATGAACCATTTATCCATCACCAGGCCATCCTGATGCCAGCGTTCATCAAAGGCTGTCAGCAAGGCTTCACGACACGGCAACTGCGCAGCTACCGATGCCGACAGCGCAGCCAGTGCATCGGTCATGTTTGTTGCCTGGTGATACTGGGTTTTCACCAGCTGATCGGCCAGTTTCGCTTCACCAAAGGCCAGGTAGCCGAGGCAGACATTTTTCAGCGAACGTTGCCCAATAGCGGCGTGTTCAACGCGGTATTCGCCCTGCTGGTTGGCGTTGTAAACGGCGTAAAATTCATCTGCCAGCTCTTTTGCCAGCGTGCGCAGTAATGCTTCCCGCACCACGGCAATCGCCTGCGGATCGATAACATCGAACAGTTCGGCAATTTCGTTTTCGCCTGGCAGCGACAGGATCAGGGCCGTCAATGCCGGATCGCTGTTTTGATCAAGCAGTACTGCGCGGAAAGCATCAGCAACGTGCAAAGGTAACGACAGCGGTTGGCCTTGCTGATGACGCGCCACGTTCAGGCGAATATAGATAGCCAGCAAGCTTTGTGCGGCATCCCAGCGCGCAAAATCGTTGCGGGCTTGACGCATCAGAAAGGTGAGTTGCGTATCGCTCCATTTATAGTCGAGTTTCACTGGCGCTGAAAACTCACGCAGCAGCGAAGGCACTGGCTGAAAATAGACGTTATCAAAAATGAAGGTCTGGAATTCTTCGGTCACGTTCAGCACGTTATGCACTGGATGGCCGTTGTGCTGAAGTGGAATAACGTTGCCTTCACCATCATAAAGTTCAATATCCAGCGGGATATGCAGCGGTAGTTTCTCTTTTTGATCGGCTGTGGCTGGCGTGTGTTGCGTAACGTGCAGCGTGTACTGCTCCATTTCCGGATTATAGTCATCACGCACCGTTAATACCGGCGTGCCCGACTGGCTGTACCAGCGACGGAACTGTGACAAATCGATATTTGAGGCATCTTCCATTGCCTGAACGAAATCATCACAGGTAGCTGCACTGCCATCGTGACGTTCAAAGTAAAGCTGCATGCCTTTCTGAAAATTCTCTTCGCCCAACAGGGTGTGCATCATGCGGATCACTTCAGAACCTTTTTCATACACCGTTAAGGTGTAAAAATTGTTCATTTCGATCACCTGTTCAGGGCGAATAGGATGTGCCATCGGGCTGGCATCCTCGGCAAACTGCGCCCCACGCATGATGCGCACATTGTCGATACGATTTACCGCACGCGAGCCGAGATCGGAGCTGAACTCCTGATCGCGGAACACGGTTAATCCCTCTTTCAGGCTGAGCTGGAACCAGTCGCGGCAGGTTACGCGGTTACCTGTCCAGTTATGGAAATATTCGTGGCCAATGACCGCCTCGATACCGAGATAATCTTTGTCGGTCGCGGTTTCCGCTTTAGCCAGCACATATTTGGCGTTGAAGACGTTGAGTCCTTTGTTCTCCATGGCGCCCATATTGAAGAAGTCCACCGCCACGATCATAAAAATATCGAGGTCATATTCGAGACCAAAGCGTTCTTCATCCCACTTCATGCTGTTTTTCAGCGAGGTCATCGCCCAGTCGGCACGATCGAGATTGCCGCGATCAACAAAGATTTCCAGCGCCACATCCCGGCCTGAGCGGGTTTTAAAGCTGTCACGCAATACGTCAAAATCTCCCGCGACCAGCGCAAACAGGTAGCAGGGTTTTGGGAAGGGATCTTGCCATTTTACCCAGTGACGGCCTTGCGCATTATGCCCGCTGTCCACACGGTTTCCATTGGAAAGCAAAAACGGATAGCGTTGCTCATCAGCAATGATGGTCGTGGTAAAGCGCGCCAGCACGTCTGGGCGATCCAGATACCAGGTAATATGACGGAACCCTTCCGCTTCACACTGCGTACAGAGCGCCTCACCGGATTTATACAAACCCTCCAGCGCCGTATTCTGATCCGGATGGATATCATTGATGATTTTCAGCGTAAAGCTGTCAGGTAACTGGCTCAGCACCAGCACGCCTTCATCTTCATGATAAGCCGTCCAGGGTTGTCCGTTCACTTCCAGCGCAATCAACGTCAACGCTTCGCCATCCAGACGCAAATCAGCCTGGTTGTCCCCTAAACGTTTCACCTGACTTACCGCTGTCACACGCGTGGTGGCAGCGTCCAGTTCAAAGGTCAGGTCAATATCAGTTATGGTGTAATCGGGTGCACGATAATCGTGGCGATATTTAATTTGGGGCTGTTGCGTCATATTCCGTCTCGCATTGTTATAAGTTAACCGCCAAAGTCTATGCTGGTTAATACAAGCTTGCCATGCACAATCTTATCAATGGCAGAAATCGCTACAAACCGTTAACAATGGCACAGATTAACCTCGACCCACAGCCCTGAAATATGCTGTGATCGGCTGCAGTTACTGATTTATACTTTTATGTCTTTATGACTTTTATCACACCGGGCTCTGCGCCACCGAACAGGATGCTGAAACGCGCCATGACAGGACATGCTTCCCCGATACTGACCTCGCTGCTGGATACTGACGCTTATAAGCTTCATATGCAGCAAGCCGTGTTTCACCGCTACCATGATGTAACAGTGGCGGCAGTCTTCCGCTGCCGCGGTGATGAGCTGCTGGGTTGTTACGCTGATGAGATCCGCCATGAGATCCACGCCATGCAGGCGCTGGCTCTCAGCGATGACGAATATGCCTGGCTGGCCAACCTCCCCTTTTTTCAGGCCGATTATCTCAGCTGGCTACGCCAGTTCCGTTATAACCCCGATCAGGTCAAGGTGAGCAATCACAACGGTGTACTTGATATTCGCATTGAGGGGCCATGGCGCGAAGTGATCATGTGGGAAGTTCCGCTGCTGGCGCTGATCAGTGAAGTAGTACATCGTCACCATACGCCCAGTATCGGCACGCAACAGGCCGTTGAACATCTACAGACTAAACTGCAGGCGTTTAAGCAGGAGGTGGCTGATCTTGATATGTCGCGCTTCCGCCTGATGGATTTCGGCACCCGTCGCCGTTACTCCCAGGATGTGCAGCAGTCTATTGTCGCCACGCTTAAGCAAGATTTCCCTGGCTTATCGGCACCAGCAACTACGATCTGGCGCGTCGCTTAGATTTAACGCCGGTTGGTACGCAGGCGCATGAATGGTTTCAGGCGTTCCAGCAAATCAGCCCGGTGCTGGCAAACAGCCAGCGAGCAGCCTTACAGGCATGGTTAGATGAATATGATGGTCAGCTCGCTATTGCCCTGACAGATTGCATCACCATGGATGCGTTTCTGCGTGATTTTGGTTTGGCCTTTGCCAGTCGTTATCAAGGTTTACGCCATGATTCAGGCGATCCCATTGAGTGGGGAGAAAAGGCGATTGCGCATTACGAGAAACTGGGTATCGATCCGCAAAGCAAAACTTTGGTGTTCTCCGATAACCTGAATCTGGATAAGGCTCTGACGCTTTATCGTCACTTCGGCCAGCGCGCTAATGTGGTATTTGGCATTGGAACTCGCCTTACCTGTGATATTCCGGGCGTGACGCCGCTTAACATTGTGATCAAGTTAGTAGAGTGTAACGGTAAGCCCGTCGCGAAACTTTCTGACAGCCCCGGTAAAACCATTTGCCAGGACAAAGCCTTTGTCAGAGCGTTAAGAAAAGCCTTCGATTTGCCACTGGTTAAAAAAGCCAGTTAAGCGCCATCTTATCGGGGCGTTGATTCGCCCCCTTTTCTGCTGTAATAAATCTGCCTTTCGTCCGGAATTTTGCTTGTTTCCTGTTTAGTCACAAGTAACATAGCAACACCCCGGACAGGGGAACTTTTTACTCACTTCTTCTATATAGAGAGATATTTATGAGCGTAGTGCCTGTAGCGGATGTACTGCACGGTCGCGTTGCGGTTGACAGTGAAGTCACCGTACGTGGTTGGGTACGTACCCGAAGAGATTCAAAAGCCGGTCTTTCCTTTATCGCCGTTTATGACGGTTCCTGCTTTAATCCCGTTCAGGCTGTCGTCAATAATTCTCTGAATAATTATCAGGATGAAGTATTGCGTCTGACCACCGGTTGCTCTGTGATTGTCACCGGCACCGTAGTGGCTTCTCCAGGTCAGGGCCAGGCATTTGAGATTCAGGCGACCCAACTTGAGGTGGTGGGCTGGGTTGAAGATCCAGACAGCTATCCGATGGCGGCCAAACGCCACAGCATTGAATATCTGCGTGAAGTCGCCCACCTGCGCCCGCGTACTAACCTGATTGGTGCCGTGGCGCGCGTACGTCATACGCTGGCGCAGGCGCTGCATCGCTTCTTCCATGAGAATGGTTACTTCTGGGTTTCAACGCCGCTGATTACCGCTTCTGACACGGAAGGCGCCGGAGAAATGTTCCGCGTTTCGACGCTGGATCTGGAAAACCTGCCGCGTGACGATCAAGGTAAAGTCGATTTCGCTGAAGACTTTTTCGGTAAAGAAGCTTTCCTGACGGTTTCAGGCCAGTTAAATGGCGAAACGTACGCCAGTGCGCTGTCAAAAATCTACACCTTTGGCCCTACCTTCCGTGCTGAAAACTCTAACACCAGTCGCCACCTGGCCGAATTCTGGATGCTGGAGCCGGAAATCGCGTTTGCCTCGCTGGATGATGCCGCAGCACTGGCCGAATCGATGCTGAAATATGTCTTTAAAGCGGTACTGGAAGAGCGTGCTGACGATATGGCATTTTTTGCTGAGCGCGTTGATAAAGATGCTGTCGATCGTTTGCAGCGTTTTATCACTACCGATTTCGCTCAGGTAGACTATACCGACGCAGTTGACATTTTACTGAATTGTGACCAAACCTTCGAGAACCCGGTTTCCTGGGGTATTGATCTCTCGTCTGAGCATGAGCGTTATCTGGCTGAGAAACACTTCAAAGCCCCGGTCGTGGTGAAAAACTACCCGAAAGATATTAAAGCCTTCTACATGCGCCTTAACGAAGACGGTAAGACGGTTGCAGCAATGGATGTTTTGGCACCGGGAATTGGTGAAATTATCGGCGGCTCGCAGCGCGAAGAGCGACTTGATGTGCTGGACGCACGGCTTGAAGAGATGGGCCTGAATAAAGAAGATTACTGGTGGTATCGCGATTTACGTCGCTACGGCACCGTGCCGCATTCAGGTTTTGGATTAGGTTTTGAACGTTTAATCGCCTATGTCACTGGCGTACAAAATGTAAGAGATGTTATCCCTTTCCCACGCACACCACGCAATGCGAGTTTTTGATTTTCGTCATTAAATATAAGAAATTCATATATATAAAGAGGTCGACCTGGTCGGCCTTTTTTTATTTTTGTAAATTTTGAGTTCTCTCACAAAGTTCCGCTGTTTTTACATTTTGTAATACATATTTTCTTTTAGAAACCAGATTAAGAGTTTTGTAGCATTTTCGAGGTAGAATTACCGTCTGTGTGATGGAAAGATGCGTGCAGACACAGGAAGACACCAAAGTTTCCTCAAGGTTCCCGTAAAGGTTTCTTGACGGCAGTGGCAGGTGTCCGAATAACTCCAATGAGGGTAATAAATAATGATGAAGCGCAACATTCTTGCAGTGGTTATCCCTGCTCTGTTAGCTGCAGGCGCAGCAAACGCAGCAGAAATCTATAACAAAGATGGCAACAAACTGGATCTGTACGGTAAAGCTGTTGGTCTGCATTATTTTTCTGATGATGATGGCAGCGACGGTGACCAGACGTATGTTCGCTTCGGCTTTAAGGGTGAAACTCAGATTAATGACCAGCTGACCGGTTTTGGTCAGTGGGAATATAACGTTCAGGCTAACAACTCTGAAGGTTCTGACGCACAAACCGGCAACAAAACCCGTCTGGGCTTTGCTGGTCTGAAATTCGGTGATGCTGGCTCAATCGACTACGGCCGTAACTACGGTGTGGTTTACGATGCAATCGGCTGGACCGATATGCTGCCAGAGTTTGGTGGCGATTCAGGCTACTCAGACAACTTCATGAACGGCCGTAGCACCGGTCTGCTGACCTACCGCAACACCAACTTCTTTGGTCTGGTTGACGGTTGGGACTTCGCTGTTCAGTACCAGGGTAAAAACGAGCGTGCAGACATTCGTCGTGCGAACGGCGACGGCTGGGGCCTGTCTACCTCTTACACCTCACCAATCGGTCTGGGTGTTGTAGGTGCTTACAGCAGCAGCGACCGTACCAATGCTCAGGCAGCAGGTGTTGCTGCAGCTGATGGTACTATCGTAGGTCAAGGCAAGCGCGCTGAAAACTGGGCAACCGGTCTGAAATATGATGCTAACAACATCTACCTGGCAGCTTATTACGGTGAAACCCGTAACTCTACGCCATTCTCTCTGGATACCGGCGATACTGCTTTCGCTAACAAAGCACAGAACTTCGAAGTGGTTGCACAGTACCAGTTCGACTTCGGTCTGCGTCCGTCTCTGGCCTACGTTCAGTCTAAAGGCAAAGACATCGAAGGCGTGGGCGATGCTGACCTGATCAAATATGTTGATGTAGGCGCAACCTACTACTTCAACAAAAACATGTCGACCTATGTTGATTACCGCATCAACCAGCTGGATGACGACAACGCACTGGGTCTGAACACTGATGACATCGTAGCTGTAGGTCTGGTTTACCAGTTCTAAGTTTGATGGTCTGATGATTCAAGAAAACGGGACTTCGGTCCCGTTTTTTTATGGCTGCTGGTTTTTCAGGTCTCCTTTCTGCCCCGCTTTTATTCGCGTCTTTTCAATGTTCTGAATCTTACTCGCTAAATCGTGAAATTGTTTCGCAAACGGTTGGCTTTTGCTTTTCCCGGCGCTAACCTGATAGCTCATTTTGCTAAAGTTCACACTACTGGACCTGACACATGTTTGAATCGATCTCTGCTGCACCCGCCGATCCTATTCTTGGACTGGCCGATCTGTTTCGCGCTGATGACCGCTCTAACAAAATTAACCTTGGTATTGGTGTTTATAAAGACGAAACCGGCAAAACGCCTGTTCTGACCAGCGTTAAAAAAGCCGAACAGTATCTGCTGGAGAATGAAACCACCAAAAATTACCTCAGCATTGATGGCCTGGCAGATTTCGCGCGTTGCACGCAGGAATTGTTATTCGGTAAAGAGAATGCGCTGACAGGCGCGGGCCGTGCTCGCACAGCACAAACCCCCCGGCGGCACGGGTGCATTGCGCGTAGCAGCTGATTTTCTGGCGACGCAAACGTCGGTTAAACGTGTGTGGGTGAGCAATCCCAGCTGGCCAAACCATAAAAACGTGTTTAACGCGGCGGGTCTGGAAGTTTGTGAATACCAGTATTACGATGCCGAAAACCACTCGCTGGATTTTGACGGGGTGCTGGCGTCGCTGAAAGAAGCGAAAGCGGGAGACGTGGTGCTGTTCCACGGCTGCTGCCACAACCCAACCGGCATCGATCCTACCGCCGAACAGTGGCAACAACTGGCACAACTTTCACAGGCTAATGGCTGGCTGCCGCTGTTTGACTTCGCTTACCAGGGCTTTGCCCGTGGTCTGAATGAAGATGCTGAAGGCCTGCGCATCTTCGCTGCCTCGCATCAGGAACTGATCGTTGCCAGTTCCTACTCCAAGAATTTCGGTTTGTATAACGAGCGTGTAGGTGCCATCACGCTGGTCGCTGCTAATGCTGCTGTGGCCGAAAGCGCATTCAGCCAGGTGAAATATACTATCCGCGCTAACTACTCGAACCCACCAGCGCACGGTGCGGCAGTCGTGGCGACAATTCTGGATAATGCGTCACTGCGTACTATCTGGGAACAAGAGCTATCAGATATGCGTCAACGTATTCAGCGCATGCGTCATCTGTTTGTGAATACCCTGGCGGAAAAAGGGGCGCAGCGAGACTTCAGCTTTATCATCAGGCAAAACGGTATGTTCTCTTTTAGCGGTCTGACGAAAGATCAGGTTATTCGTCTGCGCGAAGAGTTTGGTGTATATGCAGTCAACTCAGGTCGTGTGAACGTGGCAGGCATGACGCCGGATAATATGTCGGCGCTGTGTGAAGCGATCGTTGCCGTGCTGTGAGTTGAGAAAGAAATGAGATGAAAATGGGCCTGCTGGCCCATTTTTTATTGCAGGAAAGGATTGCTGATACGCTCACGTCCCAGCGTAGAGATCGGCCCGTGACCGGGCACAAACGTAACGTCATCGCCTAACGGCAGTAACTTAGTTTTTATCGACTCAATTAAATGAGCATGATTGCCCTGTGGAAAATCTGTGCGCCCTACGCCACCGCTGAAAATGACGTCACCTGAAATCAACAGACGTCCGACGCGATCAAAAAAGACGATATGGCCCGGCGTATGGCCGGGACAATGCAACACTTCAAGGGTAACTGACCCCACCTGCACGCGCTCGCCCTCTTCCAGCCATCGATCCGGCGTAAAAGCAGAGCACGTTTCCAGACCAAACATACGGCTTTGCGTCGGCAACGCTTCCAGCCAGAACGCATCATGTTTTTGCGGCCCGACAATGGGCACCTGATAAAAGGCCGCCAGCTCAGCGGCAGCACCCACATGATCAAGGTGTCCATGGGTTAACAAAATTTGTGCTGGCTTAAGATTATGTTCCGACAGCGTCTGTTTAATGATCTCTGCATCCCCGCCGGGATCGACCAGAGCCGCTTCACGCGTGGTTTCGCACCAAATGACCGAACAATTTTGTGCAAACGCGGTTACAGGAATAATGTGGTAGTTCATAACGCTCCATGTCCGGCACACGCAGCGTTGCCGGTAGTGTTACCAGTGCCTGACTGGCCCGGTGTCAATGTGTACAAAGTTGCTGCGAGGATAATATCCTACACCACCTGCGCGCATAGATAATGCCGCTTTGCGAACATGGCTGAGTGTAATCCCTTCAATATGGAAATCCATCGCCTGGCCTTTGGTATGATAGCTGTGTTTTGCCACACCAGGCCCGTTTTCACGCAGCATATTATTGGTTGCAGGCGAACGATAACCGGAAATCAACTGCACAGGTTTGCGCGTTTCGAGCAGCGCCTGTAACCGAAAGATTTGATCAAACAGATGCGGGTCAATTTTTTTAACTTTATTAGCACGGAAATCGCGGAAGAAATGATTCAAACGCGACAACTCATCCTTGTCGTAACTTTTACCATTAAAAAACTCAGTTTTAAGGGTTTCGCCCGTATGTAAATTATTTAGCGTTAATACACGCGGTCGGGAAGTTGAAAGTGAGGCCCTGGCTGAGGCAGGCAATAATGCCAGACCAGCGGCTGCGCTTCCGCAAAGCAGTAGTTTGCGACGAAAAGAATCAATATTAGACATGTAACGTATTACCTGAGAGTGAAGCCATAGAAATGTGCAAAAAGCGCACAAGGCCGCACCATAACTTTCCATCAGATAATCGTCAACCCGGAAGAGCTGAGTTTATGCGGCGATCCCGTTCAGGACCGCCTTTTTACACGCTGGCTTGATGTTGATCAGTTTCGAAGAGTGCCCATAAATCAAATACTAGAGCAGCAGTTTTTCGGCACGCATCAACACCTGACTACCTGAACGCGCCGTGTTGTCATAATTGTAAATATCTGTTCGATACTGCGGTTTGCCATCATCAGCTACCCACGCGGTTAAATAATACAGGTTAACCGGAATGCGATGACGAATAGGTACATAGCGCGTATCACCCTCTTTTAAGGTGCTTGAGATGCGGTTGTCGTTCCAACCTACATCCTGAAGCAACAATCCCGCCAGCTCAGAAGCTTTATTGACGCGCACACATCCCGAACTCAGCGCGCGGATATCGCGTTGGAACAGCGTATGGTTCGGCGTGTCATGCAGATAGATAGCATCTGAGCTGGGCATATTGAATTTATAGCGCCCCAGCGAGTTCATCTGACCGGGTGCCTGGCGCAGACGATACGGGAAAGAGGACGCAGAGACCATGCTCCAGTCAATCATACTGGGATCGATAACCTGCGCATCTGCACTCCAGCCTGACAGCAAGGTATAGCCATGCTTATAGAGATAGCCAGGATCTTGTTTCACCTTTGGAATGATATCTTTTCGCACCAGCGTCGTCGGCACATTCCACGGCGGATTGAGCACAACATTGTTTAACGCACTGCGCATCAGCGGCGTTTTACGATCTGGCCGACCTACAATCACCCGTGATGAAAGGATTTTGTTGCCGTTGTTGTAGTAAATCAGCGAGTAATTGGCGATGTTTACCATGATGCCGTTATGCATATCATCCGGCAGCAAACGTAATCGCTGAATATTAAGCGCCAGCAACGCCACACGCATTTGGGGTGACACATTCAGCCATTCACGGGTCCGTGGGCCGATTGCGCCGTCATCAGCTAAACCTTGCCACTGCTGGAATCGCTTAACGGCTGCCACCAGCGTGTTGTCATAAACATTCGCCGTGCTGGCATCAAAGGCTGTATTTTGCACATTACCCGGTGATTGGGGCGATTGCGCCGGCAGGTCGTTCACGTTTGTTGCTGACGGGCTAACCGCAACAGGTTGTTCAGTATGGCTGACGGGCTCAGGTGCGGTGGGAACTGCATCATCGGTCGGTGCCGGAGACAGCGTCTGGGCCGTGAGCATGCCGCTGCGCTGTAATATTTCGCGCAGCGCGGGCACATCGTCACTGACCTGTCCTGGACGCAGCGTTTCGCTATTTTTGAGTTGCGGCCAGGGTTGTTTATCGCTGAGCAAATTTTTAAGTGCCGTATGCATCGGAACATACTGCGGATGCTGAGGGGCCAGCGACGCGATAAAGGTCGCATTAGCGCCAGCATTGACGGCATTTTGCCACTGGTTCACCACTGCCACGGATGGCAGCGCCAGCTTGTAAGGCACATTGCTGTACAGCCAGGTTTCACCCTGCGTTGGCACATTTGATACGAACTGCAAATAGCCGAGCATGGCATCTGACAACACCAGATCGCGGGCAAGACCCTGAATATTTGGATCGGTTAAGCGATCAACCCAACGGGTAAACTGAGGCTGCACCCCGGAAAGTGCCACTTCAGCCAGCTGCTGCTGAAATCTTTGTACCGCCTCGCGATCCTGCCAAATCGGCTGCATATGACGTGCAGCGTAAATGGTTGCCAGTGAAGAGAGATAGAAAGGCTGATTGCCGCGGGAGAACGCTTGCTGAATACGCTGCTGGCTTTCGGTTATCGGCAGAGCTCCTGCTGTCGAACCGGGTAAAGCAGCAATAATTGCGGCTTGTGCTGTGCCCAATGGAATAACCGTTAGCGCCAGTGCTAACAATGAAATAACGCGACGATGTTTGAACCTGTTTGCCAGCAACATCCCTGCCCCCTTGTTTAATCTACTGCGCAGCGTTCCCTGAAACTACTGCGATGGGCTGCTTCTTATACTTATGAGTATACGAATAAAAAACGGCATTTGCCTCTTCGACAAATGCCGTGATTAGATTAACGAATGGCGCAGTATTTGACTACGTTTCAGCCAGCGATTTTTACGCCTCGGGTTCTGTCAGAGACGTGGCCTCACGCTCACGCCGTGCCGGTGTGGGATCAGCCGCAAAGCCGCGCAGACCAACAACATGAACGTGTTCCGTGTTATTAAACACTTTACGTACCAGTTTATAGGTTGTGCCTTTCTCCGGGCTGATGTTTTCTGGTGCCGCGATAACCAGCTGCATTTCCAGACGTTCACACAGCTCAAACAGGGTGGCGATAGAGCGCGCATCGAGACGCGCCGCTTCATCAAGGAACAGCAAGCGGCACGGCGAGATATCTTTGCCGCGTAAACGACGGGACTCTTCTTCCCAGCTCTGTACCACCATCACCAGAATTGACATTCCCGTACCGATCGCTTCACCGGTAGACAACGCGCCGCTTTCAGCACGCAGCCAGCCATCAGAGCCACGGTTAACTTCCACTTCCATCTCAAGATAGTTGCGGTAATCAAGCAGCTCCTCACCAATTGTTTGTGGCGTACGCTGTCCCATATCAATTTGCGGATTCAGGCGCTGATAAAGCTTCGCCAGTGCTTCAGAGAAGGTCAGGCGATTGCTGTTAAACAGATCCTGATGCTGCTCATGCTCTTCTGACAGCGTATCCAGCAACATAGCGTGCGTTTCGCGCACGTTGACGTTGAGGCGCACGCTGCGCACCTGACCAAAGCTGACGGTCTGCAAACCCTGATTGAGTTGGCGGATACGGTTTTGTTCACGCTGAATGGTTTTACGAATAATGTTCGCCACGCTACGCGAGCTGATTGCCAGCGTTTGCTCACGCGCGGTCAGCTCTTCAGTCAGACGGTTCAGTTCAATCTCCATCTGTTCGATGGCTTCAACCGGGTCATCGGTGCGGATGATGTCCTGGCGAATGCGCTCACGCAGATGCTGATAAACGGCAATGAAGAACTGAATTTTACGTTCCGGGCGCTTAGGATCTTCTGATAAGCGCAGCACATCACGCAGGTGCTCGTTATCGGCTACCGCCAGACGCAGCGCCCCCAGGGCTTTATCCGACATGGAGCGCAGATCATCACCGCTGAGATAGGCTAATTCGCGGCGATGCAGGCGGCGTTCGACACCGTTATCTTTCACCAGACGCAGCACCAGACACCAGCCCGCTTTTGCACTGACGACCTGGGCACGTTTCTGATGATAGTCGCGTTCGAGATGACGCAGCTTTTTGCGTAACGTCTCCATTTCCGCTTCACAGAAGGTCAGCTGTTTTTCTAACTGATTACGACGTGCACGGTTATGGCTCAGTGCCGTATAGAGTTCATCGCGACGGATGCGGGCCCGCTCTTCAGCCTGGGCATCGGCATGTACCCCGATATCCTGCATCTCCTGCTGCAACTCTCTCAGCATGTCGCGCTTGGCATCGTATGCACTTTTGAGCGACGCCAGAACCTGCGAATACTGCGTGAGCTGTGCCTGATGTTCACGCAGGCGATCACGGCTGCGGCTACGTTCTGCTTCAGCCTGCTCAAGACGCTGGCGCAGTTTATCGCTGAGATCATTGTTACCGTTCAGCATGCTGGCCGAGTCGTCGTAACCAAAGTGCGCACGACGCTGTACCACTTCCGTCAAGGCAAACGCCTGCTGGCGAGCAATACGCTGCTGCTGCTGCGCCTGTTGATAGTCGGCCTGCAATTGTTCATGTTGCTCCGGATCGCTCTGCAACACTGAAATCAGCGATTCCAGCTTGCCCAGCTTAGCGCCGTGCTGATGCAGAAAGCGTGCAGCTTCTTGCGCTTCTTCTACCTGCTCACGAATCTCTTCGCAGCGATCGGCTAAGGTATCATCCAGCAGCAAATTAACACGCGGCAGCAGTCGGTTGAGCTGCGACACGCCCTCTTTCGCCTGCTCATATTGCTGACGTTGCTGTTGGTTATTGCTTTCATGCTGGTTTAACGCGCGCTCCAGCTCACCACGACGTGCGCCAAGCTGGCGAATTTGTGCTTCCGGATCGTCATCAAACGCCACCGCTAAATGACTGCCGATGAAGCGGCTGAAAGACTGATGCAGGCGCTGGGTTTTCTGCACATCAAACGACAGCGTGGCGTAACGCTCCGCCAGACGATCGCGTTCGCTGTGCAGCAGTTCTAACTGGTTTTCACGCGCAGCGCGGCCAAACAGCGGTAGTTTCGGGAAGCGTGAATAGCGCCACTGACGCTCGGCCACTTTGACCACAACGGCGTTTTGTAACTCATCAACGCTAAACACACTGTCATCAAACGACTGCGGATCGCCCTCGATCAGATAGAGATCTTCCGGACACTCTTCCAGCCCATCAAGCTGTTCGCGGATCAGCGACAGATCCGGCACCACAATAGCGTGACGCGAAGGACCATAAAGTGCGGAGAAATAAGGGGCGTCGTCGAGCGTGACATCATCATAGATTTCAGAAAGCAATACGCCGCCAAAACGTTCTGCCAGTTGCGTTAAGCGGGCATCCTCTGCGCCACCCGGCTGGCTGAGACGTTCAATTTGCTGCTCGACTTCGCGCTTGCGCGCCGCGATTTCATCACGCGCAACCGTGGTTTCGCGCTCGCGCTCAAGCAGTTGCTGCATATATTCCGTTACGTGCTGGCTGCTGGTCAGCGCCTGGCCGGTCTGCTCACTCAGCTGGGTCAGAATTTCCTGCGCCGCCAGCCAGTGTGGCGCACGTGTGGTCAGGGCCGCAGTACGCTCGCGCAGCTGCTCCAGCTCCTGACGCATCATCATGCGCTGTTCGCCTGCGTCAGAGACGCTGGTGCTCAGTTGCTCGATTTGCGCTTCCAGTTCACGCTGTAAGCCTTCCAGCGCATCAGCCTCATAGTGCTGACCCTGGCGCTTACAAAACTCTGCCAGCAGACGCTCTGCGTCATGCTGTTCACCCAGGCGCTGCTCCAGCTCATTCAACCGCAGGCGCAGCGAAGAGAGTTGATCGGCGTGATGTCGCTGATTGCTGGCATCACGCAGCAGCTCGCGTCCGGTCTGCCAGGCATCCTGGCGACTGACTTCGCCAGCAATGCTGGTGACCAGCGCCAGCGCCTGTTCAAACTGACTGTGCGCCGCTTCTGCCACACTCAGCTTTTGCTCAAGACGCAACAGTTGCTCAGTGGCTTCTTCCTCTTTTGCCTGGAAGTTTTCCTGCCATTCGCTGGCGTTGTCGATGGTGAGTTCAGGAAGCTGACAGAGCGAACGGGCGCGCTCCAGTGCCTGCAACGCCTGCTGATATTGAATGGCGCGGGTTTGCTGAACGTCAAGCGCCTGCTGAAAATCGGCCAGCTGGTTTTTCAGTTCATCGACTTCCAGTTCAGCAGCTTCAGCACGCGCTTCGTTCTCTTCCTGCACTTCGCGCGCTTCTGCCACGACTTCGTTCTGCTCTTCCAGACGAAGCGTCAGTTCTTCAATATCGTTATCGTAACGCTCGATTTTCTCCTGCTGGCGCATGGCTGTTTGCACCAGATTCAGATGATCGCTGGCTGCCTGATAATCAACTTCAAGATCGTTCTCAGCACCGCTGTGTTCTGACAATTCGCGCGCCATTTCAATATGACGATATTGCTCAGAAGCAAGCTGGGTGCGGCTGCTGAAAAGCTCATTACGCAACACCAGTGCGCTGTCCAGATGAATGCGCCGCTCATTGGCGTGACGCATATAATCTGCAGAAACATAGCTGGTGGCTTCAGAGATAAGATGCTTAAACAGATCGCGGTCAGACTGCGTCACGCGGATGGCTTCCAGCGTCATGCGGTTTTCACGTAATGCCGCTTCCATATCCTGGAAGGCTTTGCGCACACCGCTGTTTTCTGGCAACAGATAATCACGCAGTGAGCGCGTAATTGCGCTGGAGATCCCGCCATACAGCGACGCTTCAATCAGGCGATAAAACTTGCTGCGATCGCTGGCTGAGCGCAGACGACGCGGCACCACGCCAAGATCGAACATCATGGCGTGATAATCAGTGACGGAATTATACTGGCGGAACTGGACGCCTTCCTGGGCTTCAACCCGTTCTTTTACTTCATTCAGCGGCAGCACACGCGCCTGACGGCTGTCGAGAATTTCCGTCAGCATGTCAGTTGGATTGGTATCGGTGGGCAAGCCATGAATACTGAAAGGCTTGATATCCACTTTTTTGTCGCGGCCTGCGACCTGTTGTAAACGAACACCGACAACCACACGTTGATGACGTGAGTTGACTACGTCCAGCATTGAATAGCAGACGCCAGCACGCAATTTACCGTGCAAGCCTTTGTCACGTGAGCCCGACGTTGCACCCGCTTCCGTGGTGTTACGAAAGTGCAGCAGCGTCAAATCTGGGATCAGGGCGGTAACAAACGCCGCCATGGTGGTCGATTTACCCGCGCCGTTACCGCCGGAGAGGGTCGTTACCAGTTCATCCAGATCAAAGGTTCGGGCAAAAAAACCGTTCCAGTTAATCAGCGTTAGCGAACGAAATTTTCCGCGTTCAATCATACCTGCTCTTCCTCCGCGCTGTCGCTCGTTTCGCTACTGTTTTCATCAACTTCATCCGCTTCTACTGGGGCCGTTGCGTTTGCCAACAGCATTGCTTCGCCATCACGGATCAGACGTAACTGTGCCTCGCGCGCATCATCACCGCTGCGCACATCAGCACCAAAACGGAACACCGATTCCGTAATACGGAATTTGCTGCTGTCGTTGCCAAAAAACCACACCATGCCAAGGCGACGCAGGCGATTCAGTGAAGCGCGCATTTTCTCCTGTAATTTGGCGCGATCGGCATCCGAACCCGTTGACCGCTGGTTTACCAGCTTCAGCAGCTTGCTTTCGTCGGCCAGCGACAGTAGCTCATCGTAAAGCTCCTGCTGCGTGAAGATGCCTTCGTTTGCCAGACGCTCCGGGCTGAGATAGAGATAACAGAGAATTTTTCCTACCATCATATCCATCTCTGACAGCACCGAGCGTGGTATCAGCGTGGTTGAGCGGGGGCGAAGATAGAAGAAACCTTCTGGCGCACGAATCAGCTCAACGTTGTAACGTGCGTAAAACTCTTCGAGATATTCCTGGTAATCCATCAGAAAAGCATGGTTATCCAGCTCTTCAATATTGATATGTCGTCCGGCGCGCAGTTGACTATCCAGCGCCGGGAAAATCGGATTTGCCAGTGCCTGAGCCAGCTTAACTGGCATCACTTGTTCAATATTTGTCGATGACATGTGCCTGCACCTTGGCTCCGTAATCATTGATGGCCTGCCACTCTACGGGCAAACCGGCTAAATCAGCTTCTGCTACGCCGAGACGCACAGCCTGGTCCACGACAATACGCGCGAGATCAAAATGGCGCGCGCGGGGATATTGTGCCAGGTAATCGCGCATCACGGTGGCGAGGTTGAGCGGTTTTTGCTGCAATTTATACGCCTGCAGCGCCTCTTCGATCATCGCTGCCAGCTGTTCACGAATTTCATTGAACTCTTCATACTCCAGTTCAGCCGGCAGCTCGCCCATAACTTCATCATTTCGCAACGTGAGTTCTTCATCGCGCATGTCAAACAGACGCTCGGCATTGGCGTAAGTTAAAGCCCAGGGCGCATCAAAATAATTTTGTACTGACAGACGCAATCGTTGGGCAAAGACGCGGTTTTTATCCATGTCGATGGCCGTACGAATGAATTTATGCACGTGACGGTCGTAGCCAATCCACAGGTCAATTGCCTGCTGGCCCCAACTGGTAATGCGGTCAAGCTTGTTTTGGAGATCGAATACCAGCTTGTCAACGAAGCCTAAATCCGGGCTGTTGAGCGTGGCATCCTGAATGCGTAGCAGATTCTCCTGCAGCTTATCCCCTGCCGCTTCCAGCGTATCCTGCAGTTCACGCAGCGTGCCTGAGGTTTCCGACAGTAACATTTCACAACTGGAAATCGCCGCACGCCAGTCTTTGTTCAACAGTTCAGCGACATCGTTTTTCACCGCCTGCTGTTGCTCATCCATCAGGCGCTGGGTCATATCAATGCTGTCAAAGATCTCTGCAACTGAATATTTCAACGGTGCAAACACGTTGCGATGCCAGTGAAATTCATCACCATTCTCTTCGGCAGCGTCGGCGGCGCGCTTCAGCTCATTTGCAACAATGGATAACTGCATCGACAGACGCAGCGTAGAGAATTCTCGCTGACGGATGTAGTAATCTGTGATGCCAATGGCTAACGGCGTCAGACGGTAAATGGCGTGACCTTCGGTCAGTTCGCTGGTGAAACGGTTTAATAAACGCTGACGCACCATATCATTGATGGCGTTGTTTGCGCGTACCAGCACAGTTTCATGGGTTTGTTCGAAAGCTTTACTGACGTGACGGAAAGCATCAATCAAATCACCTTCACTCATTTCGCCATCCATTCGCTCACCATTAAGGGTGGCGATGGCCAGCAAAAAGGCCAGACGTTCTACTGGCAGCGCAAGGAAAAGTCATTCTTACGCGCCCAGGATACCAGTTCAGGTACCGTCTGGGAAAATTCACTCATAATTCGTCCTTCTGCCCGGGTTTGCGCGCAGTTACATGGATATAGCGCCCTAAGCTCAAAAGGGTTCCTGACGGCAAAAGCGCCGCTCCATCTCAATAATTTCATCGTCACTTTTCGGCTCGCCTTTAGGCGGCTTCATATAATCACTGAATACGCGGATACCGGCGCGCTGCTCAAGCACAAAACCGCAGGCTTCGAGCCACTGGTAAACCTGATCGGGATCGCGCGGGTAATCAGGCGATAACGTGCGCTTTTTACGTTTGGTTAAATTGGTGCGCAGATAGCCAAAGTTGCCGAGCGTTAAGGTGCGTAACGTTAAGCCGTGCAGGTTATAAAACATCAACGACAGCACGCCGCCAGGCCGCAACACATCAAACAACGCCTTCAGCACTTTTTCAGGCTCAGCCACCCATTCAAGCACAGCGTGAAACAATACCAGATCCACTGGCTTATCCAAATGTTCGCCAACCTGCTGGGCGCTAATTTGTTTGAACTGCATGTTGTGGCTCACGCCTGACGCATCGGCATTTTCCCGCGCCCGGCGCAACATCTCTGCAGATAAATCACACAGCAAAACCTGATGACCTCGCGCCGCCAGGCCGCTGGAAATTTGTCCTACGCCACCACCGGCGTCAAGAATGTTTAACGGCTGTGGCGAGAGACTGGGAAGTATGGCGTCAAGCTCATCCCATAAAATCGCCTGTCGCACAAGTCCTTTGGTGGTGCCGTAAATATTTTGCGAAAATTTATCCGCGAGATCGTCAAAGTTGCGATCCTGCATGGCTCTGGCTCCGGTATGCTGCGGTGAGACTTATGCTATTTTGTCACAGGCACAAGAAGAATGAACCTTTCATCCTGTTCTTCTCTTCCAGCTGCTGTTTTTTCAGACAACAGGAGTCTTTTTTGATGTTTTTTACCCTGAAAAAAGTGGTGGGAGGCATGTTACTGCCCTTGCCGTTTCTGCTTTTGCTGATGGCTTTGGGTATTTTGCTGCTTTGGTTCAGTCGTTGGCAAAAAAGTGGCAAAATTTTGATCTCATTCAGTTGGCTGTTCCTGCTGTTACTGAGCCTGCAACCTGTAGCTGACCGGCTGCTGTTACCGCTTGAAAACCGGTTTCCCACCGGAATGGTTCAGAAAGGGTTGATTATATTGTGGTGCTGGGCGGCGGCTACACCTTTAATCCGAATTGGGCACCCAGCTCAAATTTAATCGGCAATAGTTTGCCTCGGGTAGCAGAAGGTGTACGGCAATGGCACCTTAATCCTCACGCCACGTTGATTTTTACCGGTGCCGCAGCAGGAAAGAATCCGAAGAGCAATGCATGGGTTGCCGCATCTGTTGCAGAAAGTTTAGGTGTGCCATCTGAGCAGATTAAAATGCTCGATCAACCGAAAGATACCGAAGAAGAAGCGCAAGCGGTGAAAGCCCTGGTTGGCAATCGTCCTTTTTTGTTGATCAGCTCAGCGAATCATCTGCCCAGAGCGATGTTGTTTTTTCAGGCCGCCGGGCTTGATCCTGTTGCCGCGCCAGCCAATCAACTGGCTATCACCTCGCCGCTTAATGGCTGGGAGCGTGCCATCCCTTCTCCACTTTGGCTGAGCCACAGCGAACGCGCGGTCTATGAGACGCTGGGGCAAATTTGGCAGCGGCTAAAAGCAAAAAATGCGCCTTCAACCGAGCCAGGGAAGTAACTGCTGGCGCGCATGATCAAATCGCGGGCGGTCAAACTGCCCGCTGTGGACCAGTGTATCAACGCAATCCCACAGCTGGTAAACCCAGCGTCGCCACAAAAACCCTTCTGA
Organism: Pantoea sp. LMR881; assembly: GCF_027157825.1. NCBI lineage: Bacteria > Pseudomonadati > Pseudomonadota > Gammaproteobacteria > Enterobacterales > Erwiniaceae > Pantoea > Pantoea sp. LMR881. The sequence continues at coordinate 995,488 of NZ_JAPVOK010000002.1, forward strand.
TACCGGCGCACGCTGTAAATAGTGGTGTAAAAGCGCCATTTCGGCTGGTGTATTGCCTAAATGAATCAGCTCATACTCGCGCGGTGCCCATAAAATATTGCCCGGCTGCGTCATCGCTAACAGCTGATCGCTGCGGGCGTTTTTGACCATACTCTGCAAGCGCACATTGCCGTGCACCATAACGCAGGGATCATCAAATTCACGAAAAAAACAGGCCAGCCGCGCACGGCAGCGATACAAAATTTGGCGATCTTCAAGCGTAAAAAAGGCGGCCGCAGATAACTTAAGGTTGACCATAAGACTTCAACACGCTGCTGAAACCAGGCGGGCCAGTGATTTTCCTGTGTGCTGTCTACGGTGCCAACTAAGCCATGGCTGGCGATACGATGCCAGGCCAGTAAACCTTCAACCACCTGTTCGCAAAATTGCTGCCAGCGCGTCGCATCTCGCGTTGGCGCTTCGGCCGAGACGCCATTCAGACGCGCCAACAGCAACATTTCATGCACCGGCTTCTGCTGACTGATCACTAATCCATACACCGCCGGTACGCTAATCAGTCCTTCATGACCTAACAGCGCCAGCTTCTTCGCTTCGAGTGCTGCGCGACCCTGATGACGATAATATTTTGCCATTAGTGGCATGGGCTTACCGGCGTGATCGTATAAGGCGTAGAGTCTGGCGGGCGGTTGTTCGCTGATGGTTTCGAGGCGGCTGATTTGTTCTCCGAGCACCAGCGTTAATTCTGCTTTGAGATGTTCCATGCTTCATCCTCCTCAGATGAACTAACACACTATCCTGGAGGGCCTGACTTTTGCGCGTTTAGAAGTGGATCAAACTTTTTACCTAAGGCCGGGGAGAAAATCCCCGGCGACATCAGGCCTGCATAGCTAAACGGACACGTACCAGATCATCGGGGGTATCGACACCGACGCCGGGGACTGTTTTCGCGACTGCAACGTGAATCTTTTCGCCATACCACAAGACCCGCAGCTGCTCGAGCAGTTCAATCTGCTCCAGCGGACAGGGTGCCCAGGTTATGTAACGGCGAATAAAGCTGGCGCGATAGGCATAGATGCCGATGTGCCGCAGCAGGGTATCGCCAATCTGTTCCCGGGAAGTCGCATAGCGTTCGCGATCCCAGGGAATAGTGGCCCGTGAGAAATAGAGCGCATAGCCTTGCGCATCCATCACCACTTTGACCGCATTGGGATTGAATGCTTCTTCCGCATCAGTAATCGGCACTGCCAGTGTGGCCATGCCTGCTTTTGCCTGTGCCAGATTTGTCGCGACCTGATGCACAATTTCCGCAGGGATCATCGGCTCGTCGCCCTGCACATTCACCACAATCTGGTCATCGGCTAATTGCAGCTTTTCAATCACTTCTGCCAGGCGTTCGGTACCAGACTGGTGATCGGCGCGCGTCATACAGACTTCGCCGCCGGCGGCTTCAACCGCTTTTGCCACCTCAGGATGATCGGTAGCGACAATCACGCGACTGGCACCCGATTCGCGTGCGCGTTCCATGACATGCACGACCATTGGCTTGCCGTGAATATCGACCAGCGGTTTCCCAGGCAAGCGCGTTGACGCATAGCGCGCGGGAATGATGGCAACAAAACTCATGGATGAATCTCTTCAACTGACAGCGTGCGCGCTTCGTTTTCCAGCAAGACAGGAATGCCGTCACGCACCGGAAATGCCAGTGCGTCTGGCTTGCAGATGAGTTCCTGTTGAGCATTGTTGTAATACAACTTGCCATTGCATACCGGACAGGCAACGATTTCGAGCAAACGGTGATCCATATATCCTCCATCAAGGACCGAATTCTGAGGCGTTAAGCATACCATAGCGCATGCACTGCGGGTGTGTGGAAACCGTGCGAGTTTGCTGTTGGTTACGCCTGCGTGCGCCATGACGATCCCCAGGCCGCCTGCAGCGCCTCGGGTGCATGTTGAATAACCACCTGATCAGCATTTTGCCAGCCAGCAAAATCGCTCAGGGTGCGCTGAAGATCCTGAATAAACGTGCGCGTCACACGAACCTCCTCCTCCAGCCAGATATTTTTGACGATAAGCTGCCGGGCGGGGCGCAGCATGCGCGCATCAAGCCTGCCCTTGATTTCACCCCGGTGTAAAATGGGCAGCACAAAATAGCCATATTGACGTTTGGCCTCAGGCGTATAGCACTCAATGCGGTAATCAAAATTGAACAGCTCGCGAGCCCGCTTGCGATCCCAGACCACGGGATCAAAAGGTGACAGCAAGGCGCTATGCGTGGCGTTGAGCGGCGTATTGAGCAAAGGCAGGTAGTCGCGATGCAGCCACATTTTGCCAAGTGCTTCAACTTCAACAGCAACAATATCACCGGCTTCCTGTGCCTGATCTGTAAAAGGCTGAAGCGCCACACGTTTGAGACGATAATAATCAGGCAGCCAGGCAGCACGGAAAATGCCCAGGCTGCGTGCGCTGTTTAGCAGCATTAACCTGACCGCTTCCGCGTCGCTGATGCTATGCAGCGCGTCCTGCCACTCCGGCATGACTCGACTACGTAAATCATAAACACGCTGAAAATTACGACGCTCAGCGACCATCAACTCCCCGCGCTGAACAGATTTTCCAGATGGCGCTTGTGCGGTTTCCAGGCCCACCATCCCGGCTTATGATCAGCGCCGCGACCGAAATCTGCCGCCCGCACGGGCCCAGTCACTTTGATCTGTTCGAGTAAGTCAGCGATCTCTTGCTGATGGTCGCTTACCCACTGTGCGTTGTATTTCCATCCCAGGCGTTGCGGTGACAACATGCGATGCCGCAGGAGTTTGTAATCCTGTCGAGGTACAAAGCAAGCTTCGTGAGCCCAGTATTCAAATAACGCCCCCTGTGCCAGGGCCTGATCCAGCCATGCTGGCGAATAATGACCAAGGCGGCTATGCAAAACGAGGTAAGGACTACGGGCAACGACATGAATGGTGTCAATTTGTAGCAGTGACATGCGTGAAACGCAATCTACAACATCCTGATACTGCGCAGCGCGCGTGGGACGACGCAATAAACCCTGCGCAGCGAGGTGAAGGTTACGTGCTTGCTGCAATGAAAGTGAATGTATGGCCTTCATTCTCTTCCTTAGCCAGCCTCACCTGATATTAATGCTGAGGATCAGATGTAGGATGACGGCACAATTGTTCGATATCGCTTAGCAAAGACTCAACCCCTGAGCCTTGCAATACCGCGTCAACCGGTAAATACCACCAGTTCTGCTGCGCAAAATTTCTGCATTTAACCGCATCTTTTTCTGTCATCAACAGGTTTTGCCCTGCCAGCGTCAGACCAGACAATTCTGCTTCGCTGTATGCATGATGATCGGCAAAGGCAATCTCAGCCACCGGGTTCACACCTTGCTGTTTCAGCGTGGTGAAAAAACGGGGAGGATGACCAATTCCGGCCATTGCGACGATGTTATTGAGTTGATGCAGCGGCTGGGTTTCTCCCGTCAGCAAATTCGTTGCGATACCGGGTTGTAGGTGCATCGCAATTTCCTCTGGCTGCGCCTCACCTCCGTTTACAATCACTGCATCCACCTGCTTAAGGCGTGAGGCTCGCTCACGCATCGGACCCGCCGGTAACCACCAGCCATTGCCAAAACGACGCACACCATCCACTACCACGATCTCTTTATCACGTTGCAGCGCATAATGCTGCAGGCCATCATCAGTGATGATGACGTCAAGATCGTTATGTTTAAGTAGGGCCTCAACGGCTAAACGACGCTTTGGTGCGACCGCAACTGGTGCCCCCGTACGTGCTGCGATGAGTACAGGCTCATCACCGGCCTGTTCAGGGAGGTTTGTGCATTAACCAGCAGCGGATAACGCTCAGCTTTGCCGCCATAGCCACGTGAAACGATACCGGCTTTTAATCCACGCTGTTGCAATACGTTTACCAGCCAGATCACCACAGGCGTTTTGCCATTCCCGCCTGCGGTGAGATTTCCCACCACGATGACGGGTACAGGCGCACGCCAGCTTTTACGCCAGCCGCGCAAAAAGCAGAGTCGAATCAGAGCGGTGATCGCGCCATACAGCAGGCTCAGGGGCCAGAGCAGTAACCACAACGGCGATCGCCCGCTCCAGATGCGCTCAATCATTGGCCAAACTGCATTTTGTGAAGCTGCGCATAGGCTCCCTTCTCTGCCAGAAGCATAGCGTGAGTGCCACGTTCAACAATTTGCCCATCTTCAACCACGACAATTTCATCCGCTTTTTCAATAGTAGAAAGACGGTGCGCGATGACCAGTGACGTTCGGTTTTTCTGAAGTTCATCAAGTGCAGACTGAATAGCACGTTCCGATTCAGTATCAAGCGCAGAGGTTGCCTCATCAAGGATCAAAATTGGGCAGTCACGTAACAGCGCACGTGCAATGGCAATACGCTGGCGCTGCCCTCCTGATAATAACACGCCATTTTCACCAATAATGGTGTCTAAGCCATTATCCATTTTGCTGATGAAGTCCATTGCATGCGCCATGGTTGCCGCTTTTTCAATCTCTTCGCGGCTGTACTGTTCGCTGCGCGCGTAAGCAATGTTGTTTGCAATGGTGTCATTGAACAGATGAACGTTTTGAGAGACGAGCGCCACCTGATTGCGCAATGAACGCAGCGTGTATTCACGCAAATCGTAACCATCCAGCAAAATTTCGCCCTGCTGAATGTCGTAAAAGCGCGTCAGCAGGCTGGCCATTGTGGATTTGCCCGATCCTGATCGTCCTACCAGCGCAACAGTTTTCCCGGCAGGCAATGACAGATTAATATTGCGTAGTGCCGGAATATCACGGCCAGGATAAGTGAAAGTCACATCGCGGAACTCAACGTCGCCTTTAGCACGCTCCACTTCCCGCGTACCTTTATCGCTTTCCTGCTCGCTATCAAGAATAGAAAACAGAGTCTGGCAGGCCGCCATACCACGCTGAAACTGAGCGTTGACATTGGTCAGTGATTTTAACGGGCGCATCAACGCAATCATGGAGGAGAACACAACGGTAATCGTCCCGGCAGTTAAGGTGTCCATCACACTTGGAAAACTTGCCGCGTAAAGCACAAACGCCAGAGCCAGTGAAGCAATTAACTGAATTACAGGATCAGAGATGGACGAAGCCGAAACCAGCTTCATACCTTGTTGACGCATACGGTTACTGACGCGATCAAATCGCTTTGACTCAACGTCTTGTCCGCCAAAAATCAGCACTTCTTTATGCCCTTTCAGCATTTGCTCTGCGCTGGTTGTCACCTGCCCCATGGTGTTCTGCATCGATTTACTGATGTTACGGAAACGCTTAGACACAGTACGAATAGCGAACGACACAATGGGTGCCAGCACAATCAGGATCAACGATAGCTGCCAGCTGTAATAGAACATCATAATAAACAGCCCGATGATTGATGCCCCTTCACGCACTACTGTTACCAGAGCACTTGAAGAAGAAGAGGCAACCTGTTCGGAATCGTATGTGATACGCGACAGCAGCGTCCCGGTGGACTGTTGATCAAAGAAAGAAACCGGCATGCCCATCATGTGACTGAACAAACGGCGGCGCATGCCCATCACGACATTACCTGAAACCCATGAGATGCAATAACTGGAGATATAGCTGGTTACGCCGCGAATCAACATTAGCCCGATAACCGCTAATGGCATCCACAGCATCACCGACTTGTCTGCCTTACCAAAGCCATCATCCAGTAAAGGCTTCAACAGGGAGAGCATTAAGGTGTCGCCTGCGGCGTTGATTATCAAGGCTATTCCAGCCACAAATAAACCCGCTTTGTGAGGCGAGATCATCGGCCAGAGTCGACGAAATGTCTGCCACGTTGAGAGATCTTTGTCTTGATGCATTATTTATTCACGCTGTTGGAAATAGCCGGTCATTCTACCTGGATTCGCGTTTCACGCCAAACCACTGATGATACCAACGGGGCATTAAATCTTCCCTAAACCCAGCAAGGCGCATTTTTCCCTTATGGATCAGAATACTTATCTGTCCTGACTGGGCGGTATCCATCCAGTTAAATCCTTGTTCTTTGTAGCGATTCACAACGGATTTAGCTGGCATTCGCCATGCATTGTAACGTGCCACTGAGGCCAGCGCGGCACGGCCCTGAATATTACGCAGCAGCAAAGCCGTTGATGAAGTCCGGCTGCCGTGGTGCGGCACTTGCACGATATCCGCGTGTAATCGCTGTTTTTCAAGCGTGACGAGTTTTCGTTCTGCCACCGCTTCTATGTCGCCGGTCAGTAAAAGTCTGACTTTTCCATCATCAACACTGATGACGCAGGCATCATTGTTATTGCCTTCTTTCGAAGCGGTTAAGGGCCACAAAACGTTGAATGTTAACTGACGCCATTGCCAGTGCGTGCCGCGCACACAGGGTAAATGCCCGGCCTGGTTCAAGGCACTGCGTATACTGAGCCGGGGCCAGCGTTGCTTAATTGATTCCAGCCCGCCACTGTGATCGAGATGTTTGTGACTCAGAATCACTTGCTGCAATTGCAACTGTTTACGCTCCAGCCAGGGAACAATCACTCGTGCGCCCGCATCGTCATTATTCCAGCGTGGGCCAGTATCGTATAAAACAGCCTCTTTACCCTGGCTAATGACGATACTTAGCCCATGTCCCACATCTAACATATCAATGCGCCAGCCGGGTTTATCCTCGGGCTGACGGGCCATCAATAATGACAGGGCAAGCGCGCAACAGCTCAGGGGTGCACGATAAAAAAATTGCAAGCGCCACACAATTAAACCACCCCACACCATCGCCGCTATCAGCGTCGCATCCTGTAGCGGCCACCAGCCAGCCGGTAAGCTTGTCAGCATCTCAGTCAGACCTCGCAAAGAGAGATCGGCGAGCCACCAAAAGAGTCCAGACACCTGTATAAATGGCATCAACATCGCCAGCAGAATCAGCGGCACGGTAATAAAGGAAATAACCGGAACCGCGAATAAGTTGGCAATCAGTGCGGTTAAACTGATGCCATTAAACATGGCGACCTGCAAAGGTGCCATCAGTATCATCATGCCCGCCTGGAGATGCAAAAGCCGGAGCGGTATCCAGCGTCGCTGATGAGTGAAACGAGCGGGCAAAGGAAACCAGTGATACCAGACTAATAAACTGCCTACGGCAAGAGCGGAGAGCCAAAAACTGCCTGAAAGCACGGTTAAGGGATGGATCAAAAGCAGCAGGCCCAGACACAATGACCAAATTTGCCAGCCATTCAGTTGTATTCCTGCTGTGCGTATCGCCATCCATAACGTTAACGATAATAGTGCCCGCTGTGCAGGCGCATGCCCGCCAGAAAGCCATGTATAGATGGCGGCGGCCAGCCAACTGACGGTAAGCGGAAACAGATAACCGATATAGCGGGCCGAAAAGACACTTTGTATACCGCGGGCTAAGATCCAGCCCACCCCTGCTGCCAGCGCAATGTGCATGCCTGAAATTGCCATCAAATGCGCTGTTCCCGTGTCGCGTAAAAGCTGGCGCGTTGTTTTACTCAGTTCATCTCTGATGCCAAAAGCGAGAGCTTTTAGGGTGGCGCGCTGTGATAAATGTGCCAGTTGAGCGTCATGTCGTTGAATAAAATGCCAGCGCCAGTCGCAACGGGTTTCTAAAGGTGTGCGTTTAAGAATGCGGCCCTGTAATGGCGTATAGCTGGCAAAGGCAAAACGCTGCGCATCAAACTCTCCCTCATTTAGCCGGGCATGTAACGCACGCAGTCGCAGATGCATAATCCAACGCTGGCCGGAGCAGTAATCAGCGGTTTCATTTTCATAAGCAACCCAGGCAAAACGCGGTGGAAAGAGATAGCGCGAATTCTCTTTTAACAACCTGATTTTAATTTGCTTAGTGTTACGCCGCACTTCATCAATCAGCACCGTAAACTGGCCCGGTTTGGCAAGTCGTTCTGTATCCGTTACGGTTTGACGCGCGTCATGTAACATCCATGCTAAGAGCAGCAATGCAACAGCGACGATGCGCACTGTTGATTGAGAGAACTGCAACAGGCCAAAACCTGTTCCCCACAGTGCCAGCAATACGCTCAGCGAAGGCAGTTGCGGCAACAGCAACAAAGGTAAAGCAGCGAGAACAGTTAATTGTGCCAGGGCTATCCATGTCAGCATGATAAATTCCGTTAATCAGATTTCATCAGTTTGACAGGATGTCTGGTAATAAATAGTCAGGTCGTTACAGCGATGAGCGAAGCTGCACAGCAAGGATATGTTTTTACACTGTGCGCAACATCAATATGGATAACAGCTCGCAATTCAAATAAAAGGCAAAAAAAACGACACCCGGAGGTGTCGTTTATGCGATTCGGTATCGGCTTAACCGTAAATATTTGCACGGTCACGCAATTCTTTGCCTGGCTTGAAGTGGGGAACGTATTTACCTTCCAGATCCACTTTGTCACCCGTTTTCGGGTTACGGCCAGTGCGCGGTGCGCGATAATGCAACGAAAAGCTGCCGAATCCCCGGATTTCAATGCGTTCGCCCTGTGCCAGCGTAGTGGCCATATGCTCAAGCATTTCTTTTACCGCATCCTCAACGACTTTCGCCGGTATATGAGTATGCTGTCCCGCCAGTCTTTCAATCAGTTCTGACTTGGTCATGTAACCTCCGGTTAATCCCTATTGGAATGTATGGCAGCTTTCTACCGAAACCGGGTGGTTGCCCACCCGGTGCGTCAGGTCGATTACTCGCCTTTAGCCGCTTTGAACGCTTCAGCCATTGCGTTAGAGAAGTTGCTTTCTTCCTGTTTGTTGTTAACAGTTGCGATTGCATCTTTCTCGTCAGCTTCGTCTTTCGCACGGACAGACAGGCTAACAACACGGTTTTTACGATCAACACCGGTGAATTTAGCTTCAACATCGTCGCCAACATTCAGAACCAGAGTTGCGTCTTCAACGCGGTCACGTGAAGCTTCAGAAGCGCGCAGGTAGCCTTCAACGCCATCAGCTAATTCAACTGTAGCACCTTTAGCATCAACTGCAGTCACTTTACCGGTGACGATTGCACCTTTCTTATTCAAAGTGATGTAGTTGTTGAACGGATCTTCTGCCAGCTGCTTAACGCCCAGAGAGATACGCTCGCGCTCTGCATCAACCTGCAGTACAACGGCAGCGATTTCGTCGCCTTTCTTGTACTCACGAACGGCTTCTTCGCCAGTCGCGTTCCAGGAGATGTCAGACAGGTGAACCAGACCGTCGATGCCACCGTCCAGGCCGATGAAGATACCAAAGTCAGTGATTGACTTAATTTTACCTTCAACGCGATCGCCTTTGTTGTGGGTCTCTGCGAATTGCTGCCATGGGTTAGATTTGCACTGCTTCAGGCCCAGGGAGATACGGCGACGCTCTTCGTCGATGTCCAGAACCATAACTTCAACCACGTCACCCACATTAACAACTTTAGATGGGTGAATGTTTTTGTTGGTCCAGTCCATTTCAGAAACGTGTACCAGGCCTTCAACGCCTTCTTCGATTTCTACGAAGCAGCCGTAATCAGTCAGGTTGGTTACACGACCAGTCAGCTTGGTGCCTTCTGGATAACGTTTAGCGATAGCAACCCATGGATCTTCGCCCAGCTGTTTCAGGCCCAGAGATACACGAGTACGCTCGCGGTCGAACTTCAGCACTTTAACAGTGATTTCGTCGCCCACGTTCACGATTTCGCTTGGATGCTTAACGCGTTTCCATGCCATATCAGTGATATGCAGCAGACCGTCAACACCGCCCAGATCAACGAATGCACCGTAGTCAGTGAGGTTCTTAACGATACCTTTAACTTCCATGCCTTCCTGCAGGTTTTCCAGCAGCTGATCGCGCTCAGCACTGTTTTCAGATTCGATAACAGCACGACGTGAAACCACGACGTTGTTACGCTTCTGATCAAGCTTGATAACTTTGAACTCAAGCTCTTTGCCTTCAAGGTGCAGTGTGTCGCGAACTGGACGCACGTCAACCAGTGAACCTGGCAGGAACGCACGAATACCGTTCAGCTCAACAGTGAAGCCGCCTTTGACTTTGCCGTTGATAACACCGGTAACAGTTTCAGCGTCTTCGTAAGCTTTTTCCAGCGTGATCCAAGCTTCGTGACGTTTAGCTTTCTCACGGGACAGCAGGGTTTCACCGAAGCCGTCTTCTACTGCATCCAGAGCAACGTCAACTTCGTCACCAACCTGGATTTCCAGTTCGCCGGCTGCGTTCTTGAACTGCTCTGCAGGGATTGCAGATTCAGATTTCAGGCCCGCATCAACCAGAACAACGTCTTTGTCGATAGAGACAACAACGCCACGAACGATGGAACCCGGGCGGGTTTCGATTTCTTTCAGCGATTCTTCAAATAGTTGAGCAAAAGATTCAGTCATATTGATAATCTTCAGGATTCTTCAATTTAACGTCCATCTGACTTCATGTCGGATGGGGTTGTTTCACATGCCCAGCACCGGATCCGTGGTACAGGGTTATTACGATTCTGTTCTTGCCGGGATATTATATGCCCAGTTTTTCACGGGCATATTGCAACGCTTTATCAATCACTTGCTCAATCGACATTTGTGTCGAATCCAGCACCAGCGCATCTTCTGCAGGTACCAGAGGCGCAATTGCGCGGTTGCGATCGCGATCATCGCGTTCTTTTATCTCGGCTAAAAGGCGATCAAAGTTAACACTAAAGCCCTTCTCCTGCAACTGTAGCATACGGCGGTGGGCGCGTTCTTCTGAACTTGCATCAAGGAAAATTTTTACCGGCGCGTCGGGGAAAACAACGGTGCCCATATCTCTTCCGTCCGCAATTAAACCGGGCTCTTCGCGGAAACCACGCTGACGACGCAACAGTGCTTCACGAACGCGAGGGAAAGCCGCAACGCGTGAGGCCGTGTTACTGACTTCCTGGGTGCGAATTTCACCCGTGACATCTTCGCCTTCAAGAATGACCTGCATATCGCCCTTATGCGAAAGAAAGCGAACATCAAGATGCGCCGCAATAGGCACCAGCGCCTCTTCTGATTCAATATCCACTTGATGATGTAACGCGGCCAACGCTAAAACGCGATAAATAGCACCTGAATCCAGTAAATGCCATTGTAAAGATTCAGCCATTGCTTTGCACAGGGTCCCTTTTCCCGCACCGCTTGGCCCGTCGATAGTTATAACCGGGGCAGTCGCTGACATTATTCTCTCCTGTTGCTGTGCTTTTTTAGCCATCTGAACCATTAATAATGGCAGGCATTATACGCTTCCCTGGCAATCTTAGTTACTCTTTAGCGTAAACAGGGTTAAAAATTACAGGCAAATCAGAGCACTTCTGAAAGGATGCGACCATAGAAAAAAGAAATCCGGCACGGTTACGCGCCGGATAGGTGACATCAGGCAGTCTGGCTTATTTTGGCCAGTTGCTCGAAATAGTCAGGGAAAGTTTTAGCCGTACAGCCTGGGTCAAGGATGGTCACTGGTGTATTGGACAGCGCCACCAGCGAAAAACACATTGCCATCCGATGATCGTTATAGGTACCGATATCAGCGTGAACTAAAGTGGTGGGCGGTGTGATACGGATAAAATCATGGCCCTCTTCGACTTCAGCACCCACTTTACGTAATTCTGTCGCCATGGCTGACAACCGATCGGTTTCTTTAACACGCCAGTTATAGATATTGCGTAACTGTGTAGTACCTTCAGCAAACAAGGCCGCCGTAGCAATAGTCATCGCCGCATCAGGGATATGATTCATATCCATATCAACAGCCTGCAATTTCCCGGCAGTACAGGCAATGTAATCATCGCCCCACTCAACGGTTGCACCCATTTTTTCCAGCACATCGGCGAAGCGGATATCGCCCTGAACGCTCTTGCGCCCAATACCGGTTACCCGCACGGTGCCGCCTTTGATGGCCGCAGCAGCAAGGAAGTAGGACGCTGATGAGGCATCTCCCTCAACCAGATAATCACCCGGTGATTGATACTGCTGCTTCCCTTTAATCAGGAATCGCTGATAGTGCTGGTTTTCAACGTCCACGCCAAAACAACGCATCAAATGTAGCGTGATATCAATGTAAGGTTTTGATACCAGATCGCCTTTAATCGTGATTTGGGTATCTTGCTCTGCCAGCGGAGCCGTCATTAACAGCGCAGTTAAAAACTGGCTTGAGACGCTGCCGTCAACGCTAACGTCGCCGCCCGTAAATCCACCCTGCAAATGAACCGGTGGATAATCGGTATTTTCCAGATAATCGATTTTCGCTCCGCCCTGACGTAACGCATCGACTAAATGACCGATTGGTCGCTCTTTCATACGAGGCTCGCCCGTCAACACCACATTTTGCTGCTCCAGGCAAAGCGCCGCCGCCAGTGGACGCATCGCAGTACCCGCATTACCAAGAAATAATTCTATCGGCTGGGTTGACTGCAGCGGCCCCGCATTCCCTGTGACTTCACAAACGGTGCGATCTTCGGAAAGCGTATAACTCACACCCAACACAGTAAGCGCATTGAGCATATGTTTAACGTCATCGCTATCGAGTAAATTAGTCAGTCGGGTGGTGCCTTTCGCCAGCGCAGCCAGCAGTAGCGCACGGTTTGACACGCTTTTAGAGCCAGGCAAATTAACAGTGCCGTTAACGCGCGCAATCGGTTGTAACGTCAGGGAATCCTGCATGTGAAACTCAATCCTCAAAAAATACGAAGACCCCGCCTCACGACGGGGCCTGGCACCAGCATTCATACTGGTATCGCTTTAATCATCAGCCGTGGCGGCGTTCAAATTCAACCATAAAATCAGTCAGGGCTTTCACACCGTCCAGCGGCATGGCGTTGTAAATAGATGCACGCATGCCGCCCACTACACGGTGGCCTTTCAGCGCATGTAAACCCGCCTTGAAAGACTCTTCCAGAAACAGTTTATCCAGCGACGCGTCGCTTAGCTGGAACGGAATATTCATGCGCGAACGGTTGTTGGCTGCCACATCGTTGCGGTAAAAATCGCTTTTATCAATCAAGCCATACAACAAGTCTGCTTTAGCCTGATTGATTTTATCGATCTCACTCACTCCGCCCTTCTCTTTTAACCACTTAAATACCAGGCCAGAAAGGTACCAGGCAAACGTTGGCGGCGTGTTAAACATTGAATCATTTTCTGCCAATACCTTGTAATCCAGGATAGATGGCACATAAGGATGGGCTTTACCCAATAAATCTTCACGCACGATGACGAGTGTTAAGCCTGCCGGGCCAACATTCTTTTGCGCGCCTGCATAGATCACACCGTAACGACTGACATCAACAGGACGGGATAGAATGGTTGAGGAGAAATCCGCCACTACAACCTTATTACCGAAGTCGGGTTGATCGTTAATGGCAATGCCGTCAATGGTTTCGTTAGGACAATAATGAATATAAGCTGCCTCGTCGCTGACATCCCAGTCGCGCATTGGCAAAATGGCTCGTTTGCCATCAAGCGTGGTCTTTACGTCCAGCGTGCGGGGTAAGCAATACTTCTCCGCCTCTTTTATCGCGCTGTGTGCCCAGTAGCCGCCATCAATATAATCAGCGGTGGTTACGCTACCCAGCAAGTTACCCGGTACAGCAGCGAATTGCGCACGCGCGCCGCCATGACAGAATAAAACTTTGTAATTAGCCGGTATTTTTAGCAGATCACGAAAGTCCTGTTCGGCTTCTTCCGCTACCTGAATAAATTCCTTGCTGCGGTGACTGATCTCCATTACGGAGGTGCCCAGGCCATGCCAGTTTGTCAGTTCTTGTTCTGCACGACGGAGCACTTCTACCGGTAGCATCGCGGGCCCGGAGCTAAAATTATAAATTTGTGTCATTTCCCTCACCACTGTCATATAGAACGGTTATGAATAACGTATCGGTTTTATCACTGCGTCTCGGCGGCTGCAATCACAAATCAGGTCGCGATCACATTTTCTGAATCTGCCGCCCGGCAGGTTATGTTACGAATGCATAACGTCCTGAAATTTTGTAACGCATCTTCCGTGAAACGTTTTTCGGGCCGGGCTGACAGAAAAAGCGTGCAGAACAGCCAACAGAAATTTATTGCACCTTAATAGCGAACAGGCAGCAAAATCCGTATGATTGCGCGCTTTACGCACACCTATAACAGAGAGAGCGGCACCATGACGCAAACTTTTATCCAGGCAAAGATGCCGCACTGGAAGACTCCATCGCACGCTTCCAGCATAAACTGCAGGAGCTTGGTTTTAATATTGAAGAAGCCTCCTGGCTAAACCCTGTTCCGCACGTCTGGTCAGTGCATATTCGTGACCGTGACTGCCCCCTTTGTTTCACTAACGGCAAAGGTGCCAGCAAAAAAGCGGCCCTGGCTTCAGCGTTAGGCGAATATTTCGAACGTCTCTCAACTAACTATTTCTTTGCTGATTTTTGGTTAGGCAATGCGATTGCCAAAGGTGACTTTGTTCATTATCCCAATGAAAAATGGTTCCCGTTACCGGCAGACGGTGCTTTACCCGAAGGGATCCTTGATGCGCGCCTTCGTGCCTTTTACGATCCGGACAATGCACTTACCGCTGCGGAGTTAGTGGATCTTCAGTCTGGCAACAGCAAGCGCGGTATTTGCGCCCTGCCGTTTACGCGCCAGTCAGATCAGCAGACGGTTTACATTCCAATGAATATCATTGGCAATCTGTACGTTTCTAATGGCATGTCGGCGGGTAATACGGCTAACGAAGCTCGTGTGCAGGGGCTTTCTGAAGTTTTTGAGCGTTATATCAAAAACCGAATCATTGCAGAAGCAATCAGCCTTCCTGCCATTCCCGAAGCTGTGATGCAGCGTTATCCTGGCGTGGTTGAAGCTATCGCTCGCCTGGAAGATGAAGGTTTTCCGATTTTTGCATACGATGCCTCATTAGGCGGGAAATATCCGGTTATTTGCGTCGTACTGTTTAATCCAGCAAACGGCACCTGTTTTGCTTCGTTCGGTGCGCATCCTGATTTTGGTGTGGCGCTCGAGCGTACCGTTACTGAATTACTTCAGGGTCGCAGCCTGAAAGATTTAGACGTCTTCACACCGCCAACGTTTGATGATGAAGAAGTGGCTGAACATGCCAACCTCGAAACGCATTTTATCGATTCCAGCGGCTTGATCTCCTGGGATTTGTTTAAAGAAACAGCTGACTACGCCTTTGTTGACTGGAAGTTTGACGGGACAACAGAGCAAGAATTTGACACGCTGATGGCCATTTTCCGTGCGGAAGGTCAGGACGTTTATATCGCCGATTACGAACATCTTGGCGTCTATGCTTGCCGTATCATCGTGCCTGGCATGTCTGATATTTACCCGGCAGAAGATTTAATGCTTGCCAATAACAGCATGGGGGCAGGCATCCGTGAAACCTTATTAGCACTGCCGGAAAGCAACTGGGATTCAGAAAAATATCTGGATTTGATTACACAGCTTGACGATGAAGGCTTCGATGATTTCACCCGTGTACGGGAATTGCTCGGCCTGGCAACAGGCAAAGACAACGGTTGGTACACGCTGCGTATTGGCGAGCTTAAAGCAATGCTGGCGCTCGCCGGTGGTGATTTAGATCAGGCACTGATTTGGACCGAATGGACAATGGAATTCAACAGCTCCATTTTCAGTCCAGAGCGTGCTAATTACTACCGTTGCCTGCAAACACTTCTGCTGTTGTCAATGGAAGATGAGCGCGATCCCTTGCAATATCATCACGCCTTTATGCGTATGTATGGTGCCAACGCTGTGGAAGCCGCTTCTGCAGCTATAAGTGGCGAAGCGCCATTTTACGGCCTGCAATCCGTTGACAGTGATTTAAAGGCTTTTCCTGCGCATCAGGCACTGCTTGCGGCTTATGAAAAATTGCAAAATGCCAAACGCCGTTACTGGCAAGAAAAATAAAATTTAGTGGTTTCAATTAAAAAGTGTGATTAAACACCGCTCAGAGGCACAGCTAAAATTCTGTGCCTTTTTTTGACTTTATAAATCAGTTAAATAATCTCAACTTTAAAAAAGGCGCTACACTCAATTATCATTTTATTTAACATTCAATGCCAAATTTCAACGTAACCAACATTCTTTATAAACACTCAAAAAAACCAGTTAAAAATTTAATGCATTTTTTAAAAAAATTTAAACCTTGTTTTTCAGTTATTTAAATCAATTAAGCTTATTAGTTCTCCTTCTTATGGCTTCATGCTTTCGTCAAATATGATCTATATCAATTCCTGAGCCCTACTCCTTTGTTAGTATTTTTACAGACAACTCCTGGAGATAGTTAGTGTGAAAGCTGACAACCCTTTTAATTTATTATTACCGGCTGCAATGGCAAAAGTTGCTGAAGATGCCGGTGTTTATAAAGCGACTAAACATCCTTTCACAACCTTCTTTTTGGCCATTACGGCCGGTGTTTTTATTTCAATTGCGTTTGTTTTCTATATCACCGCGACCACAGGCAGTGGCGTCATGCCATTTGGTGTGGCGAAACTCATCGGCGGCATCTGTTTTTCACTCGGTTTAATGCTGGTTGTGGTCTGCGGCGCAGATCTTTTTACATCTACAGTCTTGATTGTGGTGGCAAAAGCAAGCGGACGCATTAGTTGGGGACAACTGGCGCGTAACTGGCTCAACGTCTATCTCGGTAATTTATGTGGCGCATTGTTTTTTGTCGCATTGATGTGGTTTGCAGGCGAACACATGCTCGCGAACGGCGCGTGGGGCTTAAATGTTTTACAAACAGCAGACCATAAAATGCATCACACTTTTATTCAGGCCGTTTGTCTCGGTATCCTGGCCAATTTAATGGTATGCCTGGCAGTGTGGATGAGCTATTCCGGTCGTACCTTGACAGATAAATTAGTGGTGATGATTCTGCCGGTCGCGATGTTCGTCGCCAGTGGTTTTGAGCACAGTATCGCCAATATGTTTCTGATCCCCTTTGCAATCGTTATTCGTGATTTTTCCGGCCCGGAATTCTGGCAGGCCACCGGCACTAGCGCAGCGCAATTTCAGACGCTCTCTGTTAATAACTTCATTTTCGACAACCTGATCCCTGTCACTCTGGGCAACATTATCGGGGGTGGATTACTGGTCGGGTTGACTTACTGGGTTATCTATTTACGTGGTAGTGACTCAGCGCATTAACCGTTTTGGATGGCGCAACAGTCACTTTGCGCCTGAATGCAAAAGTCTTCTTAGATAAGGCAGGTATATTATGACCGAACTTAATGCAAAACTGGCTTCGGCCTGGGAAGGATTCGCTGAGGGTGAATGGAAAAACAGTGTCAACGTACGTGATTTCATCCAGAAAAACTACACACCTTATGAAGGTGATGAATCTTTCCTGGCAGGTGCAACCGACGCAACCACTCAACTTTGGGAAAGCGTACTGGAAGGCATTAAAATCGAGAACCGCACGCACGCACCCGTTGATTTCGATACCGACCTTGCTTCGACAATTACTTCCCATGATGCGGGTTATATCAATAAGTCTCTTGAAAAGATCGTTGGACTCCAGACTGAAGCACCATTAAAGCGCGCTATTATTCCTTTTGGCGGCATTAAAATGGTGGAAGGATCGTGTAAGGTTTATGGGCGTGAACTCGATCCAGCCCTGAAAAAAGTGTTTACCGAATACCGCAAAACGCATAATCAGGGCGTGTTTGACGTCTATACACCGGATATCCTGCGCTGCCGTAAGTCGGGTGTTCTGACCGGTTTGCCTGATGCCTATGGTCGTGGTCGTATTATCGGCGACTATCGTCGCGTTGCGCTCTATGGCATCGACTATTTGATGGCTGATAAATTCGCGCAGTTTGCTTCATTACAGAACGATCTGGAAAATGGCGTAAACCTCGAAGCAACGATTCGTTTACGTGAAGAGATTTCCGATCAGCATCACGCGCTGGGCCAGATCAAAGAGATGGCAGCAAAATATGGACACGACATCTCAGGCCCTGCGACTAACGCAACCGAAGCCGTTCAGTGGACATATTATGGCTATCTGGCCGCGGTTAAATCACAAAACGGCGCAGCAATGTCGTTTGGCCGGGTTTCTACTTTCCTTGATATTTACATTGAACGCGATCTTAAAGCCGGTAAGCTGAATGAAGAGCAGGCGCAAGAACTGATCGACCATTTAGTCATGAAGCTGCGTATGGTGCGCTTCCTGCGTACGCCAGAATATGATGAATTATTCTCTGGTGACCCTATCTGGGCAACTGAATCCTTAGCCGGTATGGGTGTAGATGGCCGGACGCTGGTCAGTAAAAGCACCTTCCGTTTCCTGAATACGCTTTACACGATGGGCCCCTCGCCGGAACCCAACATGACCATTTTGTGGTCAGAAAAATTGCCGGTTAACTTCAAAAAATATGCGGCAAAAGTGTCCATCGATACCTCATCATTACAATATGAAAATGATGATCTGATGCGTCCCGACTTTGACAATGACGACTATGCCATTGCCTGTTGCGTCAGCCCGATGATTGTCGGTAAACAGATGCAATTCTTCGGGGCTCGTGCCAACCTGGCTAAAACTCTGCTGTACGCAATTAACGGTGGCGTTGATGAAAAACTGAAAATGCAGGTTGGTCCGAAAGGCGACAAAATCACTGATGACGTGCTGGATTTTGACGTGGTTATGGAGCGCCTTGATCATTTCATGGATTGGTTAGCTAAACAGTACGTAACCTCGCTGAATATCATTCACTATATGCATGATAAATACAGCTACGAAGCGTCACTGATGGCGTTACACGATCGTGATGTTTATCGCACCATGGCATGTGGTATTGCCGGCCTGTCTGTGGCAGCCGACTCGCTCTCTGCGATTAAATACGCAAAAGTAAAACCGATTCGTGACGAAGATGGCCTGGCTGTTGATTTCGACATCGAAGGTGAGTATCCACAGTTCGGCAATAACGATGCCCGGGTAGATAACCTCGCGTGTGATTTAGTTGAACGTTTCATGAAGAAAATTCAGAAACTGACAACCTATCGCAACGCCGTGCCAACTCAGTCAGTGCTGACTATCACGTCGAACGTGGTATACGGCAAAAAAACCGGTAATACACCTGATGGACGTCGCGCGGGTGCACCGTTTGGCCCGGGAGCAAACCCAATGCATGGTCGCGATCAAAAAGGTGCGGTGGCCTCTCTTACCTCTGTCGCGAAACTGCCTTTTGCTTACGCTAAAGACGGCATTTCCTACACCTTCTCTATCGTGCCAAACGCATTAGGCAAAGATGACAACGTGCGTAAGGCTAACCTGGCAGGTTTGATGGACGGTTATTTCCATCATGAAAACAATATTGAAGGTGGTCAGCATCTCAACGTGAACGTCATGAATCGCGACATGTTATTAGATGCAATGGAACATCCAGAGAAATACCCGCAGTTAACGATCCGCGTCTCTGGTTATGCTGTGCGCTTCAATTCGTTAACAAAAGAACAGCAGCAGGATGTGATAACCCGAACCTTCACGCAGTCGCTTTAACCGTGGCTGCCTGACGAAGTACAAAGGCTCCTTCGGGAGCCTTTAATCCAGAAGTCTGCTTTGGCTGTTATCTGTTTCAGGCCACAACCAAAATAGATTTTATGCTTCAAGCACAACGCAGATTGTGCTGCTCGCTGCGGCGGGCTTACCTGGAGATACATCGCTATGTCAATCACCGGTCGTATCCACTCATTCGAATCCTGCGGAACCGTTGATGGTCCCGGCATCCGTTTCATTACCTTTTTTCAGGGCTGCCTGATGCGCTGCATGTATTGCCATAATCGTGATACATGGGACACGCACGGCGGCAAAGAGATCACCGTCGAGGCCTTAATGGCAGACGTGCTTTCCTATCGACACTTCATGAACGCATCGGGCGGCGGCGTAACGGCGTCGGGTGGCGAAGCCATCTTGCAGGCTGAGTTTGTTCGTGACTGGTTCCGAGCCTGTAAAGCAGAAGGAATTCATACTTGTCTGGACACTAACGGCTTCGTGCGTCGCTACGATCCGGTGATTGATGAGCTACTTGAAGTCACGGATTTAGTCATGCTCGATCTCAAGCAGATGAACGATGATATTCATCAAATTCTGGTTGGCGTGTCAAATCATCGGACGCTGGATTTTGCCCGCTATTTGCAGAAAAAAGGCAAACGTACTTGGATACGTTTTGTGGTGGTTCCGGGCTATTCCGATGACGACGACTCGGCACACCGCCTGGGTGAGTTCACTAAAGATATGGATAACATCGAGAAAATTGAGCTGCTGCCCTACCATGAGCTGGGCAAGCATAAATGGATGGCGATGGGCGAAGAGTACAAACTGGACGGTGTGCATCCCCCTTCAAAAGAGACGATGGAGCGGGTGAAAAACATCCTGGCGGGTTATGGTCACAACGTGATGTATTAATCTGCACGCGCAGTAAAAAAGGGAGCTTATCGCTCCCTTTTTATGTTTACAGCCCCTGTAATCAGGCGTGTGCCACAGGCGTCGCCTGCTGATCGGCTTTGCGCAATAGCATAACCAGATAAACTAACGCCACCGCAGCAATCATCACAAACAGCAACCTGTCAGAATAATTCTGCATCAACATCGCTGTCATACCTGGGCCTGCAAGACTGCCCACGGTATAGCTCATCAATAAAGCCTGATTCATCGCGACCAGCTCATGGTGCGCTACCGTTTCACATGCCCATGACATCGCCACAGGATAGAGCGTGAAACCCGCCAGCCCTAAAACAAACAGTGCCGGAGCCATCGCGGCATTAGCCAACATCGCCATCGCACCGAGAATCACCACAAAGACCTGTACACGCAGCACCAGCATACGGCCAAAGCGATCAGCCAGGCGACCAACCGGCCATTGCCCGACAATGCCTGCACTGACTAACAGCGCCATCCAGTAACCGACATTCGCATCGCTCATTCCCTGATGTGACAGATAAAGCGGCATCAGGCCATACAGTGAACCCAATAAAATGCCGGAAATAATGCAGCCGTTGACGCCCAGGCGCGAACTGCGACGACGCAGCATTGGCCAGATACGCCCAGGCGCAGCTTCAGATGATTCGCTTGCTGAAGAGACGCGAGTAAACACCAGCGGCAGTACTGCACAGATCACCAGCGCCGTGACCCAGGGGATCACACTCAAAACATCTGTTGAGACCTTACTCACCAGCAATTGTCCAGCTACCGTGCCGAGGTAGTAAACAATCATATAAGCCGCAAGCAGTTGACCACGATTACGGACAGTGCCGCTACAAAGCAGTGCACTTTCCACCACTACCCACATCAGCGCACAGCCAGTGCCGGCAATAAAGCGCAGCGTGGTCCACGCCCAGAAGCCGTCAAACAGCACCAGGCAAACGGTGGCCGCTGCGAATAATGACGTAGCCAGATAGTAGCTGCGGTTAAATCCATAATGCTTAATGAACCATCCTGCCAACAGCGTACCGGCCAGATTCCCCGTGTAATACGATGAGCTAACAATACCGACTTGCCAGGTGGTCAGTAAATCATGAGTTAACCACAGCGGAACAAGTGTATTAAGTACCGCAATTGACACTGTCATTAGCAGCAAGCCGCAAAGCAGCAACATCACAGGACGTGACCAGGTTGGCATAGGGGATAAAACCACAAGAAACAAGAGAAATTGCGCGCAGTTTGCCACTGCCTTTTTAAAGTCAACGGACAAAAAAATGTCGCAGCACATTTTGCTGTATGACAATTTAATTTACTAATCTTCAGCAAGTTACGCCGTGGTTAAAGCGCAAGCGGGATAATGCTATCTCTATGAAAACTGTGATTTTTAGCTATCAGAAGGGAACAGGCGTCGATAACGTTTATTTCTGATAAGTTCCTGCCTCTGACTAATAGCTTATTGACATTCAGGGCATAAAAAACCCGGTGTTAGCCGGGTTTATTCACGAACAACGGTTAGCCGATAAATTCGACACCGTTCATATAAGGACGTAAAACTTCTGGTACCGCAATACGGCCATCTGCCTGCTGATAATTTTCCAGTACCGCAACCAAAGTACGGCCTACAGCCAGCCCGGAGCCATTAAGGGTGTGTAAAAGGCGTGGTTTCTTGTCTTGCTTGCTACGGCAACGTGCCTGCATACGGCGCGCCTGGAAGTCACCCATGTTTGAGCAGGAAGAGATCTCACGATAGGTGTTCTGTGCAGGCAACCAAACTTCCAGATCGTAGGTTTTGGTTGAGCCAAAGCCCATATCACCCGTACACAGCAGCACCTTGCGATAAGGCAGGTTCAATAGCTGCAACACTTTCTCAGCATGCCCTACCAACTCTTCCAACGCCTCCATTGAGGTCTCTGGCTTCACGAGCTGTACCATTTCAACTTTGTCGAACTGGTGCATACGGATCAAACCACGCGTATCGCGACCATAGGAACCCGCTTCAGAGCGGAAACATGGCGTATGAGCGGTCAGCTTAACCGGCAGGCTCTCTTCTTCCAGAATTTCATCACGAGCCAGGTTGGTCAAAGGCACTTCAGCCGTTGGGATTAGCGCATAATTACTGCTGTCGGACTGCTCTTCCAGCGGCCTGGTGTGAAACAGATCTTCACCAAATTTTGGTAACTGACCGGTGCCGTATAACGTTTCATGATTCACTAAATAGGGCACGTAGGTTTCGAGATAACCATGCTGCTCGGTATGCAGATCGATCATGAACTGGCTAAGCGCACGATGCAGGCGAGCAATCTGCCCTTGCATAACCACAAAACGCGAGCCGGTGAGTTTAACTGCGGCAGCAAAATCGAGGCCCTTTGCTGCTTCACCAAGTTCGACGTGATCTTTTACCTGAAAATCAAACTGGCGTGGCTCACCCCAGCGGCTGACTTCAAGGTTTTCGCTATCATCTTTACCCAGCGGAACGTCATCTGCCGGTAAGTTAGGCAGAGCCAGCGCGAAATCACGAATTTGATTCTGCAGTTGATCCAGTTCTGCTTTCGCTGCGTCCAGGCGTTCGCCCAGCGCGTTGACTTCCTGGCGCAGCGGCTCGATATCTTCCCCGCGGGATTTGGCCTGACCGATGGATTTGGATCGGGCATTACGCTCGGCCTGCAGGTTTTCTGTTTCGACCTGCAGCACTTTACGACGCTCTTCGAGCGAACGCAGCGTTTCCACATCCAGTTTAAATCCTCGGCGTGCCAGTTTTTCTGCGACTGCGTCTGGCTCATTACGCAGCAGATTGGGATCGAGCATGCTTATCCTGTGTATTTAAAAGTTGATTGAACGAAGGGGCGCGCTCCTGCCGGAACGCGTTGAAAACCTTGACCACATTACCGCAACGCCTGTTTCAGCGGTAGCGTTTTGTCGGGCTATTTTGATCCTGTTCAGCCAGCCAGGCTAGCTTTTCGCCAATTTTGCCTTCAAGACCGCGCTGCGTGGGGATGTAATACCGCGTTTGTGCCATTTCCGGTGGGAAATAGACCTCACCGGCAGCATAGGCGTTCACCTCATCATGGGCATAGCGATACGCTTTACCCAGGCCCATCTCTTTCATTAATTTGGTCGGCGCATTGCGCAGATGTTCAGGCACATCGTAGTCGGGATTATCACGTGCATCATGCAGGGCAGCTTTGAAGGCGGTATAAACTGCATTGCTTTTGGGCGCACACGCCAGATAAACAATGGCCTGGGCGATAGCCCGCTCGCCTTCCGCCGGGCCGACACGGGTAAAGCAATCCCATGCTGAGATTGCTACCTGCATAGCGCGTGGATCGGCATTCCCGACATCTTCAGAAGCAATAGCTAACAGCCTCCGGGCGACATATAAAGGATCGCCTCCTGCGGTAATGATGCGTGCATACCAGTAAAGTGCGGCATCAGGTGCTGAACCACGAACCGATTTATGAAGCGCAGAGATCAAATCGTAAAAGCGATCGCCTTTATTATCGAAACGCGCTGCACGTTCACCTGAAACCTCATTCAATAGTTGCGGCGTCAGTTCGCGTTGCCCTGCCGCATTGGTTTCAGCCATATCGGCCATCATTTCCAGCGTATTGAGTGCGCGTCGGGCATCGCCATTAACCAGTTCAGCAATCATCCGTCGCGTGTTATCAGGCAGCACGATATCACTGTCACCGTAGCCGCGTGTCTTATCCTGCATTGCCTGATCTAAAACCTGCTCTGTGTCCTCACTGGTGAGTGATTTCAACAAATAAACGCGCGCACGCGATAACAAGGCTGAGTTAAGTTCAAATGAGGGATTTTCAGTAGTCGCACCGATAAAAGTGATGGTGCCATCTTCGATATGCGGTAAGAAGGCATCTTGCTGGCTTTTATTAAAACGATGTACTTCATCAACAAACAGGATGGTGCGACGGCCAACCTGCTTGCTTTGCCGCGCACGCTCAATCGCTTCACGAATCTCTTTCACGCCTGATGTTACCGCTGAGATACGTTCAACATCTGCATTGCCGTAACGCGCAATAATCTCGGCTAGCGTGGTTTTACCTGTTCCCGGCGGTCCCCACAAAATCATTGAGTGCAGATGGCCCGCTTCGATGGCACGTGGCAAGGGCTTACCGGGCGCAAGCAAGTGTTGCTGACCAATGTACTGTTTCAGGGTTTCTGGCCGCATACGCGCGGCCAGCGGTTTGAAATCTTCGTCGGAAAAATCCAGGGACAGGTTACTCACCACGACCTCATTGACGTTGATCGTCCACCGTCACGCCTGCAGGCGGTGTGAACGTAAATTTGTCTGGGCTGATTGCGCCATTTTTTTGGCTTTTCAGCTGATAGGTGCTGCGCTGACCATCTTGCTCAATGGCGCTGAACTGATTGATGGTACCGCCAGGCGTCACCGTAATCGTGAATTGCTTCAGGTTGCCATCGCTGTTTTTCGGTGTCAGCTCAAAATTATCGCCCTGCTGCCTGATGTTATATTGCTGCCAGTCGCTGGACTGATTACGCGCAATCAGCATGAAAGGTGTATTACTGGTGGCATCTTTTAACAGACTGACCGTTGCCTGCTCGACAAAGGGGTTGTAAAACCATAACGATTTACCATCAGAGATAATGACGCTTTCGTCTGGCGCCGTCATATGCCAGTTAAACAGACTGGGGCGTTTAACCCACAGCTCACCTTCGCCGTCCTGTACATTTGCGCCGGTTCCGTCAGTGACTTTTTGAGTAAAGCTGGCGTGAAAACTGCTGACCTTATTTAAACGCTGCTGCAAGTCACTGGAAGCATCAGCCAATACGCTGGCAGAGGCAAAAGTGGCCATCAGGCCCAAAGCGATTACACGTAATTTCATCTGCTTCAATTCCTTATCTATTTGTTCCCATTAATAACTGCATTAAGCCTGGTCGCCGCCCTGCAATTTAAACAGGAGAAAAAACCGAAAGCATAGTCAGAGATGGGGATCATCCAGCGATAAACAATGAGCCAGTATAAACTGGCTCATTAATTTATGTTTCAAAGCTTATGTGTCAATTACATCTCATGAGGAGGTGGAGACAAGACTTCGCGGTTACCGTTATGGGCCGGAGGCGAAACAATGCCCTGCGCTTCCATCTGTTCGATGATACGCGCTGCACGGTTATAGCCAATACGGAACTGGCGCTGTACGCCCGAGATCGAGGCGCGGCGTTTATCCACAACAAAAGCAACCGCCTGATCGAACAGCGGATCAAGCTCTTCATCGCTGTCGATGCCACCCACACCGCCTTCGTTCTCTTCACCGGCAGTGATACTTTCGATGTATTGTGGACGCCCCCGCGCCTTCCAGTCCTGAACAACCGCATGCACTTCCTGATCGCGCACAAAGGCACCGTGAACGCGCACTGGCATAGAGGAGTTTGGTGGCATATAAAGCATGTCACCCATGCCCAACAGAGATTCCGCGCCCCCTGATCAAGAATGGTACGCGAGTCAATTTTGCTGGAAACGGTAAAAGCGATACGGGTTGGAATGTTGGCTTTGATCAAGCCGGTTATGACATCCACCGAAGGACGCTGCGTTGCCAGCACCAGGTGAATACCCGCAGCACGCGCTTTCTGTGCCAGACGTGCAATCAACTCTTCGACTTTTTTACCCACAGCCATCATCAAATCGGCGAATTCATCCACCATGACGACGATATAAGGCAGTTTTTCCAGCACGGGCGGTGTCATATCCATGCTATCGCCCGGTTTCCAGAACGGATCGGGGATAGGACGGCCCATCGCTTCAGCTTGCTCAACTTTCTCGTTGTAACCTGCCAGATTACGTACGCCTAACGCAGACATCAGCTTGTAGCGACGCTCCATCTCACCGACACTCCAGCGCAGCGCATTTGCGGCATCTTTCATGTCAGTAACGACTTCAGTCAGCAAATGCGGAATGCCTTCGTAAACTGACAGCTCCAGCATTTTGGGGTCAATCATGATAAAGCGAACTTCTTCCGGCGTCGCTTTATAAAGCATGCTGATAATCATGGTGTTTACGCCAACGGATTTCCCCGATCCCGTCGTCCCTGCGACCAGTAAGTGTGGCATTTTTGCTAAATCAGCAACAACAGGCTGGCCAGCAATATCTTTTCCTAATACCACCGCCAGCGGCGACGGATTATCACGGAATTTGACGCAGTCCAGCACTTCACGCAGATAAACGGTCTGACGATGCTTATTCGGCAATTCCAGCCCAACATAAGGTTTACCTGGTATAACTTCCACAACACGAACCGCCACTGTCGAGAGTGAACGCGCCAGATCGCGTGACAGATTTGAAATGCGCGCCGCTTTTACACCAGGCGCCAGATCGAGTTCAAAGCGGGTAATAACCGGTCCGGGTGAAATGCCAACGACTTCAGCTTTCACACGATAATCACCCAGACGCGACTCAACCAGACGCGCCGTTTGCTCCAGCGCAAACATATCAACCGGCTCTTCCTCTTCTGGCGGTGCCGTCAACAGGTCAAGAGAGGGCAACGGCGTAGACGGCTTCTCCAGCGGCTGTTCGTGACGCATCAGGAAAGGATGAATCAGGCTGTCATGTAATGACGGTTTCGCTTCGGTAACGGCTGCTGGCTCAGGCGCTGTAGCAGCAAAATCTGTGTAGGCTTCAGGCGCAGGAACCTGTGCAGGCGCTTGCGGTGCGGAGACTTCCGTCACCTGCTGCCAGGGTTCGTGAGTCACTACGGGTTCTTCTGACTCTGGCGTAGCCGCGATAGTAAATAACGGTTCAGTCGGTCCCTCATCCACCAGATCTTTCATCGGTGAAAAGTCGAAAGCAGAGGAGGTATCAAGAGTGAATACGGGTGCCGCTTGTTCAACACGCTCCGGCTCATAACGCTGCTGCTGCTGTTCAGCAAACTGGCGTGCCAACGCAGCTTGCTGCAACGCCTCTTCCTCTTCCTCGTCATCATTCTGCTGCCAGCTTTGACCGTAACGCTGCTGCTGTTCAGACTGAAAGGCTTCACGTAATTTAGCTTGCTGTAAGGCTTCTTCATCCTCTGCCGTCCAGGCACTATTTTCGGCAGATGATGTGCTGCTCTGTGCCGCCGCCGCCTCTTCCGCTTTCGCTTTCTCTTCTGCCATCCGCTGAGACGGTAATTTAATGCCGTAAGAAGCCAGTTCACGGCGCGTCGGCAGTTTCACCGGATTAGGGCGTGGTAATGCAGGGCCAATACCTTGCTTAACCTGTGGATTGACATTGATCTCCGGGGCGAGATCAAAGGCTGGCGATGGCGGTGTAGCACGACTCGCAGCAGACGCTGCTGCCCCTGCGACAAAGGCTGACGCAGCGGGCACGTCCGGAATTGATGAAGAGGCTTCACGCCAGTTACCCATTTTAGGTTCATCATCATAAGATGTGAAACTTGCGGCAGGCGTTGATTCTTCAGGGAGTTCAAAACGATACAGCGGTGGAGCAACCGCTTCAGCCGATGCAGTTGGCTGAACAACAGGTTGTGCAGGTGCTGTATAAGGTTGTATAGCGGGTTGTGCTGGTGCCGCATAAGGTTGTGTAGCCGGTTGTGCAGGCGATGCCGCCACTGGTGCCGCATAAGGTTCTGTAGCGGGTTGTGCAGGTGCTGCTGTTGGAGCCACAGCAGCGGTTGCTGTTGGCGCTACAGGCGCTAAAGTGATATCCGCGGCTTCTATCGTGGTGGCAACCGCTGCACTCGTTGCCGCTGCGGCTTTTGCTAACAAGGGATCTTGCTCTGGTGCCCTATCAGGTTCAACCGAGACGCTACGTGGAGCAGAAAGCAGCACATCCTCTTCATCGCTCTCTTGAGAATGAGCAGGTGAGGTGCGTGCAGATTTACGCACGGCAATCTCATCATGCTCATCTTCCTCTTCCTGCCAGGGTTCATCATGGCGCGAGCGGTTGCTGGCAAATGTCAGCACACCCATTACTACGCCACCAATTCTTTCAGCGATAGTGAGCCATGACCAACCGGTATATAACGTAATGCCTGCCGCCCAAACGCACAGCAATGCAAGTGTGCCGCCCGCCGGACTAAACCAGGGGGCCATAGCATTGCTCACCAGACTACCGATCACGCCGCCCGAGGCGAAATACCAGATGTCATCCGCGTTTAAGGCAGCCATGCCACACGTCGTGACGACCAGCGCCAACACACCGATTAAACGCAGCCCAACGGCAAAATAGTCAAAATAATCCTGGTTGTCGCGCTGACGAAACGCTATCCAGCAGAGTCCAAGGATGACCGGTGGAATGGCATAGGCCATTACTCCAAATATGAAGAGTAAGGTATCGGCAAGCCAGGCGCCTACGCTGCCGCCAATATTATGAATGGGTTCGTGCCAGGCCGTTTGCGACCAACTCGGGTCGGAAGGGTTAAAACTGACTAAAGAAACCATCAGATAGATGGCAAAAAGTGCCACCAGGATGAGTAACGCTTCCAGCAGACGACGTCCACTGCTTAGCGATTGTAACGAAACGTCTTTATCTTCTGTGTATTCCTGGCTCAAGAGAACTCTCCAGGTGCCTGTAAAGTATGAAGCAACAGCGTCGGGCTACCCCGACGCTGGTCCCTGTATGAATTCACAGGAGTGTACCGAAATCCCACACGGTTTGCACCTGCCCCGCATTAGCGAGTTTTAATCACCAGACGATTACTCTGTTTGACTTCTTCCATTACCACGTAAGTACGCGTGTCGTTTACACCGGGCAGACGCAACAAGGTTTCACCGAGTAATTTGCGGTAAGCAGACATATCAGGCACGCGCGTTTTTAACAGGTAATCGAAATCGCCGGAAACGAGGTGACACTCTTGAGTTTCCTCAAGTTTTTGCACAGCGGCGTTAAATTGTTCAAACACGTCTGGCGCGCCGCGATTCAGAGTAATCTCAACAAATACCAGCAGTGATGCATCCAGATAATGCGGGTTTAATTGCGCAGTGTAGCCAAGAATAAAACCTTGACGTTCAAGGCGACGCACACGCTCAAGACATGGCGTAGGCGATAATCCTACGCGTTTGGAAAGTTCTACGTTTGAAATACGACCATCTTTCTGAAGTTCATTCAGAATATTTCTGTCGATTCTGTCGAGGTCTTTCCCGGGGCGTTTCTTATTGTCTACCATTATTATTGTCTCTCTTAATTCCTTCCCTTTACCTGCCACGCCCTGAAAACGCTCATTGTTCGGGGCATTTTTGAAGTGAAGTAACCGAGCCTGTGCGCTAACGCACCCATCCGCATGACGCATGCTGTCTGTCCACATCATGCGTCATTACCCATGTCAGGCTGCTTTTATTCGGTATTGCATGCAAAACAAGGCATGAAACCCTGTTTTGTTCCGATTAACGTTCTTCGCTTCTGACACTGTTTTCGCAAAAGCGCAGGCGATTGTCAAAGTAAAATGTCCAAATCCAGTACAAGATGCCAGACACTACGCTGGGTAACTGTTTTTAAATGAGTATTTTTGAACTGCTGCACCACAAAAAGCCGATTTTTGCCCCTTTTGGCGCAGCAGAGAGGCGAAATCCGGTGTCATCGACTACGCCGTTTGCAGCTATCGTTAACAAAATCGCCCAAGCCTTGTCATTGCAACAGGTTATTCCCTACAATCGCAGGCTATGTCAGCCGAATGAAACTGAGGAACGCATGAGTACGGCCAAACACAGTAAGCTACTCATTCTGGGCTCCGGCCCAGCGGGTTATACCGCAGCCGTTTATGCTGCACGCGCCAACCTGAACCCGGTGCTGATCACCGGCTTAGAGAAAGGCGGTCAGCTCACCACCACCACTGAAGTGGAAAACTGGCCGGGCGATCCGCACGATCTGACAGGGCCATCACTGATGGAACGCATGCATGAGCATGCAGAAAAGTTCAATACTGAAATTATTTTCGACCATATTCATACGGTTGATCTGCAAAATCGCCCATTCCGTTTAACCGGCGATAGCGGTGAATATACTGCTGATGCTCTGATCATCGCCACCGGTGCGTCTGCACGTTATCTGGGTTTGCCTTCTGAAGAAGCTTTCAAAGGTAAAGGCGTATCCGCATGCGCGACCTGTGACGGATTTTTCTACCGTAACCAAAAAGTCGCCGTTATTGGTGGGGGTAATACTGCGGTTGAAGAAGCACTCTATCTGGCGAACATCGCTTCAGAAGTGCATTTAATTCACCGTCGTGACAGCTTCCGTGCAGAAAAAATCTTAATTGATCGCCTGATGGAAAAAGTACGTAACGGCAATATCGTGCTGCACACCGACCGTACGCTTGAAGAGGTGGTGGGCGATCAAATGGGTGTGACCGGCCTGACTTTACGCTCAACGCATAACAGCGAAGAAACTGAAGCACTGGAGGTTGCTGGCCTGTTTGTTGCTATCGGTCACAGCCCAAACACAGCGATTTTTGATGGTCAGTTAGAACTGGAAAACGGCTATATCAAAGTGCAGTCTGGCCTGCACGGCAACGCGACACAAACCAGTATTCCTGGCGTGTTTGCGGCGGGCGACGTTATGGATCATATCTATCGTCAGGCTATTACTTCAGCAGGTACAGGCTGTATGGCGGCGCTGGATGCAGAACGTTACCTTGACGGTTTGGTTAAAAACGATCGCTAAGTTGTTAATCCCCTGATCGTAATTGTCAGAGGCGACTGTTTTTCAGTCGCCTTTTTATTGTCGTCATGCTAGATTCATGCCCCTATAGTGGATGGGGATTTCTCCCCGGTTTTCATTGGTCATCGGCACACTTCACGGTCTCGCATGAACAAATCGCGGCAGCAGCATCTTACCCGCTGGCTACGCCAGCAACGCAGTCACGCCAGAAGCTGGTTGCGAATCGCTACGCTGCTGGGCACAGCCAGTGCGCTGATCATTATCGTTCAGGCTGGTTTGCTCGCTTCCCTTCTTCAGGCACTGATTATTGAACAGCAGCCCCGCGAGCAATTAATCCCCTCTTTTGGCCTGCTGCTGCTGTGCTTTGCTCTACGCGCCGGACTGAATTATGGACGAGAACAAGCGGGCTTTCGTGCCGGTCAGGCTATTCGTCAGGCGTTGCGTAAAACCATTCTGGATCGCTTGTCTGAACTGGGTCCGGCCTGGATACAGGGTAAGCCTGCTGGCAGTTGGGCAACCCTGCTGCTTGAACAGATCGAAGAGATGCAGGATTACTACGCCCGCTATCTGCCCCAGATGACGCTGGCCGTGGTGATCCCATTTTGTATCTTAATTACGCTGTTTCCTCTTAACTGGGCCGCAGGTTTAATTCTGTTCGTCACCGCCCCGCTAATTCCGCTGTTTATGGCACTGGTTGGCATGGGGGCAGCCGAGGCTAACCGGCGCAATTTTATCGCGTTAAGCCGACTCAGCGGCGATTTCCTTGATCGTCTGCGCGGGCGTGAAACGCTCCGCCTGTTCTTTCGCGGCGAAGCAGAGAAAGCGGCAGTTGCCGCTTCAACGGCTGATTTTCGTCAGCGCACCATGGAAGTCTTACGCCTGGCGTTTCTCTCTTCCGCCGTGCTGGAATTTTTCGCTTCGTTAGCAATTGCCGTTGTTGCAGTCTATTTTGGCTTTTCCTATTTAGGTGAGTTGCACTTTGGTGATTACGGCCAGGGTGTGACGCTGTTTGCAGGCTTTTTAGTCTTAATCCTCGCGCCAGAGTTCTTTCAGCCGCTGCGCGATCTCGGCACCTTTTATCATGCTAAAGCGCAGGCAGTAGGCGGTGCGGACACGCTGGAACGCTTTATGCAAGATGCGCCCGCTTCACCGGCACCAGCAGAACAAATTGCCTTCACATCCGCCTCATCCCTTGAACTGGTGGCAAAAGATTTACAGGTTTATGCCCCAGCAGGAGACCGGCTTTGTGGTCCATTGACTTTTACGCTTGCGGCGGGTCAGCGGGTGGCGCTGGTTGGGCAAAGCGGCGCGGGGAAAAGCGCCCTGATGAATGCACTGCTCGGTTTTTTACCTTATCAGGGCTCGCTCAGGGTTAACGGCGTGGAATTGCGCGACATTATTCGCACTCACTGGTATCAGCAAGTTGCCTGGGTGGGGCAAAATCCGCATCTTCCTGCCTGCACCGTGCGTGACAATATTTTAATGAACACCTCTTATGATGCATCGCGGTTCAACGTGGTATTACAGGCGTGCGGGATCAATGAATTTTTACAGCGTCTGCCGCAAGGTCTGGATACTCAGCCTGGTGACGGCGGCACAGGCCTGTCGGTAGGCCAGGCACAGCGTATCGCCGTGGCGCGGGCGCTGTACAAATCATCGAATTTGCTGTTGTTGGATGAACCTGCTGCCAGCCTGGATGCCCTTAGCGAAAAGCATATTATGCAGGCGCTGAATCGGGCCGCTACGCAACAAACCACGTTAATGATTACGCATCAACTCGACAACCTGGACGGCTGGGAAGCCATTTGGGTAATGCATGAAGGGCAACTGGTGCAACAAGGAAACTGGCAACAGGTAAGCGCACAACCAGGCCCTTTCAAACAGATGCTGCAACATCGCCAGCAGGAGATTGCCTGATGTCCGCGCTGCGTCCTTTTCTTCTTCTCTGGCTACGCCATCCTTATCGCTTAGCGACAGGCGTAATACTGGCTATCGTCACGCTGCTGGCAAGCATTGGCCTGTTAACGCTTTCAGGCTGGTTTCTTGCCGCGTCGTCAGTGGCGGGCCTGGCTGGATTATACAGTTTCAATTATATGCTACCGGCGGCTGGCGTACGCGGTGCGGCGATTTCACGTACCGCTGCACGTTATTTTGAACGTCTGGTCAGCCATGATGCGACTTTCCGTGTTTTGCAACACCTGCGTGTCTTTACCTTTAGCCGTTTGATGGCCTTATCGCCCGGCCAGCTTTCCCGTTTTCGCCAGGCTGATTTACTCACTCGCTTTGTCAGTGATGTCGACACGCTCGATCACCTCTATCTGCGTGTCATTTCACCGCTGATCGGTGCTTTTGTGGTTATCTTGTGCGTCACGCTGGGGCTCAGTCTGATTGATCTCCAGCTCGCCCTGGTGCTGGGCAGCGTTATGTTAGCGACGTTATTGATACTGCCCCCCTGTTTTATCGCCTGGGCGGCCCGGCCGGACGCACAATTGCACAAGGACGTGTCGCATGGCGGATCCAACTGACCCACTGGTTAAGCGGCCAGGCTGAATTACTGCTGTATGGCGCAGCCCCGTTATGGCGTCAACAGCTGGATGAGCTGGAGCGCGGCTGGCAGCACGCTCAGCATCAGCAACAGCGTTTACATGCGTTTTCCCAGGGCGCGCTCCTGCTTGTTAGCGGCATTACCGTGACCTTACTTCTTTGGATGAGTGCTGCAACAGTCAGCGAAAATATGCTGCCAGGACCGCTCATTGCGCTGGTGGTATTTTGTGCGCTGGCTGCCTTTGAAGCTCTGGCCCCCGTAGCCGGTGCGTTTTTGCCGCTTGCACAAGTGATCGCTGCCGCGCAGCGCGTCAATGCTATTATCGATCAGTCGCCCGCGATTACCTTCCCTGCCTCGGCTGAGATGAAACCGGGTAGCGTAAAGGTAAAAATTAATAATCTGACCTTTACCTATCCCGATCGTCCCGATGCGGTGCTTAATGCTTTTTCTCTCCAGGTTAAGGCGGGTGAACGTATCGCGCTGCTTGGGCCAACCGGCTGTGGTAAATCCACATTACTGGCTCTGTTAACCCGCGCATGGGATAGCCAGCAGGGCGAAATCCTGCTTAACGATGTGCCGCTGACCACCCTGAATGAAGCCCAACTGCGTCAGCGCATCAGCGTTGTGACGCAGCGCGTGCATCTGTTTAGCCAGACGTTACGTGATAATTTACGCATCGCCAACCCGACCGCGAGTGATGACACGCTTACAGAAGTGCTGAATCAGGTTGGGCTGGCATCGTTACTGGCGAATAATGAAGGGTTAAATGCCTGGCTTGGCGACGGCGGCCGTCCGCTGTCTGGCGGCGAACTGCGCCGGTTAGCGATTGCCCGGGCGATGTTACACAACGGTGATTTATGGTTGCTGGATGAACCCACCGAAGGATTAGACGCCAGCACAGAGCAGCATATTCTGGCGTTGCTCAATCAGGTTACCCGGGGTAAAACGGTGATTATGGTGACGCATCGTTTAAGCGGTTTGCATCAGCTGGATCGGATTTGTGTGTTAGATAACGGTGAAATTATTGAGCAAGGTCACCACGCCGAACTAATCTCAAAAAGTGGACGTTACTGGCGTTTCCAGCAACGCTTTACGCTATAGTTTTAGCGAAGAGCTAACAGGTAGAACAACCTAATGAGACTGGTACAACTTTCACGGGAGTCACTGCATTTTCCGCCGCCAGAAATGGCGCTACGTGAGCCAAACGGCTTGCTGGCAATGGGCGGTGATCTTTCCCCTGCTCGTTTACTAAATGCGTATCAGCGCGGCATTTTCCCTGGTTTTCACCTGGCGATCCCATTTTGTGGTGGTCGCCCGATCCGCGTGCCGTTCTGTTGCCTGAATATTTTCATCTCAGCCGCAGCATGAAACGTTTTCACAAGCAATCGCCCTATCGCGTGACGATGAATGAAGCTTTTGCCGACGTGCTGGAAGGCTGCGCCAGTAGGCGTCAGGAAGGAACCTGGATCACTTTCGAGGTTAAACGCGCCTGGTTACGTTTATATGAATCCGGTCACGCGCATTCGGTTGAAGTATGGAACGGGCACAAATTAGTCGGCGGCATGTACGGTTTAGCATTGGGGCAAATTTTTTGCGGTGAGTCGATGTTTAGTCGCCAGGAAAACGCTTCAAAAACCGCACTTTGGGTGTTTTGCCAGCATTTTGTTAAGCATCAGGGCAGACTGATCGATTGTCAGGTCATTAATCCCCATACTGCGTCCCTTGGTGCCCAGGAGATCCCGCGTGTGGATTACCTGCAATATGTGCAAAGCCTTGCCTGGCAGCCTGTCAGCGAGGGTTGCTGGCGTACTCAGACCCTTTTTTAACATCACACCGATGTTTTGCACACATAAAGCCGTATAAGTGATATAATAAGCGAGTTTGGTATGTCGTCCGCGCTTTGCGTTATAAGCCGGAATTGCCAGGCTGGGAATCTCAACGCACTCTCGGAACTGTTTCAATCGTGCGCGTGTAACCGGTTGATACAGATTCTTAGCCCGCTAATCCCCCGCAGACGTCACATAAACACCCCAATTTAACCGAGATGCTCGCGTTATAACGCGAAGCACGGCGAAGCGTTGGCAAAATCGTCGACGGTTCTTTACATAAATCGTTGAATTGGGCATTATCTTGCCGGTTCAACTGAAAGGTAGTACACCCAGAGGATTCGATGGCCAAAGAAGACAATATTGAAATGCAAGGTACCGTACTGGATACGTTACCTAACACCATGTTCCGCGTAGAACTTGAGAACGGACACGTGGTTACCGCTCATATCTCCGGTAAAATGCGTAAAAACTACATCCGCATCCTGACGGGCGACAAAGTGACAGTCGAGTTAACCCCGTACGACCTGAGCAAAGGCCGCATTGTCTTCCGTAGTCGCTAAGTTGCTTCAGTGCGCTGGGCGTAATTAATACGTAACAGCGAAAAAAAGGCCGGATTATCATCCGGCCTTTTTCATTTCTGACATCGGCACATTAATGCACTGTGCCTTCAGTTTTACGTTTTTCCGCGCTCAGGAAGTGATAGGTCAGCTGACCTTTCTCTTTATCCAGTTCAACAGAAACCGATCCCCCCTCTACCAGCGAACCAAACAGCAGTTCGTTAGCCAGTGGTTTTTTCAGATTTTCCTGCACGGTACGCGCCATAGGACGTGCGCCCATCGCTTTGTCGTAACCTTTTTCCGCCAGCCAGTCGCGCGCTTCATCACTGACTTCCAGCGATACGCCTTTCGCATCCAGCTGCGCCTGCAACTCAACAATAAACTTGTCGACCACCTGATGAATCACTTCCGGAGACAAGTGACGGAACCAAATGATGTTGTCGAGGCGGTTACGGAACTCTGGTGTAAAGATCTTTTGATCTCTTCCATCGCGTCGGTGCTGTTGTCCTGATGGATCAGGCCAATAGATTTACGCTCTGTTTCACGCACACCGGCATTGGTCGTCATCACCAGCACCACGTTGCGGAAGTCCGCTTTGCGTCCGTTGTTGTCCGTTAGCATACCGTTGTCCATAACCTGCAACAGCAGGTTGAACACGTCCGGGTGCGCTTTCTCAATTTCATCCAGCAATACCACTGCATGAGGATGTTTGATTACCGCATCGGTCAGTAAACCACCCTGGTCAAACCCAACGTATCCTGGAGGCGCACCGATCAAACGGCTGACGGTATGACGTTCCATATACTCGGACATATCAAAGCGCAGCAGTTCAATGCCCAGAGCTTTTGCCAGCTGGACAGTAACTTCGGTTTTACCCACGCCAGTCGGGCCTGCAAACAGGAAAGAACCCACCGGTTTGCGATCCTGGCCTAAACCTGCACGACTCATTTTGATCGCTTCGGTCAAGGCTTCGATAGCATTATCCTGTCCAAACACCAGCATTTTGAGGCGATCCCCAGATTTTTCAGCGTATCGCGGTCGGTTGCCGATACGCTCTTCTCTGGAATACGGGCAATACGTGCAACCACTGATTCAATATCAGCCACGTTCACGGTTTTCTTACGCTTGCTGGCTGGCATCAGTCGGGCTCGCGCCCCTGCTTCATCAATCACGTCAATAGCTTTATCTGGCAGATGACGATCATTAATGTATTTTACCGCCAGCTCAACCGCCGCACGCACCGCTTTCGCGGTATAGCGTACATCGTGGTGCGCCTCATATTTTGGCTTCAGGCCATTCAGGATCTGCACTGTCTCATCAACTGACGGTTCGGTGATATCGATCTTCTGGAAACGACGCGCCAGGGCACGATCTTTCTCAAAGATATTGCTGAATTCCTGATAAGTAGTGGAGCCCATCACGCGAATCTTACCGCTGGAGAGCAGCGGCTTGATCAGGTTAGCAGCATCGACCTGTCCACCTGATGCCGCACCGGCACCGATAATGGTATGGATTTCGTCAATAAACAGAATGCTGCTGTTATCCTGCTCCAGCTGCTTCAGCAACGCTTTAAAGCGTTTTTCGAAATCACCGCGATATTTAGTGCCCGCCAGCAGCGAACCGATATCCAGTGAGTAGATGGTGCAATCTTTCATGACTTCCGGTACATCGCCCTGCACGATACGCCAGGCAAGACCTTCCGCAATAGCCGTTTTACCAACGCCCGATTCACCCACCAGCAGCGGGTTATTCTTGCGACGACGGCACAACACCTGAATGGTACGTTCCAGCTCTTTGTCGCGACCGATCAGCGGATCGATTCCGCCCACGCGAGCAAGCTGATTGAGATTGGTGGTGAAGTTTTCCATACGATCCTCCCCGCCTGCTTGCTCTTCGTTAACCGGATTTTCTGCGTTCGGCGCCTGGCCGGGTTCGTCTTTACGCGTACCGTGAGAAATAAAGTTCACCACATCAAGGCGGCTGACTTCGTGTTTGCGCAGCAGGTAAGCCGCTTGCGACTCCTGCTCGCTGAAAATGGCAACCAGCACATTGGCGCCGGAGACTTCGCTTCGACCCGATGACTGGACATGGAAAACCGCACGCTGCAGCACGCGCTGGAAGCTGAGCGTCGGCTGAGTGTCGCGCTCCTCTTCACTGGCAGGCAGCACCGGTGTGGTTTGTTCGATGAAGGCTTCGAGTTCCTGCCTTAGAGCCACTATATCCACCGTACAGGCTTCCAGTGCCTCTCTGGCCGACGGGTTACTGAGCAGAGCCAGTAACAGATGCTCGACGGTCATAAACTCATGACGGTGCTCACGCGCTCTGGCGAAAGCCATGTTTAAACTGAGTTCCAGTTCTTGATTGAGCATTAGGCACCTCCCCCAATTATCGCTCTGATGACCTGTTTCCTATATGGAGACGGGATCAGGCTTTTTCCAGCGTACATAGCAACGGATGATGATTCTCCCGCGCATAATTGTTCACCTGGGCCGCTTTGGTTTCAGCGACTTCAGCGGTAAATACACCACATATCGCTTTACCGTGGTAGTGAACTTTCAACATCAGCTGCGTTGCACGTTCAATATCATAAGAAAAGAACTTTTGCAGAACGTCAATAACAAATTCCATAGGTGTATAATCGTCATTATTCAGAATGACTTTATACATTGAAGGCGGCTTTAACCCTTCGCGTACTTTGTCTTCGGCCAGATGTTCAAAGTTAAGCCAGTCGTTTGTGTTTGCCATAATGTTCCGTTGAGATTGCGCACATCGCATATAAACCCTGTGTTCATATTTAGAGTTTAACACGCCTGTCAAGCAGCTTGCCGACGATGAAAATTTATCCGAAAATCTTCATGCGCGACCTGTATCACAAAATTTGCAATAGCGTTAACTGCCTCAAATTTTGATGATTTTTTCCCTCTACAGTCTGGCGCTTTGCTTGACGCCAGTGTCCCTTTCTCTACATTGTACAGACACAAGCTGATTGAGTTTTAATCAAACTCGACTCACAGCTTAGATGACCTCACCTACTCAATAAAATGTCTTGCGAGGGAAGTAAAAGCATGGAGACGGGTACAGTTAAATGGTTCAATAACGCCAAAGGCTTCGGCTTTATCTGTCCAATCGGGGGCGGCGAAGATATCTTCGCGCACTACTCAACGATTCAGATGGATGGTTACAGAACGTTGAAAGCCGGCCAACAAGTTCAGTTTGATGTCCATCAAGGTCCAAAAGGCAATCATGCCAGTCTGATCGTGCCAGTTGAAACGCAGGCCGTTGCCTGACGTTTATATTCCATTCTGAACACCCCCGAAAAAAATGTCAGCCCTTGTTGCTGGCATTTTTCTTGTCATCATTAATCCGCTTTGCCATGCGCCAGCCACATCACGCGGGAAAACATCTGCCGCAGCAGGGGCGGAATCGCTTCTGGCCCGCGTTCTGCCGCTGCCATCGCGACGGCGATGGCCAGTTCCGGCTTCGATGAATGATGAATCGCCTGAGTAATAATACGCCGGGCATTCATGGGCGCGTTTAACGGCAGGTGCGCTGTCTGACGATAAACATCATCGAACCCTTGTTTATAAAGGAAATGTTCCATATCGAGCGCGGGCAGCAGTGTGAGGTGATGATCTTCTTCATCGTACTGCTGCAACTGACTACGCGCTGTCGCAGCGTACTTCATTCCCGCTTCATCGCCATCCGTCAGCACATGCCAGTCGATGCCCATACGACGGGCAAACTTCAGCAGCGGTTTTAATCCTGACTGCGCAAATTCAATGACTTTGATTCCTTCTGCGGCAAAATGATAGCCACACTGCTGCGCCAGCTCATTGATGATCCACACCTCGGTTTCGCCTTCTACCAGCAGCCAACAGCGAGCAAACAGCGCCGATGGTCGATTCATTCGGATATGAAAACCGATGCGTCGGCTCTCTTCGGCGCTCAGCCCTTCGGGTCCAATACGCCATGCGGCAACACGTGCCGGTTCGCGCACCAGGCGACAGACATTTTCCACCGGCACCTGCGACAGCAGTTCGCCTGAATTGGTGGTCGCAATTTTTTGCAGCGGCAGCAGCTCCAGCAGATCCCAGGCCACGGAAAGCATGATGGGGTGCAGCCGCGTCTCAGGATCCTCAACCAACAGTAATGGTCGAGCCCCTGCGGCCAGAGGTTCGCTACCGCGCGCCTGCACCAGCAAGGAGAACATCCGTAATAAAATCAACTGTCGGCTGCGCGTATCTGTTTTCGCAATCAGTTGATTAAGCTTATCCAGCGAGCGCCATCCCTGCATCCCGTCTCGCGTCTGCGGCTCAACCCGACGCGCTTCGCTGACATCAGCTGGATGTTGTACCAGAAAATAGTGCTGCATCAGTTGCTGCATGGTTTGCAAACCCTGCCGCAGCATCTCATCACTGACGGTTTGCGGCTGCAGCACTAAATCATGCGTCAGCGTTTCAACCTCTTGCGTCAGTTGATTTAAGGCAGACGCGCGCGCATTGGCACTGCTTTCATCAGGCTCTGAACGACGACTAAAGCGCGCGTCTCGCAAGCGTAACACCGGATGTATACGCAGCAGAAAATGAATCGCGGCCTCGCTCCCCGCCGCCGGTAACACATTTCCCTGATGGTCAACAAAGCGATGCGATGTGCTCACATACGCCTCGCGCATTTTTGCCCGAACGCTGTAATGCAGGTGACGTTGGCCCTGTTCGTCTCGCTGCCAAAACGGCGAAAGCCGCTCATCGTCAGTGTTACCGTCATCCCGAAAATGAAACACGATATGTAGCCGTCGCATTTGTGCGTTAACGTCGCCAGGCGTGAAGTGAAAATCAGCTGGCGTAAACTGATAAAGCTGCGTTTGCGGCGAAAGTAATAACGTCAGCGCATCCAGCAAACTGGATTTGCCCCAGGCGTTTTCCCCGATCAGCAGATTGGTTTGCGCTAGCGGCAGAGAAAGCTGGTTGATACCGCGAAAACCGCGAATGTCGATATGTTCCAGGATCATAGCGTGTTCCGTCCTCTCGTTAACCGAAGCATGGTCGGCGTTCGCGAGCCGGTCAAGTGGTCAGCGTGCAGACGGCACAGAGCGCATTTTTTCACGGCTGGGTTCCTTTTATGTCGTCTAAGCTTCTCTTTTGCGCTTTCGGCTGTGTCACGACCAGGGTGATCGGCCACAAAAAGGAGAAGAGGATGAAACAAACCGTAGCGGCACTGGTGGCAAAAACGCTTGAAAACGCGGGTGTCAAACGCATTTGGGGCGTAACGGGTGATTCGTTAAACGGCCTGAGCGACAGTCTGAATCGCATGGGCACCATTAAATGGATGCCCACCCGCCACGAAGAGGTTGCCGCGTTTGCGGCGGGTGCTGAAGCGCACGTAACCGGCGAACTGGCAGTGTGTGCCGGTTCTTGTGGGCCGGGTAACCTGCATCTGATTAACGGATTATTTGATTGCCACCGCAACCACGTGCCGGTGCTGGCGATTGCTGCGCATATCCCCTCCAGCGAAATTGGCAGCGGCTATTTTCAGGAAACTCACCCGCAGGAGCTGTTTCGTGAATGCAGCCATTATTGTGAACTGGTCTCTAATCCTGAACAGTTACCGCAAGTTCTGGGCATCGCCATGCGCAAAGCTATCCTGAACCGTGGCGTGTCGGTGGTGGTATTACCGGGCGATGTTGCCCTGAAGCTGGCACCCGAAACGGCGACAGCAAACTGGTATACGCCGCAGCGTCCGCACATTCAACCGCAGCCCGCAGAATTAGCACAGCTGGCACAAACGCTGAATGCTGCCAGCAACATTACGCTGTTATGCGGCAGCGGTGTTGCAGGGGCACATAAAGAAGTGGTTGAACTGGCTGCCACCCTGAAAGCGCCGATTGTTCATGCGCTGCGTGGCAAAGAGCATATCGAATATGATAACCCTTACGATGTTGGCATGACCGGCCTGATTGGTTTCTCTTCAGGCTATCACGCTATGATGAATGCCGACACGCTGGTGCTGCTTGGCACACAGTTTCCCTATCGCGCTTTCTATCCGGAAAAAGCCAAAATTATTCAGATTGATATTAATCCAGGCAGCCTGGGCGCGCATTGTCATGTCGATCAGGCTTATGTCGGTGAGGTAAAAAGTACGCTGCAAGCCTTGCTGCCTGAGTTAACCCACAAATCTGATCGCCATCATCTGGACAGCGCACTTGAGCACTATGTTGACGCCCGTAAAAGTCTCGACGATTTAGCGAAACCCAATGATAAACAGGCCATTCATCCTCAATATCTGGCGCAGCAGATTAGCCACTACGCCAGTGATGATGCGATTTTTACCTGTGATGTCGGCACGCCAACCGTCTGGGCGGCTCGTTATTTAAAAATGAACGGTAAGCGCCGTTTGCTCGGCTCATTCAATCACGGGTCGATGGCAAATGCGATGCCGCAAGCCCTGGGTGCGCAGGCTGTTGATCGCGATCGTCAGGTGATTGCCCTGTGTGGCGATGGCGGCTTCAGCATGTTAATGGGCGATTTTATTAGCGTGGCACAGCTCAAACTGCCGGTAAAACTGGTGATTTTTAATAACAGCGTGCTGGGCTTTGTGGCGATGGAAATGAAGGCTGGCGGCTATCTTACTGACGGGACTGAGCTGGATAATCCCAACTTTGCTGCCATCGCGCAGGCGTGCGGCATAAAAGGCATTCGGGTGGAGAAAGCTTCCGAGCTTAACAGCGCGCTTGAACAGGCATTTGCGCACGACGGCCCGGTATTAATTGATGCCATTACGGCAAAAGAAGAACTGGCTATGCCGCCGCAAATTAAAATGGAACAGGCAAAAGGTTTTAGCCTTTACATGCTGCGAGCCATTCTGAATGGTCGGGGTGACGAAGTGGTTGAGCTGGCGAAAACCAACTGGCTGCGGTAAAACGGATCATTCCACATGCGGGCGTGATGCCCGCTTTTTTTATCTGTTGTTCAGGAAAGCTCAGGAGCGCAACGTGATCGATTTACGCAGTGATACCGTTACCCGGCCCAGTGCCGCGATGTTGCAAGCGATGATGGCGGCTGAAACAGGCGATGATGTTTATCGTGATGATCCTACCGTTAACGCGCTGGAAGCGGAAGCCGCGCGCCTGAGCGGCAAAGCCGCCGCGCTGTTCTTCCCCACCGGCACCCAGGCTAATCTGGTGGCGCTGCTGAGTCACTGCGAGCGCGGCGAAGAATATATTGTTGGCCAGCAGGCCCATAACTACAAATATGAAGCGGGTGGCGCAGCGGTACTGGGCAGTATTCAGCCGCAGCCCATTTTAGCGGCCGACGACGGGACATTGCCGCTGGAGGTGGTGGCAGCCGCGATTAAACCCGACGATATTCACTTTGCCCGCACTCGCCTGCTGAGCCTGGAAAACACCCATCACGGTAAAGTGCTGCCGCTCGATTACCTGGCAAAAGCCTGGGCATTTACCCGCGAGCGCAAGCTGGCTCTGCACATTGATGGCGCACGCATTTTCAACGCGGTGGTGGCGCAAGCGGTCACGCTGGAAGCGATTGCACGCTACTGCGATACCCTGACTATCTGCTTATCCAAAGGGCTTGGTACGCCGGTTGGTTCGCTGCTTTGCGGTGATGCCGCCTACATTGAACGCGCACGGCGCTGGCGCAAAATGGTCGGTGGCGGTATGCGCCAGGTCGGCATTTTAGCAGCAGCGGGTTTGTATGCGTTGCAACATAACGTGGCACGATTAAAAGACGATCACGACAACGCCGCCTGGCTGGGGCAGCAGTTGC
The DNA here is from genome assembly GCF_027157825.1 of Pantoea sp. LMR881. Taxonomy (NCBI): domain Bacteria; kingdom Pseudomonadati; phylum Pseudomonadota; class Gammaproteobacteria; order Enterobacterales; family Erwiniaceae; genus Pantoea; species Pantoea sp. LMR881. The sequence goes on from NZ_JAPVOK010000002.1 coordinate 1,039,284, forward strand.
ATGAGATTGGCGTTGAGGTGGTTGATCAGCAGACCAACATGCTGTTTGTCCGCTTGCCCGCCGGGCAGGCAGAAAAGCTCAAAGCCTGGATGGCCGAGCGTGATGTGTTGATCAGTGCAGGACCAACAACCCGTTTAGTCACCCATATTGATGTGGATCGGGCGGCGCTGGAACAGGTTGTGGCCCACTGGAAAGCCTTTTTGCAGCAATAACCCTCAGGCTGCGCCATATTTTTCCAGCAGCGCGGCGGCAATGGCCGCCGTTTCTGCATCAGGCAATCCCCGGTAATCCGCAGGTCGGAAGTGCATCTGAAACGCAGCAATCACATTCTGCTGCTGACGCGGCGTCATCTCTGGCGTCACGTCATAACCGTAGTGCTGCAACAACGTCAAAACTTTTTCTAGCGGCACCGGCGTGTAGGGGCCTGTTCGGCTAAATAGTGCTGCACGCGATCTGCGTCTGGCCAGGCACCTAAACCTTGCTGCGCCAGCTGTTGCCACGGAAAGCGCGGGCCGGGATCCTGTTTACGCTGCGGCGCAACATCGCTATGACCAACAATGTTTTCCGGCGCAATCGCGTAACGCTGCGCCACATCCTTCAGCAATGCGCTCAGCGAAGCCATTTGTGGCGCACTGAAAGCTTGCCATTGACGGCCGGTTAAGCTGCGACGATAGCCGCTGTTCACCAGTTCAATGCCGATTGAAGTATCGTTAATCCGCGTTGCGCCGCGCCAGAAGCTCGCTCCGGCATGCCAGGCCAGCTGCTGCTCAGGCACCAGCTGCCAGATAACACCTTTGCCATCACGCTGAGGCGGCTGTCGCGGAATAAGATAATGCGCGCTGACTTCACGATCGGTCAGCGTGGCGAGCGATGAAGAAAAATCTTCGGCAGTGTAGTGAATCACAATCACCTTGACGCGCGGACGAGCACCCTGTGCCGGATGACGCAAATCGGCCCAGTAGCCGTCACGTCGCTCAACGCCGGAATGGCAGCCAGCCAGTAACCACGCTGCCAGAATGAGCAAAAGCGTTTTCAACGCACAATTACCGCCGTGCCGCTGATGCTAACCATCAACATGCTGCTGTCTTTGCCCACGGTTTCGTAGTCAATATCAATCCCCACTACCGCATTAGCGCCTAACGCTTTGGCCTGCTCTTCCAGCTCTTTGAAAGCAATCTCACGCGCTTTACGCAGCTCTTTCTCATACGCGCCAGAGCGTCCACCCACGATATCGCGAATACCGGCAAAAAAGTCGCGGAAGATGTTGGCCCCCAGAATCGCCTCACCGGTCACAACGCCACAATAGTCCGTGATGCTGTGCCCTTCCAGGGTAGGGGTTGTGGTCATTTTCATTGTGCTCTCCTTTTCTCAAAAACAGACTAAAGCTCTTACGACTAAAAAGCAGGACTATACTCTATGCTAAAAATGGCGCTTTGCCAGAGAACAATAAGGAAATCGAGATGAGAAACAAAGCCTTTGCGCTTTTGATCCCAGCGGCACTGCTGCTTAGCGCCTGTACGACGGTTGAGCCGGTCACTAAGGATAATGGCGTGCGCACCGCTCCTTGCGTTGATGGCGGACCCGACAGCGTTGCGCAGCAGTTTTATGATCTGCGGATTGCGCAACCTACGCAAGGTTTGCCAGACAGCGCCACGCTGGCAAAATATCGTCCTTATCTGAGTGAGCATCTCTATCAAACGCTCGTCAAGGTCAGTAACAGCCATGCCAGCGGTCCCTGGGCCAGCGGCGATATGTTCTCCAGCCTGGCGCAAGGCCCAACCACAGCCAGCGTAACCTGGGCCTCGACTATTCCTAACCGCGATGCGCGCAATATTCCGCTGAGCGTTGACCTGAGCCGCGACGGTAAACAGTGGCAGGATGAAGTGCTGATGATTCATGAAGGCACCTGCTGGGTGATAGATGATATCCGTTATGTGGCTGACTGGCCGCATCCGGGCGGCGGTACGCTGGGCCAGACGCTGGAACATGCGCAGAAATAAGCTGCCTGTTTTTCAGCCGGTCAGTTTTTAATGATAAGCGCGCTGCATCTTTTGCGGCGCGTTTTCACATTCTGCGCGGCGCTGAAAGATTTTGTGCAGTCCTTTTCTGGCGTGTGTGGCACGATATTGTGCTACGCTTTAGAGGTTTCTGTGCTGTTAAATAAATTTTAACCCACCTCAATTGCATAACTATTCTGGTGACGTTAAAATTCGCCGCACTAATAGCTATTCAAATTTGGCGCATGAGTATTCAACTAAACGCAATCAACTGCTTCTACGGTGCTCATCAGGCGCTGTTTGACATCAACCTGGAATGTCCACAAGGCGAAACCCTGGTGTTGCTGGGTCCAAGCGGCGCGGGGAAGAGTTCTCTGTTGCGCGTTCTTAATCTGCTGGAGCAGCCACGCTCTGGTCAGTTGCAGATCGCCGGAAACCACTTCGATTTCACCCAAAAACCCTCAGACACGGCGATCCGCGAGCTGCGGCAGAATGTCGGTATGGTTTTCCAGCAGTACAACCTTTGGCCTCACCTCACCGTTTTGCAGAACCTGATGGAAGCGCCCTGTCGCGTCCTGGGTTTGAGCAAGGCTGAGGCGCGTGCGCGCGCAGATAAACTGTTGGATCGCTTGCGTCTGACCACCTACAGCGACCGCTTCCCGCTACACCTTTCTGGCGGTCAGCAGCAGCGCGTTGCGATTGCACGTGCGTTGATGATGGAGCCGCAGGTGTTACTGTTTGACGAGCCGACCGCTGCACTCGATCCCGAAATTACTGCACAAATTGTCAGCATTATTCGTGAGCTTGCCCAGACTCAAATTACCCAGGTAATCGTGACCCATGAAGTGGAAGTGGCGCGTAAAACTGCCAGCCGCGTCGTTTATATGGAGAACGGTCATATTGTGGAACAGGGCGACGCGAGCCGATTTTCACAGCCGCAAACCGAGGCGTTTGCAAACTATCTTTCGCACTAAGTCAGGATGCTAAAAATGAAAAAAGTTGTACTTGCTGCACTGCTTGCTGGTTTGAGCCTGAGCGCATCTGCTGCCCAGTCTATTCGCTTCGCCACCGAGGCGTCTTATCCGCCGTTTGAATTCGTTGACGCTGAAAACAAAATTCAGGGCTTTGATGTCGATCTGGCTAACGCGCTGTGTAAAGAGATTGATGCAACCTGTACGTTCACTAACCAGGCTTTTGACAGCCTGATCCCCAGCCTGAAATTCCGTCGTTTCGATGCCGTCATGGCGGGCATGGACATCACGCCTGAGCGTGAAAAGCAGGTGTTGTTCAGCAAACCTTACTATGACAACTCTGCGCTGTTCGTCGCGCAGAAAGGCAAAGTGGCTGACGTTGCCGCGCTGAAAGGCAAGCGTGTCGGCGTACAGAACGGTACCACTCATCAGAAATACCTGAGCGAGAAGCACAGCGAAATCACCACCGTGCCGTATGACAGCTATCAGAATGCTATCCTCGACCTGAAAAATGGCCGTATTGATGCAGTGTTCGGTGATACTGCCGTCGTGAATGAGTGGCTGAAGCAGAACACGACGCTGGCACCGCTGGGTGAAAAAGTCACCGACAAAGCCTACTTTGGCACTGGCCTGGGCATCGCGGTGCGCATGGGTAACACCGATCTGCAAAACAAGTTCAACGCCGCGCTGGATAAAGTGAAAGCTGACGGCACGTATAAAACCATCTACAGCAAATGGTTTCAGCAGTAATTTCTAATGAGTGAAATGATCCCGCTCGCAAGCGCCGCCGGCATGACCGTCGGCCTTGCTGTTTGTGCTCTCGTCGCTGGCCTGGTGCTGGCGATGATTTTTGCTGGCTGGGAGTCGGTGCGCTGGAAACCGCTGGGGTGGCTCGGCACCGCGCTGGTCACGTTGATTCGCGGTCTGCCAGAAATTCTGGTGGTGCTGTTTATCTATTTTGGTGCCTCGCAACTGCTGCTGACACTGTCCGATGGTTTTACCCTTAATTTCGGCCTGTTTCAGTTGCCGATTCAGATAGAAATTGAGAATTTCGACGTTAGTCCTTTCCTGTGCGGCGTGATTGCGCTGGCGATGCTTTACGCCGCCTACGCCTCACAAACCCTGCGCGGTGCACTTAAAGCGGTGCCGGTGGGGCAATGGGAATCAGGACAGGCGCTGGGCATGAAAAAATCGGCGATATTTTTCCGCCTGATCATGCCGCAAATGTGGCGTCACGCATTGCCTGGCTTAGGCAACCAGTGGCTGGTGTTACTGAAAGATACCGCGCTGGTGTCACTGATTAGCGTGAACGATTTAATGCTACAAACCAAAAGTATTGCTACCCGTACTCAGGAACCTTTTACCTGGTTTTTGGTGGCGGCGGCGATTTACCTGGTGATTACGCTGTTTAGCCAGGCGGTGCTGCGCCGCATTGAGTTGCGTACCACGCGGTTTGAACGGGGAAGCAGCTAATGCTCGAATACCTACCCGAATTGATGAAAGGGCTACACACCAGCCTGACGTTGACGCTGGCTTCACTGATTGTCGCGCTGGTGTTGTCATTGCTGTTTACTGTGGTGCTGGCGCTGAAGACCCCCTGCTCAACCCGCTGGTTAAAGGCTTTATCACCCTGTTTACCGGCACGCCGCTGCTGGTGCAGATTTTTTTGATCTATTACGGCCCTGGTCAGTTTCCCAGTATCCAGCAAATTCCATGGTTGTGGCATCTTCTGTCGCAGCCCTGGCTCTGTGCGATGCTGGCGTTATCGCTAAACAGTGCCGCTTACACTACTCAGCTCTTTTATGGGGCGGTACGCGCGATCCCCTCTGGTCAGTGGCAATCCTGTGCTGCGCTGGGAATGAACCGGAAAGATACGCTGCGTATTCTTTTGCCTTACGCCTTTAAACGCGCCCTCTCCTCCTACTCCAACGAAGTGGTATTGGTGTTCAAAGGCACGTCACTGGCCTACACCATTACGCTGATGGAGGTGATGGGACAGGGGCAACTGCTTTATGGCCGCACCTATGACGTAACGGTATTTGCTGCCGCAGGTCTGATCTATTTGTGTGTCAACGGTCTGCTGACGCTGATGATGCGTCTGATCGAAAAGCGCGCACTGGCCTTTGAGCGCCGCAGTTAATAATTAGGCGAGATTTCTCGCCTTTATTACTTATTTAATCACAGTTATTGCATAAAGATTCATTTACTGGCATCTTGTAGCCCGTCGAAAGTGTGAAGAATGACGTTCTACAGGAGCCGTAATATGAACAAATGGATAGTTGCCGCTGCGCTGGCAACTCTGGCAATGAGTGCCAACGCTGCAGAAAAAATCCGTTTTGCCTCGTCGGCAACCTATCCTCCGTTTGAATCCCTCGATCGTGAAAATCAGTTAGTCGGGTTTGATATCGATCTGGCTAAAGCGTTATGCCAACAGTTAAAAGCAGAATGTACTTTTACAAACAACGCTTTTGACAGCCTGATCCCCTCGCTGAAGTTTCGTCGTTACGACGCAATCATTTCAGGTATGGACATTACCCCTGAGCGTAGCAAGCAGGTCGATTTCACCCAGCCTTATTACGCTAATTCCGCAATCGTAATTGCCCGCAAAGGCAAGTTCAGCGATCTCAGCCAGATGAAAGGTAAACGGATCGGCGTTGAAAATGGCACTACCCATCAGAAATACCTCCAGGATAAGCATCCTGAAGTGACTGTGGTGGCGTATGACAGCTATCAAAACGCGATTCTGGACATGAAAAATGGTCGCCTGGATGGCGTGTTTGGCGACAATGCGGTCGTGAATCAGTGGCTGAAGACCAACAGCGATCTTGCCACAGTGGGTGAGCATGTAACGGATGCTGATTACTTTGGCACTGGCCTTGGCATTGCAGTGCGCAAAGGCAACGATGCGTTGCGTCAAAAACTAAACGGCGCGCTGGCTGAGATGAAAGCTAACGGTAGCTGGCAGCAGCTCAATCAGAAGTGGTTTCCTGAGTAAGAATTATGGGCCAGCAAGCTGATTCGCTGACAGGTTCTGCACGTCCTCAGCGCAGCGTGTCGCTTTGCTGGCCCGCCCTTTCCCCGTGACACGTCGGCGCACGGGTTTCAGGCTGAATCACTGACACCGCCGCGTGAGCAGTGTCAGCACTTCAAAATGTGAGGTATGCGGAAACATATCGAACAGCTGCACGCGCGTCACATCGTAGGCAGATAACCGGGCGATATCTTTCGCCATGCTTTCAGGGTTACAACTTGAATAAAGCAGGTAATCCGGCGCCATTTCGCTGAGATAGTCACACAGTGCGTGGCCTATGCCGCGACGCGGTGGATTCACTAATACCAGCTGCGGCACCGCCTCACGTGAGGTCGCAAAAGCGGTTGAATCGAGTGCGGCAAAGTTTACGCGCTTTAACCCCAGCATTTCTGCTGAGTGTTGTGCACAAGCAATGGCTTCTGCACTAATTTCAATGCCCGTCAGCGACATTGCTGGCGTCGCACAGTGCAAACCGAAACCCCCGACCCCGCAAAACAGATCCCACATGCTGGTAACCGACAGTGCTCTTGTCCAGTCACGCGCCGTTGCGTACAACGCTTTAGCAACCTGCGGATTGGTCTGGAAAAGCTTTGCGGCCGGATCCACAGCGGCACGTTATTAAAGTTTTCCGCCAGCGCCTGCTCCGGCGTCAGTGCAATCTCTTCCTCACCTTCGAGAATCGCCATGTGCACGGGTTGAATATTGGCAGAAACGACACGCAACTGGGGCAGTTGCTGCTGTAGCCAGGGCAGCGCCGTGCGCAGTTGATCCAGCTTCGTTTTTGAGCGCAATACAAAGCGCAACATCATTCCGCCCTGCGTGCTTTCGGTTAATAGCAGAAATTTCAGCTCACCGCGTTTACGTGCGACGTTATAAGGCGTGAGTCCTGCGCGCGCAATAAAGGGCTTTAACACCTCAAACACACGGGCAAAGCTGGCAGGATAAAGCGGACACGCACAGAGATCGATCGCATCGCCCTCACGCTGCACCATGCCTAACACTGGCCGCTCAACGCTGCCGCTCACCACCATTTTGGCTTTGTTACGAAAACCCTGTTCAGCCGATGTCACCGGCGGTAACCACTGCCCTACCGGCTGGTGTGCCAGTAACTGTTCAAGCAGTGATTGTTTATGAGAGAGCTGTTGCGAATAGGGTTTTTCCAGCCACTGACAAGACTGGCAGTGGTCTGCGTTATAAAGCGCGCAATGCATGGTAAAGCCTGTATTTACTGTGGGAAGGTCAAGCGGAGCGTGATTGTATCACTGCTTATGGAAAAATGCGCGGCTGCTGGCTGGCATGAACAACAGCCCGATAATCAACAGATCAGGCAGTTTGTGCAGCAACGTATGGTGCACTATCTGGGTGTTATTTGCGCCGCTGATACTGAAGATTTCCGGATAGATCCAGCCCGTTGAGGCCAACAGCATATAGGCCAGTACAACGACCTGCGTGGCAACATAACCCCAGCGTCCACGATGACTGCCGCGCATTAACGTAAACGCGCAGCGCAGCTCAAACAAAAAAATCAGCTGGCTGGCGACAAAGATAAAGGTTGAATCCCAGGCTTGCGCGCTACGATGCACAAAGTTAGCCATTTCGGTGTAGCCCAGCTCATTGACCAGCATCAATACGCTAAGACAGCGCGTTGCAATGATAGCAATGCCTGCCACCGTAACCGGAACCGGGGCATCTGGTAAAACTGAGCTATGTTTTAGAATTTCTGACATGTTCCGTGCTCCGCGCGCCATAGAAAATGGGCTGGAAAACCAGCCCATTCATATAGTGGCAAAAGTTACGGATTTCAGCCACGTTTAGCTTTCTGAATATCGCTTAAACGTTGTTTTTCTTCATGTGCCATAACGCGCCAGGCGATAAAGCCCACTAAGCCGACCACAAACAGAATCAGTGAAGCCAGCGCGTTAATTTCTGGATTCACACCGCGACGTACGGTAGCAAAGATTGCCATCGGCAGCGTCGTCGCGCCTGGGCCGGTAACGAAGCTGGCAATGACCAGATCATCAAGCGAAAGCGTGAAAGCCAGCAGCCAGCCAGTCACAATAGCCGGCGTGATCATGGGCACGGTAATGACAAAAAGACTTTCAGCGGCGTCGCGCCCAAATCCATCGCCGCTTCTTCTATTGAGCGATCCAGTTCACGCAGGCGCGAATTGATCACCACCGCCACGTATGCAGTACAAAACGTGACGTGTGCCAGCCAGATAGTCAGCATGCCACGTTCGCTGGGCCAGCCAATCGCATTGCCAATCGCCACAAACAGCAGCAGCAGCGACAGGCCGGTGATCACATCTGGCATCACCAGCGGAGCGGTCAGCATAAAGGCGAAACCGTTATGTCCCCGGAAGCGGCCAAAACGCACGATAATCACCGCCGCCAGCGTACCAAGCACGACGGCCATCGTTGCTGACAGGCCGGCAATCGTGAGGCTGAGCACCACGGCGTCAATCATCGCACTGTCCTGAAACAGCACTTTATACCAGTGGAGTGAAACCCCTTCCCACACCGTAACCAGCTGCGAGCTGTTAAAGGAGTAAATTACCAGCAGCAGCATCGGCGCATAGAGAAACAGAAAGCAGCACGTCAGAATCGCGGTACGCCAGGGCGAGCGGATCGTTGGCAGATTATTCATCCTTTCTCTCCCAGTTCACGGTTTTGATGTTTATGGAACCAGATGATTGGCAGGATCAAAATCAGCAGAATAATTACCGCCAACGCTGAGGCCACCGGCCAGTCACGGTTGTTGAAGAACTCCTGCCACAAAATGCGTCCAATCATGATGCTGTCAGGGCCGCCAAGCAGTTCCGGGATAACGTACTCTCCAACTGCCGGGATAAATACCAGCATTGAACCGGCAATAATGCCGCCTTTGGTCAACGGCACAATCACGCTGAAAAAGGTTTTTAACGGACGCGCGCCTAAATCAAGCGACGCTTCCACCAGCGAATAATCGATGCGGGTTAATGCGGTATAGATCGGCAACACCATAAACGGCAAATAGCAGTAAACAATACCGATATAAACCGCAGTGTTGGTGTAAAGGATCACCAGCGGATGATCGATCACGCCAAGCCACATCAGAAAGCGGTTAAGGATGCCGTTGTTATTAAGCAGTCCCATCCAGGCGTAAACGCGCACTAAAAAAGAGGTCCACGACGGCAGGATCACCAACAGCAGCAAAATAGTGCGCATTGAAGGTTTACTGTGCGCCACCGCCCACGCCAGCGGATAACCAATCAACAAACAGATTATCGTTGAGATCGCCGCGACCTTTAACGACTGTAAATAGGCATCGATATACAGCGGATCGTCAGTGAGCTGCAGATAGTTAGCAAAGTTAAGAATAATGCTGAACTGATCGTCGGCCCAACTGATTAATTCCGTGTAGGGCGGGATTGCACGTGCAATATCCGCAAAGCTGATCTTTAACACGATCAGGAACGGCAGCAGGAAAAACAGCACCAGCCAAAGATAAGGCAATGCGATGACTAACTTGCGGCCATGCTGCATTTTGATGCGCGTCATCCAGCGTTGCAGCGGCGTGCCAACCAGTCGGGCTGGCGCTTTGCTGCGTTGAAAAATCTGGCTCATTGCGACTCCTTAAACCGTCAACACCACGCAGCTGTCGCTATCCCAGCAGAGACGGACTTCATCGCCCCATGTCGGTAACCCTTTGCGATAACGATGTGCATTTTGCAATTGCGCGCTGATCATTTGGCCGCTGCGTAAGCGCACATGGAAAATGGACAGATCGCCTAAATAAGCAATATGCACCACCTCACCCACGGCAAAGTTGCAGCCATCAGCTGGCACCTCTTCGCACAGCATTACTTTTTCCGGGCGCAGTGCGACATGAACGGGCACGTTGTCGGTTATCGAGACATCGGAATCGACTTTCAGCGGATGCACCAGGCCTGGGCTTTCAATCACCAGTCCATCTTCACGGCGCTCGCGCAGTAAGCCTTCAAAGACGTTAACCGAGCCGATAAATTCGGCGCTGTAACGGCTGGTTGGATGCTCGTAAATCTCTTCCGGCTCGCCAATCTGTACAAATTTACCGCGATTCATAATGGCGATACGGCCCGCCATGGTCATCGCTTCTTCCTGATCGTGCGTTACCATGACGCAGGTAGCGCCGACGCGCTCAAGGATATCCACCACTTCAAGCTGCATGCGGTCACGCAGCTTTTTATCCAGCGCGCCCATGGGTTCATCCAGCAGCAGCAGCTTAGGGCGTTTTGCCAGACTACGCGCCAGCGCCACGCGCTGACGCTGACCACCCGAAAGCTGATGCGGTTTACGTTTAGCGTACTCCTGCATATGCACCAGCGTCAGCATCTCTTCAACGCGCTGGGTAATTTCAGCTTTTGGCAACTTGTCCTGTTTCAGACCAAAGGCGATATTCTGTTCCACCGTCATGTGTGGGAACAGCGCATAAGACTGAAACATCATGTTGATGGGACGCTGATAAGGCGCAACGTGCGAAAGATCTTGCCCATCCAGCACAATTTGACCGCTGGTCGGCGGCTCAAACCCGGCCAGCATGCGTAACAGGGTTGATTTTCCACAGCCGGATGCACCCAGCAGAGCGAAAATTTCACCTTTGTAAATGGTCAGGCTGACATCATCAACGGCGTGCTGTCCGTCAAAAGATTTGGTCAGGTTACGAATTTCCAGCAGCGGCGTTAACGCCTTTGCGGTTTTATTTTGAGGACGGGGAATCGCATCATTCACTAACGTTAATCTCCGGGGCCAGGCGGAACGGCACGGCAAAGCCAGCCGCTAAAAATGGCACAACAGAGGCCATCACTGCGCCTCTGTTGCTGTTTTGATGTAATCAACTCGTTCAGAACGAATTACTTACCACTTTTTACTTTAGTCCATGCACGCGTACGCACACGATCCAGTTTTGGATCCTGGACTTTCAGCACGAACAATTTGGACATGGCTTCCGGCGTTGGGAAGATACCCGGATTGTTACGCACATCAGCGTTAATCAGCGGCAGCGACGCTTTGTTACCGTTGGCGTAATTCACTTTATTGGAAATATCCGCCATCACTTTGGGATCCATGATGTAGTTCAGCCACTGGTAAGCCGCATCAAGATTTTTCGCGTCTTTTGGAATCGCCATCATGTCAAAGAATGCCAGTGCGCCCTCTTTCGGCACGCTGTAGCCCAGATTGACACCGTTTTTCGCTTCATCCGCACGGTTCTTCGCCTGCAGAATATCGCCTGACCAGCCAATCGCTACACAGATGTTGCCGTTAGCCAGATCGTTGATGTATTGCGAAGAGTGGAAGTAGCGAATATTCGGACGCAACTTCAGCAGCAGATCGGTCGCCGCACCCGAGTAATCTTTCGCGTCTGAGCTGTTAGGATCTTTGCCGAGGTAGTTCAGTACGGTGGCGAAAATCTCTTCTGGCGCATCAAGGAAAGAGACACCGCAGCTTTTCAGCTTTTCGAGATTTTCTGGCTTAAGCACCAGATCCCAACTGTTAACCGGTGCGTCAGCGCCCAGGGCCGCTTTCACTTTGTCAACGTTATAACCGATGCCGGTGGTGCCCCACAGATAAGGAATCGCATATTTATTGTCTGGATCGTGCTGCGCCACCTTTTCCATCAGCGCCGGATCGAGATTTTTATAGTTCGGCAGTTTGCTTCTGTCCAGCGGCTGAAACACGCCAGATTGCAGCTGGCGCGCCAGGAAGCTGGAAGATGGCACCACAACGTCATAACCGGTGCTGCCTGCCATCAGTTTGCCTTCCAGCACTTCGTTGGAGTCAAACACGTCATAGACGACTTTAATGCCAGTCTGTTTTTGAAAATTTGGCACGGTGTCTGGCGAGATATAATCGGACCAGTTGTAAACGTGCAAGGTTTTATCTTCCGCCATGGTGCCGGCAGAAACTGCCATCAGCACGCCAGCAACCACACCTGACAACCATGTTTGACGTTGGTTGAACATGTTTTTTCTTCCTCCTGAGCGGGGTCATCACAACGCTGTAACTCTCTGATCCTAACGTTGCGTTCTGTGCGTAAAGTCAGTGACACAATGAATCATTATTCAGCGGGAGTTTAATAGTAAAAACCTATACCTGCGCTGCGTTTACAAGGCCGAAGCAGCCCCGCAAGAATAGCCCCACACGTAACTGTTCACCAGACCTCAGCGTAAAAAACGCCTGTTCGCGATATTTTATGCATGTTTAAGCTATGAGGTTCGGCTTTGATGGCATAAAGCACGACAGATATGTGGCGATTAAGGGCAAAATGCAGAATAAAACGTGGTAAGGCAGAGAGGGAAACTGCTGCAAAATGCAGCAGTTAAATCAGGCAAGGTTTAGTGCAGCATTGAATGGCCCAGGATTGTTGCCGGGCGCTCTTCATCATCTTCACTCATCATCAGCAGATTGTTGGCAAACGCTTCCATAATGACCATAGAAATTTGCTCTTCGCTCTGCTTCATAAAGTGGGCAAACTGACCAAAGGTTAAGCCTGCCGTGGTGGTCATTGCCTGGCAAACAATCAGCTTCGGCAAGTTATCATCCTGAATATCGATGAACGCTTTCACCGTCAGGGAGCTGGCATTGATCTGTGACAGATCGCCGACCAACGGAATCAGTGCCGTCGGCTTCACTTCAGCCAACGCAGAAAACAGAATAACACCGTCGACCAGATCGATTTTGGCGTCAAACACCCCTTCAAAGTTTTGCATGTGCGGCAGATGAAGAGCCTGACAGGCATCGCATTCGAACCAGGTGATATTTTGCTGATCCAGCCAGCGACGCAACAGGTCGATATCTGGAACGACAAGAGAATCCATCGTAAAATCCCAAGGGGTGAATAAACAGGCGACTAAGCTTACGGAAAAATTAGCAGTGACGCCACGAAAACCGCCGAAAAGCACGGGTTAGCCAGCGGTTTTCGGATGGTGCCCCGCTACAGCATGTTTTTCAATCCAGTCGATCATCATGCCAGCAATGTTAAGGCCGCTGGTGGTTTCGATACCTTCTAATCCTGGCGAGGCGTTAACCTCCATTACCAGTGGTCCGCGTGCAGCGCGCAGAATATCGACACCCGCGACATCCAGCCCCAGCGTGGCTGCCGCCTTGACCGCTATTTCGCGCTCCTGATCGGTAATGGCAACGGGGTGAGCTTTGCCACCGCGGTGCAGGTTAGAGCGGAAATCACCCTCTTTTGCTTCACGTTCGATCGCTGCGACGACCTCATTACCAATTACCAGGCACCGTATATCCCGGCCCTGTGCTTCTTTGATAAATTCCTGAACCAGTATGTGGGCATTCAGCCCGCGAAACGCATCGATAACGCTTTCTGCTGCCTGACGTGTTTCTGCCAGCACCACCCCAATGCCCTGCGTGCCTTCTACCAGCTTAACGACCAGCGGCGCGCCGCCCACCATGGCGATGAGATCGCTGGTGTCATCAGGCGATGAAGCAAAACCGGTCACCGGCATATCGATGCCTTCCCGCGCCAGGAGTTGCAGTGAACGCAATTTATCGCGTGCGCGGCTGATAGCAACCGACTCATTCAGCGAATAACTGCCGCACATTTCAAACTGGCGCAGCACCGCCGTACCATAAAAGGTAATGGCTGTGCCGATGCGAGGAATAACGGCGTCGAAATGACCGAGAGGTTCGCCGCGATAGTGCACGGCGGGCGAAGCGGGATTGATATTCATGTAACAGGAAAGCGGATCGATGATTTGAATAAAATGACCACGCTGTTCGGCAACTTCACGTAAACGACGGCACGAGTAAAGCGATCCATCACGCGACAGTATGGCCATTTTCATCATGATATTCCTTGGGTCAGATTAGCGTGTCGCCCAACCTTGCTGGTGCAAATAGTCCAGCATAAACGGGCGCGTTTCTTTCACAATCAGGCGCTGAATCAACTGGCTCCAGGTTTCGCTGCGCTGGTTGCTGTCGCGCTGCTCATAGTAAATCGCTGTGCGGCTATCATAATCAGCCAGCACCGCCGGATCGAGTGGACTGTAGCGGTTTTCATGTACCAGCATCGTTTGTGGTATCCGCGGTTTGAGGTCAGGGACAGCTTCGGGATAACCTATGCAGAAGCCAAAGAGCGGCAACACAAATTTCGGCAGTTCCAGTAACGCTGTGACCTGCGCAATGCTGTTACGAATGCCACCAATAAACACGCCACCGAGATCCATCGATTCCGCTGCGATCATCGCATTTTGCGCCATTAATGCCGTATCCACGCAGCCCAACAGCAATTGTTCGGCGCGCCCCAGTTGGGCATCAGGACAGATTTGCAGATGGCGGTTGAAATCAGCGCAGAATACCCAAAACTCCGCCGCATCCGCGACCCATGGCTGGCCACCGGTTAGCGAGACTAACTGATCACGCAGTGCTTTATCGGTGATGCGAACGATAGAAGAACACTGCAAAAAGCTGGATGTGGATGCCGATTGCGCCGCGGCAATAATCGCCTCGCGTTGCGCTTCGCTCACGGGCTGGTCGGTAAATGCGCGAATGGAACGGTGGCTACACAGTAAATCAATTGTCGGTGTCATAAACTCTCCAGCAAAATTATTTTTTCTTGTCGGTGTGGTTGAATAACTGCGGCGCCATAGCTTTGCGGTGCGCCACATTACTAGCCAGGCAGCAGGCAGCATCAATACGACGCCTAATAGTAGCAGCCCTGTCGCCAGCGTTTTGCTGTCGACATGGTTGGGCGCCGGCACCCAGTGATTGATCAACAGCAATGCGCCGATAATCATCAGCCCGCCAGCGGCTTCCAGTATCAAAATGGGTTTCGGTAATCTCGCCAGATTGCGCATCCCCTGCTCCTGCTTCACACCGGTTTAGTGGTCAATTATGGTTAATCCTTAAACGCTTGCCCATCGCCTGAGTCCCTGTCTCAGGTGGATCAGCCCGTGCAAGGGCTATAGACAGCGGGCATTAGACTAACAGGTAAATCCTGCTTTCTTTAAGCGGTACGAGCGGGCATGATGTGTGCCATTCTCAATGCTGTTACGTGATACAGATCACATAACCGTCTCTGCAAGGAGTTCTCAATGATTGCTGTAATTTTTGGTCGTCCGGGTTGCCCTTATTGTGTTCGCGCCAAAGAACTGGCTGACAAGCTGACCGCCGATCGTGACGATTTTAGTTATCAGTATGTTGATATTCAGGCGGAAGGCATTACGAAAGCAGATTTAGAAGCCAGCGCAGGCAAGCCGGTGAGCACCGTGCCGCAAATCTTTTTAGATGAGCAACACATTGGCGGCTACACCGATTTTGCTGCATGGACAAAAGAGAATTTAGGGTTTAACGCTTAAGATATTTAAACGCAAGGCCGTCCAGAACAATGAACGGCCTTGCTACCTGTTGTGTTTTAACCAGCAGTGGCCAGGCTTACCGGACAGGCATGGCGCGCATGAAAAGCGACACGTCCAGGCCAATCCACATGAAGATGAGATCTTTGCGCGGCTGGCCGAACTATCCCGCATCTGGCTGCTCGCCTGAAATGTTTGACCTAATTTCTCATTACCCAAACTATTCGCAACAAGCGCACCAGCAGCGCACCACAGCCCGCCCAAAATATGGCACTCAAAATCCACGCGCTTAAATACAACCATTGCCCGGATAAGAGCAGCGTACTGTTTAACAGCATGGCAGCCAGCAGCGTGCCCCAACAGGCTATCAGCACAGTGCTTTTCAGCGGACTCTTTGCTTGCAAAAGTGCCATACAGACGCCGGGAAGCATGAACAATAGTAATTCTGGCTGACCGCGCACTGGCGCATTATTCATCTGCCAAAAATTGTGTGCGTAAATAAATATCAGACCGTAAATCACCACGCCAAGAATATGTGTTGTCCAGAAAAAAGAACGCTGCGGCATATCACCCCACTGATCAGAAACTTTTATACAAACCCGACGTTTTCCCTGATGCGCTCAGGTGGAAATAAAAAGAAACAGTCCGTTGTGGTAACAGATGAATAGCGCCAATGGCTGATGAAGTTTTTTATGATTAGAATAGCCGCCGCGTTATCAGCTCCTGTCTCTGTTGTTTCATTGCAGGGCGTAAACGGCTTGCTCAAGATAGCGAAAAACAAGCCACTCTTCAACAGGTTACATGTAAACAAGAAGTTAAACAGTGAATATAAACGTCGCAGGATTGTTAAGCGGAAATGACGTACTGTTATTATTTGTCGTTTTAGCACTCGGGCTGTGCCTGGGAAAATTGCGTCTTGGTTCGGTTCAGCTCGGAAATTCCATTGGTGTATTGGTCATTTCGTTATTACTGGGTCAACAACACTTCTCCATTAATACTGACGCCTTAAGCCTCGGCTTTATGCTGTTTATTTTTTGTGTCGGCATTGAAGCTGGCCCAAACTTTTTCTCCATCTTTTTTCGCGACGGCAAAAACTATTTCATGCTGGCCATCGTCATGGTGGTGAGCGCCCTGGCGCTGGCGCTGGGCCTGGGGAAACTGTTTGGCTGGGATATTGGCTTAACCGCCGGCATGCTGGCAGGTTCAATGACCTCAACACCCGTGCTGGTTGGCGCTGGCGATACGCTACGACAAAGTATCAGCGACAGCCAACAGCTTGCGTTAATGCAGGATCATTTGAGCCTTGGTTATGCCATCACTTATCTGATCGGCCTGGTCAGTTTGATCTTTGGCGCGCGCTACTTACCGCGCCTGCAACATCAGGATTTACCGACCTGCGCCCAACAAATCGCGCGTGAACGCGGTCTGGATGCAGACAGCCAGCGCAAAGTTTTTCTGCCGGTGATCCGTGCTTATCGCGTAGGCCCTGAACTGGTGGAATGGAGCGGTGGGAAAAACCTGCGTGAGTTAGGGATCTATCGGCAGACCGGTTGCTATATCGAGCGTATTCGCCGCAATGGCATCATTGCCAGCCCCGATGGCGATGCCGTGCTACAGCTGGGCGATGATATTTCACTGGTCGGTTATCCTGATGCCCATGCCCGCCTCGATCCCAGTTTCCGTAACGGTAAAGAGGTGTTTGACCGCGATCTGTTAGACATGCGTATTGTGACGGAAGAAATTGTGGTGAAAAACCACAATGCGGTCAACAAGCGACTCAGTAAACTCAACCTTACCGACCACGGCTGTTTCCTCAACCGGGTGATCCGCAGCCAGATTGAAATGCCCATCGACGACAATATCCTGTTAAACAAAGGTGATGTGTTGCAGGTAAGCGGCGAAGCGCGGCGGGTAAAAAGCGTGGCCGATCGTATCGGTTTTATCGCCATTCACAGTCAGATGACAGATTTGCTGGCATTTTGCGCCTTCTTTATTGTGGGCCTGATGATTGGGTTGATTACATTTCAGTTCAGCAACTTTAGTTTTGGCATCGGTAATGCCGCAGGCTTACTGTTTGCAGGCATCATGCTCGGCTTTCTGCGCGCTAACCATCCGACTTTTGGTTACATTCCCAGGGTGCGTTGACCATGGTGAAAGAGTTTGGACTGATGGTGTTTATGGCTGGCGTCGGCCTGAGCGCAGGCAGCGGCATCAATCACGGGTTGAGCAGTGATGGCGCGTTAATGCTGCTGTGTGGATTGCTGGTCAGTCTGCTGCCCGTGGTGATCTGCTATCTGTTTGGTGCCTATGTGCTACGCATGAACCGCGCTTTGCTGTTTGGTGCGATTATGGGCGCACGCACCTGTGCACCCGCCATGGAAATCATCAGTGATACCGCACGAAGCAACATTCCGGCGCTGGGTTATGCAGGCACCTATGCAATTGCCAATGTATTACTGACCCTGGCGGGTACGCTTATTGTGATTATCTGGCCCATTTTGCCCTTATAAAATTTTTTTAGCGGAGTCCAGAACTTTTTTTTCAGGTCACAGTCTGATTAAGTGCCACTGCTTTTCTTTGAAATCCCCAAATTGTGGAGCCCGTTAGTGATTTAGCTAGCGGGTTTTTTTATGTCTGCTTCCCCGCTGTATACTACCAGCCGCCTCTGATAAGGCTTCATGAAGGTATCATCAAAATTAAACCGTTTTGCAACCACCGCTAAGATTAAGACCTCTGCTATGGACGATGCCGCCTTATCCTTCCAGGATAGCCCCTTTATTTTGTTAGCAATTTGTGCGCTCAGTTTTAAGCAGCCTGATGTTTGTCACCGCAACGCTGCTGCTTTTTGAAACCGCTTTTTGCACACAACACCCCATTCTGGATCTGATCCAGACTTTTCAAAGAGGAACCCTGCCGATAATGGACGCGCTGAACCGCTCGCTGTTTATGTTGATCAATGCCACGCCGACATCACCCGCCTGGCTGCTCCAGCTGGCGACATTTATTGCCAAAGACGTAATTGCTATTGTGCCGCTGCTCATTGTCGCGCTGTGGTTATGGGGTCCACGCGAGCAGGTTGAATCTCAACGCGTGCTGGTATTAAAAACCGGCATGGCGCTGCTTTACGCATTAGCCATTTCCTGGTGTGTCGGACAGCTTCTGCCGCACCCGCGTCCCTTCGCTATTGGATTAGGCCATCAGTTCCTGCCTCATGCGCCCGATGATTCTTATCCCAGCGATCACGGCACCACAATTTTCACTTTCGCCCTGGCGTTTATTTTCTGGCATCGCGTGTGGTCGGGAATAATATTGATGGTGGTCGGCGGTGCTATCGCCTGGTCACGTATTTATCTGGGCGTACACTGGCCAATGGATATGCTGGGAGGATTGCTGGTGGGCATGCTGGGCTGTCTGGCGTCGCATCTTGCCTGGCAGATTTATGGTCATCGCCTGCTGGACAAGCTTAACCCGCTTTATCGGGCCCTGTTTGCTGTTCCGATTCGCAAAGGCTGGACGCAAAGTTAATCTAAAAGGGACGCCATTTGGCGTCCCTTGTGCATTCAGCTAAACCATTTACCAAACCAGCCGTTAAATTTCATCATCACGAAATCAATGATGCGGCTGAAAAAGCCCCTTCAGGCACATCCTGCATCACAACCAGCGGGCGCTGTTCAATGGTTTTGCCATCAAGCTGGAAATTGATGGTGCCAACCACCTGATTCTTTTTCAGCGGCGCTTCAAGCTGCGGTGAATTAAGCGTAAAGCTGGCTTTCAGGTTTTTCATTTGCCCTTTTGGAATGGTTAACGCTGCATCTTTCGCGACGCCGAGGTTAACCTCGCTGCGGTCGCCAAACCAGACGCGCTGCTGGGCAAACGGCGCATCGGCTTTGATGGGTGTTACCGTTTCATAAAAGCGAAAACCCCAGGTCAACAGCTTTTCACTTTCACGAAAACGAATCGCGTCGCTGGCCGTGCCGAGCACCACGGAGATCAGACGCATATCCCCCTCGGTTGCTGAAGCCACCAGATTATTTCCCGCGCCCGACGTATGACCGGTTTTGATGCCGTCGACCTTGAGATTCGTGCTCCACAACAGGCGGTTCCGGTTCCGCTGACGGATATTGTTAAAGGTAAACTCTTTTTCTTTATTCAGGGCGTACTCTTCCGGCACATCACGAATCAGCGCCTGGCCAATCAGCGCCATATCGCGCGCGGTGCTGTACTGACCTTCAGCATCTAAACCGTGCACCGTCATAAAATGGGTATTTTGCAGCCCGAGTGCTTTTACATAGTTGTTCATCAAACCGATAAACGAATCCTGACTGCCGGCTACATAGTCCGCCAGTGCAATACAGGCATCGTTTCCTGACTGGATCACAATCCCTTTATTAAGTTCGTGCACCGGAATGCGATCGCCAGGCTTGAGAAACATCAGCGACGAACCTTTTAGTTTCGGGTTACCGGTCGCCCATGCATCCTGACCAACCGTGACCATATCATCCGATTTTATTTTGCCCGCCTTGATTGCCTGACCCACCACATAGCTGGTCATCATTTTAGTCAGGCTGGCCGGGTCAAGGCGCTGGTCGGCATTCGATTCAGTCAGCACTTTGCCGCTGGCATAATCGATTAAAATCCAGGCTTTGGCGTCGATTTGAGGGGCACTGGGCGCTTGCTCGGCAAACACGGTCACCGGTGCAATGAGGAATAAAGACGTCGCAGCAAAGAGCCGCAGGCGAGAAGCGAAGCGAGTAGTTGTCATGGGCTTGACCGAATTGTCCTTGTTAAATCGGGGTGTTTTAAGGCAAATACCTTCAGTTAGAACGCTAACCGTTGGCGTCAGCGAAAAAAACCGCCAAACCGTAAAGTTTTATAGAGTTTAGTAGAGTAACCCTGGCATTCTCTCCGCACGCTTGCCACTTTCTTTCTGTTTGCCGTACACAGAAATGCGTGAAAATCCGATTTTTCGCAGAACAGATAAGGGCGTCACAAATATCAGCTAACCTGAATTTCAGTCAGCCTGAGGAGGATCCCATGGACTTAGTGCTTTTTGATCTGGATGAAACGCTTATTTGTGATGACAGTACCAGCCTGTGGTTGCGATGGCTGGTTTCACAAGGTTTTGCCCCAAGCAGTCTGATTGATGAAGAGCAGGCATTGATGGCGCAATACTACGCTGGCACCCTTTCCATTGAAGAGTATATGAATACGACCCTGGCACCGCTGGCAGGCATGGCCACGCTAACGGTCGAGGGCTGGGTAAGGCGCTTTATCCATCGCGATATTATGCCGCGCGTGTTTCCGGCAGCCCGCGAGCGTATTCAGTGGCATCAACAGCGCGGCGACAAAGTGATGATTATCTCCGCCAGCGGCGAACATTTAGTGGTGCCTATCGCCGAACGACTGGGTGTGTGCGGTGCGTTAGCCATTGGCGTTGAAGTGGTCAACGATCGCTACAGCGGTTTGACCTATGGCACCATGACGTATAAAGAAGGCAAAGTGACACGCCTCGCCGACTGGCGCTCGCTGCAACAGGGTGAGCCCTTTGAGCGCACCTGGGTTTACAGCGACTCCATGAACGACCTGCCGCTGCTGGAACAGGCCGATCATGCACATGTCATCAATCCTGATGCCTTACTGCATCAGGAAGCGATGAGCCGGGGCTGGGAAGTCTGTCGCTGGGCGCGATAGTTAACCGCGGGACGCGCTGGCGTCCTGCGCTAATCCCACCTTCAGCAGCTTGCCGTTTGACGCATCGGTAAGCACATAGAGATAGCCATCTGGTCCCTGACGAACATCACGAATGCGTTCGTTGCGATCGTCAAGTAACCGTTGCTCCTCGACCACTTTCTCACCGTTTACTCGCAGCCGAATCAGGTTTTTCTCCTTTAACGCACCGATAAAGAGCGAGTTTTTCCACTGTGGAAAACGGGCGCTGTTATAAAATGCCATGCCGCTGAGAGCGGGCGAATCTTTCCAGTGAAAGACCGGTTGTTCCGTGCCTTCTGCATGCGTACCTTGTGATTCAGGCACCTTGCCACCGCTATAATCCACACCATAGGTGGCCAGTGGCCAGCCATAGTTTTTGCCTTTTTCAGGGATATTCACCTCGTCGCCACCGCGCGGGCCATGCTCGTTTTCCCACATCTGCTGGGTCCAGGGATTCAACGCCAGCCCTTGCGGATTACGCAGGCCGTAGGCCCAAATTTCCGGACGTGCGCCGTCGCGGCTGACAAAAGGATTATCTTTTGGCACGCTGCCGTCTGCATTTAAACGCAGCAGTTTGCCCTGTAGCTTATCGAGATCTTGTGCGGTACTGCTCGCAAAGTTGTCGCCAAAGGCAATCCATAAGAAGCCCTGGCGATCGAAGGCTATCCGCGTGCCAATATTGTTGCCGCTTGAAAGCATCGGCGTCTGTCGGATCACTTCGCGAAAATCAACCAGCTGGCGATTATCCTCGCTCAGTGTGCCGTAGCCAACCACCGCGCCCGCCTTGCCGCTGCTGTTGGCTTCGACGTAACTCAGCCAGACACGTCGGCTTTGCGCAAAATCAGGGGCCAGCACCACATCCATCAGGCCGCTTTGCCGTCTCGCCCACACTTTGGGTACGCCCTGAATCGGTGCCGACAAACCACTGCCCGGATGCCAGCTTCGCAACTCACCGGAACGTTCGGTAATCAACAGCGTCTGGTTATCAGGCAGGAAAGCCAGCGACCACGGGTGATCCAGTTTGTCTTGTAACACCTGAACCTGTACGTCTGCGGCAAGCGATGAAAAGGAACCAAGCAACGCGCCACTAAACAACACGGCGGCAGGGAAACGAGCCATGAAATTCTCCTGTCAGGGGATGTACTGCCCTTAAGCGTAGACAGCCATGACAGGATGATGTTGAGGATTTACAAAAGATTAAGCATGACCCGCCGCCGGGCGCGGCGGGTGAAAAGCGATTATTCGAAACAGGTGTCCGGGTTGTCGGCCAGCGAAACGAACTGCTTACCGCCTTCGGTGAGGGCAATAATCTGACCACTCTCAATATCGTAAACCCAGCCGTGCAGGCGCAGCGCGCCTTTACGCAGCGCCACCGCAACAGAAGGATGTGTTTTCATGTTGTTCAGCTGCGCGATAACGTTCTCTTTTACCATCTCGTTCAGCTTTTTCTCAGGCGAATCGTACTGGCGTCCTTCCACCACGGCTTTCGCTGCATCAGCGTAGCGCAGCCAGTGCTCTACCGCAGGCATGGTGTCCATGCACTGGCAAGAGGCGATAGCGTTCATTGCTCCGCAGTTAGAGTGACCGCAAATAATGATGTCCGTTACCCCCAACGCCACCACTGCGTATTCGATGGTTGCCGAAACGCCGCCGGGCTCAGGACCAAATGACGGTACAATATTACCTGCATTTCGAATAACGAATAGCTGTCCTGGCTCTTGCTGCGTCACCAGTTCTGGTACCAGCCGGCTGTCAGAACAGGAGATAAACAGGGCTTTCGGATTTTGATTTGATGCCAGGCTTTTGAAAAGATCCTTCCTTTCAGGAAACACATTCTGTTGGAAATTCAGAAATCCATTGATGATCTCTTTCATTATTTAGCTCTCTCATTATCCACTTTGTCACCTGAAGAAAGTGCATCTTCAGTATTAATTTGCGTGTTTATTATTAATGTAAACAAGCAAATATCAACTGCGGATTTAAACAAACCCCTCTGTTAAACACAACCTTTGCCTTTTTTACTTAACCTTGCAGAACAGACAAAAGCTGATACTTGCCCTTACCACGCGGTGATTTATGGGGAGCCTCAACCGATCTGATGCGGTTTTTTTCTGCATTCTTGCCCCTGCTTATTCCCTTACAGATAACGCTACAATTTTTATTTCAACACAGGTAAAATCCCGCGCCAAAGCTGTGCTGAACCGGAACTAAGGCTATGTCTACAATTACAAAAACAGTGCCGCCGCGCGTAGGATTTGTCTCTCTCGGCTGCCCAAAAACCTGGTTGACTCTGAGCGTATTCTGACGGAATTACGCACCGAGGGTTATGACGTTGTACCGCGCTATGACGACGCGGAAATCGTCATCGTCAATACCTGTGGCTTTATCGACAGCGCGGTTCAGGAATCGCTGGAAGCGATAGGCGAAGCCCTGAACGAAAACGGTAAAGTGATTGTTACCGGTTGTCTGGGCGCGAAAGTCGATCAGATCCGTGAAGTCCATCCTAAAGTGCTGGAAATCACTGGCCCTCACAGCTATGAACAAGTGTTGTCGCATGTTCATCATTACGTGCCGAAGCCCCAGCATAATCCGTTTCTTAGCCTGGTGCCGGAACAGGGCGTTAAGCTGACGCCACGCCACTATGCCTATCTGAAAATCTCTGAAGGCTGTAACCATCGCTGCACCTTCTGCATTATTCCATCGATGCGTGGCGACCTCGACAGCCGCGCCATTGGCGAAGTGCTGGATGAAGCGAAGCGCCTGGTTGAAGCAGGCGTGAAAGAGCTGTTGGTGATTTCACAGGATACTTCCGCCTATGGCGTTGACGTGAAGCACCGCACCGGCTTCTGGAACGGTTCGCCGGTGAAAACCAGCATGGTAAGCCTGTGCGAGCAGCTTGCAAAACTCGGCGTTTGGGTTCGTCTGCATTATGTTTACCCTTATCCTCACGTTGATGATGTGATCCCCCTGATGGCGGAAGGCAAAATCCTGCCTTACCTCGACATTCCTTTGCAGCACGCCAGCCCACGTATTCTTAAGCTGATGAAGCGTCCCGGTGCGGTTGAGCGCACGCTGGAGCGTATCAAACGCTGGCGCGAAATCTGCCCGGAACTGACGCTACGCTCGACTTTTATCGTTGGCTTCCCCGGTGAAACCGAAGAAGATTTTCAGATGTTGCTCGACTTCATCAAAGAGGCGCGTCTGGATCGCGTAGGCTGCTTCCAGTACAGCCCGGTTGAAGGTGCGACCGCTAACCAGCTACCGGATCAGGTTGATGAGGCCGTGAAGCAGGATCGCTACGATCGCTTTATGCAGTTACAACAGCAAATCTCTGCTGAGCGCCTGCAGGAAAAAGTAGGTCGTGAGATTTTAGTGATTGTTGATGAAGTGGATGAAGAAGGCGCGATTGGCCGCAGCATGGCTGATGCCCCGGAAATTGATGGCGCGGTCTATCTGAACGGCGAACGCAACGTAAAACCGGGTGATATTTTACGTGTGAAAGTCGAACACGCGGACGAATACGATCTCTGGGCGAGCCGGATTTAACCGTACTTCTGCTGGTGCGCTTTTTTGCGCGCCAGATAATCTTCATCGGCGCGTAACCGATCCCAGTACGCTTTGAAAATGGCCGCCGCAGCGGCCTTTTCTTCGTCTATGCCACGCGGCAGCTCTTTACCTTCGGCATCATATTTACGTCCGCCCTTATGATTACTGTACCGGCGTGCCCGCGTATAACCCATTTGAATAAATTTGCGCGCCATATCCATACCGACGAAATCATCTTTTGCCCGATATTCTTCAAACAGCGCCATGATTTTTGCTGCCGATACTTTGGCAATCGGCACGGTGCGAAAACGCCAGTGCGGCAAAATCTCACCTTTATAAGGTTGAACCATTAACACCCCCTGCTCACCGCGTCCAACCTGATAAAGCTCAGGATTTTTGCGAAAGTCGATGGTGTTAAAGTCCTGTTCGTAATCGAATGGTTTCATGTTTTTAGTTTAGGATCGAGTGCGTCACGTAGCCCATCGCCGAGCAGATTAAAGGCTAAAACAGTGAAGAAGATCGCCATACTGGGAAAAATGGCCACGTGAGGCGCAATCACCATATCGGCGCGCGCCTCGTTAAGCATCGCCCCCCACTCTGGCGTCGGTGGCTGCGCACCTAAACCCAGGAAAGAGAGGCTGGCAGCAGTAATGATCGAGGTGCCGATACGCATAGTAAAATAGACCACAATCGGCGATACCGTACCGGGCAACACGTGACGCAGCAAAATAGTCCAGTCTGACGCACCGATACTGCGAGCCGATTCAATATAGGTTTGATGCTTAAGCACCAGCGTGTTGCCGCGCACCAGACGGGCAAAGGCAGGAATACTAAAGATCGCTACCGCGACAATCACATTGCTCATGCCGCTGCCCATAATAGCGACGACAGCAATCGCCAGCAAAATGCCGGGAAAGGCAAACAGCACGTCGCAGACGCGCATGGTTATGCGATCCCACCAGCCTTCGTAATAGCCTGCCAGCAAACCAAAAAAGTGCCGATCAGTGCGCCGATTGCCACTGAAAAGAAGCCGGCAATCAGTGAAATGCGTGTTCCCACTATTACCCGGCTAAAAATATCGCGCCCCAGCGAATCTACGCCAAACCAGTGCATGAGCGACGGACCTTCATTAAGCCGGTCGTAATCAAAGTAGTTTTCCGCATCAAAGGGGGCAATATAAGGTGCGATAAACGCCACCACAATCAAAACGAAAACAAACAGCCCAGCCAGCAGCGCCACTGGCTGGCGTCGAAAGCGCCGCCAGAATTCGTGCCACGGGGTGCGCACCCGGTTTTCCTTGATCAGCGGCATCGTTTTAAGTGCCGCTTCGCGTCGCCAGTTTTTCATCGCGACTCCTTATTTGTATCGAATGGCCGGGTTGATGACGGCATACAGCATGTCAACAATCAGGTTGATCAAAATGAACTCCAGCGAAAACAGTAAGACTTCGGCCTGGATCACCGGATAATCACGCATTGCCACCGAATCCACCAGCAAGCGGCCCAGCCCCGGCCAGTTGAACACCACTTCGACCACAATCGACCCGCCGAGCAAAAAAGCCAAATTGCAGTCCCATCATAGTGATCACGGGGATCATGGCGTTACGCAAGCCGTGTTTCACGACCACCAGCGATTCTCGTACCCCTTTGGCACGTGCGGTTCGCATGTAATCTTCCTGCATCACTTCAACGAAAGATGCGCGGGTAAAACGCGCCATCACCGCCGCGACCGCTGCCCCCAGCGTGAGCGAAGGCAGAATATAGTGCTGCCAGGTTTCAGCCCCCACCGTAGGCAGCCAGCCGAGTTCGACCGAAAAGATCTGCATCAGCAGCATGCCGAGCGCAAAAGCG
This sequence comes from Pantoea sp. LMR881, assembly GCF_027157825.1. Classification (NCBI taxonomy): domain Bacteria; kingdom Pseudomonadati; phylum Pseudomonadota; class Gammaproteobacteria; order Enterobacterales; family Erwiniaceae; genus Pantoea; species Pantoea sp. LMR881. The sequence continues at coordinate 1,065,722 of NZ_JAPVOK010000002.1, forward strand.
GGAAACGAGATGCCGGAAACCGCTAAGGTCATGCCCAGACGATCGGGCCAGCGGTTGCGCCATACGGCTGAAACGATGCCCGTCGACATTCCAAAAATCACAGCCCAGATCATACTGGCCAGCGTCAGCCATAGCGTGGGCATGAAACGTGACGCGATTTCATCGGCAACCGGACGCCTCGAAACCATCGACTGGCCGAAATCCCCTGAAGGGCGTTGAGTATAAAGTGCCAGAACTGCTGCGGCAGCGGCAGATCCAGCCCCAGCTCCTGACGAACCAGTGCCACAACCGATGCGTCAGCTTCCGGTCCCGCGATGAGTCGGGCCGGATCCCCTGGCAGCAGATGAACAAACAGGAACACCAGCACTGCGACAATCAGCAGCGTGGGGATCAATCCCAACAATCGCTTGAGAAAATAGTTAAGCATGCAACATCCTGAACAGTGGCCAGCCGCACGGGCTGGCCCGCTTTGTTACTTCAGACTGGCCTCATCAAAATTAAATGAGGTATCGGGCATGACGTAAAAACCGCTCAGGTTTTTGTTGTTTGCTGAAACCAGTTGTTCAACCACCAGCGGGATCCACGGATGGTCATTCCAGATGCGGTCCTGCGCGTCTTTATAGAGTTTGGCTTTTTGATCGCGGTTGGTGGTTTTCAGGGCATCCGCCAGATCTTTATCGACCTGCTCATTGCTATAAAAGGCAGTGTTGAAGATTGCTGGCGGCCAGGATGACGTGGCAAACAGCGGCGTCAGTGCCCAGTCTGCTTCGCCGGTGGACGCAGCCCAGCCGGTATAGAACATGCGTACCCCGCTCTCTTTCTGCGCTTTGCCCTCTACCTCAGCTGCACGCTGACCCGCATCCATTGCGGTGACTTTCACTTTCACGCCGACCTGTGCCAGTTGCTGCTGGGTAAACTGCAACACTTTTTGAGCCGTGCTGTGATTGTGTGAAGACCAGAGTGTGGTTTCGAAGCCGTTGGGATAGCCCGCTTCTTTTAGCAATTCACGCGCTTTTGCCGGATTGTACTGAATCGCCGGATAGCGTTGCGCAAAGTCGATGGATGGCGGCACAACACCGGTTGCAGGCGTGGCATATCCGGCAAAGGCCACTTTTGCCAGCGCCTGGCGATTGATTGCATACTCCAGCGCCTCACGCACTTTTGGGTTATCAAATGGCTTCTGCGTGACGTTAAGGCTGATGTAACGCTGCATGATTGAAGGCGTGGTCACAATATTCAGCTTGCTGTTTTTCTCCAGCAGTTTGGCCTGCTCGAACGGAACCGGGAAAGCAAAGTTAGCTTCGCCGGTTTGCAGCATGGCGGCGCGCGTATTGTTATCCACCACCGGACGCCAGGTAATGGTGTCGAGTTTGGGGTAGCCTTTTTCCAGTAGCCATCCCACTTTTTCACTTTAACGAAATCGGTTTGATTCCAGGTTACAAACTCAAACGGCCCCGTACCAACCGGATGAAAACCAATATCTTTGCCATATTTTTTCAGTGCGGTAGGCGAAATCATCGCTGCTGCCGGATGCGCCAGGTTATTTATAAATGCCGAAAACGGCTGCTTCAGGGTGATTTTTACCGTGGTCGGATCGACGACTTCGGTGGTGGCGATATATTTAAACAGGTTGTAACGCTTCAGGTGATTATCGGGATCGCTGGCGCGATCGAGATTCACTTTCACCGCTTCAGCATTGAAGTCGGTGCCATCCTGAAACTTAATGCCTGAATGCAATTTGATGGTGTAAGTGAGACCGTCGGCGCTCGCCTGGTAACTTTCTGCCAGCACGTTGACCAGTTTCATCTCTTTATCAAAGCCGAACAGCCCCTGATAGAAAGATTTCGCCACCGCCTGCGACAGCGTATCGTTGGCATTATAAGGGTCCAGCGTAGTGAAATTAGAAGCCACGGCAATTACCGCGTCCTGCGCCGCCCAGGCAGGCAGTGCCATCGCGCTGCTTAGCACCCCTGCTGCCAGTAACCCTTTACGCATAGTCATCTGCATATCTTTCTCCTGTAATCCCTGTCGGATAGGTCGCCGAAGCGACGCGGTTTTACGATGTATTACTCAGGTCGCGCTGATAGCATGACGGGCAACAAAATGGCCCGGTGCGACTTCAATCAGTGGAGCAACCTCGGGTTCATCGCCCAACGAACGAATTGGGCTGGGAATTTCATCGACCATCAATGCGCGCTCGCGACGGCGATGCGCAGGATCGGCGACCGGTACGGCCGCCATTAGCTTTTTAGTGTACGGATGATGTGGCTGTTCAAATACCGCCTGACGCGGCCCCATTTCCACAATTTGGCCGAGATACATCACCGCCACGCGATGACTGATACGCTCCACCACCGCCATATCATGTGAAATAAACAGAAAGGCGATCCCCAGTTCACGCTGTAAATCGAGCATTAAATTAATGATTTGTGCCTGTATCGATACGTCAAGTGCCGAGACTGACTCATCTGCGATCACTACTTTCGGATTGAGTGCCAGCGCGCGGGCAATACAGATGCGTTGGCGCTGCCCACCCGAAAATTCATGGGGATAACGCTGCGCATGTTCAGGTAACAGGCCCACTTTTTCCAGCAAGCCTGCTACGCGCTGCTCCGCCTCGCGGCGTGACATGACGTTGTGCACCAGCAGCGGTTCCATGATAGAAAACCCGACCGTTAAGCGCGGATCCAGCGAGGCGTAGGGATCCTGAAAAATAAACTGGATATCGCGCCGCAAGTGCGCCAGCGCCTGACCCGATAAAGCATCGATGCGCTGCCCGTTAAAGGTAATGGTGCCGCCCTGGCTGGCAACCAGGCGGAGCAGCGAGCGTCCGGTTGTGGATTTACCACAGCCCGATTCGCCGACCAGCGCCAGGGTTTCACCGGCATAGAGGTCAAAGCTGACTTTTTCAACAGCATGGACTCGTCTTTTGACCCGATTCAACAGCCCACCGCGAATATCAAAGCGCGTGATCAAATCGCGTACCTGCAAAATGGGCGGGTCGGCGCGGCGCACTGTGTCCTGGGGCGGCTCGCTGCTTTCGCTGTGCAGCAACGGGAATTTGGCAGGCAGTGACTGCCCGCTCATTGAGCCCAGCTTTGGCACCGCCGCCAGCAACGCGCGCGTATAAGGCTGTACCGGCGCGCTAAACAGCTGCTCTACCGGCGCGTTTTCTACCACGTCGCCGCGATACATAACCTGTACGCGATCCGCCATCTCTGCCACCACGCCCATGTCGTGCGTGATAAAAATCACCCCCATCTGCATCTCTTTTTGCAGTACGCGGATCAATTGCAGAATTTGTGCCTGAATCGTGACGTCGAGCGCAGTGGTAGGTTCATCGGCAATCAGCAACGCCGGTTTACATGACAGCGCCATCGCAATCATCACGCGCTGACGCATCCCGCCAGAGAGCTGATGCGGAAAGCGCGTCAGAACATTTTGTGCATCAGGAATACGGACTAAATCCAGCATACGACGCGCTTCGGCCAGCGCCTGGCTATGATTTTTGTCCTGATGCAAACGAATGGATTCGGCAATCTGTTCACCCACTGAGAACACCGGATTAAGCGAAGTCATCGGCTCCTGAAAAATCATCGCCATGTCCGCGCCACGCACTTTACGCATTTGCCGGGATGAGGCACGCGCGATATCCAGCACCTCACCGTTGCGACGACGTAGCTGGATCTCCCCGCTTACCGCTCCGCCACTCTGCTCAATCAGCCGCATCAAGGCTAAAGAGGTGACGGACTTGCCCGAGCCGGATTCACCTACCAGCGCCAGCGTCTCGCCACGATGCAGATCGAGAGAAAGATCGCGCACCGCATGCGTTACCGAGCCTTCATGCTGAAAGCGCACGTTAAGATTGCGTACCGCCAGCACCTGCCCGGCTGTCAGTGGCGGCATTGCCTGTGGCACAGTCATGCCTGCTCCTTAGCTTTCACGGTAGATCGCCACCTCTGCGGGTTCGCCTACCCGCGCAAAACCACGATACATACCTTCGCTGTTAAACGGCAACGCGACGTTACCGGCACGATCAATCGCAATCAGCCCGCCGCTACCGCCCAGCTCCAGCACTTTATCGTGAATCACATTCACGCTGGCCTGCTGTAAGCTGCGCCCGTCATAACGCATCTGCGCGGCAATATCGTAGGCCGCGAGCGTGCGGATAAATACTTCACCGGTGCCGGTACAGGATACGGCCACGCTTTCATTATCCGCATAGCAACCGGCACCCGCCAACGGCGAATCGCCCACGCGCCCGACCTGCTTGTTGGTCATACCGCCGGTCGAGGTGGCAGCAGCAAGATTACCGTTAGCATCCAGCGCCACGGCCCCCACTGTACCAAATTTGCGATCAGGGTCGAGCGGATCGTCATCCTGATGCTGCGCGGCACCATCGTGATCCAGCAGCATTTCATCGCTGCTTAACGCCCGCTGCAATTGTTCCCAGCGTGCCGGGGTCGAGAAAAAATCAGGTTCTACCTGCTCAATGTGATGTGAGGCGGCAAAGGCTTCTGCGCCTGCGCCGATAAAGAGCACATGCGAACTGTTTTCAAGCACGGCGCGTGCCGCCAGCACCGGATTGCGAATGCGGGACACGCCCGCCACCGCCCCGACGTCCAGCGTGCGGCCGTCCATCACACAGGCATCAAGTTCGTGCGTCCCCTGATGCGTGAATACCGCGCCTTTACCGGCATTGAACAGCGGACACTCTTCCAGCAGCCGCACCGCCTCTGTGACGGCATCCATTGCACTTGCGCCCTGTGCCAGCATCGTTTGCCCGTGCGTAACGATGTCGGTCAATGCCTGCCGGTACTGCTGCTCTTTCTCTGCGCTCATCGCGGAGCGCGTGATGGCGCCTGCACCGCCGTGAATGGCGATTACTGCTTTAACCATAACGCTCTACCCTGTGGTTGCCTCGGTGCGAAAATACTGATTTAGAATGGTTTTCACTCATTTTAGGTGATTTTTGACTATAGAAAGCCTGCTAAGGGTTGTAAAGCGGAAACTCATCGTCCGGTCATAACCTTTTATTGTGGCTTATAGCCCTACACTCATTAAACAAATGCCACCATAATAAGCAGCAAATGCGATAACTCAGGTTTAAACCACAATGGAAAGCTTTACCGCAGGATTGATCTCTCTCGAAGACGCCCAGGAAAAAATGCTGGCGCAGCTGACGCCCATTACCGATTCACTCAGTGTGCCGCTGGCTGAAGCGCCCGGTCGTATCACGGCACGGGCGGTGACGTCACCCATTGACGTTCCGCCGTTTGATAACTCAGCAATGGATGGTTATGCCGTGCGGCTGGCCGATGCTAACAGCGGCCAGCCTTTAGCTGTGGCCGGTAAAGCTTTTGCGGGTGCGCCGTTTAACGGTGAGTGGCCTGTGGGCAGCGTGGTGCGCATCATGACCGGTGCGCCCATTCCGGCAGGTTGTGAAGCGGTGGTGATGCAGGAAGAGACTGAACAGCAAGGCGACGCGATAGTGATCACCGCGCCCGTTAAAGCAGGACAAAATATCCGCCTGACGGGTGATGACATTCACGCCGGTAACGCGGTGCTTGAGCCAGGCATCCGGCTGGGCGCCGCTGAACTGCCGCTACTGGCTTCGCTCGGCATCACGGAAGTCACTGTATTACGTCGGTTGCGCGTTGCCATTTTTTCCACGGGCGACGAATTGCAGCCGGTGGGGCAACCCCTTGCGCCAGGCCAGATTTACGATACCAATCGTTTTACCGTCTCTTTAATGCTGAAGAAGTTGGGTTGTGACGTGATTGACCTCGGCATTATTAAAGACGATCCCCATGCGTTGCGCAGTGCGTTTGAAGAGGCCGACCGCCAGGCGGATGTGGTGATCAGCACGGGCGGTGTCTCGGTCGGTGAAGCCGATTTCACCAAAGCGATGCTGGAAGCGTTAGGGGTAATTACGTTCTGGAAACTGGCGATCAAACCCGGCAAACCGTTTGCCTTTGGCCGTCTTGCCAGTAGCTGGTTTTGCGGTTTACCCGGTAATCCGGTGTCAGCGGCAGTGACGTTTTATCAGCTAGTGCAGCCGCTGCTCGCCACGCTAACGGGCCAGAAAAAAGCGGCGCTGCCGCCGCGGCAAAAAGTGCGTGCTGCGACGCGCCTGAAAAAGTCACCGGGCCGTCTCGATTTCCAGCGCGGTTTTTATCAACAAAACGATCGGGGCGAAACAGAAGTCCACAGCACTGGTCATCAGGGGTCACACGTATTCAGCTCCTTTGCTCAGGCGAATTGCTTTATCGTGCTGGAACGCGAACGCGGTAACGTTGAAGTGGGCGAATGGGTAGAAATCGAACCCTTTAATGCCCTGCTGGAGGGGTAGATGCTGCCCGAGTTAAGCGATGAAGAGATGCTGCGTTATAACCGGCAAATCGTGTTGCGCGGTTTTGATTTTGAGGGTCAGGAAAAACTGAAAGCCAGCCGCGCTCTGGTGGTGGGTTTAGGGGCTGGGCTGCGCCGCTGCGCCTTATTTAGCCTCAGCTGGCGTGGGCGAGTTAACTTTACTCGATTTCGATACGGTGTCACTTTCCAATCTTCAACGGCAGATTTTGCATCACAATACCGATATTGGCTTCGCCAAAGTCGACTCGGCTGCCCAGAGCCTCGCCGCGATCAACCCACACTGCACGCTGAACCCCTCAACGCTCAGTTGAATGATGATGCCCTGTTGGCTGTTATCGCCCGCCAGCAGGTGGTGCTGGACTGCACCGATAACGTTCAGGTGCGTGAACAGCTTAATCGCCTGTGTCGCCAACAACGTGTACCGCTGGTTTCAGGTGCTGCGATTCGTATGGAAGGTCAGATCAGCGTTTTTACCTGGCAACCCGGAACGCCTTGCTATCGCTGCATTAGTCGTCTGTTTGGCGAGCAGACTTTAAGCTGCGTCGAAGCGGGTGTGATGGCACCGTTGGTGGGTGTGATTGGTGCCATGCAGGCGATGGAAGCGATCAAACTGCTGGCTGATTATGGCACCCCTGCCACGTCACGCTTATTAATGTACGATGCGCTCAGTGCCGAATTCCGCAGCATGAAAGTCACACAGGACGCGCAGTGCGAAATCTGTGGTCATTAATAAAACGGGGTAGCCTGCGCTACCCCGTTTTAAATTACACGATGCCCTGGCTGCGCAGGTAATCTTCGTAATTACCCGTGAAGTCCACAACGCGATCTTCTTTAATTTCCATCACCCGTGTTGCCAGCGAGCTGACAAATTCGCGGTCATGCGAAACGAAAATCAATGTGCCTTCATACATTTCCAGCGCCATATTAAGCGACTCAATAGATTCCATATCGAGGTGGTTGGTTGGCTCATCCATAATCAGAATGTTTGGCTTTTGCATCATTAATTTGCCAAATAACATGCGCCCTTTTTCACCACCGGAAAGCACTTTAGCGGGCTTTTTAATATCATCCTGAGAAAAAAGCAGACGACCCAGAATACTGCGTACGCTCTGCTCATCGTCACCAGGCTGTTTCCATTGACTCATCCAGTCAAATACCGTCAGGTCATTTGCAAAATCTTCAGCATGATCCTGAGCGTAATAGCCGATACGCGCATTTTCCGACCATTTTACGCTGCCGTTGTCGGGCGTCAGTTCACTCACCAGCGTTTTTAACAGCGTTGATTTACCAATACCGTTAGCACCCAGCACCGCTAATTTTTCGCCTACTTCAAGCATCAGGTTTAAATTTTTAAACAGCGGGCCGTTATCAAATCCTTTCGTTAACGCTTCGACTTCCAGCGCATTACGGAACAATTTTTTATCTTGCTCGAAACGAATAAAGGGATTTTGACGGCTGGAGGCTTTTACTTCATCCAGCTTAATTTTATCCATTTGTTTCGCACGTGACGTTGCCTGGCGTGATTTAGAAGCATTGGCGCTAAAGCGGCTAACAAAAGATTGCAGATCGGCAATTTGCGCTTTTTTCTTGGCATTATCTGCTAGCAGGCGTTCACGCGCCTGGGTCGCTGCGGTCATGTATTCATCATAATTACCTGAATAAACGCGCAACTCACCGTAATCTAAGTCAGCCATGTGCGTGCAGACCATATTCAGAAAATGTCGGTCATGCGAAATGATAATCATGGTGCTGTCACGTTCGTTCAGAACCTGTTCCAGCCAGCGAATGGTATCAATATCCAGGTTGTTGGTGGGTTCATCCAGCAACAAAATATCAGGATTTGAAAACAGTGCCTGTGCTAACAAAACGCGCAATTTAAAACCTGGCGCAATTTCGCTCATGGGGCCGTAATGTTGCTCAACGGGAATACCTACGCCCAGTAATAACTCTCCGGCACGCGATTCTGCGCTATAACCATCCATTTCGCCATACATGACTTCAAGGTCAGCCACTTTATAGCCTTCCTCTTCGCTCATTTCAGGCAGAGCATATATACGATCGCGTTCCTGCTTAACTTCCCATAGTTCATGGTGACCCATGATTACGGTATCCAGCACACTATATTGTTCAAAGGCAAACTGATCCTGACGTAACTTGCCGATACGTTCATTAGGATCGTAAGAAACATTTCCGCCTGTTGGCACCAGATCGCCACCCAGAATCTTCATGAAGGTGGATTTACCGCTGCCGTTCGCACCGATTAAACCGTAACGATTACCGCCGCCAAACTTAACGGAGATATTCTCGAACAGTGGCTTGCTGCCAAACTGCATGGTGATATTGCTGCTAACTAACACGGCATTGACCTTTGTGAAGAAGTGGATGAAAAAACGGCGGCTATTATGCCAGATGTGATGCAGCGCATGCCAGTGCAAGGCGTGCGGGGTGACCACAGGTATTGATAAACCGGAATAAATAAAAAGCCGAGGGCCTAAAAATGGCCCCCGGCTCCCGCTTACAAGGATTGTGTCGATTAATCGATCAAAAAGCTGTCCAGGCTCTTACCTGAATCCAGTGCTTTTTTAATCGCAGCGGGTGTGCGGCCCTGACCAGTCCACGATTTCTGCTCACCGTTTTCATCGGTGTAAGAATATTTTGCCGGACGCGGAGCACGCTTAGCACGTTTTTTACCTGGCTCCAGTGCACCTAATAATTCATTTGGATCGATACCGTCTGCCAACAGCATTTCACGATATTTAGAGAGCTTTTCTTCTTTTTCGCGATTTTGCGTTTCTTCAGCTTCTGCTTCTTCGCGACGCTCAGTCACGACAACAGTTAATTTCTCGAGAATTTCTTCCAGGTCACTCAGTGGCAGTTCACGAGCCTGAGCACGTAATGTGCGAATGTTGTTCAGAACTTTAAATGCGTCACTCATCACAATATCCTTGATTGAGGGGGGTAATTAAAACTGTAGCGATAAGACTACCTAATTCAAATAAAAAAATAAATTAATTTTACGCTACAGACAATTCTTAGCTGTATTTTAAATCGTCACGCTTATTGTTATCACGCCATATCCATTTTTTTTATTAACTTCAAATTAACAGTCACGCTGCGTTAATCTCTGCAGCCTGGAATCGATTTCAGACAAAAGCGGGTGGGTAAATTTTTCGAAAGGAAGATCAAAATAACACAATTTGTCTTAAGGTTATTCTTTATGTGCTATAGCGTCAGAACGATAAGCCAGGCTTAAATTTGCTGTATTTATCCGCTCTTTCCCCAACGGACGAAAAAAGACCGGTTAATAAACCGGCCTTATATCTCATGTCACATTCTTTAACGCTAAGAGGTTTTTTTATTACAGGCGTTAGCGCAGAGGATTCATCGTCACGGGATAACCACTCATGGAGATAGTGTTCAATCTGCTCGAGGCTACGGTTACGCGTTTCCGGTACACAGGTAATAACAAAGACCGCACCACCAATCCCAATTGCAGCAAAGATAAAAAATGCACCGGAGAGGCCGATGCTGGCCAGCAGAACCGGAAACATCAAAGAAATAAGAAAATTAGCAATCCACATGGCAAAGACTGCGCCACCCATAAAAATACCGCGCAGGCGTGTAGGAAATATCTCTGATAACAGCAACCAGGTAACAGGCGATAAAGCCCCCTGCTGGAAGCTAAGAAACATCAACATTCCTGCTAACACCATATAGCTGCGCAACACGTCTGGCTGACCATTAACCGTTTCCGGCATTAAATAACTGATGGTGCCGATAAAGAGTAAACAGGCCGTACAGCCGAACTGACCAATCATTGTCAGGGTGCGCCGTCCTATCTTGCCCAGTAACACTATCCCGACAAAGGTCATTAATACAGAAATCACCCCATTGGCTATGGTGGCAAATAATGCCGCGCTATCACTCATGCCAACCGCTTTAAGCATGGTTGGCGCATAATACATGATGGTATTCACACCGGTGAGTTGCTGAATAACCGCGATACCCATGCCAATCATAAAGAGTTTAAATAACCAGGGCTTACGTAATTCACGCAGACGCGGACGCTGTTGCTTCTCTTCGCTCAACGTCTCTTCTATTTCGGTCATCTCCCATTCGACATCCTCTTTCGCGCGGGTCCGTTCTAATACGTTGCGCGCTTCAGCCAGACGTCCTTTCATGGCATACCAGCGTGGCGTATCTGGCATAAACATCATACCAAACCACAGCAGTACGGCCGGAACCGTCGCAATCGCCAGCATCCAGCGCCAGGTCGTTTCCCCGCCCCACGCGGCGTTGAAACCGGCGTTAGAGATATAAGCGAGCATTTGTCCTGAAACGATCATCAGTTCCTGCAGGGTCACTAACTGTCCGCGCTTATTGGCGGGGGCAATCTCGGCGATATAAACCGGTACGGTCGCTGCTGCGCCACCCACTGCAACGCCCAACACCAGACGGAAGAAAATCATCCAGTTAACATCCGGTGCCAGCGCCGTGCCTGTTGCGCCAACGGCAAAAATGACAGCCAGTACCAGAATAATTTTTTTCCGTCCGGCGGCAGCCGCAAAGTGGCCAGAAGCCAGCGCGCCAAACGCGGCACCAAACAGCAAACTGCTGGTAACTAAGCCAGTGGTGAAAGGCGTGAGATTGAGTTCCGGGCCCATAAACAGCAGCGCGCCGGAGATAACGCCAGTGTCATAGCCAAACAGTAAGCCGCCAAGCGTGGCGACCATAGCAATGACTTTAACAAAGGGTTCGGTAGGCGTTTCGCTGTTCGGGCCGGAGGCTTTGTTCGGGGTCAGATAACTTTCTCTGGACATATTTTCTCCTGGTGAGATTAACAACACCCTAAGAAAATAGATTAATTATGTTATTAAGAGTAAGAATGAAATATTAGTTTTGCGCGGCGAGTCATAAAACCGTTTAAAATATGCGCCTTGATTCACAAAAATGGCCTTATCGTCTTTACCGCTTCTTTTTTAATGGCGACTTGACGCCTGAAAAATCATCAGCAAAGAAATATTAATTTCACCATGCCTGAGTTACATTTCATCTTGCGCCCTGCCATTTCATTATCATAAAAGGCGCGCGGCCTGGCAGAAAAAGGCTGTAGCGAATCAATCTTCGTCACAGCCTTAACAGCGTGAACCGCTCAGTTCACCTGCGTGGCAGGCCCAAAGACCGGATAATCGGGCAGCGTGACGTTTTGATAGCCTTCCCAGCCACCGCCCAGAGCTTTATAGAGCGCCACTAAATCCAGACCGCTTTGCATCCTTGCCTGCGTGGCTTGCTCCTGAGCCTGAGCTAGCTGGCGCTGAGCATCCAGAACATCCAGGAAAGTAGTCAGCCCCTGACGATAACTGTCGCTGGCCAGATCAAAGGCCCGTTGCAGTGCTCCAGTCGTCTCATCCAGCGCCGTCACGCGTTGCTGATCGGCACGATAGCTCACCAGTGCATTCTCTACATCCTGTAGAGCGGTCAGCACCGTTTGTCTGTAGTCCAGCGCAGCACTCGCCTGTTGTGCACGTGCCAGCTTCACGCTGGATACCAGCTGTCCGCCCTGAAAGATCGGAATAGAGAGTGAAGGGCCATAACTGTAAAAGTGGCTACTCCAGTTATCCAGATAGCTGACGTCGGTATTACGCACTCCAATCTGTCCGGTGAGCGACAGGCTCGGGAAAAGTTGCGCTACCGACACGCCAATACTGGCGGTTTGCGCATGCAGGTTAGCCTCTGCCTGACGGATGTCAGGCCGACGACGGGCCAGCGTTGAAGGGATGCCAACAGAAACGATTTGTGGCAGCGTCGGCATCGCTTTTGGTGTGCTGAGCTCCGCATCCAGCGCACCCGGTGTTTTACCCAACAGCACGGCTAAACCGTTCATTGCCTGACGCGCCTGCGACTGATATTGCGGCAGCTGCGCCTGCAGCGAACTGAGCTGTGCACGGGCGTTTTCAACATCGGTTAAAGGTGCCAGGCCGTTACGCTGCTGGCTTTGCGTCAGTTGCCAGGTCTGTTGTGCCACCTCAATCTGCTGCTGTAAGGTTTGCACTGTCGCCTGTGCACCGCGCAGTTGCAGCCAGGCTCGCGCGACCTCGGCCTCAAGCGACACCAAAGCATCGTTACGTTGTTCAATGGCGGCCTGAGTTTGCGCATTGGCCGTTTCAACCTGACGTCTTACTTTACCCCACAAGTCGAGTTCCCAGCTCGCATCGAAGCTGCCCTGATAAAGATTAACCGGTTGCGTCAGGCTGTTGAGCTGGCTGGCAACATCGCTGTCGAGCTGATCGGTAGCACCGTTGGCTTTTAATAATCCCTCAAGTCCTAACTGTTGCCGCGTCACCTGAGCGGAGCCATTCAGGCGGGGAAACAGGCCGCCCTGCGCCTGCGCAAGCTGTTCACGCGCGCCTGCAATGCGCAGCACCGCCTGTTGTAGCGTCAGGTTGCCTTCAATGGCGCGGGCTATCAGGCTGTCGAGTTGCGGATCGTTGAAGCTGCGCCACCAGAGAGAATTGATTGCTGAAGAGCGCGGGCGCGACGCTTCCTGAGAATCGAGAGCGTTAAAGCTGCCCGGCACGTGCGGTTTAGGGGCCTGATAATCTGGCCCAACAGCACAGCCCGCCAGCCATATCGCCAGTGTTAATAAGCTCAACGGCTTGATGCCGCGAGAAAAGATAACCTTCATGTCAGTGTGCTCCTGCACTGCCTTCGCTCTTAATCGGCGACAGCAGCCAACAAAATGGAATCAATATCAGGGCAACGATGCTCAAACCTGAAAAGACGTCGATATACGCGAGAATACGCGACTGCATGATCATTTCCTGATAAAGCTGACCGGTAGCCAGCGTGACAGGATCGCCCACTGCTGAGGTAAAGTCGCGTATCGCCTGCGCCCAGTGCTGAACGGTGAGACTGAACTGCTCATTGAGCGGCGTCATGTTATGCACCATATGCGCAGACCGTACCTGTTCGCGCTCGGTGATCGCGGCAGTAGAAAGTGAAATGCCAATCGAACCGGCAACGTTACGGAACATCGTGAAAAGCGCGGAGGCATCCGCATTTAAACGTTGCGGGATCGTGACAAAGGCAATGGTGGTTAACGGGACAAACAGGAAGCCGAGACCAATCGACTGCGCGCTACGCATCAACACCAGGGTGGTGAAATCAACGTCAGGGGTTAAGCTCGCTGAATAGAAAAAGGCCACGGCCAGACAGGAAAAACCAAAAGCAATGATGTAGCGCGTCTGCACCACGGGCATGAGTTTAATGACCAGTGGTATCGTCATGACGATCAATATCGCCCCTGGCGACAGCACCAGCCCCGACCAGGTGGCGGTATAGCCTAAATCCTGCTGCGCCAACTGCGGTAACACCACTGAGCTGCCATACAGAATCATCGCCATGCCTGCCATTAACAAGCCTGAAACCCAAAAGTTGCGATCTTTCATTACCATGATATCGACCACCGGTTTACGTGCATACATCAGCCAGTAAACCGCGCCGACAATGCCGATGATCGCCAGAATGGCAAACGAGACGATAAAGTGGGAAGCAAACCAGTCCTCATCTTCACCGCGATCCAGCATCACCTGCAAACAGCCAAGGCCTAACGTGATCAGCGAAATGCCGATGTAGTCGATCTTCAGCTTGCCTTTGGCCCACTTGCGCTCCCAGGGCGGATCTTCCAGCAGCTGGTAAATTGCCAGCACCGTAATAATCCCGACGGGAATATTAATGAAAAATACCCAGCGCCAACTGTAGTTGTCAGTAATCCAGCCCCCGAGCGTCGGTCCGATGACCGGCGCGACGATAATCGCAATAGAAGAGAGACCAAACGCTTTGCCGCGATCTTCAGGCTTAAAGTAATCAAGCAGGACTGATTGCTGTACCGGTTGCAGGCCGCCACCGAAAAATCCCTGTAGCACGCGAAACAGAATGATTTGCCACAGTTCGGTGGCGATGCCGCACAGAAACGAACAGATGGTGAACATAACGATGCAAATCAAAAAGAATTGTTTGCGACCAAACAGGCGACTGAAAAACGCAGAGATGGGCAGCACAATACCGTTCGCCACCAGATAGGAGGTCAACACCCAGGTTGACTCGTCATAACTGGAAGAGAGCGAACCGGCAATGTGCGGCAGTGCCACGTTCACAATGGTTGTGTCGAGGATCTCCATGAACACCGCCAGCGTGACGGTGACAGCCACCAGCCACGGGTTACTGGCGGGTTTCCAGCTCTGCGTTGAACTCATTCCACGGTTACCTTCGGTTCAACTGACAGGCCGAGCGGCAGCGGATGGTTAGGATCTAAACCTTTATCAATCACGATTTTCACCGGTACACGCTGGACAATTTTCACATAGTTACCGGTCGCGTTTTCTGCCGGGAAAGTTGAGAAGCGTGAGCCGGAGCCCATCTGGATGCTGTCAACGTGCCCTTCCAGCTTCATATCCGGCCAGGCATCAACGCTGATCGCCACTTTATCGCCTGGGTTCATGCGCTCAAGCTGCGACTCTTTAAAATTGGCGGTGATCCAGATATCCGGTGACACCAGCGAAAACAGCGAGCTGCCAGCCTGCACCAGCGTGCCCAACTGCACGTTACGCTTAGTCACGAAGCCATCATACGGCGCGCGCACCTGGGTATAAGAAAGATTAAGTTCGGCGTTATCAAGCTGCGCTTTCGCCTGCTCAACCTGTTGCTGACGCGCTTCAACATTGGTTTCCTGCTGCCGAATTTGCAGCTTAACCTGCGAAGCCACTTCTACCTGGGCTTTAGCACTTTGTAACTGTGCCTGCGCCGAGCGCAACTGGGCTGCGGCAGTGTCGATATTGCGCTGACTGGTGGCGCGTGGGTCAACGCCTCGCTGACGACGATAATCCGCTTCCGCGTTGAGTAAGTTTGCCTGCGCTTTAGCCTGATCGGCCAGAGCCTGATCGCGCTGCGCCGGATATTGTACCCGTGACAGCGCCAGCTGCGCCTGCGCCTGATGCAGTTGCGCCTGCGCTAATCCAAGCTGCGCTCTGGCCTGATCGCGCTGCGCCAACGTGTCGCGTGGATCAATTTCCACCAGCAAATCGCCCTTCTTCACCCGCTGGTTATCTTTTACCAGCAGCCTGACGACATAACCTGACGCTTTCGGTGCGATGGTTACCGCGTCGCCTTCAGTAAAGGCATCGTCGGTGGTTTCTTCATTGCGGGTACTAAACCAGAAGTAGAAGCCAACAATCAGCATCACTACCACCACAATAGCCAGAATAATTAGCGGCTTCTTGCCGGGGCGTTTGCGTTCGGGTTCATCGTTGTTCTGGTTATCTTGTGACTGACTTTTTTATCCTGCGCGTCTTCAGCGTCGTCCTGGCGTGGCTCGCGTTTGTCGTTCTCGCTCATAGTTTCCATCACTGGCTAAGGCCCTAAATCCCGGGCATAAAAGGTCAAACTAACCTTAGATCGAAAATTGACAAATTCCAGTATAACTTTACCTGACTTGAAGAATGGCGCACGTCTTGCCACTTTGAACTTACTCAGGACTTTTGCTTACGCCATCAGGCGGAGCAGCAGCCAACCGCTGAACATGGCCCAGGCGAGCAAAGGCAGTGAGAAAAGATGGAAGCGCCACCAAACGCGGCGGTCTTTCGCCATACGTAAGGCAATCAGGTTCGCGAGTGAACCCGGCAATAGTCCAAATCCGCCAATATTGACCGCCCATGCAAGCGTTTCTGAAGGGGGAGTTTCTGTAGCAATAAAATGGTCGCGGGCACATTGCTGATCACCTGCGACAATCCAATCGCCAGCAGATAAATCGCCCCCTCGCTATAATGAGAAATCGCCGCAAAATGGGCGTGTAAAACCGGTAAACGTGTCAACAAATAGACATTGATAAACATCGCGATGAATACCGCCAGCAAACTCCAGTCAATATTCAGTAAAACCGGACGCGCCATGATCATAAAACAAAACACAATTAACAGCAGCGCCCATCCGGTAAGATGCCACTCCAGCGCAGCGATAAACAACAGATATAAACAGACGCTCATTCCTAACAGCGGCTTTTGCCACTGCGGTTTTTCACCGTTGTCATGCTTCTGAATGCTTCGCTTCGAAAAGCTCCACCAGGTTAACACCACCAGACTAGTCATCAGCCAGGCAGCCAGAGGGAGCATCTGTCCGATAAAGCCTGCAACGCTGAGCGAACCGTGACTCCATAATAAAATATTTTGCGGATTGCCGACCGGCGTTAATAGCGATCCGGCATTGACTGCCAGTGCTTCGAAAATGATCAGGCGTGAAACAGGTAAACGGGAGAATTTACGCAGCGTGAGCGTCAGCGGCACCAGGATAAACAGCGCCACATCATTGGTCAGAAAAGTAGAAAGCAGCGCAGCGGCCAGCACCATGAATAACGCCAATGCACGCTCATGCCTGAAACGCGCAATTAAGCGGCCGCCCAGCACGTCAAAATACCCGCTGGTTTCCAGTCCTTTCGTAAGGATCAACAAACCGGTCAGGGTAACGATGGTGTGCCAGTCCACCGCATCTGGCAAATCTGGCCAACGAAAGTCAGCCAGAAAGAGCAAAATCGCCCCGGTCACCAACAACAGATGTAAAATGTGATCGTGCAGAAAGGAACGAAAAACGATGGGCATCGTGGCCGGTCGCCTTAAAATTTAGCGGTTTTCGTAATAATGTTTAAAAACTGCCAGGGTTTCATCACTGACGTGATGCTCAATGCCTTCGGAATCGCGACGCGCCGTTTCGGGGCTAATGCCGAGGGCCAGTAAAAATGTTTCAACGATATGATGGCGCGCCCGGCTCTCTTCAGCCAGCTTTTCGCCCTCACTGGTTAAGAACACCCCCGATAAGGCACCTGTTCAACCAGCCCTGCCGTGCCAAGACGCTTCAACATTTTTGCCACGGTAGGCTGCGAGACGCCCAGGCGGGCCGCCATATCGACCTGACGCGCCTCGCCAAATTCACCAATTAAATCAGAGATTAACTCAACGTAGTCATCAATAAGTTCGCGACGATGCGCTTCACGCACCTGCCGAAAACCTTCGACATGCTCCTCAATATCTTTTAGTGGTCCTTGCGGGGCAGAAACCACGCTTTTAGCACGACGACTCATTCAGCTTCCTCTTTATTATTTTCCGCATTTAGCCTGCAGTGCGGATTAGCTGCGCTCATTGTAAACCAGGTGGAAGGAAGCTCAAATTTTTCCTAATTAGCATTGGCTAAAGGGTATAGCCAGTGCTATATTTGTTGATAATGTAAGCAGCGATGCGTATGCAAGGTGAAGATCATGCAGGATCCTTATCTGTTACTGCTTTTGTTTCTGAGCTTTATCGCTGGTCTATGCTTACTATTGCGTCGACTTTAATTGGGAGGTGATTCTATGAGCACCCTGAAATGCTGTTTAGATTGCAGCAAATGCTTCCAGGCTGAGAACACAGCAACCACGGATATGAAATCCTGGCTGTGCCTGTTGACGCGTTCCCCTTTTACGCTTCGCCTTATGTTGATCGAAAAACTGCTCGGTAAGAAAACGGACGATCGTCGCTGTAAAAATCTGATCTGGCGCGGATAACGCCCCCTTCTGCTGGCGAGCCTTTCACTGTGCCGTTGAGAGGCTACCCCTGCATTTTTTCTTTTTCGCTTCGTTTGCTCTCGCTCACCGCTTTTTTGCTTTGATCACCGGGTGATTAACAGCATCTTACTGCTGATAATCCTGGCGCAATCGTGCCGGTCAAAACGGGTCGAGGGATAAAGCAGAGAAAACCTTCAATATAACGCAGAAACAAAAAACGGCCCGAAAAGGGCCGTTTTTTTGCAGGCAGTCTAAGCTGAACTTAGAAGCTGTAACCTACGCCAGCAATCCAGGTGCCAACGTCAACGTTGCGGATGCGGCTCTGCTCATAGCCCACGTCCAGTGCAACGTTTTCGATTGGGTTGAACTGCATACCTGCGCCGTAAGAGAAGCCAACGTCGCTGGAATCAGATTTGTCACGTACTGCGGTGGTGTTCTGCTGGAATTTGCCGTAGCCGATACCCACCACACCGTAGATGCTTGCCCAGTCATTCAGACGGTAAGCTGGACCACCGGTAATGCCGTAGTATTGGCCTTTGTTATATACGCCAGCTTCGGTACGATCTTTCTCGGTGTAAGTGAAAGAACCGATCCAACCCAGTGGGTTAGAACCGTCTTCGTAGCGATATTTCAGGTTGAAGCCGTTAGCTTTGTTAGCAACGCCCTGAAGATCGCTCTGCGCATAGCCACCTGTTACGGTGCTTTGAGCCATTGCGGAACCTGCGGATACAGCCAGAACACAGGCCAGTGCTGAAAGACATGCAATTTTTTTCATAACCACCTCAAATGTGAAAGTACTACTCTCCTGACAACGCTGAAAATATAACAAAAAATAGCGAGAAACTCTGCCCGGATTTTGTTGTCTAACAGAAAGTTTGGTGTAACAGGACGTTAATGCCATATACTATGTCATTCATTTTTCTTATAAAAAACGTCATCTTCCTGCAATAAACTTTTTATCTTCATTTCGTGCCTTTAAGTTAATTCCTAAAAAAATCTGACAGTTCTTTACTAAACTGGCACTGTTTTTGTGCAACAAATGCTCAGTTAAACCTCATTTAAACCGCTTCTCACCTCTCTTTTTTGCCGCACTTTTCCAGTACACTGCCTGATGTGTTACGTCAATCAACAGGATATGCTCACAGGATGTCACTTACCTCACCGTCAAAAAACCTTGCGCCGGTTATCATGCCTGTTGCTGTGCTCCTGATTGCGATGTTATCGCTTCAGGGTGGCGCATCGCTGGCAAAAACACTTTTCCCGACTGTAGGCGCAACAGGCATTACCGCTCTGCGTTTAGGTTTAGGCACGCTCATACTCTGTGTGATTTTTAAGCCCTGGCGGTTGCGGTTTACTCGCGAGCAGCGCACGCCTTTGCTCATGTATGGCCTGGCGCTGGGTGCCATGAACTTTATGTTCTATTTATCCCTACGCACTGTGCCGCTTGGTGTCGCGGTGGGACTTGAATTTACCGGCCCCCTCACGCTTGCGCTGCTCGGCTCTCGTCGACTGCTGGATTTTCTCTGGGTTGGCCTCGCCGTGACTGGTCTCTGGTTCCTGCTGCCTTTTGGCGCCAGTATGACTGCTATCGATCCGGTTGGGGCGCTACTGGCAGTAGGCGCTGGCGCATGCTGGGCTTTTTATATCCTGGCAGGACAGCGCGCAGGTGCGGAGCACGGACCGGCAACGGTGGCGATGGGTTCATTAATCGCTTCGGTGATTTTTGTACCGCTGGGCCTGACTTTTGCCGAAAGTGGCATCTGGCACTGGAGCGTTATTCCGATCGCTCTGGTCGTTGCGCTGCTGTCCAGCGCCATACCTTATTCGCTCGAAATGATTGCCCTGACGCGCTTACCAGCACGCATCTTTGGCACACTGATGAGCCTTGAGCCCGCCATGGCTGCCCTGTCAGGAATGCTTTTTTAGGGGAAACATTGAGTGTGAATCAATGCCTGGCGCTGCTCGCTATCATCATTGCTTCTGCCGGTTCAACCCTGACAATGAAGCCCAAAAAGAGCCAGTTAAGTGAAGTGGAAATAAAATCTGCAAACGAAAAATAACGTTTTGGCCTGTTTAACCCACAGGCCAAATAATAATCACCTTACGACCACGTATAATTTTAATTAAAAAATCACGTAATTATTATTATTTTGAAACAGTCTTAAAATTAATATTAACGATTAAGTTTAACCTGCTGTTTATCGGTCTTTTTTAATTACCGCTTAACGTAACATTCAATTAACCCAGGCGCGTAACTCATTATATGTTGGGAAGAAAAGCTCTATTTCAGCTATCGGGATTGCCGTTGCTGCAAACTTAAAAAGCACTGCTATACTTATTCCCGTGCTTGATTTAGGACAACCATCTAAGAGAGGACCGAAACGATGAGTACCGCTAAACTGGTTAAGACAAATTCTTCTGAGCTGATTTACACCCGTAATAACGTGGCTGAAGACGAGAAAAAAGCTACCATTGAGGTGCTCAACCGTATGGTAGTCGAGTTCATCGACCTGTCGTTGATCACCAAGCAGGCGCACTGGAACATGCGTGGCGCAAATTTCATCGGCGTCCATGAAATGCTGGATGGCTTCCGCACTACCATTACCGATCATCAGGATACCATTGCAGAACGTGTTGTTCAGCTGGGTGGCGTTGCCCTGGGCACCGCGCAGGTTGTGACTGATAAAACGCCATTGCAGAGCTATCCGCTCAACATTCATAGCGTACAGGATCACCTGAAAGCACTGGCTGATCGTTACGCTGTTGTGGCAAATGACGTGCGTAAAGCTATCTCTGAAGTTAACGATGAAGATACCGCTGATATCTTTACTGCCGCTTCTCGCGATCTCGATAAATTCCTGTGGTTTATCGAAGCTAACATTGAGTAAGAGAGAATGATGTAAAAAGGCGGGGAAACCCGCCTTTTTTATGCCTGCGTAACCGCAATTTTATGACCTTGTTAACAGTTTTTCCTTCCTGATCTTTCCCGCGTAATATTGTCAGGCACACTGGCTTTGCACCATAAAAGCATGTTGCACCAACATAGATCACCATTTTGGTGCGACCGCCATCTGGTAAGCAAAATCGTGTCAGCACGCTATCCCAACCGGCTGATTTTAAAGATTTTGCAAAGTTGGCATAATTTTTTCATATGACAAGTTGCAAACGCAGGCCATGCCGCCTGGTAGTAATAAGGAAAAATGATGAAGTCACTGTTTAAAGTCTCTGTGGCCGCGCTGGCGCTGGCCTTTTCTCTCTCCTCCACCGCAGCTGAAAAAAAACTGATTGTTGCTACAGATACCGCATTCGTTCCTTTTGAATTCAAGCAAGGCGATAAGTATGTTGGCTTTGATGTGGATTTATGGGATGCCATCGCTAAAGAGCTGAAGCTGGAATACACCCTGAAGCCAATGGACTTCAGCGGGATTATTCCTGCCCTGCAAACGCGCAACGTTGACCTGGCACTGGCGGGTATTACCATCACTGAAGAACGCAAGAAAGCCATTGATTTTTCAGAAGGTTATTACAAAAGCGGTTTACTGGTAATGGTGCGTAACAACGAAAACGACATCAAAGGCATCAGCGATCTGAACGGCAAAGTGGTGGCAGTGAAGAGCGGTACCGGCTCCGTCGATTACGCAAAAGCGAACATTAAATCGAAAGATCTGCGCCAGTTCCCGAACATCGATAACGCCTATATGGAACTCGGCACTAACCGCGCTGACGCGGTTTTGCATGATACGCCAAACATCCTTTACTTCATTAACACCGCTGGCAAAGGCCGTTTTAAAGCAGTTGGTGATTCGATTGAAGCGCAGCAATATGGTATCGCTTTCCCGAAAAACAGCGACGATTTACGTGAAAAAGTAAACGGTGCGCTAAAAACCATCAAAGAAAACGGCACTTACAATCAGCTGTATAAAAAATGGTTTGGCAGCGAACCTAAATAATAATTCAATTC
Source organism: Pantoea sp. LMR881 (assembly GCF_027157825.1). Lineage (NCBI taxonomy): Bacteria > Pseudomonadati > Pseudomonadota > Gammaproteobacteria > Enterobacterales > Erwiniaceae > Pantoea > Pantoea sp. LMR881. The sequence continues at coordinate 1,087,642 of NZ_JAPVOK010000002.1, forward strand.
CGCTTTACCTTTCAGCAGGGATAATATCCCTGCTTTTTTCCATCGCAACCTATCTGGAGTTTCACCATGGAATTTGACTGGAGCGTTATTTGGCCAGCCTTACCCGTGCTGCTTGAAGGCGCAAAAATGACCTTGCTGATCTCGGTCATCGGTCTGGTTGGCGGCCTGATTATCGGTTTAGTGGCCGGTTTTGCCCGCGCTTACGGCGGCTGGGTGACGAATAACATCGCATTGGTTTTCATTGAAATCATTCGCGGCACGCCAATCGTGGTGCAGGTGATGTTTATCTATTTCGCCCTGCCGATGGCGTTTCCTGATCTACGCATCGACCCGTTCACCGCAGCCGTTGTTACCATTATGATCAACTCTGGCGCTTACATTGCAGAAATTACGCGCGGTGCGGTGTTGTCCATTAACAAAGGCTTTCGTGAAGCCGGGCTTGCGCTTGGCCTGTCGCGCCGCGAAACCCTGCGTTATGTCATTATGCCGCTGGCCCTGCGCCGCATGCTGCCACCGCTGGGCAATCAGTGGATCGTGAGCATTAAAGATACCTCGCTGTTCATCGTGATTGGTGTAGCGGAACTGACGCGTCAGGGTCAGGAAATTATTGCTGGTAACTTCCGTGCACTGGAAATCTGGAGTGCGGTCGCAATCATCTACCTTGTGATTACTTTGGTGTTGAGCTTTGTGCTGCGCCGTATTGAGAAAAGGGTGAAAATCCTGTGATTGAATTTAAAGACGTCTCAAAGCACTTCGGTAAAACCCAGGTGCTGCACAATATCGATCTGAAGATTAACCAGGGTGAAGTGGTGGTTATTATTGGCCCTTCCGGTTCCGGTAAGTCTACGCTACTGCGCTGTATCAATAAGCTTGAAGAGATTACCAGCGGTGAACTGATTGTCGATGGCTTAAAAGTTAACGACCCGAAAGTTGACGAACGCCTGATTCGCCAGGAAGCCGGGATGGTGTTCCAGCAATTCCATCTGTTTCCACAGATGAGTGCCCTGGATAACGTGGCATTCGGCCCGATTCGCGTCCGTGGCGCAAAGAAAGAGGATGCGCGCAAGCTCGCGCAGTCGCTGTTAAGCAAAGTGGGGCTGGCGGAGCGCGCTAATCATTTCCCGTCTGAACTTTCCGGCGGCCAGCAGCAGCGCGTGGCGATTGCTCGTGCTCTGGCAGTCAAACCTAAAATGATGCTGTTTGATGAGCCGACTTCCGCCCTCGATCCTGAATTGCGTCATGAGGTATTAAAAGTGATGCAGGATCTGGCCGAAGAAGGCATGACGATGGTGATTGTTACCCACGAAGTCGGCTTCGCGCAGAAAGTGGCATCGCGCCTGATTTTCATTGATAAAGGCCGAATTGCAGAAGATGGCGACCCGGATGCGTTAATCAGCAATCCGCCAAGCGAACGTCTGCGTGAATTTTTGCAGCACGTTTCCTGAGTTCACGGGCCGCTTTCAACAGCGGCCCATTTTTTTGAAGCTCTTAGTCTCTACTCTCCACTTCCCATAAATCCCTAAATAATTTGCCCTGTATCGCGGCGGCAAGTGAAGTCATCCCGATAAGCGTAGAGATCTCCGTGATTCGGGTGCCGGGCGCAGCCAGCAAAGAAACCGCGCAAAGCATAACGGGGATTTAGCTTTCAGAACTTTCATTTACCATCCCTGACTATACTTTTCCTCTTGTGACGAAAGCGTGTTGCTAAGGAGAAAGCCATGTTGTCAGCCTGCCCACACCGCACCTTATTGCGGCGTTGGATCCTGTTTTGTCTGTTATTTTTCATTACATTACCCACAGCACAAGCCGTTACACTTCCTCAAGCCGCTGTTGCAAGCCAGCAAAACAAAACAAATGCCAGCAATACGCAAGAAACACCGGGTCTGGACGAGAAGAAAGCAGCCTATGCGGCACTGGCCAATATCCTTGAGAATGATGAATCGCGTCAGGAATTAATCGATCAACTGCGTAACGCTGCCACTGCGCCTGCTGACACCGAAACACCTGAACTGTTACCGCCGACTGAAGAGCCGGAAGAGAAAACGGTGCTGCAAGGGCTGACGGAGATGACGCGGGAATATGGCGGCGAAGTAGCCGCTAAATTCCTGCATCTGCGTAACAATATTTTTTATGCACCGCATAAAACTTTTAACCCAACCACTTTTATCAAGGCGGTTAACCACTTCGTGGGGCTGGCGCTGGTACTGTTTGCTTTTTACTGGCTGCTGCGGCGCATGGTTTACCCGCTGTATCGTCGTCTTGGCCAATGGGGGCGGCATAAAAACCATGAGCAACGCAACTGGATTCAGCTGCCTGCGGCGATCATCGGCGCATTTATTATTGATTTGCTGCTGCTGGCGCTGGCACTCTTTGTCGGCCAGATTATTAGCGATAATTTTCATGGCGGCAGCCGCACCATCTCCTATCAGCAAGGGTTATTTCTTAATGCCTTCGCACTGATTGAATTCTTCAAGGCGCTGCTGCGGTTGATTTTCTGCCCACGTTTTCCTGAATTGCGTTTTTTCCCTCTCCACGACGATCGCGCCAGCTACTGGAATACGCGACTGAGCTGGCTCAGTGGCATCATGGGATATGGTCTGCTGGTTATCGTGCCGATTGTCTCTAATCAGGTAAATGTACAGATCGCGGCATTACTGAACATCGTGATTATGGCCGTGATGACCAGTTGGGCGCTATGGCTGATATTCACAATAAGCGCAAAATTCATAACGCTCTGGTTGGCCTGGCCGATCGCAGCATGGCCTTTTTCGCGCTGTTTATTCGTGCCTTTGCCCTGATCTGGCACTGGCTGGCGAGCGCCTACTTCATCGCCCTGTTTCTGTTCTCGATCTTCAACCCTGGCGATAGCCTGAAGTTTATGATGTCTGCCACGGTACGTAGCCTGGCCATTGTAGGCCTTGCGGCTTTTATCTCCGGTATCCTGTCACGCTGGATCAGCAAAACCATTACGTTGTCACCTGACGTCCGTCGTAATTACCCTGAACTGCAAAAACGGGTCAATGACTGGGTAAAAGCGATGCTGAAACTGGCACGCATTATTGTGGTGTTTGCCACCCTGCTACTGCTGCTCAACGCCTGGAATCTGTTTGATCTCTGGCACTGGCTGACGGTAGGCGCAGGCGAGAAGATGGTTGATGTCCTGATCCGCATCGTGATGATTTTACTGTTGTCTGCCATTGGCTGGACGGTGCTGGCCAGCCTGATTGAAAGTCGTCTGGCATCCGATTCTCACGGTCGGCCAATGCCCAGCGCCCGCACACGTACGCTGCTCACGCTATTCCGAAACGCACTGGCCGTGGTTATCAGCACTATTACCATCATGATTTTGCTGTCGGAAATTGGCGTTAACATCGCACCCCTGCTGGCCGGTGCGGGTGCGCTGGGACTGGCAGTTTCCTTTGGTTCACAAACGCTGGTGAAAGATATCATTACCGGTATTTTCATCCAGTTTGAAAACGGTATGAATACTGGCGATCTGGTCACTATCGGCGCGATTACTGGCACGGTTGAACGCATGTCGATACGTTCAGTGGGTGTGCGCCAGGATACGGGTGCGTATCATATTATTCCGTGGTCTTCGATAACGACTTTCGCCAACTTTGTACGCGGTATCGGTTCATTTGTGGCCAACTATGATGTTGATCGTAATGAAGATGCTGAACGTGCGAAACAGGCGCTGCAGTCAGCGGTTAATGAACTGCTGGAAAACCCGGAGATCCGCGGCATGGTGATTGGCGAACCGAATTTCGCCGGCCTGGTGGGTCTGACTAATCAGGCATTTACCGTGCGCGTCTCATTCACCACCCAGCCGCTCAAGCAGTGGACAGTGCGCTTTGCGCTCGATGATAAAGTGAAGAAGCATTTTGATGCTGCAGGCATTAAAGCGCCGCATCAAACGGTGGAAGTGATGCAAACCGGCGGCGATGTGGCGGGTGCCGCCAGCTTACCGGCGTTACCGCCGCCACAGTAACGCCCTGACCTGACAGGCCAGAAGCCGCAGCCTCTGGCCTGTTGATTACTTAGCGAGTCGCTGCGCACGTACGGCTGCGGGCATAAAACTCCACGCCAGGAAACGACTCTGTTTCTGGCCCTGTGCCATGTTCACCACCCGCACTTCTGCCACATCCAGTGCCTTAAGCTGTTTTTCCAGCGCAGGCAGATTTTCTTTACGCGATACCAGAGAGGTAAACCATACGCACTGCCGCGCCAGCGCCACGCTCTCTGCAATCATCTTCGCGACAAACGCTTTTTCACCGCCTTCACACCACAGTTCATTATGCTGACCGCCAAAGTTAAGCGGTGCCGCGTTCTCCAGGCCAAGATTACGCACCTTGCGCTGAGAGCCTGCGGCGGCTTCCACAGCAGAGGCGTGAAAGGGCGGGTTACACATTACGGCATGAAAGAAATCGTTTTTGTTTACCACGCCGGATAAAATCGCGGCGCTGTTTTTTTGGCGGCGCAACCGGATGTTACGCTGCAAACCGGGATTTGCGGCAATAATTTGGTTTGCCGCTTTCAGGGCCTGTTCATCAATCTCAGTTCCGGTAAAACGCCAGCCATACTCTGCCTGACCAATCAGCGGATAGATGCAGTTCGCGCCGCAACCAATATCCAGCACGTCAGCCATGGGAATGTTGCCGTGATTATCCAGCGCCAGCAAATCAGCAAGATAATGCAGGTAATCGGCACGCCCCGGCACCGGGGGACAGAGCGAGCCCGGTGCAAGCTGCCAGTCGAGGCCGTAAAACAGTTTGATCAGCGCCTGATTCAGTAACATGACGGCTTCAGGATCGGCAAAATCCACCGACTGTACGCCATAACCGTTTGGCCGTACTTTCGCTGCCAGCGGCGGATGCGCAGCCGTTAATGCGGCAAAATCATATTCACCCTGATGGCGATTGCGGGCATGGAATGGCGATAAGCTCACTGACTTTTTCATACTTTCTCTCAATTATTCTGGCGCGCGTACAATACGCTGTGAATCAGCGAAAATAAACCCGCACAATCCGCTTACCCTTTTTTGCCGCACACCATCCATGCTGTCCTGAGAGAAAATAAATCACTTAACAGGACAGGTTATGACGCAGAAACGCTACTCTTATCAACCGCGCGCTGGGCATGGTTTGCCACACGATCCGCTGAATGCCATTATCGGTCCGCGCCCCATTGGCTGGATCAGTTCAGTCAGCACCCAGGGGCATCGCAACCTGGCACCTTACAGCTTCTTTAACTGTTTTAATTATCATCCACCGATTATCGGTTTCGCCAGCAGCGGCTGGAAAGACAGCGTACAAAACATTTCTGAAACCAAAGAGTTTGTCTGGAATCTGGCGACGCGCTCCCTGGCGGAAGCGATGAATGAAAGTTCGGCGTCAGTGCCTGCCGATCAGGATGAATTTGCTTTATCCGGTTTGACACCGCTGCCCGCCTCCCAGGTTAAAGCCAGCCTTGTCGCAGAAAGCCCGGTCAACTTTGAGTGTAAATTAACCCAGCTCATTCAATTGCAGGACGCAAACGGCGTGCCCATTGATAGCTGGCTGGTGCTGGGCGAAGCGGTGGCTATTCATATTGATGAGACATTGCTGGCAGACGGGATCTATCAGACCGCGAAAGCGGAGCCCATTCTGCGTGCAGGGGGACCCAGCGCCTATTATAGTATCAGCGAAGCGCAGCGGTTTGATTTGGTTCGCCCGGATGCGCGCCGCCGTTAGTCTGTAAAGCGTACCGCCCGGTGCGCTTTAAATTTCGTTTATCACGCCTGATATTTAACGTGCTATTAACCTGCCCTACGCCATACCAGTCACTGGTTAACGCTCACCGGACCTTACTGTTTTTCGCTTAAATGATTTACTTAAAATGGGAGAGCGATCATTAACAATGGTCAAGCAGAGACGATTTTTGCCTGCTTAAAATTTTTTCAGCTTAACGTAACAACGTATACTTAATTCAGCCATAAATTTCCCAATTTTGCGTTACTGAATTTCTCCCCTGCTATTAAATTAACATTATCGATAATATAACAATCTGGCTTCAACTTATTAAGAATATAAGGATTTAGTTATGGATAATAAAGTCATTTACCTTTTTTGTTCTGCGGGCATGTCTACATCGTTACTGGTCAGTAAAATGCGAGCGCAAGCGGATAAATATCAAGTTCCGGTTTGTATTGAGGCCTTTCCTGAAACGCGGGCCGCTGAAAAAGGCCCTGAGGCCGATCTTATCCTGCTTGGCCCACAAATTGCCTATATGCTTCCGGAAATACAACAGTTATTACCGGGTAAAAGCGTTGAGGTTATTGATTCTGCTTTATACGGGAAAATAGATGGACTGGGTGTTTTAAAAGCAGCGGTTGCGTCAATAAAACAAAACGATAAACGGTAGTTTTACTTTTGTCTTTAACGTAAAACTCTACTCTTTCAGGCCGCTGGCTGTGTGATATTCAAGGATAGCATATGAATCACGCCATTAATTCTCTGGAAAAATTACTCCTGCCCTTCGCGTTAAAAATAGGCAAACAACCCCACGTCAACGCAATAAAAAATGGCTTCATAAAACTGATGCCTTTAACCCTGACCGGTGCAATGTTTGTGTTAATTAATAATGTATTTTTAAGTTTTGGTGCAGGCTCCTTTTTTCATTCTTTAGGCATTCGTTTAGATTCTTCAACGATTGAAACGCTTGATGGGCTAAAATTAATTGGCGGCAACGTCTACAACGGCACGCTGGGGTTAATGTCATTAATGGCCCCTTTTTTATTGGCATGTCACTGGCCGAAGAGCGCAAAGTCGATTCACTGGCAGCAGGCTTATTATCCGTGGCTGCCTTTATGACCGTCACACCCTTTAGTGTAAACGGGGCTTATGCTGTTAACGCAACCTGGCTGGGGGTGCGAATATCATTTCAGGTATTGTTATCGGCCTGTTAGTGGCAGAAATGTTTACCTTTGTAATTCGGCGCAACTGGATCATTAAATTACCCGAGAGCGTTCCCGGCTCGGTATCGCGCTCCTTCTCAGCACTTATTCCAGGCTTTCTGATTCTTTTTCTCTTCGGCATTCTTTCCTGGGCGTTGGCCGTTGCAGGTAGCAATTTTCATCAAATCATTATGGACTCCATCTCTACACCGCTGGCGTCTATGGGTGCAATTGTCGGCTGGGCCTATGTTATTTTTACCTCTCTGTTGTGGTTTTTTGGCGTGCATGGCTCACTCGCACTGGCTGCGCTGGACAGTGGTATCATGACACCATGGGCGCTGGAAAACGTGGCGATTTACACGCAATATGGTTCGGTTGAAGCTGCTCTGCAGGCGGGAAAAACCTTTCATGTCTGGGCCAAGCCGATGCTTGACTCCTATGTCTTCCTGGGCGGCACAGGCGCAACACTGGGCTTAATCATCGCGATCTTTATTGGTTCACGCCGCGCTGATCATCGGCAAATCGCCAAACTTTCATTGCCATCAGGGATCTTTCAAATAAATGAGCCGATTTTATTTGGTCTGCCCATTATTATGAATCCGGTCATGTTTATCCCATTCGTGTTAATACAGCCCATTCTGGCAGCAATTACTCTGTTTGCTTATCACCTGAACGTTATCCCACCGATCACAAATATTGCGCCCTGGACAATGCCTACCGGTTTAGGGGCGTTTTTCAATACCAATGGCAGCCTGGCGGCACTCGCCTTAGCGTTATTTAACCTGTGTGTTGCAACGCTGTTTTACCTGCCCTTTGTTACCCTCTCCAATAAAGCACAAAGCATTCTGCAGGAAGAAGAAACCGAAGAAGAGATTGCTAATGCGTTAAAGTTTTGATTGCAAAATTGTATAGCGAACCGGCTTATCACTAACCTGGAGAAATATCATGTTTCCCTCCGATGATATAACTGAAAATAGCGAATTGCAGGAACTTGAAGATATCATAATGGGATTGATCATTAACGCGGGACAGGCACGCAGTCTGGCTTATGCCGCGCTGAAAGAAGCTAAAAAAGGGAATTTCAATACTGCCAGAGCGTTAATGTCGCAATCACAGCTCTCAATTAATGAAGCGCACCTGGTACAGACCAAACTGATTGAAGATGATGAAGGAACGGGTAAAACGAAAGTCAGTTTGATACTGGTACACGCTCAGGATCACTTAATGAACGCGATGCTGGTGCGCGAACTCGTGATGGAGCTCATTGTACTGCATGAAAAGATAAAATAACGTAATCTGCCTTAATGTAGCCACGGATAATAACAATGGAAATCAAGACAGCTCACGAGAATCAACTGTTTGATGGTCAAGATTTTCACATGTTAATTTTTAATAAAGTTGAAAGCATTTCAGGATTACATCAACACGATTATTATGAATTTACGATTGTACTCACCGACCGTTATTATCAGGACATCAATGGCAAACAGGTATTACTGGAGCGCGGGGAGTTCGTTTTTATTCCTTTAGGATCTTATCATCAAAGTCATTATGATTTTGGTGCAACACGGATACTCAACGTCGGGATCAGCAAAAGGTTTTTCGAACAGCACTACTTACCTTTATTACCTTCAAACATCGTGGCGTCTCAGGCGTATAAAATAAAGAGTGAATTTTTAAATTATATTGAGTCAGTTATCGCATCGCTGAATTTCAGGAACGGTGAGTTTAATGAATTTCTTGAGATGGTGACATTTTATATTGTTAATCGTCTACGTCACCAGCGGGAGGTTGACAGTAATCCAACCATCCCCAACTGGTTGAAGTACACGGTAGAGCAGATGCACGATAAAAAATACTTTAGTGATAATGCTCTAAACAACATGGTGAATTTATCGGGGAAATCACAGGAGTATCTCACCCGCGCCATGCAGCGCCATTATGGAAAAACACCTATGCAAGTTATTAATGAAATTCGCATCGACTTCGCAAAAAAGCAGCTGGAAATTACAAATTATTCTGTCACAGATATCGCTTTCGAATCGGGTTATAGCAGCCCTAGCATGTTTATCAAAAACTTTAAAAAGATGACCTCTTTTACACCCAAGCGTTATCGCAATAAGTTATGCACGATTAATGGACCTGAATAAAAGAGACTTTAACAACCTTCTTTCGACGCAATCCTGTTTTAGGAATACTTATGCAAAAAAACCTAAAAATAGTCACTATTGGTGGCGGCAGTAGTTATACCCCTGAACTGGTTGAAGGATTTATAAAACGTTACGCTGAATTACCGATCAAAGAGCTATGGCTGGTCGATGTTGAAAGCGGTAAGCAAAAACAAGACATTATATTTGACCTTTGCCAGCGGATGATTGAACGTGCTGGCGTGCCGATTACGCTTTATAAAACTTTAGATCGCCGCGAAGCTTTGATTGATGCTGATTTTGTTACCACACAGTTCCGTGTCGGTCAGCTTAAAGCGCGTGAACTTGATGAAAGTATTCCACTCAGCCACGGCTATTTAGGGCAAGAAACCAATGGTGCAGGCGGTTTGTTTAAAGGTTTGCGCACCATTCCCGTTATCTTTGACATCATCAAGGATGTAGAGAAGCTTTGCCCGAAAGCCTGGATAATCAACTTTACTAATCCGGCAGGCATGGTCACCGAGGCGGTCTTTCGTCACACCCGTTTTAAAAATTTCATCGGCGTCTGTAATGTTCCTGTAGGCATGAAAATGTTTATCAGGGATGTCCTTAAGGTTCGGCCGCAGGAAGCGTTATCCATTGATCTGTTTGGCCTGAATCATTTAGTGTTTATTAAAGATGTCTATGTTAACGGCCAGTCACGCTTTACTGAACTGCTTGACGGTGTGGCATCAGGTAGGTTGTCAGCTAATTCAGTGAAAAACATTTTTGATTTACCTTTCAGTGAAGGACTTATTCGTTCGCTTAATTTGCTGCCGTGCTCTTATTTGCTTTATTACTTCAAGCAAAAAGAGATGCTGGCCATTGAAATGGGTGAATTTTATAAAGGCGGTGCTCGTGCCACTGTTGTGCAGAAAGTTGAGAAACAGCTGTTTGATTTATATAAAAAACCAGACCTGGATGTGAAGCCTGCCGAGCTTGAATTACGCGGCGGCGCTTACTATTCCGATGCTGCCTGTGACGTCATTAGCGCAATTTACAATGACAAACAGACCGAACATTATGTGAACTTCCCGCATCGCGGGCATATCGATAATATTCCTGCCGACTGGGCTGTTGAAATGACCTGCTCTATTGGCCGGAATGGCGCAAAACCACACCCACGCCTGAAACACTTTGATGAAAAGACGCTGGGGCTGATCTACACCATTAAAGGTTTCGAAATCGCTACCAGCGAAGCAGCATTAAGCGGAAAATTTAACGATGTGCTACTGGCCCTGAATCTTAGCCCGCTGATCCTTTCTGATAAAGATGCCGAGAAACTGGCTCGCGATATGTTATTAGCCCACCAGCATTTATTACCGAACTTCACGCAGGCTGTTGCCGCCTTAAAAGAGCAAGACACCCATGAATAAATTATTGATTGTGAATGCCGATGATTTTGGACTTTGCAAAGCACAAAATTACGGCATCATTGACGCATTCGTGAATGGCGTTGTGACCTCCACAACAGCAATGGTCAATGCTGCGGGCAGCGCGCAGGCAGCAACGCTCAGCGCGGCACATCCCGAACTTGATATTGGCCTGCATTTTGTCCTGACCACCGGACAGCCGCTCTCTCCGCTGAAAGAGCTGACAGATGAAAAGGGTAAGTTGGGCGAGTTGTTTTGGTTAAAGGCGCAGGCAGGCACGCTGCCACTCGCAGCAATAGCAAATGAGCTTGAGTGCCAGTTTTTGCGTTTTGTTAAGCTGTTTGGCCGTCTGCCAACCCATATCGACAGTCATCATCATGTCCACATGCATTCTCAACTTTTCCCGCTGGTAGAAACTTTTGCAAAAGATAAAGGCATCGCTATACGCATCGACCGACGCGCCGCGGCAAGCAGTCATATCCAGCTTTGCGGCTCGCTCAGCACACACGGCTTCGAGAGTGGATTCTATGGTGAGAAGATTACGCAAAAACTGTTTTTAGAGCTGTTAGATCGCTCTGCTCTTCGCGAAGAGCAGTCGCTGGAGATGATGTGCCACCCTTCCTTTGTAGATAATACCCTTCTTAAAAGTCGGTATTGTTTTCCGCGCCTTATTGAGCTGGATATCCTGACGGCACCCTCGCTTAAACAGGCTATTGCCGAAAGGGGTTATCAACTGGGATCGTATCGGGACCTGATGCGTTAACGCCTTTACAGCCGGATCCGGCACATCTCAACCCGACAGGGGGCATCGCCCCTGCCGGGCCTGAAAAAGCGATCACCCTGCTTTACTCAGATGCTGCCCTGTTCAGTCAGGGCAAGGATCAGCGCCTTCAGCACTTTTTGCAGTTGGGAAGCGCGCTGTTGATGCCAGGCAAAGGGCGTGGTCTCATCCATATAATGGCGCTGCGCCAGTTCCAGTTGTACCGCCTGCACTTTCTGCTCAGGTTGACCATAGGCGCGCGTGATATAGCCCCCTTAAAACGCCCGTTGACCACCCAGCTGTAATCACTCTGCGCTTCACACACGGCGCGAAGGGCAGCAATAACCGCGCCGCTACAGCTTTTGCCGTCATGGGTGCCGATATTGATATCCGGCAACCGCCCCTCAAACAGGCGCGGGATCACGCTGGCAATTGAATGCGCGTCAAACAGCAGAGCATAACCGTGTTCCGCTTTGAGTCGCGCCAGCTCCTGCTGGATTTGCTGATGATAAGGCTGCCAGATGTAATCAATGTAGCCCTGACGCTGTTCAGTCGTTGGGGTTTTACCCTGAGCAAAGGTCGGCGTACCATCAAACAGGGTTTCCGGAAACAAGCCGGTGGTGGCCGTGCTGTAGAGCGGTTGATTATCTGGTGGACGATTCAGATCGATAACAAAGCGTGAATAGTGGCCGATTAACACGCTGGCACCGAGATCGCGTACAAAGTCATACAGCAGCGGAATATGCCAGTCTGTATCGGGCAACCCCCGCGCCGCCTCGGTCAGCCCCGCCTCCACTTCAGGGGTAAGCTGCGTTCCGGCGTGCGGAATGCTGACCAGCAACGGGATCTTGCCTTGGGTAAAATGGAAGGATGTCATAACGCTTCTCCGCGACAGATAACACTGCAGGGCAGTTGCCCCCCAGCCAGTAAACCAGTTCAGCCGGACGCGCCAGCGGCCAGTGCACAAAGTTTGCTACTTTCCCGGCTTCCAGCGAGCCGTGGCTCTGCTGCAATCCAAGCGCCTTTGCGCCCCAGAGCGTCACGCCTGCCAGCGCCTCTTCTGGCGTCATGCCAAACAGCGTGCAGCCCATGTTCAGCATCAGACGTAGCGACAGCGCCGGCGAGGTGCCTGGATTGGCATCGCTGGCTAACGCCATCGGCACGCCATAACGGCGAAACAGTTCAACCGGCGGACGCTGGGTTTCGCGCAGCAGGTAAAACGCGCCGGGCAGTAAAACGGCCACCGTACCCTGCTGTGCCATTGCCTGGACATCCGCTTCGCTGGCGTATTCAAGATGATCGGCGGAAAGAGCGCCATAACGTGCCGCCAGCGCCGCGCCGCCCTGCGCAGAAAGCTGCTCAGCATGGAGCTTCACCGGCATTCCTAATGCTTTCGCCTGATCAAACACCCGCGCCACTTGCGCAGGCGATAATGCCAGATGTTCACAAAACGCATCCACCGCGTCCGCCAGCCCTTCAGCTTTGACCTGGGGCAGGAGTTGCTGGCAAATGATATCGATCCAGCCATCCGGGTTGTGTTTGTATTCTGGCGGGAAACCGTGTGCAGCCAGGCAGGTGGATAACAGATCGGCGGGTACGCTGGTGTTCAATTCGCGAATAGCGCGTAACATGCGTAATTCACTTTCAATATCCAGACCGTAGCCCGATTTAATCTCAACCGTGGTCACGCCTTCTGCCAGCAATCTCTCTAAGCGCCAGCGCGCCGAGCTGACCAGTTCATCCTGACTGGCTGCACGCGTGGCGCGAACCGTTGAAAGAATGCCGCCGCCCTGGGCTGCAATCTCAGCATAGCTGATGCCATTCAAACGCTGCTCAAACTCCTGGCTACGATCGCCACCAAACACCAGGTGCGTATGACAATCCACCAGGCCTGGCGTAATGATCCCACCTGCAAAAACATGACGTTGAGCGGCCCCGAAAGCAGGCATATCTGCCCGCGCACCGACCCAAACCAGCTTGCCCGCTTTTACAGCCAGCGCGCCATCACGGATGGTGTGGTAACGGCCATCCTGCATCGTGACGACATCGGCGCCCAGCCACAGGCTGTCTGCTTGCCACTCATCTGCTTTTTCCATACCCCGTCCCGACATTTACACTGCGTCATAAAGTATGTATATGTATATACAACCACAGCCGTTGAGGATCAACCATGGCGACTTTTTTTGCCGCACGCGCTTTGCTGACTGAAGGCTGGCGACACCGGGTGCGCATCTCAGTAAATCAGGCAGGATTCATTGAGGCGATTACGCCCGACAGCCCTTCACAAGCGGATGTTATTCTCCAGGGTGACGTGATCCCCGGCATGGCCAATCTGCATTCCCATGCTTTTCAGCGCGCAATGGCGGGATTAGCCGAAGTCGCCGGCAATCCGCAGGACAGCTTCTGGACCTGGCGCGATTTAATGTACCGCATGGTGCAGCGTCTGACGCCACACCAAACAGGCGATATTGCTGCGCAGCTCTATATCGACATGCTAAAAGGCGGTTATACCCAGGTCGCAGAATTTCACTATTTACATCACGATCCGCACGGCGTGCCCTACCCGGACGATGCCATGCTGCATCAGCTTATTGCCGCTGCCGACACCGCAGGTATAGGTCAAACGCTGCTGCCGGTGTTGTACAGCTACAGCGGTTTTGGTGCACAACCGCCTGCTGAAGGCCAGAAACGCTTTGTTCAGCATACTGAACGCTATTTACAGCAGCAGTGCAAACTGCGCGACGCCTTACGCAACAAGCCGTTACAGAATCAGGGCCTCTGTTTTCATTCGCTGCGTGCCGTAAGCGAAACACAAATGCAGGCGGTGCTGGCGGCGAGCGATGCCACTTTACCGGTTCACATTCACGTCGCCGAACAGGAAAAAGAGGTTAACGATTGTCTGGCCTGGCAGGGCGAACGTCCGGTTAGCTGGTTAATGAACCGTTTTAACGTTGATGCACGCTGGTGCCTGATCCACGCCACCCATCTGGATAGCAGTGAAATCGATCGTCTCGCGCTCAGCGGTGCCGTTGCCGGTTTGTGTCCCACCACCGAAGCCAATCTGGGTGACGGCATTTTCCCGGCAGTGGATTATATTGCCCGGGGCGGGCGCTGGGGTATCGGCTCCGACAGCCACGTTTCGCTCAGTGCGCTGGAGGAGTTGCGCTGGCTGGAATATGGTCAGCGCCTGCGCGATCGCCGCCGCAACCGGATAACGATGCCCGGACACGCTTCAGTGGGCGATCTGCTCTGGCACCAGGCGGCACGTGGCGGTGCGCAAGCGTGCGGCATTCGTAGCGGTGAGCTGGCTGTGGGACAACGCGCCGACTGGCTGGTGCTACGTGATGAAACCTGGTTCAGCAATATTGATGAGCGCGCCCTGCTGAATCGCTGGCTGTTTGCAGGCCAGCGCGAACACATTCGTGACGTCTATGTCGCAGGCAGGCAATTGATTAATGATGGCCATCATTCTGCCGAAGAAGCCTGTGCCACGCGCTTCAAACAGGCGATGGCGGCGCTACGATGAACCCATTTTCATATCACGATCTGCCGGTCAGTCGCTGGCGCAACGGCGGTGGCGAAACGCGTGAAATCATCAGCTTTCCGCCTGGTGAAGTGCACTTTGGCTGGCGCGCCAGTATTGCCACAATTTCAACAGACGGCGCTTTTTCGCTGTTTCCCGGTGTGGATCGGGTGATTACTCTGTTACAGGGCGATGCAGTCAGGCTTAACGCACCGGGTACAGAGCAGCGTTTAACGCTGCATCAGCCGTGGGCGTTTCCTGGTGAGCTGGCGCTAAAGGCCACCCTGACCGGCGGCACCAGCCTGGATTTCAATATCATGACGCGCCGTGCAAGCTGGCTCGCAGCGGTCCAGGTGCTTTCAACTGCGGTAAGCAGTGAACACGGCGTTGCATTTGTATTGTCAGGAGAATGGCGGCTGGCGCACGGTAAAATCCTCGCACCCCAGCAGGGCATTTGGTGGGTTGACGAGCCCGTGCAGCTTACCCCGCTCAGTCAGGAGGCACACCTGTTGTTTACCCGCCTCAGCCGTGTCCCTTGAAGCGGCCCAGCAATTTATAGCGTGAGCCGGGATAGAGCAGGCGCGCATAGGTCACGATTTTATTGTCGCTCCACGTCTGGCGACGGATCAGCAGGCAGGGTTCATGCTCATCCAATGCCAGGTGTTTGCGTTGCCGCGCATCCGCCAGCACCGCTTCAACAATATGTTCACCCGCGGTTAACGGCGCAACGCGCATTAAATAGGTGTAGGGCGTTTGTCGCTGATAATCCTGCGTCAGATAGTCGGGTGCCATCAACGGATTCACCAGGCGATCTTCTAACTGCACCGGCAGGTCATTTTCGTAATGCACAATCAGAGAATGGAAAAGCGTCTGACCCGTGCTTAATCCTAATACTGCTGCCTGTTCAGGATCCGCTTTGGTTTGACCGATAGCGAGGATTTTACAACTGTGCTGATGACCACGCTGGGCAATTTCATCAGCGATGTTATGCACTTCCAGCATCGCCGTGTAGCCTTTCATCTCAGCGACAAAGGTGCCAACACCCTGCATACGCACCAAAAAACCTTCGCTGGTTAACTCACGCAGCGCACGGTTGATTGTCATACGGCTGACGCCGAGCTCATTCACTAACTCGCTTTCTGACGGCACGCGCTGATTCGATTTCCAGTGCCCCGCCCGAATCTGACTCACAATGGCCTGCTTAACGCGCTGATAGATTGGGGCAGGTTCATCGCTCATGGCCGCAGCCAGTTGCGCTATCGCCGTATGCTCAACCATTTTTGTTTCCTCATTCTGATAATGCCCTGAGTTTACTGTCTGCATATGCAAATGTATAGACATCTGCCTGTCCCCTGCTCGTCAGCGGTGCAGCCCGCGCACCGTTGCGATGCAGCGTTTTCCGCTAAGTTGCTGCTTTCCCCTTCTTTACTGCGACGACTTTTTTGTGATCGGCCTGGCACAGCCCTTGCTACTTGTATAGACAAGATTAGACGCTTATGCTTCACTCGCTTTATTCCAGTAAACGCTAACGCTTTGAACGGGGTATTAGCGGCCACGCACTTGTATAGACAGGAGTAGACTATGTCAGGTTCATCGCAGGATGTGCGCCTGGTGCCAGGCGAGGTTGATCTCGCAACGTTACGCGCTATTTATCAGGGTAACGTCACGCTTAGCCTTGATGAGGGCGCTCGCGAGGCCATCGCGCAGGCACAAAGAACGGTGGAGACCATTGTGGCCTCGGGCAACGTGGTGTATGGCATCAATACCGGCTTCGGCAAGCTGGCGCAGACCCAAATCCCTGCTAACCGTCTGGCCGACTTGCAGCGCAACCTGGTGCTTTCGCACAGCACAGGATTGGGCGATCTGCTGCCGGATAATGTCACGCGGTTGATTGTGGCGAGCAAAATTGTCAGTCTGGCTCGCGGTCACTCGGGTGTGCGTATGGTGCTGGTCGATGCGCTGCTGGCACTGTTTAATGCGGGCATCATGCCGTGTATTCCCGCAAAAGGTTCGGTTGGCGCATCTGGTGATTTAGCTCCGCTGGCGCACATGTCGCTGATGCTACTGGGTGAAGGCCAGGTGCGCGTTCAGGGCGAAATGATCTCTGCGGTTGCAGGCTTAGCGAAAGTCGGTCTCGCACCCTTTGTTCTCGGTCCGAAAGAGGGGCTGGCGCTGCTTAACGGCACGCAGGTGTCAACAGCCCTGGCGCTGCGCGGCCTGTTTGAAGCAGAAAATGTGTTCGCAGCGGGCTTAATGGCCGGTGCGCTGTCGCTGGAAGCCATTAAAGGTTCGCTTAAACCTTTCGATGCACGTATTCATCAGGCGCGGGGCCAGCAGGGACAGATCGCTGTGGCAGCTGCCGTGACGGCGCTGATTGAGGGCAGCGAAATTCTCGGTTCGCACGTCAACTGTGGTCGGGTACAAGATCCCTATTCTGTTCGTTGCGTCCCTCAGGTCATGGGAGCCTGCCTGGATAACCTGACGTACGCCGCGCGCGTATTGCAGACTGAAGCGAATGCCGCCTCGGATAACCCGCTGGTGTTCAGCGATTCTGGCGATGTCATTTCTGGCGGAAACTTCCACGCCGAGCCAGTGGCATTTGCCGCTGACATCATCGCACTGGCCGTGGCAGAAATCGGTGCAATTTCTGAACGCCGCCTTGCACTGTTGCTTGATACCGGTTTATCCGGTTTACCCCCTTTTTTGGTGCACGACGGTGGCGTGAATTCAGGTTTTATGATCGCTCAGGTTACTGCCGCGGCGCTGGCTTCAGAAAACAAATCGCTGGCGCATCCGGGCAGCGTTGACAGCCTGCCGACCTCAGCCAATCAGGAAGATCACGTTTCGATGGCAACCTATGCGGCGCGTCGTCTTGGCGATATGTGTTTTAACACCGCCGCAGTAGTGGGAATTGAGGCGATGGCGGCGGCACAAGGCATTGAATTTAACCGCCCGCTACAGAGTTCCGCCTTGCTTGAACAGGCGATCAGTCTCATTCGCGAGCAGGTCGCTTTTCTGGAACAGGATCGGCTGCTCGCACCGGACATCGAGGCAATGCGTCTGTGGGCAAGCCGCACCGACTGGCCTCAACCTTTGACCGCACTGCTGCCCAGCATGCGTCCTCTTACTGCTGAATAAGGAATCCGACATGAGCGAAACCCTGTCTCAGGCCGTTGCACGTGAAGTTCGTGCGCCGCATGGAAATGAGCTGCATTGCGCTAACTGGCTGATTGAAGCCGCTTATCGCATGATCCAGAACAACCTCGATCCTGACGTAGCCGAACGCCCGGAAGATTTAGTGGTGTATGGCGGCATTGGCAAAGCGGCGCGAAACCGGGAATGCTTCGAGCAGATTTTGCGGTCCTTGCAGGTGTTAAAACCCGATGAAACGCTGCTGATCCAGTCCGGTAAACCGGTTGGCGTGTTCCGTACTCACGCCGACGCACCGCGAGTCTTGCTGGCGAACTCAAACCTGGTGCCGCACTGGGCCAACTGGGATCATTTTCACGAGCTGGATAAAGCGGGCCTGATGATGTATGGCCAGATGACTGCCGGGTCGTGGATTTACATTGGCGCGCAGGGCATTGTGCAGGGAACCTATGAAACCTTTGTGGAAGCAGGCCGACAGCACTACAACAACGATTTGCGTGGGCGCTGGATCCTGACTGCCGGTCTGGGCGGCATGGGCGGTGCGCAACCGCTGGCAGGCGTGTTAGCCGGTGCCTGTGTGCTGGCGATTGAGTGTCAGGAATCGCGCATCGATTTTCGCCTGCGCACGCGCTATGTCGATCAAAAAGCCACCTCGCTGGATGAAGCCCTGGCCATAATTGATGAAGCGACCCAGGCGAAAAAAGCCGTTTCCGTGGGCTTGCTGGGTAACGCGGCGGAAATTTTGCCAGAACTGGTGAAGCGCGCCAAAGCTGGCGGGCTAACACCCGATATTGTTACCGACCAAACCTCGGCTCACGATCCGATCAACGGCTATTTGCCGATGGGTTGGGATGTGGCGCGCTGGCAGCGGGAAAAACTGGATAATCCTAAAGCAGTGGAAAAAGCAGCACGCGCCTCGATGGCGGTGCATGTCCAGGCGATGCTCGACTTTTACCATATGGGTATCCCAACGGTTGATTACGGTAACAATATCCGTCAGGTGGCGCTGGATGAAGGCGTGCACAATGCATTTGATTTTCCGGGCTTTGTTCCCGCCTATATTCGACCACTGTTCTGTGAAGGCAAAGGGCCGTTCCGCTGGGTGGCGTTATCGGGCGATCCGCAAGATATCTGTAAAACCGATGCCAAACTGAAAGAGCTATTTCCTCATCATACGAATCTGCATCGCTGGCTGGATATGGCACAGGAACGTATCGCCTTTCAGGGTTTACCGGCGCGCATTTGCTGGCTGGGCCTGGGTGAGCGCCACCTGGCAGGCTTAGCGTTTAATGAGATGGTGCGCAACGGTGAGTTAAAAGCGCCGATTGTGATTGGACGCGATCATCTGGATTGTGGTTCGGTGGCTTCGCCAAATCGGGAAACGGAAGCGATGAAAGATGGTTCCGACGCGGTTTCTGACTGGCCGTTGCTGAATGCCTTACTGAATACCGCAGGCGGTGCGACCTGGGTTAGCCTGCACCACGGCGGTGGCGTTGGCATGGGCTTTTCACAGCATGCGGGCATGGTGATTGTCTGTGACGGCAGCGAGGCTGCTGACACCCGTCTCAGTCGCGTGCTATGGAACGATCCCGCAACGGGCGTGATGCGCCACGCCGATGCAGGTTATGAACAGGCGCAGGCCTGTGCTCAGCAGCATGGGTTGAATTTGCCCATGCAGCCCGCTGCGCGCTGATATTTTTGGCACCTCTGCGCACTGCTGCCCTATTGGTTCTCTGCCCTTTCTGCGGTAAACCAATAGGGCGATAGCGCGCCGTTAGCGATCAGCATCCGCTTGTTCAATCTCACTCTCTTATTACTTATTCCATTTTGTTTTAGGTTACAGCCATATTTCCCTGTTTCGGCAATAGACGCCGTGCCGCCTTGCCACTAAAGTGAAACCTTCTCAATCCGTAAGGAGCGCGTTTCTGCATGACCCTTTCCCCTGCCCTGCTTGAAGAAACCCTGCGCTGGCGTCACCAGTTTCATCGTGAACCTGAATTAGGCTATCAGGAGCACCGCACCAGTGAGGTCGTTGCACAACAGCTTGAACTGGCAGGCCTGCAGGTGAGTCGTGGGCTGGCGGGAACGGCAGTCATTGGCACGCTGGAAAACGGGCCGGGTCCCGTGATTGGCTTACGTGCTGATATGGACGCCTTGCCGATCACCGAAAAAGGCGATGTTGCCTGGCGATCAACGCAGCCCGGCGTGATGCACGCCTGCGGACACGACGGACATACCGCTATTCTGCTCGCCGCTGCCAAACAGCTCGCCGCTACGCGCCAGTTCAGCGGTACGGTGCATTTTATTTTTCAGCCTGCGGAAGAAAATCTCGGTGGCGCCCGAAAAATGGTGAAAGAGGGATTGTTTGAGCGTTTCCCCATGGATGCGGTTTACGCAATGCACAACTGGCCAGGCATGCCGCTTGGCTCGCTGGCGGTGAATCCGGGTGCGATGATGGCGTCACTCGATGCGTTCGAAATTACCCTGAACGGCAAAAGTTGCCACGCCGCCATGCCGGAAAGCGGTGCCGATCCCATGGTGGTGGCGGCTGAGTTAATTCTCGCCCTGCAAACTATTCCTTCGCGCCGCCTGTCACCTCTGACCTCTGCGGTAGTCAGCGTCACGCAAATTCACGGTGGCGAAGCCATTAACGTTATTCCGGAACAGATTGTGCTGCGCGGTACGGTGCGCTGCCTGCAAACCGACGTGCGCGATCGCGTACGAAGTTTGATTGAAGATTTTGTCCACACGCTGCCAAAACCGTTTGGCGTATGTGGGGAGATTGACTGGCTGCCGGGTTATCCGGTGACGGCCAATCACGCGGGTCCGGCTGAACAGGTGCGTCAGGTTGCGCAGCAGACTTTTGGCGAAGAGAAGGTGCAGTGGCAGGTCAATCCGTCGATGGCCTCAGAAGATTTTGCCTGCATGCTGGAAGCCTGTCCGGGTGCCTATTTTTGGCTGGGTGCAGATGGCGAAATCCCTTCCGCACCCTTACACAATGCCCGTTACGACTTCAACGATGCGCTGATCCCGCTGGCAATTACGTTTTGGCAGAACCTGGTTGAACAGACGCTGCCCCAGGCCTGAGTCAGTATCCGGCGTCGCGTAGCCGCTGCAAGCCGGCATCCAGCGAGTCACACTGACCGCTGGCTCGCAGGCAGCAGGCTATCTGCAAACGCAACGCTTCTGGCACCGCCCGCTGCTTCGCTAAGACGGTTTCGATCCAGCGAGCCGTCACCGCCGCAGTTTTGTCGCCTGGCAGTTCCAGCGTTATTTCAGGCTGCCGCGCCAGCCAAACTTCCGCCTCGGCCTGTGCGCCATGAATATAACTGATGGCCGGACAACGCTGCGGATTAGCATACACCTCGCCTTCTGTGCCATTCAGCAGGATGGCGGGAGCATCAATATCACTGAAAAACTTGCCGACACGCGGCACATATTCGGGATGTGACACGCTTGACAGACGCAGCGCCTCACGCTCGCCAAACGGTGTCGCCAGTTTAGCCAGGGTGTGCGCGCTGTTACGCACGCCCATACGCCAGCGCAGCGAGAGCTGTTTTGCCATGGGCGGGCAGAGGTGATCAATAGTGATAAACGCCAGTTCGCCGTTATCCAGCTTTGCCTGCGCCTGCTCTGCCGACGTCACGGGTTGAATGCCAAGTTCAGCAAAGACCGCTTCGCTGGTGACGCGCGTTGCATCGTCGCTCACGCCGTGCACCAGAACCGGAAAGCCGAGTTGCGACAACAGCAGCGCCAGCAGCGGCGTTAAATTTCCCTGACGGCGCGCACCGTTGTAGCTCGGGATTACCACCGGCATGGCACGACCGGCTGGGGCGTGAAGCGTCATCATTTTTGCCTGCATCGCCTGATAAAAACCGCGCATTTCGGCTTCGCCTTCACCTTTAATGCGCAGCGCAATCAGGATGCCACCTAATTCCAGATCGGGCACTTCGCCCGCCAGCATCGCGCTGTAAAGCGCCACCGCCGTGTCAAAATCGATATCGCGAGCGTGATTTTTTCCCCGCCCGATCTCTTTGATAATTTTATTCAGTTCCATCACTCGCTTCCCTTAAAGTGCGCGGCGGTCAGCGCCGCGTTGGCCGTTTTTTTCGCACGGTGCGCGTGGGTGCGCTTTTTATCTTTGCAGGTTCGGGTGTTGCTGGCTGCTCAATGGCAAAGACCGGCAGCGCCGCTAACAGTCGGCTGCCGTAGGCTTTACTCAGTAAACGGCGATCGTAAATGACAATCTCACCATAACATTGATGACTACGAATTAAGCGTCCAACCTGCTGTATCAACGTAAACGAGGCGCTGGGCAAACTCTGTACCTCAAACGGATAACGTTTGAGGCTTTTCAGCCACTCGCCTTCGGTTAAAATTACCGGACTGTCCACCGGTGGAAAAGCAATTTTATGAATGTGCACCTGGCTCAGCAGATCGCCTTTCAAATCCAGCCCTTCCGCAAATGACTGTAAGCCAATGAGAATGCTGCTATCGCCCTGCTCCACTCGTTTACGGTGCAGCTCAACCAGACGGCTACGCGGCTGATCGCCCTGCACCAGCATTGACAGACGCAAATCGGGCAAAAAGGCAACAAACTGCTGCATCGCACGCCCGCTGGCAAACAAAACCAACACACCTTTGTGCTTTTTTTCTGCCATTTGCTGACGGAAATAGCCTGCCATTTCGGCAATGTGTTCTGCTTCGTTCGACATTAGCGGTTCGTAACGCATCTGCGGGATCACCAGCTTGCCCTGATCAACATGACTGAACGGGGAATCGAGCGCGATAAAGCGATCGCCCGCCTTCTCATTTAATCCCGACATCTCCTGCAAACGGTTAAAGCTGTTGAGCGAGCGCAGCGTGGCAGAGGTGACCACCACATGAGGCACCTTGCGCCATAACAATTTTTCGAGCTGATCGCTGACGCGAATGCCGGCGCAGTGAAACAGCAAATGCGCCTGGCCTTCACGTAATTCGCGGGTGATCCATTTTGACACCGGTGCGCCGGAAGCTTTTTCCAGAGCGGCCAGGCGCCACAGCTTACTGATCGATTCAAACCAGCCAAACTGGCGATTCAGTTGCAGTAAGTTCCGATGCAAGCGCACCATATCTACCTTGCCGGTTTGTTCACTCAGCGCGTTAATTAAGCCTTCCGCCAGGCCTCGCAGCGCGTCACTTAACTTAAACAAACGCGCACACAGCGCCAGCAGTTCCTGAGGCAATTCGCCCAGGACGAAACGGTATTCGCCGGGCTGACTATGCGGCGGCAGCAGCGGATTCAGGGCGTTGCTGATAACAGTAAGAAGCTCACGCAACTCTTCACAGTGCGCTTTAAGACGCTCAGGGTTAGCCAGAGGTGGCGGCGATTTTGGTCGCATCTGCGTCATGATGCCGTCGACCAGTTTTACAAACAGATCGAGCTGTAAGCTGCTCCAGCCAGGCGTGATATCGGCGCTCATTTCCAGTGCATCACGCGCCACGTCGGGCAAGTGATGGCCTTCGTCCAGGACCAGCATTAACTGCTTCGCTGGCGGCAGCACCGATTCATTTTCCAGCGCCGCCATGACCAGAGCGTGGTTCGCTACCACCACATCTGCCTGTTCAATTTCACGTCGGGCAATAAAAAGGGGCATTCGCGATACCAACGGCAGTGCGCGCCGAGGCAACTGGCTTTATCTGTTGAGAGCCGCTGCCATAAGCTGTCGCTGACATTCTCTTCGCTGTGATCGCGTAACCCATCCCACTGATAGCGATCCAGCGATGTTTGCAAACGAGCACACTGCGTTTGTTCCTCTTTAGTGCTGCTAATCGCTTCATCATCGAGATACAACAACAAATCGCCTTGCTGGTCATCATCTGCCGCCAGAGCGGCCAGATTGCGCGGACAAACATAGCGACCGCGACCAAATGCCGCGGTAAAGGTGAGATCGGGAACGATCTTTTTAAGCAGCGGCAGATCTTTGGTAAAGATTTGATCCTGCAAAGCCACATTGGCGGTACTGATCACCAGCCGTTTCTCTTCAGCACGGCTGACGGCAATACCAGGGATCAAATAGGAAAGGGTTTTACCTACGCCTGTCGGCGCTTCTACCGCCAGATGGCGGCCATCGTCACCTGCCAGACATTTTGCCACTTCAGCGATCATCTGCCGCTGGGGCGCACGTGGAATAAAATCAGGCACCTGTTGCTGGAGTGATTTATACCACTGCGCTATCTGGCTTTTTAATGCTGCTGTCAGGGCCATTGTCTCGTTACCACCGGAAAAATTGCCTGTATTTTTACACAGTGTCCCGGCAACGTCAGCTTTCGTTATGATTTTTTCGTGCGCCATTCAGAAACTGGCTTCTCAGCACGCCTGATGAAAAGAACGACTCCCGAAAAGGAAAAGGCTCGGATAGTATGAACAGGTCTCTGTGTCCAGCAAAAGATAGCTGTTTGTTTTATACGATGCTGCGCCTGTTGCCAGCATCAATTATTTTGGGAAAGCGGAATGAGTGAAATGAATCTGGTGTTTCCTGCACGCATCTTACGCGGCGCAGGCGTTTTAGCGCAGTTAGGTTCCGTCGCGGCCAGCCTGGGAAAACGGGCGCTGCTGATTGGGGGTAATCAGGCGTTGCGTGCAGTGGAAAAGGACGTGCAGGCGCAGTTGCACACCGCTGACGTCACGCTACTGGCTCAGGAGTGGTTTGGTGGTGAAACCTCTTTATCACAGATTGAGCGCCTGGCAGCCCGCGCAGCCACATTGCAGGCAGACCTGATCATTGGCGTAGGCGGTGGAAAATCGCTGGATACCTGCAAAGCGGTTGCCGCTCAGCTTGGCTTACCGTTAATCACCATTCCGACAATTGCGGCTACCTGCTCAGCCGTAACGCCGCTGGCGATTCGTTATGACGATAACGGTAACTTTTACGATATTTTTCCCTTGCCGCAAGCGCCTGCTGCGGTGTTGATCGACAGTGAATTACTGGCCAGCGCCCCGGCTCGCTGGTTAGCGGCTGGACTGGGCGACACGCTGGCGAAGTGGTATGAATTTCGTGCCGTCAGCCGTCTGCACCCCGCGCGTGAAGGCAATGCGCTCTCCTCACTGGCTCACAGCAAGATCTGTTACGACGTGATTGCTGAACATGGCCCGCAGGCTTATCAGGCCGTGTTACAGGGCGAAAGCAGTGCTGCTCTGGATCAGGTGCTGGATGCTATTTTTACCTGGGCAGGTTTAACCTCGTTGATGAGCAACGGCGCTCACGCTGCCGCAGCGCATGCCATTTATGAAGGTTTTACCTTCTGTGATAAAACGCGAGAGTTTGGGCATGGGTTGTTAGTGGGTTTCGGCAATCTCTGCTTACTGGCGCTGGAAAATCGCCCGGATGCTGAACTGCTGGCAGAAATGAAACTGGCACGTCAGTGTGGCGTGCCGCTGATGCTGCGCGATATCGCCTTGCTGGATGAAGCTGAGCTGGCTTTGGTGATTAGGGAGTCGGTCCATGCGCCAGACATGGCGATGATGGCAGAGCCGGTGACCGAGGCAAGCGTGCTGGCCGCGATTCAGCGCGTTGAGGCATTAGCAGCGCAGGTTTAATTTTCTGCGGCCTGCTCTTTCCATCCCCGCCTCTGCCACAGAAAGAGCAAGAGGCGGCTAAATGACCCGCTATTTTTTACTGCAATACTTTAAACATCACGGTGGTGGCCTCGAAAACACCTTCGGTTGATTCGGCATAAAACGGGATCGAACCTGCCACCTGCCAGCCAAGCGAGCGATAGAGCTCGCTGGCAACATCACCGCTGCGCGTATCCAGAACCAGCAAGGTTTTCCCCTGTGCCTGCGCACGCAGTTCGGCCTGCTGCATCAACTGGCGGGCAATGCCCTGACGTCGCGCCAGCGGCAGCACCAGCAGTTTACTGATTTCGGCGCGATGACGGCCGTTAGGCATTCCGCTGTTATTCACCATTACCGTTGCCACCACGACGCCCTGCTGACGTGCCACCAGCAAATCACAGTTTCCACGGGCGAGGCTGTCAATCCGATCCTGCCAAAAGCGCGCAATGACATCACGATCCGTGGCATCAATAAAACCGATACTGCCGCCATCAGCGACGCAGGCCTGCAATACATCACAGAGCTGCGGCAATAGCTGTTGCGCTTGTGTCGCACTGAGCTGTTCATAATCGATCATGGTTTACACACCACCAGCAGATATCGCGCGCCCTCGGTCAGGTGAGCAGCAAACGAAGATTTTCCTGTTAAATGAAAGCGTAAGCTGTCACCGGCGCGCAGCGTCCACTGTTGCGACGCCAGAGTGAGGGTTAATCCCCTTCGCGTAGCCAGATATGTTGCTCCATTCCGTGCAACGGCGGGGCATCATAATCGATGCGAGCGCCGGGCCGCAGCTTGCCCTCTACCAATTCGCATCTAAAATTAGTGGCAGGTGGTGACACGTTACGGCGATGAAATCCACTGGCTTCATCATGCCAGACTGGCTGCTGATCACGCGTAAGCAGCAGGTCTACGCCCTCCTCAACCTCGCTTAGCAGACGCGACAGGGTAAGCCCGTACGCGACGCACAGGCGATTAAGCAGTGCTGCCGTTGGACTGGTCTCGCTGCGTTCAATACGCGATAATGACGCCCGACTAATGCCTGTTGCTGTCGCCAGCTCGTCCAGCGACCAACCACGTTGAAGTCGAAGCTCGGCAAGGCGAGCGGCCAGCCGTTGTTCTGTATCCGGTATTTGCATCGGCACTCTCTCATTTTTGGGAATTAATTCTCAAATATGAGATTAAGCAGAAAATAAGCCCAACGGTCAAGTTGTACAGGCAAAAATCTATTGTACAACTTAACGTGCCTGGTTAAGGTGTTTCGACTCCGTCAGAAAAAAGAGGATTGTATGACCTTTTACAGTATCGGTGATGTGGCCGAACGCTGTGGAATAAACCCAGTCACTTTACGCGCGTGGCAAAGACGCTACGGCTTATTAAAGCCACAACGCTCCGAAGGTGGACATCGTCAGTTCGACGACGAAGATGTTCAACGTATTGAAGAGATTAAACGTTGGATTGAAAGCGGTGTGCCGGTAGGAAAAGTCAAAGCACTGATGGAAGGCAGTGATATTGATGCGCATGATGGCTGGACTAATCTACAGGATGAGCTGATTTGCACGTTACGCCATGTTCGCCCCGCCAAGCTGCGTAATAAAATTGCGGCTGTTGGCCGGGAACATCCGGTAGATGCGCTGATCGATCACGTTTTTATGCCGGTGCGTCAAAAGCTCGGCCTGGATCAAAACACCGCGCGCACCATGTGTAGTCTGCTGGATGGCTTACTGATCGATTATGTGGCTTTTTGTCTTAACTCTGGACGTAAAAAAGCGGGTAAAGATGCGTTAATTATTGGCTGGGGCATTGATGATCGCACCCGCATCTGGCTCGAAGGCTGGCGACTTTCACAGCACGGCTGGCGTATTGATGTACTGGCTGAACCGCTTGATTTGCCCCGCCCGGAACTCTTTCCCGGCATGAATATGTTTGTCTGGACCGGTAAAAAATTGACGCGTCGTCAACAGGAACAGATGGATCACTGGAAGGAACAAGGCTACAGCGTTCATCTGCACGAAACGCCTTGATAACAAAAACGCACGCCGGGCGCTTTGCCTGCTGCCTTGCGCGCGCTATTATTCCCCGCTCTCTGTCTTACTCTCGGGTTTCTGCATGAACTGGCAAAAATCTTTTTCGCAACGCTGTTTTTCATCATGGCTATTGGCGGTACTGGCGGCTTGATGCTGGTCGGTTACAGCCTTATTGTGCACGCACGCTAAACCAGCGTTGCAGACGCTCAAACAGACGGTCGCTGACAATCGCTAAAAGGGCTACCAGCAATGCGCCCTGAATCACATAGGCTGTATTAAAGCCGCTCAAACCGATAATCACGGGCGATCCCAGGCTTTTTGCCCCGACGGTGGAGGCAATCGCCGCAGTGCCAATATTAATGATCACGGAAGTACGCACGCCTGCAATGATCACCGGCGCAGCCAACGCTAATTCCACCTGCCATAAACGCTGCCAGGCACTCATGCCGACGCCCTGGGCGATTTCGCGGCTGCTGGCAGGCACGCTGTCAATTCCCGCTAAGGTTCCCTGCAAAATGGGCAAGAGTCCATACAGCAACAGGGCGATCACGGCAGGCCAGGCGCCAAATCCCATCACCGGCACGGCAATGGCTAGTACCGCGACTGGCGGCACGGTTTGCCCGGCAGCAACAAGGGTCTCAATCACGGGACGAAACGCGCGTCCATGCCGACGCGTGACCAACACGCCGCTACCGACGCCAATAACCACCGCCAGCACGCTGGCGGTTACCACCAGAAAAGATGCGCCAGCGTGAGCTGCCAGAAGCTATCCTGCTGGTAAAGCGGGCGAGCGAGTTCAGGAAACCAGTGGGCAAACAAGGGGCCGCTGTAGGGCATCGCACTAAGCAGTGCGAGGTAAAGCACAACCAGCCACAGCAGCGGATCCTTTAACCAGCGCATTGCATACCCTCACGCAGGTTAAGCAAATCATTAAAATGCAGTACGCCCAGCGGTTTTAACTGATCGTCCACCACCGGCAACTTGTCGGTGCGGCGCGTAATAAATTGCGACAGCGCCTCTCTTAGCGACAAGCCGGCAGCGATCGGTTCTCCTTCCAGCCATTCGCCGCGCCGGGCAGCATTACCCGCCTGACCCAACGCCAGTAGCCTGACCCCCATTTCACTTCGACCAAAAAAATCCCGCACAAAATCATTTTTTGGCTGCGTTAACAGTTCAACCGGTTTGCCCTGTTGCACAATTTCACCGTCATCCATCAACACGATGTTATCTGCCAGCGTCAGCGCCTCATCAATGTCGTGGGTAACCAGCACGATAGTGCGTCCCGACAGGCGATGAATGCGCAACATCTCCTGCTGCAGCGCGCCGCGTGTCACCGGATCGAGGGCACCAAAAGGTTCATCCATCAATAAAACGTCCGGATCGGCTGCCAGCGCCCGTGCCACGCCGACGCGCTGCTGTTGTCCGCCCGAAAGCTGATGCGGATAACGCTGCAGCAATTGCTCGTCCAGATTGAGCAGCGTAAGCAGTTCCTCAATCCGCTCGCGTACCCGATTTTTCTGCCAGCCCAACAGCGCGGGCACCGTGGCAATATTTTTTTCTACGGTCCAGTGCGGAAACAGGCCGATAGACTGAATGGCATAGCCCATGCGGCGGCGCAGCGCCCTGGCATTAAGCTGACGAATCGCCTCACCGGCAAAGCGAATCTCGCCTTCATCCGCTTCCACCAGCCGGTTAATCATCTTAAGCGTGGTTGATTTCCCCGATCCCGACGTGCCGAGCAGAACACTGAACTCGCCCTGATCGATCTTCAGCGATAAATTTTTTACCGCCGCTTTACCGGCAAAATATTTGCTCACGCCATCAAACTGAATCATTTTTTTCTCCAGCAGAGAGATAAGCAGCCGAAACAGCGCATCAATGATGACCGCCAGCGCAATCACCGGAATGACGCCAAGCAGCACCAGATCAAGTGCGCTACTCAGCAGCCCCTGAAAAATAATCGCACCAAATCCCCCGCGCCAATCAGTGCCGCGACGACGGCCATGCCCAGCGTTTGCACCACCACCACGCGCAGTCCTGCCAGCCACACGGGCAGAGCTAACGGTACATCAACCGCAATGAGTTGCTGTAACGTTCCCATTCCCATGCCGCGCGCCGTTTCGCGTACATCCTGCGGTACCTGTTGCAGTCCCACTACCACGCTGCGCACCAGCGGCAGCAAGGCATAGAGCACTAACGCAATGAGTGCAGGCGCCATTCCAATGCCGCTTACTCCCCAGTCGCCAAGCCAGGGATAATGTTTTGCCAGCCCCGCCAGCGGCGCTATCAACAACCCAAACAGCGCCACCGATGGCACCGTCTGGATCACGTTCAGCACGCTGAAAACGGCGCTTTGCCAGTGGCTACGGCGATACAGTGCAATGCCCAGCGGCAGCGCAATAATCAGCGCAGGCAGCAAGGTTCCACCAAGCAGGGCCAGATGGCGCGAGAGGGCGGCGTCAAACACCGACTGACGATTGTCGTACTCTTTGAGCAAAGAGAGCTGATCAAGCATACCGCCAAACAGCAGCAGTAACGGGATAATCCATACTTGCAGGTTAAGCAGCAGTTGCCAGAGCTTATGGCGCGTCAACTGACGGATAGTGTCAGTGATTAACAGCAGCGTGATCCCGCTCGCACACCACATGCCACTGGCAAAACTGGTGCGCGCCAGCGGGCTGCCCTGGCTTGCCAGCAGGGAGGCCTGATTGCCGCTTAAGCCAATCATCCCGGCCAGCAGTAACTCACTGGCCAACAGGGAGATCAGCAGCGTGCCGCGAGTCGGTTTTGGCCACGACGTGATAACCAGCAGCGCCAGCGGCAGGAGCAGCGCCATAGCCTTACTCACTTGCCACAGCATTAACGGTTGACCACCCACTAAACGATTCGCGGCGTGGCTGAGAAACGGCAGGCTGACCAGCGTGATAACCAGCAGCGTGACCAACAGCAGCGCCACTGGCGAGCCACGGGGGTGAATCATCGCATCCCGCGATATCAGCATCGCTACAGTAACTTTTTCTGTTGCAGCCACTGCGTTGCCACGCTGCTGGCATCCTGCCCTTCTACCGCAATTTTCGCGTTAAGCTGTTGCAGTGTTTTTGTATCAAGGGCGCTGAAGACCGGTTTCAGCCAGTCAGCAATGTCGGGATAAGCCTTAAGCACCGACGCGCGGATCACCGGCGCAGGCGCATAAATTGGCTGTACGCCTTTCGGATCGCTCAGCGTCTGTAACCCCAGCGCCGCCACCGGCCCGTCAGTGCCGTAAGCCATCGCTGCATTTACGCCAGAGGTTTGCTGTGCCGCTGCACTGATCGTCACCGCAGTATCTCCCCCGCCAGCGACAACAGCTGATCCTGGCTGAGATCGAAGCCGTAAGCTTTTTCAAACGCAGGCAACGCATCACTGCGCTCAATAAACTCAGCCGAGGCGGCCAGTTTCAAGGTGCCGCCTTTTTTCAGATAAGCACTGAGATCATCCAGTGACTGTAAATGATTTTTATCCGCCAGGTCTTTGCGTACCGCGATAGTCCAGGTGTTGTTCGCAGGCGCAGGCGTCAACCAGATCAGATTATTTTTCTCCGCATCAAGCTTTTTAACTTTGTCATATCCCTGCTGCGCATTTTTCCACAAGCTGTCTTTTTCATCATTGAAGAAAAAAGCGCCGTTACCGGTATATTCCGGATAGATATCCAGCTCACCGGCGGTAATGGCCCCGCGCACCACCTGGGTATTGCCTAACTGAATTTTGTTGACGGTTTTCACGCCATGCTTTTGCAGCACCTGTAAAATCACATTGCCAAGCAGCGAGCCTTCGGTATCAATTTTTGAACCTACCCGCACCGGATCGGCAGCGTGCGCTGTACTCAGGCTGAGCAACAGCGCGCTTATTCCGATCCACCCCTGAAATTTCGTCATGACGCATTCCTTGTTTTCAGCACTACGTTTTTAGCGGTATGTTCTAAAAGCGTAGCCTGGCGTTGCGGTTGCGCGACCAGCAATAATTGATTCAGTTAACAGATTAATACCATTGTGATCTGAGTTATAACCTAATGGAATTTACGTCCAGACGTCCGCGGATTATTCTCAATTTCTATTTTTATAAAAAACAGACAACATCATGTCCGACTTAACTTCTTCAGCCCATGTGGCAACGGCAGGGAGTACGCCCACGGGCGAAACGCAATGGATCCGCAGCGCATCAGATGTCTCCAGTCTGATTAACAACGGCAACAGCGCACGTAATAACGCCCGCATTGTCGTGGCGATTGCGCTCGGCGGCGTCTTTCTTGATGCATACGATCTGGGTGCGCTGGCGTTTGGTATCAAAGACGTTGCGCGTGAATTCAACTTAACACCCACTGGCACCGGCATGGTGGCATCGGCTATTACCTTTGGGGCTATTGTCGGTGCGCTTATCGGCGGCTATCTCACCGATAAAATTGGTCGCTATCGGGTCTTCATGGCCGACATGTTCTTCTTTGTTGTCGCGGCGCTGGCCTGTGCTTTTGCACCGAATGAGTACGTGCTGGGCGGCGCACGCTTTGTGATGGGACTTGGCGTTGGTATTGACTTGCCGGTGGCGATGGCATTTTTAGCGGAGTTTTCCAGACTACGCGGTAAAGGTAACAAGGCTGCCAGCGTAGCGATGTGGTGTCCGACCTGGTATGCGGCGATCAGCATCTCCTATCTTCTGGTGCTTCTGCTGTATGCGGTGTTGCCGGAGAGCCATTCTGACTGGCTGTGGCGCCTGATTTTAGGCTTTGGCGCCGTGCCTGCTATTTTGATCATTGCGATTCGCAGCCGCTATATGAGCGAATCGCCGGTGTGGGCGGCGAATCAGGGCGATTTGCAAGGGGCGGCGAATATTTTACGCCGTTCATGGAATATCAATGCCCAGGTCGCAAAAGATGCCTCGCTGACACCGGCTAAACCGGCCCGTCGCGCCCGCTGGCGTAACTATGGTGCCCTGTTGAAGGGTGTCTATCTGCGCCGGACGTTGCTGGCTACGATTACCTCGATCGCTTCATCATTTGCTTATAATGCTGTCGCGTTTGGTTTACCGGTGATCATCTCCAGCTTTTTTGCCCAGTCGATGCTGACCACCATTTTGGTCTCGCTGGCGCTGAACCTGCTGTTTGCCTTTGTCGGCGGCATACTTGCCGTACGTCTGGTGCCGACACTCGGCGCGTGGAAGATGTCGGTGGCGGGCTATGCCTGTCAGTGTGTGGCGCTGCTGGGTCTGGCGCTGATCGGTCGCCCGGAAGGTGGACAGGAAGCATTGCTGGCTATCGGTATGCTGGCGCTGTTCCTGTTCGGCCAGGGATTTGGCCCCGGCTCGCACACCATGACTTTCGCCTCACTAAGCTATCCAACTTCGCTGCGCGGCGTTGGCGTTGGCTTCAATCAGACCTTAATGCGTGGCAGTTCAACCGTATCGCTGTTTCTGTTTCCGGTATTGGTCGCGGCTCTGGGGACGGGCGTATTTTGGGTGATATTCCTTGCGCCGCTGGCAGGTTTGCTGGCGCTGCTGGCGATACGCTGGGAGCCGTCGGGCTATGATGTTGACGCTGAGGATTTTAATCAGTGAATCAGACCGCACCTGATGAGGTGCGGTTTTACATTACACCGGGAAGCTAAATGCGTCAAAATGAGCAGGAATGCGCGGAAAAGTATGGATAAACCACGGCGTAAACTGCTGCGGATGTTGTGACATCTGCTGCTGTATCTCCGCTATCGGACGATAGTCGAACGCATCCGCTTCCTGCGGATTAAGAGTGGGTAAGTCGTCACATACCGCAAAAAAGACGTGACCATACTCATGTTCAGTCAGGCCATTGCTGAGTGGCAGGTTATAACTCAGTTCAAACACTGGCGTGAGCGAGACATTCATACCCATCTCTTCACGCAGACGACGTTCAGCCGCATCCTGTGTCGACTCATGCGGATAAGGATGGCCGCAACAGGTGTTGCTCCATAAACCACCACAGTGGTATTTGTCGCTGGCACGACGTTGCAATAGCAGCTCTTGCCGCGAATTGAAGATGTAGACCGTCACCGCACGATGCAGTAATCCCTTCTCATGTACTTCCAGCTTTTCCATTTTGCCGGTGGGACGATCCAGATGGTCGACGAGAATAACTTCAATAGCAGACATGTCGGTTCCTTGCGTTAATTCCTCACTATTTTGGCACAGGAATCAGATCTTTGAGTGTAAAAAAACGTATTCCCAAACCCCAGGCCGCGCCAGACAAGGTATGAAGGGCAGGAAAAAATCAGGCCAGCATAGCTGGCCTGCGAAAAATTACAGTTTAAAGCTTTGTACTACCTGCTCAAGCTGCACGCTTTGCGCTTCCATCGCCTGTGCGGCGGCAGAAACCTGCTCAACCAGTACCGCGTTCTGCTGCGTCGTTCCATCAAGCTGAGTGATAGCAATGTTAACCTGCTCAATGCCCATGCTCTGTTCACGGCTGGCGGACATGATTTCACTCATTAATGTGGTGACGCTGCTGACACCCTGCATCAATTCATCCATAGTGGTGCCGGCCTGCTCAACCAGTTGACTGCCGGCATCAATGTTTGCCACGGATTCTTCAATCAGCTTCTTGATTTCTCGCGCTGAGTTCGCTGAACGCTGTGCCAGACTGCGCACTTCTGAGGCCACCACGGCGAAGCCCCGTCCCTGCTCACCAGCTCGGGCTGCCTCTACCGCAGCGTTTAATGCCAGGATATTGGTCTGGAAAGCGATACTGTCGATGACGCTGATGATATCGACCACTTTACGTGACGAATGATGGATCTCACCCATGGTGCTGACCACCTGCCGAACCACGTCAGTGCCGCGTGCTGCCACCTGTGACGCCCCGTCAGCCAGCTGGTTGGCATGCGTGGCGTTATCCGCGTTTTGGCGCACCGTGCCGGTCAGTTGTTCCATAGAGGCCGCCGTTTCAACAATCGAACTGGCCTGATCTTCAGTACGTGACGACAGGTTCGCATTGCCGCTGGCAATTTCACGCGATGCGGCGGTAATGGCCAGCGCGCTGTCGCCAACCTGACGCATTAATCCTTGCAGATAGCTGATGAACTGGTTGAAACTTTGCGCCACCGCATTAAATTCCGGGCTGTTACTGGCAGGCAGGCGCTGGGTTAAATCTGCACCGCCCTGCGACAGCGCCTCGATATTGCTGTTCAGCACGCTCAAACGCTTCATCATGTTTCGCACAAAGCCGAGCAGCACCAGCAGCAGAATCACAGCCAGGGGATCTGTACCAGTCCAAGGCGCGTCAGCATGTTATGCGCCTGCGCATTCAGCAGGCTGGTCGGTACGCTGCTGGCGAGATACCACGGACTGTCAGGAATGGCCTGAAGCAAGAGCGTCTGCTCGCCATCATCGGTGTCGTAAGCCATTTCGGTTGGCTGCGCGCCTGCATTTGCCAGCATCGCTTTCAACGGTGCCGCCATCGGTATTTGCAGGTCAGTCAGGTTCTGCAGTTTTGCCGTGCTGTTCGCCAGCGCGGCGTTACCAACAACTTTGCCGTCTGCTTCCACAATCAGGACGTTGCCCTGAATGGCGTCACCCATTTGTTTCGCCAGTTGGTTGAAAAAGCCGAGTGTCACATCAATTGTGGCTACGCCCCAAACCGCGCCATTGCGATAAATTGCCATCGCGCAGTTCGTTCGCGGTTGCGGGCTTGCGGCATCCTGATAGGCTTTCGCCCAGGCGCAATGCCCTTTAGCCGCCGCCATGC
This sequence comes from Pantoea sp. LMR881, assembly GCF_027157825.1. Classification (NCBI taxonomy): domain Bacteria; kingdom Pseudomonadati; phylum Pseudomonadota; class Gammaproteobacteria; order Enterobacterales; family Erwiniaceae; genus Pantoea; species Pantoea sp. LMR881. The sequence goes on from NZ_JAPVOK010000002.1 coordinate 1,122,933, forward strand.
CATCTTTGTACCACGGCTGCTCCCAGTAATTGTCGGCCGCGGCTGAGTTCCAGTAAGTATTTTCCTGCAATTGATTACTGGCATCGCGCGCAAAGAAACTGCTGTTTTTCTCTTTGTCTGCATCGCGCCGATTCGGCAGAGGCCAGATACCGCCGCCAAAGACGTTGCTGTCCTGATACTGGTTCACCAGCGTTGGCAGAAGTTTATCAATGGTGCTGCTCTCCATCACCGATGCCGCTTCCGTAATGGCACGTTGCTGCGCCTGCACGCGGTTCATCTGTTCCACGATACCGCTTGCCAGTGAGTCGACCTGATAACGCACCAGGCGATTTTCGTTATGCACGAGTTGAGGCGCGACAAACTGGTTGATCACCAGCACGGTGATCACCATCAGTAACATAAAAAATGCGATGAGTGTTGCAGTGAAGCGGGATTGGGTTGTTTTTAACATCGTTGTTCCCTCAAGCCTGGTACGGCGCGATTGCCTGATCGGGATTAACGGCTTGCTTAAAGGGAACTTGAGGTGGTGAAGATCACAGAATCAGGAAATAGTTGATTACTGTCATAATTTAGATGCAGAGCCTGTAGCTCAGGACAATGCGCACTGATGTGCTCAACGCGCATAGCCACGATTACTCGTCTGAATCCACGACCTGCTGGCGTGGACGGAAAATATGATTATTGCCTTCTGCGGTCAGCCATTCTCTGAGCCGCTGGCCGCCCTGCTCGTCAGCCTGGGCAAATTTGCGCTCCGCTTCTGTTATCGGTGTCGCCCATAACAAGGTTGGCCTGTCGCCGTCACGCTTGGGTAGCTTGAATTGCGCCTTATCACCCGCCAGCTCATTCGACAGCAGAAAACTTTCAAACCCCACTGGAGCAACTTCAGATGCCAGCGTATGCCCTTCACCCAGCCAGGTCAGGCGCGCCCAGGGCAAATGAACAAATTCTGCCAACGCGCTGGCCATCTGTACCGCATTGCCTTCGGTCATCACTTCACCATCAACCGCTATGGCTAACTCAATCCGGCGATACTGCGGCGCCAGCTCATCAAACAGATAATCGACCTGCGGCATAGGGCGAATACTCATGCCCAGCGTCAGAAAATACCATACGCCTTTATGCCAGTGCTGAGAGATAGCCATGGGCGGCCAGCTGCCCTGATCGATAGCGTAATACTTCACTGATTCGCCAAACTGCGCCTGGTAACAGGTCATGAGGGCTTTCTGCACCTTGTCCCATTCACTACCGTCATGCCATTCTCGCCAGAACTGGCGCTGCTGTTCGGCACGCGCGTAGTAATCGTTGGTTGAGGCCGAGCCGAGCGGCGCGGTCAGGCGATTTTTCCTGATACACCCTGCCGAAAAACTCACCTGCTTGTTTTGATACAGGCTCCAGCCGGGAATGACCGCCAAAAAGTTGACCGTAATACCACAGCGCCGCGCCATCATCACCCGGCTCCCACAGGACTTGCAGTCCCGCCGGATCAAGTGCTGGCTCCGCTTCCAGCGTGCGGCAATATTCGGCGCTGAGCAGCGGCGCAATGCCCTGCTCCATTGCTTCACGATCTTCCTGTGCTGGCGCGGGTAACAGATTACGCAGCCAGCAGCCACGCACCGCATACTGGCTGCGAAACAGATCCGTCGGCCAGATATAGAAGTAAGCGGTGCGCGCATCCTGCTCGACGATCGCCGTCAGGGTACGTTGCTGATTGTAAACTTCAGCAATCAGAGGTTGGTACGTCATAGTGCCTCGACAAAGCCAGGAGGAATTCATTTTCCTCGAGATTAGAGCAGGATCCTGACTGCCGCCATGTGTGACAAGGGTAAAAATCTCAAAGTGTCGAAAGGAGAGGATAAGCAAGCTTATTAAGCCAAACAGAAAAGTACCCTGCGTGCCACCGGTGCCCCTTTTTGAAGGTAAGATTGCCACGCCTGTTGCGTGACAATCTGTTCACGACGCGCCTGTTACACCTGTCAGCAAGGTTACGTTTTGGCCGTCAGGGATTTCTGCCCATGCGCAACATAGCGCGCTGATAAGCCCCGCGCTGAATTGACCAACGCAATGAAGCGGCAATCACATCAATCTGTCGATCAAGCAATCTTTGCTGCCAGCGGCCAATACGATGACCAGACATCGCCTGTGCCCAGTCTGGCATGAGTCCAATGCCCGCCTTTAGCATCACTTTCATTACCGGTTTTGCCTGCCAGCTCGGTGCAGGGGCGTTCATAAGCCGGTGCGTCACATCCGCTGTGCGCTCATCAAAGCGCAACTCGCTGCGTATCTCCTGCAGCCAGGCCTCCACCGCAGCGCAGCTTTTAGGGACATTTTTCGCACCTAACGCTTCGGCAATGACAGCCGCCTCTTCGTAATAGCGATCTTGCTCGTATGCGCTGAGAGAGGCATTTTTATAACGCAGATGTGCAGCCAGAAAACGGCTGGTTTCAGCAACGTGAACCCAGGTAAGCAGATGCGGATCGCTGGCCGCATAAGGTTTACCGCAGTTATCAACGCCACTGACTTTAAGATGAATGCGCTTAACCCGCTCGATGAGTATTTCAGCATCCTGCCGGTTGCCGAACGTCGTCACGGCGATGAACTGGCTGGTGCGACGCAACCGTCCCATCATATCCTGACGAAAGTTGGAATGATCCCAGACGCCTGCCAGCGCAGCGGGATGCAGCATTTGCAGCAGAAGCGCACTGATGCCGCCGCACATCATTGAGGTGAAATCGCCGTGCACGCGCCAGATCACGCTGTCTGGCCCAAACAGGCCGGGATCGCCGGGCGGCTGGGAGATATCAAACTCATTCAGTCCCAGGCCGTTCAGACGAAAAACTTGTTGTTGAATGCGGTATCGAATGTTCATGTCGTTGTCTTCTGCGGCTCAATGCTTTTACCCCAACGCTCCTTACTACAGGAGGAGCGTTGGGGAATATCGCGCAGAGTTACTTATAAATAATCAAACTGCGCATCCTGAGTGCGTACGGAATCCAGCCCGATCATAACGTTAAATTTGCCTGGCTCAGCGATATGCTGCATTTGCTGATTCCAGAACTTCAACGCATCGACATCAATCTTAAAGGTGACGGTCTGTGACTCACCGGCCTTCAGCATGATGCGCCTGAAGCCACGCAGCTCCTGCACTGGACGGCTGAGGGTGGCGACAGGATCGTTCAGATAGAGTTGCACCACCGTGGCGCCATCACGTTTGCCGCTGTTGGTCACGGTTACGCTCGCTTCAATAGTACCGTCACGTGGCATCGTGCGCGATGACATCTTCACCGGCGACAGCGTAAATGTGCTGTAACTCAGACCATAACCAAACGGATAGAGCGGGCCGTTAACCGCGTCATAATAGTGTGATGTGTACTTGTTGGGCTTCGCAAAATTATAAGGGCGGCCGGTAGGCAAATGATTGTAATACACTGGGATTTGTCCAACTGAACGCGGGAAAGAGACCGGCAGTTTGCCCGATGGATTGTAATCACCAAACAGCACATCAGCGATAGCGTTACCGCCTTCAGTGCCACTAAACCAGGTTTCCAGCATGGCATCGGCCATCTGATCTTCCTTCACCAGCGTCAGTGGACGGCCATTCATTAGCACAATCACCAGCGGTTTACCCGTGGCTTTCAGCGCGGCGAGCAGTTTCTGCTGGCTGGCCGGGATTGTCAGTTCGCTGCGGCTGGAGGCTTCATGCGCCATTCCCTGCGCTTCGCCGACTGCTGCGACCACCACATCCGCCTGTCTGGCTTTTTCGACGGCTTCATCAATCAATTGTTGTGGCGAACGCTTATCAACCGATACCGCTTGCTCATAGAGATTAAGGAAGTCCTGAATGCCTTTATTGTCGGAAATATTGGCCCCTTTGGCGTATAACAGCGTGGCCTTGCCTGCCGTCGCGTTACGCATTCCCTGTAGCAGCGAAACGGATTGTTTTGCGACACCTGCCGCTGACCAACTGCCCATGATATCGCGTTGGCTGTCCGCCAGCGGGCCGACAAGCGCAATCGTCCCCGATTTACTCAGCGGCAGCGTCTCCAGGCGGTTTTTCAGCAGCACCATGCTTTTCCGCGCGACGTCACGCGCTTCGGCACGGTGCAGGCGGCTTTCTGCGTTAGTGTCCTGCGGATCGCTCTCTTTTGGACCAAGATGGCTGTACGGATCGTTAAACAGCCCCATGTCATATTTGACGTTCAGTACGTGACGCGCCGCATCGTTAATTTCCGCCATGCTCACCGCGCCGCTTTTCACCAGACCGGGCAAGTATTTGCTGTAATACTCATCGCTCATACTCATATCAACGCCCGACTTGAGGGCAATGCGCACAGCATCTTGTGGATCGCTGGCAACGCCATGCTTAATCAACTCTTTGATTGCACCGTGATCGCTAATCGTAATGCCTTTGAATTTCCACTCACCACGCAGCAGATCTTTCAGTAGCCAACTGTCTGCCGTTGCGGGCACGCCATTGATGGAGTTCAGTGCCACCATCACCCCGCCGCTGCCCGCATCCAGTGACGCTTTATAGGGAGGAAGATAGTCCTGAAACATGCGCTGAGGACTCATATCAACCGTGTTGTAATCGCGTCCGCCTTCCACAGCACCATACAGGGCGAAGTGTTTCACGCTGGTCATAAGAGAGTAGCGATCGGCGGCGCTTTTGCCCTGCATCGATTGCACCATGCTGCGGCCCATCTCTGACGTCAGGTACGTGTCTTCACCGAAGCCTTCTGATACGCGCCCCCAGCGCGGTTCGCGACTGACATCAACCATCGGGGCCCAGGTCATATTTAACCCATCATCGGCAGCTTCATAGGCGGAAATGCGTCCAACTTCACGCACCGCGTCCAGATCCCAGCTGGCCGCCAGGCCGAGTGGAATCGGAAAAATAGTGCGCTGACCGTGCACGACGTCGTAAGCAAAAAACAGGGGGATTTTCAGTCGGCTGAGTTGCATCGCCTGATCTTGCATGGCGCGAATATCCTGACGCGTCACAGTATTGAAAATCGCGCCGACCTGACTTTTATGAATCATCGCGCGGATGGCTTCTTTAGGATTGTCGGGGCCGACACTGATCAAACGTAGCTGGCCGATTTTCTCATCCAGCGTCATCTTATTAAGCAAATCGTTGACGAAGGCGTCGCGCGCCTGCTCAGTCATCGGATGGTTACCACTTAACTCCTCCGCTAGCGCGGGTTGCATGGCGAGGGAAACAGCGAGACTAACAGAGTAAATCCATTTCATCAGTTCGGGTTCTCTTAAGTGACTGCGCAATATCAATTAAACAGGCGGCAGTGTGCCACAAGATGAGGATAGCAGGTAGCCACCGCTGGCACACTGGTCCCACGCAGCGGACGTGCTACAGTAATGACGCATTAACAAGATAAGGGAATGAATGATGATAAACACCTCTGCCCTGCTTTCCGATTTACGCCGTTTAGTCGGCGCTTCTCACCTGCTCACAGAAGCAGAACAGACCGCACGCTATCGAAAAGGCTTTCGCTCGGGCGAGGGTGATGCGCTGGCGGTGGTCTTTCCCGGTACGCTGTCAGAGTTGTGGCAGGTGCTGCAAACACTGGTCAGTGCCGATGTCATTATTTTGATGCAGGCTGCCAATACCGGCCTGACCGAAGGTTCAACGCCGCAGGGTAACGATTACGATCGCCCGCTTGTGATCATCAGCACGTTACGGCTGGATAAATTACAGCTGATTGATGGCGGCAAACAAATTTTAGCCTTTCCGGGCAGCACGCTGTATCAACTGGAAAAAGTGCTTAAACCGCTGGGACGTGAGCCGCATTCGGTGATTGGTTCATCCTGTATTGGCGCATCCGTACTGGGCGGTATCTGTAATAACTCAGGCGGTTCGCTGATCAAACGCGGTCCGGCTTACAGCGAAATGGCGCTGTTTGCACAAATCGATGCGCAAGGTAAGTTAAAGCTGGTTAACCATCTGGGCATCGATCTCGGCACATCGCCGGAAGAGATATTAGGCCGGCTGGATGACGATCGCTGGCAGCCGCAGGATGTGCAGCACGACGGGCGCCATGCGTCAGATCATGAGTATGCTGAGCGGGTGCGAGATGTAGATGCCGACACACCAGCGCGTTTTAACGCCGATGCGCGCCGCCTGTTTGAAGCTTCCGGCTGTGCGGGCAAGCTTGCCGTATTTGCCGTGCGACTCGACACCTTTCCCACTGAACCGCAGCAGCAGGTTTTTTATATTGGGACTAACGATGTGGCCGTGCTGAGCGACATTCGTCGTCATATGCTGGCGCATTTCAAAAATTTGCCTGTCGCGGGCGAATATATGCACCGTGATATTTACGATATTGCTGAAGTTTATGGCAAAGATACCTTTCTGATGATCGACAAACTGGGCACCGACAAAATGCCGCTGTTTTTCTCCCTGAAAGGTCGCGTAGATGCCTGGCTGGCAAAACTCTCTTTTATCAAACCCCACTTCACCGATCGTATGCTGCAACGTTTGACCCGTCTGTTTCCCCTCACCTGCCCAAGCGAATGACGCAGTATCGCGATAAGTATGCTCATCACTTAATGTTAAAGATGTCTGGCGACGGTGTCGCTGAAGCGCGCAACTATCTGAAAGATTATTTCCGCGAAGGAGGCGGTGAATTTTTGAGTGTGAAGGCAAAGAAGGTACACATGCGTTTCTTCATCGCTATGCAGCGGCAGGCGCGGCGGTTCGTTATCATGCGGTACATGCTGACGATGTCGAAGATATTCTGGCGCTGGATATTGCGCTGCGACGCAACGATCGCGACTGGTTTGAAACGCTACCGCCAGACATTACGCAATCGCTCAGTCACAGCCTCTATTACGGTCACTTCTTTTGTCACGTTTTTCATCAGGACTACATCGTTAAGAAAGGCGTCGATGCGCATGCGTTAAAAGAGAAGATGTTAGAAATTCTTCAGGCGCGCGGTGCAGAATATCCCGCAGAGCATAACGTGGGGCATTTGTATCAGGCCAGGCCGCAGCTTGCGGCGTTCTATCGCCATCTTGATCCAACCAACAGCTTTAACCCTGGCATTGGTAAAACCAGCAAGCAAAAAGGCTGGGCGGTCAGAGTGCCATAACGTATAGCGTGCGAAAATAATAGATAAAAAAGGCTTAATAAGCCTTTTTTATTCTTAACAACAAATAAGAAATTAACATTGTAATTCCTTCAACCACAACACTGAATTAAACAAACATAAATTTAACGAAAAACGGATTTTATAAATTAGCGTTTCACGTTAATTAACCCTTTATTTACCAAAACAACACCCGGCATTAATTTGCGCACAGGATCACAGCTCTGGCTTTTTTATATTGATAATTCGCGGCGCAAAAAATACTTTCAATCAGGTAACACCTTTTTAATAAACAATGCCTTTTATTTTTCTTACTCAAGGATGGTTCTTTATGGGTAATAAAATTTCAATACCTTTTATATTTTCAGCAGCGATAGTCAGTGGTGCCGGTTGCTTTATTTCCACCCTTCCCGTCTATGCAGCGGGTTTCGTCGAGGATTCAACCTTAACCGGCGCCTTCTATTACTGGCAACGCCAACGCGATCGAAAAGAGTTAACCCCCACGGCCGAACATTACGGCCAGTATCGCGCTAATCTTCATCATTCAACATTGAATACCAGTCTCGATTATCAATCGGGCTATGCGGCTGATTTCATCGGTCTCGATCTGGCGGTATTTGGCGCAGTGGAATTGGCTAACAGCGGGCCAGCCGCACCGAATGAGATTGGTTTTAGTGATGCACGCACCCGCTGGGATGAAGAGTGGAGTGGCGATAAAAGCGGAGCCAGTATTTACAAAGCTGCGGTTAAATTAAAATGGTCTGATTACTGGCTGCGTGCGGGATATTTGCAGCCCAGCGGTCAGACTCTGTTAGCCCCGCACTGGAGCTTTTTACCCGGTACCTATCGTGGATTAGAAAGTGGTGCTAAATATGATTTCTCTACTGCTGGCGAATTTTCATTTTCCTATATGTGGAGTGATTATTATAAAGCCCCTGGTATCAACACATGTATAACTTCCGCAAAGCCGATGGCAAAACAGGCATCCCTTATTTACACTCCATCGGCGTTAAATATGACTTCAAAAACAATTTGGTGCTGGAAGGTGCATTCGGCCAGGCTGCTCACTATATGGATCAATATTTTGCCAAACTCTCCTGGGCTTTCCCTTTAGGTGAAAATGATCTGCGGACCAGTTATCAATTTTATGGCGCACAAGATAAAGAGCGTGGTGGTGCCAGTAATCCTAATGATGTCTATGATGGTCTCGCATGGCTACAGGCATTAACGCTGGGCTATACCCTCGGCCCGGTGGATTTACGTCTGGAAGGAACCTGGGTAAAAGCGGAAGGTAATCAGGGCTATTTCCTGCAGCGCATGACACCCGGATATGCCAGCAGTAATGGTCGACTGGATATCTGGTGGGATCAGCGATCTGACTGGAACGCCAACGGGGAAAAAGCGGTGTTTGTCGGCGCTATGCTTGATCTCTCCCCATGGCAATTAGCCGGCTGGAAAGTCGGGGCTTCTTACGCCTGGGGCTGGGATGCGAAACCGTCAACAAATCCAGCCTGGGATCAACAGCAGCGCCTGAAAGAGTCAGCCTGGAGTCTGGATTTAGCTTACCAGATCCAGCAAGGCCGTTTAAAAGAGACCACGTTTAAGCTGCATTACACCCAATATGATAACCATACCAATATCCCCAGCTACGAAGGGGGTTACAGCAATATTTTTCAGGACGAAAAAGATGTGAAGTTTATGGTGATTGCGCCTTTCACCGTTTTTTAATGTCCTGAAAGACTTTTTCTTGCCGATTTAAACACCGCGTGACCAGGGTAATAAGCCAGTTTGCTCAGGTTTGGCTCAGGCAAAAATAAAAGGCCGATAGCGTATCGGCCTTTTGCATTATGGCATCTGCTCTTCTGCCGCTGCCGCGTGCTGGCGTCGTTCGATAATCATCGTCTGCGGCGTCGACAGCATAATGCCCTCTTTGCGCAGTCGCGTCAGAATATCGAACAACAGATCGCTTTTGGCCCCTGAAATTTGTCGCTGGCCCGCCACGTTGCCAGTGACGCTTAGCACAATACCTTGTGGTGTCAGATCTTTAAACGAAACCGACGGTTCTGGCGTTTCAAGAATGCGTTCGTTTTCGTTATAAACCTCCAGCAAAATTTCGCGCACCCGTACCGGATCGATATCCAGCGGGAAAGTCAGCAAAATCGTAACGACACCCTGTGCATTACCCATGGTCGCGTTACGCACGTTCTGCGAAATAAGCTGTGAGTTCGGTACAATTACCGTTGATTTATCGCCCAGTTGAATTTCGGTCGCACGCACATTAATGCGGCGAATATCACCCTCAATACCGCTGATGCTTACCAGATCGCCCACTTTCACCGGTCGTTCAGTCAGTAGAATCAGACCAGAGATAAAGTTTTTCACAATCTCCTGTAGGCCAAAACCGATACCCACCGACAAGGCGCTGACGATCCAGGCCAGTTTGTTCCATTGCAGGCCCATGATCGAGAGCGTCAGCAGGATAATCAACACATAACCGATGTTACTGAACAGCGTCACCAGCGAAACGCGCATCCCGACATCCATGGTGGTTTTTGGCAGGAAATCATTATCCAGCCAGCGACGCACCGAACGCAGCGCATAGATGCCGACAAACAGACAGACCAGCGCATTAACCATATGAGCCGGTACGATATTCAGCGATTCCAGCCCTTTACCGCCCCAGAATTCAATGGCTTTTTGCACCAGTTCAATCGGGGTTGAAGAGGCAAAGGTGCCATTCAGCAACGCCAGCGCAACGAACAGGATCAATAGTGTTTTACCGATCGCCGCTAACAGCGTGGCAGCCTGTTGCAGATATCGCTCATCAATATTCAGCGAGTTCTGGATACGCTTGCCTGAGGAGTTGCTGGTTGAAAACAGGCTTTCACATCCGTCATTAACCAGATGGCTGAGGAAATAGAACGAGCCAAACAGGATGCCGCACCAAATCACTTCATAACTCATGAAGCGCGCCATTGCGACGTAACCAATCACCAGTGACAGCAGAATCGCAACCGCTGTCAGCGTAAGCGCCATTTGGATCAGGCCAACCAGGGTAGAGCGCGCCTCCGGCGGTGTGCCTGCCAGCGCCATGCGGCGACGTACGCGATTAGTGCGCATGCTGATTGCCAGTGCGGTGCTGCCAATCAGCAACGCGGTCAGGCCATTGGCAAAGATAGTGGTACTAAGGCTGGTGCCAACGCTGTAATTGTAGGCTTCCGCCGTCTGGAAGATAAACACCAGCAAGGCGGTAATCGGCGGAAACGGCTTCAGCGCCGTCGCCACGTCGTTGGAAAGGAGTGGTAACCGCCAGCTGGGACGCCGCGTTGATAAAAAGGCACGGCCTAAACCGGCAATCAGACCACAAAACACGCTGAGCTCGACCAGCCGATCAACGAAACCCTGCACATCGCTTGAGACTTCATCGCGGCGGGTAAAAGCCAGCGCGATAAAATTAAAGGCCAGCACGACCGCAACCAGCGTTGTCAGGGCGATCGCCGCCGCCAGGAAGCTGCGGCGCAGGCGCCCTTCGGGCAGTTTGTGAATGCTAACCCAGGCAAGAAACTCTTCGCTGTAACGACGCCCTAACGTCATCACCAGCAGTGCGGCGATTAGCCAGGCAACGGTGCCCACGCGCCAGCCCGCCTCCCACGACAGCGCAGCCGTGTTTTGCAGTTCGTCGCGGAAATCACTGATCTTTTCACCATCAAGATCCTGGCGACTGAACAGGGGTGCCCAAAACCGGGTGCCTAAAATACTGCCGGAATTAAGTGCCAGTTGGTTTTTTAGCTGATCGCGACGTAAATTGACGATTTGCGACGAGAGCATCAGCGCACTGTTTTTAATGCCCTCGGCCTGCTTAATTTGATCGTCCATTTTGCTTTTCTGGCTTTCGAGCGCGTTACGCTTGCGCGTCACTTCTGCGGTCTCTTTCACGCCGCTGTCTGGCTTGGGTGCGGGCCCGAGCACCGCAAGCTGCGCCTCAAGCTGTTGCCGATCGGGCAGCAGCGCCTGACCCAGCGTATCGGCATTTCCCGACAGCTCCAGCGCCATATCATTGAGCTGATTGAGTTTGCTTTCATTTGCATCGCCCGACACCTGCCCTTTGAGCTTGTCGAGGATTTTCTGCATTTTCGGCAGTTCAACTGCTGCATTGAGCTTTGGCTGCGATGCTTCTTCCTGAGCGGCATCAGCCTTTTCATCTGCTGCCTGGCTGAACGTGGGAGCCAACACCATCAGCGCCACGAATAACAATGTAAAAAGGGATTTTAACTTAAACATAAGAGTGGGATTCCAGCACAATAATCAGGCGAACGTCCCTCGCCAGTCGCGCGTAGTGTAGGGCTTAGTCTGCTGTGAAACTATAGGAATTAAGGCATTCTGAACGTGCTCACCGCAGTGAGCACCGAACATTTTTTATTCAACCGCGGCCCTGTTGGTCCCATTGCTGGCGACCTGTGACGCTTTTTGTTTTTATACGCCAGCGCAGCAGCGGGAACCGGTGCCGCTTTGCCGGTTTCTAACCAGTCGCGCAGACGACTGGCATCGGCAAAATGGGTATATTTACCAAAGGCATCCAACACCACCAGCGCCACTGGCCGGTTATTAATCATGGTGCGCATCACCAGACAATGCCCCGCCTCATCGGTATAGCCGGTTTTGGTTAACTGAATGTGCCAGTTATTTTTATAGACCAGATGATTGGTATTGCGAAACGGCAAGGCGTAATTCGGATGTGCGAATACAGCCGTCTCTTCTTTGGTGGTGCTGAGCTGACCCAGCAGCGGGTACTGGCGGGTTGCTTTGAGTAATTTAATTAAATCTTCTGCACTTGAAACGTTATGAATCGACAAACCGGTCGGCTCAACGTAGCGGGTATGCATCATACCCAGCGCACGCGCTTTGGCATTCATCGCACGAATAAAGGCGTTGTATCCGCCCGGATAAGCATGCGCGAGGCTGGCAGCAGCGCGGTTTTCTGATGACATCAGCGCCAGCAACAGCATATTACGACGACTAATCTGACTGTTGAGTTTTACGCGGGAAAACACGCCGCGCATTTCTGGCGTCTGGCTGACATCTACCGTCAGCATTTCATTCATCGGCAGATGCGCATCCAGTACCACCATTGCTGTCATCAACTTTGTGATAGAGGCAATAGGTCGCACGCGGTCTGGATGACTGGAAAACAGAATTTTATTGGTATTGAGATCGACGATCATCGCACTGCCAGAAGCAATTTGCGGCTGGGCAATAGGGGCCAGTTGAGAAAGTGACGTCGCCGCCTGCGCTGGAAGTGAAAGCCCTTGCCCGGAAACGAGCAGCGCCAGCGACAGCAGTGAATAACGAATTTTTGCAGGCATCGTAAGAAAAGACCCGGTTAAGATTGTGCGCTGTGTTAAACACAGGCCGCCCGCTTCAGACCAGACGGAGCGCGGGCTGGCAGCAGCATCATACGCTTAAGATTGGGAGATTTCCTGGTGAGATTGTTTCCGGGCGTTAAAAGCATGCTGCCGCCAGCGTGGCGGCAGCGACAGAATTAAAACAGCCTTGGTCCGTATCCCCACAAAACAACTGTCATCGCCAGCAGGACTTCAAATACCAGAACACCAATAGCCAGCGTAGAGCCAGAGAAACGCAGACTCTCATCACGGTCGATATTCAGAAAGAGCGGAATACCGACATACAGCAAATAGCCGGTGTAGACCATTGCCAGCGCACCGATAAGCACACACAGCCATACCAGTGGATAAAGTGCCACTAAGCCGCTTAAAAACAGCGGTGTCGCCACGTAACCAGCAAACACCGTACAACGTTGAACGCTGGGACGCTGCGGATAGTTGCGCGCCATCCAGTGAATAACGCGGCCCATAACGGCTACGCCGCCTAAAATAATCAAATAGAACAGGATGCCGAGTCCAATCCCGGTCATCAGGTTGAGTTGAATATATTGCCCTTCGCCCAAATTCCAGCCCAACTGCGTGGTACCGATAAAGGCGCAAATCACCGGGATTGCGGCCATTAACAGAACATGGTGGGTGTAATGGTGCGAAACGCTTTCATTCTCTTGCTTGATATCGCGCATTTCCTGATTAGGATGCGCCAGAAGACCCCAGACATGATTCATACAATCACTCCTCTGATGCGAAGGGCCGCCCTTTTACCTGCAAACCGATCGCGAGGGCAGCTTCCCCTCAAGTATAAACGGCGCAGCAATTTGTGTAGTGATTGCGCAATAAATCAGCGAAAAAGCCTGACACCCGCGTCCGGGCAGATGCCTTCGCCGTTAGCGTATAGACTGAGAGAAACGTTTATCTGACAGGGAGGCTAATTTTGCACTTTGATATCAATGGATTAATAACTCAGTACGGTTATCTCGCGCTGTTTCTTGGCTGTATCGCGGAAGGGGAAACCTTTACATTACTCGGCGGAGTGGCGGCGCATGAGGGCCTGGTGCAGTTTACTGGCGTGGCCCTGGCGGCAATGGGAGGCGGAATTGTTGGCGATCAGTTGCTGTACTGGCTGGGACGACGCTACGGCGCGCGTATTTTGCGCCGCATCAAGAAACATCAGGACAAAATTGTCAAAGCCAACCGCCTGATTAAACGTCGCCCCAGCCTGTTTGTGATCGGTGTTCGCTTTATGTATGGCTTTCGTCTGATTGGACCAGTCATTATTGGCGCCAGCCGCCTCAATCCAATGAAATTCTTTTTACTGAACATTGTCGGCGCAGCCATTTGGGCACTGATATTTGTCACGCTCGGCTACTTTGCAGGCGGCATTATTACGCCCTGGCTACACAAACTCGACCAGCACGTAAAACATCTGCTGTGGCTGGTCGGGGCGATTGTATTTGCGCTGCTGCTCCGCTGGATCATTCGTCGCTGGCACACCAGACGGGCCGATCAGTAACCTTTGAACTGTGGGTTCGCCAGCATAAAGCCGCCATCGACAATAAAGGATTGCCCGGTGGTGTAGGTGGCCCACTCTGAGCAGAGCCAGGTGACCATGCTCGCGATTTCACGTGTGTCGCCTGGCCGACCCGCAGGGATGTCGGGCATTTTCACCTTGTGTGCATCTTCGTCACTCATATCATTCATCGGCGTGGCGATCGCACCAGGCGCGACGGCATTCACCAGGATCTTATGCGGCAACAGACTCAGCGCCATCGCTTTGGTTAAGCCGCCCAGTGCATGTTTCGCCGCCGTATAGGCAACTGAACCCGGCAGCGGAGTATGTTCATGCACCGAGGTGATGTTAACAATGCGTCCTCCTTCGCCCTGCTCCACCATTTTACGCGCCGCAATCTGGCCACAAATAAGCGCGCCATCAACGTCCACACTGAATATTTTTCGCCAGTCTTCAAATTTAATATCCAGAAAATCGGCTTTTACATTGGTGCCTGCATTGTTCACCAGCACATCAATGCGGCCAAATTTGTCGATCAACTGCTGCAATGACTTACCGCCCTGCTGCGGATCAGACAGGTCGAGTTGAATAATTTCGGCGCGCTGGCCTTTGTCACGCACTTTACGGGCGGTTTCCTGTGCGCCTTGCTCATCTGAACGCCAGGTAATGCCAATATCAAACCCCTGCTCTGCCAGCATTTCAGCACAGCGGCTGCCGATACCTGAATCTGATGCGGTAATCACGGCTACTTTCGTCTGTTGAGTCGACATCTCTACCTCCTATAAAAAGTGTGTCAGAAAAGTATAGATGTTATCCATCTGTGCCCAAGCGAGGCCGTATTGAGTCACCTGGCTATAGTTAAATCTGAAACTGAGCGGGAGAAACGAATGAGCACGGTAAAACGCAAAATTGAAGACCACGGCATCATTGGCGATTTGCGCACCTGTGCACTGATTGCCAATGACGGCACCATTGATTATCTCTGTTGGCCAGAGCTTGACAGTCCTTCAGTGTTTAGCGCCCTGCTTGACAGCGACGAGGCCGGGCTGTTTTCGCTGGCCCCAGACTGGCAAGATGTGCGCCGCCAGCAACTTTATCTTCCCGATACCAATATCTTACAGACGCGCTGGTTAAGTGATGATGGCGTGGCGGAAATTACTGATTACATGCCAATCTGTGATGACCGCGACAAACTGCCACGCCTGATTCGCCGGGTCAAAATGGTGCGGGGTTGCGCACGCTTCAACATGCGCTGCGCGCCGCGTCACGATTACGCCCGTGCGCATACCCGAGCGGAAGCTCAGCGCGGTTGTATCGATTTTCATGCGGAGGGTCAGCCCTCGCTGCGTCTGGCGGCAACCGTGGTGATGACGCGGGAAGAGAACGCAGCCACCGCCAGCTTTGTTCTCAAGGCAGGCGAGCATGCCGAGTTTGAATTTGGCAGCGTTAACGATGCACACATAGAAGCTATTGCTACCGAGCGATGCTTTGAAGATACCCTTACCTTCTGGCGGCGCTGGAGCAACCAAAGCAACTACAATGGCCGCTGGCGAGAGAGAGTTCAGCGTTCGGCGCTGGCACTCAAGCTGCTGACATCGTGGCAGCACGGTTCTATTGCTGCCGCGGCAACCTTTGGCTTACCGGAAGAAGTCGGCGGCGAACGTAACTGGGATTACCGTGCTTCATGGATTCGTGACGCCTCGTTTAGCATGTACGCCTTAATGCGGCTCGGCTATGTTGAGGAGGCGAAACATTTTACCCACTGGGTGGGGCGTTGCGTCGTGAACAGTCACCATGATGAGATGCGTTTACAGGTGATGTATCGTCTCGACAGCGGCACTGAATTGCATGAAATCGAGCTGCTTAATCTTTCTGGCTACGGTGATTCACGTCCGGTGCGTATCGGTAATGATGCCTGGCAGCAAACCCAACTGGATATCTACGGCGAACTGATGGATGCCGTCTACCTTGCCAATAAATATGGCGAAGCGATTTCCCAGCGCGGCTGGCGCTACGTTTCACAAATGATTGACCGCCTGTGCGATAGCTGGAACGAGCCGGATGCCGGAATCTGGGAGATGCGCGGCAAGCCAGAACATTTTTTACATTCGCGCTTAATGTGCTGGGTAGCCCTGGATCGTGCATTACGTCTCGGCATGAAACGATCGCTGCCGATGCCTTATGAACGCTGGGACCGGGTCCGGCGTGAAATTCGCGAAGATATCTGGCAAAACTTCTGGAACAGCGAGCGCGGCCACTTTGTTTCAACGCGAAACGGAGAGAATCTCGACGCCTCTATGCTCTTGATGCCACTGGTCCGTTTTGTCGGTGCCACCGATCCTGACTGGCTGGCTACGCTCGATGCGATAAAAACGCAGCTGGTAAGCGACGGGATGGTGCGGCGCTACAATATCGATGAAACACCCGCTGACGGGCTGAAAGGCTCGGAAGGATCGTTTGGTGCCTGCTCCTTCTGGTACGTAGAGTGTCTGGCACGTGCCGGGCGCATTCAGGAAGCGCATTTCGAGTTTGAAAAACTGCTCAGCTATGCCAATCCGCTCGGCCTTTATGCGGAAGAGTTTGACAGCCGTGGCCATGCGCTAGGCAACTTTCCGCAGGCTCTGACGCATCTGGCTTTAATCAGTGCCGCCTTTTTCCTGAATCGCAAACTCAGCGGTGAAGTGACGTTGTGGCAGCCCTGAAAAGCCCTGTTTCGCCCAAAATCACTAAAAGAATCGTCTGGTTAACACAAGAGGTTAGGTAAAGTATGTTAAGCGGTCTAAAATCCTGATTCACAACTTGAGAACAATGAACATATAATGCGCAGCGGGTCATCTGACCGGCATGGGTTCGACACACTGACAAGCCTGAAATATGGCGATAACGACTTGTAAAATATGAAAATGAGCATTCGCGCGTTCGCTTCAATCGCTTTGGCCCTGGCCGCTTTCAGCCAGTCTGCCTTTGCCGTGGTTTACCCTTTACCAGCCGCTAACAGCCGTTTGGTTGGGGAAAATATCGAAATTACCGTCCCACAAGACAGCAAACTGCCGCTGGAAGCCTTTGCAGCGCAGTATCAAATGGGTCTCAGCAATATGCTGGAAGCCAACCCTGGCGTTGACGTTTATCTGCCACAGGCTGGCCGTAAAATGATCATCCCGCAGCAGCTGATTTTGCCTGACGCCCCACGTGAAGGCATTGTGATCAACAGTGCGGAAATGCGTCTTTATTATTATCCGAAAGGCACCAAAACCGTTGTGGTTCTGCCCATTGGTATTGGTGAGTTAGGAAAAGATACGCCGATCAACTGGACCACCAGCGTACAGCGTAAAAAGGATGGCCCAACCTGGACGCCAACCAAAGCGATGCACGCCGAATATGCCGCGCGCGGTGAAAACCTGCCGGAAGTGTTCCCGGCTGGCCCGGATAACCCAATGGGTCTGTATGCGCTTTATATTGGCCGTCTGTATGCCATTCACGGTACCAATGCTAACTTTGGGATCGGTCTGCGCGTGAGCCACGGCTGCGTCCGTCTGCGTGCTGACGACATCAAATGGCTATTCCAGAATGTGCCGGTGGGTACGCGCGTGCAGTTTGTTGACCAGCCAGTTAAAGCCACGGTTGAGCCAGACGGTTCACGTTATGTGGAAGTCCATAACCCGCTCTCTACCACCGAAGAGCAGTTTAACTCGCGTGAACTGGTGCCTGTTACGCTGACTCAGACGGTGAGCAAAGTGCTGGTTGACGCTAGCGTTAATCAGGACCAGGTGAATAACGCTATTCAGAGCCGCACCGGCATGCCGGTAAAAGTTAACGGCGTCGCTGACAGCGTGCCAACAGCGCCGGTTGATGTTCCTGAAACCCCTGACGCGCAGCCAAAGAAGAGCCGATGTCACCGGTGACATCACAGGGTGCAAATGTACAGGCGCCGAACGCCGCACAGCCGCAGCCGCAGCCGCAGCCGCAAATTCAGCCTGCCACCGCAAACGATAACAATTCATAAAAGCTTCTCGCATTAGTCTGAGTTGCACGGTAAAAGCCAGCGCCTGTCGCTGGCTTTTTTTGCCGAATATTTCGCCTCTTTTAATTGAATCGATATTGATTCCACTGGCACAGCCACCAATAATCGCACGCTGAACCCCCGCTAAGGAGAGCAGGATGTCAGCACCACTTTTACGTCAGGGATATCTCGACAGCCAGCAACAGCCCGCCCTTCAGGGGGTTCTGGTTCTGCCGGTGCAGAACAGCCTTACCCTCTTCGCCCTGGCATCGCTGTTGCTGCTGGTGGCGCTTATTCTGCTTCTCGTCTTTGGCACTTATACCCGCAAAGCGCAGCTCCAGGGCATTATTTTACCTGCTGCCGGGCTGTTTCATATCACCAGCCCACGTGAGGGTTATGTCCAGACTCAGCTTTTTCAGGAAGGCGACAGCGTCGCCGCAGAGACCCCATTATTACGACTCAGCAGCGCATCATTACAAGGCATCGGAGACGATAACCTGCGCGCCTTGCGCCTGTCACTGGCACGCCAGCAGCAGCATCTGATTGAGCAGCAAAGCCAGGAACAGACATTAACGCAATTGCAGCAGCAGCACAGCGACATGCAGCTAAAGCAACTGAGTGCAGAAATCGCCAGCGCAGCGCAGGCGCGGACGCTGGCCAGACAGAAAGCTGACCTGTTAAAACGCGATGCAGAACGCTATCAGCAACTGCACCAGCGGCAATTCATCTCTGCCCACGAGCGTGAACAGCAACAGCTCGCGCTTAATGATGCGCAACTGGCGTTGATGCAGTTGCAACAGCAGCAGCAGCGGCTGGAGCGCGATCGCAGCCTGCTGCAAACCAACCAACTTCAACAAAAACAGCAATTTGCCATTCGTCAGGAGGAGCTGAAGCGGCAGCAAGAATCGCTGCATCAGCAGCAACTGACCTTAGCCGAACGCGGGATTAGTCAGATTCATGCACCGGTCGCGGGAAAAATTGCGGCACTGCTGGTAAAAGCGGGAGAAAGCGTGCGCGCCGGAGAACGTTTGTTAACTTTACTCCCCGCCGATGCGCAGCTGCAGGCAGAACTCTATGCCCCCAGTGCTGCCGTGGGGTTTATCCAGCCAGGCCAGCGGGTCGGCCTGCGCCTGAATGCGTTTCCCCATGAAAAATTTGGTATTCAGTGGGGGACAGTACAAACCATGACGCTGGTCAGTCTGCAGGCGGGTGATGTCCTGCCACGCCAGCTGGCGACATGGCAGCGCAGCGAGGCACACTACCGTATCGTGGTGGCACTCGACAGCACGACACTTCGCGCTTATGGAAAAGATGAGCCACTGCGCCCCGGTATGACGCTGAGCGGCGCGGTCGAGCTGGAACAGCGTTATCTGTGGGAATGGCTGCTGGAACCGCTGTGGGCACTGCGAGGAAATGTATAGTGGTCGCGCCTCTTCGCTGGCGGCGGCGCATGGCCCTGATCCAGCAAACTGAATCGGCTGAATGCGGCCTTGCCTGCCTGGCCATGGTGCTTGATCATTTTGGTCAACGCTGCGATCTGGCCAGCCTGCGCAGCCGCTTTGTTCCTGCCGCGCAAGGCATGCGCCTTAATGAAATTCTGGCCTGTGCCGAAGCGTGCGACTTACAGGGGCGTGCGTTGCGCCTGGAAATGGAACAGATCCGCCAGCTTACCTGCCCGGCGATTCTTCACTGGGATAACCAGCACTTTGTGGTGATCGTTAAAGTGCTGCGCAAAGGCATTATTATCCACGATCCCGCCGCAGGCCGTCTGACGCTCAGTTGGGCGTCGGTGAATCGCCACTTCACCGGTATTGCGCTGGAGCTGACACCGCGACCGCAGTTTACCCCTCAGGATCAACGCCGTGATATCGGGCTACGCCAGCTACTGGGACGCTGTCACGGTTTAATGCCGGCGCTGGCGCGTATATTCTGTTTTGCCAGCGTGATGGAGATCCTTGCGCTTGGCGCGCCGTTGCTGAATCAAATGGTGATAGACGATGTGCTGGTTGCGCGTGACAGTAATTTACTGACGCTTATCGTGCTGGCCTCGCTCCTGCTGGTCGCCACCCAAACGCTGCTGGGTCTGCTACGCCAGTGGGCCATTTTATCGCTGTCGCTCTCACTTAACGTCCAGTGGAGCCAAAAGGTCTTTCATCACCTGCTGCGTTTACCCATCGACTGGTTTGAGAAGCGTGATACAGGCGGCATCAGTGCTCGCTTCGATGCCGTCAATACGCTGCAAAGCACGCTCACAGAGACCTTGCTGAGTGCACTGCTTGATATGCTGTTGGTTACCACGATGCTGGTGATCATGCTGTTTTATAGCGTAAAACTCACCGCCGTGGCATTGGCCGCTGCCCTGCTCTATTTTCTGCTGCGCCTGGTGGCTTATCGTCCGTTTCGCCAGGCCACGG
The DNA here is from genome assembly GCF_027157825.1 of Pantoea sp. LMR881. NCBI lineage: Bacteria > Pseudomonadati > Pseudomonadota > Gammaproteobacteria > Enterobacterales > Erwiniaceae > Pantoea > Pantoea sp. LMR881. The sequence continues at coordinate 1,143,356 of NZ_JAPVOK010000002.1, forward strand.
AACAAAGCTGGCAGGCTGCCACGCGAGAAAACAGCCATTTTCTCGAAACCTTACACGGTGTGCTGAGCCTGCGCATTAATGCTGCAATGCAGCCACGCGAAATCGCCTGGCAGCATCTGAATATTGCCCGCCGCAATGCTCAGCTGGCGGAACAAAAACTGGCTATGCTGTTTGGCGTTATTGAAATTACCCTGATGAGCCTGTGCACGGCGCTGGTGCTGTGGCTGGGGGCGACCGAAGTGCTGGAAGATCGTTTTACTGTGGGCATGCTGGTTGCCTGGCTGAGTTTTCAGAGCCGCTTTTCTGCCAGCATCAGTCAACTCACCGATAGCTTATTTAGCTGGCTGCAGATTGGCATTTATCGCGAACGTCTGGCGGATATTGTTCTGACGTCGCCGGAAGAGGCGGCGGCGACCTGTCCCGAAGGGATCGCCACAGCCCCGGCAGCGGTGATCGAGGCGCGACAGGTACGATTTCGTTATCATCCGCAGGCACCGTGGCTGTTAGATGGTGTCGATTTTACCTTGCATCCTGGGGAAATTCTGGCACTGACCGGCCCTTCCGGCTGTGGCAAAACCACGCTGGCAAAGCTGCTGCTCGGACTGTATGCATTTGAAAGCGGTGAGATTCACCTGTTTGGTTTACCGCTCAGCGCCCGGCATTGCGCCAGCGTCCGGCAAACGGTGGGCTGCGTACTTCAGGATGATCGGCTGTTTAGCGGCTCCATAATGGACAATATTACCCTGTTTAGCCAGCCTGCCGACCGCTGCCGGGCAGAAGCGTGCGCGCGTCAGGCGCAGATTGACGATCATATTCAGCGTCTGCCAATGGGTTATCACACGTTGTTGGGCGAGCTGGGTGGCGCATTGTCCGGTGGTCAACGCCAGCGTCTCCTGCTGGCGCGGGCGCTGTACAAACGTCCTCGCTTGTTGATCCTGGATGAAGCCACCAGCCAGCTCGATCAGGAAAACGAACGGTTAATTTCAGAGGTCATACGCCAGCTGGATCTGCCGGTATTACTGATTGCCCACCGGCCCGAAACGCTGGCCAGCGCAGACCGCGTATTGCAGTTGCAACATGGCCAGCTGGTGCCGTGGTCGGCGCAAAGCCCGCCAACCAGCCACCTGCATGAAAACCAGCACTAACAGCATCAGCGCGGTCATCACCGTCAACAGAAACAGCGTGCGCCTGCTTTGTGCCGTCAGACGGGCCGCATCATTTTTCTGTCATACAAAGCGCGTATCACACTGCGGTTAACAGGTGCGAATGAGCATCTGCAAACTGAAATCAGAGGTATGCCATGAGCGAAAATAGTTTGTCGTCCTCATCATCAGCGCGTGGTCGTCCCAACTTTGACAAAAAAGGTGGCCGCTTTTCGAAGCCGCTGTTTCTGGTTTTGCTGGTGGGCGGTTTAGTGTTCGCCGGGCTAAATCTGTTCAATGATGTTGAAGAAACTGGCGCGCCGGTAACCCATTATTTTCCTTTCTTTTTGCTGGGCCTGGCGTTGATTATTGCCCTCGGCTTCGAATTCGTGAATGGTTTTCACGATACCGCCAATGCGGTGGCCACCGTAATCTATACCCATTCGCTGACACCCGGTGTGGCGGTGGTGTGGTCTGGCATCTGTAATTTTCTCGGCGTGCTGCTGTCCAGCGGCGTGGTGGCGTTTGGCATCATCTCGCTGCTGCCCGTGGAACTGATTCTGCAAGCCGCCAGCGGTAACGGTTTCGCCATGGTTTATGCGCTGCTGTTTTCCGCCATTATCTGGAATCTCGGAACCTGGTACTTCGGCTTGCCCTCCTCATCCTCACATACGTTGATTGGCTCGATTATTGGCGTGGGTGTGGCGAATGCCATGCTGCATGGTCGCAGCGGTGTCAGCGGCGTGGACTGGGATCAGGCCCTGAAAGTGGGTTATTCACTGCTGCTTTCGCCGGTTGTCGGCTTCCTCTGTGCGGCACTGCTGCTGTGGATAATGAAGATGTTTATTCGCAACCGTCAGCTTTATCAGGCGCCCGAAAGTCCTCAGCCGCCGCCGGTCTGGATCCGCGGCTTATTGATTCTTACCTGCACTGGCGTGTCCTTTGCGCACGGCTCAAACGATGGGCAAAAGGCATGGGGCTGATCATGCTGATCCTGGTGGGCACGATGCCAATCGCTTACGCACTCAATCGATCGCTGCCGCCCGATCAGATCCCACGTGTGGCGGCCTTAACCGAAGTGACGGAACAACAATTACTGCAAATCCAGCCCGCCGCCAGCCAACCGCCCGCTTCTCGTGAGGTGCTGACTCAGTTTGTGCGTAGCAGCAATATGAACGCAAATGTGCTGCCTGCACTGGCCGCAACGCTGAATGATATTGGCGCTCAGATCCGGCGCTACGGCTCAATGGAGAATATTCCGGCGCAGTCTGTCACCAATACCCGCAACCAGATGTATCTGGCTTCGGAAACAATCAAGCATTTACAAACCAGCAACGTGAAGCTGCCGGAAGAGACCGGGCGCAATCTGGCAGCGGTTAAACGCGAACTGGATAGCGCCACCCGTTTTATTCCGATGTGGGTAAAAGTGGTCGTCGCGATTGCACTTGGCCTGGGCACCATGGTCGGCTGGCGTCGCATCGTGGTAACAGTGGGAGAACGCATCGGCAAGACCCATCTGACTTATGCACAAGGGGCCAGTGCCGAACTCGTGGCGATGGCCACCATCGGCGCAGCTGACAGTTTCGGCCTGCCCGTTTCTACTACCCACGTTCTCTCTTCTGGTGTCGCAGGCACCATGGCGGCCAACCGTTCAGGATTACAGCTCTCTACGCTGCGTAACCTTGCGGTTGCCTGGGTACTGACGCTGCCGGTTTCCATTTTACTTTCGGCTCTGCTGTATGGGCTGTTTATCCACCTCTGATCCGCTGGTTGGTCAGGGCTACACACGGCAATGGATACACCTTTGTATGAGCGGATCCTGACTTGTTCTCTGACAATTAAGGATTTGCTCTTCAACGGCCCGCTGCAAATGGCTACATTATCGCCAACCCCATGATATTATTTTTAATGCAACTTCATGAAGCACTGAATTAATTTATGCTTTTGCTTAATCAAGCGTAACTTACACGTCGTAACTGAAGTCGGCTTTATTCAAGCCACTTTTTATACACGTTATGCTAACGTTTCTGGTTTAAAGCCAGTCGATCACCTGCAACGTAAAATCACTTATTTTTTATTCCCTGCCTGAGCTAAGCTTTCAAGTGGCATTGCTTGAATGGGATAATTTTAATCCTGATTTACAAAGAGATAAGCCACAATTCATCTGGCTGGCTTATTCAAAGTTGTCAAGATTTTCTGCTTCATCAATGTTAAAATGCCCAGCAGTAATGCTTTCAGGGATACCTGCAAGATAAATTTTAAGTCATGTTGTGCTGATACAAAGAGAAAGAAATGTTTGAAAAAGAAATAAAAGATGTTATTGCTGAAATAATCTCATTAACTGGCTCTGATCATAAAGTGTTAGCACACTACCTGGGCACATCTTATTTTGCTTTGATGCGATGGTCTCGAGGAGATATTAATCCCGGCGTGGATATGACGCAGCAGCTTAATGCATTATTAATCCATTGTCAGAATGGTGAGATTATTAATCTCCGCACGCCTGTTCAGGAAAATAACTTCGCATCTAAAGGTATTAAACATGCTGTAACAGCGAGTACCCGTGAAGACGAAATATCTTTATCAGATAATAATCCTCACTCTCTTCTTGAAAGAGTAAAAAAGGCCAGCTATGGGGCGGTGGGAGCGAACTGCTTTCTGAGATTCTGAGCGATCATGACGAGGAAGCCGATACCGTTAATGAAGCTGTTGCTGGAGGCGTATCAGCCGGTAAAAATACTTATACATATGATGCACATACTTATCATACGAAAGTTCCTCCGCAAGGCATTGCGCAGGTTATAAAAAAATACCTTCCTGCTGGTGGGCTGGTTTTTGATCCCTTTTCTGGTAGTGGCATGACAGGCGTTGCGGCTCTGGTTACCGGTAATGATGTTATCCTTAATGAGATTTCGCCTGCGGCCAGTTTTATCTCCAATCGTTTCACTTCGCGTTGCGAACCATCGGCTTTAACTGCTGCTGTCAATAAAATATTTAAAAATTTACAACCGTTAAGGGAAGAGATTTACTCAACACAATGCCGCACCTGCGGTAAAGATACTGACTTACTTTTTACCGTCTGGTCTTATAAAGTAAAATGCAGTTGCTGTGCACACGAATTTATTCTGTGGGATGAAAGTCGAAGCTATGGTAATACCGTCCGGGAGCACAAATTTTTAAAAGAGTTTCCGTGCCCCAACTGTCACGAAACGTTAAAAAAGTCAAAGCTCGAAAGAACAGAAGCTGTGCCCGTGCTTGTGGGTTATAAATGCTGTTCTAAAATGCAGGCTGAAGTCGAGCCCAACGAAAAAGATATAGCAGTCATTAATAATATTAATAATTCATCGCAACTCAATGAAAAGTATTTACCGGATTATGACTTGCCGGATGGTGTCAATCTTTCTCAACCTAAACGGCATGGTTTGAATAACGTCAAGGATTTTTATACGACGAGAAACTTACTCGCCATGAGTAAACTGTGGGAAGAGATCCATAAAGTTGATGATGATAATTTAGCGGCTTTTTTAGCATTTATCTTTACATCACTCTATAAAAGGGTCACAAAGCTCTCTGAATACAGATTCTGGGGTGGAAGTGGTAACACAGCAAACTTTAACGTTCCTTTCATTTTTAATGAAGCTAATGTTTTCACCACCTTTCAAAGAAAGGCGAGATCGATAATTGATCATCTTGGCTCTACGGTTAAGTTTTATCAAGGAAGATGCGTCGTCAATACAGGCTCGGCCACCCATATCAGTGTGCTGCCGGATAACAGTGTTGATCTTATTTTCACCGATCCTCCCTTTGGCGCGAATATTAACTACAGTGAAATGAATGTTATTTGGGAAGCCTGGCTCAAAGACTTTACTGATGTTAAAAATGAAGCCATTGTTAATCGCAGCCAGAAAAAAGATGCTGATAAATATCAGGAATTAATGACGCAAAGCTTATCTGAATGCTATCGCGTCTTAAGAGATAATCACTGGATGGTACTGGTTTTTATGAATTCATCCAAAGATATCTGGAACAGAATAAGAGACGCTATCGAGAATGCAGGATTTATTATCGAACGTGTTGATATTTTCGATAAGCAACATGGCACGTTTAAGCAGTTTGTTAGCGATAATACAGCGGGTTCAGATTTAATGTTGCACTGCCGCAAAGCAAGCAGCGTCTCAAAACCCGTTATGCGTGGCTTGTCCGAAAAACCCTTATCCGTTGCTGAATTTTTAGCAGAGAGACAAGAACCTGTTCCTGTACTTCCTTACCTTCATGTCAACCGAGATGCAGATATCGACCACAGAACGCTCTACAGCGAATTTTTAGCGCATTCTTTTACCCGACAGGGAAAAATGGTAGATTTTTCATCCTTTAGATTGCAAGTTGTCGATTTTTTAAAAGGCAGAGGGCGTTGATGTGCCGTATTTGAAAGCTTTTTCAGAGGATGAATATCGTTCAGCTAAACGCTATCTTTCCACTCAGGTGGCTTCGATGATGGGGCGAAAGCTTGAAGAAGGCGACTGGAGCAGTGTTTATTGTTTAGCCAAAGGCATACCTGATGGTAAATGGAGTAATTTAAATATTGATATAAACCATAAAGGATTAGGTCTAGAACTCAAAGCACTGCGTATCTCAGGCGCAAAAAGCAAATCATTAAAATCAGTGTGTGGCACAACGTTAATGCATCCGGCGGCGACGAGATCGATCAGAATAGATGACACCTCATTACCTGCTGACGAGGTAATGATTGATGTTTTTAAGCAATATGCAGACTTAATTCGCGATCGTACTCAAAAAGTAAGGGCCTTATCGCCTGATATTGAACCCGATATGCGGACAGGCTGGCTTATTTGGGAAGATACATTAGAAGAATTCCTTTACTTCGAAGAAAAAATGCATATACCGAACCCAGAGGATTATATTGCCGCATGGAATACTACTCCCGCAAAAGGGTCGCGCAAGGCCAGTAAAAGCTTATGGATATATGACAAGAGTACCCGACAGAAACGCTATTCCGTCACCACCAGTGCTGGGGTAAAAATCCAACCCTATTTTGATGTGCCTTTGCCGGACGATGAGAATTTATACTATTTCAGAGCACAAAGTGAACCTGTAGATGCATATACAGTGCGTTTATGGATCACTTCCGCTACGGCTAACGCCTTACGTGCGGGCCTGGGTTCTCTTGATAAAGGTGTGGTAAGCGATGCTATTCTAAAGGCTATTGAAGAACACAGCCATAATTTGAAAGGTCCGGAATTAGATGATGGGCTGGCAGTACCCGTTGATATCACTAAAGAGTCTTATCGGAAATTATCCACTGTCTGGGACACGGTAAGCGACGAGCACAAAGCACAGCTGTTACTGAAGGCGCTGAGCTAATCAATAATGCGCGGCTCTCTGATGCCGCGCAGCATGGACTAATTCCGCACCAGACTTTTTAAATGCAGTCGCAACGTGATCAGCAGCGCACCTGACACCATCACTGCCGCCGCCAGATAAACCGATTGCATGCCCCAGTGAGCAATAAACAATCCTGCCACCGGCCCGGTTAATCCTAATCCCAGATCGAGAAACGCCGAATAGGTGCCGAGCGCCGAGCCCTGATCCTGGCGTTCGACCTGCTTCACAGCTTCCACGCCAAGCGCCGGGAAAATCAACGAGAAACCACAGCCGGTAAGGAAGGCTCCACCGCCAACCAGCCAGGCGCTGTCTGCCTGCCAGATGATGAGCAAGCCGAGACACTCCAGTACAAATGACACCAGAGAGACTTTCAAGCCGCCAAAGCGCGTGATGTAACGACCAAAACTCAGGCGAACCAGAACAAATCCGAGGCTGAATACTGACAATGCCAGCGCCGCACCGTTCCAGTCGCGGCTGGCAAAATAGAGCGTGATAAAGGTCGCGATAACGCCAAAGCCGATGGTGCCGAAACCCAGAGCCAGTCCATATAACCAGACGCGGGAAAACACGCGGTGAAACGGGATGCGCTCGCCAACGCTCACGCTGACTGCCGGTTTATTGCTGGCTAACCAATAACCTGCCAGTCCCATTAGCGCAACCAGTCCGGCGAAGCCGCTCATGCCAAACCCGCTATTCAGTAATACACCGAGCGGTGCGCCAATCGCCATGGCGAGATAGGTGGCCACGCCGTTCCATGAAATGACGCGCGCGGTTTGTAGCGGCCCGACGATATTCATGCCCCAAAGTGTCGAGCCAGTGCTGCTGAAGCTTTCCCCTACGCCAAGAAATAACCGGCCAAGCGCCAGCAAAGCCAGGCTTAACATCGGTAAACCGGTGACCAGTGCGGCGGCAATGGTCAGCACGCCGCTCATGCCACAACAGATCAACCCCAGCATCACGACACGTTTAGGTCCCAGCCGATCGGCCAGGCTACCGGACTGCGGACGGCTTAATAAGGTGGCGAAATATTGCAGGCTAATAATCAGACCCGCGATAAATGAGCTAAAACCGAGCTGATTTTTCACAAAACCGGGCAGCACTGCCAGCGGCAAACCAACAGAGAGGTAACAAAAAAAAGTGAAGATAATGACGGAGAGAATACGTTTGTTGAGTTGGCTGTTACTCAATACAGCGACGTCAGACATAGCAGGCTTGTAAAGTAGAGGAAAGTTTCGTTCATCATACGCTTAGCCTGCTAACCAGTCGCCTGATTTTTTTTCACAAACCGTGAACAACTGCGTGGCGATCAATCGCAGCAGCAATGTCGGATGACATTTTTAATGTCCGGATTTCACTGAATAAGCCATCTGCCTCGCCGTAAGCCTTACGCAGATACCCCAACCACTGTTTGATGCGGGCAACGTGATAAAGCCCGGTATCGCCCTGTTTTTCCAGGCGGGTATATTTTTGCAGCAGCGAAACGACATCCGGCCACGCCATAGGCGCTTCGTTGTACTTCACTACCCGGCTCAGATTGGGCACATTGAGCGCCCCGCGCCCCAGCATTAACGCATCACACCCGGTCATGCGCAAGCATTCCTGCGCGCTTTGCCAGTCCCAGATTTCACCGTTGGCGATCACCGGAATGCGTAACCGCTGGCGAATCTCGCCAATTGCCTGCCAGTTAATGGCTTCAGCGCGATAGCCATCCTCTTTAGTCCGGCCATGCACCACCAGCTCACTGGCACCAGCCTGCTGAACCGCATCGGCGATTTCCAGGCTGTGTGCGGTAGAATCCCAGCCGAGACGCACCTTCACCGTGACGGGCAATTCTGCCGGTACGGCTGCGCGCATCGCTTTGGCACCGCGATAAATAAGGTCGGGATCTTTCAGTAGCGTCGCCCCACCACCGCTGCCATTCACTAACTTTGAAGGGCAGCCGCAGTTTAGATCAACGCCCCAGGAACCCAACTCCACCGCGCGGGCAGCGTTTTCAGCCAGCCATTCAGGATACTGCCCCAGCAGTTGCAAACGCACCCGCGTGCCAGACGGCGTGCGGCTGGCGTTATGCAGCTCAGGGCAGAGGCGATAGAAAGATTTTACCGGCAACAGTTGATCGACCACGCGCAAAAACTCGGTAATGCACAGATCGTAGTCGTTCACCTCAGACAGCAGCTGGCGCACCAGTGAATCGAGAACGCCTTCCATTGGCGCCAGTAAAACCCGCATCACTTAGACGTTTCCGCTACGTTTCGGTGCAGGACGGCGTGGACGCGCAGGCTTATCGCCTTGTGCTGCTGGTGCCTGACCCTGACGACGCGGTTGTGAAGAACGCTTGTCACCAGAAGGACGGGGAGCAGAAGAACCCGGACCACGGCCACGTCCGCCGCCACCGCTGCGCGTTTGCTGCTGGCGACCATTTTGAATCGGCTCGGCTTTGATGCTCGGATCCGGCTCATAACCCGCTATCGCCAGGCGTGGAATTTCACGCTTCAGCAGGCGTTCGATATCACGCAGTAATTTGTGCTCGTCAACACACACCAGTGACAATGCCGCACCGGTTGCCGCCGCGCGGCCGGTACGACCGATGCGGTGAACATAATCTTCCGCTACGTTTGGCAACTCGTAGTTAACAACATGTGGCAGTTCTTCAATGTCAAGACCACGCGCCGCAATGTCAGTAGCCACCAGCACGCGAATGCTGCCCGATTTAAAGTCCGCTAACGCACGAGTACGCGCACCCTGGCTTTTATTACCGTGAATGGCGGCGGCAGTGATGCCATCTTTACCCAGTTGCTCAGCCAGGTGATTCGCACCGTGCTTGGTGCGGGTGAACACCAAAACCTGCTGCCAGTTACCTTCGCCAATCAGCTGCGATAACAGTTCCCGCTTGCGCTTCTTATCAACAAAATGCACTTGCTGAGAAACCTGCTCAGAGGCAGTGTTGCGACGTGCCACTTCAACCTGCTCCGGGTTATGCAGCAGTTTTTCGGCCAGCCCCTTGATCTCATCTGAGAAAGTGGCAGAGAACAACAGGTTCTGACGCTTAGCCGGTAATCTGGCCAGTACGCGACGGATATCGTGAATAAAGCCCATGTCGAGCATGCGGTCTGCTTCATCCAGCACCAGCACTTCGACCTGGGACAGATCAACGGCGTTCTGATGCGCCAAATCGAGCAGACGGCCCGGTGTGGCAACCAGAATATCGACACCACCGCGCAGCTTCATCATTTGTGGGTTGATGCTCACGCCACCAAATACCACCAGCGAACGCAGCGGCAGATACTTGCTGTAGTCGCTGACATTTTCACCGACCTGCGCCGCCAGTTCACGCGTTGGGGTCAGGATCAGAGCGCGAACCGGACGACGGCCACGCGCAACCGTGGCTTTTGCCGATAATTTTTGTAATAACGGTAAGGTAAATCCGGCCGTTTTGCCGGTGCCGGTCTGGGCGCTTGCCAGCAGATCGCGGCCTGACAGCACCACAGGAATCGCCTGGCGCTGAATAGGTGTCGGTTCGCTGTAGCCTTGTTCGGCGACCGCGCGCAAAATATCGGCACTCAGGCCGAGAGAGTCAAAAGACATTAAGTGTTTTACTCCGGTCCGCTCAGGCCGTGATCCACGGTGTAGTTTTCTGAGGGATAGTGACGCCAGCCGGGGACTAACGCGTGAAAAGGGCACAAACTACGATGCGTAAGCGGGCGAGTGTAGCAGCTTTATCACCAGGGTGCGAGATAGCTCACATTTCTTGTCAGCAGATGGCCGGGTAAAAAGCGATGAAATCACGAAAAATAACAAGGCCACCTTACGGTGGCCTGTGAATCAGCTACGCTTTTTCTCGACGCGTCGCGTTGGCTCTTTGGCTAACAACGACACCAGCGCCGGTCCCAGCAGCATGACCAGCCCCAGACAGGCTAACAGAAGTGTGCTGTGGAAGATTCGCGACACTAAAAACAGTGTCATCATTGCCGCGCCGAAATAATAGGTGGTAGTCGCTTCTTCAAGGTAATCACCTAAGGTGCGCAAACGAGCACTACGCTGTGTGACCAGCATGGCAATAAACACCACTGCATAGGCCGCAACCAGGGTACTGCACACTTCAACCAGTGCCTTGTGTTTCCAGCCCGCGATCAGCGCAGCTATCACCAGCAGGTGCATCGCAATATGTGCATAGGTTTGACCGGTGATGATTTGAATACGATTAGACCATTTCATTCTCTTCTCCTGGCAGACCCAACAGGTCGCCCAAGTGCAACCGGCCCAGGCCGGTGACAGATTTCCTCAATGTAAAGCAAATTTCAGATAACGCCTTAAATATCGTCCTTCTTCACCACCCATTTGTGACAAAGACTACACTTTGATTCTGTTGATGATGAAAAGGAGTGCGTCGCGAGTATGCCACAAAACAAGCAAGGATTTTCATTTAAAGTCCTGACGATCAATACACACAAGGGTTTTGCCCCTTTCAACCGCCGCTTTATCCTGCCCGAGCTGCGTGAAGCAGTACGCGCAACCTCTGCGGATGTGGTCTTCCTGCAGGAGGTGATGGGCACGCATGCCATCCACCCGCTGCATCATGAAAACTGGCCAGACACGCCCCATTACGAATTCCTGGCCGACACCATGTGGAACGATTTTGCCTACGGCCGCAACGCGGTTTATCCTGAAGGCCACCACGGCAACGCGATTTTGTCACGTTTTCCTATTACCGAATATGAAAATTGTGACATATCTGTTGCTGGAAGTGAAAACCGTGGCATGTTGCACTGTAAAATCGCCTTGCCTGAGCCTCAGGGTAACCTGCATGTCATTTGCGTACATTTAGGTCTGAAAGAGGCACACCGTCACGCGCAGATGAAAATGATGTGCGAAATGATCGCCTCGCTGCCACCCGATGCGCCACTGGTTGTCGCGGGTGATTTCAACGACTGGCAGCGACGGGCCAATAAAATTCTGAAACATGGCGCGGGCCTGACAGAGGTATTTAGCATGAAAACCGGACATCCGGCGCGCACCTTCCCTGCTCGCTTTCCTATTCTGCGCCTGGATCGTATCTATGTGCGCAATGCCACGGTCAGTCATCCGTGGGCGCTACCACGTAAACCCTGGTCGCATCTCTCTGATCATGCGCCCCTGGCTGTGGAGATTCACCTATGAATTTTCACTGGCAAGAAGGTAATAAGCTGCGCCTGCTGGAAAACGGCGATGAGTTTTTCCCGCGTGTGTTTGGTGCCATTCAGCGTGCCGAACGTACCATCATGCTGGAAACCTTTATTTTATTTGAAGATGATGTTGGCAACGCGCTGCACCGTGAACTGCTGGCTGCTGCACAGCGTGGCGTGAAGATTGAAGTCATGGTGGATGGCTACGGCTCCCCGATCTGTCAGATAAATTTATCAACAGCCTGACCGGTGCCGGGGTACGTTTTATCTATTACGATCCACGCCCGCTGGTAATGGGTATGCGTACCAATGTGTTCCGTCGCCTGCATCGAAAAACGGTGGTAATTGATGATGTGATCGCCTTTGTGGGAGGGATCAATTTCTCTTCTGAGCACAACACCAGCTATGGGCCAGAAGCCAAGCAGGATTATGCGGTAGAAGTTAAAGGTCCGATCGTCGCTGATATTAGCCGATACCTACAAAATGCAATGGGAAACGAACAGGCTACACGCCGCTGGTGGGGCTCTCGCTCACATCGTCCGGCGGTAAATGCCAAACCCGGCGATGCTCAGGTGCTGTTTGTCTATCGTGATAATGATGATCATCGTGACGATATCGAAGTGCACTATCTCGAGATGTTACGCAGCGCCAAAGAAGATGTGATTATCGCTAACGCCTACTTCTTTCCTGGCTACCGTCTGCTGCGTGAAATGCGCAGCGCCGCGCAGCGTGGCGTGCGCGTCAGGCTGATTGTGCAAGGTGAGCCGGATATGCCCATTGTGAAGGTCGGCGCAGAAATGCTCTACAACCTACCTGGTCGATGCCGGGGTTGAAGTGTACGAATATTGCCGCCGTCCGTTACACGGCAAGGTGGCGGTGAAAGATCAGCAATGGTCGACAGTGGGCTCCAGCAATCTCGATCCACTCAGCCTCTCGCTTAATCTCGAAGCTAATCTGATCATTCACGATCATCAGTTTAACCAGACGCTGCGTGACAATCTGGAGCATTTACTGGCGAAAGATTGTCAGCGCGTACAGGATGATAAATTGCCGCCGCGCACCTGGTGGCACCTGACAAAAAGCGTGATTGTTTTCCACTTTTTACGCCATTTCCCAGCGATTGCCGGTTGGTTACCTGCACATACGCCACTTTTAGCTCAAGTTCACCCTCCGGTTCAGCCGGAAATGGAGACGCAAGATCGCGTCGAAGCTAATAACGAAGGAGCAAAACCCTGATGGCGAAAAAGCATCCTCGCTGGCAATTAGCGAAAAAAATCCTTACCTGGCTCTTTTTATTGCCGTTGTGGTTTTGCTGGTGGTCTATGCGCGTAAGGTCAACTGGGAAGACGTTTATGAGGTCATCGTCAACTACAACCGCTTCGTGGTGTTAATTGCCGCCGGGCTGGTGATAGTGAGTTATCTCACCTATGGCTGTTATGATCTGATTGGTCGCACCTACTGTGGTCACAAGCTGGCAAAACGTCAGGTTATGCTGGTGTCGTTTATCTGCTACGCCTTTAACCTGACACTCAGTACCTGGGTGGGTGGCGTAGCGATGCGCTATCGGCTTTATTCTCGCCTCGGATTAAGCAGCGGTACCATTACGCGCATCTTTTCCTGAGTATTGCCACTAACTGGCTCGGCTATATTCTGCTGGCGGGTGTGGTGTTTACCGCAGGCATGGTGCCCGTTCCGGAAGGCTGGTTCATTGGCGAGACCACGCTTCGTTTGACGGGTGCTGCACTGCTGGCGCTGGCGCTGGTTTATCTGTGGGCCTGTGCGTTTTCAAAACGCCGACGCTGGAAGATCAAGGGCCAGACATTACAACTCCCCTCGCTGCGCATGGCGCTGTTGCAGTTCGTGGTTTCCTGCGCAAACTGGATGGTGATGGGCACCATAATCTGGCTGCTGCTTGGGCGTGATGTAGGCTATCCCGTGGTGTTGGGTGTGTTGCTGATCAGCAGCATAGCCGGAGTGATTATTCATATTCCCGCTGGCATTGGCGTACTTGAAGCAGTATTTCTGGCACTACTGAGCGGTCAGCATACAACACACGGTGCCATTATTGCGGCACTGCTGGCGTATCGTGTGCTGTACTTTATTTTACCGCTGCTGCTGGCGCTGGTGCTCTATTTACTGCTTGAGAGCCGGGCGAAGCACCTGCGCGAAAAGAATGAAAAGAAATTGCAGAATTCATGATCGATGCTGATCTGTTTTTTGCAGGCTGATCTTCTCTCCGGTCTTTCCTGTTCAAAGGGAAAGACCGGAGAGAGCAGATCAAGCGCAAAGACTTAGCGGCGATTACCGAAAATCCGCAGCAGCATCAGGAACAGGTTGATGAAATCGAGATAGAGCGTCAGTGCACCCATGATCGAATAACGACGCAGGTTTTCCGTGTCGCGCGCATCTATCTGCTCACCGATGTTTTTCAGCTTCTGCGTGTCATAGGCTGTCAGTCCGACAAACACCACCACGCCGATATAGGTAATTGCCCACATTAACGCCGGGCTTTTCAGCCAAAAATTCACCAGCGACGCCAGCACAATGCCAATCAACGCCATGAACAGTAAACTGCCTATGCGGCTCAGATCGCGTTTGGTGGTATAGCCATAAAAGCTCATCGCACCAAACATGCCAGCGGTAACAAAGAAGGTGCTGGCAATTGATGAATAGGTATAAACCAGAAAGATGCTCGCCATGGTCACGCCGGTAAGAGCCGAATAGAGCATGAACAAGCCGGTGGCTACCGCGCCGCTCAGACGATGTACCATTCCGGAGAGGAAAAACACCAGGGCTAACTGGGCGATAATCAGGCCAAAGAACGTGATGCGATTAGCAAACACCAGTTCCATCACGGCAGGCGTACGCGCAGCGAACCAGGAGACAAAGGCAGTCAACAGTAATCCGCAGGTCATCCAGCCATAAACCTGCGCCATATAAGCCTGCAACCCGCTGGTTGCAGGCTGCACTAATGAATCATTACGTGGATATCGGTCCATGATGCACCTCCTGATAGTCGGATTTGGACATTTTACGAAACGGAGCATCGCTAAGTGTGGCACAGCTCAGCGCAACTGTGCCACAACACGCGGTTTAACGACGCGACATACATTGTTGATAGCGGCTGTCGACACGTTGTGCAAACCAGGCCGTGGTAAGATTGCGGGTAATTTTCGGACTTTCCAGCTTAATGCCCGGCAACATTTCACGGGGTACACGGCGTCCCGCCATTTTATCGGCCAGAGTAAATACCTGCTTCCAGAGATCGCTGTCGCTGAAATTCGCCTGCTCACCCTTCTCCAGATCGCGACGAATTTCGCTGTTGCTCATATCAATGCGTTTCGCCAGCGTGCGCACCGCCAGCTCCGTTGAACCGGCTTTCTCAGAGCCGTAGAGGATCAGATCGCCATCCAGTGCCAGTTTCATGCCCGTAGCACGAGAGACCGCAGCCTGAAACGCAGCATTGCGACTGGCGTACCAACCGGCATTGAAATCGGCAAAACGATAGAGCGGCTGGCTGTAGTCAGCCGGATAGCCCAGAAGATGCATCGTGCCGAAATAGATCCCACCGTGACGGGTAAATACTTCACGCCGAATCGAACCGTCCACCGGCCACGGATAATCTCTGGCATGCGCTTCGGCAAAATTAATACTGACCTGCATCGGCCCGCCTGTGTGAATCGGGTTGAGATCGCCGAACAGCGTCTGCCCCATCGGGGCCATCTCGATAAAATCGTCAAAAATGGCACTCAGCTCTTTTTCACTGCGCACCTTATCCAGCCGTGCTGCGTAGCTTTCGCCGGTCGGTGATTTGATCAGCAGGGCTGTGCGTACCAGGAATGCCGGAACGTGAACTTTCGCGGCACGACGGTCAATTTCGCCCCAGGCAATTTCAGGCAAGCCGGAAACGCTCGCTTCGGCGCTAAAACTGGATTCCTGACCGGTAACGGCAATCACGGCACACAGATTACTGGCGCTGGGATCAATCTGTTGGGTGCGGAATGAGGTGTAAATATCCTCTGCCCAGCCCGATTTGTTTGTGACGTGGGTGGGCAACAGACGCTGGATTTGTGCTTTAACATCAGCGGGTTGGCGAACCGGGGCTTCCGGCTCCTTTTTCATGCTACACCCGACCAGCACCAGGGAGGCGACCAGCGTCAGGCGTGGCAGAAGCGTTTTGAATGACATACCTGTCCTCTGAAATAAACCAAACGCCTACCTTAACATTGTGGCGCTTTACGCGGCCTCTGTTTTTCTGAACTCTTTTCCTGAACTATGTTTATCCTTTTACGGTTAAAAGGATGCAACATGTTAAAACTCTGGCCTCTCGCTGCGCTTAGCCTGCTGTTGGCGGGCTGTGGCGGCAATACATCACCAACAAACGTTAAGTCGCCTGGTCTCCCCACCTCCTCTTCTCTTCAGCTACTGGAAAGCGGCGCAGAGGTGATGCAGTCTCGCCCGCCCATTGAGGCGATTAGCGCCTATCTGGATGGTTTTCATTTCTATAACGGCGATCAAAACGGGCAGATGGAAGCGCATCATTACGTGACGGTGTTGAACGAAGATGTGATGCAGGCAGTGATTTATGACGGCAACACGCGGGATGCAAAACTCATGGGGGTTGAATACATTATCAGCGAGCGACTCTATAAGAGATTGCCGCCAGAAGAGAAAAAGCTGTGGCACAGCCATCAGTATGAGGTTAAATCGGGTTCGCTAATTGCCCCCGGCCTGCCCGCCACAGCGGACCATGCATTAATGAGCCGCATCGCCAATACCTATGGAAAAACCTGGCACACCTGGCACACTGACCGCGATAAAACCTTACCACTCGGCATTCCTGCTTTAATGATGGGCTTTACCGCCGACGGGCAGCTGGATCAACGGCTGCTGAACGAGCGTGACCAGCGATTTGGTGTCGATACGAAAAAGATACGTGCTGAACGGGCCGATATCGTGACGCATCCGGTGGTGCCCGGCGCAAATGCCTGGCAACAAGGTGAAGTGATTCAGTTGAAACGCGTGGCTGGCGGCGGTGAGCACGCCCACGGCGAAACCCACTTCGCGCCAGCCGAGCAGTTGAAAAAACCTTAATCCCAGCGTTGCGCCGCCTGATGATCGCTGTCACGCGCATCCACCCAGCGATCGCCCTGTTCAGTGGCTTCGCGCTTCCAGAACGGTGCACGGGTTTTCAGATAATCCATCACAAACTCCGCAGCGGCAAAGGCGCTGCTGCGGTGCGCACTGCTGACGCCAACAAAGACAATCTCGTCACCGGGGAACAGTTCACCGACGCGATGAATAACCGTGACGCGATGTAAAGGCCAGCGTTGGCGCGCATCGTCAACGATCGCCTGCAGAGCCTTTTCGGTCATGCCGGGATAATGTTCCAGCGTCAATGCTGCAACGTTGTCGCCCAGGTTATGATTGCGCACTTTGCCGGTGAAGGTCACCACTGCGCCATCTTCTTTGCTGGCGGCCAGCCAGTGATACTCCTCCGCCATACTGAACGGTGCACTGCCAACGCGAATTTGTGTTTCCATATCAGCCTCCCGTAACGGGTGGGAAAAACGCGACTTCATCGCCTGCTTTCAGCGGATGGCTCATCGGCACCAGTGTCTGATTTACCGCAGCCAGCAGCTTGCCCGATTCCAGCGCCAGCGCCCAGCGATCGCCGCGCTGAGCCAGTGCGCTGCGCAAAGCAGCAACATCAGGATAATCCGCTGGCATCTCCAGCGAAGGGGTGCCCGTTAGCTCACGCACCTGTGCAAAAAACAGTACGTTAATCATGATCCACCGCCTGAAAATCACCTGATTTCCCACCACTTTTCGTCAGTAACCGCAGCTGATCAATCACGATATCCTTCTGGACAGCTTTGCACATATCGTAGATGGTCAGTGCCGCAACGGATGCCGCCGTCAACGCTTCCATCTCCACACCGGTTTTCCCGCTCAGGCGACAAAGTGAAGTAATACGCACCCGGTTAAAATCTGGTTCAGCCACCAGGTTCACTTCAACTTTGCTGAGCATCAGGGGATGACAGAGCGGGATCAGCTCCCGGTACGTTTTGCCGCCTGAATACCGGCAATGCGCGCCGTAGCGAAAACATCGCCCTTGTGATGGCTGCCTTCAATGATCATTTGCAGCGTTTCGGGTTTCATCAGCACCAGAGCTTCTGCCTGCGCTTCTCGTACCGTTTCCGCTTTGGACGACACATCAACCATATGTGCTTCGCCTGCGGCATTAATATGTGTGAGTTGTGACATGCTCAAAGCTTCTTTAAATGTGAAACAAAATTACATGGGCGGGTGCGCGCATCCAGTTGTTCAGCAATGATGCGCTCCCACGCGCTGCGGCAGGCGCTGGTCGAGCCTGGCACCGCCATAATCAGCGTCTGATTTGCCATACCCGCTATCGCTCGCGATTGCAGCGTAGAGCCGCCAATTTCTTCATAGGAGATCATGCGAAATAGCTCACCAAAGCCATCAATTTGTCGATCAAACAGCGGCAACAGTGCTTCTGGCGTACTGTTTTTAAGGTTAAAACCGGTACCGCCGTTAACGATAACCACCTGGACATCCTCACTGGCTATCCAGCGTGAAACGATGGCGCGAATACGATAAATGTTGTCGGGCACAATGGCATGATCGAGCACGCTGTGACCAGCTTCGCGGGCGGCTTCACGCAGGTAATCGCCTGAGGTGTCATTGCTGGCATCGCGACTGTCAGAAACGGTCAGGACCGCCATCTGCACCGGTTGAAACTCGCGGGTTGGTTTACCCATGATTGCTCCTGAATTTATCCGCCAATGTAGGAAAGGTTCTGCGTGATGCCGGTATTACCCTGATGCAGAAAATGCGTCTGCTTTTTCTGGCCCAGGCTGCTGGCAATACGTGCCTGCAATTCTGATTGTTGGTCATCCGAAGCCAGCAAATCGCGCAATGGGATACCGCCATCGCCAAACAGGCAGAGATGCAGATTGCCCTGCGCGGAGACGCGCAGGCGATTACAACTGGCGCAGAAATCTTTTGAATAAGGCATGATCAAGCCGATTTCGCCCAGATAATCAGGGTGATAAAACACCTGTGCCGGGCCGTCGCTGCGCCCGCTCATGCGGCGCTGCCAGCCTTGCGCGATAAGCTTGTCGCGAATGACTTCGCCGGAAACATGTTGCTGGCGAAACAGCGATCCGCCATCACCGGTTTCCATCAGTTCAATAAAGCGCAGCTGAACAGAGCGGGTACGGATCCAGTCCAGAAAGGTTGTCAGGTTGCGGCTGTTAAGATCGCGCATCAGAACACTGTTGACCTTAACCTGTTGAAAACCCGCCTCGAAAGCAGCATCAATGCCCGCCATCACCTGATAAAACTTATCCTGGCCGGTAATCGCGTGAAACTGACGTGCATCAAGGCTGTCAACGCTGACGTTAAGCGCGGTTAAACCGGCATCGCGCCACTGTTTAACATCGCGCGCCAGTCGATAGCCATTGGTGGTCACAGCGATATGGCGAATAGATTCGTTTTCACGCACTGCGGCAATTATGTCGGTAAAATCGCGGCGCAGCGACGGCTCGCCGCCTGTCAGGCGCACTTTTTCAGTGCCCGCAGCAGCAAATGCGCGCGTCACGCGTCGGATCTCATCCAGTGACAGAAAACTTTTGTTACGAATACCGTGCGGTTTGTAGCCGTCCGGCAGGCAATAGGTACAGCGGAAGTTACATACGTCCGTGACCGATAAACGCAAATAGTAAAATTTGCGCTCAAATGCATCAGTAAATTGTGGCACCAGAACACCTTTCCAAAGTCGGGAGATGCAGTCATTTCTTTCTGCACCCTGGCAGCGTAAAGCTGCGGCCTGAGTTCCCTATCTTGCGACTTAGGTACTCAGGCTAGAGTGTACGTTGACCCTGTGATCAACGCGGTTAGTGAGATGGTAGCGCGATTTATCTCACTATTCCAACGGCTGTTTTCGCTATATATTTAATAATATAACGAATTTTCACCGCATTTTAGCGACAGGATACGTTAAAATGCACAGCAGAATTTGACGCTTGTCATCCCCGTCTGGCTTTTGCCTGCTAAACAGCTTCAGCAGACGCGCAATAAGGAATTATATGAATCGAACCCTCGCCGATCTTGATCGCGTGGTGGCTTTAGGCGGTGGACACGGTTTAGGCCGCGTAATGTC
This sequence comes from Pantoea sp. LMR881, assembly GCF_027157825.1. Classification (NCBI taxonomy): domain Bacteria; kingdom Pseudomonadati; phylum Pseudomonadota; class Gammaproteobacteria; order Enterobacterales; family Erwiniaceae; genus Pantoea; species Pantoea sp. LMR881. Next base: position 1,163,251 of record NZ_JAPVOK010000002.1, read on the forward strand.
GGCGTTATCACCACTTGGCTCGCGCCTGACAGGCATTGTAACCACCACCGATAATGGTGGTTCAACCGGTCGCATTCGTCGCTCTGAAGGCGGTATTGCCTGGGGCGACATGCGAAATTGCCTGAACCAGTTGATTACCGAACCCAGCGTCGCGTCAGCCATGTTTGAATACCGCTTTGCCGGTAACGGCGAGCTGGCTGGGCACAATCTCGGCAATCTGATGCTAAAAGCCCTCGATCACCTCAGCGTCCGCCCTATTGAAGCCATTAACATCATCCGTAATCTGTTAAAAGTAGATGCCTTTCTGATCCCTATGTCTGAGCAGCCCGTGGATCTGGTGGCGCTGGATAAGGAAGGCAACATGGTTTACGGCGAAACGGCGATCGATGAAATGGTGCAGCCGCCACAAGAGATGATGCTGCATCCCAATGTCCAGCCCACGCGTGAGGCGCTGGAAGCGATAGCTGAAGCCGACTTAATTCTTATTGGCCCCGGCAGTTTTTTTCACCAGCCTGATGCCCATTCTGTTGATGGACGACATGGCGCAAGCCCTTCGCCGTACGCCTGCAACCATGGTGTTTATCGGCAACCTGGGGCGCGAGTTGAGTCCGGCAGCGGCTAATCTGACGATTGCCGATAAGCTGGCCATGATGGAGCGTTATATTGGTAAGCGGGTAATTGATGCTGTGGTGGTGAGCCCGGCGGCTGATATCAGCCACGTAGAGAATCGCTTAATTGTCCGCGAGCCGCTGGAAGCCGCCGATATTAAATATCGTCACGACCGCCAGCTGCTACGGGTGGCATTAGAGCACGCCATTCAGGGATTTAATTAAGTTACGACGCGGCAATAAACAACGTGCGCAGTTCATGCAGCTGGTCACGCACGTTAGCCGCCTGCTCAAACTCCAGGTTCTGCGCATGTTGCTGCATCTGCCCTTCAAGCTCGTGAATTTTCTTCTGCAAAGCCTGTGGCGTCAGCGCCAGATAATCTGCTTCTGCCTCAGCTGCGCCACGACGTGTAGATTTCGCCTTACCGCGCGTTTTCACCACATTGTTGCCCAGCTCCAGGATGTCGGTGATTTTCTTGTTCAGGCCCTGCGGCACAATGCCTTTCTCTACGTTGTAAAGCTGCTGTTTTTCGCGACGACGTTCCGTTTCGCTAATCGCTCGCGCCATTGAAGGCGTAATTTTATCGCCGTAAAGAATCGCTTTACCGTTAACGTTACGGGCAGCACGGCCAATGGTCTGAATCAGCGATCGTTCTGAACGCAAAAAGCCCTCTTTATCGGCATCAAGAATTGCCACCAGCGAGACTTCAGGCATGTCCAGACCTTCACGCAGCAAGTTGATCCCCACCAGCACATCAAACTCGCCCAGGCGTAAATCGCGGATAATCTCCATACGTTCTACTGTATCGATATCGGAGTGCAAATAACGCACCTTTTCACCGTGTTCTTCCAGATATTCGGTGAGATCTTCCGCCATGCGCTTGGTTAACACCGTCACCAGAACGCGCTCGTTGATCGCTACGCGTTGGCGGATCTCCGACAGCAGATCGTCAACCTGGGTCGCCACCGGGCGCACCTCAATTAATGGATCCAGTAAGCCGGTAGGACGTACTACCTGATCGATCACTTCCGTGCCCGATTTTTCCAGTTCGTAATTGCCTGGCGTCGCTGAAACATAAATGGTTTGCGGTGCCAGTGCCTCAAACTCTTCAAACTTCATGGGCCGGTTATCGAGTGCAGACGGCAAACGGAAGCCATACTCCACCAGCGTCTCTTTACGCGCGCGGTCACCGCGATACATGCCGCCGATCTGCGGTATGGTGACGTGCGATTCATCGACCACCAGCAAGCCATCTGCGGGCAGATAATCAAACAGTGTCGGAGGTGCTTCACCCGCTCCGCGCCCGGAAAGATAGCGCGAGTAGTTTTCGATGCCAGAGCAATAACCCAGTTCGCCCATCATCTCCAGATCAAACTGCGTGCGCTGGGTGATGCGCTGCTCTTCAAGCAACTTATTGTTTTCCAGCAACACTTTACGGCGATCGCCTAATTCAACTTTAATATCTTCCATTGCCTGCAAAATACGCTCGCGCGGCGTAACGTAGTGCGTTTTTGGATAGATAGTAAAGCGCGGAATAACCGATTCCACCTGTCCGGTGAGCGGATCAAACAGTGACAGCCGCTCGACTTCTTCGTCAAACAGCTCAACGCGCAGCGCAATATCATCAGATTCTGCCGGGAAAATATCGATGACTTCACCACGCACGCGGAACGTACCGCGCTGGAAGGCTTGATCGTTACGGGTATATTGCAGTTCTGACAGGCGACGCAGAATGCTGCGCTGATCGATAATCATGCCGCGCGTCAGGTGCAGCATCATTTTCAGATAGAGATCGGGATCGCCCAGACCATAAATCGCCGATACCGATGCCACGACAATCACATCGCGGCGTTCCAGCAACGCTTTTGTCGCTGACAAACGCATCTGTTCGATGTGCTCGTTAACCGACGCATCTTTTTCAATAAAGGTGTCCGAGCTGGGAACATAGGCTTCTGGCTGATAATAGTCGTAATAAGAGACAAAAAATTCTACCGCGTTTTCGGGAAAGAATTCTTTGAATTCACCGTACAGCTGCGCCGCCAGCGTTTTGTTCGGAGCCAGCACCATGGTGGGACGATTAAGATCGGCAATGACATTGGCAACGGTAAAGGTTTTCCCCGAACCGGTTACGCCTAATAACGTCTGGTGAGCCAACCCATCTTCAAGCCCCTCTTCAAGACGACGAATGGCTTCAGGCTGATCGCCAGAAGGCTTAAAAGCGGAGTTTAATTTAAAGACTTTACTCATGAATGCGGTTCCTGCTGAAGAAGTCGGCGGGCAGGCAATCATTTTACTCTGCTATGGTGATTTTGCCAGAAAAAAATACTGGATATAATTACAGTTGTGATGCAGAGTAACAGGTGAACGCGGCTTGCCCTTATTATCGCATGGCGGTCCACTTGCAGATTATTTTGTTGCGCAAGGTTATCCCCAGGCAGAGCGTGATTTTAACATTTGTCAATAGAGCGTCATAAAATTGCAGTTCGATGAACTGACAGATAATCCTCAGACTTGTTTTTTATTAAGCTATTGATATTACTTGATTAACGCAAAAAGCCCAGTTTCTCAGCATTATGTTACCAGGCCGCGTATTTCCTCGCTTCAAAGCTGTTTTCATTACCTAATGCACAAGGTTATCCACAGGAATAGTGGATAACTAAAGTGAAGCCAACCGCCATCGGCTGTGTATAATTTTTTCCCCACTGCAGTTCCGGTTAAAAATATTTTTTTTCGGCTAATTTCACCTCTTTCTGTTGCGCTTTAGCTATCCTTTTGGTGCCCGCCCGCGAAATTAATGCGCCGGATGAGCAGGTTAACGCACACGCCTGTTCAGACTTTTTGCATTATGACCGATCAAATGCACCAGAAACGTTAAGCAATGAGCACTGTCAAAGTGCAAATGTTTTATAACTTTGCGAAATTATTAAGCATTACTCATCTTTTATTGCAATTTTTTCAGGGCTTAAGGCTAAATCTGACGCCAATGATAATCTGGCCTGGGAATTGCAAGCTTAGTTCCAGTAAGTAACAACGCGCTCCGGCGCACTGTGCGGCAATGGCGTTAGCGCCATCGTTGATGACTTGTTTGCCAGACGACAAAGAGCGGAAGCATTCAGGCTAATTATCTGGAAGGAGTGTGTCAGATGCTGAGTTTACGTTCGGTGAATCAGTTTTACGGTCAAAACCATATTCTGTGGGATGTGGATCTCGATCTGCCGCCCGGTACCTGCACCGGGGTTCTGGGTCGCTCTGGTATGGGTAAAACCACACTGGTGAACTGTATTATGGGAAGACTGCCGATAAACAGCGGCTCGATCTTCTGGCATGAAGATGGCTCGCCGCCTGAAAATCTGCTGCTGCAACCGGCTGAGCAGCGTGCACGCCGGGGTATTGGCTATGTGCCGCAGGGCCGTCATATCTTCACCCAAATGAGCGTTGAAGATAATTTATTGATCGCACTGCTGGCAGGCGCGGATCAGGCCGATCGTCATCGCACGATCCCTGAAATGGTTTTTGATCTTTTCCCGGCACTCTACTCATTACGCCAGCAGCGCAGCGGCAATCTGCCGATCGATCAGCAGCAGCAACTGGCGTTAGCGCGTGCGTTAGTGTTGCAGCCGAAGCTGCTGATCCTTGATGAGCCCACCGATGGCATGTCGCCGTGGCTGGAAGAGGAGATGGGGAATTTGATTCGTCGTCTGAATCTGGATTACGGCATGACAATTTTGCTGTTAGAGCAGCGCGTCTCGCTGATCCGCCGCGTAGCCGACTATTTCCTGCTGCTGCACCGTGGCCGCAACGTGGCGCAGGGAAAAGTAGCTCAGCTCGATGATTTCACCGTCAACAAATGGCTGACGGTGGTATAAAGGCGACTTATTCGGGCAGGATCAGATAACGCCCACAGTCTGCATACTGGCTGGCTTCGGTTAGCCAGGGAATTTCACCAAGGCAGGGAGCCGGTAAGCGTTGATTTAGCGTAGCGAGATATTCCTGATGACGTTTGCCGGGTGGCAAAACATCATTAGCAATCCAGCCAGCCAGACGTAAACCGCGCGCCTTTATCGCCTCTGCGGTGAGCATAGCGTGATTAATACAGCCCAGCTTTACTCCCACCACTAAAATAACGGGCAACTGTTCGCGCTCTACCCAGTCGGCATAGGTTTCCGTTTCTGAAAGCGGCGTATACCATCCGCCTGCACCTTCGACCAGTACCCAGTCTGCGCGCGATTCAAGAGTTCGCAAGCCTGCCGACAGCGTCGTGAAATCGATCGGTCTCTTCTCTTCTGCGCTGATAATATGCGGCGAAGTCGGCTCGATAAATGCCATGGGATTGACCTGCGCGTACTCCAGCGCCACGCTGCTGTAACGCTGTAGCGCCAGGGCATCACTGTTGCGAATGCCGTCAGGCGTAACATCACAGCCAGAAGCGACAGGTTTGTAGCCTGCACAGCGATAGCCCGCTGCACTGGCCGCCTGCAACAGTGCGCTGCTGGCAACAGTTTTACCCACTTCGGTGTCGGTGCCAGTGATAAACCAGCGTTTCATAATTGAGTCACTCCATACATCAAATGGTAACTGAGGCGAAATCCCTGCGCGTCGCGTGGCCAGCATCTTTCCAGCTGCGCCAGACGCTGACGCGTTAACAAACGGCTCTCACGCCCGCTGTGTAAATGGGTTGCGCCAATGCCTTTCAGAGAGCGCATCGCGCTTATGGCGTCAGGGAAATGCAGAGTAATGACCTGTGAATGACATTGCAGATGATATGCAGCACAGACCGTCGCGATCTCCTCTTCGGGGAGAAAGCGGTTCGCATGTGAATGGTTATCCAGTGCAGACCAGGCCTGGTGCACTTCATGCAGTGAGCCGGCGCTTAAAGTGGAGAACAGCAGGCAGCCTTGAGGACGCAGAACGCGCGTAAACTGGTGCAATGCTGCACGCAAATTGTCACTCCACTGCACCACCAGATTGCTCCACACCACATCCACACAGGCATCTGACAGCGGCAAAGCATCAATATCGCCCGCCAGATAGTGATGGGCCGCCTTATTCTGTCGGGCCTGTTGCAGCATTTGCGGCGAGAGATCCAGTGCAGTGACCTGCTTGCCGCGTTGCTGCCAGACGCGACTGTACCAGCCAGTGCCGCAGCCAGCGTCTAATACAGCATTGCCGCTCTGCGAAGGCGCCAGCGCCAGTAGCGCATCACCGCTGAGGCGTTGCAGTTCAGCGTGGCTGTCGTAGTGAGCAGCAGCACGACCGAAGGCGCGTGCGACGGCACGTTTATTGACCTGCAGCGTCATGCAGCGCCTCCAGCAAAACATCGATATCTTCCGGCTGATGTGCCGCCGTTAGCGTAATACGTAAGCGTGCCGTGCCCGGCGGCACGGTTGGCGGTCGAATCGCACTGACCCAGCAACCCGCTTCTGCCAGCCTGCGGGATAACGCCATCGCCTGCGCATTTTCACCAACAATGAGCGGCTGAATGGCGCTTTCAGAGCCCATTAATTGCCACGGCAGTGAAGCAGCACCGGCTCTGAATCTTTGTATGTTGGCACTAAGTCGCTGTCTCAGCGCGTCACCTTGCTGCACCTGTGCAAGCGCCGCCTGTAGCGCACAAGCCTGCGCTGGCGGCATCGCCGTTGAATAAATCAGATGACGTGAAAACTGCAAAAAATAGTCGGCGGTCGCCTCATCACACAGCAATGCCGCGCCGCTCACGCCAAATCCTTTTCCAAAGGTGACTATCAGCAATTCCGGCTTAACGCCCTGCTGCCAGCAACTGCCGCGCCCTTGCTCGCCAACCACCCCAATACCGTGCGCATCATCCACCAGCAGCCAGCCCTGTGCGCAACGTGTCTGCTCAGCGATCGCCTGCAACGGTGCGCTGTCACCATCCATGCTAAAGATGCCTTCCGTCACCACCAGCGTCTCCCCTTCACAGGGAATGGCCAGGCGCGCGGCGAGACTCTCTGCTGCGTTATGGCTAAAACGGCGCAACTGCGCCGGACTGTGGCTGGCAGCATCCAGCAGCGACGCATGGGCCAGCTTATCAGCCAGAATGCGATCCGTTTTTTCCGCCAGAAGATGAATAACCGCCTGATTAGCGGCGAAGCCGGAAATAAACAGCAGCGCACGCCGGTAACCGAGCCAGTCTGCAAGCTGCGCCTCTAAATCGGCATGTAAGCGGTTAAAACCCGTGACATGCCCGGACGCGCCTGCACCTGCGCCGGCCTGTTGTGCACCGCGCTGCCAGCCAGCGATGACCGCCGGATGCTGGCTCAGCCCCAGATAATCATTGCTGGAAAAGTGGCGATAGCGTTTCCCCTCCACCGTCAGTAAACGCGTGTGGTTTTCATCAGTCACGTGGCGCTGACGCCAGCCATCGGCTGCGTGCCGCTGCTCCAGCGCCGTGGTAATACGTTGCTGCCAGCTCATTACACCGCCGCGTTATAAAACTGGTCGGTATCCGCGTTGAATAACTGCTCGCTCAGATGCTGCTGCTGTTCGTTATCACCGCTTTGCGTGTGAGTGTGTTCCGGATTCAGTCCCAGCTTGCGGAACAGGATTAAATCTTTGTCCTCTTCCGGGTTTGGTGTGGTGAGCAGCTTGCAGCCATAGAAAATAGAGTTGGCACCCGCCATGAAGCACATCGCCTGCGTCTGTTCGCTCATCTGCTCACGTCCGGCAGAAAGGCGTACATGGGAGGCAGGCATCATGATACGCGCCACGGCAATGGTACGAATAAAATCGAATGGCTCTACATCATCGTTATCGGCCAGCGGTGTGCCTTTCACTTTCACCAGCATGTTGATTGGCACGCTTTCTGGCGGCGTCGGCAGGTTAGCTAACTGCACCAGCAAACCGGCGCGATCGTTAACGGTTTCACCCAGCCCAACAATGCCGCCTGAACAGACCTTGATCCCGGCATCACGCACTTTGCCCAGCGTGTCCAGACGCTCCTGATAGCTGCGCGTGGTGATAATACTGCCGTAAAATTCTGGTGAGGTATCAAGATTGTGGTTGTAGAAATCGAGCCCGGCGCCAGCCAGTCGCTGTGCCTGTGTGTCACTGAGTGTGCCGAGCGTCATGCAGGTTTCCATGCCCATCGCCTTGACGCCCTCAACCATTTTTTCAAGGTAAGGCATGTCGCGATCGTTCGGGTTTTTCCACGCTGCGCCCATGCAGAAACGGCTGGAACCCGCCGCTTTCGCTTTACGCGCGGAGATCAGCACTTCTTCGACTTCCATCAGACGTTCAGATTCAAGACCGGTTTTATAGCGTGCGCTCTGCGGGCAATATTTGCAGTCTTCCGGGCAGGCGCCGGTTTTGATTGATAACAGGGTACTGACCTGCACCTGGCGCGGGTCAAAATGCTGACGGTGCACCTGCTGCGCTTCAAACATCAGTTCGAGAAAAGGTTTATCAAACAGCGCCTGTGCCTGCGCCAGAGTCCAACGTTGTGCCATTGCTTGCTCCAAAAAGGGTGTCATCCCGACGATTAACGTGGTTATACTTGTAAACTATATTTTTTATTTTTGGTTTACAATACCCATGTTCAGTCAGAGCGACAGCGAATTTGACCGCCAGCATATCTGGCATCCCTATACCTCAATGACCGATCCCTGCCCTGTTATCCGGTGGTGGCCGCACAGGGCGTCCATTTGCAACTGGCTGATGGCGGTGAATTAGTAGACGGTATGTCATCATGGTGGGCAGCGATTCATGGCTATAACCATCCCCGACTGAATCAGGCGATGCAGCAGCAGATGACGCAGATGGCGCACGTGATGTTTGGCGGCATCACTCATCCGGCAGCGGTGGCCTTGTGTCGCAAGCTGGTGGCGCTGACGCCTGCATCGCTGGAGTGCGTGTTTCTGGCTGATTCCGGTTCGGTATCGGTTGAAGTTGCGATGAAGATGGCGCTGCAATACTGGCTGGGCCGGGGTGAAGTGCGTCAGCAATTTTTGACGCTCAAGCGTGGCTATCATGGCGATACGTTTGCCGCCATGTCGGTTTGCGATCCTGATAATTCCATGCACAGCTTATGGCGTGGCTATCTGCCTGAGCATCATTTTGCTGCCGCGCCGCAATGTGCGTTTGATGATGAGTGGAACGAACGCGACATCGACGATTTTGCCCGACACATGGAACAGCGTCATCATCAGCTCGCGGCAGTGATCCTTGAGCCGATTGTGCAAGGCGCGGGCGGCATGCGTTTCTATCATCCACGCTATTTGCAGCAGGTGCGTGACTTGTGCGATCGCTACGGCGTGCTGCTGATTGCAGATGAAATTGCCACGGGCTTTGGTCGCACCGGCAAGCTGTTCGCCTGCGAACATGCGGCAATTGAGCCAGATATTTTATGCGTGGGCAAAGCGTTAACTGGCGGCACCCTGACGCTGGCGGCAACGCTGACCACACGCGAAGTGGCAGAAACCATCAGCCGCAGCCCGGCAGGGTGTTTTATGCATGGCCCGACGTTTATGGGCAACCCGCTCGCCTGCGCCGTCGCAGTTGAAAGCTTAACGCTGTTAGAGGAAGGGCACTGGAAGACTCAGGTTGCGGCGATTGAACGGCAACTGCGTGATGAACTTTTACCTCTGCAGGCGTCACCGCAGGTGGCTGATATACGTGTATTGGGTGCTATCGGCGTGGTTGAGACGCACAAGCCGGTTAATATGGCCGCGTTACAGCAATTTTTTGTTGCACACGGCGTGTGGATCCGCCCATTTGGTCGTCTGATTTACCTGATGCCGCCTTACATTATCGAGCCGGAGGCGTTGACGAAACTCACCCGGACGATTGGCGCGGCACTTGAGCATCCTTCCCATTTTGTCTCCTGAGTTGGGCTAACAACTGGAAGTAACACACTTTTTCGTTAATATGAGGTGTGATTCCTCAACCACTGAAGGAGATGTGATGCGAGTTTATAGCCGAGGATTTTAACGACGGCGACAAAATGCCGGAGAAGCACGTTTTTAATGGCATGGGTTATCAGGGCGAAAATCTCTCCCCGCATCTGGCGTGGGAAGATGCGCCGGAAGGGACGAAAAGCTTTGTCGTGACCTGCTACGATCCGGATGCGCCTACCGGTTCCGGCTGGTGGCACTGGGTCGTTGCCAATCTTCCTGCCAGCACCGCTTCTCTGCCGCAAGGTGCCGGTTCGGGCGCGGCATCATTGCCTGCTGGCGCGGTACAGACGCGGACAGATTTCGGTAAAGCCGGTTACGGTGGTGCCGCACCGCCGCAGGGCGAAAGCCATCGCTATATCTTCAGCGTGCATGCACTGGATGTGGATAAGATTGAGGTTGATGAAGGTGCAAGTGGTGCAATGGTGGGCTTTAACGTGCATTTTCACGTGCTGGCCAGTGCGTCGGTTACGGTAATGTATTCCTGATCATCCCCAGCCTGATGCCCTCTCCCACAGGAGAGGGCGATGGGGTTAAAGCTGATGAATCACCACCCACATTGGTCCCTGGCCCACCGCATAACGGCCAACAGGCTGTAACAGTCCCTGCGGCCCGGTAATACGATAAACCTCAATATGATGTGATTTCTGTCCTGCCGCCACCAGATACTGACCGCTGTTGTCAATGTTGAAACCGCGCGGCTGCGTTTCGGTCGGCTGGAATCCTTCTACTGTTAATAATCCACCCTCTTCACTGACGCTAAAGATTGCCAGCGTGCTGCTGGTACGATCGCAGGCGTAAAGAAAGCGGCCATTCGGCGTCAGATGGATATCTGCTGCCCAGCGTGTACCCTCAAAGCCCGGCGGCAGCAAATCCAGCGTCTGCACGCGCTCAACCTCACCCTGTGCATGGTTTAGCGCCCAGACATCCACGGTGCTGTCCAGTTCGTTGACGCAGTAGGCGTAATTGCCGTTGGGATGAAATACCATATGGCGCGGGCCGGCACCCTCTACAGTGGTAACCTGTGCCTGCTGACGTGGCGTTAGCTGGCCTTCAGCACCCAGTTCAAACAGGCAGATGCGATCCTGCTTTAACGCGGGCACGAACAGCGTTTGATTAGCGTTATCGATATTGGCGGAATGACAACCGGCAAGGCCGTTAATCACCTGCGTTGGCGCTTGCGGTATTCCCTCGGCGTTGATCGGGCTGACGCTGACACACTCATCATTATAAGAACCGCAAAACAGGAATTTTCCTGTGCGATCGGTCGAAATGTGCGTTGGGCTGCCTGGCAATGGTGCCTGGCCCGCTTCAGTCAAGGTGCCATCCGCCGCAATGCGGAAAGCTAAGACGCGAAAATTGGGGCGTACGCCAACATAGAGGAAATCTTTTTTCGGACTCACCACCATTGGCTGAACCTGGCCGGCAACATCCGTCACCTGAAGCAGTGTGAGTGCGCCATCTTCATTCAATTGCCAGACATGAATTTGCTGACTTTCGGGACTGGCGGTGTAGACAACTTGTTTCATGCATTCTCCTTTTATGCTGCCGCTATGTTCAGTGGGTCACTTTAGCGCGTTTTCTTTGACGGCGCTGAGATCATTTGTGCCCTGTTTTTTGTCTCAGGGCCGCGGTCAATGTAGACTTGGCCCTTCGCTAACGCATACAGACGGAAGGATTAATGAGCTATCGTGTAATCGCCCTCGACCTTGATGGCACGCTGTTAACGCCAGCAAAAACCATTCTGCCGCAGTCCATTGAAACCCTGCAACGCGCACGTCAGGCGGGTATTAAGGTCGCCATTGTGACTGGCCGCCATCACTGCGCTATTCATCCTTTTTATCAGGCATTAGAGCTGGATACGCCAGCAATTTGCTGCAATGGCACCTATTTGTATGATTACCAAGCCCAAAAGGTGCTGGCTGCCGATCCGATGGATAAACAGCAGGCGCTGCGCGTGATTGAAATGCTGACTGCGCAGCCGATTCACGGCTTGCTGTATGTGGACGATGCGATGCTCTATCAAACGCCGACCGGGCATGTTATCCGCACCATGAAATGGGCCGAATCGCTGCCGCCGCATCAGCGTCCGCTGTTTAAGCAGGTGCCGGATCTGGCGCAGGCTGCACACGACGCAGAATCGATCTGGAAATTTGCGTTGTCGCACGAAAACATCGTTGAGCTGGAGCTGTTCGCAGAAAAAGTTGAAGCTGAATTAGGACTGGCGTGCGAATGGTCATGGCACGATCAGGTTGATATCGCGCAGCGCGGCAACAGCAAAGGGAAACGGCTGGCGCAGTGGGTTGAATCGCTTGGGTTGAGCATGAATGACGTTATCGCCTTTGGTGACAACTATAACGACCTCAGCATGCTGGAAGCGGTTGGCATGGGCGTCGCAATGGGCAACGCCGACGAGGCGATCAGAATCCGGGCGAAAAAGGTGATCGGCACCAATCTCGAACCCAGTATTGCCGACACCCTTAATCACCTACTGCTTGCCTGAGCGGATCGCGGTTCAGGCCGTGACTGAAACGCTTTTAATCTGGGCATAGAGCCACTGTTCTGGCCGAATGCCCAGTTCATCCCGTGCCCACGGCGAGATACGCGCCCATAATTCGCTGATGCCGATGCGCAGCCTGACTTCAATCTGATCCCCGACCTCAATCAATTCCACCACCTGCGCCGGTAAAATATTGCGGATAGAAGTGTTGTGTGGCGGTTGCAGCGCCAGGGAGACATCGGCTGAGGCGATACGAATACGCAGCGGCGTTTTAGCGGGCTGATTTATCCGACTGACCCAGATATGCTGATCGCCCAGCGACAGTGCCGTCATCGGGTAATCGGGGTGCTGCTCTAACACCTGCACACGCAGCACGCTGGTGAGTTCGTTGAGTGGCAGCCAGGGCCGCATTGCACTGCTGCCCCAGACGCGCTCCAGCGAACCAAACGCCTTGACTTTTCCGCTGTCCAGCACCAGCACATTATCCGCTAATTGCAGTATCTCTTCGAGGCTGTGTGAAACATACAGCAGCGGAATTTCAACCTGCTTTGCCAGCTTTTGCAGATAAGGCATCAGTTCACGCTTGCGCGGCAGGTCGAGTGAAGCCAGAGGTTCATCCATCAGCAAAATATCGGGGGCGGTGAGCAAGGCGCGACCAATCGCCACCCGCTGCTTTTCGCCTCCTGACAGCGACAGTGGAAAACGATTTAGCAGGGTTTCAAGCCCAAGCAGAGACACCAGTGCCTCAAACTGCCCTTTCATTTTGGCTGCCATGCCATATTGCAGGTTTCCACGCACGCGATAGTGGGGAAACAGCCGCGCATCCTGAAAAACATAGCCAATGCGGCGTTTTTCAGGCGGTAATATGATCTGTTTATCCGCATCAAACAGGATGCGGTCGTTAAGCTGGATCGTGCCGCTCTGCGGCTGGGTTAAACCACCGATGGCATTGATTAATGAGGTTTTACCGGCACCGGATACGCCAAATATGGCGGTAATCCCTTTGGCCGGAATGTGCGCATTGACCTCAAGCACATGATCGCCCAACTGCTGGGAAAAATTGAGTGACAGCATGATTATGCCCCCATCCGCTTACGACCCCAGCGGGCCAGCCATTCAGAGATCAATAGCGATGCCAGCGCCAAAACGATGGCGATGACGCAGAGCCGGGCTGCGGCGCTTTCTGCGCCCGGTGTCTCAATCAGGGTGTACATTGCCAGCGGAATGGTACGCGTCTCGCCGGGGATATTGGATACAAAGGTAATCGTTGCACCAAATTCACCGAGCGAGCGTGCAAAGGCCAGCACAGTCCCAACAATGATGCCGGGCAATGTGAGCGGTAAAGTGATGGTAAAGAATACGCGCCAGCGGCCTGCGCCCAATGTGCGTGCTGCCTGTTCCAGTCGCGTATCGACCGCTTCTAATGCCAGACGAATTGCACGCACCATGAGCGGAAACGCGATCACTGCAGAGGCTAAAGCGGCCCCACGCCAGCTAAAGGCGAAGCTGAAGCCAAACCAGTCATAGAGCTTTTCACCTATAAATCCACGTCGCCCCAGACCAATTAATAACAGATAGCCCACCACCACGGGCGGCAACACCAGCGGTAAATGAATCAAACTGTCGAGCAGGGTTTTGCCTGGAAAGCGGCAACGTACCAGAATCCAGGCAATCAGGATGCCAAACGGCAGGCTGCAGAGCACGGCAATGCCAGACACTTTCAGGCTAAGCATGACCGCCTGCCATTCGAGATCGCTGAGTATCATGTCTTAGGTGTGAATCCGTAACGTTTAAACACGGCTGCCGCTTCCGGCCCTTTTAAATACTGATAAAAAGCAGTAACGGCTGAGCCGTTGTGATCCTTAACTATCGCCATCGGATATTCGACTGCTTTATGGCTCGATTCCGGGAACGTGCCAACCACCTGTACTTTATTGCTGGCAACAGCATCTGAACCATACACAATGCCAAACGGCGTTTCATTGCGCTCCACCAGCGCCAGTGCGGCACGTACATTGTTTGCCCGCGCCATAACTGGAGACAGCGTTTCCCACGCGCCCAGTTTCTGTAACGCCTCTTTAGCGTAGATACCGGCAGGCACGTGATCGGGATCGCCCACCGCCAGACGTTCACCTTTTAGCAGGCTTTTCCAGTCGGTGTGGTTGTCGATATTAACCGCTTTTACGGTGCTGCTACGCGGTGCGATCAACACCAAATCGTTACCCAGCAAGGTAAAACGTGTGTTATCGATCATGCTCTTTTTAGCCACCGCATCGTCCATCCACTGCTGATCGGCAGAGATGAACAGATCGGCAGGTGCGCCCTGCTCAATCTGACGCGCCAGCGTAGAAGAGGAGGCAAATGAGGAGACGACCTCTACGCCACTTTTCTGCTGATACTGGCTACTAATCTCCTGCAGAGCGTTGGTTAACGACGCAGCAGCAAACACAGTAATTTTTTCAGCCGCAGCAGCCTGACCGGCCAGCGACACACTCAACACAGCGGCAATACCCCAACGGTACGATGATACAGACATGGTGTTCTCCAGTGGTTCGTTGTATAGGCGATAATATAACGTAAGTTCCCGGAGTGTCATGACATTATCGGCAGGAAAAGCAGAAGATTGAGGGCGGGGAAAATAATAACGCCCGCTGACATGGCGGGCATTTCAGGAAATCAATTTTGTGAACGGGGGCTGTTTTCGCGACGGCCAAATTTTGAGATGACGTTAAATACTTCACCCAGGCCATAAATCAGACCCAACATCACCGCCATCACAACGGGTACCATAATTACCGCCACGGCGAGGCTTTTAAGCAATTCCAACATGGAGAGTCTCACTCTGCGAACAAAAAAGAGATTGTAACGGTTGAAGAAATATTTGCGCAGCCCTTTTCGTGCTTTTACTTTTCTGCCGAAACGCCGCTATCATCCCAGCGTGTTGTGAATCAACCCTTTGCCGGAGCTGCCATGCAAGCCGAACTCTCTCTTCATATTCGTTTACAGCAAAAACTCTTTGCCGATCCGCGCCGCATTGAGCTGCTAAAGCAGGTCCAGCATACCGGCTCGATCAGTCAGGGTGCCAGGCTGGCGGGGATCAGCTATAAAAGCGCATGGGATGCGATTAACGAAATGAATCAACTGGCAGATGAAACGCTGGTTGAACGCGCCACCGGTGGCAAAGGCGGCGGGGGTGCTTGCCTGACGCGTTACGGTCAGCGATTAATCCAGCTGTTCCAGTTAATGGAGCAAATTCAGCAAAAAGCCTTTGATGCGCTGCAACAGGATTCGCTGCCGCTCGACAGCCTGCTGGCAGCCATTGCGCGCTTTTCGCTGCAAACCAGTGCGCGTAATCAACTTTTCGGTACGGTTATCACCAACGATGCACAGCAGGTCGTTCAGCATCTCACTATTTTGCTGGCAGATGGCAAAACGGCGCTTAAGGTAGCGTTAACGCAGCGCAGCGCCGAGCGTTTGCAACTCACTGCCGGGAAAGAAGTGCTGGTATTAATTAAAGCGCCGTGGATTACAGTAAATCACCATCCCGGCGAGGCAGATAATCAGTTAACGGCACAGATCAGTGCCATCGAACCCGGCGAGCAGGTAAGCGAAGTGTTGATGACCTTAGCCAGCGGGGAAACCCTGTGCGCCACCCTCTCCAACACCGAGGTGCAGCAAAAAATTCTGCACGCGGGCGACACCGTTACCGCCAGCTTTAATGCTGAACACGCCATTCTGGCGACGTTACTTTAGTTTACAGGTCGTGATTTGACTTCATGGCATGCAGTGGTTACAACTCAGTGATACGATGCATAAAATGGAATATATCATGTCTTCATTGCAAATTTCGCAAGGCACGTTTCGTCTTAGCGACACCCGAATACTGACCCTTAATGATCTTCAGCTTCACAGCGGCGAAAGCTGGGCTTTTGTTGGCGCAAACGGCAGTGGTAAATCCTCTCTGGCGCGGGCGCTGTCGGGTGAGCTTCCACCGTTAAAAGGCAGGCTAATCAGCAATTTTCAGCGTCCAGCCCGTCTTTCATTAGAGCAGTTACAAAAACTGGTGTCTGATGAATGGTTACGCAATAACACCGATCTGCTGAGCGAAGGCGAAAATGATACCGGTCGCACGGCGTCAGAGATTATTCAGGATGAAGTAAAGATACGGCGCGGTGCGCACAGCTGGCGGAGCAGTTTGGCATAACGGGGTTGCTGTCACGCCGCTTCAAGTATCTCTCCACTGGCGAAACGCGCAAGACTCTGCTGTGTCAGGCACTGATGAAGCAGCCGGATCTGTTGATTCTTGATGAACCTTTTGACGGGCTGGATGTGGCGTCACGCGCCAGCCTGAGCGAAACGCTGCAAAACCTGCAACAGCCCGGCTTTACCCTGGTACTGGTATTAAACCGCTTCGATGATATCCCGGCGTTTATCCAGCAGGTTGGCGTGCTGGCCGAATGTACCCTTACCCATGTCGGTGCGCGTCAGGCGATTCTGGCCGAAGCCCTGGTTGCGCAGCTGGCGCACAGTGAACAGCTCAGGGGCATGGCGCTACCCGAAGCCGATGCGCCCGATCAACTGCCAACACTGGCTGATAATGCACCCCGCGTCATATTGCGCAACGGTGTGGTTTCTTATGACGATCAACCGGTGATTAAGGGTCTAAACTGGCAGGTTAACGCCGGTGAACACTGGCAGATTGTTGGCCCTAACGGCGCGGGTAAATCGACGCTACTCAGTCTGGTCACGGGCGATCATCCCCAAGGCTACAGCAATGATTTAACCCTGTTTGGTCGCCGTCGCGGCAGTGGTGAAACCATCTGGGATATCAAGCAGCATATTGGTTATGTCAGCAGTAGCCTGCATCTTGATTACCGCGTCAGCGTAAATGTGCTTACCGTGATCCTCTCCGGCTTTTTTGATTCGATAGGCCTGTATCAGGCCGTCTCCGAGCGCCAGAAGGCGCTGGCGCGCCAGTGGCTGGCGCTGCTGGGCATGGATAATGCGTTAAGCGATGCGCCGTTCCACAGTCTGTCATGGGGACAACAGCGGCTGGTGCTGATTGCGCGCGCGCTGGTTAAGCATCCTACCCTGCTGATTCTCGATGAACCATTGCAGGGACTCGATCCGATTAACCGTCAGCTGGTTCGTCGCTTTGTCGACGTGCTGATTGGTGAAGGCCGCACGCAACTGCTGTTTGTTTCACACCATGCAGAAGATGCGCCGCAGTGCATTACTCACCGCCTTAGCTTTGTCGCACGCGCAGAGGGTTACGATTATCTTCAAGAAACGTTAGGCTAATTTCTCTAAACGCCGCCCTGTCGGCGTTTATTCCCCTCCGCAATGTAAGCGTTACCATTAACTTGCACAATAATCGCCTCTCTGCTGCACTGAACGCTATAAAATGAGATTATTCAGCTTGTGTAAACGATACCATTTATCCAGACTCGATCACGCTTTCATGTCGGCTGATGTGCTATTTTTTAACAATGCCTAACCGGCTTTTGACGCTTACCAGGATGAAACATGGAAAAATTTAACCCGGTCGATCATCCGCATCGCCGTTACAATCCACTGATCGATCAGTGGATTTTAGTTTCCCCGCATCGTGCCAAACGTCCGTGGCAAGGTGCTCAGGAAACTCCTGCTACCCATACTTTGCCCGCGCACGATCCCGACTGTTTTTGTGTGCCGGCAATACCCGCATTACCGGCGATAAAAACCCGGACTACAGCGGCACTTACGTTTTCACTAATGACTTTGCCGCCTTGATGACCGATACGCCAGATGCCCCCGCCAGCGACGATGTGCTGATGCGCTGTGAAAGCGCCCGGGGTACCAGCCGTGTCATCTGCTTCTCACCCGATCACAGCAAAACCTTGCCGGAAATGTCACTCAACGCGCTCGAAGAAGTCGTGCGTACCTGGCAGGAGCAGACTGCCGACCTCGGACAACACTATCCGTGGGTGCAGGTATTTGAAAACAAAGGCGCAGCAATGGGTTGTTCCAACCCACATCCGCATGGCCAGATATGGGCCAACAGTTTTCTGCCTAATGAAGCCCAGCGTGAAGACGATCATCAGCGTGACTATTTCGCCAGACATGGCTCACCCATGCTGGTTGATTACGCCGCCCGCGAGCTAAACGATGGCAGCCGCACCGTGGTCGAAACCGAACACTGGCTGGCCGTGGTGCCGTGGTGGGCCGCCTGGCCCTTCGAAACCTTGTTACTGCCAAAAGCGCAGATCAAACGCCTGACCGATCTTGATGAGGCGCAGCGTAGCGATCTGGCGCTTGCCCTGAAGCAGCTCACCAGCCGTTACGACAACCTGTTTCAGTGCTCTTTCCCTATTCAATGGGCTGGCATGGCGCGCCCTTCAACAATGAAGCGAACGATCACTGGCAATTGCATGCGCACTTCTATCCACCGCTGCTGCGTTCAGCAACGGTGCGTAAATTTATGGTCGGGTATGAAATGCTGGCCGAAACCCAACGCGATCTTACCGCAGAACAGGCAGCAGAACGGTTGCGTTCTGTTAGCGATGTTCACTTCCGCGAGGCACAACAATGAATTTAAAAACCACCACGCAACAGGTGTTCTCCGATCTGTTCGGCTACGCGCCGACGCACATCATCCAGGCGCCAGGTCGGGTAAATTTGATCGGTGAACACACCGATTACAATGACGGCTTTGTTCTGCCCTGCGCCATTGATTATCAAACCGTTATCGCCTGTGCGAAGCGGGACGATCGCCAGGTACGGGTCATTGCCGTTGATTATGATAATGCCCAGGACAGCTTCTCTCTGGATGAACCGATTGTCAGCGTTCAGGAGCCAATGTGGGCAAACTATGTACGCGGCGTCGTAAAGCACCTGCAAAAACGCCATGCCGACTTTGGCGGCGTTGATATGGTGATCAGCGGCAACGTGCCGCAGGGCGCGGGTTTAAGCTCTTCAGCCTCGCTGGAAGTGGCCGTTGGCACCGTGTTGCAGCAGCTCTATGCCCTGCCGCTGGATGGCGCAGCCATTGCGGTGAACGGACAGGAAGCGGAAAACCAGTTTGTGGGCTGTAACTGCGGCATCATGGATCAGCTTATTTCCGCGCTGGGTCAGAAAGATCACGCCATGCTGCTTGACTGTCGCACGCTCAGCACGCGGCCGGTTTCCCTGCCAGACGATGTTGCGGTGGTGATTATCAACTCTAACTTCCGCCGTAGCCTGGTCGGGAGCGAATACAACACGCGCCGACAGCAGTGTGAAACCGGTGCGCGCTTCTTTGAAAAGCAGGCATTACGCGATGTCGGGCTGGCAGAGTTTCAGGCCGCTGAATCCCGGCTTGATCCCGAGGTTGCCAAACGTGTGCGTCATGTACTGACTGAAAACGCCCGCACCCTGGAAGCCGCTGAAGCGTTGAGCCGGGGCGATCTTAAACGCATGGGTGAGCTGATGGCAGAATCGCACGCGTCCATGCGCGATGATTTTGAAATTACCGTCCCGCCGATCGATACCCTGGTTGAAATTGTTAAAGCTGAAATTGGCGAGCGTGGCGGTGTACGCATGACTGGCGGCGGTTTTGGCGGTTGCGTCGTGGCATTAATACCGCTTGATCAGGTTGATCAGGTCAAAGCAGCCGTTGCCGCACAGTATGAAGCCAAAACCGGCATAAAAGAGACCTTTTACGTTTGCAAAGCGTCAGAAGGAGCCGGTCAATGCCAGATGTAAATTCTCATGCGCCAGACGGTCAGCCGTGGCGCATTACTGTGCTGCGTAACGCCAATGGCATGATTGCGACCTTTATGGACTGGGGCGCGACCTGGCTTTCGGCTCGCGTGCCTATGCAGGACGGCAGCGTGCGTGAAGCACTGCTCGGCTGCGCTACGCCCTCTGATTATCTGCATCAGGAGGCTTATCTGGGCGCGACTGTGGGCCGTTACGCTAACCGCATCGCTCATGCCAGATTGTCTGCACTGCCGCTGCAACTGGCGGCTAATCAGGGCGAGCATCAGCTACATGGCGGCCCGGAAGGTTTTGATAAGCGGCGCTGGCAGATCGTCAGCCAGTCTGAAAGCGAAGTGCATTACCGTATCGATTCGCCCGATGGCGACCAGGGCTTTCCGGGTAACTTAGTTGCGAATGTGCGCTTCCGGCTTGATGATGACAACAGCCTGTCGATTCATTACGAAGCGCGCTGCGATCGGGCCTGTCCGGTTAATCTGACCAATCACGCTTACTTTAATCTTGATGCGCATCATGGCGACGCGCGTCAGCATCGCTTACAACTGCACGCCCATCGTTACCTGCCGGTTGACAGCGCAGGCATTCCGAATGCGCCATTAAAAGCGGTGGCAGGAACCAGCTTCGATTTTCGCCAGCCGAAAACCGTCGCTCAGGATTTTCTCGCCGACGAGGATCAGCAGGCGGTGAAAGGTTATGACCATGCGTTTCTGCTGGAGAGCGCCGGTGACGCAAATCAGCCTGCCGCAGAGTTGTGGTCAGCGGATGGTAAGCTGCAACTCAGCGTGACGACCTCAGCACCCGCGTTGCAGTTTTACAGCGGCAACTATCTTGAGGGCACGCGCGCCCGCGAGCAGGAAAGCTATACTGCTTTCCAGGGCATTGCACTGGAGAGTGAGTTTTTACCTGACTCGCCTAATCATCCTGAGTGGCCGCAAGCCGATTGCTGGCTACAGCCAGGGAATGTTATGAGTCTGTGACGCGCTATCGCTTCACGCCGCACTGAGCCGCCGGACGAAAAACGCGCAGTGCGTAACAGACAGGCTTACGCGGGGCGCTGTTTTCCGATATGGTATGGCGCAATCAGTACGCAGTCCGGCGCCGCTCATTGTGCTGGCAGCAGCAGGTTTCCATTATCACAGAAACATTAAGTATTAAGGAGTTAAGCTATGGCCGTAACTAAGCTGGTTCTGGTGCGACACGGCGAAAGCCAGTGGAACAACGAAAACCGCTTTACCGGATGGTACGACGTAGACCTTTCTGACAAAGGTCGCACCGAAGCCAAAGCAGCCGGTCAACTGCTGAAGAAAGAAGGTTTCGTCTTTGATTTTGCTTACACCTCTGTGCTGAAACGCGCCATTCACACCCTGTGGAACGTTCTTGATGAGCTGGATCAGGCCTGGCTGCCGGTTGAAAAATCATGGCGTCTGAACGAGCGTCACTACGGCGCGCTGCAGGGTCTGAACAAAGCGGAAACCGCCGACAAATATGGCGACGAGCAGGTTAAACAGTGGCGTCGCGGCTTCGCGGTAACTCCGCCGGAACTGGATCGCAGCGACGAGCGTTTCCCGGGACACGATCCGCGTTACGCATCTCTGACCGCTGAACAGCTGCCAACCACCGAAAGCCTGGCGCTGACCATTGACCGCGTGATCCCTTACTGGAACGAAAGCATTCTGCCGCGCATCAAAAGCGGTGAGAAAGTGATCGTGGCGGCACACGGTAACTCACTGCGTGCGCTGGTAAAATATCTCGATAATATGAGCGAAGAAGAGATTCTGGAACTTAATATCCCAACCGGTGTGCCGTTGGTGTATGAGTTTGACGAAAACTTCAAACCGCTGAAGCGTTACTATCTGGGTGATGCCGACGAAATCGCTGCAAAAGCGGCGGCCGTGGCAAACCAGGGCAAAGCGAAGTAAGCCTGCGCTGAAACGCAAAAGGCCAGACGTAAGTCTGGCCTTTTTATGCAAGTGCGATAATCAGCCGCGACGCTGTTTTACCGCTGCTGCCAACTGACGCAGGACTTTGTCGGTATCGTCCCAGCCGATGCAGGCGTCAGTGACGCTTTTGCCATAGACCAGCGGCTCGCCGCTCTCCAGGCTTTGATTGCCTTCAACTAAATGACTTTCAATCATCACGCCGATAATGCCCTTTTCGCCCGCGATAATCTGCTGCGAAACATCATCTGCTACCAGCATCTGCTTTTGATACTGCTTGCTGCTGTTAGCATGACTAAAATCGATCATCACCTGCTGCGGTAAACCGGCTTTTTCCAGGCCCGCTTTAACGGCACTAACGTGATGCGCACTGTAGTTTGGCTCTTTACCGCCACGCAAAATGATATGACAGTCCGCGTTGCCGCTGGTTTCGACAATCGCTGAATGGCCATATTTGGTCACCGACAGGAAACAGTGCGGTGAACCCGCCGCGTTGATTGCATCAATCGCGACTTTGATGGTGCCGTCGGTGCCGTTTTTAAACCCTACCGGGCAGGATAAACCTGAAGCCAGCTCGCGGTGCACCTGAGACTCGGTGGTACGTGCACCAATCGCGCCCCAGCTCATCAAATCGGCTACATATTGTGGCGTGATCATATCCAGGAACTCACCCGCCGCCGGTAAACCGCTGTCATTGATATCGAGCAACAATTTACGCGCCATACGCAGGCCATCGTTTAACTGAAAGCTGCCATCCATGTAAGGATCGTTAATTAGCCCTTTCCAGCCCACGGTGGTACGCGGCTTTTCAAAATAGACGCGCATGACCACTTCAAGCTCGCCTTTCAGCTCTTCACGCAGCGTTAACAAGCGTGACGCATAGGCTTTTGCGGCTTCGGTATCGTGAATGGAGCAGGGTCCAATCACCACCAGCAGGCGATCATCCCGGCCTTGCAGGATATGATGGATTGCCTGGCGCGCTTCTGACACCGTTTGCGCCGCTTTATCACTTGCCGGAAATTTCTCAAGCAGCGCAACAGGAGGTAACAGCTCTTTGATCTCTCTGATGCGTAAATCATCGTTCTGGTAATTCATACTGATTCCATATTATTTCTGGCCCAGCGTGCGCCGGGCGCAACCTGAACAATGTAGCCCGAAGCGCCGGGGTGTAAATTCCCGTTCTGGTTAAAATGCGCGAGTGAAATTTGCATTTATTAACGCATCGACTAAGCTTTTTACTTGTAAGCACTGAGGAACTGGCTGCTTGCACAATTAATATTTGCTTATAAGCCAAACGGCGGAATTATATTTCGCCCGGGAGACGTTTATCCAAACTGCAACACCGGGTTTGAGACAGCAACTGTCATTAATTAACGGGAGCATAATGATGAATAAGTTTGCAATTATCCTTTTTACGGCAGCGATGACCTTGGGTAGCGGCGCAGCAATGGCGGCTCAGGGTAACAATGGTACTGCGAATCAGGCTGCCGACGCAGGCGCAGCAGCTGGTGGCGCGAAAGAGAATCTGCCACCGAATAATGTTGATAACAAAGACATTAACAATTCTGGTATGAATACCAACCAGTCAGCGACCGGCAGTAGCAATATGTCCGCTGATGAAATTGACCAGAATGCGCAATGTAAAGATGGCAAATGCCCAAACATCAATAAAAAAGTTCAGACCAAAGAGGGTGGCGGTGACGTCAATACCAAAACCGACGGTACTTCGCAGTAATTATTGATGTTAATAAGGAGAGCTTAGCTCTCCTTTATTTTTTCCCTTCTCTTCTTCCGCTATGCTGAACCTGTAAAATAACAGGGAATTCTTCATGGCTTCATTGCTTCTGATTGACGATCATCCACTGGTTGAAGTGGCGCTGGAAGCTGCGCTCATTCACTCTCCTGTCCCTCTTCGTCTGTTTTCGGCCAGCAGCGAACACGCCGCGCGCCCGTTTTTACAGCAGCCGCTCGATATTATTGTGCTGGACATGGGTTTGCCGGACGGCGATGGGCTGGAAATTTTGCGCCGTCTCAAAGTGCATTTACCGACCTGTCCGGTGTTGATCTACTCTGGCGAACAGACTCAACATTATGTCCGTCAGGCCAGGGCGCTGGGAGCCGCAGGCTATGTGGTGAAGAGTCAGCGCATGGAGCAGTTACTCAGTGCTATCCTGGCTGTCCTCGGTGGTCAAACCGCTTTCCCGGCGATCGGCGATGCGCCGGAACTCCCGCTTACCCGTAAAGAGCGTCAGGTTCTGGCCCTGTTAGCCAGCGGCTTGTCTAATTTGCAAATTGCCGAACGCCTGCACATCAGTAATAAAACGGTCAGTACCCATAAAAAGAATATTCTGGAAAAAACCGGGGCACGTTCCGTGGTTGAGCTGGCTGACTTATGGAAGGCGCAACAGTGAAATATTGGGTGTTGATGGTTTTATTTCTCTGTCCGCTGCTCCAGGCAGCGTTGCGTCCGGTGAGCAGTATCAACCTGCCGATGATGATGCCGGTAAAAGGCGCAGAGGCGATGCAAGGCAAGATGTTGCGCGTCGGGCTGCTGGAAGATAACAATGCGCCCTGGACGATGCGTGTCGGTAACGATCTTTATGGCATTGATGCTGACTATCTTGCGGCCCTGCGCCAGCTGACCGGTGCGCAGTTCAGCCTCAGCCTGTTCGCCAGCCAGGCGGACCTTTTACAGGCACTTAAGCAGCAGCAGATCGATTTCGCGCTCGGGATGCTGTCGCCGCCCCTGCCCTCTGGCATGTTAAGCAGTGATAACTGGTTTAGCAGCCCGCTGCGTATTTACCGGAACCAGCAAAATCAGCGTGCGGTGATGTTTAACAGTCAGAATGCACAGTTGGCAATCAGCCAGTCAACACTGGCGCAGCTCCCACACGCCTTTGCTGAGCGCCATCAATGGCGGACTTACGGTAGCGATTTGCAGGCACTTTACACCCTGCTCAATCAGCAAAACGATTATGTCGTGGCGGATGAAATCAGCGCCGGGTTTTTACTCAGCCAGTTGCAGCAAGGCGAGATTTATCAAATCGCCTCAAACAGAGACAGTGGTCAGCTCAACCTGCGCGCTTTTGCCTACAACCCGGCCACGGTGAGCTGGCTGAATCAAAGTTTGCGTCAGCTTCCTGCTGAGTTAATGAGCACGCTACAGGATCGCTGGAGTACCCCCCTGCCACGCTATCAGGATACGCAAACGCTTATGCTTAGCGCGTCTGAACGTGACTGGATAGCGGCGCATCCGGTGATTTACTACGCTGCCGAACGCGATAACTATCCGTGGAGTTATCGTGACAGCAGCGGCACGCCACGCGGTTACGGTATCGACCTGCTTAAGGCAGTCGCGCAAAGCACTGGACTGCGCTTTGCGCCGCGCTGGGTCAGTAATCCGCAGCAGGCTGCTGCGATGATGGCGCAGCACCAGGTCATGTTACAACTGATGCTGCCGTTGAATGGTGAAGCGATGCAGAGCACCAGCCTGCCGGTCTGGCGTGCGCTGTGGGGCATTTACGCTACCCGTAACGCCGCCTTCGCTCACTGGAGCGATCTCAGTGGTAAGCGTGTGGGCGTATTGCAGGATGATTTAGCCATGAAGTTATTGCCTGCCGATCTGCAGCCGCAGACATTTGCCGATCGCGGCAGCCTGTATGATGCGCTGAATAACGGTCAAATCGATGCGCTGGTTGATAATGTTTTGTCAGCGCGCTGGCGCATCGCCAGCCGTGATAACAGCCAGATTCATCTTGCCTTTGCCGCCAGTGATATTGCCTGGCCAGTTGCGTTAGGCGTAACGCCAGATGAAACAGTTTTACGCGCCTTGCTCGATCGTGCCTTACAGCAAATTCCCGCCGATACGCAAAGCCAGATGCGTGACAGTTGGTCGATGCCGCCGCAGCCCGGCAGCGTTATGGCGATGCGATCCTTGCCGAAAGTGGTGCTTATCAGTGCCGGTGCGGCATTTGCCATTCTGCTGCTTTTACTGGCGCGCCGTTACTGGCAGCAGCGACGCGAGCGCCAGCAGCGGGAACAGGCCGAACTTGCCAATGCAATGAAAAGCCAGTTTTTAGCCACTGTCAGTCATGAATTGCGCACGCCGATGCAGGCGATCCTCGGCCTGCTTGAGCTGGAGAAAAAGCAGCATCCCAACGCTAACCTGACATTGCTGCACAGCAGCGCCCAGTCACTGATGACCTTGCTGAACGATTTGCAGGATCATGCACGTATTGAGAGCAACAGTTTTACGCTGGCGCCGCGCCCCTTAGCGTTGTCGCAGTGGCTGGCGCAGCTGCAGCATTTTTATCATCCGCTGATGCGTCAGGATGGCCCGGCCTTACGATTCGAAGCCTTAACCCCTCTGCCAGACGCGATTTTAATTGATGCCGATCGCCTGCAGCAGGTCATCAATAATTTGATCACCAATGCGCTGAAATTCACGCCGAAAGGTGAGATTTGTCTGACGCTGGCAGTAAATAACAGGCTGATTGTTACGGTACGCGACAGCGGCAGCGGTATTCCTCTGGAGGAGCAACAGAAGTTATTCGATCCCTGGTATCAGGCCCCATCTGGCAAATCGGTTTCAGTACAGGGAAGCGGCCTGGGATTGTTTATCTGCCGTGAAATTGTGCTGCGTATGGGGGGCGAAATTGCCGTTGTTTCCCAGCCCGGTTCAGGCACAGAGGTGACGGTTACGCTGCCGTTGATATTATGTGACGCGCCGGAATTAAACCCTGACGATGCTTTACCGCAATACCCTCATCTGCGCGTGGCGGTTATTGACGATCACCCGACCAATTTGCTGGTAATGCAGCAGCAGCTGGCTCGCTTTGCTATTCAGGCAGAGTGTTTTGAACAAGGGCGCGCGCTGCTGTTGGCTGATGCGCAGCAACCTTATGATCTGTTGTTTATCGATCAGATGATGCCGCGCCCCAATGGTATGCAACTGCTGCGCCTGCTACGGCGACGCGATCGCCAGCGCGGACACCCGTCCCTGCGCGTGCTCTGCTCCGCCGATGCGCAGCTTTTGACAGTGGCATTAGAAAGTAACGAATGCGTACTCATTAAGCCGGTACAATTGCCGGATATCGCCGGACTGTTACGCAGGTTGCGCGATGATCCACTGGCCGGGCTTGATGCTAATTTGTGGCAACTGGCACAGCAAAACCAGACGTTTCTTTCGCGCCTGAGCCGTACCCTGCACGACACCTTAGCCACCGATATTGCACAAATCATTGCGGCAAGAGATGTCGCTGACTGGTCGCAACTGGCAGAATCGGCTCATCGGATGAAAGGCAGCTGGTTATTAATCGGTTTAAGCGAAGGCGTAACGTTAAGCCAGCGGCTGGCAGAAAAGGCCAAACAGCATCAGGACGTCTCTGAAGAGTCGAATTTACTGATATCATTAACAAACAGGTTACTGAAAAAACTGGATTCTTATGGCACACACGCACTCTCATAGCCAAAACAGCAACCGCAAGCGTCTTGCGGCAGCCTTCGCAGTGACGGCTGTTTTTATGCTTGCTGAGGTTACTGGCGGCTGGATTTCAGGCTCGCTGGCACTGCTGGCCGATGCCGGACATATGCTGACTGATGCTGCCGCCCTGCTGATGGCGCTACTGGCTGTACAATTTTCTCAGCGTAAACCGAATGCACGTCATACGTTTGGTCTGCTGCGCCTTACCACGCTGGCAGCCTTTGTTAATGCGATAGCCTTGCTGGTAATTACCGTGTTGATCGTCTGGGAGGCACTGCGTCGTTTTTATCATCCTGAGCCGGTCACGGGTGGACTGATGTTCGGTATTGCGGTTGCCGGACTGTTCGCCAATCTTTTGTCATTCTGGTTACTGCATCACGGTAGCGAAGAGAAGAATCTTAACGTGCGTGCGGCGGCACTGCATGTAATGGGAGATTTACTCGGTTCCATCGGGGCCATTATCGCGGCACTGATTATCATGTTTACCGGCTGGATGCCCATCGATCCCATTTTATCACTGCTGGTGTCATTGCTGGTATTGCGCAGCGCCTGGGCACTGCTGCGCGAAAGTCTGCATGAATTGCTGGAGGGGTCACCACGAACAGTGGATGTGAATAAACTGTCGCGCGATCTGACCCTGAATATTGCTGAAGTGCGCAATGTTCATCACGTTCATCTGTGGCAGGTAGGAGAGAAACCGGTCCTGACACTGCATGTGCAGGTGATCCCGCCTTACGATCATGATGCTCTGCTGCAGCGCATTCACCGCTATTTGCATCAGCACTATAAAATTGCACACGCAACGGTGCAGATGGAGTATCAACCCTGCGCAGGCCAAGAGTGCGAACTGTGCCTCGGCAGCGAGTCAACTGCCGGGCATCACGCACATCATCACGGCGAACACGCCCACCATCATTAATGCGAGAGTGCGTGCGAGCCATGCTCTTGCGCACTCTTGATCCACAGGCGCGACCCGTTTAATGCAATCAAGGTCAAAATGACATACTCAAGCGCCATGGCGTAAACCCCCTGACGGGCAAAGATCATTACGCTAATTACATCGATAATGACCCACAGCAGCCAGTTCTCCACATATTTCCGCGTCATCAGGATCATCGCGACAATCGA
The DNA here is from genome assembly GCF_027157825.1 of Pantoea sp. LMR881. Taxonomy (NCBI): domain Bacteria; kingdom Pseudomonadati; phylum Pseudomonadota; class Gammaproteobacteria; order Enterobacterales; family Erwiniaceae; genus Pantoea; species Pantoea sp. LMR881. The sequence continues at coordinate 1,191,550 of NZ_JAPVOK010000002.1, forward strand.
CAGTACCATCATGCAAGCGTCCCAGAACGGGAAAGCATCAGGTTGTAATTGCGGCATCACAACAGCCAGCCCCAGACTGTTCATTATGCCAACGGCTGTGCGTGTCAGGAAAGCAAACACCGGATCGATATAGAGCGTCATAAGACCGATAGCAATTACACACACCGCGCCCCAGGTTAACGCTTTGGGTAGCGGCAACCAGCGAATTTTCAGTACCGCCTGCTTATCGGCCGTCTGGCGACTCCAGGCATACCAGCCGTAGACATTGGCGACGAAGAAGAAAAGCTGCAGCAGTAAACTGGCATAGAGCTGGATCTGGAAAAAGATCACGGCAAACAGCACGACGTTAATTAATCCAAATGGATAATTAATCACTTTTTCCTGGCTGGCGAGCCAGATACAAAGCAAGCCCGCCAGTGTGCCGATGGCTTCGATCCATGAAAGATCGTAGCCACCCGCTCCCAGAGGAATATGAATCAGAATATTTTGTGTGCTAAAGAAATCCATAACAGGCACCTGTAAAAGGAGCGCGTCAGGCGTTTCCTTTTACGTTAAGTTTAAGTTCCGCTGCAAAGGATAGCATGCGGTTGAGCGGCAGCAATGCCGCCTCACGCAATCCCGCATCGACATGTATTTCGTGCGCCTGACCGCCGAACTCCAACCCTTCCGCAATTGCCTGCAGGCCATTCATGGCCATCCACGGGCAGTGCGCACAACTGCGACAGGTTGCTCCCTCTCCCGCAGTGGGCGCTTCAAGCAGCTCTTTTTCCGGCACCGCTTGCTGCATTTTATAAAAAATACCGCGATCGGTTGCCACAATCATTTGCGGGTGTGGCAAGGCTTTCGCTGCCTGGATCAACTGGCTGGTAGAGCCAACCGCATCAGCCAGATCGACGATGGCCTGCGGTGATTCAGGATGAACCAGCACGGCCGCATCAGGATAGAGAGCTTTCATGCGCTGCAGCGCCTGCGTTTTGAACTCATCGTGTACAATACAGGCACCTTGCCAGCACAATACATCAGCACCCGATTTTTGCGTAACGTAGCGGCCCAGATGGCGATCGGGCGCCCAGATAATTTTTTCGCCGAGGCTGTCGAGGTGTTCAATAAGTTCAACGGCAATGCTTGATGTGACAACCCAGTCTGCGCGCGCTTTAACTGCCGCTGAGGTGTTGGCGTAAACCACTACGGTACGGTCAGGATGGGCATCGCAAAACGCATTGAATTCTTCGATGGGACAGCCGAGATCGAGTGAACATTCCGCCTGCAAGGTTGGCATCAGCACGGTTTTTTCAGGACTAAGGATTTTCGCGGTTTCACCCATAAAACGGACGCCGGCCACCAGCAGCGTGGTGGCTGGATGCGTGCTGCCAAAACGTGCCATCTCCAGCGAATCAGAGACACAGCCGCCCGTCTCTTCTGCCAGCGCCTGAATTTCAGGATCGGTGTAATAGTGCGCCACCATCACTGCGTTACGTGCTTTGAGTAACGCTTTGATTTTTTCGCGATAGAACGCTTTTTGTTCGGTGCTCAGGCGAGCAGGTTTTGGCGGAAAAGGATAAATGGCGCTTTCAGGATCGAACATCACACTCATGACACAGCTCTCGTTTTATCTAATTAACGAAAATCGCTATTTGAGGCGGCTTAGGGTGTTCATTCCGCCATCGTGTTTTATATGCTAAACACGATAGCGGAAAAGCCCATGAGTGTCGTGCTTTTTTATTCATAAAAAGTGACGTTGCGAGACGTTACGCGCTTTGTGGTGTTTCCAGTTGCAACAGGAAAGCTTTCACCTCGAGCCCTCCCGCAAAACCGGTTAGCTTACCGTTGGCACCAATAACCCGATGACAGGGTGCAACGATTGAGAGCGGATTTTTGCCGTTTGCTGCGCCCACTGCGCGCATCGCGGCCGGATGACCAATCTGCTCAGCAATCTGCCGGTAACTGCGGGTTTCGCCGAAAGGAATGGTTACCAGCGCCTGCCAGACTTTTTTTTGAAATTCAGTACCGGCAAAATCCAGCGGCAGGCTGAAGCATTGTCGGTTACCGGCAAAATATTCCCGCAATTGCGTCTCCGCTGCGCACAACACAGGGTGGTGTTCTTTGTGCTCCAGCGGGGCAAGCCGCACGCGTTTAGGATTGTCGTCTTGCCATAAAATGGCAGCCAGTCCCTGATTACTGGCAATCAACTTAAGCTCGCCAACGGGCGTTACAACAGATTTGTAGAAGTACATGATCTCTCTCCTGCCAGTGTTCTGTTGGCTATTATCGCACTTTTTATTCAGCAAACTGGCTGTTTTCGGCCATCGCGATAAACTGTTGTGCTGTCCGAAAACAGCCAGTCGGCTTCCGGTTACGGGTGTAGGCTGCACTTTATTTACCGGAGATTAGCCATGCTCGATCCCGATAGTGCTTATCAGGCCCTGACATCACGTGATACACGCTTTGATGGTGTTTTTTATGTGGGCGTGACCTCAACCGGTATTTATTGCCGTCCGGTATGCCCGGTAAAACCCCCCATGCGAAAAAATTGCCTGTTTTTTACCAGTGCCGAGGCTGCGGAAAAGGCGAATTTTCGCCCTTGCCTGCGCTGCCGCCCTGAGCTGGCGCCCGGTAATGCGCCCGTTGATAACGCGCATCGGGTAGCAGATCGTCTGGTTCAGCGCATCGAAGAGGGGTTACTGGAAGAACATGAAGGACTGGATGAAATCGCGGCTGAATTTGGTCTCAGTTCCCGGCAGTTAAGACGCATTGTTCAGCAAGAACTGGGCGTATCGCCGCTGGAGTTAAAACAGACGCGCCGTATGCTGCTTGCCAAACAGCTTCTCACGGAAACTCGACTGCCCATCATCGACGTTGCTTTTGCCAGTGGTTTTAGCAGCCTGCGACGCTTTAACGATGTGTTTCAGGCACGTTACCGCATGACACCTGGCGCATTACGCAAAGAGGTGAACCAGCCTGTACAGGCGCATCCTGGCGATGTGGCTCAGTTACGCCTCAGCTACCGCCCGCCTTATGACTGGCCAGCGACGCTGGGGTATTTACAGCAGCGTTTAATGAAAGAAGTAGAAGCGGTTGAAGGCGATGTTTATCGTCGCACCGTGGCGTTAGGCAATTACCGCGGCTGGATTAGCGTGTCACACCTTGCGGCTAAAAATGCGCTGTCAGTGGAATTTTCTACCTCTCTGACGCCCGTGCTGCCTGCCCTGCTGCGTCGTTTGCGTGATTTGTTCGATTTAAATGCCCAACCCTTACTGATTGCGGCGCATTTACGGCAGGATCCCCTGCTGACGGACAGTATTCATCACTATCCCGGCCTGCGCGTGCCTGGCGCGTTCGATGGTTTTGAGCTAGGCGTGCGCGCCATTTTGGGTCAGCAATTTACCGTTAAAGCAGCCACTACGCTGAGTAGTCGCTTTGCTCAGGCCTTTGGCGAACCTTGTGTTACACCCTTTGCTGACCTGTCGCGCTACTCTGCCCGACCACAGCGCGTCGCCGACGCCACAATTGATGAAATTGCCGGGCTGGGCATTGTCAGTGCACGCGCCAGGGCTATTCAGGCCTTCGCCAGCGCCTGTGCTGCTGGTACGCTGCGTTTTAACGCTACGCTGACGCCAGATGAGATTATGACGCTTCTGGTGAGTCTGCCGGGCATTGGCCCGTGGACTGCACACTATATTGCGATGCGCGCCTTACGCTGGCCGGATGCTTTTCCCAAAGAGGACATTGCTATTCGTAAGAATCTGGGTGGCCTGTCACCGCGCGCTGCCGAACAACGATCGCAACAGTGGCGCCCCTGGCGCAGTTACGCGGTGATGCATATCTGGAAAAGTTTGTCTTAAGATGGCGTTAAGGATGTCGCCGGGTCAGGGGCGCCTTATGATAGCGGTTAAAAGCGCAACCAGTTTGCATAAATGAGAGGATGACGGGCTGCGGAAGAAAGGGCCAGCGCCGTCTTTACGTAGCAGCCCATCATGCCCACCTGAAAACGAAAAAAGCGCCGTAAAGGCGCTTTTCTCTGAACTGGTGGGTCGTGCAGGATATGCCCGGGGCCTCGCCCTGCGGGTGATGCTGACACATCAGCCTGAATCGCTCCCGGCGATTCAGTCGAACCTGCGTAGGTTCTTCATCCTGCACGTTTAACTCTCTGCCCTGAAAACGAAAAAAGCGCCGTAAAGGCGCTTTTCTCTGAATTGGTGGGTCGTGCAGGATATGCCTCGGCCCGTCCGGGGCCTCGCCCTGCGGGTGATGCTGACACATCAGCCTGAATCGCTCCCGGCGATTCAGTCGAACCTGCGCAGGTTCTTCATCCTGCACGTTTAACTCTCTGCCCTGAAAACGAAAAAAGCGCCGTAAAGGCGCTTTTCTCTGAATTGGTGGGTCGTGCAGGATTCGAACCTGCGACCAATTGATTAAAAGTCAACTGCTCTACCAACTGAGCTAACGACCCGCTGGGGGCTTACAACCATTCAGACACGCGGTCTGAACCAAAGATGGTGGGTCGTGCAGGATTCGAACCTGCGACCAATTGATTAAAAGTCAACTGCTCTACCAACTGAGCTAACGACCCATCTTAGGTTGTGAAGCTTTGCTGAAGCTCTCTTCGCAGGAAGATATCCGGCTGGAGATGGTGGGTCGTGCAGGATTCGAACCTGCGACCAATTGATTAAAAGTCAACTGCTCTACCAACTGAGCTAACGACCCATCTTCAGGCTTGCCAGACACGCTTGCAATGTGTCCCGGCAACGGCGGCATATATTACTGATTTACCGAGGCAGCACAACCCTTATTTTCGATAAAAGGTTTAACTGCTCACCTTTCATGCGGCAAGACCAGAAATCAAACGAAATCCGGTCTGACCTGCACACATTACAATCCAGACAGGCGTTTTTGTGCCTGTTTAGCCGAATCGGTGTTCGGATAAAGTTTAATCACCTGCTGATAAACGGCTTTGGCTTTCGCCGTGTCGTTTTTCTCCTGCATGATGACGCCAACTTTAAGTAATGCTTCTGACGCTTTTGGTGACTTCGGATAGTTCTTCACCACCGTGGCGTAATAATAGGCGGCGTCGTCCTTTTTCCCTTTGTTGTAATTCAACTGTCCCAGCCAGTAATTGGCATTCGGCTGATAAGTAGAATCAGGATAACGTTTTACCCACGCCTGCAACGCAGTGATAGCCTGGTCGTATTGCTTTTTCTCCAGAATCAGCGCAACGGCAGCATTGTAATCACTATTCGCATCGCCGCTTTGCACCGGTGCGCCTGTGGACGCCGCAGCACCCGCTTCACCGTCTGTGCTGGCAGCCGCACCTGCGTCCGCGCCTGCGTTACCGCCTGCGGCTTGCTGACCACCATTATTGCTGCTGCTCAGGCTGTCGATCTGCTGGTAGATCTGCTTCTGGCGCTCAATAACCTGGTTCAGCTGGTAGGTGTTTTGCTGGATTTGCCCACGCAGCGAATCAATATCGCTTTGATTATCGCTCATCTGCTGCTGCAACTGCTGCAAAAGCTGAGCCTGGGCATTCGAGATTCGTTCAAGAGTGGTGACACGGTCTTCGACCGAGCCGGAGCCAACGCTACTGATTGACGCTTGGGCATTAGCGGCCCAGGGGGCCGCTACGCCAATCAGTAACGACAGACTCAACAGATGACGTCTGAAGTTACTAACCATGTGATTCTCTTAGTAGACCAGAACTGCACGACGGTTTTTAGAGTATGCCGCTTCGTCATGACCCAGAACCGCTGGCTTCTCTTTACCGTAAGAAACGATAGACATTTGGTCAGCAGACACGCCTTTACCTTGCAGGTACATTTTAACGGCGTTAGCACGACGCTCGCCCAGGGCGATGTTGTATTCTGGCGTACCGCGCTCATCTGCATGACCTTCGATAGTCACTTTGTAAGACGGGTTGCTACGCAGGAATGCAGCATGCTGATCCAGCATCTGAGCGTAATCAGACTGAACGTCATACTTGTCCAGACCGAAGTAAACGATGTTGTTCTGCTGCAGCTGTTGCATCTGCAGACGCGCCTGCTCGTCAGAAGACATGTTGCCGCTGCCGTTCATGCCAGCACCGTAAGCACCGTCAGCGCCAGCACCCATGCCCGTCTGATCGTTGTTATTGTTTTTGTGTGAGCTACAAGCCGCTACCGCCAAAACCGGCAGAGCCAGCATTAAACCCTTCAGCACTTTGTTCAGTTGCATTTCAAAAATCCCATTATTGTTTATTGTGTGTGATGCCTGGTTTCACAGGCATTACAGATACGGCGACCAGGCAGGGAATTTAACCTGTCCATCAGTAGCCGGAAGACGCGCTTTGAAACGCCCGTCTGTTGAAACCAACTGCAACACGGAACCCATCCCCTGAGTAGAGCTATAGATTACCATCGTGCCGTTCGGTGCCAGGCTTGGCGTTTCATCCAGGAACGTGTCCGTTAACGTTTGAACGGCTCCCGTTTCCAGATCCTGTTTGGCGACGTGTTGAGCACCACCGTTGGTGCTAATCATCACCATTGATTTGCCATCCGAGGCAACATCAGCGTCCTGGTTCTGACCACCTTCCCAGGTAATACGCTGCGGCGCTCCGCCGTTAACTCCAATTTTATAAATTTGTGGGGCGCCCGCCTGGTCTGAGGTATAAGCCAGCGTCTGGCTATCCGGGAACCAGGTTGGTTCTGTGCTGTTATAGCGGCCATCGGTAATCTGACGGATCTGACCCGAACCTAAATCCATGACATACAGATTCAGGCTACCGGTTTTCGACAGTGCGAAAGCCAGCTTAGAGCCATCCGGAGAGAATGCTGGTGCGCCGTTATGGCGTGGATATGAAGCAACCTGACGGATCGCGCCGTTAGAGAGCGTTTGCACTACCAGAGCTGACTTGCCGCTTTCAAAAGTCACATAAGCGACTTTGCTGCCGTCTGGTGACCAGGTTGGTGACATCAACGGCTGCGGTGAGCGATGGACCACAAACTGGTTGTAACCGTCGTAATCGGCAACGCGCAACTCATACGGGAACTGACCGCCGTTGGTCTGTACAACGTAAGCGATTCGCGTGCGGAATGCGCCTTTAATGCCGGTCAGTTTCTGGAAGGTTTCATCACTGGCCGTGTGTGCCGCATAACGCAGCCACTGCTTAGTGACTTTATAGGTGTTTTGCGCCAGCACGGTACCCGGTGCTGCACCGGTATCAACCAGCTGATAAGAGACCTGATAGCTGCCATCTGGGTTCGGCTGAACCTGGCCTACCACCACGGCATCAATACCTAATGCGCTCCATGCAGCAGGCTGCACTTCCTGCGCACTGGTTGGCTGCTGTGGCAAACGTGAGCGATCAAGCGGATTAAACTTACCGCTGTTGCGCAGGTCAGCCGCGACAATACCACCAATATCTTCTGGCGCAGCGCCTGGGCCGGCCCATTTGAAAGGAACCACACCGATAGGGCGTGCAGTGTTGACGCCCTGGGTGATCTCAATGCGAACTTCTGCATGTAACATTGCTGCCCACAGCAGTAAGAAAAAGCTTAACGATACGCGAAGTGCTTGCTTCATTTTTTCTCCCTTATCTGAACCTCAGTCCACGATAATTGGCACTGTTCCTGGAAACCACGAGTACAACTAAAATACGGCAAGCTAACCTTAGATCAACCTGCCGTAAGTTACTGCATTATTGCGGTCTAAAACGCATAGGTGCGTTTTTAAACACTTCATACACAGCCTGCGATGGCGGCTTTGGAATACGGGCCTGCTTCGCCGCTGCGATCGCCGCCTGACACAATGCGGGGTCGCCACCTTCTGCCTTAACGTCAATCAACAAGCCATCTGGCGCAAGTTTAATACGTAAGTCACAGCTTTTTCCGCGATACAGATCTGCATCATAAAAACGGCTCTGAATAGCACTGGTGATCTGTCCCAGATAGGCATTTACGTCAGCCCCTGATGCACCCGCAGTCTTCTGTTTGCCCTGCCCTGCCGCACCGCTTGAGGTGCCACTTTTCGGCGCATTCCTACCCGACGCTAAGCCCCCTAACAGATCATCCACTGCGCTGTCATTTTCCGCGGCTTCAGCGGCTGCCTTTTTCTTCGCATCGGCGGCCGCTTTGGCTTTCGCTGTAGCCTCAGCCTTCGCTTTTGCTGCGGCGTCTGCTTTAGCTTTGGCTTCTGCGGCAGCCTTCTCTTTGGCTTCCTTCGCGGCTTCAGCAGCTTTTTCTTTCGCTTCCTGCGCCGCTTTTGCTTTCGCATCGGCGGCGGCTTTGGCTTTCGCTTCAGCTTCTGCTTTGGCTTTAGCGTCAGCCGCTGCTTTCGCTTTGGCTTCGGCCTCTGACTTCGCTTTCGCCTCAGCTACCGCTTTTTCTTTGGCGGCCTCGGCAGCGGCAGCTTTCGCCTGTTGTTCAGCCTGTTTTTTCGCTTCAGCTGCGGCCTGTTTCGCCTGTTCAGCAGCTTTTTGCTTCGCCTCAGCAGCGGCTTTTGCCTGGGCATCTGCCTGCGCTTTCGCTTCAGCTTTGGCTTTCGCGGCAGCAGCTTCGGCAGTTTTCTGCTGCTCCTGCGCTTGCTTAGCCGCTTGTTCAGCCGCTTTCTGTTGCTCTGCCTGCTGTTTCGCCTGCTCTTTTGCTGCCTCTTGCGCCTGTAACCGCTCTTTCTCAAGCTCTTTCAAACGCTGCTGTTCGGCGGCCTGCTTTTGCTGAAGCTCTTCTGCCTGCTGCTGCGCCTGTTTTTTACGCTGCTGCTCAGCACGCTGACTGTCGCTTTGCTGATTCTGTTGGCGGTTATACTGTTCTACCACTGCACCGGGATCGACCATGACTGCATCGATATCGCTGCCGCCACCGCCGCCGCTGGCTTCAATGTGCTCATTAAATGAACTCCATACCAGCAGCCCGATTAGCACAATGTGCAGAATCACCGATACAATTATCGCGCGCTTTAACTTCTCGTTTTGCTCGGTTGCCTTCGACACTCTCGGTTCCCAAAAAACGGTTCGACTTTAAATCGGCTGCGTCATCAAACCGACAGATTTAACACCCGCCTGGTGCAGCAGGTTAAGCGCCTTGATGATTTCGTCGTAAGGCACTTCTTTTGCCCCGCCGATCAAAAAAGAGAGTCTTTGGATTGGCTTCCAGTCGACGCTGCGCTTCGCTGATCACCTGCTCTGGTGGCAGTTGTTCCATGCGATCGTGATCCACGACCAGGCTGTATTGACCTACGCCCGACACTTCGACAATTACCGGCGGATTATCATCGCTGGCAACCGTTTTAGAATCCGTGGCATCGGGTAAGTCAACTTCTACGCTCTGGGTAATAATGGGTGCCGTCGCCATAAAAATCAGCAGCAGCACCAGCAGGACGTCCAGCAGCGGAACAATGTTGATTTCCGACTTCAGATCGCGGCGACCGCGACCACGCACTCTGGCCATCATTAACCTCTGTTTACTTAGCGTTTTCGCTGGAGAATGCCTGGCGATGCAGAATAGCGGTGAACTCTTCCATGAAGTTGTCGTAGCCCTGCTCCAGCTTGTTTACGCGCTGATTAAGACGGTTGTACGCCATAACCGCAGGAATAGCAGCAAACAGGCCGATAGCGGTAGCGATCAACGCTTCAGCAATGCCTGGCGCCACCATTTGTAAGGTCGCCTGCTTCACCGCACCCAGGGCGATGAAGGCATGCATGATCCCCCAAACAGTACCGAAAAGGCCGATATAGGGACTGATTGAACCCACAGTTCCCAGAAATGGAATGTGATTTTCCAGGGCCTCAAGCTCACGGTTCATGGAAATACGCATAGCACGACCGGCACCTTCTACCACCGCTTCTGGCGCGTGACTGTTGACACGGTGCAAGCGAGCAAACTCCTTAAAGCCAGAATAGAAGATTTGCTCTGAGCCGGACAACTCGTCACGGCGGCCCTGACTCTCCTGATACAGGCGAGAGAGCTCAATGCCAGACCAAAACTTATCTTCAAAGGCTTCCGCCTCACGCCCTGCCGCATTCAAAATGCGCGTGCGCTGAATAATGATTGCCCAAGAGGCAATTGAAAAGCCGATTAAAATCAACATGATAAGTTTGACCAGAAGGCTAGCCTTCAGGAACAAATCAAGAATGTTCATGTCAGTCACTGCTTGAACTCCGCGACAATAGACTTGGGAAGCGCAATCGGCTTCATTAGATGTGGGTTTATGCAGGCAATCAGGACCTCTGCTTCATTGAGCACTTTGCCTTCTGCATTCACGATACGTTGCGTGAACGTCATCGTCGCCCGCGTCATTGAGGTCACTTCACTCTGAATATCGAGAAGATCATCAAGACGTGCCGCCGAAAAATAGTCCACCGTCATCCGCCGCACCACAAAAGCAATCTGTTGTTCTAACAGTGTCTGCTGATTGAAATGGTGCTGACGCAACATCTCGGTACGTGCTCGTTCATAAAAAGCGATATAGCTGGCGTGATAAACCACACCACCGGCATCGGTGTCTTCGTAATAGACCCGAACCGGCCAGCGAAACAGCGTTGTACTCACTCTACATCCCGGCCTCGTTTTAAACGTTGCTACTATACGCAAGAGAATTGGGGTTTGGAATGGGTGTCCAGAGCCAGGAGAAAATAATTATCAGTCCGTAACAATCGGAACTATTTACAGCAGATTTCTTGACCAGAGGCTGACATAAATTCACTGCCTGCATCGTTTTAGCGGATGTTAAGTATAAAACCAGTAAATACCGGCCAGTAAGATAAGCAGTGCGGGTAAAGGTGAAAACAGCGCTTGCCAGCGCGTTTGCTTTGGCCGAAAGCCAACGCCGTGAATCACACCGGCACATACCGCCCAAATCACTAAAAAACCTTGCCAGACTGTCAGGTTACTCGTCTGTGCGGCATAGCGTGACGGGTCCCAAATCAGGCAGCCCGCCAGCAGTAGCGCCAGAATAAGCGAAAGGGCCCGTAACAGGCCCTTGTCCATCAGACGATAAAGCGTCCGAATGACCTTACGCATCAGGGGTGTTCGTCCTTAATGGCGCTCTCTTCAACATGTTCAATCGCCAGCGCCGTCACAATCCCAAAGGCACAAGCCAGCAACGTGCCGAGAATCCAGGCAAAATACCACATGTGTCGTCTCCTTAATCAGTACAGCGAGTGCGTGTTGCGCTCAATGTATTCTTTCGTGATTCGGCCATACATCTTGTAATAGCACCATGCGGTATAAGCCAGGATGAGCGGTACAAAAATGATAGCGGCAATTGTCATAATTTTCAGCGTCAGTAAACTGGACGTCGCATCCCACATTGTCAGACTGGCGCCCGGCACAGTGCTTGACGGCATAATGAACGGGAATAGCGCAATCCCAGCCGTCATGATGACGCACGCTAATGTCAGTGAAGAGAAAATAAATGCCCAGGCACCCTTCTCCAGGCGAGAACAGAGAATTGTCATCAGTGGCAACAGCACGCCAAGCAGCGGGAACAGCCACAGTAACGGCATATTCTGGAAATTAACCATCCAGCTGCCTGCTTCACGTATTACGGTTTTCCCCAGCGGGTTAGACGCCGCATGATGATCAAGGGTGCTGGTCACCACAAAACCATCAATGCCATATTTCACCCACACGCCCGCCAGCACGAAACACACCAGCATCACCAGAGCTGAAATCTGTGCGGCAAGGCGTGAACGCAGGTGCAGTTCGCCGGTGGTACGCATTTGCAGATAGGTTGCGCCCTGCGCCAGAATCATCGCCACGCTGATCACGCCAGCCAGCAGGCCAAACGGATTCAGCAACTGGAAAAAGTTACCGGTATAGAAGAGGCGCAAATATTCATCCGCATAAAACGGCACGCCCTGTAATAAATTACCGAAAGCAACACCTATAACCAGCGGCGGCACAAAGCTCCCGATGAAGATGCCCCAGTCCCATACATCACGCCAGCGTCTGTCTTCAATTTTGGAACGATAATCAAAGCCCACTGGTCGGAAAAACAGTGAAGCCAGTACCACAATCATCGCGACATAAAAGCCAGAAAACGCGGCGGCGTAGACCATAGGCCAGGCAGCAAACAGCGCACCGCCTGCGGTAATCAACCAGACCTGGTTGCCGTCCCAGTGCGGTGCAATGCTATTGATCATGACACGGCGTTCGGTATCGGTGCGCCCCAGCAGGCGCGTTAACATACCGACGCCCATGTCAAAACCGTCGGCAACCGCAAATCCAACCAGCAGAATGCCGATCAACAGCCACCAGACAAAGCGCAGCACTTCATAATCAAACATAGCTGTTCTCCTTATCCACGCACCGGCTGAACGTGAGTGGCGATCTCATGATGATAACGCCCGGTCTTCAGGCTGCTTGGCCCAAGGCGCGCGAATTTGAACATCAAATACATTTCGGCAACGAGGAACAGCGTATAAAGACCGCAGATCAGAATCATCGAGAACAAAATGTCGCCCACCGTCAGCGATGAGTTCGCCACTGCTGTCGGTAACACTTCACCAATCGCCCAGGGCTGGCGACCATACTCGGCAACAAACCAGCCCGCCTCTACCGCAATCCATGGCAGTGGAATGCTGTAGAGCGCCGCCTTTAATAACCAACGGTTTTTGCCAATGCGATTACGAATAACGCTCCAGAACGACAGCATAATCACGCCCAGCAGCAGCACGCCGCATAACACCATAATACGGAAGGCAAAATAGAGCGGCGCGACGCGAGGGATTGAATCCTGGGTTGCCTGAAGGATTTGCGCTTCGGTCGCATCAGAGACGTTTGCGGTATAGCGTTTCAATAGCAGGCCGTAGCCCAAATCCTTTTTGCTGTTATTGAACGCTTCACGCACCGCCGGATCCTGGCTGCCTGCACGCAGTTCATTCAGCAGCGCATACGCTTTCATCCCGTTACGAATGCGGGCCTCATGCTGCGTCATAAGATCTTTCAGGCCCGTTACTGGCGTATCCACCGAGCGGGTGGCGATCAGGCCGAGCAGCCAGGGAATTTGAATGGCGTAGTGGTTTTCCTGCGTCTCCTGACTGGGCAAACCAAACAGCGTAAAGGAAGCCGGTGCGGGTTGTGTTTCCCATTCGGCTTCGATGGCGGCCAGTTTGGTTTTCTGGACGTCGCCCATTTCATAACCGGACTCATCCCCCAGTACAATCACGGATAATACCGCCGCCATGCCAAAGCTGGCCGCAATCGCGAAGGAGCGTTTAGCAAATGCGGTATCTCGTCCTTTCAGTAAGTACCAGGCACTGATGCCAAGGATAAACATCGCGCCGGTGGTGTAACCTGCCGCAACGGTATGAACGAATTTCACCTGCGCAACGGGATTCAACACCAGCTCGGAAAAGCTCAGCATTTCCATGCGCATGGTTTCGAAATTGAAATCAGACGCGATCGGATTTTGCATCCAGCCGTTCGCAACCAGAATCCACAGTGCCGACATGTTTGAGCCCAGCGCCACCAGCCAGGTTACCGCTAAATGCTGGACTTTGCCTAAGCGATCCCAGCCGAAGAAAAACAGGCCAACAAAGGTGGATTCGAGGAAGAAGGCCATTAATCCTTCGATGGCCAGAGGGGCACCGAAAATATCGCCAACATAGTGAGAATAATATGACCAGTTCGTTCCGAACTGAAATTCCATGGTCAGGCCTGTCGCCACACCAAGGGCAAAGTTAATACCAAATAACTTGCCCCAGAATTTGGTCATATCTTTATAGATTTGTTTGCCGCTCAGAACGTAAACCGTTTCCATAATGGCCAGCAAAAACGCCATACCGAGCGTTAAGGGGACAAACAGGAAATGGTACATCGCCGTTAAGGCAAACTGTAAACGCGACAGTTCGACAATATCTAGCATAGTAACTCCTTGCTCCTCGCATACGTTTTTTGACGCGAGGAACAGGATTAGGCGTCAAAAAAGCGTCAGGAACGACTGATTATTGATTCCAGTTTTGTTATTAGCAGAACCGATTATTGCCCTGCCCTGTGTGAGTGAATTAAGATTTCAGAAACAGAACAACGTCAAAACAAGCCATTAGCTTAAACGCGTACGCGAGAAACCAGGCAACAGGTGGTCATCCCGAACTACAGCAAACGTTTGAAAGTTTGTATAAAAGGCTGGATTGATGCAGCGCAATTTAAGCCTGTAACGCTGCGCTTTGCCAGCGGTAAACTTTGTTATATGTCGTGGATAATTGATCTGGATTAACGCAACGGTTGTTTAAATATGACCTGGCAAAAAGAGTGTTAAAAAGGTGTCAATAAATTCTGTTATTTCCCTAAAATTAATTACCTTTATTCGTTTTTATTAACCTGACCTCCCGCTGTAACCGCGCCATAAATGAAGAACCGACAGATACCGGCTGGATTTATGACGCGCATAAAAAAGGCCACCCGAAGGTGGCCTGAGCGTTCGAAAACCACTCTCTTATTTAGCAGGCAGAACCGCTTTAACAGCGTCACCGATATCAGCCAGGCTGCGTACCGTTTTCACCCCTGCGGCTTCCAGCGCGGCAAATTTCTCATCTGCCGTACCTTTGCCACCTGCGATGATGGCGCCCGCATGGCCCATACGTTTGCCTTTTGGCGCCGTCACACCGGCGATGTAACCTACCACTGGCTTGGTTACATGCTCTTTGATGAACGCTGCCGCTTCTTCTTCGGCGCTGCCGCCGATTTCACCGATCATGACAATCGCTTCAGTCTGCGGATCGTCCTGGAACATTTTCAGGATGTCGATAAAGTTAGAGCCAGGAATCGGGTCGCCACCAATGCCAACGCAGGTTGACTGGCCGTAGCCGATATCCGTGGTCTGCTTAACCGCTTCATACGTCAGCGTACCGGAACGTGAAACGATACCCACACGTCCTGGCTGATGAATGTGGCCTGGCATAATACCGATCTTACATTCGCCTGGGGTAATGACACCCGGGCAGTTTGGTCCGATCATGCGCACGCCCGCTTCATCCAGCTTCACTTTCACGGTCAGCATATCCAGCGTTGGGATACCTTCAGTGATGGTGATAATCAGCTTGATGCCTGCGTCAATGGCTTCCAGGATACCGTCTTTACAGAACGGGGCCGGAACATAGATAACTGTTGCGGTTGCACCAGTGGCTTCTACCGCTTCACGCACGGTGTTAAACACCGGTAAACCGAGATGGGTGGTGCCGCCTTTGCCTGGCGTTACGCCGCCAACCAGCTGCGTACCATACGCCAGCGCCTGCTCAGAGTGGAATGTGCCCTGTCCGCCGGTGAATCCCTGGCAGATAACTTTGGTGTTTTTGTCGATCAAAATGGACATTATTTACCCTCCGCAGCAGCAACAACACGCTGTGCCGCGTCTGTCAGGCTGGTTGCTGCAATGATATTCAAACCGCTGTCCGCCAGTTTCTGCGCGCCCAGCTCGGCGTTGTTCCCTTCCAGACGTACCACAACCGGTACGTTGACACCCACTTCAGCGACCGCGCCGATGATGCCGTCAGCGATCAAATCGCAGCGTACAATACCGCCGAAGATGTTAACGAATACGGCTTTAACTGCATCGTCAGACAGGATAATTTTGAAGGCTTCAGTTACGCGCTCTTTGGTGGCGCCGCCGCCAACGTCGAGGAAGTTAGCCGGTTGACCACCGTGGTGTTTCACGATGTCCATGGTGCCCATTGCCAGGCCTGCACCGTTAACCATACAGCCGATGTTGCCTTCCAGCGCAACGTAGTTCAGTTCCCACTGTGTTGCGTGTGCTTCGCGCGGGTCTTCCTGACTTGGATCACGCATTTCGCGCAGTTCAGGCTGACGGAACAGGGCGTTGCCGTCGGCACCCAGTTTGCCATCCAGGCAAATCAGATCGCCTTGCTTAGTGATCACCAGCGGGTTGATCTCAACCAGCGCCAGATCGCGCTCCAGGAACATGGTCGCCAGACCCATAAAGATCTTGGTGAACTGGCTAACTTGTTTACCGGTCAGGCCGAGTTTAAATGCCAGTTCGCGGCCCTGATAAGGCTGTGGACCGGTTAGTGGATCCAGCGCCATTTTATGGATCAGGTGTGGCGTCTCTTCTGCCACTTTCTCAATTTCCACGCCGCCTTCGGTAGACGCCATGAAAACAACGCGACGGGTCGCACGGTCAACCACTGCGCCCAGATAGAGTTCTTGATCGATGTCTGTCGCCGCTTCAACCAGAATCTGGTTTACTGGTTGACCATCAGCATCTGTTTGATATGTCACCAGACGCTTGCCAAGCCAGTTCTCAGCAAAAGCGCGAATCTCTTCTTTACTGTTAACCACTTTCACACCGCCCGCTTTACCGCGGCCACCGGCATGAACCTGACATTTAACTACCCACGGACCTGCGCCAATTTTTGACGCCGCTTCTTCTGCCTGGCGTGGTGTAGTGCAAGCGTAACCTGTTGGTGCCGGCATGCCATACCGTGCAAACAGCTGTTTCGCCTGGTATTCGTGTAAGTTCATGATGTTCTATCCATTCAGGTCTGAAAAGATTAATAAAGTTGGGCGCGTCTGAAACGCGCCCGATGAAAATCAGACGTCCAGCAGCAGACGTGCCGGATCTTCCAGCATCTCTTTCACCGCCACCAGATAGCCAACAGACTCGCGGCCATCAATCAGACGGTGATCGTAGGAGAGCGCCAGATACATCATTGGCAGCACAACAACCTGACCATTCACTGCCATTGGACGATCTTTAATGGCGTGCATACCCAGAATCGCACTCTGCGGTGGGTTGATGATCGGCGTTGACATCAACGAACCGAAAACACCGCCATTCGTGATAGTGAAGTTACCGCCAGTCAGATCCTCAACGGTCAGCTTGCCGTCACGACCTTTCACTGCCAGCTCTTTAATTTTCTTCTCGATATCAGCCATGCTCAGCGCATCAACATCGCGCAGCACTGGCGTGACCAGGCCGCGTGGGGTTGAAACAGCAATACTGACATCAAAGTAGTTGTGGTAAACCACATCATCGCCATCGATAGACGCATTGACTTCTGGATAACGCTTCAGCGCCTCTACCACGGCTTTAATGTAGAAAGACATAAAGCCCAGACGCACGCCGTGACGCTTCTCGAAGACTTCGCCGTACTGCTTGCGCAGATCCATGATCGGCTTCATGTTGACTTCGTTGAAGGTGGTCAGCATGGCGGTGCTGTTTTTCGCTTCCAGCAGACGCTCAGCTACACGCTTACGCAGACGCGTCATCGGTACACGTTTTTCGCTGCGGTTAGCCACAGCCGGTTGCGGCGCTGCTTCTGCGGCAGGTGCAGCGGCTTTTGCGGTTTCTGGCTTCTTAGCCAGATGTTTTTCCACATCTTCCCGTGTGATACGACCGCCAACACCGCTGCCTTTAATCTGCGATGCATCCAGATTGTGCTCTGCAATCAGACGGCGAATCGCCGGGCTGAGTGCGT
Organism: Pantoea sp. LMR881; assembly: GCF_027157825.1. Taxonomy (NCBI): domain Bacteria; kingdom Pseudomonadati; phylum Pseudomonadota; class Gammaproteobacteria; order Enterobacterales; family Erwiniaceae; genus Pantoea; species Pantoea sp. LMR881. The sequence continues at coordinate 1,208,951 of NZ_JAPVOK010000002.1, forward strand.
CATTGCTCTCTTCTTCCAGTGAAGCAGTCTGACGCTGAGCCGGTGTAGACTCTTTGCTGTCAGCTTTAGCACTGGTTTCTTTACCCGCGCTGTTACCTTCTTTCAGACGACCCAAAATCTGGCGAGAAGTGACAGTTGCCCCTTCATCTTCCAGTACCGCTTCCAGAACGCCGTCTGCGGAGGCTGGCACTTCCAGTACCACTTTGTCAGTTTCGATCTCTACCAGCACTTCATCGCGACTTACTGCATCGCCTGGTTTTTTGTGCCAGGTTGCCACGGAGGCATCGGCAACGGATTCAGGCAGGTCGGGAACGAGAATATCTACGCTACTCATTATCTTTCCTTTTAATTAATCAACGTTCAGCGCGTCATTAACCAGGTCTTGCTGCTGTTTTTGGTGTACGGACATGTAACCCACGGCCGGTGAAGCAGATGCCGGGCGGCCTGCATAACGCAAGGTGGCGCCAAACGGCACGACTTCGCGGAAATGATGTTGACTACAGTACCACGCGCCCTGGTTCAAAGGTTCTTCCTGACACCAGACAAAATCCTGTACGTGGGAATAGGCTTTCAGTGCTTCTTGTACGGCCTGATGTGGGAACGGATAAAGCTGTTCAATACGCACGATGGCGACGTCGGTCTGCTCGTTCTTACGACGCTGCTCCAGCAGATCGTAATAGACTTTACCGGCACACAGCACCACACGTTTTACGCCTTGCGGATCGAGATCGTCAATTTCACCAATCGCTGGCTGGAAACTGCCATCTGCCAGTTCATCCAGCGACGAAATAGCCAGTGGATGACGCAGCAGTGATTTGGGTGACATCACGATCAGCGGACGACGCATACCACGCAACGCCTGACGACGCAGCATGTGATAAACCTGCGCTGGCGTTGACGGTACGCATACTTGCATATTCTGCTCAGCGCAGAGTTGCAGATAACGTTCCAGGCGAGCGGATGAGTGCTCAGGACCCTGACCTTCATAGCCATGTGGCAGCAGCATCACCAGACCACACATGCGGCCCCATTTCTGCTCACCGGAGCTGATGAACTGGTCGATAACCACCTGCGCACCGTTGGCGAAGTCACCAAACTGCGCTTCCCAAATGGTCAGGATGCGTGGTTCAGCCGTGGCGTAACCATATTCAAATGCCAGTACCGCCTCTTCCGACAACACCGAATCCCATACCTTGAACTGCCCCTGCCCATTGTGTACATGGTGCAGCGGTGTGTAGGTGGAACCGTTAGCCTGGTTATGGATAACTGCATGGCGATGAAAGAAGGTGCCACGGCCAGTATCTTCACCAGACAGACGCACCGGGATGCCTTCATCAACCAGCGTTGCGTAAGCCAGGTTTTCTGCGCCGCCCCAGTCAAAGCTTTGTTGCCTTCGGCCATCTCTTTGCGGTCGTTGTAAATCTTGGCCACGCGCGATTGCACTTCTACTTCTTCCGGGATTTGACTGATGCGGCGCGCCAGTTCCTGCAACCGCTTCTTATCAACTTTGGCCGGATAGGCTTCATCCCACTCATGATTGAGATAAGGAGACCAGGTAAAGGAGTGCAGGCTCATTGGACGCCATTCCGGCACCACACATTCACCTTCATCCAAAGCATCACGGTAGAGGTTCACCATTTCGGTGGCATCTTCCTGAGTGGCAACACCTTCGCTTTCCAGACGGTCAGCATAGATTTTGCGCGGCGTCGGATGCTTTTTGATTTTCTGGTACATCAACGGCTGCGTTGCACTTGGCTCATCCGCTTCGTTGTGACCATGACGGCGATAGCACACCAGATCGATAAACACATCACGTTTAAAGGTGTTGCGATAATCCAGCGCCAGACGAGTAATAAAGGCCACCGCTTCAGGATCATCCGCGTTAACGTGGAAAATCGGAGCCAGCACCATTTTGCCGATATCGGTGCAATAGGGCGTTGAGCGCGCATCTTTCGGGTTAGAGGTGGTGAAACCTACCTGATTGTTGATCACAATGCGCACCGTACCGCCGACTTCGTAACCGCGCGCCTGCGACATGTTCAAAGTTTCCTGCACGACACCCTGACCAATAACGGCTGCATCACCGTGGATGGTAATCGGCAACACTTTATTGCTGGCAGGCTCGGCCAGACGATCGAGACGCGCACGTACCGATCCCATGACTACCGGACTCACGATTTCAAGGTGAGACGGGTTAAACGCCAGCGCCAGATGCACTAAGCCACCACTGGTTTCAACGTCCGATGAGAAGCCCATGTGATACTTCACATCGCCCGTACCGAGATGCTCTTTATGCTTGCCTGAGAATTCGTCAAACAGATCTTGCGGCTTTTTACCCAACACGTTAATCAACACGTTGAGACGGCCACGGTGCGCCATACCCAGCACGACTTCGCGCGTGCCGCTCTTACCGGCATGGCGAATCATTTCGCGCAGCATAGGCACCAGCGCATCGCCGCCTTCCAGCGAGAAGCGTTTTGCGCCTGGGAATTTTGCGCCAAGATATTTTTCCAGTCCTTCTGCCGCAGTCAGCTCTTTCAGGAAACCTTTTTCTCATCGCCACTGAAAGAGGCCTGGCCCATCACCGACTCGAGGCGCTGCTGAATCCAGCGTTTCTCTTCGGTGTTGTTGATGTGCATGTACTCTGCACCAATTGAGCCACAATAGGTTTGCTGCAGCGCCTCGAACAGATCGGCCAGCTTCATGGTTTCTTTGCCACCGGCAAAAGAACCTACGTTAAAGCTTTCCTGAAAATCGGCATCGGTCAGATCGTGAAAGGCAGGATCGAGATCGGCGACACGGTCCTGTTTCCACAGTCCGAGCGGATCAAGATTCGCATGCTGATGTCCGCGAAAACGAAACGCGTTTATCAGCTGTAGCACTTTCACTTGTTTGGAGTTAGTTGCTGGATCGGAAACTGAAGAGGTGTAACGAGATGCGTCTTTCGCCAGGCGACGGAAATATTCACGTGTGGTGGAGTGAAACTGTTCTGGTTTCACGCCGGTGCCTGGTAGCTGTTGGAACATCGAGCGCCACACTGCATCGACAGAGTCAGGATCGGTCAGGAAATCCTCATAGAGTTGCTCTATGTAAGACTGATTCGCGCCGGCCAGCCAGGAAGAGTCCAGCCAGGGCTTCATCGCGCTGTTCTGCATTGTGATCCCTTAAGCATTGATGTGCTTTTTTGAGGTTTCATTTGTTGCCGCTTTCGCGGTTTGCCGTAGTGAGTTCAGCGATACGAGCACTGTGCGCAGCGCGCGCCCGGCCCGTAAGGGAACCTTTGTAAACGTGGTACCGGACCGCGTTTACAGAGGCTTCCGTAAAACGCCGGGAACGTTCAGGTTCCCGGCAGTCTGTTACTTATGCCCCGCGTTGCAGCAGCATCGACTTGATATGGCCGATAGCGCGCGTCGGGTTGAGCCCTTTCGGACATACGCTCACACAGTTCATAATGCTGTGACAGCGGAAAACACTGAAAGCATCACTCATGTTATCCAGTCGCGCCTCGGTTTCGGTGTCGCGGCTGTCAATCAGGAAGCGATACGCTGCCAGCAGACCCGCAGGCCCAATGAACTTGTCCGGGTTCCACCAGAATGACGGGCAAGACGTTGAGCAGCAGGCGCAGAGAATACATTCGTATAAACCATCCAGATGCTCACGCTCAGCCGGTGATTGCAGATGCTCACGCGCTGGCGGATTTTCCCCGTTATTCAATAAGAAAGGTTTGATTTTCTCATACTGCGCATAAAACTGGCCCATGTCTACAACCAGGTCGCGGATGACCGGTAAACCTGGCAGTGGACGAATGACAATTTTCTTATTGCCATTGCCAAGTGCCGAGACGGGCGTAATGCAGGCCAGGCCATTCTGACCGTTCATGTTCAGCCCGTCGGAGCCGCAGACCCCTTCACGGCACGAGCGGCGGAAAGCCAGCGTCGGATCTTTTTCTTTCAGTCGGATAAGCGCGTCCAGCAGCATCATGTCACGGCCATCTTCTGATTCGAGGCTGTAATCCTGCATACGCGGCTTGTCATCGACTTCTGGATTGTAGCGATAAATTGAAAATTCGAGTCTCATGATCGTCTCTCCGCAAATTAATAAGTACGCACTTTTGGCGGGAAGGCCGCGCGCAGTTTCGGCTGCATGTTCACCTCACGGCGCGTCATGCTCTCGGTTTGCGGGACATACAGGCTGTGACACAGCCAGTTTTCATCATCACGATCCGGGTAGTCGAAACGACTGTGTGCACCACGACTTTCGGTGCGGTAGTTCGCCGCTACAGCCGTGGCGTAAGCGGTTTCCATCAGGTTATCCAGCTCCAGACACTCAATACGCTGCGTGTTGAAGTCAGGTGAACGGTCATCCAGACGAGCCGATTTCAGACGCTCGCGAATCACCTTAAGCTCTTCCAGCCCCTGGGCCATGGCATCGCCTTCACGGAACACCGAGAAGTTGTTTTGCATGCAGCGTTGCAGCGCCTTGCGAATTTCAACCGGATCTTCACCCGTGGTGTTGTTTTCCCAGCGATTGAAGCGAGCCATCGCAGCATCAATTTCATCCTGGGTTGCGTCGCGCAGTTCGCCCTGCTCCTGAATACATTCCAGCAGATGTAGGCCCGCCGCACGACCAAACACAACCAGGTCAAGCAGCGAATTTCCGCCCAGGCGGTTAGCGCCGTGTACCGATACGCAAGCGATTTCACCCACGGCAAACAGGCCGGGAATGACTTCATCTTCGCCCTGCTCATTCAAGCGCAGCGCCTGACCGGTTACTTTGGTCGGAATGCCGCCCATCATGTAATGGCAGGTTGGAATAACCGGAATCGGTTCTTTAATGGGATCAGCGTGCGCAAAAGTGCGCGACAGTTCCAGAATGCCAGGCAGACGTGACTCAAGAACGTCTTTACCCAGATGATCCAGCTTCAGCTTGATGTGTGGACCCCACGGACCGTCACAGCCGCGACCTTCACGAATTTCAATCATCATTGAGCGCGCCACGACGTCACGTCCGGCGAGGTCTTTCGCGTTCGGCGCATAACGCTCCATGAAGCGTTCGCCGTGCTTGTTCAGCAGATAGCCGCCTTCACCACGACAGCCTTCAGTAACCAGCACGCCAGCGCCAGCAATGCCGGTTGGGTGGAACTGCCACATTTCCATATCCTGCACTGGTACGCCCGCACGCAGAGCCATGCCAACGCCGTCGCCAGTATTGATATGCGCATTGGTGGTCGATTGATAGATACGACCCGCGCCGCCTGTTGCCAGGATAGTGGCTTTTGCTTTGAAATAGACCGTTTCACCGGTTTCGATGCTGATCGCGGTGCAACCCACAATCGCGCCATCGGTGTTTTTCACCAGATCCAACGCATACCATTCAGAAAAGATAGTGGTTTTGTTTTTCAGATTCTGTTGGTAGAGCGTGTGCAGCAAAGCGTGGCCAGTACGGTCCGCTGCTGCCGCAGTACGTGCCGCCTGCTCGCCGCCGAAGTTTTTCGACTGACCACCAAACGGACGCTGATAGACACGACCATCGTCGAGACGCGAGAACGGTAATCCCATGTGTTCCAGTTCCAGAATCGCTTCCGGGCCGGTTTTACACATATATTCAATCGCGTCCTGGTCACCGATATAGTCGGAACCTTTAACGGTGTCGTACATATGCCATTCCCAGTTATCTTCATGGGTATTACCCAGCGCAACGGTAATACCGCCTTGCGCAGATACAGTATGGGAACGGGTCGGGAAAACTTTAGATAACAGGGCACAACTCTGGCCCGATTGGGAAATTTGCAGTGCGGCTCGCATTCCTGCGCCACCTGCGCCGATCACCACGGCATCAAATTCTCTGATTGGCAAACTCATTTACACACCCCACACCACAACAAATCCATAAATCGCATAGGACAACAGTGCTACCACGATTACCATTTGCAAAACCAGACGCATCGCCAGAGATTTGACGTAGTCAGTTAACACCTGCCACATACCAATCCAACCGTGGATTAGCGTGGAAAAAAGCGTCAGCAAGGTAAATACTTTGGTGAAGTTTGATGCGAAAAAACCACGCCAGATGTCATACGTCAGCGTGTCAGTCATCAACACAAAACCCAGCAGGTAGACAATGTAAAGCGTAATGAGAATTGCAGTAGCGCGCAGCAGCAGCCAGTCCTGAATACCGTTGCGGCCCAACGAGGATGCATTGCTTACCATACGAGAACTCCAGCCAAAATTGAAAGCACGACAGTAATAACAAACGTCACATGCGCAGAACGTTTACCGACTTGCAGGGTCTCAGCCAGATAACCAAAATCCATCAACATATGACGAATCCCGCCTACCGTATGGAAAGCCAACGCCGTCAAAATGCCCCACATAATGAACTTCGCGAAGAAGCCATCCATGATGGTTGCAGCGTATTGAAAACCTTCCGGGGAAGAGAGAGAGAGACCCAGTAACCACAACAGGATAGCGAGGGCAACGAGTGTGATCACGCCGGTAACGCGGTGAAGAATGGACGATATTGCAGTAACGGGAAACCGGATCGTCGAGAGATCCAAGTTGACAGGTCTTTGTTTTTTCACGGTTTTGCCCACACAGCTCTTTTTTATATTTTGCTTCCTCCGGTCCTGAGGCGGAGTCGAATCACTCTTCGTGTTCAGACTTTAACCGTCACCAAAACAGCAACATCCAGTGTTAATTGACGCGGTAGAAACGCTGGGTGGCTCCTGGTGTCAGGGAATTCCGGAGACCTTGGCGAAGTATAGGAGGATCACATTCTGATTACAATTCCCCTACAAACTCTTTGGGAACATTTCGGCCGAACAGTGATCTTACTCACGATTTTCACAAATGATACAAATTTAATTATCTGATTTGACAATAGTTAAACAATTCAGTTACAAACTATCGCTACAAACCCCTATGATGCACAAAAGTTATGGGGATACACTTTCCCCTAAGCTCAAGTTATGTAACATTGCGAGCGTGAGCCCCAACAAGCATCAGGTTATTGGTTACCAAGAAGTTATGTCCAGACCGGATCTTTAACAACCGCGATATACAGCATGTCATGGCTTTACGGTGCCTGTTTTAATATGCGCCTCTCACTCTGTACCCTGCCCCGATTGTTAACGCAGAGTGAATTTGTGAAGTTTTGCCAAACCGCAACATGAACGTGTTTTAGGTGTCTAAAGATCCTTACCTACATAAGGCGCTATGGAGACGAAAATGACAGATAAAAAAGTGACGCTAACCCTACAAGACGATACGCCTGTTGAACTGGATGTGCTAAAAGGCACGCTGGGCCAGGATGTAGTTGATGTCCGCGCCCTTGGCTCTAAAGGCCTGTTTACCTTCGATCCCGGCTTTACTTCTACAGCGTCCTGCGAATCTAAAATCACCTTTATTGATGGCGATGAAGGTATTCTGCTGCACCGCGGTTTTCCTATCGATCAACTGGCAACCCACTCTAACTATCTGGAAGTGTGTTACATCCTGTTGAACGGCGAAGCACCAACCAAAGAACAGTTTGAAGCGTTTCGGGTAACGGTAACGCGTCATACTATGATTCATGAGCAGATTACCCGCCTGTTCCACGGTTTCCGTCGCGATTCGCATCCTATGGCGGTTATGTGCGGCGTAACTGGCGCACTGGCTGCGTTTTATCACGATTCGCTGGATGTCAATATTGAACGCCATCGTGAAATCGCCGCGTTCCGCTTGCTGTCGAAAATGCCAACAATGGCGGCAATGTGTTACAAATACTCGATCGGTCAACCTTTTGTTTATCCGCGCAACGACTTGTCCTATGCCGGTAACTTCCTGCACATGATGTTTGCTACACCTTGTGAAGAGTACAAGGTGAATCCGGTGCTGGAGCGCGCCATGGATCGCATTCTGATTCTGCACGCTGACCACGAGCAAAATGCCTCAACCTCTACTGTGCGTACCGCGGGTTCTTCCGGTGCGAATCCATTTGCCTGTATTGCGGCAGGCATTGCCTCGCTGTGGGGACCGGCACACGGCGGTGCTAATGAAGCCTGCCTGCGTATGCTGGAAGAGATTAGTACGGTTGAGCACATTCCTGAGTTTGTGCGTCGTGCGAAAGACAAAAACGACTCTTTCCGCTTGATGGGCTTTGGTCATCGAGTTTACAAAAACTATGATCCACGCGCCACTGTAATGCGTGAAACCTGTCATGAAGTACTGAAAGAGCTGGGCATGAAGGATGACCTGCTGGAAGTTGCGATGGAGTTAGAGCATATCGCGCTGAATGACCCGTATTTCATCGAGCGCAAACTCTATCCAAACGTAGACTTCTATTCGGGTATCATTTTGAAAGCGATGGGCATTCCGTCGTCAATGTTTACCGTTATCTTCGCAATGGCGCGTACCGTTGGCTGGATCGCTCACTGGAAAGAGATGCACGACGAAGGCATGAAGATTGCCCGCCCACGTCAGCTCTATACCGGTTATGAAGAACGTCCTTTTACATCTCATTTAAATAATTAATCGCATAAACAGGCACAATTACTAAGGCATTAAGCGACGATGAAAACGCTTAATGCCTTTTTTATTGCCCCTGTAAAATGCATCTCATTAAAATTTTCATTTTGATTACTTTAAATCCCTTATTTTTTCACATCGTCAGGCTGTAAAAAATTGTATTCTTCATAACAAACGTGTCAACGCTCTCACCTGATAACAGCCGGAAATATATCACTCACAAATCAGGTAATCGCACCAATGCCAACCTAATCATGAAGGGAAAATGTAAAGCGAATGTGTTAAACGCTATAACTCAAATGAGCAGTTATATATTACAAATCTCTTATTTAGTAAGATTATTAATTATCTGATAACAAGCAGGCCGGTTAAAATCCAAATTTACAAGCCATCTAACTTATTGATATATAATAAATTAATTCTTATATATTGAATAAGAAGTTTAAATTCCCGTATCTCATTTCAAAGATCTTATATCAACACATAATCTCTTGGCACACCTGTCTTTCCTTCACATAATAATCTCAGGTCGTAATTTATCTGCTGAAACATTATTGGCATTTCTAACCAAAAGGAGTTGTATATGTGTAAAAGAAAAAAATTAGCACTTATTTTTTTGTACAGCGGCATTCATTCAAACGGCAGGTGTAAGTGCCGCAACGACTGTTCAGGAAGGGGGACAATTACCTTTACAGGTATCGTGAGCGATGCAACTTGTATTATCACGGGTGGCGATATTAATAATCCATCAGGAACATCAGCAGATTTTACTGTACGTTTACCAATGGTTTCGCCGACACAACTTGACTCTGCGGGTAAGACTGCAGGCACAACAGATTTTTTTATTAAGCTTTCCGGCGCCAATTGTGCGAATGACATTGTCGCCAATGTACGCTTTAAAGCCCTTGCAGCGACTCCGATTGATTCCGTTAACGGTAACCTTACCAATATTGAAGTCGTCGAAAAGGCTAATAACGCACAAATCCGTCTACTAAATAAAGATAAATCTCCTATTAACCTTAACAACGCCGCAACAGAAAAACACCAAGAAGTCACCATCGCCAATAACGCAGCACAATTTGATTATTCTGCGCAATATTTTGCCACCGCCGCAGCCACCCCAGGTAAAGTCTTATCAACCCTGGGTTACGACATAGAATATAACTAATTTTAAGGGAGGAGCCCCTCCCTTTCTCTATTATAAAATTCACAGGGTTGAAAATGAAAATTGCATCAGCTGTCCTTTTTATAAGCACGATTTTATCATTTCACGCATTTGCAGGAATACAGATTCAGGGAACCCGAATCATCGTTCATCCAGACACGCCAAAAACCTTAAAAATATCAAACCTGGATCCCCAGGCGGCAATGGTGCAACTTTGGATTGATGAAAAAAATGAGTCACTTACGATAAAAGAAAATTTACCTTTTGTTATTCAGCCCCCAATAGCAAAAATTTCAGGGAATAAAACTAAATCATTTCGCATTATTCCCTTACCCGAATCGAAACAACGCTATGCTACTGACAGAGAATCATTGATTTGGTTTAACGCACTCGAAATACCTGGTGAAAATAAAGCCCAGTCAGACGATGCAGCGACAAAGCTGAAACTGGCCTTTCGTATGCGACTTAAATTGTTTTACAGACCGGCTGGTTTAAAGGGTACGCCCCTGGAAGCAGGGCAAAACCTGAAATGGGAACTGAAAAAAACTCATCAGGATATACTTTAACCGCAAAAAATGCGTCACCCTTTCATGTTTCTTTTACAAAAATCTGGCTAGGTAAAGAAGAGACGAAATCGGCATTAACTGGCGGAATGGTTAAACCTTTTTCAGAAGAATCATTCAAAATAACTGCACCGCCTACCGACTTAAACAACCTTAATTACAAATTTATTACAGATATTGGTGCAATTGTTCACCAGCAATACCAATTGTAATTCTTTAATTACGGAACAGTTATATCACCAGCATCAATGTCCATTTCAATCAATGGAATTAAGTAGAATTAATTATGAAAACTATAAAAAAAAGCATTGGCGTTGCTTGCTGTATATTTTTCATTAACAGCATAAACGGGAACGCATCTACTGCATCTGAGAAAGAAGAAAGCACAAATGACAATGCCAAATTCAGCAACCGCTTTCTCTATTTTGATGATTCACACATCGACTTTAACATTATTGCCAACAATCAAGTTACACCAGGGACATATAAATTAGACGTACTGATAAACGATAAAAAAGTTGGCATTTTTGATATTAGATTAGAAGACACCGGTAAAAACAAACTTGAAGCATGTATTCCTGGTAATATTTTACTTGGGAGCAACCTTAAAGACGAAATCATTCCCGTCGAATGGAAAAAAAATGAATGCTATTTCATAAATGACACCTTAACCGGCCTGTCAGAAAAATATAATTATGACGATGAATCGTTAGAAATTAGTATTGCTGACGCTTTACAGAATAACCTACCTAAAGATTACGTCAGCCCAAAAATGTGGGATGAAGGTACCGATGCGTTATCGGTTAAATATAATCTTAGCGGTAGCCAGACAGCATTCAGGAATAATACCTCTGCGCAATATGCGTATGCGAACATTCAAACAACGATGCGGTTAGGCGCGTGGCGCTTTAACACGTTCGATAGCTGGAATTTCGATGACAATAATGGTAATGACTTTTCGCATCTGCAAGCTTATGCCGAACGCGCTATTGCGCCCTTGCAAGCGAATTTGCTCATCGGTGATTTGAATACTTCAGGGGAGTTGTTCAATACAACGAATCTGCGCGGTATCAAGTTAGCAACGGATGAGCAGATGTTACCCGGATCTATGCGTGGCTTTGCTCCTGTCGTCCGAGGTTATGCTAACAGCAATGCCCTTGTTACCGTCAAACAAGGCGGGAATGTGCTCTATGAGCGTACCGTTCCCGCAGGCGAGTTTATTATTGAGGATCTTTATTCCACCGGTTTTGGTGGTGATTTGAATGTCACCATAAAGGAAGCGAATGGGGCGACCCAAACTTACAGCGTACCCAACAGCTCAGTACCCGGTTTATTGCGACCAGGTTATAAGAAATTTGCTGTTAATGCAGGACTGCTTCGAGATTCCAGCCTGCATATCAAACCTTTCATCAGTGAATTTACCGGCAACAGGGTTTAAATAGCTTATTCACTTTATATAGCGGCCTGCAGGCTTCACCAGAGATCAAATATCACTCGTTACTTGCAGGAACAGCATTGAATACCCCTATAGGTGCGTTTGGTTTTGATATTCAACGATCGTTTTACAATGCCAAAGGTATGCAGGCTTGTGATTCCCTTTGCAAAATGGCGTTTAGAATTACCTACTCTAAGTATCTTGAAGAGACTAAAACCAACTTTGGTGTTATTGGCTATCGCTACGCCAGTTCAGATTTTTATACAGTGGGCGATGCCGCACGTCAGTTTGATTTAGAGAAACAAGGGAAAAGTGGCACGATAAGAAATCGGTTTAAAAATCGTATTGAAGCCAGCATCACCCAGCAGCTTTCAGATAATTGGGGAAGTTTTTATGTTAACGGTATCTGGGGACAAGTCTGGAGCGGAACGAATAATGCTACGTCTAATCAATCCACTTATCAACTTGGATACAACAATGGTTATAGAAGTCTCAACTACAGCCTCGCCCTGTCGCGAACCTTCAATATCAACGGTAACATCGATAATACTGTTTACCTCTCCTTCTCTGTACCTTTCGGCACAAGAAATGGTGACAAGCCCTATTTAAACACCACCGCCAGCTTTAATAGCCAGTCTTCAAATATAAGGGTTGGCCTTAATGGTTCTACCGGCAAAGAAAACATTCTTTCATACGGTGGCTATTTTAGTGAATCAAGTAAAAACAATACAGAATTTGGTATGAATATGGGTTACACCGCACCCAAAATATCCATGGGTGGGTCGTATACGCAAAATTTGAACGGATACAGTGCAGCCCTATATAGCAGCGGCGGTTTTGTCCTGCACTCAGGTGGATTAAATGCATCAGCACAATTAGGTGATACCTTCGCCATCATACACGCTCCTGATTTAGTTGGTGAGAAACTCGAAAATTATCCCGGCCAGAAAATCAATAGTAACGGTTACGGTATTTTGCCTTCTCTTACCCCCTATATCTATAACAATGTCACTTTCAACTTCGATGAGATGTCAAGTAACGAAGAAGTTGTAAATATTCAAGAGTATAAAGTAGTACCTACGAAACATGCAGCATTGAAAATTGACATTACAGCTAAAAAAATAAATACCGTGATGTATCAGCTAATGGATGTAAATAAAAACGTCATACCTTACGGCTCAATCGCCTATGACACTCATGGCAATAACATTGGTATTGTTGGTCAGGGTGGAATGATAACACTGGACAGCGTTAATACTAAAACCATTATCAATATCGAAACGACAAAGGGAAATAGATGTAGCATTGCACCTGCAGAAAATATTAACGCTGCCGATTCTGTAAGTTCTGTCAAAACCATGCTGTGTAAAGCATAAAAGGATTTATATGAAAAAAATTCTCCTTTCTTTTTTGAGTTTAGTGCTTTTTCTAATGTTCAAACCTGCATATTCTGCGTGTACAGGCAGTTTAGCGAGGCTTGTTTTGATTAATATCCCCAATATTACAATATCAGGTAAAGAAAAAATTGGAGATACACTTACTACAGCTACCGCTAATACAGGTGAATTGAATTTTTCATGTGGCGTTAACGTAGCGTCAAGCTTGAAAAGTATGCTGACAATACCAAACGCTACAGAAACAACGCTTCCTAACGTCTATACAACCAGTATTTCTGGTATAGGTGTACGCATTAAATGGCCCATGTCTCGCAACGACGTCGCCTGGATCCCAGCCACTTTTCCCTGCTCAGGTAATTGTTATCAGGGCGCTGATAGCATTTTAGTTGAATTAGTTAAAACAGGAGATATACGTTCAGGGGTAATTGATTCAGGCGAAATGGCGCGTATCATTGTCGAATCAAATGTTAATGCAAACGATAACTTTGAACTTCTACGGATACGTTTACTTACAGCGGTCAATGTAACATCTAATTCTTGCTATGTTGAGCAAAAAGATAAAACGATAGATTTAGGGCAATATAATTTTGTCCAAATTAGCCGACCTGGATTTGAGGGAATTAGTAAAAACTTTTCGGTCAATCTCAACTGCCCTACGGAAACAGCAGTAAAAGTTAAATTTGAAGGAACTCTCCCACCCGGTTATACCGATGCAGATGGAATAATTTCCACACGCAGCGATTTATATGATGCGAGAAATATGGCTGTTAAGCTGACAAATAATAACATGCCATTAAAGCTGAACCAGTTTATTCCTTATAACAATGCTTACAATGTTGGAACTAATATAGTTACTGACTCTTCGTTGATGCGATTAGAAGCCAGGCTTTTACCGCTCGCGGGAGCAACACCAGGCAACATAAACGCAACGTTGGTTTATTCTTTTGAGTTGAATTAATTATGAATAAAAACAAAATTATTTATCATTTTATTTCATTCAGTTTGCTATCAATTACAACTTCTGTAAATGCAGCGGATATAGCGGGTGCATTTGATAACTATCAAAGCCAGTCACAGCGTGAAGTTGAGTTATTAGAGCGAGAGCGTGAAAAAAATAATATTTCTCGTGAATTAAAAAGAGAAAAAGAGTTTCAAGAAAAACAACAGGAAACGGGAAGTGCTATTTTTTTAGAAGAGCTCGGTAAAAACAGCGAGCTGAAATTCCATATTACTAAAATAATTGTTGATAATGATAAAAAATATGAATTCTCACCCAAGAGAACGACCATTATTAATAAGTACATCAATACAAATATGGGCAAAAATGAAATATTAAAATTATTAGTAGAGCTAAATAATTTTTACATCGCGAAAGGTTACACCACAACCCAAGTGACGATAATTCCTGGCAATCTAAAAAATGGAACACTTCATTTTTCAGTATTATGGGGAAAATTAAACGCATTTAGTGTTAATGGTGATACGCCGAGCTGGAGAAATAAACAACGCTTATTTTCAGCTATGCCATTTTCGACAGAAAAACCAATTAATATTCAGGATGTTGATCAGGCTCTCGATAACTTGTTACGTGTTTCGCCAAAAGATGGATTAAAAATCACCCCGACCGTTAAAGATGGATATTCAAATATTGACCTTATCACGCAAGGTTTTTTTCCGCTTTCATTATCTTTAGGATTAAACAATTCGGGAACGCACGATTCAGGATGGGATCAGTATACGTTAAATATTATGGGTAAAAATCTGTTTGGTTTTAATGATACGATAAGCTTTTTCCAGGCATGGAATGATTTAGACGCTTCGCGTGACAGACAAAAATCGAAAAACTTAAGCTATTCTATGCCATTGGGTTATTGGCTATTTGATATAAACCATTATGAATCATATTACAAACGCAAAATCAAAGGTAATTTCGGTAGTTATTCCTCTGATGGGAATTCAAAAAGAACGAGCCTTAAGATTAGTCGCCTTATTTATCGCAATGCTACAGGTAAATTTTCCGGCTACGTAAAAACAGAAAGAAGAGAAAATTTAAACAAAATTGAAAATACGGTAATTAATGTTAGCAGTAAAAAATACGCTCAGTTCAATAGCGGTCTCAACTACACTGGACAGATATACGATGGCTGGTTATATATCGATGGCAATGTTACTTTCGGCATTCCGTGGTTTAGCGCAGCATGGAAGGACGATCCCGATCTCGCTGGCTTCGATCTCAACTACAAAAAATATAACGGAACACTTAACTGGTTTAAAGATATATACACCACGAAAAATGGCCGATTTGCTATTAATTATGCCATAAGCAGTGGATTTCAATTCTCTCCCGACATTTTGGTAAGTGATGCGCGATATAGCTTAGGTGATGAATATACCATAAGAGGATATAAAGATGACAATGTCATGGCAGAAAATGCCTCTTATATTTCTCAAACACTGAGCTTCCCTGTCAATATTTATAAATATTCACTGCGCTCAATTTCTCCTTTTGTTGGATTCGATATGGGTTTTGCCAAAAGGAACTGTGCTGTAAACAGTAACCAATGCAAACGTGACTATATGTCAGGCAGCGCCATAGGGGTTAATTTTTATAGCCAATTCGTTACTGCATCGTTAACAGCGGGATGGCCAGTCACTAAGCCAAAATCATTAAAAAATAACAACATCGATCACTACAACCTTTATTTTAGAGCTGGAATTAATTTTTAACAATACGGGAGTTTTCAAATGAAAAGTAAAAAAACAATTAAATACCAAAGCAGAAGATTTATGTTTAACCGCGTTTTTCTGAGCATTGCCAGTGCGCTATCTTTGCCCGTCGAAGCTGCTTTGATTGCCGATCCTAATCAAACAGGCGGGCCAACAATCAATACGACGATCAATGGTACACCGCAAATAAATATCGCTAATCCTAACAGCAATGAAATCTCACATAATAAATTCCATGAGTTTAATGTCGACAAAAATGGTGTTGTTTTTAACAACAGCATGGTCGATGGTGTCACTCAAATTGGTGGTTCTGTCTTAAAAAACCATCAATTACAAAACGAAGCTAAAGCTATTATTAGCGAAGTGACAGGTACAAACGGTACAAATTTAAACGGCGCTATGGAAGTATTTGGTCGTCGGGCTGACATTATTGTTGCAAACGAAAATGGCATTTCTGTTAATGGTGCAACCACGATCAATGCAAATAATCTTACGTTATCTACAGGTAAATTACTTGCTGATCCTGACGGTAACTTCCGCCTGGCTGTAGATAAGGGTGACATTCGTATTCATGGAGACGGTATTTCTACCGATAACCTGGGTTACTTTGATCTCATTAGTCGAACCGCAACACTTGATGGACAAATACGTGGTGATGCCGATATAAAAATTGTAACAGGCCAAAATGATTACGCATTAAAAGATCGCACTCACCAGGTTCGCAGCAATAGTGCAGCGGATAAACCCCATCTGGCGATCAATGCCAGCGAATTTGGTTCAATGTATGGTGGTCGTATTCAGCTCATCAGCACTGAATCCGGTGTGGGGTTAAACATAGCGGCAGTATAATTGCCAGCAGAGGTATTGAAATTTCTGCAGATGGCGATCTTACACTTGCTGCGTTAGGCAGCCAGCAAAACATTGCGTTGCGAGGCAATAATATTAAGGTAAGCCGCAATCAACATGGATCTGGTGGTATCGATGCTGCGCATGATTTAGTTATCAATGCCCTTTCACACCTTGACATCAATGCTGACGTTTTTTCACGTAACGGGCGCGTTGTTATTGACGCGGGAACCATGCTACAGAGTGCAGCAAGAATACTTTCTTTAACTGAAGGTACAACCGCAGTGCCTGCCATTCAAATCAATGTGCGTGGCGAGTATACATTAGCGGGAAATTTTTATGCAGTTGATCACAATGGTAGCACGATTGATAATGCAGAGATTGTTTTTGAAAATGGGGGCTTTGTCGTCAAAAAAAATGGCTTAACACTGGCAGATGCCTCCGTTCTCTCTGACACACAAATCTACAGTAATAATAATGAAACAGATATTAAAGCCAAAAATTTAAATAACAAAAAAGGAACTATTGACTCACGTAAAAACGTCAATCTGAAAGCCGACAATTTCAATAATGAAGGCTTTGTCTTGACTGACGGAACGTTAGTTATTGATATCAAGGATACTATCAATAACAAAGGATTAATTATTGCTAACGCAGATTTAGCGATTTCAGGATCAGCGTTGTCTAATCAGGGACGTCTGACGGCTGGTAAAGACATACGTATCGATCTTGGCTATCTTGATTCCCGTACGTTTTCCGGTAAAAATAATCGTGGCTTACTGGATAATAAAGGCATCATAAATGCAAATGATGCGATGACGGTTAAAGCGGGAAATATAGACAATGGTGGATTATTACTTGCTGAAAACAGTGCGGAAATTAACACCTCCGACCTGAGCAATACTGGTACAGTCCAGGCAAAAAAACCAAAATAACGAGCAATAAAACCATCAGCAATCAGGGTTTAATACATGGCATAGATGAACTTAAACTTGAAACTGCGTCCTTAAATAACAAAGAAAAAGGCCAAATTTTTACGGAGGGTGATCTTGATTTGTCTCAAATGAAAAATTTGAGTAATGAAAATGGAAGCATAGTGGCTAAAACTATTAACTTAAAAAACATTGATAAGGTCAGCAACAAAGGGAAAGACTCCATAATTTATGCCAAAGATGGCTCCGTCTCTGTTTCTCATGTTAAATCTTTAGAAAATATTGAGGGCGCAGTTATTTCATCTAGCGAGAACCTTTCGTTAGAAAATATCGACTCCATTAAAAATAATGGATCCCTTTATGCTACTCAATCACTGACGATTAATTCAGTCGCTCAATTACTCAATTATTTTGATGGACTAATTCAGGCTCTGGATGTCAACCTTGCCAATGCTAATTTAGATAATAGCGGTACAATTTTAGGTGCTGAAAACCTCTCTATTTCTAACGCAAAATCTGTTATCAACAAGGGCAATATTCATTCGGACATTAAAGTTCGTTTAGAAAACCTTGAAAAAATATTAAATGAATCTACCGGTAAAATCACGACAACGCGTGAAGTCAGCTTAGTTAATAATGAACACATTCACAACAAAGGTCAGATTGCTTCGAATCAATCATTAATCATTTCAGGCGCTAAAGATTTAATTAATGAAGGTCCTTTAGCTAATATTTACAGTCAAATGAATGTTGTTATTGATAAAGTAAACAATTTAGTTAACCAAGATAACGCTAGCCTGGCTGCGTTAGATAAATTAGTTATTACAAACATTCAATCGTTAACTAATTTAATGTCAGCTCTGATCATGGGTGCCAATGGCCTTATTGTTAACACTCAGCAGTTAACAAATAGTGATTCTGCAAGCATTCAAAACAATAGCGGCAGCGCCGACATCATTGCAAAATCCATTATCAATAAAGATAAAGCCCAAATCGCGTCTGGTGGTAAACTGACATTAACCAGCGATGATCTGAGCAACATGTCTAATGCTGTTATTTATGGTGAAAACCTTAACATCAAAACAGACGCATTAAAAAATGAATCTACAATTGCAACAGGTCAAACAGATGGCAATTCAATCAACGCTGCTAATCTTGATAACAACTGGGGAAAAATACTCAGTAATGGTAACCTCACTTTAGACACTGCTAGCTTAAAAAATCGCACAGGCATTATTTCTGCTGACTATGATTTAAATATCAATACCAAAGGTAATATTACGCTGGATGGCACGCAGGGAGGACTTTCTGCTGATCACCTCAAACTTAACACTGATGGTGATATTAGAGTATCAAAAAATATCGAAAATGCCGGATCGATTACATTATCATCAGATAAAGCCCTTTTTGTTAACAATGCCGCTGGCATACTTTCTACAAAAAATATCTATTTGCAAGCACAAGACATTATCATTGGATTCAAATCCATTTTAATTTCTATGGGCGATCTTTTCGCAACTGCCGAACGTACCATTGCTAACGACGGACAAGTTCTCAGCCATAATACAATAGCAATGGATGCTGGTAATTCCATAAACAATACCGGCAACATACGTGCGAAGAGTGATATTTATCTTGATACGCCCGTTTTGAAAAACATTAGTGCCTTTAAAGGTGGTTGGGATATTGGGCCACTCAATGTTGGCGTTGGTCATGTAGAATACTATAACGGTTTTGCAAATGTCCTTTATAATAAATTTAGCACCTATTATAAACTCCCTGAGCTGACCTCAGATATTATGCGCACTCGCCTGGCTGAAATATCCACATCAGGTAATCTATACATCAACCAACGTAAAGAAGAAAGTGATAACAAACCCCGTGCCCTTCATAACCAGGGCGGGCTTATCTCAGCTGCAAAAAATATTTATATGGATGGTGATGTTTATAATTCACCTTATTATGAAACGCTTTCATATTATGATTACATCAGGCTTTATAATGAAGATTCTTTTAAAATAACCTATTTCTGGAAGGTCATTGAAGAAGGAGCACGCAACGCCAATTTTTATACTATTGATTCTTACTTAAATTACATCTTCGGTAATGGAACACCCGATAAAACTCATTCCGAGCCGGGATGGTGGAACAGTAGCGAAGCGACTTCAAAAAAATCAAGCTTTTATGACAGTTTAAGAAATTCAGCTGATACATCGCCAGTCATGAACCAGCTTATGAATTCTCTTTTCGGTTCGGCATGGAAAAATACTTCATATAGTGTTATGCGTCAGAAATGGACTGATCTTAATGCTAATAATGGCCAGGCCTTAAAAGATAAGCGTTACTTTTTTGTGCCTCACGATAAAGGCGAAATTGTTGCTGGCGGAAACTTTATTCACACCAATGGTTCATTAAATAACGGCTTAGTCGGCAGTGAATATGAAGATGCAATGAAAATTAACGAAGGGAATAACACGACTAAGGTTGAAATCAATGGTATCGAAGTTGATACCATTGACAGTAGTTTTAACGTAAAAGTAAATGAAAAAGATTATGCTGAAATTGCTCAAAATGGTATTGGTTCATTGCCTTCTGTTGATGATTTAACTGAAAACACGCTTCTTTTTGAGAAAAAAGGTCTCCCTGATATTTCTGAGGTGAAAATTACTAAAGATAATCGCCAGGATGCGATAATTCCTTTGTATGAAACCCGTATTGAAATGATCAATCAAGAGGATTTCCACGGCTCCGATTATTTCTTTGAAAAAAATCGGCTACGAGCCTGAACGGCCACACTATGTTATTGGCGACAACTACTTTATCAATGAGCTTATACAAAAAAGCATCACTGAAAATTTAGGATCCTTCTATTTGATTAAACATGGTGTCGAAGGACCAGACCTTGTCACCATGTTAATGGATAATGCAGGCGAAGAAATCAGCCAAATGGAAGATGCTCCTGCGCCAGGCCAGGCTTTAACAGCGGAACAGCAAGCTTCTTTGAAACAGGATATTGTCTGGTTTGTCGAAGAAGACGTAGATGGCATCAAGGTTATGGTGCCACGCGTTTATCTTGCTCCTGAATCATTAAAAGAAGTCAAATCAGGCCAGGTTAATGGCACCAGTACTCTTCATGCTGGTAAACATTTTGTGAGTGATGCTACCGAAGTTAATAATATTAACGGTAATATTTCCTCCGGCGGTGATGTCCATATTACGGCTGAAGGGGATTTTAAAAATATCGGTGCTGGCACCAATGCAGGTATAAATTCTGGTGGTAAAGTCACCGTTGTTTCGGAAAAAGGAAATATCCTTAATTCTGGTGCAGCTATTGATGGCCAAGGTGATGTTACACTTTATGCTAAAGAGGGGGATGTGAATTTGGTTGCCAGTTCAGGTTTTGACAATAATGGTAATCAAGATATTGGAAAATATAAAGATGGCATCTCTTCTGAGCAAAAAATCACTATTTTTGGTGAAAACATCACTTCACATGGCGTCGACATTAAAGCATCTAACGGTGTCGATTTGGTGGCAACTGAAGGCTCAGTCAACCTCAACGAGGTTCATGAAGTTAAATCTGATTATAATAATACGATGGACAGCAAAAACTTCCTGAATTACAGGCAGGAAGTGACCAGTTCTGTTGATGCTAATTCTGTGACAACGAATATTGATGCAGGCTCTGGAGGCATGAATATTCAGGCTGAGAAAGATATTGTTATTGAAGGTGGTAAATTTTCTGCGAAAGAAGGTTCTTCTCTTGTTGCCGGTAATGATATCACTATCAAAACCTCACAGGATCACCATGCGAGTGAGTCTACCGTTGATCAAAAAGAGTTTGTTTTCGGTGCGCAAGGAAATGCCTTCGGTCATTCAGGCGAATTTGAACATAGCGGTTTAAATGGTAATAGTAGTTCAACATCTTCTGGTGAATATACGAGCACAGGCTCAGATTCAACGATTCATACCGGTGGTAAAAAACCAGGTGCTGCTTCAAGCGGCAGTGCAGGCTCGTTTGAAGTTGGCCTCAAAAAGCATAATGAGCATAACACATTAGAAACGACTACAAATACCAACGCTCAGTTTGATATGGGTGGAGATTTAACAATTAAATCAGGCGGTATCACGGATATTGGTGGAATGAACGCAAATGCTGACACCCTCGATATTATTGCCAAAGAGGTAACCAGTACTAAATATGAAGATACGGTTAAAGAAACTCATACTGTTAAAGACTCCTTTACCGGCGTAAAAGGTGAGGTACACAGCGGCCTGCTGGATGCAGCAAACAAAGCCGCCAATCTCGCTATTGACAGTGGCAATGGACAGTCACTCAATGCTGGAGCTACCGCAGCTCAAGTCGCCGGTGACATGTCGAATCTGATCTTCGGTGATACGGTTATTGGTGGCTCAGTATCTGCTGGTCACGAGCGGTCAACTAATCATTCAGAAAAATATTCAGCAAAAGAGAATATTAACAACATCAATGTTAATAACCTGAATATCAAGACCGAGGGTGATACGACTTTAAACGGTGTCAAAATTAATGTTCAAGAAAATACCAATCTTGACATCGGTGGCGACTTTGAAATTAACGCGGCGAAAACGACCAGCACTGAAATGACGTCCAACTCATCGCATAATGCCGGTATTTCAGTAGGTGGCGGTATTGGTGCAACTGGAGCCGGGGTCGGTGCGTCACTCGATTACAGTGGTAATCAAGGAGGCAGCACCACCAGCAGTACGAAGTATGATAACGCCTCTATTGACAGTAATAATTTGACATTAAAAACAGGCGGTGATGCCGCTCTTACCGGTGCCAACCTCAATGCAAATAATGCTGATGTTGATGTTGCCGGTGACCTGTCAATTACTTCCGTTCAAGACACACTTGAAAATCATGCCGATAAACAAAACTGGGGAGGCTCATTAGGTGCAAGTATCTCAAGCACTGGTGTTAAACCTGTTATTGAAGGTCATGGCGGTGGTGGCAGTGAATATCGCACAGAGCGTGTCACTGGCGAACAAAGCGGAATATCTACCTCCGGTGATCTTAATGTCAAAACCGGCGGTGATCTCAATCTAACCGGCGGTCATATCAAGTCGGATGAGAAAAAAGGCAGTGTAAATATTGGTGGAGATATTAACGCTATAACCTTAACTGACAGCGTTGAACAGGCTGGTTTATATGGCGGTGGTGGCGGTGGCTTTGGTAAAAAAGGTCTACCCACTGTTAATGGCTATGTCGATAAAGTTGAAGAAAAGCACTTTAAAGAAGATCAACATGCAACGATTGATGTTGGCGGTAGTATTACCGGTAATATCAAAGGGATCTCAATCAGGATGGTAATAATCTTTCTACCATTATTCAGGATGAGACTGTAGCCGAAAACAATATTTCCTTTACTCTCGGTGCAGTTGGCAAAGGCGGTAAGGGTGGTAAAGGCGATCAAATTGATGGCGGTCCAGCTGGAACTTATCATCCAAAACCGGACACCAGCAAACCGGGTATCGGCAAACCTGACACCGGCAAACCTGATACCGGTAAACCTGATACCGGTAAACCTGATACCGGCAAACCTGACACTGGTAAACCTGATACCGGTAAACCTGATACCGGCAAACCTGACACCGGCAAACCTGACACTGGTAAACCTGACACCGGCAAACCTGATACCGGCAAACCTGACACCGGCAAACCTGACACCGATAAACCTGATACCGGTAAACCTGACCTCAGCAAACCGGATATCAGCAAACCGGACACCGATAAAACAGACTCAGGCACACCGGACGCTGGTAAACCAGACTCTGACAAACCAGACTCTGGCAAACCAGACTCAGACAAACCGGACGCTGGCAAATCAGACTCAGGCACACCGGACTCGGGCAAACCGGACGCTGGTAAACCAGACTCGGGTAAACCAGAATCAGGCACACCGGACGCTGGTAAACCAGACTCTGGCAAACCAGACTCAGACAAACCGGACGCTGGTAAACCAGACTCAGGCACACCGGACTCGGGCAAACCGGACTCAGGCACACCGGACTCGGGCAAACCGGACGCTGGTAAACCAGACTCAGGCAAACCGGATGCGAGCAAGCCAGGCACTGACACGCCTGATTCCGGCAAACCAAAAACAAAATGGCCTACAGTGCAACCCAGCACCGGCTTTATTGGCAGCTCTGGCTCAGCGCAAGGTCTTCCCGGTGGCCAGACAGGCAAACCGCACGTTCGACCAGATTTCAATGGCAATATTGCCCGTCCAGGTGTTGTGAACGGTAACGGCGGAAGCACCAAGCCAGGAAATAACAATGGAGCCACTAAATGGCCAGAGGTCAAAACCAATACTGACTTTATTGGTGGTACTGGCTCATCTCAGCGCCTCCCTGGTGGACAGACCGGTAAGCCGCACGATCGTCCCGATTTCAACGGCAATAGCGCCCGACCGGACGGTGCGAAAGGTAACGATGGCGTCAACAGTGCAAACCAGAATGTCGGAGATAAAAATAGCGGAGGCACTCAATCGCCGGAGGTCAAAACTAACACTGACTTTATTGGCGGAACCGGATCACCAAGCCGTATCCCTGGTGGACAGACCGGTAAGCCGCACGATCGTCCCGATTTCAACGGCAATAGCGCCCGACCGGACGGTGCGAAAGGTAACGATGGCGTCAACAGTGCAAACCAGAATGCCGGAGATAAAAATAGCGGAGGCACTCAATCGCCGGAGGTCAAAACTAACACTGACTTTATTGGCGGAACCGGATCACCAAGCCGTATCCCTGGTGGACAGACCGGTAAACCGCACGATCGTCCCGATTTCAACGGCAATAGCGCCCGACCGGACGGTGCGAATGCTAACGATGGCGTCAACAGTGCAAACCAGAACGCCGGAGATAAAAATAGCGGAGGCACTCAATCGCCGGAGGTCAAAACTAACACTGACTTTATTGGCGGAACCGGATCACCAAGCCGTATCCCTGGTGGACAGACCGGTAAGCCTCACGATCGTCCCGATTTCAACGGCAATAGCGCCCGACCGGACGGTGCAAAAGGTAACGATGGCGTCAACGGTGCAAACCAGAACGCCGGGGATAAAAATAGCGGAGGCACTCAATCGCCGGAGGTCAAAACCAACACTGACTTTATTGGCGGAACCGGCTCACCGAGTCGCATCCCTGGTGGACAGACCGGTAAGCCGCACGATCGTCCCGATTTTAATGGCGATATAGCGCGTCCCGGTGCGCCAGACAAAACGGCAAACCTCAGTGCGCCCTACAGTCACAATGAATGGCGCTCTTTGTTGCCAGAAACCATTATCTTCAAATCAGATAAAAAAATGAGTTAATTTATTCGCTTTGTAAACAGACCGGCCATAAATTGACATGTTATGCCGTCAAAACGCCTGATACTGCATCAGGCGTTTTTTTATGTTGCGTTGATACCACACGGAAGCAGACTAACTGACTTCATTTATTTGATTCGTCAGCGGTTATTTCCCGGGCAGCTAATTAAATTTGGCAGCCAGGGCACCAGTAAAAAGGTCGCGATGATAAAACGCCCTTCTCTATCAGCGTTCCACAACGCCGACATTCCTTCCCCTGTCGGTGAAACACCTCAAAGCGAAATGCGGCCTCAGCGTGGTATTTCTTCATGGTTCCGCGCATACGGTAAGCGTGGCGAGGCACCGATAACAACGCCTCACTGAATGCTGTCAGCTGCTCTTCAGTTAACGATTGTGCCCGGTGCTGCGGCAACAGTTTCGCCAGCCACAGGATTTCAACCCGCAAATAATTTCCCAGCCCCGCCAGAAACGCCTGATCTAACAATAATCCACTGAACTGACGGCGACAGAAGCGCGGTGAAAGCAGCCGCTGCTTGACCTCTTCGACCGTGAGCGCAGCATTCAGTACATCCGGCCCGATGCGATTAAGAAAGGGATGCGTGGCTAACGTCTCAGCATTTAACAACTCAATATCGGAAGCACTGTAAAGCAAAATAGCCTGCTCCGCCGTCGTCAGCCTGACCCGGAGCTGACGCTTCGATTCAGGCTGAGTACCTGACGGCACAATGCGCCAGATACCGTAGAGTTGATTATGACTGTAGAGCGTCAGGCCATTGCTGAAGTGTGTCAGCAACGCCTTTCCCCGCGTTTCAATCGCATCAACTTGCTGACCGATCAAGGACGACTCATAGGTTTTCAGTTCAGGAAAAGCAAACCAGGCATCCGTTAACGGTTGGCCCACAATTGCTGCTTCAAGCTGATCCGCCACGCGGCGGATCTCCGGTCCTTCTGGCATCTCTCCGCCTCTTAGTGTGTCGCGCCGCCCACTGCTTTCACATCTTCTTTTGTTTCCAGCGTCACGCGCACAGCAATTTCCAGCGCCTGAATCACGCTCGCTAATGACATGCTGGGTGCACCAGGATGATGTGCCGCTTGTTCCGGCAGATAAGGGATGTGAATGAAGCCGCCACGCGCCGGATTGCCTTGCGTATGTAACCAATGCAACAGGCTATACATCACGCGGTTACAGGTAAAGGTTCCGGCAGTTTGCGAGACCGAGGCAGGAATGCCAGCCTCGCGAACCGCTGCAACAATCGCTTTGATCGGCAGCCGAGAGAAGTAAGCGGCTGGCCCGTCAGCCACAATCGCCTCGTCTATTGGCTGTTTGCCGGCGTTATCCGGAATGCGCGCATCATCAACATTAATACCAATACGCTCGACGGTAATATCGCTGCGCCCGCCCGCCTGTCCGACCGAGATAATCGCGTCAGGTTTGACTTCATCCAGCGCACGATACAGCACCTCCGATACCGTGCTAAACACTACCGGCAACTGGCGCGTTACGATAGTGGCGCCCGCAATCTGTTTACCTTCCAACGCCCGCACCGCTTCCCATGACGGATTGATATCTTCGCCGCCAAAAGGCTCAAAAGCGGTCATCAATACAGTTTTCATGTTTTCCTCACAGGAACATTAAAAAATAGAGCAAAAAAATGTTAACGATTAACAGTAGCACACCGGTAGGTACCTGAGCTTTGATGACCGCGTTACGATCGGGCAGTTCAAGCAGCGCGGCAGGCACGATATTAAAATTCGCTGCCATCGGCGTCATCAGGGTGCCGCAATAGCCGGAGAACATACCGATTGCGGCCATCACAGCCGGATTGCCGCCGTGTTGCAGGATTAAAACGGGAATGCCTACCCCGGCGGTAACAATCGGAAACGCAGCGAAGGCGTTGCCCATGATCATAGTGAGTACGGCCATGCCAATGGCATAGACAGCCACGGCAATAAAGCGATTATCGACGGCCAGATAGGTTTCAGTTAAGTGGGAAATCGCCGTACCCACGCCAGCCGACGTGAACAGTAAACCGAGCGTGGCCAGGATCTGTGGCAGAATAAACGCCCAGCCAATAGCATCCAGCAGGCGACGCGTCTCCTGCATTGACTGTATCGGTTTTTCATGTGTCATTTTCAATGCCACCAGCCAGCCGACCAGACAGCCAACCATCATCGAAAACAGCGTTACCAGCGTGGAATGATTGCCCGGACCAAATACGCTTTCCTGCAAACCCGGAATGTGGTTGAACGCCAGCACGCCGACAACGGTGATAACCGGAATAGCTAATGCGGGCAGAAACAGCTTATTACGCAGCCGTACTGCACTCGCTTGTTTCTCTTCACTGCTGCGCTGGTGATAGCGTCCTAATTTAACGCCGCCTGAGCCTGCAATCAGCGCCATTATCACCACCACAACGCCCACAATAATATGCAGTGTGCGGCTGGCGCCTTCAGGCGAGTCGGTGAACTGCATCACTAAATTTGTCGTCCAGTCACCCACCAGAAAAACCAAACCGTACAGCGCCCAAAACAGCCCCGTCGTTACGCGACGCGGGTTCGCTTTGTCACGCCAGGAAAGCAGTGCAACCATCAACAAAATAATGCCTGCCAGCCACATCAGATAGTGTTGCTGAAACATTATTGCCCTCCTTTGGCTTTTAACGCCTGACCATTCAATTCCTGTAACTCACGCGCCAGCTTGCGATCCAGACGCACCAGACGCGCCGAGTGGATCAGAAAGGCCGCCACTGCGGTCGGGATGCCCCACAATGCAATATGCAGCGGCTCGGTATGAATATTGGCCGACTCCTGCATAAAATTGTGCATAAAAATAATCGCCCCGAAGGCAACGAAAATATCTTCACCAAAGAATAAACCGACATTATCTGTCGCTGCCGACATGGCGCGCAGACGATGGCGGACTTCAGTTGACACGTCACCATAACGGTTTTCCGTTGCACCTTCCGCCATCGGGGCCAGTAACGGTCGCACCATTTGTGGATGACCGCCAAGACTGGTTAAACCCAGCGCCGCAGTGAGCTCACGCACCAGCAAATAGACGACCAGCAAGCGACCCGCAGTCGCAGTTTTGATCTGTGCAATCCAGGCCTGAGCGCGCTCTTTCAAACCGTGACGCTCCAGCAGGCCGATAACCGCCAGGGGGAGCAACAGAATGAGCGGCAGATTACGGGTATTTAAAAATCCCGCCCCCAGTTTTTCCAGAATATCGCTAACGGGCATCATCGCCGCTAAACCTGTTACGAAACCCGCCACAATTACCACTAATACCGGGTTGAAGCGCAAGACAAAACCCACCACGATGGCAGCAATGCCGAGCAGCGGCCAGAGATTTACCACGCTGTCCATATTTTACCCTTATGAGCTAACAAGCCCGGTGCATTGCCGGGCTATTGAACAAAAACTTATACGCTGCTCACGGCAACCTGATGTTGTGCGAAAGCGTCACGAAGACGCTGCGCAAACTGCAACGCGTGTGCGCCATCGCCGTGCAGGCAGACAGTCTGCGCATTGACTGCGACCCAGTCGCCACTGATACTTTTTACTTTGCCCTGCTGCACCATCGTCAACGTCTGTTCAATCGCTAACGCCTCTTCCTCAATCAGCGCGCCGGGTTGTCCACGCGGAACCAGTGCGCCGCTCTTGAGGTAGCCACGATCGGCAAACACCTCTTCCCGGATACGTAAACCGTGATGCACAGCGGCACGAATCGATTCGCTATTGGCCAGGCCCACCAGAATCAGGTTGGCATCAACCGCCTTGATCGCCTGAGCAAGGGTATCCGCCAGTCCGGCATCCGCAGCGGCCTGGTTGTACAGCATTCCGTGCGGTTTAACGTGTACCAGCCGCTCGCCTTCACTTTCTGCAAGGCTTTTTAACGCACCAATTTGATAGATCATCTGCGCATAGAGCGTTTCTGGTGGAAGTTGCATGGCGGTGCGGCCAAAATTCTCCCGGTCGGGAAAGCTGGGATGCGCGCCAATCGCCACACCAAATTCTTTGGCCCAGCGCACCGACTGCAACATGGTTTGCGCATCGCCCGCGTGAAATCCGCAGGCGATATTGGCTGAGCTGACTAACTGCAGCAGTGCGCGATCGCTGTTGCTGCCTTCACCCAAATCGGCATTCAAATCAATTTTCATGAGAGAGTCCCCACACCATCTGGTTCAGCGCACGCTGCTGATGCTGACGCGCCTGCATCGCCTCCGGCAACGTGCAGTGAATAAAGTGAATCGGTTCGCCTAACCGAATTTGCGCCAGGTGATAGAGGTCGGCTTCGATAATGCAGGCAATACGCGGGTAACCGCCGGTGGTTTGGGCGTCAGCCATTAATACGATCGGCTGACCATTCGGCGGAACCTGAACCACGCCGGGCACCAAGCCGTGCGACAGCAGTTCGCGTGATGTGTCACGCTTCAACTGACGGCCTTCCAGCCGGTAACCCATGCGGTTGCTTTGCGGGCTAAGTTTCCATGCTGTGCGCCAGAATGCCTGCTGCGCTTCGCGGCTGAACTCGTGATATTCCGGGCCAGGTAAAGCACGGATGCGGTTGCCCCACAATAACTGGCGCACACCCACTTTTTTATCGAACTGCCGTGTTGGTTTGCCCAGCGGCACGCGATCGCCATCCTGCAGTTTGCGGCCCTGCCAGCCGCCAAAGGCCGCTTTGAGATCGGTACTGGTTGAATTGAGCACTTCCGGCAGATCAAAGCCGCCGTTGACCGCCAGATAACTGCGCATACCGCGCAACGGCATCGATAAAGACAATACCTGGCCTTTTTTCACTGGCGTGCGCCAACCGGTCCAGACGGCTTTACCGTCCAGCTCGGCGTTACATCCGGCACCTGTCAGTGCGAACCAGCCATCGCGCATAAATTCTGCTTTAAACTGACCGAGAACAATTTCCACCACCGCGCTGTCTGGCGCATTGCCAACCAGCAGATTAGCCGTGGTCATGGCGGGTTGATCCAGCACGCCGCTAACGCTAATTCCATACTGACGCCAGCCGTGACGACCGCTGTCCTGAATGCTAGAAGCCAGCCCGGCGCGAAGAATTCTTAACATACGCCCTCCTTTTGTGGCACAAAACGGACGATATCTCCGGGACGTAATAACGTGGGCGGTTGTTGCTGAGGATCGAATAGCGCAACATGTGTTTGACCAAGCAATTGCCAGCCGCCAGGCGTGGCGAGCGGATAAACGCCGGTCTGGCTGCCGCCAATGCCTACCGAGCCTGCCGGAACCAGCACGCGCGGTTCAGCCCGGCGTGGCGTATGCAGGCGCGGATCTAAACCACCCAGATAGGGGAAACCAGGCTGGAAACCGATAAAATAGACCACGTAGTCGCTGCTGCTGTGCAGTTCGACCACCTGCTGTGGCGTCATGGCGGCATGTTCCGCTACCACGCTGAGATCCGGCCCGGCCTCACCGCCGTAAATCACCGGAATTTCTATCTGACGCGATTCAGGTAACTGTGCTTCGCTCTCTTCCCACCAACG
Organism: Pantoea sp. LMR881; assembly: GCF_027157825.1. Taxonomy (NCBI): domain Bacteria; kingdom Pseudomonadati; phylum Pseudomonadota; class Gammaproteobacteria; order Enterobacterales; family Erwiniaceae; genus Pantoea; species Pantoea sp. LMR881. The sequence continues at coordinate 1,239,388 of NZ_JAPVOK010000002.1, forward strand.
CTGTAATCGTTCAATAGCATCCAACGCCTTATGTTGTGGATCGCGCAGTAAGATGGTGATGTTGTTCATCCCCGGAATGACCTCAAGCACGTCATCATGCGCTTGCAGTCGCTGATTCAATCCCCAAATGCGTTGCTGACTCACTAATGATACTGGCGGCTCTAGCTCCAGCACCACGGCGCGCTCACCCAGCAAATAACAACGAGCTCGTTGCAACAGCCACCTCCAGTCATAAATAGCCTGCGTTAAAAACGCTCAGCCCAGACGTTTGCTGAGCTGAATAAAGCCAACAGTTATGCGAAAGTGACAGAGATGTGTCAACAGATTTAGGTCCTGTTGCAATTTACAGGACCTGGAAAGGGATTAAGCGGGGTTGGGAATATCAATGAAGGTGACGTCAAGGCCGTAGTGGTCTGCCAGCCATTCGCCTAATGCTTTGATGCCGCCGCGTTCGGTGGCGTGATGCCCCGCCGCAAAGAAATGCAGGCCTTGCTCGCGTGCGCTATGAATCGTTTGTTCGGAAACTTCGCCCGTTATGTAAGCGTCTACGCCAAACGCCGCAGCGTTGTCGATAAAGCCTTGCCCGCCGCCGCTGCACCAGGCAACACGACGGATCAACGCTGGCGCATTATCACCGCAGTGCAAAGGCTCACGCCCAAGTTTTTGCGCGATGCGTTGCGCAAACGCCTCGCCAGAAACAGGCGTCGTTAACTCGCCCCAACATACCAGCGGCATCACTTCGCCGCGCACGTCTATATCAAGTAATTTCGCTAACTGCGCGTTATTACCAAGTTGCGGATGCGCATCCAGCGGCAAATGCCAGCCGTATAAATTTATGTCATTAGCGAGCAAACTACGCAGGCGATTACGCTTCATGCCTTTAATGACGGGTGCTTCGTTCTTCCAGAAATAACCATGATGAACCAGCACCGCATCAGCATTACGCGCTACCGCTTCATCCAACAGCGCCTGGCTGGCCGTGACGCCCGTGATAAGCGTTTTGACCTCGGCGCGGCCTTCAACCTGCAACCCGTTTGGTGCGTAATCGCTAAAGCTGTGGGTATCCAACTGTTGGTTAACAATCTGCTCTAATTCGTAGTGATTCATTTCGGCTCCTTGACCGCCTCAGGCTGCATTTTTTGCCCGCTCGAAGGCGTTTAATGTCTTTTACGTGCTTCCTTATGTTCTACGATTGGCGTCGGATAATCGAGTGTCTTGTGGTGTTTCTTTGCCCACTCATGCGGTTTGTGAATATCGCTGTCGGGCACATCCTTGAGCTCCGGCAAATAGTGACGGATAAATGCCCCCTGCTTATCAAAACGTTCGCCCTGAGTAGTGGGATTGAAAATGCGAAAATAAGGCGCCGCATCGGTGCCGGTAGAAGCCGCCCATTGCCAGCCTCCGTTATTGGCGGCCAGGTCGCCATCGATCAGTTTTTGCATAAAATAGCGTTCGCCTTCATGCCAGTCGATCAACAGATCTTTCACCAAAAAACTCGCGGTGATCATGCGCAGGCGGTTGTGCATCCAGCCCAGCGTATTCATCTGGCGCATCGCGGCATCAACGATGGGGTAACCGGTTCTGCCCTCTTTCCAGGCCGAAAAATGCTCCTCGTTTTTCTGCCAGGCAACCCGATGCGTCCACTGAATGAAGGGCTGGTGTTTACACAGCTCTGGATAAGCCACCATAAGGTGACGATAAAACTCGCGCCAAATCAGTTCATTAAGCCATGTCAGGGCTCGATTATCGTTCAGTGCGTTCGGATGTTCAGCCAGAACGCGATGCAGACACTGGCGTGGCGATAACACACCGGTTGCCAGATAAACCGATAAACGGCTGGTGCCATCCAGCGCAGGCGCATCACGCTGTGTGGGGTAATCTAGCAGGGATTGCCGGGCAAAATGGCGTAACTGTTTGAGCGCAGCGGCTTCACCGACAGGAAAAAGTTCGCTATCAAACGCATCGCTGGGGTAATCAAACGGCGGGATTTCATGACGGATGTTTAAGGGTGCGCCTTCACGCGCTTTTGGTGCGGTGACACACTCCGGCAATCCCTGATGCAACCGACGGACAAAGGCTTTACTGAATGGCGTAAAAACTTTGTACATTTTGCGATCGCCGGTTTGAACGCTGCCAGGAGCCAGCAGTACGCTATCATCAAAGCCCTGGCAAATCACTCCAGCATGATCGAGACGTTTTTCAGCTTTAGCATCACGCTCGCGCTCGTTCAATTCATACTGATAGTTATAAAAGAGGTTATCAACGGCATGACGCTGGCAAAAGTCGACCAGATAATCAACGGAGGCAGCAAAATCGTCACACTGATGATAATGCAGCGTTATACCACGCTCGGCCAGCGCCGCTTGCAGCAGCAGCACGCTTTGGTAGATAAAAGCGGCTTGTTTGGGTGCCATATCATGTCGCTGCCACTGTTTCGGCGTGGCGATATAAAGAGCGATAACCTGGGCCTGACTGTCGCGGCAGGCAGCGTGTAGCGCCAGATTATCGTTAATACGTAAATCATTACGCAGCCAGATTAAATGGGTCGTCATAACGTCGGTCTACTGTCCATAGCGCAGGCGCAATGCTTCAGGGTAAGGATCAAAATAGCGTTGCTGCGCCAGCCACGGGTGCGGATATTCCGCCATGTAGTGTTTGATAATTGTGATGGGTGCCAGTAGCGGCTGCGTACCCTGACGGTAGCGATCAATCAACGCTGACAGTTCTTGCCGCTGCGGCGAACTCAGTTGACGCCGGAAGTAGCCCTGAGCATGCATCAATACATTGGTGTGATTACGACGCGAAGCCGGATGCGACATCAGCGCCATCAGTCTGTTGCGATATTCAAAAGCAAAGGCATCGAGAGAATCCCATTGATTCATTGATGCAACAAACGGCCCGAGTTCACGATATTTTTCCTGAGAATGCGCCAGTAACAGCAGTTTGTAGCGGGTGTGAAACGCAATCAGCCGGGCGGAAGTCAGCCCCTGTTTCCACATTTGGTTAAACTCATGCAGCGCACAGATGCGCCCGACAAAATTTTCACGCAGCACCGGATCGTGCAGGCGACCATCTTCTTCAAGCGGCAGCCACGGCATCTCTTTGCGGAGAAACGCCGTAAAAATACCGGTTCCGGCTTTGCGGTTGTTATTGGTGTCTGGCTCATAAACACGCACCCGTTCCATACCGCAACTGGGAGATTTAGCGCATAAAATGTAGCCACACAGGTGATGCAGTGATTTTACCCGCGCTGCTGACCAGTCACGCATCTCCTGCGTAACCTCTTCTCCGCCATCTTTACTGAAACAGAGATGCAGATCGTCATCATCCTGCTTAACCAAACGTAAGGCAGGACGCGGCGTCGGCAGACCAATAGCCATCTCGGGGCATACAGGTTCAAAGCGCACAAAGGGCGTGAGTTGTTCAGTGGCGAAGGTTAACCGCTTGTGGCCGCCGTCAAATCTGACGCTTTCGCCAAGCAAACACGCACTGATTCCGACTGGAATTTTCTCGCTCATACTTGTACAACCTCTGAAAACTTGTAGAGGTTTAAGTGTAGCTGAAAATAGCGCCAATGAAAGCGCCATAACGTAAAGTTAAAGGAATTCTGAATAACCTAACGGCTATAAAAAAGCCTGATAACGCGATCAGGCTTTTTTACTCAACCAACCTATTACCAGAAATCACTGCCTGCCGCTTCTGCCTGTGCCAGCCACACCGGTTTGGCGCTGGTTTTACACCACATACGATGCAGATAACTGTAAAACCGCGCACGATCCTGACGAAACAGCATGACGGGTAACGCCAGCACGCCCAGTACAATAACCAGGGTACGACGCAAAATAATTCTATGAAGTGGATAATTTGTGTACATCCTTAACCTCCTTCCGCTACGCCAACAAGGGATGAATGTGATCTGTGTCTAATATTACGCCTGGTTGTGCATTTTTACACCTCATCAGACCACTTATTTTTACCCAGTTACTTATTTATACGTTCAGGCAGGTAAGAGATTAAAACAGCGTTACAGAAGGGTTTAAAGTGGGTTGCGAAAACAGGCAAATAACGTCAGTAAAACGCGGAATCGGTGGGGCTGGCTGGCGTTTAATACCATAAAAAAGGCGCCAGCGGCGCCTTTTTCCTTATGCCTTTATCAGGCGTTTTTCAGCACTTCGCTGACAATTTCTACCGCTTCTTTTTCAATCTGCGCGCGATGCTCTGCGCCGAGGAAGCTTTCACAATAGATTTTGTAAGCGTCTTCTGTGCCAGACGGTCGTGCTGCAAACCAGCCGTTTTCCGTCATGACTTTCAAGCCACCGATGGAAGCACCGTTACCTGGCGCAGTTGTCAGGCGCGCAGTAATCGGATCGCCCGCCAGCGTATCCGCACTGACCATTTCTGGAGAAAGCTTCGACAACGCCGCTTTCTGTGCGGAAGTTGCTGACGCCTGTAAACGGTTATAGCTTGGCGCACCAAAACGCTCAGCCAGTTCATCATAATGCTGCTGCGGGTTTTTCCCGGTTACGGCAGTAATTTCAGCCGCCAGCAAGCACAGGATGATACCATCTTTGTCCGTTGACCATGGTGTGCCATCGAAACGCAGGAACGATGCACCTGCGCTCTCTTCACCACCAAAGCCAAAGCTGCCATCATGCAGGCCATCAACGAACCACTTGAAGCCCACGGGCACTTCAATCAGTTTGCGCCCAATGTCGTTAACAACGCGGTCGATCATCGCACTGGAAACCAGCGTTTTACCTACCGCAACGTCTTTGCCCCATTGAGGACGGTTCTGGAACAAATAGTTGATGGCTACCGCCAGGTAGTGATTCGGGTTCATCAAACCTGAGGGCGTGACGATACCGTGACGGTCATAATCTGGATCGTTACCAAAGGCCAAATCGAATTTGTCGCGGTAAGCCAGCAGGCCCGCCATTGCGCACTCAGATGAGCAGTCCATGCGCACCACACCGTCTTTATCGAGATGCATAAAGCGGAAGGTTTGATCGATAGCATCATTAACGATGGTGAGATCGAGCTTATAGTGCTTGGCAATACGTTGCCAGTACGCCATGCCCGAACCGCCAAGCGGATCGACACCGATTTTCAGGCCTGCTTTTTGAATCGCCTCAAAGTCGATGACCTGCGCCAGACCTTCAACATAAGGTTGGATCAGATCTTGCTCGACAATGTGACCGCTTGCCCAGGCTTCATTCAGGCTCAGACGCTTAACGTCTTTTAAGCCCTCTTTGATCAACTGGTTAGCGCGATCCTCTACCACTTTAGTGACATTGGTATCAGCCGGTCCACCATTTGGCGGATTGTATTTGATGCCGCCATCTTCCGGCGGGTTGTGCGATGGCGTAATGACGATGCCATCCGCCAGCGCGCCGCCCTGCTTGTTGTACTCAAGGATGGCGTTAGAAATAGCAGGCGTGGGCGTATAGCCATTCTCCTGCTGCACGATGACGTCAACGCCATTCGCGGCCAGCACTTCCAGCACCGACAGAATAGCCGGTTCAGACAGGGCGTGTGTGTCTTTACCCACATAACATGGGCCAGTAATACCGTTCTTTTTACGCTCTTCAGCTATCGCTTGCGCAATCGCCAGAATATGCATTTCGTTGAAGCTTTGACGTCCTGCGCTACCACGATGGCCTGATGTGCCAAATTTCACCGCATGTTCCGGGTTCGCCACATCGGGCTGCAGGACATAATACTGTGAGGTTAATTGTGCAACGTTAATCAAATCGCTCTGCTGGGCAGGTTGCCCGGCACGGGGGTGATTGGCCATTGGCGCTTCTCCCTGACGCTTCAGTTTAAATGGTGCCGCAAACTTTCTCTGTCAGTTCCTGGGGAACTGCATCGACAACATGATGTGTTCAACCATGCTGCATTTGCGACCGGTATTGGTATTAGTAATCACCCAGTACGGTGTGCCGGGCACATGCTTCGGCTTAGTATGGGTGCCATTTTGCAACAGCGTATGCTCATCACCTGCAAAATAAACGCGGGTGCGCCCTTGTAACGAGGCAGTTGCTTCCGCAAACGCTGTAGTATCAAGACGATAGAGCGTTGACAAAATGAGCATAAAACGATTGACCGCCCGCTTCTGCTCCGCGTATTCATCGGAAAGCAGGAGCTCGCGTACCGCACGCACGCGATCCTGAGGACGCGACTCGGCACGCAGCACCGGTTGTGCCTCTTTGGTATCAGCACTGGCGGCGTTTTGAGCAACGGTGGGCGCAGGTTGAGATTGACCGGCGGTAAATTTCAGCATGCGACGCAGAATATCCGATGCGCTTTCGCCAATATGCTGCGTATGGCTGGCAATATAACGGTAGAGCTCTTCGTCAACTTCGATCGTTTTCATCTTATTCCGTACGGTTTTTTCTCATGACAGAACCATTTCATTCCTCAAAAGCCCATAGCAAATTTTAGCTTTTAAGAATGTGAGCGGGTTCTAACACGAGGATTATAAAGTTAAATTCGGGCGGGCTGTTAGTATTCAAACGGTTTATGGGCAAAAGTCAGAATATGTCCTAATGCCGCTGGAACCGGCGCGCCTGAAAAGGTGAATCCATGATAACCTAAGCTTAGGTCTCAAACTTAAGAACTTTGCCATGATTTTGAACGCCCGTCTGCAAACTGAACAATCACCCGCTGATTCTTTACCCATCCTGCTCATTCACGGCCTTTTTGGCAGCCTCGATAACCTTGGCGTGCTGGCGCGGGAATTGAAAGATGCTCGCCCTTTGATCCAGGTTGATGTCCGTAATCATGGATTATCGCCGCGTGCCGACGAGATGAGCTACGCTGTGATGGCACAGGATATGTTTGATACCCTGGATGCGCACGGAATTGAGCGGGTTTCAGTGATTGGGCACTCAATGGGCGGCAAAATAGCCATGACCATGAGCGCCCTGGCGCCAGAACGCCTTGAACAGCTGGTGATGATTGACATAGCGCCGGTCGATTATCAAACCCGCCGCCATGACGACATTTTTGCTGCGATCAATGCCGTCAGCGAATCTGGTGTGCAGCGTCGTAGTGATGCGGCACAGGTCATGCGCAGCGTGATTGCTGAAGAAGGGGTGATTCAGTTCATCCTTAAATCCTTCCATGAAGGGGAATGGCGGTTTAATGTGCCGGTGTTATGGGATAATTACGCGGCCATTTCGGGCTGGCAAGAGGTGCCTGCGTGGCCGCACCCTGCTCTGTTTATTCGTGGCGGTGACTCAGCTTATCTGGATAATCGTTATCGGGACGCCTTGTTGAAACAGTTTCCGGCCGCCCATGCTCACGTTATCAGCGGTGCAGGACACTGGGTGCATGCTGAAAAACCTGAAGCCGTGTTACGTAGCGTGCGGCGTTTTTTTGCGCTTTAAAAGCAAATACCTGGCAGCAAAGGTTTAGGATTGGCGTCCGCGGTTAGCGTGGAGTATGATGGCGCGCTAAAATTTTGCCGTCGGTTATTTTTACTGCGGCAAGGGCCAATAATTAATAATCTGCGCAGCGTAAATTTCGCTCGCGCCTATTCAGTTTCACAAAGCCATGGCAAAAGAACACACTGACCGCACTACGCTTGATCTGTTTGCCGACGAGCGTCGCCCTGGTCGCCCTAAAACCAGTCCGCTTTCGCGTGATGAACAACTGCGTATCAACAAGCGCAACCAACTGAAACGTGACAAAGGGCGCGGGTTACGCCGTGTCGAACTTAAAATGAACAGCGAAGCCGTCGAAGCCCTTAATACCCTGGCGGAACAGCGCAATCTCAGCCGCAGCGAATTAATTGAACAAATGCTGCTGGCACAACTCAAACTGGACTGACGCGCGCAAAACGCACGCAAAAACAAATGTCGCGGCTTTACAAGTTCCGCGCTTTTGTCACGTCTGCTATTATTCGCAGAAATGTGCTTTTTGGCACACATCTCATCATCAGGATTTAAGAGGTTATTTTACCCATGGCAATCGTAGGCATCTTCTTTGGCAGCGATACCGGCAACACCGAAAACATTGCAAAAATGATCCAGAAACAACTGGGTAAAGACGTTGCGGAAGTCCATGACATCGCGAAAAGTACCAAAGAAGATCTGGAAGCGTTTGACATCCTGCTGCTGGGCATCCCAACCTGGTATTATGGCGAAGCGCAGTGCGACTGGGATGATTTTTTCCCGACGCTGGAAGAGATCGACTTCAACGGCAAACTGGTCGCCCTGTTCGGCTGTGGCGATCAGGAAGATTATGCAGAGTACTTCTGTGATGCGATGGGCACCATCCGCGATATCATCGAGCCAAACGGCGCAGTGATTGTCGGTCACTGGCCAACTGAAGGCTATCATTTCGAAGCTTCTAAAGGCCTGGCAGACGATAAACATTTTCTCGGTCTGGCCATTGACGAAGATCGTCAGCCTGAACTGACAAATGAACGTGTCGAGACATGGGTTAAGCAGATTTTTGATGAGCTGCAGCTCAAAGAGATTATCGAAGCATAACCTTTTCAGACTCAATGTGGGCGCTGGCTCACATTGAGTCAATGGAATTTCCTATAGAAATAATAGCCACATTTTTTTAACTTTCTTTGTTTAATCTGTAGAATACCCCCATCGGTCATCCGCTTATTTCTCTGGACCAGAGATGAGGTAGAGCGAAATGTTAACTGATTCCTGCAGAAATCCCCTTCCGCTGTAAATACCTTACAGACTGTGGCGATTTTCGGCGCGTCCCTCGGTTTTCATTTCGGTGCTTCAGTTCTATAATGAGACGCAAATGAGAATGAGTGTAGATCGACATTCAAGGCCAAGCGCCACAAAAGTGATTAAAGTAACAGGACAAAATCCGCATGACTGACAACAATACCGCATTAAAGAAGGCTGGCCTGAAAGTCACGCTGCCCAGACTGAAAATTCTGGAAGTGCTTCAGGAACCTGAATGCCATCACGTCAGCGCGGAAGACTTATATAAACGCCTGATCGATATGGGCGAAGAGATTGGTTTGGCAACCGTATATCGCGTGCTTAACCAGTTTGATGATGCAGGAATTGTGACCCGTCACAACTTTGAAGGCGGTAAATCTGTCTTTGAGTTAACGCAACAGCATCATCACGATCACCTGATCTGCCTGGATTGCGGTAAAGTGATTGAATTCAGTGACGAATCAATCGAAACACGCCAACATGAAATCGCAACACGTCATGGCATTAAACTCTCTAACCACAGCCTGTATCTGTATGGACACTGCTCGCTGGGTGACTGCCGCGAAGACGAATCGCTGCACGACAAATAATTCGCTTTGCACAGAGATGAAAAAGCCGGTGAGATACCGGCTTTTTTTCTGCCTGAAATCAGGCTACCAGCGTTTCCTGTAAGTAGCGCCAGCGAGGAATGGAAGTGCTGCAATCAAGAATAGCCAGTGAAATGCGGCTTTGATTATGACCGTTCATTATCTGCAACCCCCGATATTGTATCGTGATTTCATCCGGACGTTGTGAAAGGATAATATGTTCACTGGTGGCGATACGCATCCCTTCACGTTGCCCCTGCAACTGACGGAACAGCTCTTCGACGTCATTCAGGTTGAGCTGTTTCCCTTGCGGCGTCACCATACTGAAGTCAGGATGAAAGTGCGAGAGCAGGAGATGAAAGCTATCATCTGCCGCGCCAGACTGGTTAAAAATACGTTCAATTAGCTGATGTAACACGACGACACTGTGTTTAGCTTCCTGGGCGAGAACGGTCATTTTTTTCCTTATAACCCCGTTTAGCAACGCTTAAGTGCGCATAGCCTACCTGAAAAAAGACAATTAACATCTTGTAATTGATTAATTTTATTAAACTCAGATTCATCCCATTTTTTTCCGTGAACGCTTTTTGAACATATCAGCACAAACATTTGTATTGGAATAAATCGCAGCCATAAAAAGGGCGATTGCTCGCCCTTTTGTCTTTTTATCATGCCTGGGATAAAAATCTTTAATCGCCGATTTTAGCCCAGGTATCACGTAATCCTACCGTGCGGTTGAACACCAACTGTGACGGTGTTGAATAAACGCTGTCTGCGCAGAAATAGCCTTCACGCTCAAACTGATAAGGTGAAGAGGCTTCAGCATGACCCAGCCCCGGCTCAACAAATCCCTGCTTAATTTCCAGGGAGTTTGGATTAATCGCCGAGAGGAAATCTTCCGCTGCGCCCGGATTCGGCACGCTAAACAGGCGATCGTAAAGACGGAACTCTGCTGGCAGTGCATGTTCAGCTGAAACCCAGTGAATGACGCCTTTGACTTTGCGACCATCTGCCGGATCTTTGCTTAACGTATCAACGTCGCATACGCAGTAGATGCAGGTAATATTGCCGTCGTTATCTTTTGCTACGCGCTCAGCACGGATCACATAAGCGTTACGCAGTCGCACTTCTTTACCCAGCACCAGGCGTTTGTACTGCTTGTTGGCTTCTTCCCGGAAGTCAGCGCGGTCGATCCAGATTTCACGGCTAAACGGAACCTCACGCGTGCCCATTTCCGGTTTGTTCGGATGGTTAGGCATACTGATGATTTCAGTGTGGCCTGCGGGTAAGTTCTCGATAACGATTTTTAACGGATCCAGCACAGCCATTGCACGCGGTGCGTTTTCGTTGAGGTCATCACGAATGCAGGATTCCAGTGAAGCCATCTCAACAATGTTGTCTTGTTTGGTGACACCGATACGGCGGCAGAACTCACGAATCGACGATGCGGTATAACCACGACGACGTAAGCCAGAAACGGTCAGCATGCGCGGATCGTCCCAGCTTTCAACATGCTTTTCACTCACCAGCTGCGTCAGCTTACGTTTCGACATCACTGCATATTCAAGATTCAGGCGAGAAAATTCGTACTGACGAGGATGAACCGGAATGGTGATGTTATCTAACACCCAGTCATACAGGCGACGGTTGTCCTGAAACTCCAGCGTACAGAGCGAATGCGTAATGCCTTCCAGCGCATCAGAGATGCAGTGGGTAAAGTCATACATCGGATAGATGCACCACTTGTTACCCGTCTGATGGTGTTCAGCAAATTTGATACGGTATAACACCGGATCGCGCATCACGATAAAGTTAGATGCCATATCGATTTTGGCGCGCAGGCAGGCTTTACCCTCTTCGAACTCGCCCTTGCGCATTTTTTTCAAACAGCGCGAGATTCTCTTCAACGCTGCGATCGCGATAGGGACTGTTTTTGCCCGGTGCCGTCAGGGTGCCACGATATTCGCGAATCTGTTCAGGCGTGAGTTCATCAACGTAGGCCAAACCTTTGTTGATGAGTTCAACCGCGTAGTTGTAAAGCTGATCGAAATAGTCTGAGGAATAACAGACGTTGCCACTCCACTCAAAACCCAGCCATTGCACATCACGCTTAATCGACTCAACGAATTCCACGTCCTCTTTAACCGGATTGGTATCGTCAAAACGCAGATTACATTGCCCTTGATAATCCTGAGCGATGCCAAAATTCAGGCAGATCGATTTCGCATGACCAATATGCAGGTAACCATTTGGCTCTGGCGGAAAACGGGTATGCACGCTGCTGTGCTTACCGCTCGCCAAATCTTCGTCAATGATTTGACGAATAAAGTTAGTTGGGCGGGCTTCAGCCTCACTCATCACAAAATCCTCAATACGAATAGCGGGTGATTTGTACCACGAAGTAACGGAGTATGATCCACAAAGCGCCGAAGGGAAACAACCGTTTGTTAAGCGATAAAAACAAAAAGGCAGGGAACACCTGCCTTTGGGATGAGATTGCGTGGTAATTAGCCTTTTACTTCATACAACCGCGTTTCACCCGCCACCACGTGACCGCTGGCAAGCAGCGTCAAACCGGCAAAGTCTTCGCTGTTGCTCACGACAACCGGACTGATCATTGAGCGTGCATTGGCATTGAGGAAGGCAAGATCCATTTCCAGAACCGGCTGGCCAGCCGTCACGGTTGCACCCTCTTCAACTAAGCGCGTGAACCCTTTACCGTTAAGCGCCACGGTATCCAGCCCCATATGCACCACAATTTCAACACCATTTTCGGTTTCGAGGCAGAACGCGTGATTGGTATTAAAGATTTTTACTACGGTTCCGGCAATGGGCGCGACAACGGTTTTATCGCTCGGGTTAATGGCCAGGCCCTCACCGACAGCTTTGCTGGCAAAGGCTTCATCTGGCACCTCATCCAGCGCAACGACTTCACCGCTTACTGGTGCTAACAGGGTAGCAATCACAGCGACTTCACTCTTCATCACAGCCTGCGGTTTTACTTCAGCAACGGCTGGCGCACTGCCGCCGCTTGTTGCTGCGGCCACCGGACCTTTGGCCAGCACTTTTTCATTGCCGATGCGATGCTTTCTGCCTGGGTTCCGACAATAATCTGCACGCTTTGTTTATTCAGGCGAATGATGCCTGACGCGCCAAGACGCTTCGCTACCGCTTCATTCACCTGTGCAGCATCTTTGACATTGAGACGCAGGCGCGTAATGCAGGCATCAATAGCCGTCAAATTATCGGAACCGCCTACCGCGCCAAGATAGCGGCGAGCCAGCGATTCGGTCGCGTTTTCACCTTCAGCATTTTTATCAACGTTGACGTCATAACCATCCGTTTCATCACCCGCAACCGCCAGCTCGCGGCCCGGCGTCATCAGATTGAATTTTTGAATGGTAAAGCGGAACACGACATAGTAAATCGCAAAGAACACCAACCCCTGTGGGATCAGCATGTACCAGTGCGTCGCTAATGGGTTACGTGTAGAAAGCACCATATCCACTAAACCGGCACTGAAACCGAAACCGGCAATCCAGTGCATGCTGGCCGCGATAAAGACTGAAATACCGGTCAACACAGCGTGAATCACGTAAAGCACCGGTGCCACAAACATGAAGGAGAATTCCAGCGGCTCAGTGATACCCGTGAAGAATGCGGCAAACGCGGCAGCCAGCATGATCCCGCCAACTTTGGCGCGATTTTCAGGGCGTGCGCACTGATAGATCGCTAATGCCGCCCCCGGCAGGCCAAACATCATAATCGGGAAGAAACCAGCCTGATAACGCCCTGTAATCCCCATTGTCGCTGAACCGTCGGCCAGTGACTGGGCACCGCCAAGGAATTTAGGAATGTCATTAATGCCAGCCACATCAAACCAGAACACCGAGTTCAGCGCATGATGCAGGCCAACCGGAATCAGAATACGGTTGAAGAAGGCGTAAATACCCGCTCCCACTGAACCCAGTCTTTGAATGTGCTCACCAAAACCAACCAGACCATTAAAGATAATGGGCCAGAGGTACATCAGAATGAACGCCACCAGAATCATCAGGAAGGAAACCAGTATTGGCACCAGCCGCCGACCACTAAAGAAAGAGAGGGCCTTAGGCAATTCAACGTGGCTGAAGCGGTTGTAGACCTCAGCTGACAAAATTCCCACCAGAATGCCAACAAACTGATTATTAATTTTACCAAACGCAGCAGGAACCTGTTCCAGCGGCATTTTTTGAATCATGGCGACAGCGGCCGGTGAACAGAGAGTGGTGACAACAAGGAAGCCAACAAAACCGGTCAACGCGGCTGCCCCATCTTTGTCTTTAGACATGCCATAAGCCACACCAATGGCAAACAACACGGACATATTCTCAATGATGGCGGCACCGGATTTAATCAGTAACGCGGCAAACGCATTACTTGCGCCCCAACTATCCGGATCAATCCAGTACCCTACCCCCATTAAAATCGCTGCTGCTGGCAGGGTTGCTACCGGCACCATGAGTGCGCGGCCAACCTTCTGTAAATAACCTAACATTTGCCCTTCCCCTATGAAACCCGCTTATCACTCTGCTGCCGCTTAATATTATTTTGTCAGCAGCAAAGCCCTGTAATAACTTTCTTCATCCCGCGAAGTGTAATGATAGTTTAATTCGCCTCGCAAATTAAAACCGCGCCAAACGTGATTTTAATCACCAAAAAGGTCTGTTCATGCTGCTCCATCTGGCTATCGCGTTTAACTTATTTTATGATCCAAAATATCAAGACGCAGAACTGCCGTGGCGATAACGCGCAAGCAGTTTAGGCTGATACTGAGTACAACGGTAAAGCGTCAAATTTTTCTAATTCGTTAACTGAGGTGAAATATGAGACTGATTCCTTTAGCCACGCCTACACAGGTTGGTAAGTGGGCCGCACGCCATATCGTTAACCGCATTAATGCCTTTAACCCCAGCGCCGACCGTCCTTTTGTACTGGGTTTGCCCACCGGCGGCACGCCGCTGGAAGCTTACAAGCACCTGATTGAGATGCACAAAGCGGGCCAGGTTAGCTTCAAACACGTCATTACTTTCAACATGGATGAGTATGTTGGCTTGCCTAAAGATCACCCGGAAAGCTACCACAGCTTTATGTATCGTAATTTTTTCGATCATGTTGATATTCAACCCGAAAACATCAATCTTCTGAATGGCAATGCGCCTGACATTGACGCAGAATGCCGACAGTATGAAGAAAAAATTCGCGCATTGGGCAAAATTCACTTGTTCATGGGCGGCGTAGGTAACGATGGACACATCGCGTTTAATGAACCTGCCTCTTCTCTGGCCTCCCGCACACGTATCAAGACGTTGACGCATGATACCCGCGTCGCAAACTCGCGTTTCTTTAATGGCGATGTGGATCAGGTCCCAAAATACGCACTGACCGTTGGCGTCGGTACACTGCTGGATGCAGAAGAAGTCATGATTTTGGTGACTGGCCATATTAAAGCCCAGGCCTTACAGGCTGCGGTTGAAGGCCATGTCAATCATATGTGGACCATTAGCTGCCTGCAGCTACATCCAAAAGCTGTGGTGGTGTGTGATGAACCAGCCACCATGGAGTTGAAAATGAAAACGGTTAAATATTTCCGCGAAATGGAAGCGGAAAATATGAAAGGTGTTTAAGACCACGTTATAAATGTCTGCCGTTGCCCCGTGCAAAAGCAGGTCTGACCGGGAGAACCCCTATGTATGCATTAGTTAACGGTCGTATTTTCAGCGGCTATGAGATTCTGGACAATCACGCGGTGGTTATTGCTGAAGGCAAAATTGAGCGCGTCTGTCCACGCGAGGCTCTGCCCGCAAACGTGGAGCAGCGCGATGTTGCTGGTGCCGTCATTGCTCCCGGTTTTATCGATCTGCAACTCAATGGTTGCGGCGGTGTGCAGTTCAATGACGACATTGATGCGCTAAGCATTGAAACGCTAGAAATCATGCAGCGCACCAATGAAAAAGCGGGCTGTACCAGCTTCCTGCCTACGTTGATCACCAGCAGCGATGAACTGATGAAGCGTGCGATTGACACCATGCGGGCTTATCTGAAAAAGCATCAAAATCAGGCGCTGGGTCTGCATCTTGAAGGCCCGTGGTTGAATGTCATCAAGAAAGGTACTCACAATCCCGCCTTGATCCGTCTTCCCGATCCCGCTTTAGTGCAGTATCTGTGCGACAACGCAGATGTCATTACAAAAGTGACTTTGGCACCTGAAATGGCAGGCAGCGACACCATTCGTCAGTTGCGTGCTGCCGGTATTGTCGTCTCAGCGGGTCACTCAAACGCCACGTTTGATGAGGCCAGAGAAGGAATAAATGCCGGCATTGGCTTTGCCACGCATCTTTTCAACGCCATGCCACAAATTGTCGGGCGTGAACCTGGCCTGATTGGCGCGCTGTTAGACGCTCCTGATGTCTACTGCGGTATTATTCCTGACGGCGTTCATGTCCATTACGCCAATATTCGCAATGCTAAACGCCTTAAGGGCGATAAGCTGGTCATTGTTACCGATGCTGTTGCCCCTGCTGGCTCGACAATTGAACAATTCTTTTTGCGGGTAAAACAATATACTACCGCAACGGGCTGGTTGTTGATGCTGAAGGCATTATCAGCGGCTCTGCTGTTACGATGATTGAAGCAGTAAAAAACTGCGTCGAACAGGCTGGTATCGCGTTAGATGAAAGCTTAAGAATGGCCAGCCTCTACCCGGCTCGCGCCATGGGCTTAGATAAGCAGTTAGGATCAATTGAAGCCGGTAAAGTGGCTAACCTTACTGTTTTCACACGCGATTTTAAAATCACTAAGACGTTAGTCAACGGAGACGACGTCCTGAGCGAGTAAGTATTGAATGACCACTGGCGGCCAGACACAAATTGGAAATGTCGATCTTGTCAAACAACTTAACAGTGCGGCCGTTTACCGGCTAATCGATCAACAAGGGCCAATTTCACGCATACAGATTGCTGAATTAAGCCAGCTTGCGCCCGCCAGCGTCACTAAAATTACCCGTCAACTGATTGAGCGCGGCCTGATAAAAGAGGTGGACCAACAAGCGTCCACCGGCGGACGCCGCGCAATTTCCATCATCACCGAAACCCGTAATTTTCATACCATTGGGGTGCGTTTAGGCCGTTACGATGCCACGCTGACGCTGTTTGATCTGAGCGGTAAATCGCTGGCACAAGAAGATTACCCTCTGCCAGAGCGCACGCAGGAGACGCTGGAATATGCGCTGTTTGACGCCATCGCCGCGTTTACTGAGCTGCACCAGCGCAAAATTCGCGAGCTAATCGCCATATCAGTCATTCTTCCTGGTCTGGTTGACCCTATCAACGGCGTGATTCGTTATATGCCGCATATCACTGTCAGTCACTGGCCTTTAGTCGCTAACTTAACGCAACGGTTTAACGTCACCAGTTTTGTTGGTCACGATATTCGCAGCCTGGCCCTGGCTGAGCACTATTTTGGTGCAAGTCGCGACTGTGCAGACTCTATTCTGGTGCGCTTACATCGCGGCACTGGCGCAGGCATTATAACTAACGGTCATATTTTTTCTCGGCAGTAACGGTAACGTTGGCGAGATTGGCCATATTCAGGTCGATCCGCTGGGCGAACGCTGTCACTGTGGTAATTTTGGTTGCCTTGAAACCATTGCCGCTAACGGTGCGATTGAAAATCGTGTGCGCAATTTGTTGAAACAGGGTTACCCCAGCGTGTTGACGCAGGAAACCTGCTCAATGCCGCAGATTTGCAAAGCAGCCAACCAAGGCGATGCGCTGGCATGTGAAGTTATCGAATATGTAGGACGCTATTTAGGTAAAGCGATAGCTATTGCGATTAACCTGTTCAATCCACAAAAAGTGGTATTAGCAGGCGAGATCACCGAGGCTGAAAAGGTGCTGTTACCGGCTATCGAAGGCTGTATTAATACCCAGACACTCAACGCCTTCCGTAAAAATTTACCGGTAGTGCGTTCAGAACTTGATCATCGTTCTGCCATCGGCGCTTTTGCTCTGGCTAAGCGCGCCATGCTGAACGGTATCTTGCTGCAACATCTGCTGGAAGATTAAGCGATCCTGCTTCAAGGCAGGCAACACCGGACCAAAACTATGACCCTTAAAAGCGTAATTTGCGATATTGATGGCGTGCTGATGCATGACAATATTGCTGTGCCTGGCGCAAAAGAGTTTTTGCATCGCATCCTGCTTAAAGAAATGCCGCTGGTGCTGCTTACTAATTACCCATCGCAAACGGCTCAGGATCTGGCGAACCGCTTTGCTTCGGCAGGCATTGATATACCAGATTCCGTTTTTTACACCTCGGCGATGGCAACCGCAGATTTTCTGCGTCGCCAGGAAGGTAAAAAAGCTTATGTTATTGGCGAGGGCGCGCTGACCCATGAGCTATACAAAGCGGGTTTCACCCTTACTGATATCAATCCAGATTTTGTCATTGTCGGCGAGACGCGCTCATTTAACTGGGACATGATGCATAAAGCGGCATTCTTCGTCGCTAATGGCGCACGCTTTATCGCAACCAATCCTGATACCCATGCGCGCGGCTTTGTACCAGCCTGTGGTGCGCTCTGTGCCGGTATAGAAAAGATTTCGGGCCGTCGGCCATTTTATGTAGGTAAGCCCAGCCCCTATATCATGCGTGCTGCGCTAAATAAGATGCAGGCGCATTCTGAAGAAACGATTATTGTCGGTGATAACCTGCGTACCGATATCCTGGCTGGCTTTCAGGCAGGGCTCGAAACGGTGTTAGTTCTGTCTGGCGTTTCAACCCTGAGCGACATTGATGCCATGCCTTTCCGTCCAGACTGGATTTATCCTTCCGTCGCCGATATTGATCTTTTTAATGCCTTCTGCTTATGACGCATCCTGGATTTTGGCGGATGCGTCCCCTTTACCGCGCTAAACCCACACCTGACCTGATTAAAAAACGCCCACTTTCGCCATTTCATTAACGAAACATCAAAATAAAAGCATTATTATTGATGTTTATTCAATTTTATCGGGTCAGCAACAACCTTTTTATCAGAAAATCACGATTTCTCTTGCATTGACGCCATGAAATAGCGCATTTTCTTATACATCACGCAGCGAAACGCTAGCAAATACAGATCGTCTTTAGGTATGTTCAGGAGTCAGTTATGTGTTCTATTTTTGGTGTGTTGGATCTGAAAACCGATCCTGTTGAGTTGCGCAAGAAAGCGTTGGAATGTTCACGTTTGATGCGTCATCGCGGACCAGACTGGTCAGGTGTTTACGCGGGTGACCATGCAATTCTTGCTCATGAACGTCTCTCAATTGTGGACGTTAACAACGGCGCACAGCCGCTGTACAACGCCGATCACACTCACGTACTGGCTGTAAACGGTGAAATTTATAACCATCAGGCCCTGCGCGCTGAACTGAGCGATCGCTATCAGTTCCAGACAGGTTCTGACTGCGAAGTTATCCTCGCGCTCTATCAGGAAAAAGGCATCGACTTCCTGGACGATCTGGAAGGTATGTTTGCTTTCATCCTCTATGACAGTGTGAAAAACACCTACCTGATTGGCCGCGATCACATCGGTATTATCCCGCTTTATATGGGTAACGATGAGCACGGCAACCTGTATGTGGCATCAGAAATGAAAGCTTTGGTTCCGGTGTGCCGTTCAATCAAAGAATTCCCGCCAGGAAGCTATCTCTCCAGCACTGACGGCGAAATTCGTCGCTACTGGCAGCGTGACTGGATGGAATACAAAAACGTTGAGCACAACGTCACTGACGCTGCTGGCCTGAAACATGCGCTGGAAGAGTCAGTAAAAAGCCATCTGATGTCAGACGTGCCTTACGGCGTGCTGCTTTCTGGCGGCCTCGACTCTTCAATCATCTCTGCGGTGACCAAACGTTTTGCCGCGAAGCGTGTAGAAGATCAGGATAAGAGCGATGCGTGGTGGCCTCAACTGCACTCTTTTGCCGTTGGACTGGAAGGTTCTCCGGATCTAAAAGCGGCAAAATCTGTCGCCGAGCATCTGGGTACGGTTCACCATGAAATTCATTTCACCGTGCAGGAAGGCCTGGATGCGATTCGCGATGTGATTTATCACATTGAGACTTATGATGTCACCACTATCCGCGCGTCAACACCGATGTATTTGATGTCGCGTAAAATTAAAGCGATGGGCATCAAAATGGTGTTGTCAGGCGAAGGCGCTGACGAAGTATTTGGTGGCTATCTCTATTTCCATAAGGCCCCAAACGCGAAAGAATTTCATGAAGAGAACGTGCGTAAGCTGATGGCCCTGCACATGTTTGACTGCGCACGTGCCAACAAAGCGATGTCAGCATGGGGCGTGGAAGCACGTGTTCCTTTCCTGGATAAAAAATTCCTGGATGTTGCCATGCGCATCAACCCTGAAGACAAAATGTGTGGCAGCAACGGCAAGATGGAGAAGCACATCCTGCGCGAATGTTTCTCCTCTTATCTGCCAGAAAGCGTAGCGTGGCGTCAGAAAGAGCAGTTCTCTGATGGCGTAGGTTATAGCTGGATTGACAGCTTAAAAGAAGTCGCGGCGAAGCAAATCAGCGATCAGCAACTGGCAACGGCGCACTTCCGTTTCCCGTTCAACACGCCGACCTCGAAAGAAGCGTATCTCTATCGTGAAATCTTTGAAGAATTGTTCCCGCTGCCGAGTGCTGCTGAATGTGTTCCTGGCGGTCCATCAGTCGCCTGCTCGTCTGCAAAAGCGATTGAATGGGATGAAGCGTTCAAATCGATGGATGATCCATCGGGCCGTGCGGTAGGCGTGCATCAATCCGCTTATAAATAAGCGCAATACAGCAACATAAAATGGGCCCTGGCGGGTCCATTTTTTTGCCGTTAGCCTTGTAATCGCTGAATAATTGACGAATAAACCACCATGCTGGTTACAAGCCAGTCAAACAGGCAATTTAAGGCGAAAAACGACAAAAAACTTGTTGACGCTGTGTGGTCAACTCCGCATAATGCGCCCCGCAACGCCGATGAAGGTAACGCGAAAAAAGATGGCTACGTAGCTCAGCTGGTTAGAGCACAGCACTCATAATGCTGGGGTCACAGGTTCGATTCCCGTCGTAGCCACCATCT
Organism: Pantoea sp. LMR881; assembly: GCF_027157825.1. Classification (NCBI taxonomy): domain Bacteria; kingdom Pseudomonadati; phylum Pseudomonadota; class Gammaproteobacteria; order Enterobacterales; family Erwiniaceae; genus Pantoea; species Pantoea sp. LMR881. The sequence goes on from NZ_JAPVOK010000002.1 coordinate 1,259,825, forward strand.
TTTTGCGGGAGTGGCGAAATTGGTAGACGCACCAGATTTAGGTTCTGGCGCCGCAAGGTGTGCGAGTTCAAGTCTCGCCTCCCGCACCATTTCATGATTCGGCAGCGTGGATGGGGTATCGCCAAGCGGTAAGGCACCGGTTTTTGATACCGGCATTCCCTGGTTCGAATCCAGGTACCCCAGCCAATTTTCGATGTTTTCTCGCGCATGCGAGTCGACGAATGGGATATCGCCAAGCGGTAAGGCACCGGTTTTTGATACCGGCATTCCCTGGTTCGAATCCAGGTATCCCAGCCATCATCGAAAAGCGTTACAATTTGGCTACGTAGCTCAGCTGGTTAGAGCACAGCACTCATAATGCTGGGGTCACAGGTTCGATTCCCGTCGTAGCCACCATTTTCTTGGGGTGTCGCCAAGCGGTAAGGCACTGGTTTCTGATACCAGCATTCCGGGGTTCGAATCCCTGCACCCCAGCCATTTAAAGACAATTTGATTTGACACCATTGGGGTGTCGCCAAGCGGTAAGGCACTGGTTTCTGATACCAGCATTCCGGGGTTCGAATCCCTGCACCCCAGCCAAATTGCATAACAAAGCCCGCTTTTGCGGGCTTTGTTGTTTCTGCCGTCTGGGCATGAATTTCCTGAGTTAACACCATCGCTGTGCTTGCTTTTCAATAGCCACTCCTTAGCCAACAGGCCCGGCCTGGCTTACCTGAAGAGCAGCGCGTGCGGGCCTTTCTGGCGATCAGCAAACCCTCCCTGGCCTGAAGATTTATCGCACACTCAAAGTCCTAACGCATAACGCAACGCCTGACGCTTTAACACGCCGGAATGCTCTGCGGCTATCAGCCCTAAATTCCGCACCAGCTTCAGCGGCGGCAAGTGATTACTAAACGCAAAATAGAAGAGATCCATGCCGCTCTGCATCAACAGATTATCTCTACGGCGCTGACGTTGATAACGCTGCAATATGCGTTCAGCAGCCCAGTCTTCAGCTTTGCTCTTTGCTTCTGTCAACACGTCGATTAACGCATCAATATCCCGATAGCCTAAATTTACACCCTGCCCCGCCAGTGGATTGATAGTGTGAGCAGCATCTCCAACCAGCGCCAGGCCGGGTAAGACATAACGCGAGGCGTGACGGCGTACCAGCGGAAAACCGGCTGCGCCATGTGCCTTGAAACGGCCTAAACGTGCCGGAAAGTGTGCGGCGATCTCTTTTTCCAGCTGCGGCAGCGCCAGTGTCTGCAACTGTCGAATACGTGCAGGCGAGTCATACCACACCAGCGAGGCACGATTACCATACAGCGGCAGAAACGCGCGTGGCCCCTGCGGGGTAAAATGTTGCCAGGTTGTATCGCCTGCGGGATGTTCACAGGTCACGCTAATCAGCAAACATGACTGCGCATAACTCCAGCCGTGGATTCCAATGCCCGACATCTGCCTCACCTGCGAGTTTGCACCATCTGCCCCCACGACCAAACGTGTATGCAAAACCTGTTCATCATTCAAACTTACCCGCCAGCCGCCATTTTCGGACTGAAGCAGTTCCAGCGTGGCAGGAGAGATCACCGTTACATCAAGTTGCTGCATCCGCTCCCACAGTGCGCGCTGCAACACGGCGTTCTCAACCATAAAGCCAAGCTCAGGTAAGCCAAGCGATGCTGCATCAAAATTGACCTGAGCAGTTTGCCACTCCCAGGTTTCCAGCTTGCGATACGGCGCGCAGCGCATCGCCTCAACGCGAGACCAGACATCCAGTTGTTTCAGTAACGCGACCGAAGAAGAACCAATCGCCGAAATACGTAAGTCAGGCTCGCTGTCTGGCACATAAGGCGCGGGTTCTGCTTTTTCAACGACCGCCACACGAAACTGATGAAGTGCTAATCCGCATGCCAGCGCCGCGCCGACCATGCCGCCGCCGACGACCACGACATCAAAATGGTTATTCTGCATTGCTCATATCCTTCTGCATTTCCCCGCCAGCCTGTGCAGCGAGTGGGATGATTAGGGCAAAGTGTACCGGAAAAAAAATCTGGCACGATCAGAAAAGCCCTTAGGCTGGTCACAACAGCAGCAAAGCATTACAATACGCGCCCTGCACTTCACTGCACTGAATCAATGGCTAGTTCGATGACGAAAAAACTGCATATCAAAACCTGGGGCTGTCAGATGAATGAATACGATTCATCTAAGATGGCTGACTTGCTGAACAGCACGCATGGCTACACTCTGACCGAGGAAGCGGAAGATGCGGATGTTCTGCTGCTCAACACCTGCTCTATTCGCGAGAAAGCGCAGGAAAAAGTTTTCCATCAGTTGGGCCGCTGGAAAACCTTAAAAGAGCGCAACCCTGATTTGATCATCGGCGTCGGCGGCTGCGTGGCGTCGCAGGAAGGGGATCATATCCGCCAGCGCGCACATTACGTCGATATCGTGTTTGGACCACAAACGCTGCACCGTCTGCCTGAAATGATCAACAGCGTACGTGGCAGCAAGAGTCCAGTTGTCGATATCAGCTTCCCGGAAATCGAAAAGTTTGACCGCCTGCCAGAACCGCGTGCTGAAGGCCCAACGGCCTTTGTCTCCATTATGGAAGGTTGTAATAAATATTGTACTTTCTGCGTGGTGCCTTACACCCGTGGTGAGGAAGTCAGCCGTCCGAGCGATGACATTCTGTTGGAAATTGCTCAGCTGGCAGCGCAAGGCGTGCGCGAAGTTAACCTGCTCGGTCAGAACGTTAACGCCTATCGTGGCGCCACTTTTGATGGTGAAATCTGCACCTTCGCTGAACTCCTGCGTTTGGTTGCGGCTATTGACGGTATCGATCGCATTCGCTTTACCACCAGCCATCCGATTGAATTTACTGATGACATCATTGAAGTCTACCGCGATACCCCTGAACTGGTGAGCTTCCTGCATTTGCCGGTACAGAGTGGCGCAGACCGTATTCTGACGCTGATGAAGCGTGCCCATACGGCGCTGGAATACAAAGCGATTATCCGTAAGCTGCGCGCTGCTCGTCCGGAAATCCAGATCAGCTCTGACTTCATTATCGGCTTCCCGGGTGAAACCCAGCAGGATTTCGAACAGACCATGAAACTGATTGCCGATGTGAATTTCGACATGAGTTTCAGCTTTATCTACTCTGCACGTCCGGGCACACCGGCTGCTGATTTACCGGATGACGTCAGCGAAGAAGAGAAAAAACAGCGTCTCTACATTTTGCAGGACCGCATCAACCAGCAGGCACAAGCCTGGAGCCGTCGCATGCTTGGCAGCGTGCAACGTATTCTGGTAGAAGGTATCTCGCGTAAAAATGTGATGGAAGTTTCAGGCCGCACCGAAAATAACCGCGTGGTGAATTTTGAAGGTTCACCGGACATGATCGGCAAGTTCGTTGATGTCGAAATCGTCGATGTCTACGCCAACTCGCTGCGCGGTAAGCTGGTGCGCACCGAAGATGAAATGGGTCTTCGCGTCGTTGAAAGCCCGGCCTCTGTGATTGCGCGTACGCGCAAAGAGAATGAGATCGGTGTTGGCACGTTCCAGCCTTGATATCTGCTTTACTCTGCGGCAGCGCGCATAACGCTGCCGCTAATTTCAGTTTATTGCACTTGGTTTCTGAAACTGCCGCCCAAATATCCTTTCTAAAGCTTGCGCCCAGGCTTTACCACATAAATAATTTCGTTATGGTGCATTTGGTTAAGCCAAACGCTGCACCAAACACACATCTCAACTGGCCCTGAGTGACCCAAAGGATTCGTTTGAATATCGAAACTCGTGAAATCGCCCTTGAACCGGCCGATAACAGCCGTCTGATGAGCCTGTGTGGTCCATTTGATGACAATGTAAAACAGCTGGAACGTCGTCTGGGTATTGAAATCAATCGTCGTGACAATGTTTTCAAACTGGTTGGACGCACACTTTGCGTAAACGCCGCTGCAGACATCTTGCGTACGCTGTACGTGGATACCGCCCCGGTACGCGGTGACATACCCGATATCGAACCAGAACAAATTCATCTGGCGATCAAAGAAAGCCGCGTGCTAGAGCAAACCGCCGAAAGCGTGCCAGAATATGGCAAAGCGGTAAACATTAAAACCAAGCGCGGTGTTATTAAGCCACGGACGCCTAATCAGGCGCAGTACATCGCTAACATCCTTGACCATGACATCACCTTTGGTGTCGGCCCTGCGGGCACGGGTAAAACCTATCTGGCCGTTGCAGCCGCCGTTGATGCGCTGGAGCGTCAGGAAATCCGGCGTATTCTGTTAACGCGTCCCGCGGTAGAAGCGGGTGAAAAACTGGGCTTTCTGCCGGGTGACCTGAGCCAGAAAGTCGACCCTTATCTGCGTCCGCTGTACGATGCGCTGTTTGAAATGCTGGGCTTTGAGCGAGTTGAAAAACTCATGGAGCGCAACGTCATTGAAGTTGCCCCGCTTGCCTATATGCGCGGCCGCACCCTCAATGATGCGTTTATCATTTTGGATGAAAGTCAGAACACCACCATTGAACAGATGAAAATGTTTCTGACGCGTATCGGGTTTAACTCCAAAGCGGTCATCACCGGGGATGTGACGCAGATTGACTTGCCGCGCCACACTAAATCTGGCCTGCGTCATGCCATTGAAGTGCTCTCTGAAGTGGAAGAGATCAGCTTTAACTTCTTCCACAGTGAAGACGTTGTCCGTCATCCGGTGGTGGCCCGCATCGTTAATGCCTACGAGGCCTGGGAAGAAGCGGATCAAAAACGCCGCGATCATCAGGCAGAAGAACGTAAACGCGAAGCACTGGCCGCTCAGGCCGTTTCGCAGGAGAGCAAATGAGTTCGGTCATTCTTGATCTTCAGCTCGCCTGCGAGCACAACGACGGCTTGCCAGAAGAAGCCCAGTTTCAACGCTGGCTTGAAGCAGCGGTAACGCCTTTCCAGCCTGAAAGTGAAGTCACCATTCGTTTGGTTGATGAAGCCGAAAGTCATGAGCTTAATCTGACTTATCGCGGTAAAGATAAGCCAACTAACGTGTTGTCATTCCCGTTCGAAGCGCCCCTGGCATTGAGCTTCCTCTGCTGGGCGACCTGATTATTTGTCGTCAGGTTGTTGAGCAAGAGGCTGCTGAACAAGGTAAAACTGTCGAGGCGCACTGGGCACACATGGTGGTACATGGCACGCTGCATTTATTGGGCTATGACCACATTGAAGATGACGAAGCCGAAGAAATGGAAAGCCTGGAGACCGAGATAATGCTTGCTCTTGGTTATCCTGATCCGTACATTTCGGAGAAAGAAGACGCCTGATCCGCTGGATCAGGCCATCCTGCTGTCAGCGAGAACGCTGACAGCTCAATTACCTCACCCGAGAGATCTTTAAAAACCGCCATGAGCGACGACCATTCTCAAAACAGCGATGCACCCAGTAGTAAAAAGGGATTCTTTTCCCTGTTGATCAACCAACTGTTTCACGGTGAGCCCAAAAGCCGTGACGAACTGCTGGAATTGATCCGCGATTCTAATAATAAAGAACTGATTGATCAGGACACCCGCGACATGCTGGAAGGTGTTTTGGACATCGCGGAGCAGCGCGTGCGTGACATCATGATCCCACGCTCGCAAATGATTACCCTCAAACGTAACCAAAACCTCGAAGAGTGTCTTGACGTGATTATCGAATCCGCGCATTCGCGCTTTCCGGTAATCAGCGAAGACAAAGATCATGTCGAAGGCATTTTAATGGCCAAAGATTTGTTGCCGTTTATGAGCAGCGAATCAGAGCCGTTCAGCATCGAAAAAGTACTGCGCCCCGCGGTTGTTGTACCTGAAAGTAAGCGTGTTGATCGCATGCTGAAAGAGTTTCGCTCCCAACGCTATCACATGGCGATTGTCATCGATGAGTTTGGTGGCGTTTCCGGCCTGGTGACCATTGAAGACATCCTGGAGCTGATCGTAGGTGAAATTGAAGACGAATATGATGATGAAGAAGATCGTGATATCCGTCAGCTAAACCGTCATACCTACACGGTGCGTGCGTTAACGCCCATTGAAGACTTCAATGAGGTGTTTGGCACACAGTTCAGCGATGAAGAGGTTGATACCATTGGCGGCCTGGTCATGCAGGGCTTTGGTCATCTTCCTGCCCGTGGCGAAAACATTGAAATCGATGGTTACCAATTCAAAGTCGCAATGGCCGACAGCCGTCGTATCATCCAGGTTCATGTCACTATTCCGGAAAATTCGCCGCGACCTCAACTGGAAGACGAATAATTTTATGCCTTTGGCCTCTCTTTACTCGCGCCAGCGGGTACGCTTACTGCTGGCTTTAATAACGGGTGCATGCGGCACCCTGGCCTTTTCTCCCTATGATTTCTGGCCTGCTGCACTGATTTCACTGTGTGGTTTGCAAATCCTGACGCTTAATCGCACCAGCCTGCAGGCTACAGGGCTGGGTTTTGTCTGGGGTTTTGGCCTGTTTGGTAGCGGCATCAACTGGGTTTACGTCAGTATTGCAACCTTTGGCGGCATGCCCGGTCCGGTAAATGTCATGCTGGTGATTCTGCTGGCAGCCTATTTAGCACTCTACCCGGCACTGTTTGCGGGGGTGCTCAACCGTCTCTGGCCACGTGCGACACTGTGGCGCCTGGCGCTGGCTGCCCCCGCTTTGTGGCAGATCACTGAGTTTCTGCGCGGCTGGATACTGACCGGCTTTCCCTGGCTGCAGTTTGGCTATAGCCAAATAGATGGCCCGCTGAAAGGACTGGCCCCGCTGGCTGGCGTAGAAACAGTGACCTTCCTGTTGATGATTGTTGCCGGTTTCCTGGTTCATGCCATGCAACATCGCAACGGTAAAAGCCTGATTGTCGCGATTGTCTTGCTGGCTCTGCCTTGGCCGCTGCGCTATTTACAGTGGTATCAACCGCTGCCGCAGCGCAGCGTTGATGTCGCACTGGTACAAGGCAACATCCCACAATCTATGAAGTGGGATCCCCAGCAACTGCTCAACACGCTGCGTATTTACAGCGGTTTAAGCCAGCCGTTGATGGGCAAAACGCCGATCATTATCTGGCCTGAATCAGCGATTACTGACCTGGAAAGCAATCAGCAACCTTTCCTGCGTTCACTGGATGAGGAGTTGCGCCAGCGCGGCAGTGCCCTGATTACCGGGATCGTTGATTCACGCCTGGAGCAGAATCGCTATCACGATTACAACACGGTGATCGCGCTGGGTGGCGAACAGCCTTACAGCTATTTGAGCAGCAATCGCTATCAAAAAAACCATCTGGTTCCGTTTGGCGAATTCGTTCCGCTTGCCGATCTGCTGCGTCCTCTGGCACCGTTTTTTGACCTGCCAATGTCCTCTTTTAGTCGTGGGGCTTACATTCAGCCGCAGCTACAGGTTGCAGGCTATAACCTCACCAGCGCCATCTGCTATGAAATCGTGCTGGGCGAACAGGTGCGGGCAAATTTCCGTTCGAACACAAATTTTCTGCTAACCGTCTCTAATGATGCCTGGTTTGGTCACTCAATCGGTCCGTGGCAGCACTTCCAAATGGCGCGTATGCGTGCACTGGAGTTAGGCCGACCGCTGCTGCGCAGCACCAACAATGGTGTAACAGCCGTCGTCAACGCTAACGGTGACGTTGAGAAAGATGTTGCCGCAGTTTACCCGCGATGTGCTGACCGATAAGGTAACGCCGACCAGCGGAGAAACGCCTTATGCACGCGTCGGCGTCTGGCCGGTCTGGCTGTTAACGGTACTGGCAACGTTCATCGCCTTCCTGCGCCGGCGACAGTAATCTGTAACGCCTTCCTGAAACGGCGAAGCTAACCTTCGCCGTTTTTTTGTCTTCACATCCCTCTCCTTTGCCCTTTTTCAGACGCAGACTCTGCTGCTTTCTCAGAAAAATCCTGTTTCTGGCACGATGATTGCTATTTATTCCAGTGTTTTTCACAGACAGAGGGTTTGCTGACGCAACAGGCGACGAGTTGCACCAAAAAAGCTATTCGAAGCGCACCTTTATAGCGCATGGATAAATTTTTGCCTTTTTTTGGTGCGGAACACCTCGCAAAAAAGAAACTTTTTATTTCATTGCGTTAACAATCCGCTATGTTAGTGGTTATTCTGAGCGCAGTTGCGCTGTGGGATAAGCAGAAAAGCAGCAGGAAATACACACAACATCATAATCAGCGCAGGTTATATCCTGAGCAAATTCCATACGAAGGAGTTGGAACATGCAGATACGCAAAGTGGCATTATCTCTTCTGCTGTTAAGCGCAGCAGCAGGAGCGGCCCAGGCGGAAGATCTCAGCGGCACCCTGAAGAAGATCAATGACAATGGCGTCATCGTCGTCGGGCACCGTGAATCATCAGTTCCCTTTTCTTACTATGACAACCAGCAAAAAGTCGTCGGCTATTCCCAGGCCTATTCCAACGCCATTGTGGACGCCATCAAAGCGAAGCTGAACAAACCTGACCTGCAAGTCAAAATGATTCCGATCACCTCACAAAATCGTATTCCGCTGTTACAGAACGGCACTTACGATTTTGAGTGTGGCTCTACCACCAACAACGTTGAGCGTCAGAAACAGGCGGCCTTTTCAGACACCATCTTTGTTATCGGTACACGTTTGCTGGTGAAAAAAGGCGGCCCGATTAAAGATTTCACCGATCTGAAAGGCAAAACGGTGGTGGTTACCTCGGGAACTACGTCAGAAGTGCTGCTGCACAAACTGAACGATGAACAAAAAATGGAAATGCGCATCATTAGTGCTAAAGATCACGGCGACTCTTTCCGTACCCTGGAAACCGGTCGCGCAGTGGCTTTCATGATGGATGATGCTCTGTTAGCGGGTGAGCGCGCCAAAGCGAAGAAACCAGACAACTGGGAAATCTTAGGTACGCCACAGTCGAAAGAAGCTTACGGCTGTATGCTGCGTAAAGACGATGCGCAGTTTAAAACGTTAGTGGATGACACCATTGCTAAAGCGCAGACCTCGGGTCAGGCGGAGAAATGGTTCGATACCTGGTTCAAACAACCGATTCCACCAAAGAACCTGAACATGAACTTCGCCCTGTCTGACGACATGAAGGCTCTGTTCAAAACGCCGAACGACAAGGCACTGAATTAACAACGATAACAAGGGCAGCCAGGCTGCCTTCTCGATTGTTGAAACCGCGGCGCGGACAGACAGCCCGCTCAGGTCGTTCCCCTGAGACGGGCAGCAAAATGCCGTTCATCAATCTTCAGGTAGCGATTACCCAACATAATTTAGGTGGCAGTAAGGCGGCAAAGGCGCAGATCTTCAGTAAATAGCTGAGGTGAGTCAACGCAGCCAACGCATCTGCGGCTTGAACTATGAAGGGGAAAGCTACCCTTTTTTACCGGAGCTCGTTATGGGTATCGATTGGAACTGGGGCATTTTTCTTGAACAGGCCCCGTTCGGTAACACGACCTATCTTGGCTGGCTGTGGTCCGGTTTTCAGGTGACGATTGCTGTCTCCTGTTGTGCCTGGATTATCGCCTTCTGTGTAGGTTCACTTTTTGGCATTCTGCGTACCGTGCCTAACCGCCTGCTGGCGACTATTGGCACCTGCTACGTGGAGCTGTTTCGTAACATTCCGCTTATCGTCCAGTTCTTCTTTTGGTATCTGGTTGCGCCAGAACTGGTGGGCGAAGATTTGGGGATGTGGTTCAAAGCGGAACTGGATCCTGACATTCAGTTTTTTACTGCCTCTGTGATTTGCCTTGGCCTGTTCACCGCTGCCCGCGTGTGTGAACAAGTGCGCGCAGCTATTCAGTCTCTGCCAACCGGACAAAAAAATGCAGGTCTGGCGATGGGTTTAACCCTGCCGCAAACCTACCGCTATGTGTTGTTGCCGAATGCGTATCGCGTGATTGTCCCGCCAATGACATCAGAAATGCTTAACCTGGTAAAAAACTCAGCCATTGCCTCCACTATCGGCCTGGTCGATATGGCTGCGCAGGCGGGCAAACTGCTCGACTACTCAGCCCACGCCTATGAATCATTTACCGCCATTACCCTGGCCTATATCGCCATAAACCTGGTGATCATGCTGATCATGAGCCTGGTTGAACGCAAAGTACGCCTGCCGGGCAATGTGGGAGGAAAATAATGTACGAGTTTGACTGGAGTTCAATTCCTCCCAGCTTGCCCTATCTGTTGAACGGTCTGGTGATCACCCTGAAAATCACCGTCACGGCAGTTGTCTTCGGCATTATCTGGGGCACGCTACTGGCAGTAATGCGTCTTTCAAGTTTCAAAGCAATTAGCTGGTTTGCCAGACTGTACGTCAATCTGTTTCGCTCTGTGCCGCTGGTCATGGTGCTGCTGTGGTTCTATCTGGTAGTGCCGAGCTTCTTGCAGCAAGTGCTTGGCATTTCCCCGAAAACCGATATTCGCCTGATTTCGGCAATGGTGGCGTTCTCGCTGTTTGAAGCAGCTTACTATTCAGAAATCATTCGCGCCGGGATCATCAGTATTTCTCGCGGGCAGGCAAATGCCGCGTTGGCATTAGGGATGACACAGTGGCAGTCGATGAAACTGGTTATCCTGCCGCAGGCATTTCGCGCCATGGTGCCGCTGTTGCTGACGCAAGGTATCGTGCTGTTTCAGGATACCTCGCTGGTGTATGTCTTGAGCCTGGCTGATTTCTTCCGCACGGCATCGACGATTGGTGAGCGTGACGGTACGCAGGTTGAAATGATTTTGTTTGCCGGCCTGGTTTATTTCATCATCAGCCTGAGCGCATCGCTGTTAGTCAGCTATCTAAAAGAAAAAGGACAGTTTAAATGATTAACCTGAAAAACGTTTCTAAGTGGTATGGTCACTTTCAGGTGCTGACCGACTGCTCAACCGAAGTCAAAACCGGTGAGGTTGTTGTCGTATGCGGACCTTCTGGCTCGGGTAAATCAACGCTGATTAAAACCGTCAATGGTCTGGAACCTGTTCAACAGGGCAGCATTACGGTCAACGGCACCGAAGTGAATAACAAAAAAACCAATCTGGCGCAGTTGCGCAGCAAAGTGGGCATGGTGTTTCAGCACTTCGAACTTTTTCCCCACCTCAGCATTATCGATAATCTGGTGCTGGCGCAAGTGAAGGTCCTGAAACGTGACAAAGCGGCAGCGCATGATAAAGGACTAAAACTGCTGAATCGCGTAGGGCTTTCTGCCCATGCGCAGAAATTTCCTGGCCAGCTTTCTGGCGGTCAGCAGCAGCGCGTCGCCATAGCGCGCGCGCTCTGTATGGATCCCATCGCCATGCTGTTTGATGAACCTACTTCGGCGCTGGACCCGGAAATGATTAATGAAGTGCTGGATGTGATGGTTGAACTGGCACAAGAAGGTATGACGATGATGGTGGTAACGCACGAAATGGGCTTTGCCCGTAAAGTGGCGAACCGCGTGATCTTTATGGATGAAGGCAAGATTATTGAAGATCGCAAAAAAGATGACTTCTTTGATAATCCGCAATCCGATCGCGCAAAAGATTTTCTCGCTAAAATCCTGCATTAATCAAAGATGGCGGGCAATCATGCCCGCCCGTTTATTTAAGGTTCAAACGGCTGACGCTGGAACTGGTCGTGACCACATTCGGGACAGCGCGACAGGGTTTCAGGGGTATAAATGGCACGGGTAAACTGACACTTCTCACACACCAGATTGCCCAGCCCCACCACTTCCCCACTTTGATACACACCGTGATGGTGGAGATCCTGAAAGACTTCACGCCACTCCAGCTGGCTTTTATCGGTAATGTCTGCCAGCTCTTTCCAGACGCTTTCGCGAATGATGCGCATAAACACCGAATCACCCAACGGTTGCTCAACCTCTGCATAGCTGCGGGCAAACTCTCCCAGATCGCGACGTACAGAGGTTAACGCCTGCTCGATTTCACCCGGCGTGAGAGTGCTGTTCGCCAGCAGCTGGCTGCGTCGCTGTGCAACTAATGTATCAATATCCCGATCGCCATGACGAAGGCGCTCGGTTAAAACCGCTAACGACTCGCGATATTCCTGAGCCACTTTGTTCATTTTATTCTCCTTTCTTCACGCAATGCCTGCACTAAGTTTAGCTGTTTTGTCATATTTGCCGTGTCGTCTGTACAGTGAATTACAAAAGGGTGAAGGCTCAGGTGTTTGAAACAGAAATCACACCCGCTAAAGTGGGAAGTGTTGTTGATACGCGGCCTTATGGGTATGCTATGCGGATCTTAAAGTAAGCAAAGTGTCATTCATTAAGGACCACAGGCAGCCATGCAAGAGCAATACCGCCCGGAAGAGATTGAATCCCGCGTGCAGCAACACTGGGATGAAAACGAAACGTTTAAAGTGACTGAGCAGGAAGGTAAAGAAAAATATTATTGCCTCTCCATGTTGCCCTATCCTTCTGGTCGCCTTCATATGGGCCACGTTCGTAACTACACCATCGGCGACGTAATCGCGCGTTATCAGCGTATGCTCGGCAAAAATGTCCTGCAGCCGATTGGCTGGGATGCGTTTGGTCTGCCTGCTGAAGGTGCTGCGGTAAAAAATAATACCGCACCTGCGCCATGGACTTACGACAACATCGCCTACATGAAGAACCAGCTGAAGCTGCTGGGCTTTGGTTATGACTGGAGCCGCGAACTGGCGACCTGTCAGCCAGAATATTATCGCTGGGAGCAGTGGTTCTTCACCAAACTGTACGAGAAAGGCCTGGTTTATAAAAAAACCTCAGCCGTTAACTGGTGTCCGAACGATCAAACCGTGCTGGCAAACGAACAGGTTATTGATGGCTGCTGCTGGCGCTGTGATACCAAAGTTGAGCGCAAAGAGATCCCGCAGTGGTTCGTTAAAATTACCGACTACGCTGAAGAACTGTTAAATGATTTAGATACGCTGGAAGAGTGGCCTGAGCAGGTCAAAACCATGCAGCGTAACTGGATCGGCCGTTCTGAAGGGGTAGAAATCACTTTTGATGTTGCCCACAGCGAAGAAAAAACTGACGGTGTATACCACTCGTCCAGACACCTTTATGGGTGCCACCTATGTGGCTGTAGCAGCGGGCCATCCGCTGGCGACCCAGGCGTCAGTGAATAACCCTGCGCTGGCAGACTTTATCGCTGAGTGCCGCAATACCAAAGTTGCCGAAGCCGATATGGCGACAATGGAGAAGAAAGGCATGGCCACTGGCCTGTTTGCTATCCATCCTTTAACCGGCGAACCTGTTCCGGTATGGGTAGCAAACTTCGTCCTGATGGAGTACGGCACGGGTGCAGTAATGGCGGTTCCGGCGCACGATCAGCGTGACTGGGAATTTGCGACTAAATATGATCTGTCCATCAAACCTGTTGTCCTGAACCTTGACGGTAGCGAGCCAGACGTAAGCGCCGCCGCGATGACTGACAAAGGTATGCTGTTTAATTCAGGCGACTTTACCGGTCTCGATCATGTCGCAGGCTTCAATGCGATTGCCGATGCGCTGGCCGCGAAAGGCGTGGGCGTGCGTAAAGTCAATTATCGCTTGCGTGACTGGGGCGTGTCGCGTCAGCGTTACTGGGGCGCGCCGATTCCCATGGTTACGCTGGAAGATGGCACTGTGATGCCAACGCCAGAAGATCAACTGCCGGTTATCCTGCCGGAAGATGTCGTTATGGATGGCATCACCAGCCCGATCAAAGCTGATCCTGAGTGGGCGAAAACCACGGTAAACGGCCAACCGGCGCTGCGCGAAACTGATACTTTCGACACCTTTATGGAATCGTCGTGGTACTACGCGCGCTATACCTGCGCTAACTACAACGAAGGCATGCTGGATCCGGCTGCAGCGAACTACTGGCTGCCGGTCGATCAGTACATTGGCGGTATTGAACACGCCATTATGCACCTGATGTATTTCCGCTTCTTCCACAAGCTGTTGCGTGATGCAGGTCTGGTTAACTCTAATGAGCCAGCTAAACGCCTGCTTTGCCAGGGCATGGTATTAGCGGATGCGTTTTACTTTGTGGGCGAGAATGGCGAACGTAACTGGGTATCACCGGTTGACGTTACCGTTGAGCGCGATGAAAAAGGCCGCATCATCAAGGCTGTCGATAATCAGGGCCGCGAGGTGATTTACGCTGGCATGAGCAAAATGTCGAAGTCAAAAAACAACGGCATCGATCCACAGCTCATGGTTGAGCGTTACGGTGCTGATACCGTACGCCTGTTTATGATGTTTGCTTCCCCGGCCGACATGACGCTGGAATGGCAGGAGTCGGGCGTTGAAGGTGCAAACCGCTTCCTGAAACGCGTATGGAAACTGGTATTTGACCATACGCAAAAAGGCGCCACCGCAGCACTGGATGTTGCTGCATTGAACGACGACCAGAAAGCGTTACGCCGCGATCTGCACAAAACCATCGCCAAAGTGGCGGATGATATTGGGCGGCGTCAGACTTTTAACACCGCCATCGCTGCCATTATGGAGTTGATGAACAAACTGACGCGAGCGCCACAAGAGAGCGAGCAAGACCGTGCGCTGATGCAGGAAGCTCTGCTGGCAGTAACACGTTTGCTCTATCCGTTTACGCCACACGCCTGCTACGTTTTATGGCAGACGCTGGGCGGTGAAGGCACTATTGATAATGCCGTCTGGCCGGTAGCGGATGAAGCCGCTATGGTTGAAGACTCTTTGCTGGTGGTTGTTCAGGTTAACGGTAAAGTGCGCGGTAAGATTACCGTTGCAGCTGATGCCACGCAGGAACAGGTACAGGCACGCGCTGCGCAAGAGCATTTGGTAGCAAAATACCTTGATGGCGTTACCATTCGTAAAGTGATTTATGTACCGGGCAAACTGCTTAACCTGGTCGTAGGTTAAGTTCAGGAGGAACTGTGCGACATCCGATTATCAGGCTGTTTGTCACGCTGGCGGTGTTGATCACCGCTGGCTGTGGTTTTCACCCACGCGGCACCACGCAGGTGCCGGCTGAACTGAAAACGCTGATTGTGACTACCGGCGATCCTTATGGTCCGCTGGCTCGCACGGTGCGTCAGCAATTGCGTCTCAACAACGTCAATCTGGTTGAAGACACGAAGCAAAACCGCACCGATATCCCAACGCTGCGTCTGGGAGGTGAACAACAAGGTCGCGACACGGCGTCGGTCTTTATCAGCGGCACCACAGCAGAATATCAGCTGGTGATGACGGTAACCGCGCAGGTTCTGCTGCCGGGCAAAGGGATCTATCCAATCAGCACCACGGTTTATCGTTCTTTCTTTGATAACCCGAATGCGGCGTTGGCCAAAGATGCCGAGCAAGACATGATCGTCCAGGAGATGCGTCAACGTGCCGCTGAGCAACTGGTGCGTAAATTGCTCACCGTGCATGCTGCGCAGTTGAATAATAAAGAGACACTGCCTGAATCCTCCATTCCTGTGCCGGGTGAAGATTCCAGGGAAGTGCCCTCTTCTTCTGCTACCAGTCTGCAATGATCAGGATTTATCCTGAACAACTCAGCGCGCAGCTTCGTGAGGGGCTGCGCGCCTGTTATTTATTAGCCGGTAACGAGCCATTGCTGTTGCAGGAAAGCGCCGATGCGATCCGCGCTACGGCAGCAAAACAAGGCTTTGAAGAACATTTCGCGTTTACCCTGGATGCCCAAACCGACTGGGAAAGTTTGTTTGCCAGCTGTCAGTCGCTTAGCCTGTTTGCTCAACGTCAGACGCTGACGTTGCAGTTTCCTGAAAATGGCCCGAATGCGGCGATGACAGAACAGTTGCTCAGGTTAGCCAGCGTGCTGCATGCCGATATTTTAGTGATCTGCCGCCTGGCGAAGCTGACCAAAGCCCAGGAAAACAGTGCCTGGTTCAAAGCCTTTTCTGCTCAGGGTGTGTTAGTGCCGTGTCAGACACCAGAGCAGGCGCAACTACCGCGCTGGGTAGTGAATCGTGCCAAGGCGATGCAGCTCACCATTGACGATGCCGCAGTGCAACTGCTGTGCTACTGCTATGAAGGTAATCTGCTGGCGCTGGCACAGGCACTGGAGCGTCTGGCGCTGCAATGGCCAGACAACAAACTCACCCTGCCACGTGTTGAAGAAGCGGTGAGCGATGCTGCGCACTTTACTCCATTTCACTGGGTAGACGCTCTGCTGGCGGGCAAAAGCCGCCGCGCCCTGCATATCCTGCATCAGCTGGAAAAAGAGGATAGCGAAGTCGTTATTGTTGTGCGCACTCTACAGCGCGATTTGCTGACGTTGCTGCATTTGCAACGCCATCAGGCGCAGCAACCACTGCGAACATTAATGGATCAACAGCGCATCTGGCAAAATCGCCGCGCCTTGTTTACGGAAGCGTTGCAACGACTGGATGCTGCCCGCTTGCAGCGCGCCATACATTTGCTGGCCCAGATTGAGCTTACCCTGAAGCAGGATTATGGTCAGTCCATCTGGCCTCAGCTGGAAACCTTGACGTTATTACTATGTAACCGCGCTTTTCCAACGAGTTTTGCTCATGTCTGATCTTCATGCGCTGCTCGGCGGCACTTTCGATCCCATCCATTTTGGTCACTTAAGGCCTGTAATGGCCCTGGCACAGCAGACAGGATTAACGCGCGTGACGCTGCTGCCCAACAATGTGCCGCCACATCGCCCACAGCCAGAGGCCAGCGCCACACAGCGTGTTGATATGCTGCGTTGTGCAATTGAACAACAACCGCTGTTTGAAATCGATACACGCGAATTGCAGCGCGACACGCCATCCTGGACCGTGGCGACGCTCGAAGCACTGCGTGCCGAATGCGGTGAACAGCAGCCACTGGGATTCATCATTGGTCAGGATTCTCTGCTAACGTTAGCCAAATGGCATCGCTGGCAGGATCTCCTTTCGCTATGTCATTTGCTGGTTTGTCAACGTCCAGGCTACCCGACGGAGATGGAAACACCCGCCATGCAGCAGTGGCTGGATCAGCACATTACGCATGATCTCCGGCAGCTGCATCAACAACCCGCCGGTTGCATCTGGCTGGCAGATACGCCACTGTACACTATATCGGCAACGGAAATCCGCCAGCGCCTCCACCAGAACCTGTCCTGCGACGCGCTTCTGCCCGCTGCCGTTATCGCCTACATCAACCGCGTTGGCTTATATCGCGACTAATTTCGTCATGCTATACTGCGCCGCTTGATTTTTGGCTGCACTATCTCAGCACTGTCTGTCTGTGCATTATCCGGGCTTTCAGCCGGCCCGCCATCACCAGTTTTAAAGGGGAACCTTTTGCAAGGTAAAGCACTCCAAGAGTTCGTTATTGATAAGATCGATGATCTTAAAGGCAAGGATATCGTTGCACTCGACGTGCAGGGCAAGTCCAGCATCACTGATTGCATGATTATCTGCACCGGTACGTCAACCCGCCATGTGTCGTCAATTGCCGATCATGTCGCGCAGGAATCCCGCGCCGCAGGACTGATGCCGCTGGGCATTGAAGGCAAAAACACCGCAGACTGGGTCATTGTTGACCTCGGCGAAGTCATTGTGCATGTGATGCAGGAAGAGAGCCGCCAGTTGTATGAACTGGAAAAGCTCTGGAGCTAACGGGTGAAACTGCAACTTGTTGCCGTTGGCACCAAAATGCCTGACTGGGTGCAGACCGGATTTATGGAATACCTGCGCCGCTTCCCTAAAGATATGCCGTTTGAGCTGACAGAGGTTCAGGCGGGCAAGCGCGGAAAAAACGCTGACATTAAACGCATTCTTGAAAAAGAGGGTGAAGCGATGTTAGCGGCTGTCGGTAAAGGCAATCGCATTGTCACGCTGGATATTCCGGGTCAGCCGTGGGAAACGCCACAACTGGCGCAGCAGTTAGAGCGTTGGAAGCAGGATGGCCGTGATGTCAGCTTGCTGATTGGCGGTCCTGAAGGCCTGGCTCCCGCCTGTAAAGCTGCGGCAGAGCAAAGTTGGTCGCTGTCAGCACTGACGCTGCCCCATCCGCTGGTGCGCGTGCTGGTTGCGGAGAGCCTTTATCGTGCATGGAGCATTACGGCAAATCATCCTTATCATCGTGAATGACCGATAAGCCCTAATCAGACATGACAAGTAGCGGATGAAATTACAAAGCAACGCCTTTCGCGATTATAGCGCCGAACAGAAACTTTTTGTCCGCCGGGCGTTGATCGCTTTCGTCGGCATTTTATTACTCTCCTCCGTGCTGGTGGTCAATCTTTACCACCTGCAGATTTTACGTTTCGACGATTACAGTACCCGATCCAACGAAAACCGCATCAAACTGGTGCCGGTCGCCCCCAGCCGCGGCATTATCTATGACCGCAGCGGCACGCCGCTGGCGCTTAACCGCACCATTTATCAGGCGGAGTTAGTGCCGGAAAAGGTCGATGATCTGAAGCAGACATTACAAAATCTCCGCCCGGTGCTCGATCTCACTGACGAAGATCTTGATGCCTTTGAAAAAGAGCGTAAACGCTCGCGCCGCTTTACCTCTATTCCGGTTAAAACCGGCCTGAACGATGTGCAGGTTGCGCGCTTTGCCGTTAATCAATATCGCTTCCCCGGTGTTGAGGTAAAAGGCTATCAGCGTCGTTATTATCCCTATGGTCAGACGCTGACGCATGTGGTTGGTTATGTTTCAAAATCAACGATCGTGACGTCGCACGCCTCGATAAAGAGGGAAAATGGCCGAACTACGCCGCTACGCATGATATTGGTAAGTTAGGCATAGAGAACTATTACGAAGATGTTCTGCATGGCAAAACCGGTTATGAAGAGGTTGAGGTTAATAACCGGGGCCGCGTGATCCGCCAGTTGCACGAGCAGTCGCCGCAGGCGGGACGTGATATTTACCTCACCATCGATCTCAAGCTACAGCAATATATCGAAACGCTGCTGGCGGGCAGCCGTGCTGCGGTCGTGGTCAGCGATCCCCGTACTGGCGAAATTCTGGCAATGGTGTCAACGCCCAGCTATGACCCGAATTTATTTGTCGATGGTATCTCCAGTAAAGATTACCGTGGGCTGTTAAACGACGAAAATCGCCCGCTCTACAACCGCGCCATCCAGGCCTCTTATCCGCCCGCCTCCACTGTAAAACCTTATGTGGCGGTTTCTGCCCTGAGCGCGGGTGTGATCAACCGTAATACCAGCCTGTTCGATCCCGGCTGGTGGCAGTTACCCGGCTCGGAAAAACGTTACCGTGACTGGAAAAAATGGGGCCATGGTCGTCTCAACGTCACCAAATCGCTGGAAGAGTCTGCGGATACCTTCTTTTATCAGGTCGCTTATGACATGGGCATTGATCGCCTGTCTGAGTGGATGAATAAATTTGGTTACGGACACCGCACCGGGATTGACCTGCCGCAGGAGAGTGCGGGCAATATGCCAACACGCGAGTGGAAAATGAAGCGATTCAAAAAGCCCTGGTATCAGGGTGACACCATTCCGGTCGGTATTGGTCAGGGTTACTGGACAGCCACGCCGTTGCAGATGAACAAAGCGTTGATGATCCTGATTAACGACGGTGTGGTCAAAGTGCCGCACATGCTGCGCGCTACTCGTGAAGGACGCAGTATCATCCCATGGCGCCAGCCGCCAGGCGAACCGATTGGTGATATTCATTCTGGTTACTGGGAAATCGCTAAAGACGGCATGTATGGCGTAGCGAATCGCGCCAATGGTACGGCACACAAAAGCTTTGCCGATGCCCCTTACAAAATAGCGGCCAAATCAGGCACCGCGCAGGTGTTTGGCCTGAAAGAAAACGAAACCTATAACGCTCACAAAATTGCCGAACGCTTACGCGACCACAAGCTGATGACGGCTTTTGCGCCTTACGATAAACCACGTGTTGCCGTCACGATAATTTTAGAAAACGGTGGCGCGGGGCCAGCAGTCGGCACCGTGATGCGTCAGATTTTGGATCACATTATGTTAGGCGATAACAATACTGTCCTGCCGGACGCTGCGCCAACACCGCCCGGCTACGAAGGTGAATAAACATGTCCATGAACGATAGCCCGCAGAAAAGATCGATCTGGATGCGCATCCATATCGATCCGCTGTTTATGCTGGTCATTTTAGGTTTGCTGACCTACAGCGCCATCGTTATCTGGAGCGCCAGCGGCCAGGATCCTGGCATGATGGAGCGTAAAATCGGCCAGATTGTAATGGGTCTGGTGATCATGATTGTCATGGCGCAAGTCCCGCCCCGCGTTTACGAAGGCTGGGCACCCTATCTCTACATTATTTGCGTCATTTTGCTGATTGCAGTCGATGCCTTTGGTCAAATCAGTAAAGGCGCGCAGCGTTGGCTCGATTTAGGCGTGGTGCGCTTTCAGCCGTCGGAAATTGCCAAAATTGCCGTGCCGCTGATGGTGGCACGCTTTATCAACCGTGACGTCTGTCCGCCAACGCTGAAAAATACCGGCATTGCGTTGATTCTGATCTTTGTACCTACGCTGTTAGTGGCGGCGCAGCCTGACCTGGGCACCTCAATTTTGGTGGCGGCATCTGGCCTGTTTGTGCTGTTCCTTTCTGGCATGAGCTGGAAATTGATCGGCGTGGCGGTCGTCCTGGTTGCAGCGTTTATCCCGATTCTCTGGTTCTTCCTGATGCACGATTATCAGCGTGATCGGGTAATGATGCTGCTCGATCCCGAAAGCGACCCGCTTGGTGCCGGTTACCACATCATTCAGTCTAAAATCGCTATTGGCTCTGGCGGTCTGCGCGGTAAAGGCTGGTTACAAGGCACCCAGTCACAGCTGGAGTTTCTGCCCGAGCGCCACACCGATTTTATTTTCGCCGTACTGGCGGAAGAGCTGGGACTGGTCGGCGTGCTGATTTTATTAGTGCTTTATCTGCTGCTGATCATGCGCGGTTTAATCGTGGCGGCGCGTGCGCAAACCACATTTGGACGCGTGATGGCCGGTGGTTTAATGCTGATTTTATTCGTTTATGTTTTCGTTAACATTGGCATGGTTAGTGGTATCTTACCGGTGGTTGGCGTACCGTTGCCGCTGGTCAGTTATGGCGGCTCTGCGCTTATCGTGCTTATGGCAGGATTCGGCATCGTCATGTCGATCCATACTCACCGAAAAATGTTATCTAAAAGTGTTTAAGAGGCTGCACATGCGTAAGGAATGGCTTGGCGTTGCACTGGCATCACTGGTTTTAGCTGCCTGTTCCACCCCGGAACCGCAAAATACTGCGCCACCACAGCCGGCATATAACGGCCCGGTGGTTGAGATCCCAGGCGTTGAACCGCGCTATGAGCCGATTAATCCGGCTACTCACCAGGATTACAGCGTCAATGGCAAATCTTATCGCATCGTTAAAGATCCCTCGAACTTCAGCGAGGTGGGTCTGGCTACCTGGTATGGCGACGAGGCCGCTGGTCAGCGAACCGCCACTGGTGAAAGCTACGATCCGGATGCACTGACCGCGGCGCATCCTACGCTGCCGTTGCCGAGCTATGTGCGCGTCACGAACATCGCCAATGGTCGCCAGATTGTGGTGCGCGTAAATGACCGTGGCCCTTATACGCCAGGCCGCATCATTGACCTGTCACGTGCCGCAGGCGACCGCCTTAATATTTCAAATAACACTCGCGTGCGCGTGGATTTCATTAATGTTGCCCCGGATGGCACACTTTCCGGTCCAGGCACCATTGGCACGGTGGTTGCCAAACAAAGCTATTCCCTGCCCCCGCGCCCGGATCTGAGTGGCGGTTCGGTAATGAGCGGCGGTAACGCAATGCAATCCATGCCTGAGCCGCAGAATGTTGAGGCCATCAGCAACAGCACGTTGCAAAGCAGCGATAACATGGGCGCGCCGGTGCAAAGCAGCGGTTTCCTCGGTGCCCCTCAGCCTTTACCGAATGGTGTTCTTGAAGGCAGCGAACCACAACCTGCACCGGTCATTGCGGCTCCCGCTGCCGCGCCAGCCGTTAGCAGCGCACCGGGCCACACCCCTGCACAGCAGGTTGCGGGCTATGTTGTGCAGGTCGGCGCATTGAATGACGCCGCTCGTGCGCAGCAACTGCAGAGAAGCTTAAGCCAGCGTTTTGGCGTACCGGGCACCGTTGAAACAGCGGGTAATGTTTATCGTGTGCAGTTAGGCGGTTATAAAACGCGTGCTGAAGCTGCTGCGCTGCAACAGCGTTTGAGCAGCGAAGCTCAAATCGCATCGTTTATTACCACGGCCCGACAAGGAATGTGATACGCCTTAACCGTAACCTCTGCTAACCACCCATTTATTACGTCAGATGCCTGTAAAACAGGCATTTGTTATGATGAGTGACTTTTTTAACCTCAACCCACGGATGTTGTAGTCCTATACATGAACACGCTGAAATCATCTCGTTTGCTGAAACGCCTGACAGTGGGATCACTGATCGCTTTTCTCTCAGCCATGCCGCTATTGCTGATGATGTTAATCTCAAAACCATGATTCCGGGCGTCCCGGACATTGATGCCGAAGCCTATGTGCTCATCGACTACCATTCAGGTAAGGTGCTGGCTGAGAAGAATGCGGATGCCCGTCGCGATCCCGCCAGCCTGACCAAAATGATGACCAGCTATGTGATTGGCCAGGCCGTTAAGGCCGGTAAAATCCATCAGGATGACATCGTGACCGTGGGCCAGGACGCCTGGGCAACCGGTAACCCGGTGTTTAAAGGCTCTTCTTTGATGTTCCTGAAACCTGGCGATCGCGTGCCGGTTTCACAGTTAACCCGCGGTATCGTGCTGCAGTCAGGTAATGATGCCTGCGTGGCAATGGCAGATTACGTGGCAGGCAGTCAGGATGCGTTCGTAAACCTGATGAACAACTACGTTAAAGCGATCGGTTTGCAAAATACGCATTTCCAGACGGTACACGGCCTGGACGCAGACGGCCAGTACAGCTCGGCACGCGATATGGCGTTAATTGGTCAGGCCTTGATCCGTGACGTGCCAGATGAGTATGCCGTCTATAAAGAGAAAGAATTTACCTTTAACAACATCCGCCAGATGAACCGTAACGGTTTACTGTGGGACACTAACCTGAACGTCGATGGCATCAAAACCGGCCATACCAGTGCGGCAGGTTATAACCTTGTCGCCTCGGCCACAGAAGGTCAGATGCGTTTGATCTCTGCCGTGATGGGTGGACATACTTACAAAGGCCGCGAAACGGAAAGCAAAAAGCTGCTGACCTGGGGCTTCCGCTTCTTCGAAACAGTCGCTCCGCTGAAAGCAGGTAAAGAATTCGCCTCGGAGCCGGTTTGGTTTGGTAATAGCGATCGCGTACAACTCGGCGTGGATAAAGATGCTTATCTCACCATCCCGCGTGGCCGCATGAAAGATCTCAAAGCCAGCTACGTGTTAACGAATACTGAGCTGCATGCGCCATTAAAGAAAAATCAGGTCGTTGGCAGCATTAACTTCCAGCTGGATGGTAAAACCATCGATCAACGTCCGTTAGTGGTCTTGAATGAGGTTTCTGAAGGCGGTTTCTTCAGCCGAATCGTTGATTATATCAAGCTGATGTTCCACCACTGGTTTGGCTAAACCCTGACATCATGCAGGCTGCAGGGCAAAACGCCACTGTATTTGCAGCCTGAAATATGACGGGAAGGCGGATTGAAAAGTCGCCACAGCAACCCCATAACACGTTATTATATTGCTCCCGCTCAGGCGGGAGCCTGTTTTTATGCACCGGAGTCAATATGAAAACCAAACTGAATGAACTGCTCGAATTTCCTACCCCGTTTACTTATAAAGTAATGGGTCTGGCACAACCGGAGCTGGTTGATCAAGTGGTTGAAGTGGTGCAACGCCATGCGCCCGGCGACTACAGTCCAGAAGTGAAGCCGAGCAGCAAAGGCAATTATCACTCCGTTAATATTACGATTACTGCTACCCACATCGAGCAGGTTGAAAAACTGTACGAGGAGTTGGGTAAAATCGAAATCGTTCGTATGGTGCTGTAACAGCCCACGTCGGCGAAGGGTATTGGTCTTACTCTTTGCCGACGTTATACTCAGCTTCCCCCTTTAACGGACCTCTGTTTTGTCAGTTGAAACGCTCCTTGTTCGCCAGTTAGGTTTACGTGACTGGCAGCCCGTATCAGACGCTATGCATCACTATACCGATCACCGGGACGGCAACAGCCGTGATGAGATCTGGTTGGTAGAGCATCATCCCGTTTTTACCCAAGGCCAGGCAGGCAAAGCTGAACATGTGTTGATGCCCGGTGATATTCCCGTGATACAAAGCGATCGCGGCGGTCAGGTCACTTATCACGGCCCCGGTCAGCAGATTATGTACGTGCTAATTGATGTGAAGCGACGCAAAATTGGCGTGCGCCAGCTAGTGACTGCGCTTGAAGAGACGGTGATTGCTACGCTGGCCCATTTTGGTGTGGAGGCGCGCGCGCGCAGATGCACCTGGCGTCTATGTGGGTGAGGAAAAAATATGTTCACTGGGGCTACGCATCCGTAAAGGCTGTTCATTCCATGGACTTGCTCTTAACGTCGCGATGGATTTATCACCTTTTCTGCGCATCAATCCCTGTGGATATGCCGGCATGAGCATGACCCAGTTGCAACATTTTCAGCCTGAGGTGCGCGTGCCTGATGTTCAGCCACTGCTCGTCACAGCTTTTGCTCGCTTACTTGGTTATGAACAGCTTGAGTGGCAGACTGATGAAAACCCGCCATTCCTTAACGGCGAATGCGAATTTACAAATATGTAACGTTTCCCGCGTCAGGATGGCTGCTTCTCCGACGATGAAATGATATAATTTTTGCACTTTTTTCAAATAAAGTTGAAAGCACCGCTCTTCAGTTATCTGAGAAGGCTTTCAAATCGCAATCCGACCGGAACCTGCAGATTTTATGAGTAAACCAATTCAGATGGAACGCGGCGTCAAATATCGTGACGCAGACAAAATGGCGTTGATCCCGGTGAAAACCGTGACCACCGAACGGCAAGAGATGTTGCGTAAGCCGGAATGGATGAAAATCAAGTTGCCTGCGGATTCCAGTCGTATCCAGGGCATCAAAGCGGCAATGCGTAAAAATGGTTTGCACTCGGTCTGCGAAGAGGCGTCCTGCCCTAATCTCGCCGAATGCTTTAACCACGGCACTGCCACCTTTATGATTCTCGGCGCAATTTGTACTCGCCGCTGTCCGTTCTGCGACGTTGCTCACGGACGTCCAAACGCACCGGATGCCAACGAACCCGGTAAACTGGCTCAAACCATCGCGGATATGGCCCTGCGCTACGTTGTGATTACCTCGGTTGACCGTGACGATTTGCGTGATGGCGGTGCTCAGCACTTCGCTGACTGCATTAGCGCCATCCGCGCGAAAAACCCCGCGATTAAAATCGAAACCCTGGTGCCGGATTTCCGTGGTCGTATGGATCGTGCACTGGAAATCCTTACCGCGACGCCACCAGATGTGTTTAACCATAATCTGGAAAACGTGCCGCGCGTTTACCGTCAGGTACGACCTGGTGCGAACTATGAGTGGTCACTGAAGCTGCTGGAGCGTTTTAAAGAAGCGCACCCTGATGTGCCAACCAAATCAGGTTTGATGGTCGGCCTGGGCGAAACTAACGCTGAGATCGTTGAAGTGATGCGTGATTTACGTCGTCACGGCGTGACGATGTTGACGCTGGGCCAGTATTTGCAGCCGAGTCGCCATCACCTGCCGGTACAACGTTACGTCAGCCCGGCTGAATTTGATGAGATGAAAGAAGAAGCCCTGGCCATGGGATTCACCCACGCGGCCTGCGGTCCGTTTGTCCGCTCTTCTTATCATGCCGATATGCAGGCCAAAGGTCTGGAAGTTAAATAATCTTTTGCTGGCCGTTTCGCCTGAGACGGCCTCATGCAACAGGTTTACATTCGGTTACCGTCAGCCGCATGGGTTGTTCTGCCGGTATATCAACATGGCAAAGCCCTCTCTTGCCGACAAAAAAACCAGACTGTAGAAGGTCTGGTTTTTACTTCCATCAGAAATAAAAGGTAACATTTATTGTCAGAAGACAATAAGTTACTCTTTATGCGTTACGCGTTCTGCCGGAACCTCTTCAGCCATATTTTTGTTTGCGCTGGATTCATCATCTTTCATGGCTTTTTTGAAGCCTTTGATTGCGGAGCCCAGATCGCCACCCAGTGAACGTAACTTATTGGTGCCAAAGAGCAGTACGATGAGCGCACCGATGATCAGCAGTTTGGCAATACTGATACCTTCCATAATTAACCTTTCAACCTCAGCGAAAAACGGTGACTGTTATTTACGCGCAGTTTTAAAAACAGCTCAACTGCAATCTGTAACAGAGTAAGATCACCCATTTTATTAAATAAAACGGCGGAGAAATGCCTGAGTACGAGGATGTTGCGGATTTACAATGACTTCTTCTGGAGTACCCTGCTCTACCACAACACCGCCATCCATAAAAACAACGCGATCCGCCGCTTCACGTGCAAAACCAATTTCATGCGTCACCACTATCATGGTCAATCCCTGATCGGCCAGGGTCCGCATTGTCGCCAAAACTTCACCGACCAGTTCTGGATCGAGCGCAGAGGTTGGCTCGTCAAATAACATCAGGGTGGGTTTGATCGCCAGTGCGCGTGCAATCGCAACACGCTGCTGCTGACCGCCGGAAAGATGCCGCGGCCAGGCATCAGCCTTATCGCTCAGTCCAACCGTCGCCAAAAGCTCTTTAGCATGCTTTAGCGCAGCCTCTCGCGGAAATTTATGTACACCAATCGGCGCTTCAATGATGTTTTGCAGCACGGTCATGTGGGGATAAAGATTGAACTGTTGAAACACCATGCCAATTTTTTGTCGCTGACGTGCAATTTTGCGTGGCGACAAGCGATGCAGCAGATTACGCTTCAGCTCATAACCAATTTGCTGATCCCCTACCTTAATCGATCCCGCATTCATATCTTCCAGATGGTTAATGCAGCGCAGAAAGGTTGATTTACCCGAGCCTGACGGTCCCAGAATGACAACCACCTCACCGGGATAAACATCCAGATCGATACCTTTTAACACCGCGTTATCGCCATAGCTTTTTTGCACATTACGCGCACAGACTAAAGGTTCAACAGCACTCATACATCCTCCTTTTGCACCAGCGATGCAGCCGGAATCGGCGATGCTGCAGGGCGTTTTGTCGCCACCACCACACGTCGGCTACCGCGCGCATAATAACGTTCTATCGCTGACTGACCGATATTCAGAACAGATGTAATCAGCAAATACCAAATCACCGCGACCATTAACATCGGGATGATTTCAAAGGTGCGGTTGTATACCGCCTGCACCGAATAGAGCAGATCGCCCATCGCGATAACACTTACCAGCGACGTGGCTTTAATCATGCTGATGAGCTGATTACCGGTCGGTGGAATAATTGAGCGCATCGCCTGTGGAATAATGATGCGACGCAGCGCGCGCGTTCGGCTCATACCAAAAGCCTGTGTGGTTTCTACCTGCCCATTATCAACAGAGAGCAAACCTGCGCGGATTATTTCTGCCATATAGGCTGCTTCATTCAACGCCAGCCCGGCAATGGCTGCCGTTAACGGTGTAATAAGATCGTTCGTGTTCCAGCTGGCAAAAGTGATTTCTGTCCAGGGTACAGTGAGCGATAACGCTGGAAACAGCGTCGACAGGTTGTACCAAAAAATCAGTTGCACCAGCAGCGGTGTGCCGCGAAAAAACCAGATGTATAAGCCAGAAATGCCGCTCAGCAGTTTGTTTTCTGATAAACGCCAAACTGCCAGTAATAAGCCCAGCAGCGTCCCTAAAATCATGGAGATCACAGTTAAACCGAGCGTAACCTGTAATCCTTTTAGCACTGAGCCTTCAGTAAACCACTGCAACACCACGTGCCATTCAAAATTGGGGTTGGTTGCCACCAACCACAGCAGGTTGGTGGCGATGACCAGCACCACAATCCATGAGACCCAGCGTCCATATGTGGGTGCGCTGCGGGCAAAAGCCACGTCGCGCTGTTGCACGTCGGCCTTATCCCTGGCTCGCGAATCGTTGGTGTGTAAACTCATTTAGCCGCCCCCTTCGCTAAATTAAATCCCGGTTCGCTAATCATATTGCCGTCCAGCTGCCACTTTTTCATGATGGCTGCATAAGTGCCGTTTTCATAAAGCGTTTTATAACCCTCCAGCACAACTTTGCCGAGTTCAGATCCCTTTGGCACCACTGTGCCCTGAAAGATATCGCCGAAACCGTTCTTCTGGCCTTTGCCCGACAGTTCCAGTTGACCATTTGCCTGCTCAATAAAATAGGTCAGGGGTGCCTGAGAAGAGAAAAAAGCATCAGACCGTTTTGAACGCACCGCCAGGATAGAGGAAGGCTGATCGGTAAAAGATTGCACTATCACGGCAGGCTTACCGGCAGCAGTACAGGCAGCAGACTGTTTGCGGATCACCTGTTCAGCAGAACCGGCCGCCATAACGGCAATACGCTTGCCGCAGGTATCTTCCAGCGTGTTAATTTTTGCCGGATTACCTTTTTGCACGCCAAACACGACAAATTCCTGCACAAAATCAACAAAGTCGACTTTCTGTTGGCGATCGGGATAGTCACCGACGGGACCAATGGCTAACTGATAGCGACCCGAATTAATACCCGCTAATACGCCTGACAACCCACTTACCGTTGCATGCTCAATTTTCACGCCGAGCAGTTGGCTTAGCGCCGTGGTTAAATCCGCAGAGGCACCATCCATGGAGTGCGGGCCAGTCACGATTTCATACGGCGGAAACGAGCCGTTATTAACTGAAATCATTTTGCCCGCTTTTTTGATCTCTTCAGGTAAACGATCGTGCAAAGCCTGATCAAGCTTTTGCGGCGGAATAACGTCAGCAGCATGCAGCCACGTTGCAGTCAGGCTCAAAGCCAGCGTTATTGCAGTCGCTATCTTTTTCATTATCTGTTTTCCCCAATGCGGTCAGTGTGTTTTTAATTCAGGTCGGGCAAAGCGACGATTTTCCAGTACCGGCAAAACGCTGCGCGCGTAAGCGATACGCTGTGGATCAAGATCCGCAAACACCAATGCACTCGACTCCGGGGCTTTAGCAATCGCCACGCCCAGTGGATCAATGACCAGACTGTTGCCAATGTTGCGGGGACCACACTCACCGACCGCCACCATATAGCAGGTGTTTTCCAGTGCCCGTGCGGTGGTTAACAGCTCCCAATGCATCTCTTTTAGCGGCCCTTTAACCCAGGCTGCTGGCAGCACCAGAACATCGGCCCCGTCCAGCACCAGCCGTCGCGCCAGTTCAGGAAAGCGCACGTCGTAACAGGTCATCAGGCCGACTTTCATTCCTGCAACCTCTACCAGTGGCGGGATCACATGACCGGGATTAACGCGCTGAGACTCCTGCATGGCAAACGCGTCATAAAGATGCAATTTTTCATAGGCGGCAATGATTTCACCGTTGCGAATGGCGATCAGCACGTTAAGGGCTTTTTGCGCCTCTGTCGGAACATGCACACTCATCATTGTGGTCAAATCGTTGCCTTTGCTGGCTGCCAGTAGTTGCGTCAGAAAAGGACCATCCAGGGGCTGGGCTGCTTTCAGGACCAAATCGGGATCCGCGATATCTCGCGCTAACACTCCTTCAGGCAACACCAACAGATGTGCCCCGCCCTGTTGCGCACGCCTCATTAAATCAAGACAAATATCAGCGTTTTCCTGCCATTCACGGCTTACGGCAAATTGCCCCATCGCGACTTTCATCATCATTCCCCCTTACCTGCCGCCGGAAAAATGGCTTCTGGCGTCAGCAATGTTTTTGTCAGGCCTTGTTGAAAAAGTTCGTTAGCGAAATCTGCAATCATCTTCTTATTAACGGCAAAACCATTTTCATTCCAGTTGGCCGGTAATTCCTGCGCGGTGCGTCGCAAGTCGTCCAGTAACCACGGTGTGGTATCCGCATACTTTTCACGTTTTTGCATCCAGAGGCGATAAGAGCGATCAATGATTTCACTTAACGCCTGAGGCAGCCATGGATGTTGCTCTGCCAGGGCGGGTTTCATTGCCAGAATATGGATCCCCGGCACATAACCGACGCGGTTGAAGTAATCCCGTTCGGCCTGGTAGAAATCGGGTTGCAGTTGACGCAGGCCAGAAGAGGGCAGGAAAAAGCCGTCTGGCATGAAAGGAGTAAATACGGCATCCAGTTCGCCCGCTTTCAGTAACTCAATCAGCGGACGCTCACCCGGTGCCGGTTCAATACGGCCCGGACGACCAAATCCCGCCAGGCGATCAACAATCGGATGCTCAGCCGTCAGGCGACCAGCAAACCACCAGACATCATCAATCTCTACACCCGCTTCACGCAGCACGGTGCGCGTCCAGGTGTTGCCAGAATCCTGCCAGCCAGTCACGCCAATTCGTTTACCTTTCAACTGCGCGGGCGTGGTGACGGGGCTGTCAGTGGTCGTGATAATGCAGCGTTGACGAAAGCCGCGCATCAGAAAGTGAGGCAAGCCAAGCAGCGATGTGTCACCTTTTGCCCGGCCTTGTGCATACCGGCTAAAAGAGACTTCACCTGCGTCATAGCGTTGATGGGTGGCAAGATCATTCACCAGCGTACCCACACGATCGATCGTTAAATCAAATTTTTCTGGCGCGATATCGCCGAGCGCCAGCGGCGTGAAATAGTCCCAGTCCCGAACCGCCAGTCTGATGGTAAGCCTTTCCATTTTTTCCCCGTCTCTTGCCAGTGCAGTCAGGCTGCGATTATTTATTCGTCAAATAGTGCTTGAAATTGATACTAGATCCGGAATACTTATCTGAACAATCATTTCTTTGTTACTGAACAAACTATTTTCTTATGACGCACACAGTCGATCTCCACTGGCTCAGCAGCCAGATAAACGAGGCTTCGGTAAAAGGTATTGCGCTGGCAGCTTCTACCTTGATCCGCGAAGGTCAAATCGCCGTGGGTATGCAAATGCCCGCTGTACGCGAGTTAGCAGAAGTCCTGGGCGTGAGCCCGGCAACCGTTTCGGCTGCCTGGGCGCAGCTAAAGAAGCAGAAAGTGCTGGCAGGTAAAGGCCGCAGCGGCGTCTGGGTAAGTGGTAATACAGTAATGCCACGACCCATCCGTTTCGAGAAAATTGGCAATTACGGTGATAACATCCAGGCCGATTTAGCAATGGCTTCACCAGACCCAGCCTTGTTGCCAAATTTGCAGCTGGCATTACAGGCGGCGATTCAGTCTCCGCAGCTAAACAGCTATCACCGTGAAGCCATCTCACCACAGCTACTGCGTGCTGTGCAGCCTCGCTGGCCTTATCCAGCCGAAGCGTTTTTAGCCACCGATGGCGGGTTCGATGCTATGAATCTGGTGGTACAAACGCTGGTTTCTCCAGGCGATCGCGTCATCATCGAAGATCCCACTGCAACACGTTTACTGGATATGCTGGATAATGTCGGCGCGGAAATCTTACCTCTGGCCTGCGACAGCGAAGGCCCGTTGCCAGAGGTGTTGTCTACACTGCTGGTGAAATCGCCGGTAATGGTGATTTACCAGCCGCGTACCCATTCGGCTACTGGCCACACCATTAGCCCTCAGCGTCGCCACGAACTGACTCAGGTGCTTGCCAGCAGTGCAACCCTCATTGTCGAAGATGACGGTATTGGTGATCTCTCTGTTGCGCCAGCCTGGAGTTTAGGCGCGGCGTTTCCTGAACGCACAATCCATGTGCGCTCGTTTTCTAAAGCATACGGGCCTGATTTGCGCCTGGCAGTGCTCTCGGCCACAGCAGAGATGGTTAAGCGTATCCAGGCGTGGCGTAATTTTGGCGTGAGCTGGACCAGCCGTATTCTGCAAGATGCGGTAGCCTGGCTGCTGGAAGATGCCGCCACTCAGCAGCAAATTGCCTACGCAAAAGAAAGCTATCGTGTACGGCGCGAGCGTTTATTGCAGGCGCTGGCCGCGCGAGGAATGTTGCTTGAAGCACGTGATGGCCTGAGTATTTATATTCCGGTGCTTTCAGAACAGTTTGCCATGATCACGCTGGCCGCTCGCGGCATCGCAGTGTTGCCAGGCGAGCGTTGCCGACTTGGACCAGTGCAGTTTATCCGCGTCAGCATTGCCAGCCTGCATGAACAACAGCTGGAGATGATTGCCAGTGCGCTGGTTATCGCTTCTGGGCGCGAAATCAGTTTGAGCGCAAATCTTTAGTGCGATAAGTCGGGGAGTCAATATAGCCTTCACGCAGATAGAACTGGTTAGCTTTCAGGCGTGAGATATTGCAATGTACCTCTACCCGATCGCAGCCACGTTGTACTGCTATGGCTTCAGCATGTTGAATAAGCTGCTGCCCTACGCCTTTACTGCGTTCTCCTTCAGCAATGCAGAAATAGCTGATGCGCGCAAAATCCCCGGCGAGCGCCAGTTGCGGAATAAAATGCATCGATAAAAAACCCAGCACCTGATGACCATGTTCAGCCACTAACAGCATCTCGTTTGGGTGAGTAATCAGCTGAGCAAGGCGCTGATCGATAAAACTTTCCGTGCCGCCATACCCTAATTCTGCCAGTAATGCGCTTAACGCAAAGCTGTCTTTAGCCTGTGCCCGACGTATGTTCATCCTGCCTCCTTAATAGCGTAGTGGTTGTGTTATATAGCCTTGGCAGAACAGATTCAGCAAGTATCGATTGTTATAAATATGTTACTAAGATCATAGTCCCGTCATTATTTACCTTGCAGAAGGCGAGTCGGGTTTGCCTTCTTGCGCGCTTGTTTAAAAAGCGTTCAGCAAACGCTTCAGGTCACGTCATCAGGCTGTCATGCCACTGTCAGGCGTATTTAACGCAAATCTGCCACGCTTCTTGTCGGCTGAATGGAAAAGGATGGTGATGATAATGCCGCGTAGCTGGAATGAACTGATGGCGTTTTTGCTGGCGCTGGGATCGGTTGTAGGCTGGTTGATCTGTTGGTGGCAGGGATAAAAAAACCCGCCAGGAGCGGGTTTTTAGAATTCTGACTGTTAACTTACAGGCTGATAACGTTAGCAGCAGATGGGCCTTTTGCGCCGTCGGTGATTTCAAACTCAACGCGCTGACCTTCAGCCAGAGTTTTGAAGCCGTTGCTCTGGATAGCAGAGAAGTGTACGAATACATCTTTGCTGCCATCTTCAGGAGTAATGAAACCGAATCCTTTGGATTCATTAAACCACTTAACGTTACCTTTGATCTTAGACATCTAATATTACCTTTACATGAAAAATGGACACTAAACTGTGTCGGCGTCTAGTACAGCAATTGTGGAGTGATTTGTCCAGTAGGGATTGATGGAAAAGTGATAAATATCGACATTCTTTATCCTCATCACACTTTATCACTTTTTTGCTTGCTTAAAATGACCAGCGCAGTCGGGCAAAAAAGAGATTCTCCCAGCTGTAACTCCATGGAATGTAAGCTATTTGAACATCAAGTGCACCATAACTCATTGATGTGACAGCTAACAGCACCAGAACGGGAAAATAATCCCAACTGTTACGTGCCTAATGCCTGCGGTAAACCGGCTCCTTAAGACGTTAATTTCCATACGCCTCATGTCAGAACCTGCAACCGTGCGCGAGCTGTTGTTAACAAGCGTCGCAGAAATCAGACATCAAGGTGAACTTTATACTATTGATTACCTGAAGGATTCAGGCTGTGAAAGAAACAGATGCCCTTTCAGAAACCCCTTGACAGCCCAGGGCCAGCGATAAATAAATGCGCAAATAATCTACACTCGCGTCATAAGCATGACCTATGTTAAAGAAAGCTGTTTTTTATTCGAGCGAATCCTGCTCTGGAACGCAGTAATGCTAAAAAATTAGCGCAGATTCAACAAAATATAAAAATTAGTCGCCGTAAGTTAATAATTAGGAATATTTAACTTTCTCTTGCACATTTTGTTAAAATTGATTGGATTTAATTCCAGGAGGGAGATAAATACGCCATGGTAATGAAGATTCGTTGCACGCGTTGTGGCAGCGCAAAATTTGTTTTTACTGATGACACATCAACCCACAAATCTTTTCACGGCGCCTGCTGCGCATACTGTAAAAAACGTTTTGAGGTTCATGACTTGTTGCCAGTGACGAAAGTCGATCCCATTTCGCACTGTTTACTTAAGCGTGATAACACTAATTCGGGCACCTGAGGGTGCCCGCCGTGTCAGAAAATCAGTTTAAACACCCCTGTCAGGGTTAACAGACCAACAATAAAGATGATAGCGATGATCCACAGAATTATTTTCATTTCCTTCTCCCTTAGCCATTAAAAAAACCTTTCCTGTAAAGAGTATAGGCGAACATTTGCGCTTTGCCGTAAAAGCGTATGCCGCCTGTTTCATGAAATTTCCTCGCGTAAAGCCTGATTTATTTCTGCGAGACAGGTCGCAATAAGAGCTTTTTCATTCTTACTGCCGCTTCGCTCTTCATGCTTATGCCAACTAAAATTTATGCGGCAAATGCAGGCCTCAATTGTGATGATTTGAAATCAGTAATAAGGAGATCTTATGAGCACGATTAATACCAGCATGGGCCGCTATAGCCTGAAAGCTAAAAACAGCGGTGAGCACATCAAAGGTACGTTCGCCATCAACGATGAAGGCGGCACTCAACTTACGCGACAAGAGTTTGAGGAACACTACCTGGATGATGTGGTGAATAATGTGATTTACCCTGTCACTGGCGGCAATCGCGAAATTACGCGCGCACTGCGTGAGCAGATGATTAAAGCCGGTTTCGAACAGCCTCACTAAAACCTGCCTGTTTGGGCCGCGTCTTGCGGCCCTTCTTTTGCTTGCCGTTGTGAGCTATTCGCCGCAGGATGCGGTAAGTCAGCAAATAAAGGAGAACAATGTGAGCACGGTATATCGTATCAATTCTTCTGATTTACATCAGTTTGTCCAGGCGATTTGGCTCTGTGCGGGTAGCGCAGCGGAAGAAGCGCGCCTGGTAGCTGATCATCTGGTAGCCGCGAATTTAGCCGGGCATGATTCACACGGTGTCGGCATGATCCCCAGCTACATGGCGTCGCTGGCACAAGGACATTTGCAACTCAATCAACGGCCTGTAGTGGAAAAAGATGCCGGAGCCGTGCTCACGCTCAATGCGCGCAACGGTTTTGGTCAGGTTGCAGCCTGGGAAGCGATGCGCCTCGGCATTGAGCGCGCTGAGAAATTGGGTATCGCCGCGGTAGGTTTGCATCATTCCCACCACATTGGGCGTATTGGCCACTGGGCTGAGCAGTGTGCCGCTGCCGGGCTGGTTTCGTTTCATTTTGTCAATGTCATGGGCGATCCGATGGTGGCCCCTTTCGGTGGCAGTGACCGCCGCTTCGGCACCAATCCATTCTGTGCTGTTTTCCCGCGTCGTAATGCCAAACCGCTGCTGCTCGACTTTGCCACCAGCGGTATAGCCTACGGCAAAACGCGCGTTGCCTGGAATAAAGGTGTCGAGGTTGCGCCAGGTTATCTTATCGATCATCAAGGTCAGGGCACCACCCAGCCTGGAGTGATGCATCAGCCGCCGTTTGGCGCATTGCTGCCTTTTGGCCTGCACAAAGGCTACGCGCTGGCGACTATGTGCGAGATCCTGGGCGGCGCGTTATCAGGCGGTCGAACCACACACGATGCGACAGTGCAGAAAGAGAGCAGTGCGATATTTAACTGTATGACAACCATCATCCTCAATCCCGATGCGTTTGATGCACCGGCAATGCAGGATGAGGCGGAAGCCTTTATCGCCTGGGTGAAGCGTTCACCGCAAAGTGGCGAAGCGCCGATTCAGGTGCCAGGCGAATGGGAAGAGGCAAATCGGGAAGCGCGCGAGCGATCGGGTATTCCACTGGATGCCACCAGCTGGCAGCAAATTTGTCAGGCGGCAAAGCAGGCAGGCATGCCAGAGGACGCATTAAACACCTTCCGCGCGATGGCAGGCTAACGGATTCCGCTGGGACAGAAACGCCCCAGCGGTTAATCCTTACAGCGCGTAAGAGAGCAACAGACAACCAATCAAACCGCATACTGAGATAATGGTTTCCAGCGCAGACCATGAGCGAATTGTCTCGCCAATCGTCAGGTTAAAATACTCTTTAAACAGCCAGAAACCGGGATCGTTGACGTGTGAAAAGATTACACTGCCAGAACCTACGGCGATGACCATCAGCTCTGGGCTGGCACCGCTGGTTGCGATGAGCGGTGCGACAATGCCACCTGCGGTAATCGCCGCAACGGTGGCGGAGCCCAGCGCAATACGCAGTACCGCAGCAATCGACCACGCCATGAAGATGGGTGAAAGCGTGGTTTGATGCATCATATTTGCGATATATTTGTCTACACCACTGTCTACCAGCACCTGCTTGAACGCGCCGCCGCCGCCAATGATCAACAACATCATCGCGATGATTTTGATCGAATCGGTTAGCGTATCCATCACCTGCTCCATGCTGCGCCCCCGGTTCAAACCGAAGGTAAAGATCGCAATCAGCACGGCAATCAAGGTTGCCATGATCGGATCGCCGAAAAACTCGGCATAAGGCAGTAATACATGACCTTTCGGCAACAGCATTTCCGCCACCGCACGTAATGCCATTAAAATGACCGGAACCAGCGACGTCCAGACACTGACACCAAATCCAGGCATTTCTGCTTCGGTGAAGATTTTCGGGTTGTAAAGCCCCTGCGGAATTGGCTTATCAATGCCTTTCAAAAAACGCGCATAAACCGGGCCAGCCAGAATCACTGTGGGAATAGCCAGCAAGGTGCCAAACAGCAGTGTTTTACCCATGTCAGCATTAAACAGCGTTGCGATAGCCGTCGGGCCAGGGTGTGGCGGCAAAAAGCCGTGTGTAACGGAAAGTGCTGCCGCCATTGGTACACCAACATACAGCAGCGGCACACGCGCAGAGGCAGCAACGCTGAACACCAGCGGCAGCATTAATACGAAGCCGACTTCATAGAACAGCGCAAACCCTACAGTGAAGCCCGTCAAAACCAGCGCCCACTGAATATGCTTAATACCGAACTTTTCGATAAGCGTTGTTGCAATACGCTGCGCGCCACCGCAGTCGGCGAGCATTTTTCCCAGCATGGCGCCGAAGCCCATGATCAGCGCCAGACTGCCGAGCGTGCTGCCTACACCGGTTTTGATTGAGGTAATGACTTTGTTGACCGGCATGCCCTGCATCACACCGACCGCCAGCGCCACTAAAATCAGTGCGATGAAACCATTGAGTTTAAAGCGAATCATGAGCAGCAGCAGTAAAGCAACGCCGATCGCCACGTAGAGTAAGGGCATAATTTTCTCCACCTTTCGCACTGTGAAAAAGCAGCAGTGCCGGTTTGTTATCGTTGTCCCTTAAGGAGACAGAATGAGCGTTGTAAGTTGTGTTAACAAATTGACAATCGCTGTTACCGATAACATGTTAAGGGTAACATTGCGCCTAAGCATCACTCTCAGAACGGTGAATTTCCGTTTTGCGAAGGTGATCAACTTTTTGCCTGAGCGTTATCAGAAAGTTTGCTAAGGCCAGCGGCGCGCTTTTCGTTACACTCAAATTTTAGCGAAAACCTGGAAGGATGCGCTGGTGAGTGACAATCTGAGCGAGCTGTACAGTAATCAACGAACCCTGTTTGGTCGTGGAAGCCTCGATAAACTGATACCGCTGCTGGCAGCGGAGCCACAACCGACGCTGCTGTTTTGCGGTCGCTCTTTCTTGCAAGGCCCGGCTTACGAGCGGCTAAAGTCAGCCTTAAACGATCATATTATCGGCTATGAAATTGTGCGTCATGAAGCGTCGCCCGCCGACATTGATGGCTGGGTATCCCGCTGGCGCGGACATGTCGATCGTGTGGTTGCCATTGGTGGCGGGAGCGTGCTGGACGCGGCAAAAGCCTTCAGCGCCATGATACAGCACCCCTTGCCTACCGCACGCTATCTGGAAAAAGTCGGTGACACCCCGGTTCAACCCATTACGTTGCCGCTAATCGCCGTGCCAACCACCGCCGGAACCGGCAGTGAAGCGACGCAAAATGCCGTTGTTACCGATCAGCATGACATTCAGGTCAAGGCTTCGCTACGCCATCCGGTTTTTGTGCCGCGGACAGCGATACTCGATCCTGACTTGCTGAAAGGATCACCTGATAAGGTGCTGGTGACCTGTGGTATTGATGCGTTTACCCATCTTTTTGAAGCCTATCTGTCAAACAAGGGCACGCTGTTCACTCGTCAACTGGCGCTAACCGGCTTACGTCAGTTTGTACAGGCCTGGCCGACCCTGAACCGGGAAGATGAAGAAGGTGACAAAGCCCGTGAGGCGATGATGATGGCCTCCTGGCTGGGAGGGGTTTGCCTGAACAGTGCAGGATTGGGGGTTATTCACGGTATTGCGGGCGAAATCGGCGCTATCAAGCCCTTCCACCACGGCGAAGTATGTGGGCGGCTGTTATTTTCTTTTCTTGACCGGCTGGCCGAAAGCCAGCACGCCGGGCAACAGCAGTTAATGTGCGAACTGCACCAGCAGTTGTTCCCTCATGCCACCGGTTGCCCGGCACGTTACCTGAAAGAGTGGCTACAGCAACAGGCAATTACGCCGTTTTGGCTTGCAGGGCCTGCCCTCTCATCAGAGGAAACAGAGTGGGTTTTGGCTCGCGCCAACAGTAAAAACGCGTTGCTGAATTACAGTCGTGATGAGATGCGTGAAATGATCGTCCAGGCATGGCCAGGGAATTGATATAAACCGGGCAGCATGATGCTGCCCGGATACTTTTTAGCGGTTAACCACTTTGAAAACGGAAATCTCTTGCGCCAGCTGCGCGGCTTCATCACGCAGCGCCTGAGTATTTTCAGCGGTTTGCGTTACCAGCATCAGGTTTTGCTGAATGCTGCGCTCCATCTGAGATACGGCCAGCGTAACCTCGGCAATGCCTTTGCTTTGCTCATCGCCTGCCACGCGCATTTCACTCACCACCTGCTTCACTTTGTAAACATCGTTTACCAGCTGGCTGAGTTGCCCACCTGCGCCTTCGACCAGTTTGCTTCCCGCCAGCACATTGCTGTCAGAATCAGCGATCAACGCCTTGATCTCCTGTGCCGCTGTTGCGCTACGCTGCGCCAGCGCCCGGACCTCTGAAGCGACAACGGCAAAGCCCCGTCCCTGCTCGCCTGCACGCGCAGCTTCGACAGCCGCGTTCAGCGCCAGAATATTGGTCTGAAACGCGATGCTGTCGATAACGCCGAGAATTTCCGCTACGCGCCGCGAAGAGCACCGAATCGCGCCCATGGTATTCACCACTTCGCTCATCATCTCGCTGCTGTTGCGGGCAATTTGTGCCGTCTGTTCTGCCACCGCATCGGCCAGTCGGGTGTTTTCAGCATTTTGCTGTACCGTGGCATTAAGCTGCTCCATTGCCGCCGCACTTTGCTCTAACGCAGCAGCCTGCTCGGCAATTTTTTCTGACAGTGCCTGATTGCTCTGCGCCAGTCCTGAAGCATTCGCCGCCACGGTCTCTCCACTGCCCTGTACCCGCGTAATCACACCGGCAATTTTATCAACGAAGCTGTTAAATGCACCGGCAATATCTGCCAGCTCATCACGTCCGCTTTTCGCCAAACGTCGCGTTAAATCACCATCACCATTTGCAATTTCATCCAGCGCATAGTGCGTGGTACGCAACCGCTGGCCGATGCGTTTGGTAAACCACCAGGTTAATAGCAGCAGGATAATCATCGCCGGGATCAGGAAAGTAAAAATGTCACGCATCATGCTGCGCGCCAGCCCGCTCACCTCTTTATCAGGCGTGACCAGGCCGATTATCCAGCCGGTGCCTGCCATACGAAACAGCGTTACGTCTGCGGTTTGCTGCAAATGCTGATCG
This sequence comes from Pantoea sp. LMR881, assembly GCF_027157825.1. Lineage (NCBI taxonomy): Bacteria > Pseudomonadati > Pseudomonadota > Gammaproteobacteria > Enterobacterales > Erwiniaceae > Pantoea > Pantoea sp. LMR881. The sequence continues at coordinate 1,299,726 of NZ_JAPVOK010000002.1, forward strand.
TCAAAGTTATCCCGTGACACTATATTGCTGCCGGCTTTCAGGCTGTTCACACTGCTGACTAACGGGGCCAGCCAGCTCTTCTTCTGCGCCAGCGCCGTTAGCGTGGTGAGCGATGTAGCATCCTGCCCTGGGAAATAGAGCAGGTTACCTGCGGCATCAAGCGCAAAGGCATAGCCGCCCGTCACGCTGCCCTTGCTTTCCATAAAGCCACCGAGATTATCTAACTGCACATCCAGCGTGGCGACCCCCGCAAATGTGTCACCTGCGCGATACGGCACGCTACAGGTCACCATTTTTACGCCTGAGACTGCATCCTGATAAACCTCAGACCAGCTACAGCGATCGCGCGGTGCATTGCGTGCCGCACTGTACCAACTTTCGTTGTGATAGCCGCTGCTGCCGGCCTCGTTATAGCCCTCAGAGTAATTTAAAACCCCGTTCGCCTCTCTGGCCCAGAAAAAACTGCGGCGCGCTACGCCTGCAGTATAAGCATCAGGTTCAGGCCAGATGCCGCCGCCAGCAATCGTGTGGTTGCCCAGGCTGTCGATGATGTGTGGGAAAGTGGTTTGCCACAACGAAACGTCGTGCGGCAGCACTTCAGCCAGACGCGCCATGCTGGCAGCTTCGCCTTCAATACCCACCAGTTGCTGATTCAACTGGCTGACCAGATTGCCGCCCGCCTGTTGAATAAGTGTGTGACTGGCTTCGATAACACGCGGTTGCCCACGCAGCATCAGCGTAAAAAAACAATCGCTGTTGTAATGCACAACAGCAGCAGACCACCCAGGGTTATCCGGGCGGCCAAACGAGTTGGAACCATAATTTATCCTTACTTACCGAGACAACGACGATGACGGAGATAAGAAAGCTCTGCGGCTTGTATAAATGCGTTCCTTCGTTATCGAATATCGGCAAAGTCAGGGATAAATTCAGCCCGGATTACGAATGCATGGCAAAAGGTGGCTCGCCCGCCAACATCTGTTCGATAACCTGTAACACGCCCTGGTCGTTGTTGCCCGGCGCAAGATAGCGCGTGGCCTCTTTGATTCGCTGCGGTGCATTTGCCATGGCGAAACTAAAGCCAGATTGCCTGAGCATTTCGAGATCGTTGCCGCCGTCACCAAAAGCCAATACCGCATCATGCGAAATCCCCCAGCGTTGTGCCAGCAGGTTCAGGCCATGCGCTTTGTGATGGCCCGGCACGATTAAATCGACCGAGCCGTGACCGCTGGAGGTGGCCGCAGCCGCGCCGTGATGCAGGCGCGCAATATCTGCCATGAGCGGCTCGACATAATCATCAGACAGATTAAGCGCAAATTTAAACAGCTTGTCATCTGCAACCTCATCGATGCTGCTGATATGTCTCAGGCGGTGGCAATAATGACGCATCTTAGCCAGCCATTTTTCATCGGTATCATCGAAATAATAGGCGCTGTTACGCCCACACAGCAGATAGCGTAATTGTGGATAGTCTCCGTTTTTCAGCGTGTCGATAACGGCAATGATGTCGCGGCGTGAAAATGCACCACAAAAAAGTTCTTCATCGCGATCGATAATCCACGCACCATTTTCCGCCACAAAAGCGATCTCACGGGCAATTTCAGGAAAGAAGGATTTAAGCTGGTAATACTGATTGCCGCTGGCGACAACAAATTTAATGTCGCGGGCTTTTAGCTGTTGATAGCAGGCGAGAAAACGGGATCGGTTGTACTGCTTGTTATCGTCCAGAAAAGTGCCGTCCATATCTACCGCAACCATTTTAACCGTCGTCATCATGACTCCTTAAATGCAAAGGGATACAGAGATTCGACTGTGAGAATAGCCTGGTGAGAAGAGAAAGCAGAGAGAAACCCGGATGGCTGACACCATCCGGTGGGAAATTAATGCAAAGCGTTGCCCAGGATCAATGATGTGATAACGCCGGTCGCTGCTGCAATTAATACGTAATTACCGTCGATATAAGCCCAGTGTTCACCGCGAGGTGGTTCACGTAAGCCCCGGTCATGCCAGTCATCTACGCGATAGCGGTCGCCACGATATTCATGTGGCACCGCGTGACCACGACGAAAATCATGGCCGTTCCAGGCAAAATGGTCATGATCGTTGCGGTGATCGCCGCGCGAACCGCCGTGATCAGGCCCACGGCCATGGTCATCATGACGATCACCGCCGCCATGACGCTCCCACTGCTGACCCTGATGATCGCCTGGACCATCAGCCCGGCTCGCGGCTGAAAAAAGTGTGCTGCATGTTAAAAGTGACGCAATAAGCGTTAATGTTGTTTTTTTCATGGTACGACCTCCAATGGTAACGGCTGATGAAGCGCCGTTGAAAACACTATTATCCATATAGGGGGTATTCAGCATCTCCAAAAGTCTTAAAGAACGGTAACTTACACACTATTACGCATGCTTATCGCTTTCTTAACAATTTTCATAATCTCTGACATAGCATGGTTCAAAGCATTTATTACCGCTGGCAAAGACATGCAGGGAAAATAGAGCGCAGTGATTGGGATTTTTCTGATTAAATACCGATAAAAAAGATAACCCAGCTATTTATAACCGTAATGACAGAATAAAAGGAAATTGAATAATGTAGAAAAAGACGGAAAATAAAAACCCGATCGATAACGATCGGGGATTAACTATCCATACCAACCTGACGGGGTAAAACCCTTAATGAAATCAAGGGAAAACTGAAGCACACAACACCACATCACTAGCGTTGCGCATAAAGAATAACACTTCTGTCGCCCCTGTTGGATGAAAAAATATCACATTAAGTAAAAAGTTTTCATATCTTGCGCGTTGTTAAAATAACCTTTTTGTGCAGCAGAAAAAATCAGGAATAAGGACAAAATAAAACTCACTGAAAAAGCCAAAATAGGTCTGTGCTCTGACCAGATCCGTAAAAAAATAACGCCCCTGCAGCCAGATATATATCAACTCAGGTTGCTACCGCTTCGCGGTGGACTTTTCTTTACCGTTTTAGCCTGTCTGTTTTTTTGTGCCTGCCTGAGCCGTTTATTTTCTTACCTGAAAAGTGAGTTAAGGAAAATTTATTCTTATGCTTAACAAAAGAATCAGGAAAGTGAGGCGGGGAAATGAAAATCTGGCAGGCTTACGGTCAGGGCTGACAGATGTGCCCGTCCTGACCGTAGGAATTAACGCATCAGTGAAAAGAAAATCGCAGAGATAGCCACCAGGCCAGTCAGTACCACAAACAGGTTACTGAGTTTGCCACTGTATTGACGCATTGCCGGAACTTTGTGAATGGCATACATCGGCATTAAGAACAGAATAACCGCAATCACTGGCCCACCAAGCGTCTCAATCATACTGAGAATATTGGGATCAAGCGTTGCTACCAGCCAGGTTGTCAGCAGCATAAACAGCGACGTTAAACGGTTGAGTTTATCCGGCGCAACGCTTTTGCCCTGACTGCGCAGCGCCTTATTAACCAGTCCGTTAAACCCTTCGCGAGCACCTAAATAGTGTCCAAGAAAGGATTTGGTGATCGCGACGATAGCGATAACCGGTCCCAGCCAGGCGATGACCGGCACCCTGAAATGATTCGCAAGGTAAGAAAGGATCGTAATATTTTGTGCTTTTGCTGCATGCAGATCGTCAGGCGACAGGCTGAGCACACAGCTAAAGACAAAGAACATCACCGTTGCCACCATTAGCAGGTGTGAATATGCCAAAATGCGCGAACACTTTTTATCGGCCTCCTCTCCATACTCTTCACGTTTGGCAACGGCAAAAGAGGAGATAATCGGCGAGTGATTAAACGAAAACACCATCACCGGAATCGCCAGCCACAGCGTCATCCACAAGCCTTTACCGCCGGAAGCAGGAAGATTAAGTGTTTGCAGCGCGGCACCGTGCCAGTGGGGAATTAAATAACATGCCATCAGCATTAACACCGCCACGAAGGGATAAACCAGTACGCTCATCGCCTTAACAATCACGCGCTCACCGAAACGCACAATCATCATCATGCCAGTGATTAATATCAGCGACAGCAGCACTCGCGGCGGTGCCACTAAACCCAGTTGATTAACGATTAAGCTCTCTACCGTATTCGTTATGGCCACGCTGTACATCAGCAAAATAGGATAGACAGCAAAAAAGTAGAGCAGCGTAATGACGTTACCGGCCCCTGCGCCAAAATGCTCTTCTACTACCTCAGTGATATCACCCGTGGGATTTTTACCGGAGAGTACGAAGCGCGTCAGGGCACGATGCGCGAAGAACGTCAGGGGAAAGGCGAGAACTGCCATGACGATTAACGGCAGCAAGCCACCAACGCCCGCGTTGATCGGCAGGAATAACACGCCAGCGCCAATGGCAGTGCCATATAATCCCAGCATCCACAGGGTATCGGTTTTACGCCAGCCTTGTTGTTCTGGCGTCTCAATGGCACCCAGCGTGCCGGTTTGAGTGGTTTTCATCTGGTAATCCAAAAAACATGCAGTCACTGCTCTCGCATACGCAGGCTGCAAAATTGACTTCCATTTGCCGCCTCCCCTTCTTTACCGGGACGAGGACAAATACGACCTGATTAGCGACAGCGCGGGCGCATCTTAACGTAAATTTCAACGCTTCTGCGTTTCACGCGGCTTAAATAAAAAAATCGTTTACGTCGCTCAGACGTAAACGATTGCGCCCTGCTCTTTTTACACTAACTGACACTTTCAATTCAAGTAAAGCTGGGTGTTTATGCGCATTCTGTGCATCACGAACAAAAAATAAGCGAACAATGACCATTAACAGATAAATAATGCAACACCTGACGGCAGCAAGGCTTACTGATGAAAAGATGTGATTTTTTTCACCGCTTCGCATTGCCAGCTACGCTTTAATCATACTGTTTGTTATTCATTCACCATATTCAGGAGACAGAAGGATGAAAATTGCCTGCCTTGGTTGGGGATCGCTGATCTGGAAACCCGGCCTGTTGCCCGTCGCAGGAAGCTGGTATGCGGATGGGCCAACGGTGCCGGTTGAATTTGTCCGCATTAGCGATGGTGGTGAAGTCGCCACCGCACTCTGTCTCAATGCTGAGCCGGTAAACGTATTTTGGGCATTGCTGGCTACCGCTTCACTGGACGTTGCCTGCAAAGCATTACGCGAACGTGAAGGCATACCGGCAGAACGCGTGGATGGGGTCGGCATCATGTTAGTGGATCATACTACGACCGGGCCACTGCAAGCGTGGGCAAGGCACAAAGCGATTGATGCGCTGATTTGGACGGCGCTGCCCGCGCGCATAGCGTCAACTGAAGGACGCGTTCCCGGCGTCGAAGAGGTCATCAACTACCTTCAGCAGCTCAATGGCGACAAACGTGAGCACGCCCGACGCTACATTGAACAGGTGCCTCCACAGATCGATACCGCCTATCGCCGCGCCATTGTGAATGCGCTCGGCTGGCATCAGGCAGACATCTTATCCACCTGAATCTTCCGTTTTCCTCAGCCAGTGCCTTGCCGTCCATTTAAGCGGCTTCAACGCAGCCGCTCTGCTTACTTAACCTCAACTGGCTACACTTCACTGCAGGTCGCAAAAACCGGAAATCCTTTTCCCACATTTTTATGCCTCTACTTGCCCCGAAATTGCCGCCGACCTTTAAATGCCTTTACAACACGGCAATTCACTGATCAAAGGAGTCGAACAGATGAAAGCGTTAACTTATCACGGCCCACATAAAGTCAGCGTTGATAACGTGCCCGATCCCAGCATTGAAGCAGATGATGACATCATTCTGCGCGTCACCGCGACGGCAATTTGCGGATCCGATTTACACCTGTATCGCGGAAAAATACCGGGAACCGGCCATGGCGATATTTTTGGTCATGAGTTCATGGGTGAAGTGGTCGAAACCGGCAGCGCCGTTACGGCTGTCGCCAAAGGCGATCGTGTGGTCATTCCCTTTGTGATCGCCTGTGGCGACTGCTTTTTTGTCATCTGAGCCAGTATGCAGCCTGCGAAAATACCAACAGCGGAAGAGGCGCGATATTAAACCGCAAAAATATTACCCCGCCTGCCGCGCTGTTTGGCTACAGCAAACTTTATGGCGGCGTGCCGGGCGGACAAGCGGAATATGTGCGTGTGCCAAAAGCCAATGTCGGCCCGTTCAAAGTCCCGCTGACCCTGCCTGATGAAAAAGTGCTGTTTCTTACCGATATTTTACCAACAGCGTGGCAGGCGGTGAAAAACGCCGAAATAAAACAAGGTTCAAGCGTGGCCATATTTGGCGCCGGGCCGGTCGGTTTACTGAGCGCCGCCTGCGCCCGTTTTCTGGGCGCTGAGCAAATTTACATGATCGATCACAACGATTATCGTCTGGCGTTTGCGCGCGATCGTTACGGCGCGATCCCGATTAATTTCGACAAGATTGACGATCCCGCTGGCTGGATTATTGATCACAGCGAAGGGCGTCGCGGTGTGGATGCGGTAATCGATGCGATTGGCTTTGAGGCCAAAGGCAGCCTCACTGAAACCGTACTCAGTAATCTGAAACTGGAAGGCAGCAGCGGCAAAGCACTGCGCCAGTGTATCGCCGCGGTCCGACGTGGCGGTATTGTCAGCGTGCCGGGCGTGTATGCTGGCTTTATTCACGGCTTTTTGTTTGGTGATGCCTTCGATAAAGGGCTCACATTTAAAATGGGGCAGACCCATGTTCACGCTTACCTGCCTGAGCTGCTGAAACTGATTGAGCAAGGCTTACTGACACCGGAAGAGATCGTGACGCATCACATGCCGCTGGAAGATGCTGCACGGGGTTATGAGATTTTTGAGAAACGCAAAGAGGATTGCCGCAAAGTTATTTTGGTACCGGGCATGGGAGCCACACAAGCCACGCTGTAAAGCGGTAGGGCGACAGCCTGCCACTGTCGCCCTTTCCATTCAGATTATCCCGTGAAGCGTTAATGCAGCCGACGCGTATTCAGCGCAGCAGACCATAATTGTGCGGTGCAGCGTGGGCAAACCTTACGCTGCTGCGCCGCGATCTCCTCTGTCTGACCGCAGTGGGTACAGGCATAGAGGCCGGTTTTCGGCACCTGAGTAAAATCCTGCCGATGCGCCGGTGGTAACACGCTGAGTCCCGCCCGCATCTCGTCATCATTAAAGAAATAGAGGCTCAACTGACCATCAACTTCAATCAGTGCCAGCCGCACCTGACCGAGATGTTCAACGCCCTCTTGTCGCAGCTCCATGAAAAACTCATCTTCAGAAATGTTTAGATTGTCCAGGCTCTGAAGCTCATACAGCCCGTCCTGAATAAGCGTAATCACGTTGCCCTGGATCCACTTTGATACGCGGGCACTGCGCGCCGTCAGGTAGGTGGTAAAGCGATACAAACTCAGCAGCACGATAAACACCATAATCACCGGCAGCACCGGCACATCATCATAGAAAGTCACATCACCGGACGCTGAGCCCAGCGTCAGAATAACGACCAACTCAAACAGGGAAAGCTGACGGATCCCGCGTCTGCCCGATATTTTTAAAAAAGTGAATACCACAATGTAAGCAAGCAGTACCCGGACGATAACTTCAAACAGAAAGGTTGCCGGTTGGTCATTGAGTAAAAATCGATGCCAGTCGAATGAGAACATGTTGGTAAACGTCCTTGAAGCCAGAAGCCTGAGCGGTTCATCCGTCGCTTCTTTTGATTGCTAATTATCGAATCCTACAATAATAAAGCCTGTCGCAAGTTGCAAAAGTCTGACGGTTCCGTTATCCCATGCAGGGTATAAAAGCCCCGCCGAAAAGATGAAAGACCTCTGCCCCTGCCTGCAAAAGCCGCGATTCGCTTACTGCCCTAATTTTATTGTTTACAAAGGCTTTTCCTGAAATTGACTGGAATTAAATTGCCGCTTTGCTTTTTCTTTTTACTTCAATACCTTGTACTATCCCCCTTTACCTATACTTTCCAGTAAGGCTTCCAGTCGCCAACGGCGAGCCAGAGAAGTCATTAAAATTCAACACCCCGATAGCGTTAATACCTCACCGCGCTATCCCTCACGCCTGCGAGCATCCTCATCCTTCGGCTGAGCGATCATCGCTTTTAGCACGGATCGCCTGATCACCTCAAAAGGCCAGGCCTCAGCTTTGCATTGCTTTTCATCTGACGCACATAGCCGACTCAACGGTTGCTTTTGCTTTTTTCAGCAGAGGGGAAGAGATGACGCCATTTTTCAGCTTTTGGCAGGCCGGTTATGAAGGGGCCGATCATATTAATACTCAGGGTGAACCCCTGTCGATGTACGAGATTAATGCGCATCTGACCCGATGCAATGAAGATTACGCTGCGCTCAAACAGTTTGCTATTCATACCGCGCGTGAAAGCGTTGGCTGGCGCTTATGTGAACGCGATGACAGCTATGATTTCTCTTCCGTTGCGCTGCGCATGCAGGCAGCGAAACAGCACGGCATTCAGTTAAGCTGGACCCTTTGTCATTACGGCTGGCCCACCGACATCGATCTGTTTTCTGATGAATTTGTTTCCCGTTTCGCCACCTTTTGCGGCGAACTGGCGCGTTTTCTGGCGCCCTGGTATGACGAAGCCCCAGTCTATTCCCCCATGAACGAGATCTCTTTTCTCAGCTGGGGCATATCAGTGGGATTGTTTTCCCGCCCCGATATGCCGGAAGAAGTACTCGCGGATGCCGCTAAACGACAGCTGGTGCGTGCCACACTGGCCGCCTGTGACGCCATCTGGCAGGCCGATCCCCGCGCACGCATTATGCATTGCGATCCGCTGATTCACATCGTGCCCGATCAGGATAGCGATAGCTGCCGACAGGAGACGGCAATGTTATGCGAGGCCCAGTATCAGGCCTGGGATATGCTGGCAGGTCGGGTCGCGCCTGAATTAGGCGGTGCGCCGCATTATCTCGATCTGCTTGGCGTGAACTACTACCACGATAATCAGTGGGAAATGACCACTAACCGTCGTCTGTTCTGGCACCTGGCCGATGCGCAACGGATCCCCATGCACGAGATGCTGGAGACCGTTTATCAACGCTACCAACGACCACTGCTGGTGGCAGAGACCAGCCATGTTGGCAGCGGTCGCGGCGCCTGGATAACAGAAGTGGGTGCAGAGGTTGCTCAGGCACAGTTAGCCGGTGTCGAGATACTCGGCATCTGTCTTTACCCCATTATCGACCGCCCACTGTGGGAGGATCCCTCTTTTGGGCTCGCAGTGGGCTTTGGGATCTGGATCGGCTGGGACCGGATCCCTTTGCCCGTCAGTTGCAACAGCCTTATGCCCGCGCGCTACGCCAAACGCAGCAGTCATTACAGCATTTCCAGACTCTCATCTTATCCAGGCGGCCCGATCAGGAGAACAACATGAAGCAACCTACATTAATCGTATTTAGCCATTTACGCTGGGGATTTGTTTTCCAACGCCCACAACATTTACTGACGCGTCTGGCCCAGCATTACCGAATTTTATTTATTGAAGAGCCGCTGTTTCAGGCGGGGCCACCAGGATTGATCGAAAGTTCGCCTGCGGCAAACATCACGGTAATTCAGCCGCATACTGATATCGACGCCCCGGGATTTCATGACAGCCAGATTGCATCACTTCAGCTTCTGCTCGCCGCACTGGTCGAAGAAGATGAACGCCCGCTGGTGTGGTTTTATACCCCGATGGCACTGCCTCTGTTAACACCCTTTAAGCCAGGCCTGGTGATCTATGACTGTATGGATGAGCTGTCTGCGTTCCATCAGGCGCCGCGCCAGTTACAGCAGCGTGAATCCGCTCTGCTGACGCGGGCCGACCTGGTCTTTACCGGTGGGACCAGCCTGTACGAAGCGAAAAAGAGTAAACATCCGCAGGTGCACTGCTTCCCCAGCAGCGTGGATGCTATTCATTTTGAACAGGCGCTGGATCGTAATAATCATCATCCCTTGCAGGATACTCTTCCGCCGCTGCGCCTGGGCTATTACGGTGTGCTGGATGAACGTATCGACCTGCCGTTGATTGCCGCCCTGGCCGACAGCCATCCTGAATGGCAAATTATTATGGTTGGCCCGGTAGTAAAAATTGATCCTGCCAGCTTACCGCAGCGCCAGAATATTCACTGGTTAGGCCAGCAACCTTACCAGGCTCTGCCGCAGTTTCTTGCCGGCTGGGATGTCTGCCTGATGCCTTTCGCGCTCAATGCCTCCACGCGCTACATTTCGCCGACGAAGGTGCTGGAATATATGGCGGCGCAGCTGCCGATTGTCAGTACTGCGATTATTGATGTTGAACGTCATTATGCCGATCTGGTGGCGGTGGCGCGCTCGCCGGAAGCGTTTATTCAGGCCTGTGAAGAGGCTTTACGCTTAAGCCCCACTGAACGGGCCGCTCTGGCTGAAAAAATGCAGAAGAAAGTAGCCGCAACCTCATGGAACAGCACCGTTGAGCGCATCCATACGCTCATGCAACAGGCGCTGATATCTGAAAACGACGCCGCCCAGCGCAACGGTGAACCAGCTGAAATCACCCCGGCGGTGACCTGGTTAACCTCTGCGACCGAAGAAGCTGAAACCGTGCCGTGTTTGATTATCGGTGCCGGTCCGACCGGACTGAGTGCGGGTTATCACTATGGCGAGGGGGCTGTGGTATTAGAAAAAATGCCACGCCTGGCGGCTGGTGTCGCTCCATCGAAGATAACGGTTTTACCTTCGATTACGCCGGGCACATCATGTTTTCGCAGGACCCTTACGTCCTGCAACTTTATGACATGCTGCTGGGCGATAACCTGCACTGGCAGGAGCGTGAAGCCTGGGTCTATAACGACGGCGTTTACACGCGCTATCCTTTCCAGTCTTCCCTGTATGGTTTACCCGCCGAGGTGGTAAAAGAGTGCATTCTTGGTGCGATTGATGCGCGCTACGGCGAAACCGAAGCGCGTACCCTGCCGCTTGGTGTAGCACGCCAGCGCCGGGATTGCTGTGCCGATGGCGCGATACCCGATGGCGATATCAACGCACTTGACAGCGAAGAAAAAACAGAGGATTTCGAGCAGTTTATTATGCGTACCTGGGGAAAAGGCATTGCCCGGCATTTCGCCCTGCCCTACAACAAAAAGCTGTGGAAAGTGCCGCTGTCTGAGATGGAAACCTCCTGGCTTGGAGGCCGGGTACCTTTGCCCGATCTGGCGCAAATCATTGATGGCGCACTGCAACCGCTGGCTAAACCGGTCGGTCCCAATGCCCGCTTTGGTTACCCTCTGCGCGGTGGTTTCCAGGCACTGATGTCAGGCTTTTTGCCTCATTTAAAATGTACGCTTGAGACCAACGCTAAACTGGTAAAAATTCTGCCTCAGGCGCATATCGCCACGCTGGCAGATGGTCGCCACTATCGCTATGAACAGTTGATTAGCACGATGCCGCTGCCGGAGCTGATCAAACTGATGGGCGATGAAGTGCCAGAAAACATACAGCTGGCCGCCAAAAAGTTGCGTTACGTCTCTGTGCGCTGTGTGAACCTGGGTATTGATCGTACCAACCTGACCGAGAAGCACTGGATTTACTATCCAGGCGATACGCTGTTCCACCGTATCTTTGTGCAGGGCAACGCCAGCCCGCATTGTAATGCGCCCGGCGGATTTGGCCTGACCTGTGAAATGACCTACAGCAAAGATAAGCCGCTGCCGCTGCAAGGCGATGCGTTAATTGAACGCTGTCGCGAAGATTGTATCAAGGTGGGTATGATCCGCCCTGAAGACACGATTATCTCGGCTACTCAGGTCGATATGCCCTATGCGTACGTGGTATACGATCACGCCCGTACGGCAAATGTGACACTGATTCGCCAGTGGTTGTTAGCTCAGGATATTCACCTGTCTGGCCGCTACAGCGAGTGGGAATATTACAATTCTGACCACGCTTTTCTCGCCGGTAAACGGGCAGCAGAAAACGTGAAAATGCAGTTGCCCTCCCAAAGCACTCGCGTCTGAAAAAACGGGGCCAGTCCGTCAGGGCTGGCCCTGCTTCTTATGCCAGTGGCATTTGGCCGTTTTTAACCTATCCAGCAGATTCAGCCGCGCATCCGCTTTTTGCGTCGCTGAATGCTTTGCCAGCCTCTTGCCTGGGCTAAAGTCGCCCACTAAACCCAATACCAGGGCATCGTAACGATCAGTTTGGACAATTTCATTCTGGATGCTGTGCGTTTTGGCGATCTGCTGCTCAATAACTTTCCAATCAAATGCCGTGGTTTCTTCCATTGTGACGGCGGGTGCCTGCGGATAGTGCGCCCGCCAGCAGTCCGGTTTTCAGCGTTGAGATAAATCTTTTCATCTGCTCTACTCGCGTTATGTTACTGATGCTTTTATCGGCACCCGGCATAATCTCTTAAGATTGTTGCTCACCTTTTGCGGCGAAAACGCTACGCTAATCCAGGTTGACGTTAAAAACGCTTTCTCATGCCCGGTTACGCATGCTTTTCATTACTGCGTTAACGCTGTAACCCGGCGGAATTCAGGCACACCAGGAGAGATTTTACATGAGGTTTTTCAATGCGCTTTAAAGGACTGAGCATGGGGTTTTTCCTGCTGATTTTGGCCATCGTTACGGTTGCTTTCTTCGAGGTATTAGCTCCCTATTTTTCCCCGATTTTATGGGCAGCGGTGCTGACCGTTATTTTCCACCCGCTCAAAACGTTCCTGCGCACCAGACTGAGCGATCGCAACGGACTGGCATCGCTGCTGACCTTGCTGTGTATCTGTTTAATTGTTTTTACACCGCTGGCAATCATCACCTCTTCGCTGGCGGTGGAAATCAACACGGTATACACCAAACTGCAAACCAACTCGACGCAGTTTCCGATCGTTTTTGCTCAGTTGATGCAGCATCTGCCCGACTGGGCAACGCACTATCTCGCCGAGCATAATCTGGATAGCGCAACAGCGATCCAGCAAAAGTTATCGGGACTGGCGCTCAAGGGGGACAGTACGCCGCAGGCAGCATGTTTATCATTGGCAGAGGCACATTCAGTTTTACTGTGGGCTTCGGCGTCATGCTCTATCTGCTGTTCTTTTTGCTGAAAGATGGCTCCCATCTGGTGAACTTGATTCTGGAAGCGTTGCCACTGTCGACCTATATCAAACATCACCTGTTAATGAAGTTTGCTGCCGTATCACGGGCGACGGTCAAAGGTACAGTGGTTGTTGGCCTCGTTCAGGGCATTCTGGGGGGCTGGCGTTCTGGTTTGTCGATATTGATGGCAGTCTGTTATGGGGATCGTTGATGGCTTTTTTTATCTCTGATCCCCGCAGTAGGCTCCGCCATTATTTGGGTACCGGCCGCTATCTTCTTTTTGCCACAAGCGCGTTGTGGAAAGGTCTGTTCCTGGTGGGCTTCTTTGTGGTGATAGTGGGACTGGTTGATAATATTCTGCGACCGCTGCTGGTAGGCAAAGATACCAAAATGCCCGATTATCTTGTGCTGATCACCACCCTGGGTGGCCTCGAAATTTACGGTATCAACGGCTTCGTCATCGGTCCGGTAATTGCTGCCCTGTTTATCGCCTGCTGGAATCTGCTTTCCGGACGTGATAACCGGGACAACAGCGAAGCGATTAATGAAGAATTTATTGAAGAAGGTAAAAAGATTTGGATACCACAGCAGAAGGATAAATGCGTTAACCCGGCCTGACATATAAAAAAACCCACCGGACGGTGGGTTTTCAGCCCTTCAGAACTGCGTTGATCAGTTAGTCGCTTTGTTCTTCAGCTCTTCAGCGCCCTGCCTGGTTTTATCCCAGCCTTTCTCAGCGCCTTCTTTGGTGCTATTCCAGGTCTTTTGCGTACCTTCCTCAATCTTGCTGCTGGTGGCATTGCTTTTGCCTTCCGCCGCATGTTTTGCTTTAAGATTGAGCTCTTCACCTTTGTGCTGAGACTGATGCAGTTTCTCTTTGGCGGTGTCCGCGCCTTTATGCGCTTCCGCTACCGTGTTGTCGGTTGTGGTTGCCGCGAAAACAGGTGATGCCAGTAAAAGTGCAGACAGTGCAATAATTGTTTTCTTCATAATTCCCTCTTTTAAATCGAAAGTGCCGTGTCAGTTTTTTATCCTGGCACAGGCGGTACTGGAAAGATTTAAGAATAAACCGGGAATCAAAAATGGGGTTTAAGTGGCGAAAAATTCGCCATCTGACAAGATATCTGTCCGTCACAGCAAATTGAGCTGTTGCTGATCCTGGGGCTGATTTTTTTGCTTTAGGCTTTTTTGCCACCGGAGCGGGTTTCTGCATTTGCAGTTGAAGCCAGTGCAAAATGACGTCTACCGCCCAGGCTTGCTGTTTAGCCGTTAACGCCTGATGTTGAGGAATGTTATGCCACTTACTCAGACATCCCCGGCAACATGTTGCTGTGGCGTGCTGAGCAATGAACACCGGATGACCACGCATCGGCGTTTGTTTGCCATCATTTACAGGCTCGGCTTCCGCCAGCCTTTGTTTAATAAAATCAGCGGCGTGCTCACGCACTCCGGCTTCACCTTTGTTCAGGCAGTACGCATATTCTGCGCTGCCTAATGCAAATCGCTGGCGAAAAGGCGAGCGTGAAAGGCGTTGAAAAAGATCATCAAGTTGCGTCATGGCACCTCAATTGTTTTGACAAAAATGCAACGGGCAAAAGCAGAAAACGGCGGGCAGGTATCGTGATAGCGGAGAAGGAGTGCCTGTGTTGAAATCTGACGTTCACTGCAATGTAAAAACCGCCCGCAGGCGGTTTGTGATATTAAATGTCTTTAGCGGGCTCGGGAAAGTCGTTACCATCTTCATCTTCAAGCGGATCAATTACGTCACCATCTTCATCATCCTCAAGCGGATCGATATCTTCATCCGCGCCCTCTGGTAGCTCTTCTTCATCATCTTCGTATGCCGGATATTCGGCATCATCAGGTACTGGCTCTTCATAATCGGGACGTTCAGACATAATGACCTCCATCGACGCTGTTGTTGGTCTGTTAACTATAGCTACCTTCAGTGAATCTGACGTGCGGTATCTCACGAATGCAGTGTCTGGCCGCTATTTTTGCGCCCAGAGAGGTAACGAACGCCCTGCGGGCCGAACGCCTCACGGTGTAGCTCATTAGCCTGAAGGTGAAAAATCTGCCCGGCCTGATAAGTGTTTTCGCTGTGTTCAGTAAATAGAGTGATGTCGCCGCTCATAATGAACGCCATCATCTCAAAAGGATGCATATGATTATCGAGCCGGGTGCCAGGTTTACGCTCGACGAGTACCGGCTCGTCAAATCCATTCTCCGCTAATGCTTTTCGGAATTCTTGCTCGGTCATATCGCCTCCTGAATTATGGCCTGCTTTAAGCATAGTCAAGGATGGCCCGGCACTAAATCCACACTGCTCACGTGTTAAACCTGCTACGTAAATTAGCGCAAGCAAGGTTGTACCTGGGGCGTGTGAATGCTGTACTTTCTGCCACCGTATCGTTTAAAACAGAACAAAAAATGGATAACCATGCCGGAACAGAAGGTATCGCCAGGCAAAACAGCACTTTTACTGATTAATCATCATTCACGTAAAGGCCGTCATGAAAAACAGCGCGCCCGTGCTTTGCTGATGAAATCAAATATTGCGGTCATTGAGCCAGACGAAGATGACAACCGAACATACGCTGAGCTGATTGTCGCCTTTTCCGCACGCGTCAGTTTTGTCATTGTGGGCGGTGGCGACGGCACACTCAACGCAGCGGCTCCCGGCTTACTTAAGACAGGGTTGCCGCTGGGCATTCTGCCGCTAGGAACAGCGAATGATTTTGCCCGCACGCTGGGCATTCCGCCAGATCTGGAACAGGCAGTAAATATCATCACCGCCGGACAGCAACGTGATGTAGATTTAGGGGAGGTGAATGGGCATCTTTTTTTGAATGTATCCAGCATTGGCTTTTCGGCTGAGCTGGCGCATAACCTGACGGCTGAATCAAAGAAACGCTGGGGAGTTGGCGGCTACGCCCTGGCAGCCTTTCGCCTTTTGCGCCAGAGTCGCCCCTTTAGCGCCACATTGATCCATGAAGGCCACGCGATCCCGATTAAAACGGTGCAGGTTTCTGTGGGCAACGGTCGCTTTTACGGCGGCGGTATGACAGTTGAGCGAAGCGCCGCGCCCGATGATGGTTTGCTCGACGTTTACAGCCTGGAGATTGCACACTGGTGGCAGATGCTCGCACTGTTTCCTTTTTTGCGCCGCGGCTTACAGGGGCGCTGGCGTAACGTCAGGACATTCAGCACCACATCGCTCACACTGCATACGCGCCGCCCGCACTATATCAATGCCGATGGCGAAATTATTGGTCAGACACCAGCACATTTTCGCCTGATGAACAAAGCCATCAGCGTGTTCGCCGTCCGTTAAAGCGTGTTTTTCAGGGTATTCCCGCCCGGCATTCACCGTTCTGCCGATTCTGCTTACCCCAGGGCTCTTCAGCGTCGCGGACGATTGAACTACCATAGAGAGTGAATAATTGATGAATAAAGAGGGCAAGTAGCATGAGCGATTTAGAAGCAAGAATTGCTGAACTGGAGCAGGAAAATCTGGAAAACCACGAGAGGATCCTCTCACTTGAAGTAGCTTTAGGCGTTATCGCGAATGTGCTTAATCCGCTGGCGGGCGAAGGCTATTCCGTTGCTGATGTTTTCGACAAAGGGTTTTCAGCCATGCAAAGTGAAAACCCGGACGATGCCAGTCTGGCGTATCTGGAAACCATTAAGCAAAAAGTGATACGCCTGCTGGGCGGACAATAAATTAACAGCCACGTAAGGTGGCTGTATTCAGTTTCATGGATGTTGATCCTGCAAGGGTAGTTTTTAGCGACTTTCAACGTGTTAATCCCGTTTTTCTGCCACCTCTGCCAGCTTTTTGACTTCCTGCAGACGGATCAGATAGTTTTCGAGGCGCAAAAGTAATGCCTCAAAAAACGGCTCAAGCGTATCCACGCATACCGCCTCGTCACGGCACTGCGTTTCAAGGCAGAGGCAGGCATCCGCCAGGGCATTCTGCCGGGCGCATCGTACGCTTCCTGCAATACGTGCGCCAGCTCAGCCACTTCCACGCGATGCTCTCGCAGGGTGAGTTGAGTAATCATGGCCAGATCCTCTTTCAACGTGGTGACCATCAGTTCAAGCATGTAGACATCCATCAGGTCAGAGACTTCCGGCTGCGCCTGCTCGTCAGCCTCCTGAGTTGCCGAGATAAACCCGTTGCTGGATTGATGCAGCGCCCGCGTCAGCCCATTAATAGAAAAAGGCTTAAACAGGCAGCTATTCATGCCCGCCTCTAAGCAGAGTTGCATCACTTCATGCATAGCACTGGCGGTAAAACCTATGATCCAGGCCCGTTTGCGGCCTTGCTCTTCTTCCGATTCACGCAAAATCCGCGTGAGCTGATAACCGTTCAGATTAGGCATGTTGCAGTCGGTGATAATGATATCGAATGCCTGTTTCTGCCATAAGTTGAGGGCTTCATAGCCATCAGCAGCCAGCTCCGCCTGCTGCCCAAGCCACTGTAGCTGGCGCGCCAGCAGCAGACGATCGAAATGGTGCGTCGTTATGCGCACCTGGCACCGAATCCTTTAACGGAGCATGCGCGCAAAATTGACTCACTTTTGGGGAAAGCGACACAAATACGACACAAGGGGGAAATCAGGTGGGATTGAAACTTGCGTAAATCATTGAAAGATAATGGCACGCCCTACAGGATTCGAACCTGTGACCTACGGCTTAGAAGGCCGGTGCTCTATCCAGCTGAGCTAAGGGCGCGTGGAGATGGCGTGGATTATACGGGCCGACCCGCCTGAGTCAACGTTTTTGGCCTTCACACAAGAATGGTTGCTGAAGTTTAAGACAATGTCAGCAATTCAAAACCTGACAGCACGGCGCGCTTCTGACAAAATAGCACCCTTCCCCGATTCAACACAATACAGTGGATTTCCTCTCTGATGGCAGCAAAAATTATTGACGGTAAAACGATTGCGCAGCAGGTGCGTCTTGAGGTTGCGGAAAAAGTAAGGCAGCGTCTGGCAGTCGGTAAACGTGCACCCGGTCTGGCAGTCGTTCTGGTCGGCGAAAACCCTGCATCGCAAATCTATGTCGGCAGCAAACGCCGCGCCTGCGAAGAAGTAGGTTTTACTTCCCGCTCTTACGATCTCCCCGCTACCACCAGCGAAGCCGAGTTGCTACAGCTGATTGATGAACTGAATGACGACCACGAAATTGATGGCATCCTGGTACAACTGCCGCTGCCAGCAGGTATCGACAACGTCAAAGTGCTGGAACGTATTACCCCCACCAAAGATGTTGATGGTTTTCATCCTTACAACGTGGGTCGCCTGTGTCAGCGTGCACCAAAACTGCGTCCCTGTACGCCACGCGGTATCGTTACGCTGCTGGAACGCTATAACATTGATACTTACGGCCTGAATGCCGTTGTGGTGGGCGCATCTAATATTGTAGGTCGTCCAATGAGCATGGAACTGCTGCTGGCGGGTTGCACCACCACCGTTACGCATCGCTTCACCAAAGATTTGCGCCATCACGTCGAGCACGCCGATCTGCTGGTGGTTGCTGTTGGTAAGCCTGGCTTTATTCCAGGCGACTGGATCAAACCGGGCGCCATCGTGATTGATGTGGGCATCAACCGTTTAGAGAGTGGCAAAGTGGTCGGCGATGTTGATTTCGAAGCGGCCTCAGAACGTGCTTCCTTTATCACGCCGGTGCCTGGCGGTGTAGGCCCAATGACCGTTGCTACCCTGATTCAGAACACGCTGCAGGCTTGTGAAGAATATCACGACGGAGGAAAGGCATAATGGCAAACTTCTCCCTGGGGAAATTCCCGCACGTCGATCTGTGTGATTTGCTTAAACTGGAAGGCTGGGTAGAAAGCGGAGCACAGGCTAAAGTCGTCATTGCTGATGGCGAAGTGCGCGTTGATGGTGAAGTCGAAACCCGTAAACGCTGCAAAATCTTTCCAGGGCAAACCGTTGAGTTTGCAGGTCAACGCGTCACTGTCATTGCTTGATTTTTGCAAACTAATCTTTAATACAGTGACCAGTTCTGGCACAGGTTGACACTTTTATGCCTTTAAAACGCCTGATGCACTGCATCAGGCGTTTTGTCCTTTAGCGACAGATGTGGCCGCTGACTGTTATAGATCTTCACTGGTTCATCCACCACTTTCGCGACTGCTCAGGGTCTGCCGGACGCGTCAGCAGGAACTCATTTTTTAAGTATCCCGTTTACTCTTTCCGCAAGTGAATTCTGATAACAGGGGTAGCCGTCCGTCATTGAGCAGATAAGACCGTGCTTTTCGTGCACCGACTGGAACATTTCCCCTTTTTCGACCTGCTCCACAACAGACAGCTTAAAGGACAAAGGATAATCACGCTGGGTGCGTTTAACATACTGTTTCATCACATTCTCCTTAAAGCCTCTGGAAAATGTGTCAACGCAGGTCACAGCCATTAAAAAGGGCGATGACTCGCCCTTTTTATTTTATTTGCGTCGCCAGGTTGATCCCTGGGGCCGTCTTCAACGATAACGCCAAGCTCATTCAGCTTATCGCGGGCGATATCAGCTTGCGCCCATTCTTTTGCTGCACGCGCTTCGGCACGCGTTTTAACCCAGTGTTCGATCTCTGCGACTTCATCATCGTTGACCTGCGCACCGCTTTGCAGGAACTGCTCAGGGTCCTGTTGCAGAATGCCCAGCACGTTGGCGATCTCACGCAGGCTGGCGGCCAGCGCGTTCGCCGATGCGCTGTCTTCGCTTTTCAGTCGGTTCACTTCACGCGCCATGTCGAACAGGACGGAATAGGCTTCTGGTGTATTGAAGTCATCATCCATTGCCGCGCGGAAACGCGCATCGAATGCCTCACCGCCACCCGGGGCTACGCGGCTGTCAGTATGGCGCAATGCAGTATAAAGGCGTTCTAATGCTGCTCGCGCCTGGTTCAGGTTATCTTCGCCATAGTTAAGCTGGCTGCGATAGTGGCCTGACATCAGGAAGTAACGCACGGTTTCAGCGTCG
This sequence comes from Pantoea sp. LMR881, assembly GCF_027157825.1. Classification (NCBI taxonomy): domain Bacteria; kingdom Pseudomonadati; phylum Pseudomonadota; class Gammaproteobacteria; order Enterobacterales; family Erwiniaceae; genus Pantoea; species Pantoea sp. LMR881. Next base: position 1,319,775 of record NZ_JAPVOK010000002.1, read on the forward strand.
TAATGCTGCAATACGTCCCGCACGGTAAAGAAATTGCCGAGTGATTTAGACATTTTCTCGCGATCGACCATCACCATGCCGGAGTGCATCCAGTAATTCACGTAGGGGCCGTCGTGCGCACAGCCTGACTGGGCAATTTCGTTTTCATGGTGCGGAAACATCAGGTCCGAGCCGCCGCCATGAATATCAAAATGCTCACCGAGCTGCTTGCAGTTCATTGCAGAACACTCAATGTGCCAGCCCGGGCGCCCCTTGCCCCACGGCGAAGGCCAGGCGGGTTCATCCGCTTTAGACATTTTCCACAGCACGAAATCCATTGGATTGCGCTTCACTTCTGCCACTTCAACGCGGGCGCCCGCCTGTAGCTGCTCAAGATCCTGACGTGACAACATGCCATAATCCGTATCGCTCATGACATCAAACATCACGTCGCCATTCTCTGCGACATAAGCATGACCACGCGCAATCAGCTTTTCGACCAGCGCAATAATCTCCGCAATATGGCGCGTCGCACGTGGCTCTGCATCCGGCGGTAAAATGCCGAGTGCGGCAAAATCTTTATGCATTTCGGTAATCATGCGATTAGTCAGCGTTTCAATGCTTTCACCATTTTCATTGGCGCGCTTGATAATTTTGTCATCAATGTCGGTAATATTGCGCACATAATTAAGTTCATACCCGACATAGCGTAAGTAACGTGAAACGACATCAAATGCGACAAACGTTCGCCCATGACCAATGTGACAGAGGTCATACACCGTGATGCCGCAAACATACATACCGATTTTACCGGCATGAATGGGTTTGAATTCCTCTTTCTGTCGACTCAGGGTGTTATAAATCTTAAGCATTGAACGTTTCCGTATTGACGTGTGCGACTGGCACTTTTTGGTTAGCCCGATATTGTGCCGTATTTTTAACGCTCGCGCGACGCAAAGCAAGCCAACTGCGCCGCCTTGCTGACGCGTCAGCGGAAATTATGTTATAAGAAGCGTCGAGAAAAATGGCCGCGTGATCAAATGACGTAGCCTTAGCGACTGATGACCACCTTTACAGGACAACAAAAATGGTAACTTTCCAGACGAACCATGGCGATATCGTGATCAAAACCTTCGATGACAAAGCGCCGGCAACCGTACAGAACTTTCTGGATTATTGCCGTGAAGGTTTCTACGACAATACCATTTTCCACCGCGTTATTAATGGCTTTATGATTCAGGGCGGCGGCTTTGAGCCTGGCATGAAACAAAAAGCCACCCGGGAAGAGATTCGTAACGAAGCCAACAACGGTCTGAAAAATACCCGTGGCACGCTGGCAATGGCGCGTACTTCTGCTCCACACTCAGCCACTGCGCAGTTTTTCATTAACGTAGCAGACAACGACTTCCTGAACTTCCGTGACGAAAGCCTGCAAGGCTGGGGTTACTGTGTGTTTGCCGAAGTGGTTGAAGGCATGGATGTCGTTGAAAAAATCAAAGCGGTTTCAACGGGCCGCAGCGGCATGCATCAGGATGTGCCAAAAGATGACGTTATCATTCAGAAAGTGACCGTCAGCGAGTAATGTCGCGCACGCTGTTTATCGCAGATCTCCATCTGTGTCAGGAAGAACCGGCGATTACCGCCGGTTTTCTGCACTTTTTACAGCGCGAAGCGCCACACTGTGACGCGCTCTATATTCTCGGCGACCTGTTTGAAGCCTGGATTGGCGATGACGATCCCAACCCGCTGCATCAACAAATCGCTGCTGCCCTGCGCGCCCTGCCAGTGCCGGTCTATTTTATCCACGGCAACCGTGATTTCCTGCTTGGTCGCCGGTTTGCGCATGCCAGCGGCATGACATTACTGCCAGAAGAGCAGGTGCTGGAACATTATGGCCACCGACTGCTGATTATGCATGGCGATACGTTATGTACTGACGATCAGGGTTATCAACGCTTTCGGACTAAAGTGCATCAACCCTGGATCCAGCGGCTATTTCTGGCTCTGCCCCTGTTTATTCGCAAACGTATTGCGGCACGTATGCGCGCCGACAGTAAACAGGCGAATCAGCATAAGTCACTCACCATTATGGATGTGAATCAACAGGCCGTTGAAGAAGCTATGCTGCGCCAGCAGGTAAATCTGCTCATTCATGGGCATACGCACCGTCCGGCAATTCATTGCCTGACGCTAAACAATCAGCCTGCCCAACGGGCAGTATTAGGTGCCTGGCACAGCCGTGGTTCGATGCTTCAACTGGACGTCAGTGGGATCCAGCTGATCGATTTCGACTTTTAAAAAATGGATTGAACAGGCCCATTTTCACGCGACGCAACCGTTTTCCTTGCGCTCTTCTCATGCTATTCTCTGTGCCCTTCAAAACCTGTCCGTCCGGTCAGGAGTGTTTGTTCATTCACAGGAGTTGACCGCATGTCATCCAACGCCGCCCCGGCCCGCATTGCTATTGTTATGGGTTCCAAAAGTGACTGGTCCACCATGCAGTTCGCTGCGGAAATCCTTACCAGCCTGGACGTGCCCTTCCATGTCGAAGTGGTCTCAGCGCACCGCACGCCCGATAAACTGTTCAGCTTTGCCGAAACAGCAGCCGACAGCGGTTTTCAGGTCATTATCGCTGGAGCGGGTGGCGCGGCACATCTGCCAGGCATGCTGGCTGCAAAAACCCTGGTTCCGGTGTTAGGTGTGCCCGTGCAGAGTGCCGCTCTGAGCGGTGTTGACAGCCTCTACTCAATTGTACAAATGCCGCGTGGTATTCCGGTTGGCACGCTGGCGATTGGTAAAGCGGGTGCTGCAAATGCGGGCTTGCTGGCTGCGCAGATCCTTGCCATTCATGACAGCGCACTGGCTTCACGCCTGGCTAACTGGCGTCAGACACAAACTGACGAGGTGCTGAATAACCCGGATCCGCGGGAGGAAGCATGAAGCCGGTTTGCGTATTAGGTAATGGTCAACTGGGCCGTATGCTGCGTCAGGCAGGCGAGCCGCTGGGTATCGCTGTTTATCCGGTCGGCCTGGAAGCTAATCCCGATGCGCTTCCCATTGCCGGAAGCGTGATTACTGCGGAGATTGAACGCTGGCCTGAAACAGCATTAACCCGCGAGCTGGCGCGTCATCCGGCATTTGTAAACCGCGATATTTTCCCGCGCCTGGCCGATCGCCTGACGCAAAAGCAGTTGCTTGATCAGCTCAACCTTGCCACCGCGCCGTGGCAGTTGCTGTCAGATAAAAATGAATGGCCAACCCTCTTTAATACCCTGGGCGAGCTGGCAATCGTCAAGCGCCGCACCGGCGGCTATGATGGTCGGGGTCAGTGGCGTTTGCGCGCCAGTGATATCGATACGCTGCCGGAAGATTGCTATGGTGAATGCATTGTTGAGCAAGGCATTAACTTTTCAGGCGAAGTGTCGTTGGTTGGTGCCCGTGGTCAGGATGGCAGCACGGTCTTTTATCCGCTGACGCACAATCTGCATCAGGATGGCATTCTGCGCACCAGCGTTGCTTTTCCGCAGGCTGATGCAGCGCAGCAGCAGCAGGCTGAAGCGATGCTTAACGCCATCATGCATGAGTTAAATTACGTTGGCGTGATGGCAATGGAGTGTTTTATCACCCCAGATGGTTTACTGATTAATGAGCTCGCGCCCCGCGTTCATAACAGCGGGCACTGGACGCAAAACGGCGCATCGGTCAGCCAGTTTGAACTCCACTTGCGTGCCATCCTCGGTCTGGCGCTGCCACAACCGGTAATCAATGCACCGTCAGTGATGATCAACCTGATCGGTACTGACGTAAATTACAGCTGGCTGGCGCAGCCACTGGTGCATTTGCACTGGTACGATAAAGAGGTACGTCCCGGACGTAAAGTTGGTCATCTGAACTTAACCGACAGCAATCAGGAACGGTTGAAAGCCGCGCTTGCCGCTTTAGTGCCTCAGCTTCCGGCTGATTACGCCAGTGGTATCACATGGGCCGTTGAGAAGCTGTAAGATTGTACCTTCGGTGCTCCCCGCCAGTGGGGAGCACCAGACCGCACAGCCTTACGCCGCGTCGAACTGCCTGAACAATGCGTTACCCTTGAGTAAGCGCACTCCCAGCCAGCCGCCACACAAGGACAACAGCAGCGCACCACCCAGCGGCAAGGCCAGCCATAGCGTCCAGTCAGGCTGCCACGGAAAGTCAAAAATCTTGCGCTGGAGTGCCCATAGCGCCGCTTCCGCACCCAGTGCCGCCGCGATACCAGAAACCACGCCCAGTAAGACGAATTCACACCACAATGTAGTACGCACCAGGCGTTTGCCGGCTCCCAGCGTGCGATATACCACCAGCTCCTGTCGGCGTTGTCGCATACCCACCTGAATTTGCGCCATCAGCAGCAGCAATCCACATGCGGTGACCAGCACCACCATAATCTCCAGCGCCTGGCTGACTTGCGCCAGCACCTGACCTATCTGGCGCATGATGCTGCCAATGTCTAACAGGCTTAGCGTTGGAAACTGGCGATTAAGCTGTGCCAGCAGCGCCGGATTATTATCCATACGGAAGCTGGTCAGCCAGGTTTGCGGCTGAGCATCCAGCGCGCCCGGTGGAAAATAAAAAAGAAATTGGGCCGCAGGCTTTCCCAGTCCACTTTACGCAGGCTGGTTATTCTGGCGCTAAATTTCTGCGTATCGCCATCAAATGTCAGCGTATCGCCGAGCTTAACGCCTAAGCGATCCGCCAGCTCTACCTCCATCGACACCTCTCCCGCTTTTGGTGGCCAGCTTCCGGCAACCAGCGGATTGTGCTCAGGTCGCTCTGCCAGTGAAGTAAGATTAAGTTCGCGATTCAACGCATTATCCAGTCGGGGATCGGCCTCTTTGCCGTTAAGTTCGCTTAACCGCACGCGAGCAATGGGATAAAACGTTTCCGCTTTTACCTGATGAGCCTGAAGAAAATCACGCACCTGCGGCACCTGATCTTCCGTCATGTTCAAAAGGAAAAAGTTTGGACTGTCGGCAGGTAGCTGCTGTTGCCAGCGATCCAGTAAATCACCCCGCATCACCAGCAGCAGCGCCAGTAACATAAAGGACAGTGAAAAAGCTGAGAGTTGGCTGAGCGTCATGCCAGGCTGACGCAGCAAACGATTGATTGCCAGTCGTAGCGCCAGGTTACGCACGACTAATCGCCTGAGCAGCAGCAGTGTTCCCCAGCCAAGCAGTGCCAGCAGCGCCGCCAGTACCACGACGCCTGCCAGTAACGCCCACAGCATTTTACTGCCGCCCACTAACAGTGCCAGCATGACCACCACCAGCATGCCCATCACCGGAAGATACATTTTCAACGGCCATACATTAGCTACCGCGTCGCGCCGAAGAACGCGAAGCGGCTGCGTTGCCAGCAACACGCGGTAAGGACGCAATCCCACCAGCAATGAAATCACAAATAAAGAGCCTATTGCCCAAAGCCATGGCCACAAACTGGCTGCGGGTAAGGTGGCTGGAAGCACCGGTTTTAGCATTGTCATGAGGAGTGCTTCCACACCCTGTCCGACGATGCTGCCGCAGATCGCAGCCAGCAATAACACCGCCAGCCACTGACCAATGATCAGCTTTTGCAACGCAGCGCGCGTCGCGCCTAATGTTTTAAGCACGGCAACCAGATCATATCGGCTGCGGCAATAGTGACTCATGGCGACCGCTACGGCGGCAATCGCCAGCATCAACGTCAGGAGCGCCGACAGCAGCAGGAACTGCTGAGCACGCTGCATAGAACGTCCCAGTGCATCTTCGGCATTTTCAATGCTAATCCAGCGTTGATCGGCTTTTAGCTGTGGCTGAATCCAGCTGTCGTAACGCGCCAGCTGGTCGGGATTACCGGAAAACTTGTAACGCCAGGTTAGCCGACTGCCCGGCTGAATCGCCCCGGTTTTATCTGCATCCGCGAGGTTAATCAACAATCGCGGCGCCATCTGGAACGGGTTAAATCCACCGTCCGGTTCCTGAATCACTTCACCGGCAATGCGTAATGTCGTGTCACCCACATCAAGCCGATCGCCTACCCTGAGCTTCAGCAACGCCATTAATCGTGGTGCTGCCAGCGCCGATCCTTCTACAGGTTTCAGGCCCGGCGGATTGGTTTGCAGATCGCCAAACATCGGATAGCTGTTATCTACTGCTTTGACCGAGGCCAGCTGCGGCGACTCTTCAGCAAAGGTCATGGTCATAAAATTGAGTTGGCTGCTAACCGATAATCCCTCCTGACGCGCTTTTGCCAGCCAGCTCTCTGGCACGGCACTGCTGCTGCGTAAGGTGCGATCGCCTGCCATAAAGTCCCGGCTCTGCTGGCTAAGCCCTTTTTCCATCCGATCGCTGATTGAGCCAAGCGCCAGCACGCAGGCCACTGCCAGCGTGAGTGCCAGCCAGACAATCAGTAGCGAGGGCGAACGCCACTCGCGCCAAAACCAGCGCCAGATCATTGATCCTCCCACAGTTTGCCGTCACGTAAACGCAAACGTCGATCGCAACGTGCCGCCAGTTGCTCATCATGCGTTACCAGAATCAACGTCGTGGCGTAATCGCGATTAAGTGAGAACAGCAGATCGGCAATACGATCGCCGGTTTTACGGTCTAAATTTCCGGTCGGTTCGTCTGCAAACAGCAAACCGGGCCGGCCATTAAACGCGCGAGCCAGTGCCACGCGCTGTTGCTCACCACCTGAAAGCTGCGCCGGAAGATGATGCAGACGCTCGCCCAGGCCGAGTTGACTGAGTAAGTCGCGCGCCTGAGCACGACTCTGGCGGTCGCTGTCACCGCGCAGCAGCGCAGGAAGTTGTACGTTTTCCTGGGCATTGAGCGTTGGCACCAGCATAAACGATTGAAAAACAAAGCCGACCTGCTGCGCACGCAGCGCAGCACGCTGCTCCTCATTCATCTGATGTAATGGCTGCCCCAGCAGATGCACCTCACCACTACTGCCATCATCAAGACCAGCCAGAATGCCTAACAACGTCGATTTACCTGAACCCGACTCACCAATTAGCGCGATGGTTTCAGCCGGTTTGACAACTAACTCAACTCCGGTAAGGATGGTTAACTGATGCTCTCCCTGACCGACGGACTTAGTAAGATGATGAACTTCAACAACGTTTTCCGCTGGCATTATCCCTTCCTGTTTTTGTGTCTTCTGCTGGTGTCTCGGCTTGCGGCGGCTGACACCCTAATGGTGCTAGGCGACAGTCTCAGTGCCGGTTACCGTATGTCAGCTTCCGCTGCCTGGCCCAGCCTGCTAAATAAACAGTGGCAACAGCAACCCAAAGTTATCAATGCCAGTATTAGCGGCGATACTGCCGCACAAGGACTGGCACGTTTACCCGCGCTATTAAAACAGCATCAACCACAATGGGTGTTAATCGAATTGGGCGGTAACGATGGTCTGCGCGGCTTTCCGCCAGATGATATTGCGCGAAACCTGCGCAAAGTCATTGACGATGTGAAAGCTGCCAACGCTAAACCCCTGTTGATGCAAATTCGTTTACCGCCCAATTATGGACGTCGTTACACCGAAGCGTTTAGCGGCATCTATCCCGATCTGGCACAACAGTACGACATTCCTCTGGTACCCTTTTTCATGGAGCAAATTTACCTGAAACCTGAGTGGATGCAGCAGGATGGCATTCACCCCAATCCTGATGCTCAACCTTTTATCGCCAGCTTAATGGCGAAAGAGCTTGCTCCATTAGTTAAGCAGCAGTAGCGGTAATAAGCGCGAATACAGGCAAATAAATGCAAAAAACCGTTTTAATCACCGGCTGCTCCAGCGGCATCGGTTTGGTCGCAGCGAACGATTTACTCGCTCGGGGTTACAAAGTCATTGCAGCCTGCCGTAAAACAGAAGACGTTGCGCGTATGAACGCCTCTGGCTTTATTGGCCTGCAACTGGATCTTGACGATCCTGTCAGCATCGATCGTGCCGCTGACAAGGTCATCGAAATCACAGGAAATACGCTGTTTGGCTTGTTCAATAATGGCGGATTTGGCCTGTATGGTCCTTTACATACGCTTTCACGTCAGCAGTTAGAACAGCAATTTTCCACTAATTTTTTTGGTGTACATCAGCTCACTATGCGCTTGCTTCCAGCACTGCAAGCCAGCGGCCAGGGCCGTATCATCAATACCAGTTCGGTGTTGGGCCTGGTCTCTACGCCGGGGCGCGGTGCGTATGCTGCCAGTAAATATGCGCTGGAAGCGTGGAGCGATGCGCTACGCTTAGAGGTTTATCCCTCCGGCGTACGGGTGAGTCTGATTGAGCCCGGCCCGATTAAAACGCGATTCACTGACAACGTTACGCAAGGGGAGCAGGATAAACCGGTGCGCAATCCGGGTATTGCCGCTCGCTTTACTCTGCCGCCGGAGGCCATTCTGCCTAAATTACGTCACGCTTTGGAGAGTAAACATCCGCGTTTACGCTATCCGGTGACGCTTGTCGCACAGGTTATGAGCCTGATGAAACGCGTGCTGCCGGGCTGGATGATGGATCGCATTTTGCGCAGTCATTAATCACTCAGCCCAAAATCAACTTGAAGCGCGGTCCGTCGGCCCCATATTGTTAAAACACTTTCTGCAAAGAGACTTATTCATGTCACCACAAGCTTCGATTATCGACATCAACGAATCCAATCTGCATCAGACTCTTGAGCAGTCGATGCAGCTGCCGGTGCTGTTCTACTTCTGGTCTGAGCGCAGCCAGCATTGTCAGCAACTGACGCCGCTGCTGGAGCGTCTGGCGCAGGAGTATGCAGGTCAGTTCATCCTTGCCAAACTGGATTGCGATAAAGAGCAAATGGTGGCGTCGCAGTTTGGACTGCGTTCAATTCCAACCGTTTACCTGTTCCAGAACGGACAACCCGTTGATGGCTTCCAGGGACCGCAGCCAGAAGAGGCGATTCGCGCCTTGCTGGAAAAAGTGCTGCCGCGTGAAGAAGAATTAAAAGCGCAGCAAGCTATCGCACTGATTGAAGAAGGCAAACCGCTCGACGCGCTACCGCTGCTCAAAGAGGCGTGGCAACTCAGTAATCAGTCGAGTGAAATTGGTTTTCTGCTGGCCGAGATTTTGATTACTCTGAATCGCAGCGATGAAGCGGAAACCGTGCTGAATGTGGTGCCATTGCAGGATCAGGATACCCGCTATCAAAGCCTGATGGCGCAGATCGATCTGCTAAAACAGGCCGCTGATACGCCGGAGATCCAGCAGTTACAATCTCAGCTTGAAAGCGACCCCGCGAACGCTGAACTGGCTGCTAAACTGTCGTTACAGCTGCATCAGGTTGGCCGCAACGAAGAAGCACTGGAACTCTTGTTTAGCTTCCTCAAAACCGATTTGAACGCTGCTGACGGTCAGGCGCGGAAAATGCTGCAAGAGATTTTGGCTGCGTTAGGTACCGGCGATGCGCTCGCTGCACGCTATCGTCGCCAGCTTTACTCGCTGCTTTACTGAGTAGGCGACAACGGGCCGAAGCGACTCGGCCCGTCAATCTGACAACCTGGAGGTTATATGTTGACTGTTATTCCCGCTCTTATCGTGCTGGCGCTCGTTACCGTGTGGGCGGGTGTCAAAATTGTGCCGCAAGGCTACCAGTGGACAGTGGAGCGTTTCGGTCGTTATACCCGAACACTGCAACCTGGTTTGAGTCTGGTCGTGCCGTTCATGGATCGTGTTGGTCGTAAAATCAATATGATGGAACGAGTGCTGGACATCCCCTCGCAAGAAATTATCTCTAAAGACAACGCTAATGTGACCATTGATGCAGTCTGTTTCATTCAGGCTGTCGATCCCGCGCGCGCGGCTTACGAAGTCAGTAACCTTGAACTGGCGATCATCAATTTAACCATGACCAACATGCGCACCGTATTAGGCAGCATGGAGCTGGATGAGATGTTGTCGCAACGTGACAGCATCAACACGCGTTTATTGCATATCGTCGATGAGGCAACGAATCCGTGGGGGGGTAAAAATCACTCGCATCGAAATTCGCGATGTGCGACCGCCTCAGGAGTTGATTGGCGCAATGAATGCGCAGATGAAAGCGGAACGGACTAAACGCGCCGATATTCTGACGGCGGAAGGCATACGTCAGGCGGCCATTCTCCGCGCCGAAGGGGAAAAACAGTCCCAGATTCTCAAAGCGGAAGGTGAACGTACCGCTGCTTTTCTCCATGCTGAAGCGCGTGAACGCCAGGCTGAAGCTGAAGCGCAGGCCACAAAAATGGTTTCTGAAGCCATTGCTGCCGGTGATATCCAGGCCGTGAACTATTTTGTTGCACAGAAATATACCGACGCACTGCAGAAAATTGGCGAGGCGAATAACAGTAAAGTGGTCATGATGCCGCTTGATGCCAGCAGCCTGCTAGGTTCCGTTGCCGGAATCAGCGAGTTGCTGAAAGATTCACGTCCAGAGTCGAAACGATAATGCTGCTCGATATTATTGCGCATCCGCACTGGTTCTGGCTGACGCTGGGCGGCCTGCTGCTGGCAGCCGAAATGTTGGGGACCAGCGGGTATTTATTGTGGAGCGGTCTGGCTGCAATCATGGTTGGGATCATCGAGTGGTTCGTCGCCTTCAGCTGGACTGCGCAGGGTTCAATGTTTGCTGTGCTGACGCTGGTGTGCGTGTTCTTTTGGTATCGCTGGATGCGTTATCGCGAAAGCCAACAGCAACCGAACTCACTGAATCAGCGTGGCAGCCAGATGATTGGTCTGCACTTAACACTCGATACCGCGCTGCATGACGGTATTGGCCATGTTCGTATTGGCGACAGTAGCTGGCGCGTACAGGCGGAGCAGGATTTACCGGCAGGAACGCAGGTCGAAGTCATTGGCGTTGAAGGCATTACTTTACGCATTCAGCCGCGTTTGTGATTCGCCGAATCGCAGCAGCCTGCCAGATTGTTGATGATGGGACACTCGGCGTTATCATCGCCTGGGCAAGCAGCAGCCAGCGTCAGTAAGCGCGCACGCATGGCGTGTAGTTCTTCTATGTGCGCTGCAATTTCATCCGCTTTTTGTAGGGTGCGTGCTTTAACATCTGCACTATGACGGGCAGGATCGTTGAATAACGTAACCAGTTCGCGGCACTCATCAAGCGTGAATCCTACCTGCCGCGCCTGGCGCAGCAGATTGAGTTCTTCAATATGATGCGGATTGTAACTGCGGTAGCCATTTTCACTGCGCAGCGGCGGCGTCACAACGCCCTTCTCTTCGTAAAAACGAATCGCTTTACTGGTGAGGCCGGTCTTTTTCGCCACATCACTGATATTCATTTTGTCTCCTTGACCTTCCCCTTGATGGAAGGTTTAACCTTTATCATGAATCGAAAATGACCACGGGGTCAAATGGCAAAAAAGAAGGAGTTAACCATGTCACAGACTATTTCTCTGGCGCTGGATGGATTGTCTTGCGGCCATTGCGTTAAACGTGTGAAAGAGGCGCTGGAACAGCGCGCCGATGTCGAACAAGCAGAGGTCTCGCAGCAGCAAGCGCAGGTTACCGGCAGTGCTGATGTCGCCGCGCTGATCGCGACGGTGGAACAAGCGGGCTATCACGCGACGCTGAAAACGGATAGCAGTTACCCAAAGTCTGAGCCGTTGACAGCAGCAGAGCCGCCGCCGGAGGCGCTGACAACGGAGTTCTCTTCCCAACCGGCAGACCGTTCGCTTCCGGCGCATTTCTTGTTGATTGATGGCATGAGCTGCGCCAGTTGCGTCAGCCGGGTCGAGAACGCTTTGCAGCAGGTTAGCGGCGTTAGCCAGGCGCGTGTCAATCTCGGTGAGCGCAGCGCGCTGGTATTAGGTGATGTCGCACCACAGCAGCTCGTCGCCGCCGTTGATGCGGCGGGTTATGGTGCACAAGTTGTTGAAGATGAGCAGGAGCGCCGCGAGAAACAGCAAAACAGCGCCCGGAAAGCGATGCGGCGCTTTACGTGGCAGGCTGCTGTTGCGTTAATATTCGGCTTGCCTCTGATGATTTGGGGCATGCTGGGCGATAACATGATGCTGTCTTCTGCTAACCATACGCTCTGGCTGGTGCTTGGCATCATCACTTTGCTGATAATGATGGTTACCGGCAATCATTTCTACCGCAGTGCCTGGCGCAGCCTGCTAAACGGCAGCGCCACTATGGATACGTTAGTCGCGCTGGGTACAGCCGCCGCCTGGATTTACTCTTTTAGCGTGGTGTTGTGGCCAGATTTTTTCCCTATGCAGGCACGACATCTCTATTTTGAAGCCAGCGTGATGATTATTGGCCTGATTAATCTTGGGCACGCGCTGGAGCAACGCGCCCGTCAACGCTCGTCAAAAGCCCTGGAGCGTCTGCTGGATCTGACTCCCGCACAGGCTCGGGTAATAACCGATGACGGCGAATCACTCATCCCCGTTAGCGCAGTACAACCCGGCATGACAGTGCGGCTGGCAACGGGCGATCGCGTTCCGGTTGATGGCAAAATTCAGGAAGGTGAAGCCTGGTTAGATGAAGCGATGTTAACAGGCGAAGCCGTGCCACAAAGCAAAACCGCAGGCGATATGCTTTATGCTGGCACGCTGTTACAGGATGGCGCAGTGCGTTTTGTCGCCAGCGCCACGGGCAATCACACTACGCTGTCACGGATTATTCAGCTGGTGCGCCAGGCGCAAAGCAGCAAACCGGATGTGGGCCGCCTGGCCGATCGGATCTCATCAATATTCGTGCCGGTGGTGGTCGCTATTGCGCTACTAAGCGGGTTAATCTGGTATCTGTTTGGACCGCAACCGCAAATTGCTTATACGCTGGTTATTGCGACTACGGTGCTAATCATTGCCTGCCCCTGCGCACTGGGTTTAGCCACGCCAATGTCGATCATTGCCGGTGTGGGCCGCGCTGCTGAACTGGGCGTGCTGGTGCGTGACGCGGATGCGTTACAGCGTGCCAGTAAAATTGACACCATCGTATTTGATAAAACCGGCACGTTAACCACAGGATCGCCGCAGGTAAGCGAGGTGGTTGCCTGGCATAACCGCGATCGTCGTAGCATTTTGCACATCGCCGCCGCACTGGAACAATCGTCTAACCATCCGCTGGCAAAAGCGATTGTGGCCGAGTCGGGAAACGCTAAACAGCCTGACGTTGAGCAATTTCGTACAATACGTGGTAAAGGCGTCAGCGGTACACTCAACAGCAGAGACGTCGTGCTGGGCAATGTAGCACTGATGAACGATCAGTGCATTGATTGCCAGCCGGCCCTTAACGATATTGATCGCTTGACGCAGCAGGGTGCGACGCCTGTGTTGCTGGCAGAAGAAGGCCAGTTGATCGGTTTGATTGCCTTACGTGACACGCTACGCACCGAAAGCCGTAATGCACTCCAGCGCCTGCATCAGGATGGTTTCCGCCTGATTATGCTAACCGGTGACCACGAAAACACGGCGCGCGCCATCGCAGCTGAAGCGGGTATTGATGACGTGATCGCCGGCGTACTGCCAGAGGGAAAAGCGGACGCGATTGCACGTCTTCAGCAGCAAGGACGGAAAGTGGCAATGGTCGGTGATGGCATTAATGATGCACCTGCCCTGGCGCAGGCTGATGTGGGCATCGCTATGGGCGGGGGCAGCGATGTGGCCGTTGAGACAGCCGCGATCACGTTAATGCGCGCCGATTTAAACAGCATCGCGGATGCGCTGGCGATGTCATCCGCAACGATGAAGAATATTCGACAGAATCTGTTTGGGGCGTTTATCTATAACAGCGTTGGTATTCCTGTCGCGGCCGGTGTGCTTTACCCCTTAACGGGTACGTTACTCAGTCCGATTGTCGCGGGTGCAGCCATGGCGCTTTCATCAATTACCGTGGTGAGCAATGCTAACCGACTGCTGCGTTACCATCCACCGCGTCGGCAATAGCGGTTGCCATGCTGTTTTTAATGGCCTGAAATCGCTAGCATGGCGTTTTAGCCAATTAAGGATAGGGAATGACAGGTAGCGTTTGGCGATCTTTGCAGGCGTTAATGGGCCGATTGTTTCCCGCCAGCTATCGCTGGCCTGCAATGGATGTTCGGCTCGGCGAATGTAAGCTACATCTGGTCGGGAGCATTCATATGGGTACACGTGACATGCAACCTTTGCCCGGCCGCCTGCTACGCCAGTTGCAAAAAGCTGATGCGCTGATTGTCGAAGCGGATATTACGCAAGGCGGCTCGCCTTTCGAAAACAGCGGCAATCGTGCCTCGCTAGCTTCACGTATGCCACCCGATGCACTGTTGAAACTGAAGACGCTGTGTAACGAACTCAGCCTCTCGATCAGCCTGTTTGATACACTTCCCGCCTGGCAAATCGCACTCATGTTGCAGGCTCAGCAGGCTCAGCGGTTAGGTCTTCGCCCAGATTATGGTATCGATTATCAGCTGCTACAGGCAGCAAAAAACTGGCAGAAGCCGGTTATAGAACTGGAAGGCGCGGAGACGCAAATTGCATTATTGAAAGCGTTACCGGACGATGGCATGGCACTGTTGCAGGATACGTTAATGCACTGGCACACCAATGCACGGTTGCTGCAAATGATGGTGAGCTGGTGGCTGGATACCCCACCGCGTCAATCGCAAATTGCCTTGCCGACCACCTTCAGTCAGACACTCAACGATACATTAATTGGCGATCGCAATGCACAATGGCGCGATGCGTTACTGGCGTTACCGGCTGGAAACTATATTGTCGCCGTCGGCGCACTGCACCTTTATGGAGAAGGCAATTTACCGGGACTATTAAAAGCGCCATAAAAAAGAGAGCCGATAGTATTATCGGCCCGTCAAAAAGGAATTTGTTTATGATTTTGGTTATCGCTCAGCAAGTGAACTGCTGGCGCGGGAACAATTCTCACCTAAAGAACAAATTTTCGCCACCTTTATTATGCGTTTTTCGTAATAAGATTTTTCGCAGCGAACAGGTTAAAAAGGAACCGGTATGACGCCCGCGGTAAAACTGCTTGAAAAACAAAAAGTCAGCTTTACGCTGCATGCTTATGAACACGATAGCCAAGAAACTAACTTTGGTGATGAGGCGGTACGTAAGCTCAATCTGGATGCGCGACAGGTTTATAAAACGTTACTGGTGGCGCTAAATGGCGACGGGAAACAGTTGGCAGTAGCCGTGACGCCAGTGGCCAGCCAGCTTGATTTGAAAAAAGTCGCCAAAGCCTTAAAAGTGAAAAAAGCAGATATGGCCGATCCGCAGATGGCACAACGTGTTACCGGTTATCTGATCGGTGGCATCAGCCCTTTAGGACAAAAAAAGCGTCTGCCCACGGTTATTGACCACTCCGCGGCGCAATTTGCCACGATGTTTATCTCTGGCGGTAAACGCGGGCTGGATATTGAACTGACGCCACAGGATCTTTCGCGTCTGCTGGATGCACCGCTCGCTGATATTGCCCGCCGCGACTAAACGCGCGGCTGAGCACAGAGTTGATCAACCATCCAGCGCCCGGCAGGCCCTGGCGGATTGCGGCGTGACCAAATCACCTCAACCGCAATGTGCTGTGGCCAACCGGGTAGCGTTAGCTCCTGCAATACGCCGTGACCAAACTGCTTAACCAGCCAGCGCGGTAATATGCTCCAGCCAAAGCCCTGTTCAGCCATTTCCAGTAGTAACAGATAGTTCGGCGCTGACCAGATGCGGCCAGGCGGTAAATTTTCACGTTGATCCACCCACGTGTTAAGCCGCAGTTGCCGCACGGCTTCCAGCTGGCTTTCACTGATGGCATCCTGTTGCGTCAGCGGATGCTCGCAATGCAGGTAAATGGCCATTTGTGCTTCAACCTGCAAGCGTGCCATCGCAATATTCTCTGGCAAACGCGGCTGGGCACGGACGATCCCCAAATGCACCCGGCCCGCCTGCAGTAAATCCAGTACATCTTCATCCTCTGCCAGCATACATTCCAGCTCGATCTCGGGATAACGTGCATCAAATTGCTTTAACAGCGTTTCATGGTAATCGGCTTGCCAGAAGTCCGAAATGGCGATGCTCAGACGCGGTTCAATGCCCTGCGCCAGCCGAACGGCCAGCGTATCCAGCCGTTCACTGGCGGCCAGGATTTGCTGAACTTGCGACAGTGCACGTTGTCCGCGTTCAGTGAGCTGAGGCTGTCTCCCGCTGCGATCAAATAACATGAATCCGAGATCGTCTTCCAGGTTAGCCACCGCCGTACTGACAGTAGATTGGCTCTTTCCTAACATTCGGGCGGCGGCAGAGAATGATCCACTCGCCACAGTTTGTACAAATGCCTCAAGAGATTCGGGGAATAGCGCATTCAATCCATCGCTTTTATCGATACTTAATCATTTTATCTTAGCATTTTATCGTGAGAAACTGCGCGGCGTAATTAATAAGGGGATTGATAATGCGCACCCGCTCATTGAAAGAACGTTTTTTCCATGCCGCTGGCTTTGAAACCATAGCGATCCTGATCGTGTCGCCGCTGGCGGCATGGATCATGCAGAAACCACTGTTTCAGATGGGCAGCCTGGCCATAATGCTGTCGACGGTGGCGATGTTATGGAACATGATTTATAACAGCGGGTTCGACCGTTTTTATCCCCTGGCCAGAAGCGCAGCTTCACAGTGCGTACGCTGCATGCGCTGGGGTTTGAGGGTGGCTTTATTTTGATAGGTTTGCCGATAGCAGCGTGGATGCTGGATGTCACGCTTTGGCAGGCTTTTTTGGTTGAAGTCGGGTTTTTTCTGTTTTTTCTGCCCTACACAATGCTTTACAACTGGATATGGGACAGACTGCGCCAGCGTTGGTTTACGGCGCGTGAATCACGTGAGGCGCGCTAAGCAAAGGAGGCGCATGCGCCTCCTTGTCAGTTTAATGGGCTTTCGCGGTCTCGCTTCCCCAGGGCCAAATCCAGGCCAGAATCATTTTGGGGTAATTGCGCTTACGTGACTTCTCTTCCGCTTCTTCACGCGCTTTTATCTGCGCCTCCGACAAATGTATAACAGTATTCGCTGGCGTGTAATCGCTGGCTTTAATTGGTGAGTGCGTGCTTACCCAGTTGCGTAACACTTGCGCATCGATATCTCCGCTGTTGATATAGTCAGCATGGTTATCCAGACGAGGATAACCATCACCACCAGCCGCATTGAAACTGTTGGTTGTCATGCGATACTTCTCTTTATCCTGTAGCGGTTTCCCGTTAATGCGCACCTCACTGACCGTGCTGCCATCTGCCACCAGGCTTACGTTAGCAAATTGCGCGAAGCCACCAGAGTTAGGTTTGATGTTCGCCACCACCGCCAGATACTTTTTGATTTCAGCGCCGGTTAGCGTCACTGATACCACCTGATTGCCAAACGGCTGTACCTGTAACAGATCACGCCAGGTCAGTGTGCCTGTGGGCAGAGAGGCACGAATGCCACCACCGCTCATTACAGCAAAATCGCCCTGGGTGTGAGCCATTTGCGCCCGTAAAATCAGCTGGCCCAGATTACTTTGCTCAAAACGCACCGTCTCTTTTTCGCCCACGAAAACGCCCTCAGAACGGCCGACATTTGCCGTTAGTTTGGCCCCGGCACGCTTCTGAAATGGCATCAGCAGTTTCATCATTGCGGTGTTTTTCGGGATCTCTTCTTGCCAGGTTAGCCAGGTTTCGCTGCCATCCATGTTTTTGATTTTGTGTTTAAGGTTAACCGGCACCAGTTGATACGACTCCAGCGTGACTTCACCGTTGCGGTAGGTGAAATCGCCGCGCCCGACATACTGGCCCCATTTATCAGCCTGCATAATCCAAATGCCGTTTTGTTTATCTGGCTGACACGGCTGGCCTGGCTGATAATTTTTAATGATAACGTTCTCTTTTTCCATGCAGACCGCATCATGAGAATGACCGCCGACAATCAAGTCGAGAGTACCTTTTGGCAGGCTACGTGCCAGTGTCACATCGCCGGGCGCGTTGCTGCCATATTTGCCATCTTCGTAGTAACCAAGATGGGTTAACGCAACAATGACGTCTGGTTTTTCAGTGGCGCGCAGTTCAGCTACGGCTTTTTTGGTTTCTTCCACGGGATCGTGAAACTCAATCTCTTTCAGGCCAGCAGGGTTCGCCAGTCTCGCCGTATCGGGCGTAATTAATCCGAGCACGGCAATCTTCAACCCCATGCGATTAAAGACCGCCCAGGGTTTAAACAATCGCTGATCGCTGCCTTTTGATAAACATTCGCCGCCAGGAAAGGAAATTTTGCCCACTTTTCCTGCTTGCGTAAGATTTCCAGCGGCTTGTCGAATTCGTGATTCCCCAGCGCCATAGCATCGTAGCCAATCAAATTCATGCCGCGGATATCCGGTTCGGCATCAAGTTCATCTGACTCCGGTACGCCAGTATTGACGTCGCCAGCTGAAAGAATGAGCGCCCCGCCTCCTTTCGCCTGCACGTCATAGCGCAAATGGTCCATTAATGTTTTTTGTGCCGCTAAACCATATTCGCCTTGCGCGTTGAACCAGAAATGGCCATGTTCATCATTCGTGTGCAAGAGGCTAAAACGGTAGGTGCGATCAGGCGTTGCGGCCTGTGAAAACAGGGGTGCCAGTGCCAGTAGCAGCGCCACGCCTTGTCTAATCCATTGAGGTAACAACACAGCCAAACTCCTTATCACGCTTTTAATCCGTTTATTTACGGGCTCGCTCGCTGAAAAGCATTGTGTCGCATATAACGCCCTTTAACTCAAGACCAAACGCGCATAGAGTCATTGTCGTTAACATTAAAACAACAACTCAATTTCAGGAATATTATGGCAAGCGAGCAAACTCTCTCTTCTCACCCGGCGGGCCGCACCGCTTTTGGCATTCTCGGTGCTATCAGTTTTGCCCACCTGCTCAATGATATGCTGCAATCCCTGCTGCTGGCGCTTTATCCGTTGCTGCAAAAGATTTCAGCCTCAGCTTTGTGCAGATCGGCCTGATTACGCTGACCTATCAGGTTACCGCCTCTATGTTGCAGCCTTTAATTGGTTACTACACCGATAAATACCCCAAACCCTGGTCACTGCCGATCGGCATGGGCTTTACGCTTTGCGGCTTAGTGCTACTGACCTTTGCCAGCAATTATCCGCAGGTTTTAGTGGCCGCCGCGTTGGTGGGCTGCGGCTCATCAGTATTTCATCCTGAATCATCACGCGTAGCGCGCATGGCTTCCGGCGGACGCCACGGCCTGGCGCAATCGCTGTTTCAGGTTGGGGGAAATTTTGGCAGTGCAATGGGACCGCTGCTGGCGGCACTGATTATTGCGCCATATGGTAAGGATCACCTCGGCTGGTTTGTTCTGGCGGCGCTGCTGGGCATTATCGTTTTGTTGCAGGTGAGCCGCTGGTATCAGCATCAACATCGCGCTAATGGCGCTAAAACCAGTGCTGCGCCGCTTAATCCTCTTCCTGCGAAGAAAATTGCCCTGGCCATTAGTATCCTGCTGCTGCTGATTTTCTCTAAATACTTCTACCTCACCAGCCTGAGCAGCTATTACACCTTTTATTTAATGCATAAATTTGGCCTGTCAGTGCAAAACGCACAATTTCACCTGTTTGCTTTTTTAGGCGCGGTGGCGGCAGGCACCATTGTTGGCGGCCCGATTGGCGATAAAATTGGCCGTAAATATGTTATCTGGGGATCAATTCTTGGCGTTGCGCCTTTTACTCTGCTGTTGCCGCACGCAACATTGATGTGGACCAGCGTGCTAAGCGTAGTGATTGGCCTGATTCTGGCGTCGGCGTTTTCGGCTATTTTGGTGTATGCACAGGAGCTGATGCCGGGGCGTATTGGCATGGTTTCTGGACTCTTTTTCGGTTTTGCCTTTGGTATGGGCGGGCTGGGAGCGGCGGTGCTGGGCGTGGTGGCTGACCATACCAGTATCGAATGGGTTTACCAAATCTGCGCCTGGCTGCCGTTAATCGGCCTGTTAACCGCTTTCCTGCCTGATAATCGTCACGCACAGGACATTTAACAGGCGTAAACTTTTTCGTTATGCCTCTCTCTGAACCGTTATTTCAGCTGAGATTAAAGATAATATGTAAAAATAGCGGTTAGATTGCGTTTTTAGCTCGGCAGATGAATTTTTTCTTATCATCCTGCAAATTTAACAGCGAGGCATTGATAATTGCATTAAACTCATTTGTTACAAGCGGATACATTTGCATACAAGGAGACAGGCATGCATCACACTACACCGTTGATCACCACCATTGTCGGAGCACTGGTTCTGGCTTTTCTCCTTGGCATGCTGGCGAATCGTTTACGCATTTCGCCGCTGGTCGGTTATTTGATGGCGGGCGTTATGGCTGGTCCTTTTACGCCTGGCTTTGTTGCTGATACCGATCTGGCGCCTGAACTGGCTGAGTTAGGCGTAATTTTGCTGATGTTTGGTGTCGGTTTGCACTTTTCGCTCAAGGATTTGTTGTCGGTAAAGTCGGTCGCCATTCCCGGCGCGATTGCGCAGATTGCCGTCGCGACACTGCTGGGAATGGGGCTTTCCTGGACGATGGGCTGGTCGTGGATGACCGGTTTGGTCTTTGGCCTGTGTCTCTCAACCGCCAGTACCGTAGTGTTGCTGCGTGCGTTAGAAGAGCGACAGCTGATTGACAGCCAGCGCGGTCAAATCGCTATCGGCTGGTTGATTGTTGAAGATTTAGTCATGGTACTGACGCTGGTGCTGTTGCCTGCCATTGCCGGAATGCTGGAACAGGGCAACGCCAGCGCCGGATTACTGGTATGGGATCTGTTATTCACCATCGGCAAAGTGGTGGCGTTTATGGTGCTGATGATGGTCGTCGGACGACGTGCGGTGCCATGGATCCTCGCCAAAAGCGCCGCTACCGGTTCACGAGAGCTGTTTACCTTAGCGGTACTGGCCCTGGCGCTCGGCATTGCGTTTGGCGCAGTGGAGTTTTTTGATGTCTCTTTTGCGCTGGGTGCCTTCTTTGCCGGCATGGTACTAAACGAATCTGAACTGAGCCATCGCGCCGCCCACGATACCTTGCCGTTGCGTGATGCTTTTGCTGTGCTGTTTTTTGTCTCGGTCGGTATGCTGTTTGATCCGATGATTTTGGTCACGCAACCGCTGGCTGTACTCGGCGCGCTGGTGATCATTGTGGTAGGCAAATCGCTGGCAGCCTGGCTGCTGGTTTCTCTGTTGGGGCATTCTCGTCGTACTGCCCTCACTATTTCAGCCAGTCTGGCACAGATTGGTGAATTCGCTTTTATCCTTGCCGGACTCGGCATTTCACTGGGCCTGTTGAACGACGAGGGTCGTAATCTTGTCCTCGCCGCAGCCATACTTTCCATTATGATTAATCCCATTTTGTTTAGTCTGCTGGAGCGTTATCTGGCGAAGACCGAAACCATGGAAGAGCAGACGCTGGAAGAGGCGATTGAGGATGAGAAACAGATCCCGGTAGAAATGTGCAGCCATGCCGTGATTGTCGGTTATGGACGGGTCGGCAGTTTAATCGGCCAAAAACTGCGTGAAGCAGGCGTTCCGTTTGTGGTAGTAGAGAATTCCCGCCCGCGTGTGGAAGCTCTGCGCGAGCAAGGTATAAAGGCGGTACTGGGTAACGCGGCGCGTTCCGACACGATGGAGCTGGCGCGTCTGGATTGTGCCCGCTGGCTATTGTTGACCATCCCCAACGGTTATGAAGCGGGTGAAGTGGTGACGGCGGCACGAGAGAAATATCAGACTATTGAAATCATTGCGCGTGCGCACTATGACGACGAAGTTGATTATATTTTAGAGCGCGGCGCTAACCGTGTCGTCATGGGCGAACGCGAAATTGCGAGCAGCATGTTGCATATGCTGGAAGAGAAAATGGCGCAGGATGGAAACACCCTGGCCTGTGAAAAAGGTTAATCACCTGAGCTTGTAGCGGTGCGCGCTGACCTTCTCCCGCAAGCAGGAGAAGGTTGCTGCCGCGCCAGGTTAACGATCCCAGTAGGACTCTTCCAGACTGTCTTCGCGCTCTGGCAGGCCGCGCGTCAGACGTGGAGAGTGCTGGTTCAGCACCTGATAACTGACGCGGTTCGCATATTTACAGACCTGCGCCAGTGAAGAGTAGCTCAGATAAGGTCGTGCATGTTTGCTGGAGTTTGGCACTTTCAGGCGATGATAATTATTCGCCGTAATATCATGAAGCACTGCCGCCAGCGCACCGTCACCTGCCCCGTTGGTATTCATAATCTTCTCTGGTCCGCCCATGTAAGGCGCAATGTGAGAAAAAAATACGCAGCGGCTGTTCGCAATCCTGTTTACGCATTACCCGGCTGAATTCGTACTGATTAAATTCTGCAATCGCGCCAGGTAACAGCGGATGATTGGTTTTACGTTTAAACGCTTCTTCGGTGTAACCCGCCATGTAAAGCCCGGTCGGGCCAGCCGTACACAGCACCAGATCGACCCATTCCAGCGTCATATCTGAAGCTAATAGCGGGTCTGCTTCCCCGGTCAACGCCAGTGCTTCTTCCTCGTTCATTGCCACGATCGAAACGTGATCGCGCAAAAAATCGCGCCAGAACTGCGGGTTGTCGCTGATGACATGCTTAGTGCCGAGCGTTAATACCACCGGAACGTTATGCTTTTTAGCATATTCAATCGCCTGTAGTGTGGCTGCTGGCATCGGTTCGCCCTCATTGCAGCGTACCAGATAGGAGGTCAGTACCAGAGCTGAGGCACCCGCAATCACCTCTTCAGGAATACTGGCAGGTTGCAACTGATTCATCTGGCCGGGGCTGATAGCAAACGTGCGTTCGCCATGCTCGCCGATCAGCGTAAAACAACGCCCAATGGCACCATCAACGCCCTGTAAATAATTGAGATCCATCCGGCTGGAGGTGTTGCACAAATAGCGATAGGCATAGCCACCGATCTGAATGTTATTGCACATTACGCCTAACAGCACAGAACGGTCATCGGCCAGTACCGAGAAGTTATGCAGGGTGTTGCCAATGGTGCCGCCAGCAAACTGGTGGCTAATCAGCTCATCACGCATCAGTTCGCCGTACAGCGCCTCTGCAATGGCATCGTCAATCACCAGCGAATGACCGGCGCTCAGGCCATAGCGTACAAGAAAAGCGTCATCCACTTTGGCTTCGATATCAACCAGCGTCTGATCAATACCCACCACCCAACTGCCCTCTTCAACATCATGCGGCGTGGGCTGTAATAAGGGATCGCGTGCGCTTACGGGAAAATAGTGTTTGGATTTGCGTTTGCCGGGAAATTTCATGAAGACTGCCGTAAGGAAAAACAGGCAGAGAATGATATCACACTCTCTGCCAGGGCTTTAACGACGAGCATTGATCAACTGCACCATCATGTCGATGTGCGCGGCGTCGTCGTTGAGGGCCGGAATATACTCAAATTTTTCACCGCCTGCGTGCATGAAGAATTCGCAGTTCTGCTCGCTGATCTCTTCCAGCGTTTCCAGACAGTCCGCCGAGAAGCCAGGACTCATTACCTGTACATGTTTTACGCCCGTACCCGGTAGGCCTTGCATGGTTTCGTCGGTGTAAGGTGTCAACCAAGGCTCACGGCCAAAACGTGACTGGAAGGTCAGTTTGACCTGATCGTCACGCAAACCCAGTGCTTTGGTCAGCGCCGCCGTGGTATCAGCGCAACGCTGAGGATAGTCATCACCCTCATCCGCAAAACGCTGTGGAATACCGTGATAAGACATCACCAGCAGATCTGGCTGACCGTGCTGCGCGAAAGAACGTTCAACAGACGCTTTTAACGCTGCGATATAGGCAGGATGATCGGCGTAATCACGAATGAAATCGACGTCAGGCAGCGAACGGTAATCTTTGAAGACCGCCGTTAGTCCATCCCATACCGCTGCAACGGTTGAACAGGAAAATTGCGGATAGAGGGGTAACACGATCAAACGCGTCACGCCCTGCGCCATTAAACTGTCGACGGCGCTTTTCATACTCGGATTACCGTAGCTCATACCCAAAGCTACCGGTATATCCAGCCTGGCGGCCAGCGCATCGCGTTGACGCTGGCTGTAAACCATCAGTGGCGAGCCGCCTTCCATCCAGACCGAAGCATACAGTTTTGAGACGCGTGGCGATCGGAACGGTAAAACGATGCCATTGAGGATCGGCCACCAAAGCCAGCGCGGAGTATCGACGACGCGCGGATCGCTCAAAAACTGTTTCAGATAGCGTTTAACTGCGGGTGTGGTTGGGGCGTCTGGTGTACCTAAATTCACCAGTAAAACGCCGGGCTTGTCTTGCCTCATTATTTTTCCTTGATGACGACGGGGAGCCTGAAAAAACTGGAGGAATTGTAGCGGAATTAAGGGGAGGTAACAGCGATTGCTGCAAAAGGGGCTGGTTAAACCAGCCCCAGCGCGATTAGCCGAGGATATTCGCCAGCTCTGCGCTTACTTCAGACACTTTACGGGTGCCATCAATTTTGTGATAAGCGGTGTGGCCCGCCTCCGCTTCTTTGCTGTAGTAAGCAATCAGCGGTGCCGTCATCTGATGATATTCGACCAAACGCTTACGTACTGTCTCTTCCTGATCGTCTTTACGCGTAGTCAGTTCTTCACCGGTTACGTCATCTTTGCCTTCAACCTTTGGTGGGTTAAAGGTGACGTGATAAACACGGCCCGATGGCGCATGGACGCGACGGCCCACGATGCGCTCAACGATCAGTTCGTCCGGTACAGCGAATTCCAGCACGTAATCAACGTTGATGCCGGCATCTTTCATCGCGTCAGCCTGAGGAATGGTGCGTGGGAAACCGTCCAGCAGGAAACCGTTTTTGCAGTCTTCCTGTGCAATACGCTCTTTTACCAGCGCAATCACTAACTCATCGGTAACCAGCTTACCCGCATCCATGATGGCTTTCGCCTGGTTGCCGAGTTCGGTGCCTGCTTTTACTGCTGCACGCAACATATCGCCAGTGGAGATCTGCGGAATGCCATATTTCTCCATGATGAATTGGGCCTGTGTCCCCTTACCTGCGCCCGGAGCTCCGAGCAGAATAATACGCATTGCGTAAATCCCCTTGCGAATCGCATTGATCAATCTGAGAAGGCGAAGAACATACCATTATGACCCGCGCATCACAAGGAAGCAGGCGGATCCCATAGTGGCTACTTTACTGGCTTTAGCCTCAGAAACCAGTACGCCGATCGGCACGCGCGCCATTTTCGGATTTGTAACCCTGCGCGAGCAGGTTTTGCAGCCGCTTGCTCAGATAATGCGTCATATTGACACTTTTTTTCCCGCCGCCACGCACATTGGCATTGATCTGCATGCGCGCCTGTTGCGGCCACAGCACCAGTTCTTCCGTGCTTTTCAGCGAAGCCAGCAGCGGTGTCGGTAGCGTAAAGGTGGCGAACGGCAGGCCGGGTTGATGGCTTGAATTAAGCGACAGAGGCGTAGAGAGCGAAATCCTGTCGACAACCGCAGCGTTATAAGGCCGCCAGTGTTCGTCATCAATGCGGTTAAGCGTCTGTTGAATCGCTGAATCTAAAGCCAGACCCTGTTCAAACAGGCGCAACTCACTCCGCACCAGGGTGCTGAAATCGTGTGTGCGCAGTGCCACCAGTACGATATCGCTGCCGAGTTCAGCATGACGGTCAAGACGCGAGACAAACAGCTGCGCCTCGTTGATAAGCTTCTCATGCAGCATACTGGCGAAGCTTTCGCTGGCTTCAGTCACCCCCTGCTGCTGACAATCACTTAAGGTGCGTACTACGCCGTGTGGTATATCAACATGCGGTATTAATGTGATGTTACCCGCCATCAGCGGAATGGCAGGCAGCACATTCAGTTCAGTGACGGGATAGTGAGAAGCGTAGCGCGTTTGATTACGCGCCTGCTCCTGGCGAAGAAAGAGTTGAGACAGCAAAACGCGCGCCACATGTAAAGACGGCGCAAAGAAGAGATCAAACTGCTCCAGTTTATACAACCGTGACAATGTGATGCGTAACCTGTCTCGCGCTTCCGATGCGCGTTCAGATGGGAGGGATAAGGGAACCATAATGCTGTTTTTCTCGTTGTTTTCGCTGAGTATTGGTGAGCGGCTCATCCTGAGCAAGGCGGAAATAGCCGGACAAAAGCACAGACAACCCTGTGAGTCAACCCGCCAGAATTTGCCCAAAAGGGTAGGCCAATGCGGCTGGACTTTAAAATGATATAAACTGACAATCCCTGTTAGGTTTTTACACAGGGGATGAGTATGACCGGACTACCACCGCTGAGGGCGCTGCACTATTTTCATCAGGCAGCTTTAAACAGCAGCTTTAGTCTGGCGGCCGAACACCTGCACGTCACTCACAGCGCAATCAGCCACCAAATACGGCAACTTGAAAGCTGGATGGGCAAACCGTTATTTGTCAGAACTCAAGGACGCGTCAAATTAACCTCACATGGTGAGCGTTTACTGCTGAGTTGCCAAAAAGCATTCAGCGAATTGCACAGCACCTGCGAAAGTATCCGTACCGGGATGCGTTACCATCTCAAGGTTTCATGTTCGCCCAGTTTTTTGTCACAGTGGCTGATCCCACGTATTGCCACCTTTTACCAGCGCCATCCCGACATTGAAATTCAGTTCCAGGCACTGGCAAACATCAATCAGTTGCGCAGTGAGCATACCGACATTCTGGTGCTCAGCCAGGAACAGCCGCCAGACGGCGATATTGATGCCACGCTGGTCAGCGAAGATTACACAGGTCCGCTCTGCGCACCGCTGTTCGCCCAGCGTTTTCGCAGCGATCGTGATTTAGCTGAATTACCGCTCCTGCACGCGGATACACACCTGCAAGCCTGGTCAGAATGGGCGAATCGCGCCGGGGCGCGTGGCAATTTTCGGGCAGGAAAGCATTTTGAAAACCTGACGCTGGCTATTCAGGCTGCGCGTAATGGTCTGGGGGTGATCATTGCGCCACGATTGCTGGTTCGTCAGGAACTGGAGGATGGCACACTGATAGCGCCAATCGGCTTTGTACGTGTGGATCGGGCTACATGGATGATGACGAAAGAGGGGCGGCGTCACGACGCGGAGATCAGTCTGTTTCGAAACTGGCTGCGTGAAGCAGCACAGGCATAAAAAAGCCGGTGATATTCACCGGCTTTTCTGTTTTAGGCCGTCAGCAGCTGATTCATGCGACGGATAAACTGGTTTGGATCGTCCAGCGTACCGCGCTCAGCCAGCAGCGCCTGATCCAGTAACAGCTCCACCCATTCAGCGAAGCGTGTTTCATCGTGGGTATCCGCAACACGTTTCACCAGCTGATGATCCGGGTTGATTTCAAAGATGTATTTCACTTCCGGCACATCCTGACCTGCCGCCGCAAACAATTTTGCCATCTGCGTGGTCATTTCATTGGCGTCCGTGGTGACGATGGCAGGCGTATCGGTCAGGCGATGCGTCAGACGCACCTCTTTCACTCGCTCGCCCAGCAAGGTTTTCACACGCTCAACAAAAGGTTCCAGCGCCTTCCCGGCTTCTTTCTGCTCTTCGGTCTCTTCATCGGCCAGTTTGCTCAGCGACTCATCGGCTTTGCTGACTGACTGGAAGGCTTTACCGTCGAATTCGGTCAGGTAGCTCATCATCCATTCGTCAATACGATCGGAGAGCAACAGCACCTCAATGCCTTTTTTACGGAACAGTTCCAGATGCGGGCTGCTCTTCGCGGCGGCATAGCTGTCGGCAGTGATGTAGTAAATCTTCTCCTGACCTTCAACCATGCGGCTGACGTAATCTTCCAGAGAAATGGTCTGCGCTGAACCTTCGCTCTGGGTCGTCGCAAAACGCAACAGTTTCGCGATAGTTTGCTGGTTAGCCTGATCTTCAGCCGGGCCTTCCTTCAATACCAGACCAAACTCTTTCCAGAATGTCTGATATTTATCGCTGTCGTCTTTCGCCAGTTTTTCCAGCATTTGCAGCGCACGCTTAGTGAGCGCACCGCGCAGGCTTTGCGTTACGCGGCTGTCCTGCAAAATCTCACGTGATACGTTAAGCGGCAGATCGTTTGAGTCGATCAGGCCACGCACAAAGCGCAGGTAGTTCGGCATAAACTGTTCAGCATCATCCATGATGAACACGCGCTGAACATAGAGTTTCAGGCCATGTTTGTGGTCACGATTCCACATGTCAAACGGCGCACGTGACGGGACATAGAGCAGACTGGTGTACTCTTGCTTGCCCTCAACGCGGTTGTGGCTCCAGATGGCCGGCTCGCTGAAGTCATGGGCAATGTGTTTGTAGAATTCGGTGTACTCTTCATCACTGATGTCGGACTTGTTGCGCGTCCACAGCGCCTGGGCTTTGTTGATCTTTTCCCAGCTGGTGGTGTCGTTTTCTTCGTCTTTGCTTTCAATTTCGACTGGCAGCGCGATATGGTCAGAGTATTTACCGATAATGCTGCGCACGCGCCAGGCATCCAGGAACTCATCTTCGCCTTCACGCAGATGCAGGGTGATTTCGGTGCCGCGATCTTCTTTGGTGATATCAGCAAGAGTGTATTCACCCTCACCCGCCGATTCCCAGAATACCCCTTCGTCAGCCGCAGCGCCCGCAGCGCGCGTACGCACGGTGACTTTATCTGCCACAATAAATGCAGAGTAAAAGCCCACACCGAACTGGCCAATCAGCTGGCTATCTTTGGCCTGGTCTGAACCGAGCGACTCAAGGAAAGCTTTGGTGCCCGATTTTGCGATAGTCCCGAGGTTCTCAATAACCTCTTCACGACGCATCCCGATACCATTATCGCTCAGCGTAATGGTGCGGTTGTCCTTATCAACAGAGAGACGCACACGCAAATCACCGTCGCCTTCATACAGGCTGGCATCCGACAACGCGCGGAAACGCAGTTTGTCTGCTGCATCCGAGGCGTTAGAAATCAGCTCACGCAGAAAAATCTCTTTGTTTGAATAGAGAGAATGGATCATCAGGTGCAGAAGTTGTTTTACTTCCGACTGAAAGCCACGAGTCTCTTGTCCTTTCATGGTCATTGCTACCTCAACAAAACAGGTTGAACAAACGTTGAGGAAGATGTGGGGATGGGAATGTACTTTTCAAGCCGGTGTTTTTCACAACACCGGCAAGTGTTTAAAATTTAATCTTGTGGCGACCCGCCAGCGAATGGGAAAGCGTGGTGCCATCAACCATTTCCAGTTCACCGCCGACTGGTACGCCATGTGCGATACGGCTGGCATCAACGCCATACTGTCCGCACAGCTCAGCGATGTAGTTGGCTGTGGCTTCGCCTTCTACCGTTGGGTTGGTCGCGAGGATCACTTCCTGGATGGTTTCGGTTTCTAACCGCTGTTCAAGGCGATCGAGACCGATATCCGCAGGCCCAATACCATCGAGCGGTGAGAGGTGGCCCATCAGCACAAAATAACGGCCGCCAAATTGACCAGTTTGCTCAATGGCATGAATATCTGCCGGGCTTTCCACCACGCAAATTTGCCCATTTTGCTGACGCCGGGGATTGGCGCAGATGGTGCAAATTTCCTGTTCAGTGAAAGTACGGCAATCGGCGCAGTGACCAATTTCAGACATTGCCCGCGTGAGCGCCTGCGCCAGCCGCATGCCACCGCTGCGATCGCGCTGCAATAGCTGAAACGCCATGCGCTGTGCCGACTTCGGCCCAACGCCGGGCAAACAGCGCAGCGACTCCATCAAAGATTCAAGCAGTGGACTGGTTTGCATCAGAATGGCATCTTAAAGCCAGGTGGCAGTTGCATACCGGAAGAGACGGCTGCCATTTTTTCTTTCTGCGTTTCATCAATACGGCGAGCCGCATCGTTAAACGCCGCTGCGATCAGATCTTCCAGCATATCTTTGTCATCTTCCAGCAGGCTGGGATCGACTTCTACGCGGCGGCAGTTATGAGCGCCGTTGATGGTAACTTTTACCAGACCAGCGCCTGATTCACCGGTGACTTCCAGTGCGGCGATCTCTTCCTGAACCTTGGCCATTTTGTCTTGCATCTGCTGGGCCTGTTTCATCAGGTTACCCAATCCGCCTTTACCAAACATAGTTTTCTCTCTCAGCTGTGGCCACAACGCGACTCAAAAGAGCGTAGTGGCGTGATCAAACGGGTCGAATACTCTCTTCATCCAGATCGGCATCGAAAAAGCGACGCAGCGTCTGAATATGGGTATCGCTGGTAATCGACTGACGCGCCTGCGCCAGTTTTTCTTCGTAAATGGCCTGACGCCATTCCAGTGGCGTCAACACCGTAGAATTATCGTCTTCAATAACAGACAGTTCAACTGTCTGACCGGCCGCATTGCTTAATGCGGCGCTTAACGCCTGCTGCGCGGCCCCCGAATTCAGATGTCGCTGACTGGAGCGCAGATGCAGGCAAACGCCGCGTTCGGTGGTCTCTTTCCATGCATTAAGCGCCAGCTGCTGTACCAGTTTCGGCAGTTGCAGGGTGGCAATTTCTGCTGCCCAGGCATCGCGCTGCTGCGCTTCTTCTGCCAGTCGGGCTGCCAGTTCAGGCGTTTTCTCATGCTCAAGTGCAGAACGCAAGGCTTTTGGCGTGGCGACCGGTTCAACGACCTCTACCGGCTGCATCTGTGCTTTCCAGCGATAGGCCTCTTTTTTTACCGACGCGGCAGGCGCGTTATCACGAAGGCGCTGCTGGTTGCGCTCGCTAACTGAGGCCAGCCGCTCCAGTGCGGAGTTGGCCGGCCGCGCTCCAGGCGCCGCCGGCTCACTCTTTTTGGCTTGTTCGCTCCCTGACGCAACAACTGGGTGCGCGCCTGCAGGAGCTGACTGGTGGAACTTGCCAGAGCAGGATCCGCTGCGGCTCTGGTGGATTGCTGCAAAGCTGGCGCAGGCGCAGATTCAGGCGGTGCCATATGCGGCTGTGCCGCTGTCGGCTGCGGCGGCGCAGTGTGTGGCTGTGCGCTGCTGGGCTGTGGCGTTAACGTCGGACGCGCCACAGGCTCGGCAATGGCTGCCTGCGGATGAAATGCCAGTGCACGCAGCAGCGTCATCTCAACGCCCATGCGACGATCGGGCGCAAGCGGCAGATCTTTGCGCCCCATCAGCAGCGTTTGGTAATAAAGCTGTAAATCAGCAGGCGGCACAACGCGAGCCAGTTCGCGCAGACGTAATGCATTGCTCTCTTCATCGTCATTCATTGATGTCGGCAGCAGTTGCACCATGGCAATGCGATGCAGTAAACGCAGCATTTCGACCAATAACGCTTCCCACTCAACGCCACGCGAGGCCGCCTGACTCAGCAGCGCCATCGCCTGCTCGCCATTGCCGTCAACCAGGGCTTCAATCAATCCCAGCGGTTGCTCATCATCCAGCGTGCCAAGCATTGCGCTGACTGACGCCGTATTGACTTCGCCCTGCCCCATGGCAATCGCCTGATCGGTCAGACTCAGCGCATCGCGCATGCTGCCGTCAGCGGCGCGCGCCAGCAGTTGCAGTGCGCGTGGTTCGCTCTGAATCTGTTCCTGCTGCAAAACATATTCAAGCTGCTGGCGAATTTGATCGATATCCAGTGCTTTGAGATGAAATTGCAGACAGCGAGAAAGAATCGTGACCGGTAGTTTCTGCGGATCGGTAGTGGCCAGCAGAAATTTTACGTGTGAGGGCGGCTCTTCCAGCGTTTTTAACAAGGCATTGAAGCTGTGACGCGACAGCATGTGCACTTCGTCGATCAAATAAACTTTGAAGCGGCCGCGCGCTGGCGCGTACTGCACGTTGTCGAGCAGATCGCGTGTGTCTTCAACTTTGGTGCGCGATGCCGCATCAATCTCGATTAAATCAACAAAACGCCCTTGTTCAATTTCACGGCAGTTGTTGCATTGACCGCACGGCGTCGCGGTGATGCCGGTTTCGCAATTGAGACCTTTGGCCAACAGACGCGCAATAGTGGTTTTCCCTACCCCGCGCGTGCCGGAGAAGAGATAAGCATGATGGATGCGCCCTAAAGACAATCCATTCGCCAGCGCCGTCAGAACATGTTCCTGACCGACTACGTCAGCAAAAGCCTGGGGACGCCATTTTCGCGCAAGTACCTGATAGCTCATGTGGATTCGACGGATTTGGATGGAAAGGTGAGTGCAGCCTTCTGCAACCCCTGTATATCATTGCAGTAGTCTAACAGCGAGACAGGCATCTGCCTATCACTGGTTATCGCGAGAGCAGACTTGCGGGCCTCAGGATATCGCGAGGCCCGCAGAACCGTTTAGTGGCCGGGGAAATTGACCAGGCTGTAGCACTCGAGACCCAGTGCTTTCAGGCGTGTTTCGCCTGTTAAATCAAACAGATTGATAACAAACGCCGCATCTTTGACTTCACCGCCTGCACGGCGAATCAGTTTAACGGTCGCTTCGATAGTGCCGCCGGTTGCCAGTAAATCGTCAACCACCAGCACGACATCGCCTGGCTTAATAGCATCTTTATGCAGCTCTAGTTGATCGCTACCGTACTCCAGATCGTAGGTTTCGCTAAACGTTTCACGCGGCAATTTGCCTGGTTTACGCACTGGCACAAACCCGACGCCCAGTGCTAAAGCAACAGGCGCTCCGAACAGAAAACCACGCGCTTCCGTTCCCACTACTTTGGTGATGCCTTTGTCACGATAGCGATCAACCAGTAAGGCGATGGTCGCGGCATAGGCTTCTGGATCTTCCAGCAAACTGGTGACGTCGCGGAACATAATTCCCGGCTTCGGATAATCAGGGATACTCTGGATGCTGTTTTTAATGTATTCAAGCTGCTGCGCAGTGTCAGTCATAATGTTACGCCTGGTAAAAAATTCTGTTTCGCGCAACTTCTATAGCGCCAATACCTGATAAAAGGTTCAGCGGGAGAGTTTTCACAAGGGGAAGCCACGCACGAAGACGCCCAAATCTAAGCAAATGGTCGGATAAATGCAACTTTATCGCGGCGGCGGGTGCTCGTCTGTTGTTTCTGCCACCACAGGAATGCGCCACATAAATACCACCAACAGGCCTAACATCACCAACAGCATTATGCGCACCCAAAGGATATGCACTAAGGCGATCGAAATAGCAAAGGTGATTATTATCAGAAAGATAGCCCGAGATTTTGCGCCTGGTGGCATAGCGCGATGTTGCTGCCAGTGCCGAATATAACGGCCAAACGGCGAGTGCCACAGCAGCCAGTGATGAAAACGCGGCGATGATCGGGCAAAACACCAGGCAGCCAGCAGCACAAATGGCGTAGTGGGTAATAAAGGTAATACAATACCCAACGTGCCCAGCACTATCGCCAGCCAGCCGAGGGTCAATAATACAATGCGTTGCATGAATACCGCCCAACATTTCTTTAATCCGCACACGTTATCACAGTTAAGTGGCACATGATGAGTCTCACCTCCGTTCAGCAGCGACTCAGTCTTTGCATCCAGACTTTGCGTCAGGAGATAGCCCAACATTCCGATGGTCAATGCCGCCTGCCGCGTTTTGACAGCCACTTATTTCAGTGCAAAGGCACGCGACTGGCTGATTATTTGCAGGAAATAGAGCAGAATTTCCAGCGCCTCTGCGTGGATAAAGATGATGTTATACGCAGCGCGTGGCTCGCTGAACGCCTCGTGGATCAAATCGCTGCTCTGCAACGTGAAGCCAGTACGCAACAATTACGCCTTCTTCGTGAGCAACCGCAACGTCACCCGCGTGAAACGAAATATCAGGAGTATCGTGAATATGAGCGACGCTTGCAGGTGATGATCGATCAACGTGAACAGCGACTGGCAGAAGCTGAGACGCTGGCGGTACAGCAACAACTGAAAAAGGACCTTGAGATTCTGGAAGGTCGGATGGCACGCTGCCGACAAGCAATTCGTTCTGTTGAGTGGGCATTATCATTACAAGGTCGCGACTAGCGCGCGGCAAATCTCTCCGCTCTCTAAAACTAATCCCTTCTATACTGGATAATGACGCGAGGGATAAGTGTGCATTACGCCACAGGTAATGTTGCTGCAGGCGACGAAAAATGTTGTTTAGGAGAGAAAATGTCTCTGGAAAATGCCCCTGACGATGTCAAACTGGCGGTGGATTTGATCCAGCTATTAGAAGAACACCAACTTCCGGTTGAAACCGTGTTGTCCGCACTGGCTATCGTGCAACGTGATTATGAGAAGAAGCGCGACGCAGCCTCCCCGGCTTAGGGCGGCGTGGTTAAGGTTGGGCTTAAGCGCAGCATATCAATAAAGGCTTCAACCAACTGCGGGGCATCCTGCGCTAAATCAAAGCTTTCTGGCGTAAACAGCCAGCTTTCCATCATACCATTAACGTAACCCCGCATAATAAGCGCCGCCTGGCGTGTATTAAGATGTGGCGGTAATTGTTCAGCCTCGATACATTGACGCAGCACGTCTTCAATTTTGTCGTAACATTCAAGCAGCAAACTTTGCTGGATATTTTTAAGTGCAGCCATTTCACCGACAAATTCGCACTTGTGAAAAATGATCTCCATCAACGCGCGACGTTGTGGATCCTTTGCTGTGGCTTCAAAGATATAGACTAACATTGCCCGCAATACAGAAAGTGGATCACCGGGATATTTTGTTTGATACTCAAGTTCCACGTCATCAAGCCCGGCGTCGCAGCGTAACCAGATTTCATGCAAAACATCGGCTTTGTTTTTGAAATGCCAATAGATGGCGCCCCGCGTGACATTTGCAGCGGCAGCAATATCTGCGAGTGAGGTGGCAGAAACACCCTGTTGAGAAAACAGAATGACAGCGGCATTTAAAATTTGATGTCGCGTTTCAAGTGCTTGCGCTTTGGTTTTTCGTGCCATAGAGAACTTTTTTTACAAACCAGCAAGTTTACATACATTTATGAATGTATGTACCATAGCACGACCCGCGATTT
Source organism: Pantoea sp. LMR881 (assembly GCF_027157825.1). NCBI lineage: Bacteria > Pseudomonadati > Pseudomonadota > Gammaproteobacteria > Enterobacterales > Erwiniaceae > Pantoea > Pantoea sp. LMR881. The sequence continues at coordinate 1,354,644 of NZ_JAPVOK010000002.1, forward strand.
GACGCAGCAATGGGTTCTTCGGTTTGTGATCCATTGATCATTTGATATCGGACACTAGAGGTTTATTTATGAATAAAATCAGAGGATTATCGCCTCTGGCGGCCGCCCTGATGCTCTCAGGCAGCTTTTTGTTAACAGGATGTGATGATAGTAAATCCGAGCAAGCCGCCCAACAACAACCGCCTGAAGTAGGTGTCGTTACGTTAAAAAACGAACCTTTAAAAATTTCTACCGAATTGCCAGGCAGGACTTCCGCGTTTCGCGTGGCTGAAGTACGTCCTCAAGTTTCCGGTATCATTTTAAAGCGTAATTTTGTTGAAGGCAGTGACGTTAAAGCGGGTCAGTCGCTTTATCAGATCGATCCGGCGACGTATCAGGCCTCCTATAACAGTGCCAAAGGCGATCTGGCACAGGCGGAAGCAAATGCACGTATCGCTCAGCTTACCGTTAAGCGTTATAAGCCGTTGCTCGGCACGAAGTACATCAGTCAGCAGGATTACGATACCGCTGTTGCGACTGCTGCACAGAATGATGCTGCGGTTCAGGCTGCTAAAGCGAATGTCGAAACGGCCCGCATTAACCTGGCCTATACCAAAGTGACCTCGCCTATTAGCGGTCGTATTGGTAAATCGTCCGTTACTGAAGGTGCGTTAGTGCAAAGCGCCCAGACAACCGCGCTGGCTACAGTGCAACAACTTGACCCAATGTACGTTGATGTAACGCAATCCAGCGATGATTTTATGCGCCTGCGCGCAGAACTGGAATCTGGCAAGCTGAAGCAAAACGACGGTAAAGCGAATGTCACCCTGTTAATGCAGGACGGCAGCAGCTACTCGCAGCCGGGTACGTTAGAATTTTCCGACGTGACCGTTGACGAGACAACCGGTTCGATTACCCTGCGCGCTATTTTCCCGAACCCCGATCACCGACTGCTGCCGGGCATGTTTGTTCGTGCGCGTCTGGATGAAGGCACTAACCCGAACGCCCTGCTGGTGCCACAACAGGCGGTCGCACGTACCCCAACAGGTCAGGCAACCGTCATGGTTGTTGGCGCAGATAACAAAGTAGAATCGCGTTCCATTACGGCGGCTCAGGCTATCGGCGATAAATGGCTGGTTACGGATGGGGTGAAACCGGGTGAGCGTGTCATCAGCACCGGTCTGCAACGTGCAAAACCGGGCGCTCAGGTTACGCCACAAGAAGTCTCAGACGATGCTAAAGCCGCGCCAGAATCACAATCGCAGGCGCAGTCTGAAAAATCATCGTCATAACAGGAGCCGTTGATACATGGCTAAGTTCTTTATCGATCGTCCCATCTTTGCGTGGGTCATCGCCATCATCATCATGTTGGCTGGTGCGCTATCGATTCTTAATCTGCCTATCGAGCAATATCCGAACGTTGCGCCGCCGGCAGTACAGATTCGAGCAACCTACCCAGGTGCGGATGCGAAAACGCTGCAAGACTCAGTAACCCAGGTTATTGAGCAAAACATGAACGGTATCGATGGACTGATGTATATGTCCTCGAGCAGTGACTCTTCCGGTACGCTGCAGCTCACGATCTCTTTCCAGTCAGGCACCGATCCTGACATCGCTCAGGTACAGGTGCAGAATAAGCTACAGTTGGCGATGCCGCTGCTGCCGCAGGAAGTGCAACAACAGGGGATTCAGGTTCAAAAATCCTCCAGTAGCTTCCTGATGGTTGCGGGTTTTATTAGTGAAGATGACAGCATGACGCAGAATGATATTTCTGATTATGTTGCTTCAAACATTAAAGACCCAATCAGCCGTACAACAGGTGTAGGTGATACGCAGGTGTTTGGTGCGCAGTATGCAATGCGCATCTGGATGGATCCGCATAAGCTGAATAACTACCAGCTCACGCCGGTTGATGTGATTAGCGCACTGCAAACCCAGAACGCCCAGGTGGCTGCCGGTCAGTTAGGCGGGACGCCACCTGCACCAGGTCAGCAGCTTAACGCATCAATTATTGCGCAAACGCGACTGACCTCTACGGAAGAGTTCGGCAACATTCTGCTGAAAGTTAATACTGACGGTTCGCAAGTGCGCCTGCGTGATGTGGCTAAAATTGAACTCGGTGGTGAGAACTACGAGATCATTGCTCGCTACAACGGCAAACCCGCTTCCGGTATCGGTATTAAGCTGGCTACCGGAGCGAACGCGCTGGATACAGCGGCAGCCGTAAAAGCGCAGCTGGCTCAGCTGGAACCCTTCTTCCCGGCAGGAATGAAAATCGTTTATCCGTACGACACCACGCCGTTCGTGAAGATTTCAATCTTCGAAGTGGTGAAAACGCTGTTCGAGGCGATCGTACTGGTGTTCCTGGTCATGTATCTGTTCCTGCAGAACTTCCGCGCCACGCTGATCCCAACCATTGCGGTTCCGGTTGTGTTATTGGGTACCTTTGCCATCATTAGCGCCTTCGGCTACTCAATAAACACCCTGACAATGTTCGGAATGGTGCTTGCCATCGGCTTGCTGGTGGATGACGCCATCGTGGTGGTCGAAAACGTTGAGCGTGTAATGGCGGAAGAGGGTTTGCCGCCAAAAGAAGCCACTCGCAAGTCAATGGAGCAGATTCAGGGCGCGCTGGTCGGTATCGCACTGGTGTTGTCAGCGGTATTTGTGCCGATGGCTTTCTTTGGCGGGTCAACCGGCGTTATTTATCGACAGTTCTCTATTACCATCGTTTCCGCGATGGCGCTGTCAGTGCTGGTTGCCTTGATTCTGACGCCTGCGCTTTGTGCCACCATGCTGAAGCCGGTGGAAAAAGGCAGCCACGGTAAAACCACCGGTTTCTTTGGCTGGTTTAACCGCCTGTTCGATAAGAGCACTAACCATTATGTTGACAGCGTAGGCCACATTGTTCGCAGCACCGGGCGTTATCTGGTGATCTACCTGGTCATTGTGGTGGGTATGGCTTATCTGTTCCTGCGTTTACCCACCTCCTTCCTGCCGGAAGAAGATCAGGGCTTGCTGCTGACACAGGCGCAGCTACCTGCTGGTGCTACGCAAGAGCGTACGCAGAAAGTGCTGGATCAGGTGACGGATTACTTCCTGACCAAAGAGAAAGACAGCGTTAACTCGGTATTTACCGTTAACGGCTTCGGCTTTGCGGGTCGTGGTCAGAACACCGGTATTGCGTTTGTTAGTCTTAAACCGTGGGAAGAACGTGCGGGCAGCGAGCTGAAAGTGCCTGCGATTGCCGGCCGTGCCATGAAGGCGCTGGGCGAAATCAAAGATGCGATGGTTATTCCGTTTAACCTGCCAGCGATTATCGAACTGGGTAATGCTACCGGTTTCGACTTCGAGCTGATTGATCAGGGTAACCTTGGCCATGACAAACTCACAGCCGCGCGTAATCAGCTGTTTGGTATGGTGGCACAGCATTCAGATACCCTGGTTGGCGTGCGTCCTAACGGCCTTGAAGATACGCCGCAGTACAAACTGATCATCGATCAGGAGAAAGCGCAGGCGTTAGGCGTATCCTTGAGCGATATCAACACCACGCTGGGCGCATCATGGGGGGATCATACGTTAACGACTTTATTGATCGTGGGCGTGTGAAGAAAGTCTATGTGATGGGTCAGGCGAATTCTCGTATGCTGCCGGACGACATCAGCAAATGGTATGTGCGTAACAGCAGCGGCAACATGGTGCCCTTCTCTGCCTTCTCGTCAGCGAAATGGCAGTACGGTTCACCGCGTCTTGAACGCTATAACGGTTTGCCTTCGATGGAGATCCTCGGTCAGGCTGCGCCAGGCAAAAGCTCGGGTGACGCAATGCTGCTGATGGAGCAACTCGCCTCGAAGCTGCCAACCGGCATCGGTTATGACTGGACAGGGATGTCTTATCAGGAACGTCTCTCTGGCAACCAGGCTCCGGCTCTGTATGCCATTTCACTGATTGTGGTGTTCCTGTGTCTGGCCGCATTGTACGAAAGCTGGTCGATTCCGTTCTCGGTCATGCTGGTCGTGCCGCTCGGTGTTATCGGGGCGCTGATATTTACTACCGTGCGTGGGCTCAGCAATGACGTTTACTTTGTTGTGGGGCTGTTGACAACCATAGGTCTTTCGGCGAAGAACGCCATCCTGATCGTTGAATTTGCTAAAGATTTGATGGAGAAGGAAGGTAAAGGTCTGGTGGAAGCGACCCTGGAAGCCTCGCGTATGCGTCTGCGTCCAATCCTGATGACCTCGCTGGCATTCATCCTCGGTGTTATGCCACTGGCGATCAGTACTGGCGCGGGTTCAGGTGCACAGAACGCCGTAGGTACAGGCGTAATGGGCGGCATGGTCACCGCGACTGCACTGGCGATTTTCTTTGTTCCGGTATTCTTTGTCGTGGTGCGTCGTCGCTTTGGCAAGAATAAAACTGAACTGGAAAAAGGCCATCCGGTTGAACATTCCCAGTCACATTAAAGTGTGATGTCAAAAGGCCGCGCAAGCGGCCTTTTTTTACCCGCGTTTCCTTCTCTCTTTCCTCGCTGTTCAGCCTGACGTTGCAATCGCAAAAAGATCGGCGCATAATCTTTGTTATATTATAACATCACATAAAGGTGAGATTATGAAAACCACTATTCATCCACACTATCGTCCGGTTGTGTTTCATGACACGTCAGCTGATGCCTGGTTCAAAATCGGTTCGACCATTAAAACTGATCGTACCGTTGAGTTTGAAGGGGAAACGCTGCCGTACGTCACACTTGATGTCTCTTCCGCATCCCACGTGCATTACACCGGTAAGCAGAAAGATTTTACGAAAGAAGGCAGTACTGCACGCTTTAATCAGCGTTTTGGTCGCTTTTTGGGTCGTAATTAAAGGAGGAAATTATGCAGGTACTGAGTTCGCTGCGTTCGGCTAAGAATCGTCACAGAGACTGCAAAGTCGTGCGTCGCCACGGTCGCGTTTACGTGATCTGTAAATCGAATCCGCGGTTTAAAGCGGTACAGGGAAGAAAGAAAAAATAATCAGCGTGTCGTGATGACTGGCCGGGAAATTCCCGGCCTTTTTTTGCCTAACGCATGCTGCTCAGCATTGCATTAACGTTGTGTTTGAACGCGGCTTCATAAGTTGCTGCCGGACCTGAAGCGACAGATAAAGCTTCCGGATAGAGTTCTCCGCCCGGCTGTGCCCCCGTTGCGCTGGCAATCTGTTTAACTAAACGCGGATCGGTTTGATTCTCAATGAAATAGCTACTGATATGCTGCTGTTTCAACTGGTTAATCAAGCCACCCACGGCGCTGGCACTGGCTTCCGCTTCAGTGGAAAAACCGACCGGCGCGAGAAATGTTACGCCATAACGCTGACCAAAATAGCCGAAGGCATCGTGGCTGGTCAGTACTTTACGCTTCGCGACGGGAATCGCTTCGAAAGATGTTTTTGCCCAGCTATCCAGTGTCTTCAACTGCTGAATATAATTTTCACCGCGCTGGCGAATAGCGGCGCGCTCTTCGGGATCGGCTTTAATCAACGCATTCATGACGTTAGTTGCATAAATTACGCCATTTTGCATGCTGTTCCACGCGTGTGGATCGGTGATGCGCTCACCCCCCTCTTCCATGCTGCGTGTCGTAATACCGGCTGAAGCGATAACCGGCTGGCCTTTGTAACCGGACGCGCTGACCAGGCGATCCATCCACCCTTCTAATCCTAATCCACTGATAAAAACCACATCAGCCTGAGCCAGTGCCTGACTGTCTTGCGGTGTTGGCTCAAAAGTATGCGGGTCGCCGTTTGGCCCGACCAGGCTTTTGACCTGCACCTGTTCACCGCCAATTTGCTTAACTATGTCGGCTAACACTGTAAAACTGGCCACGACATTCACCGTTTTCGCCAGCGAAAATGGGCTGATCAGCAATGTGCCGATTGCCAGACTTATCGGTAACAACTTCATATTTACTCCTTATCAATGGCGGCGCAAAATGCCACCGCACGGCCCTGTCAAAATTGAGAGAAAGAAAAGAATGGCAGCACTCAGCACTACCGCCGGCCCGGCCGGAAGCGAGCAATGCCAGGAAAGGATCAGTCCGGTAAAAGCTGACATCACCGCCGCTAGCATGGCGATGCCCAACATAACGGCAAGATGGCGGCTCCAGAAACGCGCGCTGGCCGCAGGTAATATCATCAGCCCCACAGACATAAGCGTGCCGAGCACCTGAAATCCCGCCACCAGATTCAACACCACCAGCATCAGGAAAATCGCATGCACCAGCGGCGCACTCCATTTGCCCTGCGCACGCAGAAAATCAGGGTCAAACGCATCAATAACCAAAGGGCGATAGATCAGCGCCAGCACTAACAACGTAAAAGCAGCAATTGCGCCAACCAGGAGTAATGCCGGATTATCTACGGCTAACAGCGAGCCAAACAAAACGTGCAGAAGATCGACGCTTGAGCCCCGGAGCGAGACCAGCGTTACGCCCAGCGCCAGCGAGCCAAGATAAAATCCAGCGAAGCTGGCATCTTCTTTAAGCGGAGTATAGCGACTGACTGCGCCTGAAAGCAGCGCGACGGCTAAGCCCGCAATCAGTCCTCCTGTTCCCATGGCCACCAGCGAAAGGCCTGAAATCAAATAGCCAATTGCCGCGCCAGGCAGCACAGCGTGCGATAACGCGTCGCCAATCAGACTCATGCGGCGTAACGAGAGAAAGACGCCGAGCGGTGTCGCGCTAACGGCTAAAGCGATACAGGCCACCAGCGCACGGCGCATAAAGCCAAACTCGATAAAAGGTTGGATCAATGTCACGGTGCGGCTCTCCGCAAGGGTTGGGCAGCAAAGAGTGTGGGTGATGCGAAGCATCATCCAGAGAGAGAACATCATTGAAATAGCGCGCAACCAGAGGCCGATCGTGCAGCACCACCAGTAATGTAGTACCCGCTTGCTGCTGCTGTTGCAGTATCGACATTAATAATGTCACCGTTTGGCTGTCGATACCGTTAAAAGGTTCATCCAGCAACCACAAGCGGCTGCGCTGTAGCAGCAAACGTGCAAACAGCACGCGCTGTAGTTGTCCACCGGACAGCGTCGAAGGCTGCGCTTCGGCAAAATCGGCCATGTGTACAGCGTCCAGTGCCTGCCAAATTTCCTGACGCAGCGCCCGATCAATGCCACCAAACCAACCGCTGCGCGGCCAGCATCCTATTGAAACCAGTTCAAACACCGTTAACGGAAAACGTGTTTCCAGTTCGCTACGCTGTGGCAACCAACCGACTTCCCGCCGGGGTAATTTGAGAGTGCACTTCCCGGCTACGGGCGGCAATAAACCGGCGATCGTTTTTAATAACGTTGATTTCCCGCTTCCGTTAGCCCCAACCAGTGCCGTCATACTTCCTTGCGCTAATTGCCCCGTAATTACTGGCGTAACAGCCAGGCGCTGATATCCCGCCTGTAATTGCCTGAATTCGATCATGGCTGTATCCCCACCACATCGCGATGGCGAGCAAAATAATCAGCCCTAAAGCAACCAGTACGCGCTGGCCTGACGATAACAGGAGTCCACTATGATTCATGATTAGGTTACATAATGTTATAACATAACACTTATGTTACGTGTTTTAACGCGGAGAGGAAGAGGGCAAAATGTTTCAAAAAGTATCGCACCCGCTTTTAAGACACAGGAACCGGCACTATTAAGTTTATAGATTTCAATTATTTAATAAGGCGTTAAATGCAGTGATAGGTATGGGTGATAAGCCACCGCTTGCAAACTGCTTGCAGAACACCAATGATAGGTTTATCAATTGTAAAAGTAAGCACAATATGCAACCACGTATAGCATGTGATATTGCGCAAGATGAAAGTGACTGCGCGAAATTAATGGCAATTATTCAGCGGAATATTCTCAAAATAGCAGAACCGTTAGTGGGCGATTTACAGTGGTATTCTCAAAATGCGCTGTTAGTTCCAGAGAGCTTAAAGATTATTTCTGTTGAAAAGACAGACAACAATAGATTTAAAATGCTTTACAATTTTGACTGGAATTTATTTAGTCCTTGCCTGGATCTAAATGAAACCGTGACGCAAAAAGAACAGATAATGTTTCATATCGTGCCCGGTGCCCTTGAGTTTGAGATCATTGACAATACACGTCCTTCACCTGGCGATGAATTGTAATATTTAGTAATGGAGGTGAGCAGAACTAATGATTTTCATCTATATTAAAAACACTCCGTTTATTAACAGTTTCATTAATCGCTTCCTGGCCGCTTTACCTTATCTCGCCGCATCGCGGTAACTGTGCTTGCTACGGAGGGGAAAAAGATGGACGAATACTCACCGAAACGGCATGATATTGCCCAGCTTAAATACCTGTGTGAGAGCCTGTTTGACGAGAGTATGGCGACATTAACTGATAGCCATCACGGCTGGGTTAATGACCCGACTTCTGAGAGCAATTTACAACTTAACGAGCTGATTGAGCATATCGCCTCTTTCACAATGAATTATAAAATTAAGCACGTTGAAGATGAATCGCTGATTTCGCAAATTGATGAATATCTTGACGATACCTTTATGTTGTTTAGTAATTACGGTATCAATGCGCAAGATCTTCAGCGATGGCAACGTTCAGCTAAACGCTTATTTAATCTGTTCACTGAAGAGTGTGCTTATCTCCAGCAACTCAGCCATTCGTTATAGTACCTATGTGAGAAAGATCTATTTATGAACAAAGCCCTGACTAAAACGGATTATTTGATGCGACTGCGTCGTTGTCGCTCAATCGATACCCTTGAAAGGGTTATTGAAAAAAACAAGTATGAATTACCGGACAATGAACTCGCCGTATTTTACTCAGCAGCTGACCATCGCTTAGCTGAACTTACGATGAATAAGCTTTACGATAAAGTCCCTGGTTCAGTATGGAAATTTGTTCGCTAATTTGCTGACGTTTTCGTTTTACGGTAACAACGCTTTTATCCACTCTGAATAATCTCGCCTGCCGGCAATGGATCGGCCCCAGGCGAGTTTTGCCTGTCTGCCATTTACGAAAATTTTAGAGGGGATAAAATGGTGGAGGCCCTGCCAGCTACATCCCGGCACACGCGTCACCTGCTGCGGCTGCTTCCTTCCGGACCTGACCGAGTTCACAAGCTAGCATTGCGGGAGAACCAACAGGGCCTCCATTGACAAGCCCTCTTTACGAGAGCGCAGGCATTATCGGGTAAGGCCCCGGTAATTGCAAGCGCAGGCGGGATGACCGTTGCTTTCTTGTACAACAAGCACTTCCGCGCGTCCTGCCTGAATCTGACGTGATAAAATTGAATGAATTTCAGGTCAACAGGATAAGCAGATGGCACAACCTGACAGCTTTCAACAACGTATCTGGCAAATTGTTTCCGCGATACCCGCAGGCAAAGTGATCACTTACGGTGAGATTGCGCAGTTAGCAGGCTCACCACGTGCAGCACGTCAGGTGGGCGGTGTCCTGAAACGTCTGCCTGCCGGAAGCACGCTTCCCTGGCATCGGGTAGTCAATCGTTATGGCGCTATTTCACTTCAGGGTGATGATCTGTTTCGCCAACGCGATGCCCTGGAAGCAGAAGGCGTTGAAGTCACCGATGATGGCCGCATTGCGCTGGATAAATATCGCTGGCAGCCCTGAACAATAACAGGGGCGCACGCATGCCCCCTGTTTCCGTTACATGCTGGTCTGTGCAGGCACGGATGACGATGGTGTCACCTGGGTCGGCGACGTTGACGGTACAGTTGACACCGCGCCCGGCTGCGTTGGCATTGCCATATGTGGCACAGGCACCAGCAACAGCTCAGCTTTGGTACCGCCCTGGTTAATAACCGGTTTCACATTATCGGTAATAAACGCCATCTTGCCATCAATAGTAATGGCGGCGCTCAACAGAATACGTGCATTGGGTTGAATATCTGCAGGATTGAACGGCAATACAAACTGGAACGGTGCCTGCTTACCTTCCGTACGCACTGCACGCTGTGACAGAACTTTTGACGGCGCATCAGACACAGAAGCATCCGACAGCGTCACGGTTAATACCGCATCCGGCGGTAATGCAATGCGCTGGCGAATATAGACAGAACCGCTCACGTTTGGTTGAGCAATTGTCGATTGTTGTCCTGCTACCGCAGAACCCAATGTTGGCGTTGCCACAGGCTTACCTTTATCGGCACATCCTGCGACAGCTACCGCCAATGCTAATCCACTGAACACTTGCCAGAATTTCATTGATGTCGTCTCCATTTGATCAAAATGATTATCAGCAGCGAATCTGCGGTACAGCGACTCACTCGCCGTATGTCCTTAATGTTGGCACATAAATCAGAGATCTGCCTGGGCGGCAGAAAGGCTAAAGTCTGATTGACGATAACTGGTCGGATCTTTCACACTAAGGACGTCACTTTTCTGAGGAATGCGCTATGAGCCAGGCTCTGCAAAATTTGCTGAATTTATTGAATCTGGAAAAACTCGAAGAGGGTTTATTTCGTGGCCAAAGCGAAGATCTTGGCTTGCGCCAGGTTTTCGGAGGCCAGGTTGTTGGTCAGGCGCTTTACGCAGCGAAACAAACGGTGCCAGAAGAACGTATTATCCACTCATTCCACAGCTACTTTTTGCGCCCCGGCGACAGTAAAAAAGCCATTATTTATGACGTTGAAACCTTACGTGACGGTAAAAGTTTTAGCGCACGTCGCGTGAGTGCCATTCAAAACGGCCACCCTATTTTTTATATGACCGCTTCCTTTCAGGCTCCCGAAAACGGTTTCGAGCATCAAAACCAAATGCCCGACGTGCCAGGACCAGAAAATCTGCCATCTGAGCAGATGATGGCGCAAAAAATGGCGCATTTGCTGCCAGAGAAAGTACGGGAAAAATTTATTGCTGAACGTCCGTTAGAGATCCGTCCGGTACAAATTCACAATCCAGTAAAAGGCCACGTAGCGGAACCGGTGCGTCAGGTGTGGATCCGCGCTAACGGCCCACTGCCTGGCGATTTGCGGCTTCATCAGTATATGTTGGGTTACGCATCCGATCTGAACTTCTTGCCCGTTGCGCTTCAACCGCACGGTAAGGGTTTTTTAGAGGCAGACATGCAGGTTGCCACCATTGATCACTCAATGTGGTTCCACCGTCCGTTCGATTTCAGCCAGTGGCTGTTATACAGCGTCGTGAGTACCTCAGCGTCCGGCGCTCGTGGTTTTGTACGTGGTGAGTTTTATAATCAGCAAGGGGTGTTGGTGGCGTCAACGGTGCAGGAAGGTGTAATGCGACAGCGCAGCGAATAAAAAAAGGGGCGATTTCTCGCCCCGGTATTTTTATTTTTAGCGCACTGCTCTTTTGAACTTATCCGTTACTGGTTGTAAGCGTTTTCGCCGTGGCTGTTGACATCCAGACCTTCGCGCTCCTGATCCTCTGGTACACGCAGGCCTACAATCATGTCCGCCAGTTTGAAACCAATGAATGCTGCCACACCTGACCAGACAAGCGTCACGCCCACGCTGAACAGTTGCACCCACACCTGATGTCCCATGGTCACGCCTTCTGCGTAGCCAACGCCACCCAGAGAAGAAGAAGCGAATACACCGGTCAGAATACAACCAACGATACCGCACACGCCATGCACACCAAACACATCGCACGGGTCATCAACGCGCAGCCATTTCTTCAGTGTCGTGACGCCCCACAGACCGGCAAGGCCACCCGCTAAGCCGATGATCAGCGCACCGCCGACACCCACATAACCACATGCAGGCGTGATCGCCACCAGTCCGCCGATAAAACCTGAGCAGGCGCCCAGCAGAGAAGGTTTACCGCGTACCGCCCATTCGCCAAAGGTCCAGGACAATACTGCACCTGCGGTTGCCACAACGGTGTTCAGGAAAGCCAGTGCAGCGATTTCGTTTGCTGCAGAAGCGGAACCGGCGTTAAAGCCAAACCAGCCCACATACAGGATAGCGGTACCCATAAATACCATCGGCAGATTGTGCGGTTTAAATGCTTCTTTACCGAAGCCAGCACGCTTACCAACCAGATAAGCACCCACCAGGCCTGCAACAGCGGCGTTGATATGAACCACGGTGCCGCCGGCGAAATCCAGTGCGCCATCCTGAGCTAAATAACCACCGCCCCATACCATATGTGCGATTGGCAGGTATGCCAGCGTCAGCCATACCAACACGAAAATCAGCACCGCAGAGAAACGGATACGTTCAGCGATAGCGCCGACAATCAGGCCAACCGTAATACAGGCGAAGGAGGCCTGGAATGCGACGTGGATATACTGGTAAAAGCTGCCCATAACCGCTGTCAGCTCAATGTTTTTGAGCATTGCCCAGCCAAAGCCGCCAAAGAAAGCGTTGCCTTCACTAAACGCCAGTGAATAGCCGTATACCATCCACAATACGCAAACCAGTGAAAAGGTAACCGCAACCTGAGTCAGCATTGACAGGACGTTTTTACCGCGGATCAGGCCGCCGTAAAACAGAGCAATACCTGGAATTGACATAAACAGCACCAGTGCGGTGCAAATCATCATAAATGCGTTATCAGCCTTGTCCGCAACGGCAGGTGCAGCCATCGCGAGCGATGGTAACAGTGCCAGGCTGGTCAGGCCCAACTTAGCGAGAATTTTATTCATTTTTTCCATCCCATCACATTACTGAATCTTGATTACAGAGCGGCTTCGTCGGTTTCACCGGTACGAATACGAATGACGCGCTGCAGTTCAGCGACAAAATTTTACCGTCACCGATTTTTCCGGTGTAAGCGGCTTTACTGATAACATCCACCACTTCGTCAAGCTGGTCGTCCGCAATGGCGATATCAATTTTTACTTTTGGCAGAAAATTCACGCTATATTCAGCGCCACGATAGAGTTCGGCATGCCCTTTCTGACGCCCAAAACCTTTCACTTCGGAGACGGTCAGCCCCTGAATGCCGATAGAGGATAAAGCTTCACGCACATCCTCCAGCTTGAATGGTTTAATCACGACGGTAACCAGCTTCATAGGATCCCCTCCAGGTATTAAATGAGTAAGTCTCACGGACACGCAGTCATATAAGCAAAGCCTGTGCCAGAAATAAAAAAACCGAATAATCAGTGAGTCAGACGCGGCAGAACTAGGGTCGTTTTGTGATGGATAACACAGAGGATAGATTATGCGGGGTCATAACGTGGAACAGATGCACTCCTTTGGTGCTTGTGGCGTCAAAGGAGTGCATTTATACAGAACATTCTGATAATGGCGCGCAAAAAGAGTGCAACTTACCCTTCTGCTGTTAATGAGATGCCCGAAGCAAGTTCATCACCCGCTTGTTGCAGCTGATACATTTGCCAGTAACGGCCCTGTTGAGCGAGTAATTGCTGATGATTTCCCTGCTCGACGACCTGACCGCGATGCAAAACTAAAATCGTATTCGCTTCAGTAATCGTTGAAAGACGATGCGCAATAACTACCAGTGTGCTGTGCTGACGCAAAGTTTTCAGCGTCTGCTGGATAGCCTGTTCGGTGCCTGAGTCAATATTGGCTGTCGCCTCATCAAGAATCAAAATTTGGGGCAATTCCACCAGAACACGCGCCAGCGCCAGTAATTGCTTCTGACCAACAGAAAGATTATTGCCCTGCTCGCCCAGCCTGGTGTGAATGCCGTCTGGCATACTGCGGGCCAGTGAAGCCAGTTGTACCTGCTCCAGCACCTGCCAGACGGCACTTTCGCTGATATCACGGCCCAGACGCACATTAGCTAACAGCGTGTCAGCCAGCACCACTGGATCCTGCTGTACCATCGCAATACCCCGCCGCAAAACCGCATGCGTCAGCTCACTGATTGGTCGATTGTCGAGACGAATTTCGCCGCGCGTTACCGGGTAATAACCCATCAACAGGTTCGCCAGGGTGCTTTTGCCGCTGCCGGTATGTCCGACCAGCGCAACAAACCCACGCGAAGGTACATCAAGACTGATGTCCGTTAAGACGTCACGATTTTCACGATAGGCAAAGCTCAGGCTGTTGAGCGTAATACGGCCCGACGTTAATGGCCGCGTATCGCCGCCATATTGCTGTTGCGCGGCATCCATTAGCTCAAAAATGCGTTCGCCAGAGACGACCGCCTGTTGCAGCATCGATTGCTGCGTGGTGAGCTCAATCAGCGGCTCATTCAACCGTCCTAAATAGGTAATGAAGGCATAAAGTACACCCACTTCGAACACACCCGGTACGGAGAAACTGAACAGCATCAACAGGCCACACAAGACCAGCGCGGAAAACAGGCTTAATAAAGGACGCAGCAGAAAACCATCTAATCGCAGGGTTTCCATGCGTGCCAGATAGTGTGAACGGCTGGCTTCGGACATGCGTTCACCAAAACGCGCCTGCTGGCGAAACTGCTGTATCACGCTCATACCGCTGATCACTTCGTTAAAGCCGTTATTGATTTCAGCAAGATAGCTTCGTACCCGGCGAGCAATAGGGGTACTGTAGCGTTGGTAAATTAACATCACTACCAGCACCATTGGAAAAATCAGCATCGCCACCAGCGCCATACGCCAGTCGAGGCTAAACATCGCCACCATCATCGCGCCGACCAGTGCCGCGCTGCGTAATACGGTTGCCACTACCGTCACGTAGAGATCTTTGATCACTTCAGTATCGTTGGTAACGCGTGAGATTATCTGTCCAACGGGTTGGGTATCAAAAGCACTCAAGGGTTGGCGCAATGCAGCATTCATAACATCGCTGCGTAATCGCTGCACCACACCGATTGCGGCGCGGTTAAACAGCAGTGCCTGCCAGTAATGCAAAGCGGCGGCCAGCAGTTGTAGCAGAATAAAGCTGACAACTAAGCCTGCCACCAGCGCCCAGGGCATTTGATGCTTCGCCACCAGATTATCAATGAAATAACTCACTAATACCGGTCCGGTTACTTCCGCGGCAGCGGCAATCCACAGCATGCCAACCGCCAGCGACAGCGATTTGCGCCAGGGCTTACCGTAACTCAGTAACCGCTTTAATGTTGGCCACAAGCGTTGTGACTTAGCCATGTGGCACCCCTTGTTCACTTTCATCTTCGTCCAGCGCCGCCTCCAGTTGCTGATAGCGGTACATATCGCGATACCAGCCGGGTTTGGCCACTAACGCATCGTGCTCGCCGCGCTGTGCAACAGCGCCCTGTTGCAGCACCAGAATTTCACTGGCTTCGGTCAAGGCAGACAGGCGATGCGCACTAATAATCAAGGTGTGGCCTTTCCCCCAGAGGCGTAAGTTATGCAAAATTTCATGTTCAGTGCGTCCATCAACCGCCGATAGCGCATCGTCAAGGATGAGAATTTCAGCATTGAGCAGTAACGCCCTGGCAATGGAAAGACGCTGTTTTTGTCCGCCCGACAGCATGACGCCGCGCTCCCCCACTTCGGTCTCATAGCCTTGTGGCAATCGCAATATATCCTCATGAACGCAGGCCATTTTCGCCACACGCTCAATCTCTTCCTGGCTGGCGTTGGGTTTACCTAATGCAATATTGTTTGCCACACTGTCAGAAAACAGGAAAGGCGTCTGGCTTACTACCGCCAGGCGGCTACGCCAGCTATCGATACGCAACTGCGGAAGCGGCGTGTTGTGAAAACGAATATCGCCCTGTTGAATATCGAAGTGGCGCTGAATCAGGCTCAGTAAGGTACTTTTGCCGCTGCCGGTGGGACCACACAAGCCCAGCATTTCACCAGGCTTGAGTTGGAAATTAACGTGGCTCAGCACCGGCCCTGCGCTGGCCGGGTAGCGAAAATCACGGATCGCAGCTTGCAGAATGCCGGGCGTTGGCGGCAGAACTTTTTGACCATCCTCAACCGCTGGCGCTTCCGCCAGTAAGGCGCGGATCCGGCTCCACGCTGCGCTGCCGCGTTCAACAATGTTAAACATCCACGCCAGCGCCAGCATTGGCCAAATCATCAAGCCGAGATACATCACAAAGCTGGTCAGCTGTCCCAGCGTCATTTGCTGGTGCCAGACCAGCCAGCTTCCGCCGCCAATTGCCAGTAAATTGGAAAAGCCAATCGCGATATAGATGGTGGGATCGAAGCGAGCGTCAACGCGGGCAACGCGCAGATTCTTTTCACCGGTATCGCGCGCAATGTCGGCAAACTGCTGCGACTGATGCTGCTCCAGACCAAAAGATTTAATCATGCGAATGCTGGTCAGGCTTTCTTGCGTCTGATCGTTGAGGCTGGAAAACGCCGCCTGGGCCAGCTTAAAACGCTGATGCAGCTGATTGCCGTAGCGGTGGATGACCAATGCCATAATCGGCATCGGCACCAGCGATAACAGGGTAAGCTGCCAGCTAATCTGCGTACTCATGACCAGCAATACCACACAGCCCATTACCAGTGAATCCACCAGCGTTAACACACCTTCACCGGCAGCAAAAACCACGCGGTCAACATCATTCGTGGCGCGTGCAATTAAATCACCGGTGCGATGACGCAGATAAAATGCCGGGTGCTGACGACTCAGCTGGCGATAAAAATCTTCGCGTAGCTCCACTGCCAGCTGATAAGACGCACCAAACAGCAATACGCGCCAGACGTAGCGCAACAGATAGACCACGAGCGCCGTGAGCAGCATGATGCCAATCCACATCATGACACGCCCCATACTCATGTCGTGATGGGTGACGCCATCCACAATAATACCGACCACATGCGGTGGCAGCAGTTGCAAAACGGCAATGATGATTAATAAGGTAACGGCGCCTAAATAGCGTCGCCACTCGCGTATAAAATACCAACTTAACTGGCTGAATAATCGCACAACGCTGCTCTCAATCTTTAGCTCTCAGGGAGCGACAGGTAAAGCCGTGGTGTATTTAATCTCTTCCATGGCGAAGCTGGAGGTCACATCGATCAAACCCGGCACACCATTCACTAATCGTTTATAAAACGCGTCGTAACTTTTCATATCAGCAACCTGGACGCGTAGCAGGTAATCATATTCTCCCGCCATACGATAAAAGGCCATCACCTCGGGCATCGCCTGCACTACCGAGACGAATGCCTGATACCAGTCGCGACTGTGCTGTTGCGTTTTGACCAGCATAAAAGCTGTGAGTGACAGCCCTAATTTTTCACCATCCAGCAGCGCAACGCGCGCGCGAATAATGCCATCATCTTCCAGTTTTTTCAGGCGTTTCCAGCACGGTGTGGTGGTGAGATTAACTGCCTCTGCCAGCGCCTGGAGTGATAAGGTGCAATCTTGCTGCATCAATGCAAGAATTTTGCGGTCAGTTTTATCTAACATTTGGCGCTCCTGGAGAAAATTTTTCTCTGACAACACCATTTTAGCGACAATATAGCCATCTTTTTTTCCCGTCAGTGCCTTAAAATGTGTGTCATTGATTTTGCCGGATACCTGTCATGCACACAGCCTGGACCCGCCACGCCATTAATGAGATCAATGCAGATTTTCAACGATCCGCCGAAACACACCTGATCCGTTTCGATCTTGCTGATTTCCCTGGCATCTGGTTTTACCTGAAAGATGAAAGCACCCATCCGAGCGGCAGCCTGAAGCATCGTTTGGCACGTTCGCTATTTTTGTATGGTCTGGCGAACGGCTGGATCAAAAAAAACACGCCGATTATCGAAGCCTCATCTGGCAGCACGGCCATTTCTGAGGCCTATTTTGCCCGTCTGCTTGGCCTGCCATTTATTGCGGTGATGCCAGCCAGCACTGCCAAACGCAAAATCGAACAAATTACGTTTTACGGCGGCCGGTGCCATTTCGTTGAAGATCCCTGCCAGCTTTATGCAGAATCGGAGCGGCTGGCGCGCGAATTAAACGGCCATTTTATGGATCAGTTTACCTATGCCGAACGCGCCACCGACTGGCGCGGCAATAATAATATTGCAGAAAGCATTTTCCGCCAGATGAAGCATGAACCCTTTGCAACGCCGCACACCCTGATTATGGGTGCCGGCACCGGTGGGACATCTGCAACGTTGGGTCGTTATATTCGCTATCAAGGTTACGACACCCAATTATTGGTGGTTGATCCACAGCATTCTGTGTTTTTTGATTACTGGCACAGCCGCGATACGGAATTACGTAGCGTGCGCGGCAGTATGATTGAGGGGATTGGTCGCCCGCGCGTTGAACCGTCTTTCATGCCTGACGTCATTGACGAAATAATGAAAGTGCCGGATGCCGCGACGCTTGCCGCCATGCTGAAACTGGAAAAACTGCTGGGACGTAAACCTGGCGCCTCAACCGGCACCAATTTCTGGGGCATGATGCAGGTAGCAAAACGCATGCGGGCACAGGGTGAGAAAGGGGCACTGGTCACAGTGTTATGCGATAGCGGCGAGCGTTACCTCGACAGTTATTATCAGCCAGAATGGGTAGCAAAACAGATCGGTGACATTCAACCGTGGCTACGCGAAATGGAATAAAAAACCGGACATCCCGTCCGGTTCACTGCAATCCTCAGCATTCGGGGGAATAAGCGAGGTCGGGTGTGGAGAGCCAGTGATTTAAATAGTGAGACACTGCCTGTGTCTCGCAATGCCCAATAACCGGTAAATGCGGTAATGCTGCTTTGAGTTCACTCATCGCGTTGCCCATGAGAAAGCCTTTACCGACCTGGGCTAACATTTCACGATCGTTCATCGCATCACCAAAGGCCATGCATTCGGCCAAAGTCAATGAGAGATGCTGGCAAAGCATGGCAAGGGCACTGCCTTTATTGCAACCGAGCGGCAGTACCTCCAGACAATTCCAGGCTGAAAAACAGATACTGGCGCGCTGATCTAAAGCAGCATCAAGCTGGTCTTTTAGCTGGCACAAACGATGATGTTCATCAACGAAACAGATTTTCGTGACCTCATTCCCTGGCATGGCTTTTAAGTCGCGCAGTTGATAATGAAAGCCACTCATCTGATGTGCTGCGAGCAAAGAGGGCAAAGGACGTTCAGTAAACCAGCCTTCATCATTAAACACGTGCAGTGAGGCTGTGGTCTGCCAGTCTGTATGAATGACCTCTTCCGCAACTGACGGCAACAGATCACAGGCAAACAGCAGATTTCCGTCCCGATCGTGAACACGTGTACCATTACCTGTGATCAGCCACGCCGGTAACGTGATTTGCTGACGCAGGATCTGCATTTCTAGCTGATGACGCCCGGTGGCAAAGGCCAGCTGTACATTACGCACATGCAATGCCTGCAAACTCGCCAACGTCTCTTTTCCCAGTTGATGGTTAGGCAACAGTAAGGTGCCGTCCATATCAAATGCCGCTAAGCGTGCCATTACGTTACTCTCGCTGAAAACTGACCCTTACTATTACCTTTTAATCACGGAAGTAATAGTGAATACTTTTAAAAAATTGTTCCGGTTTTACGATGCGCCAACTCAACCGCCTTAATCAATTTCAGCGCCTCTGGCAGCAAAGCCTGGGTGCGACACAACGCACTTGTATCGCCGAGATGGCGCGTCACTGTATTTGCAGCGAGCGGCATATGCGCACCTTACTGTCTCAGTGGCAGCAGACTGGCTGGCTGCGCTGGCAAGGCGAATCGGGACGCGGTAAGCAAGGCTCGCTGGAATTTCTCTACTCCCCGGAACAGCTGCGCCAACAGCTGCTGCAACATCACCTGCAGTGCGGTGACACTACAGATGCATTAAAGATGCTGGACCTGGCGCCGGAAAAGCTCCTCAATTTGTTGCAGCCACTGATGGGGGTCAGTGGCAAAACAATTCGCCCGTGCTGCGTGTGCCTTACTACCGGCCACTGGAAAGCGTCCAGCCGTTACAAATCAACGGGCGTGCCGAACAACATCTGGTTCACCAACTTTTTTCCGGCCTGACGCGGTTTCATCACGATGAGCCGGTTGGCGATTTAGCGCATCACTGGCAGCATGATGCGCAAGGGCGCGTATGGTTGTTCTGGTTACGGCCGCAAATTTTCTGGCACAACGATGAACCTATACAGGCCAGTCAGCTAGTGGCGCAGTTTGAGCAGATAATACGGGATCCACGTGTTCGCCAGTTACTCAACAGCGTGACGCACATTGATGCGCCTCACCCGCTGGCGTTGCGTTTCCAGCTAAATAAAAGTGATTACTGGTTGCCCTGGCATCTTGCTCATTCGCTTTGCCTGCTGCCGCACCCCAGCGAACCTCATACCGGCAGTGGCCCATGGAAACTTGCGCATTTCACGCCTGAATGGGTCAGGATTGAAAGTCATGCTCGCTGGCATCTACAGCTTCCCCTGATGCAGGCGATCGAATACTGGATAACGCCTAAATTGTTTGATCGCATACCTGACACCAGCTGTCGTCATCCGGTACAAATTGCGATTGGCAACAGTCATGAACTGGACAGTTTGCGCCCCGTCAGTCGCAGTATCAGCGTGGGGTTCTGCTATCTGGTCTGTCGGCCTCGGGCAGGATTCACATCCAGTCAGGCGCGCCGACTTTTTTACCTGATTCAACAGAGCGGCCTTATCGCGCAGCTACCGCTTGAAGCAGGGTTGTTAACGCCAAGTAAAGAACTTTTGCCTGGCTGGCCAGTGCCACCGCTGGAAGAAAATGAACAGCGATTGCCCAAAAGTCTGACGCTGCACTATCACTTACCGGTTGAACTGCACGACATGGCACATGCGCTAAAGAAACTGTTACGGGCAAATGGCTGCATACTGAACGTTGTTTTTCATCGCGTTAAGCGATGGCAGGATATTCATCAACTCGCTGGCGCTGATTTAGTCATGGGCGATCGCCTGATTGGTGACGCGCCGGTATTCACGCTCTCCCACTGGTTGAAGTTGGATCCGTTGTGGCATGATTTTCTGCGATCCCCCAGGGCGAAGCTGTGCAGCAGCAGCTTACCAGTCTGCAACAGATTGCCAGTTCTGCTGCTCGCGCCAGCGCCTTACACCGTCTTTATCATGCATTGATGAGTGATGGCGTATTACTGCCGCTGTTCAACTTTCGCTATCAAATTTCAGCACCACCAGGCGTAGAAGGCATTCAGCTAAACGCGCTGGGCTGGTTTGATTTTAATCGAGCCTGGATCCCTCCTCCGATTAGCACGTCACACAGCTGTTCAGCAGCGGAGTGAGGCATTACCATAAGGCAAAATTTGTTATCAGGAAAAGATCATGAAACGCGCTGTTGTCGTTTTCAGTGGTGGGCAAGACTCCACCACCTGTTTAATTCAGGCACTTCAACAATATGATGAAGTGCATTGTGTCACTTTCGATTATGGTCAGCGTCATCGTGAAGAGATCGACGTTGCACGGGAGCTTTCGCTTCAACTGGGGGCACGAGCACATAAAGTGCTGGATGTGACGATGCTGAATGAACTTGCCGTCAGTAGCCTGACGCGCGATAACATTCCGGTTCCAGCCTACGATCCCAGTGCCAGCGGATTACCCAGCACGTTTGTTCCGGGTCGAAATATTCTGTTCCTCACGCTGGCATCGGTTTATGCCTGGCAAGTTGAAGCTGAAGCAGTCATCACCGGCGTATGTGAAACCGATTTTTCTGGCTATCCTGATTGTCGCGATGAGTTTGTCAAAGCACTTAATCACGCGGTAAATCTTGGCATGGCACGCGATATCCGTTTTGAAACGCCGCTGATGTGGCTTAACAAAGCTGAAACCTGGGCGCTGGCTGATTACTGGCAGCAACTGCCGCTGGTGCGTGAACAAACCTTAACCTGCTATAACGGCATTAAGGGTGACGGCTGCGGCGAATGTGCAGCTTGTCATTTACGCGCTAACGGCCTCAATAACTATTTAAACGATCGGCCCGGTGTAATGGCCGCGATGAAGCGTAAATCGGGTCTGAATTAAACTCTTTTGCGGCGAATGGCGCTTTTTCGCCGCCCTGTTTTTATGCCATTAATGCTTGTAATCGTTGCCGTAATTCCCCTTCTAACGGCACGGCTTTCTGGCTACGTAAATCGATACACACAAACGTGAGCGCCGCATCAGCCACTGTTCCCTCTTCGCCAGCCAGTAACACACGTTGCGCGATAATGCCGCTCTTACCGTTCAACTGAACCACTTCGCTGTCAATTTCCAATACGTCGCCCAGCACCGCCGGGCGACGATAGTTAATGTTGATATTAACCACCACAAACGCCAGTTTCTGTTCCTGAAGCCAGTTAAAGGCATCAGCGTCTTCCAGCCATTGCCAACGCGCCTCCTCTAAAAATTCCAGATAACGCGCATTGTTAACATGCTGATAGACATCTAAATGATAGCCGCGCACTTTGATAGTGGTTCGCATTTTAATCTCCTGCTGCTGACAAGTAACTGGTTGGACCTGTTCAATGTAGCAGAGTCTAACCGTTGCAGCAGGCTATCGTGCAGAGATGCGCTTCATCTCACAATTTCAGGCGAGAAGCATTTCTCTCCACCAGTGCATTACCGATTCCCGGCACTTCTTTTAACTGTTCAATTGCGGTGAAAGCGCCATATTGTTCGCGATAACTGACAATGGCCTGTGCTTTTTTTAGCCCTACGCCATTCATTGCTGATGAAAGTTGCTCTGCGGTTGATTCATTGATACTGACCAGCTCTTGCTGAGGAACTGAAATCTGTTCTGCCTGCGCGCTATTTTGCGCTTCCGCCGCAAAAAGTGAGGTTTGATAAAGTGAACCGCCGAGTGCCAGTGAAAGGTAAAGGGCATATAAAGTAGGTTTTGCCATGCTGTGTTTCTCCTTGTGTTTAACAGCAGGCTCAGGGTGTCACGTTGAGGAAAAAGGCTCAAAAGGCAAGATGCAAAAATGGAAAAGGCCGCGAAAGCGGCCTTGATAAGTTTCAGGTATTACCTGTTTTTTGTGAGGCTTACTGCATTTGTGCCGCAGCACCGTACTTAATTTTTGCCTCTTTACGCAAGTTTTGCAGCAGGGCTTCAAACGCCAGCTGGGCGTTATTCTGCGTTACGCCTTTAACCATTTCATCGATTTGCGCTTGCGGCATCGAGCCTGTGCTCACTTTATCTACCGCTAACAACACGACGTTGCCCTGCATATCCTCACTTACGCCCCACGACGGTTTGTTATCCGCTGGCTGTGGCAGATTGAACGCAGCCTGTGCTACAGGATCCTGCACGTTACGATCAACCGTAGTGCTGGCACTGAGCGTCAGACCAGCAGCACTTAACGCATCTTGCTTACCGGCTTTGAGATCGGCCAGCAGCTTGTCAGCCTGCGCTTTGGCTTGCTGCTGCGCTTTATCGTGTTTCAGCGTGTCGGTGATTTGCGCTTTAACCTGATCCAACGGTTTAATCGCTTCTGGCTTGTGCTCACTGATACGCAACACAAATGCACGATCGCCCTCTACGCTAATGATCTCCGAGTTATTACCCGGCGCACCGTTTTGCCCCACTAAGCCGCCATTAAAGATGGCCTGTTTTACCGCCTCGAAGTCGAGTTCTTTTGGCAGATTATCACGGCTGAACCAGCCAGTTTCAGTGGCTTTCATGCCAGACGCTTGCTCAGCACCCGCCAGCGACTCATTGTCATTGCTGGCGGCTTCGCTCACTTTCTGCTGCAGCTGATAAAACGCATCGACACCTTTTTCCTGCTTCACTTTATCAGCGACAGCCTCGCGCACTTCAGTCAGCGGTTTGACCTGCTCAGCCTGAATGTCATCCAGACGGACAATCAGAAAACCAACAGACGATTTAATTACGCCTGACAGTTGGCCTTTTTGAGTCAGACCGGCGTTTTTCAGCTCATCCGGTGTGGTGGAAGGTTCCAGCCACCCCATATCGCCGCCTTTACGCGCTGAAATGGGATCAATGGATTTGCTTTTTGCCAGTTCAGCAAAGTCCGCTCCCTCTTTCAACTGCGCTAACAAAGCTTCAGCATCAGCTTCTGTTTTGGTCTGAATAACGCTGTAGCGATTACGCTGTGGTTGCGAATAATCAGCTTTATGTTGGTCGTACCAATTTTGAATATCAGCATCGCTGGCAGCTTGCTGCATGCTGGCTGCATCCAGCTTGATGTAGCTGACGCGGAACTGCTCTGGTGCTAAAAAGCTGTTTTTATGTTGTTGATAATACTGATTAATTTCATCATCCGTTACCGTCTGTTTAACGGCAAGCGCATCAACATTAATGGTCGCCTGACGTATGTCTCGCTTTTGGGCAACCAGATCAACCAGCTTGCTGGTTTCACCCTTCAGCATGAAATCGGTATTTGCGACGGCGTTAATTAATTGCTGATTTGAAAGCTGTTTACGTAAGGCTTCAGCATACTGGTCAGCGGTAAAGCCCATGCTGGAGATCAAACCGTTGTATTTGGCGTTATCGAACTTGCCGTTGGTTTGAAATGCTTTTTGATTGAAGATCGCTTGCTTAACCTGATCGTCACTGATGCTAATGTGAAGTGTTTTGATGTAATCGTCGAGCAATGCCTGATCAACGAGCTGAGACAACGCTTGCTGGCGAATCTGTTGCATATAGCCATCGTTGCTGGCTAGCTGAGAGAACTGATCGCCTAACATTTGCTGTTGACGGCTGCGCTCGTTGTTGAACGCCTGTTCCAGTTGCGCCCGACTGATCTCCTGACCGTTGACTTTGGCTGCATAATCATTGTTGCCGCCAATCAGATAGTTGCCAACGCCGGTCAGCACAAAGGAGAGAATAATCAACCCCAAAATAATCTTGAGCACGACATGGTTTGACGCCGCGCGTAAATTGTCCATCATGGTATGACAACACTCCGCTGTAATGTGAATGTAAAGCTGGGGCGTAATTCGCCGTGTTGCTGGCCCATTACGCAGCTGCAAGTTTAGCTGGCAGCATCAATCCTGCTGAGAGGTATCTCACGACCTTTTGTCGCCGTTTCAGGATAAAAAAGGCACATCTTTTCGATGTGCCCGTATGTTACATGAGAACGCATTAACCGTCCCCTAATCCACTGAAGAAAATGCTTCAATGAATGTATTCGTTGTCATTAATTGACAGCGTCTTTCAATGCTTTACCCGCACGGAAACCTGGCACTTTACCGGCTGGAATCGTGATTTCTTTGCCAGTTTGTGGGTTACGGCCAGTACGTGCAGCACGCTCGCGCACGGAAAAAGTACCGAAACCAACCAGAGCAACTTCATCACCGCCTTTCAGCGCGTCAGAAACAGACCCCATAAATGCATCTAAAACACGTCCCGCTGCTGCTTTAGAAATGTCAGCATCTGCAGCAATTTTGTCGATCAACTGTGACTTGTTCACTCTTTTCATCCCCTCTTTATTATTTCACTTCGTATTCGCGCTTCCCGCCGGATACGAACGCGCAGCAAGTTATATCAAGCCTGTAGAGCCGAAACAACGGTATTTCTCTGAGTCTGTGGAACTACAGCCACCTAAATTAGCGGCACAAAAAAAAGCTGGCAAGCGCCAATTAGCTTGCCAGCCCTGCTTTTTAACGGTTTTTGTCTTTAATCACTATTTAGCCGTTGCGACCTGCATACCGTATGGCGCATTTTCCAGTGCCAGGTTCAGCACTTCTTCAATACGCTTCACCGGATGGATCTCCAGATCGGCAATAACGTTCTGTGGAATTTCTTCCAAATCACGTTTGTTGTCGTCAGGAATCAACACCGTTTTGATGCCACCACGGTGTGCTGCCAACAGTTTTTCTTTCAAACCACCGATTGGCAAGACTTGTCCACGTAGCGTGATTTCACCCGTCATCGCAACGTCCGAACGCACTGGATTTCCCGTCAGACAAGACACCAGCGCGGTACACATCGCGATACCCGCACTCGGACCATCTTTCGGTGTAGCGCCTTCTGGTACGTGAACGTGAATATCACGTTTTTCGTAGAAGTCGCCATTGATACCCAGTTTTTCAGCACGCGCGCGCACCACCGTTAAGGCGGCCTGGATTGATTCCTGCATCACTTCACCCAGCGAACCGGTATAGGTCAGCTTACCTTTACCCGGAACGCAGGCGGTTTCAATGGTCAGCAGATCACCACCGACTTCTGTCCACGCCAGGCCAGTTACCTGACCCACACGGTTTTCGCTGTCGGCACGACCATAATCGAAACGCTGAACGCCAAGAAAATCCTTCAGGTTTTCACCGTTAATAGTGATGTGCTTTTTCGTCTTATCCATCAGCAGTGACTTCACTGCTTTACGGCACAGTTTAGACAGCTCACGCTCAAGACTACGCACACCGGCCTCGCGGGTATAGTAGCGAATGATACCGATAATTGCGCTGTCTTCAACGGTGATCTCGTTAGCTTTCAAAGCGTTACGTTCAACTTGCTTCGGCAACAGGTGCTGTTTCGCAATGTTGAGTTTTTCATCTTCGGTGTAGCCCGACAGACGAATCACTTCCATACGATCCAGCAGCGGTGCCGGTATGTTCATTGAGTTTGAGGTCGCAACGAACATGACATCAGAGAGATCGTAATCGACTTCCAGATAGTGATCGTTAAATGCAATATTCTGTTCTGGATCCAACACTTCCAGCAGCGCAGAAGCCGGATCACCGCGCATGTCAGAAGACATCTTATCGATCTCATCCAACAGGAACAGCGGGTTTTTAACCCCGACCTTAGCCATTTTCTGGATCAGTTTACCCGGCATAGAACCGATGTAAGTCCGACGGTGACCACGGATTTCAGCCTCATCACGCACACCACCCAATGCCATACGGACATATTTGCGTCCGGTTGCTTTAGCAATTGACTGCCCCAGCGAGGTTTTACCTACGCCCGGTGGTCCTACCAGACACAGGATAGGCCCTTTGATTTTGCTGACGCGACTTTGCACCGCAAGGTATTCAAGGATGCGATCTTTCACACGCTCAAGGCCGTAGTGATCGGTATCCAGGGTTTCCTGAGCTTTACGCAGGTCTTTTTTCACTTTGCTGCGTGCATTCCATGGCACCTGAACCATCCAGTCGATGTATCCACGCACCACTGTCGCTTCAGCAGACATGGGTGACATCATTTTCAGTTTTTGCAGTTCAGCTTCCGCTTTTTCACGCGCTTCGTCCGGCATTTTTGCCGCATCGATTTTGCGTTTTAACGCTTCGTACTCATCAGGCGCGTCATCCATTTCGCCTAACTCTTTCTGAATAG
Organism: Pantoea sp. LMR881; assembly: GCF_027157825.1. Taxonomy (NCBI): domain Bacteria; kingdom Pseudomonadati; phylum Pseudomonadota; class Gammaproteobacteria; order Enterobacterales; family Erwiniaceae; genus Pantoea; species Pantoea sp. LMR881. Next base: position 1,381,725 of record NZ_JAPVOK010000002.1, read on the forward strand.
CTTTCATTTGCTCGTTCAGATAGTACTCACGCTGACTTTTTTCCATCTGCTTTTTAACGCGGTTGCGAATACGCTTCTCAACCTGCAGCAGATCGATTTCGGATTCCATCATTGCCATAAGGTATTCCAGACGCTCATTTACGTCTGACATCTCAAGCACTGACTGTTTGTCCGCTAATTTCAGTGGCATATGCGCAGCGACGGTATCGGCAAGGCGCGCCGCATCGTCAATGTTGTTCAGGGAGGTGAGTACCTCAGGCGGAATCTTTTATTGAGTTTGATGTAGCCTTCAAACTGATTGATTGCCGTACGTACTAGCACTTCTTGCTCGCGCTCTTCAATTTCTGGCGAAACCAGATATTCAGCCTGAGCAACAAAATGATCGCCGTTGTCTGACAGCGTCGTGATATGTGCACGCTGTAAGCCTTCTACCAGCACTTTTACCGTGCCGTCAGGCAGTTTCAGCATCTGTAAAACAGACGCAACGGTCCCTACCGAGAAGAGATCGTTAATGCCAGGTTCATCCGTTGAAGCCTCTTTTTGTGCGACCAGCATGATTTTTTTATCATGATCCATTGCGGCTTCGAGGCACCGAATCGATTTTTCCCGACCAACAAACAACGGAATTACCATGTGCGGATAAACCACCACGTCGCGCAGCGGCAACACGGGGATTTCAATGCGTTCAGAACGCTCAGGATTCATAGAGCTCTCTCTTAGTTTAATGTCCGCCAGGTGATGGGAACCGCATCATGCAGGAGTATGCAATTACCCACAGGTATCTGAGTATATGGGGATGATCGTCCGACATTCAACGTCACTGAGGCGAGAAAAACAAAAGGGGAAAGATTTTTCCCCTTTTTTAAGATAACAACGTGGACGAATTGTTTATTTATTCGCCAGAAGCCTGGGCTTCATGCTTGCCGTAAATCAGCATTGGGTCAGACTGACCATCAATAACTGACTCATCAATCACCACTTTTTCCACGTCTTCCATTGAAGGCAGGTCGTACATCGTTTCTAACAGTGCGCCTTCAACGATTGAACGCAAACCACGAGCACCGGTTTTACGTGACATCGCTTTTTTCGCGATAGCGGTTAGAGCTTCGTCACGGAACTCCAGTTCTACGCCTTCCAGGTTAAACAGCGCCTGGTACTGTTTAGTCAGTGCGTTTTTCGGTTCACGCAAAATTTGGATTAACGCTTCTTCGCTGAGTTCGCTTAACGTCGCAACCACAGGCAAGCGGCCAATGAACTCCGGAATCAAACCAAATTTGATCAGATCTTCTGGTTCACATTGAGAAAGCAGTTCGCCTTCGGTTGCTTTTTGCGACTTGCCTTTCACCGTTGCACCGAAACCGATGCCAGAACCGGTTTCCACACGCTGAGAAATCACTTTGTCCAGACCGGCAAATGCACCGCCACAGATAAACAGGATTTTCGAGGTATCAACCTGCAAAAATTCCTGTTGTGGGTGCTTACGTCCTCCCTGAGGCGGAACCGCAGCCACGGTGCCTTCAATCAGTTTCAGCAGTGCCTGCTGAACGCCCTCACCCGACACGTCACGCGTGATAGACGGATTATCTGACTTGCGTGAAATCTTGTCGATTTCATCAATATAGACAATACCGCGCTGGGCTTTCTGAACGTCGTAGTCACATTTCTGAAGCAATTTCTGGATAATGTTTTCGACGTCTTCACCGACATAACCCGCTTCGGTCAGCGTCGTTGCATCAGCCATGGTGAAAGGTACATCAAGCAGGCGCGCCAGGGTTTCCGCCAGCAGCGTTTTACCGCTACCGGTTGGGCCGATCAGCAAAATGTTACTTTTACCCAGTTCAATACCATTGCTGGTGTCACCGTTGCGCAAGCGTTTGTAATGATTGTACACCGCCACTGCCAGCACTTTTTTCGCCTTTTCCTGACCGATAACGTAATCGTCGAGGTGATGGCGAATTTCATGCGGCGTAGGCAGTGCGCTACGTTCGCGATGCGGGGCAACTTCTTTAATTTCTTCGCGAATGATGTCGTTACACAGATCAACACACTCATCGCAGATATACACTGACGGCCCGGCAATCAGCTTACGCACTTCATGCTGGCTTTTGCCGCAAAAAGAGCAGTACAGCAACTTTCCTGAACCGTCTTTGCGCTTATCTGTCATCAGTTAACCTCTTCTAGTTCTCAGGCCATACCGGCGTACGGCGCTGGCCGCGCTTACACGGCCGATATTCAATCAACCTATACTATAAACCGTTATCCTGATAACTATAGCGTAAGGATAAGGGCAAGTTAGGTCTTATTCGCGATGCGTCAGGATAGAATCGACTAATCCATACTCTACCGCTTCACTCGCCGAGAGGAAACGGTCACGCTCTGTATCGCGCTCAATTTGTTCCAGCGATTTACCGGTGTGCTCTGCCATCAGCTCGTTCATGCGCTGTTTCACTTTCAGAATCTCACGCGCGTGAATCTCAATATCAGTTGCCTGACCCTGATACCCTCCCAAAGGTTGGTGGATCATAACGCGCGAGTTTGGCAGACAGAAACGTTTACCTTTGGTTCCTGCTGTCAGCAGGAAAGCGCCCATTGAGCATGCCTGCCCCATGCAAATCGTGCTGACATCCGGTTTGATAAATTTCATGGTGTCATAAATCGACATACCCGCCGTGATAACGCCACCCGGAGAGTTGATGTACAGATAGATGTCTTTTTCCGGGTTCTCTGCTTCCAGAAACAACATCTGTGCGACAATCAGGTTCGCCATGTGGTCTTCAACCTGACCGGTCAAAAAGATCACACGTTCTTTGAGCAGACGGGAATAGATGTCGTAGGAACGCTCACCACGCGAGGTTTGTTCGACCACCATTGGCACCAGCGCATTTTGCGGTGCAGTAAATTCACGATCGCCACTGTATGACATTACCGTCTCCTGATTAAATTTCATTGGCAACATTCTGTACCGATTCTACGTAAGACGAGCCTGAAAAACTATGCTCTGTCTCTTTCCGACACCTTCAGGACGGTTAATCAGCCAGCCTAACTGTTTTTTGCATACTCCCTCTATCTGGGGATGCTGCCCAGCTGTTTCAAGCATAACAACCTTTTCTGTGATCGCTAACCCGGAAAAAGCGATGCCTGAATAATTTGCCGGATAATTAACCAAATAGCGATAAGCTCTGTGCGCTCAAACGCTAAAAATAAAAAAGCCCGCAACGTTTTAGTCGCGGGCTTAGCACATCCGGTTAAAACTGAGATCAGGCCGTGGTGGTCTGGTTCATCAGTTCCTGGAAGTTAGTGGCTTTTTCGGTCACTTTCGCTTTCGCCAGTACCGCTTCAACCGCTTGCTCTTCCAACGCGACATTGCGCATGTTGTTCATCAGCTCATTGTTTTTGCTGTAGAACTCGATCACTTCTTTCGGATCTTCGTAGGCAGAAGCCATCTCTTCGATCAGCGCGTTAACACGTGCTTCGTCAGCTTTCAGCTCATGGGTACGGATAACTTCACCCAGCAGCAGGCCAACAACAACGCGACGTTTCGCTTGCTCTTCGAACAGTTCACGCGGCAGTTCCAGAGCTTGCTGCTCGTTGCCACCGAAACGCTGTGCAGCCTGACGACGTAATACGTCGATTTCGCTGTCGATTAGCGCAGCAGGCACATCAATTTCGTTAGCAGCGACTAAGCCATCAATAGCCTGGCTCTTAACGCGGTTACGAATAGCGCCTTTCAGTTCGCGATCCATGTTTTTACGTACTTCAGTGCGCAGACCGGCAACAGAACCATCTTCAACGCCGAAACGTTTGATGAACTCTTCAGTCAGTTCAGGCAGTTCGCGCGTTTCAACTTTCTTCAGCACGATGTCGAACTTCGCATCTTTACCTTTCAGGTTTTCTGCGTGGTAATCTTCCGGGAATTTCACCTCAATAGTGAAAGTTTCGCCCGCTTTATGACCCACAACGCCTTCTTCAAAACCTGGAATCATGCGGCCCTGGCCCATTGCCAGTACGAAGTCAGAGGCTTTGCCGCCTTCAAACTCTTCGCCATCAACAGAACCGGTGAAGTCGATTGTTGCGCGATCTTCAGCTTCTGCTGGTGCATCAGTTTCGATCCAGTTGGCCTGCTGTTTGCGCAGCGTTTCCAGCATCGCATCTACATCAGCGTCAGTCACTTCAACAAGGGGTTTCTCGACTTCAATGTTTTCCAGACCTTTCAGTTCAACTTCTGGATACACTTCAAACTCTACAGAGTAGGTGAAGTCCTGACCTTCTTTATACTCGCCTGGCACATAATTAGGCGCACCAGCCGGATTGATTTTTTCTTTGATGATAGCGTCAACGAAATTACGCGTCATCATATCGCCCAGCACGTCCTGACGTACAGAAGCACCGTAGCGTTGTGCCACGATGTTCATAGGCACTTTGCCTTTACGGAAACCATCGATACGGACTTTCTTCGCCACATCAACCAGTTCTTTTTTTACGGCGCTCTCGATGCTGTCAGCAGCGACAGTAATCGTAATGCGACGGCCCAGGCCCTGAGTGGTTTCTACTGAAACTTGCATCTTGTTACCTCAAAAAATCACGTGCTCGGTCAACTTCAGACACCACACATAGTGAAATGCGCCGTATCCAACAACCGGGACGGCTTCCGTGAAGAGAACCTGATCCCTGTTACCAGAAGCGTCCCGAAGACATTCCGGAAAAATAGACGCAGCATTATAGCGGCATCGCTGGAATGAGTCGAGGCTGCTAAGTCACCACTTTTTAGCGAGTTTGTTGCTTTTTTGCGCTGGAGATCGCGTTTAAGCGTAAAAGGATGAGAAAAACGGCCCGCAGGCCGTTTTGGGTAAAACGGTTCAGGCGAGCGTTCCGGCTCCACGACAGTTCGGTGAGGCGAGCACCGTGTCCTGTAAACCTTCCCACTCTTTTATTGTGTAAGTATGTAGTGCTAACGCATGGACACTGCCTGCCAGCTCAGTAGCAAGTTCACCGTAAATGGCCCGGTGCCGCGCCAGAAAGCGTTGCCCTGCAAAACAATCACTCACGATCACCACTTTAAAATGGCTTTCGGAACCGGCAGGAACATTATGTCGATAACTTTCGTCGTGCACTTCCAGATGAGCCGGCTCGAAGGCCAGGCGCAGCTTTTCTTCTATTTGTTCGCGAATCATTGTTTTACTCCTCAATGGCGAGCGCTGTGCCCCATCTGTTTAAATATTAGTAGGTTTTTTGGCCCTTTTTATAGCGGACCGCGGAAATATTACCACGGCCCGTTACAAGGCTGCGGCATCTTAAGCTGGCCCGGTTATATTTCGACGGCTTAATGATAAGTAACATGCCGAAAAAAGCCTTTACAATCAATTTCCCCCTGACTGGGGCTTTTTCACTGCTGTGCAGTGCTATGATGGCGGAAGTTTTTGCAAACCAACCCACTATGCTAACGAGAAAAAGTATGTTGAAAAAACTGTTATTCCCGCTGCTGGCTGCGTTTATTTTGGCCGGCTGTGCCTCCAGCAATAATACACTCACGATTCAGCCTAAAATCGAGCTACCACAGCAAGATCCAAGCCTGATGGGCGTAACCGTGAGTATCAACGGTGCCGATCAGCGTAGCGATCAAGCCCTGGCGAAAGTGAATCGCGATGGCCAGTTAGTCACCCTGACGCCTTCGCGTGACCTGCGTTTCCTGCTCCAGGAAGTTCTGGAGAAACAGATGACTGCACGCGGTTATATGGTTGGCCCGAACGGGGCTGTTGATCTGCAAATTGTGGTGAACAACCTGTATGCCGACGTGACGCAAGGTAATGTCCGTTACAGCATTACCACTAAAGCAGATATCTCTATCATCGCAACGGCGAAAAACGGTAACAAGCAGGTTAAAAATTATCGCCAGACTTACAGCGTAGAAGGCGCATTTAGCGCGACGAACCAGAAAATTACCAATGCGGTTAACTCGACAATGAGTGATGTTATTGCTGATATGGCGCAGGACACCAGCGTGAATAACTTCATTAAGCAAAACGCGCGTTAATAACGTTTTATTTTGCCCGGCCCAGTGCCGGGCTTCTCCTCAAGGTCAGTATGAATCACTATCTCCGCCTCTTTACCCAACAGAACGCCGCCGTACTTTTGCTGCTCGGATTTGCCTCCGGTCTGCCACTGGCCTTAACGGCGGGTACGCTGCAAGCGTGGATGACGGTGGAGAACGTTGACCTGAAAACAATCGGTTTTTTTTCATTAGTTGGGCAGGCTTACGTCTTTAAGTTCCTCTGGTCACCCATGATGGATCGCTACACACCCGCTTTCCTGGGGAGACGCAGAGGATGGCTGCTGGTCACGCAACTTGCGCTGATCGCCGGTATTGTCGCGATGGGATTTATGCAGCCGAGCCGTGATTTAACCCTCATGGCTGCGCTGGCAGTTCTGGTGGCTTTTTGCTCCGCTTCACAAGATGTTGTTTTTGATGCCTGGAAAACCGATATTCTGCCTGCCGAAGAGCGCGGCAGCGGTGCGGCCATTACTGTATTAGGCTATCGACTCGCCATGCTGATTTCAGGCGGGCTGGCCCTGTGGCTGGCCGATCGCTATCTCGGCTGGCAAGCGACCTACTGGCTGATGGCGCTCATGATGATACCTGGCGTCATTGCAACGCTGCTGGCAAAGGAACCTGATACGCACGTTTCAACGCCACATTCATTGCGTCAGGCCGTCGTCGATCCGCTCAACGATTTCTTTAATCGTAACAATGCCTGGCTGCTGATCACTTTAATCATCCTTTATAAGCTTGGTGATGCTTTCGCCGCCTCGCTTACCACGACATTTTTAATTCGCGGTGTCGGTTTTGACGCGGGCGATGTCGGCCTGGTAAATAAAACGCTTGGCCTGGCAGCAACGATCATCGGTGCGCTTTATGGCGGCGTATTGATGCAGCGCCTGAGCCTGTTTCGTGCGTTGCTGATTTTTGGCCTTCTTCAGGCAGTATCCAACTTCGGCTACTGGCTGTTGGCCGTTAGTGACAAGCACTTATGGAGTATGGCCAGCGCGGTATTTATTGAAAATCTGTGCGGTGGCATGGGGACGGCTGCTTTTGTCGCCCTGCTAATGACGCTGTGCAATAAATCATTTTCCGCTACGCAATTCGCGCTCTTGTCTGCGCTCGCGGCTGTCGGACGTGTGTATGTCGGTCCGGCTGCAGGTTGGTTAGTTGAATTATGGGGTTGGCCGACGTTTTATGCATTCAGCGTGTTTGCTGCCCTGCCCGGCTTACTGTTACTGCTGTTTTGCCGACACACGTTAGATGTCATGCAGCAAAGTGGCGAATTTCTTCCCCGCACGCGATATAAACCAGGCTATCGCTGGACGCGTCGCTTGTTTAGCGCAGGCTGTCTAATACTAGCGATGTGGTTGGTGTTGCTGGCACTTGAAGCGGCAGGATGGTCGCTGTTATCGCAACTTCTGCCGCATTTGTTCGAATGGGGCATGGCACTCGCGTTAACGGGCGTAATGCTTGGGGTAATACTGGATTATCTGGCGTTAAAAAAATCGTCGGAACATCAGGTTATCAGGCATTAAAGAAATTAATTTCCTGCCGATAATAGCTTAATTTTCGTTTAAAACAGCCTGGTAATTGTTTTATCAAAGCGTGTTATTTTTAAGAGTAAATTAAGAAAAAATAAATAATTTTGCCGGATACTAAAAACCGGTGAGCAATTATTTTGTATAAAATTGGTCTATAAAATGATGCGGAGTTGTTAAATAATTGAGCATTAAAAGTAAGGGTTATTCCTTTCCCTGTTTTTTTTAAGGATACTTCCATCGCTTTTTGTTATATTAATGCCAACTGCTTGTCTGCATTCATGTTTTATCACCCTGCGTAACATCTGTGACACTCTTAGCAAAAGGTGGCAACGCATCTCTGACACATCCTTAAGCTGGTTTACACTGAATAATCCTTCCCGTAAAATGCGCGCACACTTAAACGACAATAGAGCCCTTTGTCATTGAGGTCGTTAAATGAGACTCAGTAAATACAATAAAAGTTTGGGGATTTTGTCATTAATTGCAGGCACTTTATTAATGAGTGGCTGCGATAGTGCCGTGTTAAATCCCAAGGGACAGATTGCACTGGAGCAACGTTCGCTGATACTGACTGCCTTCGGCCTGATGTTGATCGTCGTTATCCCGGCAATCTTGATGGCAGTGTTGTTTGCCTGGAAATATCGGGCGTCTAACACTAATGCGAAGTACAGCCCTAACTGGTCACACTCGAATAAAGTGGAAGCCGTGGTCTGGACCATTCCGATCCTGATCATTCTCTTCCTTAGCGTGCTGACCTGGAAATCAACCCATGCGCTGGAGCCAGGCAAACCGCTGGCATCGGATGTAAAACCGGTTGAGATCGATGTGGTTGCACTGGACTGGAAGTGGTTGTTCATTTACCCAGAACAGGGTATTGCGACTGTGAACCAGATTGCTTTCCCGGCAAATACGCCAGTGAACTTCAAAATCACGTCTAATTCCGTCATGAACTCGTTCTTTATCCCAACACTCGGAAGCCAGATCTATGCAATGGCGGGTATGCAGACCAAATTGCATCTGATCGCTAACGAGCCAGGGACTTTCGACGGTATCTCTTCGAACTTTAGTGGTCGTGGTTTCTCTGGCATGAAGTTTAAAGCCATTGCAACTAAAGACGATGCGGAATTCCAGCAGTGGGTAGCAAAAGTTAAAGCAGCCCCTAACACGCTGACCACAATGGAAGATTTCGAGAAAGTGGCTGTGCCAAGCGAAAATCATCCAGTGGAATATTTCTCTTCAGCGAATCCTGAACTTTTCTTGCAGGTTATCGACAAGTTCAAGATGAGCCACGGGAAAATGGACATGCCTGAGCACGCAGGTATGGACATGAGTCATGCCGCTTCCGCGGGAGCCGAGGAATAATACGATGTTCGGAAAATTAACACTGGATGCAGTACCGTACCATGAGCCAATTATCATGGTTACGGTCGCCGGTATCATTTTAGGTGGTCTGGCGCTGGTTGCTGCGCTCACCTACTTTGGTAAATGGCAATATCTGTGGTCTGAATGGCTGACGTCTGTCGACCACAAAAAACTGGGTATCATGTACGTTATCATGGCATTCGTCATGCTGCTGCGTGGCTTTGCTGATGCAATCATGATGCGTACCCAACAGATGATGGCTTCGGCCGGTGAAGCAGGCATACTCCCTCCGCACCACTACGACCAGATCTTTACCGCGCACGGCGTGATTATGATCTTCTTCGTGGCGATGCCTTTCGTAGTCGGCCTGATGAACATCGCTGTTCCGTTGCAGATTGGTGCACGTGACGTTGCCTTCCCTTTCCTGAATAACCTGAGCTTCTGGTTTACTGCGATCGGTGTGATCCTGGTTAACCTGTCGCTGGGTGTGGGTGAGTTCGCACAGACCGGTTGGCTGGCCTATCCGCCGCTTTCAGGCGCGGAGTACAGCCCTGGGGTCGGGGTCGATTACTGGATCTGGAGTCTCCAGCTCTCTGGTATCGGTACGACGTTAACCGGTATTAACTTCTTCGTGACCATTCTGAAGATGCGTGCACCAGGCATGAGCCTGTTCAAAATGCCGGTATTTACCTGGACTGCGCTGTGCACCAACGTCCTGATCATTGCTGCGTTCCCGGTACTGACCGTTACGCTGGCGCTGTTGACACTTGATCGTTACCTCGGTTTCCATTTCTTTACCAATGATATGGGCGGTAACATGATGATGTACGTCAACCTGATCTGGGTTTGGGGTCATCCGGAAGTGTACATCCTGGTTCTGCCCGTCTTTGGTGTGTTCGCAGAAGTTACCGCGACTTTCTCAAAGAAACGTCTGTTTGGTTATACCTCTCTGGTTTGGGCGACCATCGCCATTACCGTACTGTCGTTTATCGTTTGGTTGCACCACTTCTTCACCATGGGTGCCGGTGCCAACGTTAACGCCTTCTTCGGTATTATGACGATGATCATCGCTATTCCTACCGGGGTTAAAATCTTTAACTGGCTGTTCACCATGTATCAGGGCCGCATCCAGATGCACTCTGCCATGCTGTGGACCGTTGGCTTCCTGGTAACCTTCTCTATCGGGGGTATGACCGGCGTTCTGCTGGCCGTTCCAGGTGCTGACTTTATTCTGCATAACAGCCTGTTCCTGATTGCGCACTTCCATAACGTTATTATCGGTGGTGTGGTGTTTGGTTGTATGGCTGGCGTGACCTACTGGTTCCCGAAAGCTTTCGGCTTCACCCTGAACGAAACCTGGGGCAAACGCGCTTTCTGGTTCTGGATCATCGGCTTCTTCGTTGCCTTTATGCCACTGTACGCGCTGGGCTTCATGGGTATGACCCGTCGCCTTAGCCAGGACATCGATCCACAGTTCCATTCGCTGCTGGTTGTTGCAGCAGTAGGTGCAGGCCTGATTGCGCTGGGTATTATCTGCCAGCTGACCATGTTCTACGTCTCTGTACGTGACCGTAATCAGAACCGCGATCTGACGGGTGATCCGTGGGGCGGTCGTACGCTGGAGTGGGCAACCTCTTCACCGCCACCGTTCTATAACTTTGCTGTTATTCCGCACGTGCATGAGCGTGACGCTTTCTGGGAAATGAAAGAGAAAGGCGAAGCGTACAAGCAACCGGCGAAATATGAAGAAATTCATATGCCGAAAAACAGCGGTGCAGCCCTGATCATCGCTGCCTTCGGTACCGTATTTGGTTTCGCGCTGATCTGGCACATTTGGTGGCTGGTTGGTCTCTCCTTCCTCGGCATGATCGTTACCTGGATCGTGAAGAGCTTCGACGAAGACGTGGATTACTACGTTCAGGTTGCCGAAGTTGAGAAGATTGAGAAACAGCACTTTGACGATATCAGCAAAGCAGGTCTGAAATAATGTCAACTGAAACTCTGATTAAACATCACCACGACGCCCATGCGGAGCATGGGCATCACGATGCAGGAGCCAATAAAGTCTTTGGTTTCTGGATCTACCTGATGAGTGACTGCATTATCTTCGCAACCCTGTTTGCGACCTATGCAGTTATGGTCAACAACACTGCCGGTGGCCCGGCAGGTAAAGATATCTTTGAACTGCCGTTTGTTCTGGTAGAAACCGCCCTGCTGCTGTTGAGCTCCATCACGTACGGCATGGCTGTTATCTCAATGAACAAGGAAAACAAAGGCGCCGTTATCGGTTGGCTGGCGTTGACCTTCCTGTTTGGTCTGGGCTTTATCGGTATGGAAATCTATGAATTCCATCATCTGATTGCTGAAGGCTTTGGCCCCGATCGCAGCGGCTTCCTGTCTGGCTTCTTTACGCTGGTCGGTACCCACGGTCTACACGTAACGTCGGGTCTGGTTTGGATGCTGGTACTGATGTTCCAGATCGCCAAACGTGGCCTGAGCGCCACTAACCGCACGCGTATTATGTGTCTGAGCCTGTTTTGGCACTTCCTGGATGTGGTTTGGATCTGCGTATTTACCGTTGTTTACCTGATGGGGGCCATGTAATGAGTCATTCTGCTGTTAACGAACATGGCGCATCACACGGTAGCGTGAAGTCCTACATGATCGGTTTCATCCTTTCTATCATCCTGACCGGTATTCCGTTCTGGATGGTGATGGATGGCAGTGCATCTCACGGTACCATTCTCGGTGTTGTTCTGGTGTGTGCAGTGGTTCAGGTGCTGGTTCACCTGGTCTACTTCCTGCACTTAGACAGCAAATCTGAGGGTGGCTGGAACATGGTGGCCATTGTGTTCTCGGCGATCATTATCCTGATTGTCGTTGTAGGCTCGCTGTGGATTATGTGGAACCTCAACTACAACATGATGGCCCACTAAAGAGTCGCTCGTAATGATTAAGCAATACCTGCAAGTAACAAAACCAGGAATTATTTTCGGGAATTTAATTTCTGTCATTGGCGGATTTCTGCTGGCTTCCAAAGGCAGCATTGATTACGCCCTGTTTCTCACCTCACTGGTTGGCGTGTCATTAGTGGTTGCATCAGGTTGTGTTTTTAACAACGTGATTGACCGCGACATCGACATCAAGATGGAGAGAACCAGGAATCGAGTGCTGGTAAAAGGCCTCATTTCCGCGAAAGTAAGCCTGATTTATGCCACTGCACTGGGTATTGCTGGCTTTGCGTTGCTCTATTTCGGTGCTAACCCGCTGGCCATGTGGCTGGCGGTCATGGGCTTCGTGGTATATGTCGGCATTTACAGCCTCTACATGAAGCGTAATTCGGTCTACGGTACGCTGATTGGTAGCCTTTCTGGCGCAGCGCCGCCAGTCATTGGCTACTGCGCAGTAACCAACGAATTTGATGCTGGCGCACTGATTCTTCTGGCGATCTTTAGCCTTTGGCAGATGCCGCATTCGTACGCGATTGCGATCTTCCGCTTCAAAGATTACCAGGCAGCAAACATTCCGGTTCTGCCGGTTGTTAAAGGCATTTCTGTGGCGAAAAATCATATTACGCTCTATATTCTGGCGTTCATGATCGCTACGTTAATGCTGACGCTGGGCGGCTACGCTGGCTACAAATATCTGGTGGTGGCTGCGGCAGTGAGCGTGTGGTGGCTCGGAATGGCGTTATCAGGTTACAAAACCTCAAACGATCGCGTTTGGGCGCGTAAACTGTTCGTCTTTTCAATCGTCGCCATCACGGCACTGAGCGTAATGATGTCAGTGGATTTTATGACCCCGGCATCAAAAGACCTGCTGACTTACGTGTGGTAATCAGCACGGCAATGCATGACAAGGGCGCGATTTTCGCGCCCTTTCTTTTGTTACCCTTACTTAAAAACTATTGTTTTACCCGCCCTGCCCCGCTCCTTAGAATAAATGCAGCACATTAACAGAGGTTGGAATGAACGATAATAAAATGACTTCAGTGGAGCTGCGCGCCACATGGGGCCTTGGTACAGTTTTTTCCCTGCGCATGTTGGGAATGTTTATGGTTCTGCCTGTACTGACTACGTACGGCATGGCTTTACAGGGTGCAAGTGAAACTTTAATCGGTCTGGCTATTGGTATTTACGGCTTAGCCCAGGCTCTCTTCCAAATCCCCTTTGGTTTGCTTTCCGATCGTATCGGACGAAAGCCACTCATCGTTGGTGGTCTGCTGCTGTTTGTTTTGGGCAGTATTATTGCTGCAAACAGCGATTCCATTTGGGGCATTATTCTGGGTCGTGCCTTACAAGGTTCTGGCGCAATCGCTGCGGCTGTTATGGCTCTGCTTTCCGATCTGACACGTGAACAAAATCGCACTAAAGCGATGGCCTTTATTGGCATCAGCTTCGGTATCACCTTTGCGATTGCTATGGTGCTTGGGCCGATTGTTACACACGCTTTAGGGTTGCATGCGCTGTTCTGGATGATTGCGATCCTTGCTTCGCTGGGTATCGTGATTACGTTGCTGATTGTTCCTTCCGCCTCGCATCACGTGCTCAACCGTGAATCGGGCATGGTGAAAGGCAGCTTCAGTAAAGTCCTGGCAAACTCCCGCTTACTTAAACTCAACGTCGGTATTTTTTGTCTGCACGTTTTATTGATGTCGAGTTTTGTGGCGCTTCCCGGCCAGTTTGAGCAAGCAGGTTTCCCGGCCGCCGAGCACTGGAAAGTTTATCTCACTACCATGTTGATCGCTTTTGCTGGTGTTATTCCTTTTATCATCTATGCAGAAGTAAAGCGCCGTATGAAACGGGTGTTTGTTGGCTGCGTCGGTATGATTGTTATCGCTGAGATTGTGCTGTGGGGGCAGAAGGCAATTTCTGGACGCTGGTTATCGGCGTGCAGTTGTTCTTTTTCGCCTTTAACCTGATGGAGGCGATTTTACCGTCGCTGGTGAGTAAAGAATCACCGGCTGGCTATAAAGGCACCGCGATGGGATTGTACTCCACCAGCCAGTTTCTCGGCGTTGCGATTGGTGGCAGCATGGGCGGTTGGGTGTTCGGCAACTTTGATGCGCAAACGGTTTTTTTAGTGGGAGCCCTGGTCGCCGCAGTCTGGCTGTTTGTCAGCATGACAATGCAGGAGCCCCTTATGTCAGCAGCCTGCGCATTGTATTGAGTGACGCGGTATTGGCTGCCCCGAATCTTGAAAATCGTCTAAAAGCACAGCCTGGGGTTTCCGCCGTCTTTATCGTGCCAGAAGAAAAGAGTGCTTATATTAAAATTGACAGCAAGGTAACCAGCCGACTTGAGTTAGAAGCTTTACTTGCCGCAATTAACAACAAACCCGGCTTTTGCCGGGTTTGTTGTTAATGGCGATATTTTGGTGACAATATTGCCCGTTTGTCTGCGGGCAAACGGGCAATACCGCTGATATCAGTCGCGGAAGTTTTTGAACTGGAACGGCTGACCCAGATTGCCGCCGCGTACCAGCGCCATCGCGCTTTGTAAGTCATCACGCGATTTGCCCGTTACGCGCAGTGATTCTCCCTGAATCTGAGTCTGCACTTTCAGCTTGCTGTCTTTAATCAGCTTTACCAGTTTCTTCGCTACATCGGTCTCAATGCCCTTTTTCATTTTGGCATCCAGACTCCAGCTTTTACCGCTGTGTTCAATCTCCTCGGGAACATCTAACGCAGCGCCTTCAATACCGCGCTTGAGCATTTTCTCGCGCAAAATATCGACCAGTTGTTTAACCTGAAAATCAGATTCACTGATCACTTTGATGGTTTCATTCTTTTCGTTGAGCTCAAAACTGGCGCTCACGTTGCGGAAATCGAAGCGGGTAGATAATTCACGGTTGGCATTTTCTACCGCGTTACGAACTTCCTGCATATCGACTTCAGAAACGATATCGAAAGATGGCATCTCTTCTTCTCCTGACGCTAAAGTGACATGCATAATACGCGTCTTAAGACGCTAAATAAAATCACCTGGCGCAGAAAGCTATACTTACTGCAAGTCAGTAAAGATTAAAAACGATAAGCCCGCCAGCGGGAGGCTGTATGAAAATTACCGTGTTAGGTTGCGGTGCGTTGGGCCAGGTCTGGCTTACTGCGCTTGCTCGCCAGGGGCACGATGTTCAGGGATGGTTGCGCGTGCCGCAGCCATACTGTTCCGCGAATGTGATTGATCCATCAGGTAACGTGACAAACAAAACGTTTATCGCTAACGACCCGCTGTTTTTAGCAGAAAGTCAGCTCCTGCTGGTTACCCTGAAAGCGACGCAGGTTTCACCGGCCGTAAAAAATCTCGAAAGCGTGTTACCGGATGATTGCCCTGTTTTACTGTTGCATAACGGCATGGGCACGCTTGAAGAGTTAAAAGGTTTAACCCAACCCTTGCTGCGCGGTATCACAACCCATGCCGCAATGCGCGATGGCACCGTAATTAAACATGTCGCGAACGGTATTACGCATATTGGACCGGGAAACCGCAAAAGTGCTGCCTACAGTGACATCGCCGATATTCTTCATCAGGCGCTGCCGGATGTTGCCTGGCACGATAACATCCGTGCGGCCTGCTGGCGTAAACTGGCTGTGAACTGCATCATCAATCCACTCACGGTTGAATATGATTGCCAAAACGGCGCATTACGCGCCCATGCAGCGCAGATCGCCACGTTATGTGAAGAAGTAAGTTGGGTAATGGAGCGTGAGGGCCAGAGTATTGCCAACGACAGCCTGAAAGAGATTGTTTTTGATGTTATTGAAAGCACAGCCGCTAATACCTCTTCGATGTTGCAGGATGTACGCGCCCAGCGACTGACAGAGATTGATTACATTACCGGCTTCCTGCTGCGTCGTGCGCGTGCGCATGGCCGGGTTCTGCCTGAAAATACCCGTCTGTATGATTTAATTAAACGCAAGGAGTTACATTATGACCGCGAACGCATCGGTACTGGTTTGCCTGGCACATGGCAGTGAAGAGACCGAGGCGGTCACCACAATCGATCTGCTGGTACGCGCTGGGCTGAAGGTTGTCACCGCCAGCGTTGAGAGCGACGGTGCCTGCGAGATTGTCTGCTCGCGCGGCGTGCGCCTGCTGGCCGATGCGCCTTTGGTCGAAGTGGCGGATAACGATTATGCTGCTATCGTACTGCCCGGCGGTTTGAAAGGTGCCGAAACCTTTCGCGACAGCCCACTGTTAGTCGAAACGGTGCGCCAGTTCCACCTTTCTGAACGCATTGTTGCCGCTATTTGCGCAGCGGCAGGCACTGTTTTGATTCCACACGATCTCTTTCCGGTCGGCAATATGACCGGTTTCCCCGGTCTGAAATCCACGATTCCGGAAGAAAAATGGATGGAGCGTCGTGTAGTCTGGGATCCGCGCGTCAATTTACTCACCAGCCAGGGGCCAGGCACAGCAATGGATTTCGCCCTGAAGCTAATTGATTTACTGGCAGGAAAAGAGAAAGCGCGTGAGGTCGCTGCACAGCTGGTGCTGGCGGCGGGTATTTATAATTACCAGGAATTTGAGTAATAAAAAGGCGGCATCGTTGCCGCCTTTTTCACTTAAGGTCGATAAACCTTCACGTTTTTGAACCCTTGCTCATGCAGGTAAAGCGCCTGCAAACGGCTCATTACGCCGCGATCGCAATACAACAGCCAGGTTTTGTTCTGATCAAGATCGCCGAATTGCGTGCTGAGCTTATAAAACGGCATCGACTTCACTTCCGTTGCGCTAAGCTGCAACGGCTTATCTTCTTGCTCGTCGAGCGCGCGAATATCCAGCACGATGTCATTGGCACCTAATAACGCAACGGTTTCCACTTCCACAACGTCTTCTTCCGCCTGCTCGGCAATGTCGCGAATATCAACGTTAGTTGCTTCTTCTACTACCCGACGCAGGATATCAAAATCAACGTTCAGCTCTTCCGCTTCGATTTTTCCCTTCACCGCTTTGACCGTTGGGCTTTTAGAAATCACACCGCAGTATTCTGGCATGGTGCGGGCAAAATCTTCCGTGCCGATTTCACGAGCAATTTTGATGATGTGCTCTTTATCATGTGAAATCAGCGGGCGCAGAATCAGCGTATCGGAAGCATTGTCGATTAAACGCAGATTCGTCAGCGTCTGGCTGGATACTTGTCCCAGTGCCTCGCCCGTCACCAGCGCCTGTACGCCGTAACGTTCAGCGACCATCGAGGCAGCACGCACCATCATGCGCTTCAGCACCACACCCATTTGGCCGTCGTCTACTTTATCGAGAATTTCGCCAACCACAGGTTCAAAGTTGATGGCGACGAAACGCACGCGGTGTGAGCGTCCAAAGCGATTCCACAGATAATAAGCGACCTGGCGAACGCCAATTTCATGCGCCGCACCGCCAAGATTAAAGAAGCAATAATGCACGCGACTGCCGCGACGCATCAACATGTAGCTGGAAACACCTGAATCGAAGCCGCCCGAAATCAGCGACAGCACATCTTCCTGCGTACCGACCGGGTAACCGCCGAGACCTTCGTAGCGCGCGGTCACCAGAGTTAAACGGTTCTCTTCCACTTCCAGATTAACCGTCACCTCTGGCTTATTGAGTTGCACTTTTGCGCTCTCAATATGCTGATTCAGGCCACCGCCAACATAGCGTTCCACATCTTGCGAGCTAAAGCTGTGTTTGCCACGGCGCTTAACGCGAACGCAAAATGTTTTGTTTTCCAGACTCGCGCGATACTGCGCCAGCGTCTGTTCGAAAATGTTATGAATATCCGTATATTCACGCTCTTCTACCGCTAATACGTGATGAATACCCGGGATGCGTGTTAACTCATCGGCAATCATTGCCCGCAGCGACTCATCTTTTGAGCGCACTTCAATGTGATCCCAGTGGCGCACTACCGCAATGTCTTCACTGATCGTTTTCAGAACATTGCGAATATTGCTGGCAAGAATCTTAATAAAGCGCAAACGCACCGACTGACTCTTGATGGTGATTTCAGGAAATAACTTGATGATAAACTTCATGGCGACACAGCTTCGTTGGGCAAATAAGTGCTAAAAGAGGCGGCACTTAGCTGGTAAAATCACAAAATTGCAGGCTACGAGGCGCAACCGCATCCGAGGCGCGAGAGTATATCACCTTTGTCCGATGACTGCTTCTGCTACCGCAGTCACATTGATTATTTTGCTAATCATTTCGTCTCAGCTACCATGACCGATTGCGAGATGATTCTTAACCGCGAGTCGACACTAAATTATGCCGAAAAAAGCCGAACAGCCAGCCAGCTTTGAGACGTCATTGCAGCAGCTGGAACAAATCGTCAGCCGTCTGGAAAGTGGCGAGCTGCCGTTGGAAGAGGCGCTGAATGAGTTTGAGCGCGGCGTGCAACTGGCACGTACCGGACAGCAAACATTGCAGCAGGCAGAACAGCGCGTACGCATTTTGCTGAGCGACGATAAAGACGCCGATCTTACCTCTTTCACGCCGGAAAACAGCTAATGGATTTTGCTAACCTGCTCAGCGCCTATCATCAACGGGTGAATGCTGCGCTGACACGCTTCTTAGATCCACTTCCTTTTCAGAGTTCTCCTCTGGTGAATGCCATGCAATATGGGGCATTATTGGGCGGTAAACGCCTGCGCCCTTTTTGGTCTACGCCACCGGCGAGATGCTGAATGCCGAACCGGGCAGTCTGGATGTGCCCGCAGCGGCAGTTGAATGTATTCACGCGTATTCTCTGATTCACGACGATCTTCCTGCAATGGATGACGACGCGTTACGTCGCGGACAACCGACTTGCCACATTAAATATGGTGAAGATACTGCTATTCTGGCAGGCGATGCGTTACAAACGCTGGCGTTTTCCATTCTGGCCGATCAGCCTATGACCGGTATCCATGCGGAATATCGCCTCGCGATGATTTCTGAACTGGCTCAGGCCAGCGGCGTAGCCGGCATGTGCGGTGGTCAGGCGCTTGACCTGGCGGCAGAAGGAAAATCGGTTGATTTAGCCCAGCTGGAACAAATCCATCGTCATAAAACCGGCGCGTTAATTCGCGCTGCGGTGCGTATGGGCGCGTTAGCTGCTGGAGAAAAAGGCCGAGCATTACTGCCCGTGTTGGATCGCTATGCAAACGCCATCGGTTTGGCATTTCAGGTGCAGGATGACATTCTCGATGTGATCGGTGACACAGCTGTTATCGGTAAACGTCAAGGTGCCGATCAGGATTTGGGAAAAAGCACCTATCCTTCCCTGATGGGGCTAAATAATGCCCGCGTAAAAGCACAGGATTTGTATCAAGAGGCGCTCGATGCGCTGGAAATTCTCGCCGCACAATCTTATGACACCACAGCATTACAGGCACTGGCGAGCTTCATAATTGAACGCGACAAATAACTTCCATAATGAGTCTCTGATGAGTTTTGATATTGCTAAATACCCGACACTGGCGCTGGCGAACACGGTTCAGGAGCTGCGCTCTCTGCCGAAAGAGAAATTGCCGGCGCTGTGTGATGAGCTGCGTCAGTATCTGTTAGACAGCGTGAGCCGCTCAAGCGGTCACTTCGCTTCGGGTTTGGGCGTCGTTGAACTGACCGTTGCGCTGCATTATGTCTATAACACGCCGTTTGATCATCTGGTGTGGGACGTGGGCCACCAGGCCTACCCGCACAAAATTTTGACCGGACGTCGCGATCGCATCGGCACCATTCGCCAGAAAAATGGCGTTCATCCTTTCCCTGGCGCGGCGAAAGTGAATATGACGTACTGAGTGTGGGCCACTCTTCTACTTCAATCAGTGCCGGACTCGGTATGGCTGCGGCGGCAGAGCGCGAAGGTCTGGGCCGCCGCACCGCCTGCATCATCGGCGATGGCGCGATCACCGCTGGGATGGCGTTCGAAGCCATGAACCATGCCGGGGATATCAAACCAGACATGCTGGTGATCCTCAACGATAACGAGATGTCGATCTCTGAGAACGTGGGTGCACTGAATAATCGCCTGGCGCAGATTTTGTCGGGAAAAACCTATTCACGCCTGCGTGAAGGCGGCAAGCGAGTGCTGACCGGCCTTCCCCCATCAAAGAGCTGGTGAGACGCACCGAAGAGCATTTGAAAGGCATGGTCGTGCCGGGCACACTGTTTGAAGAGCTGGGCTTTAACTATATTGGCCCCGTTGATGGTCACGATGTGCTGACGCTGGTTAATACCTTGTCCAATATGCGCAGCCTGAAAGGGCCGCAGTTTCTGCACATCATGACCAAAAAGGCAAAGGTTACGCCCCTGCCGAAGAAGATCCGATTACCTGGCACGCAGTACCTAAATTCGATCCCGCCAGCGGTGCGCTGCCTAAGAGTGCCGAAGGATTGCCGAGCTACTCCAAAATATTCGGCAACTGGCTGTGTGAAATGGCGGCTGATGATCCCAAACTGATGGCGATCACGCCTGCGATGCGCGAAGGTTCGGGTATGGTCGGCTTCTCACGCGACTATCCGAAGCAGTATTTTGACGTCGCGATAGCCGAGCAGCACGCCGTTACGTTTGCAGCGGGCATGGCAATTGGCGGTTATAAACCGATTGTGGCGATTTATTCGACTTTCCTGCAGCGCGCTTACGATCAGGTGATCCATGACGTCGCTATCCAGAAACTGCCGGTGCTGTTTGCCATCGATCGCGGCGGTATCGTGGGTGCGGATGGTCAAACGCATCAGGGCGCTTTCGATCTGGCTTATCTGCGCTGCGTACCTGACATGGTCATCATGACGCCAAGCGACGAAAATGAGTGTCGCCAGATGCTTTATACCGGCTATCACTATCAGGATGGCCCAAGCGCGGTACGTTATCCGCGCGGTACGGGCATCGGCACGGCGCTGGAACCGCTGAAGAGTTTGCCACTTGGTAAAGGCATAGTGAAACGTGAGGGTGAAAAGCTCGCGATCCTTAACTTCGGTACGCTGTTGCCTGAAGCTGCTGCTGCGGCTGAAACGCTTAACGCCACACTGGTAGATATGCGTTTCGTGAAACCGCTTGATGAACACCTGATCACTGAGCTGGCGGGTAGCCATGATGCGTTAATCACGCTGGAAGAAGGCGCGATCAAGGGTGGCGCGGGCAGCGGTGTGAATGAATTTATTATGGCTAAGCGTCTGCGCGTGCCGGTTCTGAACCTCGGCCTGCCAGATGAATTTATTCCTCAGGGAACGCAGGAAGAAATCCGTCACGACTATCAACTGGATGCAGAAGGTATCCAGCAGCACATTGCGGCCTGGCTCGCCCAATAATCTCCTTACGTGTCGCTCTTCAGTCGGGGAGCGACACGACTGCTATGATTAATGCTTTCCCGAATTCCCCCTGAATTTGCGCAGGAGCCATCATGAAAACGATCCAACTCGGTACTACCGATCTGCATATTTCGCGTCTTTGCCTGGGTTGTATGACCTTTGGCGAACCAGAACGGGGCAATCATGCCTGGACATTACCTGAAGAGAGCAGCCGTCCGTTAATTCGCCAGGCTCTGGACGCCGGGATTAACTTCTTTGATACTGCAAACAGCTACTCCGATGGCAGCAGCGAAGAGATTGTGGGTCGTGCACTCAAAGATTTTGCCCGCCGCGAAGAGATTGTGGTCGCGACCAAAGTCTATTTTCCGATGAGTAATCTTTCCCAGGGCCTGTCGCGTAAAAATATCCTGCAATCGATCGATGACAGCCTGCAGCGACTCGGCATGGAGTATGTAGATTTACTGCAAATTCACCGCTGGGATTACGACACGCCGCTTGAAGAGACGCTTGAGGCGCTGCATGACGTGGTGAAATCGGGTAAGGCGCGTTATATCGGCGCATCCTCCATGCACGCCAGCCAGTTTGCCCAGGCGCTGGAGATGCAGGATCGCCAAAACTGGTCGCGTTTCGTCAGCATGCAGGATCAATACAATTTGATTCAGCGCGAAGAAGAAAACGAAATGCACCCGCTCTGTCTGGCTGAAAACGTTGCCGTTTTACCCTGGAGTCCGCTGGCGCGAGGCAAACTGACCCGCCCATGGGGGAAACGACAGCGCGTTCAGTCTCTGATGAGGTGACAAAAAAGCTGTATTCATCCACCGAAGAAAATGATGCCGCGATTGCGCAGCGAGTTGAAACCCTCGCCGCCGATAAAGGCGTGAGCCGTGCACAGATCGCGCTGGCGTGGCTACTGCACAAACCGGCAGTAACCGCACCGATCATTGGCGCTTCACGTGCGCAGCAGCTGGACGATTTACTGAAGGCGGTGGAGGTTGAGCTGGATTCAAACGATATTGCCGAGCTGGAAAGTGTCTATCAACCGCATCCGGTGGTGGGATTTGAATAACTGAACAGGCTTGCCGTTATCTCCTCTCCCGGTTGTGGGAGAGGAAACAAAAAATTAAGCCCAGTAATGTCCTGCCCCATATAACATCGCCGCGGCGAGGATCCCGGCAATAATGTCATCTACCATGATCCCCATGCCACCGTGCACGTTGCGATCAAACCAGCGGATTGGCCACGGCTTCCACATATCAAGGATACGAAACAGCACGAAACCTGCAAGCACCCACTGCCAGCTATTCACCGGAATCGCCATCAGCGTGATCCACATACCAATGAACTCATCCCAGACAATACTGCCGTGATCGTGGACCCCCATATCTTTCGCCGTACGGTGACAGAGATAAACGCCTACGCTAATGCCCAGCAACACCACCAGTGAATAAAGGTCCTGGGGTAACCAGGTCATTAGCCACCAGAAGGGAATCGCCGCCAGCGAACCCATGGTGCCCGGCACATAGGGACTCAATCCGCTGCCAAAGCCGGTCGCCAGCAGATGCCAGGGATTGCTCATGCGTAAGCGGCTTTTTGCCAAATCTTTATCGAGCGTCAAAATGGTCAAATCCTTTGTGACTAAAAACCACAGGCTTGCCATCCGTCAGTAATGTCAAACCTTCAGATTCCGCTACCATCTGGCCGATACAGGTATAGGTCACGCCGAGATGCCCAAGTGCCACATCCAGCGCCCCACGGTGTACTTCCGGCACAGTAAAGCACAGTTCGTAATCTTCACCGCCACTCAGCGCCCAGCGCAGCACCTGCTCGGGTTCGAAGTGATCGCGCAGTGCTGACGACAGCGGCAAGGCATCCAGATTAATGCGTGCACCACATCCGCTGGCTTTCAGGATATGGCCGAGATCAGAGATTAAACCATCAGAAAGATCAATTGCCGATGATGCCAAAGGCCGTAACGCCTGGCCCTGCAGAATTCGCGGCATTGGTCGCAAATGGCGCTTGATCAGTGCTTCATGGACGGCGGGATCGTTGATGCGTTTGTGGTGCTGCAATAACGCCAGCCCTGCCGCGCTGTCACCTAACGTGCCGGTGACATAAATCCAGTCACCGGGTTTAGCGCCAGACCGTTTCAGCGCACGCCCCTGCGGCACTAAACCGTGAATACCCAGGGTCAGGCTAAGCGGTCCGCGTGTGGTATCGCCGCCAATAAGCTGCATATCATAATATTCCAGCAGCTCGAACAGGCTTTCACTGAAGGCCGCCAGCCAGGACTCATCAACCTCTGGCAACGTCATCGCCAGCGTCAGCCAGGCTGGATCGGCGCCCATCGCAGCGAGATCGCTCAGATTAACCGCCAGAGCTTTGTAGCCTAAATCGGCAGGATGGATATCACGCAGGAAGTGGACACCCGCCACCAGCGTATCGGTGCTGATTGCCAGCATCTGTTTTTCTGGCACGCTCATAAGCGCACAATCATCACCAATGCCGGTTTCGACATCACGACGGCTGCGCGTTCTGCGATTGAAATAGCGTGCGATGAGTTCAAATTCACCACAAGACATAGTTGCGTTCCGCTTAACCATTCATGAAAAAAAGGCCGGCAAGCCGGCCTTTTTAATTATTTACGATTGGGTCGAATCTGTGGAGCGGCTTTATCCAGCACGCCGTTGACGAATTTATGGCTGTCTTCAGCGCCGAACACTTTTGCCAGCTCAATCCCTTCGTTGATGGCCACTTTATAAGGCACATCATCGCGCTTGCTCAGTTCATACAGCGATATACGCAGGATAGCTTTTTCTACCTGGCCCAGCTCTTCAAGCTGGCGCGACAGGTAAGGTTTCATCAGACCATCCAGATACGCGCTGTTGGTCGCCACACCGGACAGTAGTTCGCGGAAATAGGTAATGTCGACGTCTTTGACGTCTTGTTCCGCCAGAAACTGGTATTCCACATCGGCAATGTCGTTGTTAGACAACTGCCAGGAGTAAAGCGCCTGGACAGCGCACTCACGGGCGCGACGACGAGCAGCAGGTTTCACAAAATTCCCCTTACAAAAATCAGGCTTTGATGGCTTTCAATACGTTAATCATTTCGAGCGCGGTCAGGGCCGCTTCGGCACCTTTATTACCGGCTTTGGTACCAGCACGCTCAATGGCCTGCTCGATGTTTTCGGTGGTCAGCACGCCGAATGCAACCGGAATGTCGCTGTTCATGGCTACGCTGGCAATACCGGAGCTGGCTTCACCCGCAACATATTCAAAATGTGCAGTACCGCCGCGAATGACGGTGCCCAGCGCGATCACAGCATCATATTTAGCGGTTTGAGCCAGTGCACGCGCTGCCAGTGGCAGTTCATAAGCACCCGGAACCCAAACAACGGTGATGTTGTCATCTTTAACCTGGCCGATACGCTTCAGGGCATCGACCGCGCCATCCAGCAGGCTGTCATTAATGAAGTTGTTAAAACGCGCGATAACGATGGCAACACTGGCCTCTGGCGTAGCAACAGCAGCTTCGATAACTTTCATACTTATCCTTTCAGGGGTTTGATTGGCCCCGCGCAGGGGGGCGGATTCTATCATACTCTTCGGCGGCGTGCTCTCGCTTTTCCGCCTTGATTATTGCGGCGTCAGGGTCAGGCGCAAATCATGTCCAACCTGCCGGACATCGCTAAATGAAAACGCTGGCGCATCAGCCAGTTGCTGTAAACCAGGCAGATGGCACAAGCCGCGCCCGCTGTCACCTAACAGTTTTGGCGCAACATACACTATTAATTCATCGACCAGACCGGTTTGCAGCAGTGCGCCTGCTAAGGCTGCGCCCGCCTCTACCCAGACGCTGTTGATTTGGCGCTGACCCAACAGCATCATCATCGCGACCAGATCAAGCTGCTGCTCACGCAGTGGCACCGCAATTTGCGTAACCTTATCCGGCCACGCCTGTTGATCCGGTGTTTGTCGCATCAGCCAGGTTTCGCCCGGTTGTGTAATAAGACGATGCTGCGGCGTGATGCGATTTTGACTGTCGACAATGACCCGCACTGGCTGGCGTAGCGTGGCTTGATCCAGTAAAGATTGCGTCTCTGCGTTAAGCTCTGACCAGCGCACCGTAAGCGAAGGGTCATCAGCTAACACCGTGGCGCTGCTGCTGAGAATAGCCGAGCTTTGCGCACGCAGTCTTTGCACATCGCGGCGTGCATCAGCAGAGGTGATCCACTGGCTTTCCCTGCTGGCCATGGCGGTGCGCCCATCAAGGGAAGCGCCCAGCTTAAGTTGTACCCAGGGAAAACCGGTACGCATGCGCTTCAGGAATCCGCGGTTAAGGGCTTCGGCTTCTGCCATCATTAAGCCGTGGCTGACATCAATGCCCGCCTGATGCAGACGATGCAAACCGCGGCCAGCGACCTGGGGATTTGGATCCTGCATGGCGGCGACGACGCGCGTGATGCCTGCGGCGATTAACGCATCACAGCAGGGAGGTGTGCGTCCGTGATGACTGCAGGGTTCTAAAGTGACGTAAGCCGTTGCGCCGCGCGCTTTGTCTCCGGCCATGCGCAGCGCATGGATTTCGGCGTGTGGCTCTCCGGCGCGTTGATGCCAGCCTTCACCGACAACGTCGCCGTCACGTACGATCACGCACCCCACGTTTGGGTTTGGGGTAGTGGTAAAACGACCGCGCCGCGCCAGTTCCAGCGCGCGCGCCATATAACGTTCGTCCATACGTCAGTCCTGTAAGCGGGCAATCTCTTCGCCAAAGTCACGAATATCTTCGAAGCTGCGATACACCGAAGCAAAGCGTATGTAAGCGACTTTATCGAGTTTTTTAAGCTCGTCCATCACCAGATTACCAATCAGTTTGCTGGGAATTTCACGCTCTCCGGTGGCACGCAGCTGCGTTTTAATATGATTAACGGCGCTCTCCACCGCATCGGCACTCACCGGGCGTTTTTCCAGGGCCTTCATCATGCCGCTGCTGAGTTTGTCTTCATTAAAAGGCTCACGCACGTCGTTGCTTTTTACCACACGCGGCATCACCAGTTCAGCCACCTCAAAAGTGGTAAAACGTTCATGGCATACCAGACACTGACGACGACGACGCACCGACGATCCTTCACTAACCAGACGAGAATCAATCACTTTGGTGTCCACAGCGGAGCAGAATGGGCAATGCATGACGTTTCCTGACGCGAGATAAATTGGCCACATAGTGTAGCGCGAACTGCGAGTCAACAAAATGTATTAGCGTGCCTTTCCGTTAACCCAGCGAGAACCAGACAAAGCCCCAAGTGGAGAGGATAAAAAACCACTACGCTTATAGAGTCGCAAAGCGGCACACAACCAATAACACTTTGGAGGTTCTATGGGTTTGTTTAATTTTGTGAAAGAAGCGGGAGAAAAGTTGTGGGATGCAGTCAGCGGTGGCAGCGACGACCAGAGCAAGAAATTGCAGGAGCACATCAATAAATTAGGCTTACCGGAGAGTGATAAAGTTAACGTGCAGGTCAATGGCGATACCGTTACCGTCAGTGGCGATGGTGTCTCTCAGGAGCTGAAAGAAAAAATTATGGTCGCGGCAGGTAATGTTGCAGGCATTACCAAAGTGGAAGATAACGTAACAGTAACCGATAGCGCGCCGGAAGCTGAACTTTATACCGTGAAAAAAGGCGATACCTTAAGCGCGATCTCTAAGCAGGTTTATGGAAATCCTAATGAATACAATAAGATTTTCGAAGCGAACAAGCCAATGCTGTCGCATCCTGATAAGATTTATCCAGGCCAGGTTTTACGTATTCCAAAATAACCGACAAGGATAAATTATGATCAGGACGGTTTGGGCGCCGATGGTGATGTCTCTGGCATTTCTCAGCGGCTGTAGCAGTACGCCTTCCTCGCCAAAAGTGAATCAACTGCATCAGGAAGTGAACCAGCTTAATCAGCAGATGCAGCATTTGACGACGCAGGCCAGCGCACTGGAAATTCAGGGACAACTCAATAGCCATTCCCAACAGGGCGCATGGTTAGTTCCGCAAGCGAACACGCCGGTGGAACTGCAAACCCAGCTGGGTACGCTGCGCTTGTCATTATCACGTGTTGAGAGTGAAGCCAGCGGTTCACGGGCAAATCTCAATATTCGTGCGACCGGCGATAAACCCGTCCCTGCTCTACGCGCCACGGTGGTGTGGGGGAACTGGACCCCGCCAGCGGTAAGCCTTTAAATGCCGATAGCCTTAGCCAGACTATCGCGGTGCCGTCCGCGTTATTGCCACAAAGCGCAGTTAGCGTTCCGCTGCGCCTCAGCGGCGTATCGCCTGAGCAACTCGGTTATGTACGTGTACATGATGTCACGGGCGAAAACGCCACCCTGACCGTTCCTGTCGCGCAGTAAGCGCAAAAAAGGGCTGCCAGTGGCAGCCCTTTTTCAAATAGCCCGCAGGCTTTTAAGGCAGAATCGAAGGCTGATCGGCACCCTCTTTCTCTACCTTTTGCACCAGCATATGTTCACGCTTCATGCCCAGCTTCAGCGCCAGGGCTGAAGAGACATAAATTGACGAAATCGTACCGATGGTGACACCAATTAACATGGTCAGTGAGAAGCCTTTCAGCAGCGCACCACCAAAGATAAACAGGATCAGGATCATCGCAAGCGTGGTCAGCGAGGTGATCAAGGTACGGCTCAGCGTTTGGGTCAACGACACATTTGTGATGTCGTAAGAGGAACCGCGGCGAATCTTGCGGAAGTTCTCACGAATACGGTCAGAAACTACGATCTTATCGTTGAGTGAATAACCAATCACTGACATCAGCGACGCGACAATCGTCAGGTCGATTTCGATGCGGAACAATGCCAATAGGCCGCAGGTGATGATGACGTCATGCGCCAGCGCCAGCACGGTACCCAGCGCCAGACGCCACTCAAAGCGGAAACCGATGTAGATAAGAATCGCTATCAGTGCTGATAGCAACGCCATTGCACCAGCCTGCGCCAAATCGCTACCAACGCTTGGACCGACAAACTCGATACGCTTCACGGTGGCGTTTTGCTGGGTGGTCTGATTGATCACCGTCACCACTTTATTACCTAACTCGGTACCTGCCGGGCCGGAAACGGGTGCCATGCGAACCATCACGTCACGGCTGCTGCCGAAATTCTGCACCAGCGGCTCATCAAAACCCGCTTTCACTAAATCAGCACGCAAGGTATCGAGATCGGCAGGTTTTTCCAGGTTGATCTCAATCACCGTACCACCAGTGAAATCGAGTCCCCAGTTAAAACCGCGCACACCAACAATCGCAATCGCGGCGATAATCAGCAGACCTGAAATGATAAAAGCCAGTTTATCCCAGCGCATAAAGTCGACGACTTTACGCCCGTGGTTCAACTGCTCAATATTATAGTCCTGTGCCACAACGCACTCCTCAGATAGACAGCTTGTTGATGCGTTTGCCACCGTAAACCAGGTTAACAATGGCACGGGTACCGATAATCGCAGTGAACATTGACGTCGCAATACCGATTGCTGTGGTGATTGCAAAGCCCTTAATCGACCCGGTGCCGACCGCGTAAAGAATAATAACTTTGATCAGGGTAGTAACGTTCGCATCGACAATACTGGAGAAAGCGCCTTTATAGCCTTCATGGATTGCCTGCTGAACGGAACGTCCGTTGCGCAGTTCTTCTTTAATACGTTCGTTTATCAGTACGTTAGCATCAACCGCGACCGCCAGCGTCAACACGATCCCGGCAATGCCTGGCATGGTCAGCGTTGCGCCTGGCAACAGTGACATCACACCGACAATCAGCACCAGGTTAACTAACAGCGCACTGGTCGCAATCAAACCGAACTTTTTGTAGAACACCACCATAAACAGGATGGATGCCAGCAAGCCCCACAGACAGGCTTCCAGGCCCTGGGTAATGTTTTGCTGTCCCATGGTTGGGCCAATGGTACGCTCTTCTACAATCTGAATCGGCGCAATCAACGCACCCGCACGCAGCAGCAGTGAAAGCTGACGGGCTTCGTTCGGGTTGTTAATACCGGTAATGCGGAAGCTGTTGCCCAGGCGAGACTGGATATTAGCGACGTTGATCACTTCTTCCTGTTTCACCAGAATCGAACGACCATTGGCATCTTTACGACCGCTGTCTTTATATTCGACAAACAGCGTCGCCATCGGCTTGCCGATGTTGTCTTTGGTGAAGTTCGACATGATGTTGCCGCCCGCGCCATCCAGTGAAATGTTCACCTGTGGCTGGTTGTACTCATCCATGCTTGATGTCGAATCGGTGATATGGTCACCGGTCAGAATCACGCGCTTGTAGAGCACCACCGGCTGGCCATCACGCATATCCTTCACTTCAGAATCGCCCGGCACACGGCCACTCGCCGCTGCGGTTGGATCAACGCTGGTATTAACCAGACGGAATTCCAGCGTGGCGGTTGCCCCCAGAATCTCTTTCGCGCGCGCCGTATCCTGAATACCCGGTAGCTCTACCACGATACGGTCAGAACCCTGACGCTGCACCAGCGGCTCAGCAACGCCGAGTTGATTCACACGATTACGCAGGATAGTGATGTTCTGCTGAACGGCATATTCACGCGCTTCGCTGAGGCGTGCGTCAGTCATGGTCGCACGCAGCGCATCGTTGCCGCTGCTGGAAATCACCAGATCCTGATGACGAGAGCTTAACCAGCTCACAGCAACATCACGGCTTGCGGCGTCGCGGAAACGAATTTCCACGCCGTAATTAGCGATTTTATTGACGTTGGTATAAGGGATGCTTTTCTCGCGCAGGTCACTGCGCAGGCTATCGGCGTTCTGCTCTTGCAGTTTGCCTAATGCGGTATCCATATCCACTTCCATCAGGAAGTGCACGCCACCGCGCAAATCAAGGCCAAGCTTCATTGGCTCCGCAGCCAGTAAAGACAACCAACGCGGCGTTGCAGGTGCCAGGTTTAAGGCAACAACATAGTTCTCGCCCAGCGCCTTCATAATGGTTTCACGGGCGCGTAACTGCACATCGGTGTTGGCAAAACGCGCAGTGATTGCGCCATTTTCCAGCGCAACGGATTTGCTCTGAATATTATCTTGTTTTAATGCGGTCTGAATCTGATCCAACGTTTGCTCACTGGCGGCGCCACCGCGCGCGCCAGTGATTTGAACAGCCGGATCCTCACCATACAGGTTGGGAAGCGCATACAGCAGGCCGACAATAATTACGACGACCAGCATGATGTACTTCCACAAAGGATAACGATTTAACACGGCAGTTCCCTTAGGGAAGTAAAAATTACAGCGCCTTCATAGTACCTTTCGGCAGAACGGCAGCCACGAAATCACGCTTAATCACAACTTCATTATTTTCGTTCAGTTCGATAGCAACGTAACCGGTATCGGAAACTTTGGTTACGCGACCCACCAGGCCACCGTTCGTCAGCACTTCATCACCCTTAGAGATGGAATCCATCAGCTTCTTGTGCTCTTTTGCACGTTTCTGCTGCGGACGCAGGATCATGAAATAGAAGATCAAACCAAACACCACCAGCATGATCACCAGAGAATACGGACTTCCCTGAGACGGTGCGCCTGCTGCGCACACGGCGTCAGAAATGAAAAAGCTCATTAAATTTCCCTCATTGATGAATTATCAGACGTTAAAGGCGGAACTGCTTTGCCCGTCCTTTGGTAGAACTCGTTAACAAAACGCTCTAATTTACCCTCTTCGATGGCCTGGCGTAAACCCGCCATCAGGCGCTGGTAATAGCGCAGATTGTGGATAGTATTAAGACGCGCGCCCAGTATTTCGTTACAGCGATCCAGATGATGCAAGTATGCACGGCTGTAATTGCGACAGGTGTAGCAATCACACTCGGGATCCAGCGGCGACGTATCATCTTTATGCTTCGCGTTACGGATTTTTACCACGCCGTCGGTCACAAAAAGATGGCCATTACGTGCGTTGCGCGTCGGCATGACGCAATCGAACATATCGACACCACGACGAACGCCTTCCACCAGATCTTCAGGCTTGCCGACGCCCATCAAATAACGCGGCTTATCATGCGGAATTTGCGGACAAACGTGCTCAAGAATACGGTGCATGTCCTCTTTTGGTTCACCCACCGCCAGGCCGCCCACAGCGTACCCATCAAAGCCAATCTCTACCAGACCTTTCACCGAGACATCACGTAAATCTTCGTAAACAGATCCCTGAATAATGCCGAACAGCGCGTTCTTATTACCGAGGCTGTCAAAACGGTCGCGGCTGCGTTTCGCCCAGCGCAGTGACATCTCCATTGAACGTTTAGCGTAATCCCAGTCGGCAGGGTAAGGCGTACACTCGTCGAAGATCATGACGATGTCGGAGCCGAGATCATATTGGATCTCCATCGATTTTTCTGGATCAAGAAAGATCGAGTCGCCATTGATAGGGTTACGGAAATGCACACCCGCTTCGGTGATTTTGCGGATATCGCCGAGGCTGAAAACCTGGAAGCCGCCGGAATCAGTCAGAATCGGCCCTTTCCACTGCATAAAATCGTGCAGATCGCCGTGCAGTTTCATGATCTCCTGACCCGGACGCAGCCAGAGATGGAAGGTATTACCCAGAATGATCTGCGCACCGGTCTCTTGTACTTCTTCCGGCGTCATGCCTTTTACGGTGCCGTAAGTGCCAACCGGCATAAAGGCTGGCGTTTCTACCACACCGCGATCAAAAATCAGACGACCACGGCGTGCGCGCCCGTCTGTGGTATCAAGTTCAAATTTCACATGGCCTCCATCAGAGAAACAGTCTGATGATTGAGTTAAAAATCAGGCACCGACCTTTTCCTGCGGTGCCTGTGGGTTTTTGCTGATAAACATCGCATCGCCATAACTGAAGAAACGATATTGTTCAGCAACAGCAGCGTGATAGGCTGCCATGGTGTGCTGATAGCCGGCAAAGGCCGAAACCAGCATAATCAGGGTCGATTCAGGCAAGTGAAAATTAGTAATCAACGCGTCGATTACCTGATAGTAATAGCCCGGATAGATAAAAATTTGCGTATCATCGAAAAACGGTGCAATCAGCGCATCTTTACTGGCCTGCGCGGCGCTTTCCAGGGAGCGAACCGACGTTGTGCCAACAGCCACCACTTTATTACCGCGTGCTTTACACGCCAGTACCGCATCAACAACCTCCTGCGGCACTTCGGCATATTCAGCATGCATGTGGTGATCTTCGATGGTTTCTACGCGCACCGGCTGGAAGGTACCCGCGCCGACATGCAGCGTAACGAAGGCCATCTCAACGCCCTTCTCTTTCAATGCCTGTAATAAAGGCTCGTCAAAATGCAGGCCAGCGGTGGGGGCAGCAACCGCTCCGGGACGCGCACTGTAGACCGTTTGATAAAGTTCGCGGTCCGTCTCTTCGTCAGGACGATCGATATACGGCGGCAGCGGCATATGGCCGACGCTGTTCAGAATATCCAGCACCGCACGGTCATCTTCGAAGGCGATTTCAAACAGCGCATCGTGACGTGCCACCATGGTTGCTTTGACACTTTCGTCATCCCCTAACAGCAGTTCTGCACCCGGTTTCGGGGCCTTGGAAGCCCGTACGTGCGCTAACACGCGCTTGTCGTCGAGCATGCGCTCAACCAGCATTTCAATTTTGCCGCCACTTGCTTTGCGCCCAAACACCCGCGCCGGAATAACGCGCGTGTTATTGAAGACCAACAGATCGCCTGGATTAAGCTTATCCAGCACATCAGTGAATACGCCGTGCGTCAGCGCACCGCTCGGGCCATCCAGCGACAGTAAGCGACACCCGCTGCGCTGCGCCTGCGGATAGTGGGCGATGAGGGATTCAGGTAACTCAAAAGCAAAATCGGCGACACGCATGCAAGACTTCTTTCTCAGGCAAAAAAACAGGCGGCACAGTTTAGCGGAAAATCGAACAATTCTGAACAACTGGCTGCACAAAGGCAGTTCAGCCTATAATGTGCCATGAACTTTTTAGCCCACCTTCATTTGGCCCAGTTAGCCGGCAGCTCTTTGCTTGGCAATCTCATGGCCGATTTCGTACGCGGGGATCCGCGCCAGCATTGGTCAATGCCCATTGCGGACGGTATTCTGATGCATCGCCGTCTGGACGTCATGACCGATTCGCTGCCAGAAGTGCGCGAAGCGCGCCAGCTGTTCCGCCCTGAAACTTATCGCGTTGCGCCGATAACGCTTGATGTTATTTGGGATCATTTTCTGGCGCGTCACTGGTCATCTTTTCATCCGACCCTGACGCTGGCGCAATTCTCCGCAGCTGCGGAGCAGGAAATTGTGCCGCAGCTGCGCGGAACGCCGGTGGAATTTCAATCATTAAACAGCGTTATGTGGCGCGAACGCTGGTTTGAACATTATGCGCAGCCGGCGCGCCTGAAAACTGTATTACACGGCATGGCGAGCCGTCGTCCTCGCCTTGCGGCGCTGCGCGACTCTTATAATGATTTTAATGAACACTATTCTGCCCTTGAAACGCTGTTTTTTCAGTTTTACCCACGTCTGATCAACCTGGCGCAATCCCAACAACTCTAATTTTAAGCTTTAACTTTTATGCCTCACCTTAGGGAATAGTTATGCAGCAGCAAGTAATCCGCTGGCTTAAAGAAGCTGGCCTGCAACATTACACAGATACCGCCGCCCTGTTGATTGTGCTGGCGGCCATCATTCTGATTTCCGTACTGACTCACCTCATTCTGCACCACGCACTGCTGCCCCAGCTGCGTCGTCATGCTGAACAAAGCCGTCACCGGTGGCCAAAAGCGATGATTCATAATCGCTTGTTTAGCCGGTTTGTCTGGCTGATGCAAGGCGTGCTGTTTAAGTTGCAAACCGAACTTTTTTTGCACAACACCGAGCAGATCTACACGGTACTGATCGTCGTGGCGCAGGTGTGGATGATGATTTTCGCGCTGCTGATGTTCTTCTCTCTGCTGGATATTTTGCATCAGTTAAGCAGTGAGAGCGTGTTAGCACAGCAGATGCCGGTGCGCGGTATTATTCAGAGCCTTAAGCTGATTGCAGCCATATTGATGAGCATCATGGTGATTTCGCTTCTGCTAGGTAAATCACCGGGCGTGCTTATCACGGGTTTAGGTGCGATGACCGCCGTGCTGATGCTGGTGTTTAAAGATCCTATTCTGGGCCTGGTCGCCGGTATTCAGTTATCTGCTAATAACATGCTGAAAATGAATGACTGGCTGGAAATGCCTAAATATGGCGCTGACGGTGCGGTGACTGATATCAGCCTGACCACGGTGAAAGTGCGGAACTGGGACAACACCATTGTGACCATTCCAACCTATGCCCTGATTTCAGATTCATTCAAAAACTGGCGCGGTATGTCTGAATCCGGTGGACGCCGTATTAAGCGCAGCATTCATATCGACACCACCAGCATCCGTTTTCTTGAAGAGCAAGATATGCAAACGCTCAAAAGCGCCCATTTGCTGTCGCCTTATCTTGAACGCAAAACGCAAGAGCTGTCAGCCTGGAATAGCCAGTTGGGCTGCGATCTGACTTCACCGCTTAATGGTCGCCGCCTGACAAACGTCGGCACGTTCCGCGTCTGGCTGGAAAACTGGCTAAAAGATCATCCGCAGATCCATCAAGGCATGACGCTGATGGTGCGTCAGTTAGCATCAGGCCAGGAGGGTTTGCCGATTGAAATCTATGCATTCACTAACACCACAGTGTGGAAAGAGTATGAAAACATTCAGTCCGACATTTTTGACCATGTTTTCGCGGTGTTGCCCGCCTTTGGTCTGCGCGTACATCAGGCCCCAACCGGCAACGATATGCGTTTGATAGGTAAAGCGAACCCATAATTTCTCCCGCATCCGTCCGTACGCTAAGAAAAGCGTGCGGACGCTCTTCTCCCCTTCTTGCCTTCGCTGCACATCTGCGGCTTAATGAAGTCTTTCTTAACTTTGGTTAAGCAAGACACACAGCCAGAGCGCCTGAACAGGCGTTTCAATTGTTCGAACTGTCTTAAAATCATAAGAGGGAAAGATGTCATCCGCTTCGCATTCTGAAACAGACGCGCGCTACCGTTATGCCTGCGAAATCGCCCGTGCGGCGGCCAGCCGGGCTTACTCCTGGTATCAACAGCGTCAAAAACTGGTGGTGGAACATAAGAGGGATCTCCAGGACGTCGTCAGCGAGGCTGACCGCAATGTTGAAGATCTGATTAAGACGTTAATTGCTGAACGCTTTCCGGACGATGCCGTATTAGGTGAAGAGAGCGGCGGCGATACCCAGGGCGCCACTTACGCCTGGGTGGTCGATCCGATTGATGGTACTGCCTGTTTTATTAATGGTTTGCACAACTGGTGTGTCTCGCTGGCCGTGCTGTGCGAAGGTGAAGCGGTGATCGGCGTGGTGTGCGATCCGAATCATCAGGAGCTGTTCCATGCCCGCCTCGGACAAGGTGCCTGGTTAAATGAGACCCGCCTACAGGCACATGCTGCGCAACATCTTAATGAAGGTCTGCTTGGGTTGAGTAATTCCAGCCGCACCCCATCTGAAAGCATGGCGACCCTGATTAGCGACTTACTGCAACAAGGCGGTATGTTTATTCGTATCGGCTCCGGTGCGCTAACCAGCGCCTGGGCTGCTGCCGGACGTTTAATTGGTTATTACGAAGCCCATATGAGCCCCTGGGACAGTTTACCTGGCATTGTATTAATGCGGGAAGCGGGCGGGATGACCAATGATTATTTACGCAACGATGGCTTAAAAAATGGCAATCCGGTGTTGCTGGCTAATGCCGCGATTTATGCTCAGATTAAAGCCCTTGTTGGTGAGAGTGTGCAGCTCGACTAAACGAGGTATTTGATGACTGTCCACTTTTTTCGCTGGTCTGCCTTTGCTGGATGTGGCTTCTTTTTACTGGCCTGCCCGCTGCATGCTGAAGTGCAGTATCAGTTGGAAAAAGTGGTTGAACTGAGTCGTCACGGCGTACGTTCACCGACGCCTGATAATCGCAGAGAAACAGAAGCCGCAACCCAGCGGGCCTGGCCTCGATGGACAACGCCTGACGGCGAGCTTACCGCTCACGGCTACCGCGCCGTGGTCAATAAAGGACGCTGGCAGGGGGCACATTATCGTGAGCTGGGGCTGCTTTCTGCTGGCTGCCCTTCTCCCTCTGAGATTTATGTCCGTGCCAGCCCACTCCAGCGCACTCGCGCAACAGCTGAAGCGTTAACAGAGGGTGCCTTTCCCGGTTGCTCTGTGCCAGTGCATTATGCAACAGGCGGTATCGACCCGCTTTTTCAGAGTGAAAAATTTGCGCTAAGCAAAACCGATCCTGCTCAGGAACTGGCGGCAAAGCGTGCCAGAGCAGGTGATTTGGCGGCGCTTCAGCAAAGGCTACACCCTACCATTACGCTGCTGAAGCACGCGGTCTGCGCCCCTCACAACGGGTGCAGTTTCTTTGATCGGCCCTGGCAGTTTCGGCAGACTAAAAGTGGGCATACCTATGTACAAGGCCTGAGCGTGATGGCCAGCACGGTAGAAACGCTCAGATTAGGCTACAGCGAAAACCTGCCTTTTAATAAGCTTGCCTGGGGAAACATTACTTCAGCTGCGCAAATTACGGCACTGTTTCCTTTGCTCACGGCGAACTTCGATCTCAGCAATGATGTGCTGTATATGGCTCAACGTCGTGGATCGGTGCTGCTTTATGCCATGCTTCAGGCGCTTGAACCAGAGAAAAAGCCGCCGGTTACGCGCTGGCTGCTACTGGTTGCTCATGACACTAATATAGCAATGGTGCGAACGCTGATGGGTTTTCACTGGCAGTTACCCGGCTACGGGCGCGGAAATATTCCACCGGGCAGCAGTTTAGTCTTTGAGCGTTGGCGCGATCGGCAAAGTGGTGAACGCTATTTGCGTGTTTATTTCCAGGGACAAAGTCTGGATGCGCTGCGTCAACCAGAGCCGATAAATATCCGGCATCCTTTATTACGTCAGGAGTGGCATCAGCCTGGCTGTAAAAAACAGCGGTCGGTATACTCTGCCCTTATGAATACGCCATGAGCCAGATGAGAAAAAACCTGGATTTTAGCGCAGTTGCCCCACCCGACGTTGCGTTGCAATAAATTCCAGACTGCCTAACCTTAAGATAAATATAAGAATAACCTTTTAATCGTTAATGTGCTGTTATCTGTTAACGCCATGCCAATGCGCATCATTCTTATTTTATTTAATAATATTCCCAGCTCATGTTTTTTAAATTAGCATAGCCCTGTCAATCATCCCTTTATATTATCCTTCTTTTTTCACTTTTTCGGCGGCACAGTTAGCCGCTTTTATTTTTTAACGCGGCACAACTCATCATTTCCTTTATTTTTAAGCTGTAGAGATGAGACTTCGCGCCTGACATCACTTCGCCAGACAGAGCCTGAATGTGAATGGTCAGTTAAGAGGTGATGAGAGCACTCTTGCTGAATCAGATAACAGCGAATGATAGGCCTCGCCCCTCATACTGAGAGGCGAGGACAAAGCATCAGCCCGGTTTACGTACCAGCTTATAGCCCAACAGCAGTAACACAATCCACACCACGCCGACATACAGCGAGATACGCGTATCCGGGAAGTAGCCAATCAGGCCAATGATGAAAACCAGAAACGCCACGCCAACCCCGGCGGTCCAGCTGCCGCCTGGCAGTGCAAACTGCAACTTACCGGCGGCCTCTTTACCAATTTTGCGGCGAAACGCAATTTGTGACAGCAGGATCATGATCCAGACCCAGACGGTAGCAAAAGTAGCCAGCGAAGCGATCACCAGAAAGACTTTTTCTGGCATCAGATAGTTGAGATAGACCGCAATCAGCATAGCAAACATCATCACCACGACCGTAACCCACGGGATGCCGCGTGCAGAAACCTTCATGAAAACTTTCGGTGCGTGGCCCTGCTGTGCCATGCCGTGCAGCATGCGCCCAACGCCAAAGACATCACTGTTGATGGCCGACAGTGACGCCGTCAGTACCACGAAGTTCAGAATGGAGGCCGCTGCGGCAATACCGAGATGCTGGAATGTCAGCACAAACGGACTGCCGGAGGTGCCCACCTGATTCCATGGGTAGATCGACATAATCACGAACAGCGTGCCGACATAAAACACCAGAATACGCAGCGGCACAGAATTAATGGCGCGAGGAATTGATTTAGCCGGATCTTTCGCTTCACCCGCAGTAATGCCAATGATTTCAATCCCACCATAGGCAAACATCACCATTTGTAACGACAGCAGCATGCCCACCACGCCATGGGCAAAGAAGCCACCATTGCTCCATAAGTTGTGAATGCCGGTTGGCTGACCGCCGTTGCCAATACCCCAGATAATCATGGCAAAACCAGCCACAATCATCACGATGATGGTGGCGACTTTGAAGAAGGAGAACCAGAACTCCACTTCGCCAAATACTCTGACACTCATCAGGTTAACGGCACCGATGATCAGCACCACGCTGAGTACCCAGATCCAGTGCGGTACATCAGGAAACCAGACGCCCATATAAATACCGAACGCGGTCACATCGGCAATAGCCACGATCAGGATCTCGAAACAGTAGGTCCAGCCCGTAATGTAACCCGCCATCGGGCCAAGATAGTCCTGCGCGTAACGCGAAAAGGAACTGGCTTGCGGGTTATTCACACTCATTTCACCCAGCGCACGCATGATGATGTAAGCCACCGCACCGCCAATGATGTAAGCGAGCAGGACGCTTGGCCCCGCCATTTTGATGGCATCTGCGGAACCGTAAAACAGCCCGGTTCCAATCGCCGATCCCAGCGCCATAAAACGGATATGGCGCGTGCTCAGTCCGCGTTTGAGCTTGTTGGTTTCTTGCATAACAACAATACCTTGAAAATGAAAAAACCACGGGCAAGCCCGTGGTTGAAAGTTAACCTGTTCGCTATTACGAGTGAACGGAGATCTGTTCGCGACCTTTCACGCGATCCACCACCGCAACAATTAACAGCATCACCAGTGACGGCGGCAGCCAGGAAAGTCCCTGATCGGCCAGTGGTAAGTGCTGGCTAAAGGCTGGCAGCGCATCTTTGAATCCCGTGGTTTTAATCGCATCAACAATACCGAACAGCAGGCTGACCAGCATAGTTGGGGCAATAATACGGCTGCTTTTGTTCCACCAGTTCAGCGTGAAGCTCAGTACCACCAGCACAATGCATGGCGGATAAATGGCGGTCAGCACCGGAATTGAAATCTGAATCAAATGACTCAATCCCAGATTCGACACCACCATAGAGAACAGGCCGAGAATAAATACCAGCGTTTTATACGAGAAAGGCAGGTATTGCGCAAAAAATTCTGCACAGGCACAGGTCAGGCCAACCGCCGTTACCATACAGGCAACGAAGATCAGCGCAGCCAGGAAGAAGCTTCCCATGCCACCAAAGGTTTGCTGAACATAAGCATGCAGAATAGCTGCGCCGTTCGCGTTCTGATCAACCAGCGCGCCGCTGCCTGAACCCAGTTTAAACAGGCTGAGGTAAACCAGCGTCAAGCCGACACCGGCAATCAGGCCAGCCAGCACAGTATAACGGGTCAACAACGCGGCATTTTCGACACCGCGAGAGCGCGCAGCATTGACGATAACAATGCCAAACACCAGCGCACCCAGTGTATCCATGGTCAGATAACCATTAACGAAGCCACTTGAGAAGGCGGCACGCTGATAATCTGCGGTTGCCGGAATGCTGCCGCCTGCTGGCCACAGCAGTGCTGCGAGGCCCAACACAGTCAGCGCAACGATTTTCAACGGCGCAAGGAAATGCCCTACCGTATCCAGCAGCTTACCGGGATAAAGTGAAATGGCGATCACCAGCGCAAAATAGACCAGACTGTAGATAAACAGCGGCATGGCACCATCGCCAGTCAAGGGCGCGATGCCCACTTCAAACGAGACGGTAGCGGTACGTGGTGTAGCGAATAACGGTCCAACCGCCAGATAACAGACGGTGGCCAGTATTAAA
Organism: Pantoea sp. LMR881; assembly: GCF_027157825.1. NCBI lineage: Bacteria > Pseudomonadati > Pseudomonadota > Gammaproteobacteria > Enterobacterales > Erwiniaceae > Pantoea > Pantoea sp. LMR881. The sequence continues at coordinate 1,421,988 of NZ_JAPVOK010000002.1, forward strand.
CCCGCTACTTTACCAATCGGCGAACTCAGCGCGTCAATCCCCCGCCGACGCGCGCCAGCGCAACCACGGTGATGACCGGCAGGCCAACAGCAGTAAGAAGGAAACCAATCGCGGCCGTCCAGACATGTTCACCAGACTGAATACCGACCATGGGTGGGAAAATAATGTTGCCCGCGCCGACAAACAGGGCAAACGTCATGAAGCCCAGCGCGAGAATATCTTTCGAAGTTAAACGGTGTGTCATACGGCCTGTCATTGATGTTGCGGTGGAAGTTGAGTTTGCGTTGTCTCCTCGCTACGTCAAAACAACGACTTGCCAGCCAGGATTAGCGCAATATGCTCGTCGTGAGGTGAAGCGCAGGTGATTTAGGCTGCTTTTTTCTGTTCACAGAGGGATGAATCGACAACGGCGCTAAGTAGACCGTTTATAGCGAAGAAAGGCAATACGCGATCGAAAAACCAGAAGGTTATCGTGCATTTTAAATGAAAGTTAGTTAATAGCTCCAATTTTTAGCAGAAGCACCCACGATGATGTGCCTATTTTTTCCGCAGGGCGTGGGAAGTTTCAGCAATTAATGGCTTACAGATGCACAAAAGGCGCGTTTTACGCGCCTGTCTGCACAACTTTACAGCATCACCACACCTGACTGGCGATGTCTGTAACCAGTCGAATCTTCTGCCACTGCTGCTCTTCGGTCAGGCTGTTGCCCTCTTCCGTAGAAGCAAAGCCGCACTGCGGGCTAAGGCAGATCTGATCCAGGCTGACATAGTTCGCCGCTTCCTGCAGGCGCGCTTTGACCTGCGCGGGATCTTCCAGCTCGCCATTTTTCGTCGTGACCAGGCCAAGCACAACTTGCTGATTGCCCGGCTTGATGAAGCGCAGCGGTTCAAAACCACCTGAACGCTCGTTGTCATACTCAAGGAAGAAAGCGTCGATGTTCACCGTGCCAAATAAAATTTCAGCAACCGGCTCATAACCGCCTTCTGAGATCCAGGTTGAGCGGAAGTTGCCGCGACACACGTGCAGCCCCACGGTCAAATCAGCTGGCTTGCCTTCCAAAGCTTTATTCAGCACGCGAGCATAGGTGCGCGCCAGTTCTTCCGGATCGTCACCGCGCTCCCGGATCTGCGCTTTTTGATCTTCTGAACAGAGATAAGCCCATACGGTATCATCCAGCTGCAAATAGCGGCAGCCAGCATCATAGAAGGCTTTGATGGCATCCTGATAAGTTTGCCCAAGGTCATCGAAATAGTCGCTCAGGTCTGGGTAAACCGTCGCGTCGATCATTTTACGACCGCCACGGAAATGCAGTACGCTTGGGCTTGGAATGGTCATTTTTGGCACGGCGTCGCCCGCAACGCTTTTCAGGAAGCGAAAATCTTCCAGCATCGGGTGATCGCCAAAACCCAGTTTACCGACCACTTTTACGCCACGCGCTTTGGTCTGTACGCCGTTAAACTGAATGCCCTGCTCGGCCTCATAGCGTTCACAGCCTTCCAGACCATCAAAAAAGTCGAAGTGCCACCATGCGCGGCGAAACTCGCCATCGGTTACCACCTTCAGGCCGTTTTCACGCTGTTTAGCAACGACATCACGAATAGCGTCATCTTCCACACGACGCAGTTCAGCTGCATCGATCTCGCCTGCGGCGAACTGTTCACGCGCGTGTTTAATCGCGGCGGGACGTAAGAAACTGCCGACAGTATCGGCGCGGAAGGGGGCGGTTTGTCTTTGCATGTTCACTCCTGGCTCGCCTGACACATAGTTGCATCAGGAAACAATTACGCTTCGTTATTTATAGCCATCTGGATGGCTATATGGCTAACTCAAGAGTGACATGCGAATCTCTCCTCTGCAACCGAAGAAAATTCAGTGCACATGAAAAAAATTCAAGTTGAACCGGACGCCATTAACATTTATTCCAGTGCGGCGCGCGCCTGCGCCATTTGGCTGTCTGAGAGCGGTAAATAACCCGCTTCACTGACGCGACGCTGGCCTTGTGCCGACAAGACCTGTTGCAGAAAAGCGGCTACCAGCGGCGGCAGCGGTTTATCCGGCGCTTTGTTAACATACAAATAGAGCGGACGAGCCCACGGATAGCGGCCATTGCGGATGCTTTCAACATCCGGTGCGACCGCTTCTCCGCTGGCATTCACTATGGATAACATTTTCACACCGCTGAGATGAAAGCCAAAACTGGCATAGCCGATACTGCGGGGATTGCGCGCCACTGCCTGCACCACCGCCGCTGATCCGGGGAATTCCGCAACATCACTGCGAAAATCGCCTCGACACAGCGCCTGCTGTTTGAAAAACCCCCATGTTCCGGACGCTGAATTTCTGCCGTAACGCTGCAAGCTGCGGTTGGCCCAGTCAGCCTGTTTCACGCCGAGATCGCCCCAGTGCGCAGGTATCTGAGTAGAGCCGCATAAGCGCGTAATCGAAAAGATGGCGTCGAGTTGGCGCGGATCAATGTGTTGCAGTGGATTGCGCTGATTCACCACCACCACCAGCGCATCCATTGCAACCGGAACCGCCAGCGGTGGATAACCGTATCGCGCTTCAAATGCCTGACGCTCTTCAGCCTGCATGGGCCGGCTCATCGGCCCGAGTTGCGCAGCACCTGCTGCCAGGGCGGTCGGCGCGGTAGAGGAGCCCGACGCCTGTACCTGCACATTCACGCCCGGCGCCTGACGACTAAAGTCTTCACCCCATAACGTCATCAGATAACCCAGCGTATCCGAGCCAACGCTGCTCAGGTTGCCAGAAAGCGTGTCTGGCTGAGCCTGCGAAGCCGCAGGCAACAGTAGAAGAAGAAAGCAAAGAAACGCGCGCATGAGGAGATCCATTAACGATTAATGGACGGCATTCTCCTGCATCCCGGCGCTGACAATCAACCTTGATGCCAGCGTAAAGGTAAAGCAGGTCTCCCGATCGGGAATGCTGGTGATTTCCAGTCGTGAACCGTGATGACTAAGGGCATGCTTAACGATAGCCAGCCCTAACCCGCTACCGCCCGTCGCGCGTGAGCGGGCTTTATCAACGCGATAAAAACGCTCGGTCAGGCGTGGCAAATGCTCAGGCGGGATCCCCGGTCCGTTGTCACACACCTTAAATACTGCGCCCTGCTTGCTGCGCAACCAGCTGATATCAATGCGTGTACCATCTGGCGTATGGTTTACCGCGTTGTAGACCAGGTTAGAGATGGCGCTGCGTAACTGTTCATCGTTGCCAAAGACTTTTAAATGCGGATCGGTGTGAAAATGAATTTCATGGCGTCCGTTGCTCAGGGTTTCTGCTTCGTGTTGCAGTAATTTGAGCATCACCGGCACATCAACTTTTTCTTTCATATCAATGACCGGCGCCGCCTCAATACGCGACAGCGTGAGCAACTGCTTCACCAGGCTATCCATGCGGCGCGTCTGTTCTGACATGGTGTGTAATGCTTTGCCCCGTGAACGCTCGTTTATTACCGAATCGTTCATCATCTCCAGATAGCCTTGCAGCACCGTCAGCGGCGTGCGCAGCTCATGGCTGACGTTAGCAAAGAAGTTACGACGCGCTCCTTCCAGCTGGTGCATTTGTGTTACATCACGCGCCACCAGCAGCCATTGCCCTTCGCTATACGGCATGACGCGGAATTCCATATGGTGTTGATTATTTAACACCAGCGTCAGTGGCTTATCGAAATCGCGCTGGCGAATATAGCGGGAAAATTCGGGGTAGCGCAGCAGGTTAAGGATATTCTGGCCATTATCTTCGGGCCAGCGTAAGCCAAGATGCTGTTGCGCCAGGCCGTTACACCAAAAAATGGTGCCCTCTTCGGTAGTCAGAATCACCGCATCCGGCAGTGACTCTGCGCCACTGCGGAAGCGTTTGATCAGATGGCCTAATTCACGGCGACGTCGCCGGTTACGCAACTGCATCTGATACAGGCCGTAAAACAGCGGTTCCCAACTTGCCTGGCCCGTCGGCGGCGTCATGGTGCGATCGAGCCACAGCCAGTGCGATAAGCGCATCAGGTTATGAAAATGCCACAGCAACACCGCCAGAACGCTGATCAGTAGTAGCCATGGCAAATAGCCAAACAGCAGACCAAGGATCAGTGCAGGCAGACACGCCAGCACCAGTTCGGACAGTAATCTCTTCCAGGAGAGGCGTTCCAGCACGGTTAAAGCTCCGTTTAGTAGCGGGCAGAGAAACGATACCCTGTTCCGCGAACGGTTTGTACCATGCGATCATGGCCAGAGACTTCCAGTGCTTTACGTAAACGGCGGATATGCACATCAACCGTGCGATCTTCCACATACACGTTAGTGCCCCAGACGTGGTTCAGCAGCTGTTCACGGCTGTAAACGCGCTCCGGGTGCGTCATAAAAAAGTGCAACAGCTTATATTCGGTAGGCCCCATTTCCAGCGGCGTGGTTTCTGACATTACACGGTGCGATGAGGGATCCAGGCTCAGGCCCTGCATCTCAATCACCTCTTCTACCGCCATGGGGGAAATACGACGCATCACCGCTTTGATGCGCGCCATCAGCTCTTTGGGCGAGAAAGGCTTCGTGATGTAATCATCAGCGCCCACTTCCAGACCCCGTACGCGATCTTCCTCTTCACCGCGTGCCGTTAGCATCATGACTGGGATCTCGCGCGTCATTGCTTCGCGCTTCAGATGCTTGATAAATTGAATGCCGCTACCGCCGGGTAACATCCAGTCCAGTAATATCAGATCTGGCCAGGGTTCAATCAGTTTCCCGACCGCGCTGTCATAATCTTCTGCCTCGATTGGCTGATAATCGTTCTGCTCCAGAACAAAACACAACATTTCACGGATTGGGGCTTCATCTTCCACAACCAAAATGCGCTTAGCCATTATTACTCCTGCTGATATGACGGCTGTCACTGGGATTTGCGGCGTCATTATGCGTCAGATTTGTGACACTTTTATGAAAAACATACCCCGTAAGATCAGGCTTTAACAGCGGTTTATGACAGCGGCACGACATTTTTCTGTTTTCGTTACCGCACCGCTATTTAGCAAATAAATTTCGCTTAGCGCCAGGGGATACCTGCAACTTTGACCATGACAGGTATAATCGCCGGGCAATTTGTAACGGCAGGGAGTTTTATGCGCATCATTCATACTGCGGACTGGCATTTGGGGCAGTTCTTCTATAACAAAAGCCGGGCGGCTGAACATCAGGCTTTCCTTGACTGGCTGCTGACGCAAATCGGGCAGCATCAGGTCGATGCGCTAATTGTTGCAGGCGATCTGTTTGATACTGGCGCACCGCCAAGCTATGCGCGTGAAATGTTCAACCGCTTTGTCGTGGCGCTTCAGCCGAGCGGCTGCCAGCTGGTGGTGCTGGCGGGTAATCACGATTCGGTTGCCACCCTGAATGAGTCACGCGAACTGCTCGCCTGCTTAAACACCCGCGTCATTGCCACGCCGCAAGGCGATGGCGACGTGCTGGTATTGAACGATCGCCAGGGCGCACCGGGCGCGCTGCTGTGCGCCATCCCTTATTTGCGCCCACGCGATATTATGCGCAGCCGCGCCGGTCAGTCAGGACGCGAAAAGCAGATCAGCCTGCTTGAGGCGATTACGGCACATTATCAACGTAGCTTTAGCGCCGCGCAGGCGCATGAGATGAAATTGCCGATTATTGCGACCGGCCACTTAACCACTGTCGGCGTCACGAAAAGCGAGTCGGTGCGTGATATTTATATCGGCACGCTGGATGCGTTTCCGGCTTCTGCTTTCCCTGCTGCCGACTACATTGCGCTGGGCCACATCCATCGCGCACAGCGCGTTGCGAACAGCGATCATATCCGTTACAGCGGCTCCCCCATTCCGCTCAGTTTTGATGAACTGAGCAGTGAAAAGAGCGTCTATCTGGTGGACTTTTCCCTTGAGGGCCTGCAAAGCGTCACGCCACTGCCCGTGCCCTGTTTTCAACCGATGCAGATCCTTAAAGGCTCGCTGGCGCAAATTGAGCAACAGTTGATGGCCTTTCATACGTCAGAAACGGAAAAACCGGTCTGGCTCGATATCGAAGTAACAACGCAGGAATATCTCAGCGATTTGCAGCGGCGTATTGAAGCCTTAACGGCTGAATTGCCGGTCGACGTGCTGCTGCTGCACCGCAGCCGGGCGCTTCGTCAGAACAGCCTGGCGCGCCTTGATAACGAAACCCTGAGCGAACTGAAAGTGGAAGAGGTTTTTGCTCGCCGTTTAGCGTTAGACAGCGAGATGGATGATGCCCAGATCGCGCAACTCACCACTCTGTTTCGCAGCACGCTGGCTGAAATGGAAGAGAACGAATGAAGATCCTCACGCTGCGTTTTAAAAACCTCAATGCTTTGAAAGGCGAGTGGTTTATCGACTTTCGCGAAGAGCCGTTTGCCAGCAACGGGTTGTTCGCCATCACTGGCGCAACCGGCGCGGGCAAAACCACGTTGCTGGATGCCATTTGTCTGGCGCTTTATCACCAGACGCCGCGTCTTGGTGCGATCTCGCAAAGCCAGAATCCGTTGATGACGCGCGACTGCGCTGAATGTCTGGCTGAAGTCGAATTTGAAATTAAAGGTGAAGCCTGGCGCGCATTCTGGAGCCAAAACCGCGCACGCGGCACCGCCGATGGCAAACTTCAGGCACCCCGCGTTGAGCTGGCGCGCTGCGCTGACGACCAGATTGTCGCCGATAAGGTTGGCGATAAGCTAAAAATGGTTGAAACACTCTCCGGTCTCGATTTTGAACGCTTTACGCGCTCAATGATGCTGTCACAAGGCCAATTTGCGGCCTTTCTGAATGCAAAAGCGGGTGAGCGCGCCGAACTGCTGGAGGAGCTGACCGGCACAGAAATTTATGGCCTGATTTCGATGGCGATTTTTGAGCGGCATAAGGTGGCAAAAAACGCGCTGGATCTGCTGCGCAGCCGGGCTGGCGCGATGGCGCTGCTCGATGCCGATACGCGTGCGGCGCTGCAACAGCAAATCGCCCTGCTTACTGAAGCAGAAAAAGCGTTATCGGCGGAATATGATCACGCACACAAACAGCAGCAGTGGCAGCAACAGGCGCAACAGTTCAGTCGTGATGTGCAACAGATCAACGATGCGTTACACACAGCGGAACAGGCGTGGCAGGCCGCTGATGCCGATCGTCAACGCCTGGCGCGCAGTGAACCGGCAGAAAAACTGCGGAGCACACTGCAACAGCGCGACGGCCTACAGGCGGAACAGCGTGAGGTACTCAACAGCCAGCACCAGCTTACCCAACACTATCAGGATGCCCTGCAGCATCAGGCGCGCGAGCAGCAATCCTGGACCGGGGCGCAAACCGCTTGTGAACAGGCACGGCAGCAGCAGCAACAGCAGGAAAACATCCTGACAGAGCAGGTTATACCGCTCGATCAGCAGCTTAATACGCTGCAACAGCAGGAACAGGCGCAGCAAAAGAGCGGGAACAGCAGCAGCAACTCTGCCTTCAGGCGCAGCAGACGCTTGATCAGGAAAATAGCCAGTATGAAAAATTGCGCACTGAGATTGCCGCACAGCAAACGCGACGCGAACAACTCGCTGACGTGGCTCGCTGGGGCGCATCGTTGCCGCTATGGCAGGAACGCTTCGCGCAGCTCTCGCAGCGTGAAGCCGCTCTTAATGCCCTGGCGCAACAACATCAACAGCAGCAGCAACAGTTAACGCAACAGCAGCAAGACTTTGCGCAGCACGCACAGCAGGCTGCTCCGCTGCAACAGGCGGAACAGCAGGCTCTGCAGGCGATGCAGCAGGCGGAGCAAGCACTAACTTCGCTTCAGCACGCCTGGCCGCCTGAAACGTTACGCCAGTCGCTACAACAGCGGCAAAACAGCCGCGATGCGCGACAGTCGCTAACGCTGCTCTCTTCTCAGTGGCAATCGCTACAGCAGCAGTTCAGCGTTCGCCAGCAACGCCTGACCGCCCTGGAGAAGAGCCATCAGCAGGTTGAGGCACAACTGCACGCCCTGCGCGATGAGTGGAAACGTGAAAACCAGCAGCTGGCAGACGTTGAAAAAATCTGCGCGCTGGAGCGCCACATCGCCGATCTTGCTGATTATCGCGCCCGGCTTGAAGCCGATCAGCCCTGCCCGCTATGTGGCTCCTGCTCCCATCCGGCCGTTGAGGCGTACACCAAACTGGAAATCAGTGAAAATCAGCAACGGCTGGCAACACTGAAACAGCAGGTTGAAACGCTGAAAGAAGCGGGCACAGCGAAAAAAGAGCAGGTCAAACATTCACTGATTCAACAGCAAAATCTGCGCGAAGAGATCGCCGATCTTCTCCGCCAGGTAGCCTCTTTAGAACAGCAGTGGCAGGTCCTGAGCAGTGAGCTGGCGCTTACTTTTAAACTCGATGATAGCCAGGCGCTGGCAAACTGGCAGCAAGAGCAAACGGAGCAGGAAACCCACCTGCTTCAGCAGATGCAGGCACAGGATGAGGCTGAACGGGCACGCCAGGCGGCTAAAGATAACTATCTGCAACAGCAGCAGGCCTGGCAACAGTATCAGCAGGCGCAGCAGTTAGCGCAGCAAACCTTAACCAACCAGCAGCAGGCATCCGAAGCCTTACAGCAGCGTATGCAACAGGAACAGGCCAGCTGGCAGCAGTTAAACGATGCGCTGCAACAGCAGCTGGCCAGTGTGGCATTAACGCTGCCAGCCGCAGAGGAGCGCGACGCCTGGTTCGCTACGCAGCAGCAGCGTTGGCAGTGCTGGCAGGAAAGTGAGCAGTTGCTTACTACCCTGCAACCGCAACTGACGCGCGCGGAAACTCAACGCAATGCCTGTCAGCAACGGCGCGATCTTGAACAGCAGCGCCTGCATACGCAGCAGCAACATCTGACGCGGTTGCAGGCGCAACAGTGCGAGATACGTCAGCAACGTCAGGCGGTGTTTGGTGATCGTGACGTGAACAGCGCGCGACAGCAGATGCAAACCCGGCTACAGCAGACGGAAGCGGAGCTTGCGCAGACGTTAAGTCGCTGGCAGCAGGTGCAGTCGCAGGTCAGCAGCCTGAGCGGACAATTAGCCATCGTCGAGACACAGCGGTCCTCGCTGGCACGCCGGCTGGCAGACGCTGAAGAGACCTTTAAACACGCCTGGGTGACTGCCGGTTTCAGCGATGAAGCCAGCCTGCGTGCTGCCCTGCTTGATGAGCAGGAGGCAGAGCAGCTGCGCAACCGTCTGCAACAGCTCGATCAGCAGCGCCAGCAGCAGCGTACCCGCCTTGCTGAAGCGCAGCAGCGCCTTAGCGCGCATCAGCAGGCGCAGCCGGTTGCGATGCCCGCCTCGATCAACGCTCTGGCCGAACAGCTTGAAACGCTGCGACTGGCGTTGCGCGACAATGCCAGCCAGCAAGGTCAGGCGCAGCAGCAATTGCACAGCGATGCTGCCTTACGCGCCCAGCAGCAGGCATTAATGGAACAGATTGAGCAAGATGAGACGGCGCTGGCGCAGTGGAGCCTGCTCAATGACCTGGTCGGCTCCGCCAGCGGCGATAAATTTCGCCGCTTTGCCCAGGGCCTGACGCTTGATCACCTGGTGGCGCTGGCGAATCGTCAGCTGGATCGCTTACACGGGCGTTATTTGTTGCAGCGCCGGGCCATCGACGCGCTGGAGCTGGATGTGGTTGATACCTGGCAAGCCGATACGGCACGAGATACGCGAACACTTTCCGGTGGCGAGAGCTTTTTGGTGAGTCTGTCGCTGGCGCTGGCCTTATCCGATCTGGTCAGTCACAAAACACGCATCGAATCTTTGTTTCTCGACGAAGGCTTCGGTACGCTGGATGCGGAAACGCTTGATACTGCACTGGATGCGCTGGATGCACTTAACGCCAGCGGTAAAACCATTGGTGTTATCAGCCACGTCGAGGCGATGAAAGAGCGCATTCCGGTACAAATCAGAGTGCAAAAAATGAATGGGCTGGGTTACAGCAAACTTGTTTTACCGGGCCTGTAAGGGGATAACAATGCTAAAAGGGATAATCAGCAGCGCCTCAGTGGCGCTGCTACTGGCGGGATGCAGCAATACACCTTCTTATGATCAGGAAACAAACCGTTATCTGCATGACGTGCAAAGCCTGGTAACGCAAAAATTTGGCGATACCGGGCGCTATGCCGGTCAACGCTGTGTCGTCACCGCAGAGCGCCGCGCGGACGGGCTTTATAATGTTTTACGTACTGAGGGAAATGAGGCGCTGTGCTTAAAAGCGTGGCAAAGCGTCAGTAGCGCCCGTGGTATGCCACTGCCGCCCAAAAATGCCCCGCAGCAGCTGGTGTTTGTGTTTCCGCCTGCTAGCTAACCAGCCCCTCCTGCCGCCACTGGCGTGGGCTGATGCCAAACCAGCGGCGGAATGCGCGGGAAAACGCACTCACTTCTGAATACCCCAGCAGCAGCGCCATCTCCGAGATGGGTAGCTGCTTCTGTTGCAGATAATGCGTAGCCATTTCGCAACGTACGTTATCCACCAGCGCGGTGAAGCTTATCCCCTCCTCACGCAGGCGACGCTGTAGCGACCAGCTCGACAGCCCCATTTTATCGGCAATATCCTCTAAGACCGGTTCGCCCTGCATCAGTGACAGGTTCACCTGCGAACGCGCCTGTTCGGCAATGCTCTGCTGAGATACCGCGCTGTTAAGACGGCGAATAGCATCCTGCATCACCATCAACAACATCGGGTCGCTTTCCGGCATGCTGCGCATCAAATCGCGTTTAACAATCACCAGTGAGTTAAAAGGCTGATCGAACCAGACCGGCGCATCAAAGACTTTGCAGTGATCGTGCCATTGTTCCGGGCGCGGATGTTCGAAATGAACTTCGCGCGGTGCCCAGTTTTTACCGGCAACGTGGCGAATCAAATTCAAAAACATGCCAAGCGTCAGTTCAGCATCCTGACGTCGCGACAGAATCGCGCCGTGGCGCACCTGATAATCCAGTCGCCAGCATTCGCCTTTATCGACCAGCCGGGTCAGGGTGTCGTGCTGATGCCAGGGAAATGCATTCACCACATTGTGCAGCGCCTGCTCCAGCGTGGCGGAACACAATCCAATGTAACCAATCAGGCCTAATGACTGCGGTTTAAACTGCCTGCCGTAGTGCAAACCGAAGTTATCAAAACCAGAATGCCGTGCGGCCTCTTCCATTACGCGACAATAATTTACCAGCCCGAGGCTCAACGTTGGGCTGGTCAGCCGTTCAGGATCGATGCCACTGATGCCAAAAATACGGTCTACGTCACCTCCGCTGGTGTTGATGAAATCACTCAGGCCAGTGGCAGCCGCAGCCAGCACCCCATGATTACCCGCAGCAGCCGAAGAGAACGCGGCAAAGGCATTAGGCTGTGTCATTGAATTCATCGTCGCCTCAGCGTGTCGAAAAGAGAGATAACTTATAGTCAGCAATTTTCGTACCAGCTTAAGGCGACCCGATTTTCAAACAATTAGCCTGTCGCAAGTGAAACGGGGCACTGCGGCGGCGCAGCGGTGCGCATCGCTGGTGCATCAGGCCCCAATGGGCAGCGTTTCGGTTTCCAGATAGCGACGACAGAGACGCACCGAGTGATCGGCCCAGGAGGCACCTAAACTCCGCGCCATGTCTGTTTCGGCATGCGATCCCACCCATGCCGTTAGCTGTATACGACGCTGGATCAGCAAAGTGGGTATTATCGCCATCTCTTCATCACTGATGTGCGCCACCTGCTCATATCCATGGATCCAGTTTTCCACCCAGTCAGCTGCACGCGGATGATGCTCAACAAAGCTAATCGCAGCCGCTAAATCATGCAGATACCAGCCAAGGCCACAATCGTCAAAATCGATCACTCGCGTTTCGCCTTTGTGCAACAGTAAATTAGTCAGGCGCAGATCGGCGTGGATCAACCCATAGCGATCCGATCCTTTACCAAAGCCGTCGAGCTGCTGCCCTACCCGCCTAATCGCCGCTTCCACGATGCCATGATCGGCGGGGTTGAGATTAGGCGCATCCTGCCAGTGTCCCCAGTGACTTTGCGCGCTGGTCATGGTGTGATGATCCCAGATGATACGCTGGAAGCCAGCCGGTTTTTGCCAGCTTTTACTGTGCTGATGCAGCCGTGCGGTGATATGGCCTAACTGCCGGAAGGCTTTGGGATCGACGTCAGTGGTTGGCATTTCGCCGTCAATCCAGTGAAACAGCACCACGTGGCGCACGCTGCCATCGGCTAATAGCAGGCTCAGCACTTTCTCACCTTCGTTATCCGCGATCGCTTCCGGCACGACAATCCCGGTTTCACGCAGCGCATCCAGCCACAGCAATTCGCTGACGATATCCGCTTTTTGATGATAATCACCACGATGCAGGCGCATTGCGTAGCGTTTGCCCGCCGCTTGCAGCAAAAGGTCGCATTTTCGGAGCGGCACAACAGGCTCAATTCACCGTGCAGCGCAGCGGGATAATGGCTCAGCGCCTGCTGCGCCAGCGCAGTAAGTTGTGCATCCGTTAAGTTGTCATACTGTTTTGCACTCATCAGTTCGGCTCCGGGTAACTTGCGTGTTATCAGCATGGGTTGCCTGTCGCGTCACTGCTTGACCGCAGACAACCTGAAGTTGACCGCAGCGTGCATCTGGCACTTTTCTTGCGTCTGAGTTGACAGTGGAGGACAAAACTCACTGCGCCCACGTCAAGTCTTTATCACACAGGCAGCGGCATTATCCCTTCACTGTAGCGCAAAGGTTTTCGCGGTGTTATGCCGCTTCGCACCAACAACCACGGGGATAACAGTATGACAAGCAAACTCAAGCCCACCCTGGGCACCCTGCATCTCTGGGGGATCGCAGTTGGCCTGGTCATTTCAGGCGAATATTTTGGCTGGAGTTACGGTTGGGGTGTGGCAGGCACGCTGGGCTTTTTAATCACCACCGTGCTGATAGCCACTATGTACACCTGTTTTATCTTTAGTTTTACCGAACTGACGACCGCGATTCCGCATGCAGGTGGTCCGTTTGCTTATAGCCGCCGCGCCTTTGGTGAAACGGGCGGTTTAATTGCCGGTCTGGCGACACTGATTGAGTTCGTGTTTGCCCCTCCGGCAATTGCCATGGCGATTGGTGCTTATCTCAACGTGCAGTATCCCGAACTGAACCCTAAAACCGCAGCAGTTGGTGCTTACGTTGTGTTCATGACGCTGAATATTCTCGGTGTGAAGCTGGCAGCGATGTTTGAGCTGGTGGTCACCGTGCTCGCTGTGTTTGAGCTGCTGGTGTTCATGGGCGTGGTTTCGCCCGGCTTCAGCCTGGCGAATTTTGCTGCTCACGGCTGGGCAGGCAGCGACAGCTTCAGTATGCCTGCGCTGTCTGGTATTTTTGCGGCGATTCCGTTTGCTATCTGGTTTTTCCTTGCCATTGAGGGCGCAGCCATGGCAGCAGAAGAAGCGAAAGACCCTCAACGCACCATTCCAAAAGCCTATATCACTGGCATTTTGACGTTAGTGGTGCTGGCGATTGGCGTGATGTTGATGGCTGGCGGCGCAGGTGACTGGCGCAAACTTTCCGACATTAACGATCCTCTGCCGCAGGCGATGAAGATGATCGTTGGTGAAAACTCCAACTGGATGCATATGCTGGTGTGGATCGGCCTGTTTGGTCTGATTGCCAGCTTCCACGGTATTATTCTGGGCTACTCTCGTCAGTTCTTTGCGCTGGCACGCGCTGGTTATTTACCGCCCTCGCTGGCAAAACTGTCGCGCTTTCAGACCCCACATCGTGCGATCATCGCGGGTGGCCTGATTGGCATCGCCGCGATTTACAGCGATGGCGTGATTAATCTTCAGGGCATGACGCTGACCGCCGCAATGATCACCATGGCCGTTTTCGGTGCCATTGTGATGTATATGATGAGCATGCTTAGCCTGTTCAGACTGCGTCGCACTGCCCCTGATATGGCGCGCAGCTTCCGTGCGCCAGGCTACCCGATTGTGCCAGGTATTGCTCTGGCGCTGTCTGTGGTCTGTTTGCTGGCGATGCTGTGGTTTAACCCGGTGATTGGCGCCCTGTTTGTCGCCTTTATGGTGGTCGGGTATCTCTATTTCCTGGCAACGAAAGCGCAGCGCGATCGTGCGCCGCAGGACGGCATGTTGGTTGGCGAATAAGTCATTTTCGTTGGGTTAGTGAATCACTGACCGCAAAGAAATGGTCAAAGCCGGTTCGCCCGATCGCAAAGACGCAATGCGTCATCCATGACGCGCGTCCCGTACCGCTATTCGCCTCATCCGTGAGGTTCACCCGCTGGCGGGCCAACGCTAAATGTGGTTCAAAAACGCTCCCGGCGTTTTTGTCCTGGTACGGGACGCTTTGCTCTTCGGGCGAAGCGGTCTTTGGCGTTAAGTGTTGCTGTTTACGTAAAAGCCACATAAAGACAGAGCCGCACCGTTTAGCCTTTTACCGGCCATAACCATGCCGCACCGCGCACGCCACTCGAATCGCCATGCATCGCTTTAAATACCGGCGTTTCGCATTCGCCGCCAAATACCCATTTTTTCATCAGCGTCGGCACGGTTTGATACAAACGATCGTTATTACTCATGCCTCCGCCCAGCACAATCACGTCGGGATCCAGCAAATTCACCACCTGCGCCAGCGACTTCGCCAGCCGCATTTCATAACGGCTCATGGCTAACTCAGCAACCGGATCCTGCTGTTCCAGCAATTTAATGATGTCGGCCCCTTTGAGCACTACGCCGCTCAGACGATGATAATCGGTGGCAAAACCGGTGCCGGAAACAAAGGTTTCAATACAGCCCTGCTGGCCGCAATAACAGGGCACCTCTTCCCGGTAGCGCAACTCATCGGCATCCATCCAGGGTAGCGGATTGTGGCCCCATTCACCGGCATTACCGTTACCACCAGTGCGCGATACACCGTTAATCGCCACGCCTGCGCCCGAGCCAGTACCGATAATTACCGCAAACACCAGCGATTTGCCTGCGCCTGCGCCATCAATCGCCTCAGAAACCGCCAGACAATTCGCATCGTTAGCGATACGCACGTCACGATTCAGCGCCTGTACCAGATCTTTGTCCAGCGGTTGGCCATTTAACCAGGTTGAGTTAGCATTTTTCACCCGATGGCTAAAGGGCGAAAGCGTGCCAGGAATACCCAGGCCGACACTGCCGGTTTGCCCGGTTTTAGCTTCAGCCAGCAACACTAAATCCACAATGGTCTGGACTGTGGCTTGATAGTCGTTACGGGGTGTATTTACCCGATGGCGAAACAGTTCATGCCCTTCGTCAGACAAGGCGATGACTTCCGTTTTTGTGCCGCCCAAATCGATGCCTATGCGCACGGTTTATTCCTCATTATTCGTTCAGGTCAGAGATACAGTAGAAGGGCGGTGCCGGAAAGGCAATGAAACCTCTCCTCTGTTTCGCTATCATGCGCGCTGACTCTGTTAGACTTGTGCGCCCGATCGCGCCACGGTAAGGAATCCTGATGTTGTGGTTTAAAAATATGATGGTTTATCGTCTGAATCGAGACATTCCGTTGTCCGCAGACGAGATGGAAAAACAGCTCGACGCCTTCACTTTTACGCCGTGTGGCAGTCAGGATATGAGCAAAACGGGCTGGGTGCCGCCCATGGGTAACCGTAGCGATGCGCTGACTCACGTTAATAACGGTCAGATCGTTATCTGTGCCCGCAAAGAAGAAAAAATTCTGCCGTCACCGGTGGTAAAGCAGGCTCTGGAAGCCAAAATCAGCAAGCTGGAAGCAGAGCAGAGCCGTAAGCTGAAGAAGACGGAAAAAGATTCGCTAAAAGATGAAGTGCTGCACAGCCTGCTGCCGCGCGCCTTTAGCCGTTTCAGTCAGACGTTTATGTGGATCGATACCGTGAACAATCTGATCATGGTTGACTGCGCCAGCGCAAAAAAAGCGGAAGATACCCTGGCACTGTTGCGTAAAAGCCTCGGTTCTCTGCCGGTGGTTCCACTGACGCTGGAAAATCCGATTGAGCTGACGTTGACCGAATGGGTGCGTTCAGGCGATCTGCCTGCCGGATTTGCCCTGATGGATGAAGCGGAACTGAAAGCAATTCTGGAAGACGGCGGCGTCATTCGCTGTAAGAAGCAGGATCTGGTTTGTGATGAAATTGCTAACCATATCGAAGCCGGTAAGCTGGTGACGAAACTGGCGCTTGACTGGCAGGAGCGTATTCAGTTTGTGCTGGCGGATGATGGTTCGGTGAAACGCCTGAAATTCAGCGACACACTGCGCGATCAGAACGATGATATTGATCGGGACGATTTTGCTCAGCGTTTTGATGCTGACTTTATCTTGATGACCAGCGAGCTTGCTGCGTTAACCAGCAATCTGGTGGAAGCGTTAGGCGGAGAAGCCCAACGCTAACAGGAAAATGGCCGCATCGCGCGGCCATTTTTTTAGTCTTTCAGATAGCGGCAGAGATAAGCACTCGGCTCGCCCACCTGCAAATGAAACTCGCTGTGGCCCGGCACATTAAACACCGAACCCGCTTCAAACCATTTCCACTCGGTCTCGCCCGGCAGTAATACTTTCAGTGAGCCGCTTACTACCGTCATCTCTTCCGGCTGACCCGTGCCAAATGTGTATTCGCCTTCGATCATCACGCCAACGCTGGCACGACCGGTGCTCGCACTGTCAAAACCGATGGATTTAACTTTTCCGTCAAAATACTCACTTACGTTGAGCATAATACTTCCTCACAGCACATTAAGGTGTCTGGCAGTGTAGAAGGGAACTTGCTGATCTGTCACGCGAAAAAACGATCGATGTGGCAGAGTGTGATCCCAGCAAGGCTCAGACGATCAGCTCTGCCGCCAGCTTCGCAACCAGCACGTTTGATAACAACACCGGGATGTCAAGCTGTTTTTGCAAAACGTCGCGGTGATACTGGTGATAGCCGATACAATCCAGCACCACAACATCTGCGCCCTGGGCCTGTAACGCCTGCGCTGCACTAAGCAAGGTTTCATTGTCTGCCAGATAGGGGCTGGCAACAGCGAAACAGGCTGGCTTAGTAAGATGCCGCCACTTAGTGGCCTGCTCGTGAATCTGCTCCTCAACCGGCACGACAATGCCGACCTGATGCTGATCGACTATCGCTTTTACCAGCGGTGGGATGATGCGATCGGGTTCCAGCAGCAACGCGCTATGGGTTTTCAGCGCGCCAAACTGGCCGGTACACAACAGCAGTATCGTGTCGTAACCGGCCTCTTCAAGTGCAAAAATCTTTTGCTGCAGTCCCTGCTCCACCTTGGGTGCGCTAAGGCGCACCTGTTCACCGCTCTGCAAGCGCGACACTAAAATGCCCTCGCCCGGTTCAGGTTTGAACTGCTCGTCAATATCAGCGGCGCTCAATCCATCCAGCAACCCCGTATGATCGATGTGATCTTCAGGTAAATGCTCCAGCAACAGCGGCAAAATGTCGCTGCGCGGTGACTGACCAATGGTCAGCGTGACCAGGGATTTATTCATATTAAGGATTCCGGTTACGCAGATGGCTCAGGCTGCCATAAAGTTCCAGCAGGCGCGCATACTCTTGTGCATCATAGAAATGGCAGGTTTCGCGGCCAAATTCTTTGGCGACTTCTACCGCAAACTTTGCCGCTGCTGCGATATCCACTTCATGACTCGCCCCCGTGCCGCAGCCCGGTACGACTGATTCAGCGGTAATCGCAACGCCGACAACCGGCACATCTGTGGCAGTCGAAGGTTGCAGAATACTGTTCAAATGATAGATGCCATTGCCATAAGGCGTGATGTCTTGCGTAGTAATCGGAAAAGTCACCGCCGGACGGCCGCTGGTCATTTCCATGATACGCAACAAATCGTCAGAAACGCGCAGGATATAGCCCTCTTTCACCGTCGGTGACAGCGCAAATCCTTTGTGATTTATGATGCGGTTACCTTTGGTGGTGTCGATAGAGAGAATGGCATCGACGCCTTCAACCACCTCGTTATCATTCATGGTGACGTCATCAATCGGCGAGTCCATGAAATCAACAGGCTCGTGCGGGCGCGTCGGCGCATCCGGACAAATGTGCGTGGTGATGATCACATCGCCTGCCAGCACGTCGCCTTTGGTTTGCATCTGCGCCAGCTTCAGTGCGCTGGTAATGGCCGCAACAGCACCATCCGCATCAGAGACCATGCCAATGCGTGTTGGGCGCGCACCAATACCGCCAAGACGGCCAATAATACCCAGCGTCGGGGCATTACCGCCCTGCGCTTTACCTGCACTGCCGGGAATATCAATGCGGACAAAATCGGTCCGGCCTTTCGGACCCGTTACACGCCTGAAAGATGCACTTACGCCAGGATAGTCAGCAAAAAGATCCACCACCTGTTGCCCATCAACAAACGCACTATCGAACAGCTCAAACACCTGCAAAGTCTGCTGCAAACTCATTTTCAATCCTTACTTATTTTTTACTGCTACTGGCAAACAATGAATGAAAAAAGCTGTACAAGGCATCGCCTGCGATAAAGCCTGCCGCCATCACTTCCATTGGCGAGCGGCCTCGCTCGCCCCAGACGCGAATGATGACAATACGTAAGGCAATACCCACCATGACCGCCCAACCGGCCATAGCGTTATTGATTAATAAACCGGTGGCGAGCAGTACGCCGAGCTGGCGCTTTGGTCCACCGATAAACTGAATTATTGCCCCCGGAATCGCCCACATTAGCAGATTACCCGCAATGCCTGGCTCTGCACCCGCCTGGATGGTTTTGGCATAAACGCGAGCCACCGGTGGCAGCAAATTATCGGCAAAGAACAGCGTATGCGCATACCACACCAGCGGAATCGACACGACAAAAGCGATCATCGCAGCAATCAACTGGATGCGCCGGCCCCACAGCTCCTGTTGCATATCGGCGCCGTTGCCGCGCAGAATAAAACCGGCTTTAAGATCGTAGCCCATGTCGGCAAATGCTGGGCCAGTGGCGGCGGTAAAGCCGCACAGCAGGCAGAGCGCCAGTGGTGGGAAACCCAGCAAAATACCCACAATAAGCGTAATCAATGCCACGGCAAATGCCGGGAACCAGCCAGAATGCATGGCGGCAATGCCAACAATCAGTTCATGGACGAATGCAGCAAATGCGGCATAAAGAATAAACAGCAGCAGCATGCCGATGCCCATTTCGCTCCACAGGCCACCCGCTAATGCCAACAACGCTGAAATTAATACATAGCCAATGCCACCAAGGCCAAGCGCACGCTTCACTTCACTGCCATTGCGACTGACTCCCCGTGGATCCTGTTGGCGGCTACGGATCACCATCACGACCTGAATCAGGGCCACTAACCCGGCGCCGACCATCACGCCGTGCGGCAGATAAAGCGCATTGATATCAATGTCAGCAATCGGTTGCGCATAAGCGCGAATCAAAAAGCCAATACCCAACATGCTGAGCGCCCAGATATTGCCGATAAAAGCCGTACCAAAGGCTGACATCGGAATTTTGAGCATCGATCCGACAATGCCACCCACTATGCCCATAACCAGTAACCACGCCTGACGCCCACCGCGATCGCCCGCTTTAATCGCTTCGGCGGCGGCGACGCCCGGTGGCCAGGCATTGCTGGCGGGAAAGACGCGCGTATCAAATAAGCGATAGAGCAGATAAGCATCCAGCAGCATGGCGGCGCTGACGCCACAAAACAGGGGAAAAACCAGTTGCGGTTCGCCCAGTGCCCAGGGCACGGCGATGGGCATCAATAAGCTATTGGCGGCACCAAAGGTCGCGGAAGAGATAGCGGTTTGCGCCAGATTTTGAATTTCAACAGAGCGATAACGCCGAAAGGCCTGAAGTGGGATACGCGCTAATAACATCGCAAACAGCGCGCCGATAATAGAAGTGTTGGGTGTTACGCCAATGGTGGTGATTAACTGGATACCAATTATTGCACCCGCAATTGAAAGTAAAATTAAAACCAATGCTACGCCAGCCTGCTTTACAGGATTACTCCGTTCCATACGATCCTCGCCACTAAGTATCCAGACGAAATGAAATAACGCTTCACGAGCCAAAAGGCTCGTTTACGTTGTTTTTTTATTTCATCCCTGAAGTGAAATAAACAGGCCCGAAGGCCTGCGTTTTTCCCGGTGTGGCGAAAGTATTACGCCGATAAAATCGTTGAGAGATTACGTGCCATATTTTTCAGCCATCTCTGTGGCAGTTGCACGTAATGCTTCCAAAATTGCTGGCGGGTATCCCGGCTCAGCATCTTGCGACAGAAACGACAGGCAGAGCGCCACCGATTCGCCGTGATGTTTGTTATGCACTACGACCGACAACGAGCTAATACCGCCCAGCGTTTCATTGCGCGCCAGTGACCAACCCTGCTGGCGAATAGCTGCCAGCTCGCCACAAAGTGCCTCAACATTTTGTGGCGAGTTGGGCGAAACCGTCTGCCATACATCCTGATAACGTGCTTTTACGTCTTCATCACTCAACAGCGCGAGCAAGGCTCGTCCGGTTGATGTCGCAGTAGCAGGCATTCGACTACCCGGCGGCGTCACCAGTTGCGTAAAGTGGCGGCCATGAAACATGCGCATCACCAGTACTTCACGCCCGTCTAGCTTGGAGACATACCCCATACAGCCGGTATTCGCAGCGAGGCGCACCATTGCAGGAGAAACGCTGTCAACCAGTGGCGCGGAAAGATAATGTCCGACAGCAGCTAACAGTACGCGCCCAATATGAAAACAGCGGCTTTCAGCATCCCGTTCCAGTAACCCCTGATTTTCCATGGTTGCCAGCAAGCGCGACACCGTACTTTTTGGCAGCGTTAACGCCTCAACCACCTCAGTAAACGTCAGCCCGACGTGCCCCTGCGTAATACCTTTACGCTGAAATAACTTAAGGACGGCGGCTGCATTTTCGAGTGTTGTCATGGCAAAGTTTCACTATATGGAACAGAGTTCCTATTTTGATAACAAAAAATAAAGCGTGACGCGGCGGCGGTCAAGCCTAAATTTTCTCCAGCGTGATTTTTGTCCCCTTAAATAAGGGAAAATGAATAGCTTCACTGCCCGGTTGCGTCACCCTGCAAAAGGAAACAGGAGAGAAGCGGACAGGTAAGTCGTTAAGCAGAAAAATAAGGGGAATAGAGCGATAAGCTTTAAGTATGTACTAACAGAACTGGCATCCTTGCCAGTGGAAATGCCCTACTCTTTTTCCACATCCTCGTAACGCACCTTGGCATCTTGCGCTTCAGATTCAGTCTCATGTTCGCTGATCAGCGAATTCGGCTTGGGATGATCGGCACGTAATTCATAGGAAGTGACTTTATTGCCTTCTGCGCCTTTTTCTACGGCTACAACGCGCGCTTCGCGTGGATACGGTGGTCTTGTTGGCATAATCAGTCCCTCTTGGCTAAATAGCATTCCACAAGACAGGCTGTTGCCCGTCAGAAGCTAAGTATAGACAACAGGAATGAAAACAAGATGAAAGCGGGAAAAATCTGAGGGTTAGTTCAGCTCGCACGCGCCAAAGAGAGCGAGTGCAGAATGTCGTCAACGACACGTTCCGGCGTTTGCATGGCGTTCACTTCATGATGCGCGGCGGCACGGTAAAGGTGAGCGCGTTCCTGCAACACATCGCTCATCTCTTCTGCGATTGGGCGTCCGGTTAATGTAGGTCGCTGTGCCGCTTCTGGCTGGTTTTCGAGGCGTTTAGCCAACACCTCTGGCGGAGCATTTAACCAGATAACGCGGCCCTGCTCGCGCATAAAGTGACGGTTCGCTTCGGCTAACACCATGCCACCGCCTGTGGCGATGATTGTCGCTGGCGCAGTCACCGCGATCAGCGATTCCGCTTCACGCGCCCGGAAACCTTCCCAGCCTTCATCTGCGACCACTTCAGCTACGCTGCGTTGCGTCATTAATTGCAAATGATGATCGGTATCGCGAAAGGCATAACCCAGCGCCTGCGATAACGCTTCGCCAACGGTGGTTTTGCCGCAACCGCGCGCGCCAATCAAAAAGATGGATAAAGACATCAGGGCAGTTCCTCCGCCGTGGCAGCCCAGAGCGGCTGCGCGTTCAGCTCAATAATGCGACGCATAATAACTGGATTTTATTATCACCTCCACCCGTCAAGCATATTTTGCCTAACACCCTCAGCAGGAACAAATCAAATCATTGATTTATAATGGATAAATGATGCACGTTTTGTGCATCCACTCTTTGCCGCCGGGTTTGCAACATTTGCTTACGGGCCTGATTTTACTTTGTCTGCTGTCGTCCCCATATACTGATATAAGTCGTAACAGGAGAACCATCATGCAACGCGAAGAGCAACAATTAATCGATGGACTGTTTAGCCGTTTAAAACAGGCTGAGAGTCAAACCCCGGCGCGTGATATCGCTGCTGAACAGCTGATCAAGCTGCACCTGCGGGAGCAGCCTGGCGCGCCCTACTATATGGCGCAGGCGATCCTGATCCAGGAAGCGGCGATGAAAAAGCTGAATGAGCGCATTAGCGAGCTGGAGAGTCGTATGGCGCAGCAGCAGCAACCCCAGCAGCCTCAACAGAGCAGCGGTGGGTTCCTTTCCGGCCTGTTTGGCGGAGGTTCGCGCCAGCAGACTCCTGCTCAACAGCCGCCGGTCTGGAACAGCGCACCGCCACAGCAGCCGCCGCAATATGCCAGTGCGCCAGCCGCACGCGGCACCGGTTTTTTAGGTGGTGCATTGCAAACAGCGGTGGGTGTGGCGGGCGGTGTGGTCATGGCAGATATGCTGACCAGCATGTTCCATCACTCACAGCCGGAAGAGATCGTGAATATCATCAACGAACCGCCGCTGCCGGATGTGAGTAACAATCTTGATACCTTTAACGGTAATGATCAGCCATTCCTCGATCAGAACAGCGGCTGGGATAACACCTTTGCCGACAATAACGATCTTAATGACTTTGATAACAACAGTTTTGACGACGACAGCTTCGTTTAAGCCTGGCTTTTACGCTGTCTGAGCCAACTGTCCAGTTCGTTAGCAAACTGCTGGCGGTCACGCGGGCTCATTGCCGCAGGGCCGCCAGTTTGTACGCCGCTGGCACGCAGGGTATCCATAAAATCGCGCATCGTCAGGCGTTCACGAATCGTTGCGGGTGAATAGCGTTCACCGCGTGGATTAAGTGCGGCAGCCCCCTTTTCAATCACTTCTGCTGCCAGGGGAATATCTGCCGTGATCACCAGATCGCCTGGCTGGGCACGTTTCACTATTTCATTGTCGGCCACATCAAACCCGGCGGGCACTTGCAAGGTGCGCAGAAAAGGCGATGGCGGTACGCGCAGGAATTGATTCGCCACAAACGTCACGGTGGTTTGGGTTCTGACCGCTGCGCGGTACAGCACTTCTTTAATGACATTTGGACAAGCGTCAGCGTCGACCCAAATAAACATCTCAGTTCCTTACTTTTTTACTCTCGGGGAATGATGGAGATCTTGCCGTTCTTCTCCAAAATGGCAAATTTAATTTGATCCATGCGCTCCAGTCCCTGCGAGCTGCGTGCACTTTGCAAAATATCATCTTCACTGATCCCTGCTTTTCGCGCTCGCTGTGAGAGTAATTTTCCCTCTTCCACCAATATTAATGATGCGCCATCAATCAGCATCTCAATACGGGGAAACCAGGTTTTCAGCGTGCCAAACAGAATATCAATCACGATTAACGTAATGATGGTTAACGCTGCCCCAGTCACAGAAAAATCATCACCTAACAATGCCTGCTGTGTGGCTTCACTGATAATCAGCAGCAAAATCAAGTCAAATGATGTCATTTCCATTAAGGTGCGCCGTCCTGCTATTTTTAACACTATCATCAGCAGAATATACATACTGGCGGCACGTAATACCGTTTCCATACTTTCCTCCTAGGGATAAACCAGCGAAGTGATATTTACCTTACTGCGATCGTCGAGCTGAATGGTGAGCGGAAATCGTCCATAGCTTTTCGGTTGTGCCGTGAGCCATACCGTTGCGTTTTGCTGATTGGACCGTGGGTGCCAGCGCAGGATCAGGGTATTTTTATCGCTCCAGGCCTCATCCGGCTGCGGTTGTAGCGTCTGGATTTGCAAATCGTCGAGCTGTTGACCCTGTAAGGTGATTTGATACTCTTTTCCCTGCAACTGAGTGAGATGCATGGATATGTCCATGGTGCTGTCGAGCCGACCAAAGCGTTCATACCTTACCTGTAGCCGCCCGTCACTGCTGCTGGCGTTCTGGTTACTGATGAAGCCTTTGGAAAAGGCACCGCAGGCACCGGCAATCATAATCAGGACCAATATCAAATAACCGAAACGCTGAACACGCCATTCAAAACGCTGCCACCACATGCTTTCTTTTACCGGATAGTCCCGGCTACGCTGTTCATCATTAGACATCAGGCATTCTCTCCGTAGCTGACTTGTTATTAATCCTGGCTGAAGTAAGCTAAAACGCTCAAAAAATCGAAAATTTCCTAAGGAGATGGCGGTGTTGGAGAAAAAAATAGGCTTTATCGGCGGTGGCAACATGGCGAAGGCCATTATTGGCGGGCTGGTGAACAGCGGGCAAATCGCGCCATCTGCTATCTGGGTTTACGATCGCAAAGCCGAAACCAATCAGGCGCTGGCTAAACAGTACGGCATCAATGCCGCTGAAAGTGCTGAGGCGCTGGCGCGTGAAGTCGATATCCTGTTCGGGGCGGTTAAACCCAACGTGATTTTGAAGGTGCTAAAAGATCTTGCCGGGCAGTTAAAAAAGAGGCGTTATTGGTGTCGATTGCCGCTGGCGTGACGCTCGATTCGCTGGCTTCGGTACTGGGGCACGATCGCAAAATTATTCGCGCTATGCCCAATACGCCCTCGCTGGTTAGCGAAGGCATGACTTCGGTTACGCCTAATGTATTGGTGGAGCCGCAAGAAACTGACGAAGTCGTCGCGATTTTTGAATGCTTTGGCAAAGCAGCAGTGGTGAATGAATATTTAATTCATTCCGTTGTTGGCGTGAGCGGCTCTGCACCGGCTTATGTCTTTATGTTTATCGAAGCGATGGCCGATGCCGCCGTGCTCGGTGGCATGCCGCGTGCGCAGGCTTATGAATTTGCCGCTCAGGCAGTGAAAGGTTCTGCGCAAATGGTGCTGGAAACCGGCAGGCATCCTGGTGAGCTAAAAGATATGGTGTGTTCACCGGGAGGCACCACCATCGAAGCCGTGAAAGTGCTGGAAGAGAAAGGCTTTCGCGCAGCGGTAATAGAGGCGATGCAGCAGTGTATGGCGAAGTCTGAAAAATTGAGTCGCAGTTAATCTTCTCTCGCTGTCTTTTCTGTGGGTGCCGAAAAGGAGAGTCCGGCAGCAAAACATTTTGCGGTGCAGGCTCTCCTTATCGGTTGCTTTCATTTTGCCTTTAGCAGAACGAAACGCACATTTTAAGCCTGACTCTCCTCAAGCAGCGCCAGCCCTTCCGCTATCGTCATTGGCTGCTGCATCCGCTCAACAAATTTTGCCGTCAGCGTATATTTCCCGCAGGCGCTGATGGCAGCCAGACGGCCTTGCTGTCCATAAAAGGCGATAAAATTTTTCTCATCAAGCGAACCGACTAGTTTGTATTCATCCCACTCTTTCGCATGACCGACATATTCATAACGGGTACCAAACTGTGTGGTCCAGAAGAAGGGTACGCGGTCATACACGATCGCCTGATCAAGCATATTCTTCGCCGCAATGCGGCCTTGCTGATGGGCGACACGATAGTGCTCAATGCGCAACGGCCCTTGCGCCGACGGAAAGGTCGCGATATCACCGGCAACCCAAATATTTTCCGTTACACGTAACTGCTCATCCGTTTGCAGACTGCCATCTTCCAGCAGCGGTAAGTCATGAATGAAGGGCGTTGCCGGTTTAATGCCGGTGGCAAACAGCACCACATCGGCAGCGAGCAGCCTTCCGTCTTTCAGGCGCAGACCGGTGACATGGTGCTTACCTTCCAGCGATTCCGTTTCCCCGGTAATAAATTTCACGCCGTTGGCTTTGTGCAGATTACAGAAATAGCGGCCGATCTCTTCGCCAAACTGTTTAGCGAAGGGCAAAGGATGGCGAGCCAGCACCGTGACATCAATGTCACGGTTACGCAAAGCCGATGCCAGCTCCATGCCAATAAAACTGTTGCCAGTAATCACAATTTGCTGGCTTTCATCCACCTCTTTCAACAGCGCATCCGTCTGACGCCTGCTGCGAAGCAGATGCACCCCGGCTAAATCGTTACCGGGTAGATTCGGTTTGGTCGGTACTCCGCCGCTGGCAATGAGTAATTTATCGAATTTTAGCTCGCCACCCTGTTCAAAAATCAGCCGTTGCTGTTGGCTGTCAACGCGCGCCACATTGGCATGAATACGTTCGATATGTTCGAGTACATCGCCCTTCAGTATGGGCGGAACTTCACTGATATCCATCTTGCCGGAGGGCACAAATTTAGTGAGTGTGGTGCGATCGTAAGGCGCGTCTTCTTCACGCTCGACTAATACGACACGGCCTTTAAAACCTTCATGACGCAAGGTCCATAACGCGGCACTTCCTGCCGCCCCCCACCAAGCACGACATAAACCGGCGACGTTGCCCCACTGCCGACAGGAGCAGCGGGTGACATTGCTTTGGGATTCACAAACACATCTCCGTTTTCAATCCGCAATGGATATTGCTTGAGATCGGCCAGCGCCAGCGGCTCACACATTTTGCCGTCTGCCAGCTGGAAAACTGCTTTGTGCCACGGACAGACCAGCTTGTCGCCACAAATAGCGCCTTGCTCCAGCGGTGCGCCGGCATGGGGACACTTTGCCTGCCAGGCGCGAACGCTCTCCCCTTCACGAATCAGCAAAATTTCTGTTTCACCGAGCTTTTTTTTGACTGGCTGACGCTGCGGCAAATCTTTCAGGGCGATGATAAATTGATAATTCACGACATGGCTCCTTTGCTGATTAATTATCTTTTGCGCGGCGATAAGCGCAACGCCACGCAATACCCTACAAACAGTAAGTGTGGCAAAAGATCCAGCGAGCCCGTGTCTGAATGTAAATCGAGACGGCTAATCTGTTGTTAACTGGTTTTTTTAATTTTTAACAGTCTTCAGGCACGTGCGATAACAGGGTTCAGGCATGAGAGAAAATAACGGCCGCCGGAGCAGCCGTTAAGCCTGTTGCTGACAGAAAATCAATGCCTCTTATGTGTTCTTTTTCAGGCACTGGCTCATATAGGTTTTTCGTGCTTCACCCGTCAGCTTTTTATCGTCCGCTTCGCTATTACAGACTTTCATTTTCATCTGCTGTGGCGTCATAGAGGAGATCTTGCTCTCTTTTTTCAGGCAGTCGCTCATAAAGGTTTTGCGTGCATCGCCATTGAGGTTTTGGAGCTGGGGTGCTGGTTACATATCGTCATTTTTTCCTGCTGTGCTCTCTTTTCAGCTGCATTGACAGTAGTGCCAGTCAGCACTGCTGCCAGGATCATGACTAACAAACAGCCTTTGATATCTGCATCTCCAGGTCTATTTATCCTGGTAAGTCTGACAGGCGCTAAACAAAGCGGGGGAACTAATGAGCAGAATTGACAGGAGGATCGCAAATGCGGGGCTAATCCTCCGTCAGGAAACTATTCGCGCGGGTGATTAAGTAGTCTGTCGATGTAATTACGCAGTAAAACAACATTCTCATCAGAAGCATCGGCACCTGTATTCACCATAGCGGTTTCTATGCCGGTTGTAATTGATTGTTGTTGTTCAGGCTCCATTTTTCTCAACATCGCCGTCACCACAATTTCCAGTGCCTCAACTTGAGCCACCAGTTCTTTTGACGCTTCTTCTTTTTCTGCCAGTTTAACCAGTAATTCAGCAATAAGATGTTTCATGCCGTTAACTCAGGGGGATAAAACGCTGAAGTTATCACCCGTCTGAATAAAAAAACAAGGGGAGTTTCTGGTATTTTTTCAGGCAGTTAAAACCGACCGTCACAGACCGAATTTCCTGTGAATTTTGCGTGCGAGCGAAACGTTTTCGCAAATAATTTCGTGTACGTTGTACGTTTCGCTCGTGATTATCGCTGCGTGTTTCTCAATTAACGCGGATCGACGAAGCCACGGCCCGGACCGCCGCCGTGACCACCCCAACCGCCACCGCCGTGACCACCGCCGCCCGGAGGAGGAAAAATACATCCGCTTAATGCTGTAACCAATGCCACAACGGCCGCCAGTTTAAAAATTCTCATATCAACCTCAAGGTAGAAAGAACGGGCTGAGTGTATGAGTGGTACGAAAGGCCGACAATACAGAATTCTCCGTATCCCGACGTTATTAATCTTTACTGACCAACCTTAACGAATAACTGGCACTAAAGACGCAAAAAGCCAACACTTCGCCACTAAGTGCTGACGGCAAATCGATCAGGTTTTTGCTTAAATCATTAAGGTACGTGCTTTACAACGTGCGTGTTTTTACGCAATGTGAGCGCAAACATTTAAAGGATACGATTATGTCAGCTGCTCTCTCTGCTTTTGGTGAAATCATTGCCCGTCGTGACTGGGAAAATCCGGTTATCACCTCGCTCAATCGCCTGGATGCCCATCCGCCGTTTGCCAGCTGGCGCAGCGAGCAGGCAGCGCATAACGATCTCGCCTCACCCTCTCTTCAAAGCCTGAATGGTCAGTGGTCATTCAGCTATTTCGCCCGGCCAGAAGCAGTGCCGGGCAGTTGGCTGCTACAGGATTTACCCGATGCCGGCACGCTTCCGGTTCCGGCTAACTGGCAGATGCACGGCTACGATGCGCCGATTTATACCAACGTACAGTATCCCTTTACGGTTAATCCGCCTTTGGTTCCTGAAAAGAATCCCACCGGATGTTATTCGCTCACATTTTGCGTAAAAGAAGCGTGGCTGGCGTCTGGACAAACGCGCATTATATTTGACGGTGTTAATTCTGCCTTTCATCTGTGGTGCAACGGTCACTGGATAGGGTATTCCCAGGACAGCCGTTTGCCCGCTGAATTTGACCTGAGCGCATATTTGCGGCCAGGCAAAAATCGCCTTGCGGTTATGGTGCTGCGCTGGAGTGACGGAAGCTATCTGGAAGATCAGGACATGTGGCGCATGAGTGGCATCTTTCGCGATGTGACGCTGCTGCACAAGCCGGATGTGCACCTGGCGGATCTACAGCTTGAAACTCAACTCAGCCCGGAATTTCTCAGCGCCGACTTATGCGCCAGGGTGAAAGTGACGCTGCCACTCACAGAAAGCACGGGTTATCGCCTGCGCCTGACGCTGTGGCAAGGTGATCAGATCATCGGTCACGTTGTGCAGTCGCTGGGCAGTGCGATTGTTGATGAACGGGGGCATTATCCCGAGCGTGCCCTGCTGCGCTTACAGGTAGAACGGCCAACGCTCTGGAGCGCAGAGCTGCCGCACCTTTATCGCGCCACGCTGGCGCTGTTGGATGACAGCGAAAATATCATTGAGGTCGAAGCCTGCGATGTCGGATTCCGTAGCGTTACCATTGTGAACGGGCTGCTGTGCCTTAACGGCAAACCGCTGCTGATTCGCGGCACTAACCGTCATGAACACCATCCGGTGCAGGGTCAGGTCGTTGATGAAGCTTCAATGCGCCGCGACATTGTGTTGATGAAGCAGCATAATTTCAATGCCGTGCGCTGTTCGCACTACCCGAATCACCCGCTGTGGTATCGGCTGTGCGACCGCTATGGCTTATATGTCGTCGATGAGGCAAATATAGAAACGCACGGCATGCAGCCAATGAATCGCCTGTCAGACGATCCTCGCTGGTTCGCCGCCTACAGTGAGCGCGTAACACGTATGGTGCAGCGCGATCGCAATCATTGCAGCATCATCATCTGGTCACTGGGCAACGAAGCGGGCCACGGCACTACACACGATGCGCTTTATCGCTGGGTGAAAAGTGCCGATCCCACACGACCGGTACAATATGAAGGTGGCGGAGCCAACACGGCTGCCACCGATATTGTGTGTCCGATGTATGCGCGAGTCGATCAGGATCAACCCTTTCCTGCTGTCCCGAAATGGTCACTGAAAAAGTGGATTGGACTACCGGGAGAAACACGCCCGCTGATCTTATGTGAGTACGCTCACGCCATGGGGAACAGCTTTGGCGGCTTCGCCAAATACTGGCAAGCCTTTCGCCAGTTTCCGCGCCTGCAAGGCGGCTTTGTCTGGGACTGGGCTGATCAAAGCCTGACGCGTTACGATGAGCAAGGCCAACCGTGGCAAGCCTACGGCGGTGATTTTGGCGATAAGCCGAACGATCGCCAGTTTTGTATGAATGGCTTAGTGTTTGCCGATCGTACGCCTCACCCGGCCTTGTTCGAAGCACAGCGCGCACAGCAGTTTTTCCAGTTCGACGTGGACAACACGCATCCTTTTGCCTTTACGGTGAGCAGTGAATACCTGTTTCGCCGCAGTGACAACGAGCTGCTGCGCTGGCGCATCGAGCAACAAGGCGAGATCGTGGCCTCTGGCGAGGTCAAATTAGACATTGATGCACAAGGTCAGCAACGCATTGAGATTACGCCGCCAGAAGGGTTACAGGGCGAATGCTGGTTAAACGTCGCCGTTCACCAGATTAACGCAACAAGCTGGGCTGACGCTGACTGGCGCGTCGCCTGGCATCAATGGCCGCTTCCGGCGTCGCTGACGTTAGCCACGTCCGGGGTGGGTTATCCGCCGGAGCTGGAATTCAATCACGATTTAATCTCCGTCACCCATCCGCAGCAACGCTGGCATTTCTCACGCCGCAGCGGCGAACTGGTGCAATGGTTCGTCAATGAGAAAGAGACCCTGTTATCGCCGCTGCGAGACTGTTTTATTCGTGCGCCGCTGGATAATGATATTGGCACCAGCGAGGCGGAACGGGTTGATCCCAATGCGTGGGTTGAACGCTGGAAGGCCGCGGGATATGACCAGATGGAGAGTCAGGTTGAATCACTGGAAGTGAATGCGCTGAAGGATGAAGTACAGCTTGATACGCTGCACAGCTGGCGAGCAAACGGCCAGATTGCGTTTATCAGCCGCAAGCGTTACACCATTAACGCTCATGGCGAAATGCGCATCAGCGTGTCGGTTGAACATGCGCCTGGCCTGCCCTTACCGGCACGCATCGGTTTACGCTGTCAGCTTGCGCATACGCCTGAAAACGTCGAATGGCTGGGATTAGGACCGCATGAAAACTATCCCGATCGCCAGCTTTCAGCGCAGTTTTCGCGCTGGCAGTTGCCGTTAGACGATCTCTATACGCCGTATGTTTTCCCGAGCGAAAACGGTTTGCGCGGCAAGACAAGGCAGCTTGATAGCGGCAGCTGGCAGGTAAACGGTGACTTCGCCTTTTCGCTGAGCCGCTACAGTCTGGAGCAGCTTCGTGACACGACACATCGTCATCTGTTGCAGCCTGAAGCGGGCTGCTGGCTGCACATCGATGCCGCTCACATGGGCGTCGGCGGTGATGACTCCTGGAGCCCCAGCGTCAGCCCTGAGTTTTTGCTGAGTCAGCAGCGTTGGCATTATGTTGTGACGATTCATCAACAGGTTGCGCCAGCTGAGTTTTTGGCCGACGGTAAAAACGGCGCAGAAAAAAGACATTGATGAGGACCACTATCGCGGTGGCAAAAAATACCCAACGATAACCGGCTATCGCTGAGACCGCGGCCCCCAGCAGCGGTCCGGCGACATTGCCAAGATACATAAACGACTGGTTATAACCGAAAATTCGACCGGTGATGTTGTCACGGGAGTGACGCACCAGTAGCGTTTGTACTGCGGGCATCATCGCGCCATCCGCAAAGCCGAGCAAAAATCGCAGCACACCAAGCTGCGTTGCGTTCGTGACAAACGACATGGCGAAGAACAGCAGCAGCGAAATCAACATTGTTGTCAGTAAAATACGCTGTGTGCCAATGCGGTCGCCAAGACGTCCCAGTCGTGGTGCAGAAATCAACGCGGAAATCCCCGGCAAGGCGGCGATAAAGCCACTGAGAAAGGCAATATTTTCCGCTGTCGGAGCGAGTTCACGTACAAACAGCGTCAGAACTGGATTCACCGAGCCGTTGCACATCTGGATCACCATGGTGGTAAAAAACAGGCAGATCATCAGTTTTGGGTTATCCAGCGAACGAAATACGTCACGTCCACTGAGTTTGTCCTGCCTGCTCACGGGCGTGTAACCCGTCTCTTTAATCAGAAACAGCGTCACCAGGAAACTGATCATCAGCAGTGCTGCCGTAATAATAAACACCAGCCGTAAGCCGACCCAGTCTGCCAGCAAGCCGCCCAGCATCGGCCCCAAAATGACACCGCCAATCTGACCGGTGGTCACACAGCTTAATGCCCAGCCGCTGCGCTCACGCGGCACCTGCGCGGCAACCAGCGCCATTGCATTGGGAATATAGCCTGAAGTCAGTCCCATCAGCGCCCGCAGCAGCAACAGCTGCCAGGCCTGCGTCACGAAAGCCTGCAACAGTATCACCGCGCCCATGCCAAAAGCTGCACGCAGTAACATCAGCTTGCGCCCTTTACGATCCGCCAGGCTGCCCCATAACGGCGCAACCGCTGCCGATACGATAAAAGTGATGCTGAAGGTTAAGCCCGACCACAGGCTCAGGGCTTCTCCGCCTTTTATCCCCAGCTGTTCAATATAAAGTGGCAAAAAGGAATGATCTGGCTGATCGCCAGGCCAGTAAAGAAACAGCCGAACCAGACCGAGATCAGGTTAATTTTCCAGGATTCTGTTGAGCGAGGCATGTGCAGATAACTTGCAGGACAAATGAGCCACGATTCTAACAATGACTCAACATGGCGGAACGGCAAAACATGGCACCGGCTGCAAAACGCGGTTTTACGCTGTGTTTTTCCGTCATGCTGCGTGCAAATTTTTCAGGAGAGGAATTTCACAGCGCGATTATGTGCAAAAACAATCATTCGCCCTGCTGACTATTGGCAGTGGCTCGATCACTATGAAAAAATATTTCAGGCTGTTACTGACAATTATCATCGGTCGATCTATGTTTAAAAAAACAGCAGCCCGATGCATGACGCAGGCTATTCTTGCCCGCGCAATGTTCTTAATCAGGCGAGTCACTACTCATCTGCACTATTAAGAACAACTGACTTTACTCAGAGATAAACGCTCATTGCGCAGCCGCGCAGTGGGCCTGTCGTTGTTTTAGCGGAGGTGGATGATGAGAGTGCAACCAAACAGCGCCAGCCGTGCTATCACCGACTATTTCAACAGCCCCGACTGGAACGCGCCACCAGAATCAGATTTACTGGCCGCGATTTTGCGTGAGCTAATGGAAGCGGGACAACCTGCCACCAATAAAGCGATCATTGCGCGCGTCATCGACAAGCTGGAATTTGAAGGTGATGAAAAACGCCTGCAAAATTACCGAACCCTGTTAGCGCAACTAATTGAAACACGGCCCAATGATGCCTGATCGGTCCGTTGAGATCCTCATTTGCTCTGCCGCGTGTTAAACGGATAAAAAAATTCCCGCCGTAGCGGGAATAAACAAGACGAGCATTGCATATTGAGAGTGACGAGGAAATCTCTTTAGTGCGCCGTTATCCTCGCCTGCTGCGATGACAGCCATATGACAATTTTCGCTTTTTATGGATTAGCCACAATAAACGCGACTGATGTTGCCGCTTTTGTCTGCCATAAAGTTCAGGCGATTAAGATTAAAATCCATGGTTACCGCCGCATTCCACGGGATCGCGCGCACCGGGTGCTCAAATCGTTGGCTGTTAAGTGAAGATAAAGGCTTGCCAACGTAGCTCTGATATTGCGAGGCACCGCAGCGATCGCTCTCAGCATCCTGCGATGCCGCAGCGGTTTCGGGTTTGCTGGCTGACTGGCAGGCAGTTAACGCCAAAAAACCCATTGCCATCAGCACTTTTCCATAATGTTTCACGTTTGCTCTCCTCTTAGACGTGTTAAACCCTGCCTCAAGGGTAGCAAACGTCTCTTACCGCTAACACCTGCTCAGCCAACGCATTCATGACGATCAAAAAATAAAAGCGGCTGCGATCACAATTTTTCAGATAAATCGCACACACTGTGTAAAATTTCGACGCCTGGCAGCTAAAATTACCTAAGAATTATCTGAGGTAAAAATGATGGAACTTGCAATCTTTATTGGCTTTGCCGTACTGATGACTCTGGTTGCCGTTAAAGTACGTTAAGCCTGATCCTTGTGATGCTGAGTTGTTCTCTCCAGAAGCGTACTGAATGCCGCTAACGGCATCGGTCGGCCAAGGAAATAGCCTTGCCCTTCCTCGCATGAAAGCTTTTTGAGCTGGTTCAGTTGCGCTTCTGTTTCAATGCCTTCTGCCGTGATAGTCAGCGCAAACGCACGGGCCAGTGCAATGATCCCCGCGACTACCGATTGTGCCTGCTGAGATTCGGGAAAATCTTTCATCCATGAGCGATCAATCTTCAGGCCGTTAAACGGAAAGGTCTTTAAATAGCCCAGCGCCGCATAACCTGTGCCAAAATCATCCACCGTTAAACGCACGCCCAACGAACGTAGCCCTTGCATGACTTCCAGCGCCTGCTGTGGATGTTCAAACGTGACGTTTTCCGTAATTTCCAGTTCCAGCCGCGTTGCCGGTAATCCACTCTCTTTTAGCGCCCTGGCAACGCGCTGGACCAAATCAGTGGTGCGGAACTCTATGGGTGAAATGTTAACCGAAACATAGCGATCGCCACCCCAGCCCAGCGCATCTTCACAGGCATGCCTGAGTACCCAATCACTGATCGTCGCGATGAGGCCATTCTCTTCCGCCAGCGGAATAAAACGATCCGGCGTAATCCACTGATCGGGCGCGGTCTGCCAGCGGATAAGGGCTTCTGCCCCTGCCAGCTGACCACTTAACAGTTGATAACGCGGCTGATAATGCAGGCGGAACTCATTGTTTTTCAGGGCGCGCTCAATGCGGCGCGCCATGTCGCGCTTGCTTTCACGCATGCTGGCCATTTCATTGGCATACCACACCCATTTATTACGCCCGGCTTCCCGCGCTTCGTTAAGGGCAATGTCAGACATTCGCAGCAGCGCCTCCGGATGACAGGCGTCCTGTGGTGCGCAGGCGATTCCCATACTGGCTGTGAGATAATGAACGTGTTGCCCGGTCGTAATCGGCTGCTGAACTTCATGTAATAGCTGCGCACAGCGTTCATCGATTTTGTCGCGATCGCCTTCACGCATAATCAATACAAATTCATCTCCGCCCAGACGCGCGGTAAGCTCGTGGGGACCAACGCAGGCTTTCAGACGTTGTGCCATTTGATTCAACACTAAATCCCCGCTGCGTGGCCCCAGGTCTCGTTGATCGGTTTGAACTGATCAAGGTCGAGGCTGATGATAGTCAACGGCACATCCAGATTGTATTGCTCAAGATGACTGGTAAGAAACTCCTGCAGCTGAACGCGATTGGGTAAGCCGGTCAGCACGTCGTGACGCGACAGAAACTGAATGCGTGCTTCCGCTTCCATGCCCTGAGTAATATCGGACACCGTGCCGCGAAAACCGATGCGTTTGTTGTTGTGCCAGACCGTTTTAGCCACCAGTTGGCCAATGCGGCGATCGCCTTGCGCCGACATAAACTGACAGCGCAGCGGCATTCGCTGCGGCTCTGATTCCTGACGCATCAGCCAGGTGACTAAAGAATGACTGGGATGCGTCAGTAAATGATCGATATGGCGTCCCAGCCAGTGAGGAATATCATGGCCGGTCACGGTGGTAAAACGCGCCGACAGATAGATTAACCGCCCCTCTTCATCCGTTTCCCAAATCCAGTCAGACGCGGCCTCGGCCAGATCACGGAAACGCGCTTCGCTGTTTGCCAGCTCCTGTTGACTGACCGCCAGCATGGCAAAGCGGCGGTCTGACAAAATAGCATTATGTAAGGCATGGCGACTGACGCGGCGGGTGATCCACGCAATAATGATCCCCATCACCAGCAGCAGCGGTAACAAAAACCAAATTAACCCCATGCCTGGCATTTTAGGGATCCAGCGTAATATCAACGGATCGGCGCCGGGTATCGCTGCAATCAGGCGAGGCTCCAGTTCGGCATCAATGGCATCTTTAGCCAGGCGTAAACCGTGCACTTCAAGCGATGCCCCTAACGTCTCCAGCTTGTCAGGCGTGAACAGGTTCACAAAGACCATCACCGACGGCGGACCTGACTTTTCCGGCAGGCCCGGCACTTTACCGGTGCTGACAGGTGCGGCGACCACAATGGCAGGCTGATGTAACACCAGCGCATTACGCGCAATGGCGGCGTCTTGTAGCGTGCGCGCGTGCGTAATCAGCGGCAGGCTGCTGTCACCGAGCCAGGTTTCCAGGGGCGTAAGGCTGAGTTCGCCATTGATGACGGCATACACCGTCTTGCCCTCACCGTTGACCACGAAAACGCCATCATAGTGATATTCCTGATAGAGACCCGGCCCGAAATTTTCCTCATCAAAAGCCCAGGTTTTGTTTACTGTGATATGTAAATTACGCCACGCCTCTCCCCAGAAAGCGTAATCGCGGATATCCGTTATCATCGCCTTTTTATGACTTTCCCACGCTTGCTGCATCAATGCCTGGTCGTGCTTAATCGACGCCTGGTTTTGACGTTGGGCTATGGACAACACCATCAGCATTGAAAGGATCAGCACGCCGAACAGCAGCAGCGTGAGCGTGCGTAAACTGCGGCGCGTAAAACGCACAGTGCGATCTTCAGCTCCGTTTACAAAGGGGCGCGGTGACGGTTCCTGAGGTACAAAAGTCATTAAGAAAGCTCACAACAAAGCGGAAAGTTCGGTTCGGGTGGCACGCGAATAGCGACTCATGCTGCCCAACCCAAATTCATTTCCTCAGTTATCGGCTCCGTCTGCGGGTGGTTTAGCCTGATGGTGCA
The DNA here is from genome assembly GCF_027157825.1 of Pantoea sp. LMR881. Classification (NCBI taxonomy): domain Bacteria; kingdom Pseudomonadati; phylum Pseudomonadota; class Gammaproteobacteria; order Enterobacterales; family Erwiniaceae; genus Pantoea; species Pantoea sp. LMR881. Next base: position 1,458,996 of record NZ_JAPVOK010000002.1, read on the forward strand.
ATTTAACGCACATATTTTGTCGCGCAGCCTGACTCGACAGCGATCTGGCGCATTGCTACTATGCGCTAACCTTCGCTGGCTGGGTCGCCTATGAACACCAATTCCGACAAAGTGACGCTAACGCTTTTCTACGTTGGCAGCTTTGTGGTCTATTACCTCGTCACTATGTTGATTACGCTGTTTCCTAATTACGGCGTGCTGCGTAATGACGGCTTACTGGTGCCGGTGCTCTGCCTGTTTGAATTTGCTGTCATCTATCCGCTGTATCGCTTCTACTGCCAGCGTCGTGGCGATCTGCCGCTGGGTGAGCTACGTCCGCTGCAAACCCTGCTGTTCATTGTGGCTTTATTTATTCTGATGGCCGCGCAAACCCAGTTTTTACAGCCGGAAGGCTGGCTGGTTGAGCAGGCGCAGCAAGACCGACACTCACTGCTGATCCTGCTGCTCACCGCCGTCCTGCTTGCGCCGGTATTTGAAGAGGTGCTGTTCCGCGGCTTTTTATTGCAGGCATTTCTGCTGTGGGCACCACGCAGCCGCTTTGCCTGTATGTTACTGACCTCCCTGCTGTTCGCGATGATGCATACCCAATATGTTCACTGGGAAACCCTCATCGCGCTGACGCTGTTTTCACTGCTGCTCTGCTATGCCCGGCTACGCAGCAACAGTCTGGCCCTGCCCATTTTTCTGCATACGCTAAACAACCTTATCGCACTGCTTCCCGCCTGGTATTTCTCTGGCTAAAGCAATCATCGCTCAGGCTGATAATGCTCTGCCGCCGCGTTTGTCTATAATGGATCAAAAAGGATTAAAAAACGCCACAGTCCGGACCACCAGACCGTGTAAAGGAGTCGAGCAATGTTAATTGGATTTGTATTGTTAGTGAGCGCGTGCGGCCATGATGCTTGTGATGCTTTACCGGTGTCAGAACGGATTTACCCCACCAAAGAGGCCTGCGAACAAATGGCGGACCGCATCTATAAAGTACGGCCTAATGTGGTCCTGCTTTGTGGAGAAGTTCATCGATAATCCAGGGCCAGCGAGAGAAAGCACGTTCATAACGTTGCAAGCTGGCGCATTAGCGTACAAAATATAAGCTGTTGTTCACTGTTACCGTTGTGAATCCCATGAAAACATCACGCCCCCGTCGTCCAAACGGACGCTGGGTTTATTACATTTTGTATGATGGCATTCTGTGGCCGTGTCCTGTCCGATGGGAATGGGAGAGCGGCTATGGCGGCTGGCTGCCTTTTTATTACTCTCCGACCTTTGAGTTTGTGGCAGGCGATCCTGGCAAAGCGTATCGCATTGCACGCAGCGATGTGCGTAGCAAACGACGCGAAAGCGAATACGTGTAGCCGCGACTACTGCCATTCCCACGGCAGCCATGATGCGGTCATAACATAGTGGATGACTTCCAGCACCAGCACGATCATCACCAAAATGCCGAGTTTATGCCGACAAATCCATGATTTCAGGCCCATATCATCGCAGCCCAACGAATCAGCAGTAAGGCGCCACAAATACAGAGCAGAACCAGCACCATTTTCCAGTGCTTCTTCGCAGCCAGATACCTTGCCACATCCGTTTCCTCCCCAGCCAGAAAGCGAAGATGCGCCTTGAGGCGCATCTGTTACGGTCATCAGCAGGACCGTGCTGTTTTCAGCCGTTCAGGCCGCCAAAGGCGACCGCTGCGGACTTAATTATTCAGGGTGTAATCAAGCGTGATTTCAGCATTCAATACCTGAGAAACCGGGCAGCCCTCTTTGGCTTTATTGATGATCTCCTTAAATGTCGCCTCATCCATGCCTGGCAGCTCAACGGTGCTGGTCAGCGCCACTTTAGTAATGGCAAAACCTTCGCCTTTTTTATCCAGCGAGACATCTGCCGTCGTGTCGATGCTTTTCGGTGGAAAACCTTCTTGTCCCAACATCAGCGACAGCGCCATGGAAAAACAGGCCGCGTGCGCAGCACCAATCAGCTCTTCTGGGTTTGTGCCTTTTTCCCCTTCGAAACGGGTATTAAAGCCATAGGGCTGCTGGCTCAGCACACCGCTCTCGGTGCTTACCGTACCTTTTCCTTTAATATCGCCTTCCCAATGCGCCGAACCTTTCTTATGAATGGTCATGTCATTCCTCCTGTTGGTAAAGAAGGTAAGTATAGACAACAGATCTGACTTCGCCGGATCAGCTTACCGCCCGTGGACGGGCGGGGATCACATGTTCGTTCATGAGTGCATTGGCCTGCACCAGTGAATCACGGGTAATTTCGGCGATCGATTTCGCCCCGGTGAGCGTCATCGCAACACGCATCTCTTTCTCGAACAGGCTAAGCAGATTCTCCACGCCACGCTGACCGTGAGTTGCTAAAGCATAGATAAAGGCGCGTCCGAGCAACACCGTATCGGCACCCAGCGCAATCATACGCACCACGTCCAGCCCGTTTCGGATGCCGCTGTCGGCCAGAATAGCAATGTCCCCTTTCACCGCATCGGCGATAGCAGGCAAGGCACGTGCTGACGAGAGCACGCCATCCAGCTGGCGACCGCCGTGATTAGAGACCACAATGCCGTCTGCGCCGAAGCGCACCGCATCACGCGCATCTTCCGGATCGAGAATGCCTTTGATCACCATTGGACCGTCCCAGAACTCACGGATCCATTCCAGATCTTTCCAGGAGATGGACGGATCGAAATTATTCGCCAGCCAGCCGATGTAATCTTCTAATCCGGTTGGTTTACCCAGATAAGTCGAAATATTGCCCAGATCGTGCGGGCGACCGTGCAAGCCAACATCCAGCGCCCATTGCGGATGCGTTATCGCCTGCCAGTAACGCCGCAGCGCCGCGTTGGCGCCACTCATGCCGGAATGAGCGTCACGATAGCGTGCCCCCGGCGTAGGCATATCCACGGTAAATACCAGCGTTGAGCAGCCTGCCGCTTTGGCGCGCTCAAGTGCGTTACGCATAAAACCCCGATCGCGTAGTATGTAAAGCTGGAACCACATCGGGCGATTAATTTGCGGTGCAACCTCTTCAATCGGGCAAACGGACACCGTTGATAAGGTAAACGGAATGCCTTTCAGCGCCGCCGCACGCGCCGCCTGAACTTCACCACGCCGCGCATACATGCCGCATAAGCCAACCGGTGCCAGCGCCACCGGCATCGACAAAGTTTCGTTGAACAGTTTGGTCTCAAGGCTTAAATCTGACATGTTCTTCAGTATGCGCTGGCGCAGCGCGACGTCAGCCAAATCATCCACATTGCGACGCAAGGTATGCTCTGCATAAGCACCACCGTCAGCATAATGGAACAAAAACGGCGGCAGGATGCGTTGCGCGGCGGCGCGATAATCGCTGGAAGCAGAAATGATCATGAGTCGTTTTCCTTACGGTTACGAATTTCGTTGCCCGGCAAGCGGGTAATGCGTGCCTGGCGAGCTTCATCTTCGTGCAGGCTTTTTATCGTGGTGTGGACAAAGCCAAGATGCTGCATTGCTGCCAGGCGTGCGGCTTCGGCGTCTCCGGCAAGGATCGCGTTGAGCATCGCCTGATGCTGTTCCGTTATCTGCGCAAAAATCACCGGCTGGGTGTACATGCGTTGACGGCTTTGCAGCACCGAGGATTGCAGCAGATCGAAAAAGCCGCGCATGGTTTGCAGCAGCACGACATTGTGTGATGCCTCTGCGATAGCCAGGTGAAAACGCAGATCGGCCTGTGCTGCGAGATCGGGATCGTCGCTCTCTTTCAGTTTCAGCGTGGCATCAAAGGCATACTGCAGCTTCTCTTTGTCAGACTCGGTTGCGCGTAACGCGGCGTGCCACGCAGTGCTCGCTTCAATCGCGTGACGCGCTTCCAGCACGTCATAGCGATAATCGGGATCGGCGACCAGCAACTGACGAATTGGCTCAACGATGCGCTGTTCTGACCAGGGTGCAAGCTGTTGACGTAGCCACGTTCCCCCTCCGCGTCGGCTGATCAGCAGACCGCTACTGATCAGCTGCTGAATCGCCTCGCGCAGCGATGATCGTGACACGCCAAGCTCGGCGGCTAACTGACGTTCAGCGGGCAACCGCATGCCAGGCTCCAGTTGGTGTTCGCTGATGTACGCTTTGAGGCGTACCACCAGATGTTCCGCCAGCGGCGGGCTGTTTTGCGTCATGGAATCATCCAGGGAAGACATAAGCCTGTAGGGTCGTAATGACACCCACCATGCAGGTAAAGATCAGGCTGTGTTTAACCGTGAAGCGGAACAGATCGGACTCTTTGCCCACCAGTCCCACCGCCGCGCAGGCGATGGCAATCGACTGCGGAGAGATCATCTTACCGGTGACACCGCCCGTGGTGTTCGCTGCCACCAGCAGCACATCCGATACGCCAATTTGCTGGGCAGTAGTCGCCTGTAATGCGGCAAACAACGCATTCGACGACGTATCAGATCCGGTGAGAAACACACCTAACCAGCCGAGGAACGGCGAGAAGAAGGTAAAAGCATCGCCGGTATGCGCCAGCGCCAGTGCCAGCGTGGCTGAGAGTCCTGAATAGTTAGAGATGAAGGCAAACGCCAGCACCATGCCAATAGAATAAATGGGCAACGCTAACTCTTTTAATGTCTCGCCAAAGGTTTGTATTGCGGCTTTTGGCTTCATGCGCAGGAACACCATTGCCATGAAGGCTGCCAGCAAAATAGCCGTGCCGGTCGCCGAGACGATATCGAATTTAAAGATGGCAGGATAAGGCGTGGCACTGCCCACCACTGGCGGCATGCGCGCCACCAGTTCATTGAGCAACGGAACCGGCATGCTAAAGACCCAATCGGCCAGTGCCCCCCTTTGGCAAACAGAGCCTTGAACGGTGGAACACTCCACAGCGTGACGGTGGCGGTAAGAAACAGGAACGGCATCCAGGCTCGAATAACCTGCCCGGTACTGTATTGTTTACGTGTCAAATCCTGATCAACAATCGACGCACCCACATCGTTAAACCGGAAGATGCGTACCGGTTTCCAGCGGCGCAAAAACAGCGTCAGGCAGACCAGCGAAGCGAGTGAAGAGATAATATCGGGCAGTTCCGGGCCAAGGAAGTTCGAACTCAGGAACTGCGCTATCGCAAAGGATCCTCCTGCCACCAGAACTGCCGGCCAGGTCTCTTTAATGCCTCGCCAGCCATCCATAATCGCCATAATCCAGAACAAAACGATAATAGTGAGCAGCGGTAGCTGGCGGCCTGCCATCTGGCCAATGGCGAAGCTATCAAGCCCGGTAACCTGCCCGGCGACGATGATGGGAATGCCCATTGCACCAAACGCCACTGGCGCGGTATTGACGATTAAGCACAGACCGGCGGCATATAACGGATTGAATCCAAGGCCCACCAGCAGTGCAGCGGTAATAGCAACCGGTGCGCCAAAACCCGCCGCGCCTTCAAGAAACGCACCAAACGAGAAGCCAACAATCAGCATCTGCAAACGCTGATCGGGTGTGATGGATAAAATCGAGGCGCGGATGATGTCGAACTGTCCGGTTTTGACCGAAATTTTATAAACGAACACCGCCGCAACAATAATCCATGCAATCGGCCATAAACCGTATAAGAAACCATAGCCCACAGAGGCCAGCGCCTGTCCGGTCGGCATACGGTAGAGCAACAGCGCCACCAGCAGCGCCAGCGCCACGGTAGCCGTGGCGGCCACATAGCCTTTTAGCTTCAGCTTAATGAGCGCAAAGAAGAAGAACAGAATGGGGATCAACGCGATCAGGCTCGACAACCATATATTGCCGAGCGGATCGTAATTTTGTTGCCAAACCTGCATGCCGTTATCTCCAGAGAAACGATGAAGAAGCGTGCGCCATCATTTATACACAAGCGCACCGATAACCTTTTATCTGCCCGGATTGGTCAGACCAAAAACGGGCAGCGAGGCCTACTGGCAACAGATGTTTAACGCTTTATTAACCTGAGACAACAGGTATGGCGTGATTTTTCCTGTTCTGTGAAGCAGGAAAATTTTTTCATAAAATTGGTAGGACCAAATCAGCCGTTTTGCATGGGAAAAGCGCGCCGGTAACTGCGTGGATGAAAGCGCAGGTTGAGTAAAAACAGCAGACACGTCACGGCAGCCTGCAGCGCCCATATGCTGCTAAAAGAAGAGACGAAGGCGTGCAGCTGCCCGGCAATAAACGGCATACATCCCGCAATGATAAAGCCAATACCCTGCATGAACGCCACCAGTCGCGCAGCGGCCTGGGGCTGTGTCAGATGATCTAACGCCAGCACTAACGCTAACGGAAACGCACCTCCCAACCCAAAACCGGCAATACCGGCCCACAGCCACGGCGCGGCCTGGGGGCTAACAAAAATCCCACCATACCGCTGAGCTGCATACACAGTGCCAGCAACAGCAGCGGGCGACGATCCGCGCCCCGTACCAGCAGGGGCAATAACAGAGCGCCAGCTACCTGACAGCTGATCATCATGCCGAGCAGGCTGCCGCCCGCCTGTGCACTCCAGCCCTGTTGCTGGTAGAAGTCAGGCAGCCACGCCACACAAATCGCATAACCTCCATTTACCAGGCCAAAGCTGGTTGCCAGCGCCCAGGCGCGTGGTCTGCGCCACAGCACGGGCATCGCTGACGAGGCTGATGGTTGTGCTGCGCTGAGCGGAACGCACATCCACAGCAGCAGTGCCAGCAATACCGGGATTGCCCAGCAGCTTAACGCGCCCTGCCAGCCAAAATGTGTGCTTAACCATGGAGTGGCTGCCGCCGCTAAACCGCCGCCGCCCATTAACGCTCCGGCCCACAAGCCGGTGATGACTGCATTGCGTTTAGCAAACTGCTGGCGAATAAGGCCCGGCATGGCCATTTGCACGACGCCAATTCCCAATCCGCCCGGTACGGTACTCCATACCAGCCCGCTTTCCCCGGAAATCATCAAACGGCTGCCGGTAGCAAACAGCAGCAATACCAATCCGCCCGTCAGCACGTTACGCACCGGAAAACGCTGCATCAGTGGCGCACTTAACAGCGCCATAGCGCCCATCATGATCATCGGTACGGCGGGCAGCAGTGAAGCTGCCAGCGGGGATAGTCCAGTGCTTTGACGTAGCTGATTCAGCAATGGACTGACGGCAGTCATAAGAGGACGCATATTCAGGCCCGCCAGAATCAGCGCGAAGAGGGTCACCGCTTCTGTATATCGTTTCATGCACAATCCGAAAATTTAAAGATTGCCAGCCTGACAGCGTTAGTTACTATTTGGAAATAAAATATTACGCATGCTGGTAGTGGAAAAATGAATCGACATCCTATGTTCACCCCGCAACAGCTACTGAGCTTTGTCGCTGTGTGTGAAACCGCCAGCTTTACCCGCGCCGCCGAGCGCGTTCATCTGTCGCAGTCTACCGTGAGCCAGCAGGTGCGTCGGCTGGAGGAGATGGTTGGTAAAGCACTGCTGTCACGCTCATCGCATCAGGTTCAGATCACTGAAGAGGGTGAAAAGCTGCTTGGCTATGCCCGTCGCATTATTACGCTGAATGGCGAAGCGCATGATGTATTGAGTGATAAATGGCGCGACGGCGTGCTGCGGTTGGGCGTACCGGAAGATTTTGCCGCGCCTACCGCCGGACTGCTGGCAAATTTTAGCCGCGAACATCCACACCTGCGACTGGATGTGATGAGTGGTATGCAGGTTGAACTGCGGCGCGCCTGGCAGCGTGAGGAGCTGGATATCATGCTGATAAAACAGCTTCATGGTGAACGTCCACTGGCAGCACGTCCAGAGCCGCTCCTGTGGCTGGACAGTGCGGCACACCCCTGTTTTGAACAAGCGCCCGTTCCGCTGGTGATGTTCCCGCAGCAGGGTTTGTATCGCGAAGAGATGTGCCAGACGCTGGATGCGCTGGGCCGTAGCTGGCGCATCAGCTATAGCAGTGCGAGTCTGGTGGCGCTGGCCGCTGCCAGTGCGCAGGGGCTGGGTTTAACGCTGCTGCCAGCCAGCTGTCGCTTACCCCAGCATCGCGTGCTGGACCATCAGCACGGCTTGCCTGAAATCAATACTTTTGAGCTGGCACTGTTTTGTCGGCATCCTGACGATGCGCTTCAGCGTCAGCTGGCCACTGCGTTAGTGGAATTTGGCCAACTTAACTGGCAGTGATTTATTAAATAGTTGCCAGTGGAAAATAGCGCAGCACCGGGCACAACCTTTTGTCAGATTAAGAGAGTCTTTTTTGCCGGAGCCTCTGATGACACTTTCACCTCCCACCAGCCGCCGCGCGTTTCTGAGCCAGGGCTTGCGCTGGACAGCTGCTGGCAGCTTAATTGCTGCGGGCATGCAAACTGCTGTTGCAGCCGCACACCCCCAACTGCCTTCTTCCCTGCCGCATGCGGATCGCTATCTGCTGCGCAATGTGCGTCTCGAAGAGGGATTTGAGTGCGATGGCAGTGAGATCGTCGCGACCAGAACCGCGTTGTATGACATCACGATTAATAACGGTGAGTTTGAGCAGCTTCTCCCGGCAGGACAAGGTCCAGCCACTCTGCCCGCCTGGGATGCACAAGGCGGGTTGTTGTTGCCCTCCACACAGGATATGCACATCCATCTCGACAAAACGTTTTACGGCGGTCCCTGGCACGCTCCGCGCCCGCGCCAGGGAAAACGATTATGGATATGATTGCGCGTGAACAGGTTTTGATCCCTCAGTTACTGCCAACCTCCAGCGCACGTGCCGAAAGCCTGATACGTCTGTTGCAATCGAAAGGTACGACCCGTGCGCGTAGCCATTGCAATATCGATCCGGTTAGCGGTCTGAAAAGTCTGGAACATCTGCAAATCGCGCTGGCTAAACACCCCGATTTTTCCTGCGAGATTGTCGCTTTTCCTCAGCATGGTTTACTGCATTCACAGGTGGATAGTCTGATGCGTGAGGCGATGCAGCGGGGTGTGCACTTTGTCGGTGGGCTCGATCCTACCCAGGTTGATGGCGCGATGGAGAAATCGCTGGATGCGATGTTTCAGATTGCGCTCGACTTTGAGCGTGGTGTTGATATTCACCTGCATGAAACGTCGCCCGCTGGCGTAGCAGCGATTCGCTATATGATCGCCACGGTGGCAAAAAATCCAGCCCTGAAAGGGAAAGTTACGCTCAGCCACGGCTTTGCCCTCGCAACACTTGATGGCAGCGAACTGGACGAGATAATTCATGATCTGGCCGAACAGCAGTTTAGCGTGGCGTCAACGTTGCCCATCGGCAAACTCACGATGCCGCTACCGCAGCTTCAGGCGGCAGGCATTAACGTAATCACTGGCACCGACAGCGTTATTGACCACTGGTCACCGTTTGGCACCGGCAGCATGCTGGAAAAAGCGAATCTTTATGCGCAGCTTTATCGCGGTTCAGATGAGTATTCACTGACTCGCGCCCTGGCTATTGCCACAGAAGGTGTTTTGCCCCTGTCAGCGCAAGGCGAGCGTCAATGGCCGAAGCAGGGAGATGACGCCAGTATGATGATTGTGACAGCGAGTTGTTCAGCAGAGGCGGTTGCGCGTGTTTCTCCGGTCGTTGCGACCTTTGCTCGCGGTAAAGCGGTATTTACCTCCTCCCGGTGAAAAAGAAAAGCCTCCATAAGGAGGCTTTAATCAATCTGAAAATCTGCCGTGTCAGGCGCTTTTTGACAGATCATTTTTCGACATAATTTCCATTGCCAGCGCATACAAGCGACGATCTTCCTGATCACAGGGCTCATCTTCCGCGTAACAGCCGATCATGGAAGCGATCTTATCGGCAGATAAGCTTTCTCCATGAACGTGCAACGTCAACACGGCGCGGCCCACTATTTTAAGCACATTTTCATGTGATCCCTGGATACTATTACTCAATGAAAAACCCTCTAACGGTCGTTGTAATAGGAATATGGCGCGCTAAATATAAAGCAATTGGCTTAAGATTTTTATCGGCAACACAGGTTATATTTTTTAATGATTAATTTTATTACTGTAGTAAATAAAACAGACGGTTCTGATTTAACGCATAAATAAGTATCAAAATCGCCTGTTTATAAAGATATCTTTGGCCTTATCGTGCGGTTTATTTGCCACGAAATGATCAAGATTTGCTAAATGTATTAGAAAATACCAACCATTAATTTCAAACTTCGGTTTAATCCTAATGCTGTTTAGCCTGATTGCTGCATCTGATTCATCTTCAAGGTTCCCGTTGCCGTTGCATGCGCTTTCTGCCAGACTTGCGCGCGCAATAATGCCCTTCACTTTCTGCCGCAGAGGCCGCGCCCGTGACCGCTTTTTCTACTCTTAATACGCTTCCTGACAGTCAACTCGATAACCTGCGCGAGATGGGCTATATCAGCATGACGCCTGTTCAGGCCGCCACGCTGCCCGCTATTTTGCAGGGACGCGACGTGCGTGCACAGGCGAAAACCGGTAGCGGCAAAACCGCTGCTTTTGGTATTGGCTTGTTGCAGCAGATCGACAGCACGCAGTTTCAGACCCAGGCGCTGATTTTATGCCCAACCCGTGAACTGGCAGATCAGGTCAGTAATGCCCTGCGCCAGCTGGCACGCTTCACGCGCAATATTAAGGTACTGACGCTCTGCGGTGGTCAGCCCATTAGTGCCCAGCGCGATTCGCTTAACCATGCACCCCATATTATTGTGGGCACGCCAGGCCGTATTCTTGATCACATTAAGCGTGAAAATATTCAGTTAGATAACCTGCGCACGCTGGTACTGGATGAAGCCGATCGCATGCTGGAAATGGGGTTTCGCGACGATATGGAAGCCATTATTGAAGCGACGCCATCCTCGCGTCAGACCCTGCTGTTTTCTGCTACCTGGCCCGAAGCCATTGCAGCAATCAGCACGCGCTTTCAGCGCGATGCCTTGAGCGTAGTGACTGAAGAGGTCAGCGAATTACCCAACATTGAACAGCAATTTATTGAGGCCAGTAACAGTGAAAAGCTGCCGCTGCTGATCGCCCTGCTGAGCGAACGTCAGCCCTCATCCTGTGTCGTGTTTTGTAACACCAAACGCGAATGTGATGATATTGCTGCTGCGCTTAACGATCGTGACATCAGTACGCTGGCGCTGCATGGCGATCTGGAACAGCGCGATCGCGAGCGCGTTCTGATCCGCTTCGCTAATGGCAGTGGTCGCGTACTGGTCGCAACCGACGTTGCGGCGCGCGGTCTGGACATTAAATCGCTGGCACTCGTCGTAAACTACCAGCTGGCCTGGGATCCTGAAGTACACGTCCATCGCATCGGGCGTACCGCACGCGCCGGCGAACAGGGCGCAGCCGTGAGTTTTGTCGCAGCCGATGAGATGGCGCGTGCGCACGCGCTGGAAGACTTTTTACAGCAGTCGCTGCCGTGGGTTGCCGCCAGCACGCTGAAAAAAGGCAGCAGTAAACCCTTACCCGCCGCCATGATGACGCTCTGTATTGATGGGGGTCGCAAAGCCAAAATTCGTCCGGGTGATATTTTGGGCGCCCTCACGGGTGAAGCGGGCTATCGCGCTGAACAAATTGGAAAAATTGTCCTGACACCGACACACGCTTATGTCGCGATTGACGCGGCACAGGCTAAGAATGCGTTGGTAAAACTCAAGCAGGGAAAAATCAAAGGCAAAACCTGCCGGGCAATTTTACTGAAGGACTGACAGATTCAGACAGGCCGGGCGAGGCATCACCTCGCCCGGTAAATATTAAGGTTTTTCAATCGCGGTAACTTGCAAGGTGGTATCTTCACCTTTGCCTTTGACTCTGCCATTCACGCGGACTTTGTCATTCGCCTGATAGGTTTTCCCGTCAAAGGTTTTTTCCGGCGCAATGATGGTAATAGTGCCGGTTGTATCGCGGAACTGATAACGATCGCCCTGCTCTTTTTTCACAATATAGCCTTCCAGCGTGACATAACCATCCTGACGAAAATCACGAATCTGATTAATATGCGTCTGTCCGGTGTCTTCCGATCCTTTATAGCCTGCATCCTGCTTTGACTGCGAGGGTGCTGTCTCACCGCCTTCAAAGCCGCCTTTCTCCGCATATACACCTGAACTCAACATCACTAACAGTGTGGCTAACATGACTTTTTTCATTATGCGCTCCTTTATCTGAAAGGTTATCCATTTCACATTGTCACCGTTAAGCCTGGCACAATAATCGACGGCCGTTTAATTTCCCTGGTTGCTCTCACCTTTTTTCGTCTGCTGCCGATAACTTCATCACTAACTGTTCATCACCTGCGCCGATGCAGAGGCAACAATGGATAATTTTCAAAAGAGATAGATGAGAGAGCGAACCTCGCGTTATCGAACAAGTTTGAACTGCTGCTTTTTCGCTTAGGCTCAGATCAGCGAAAAGGCAAATCAGAACTGTTCGGTATTAACGTCTTTAAGCTGCGTGAAATTGTGCCTATGCCCACGATCACTAAAGCGGCAGGCATGAAATCACCGCTGCTTGGCATGGCCAGCATTCGCGATCAGTTTATTCCGGTTATCGATTTACCTGCCGTGGCGGGCTGCGTGCCAGAAACGGGCCTGAATCTACTGCTGGTGACGGAATATGCGCGCAATACCCAGGCGTTTGCGGTGGAGTCTGTTGAGAACATTGTGCGTCTTGACTGGAGTCAGGTTCATACGGCAGAAGCGGGCATCGGAGGGCGCAACATCACCAGTATCGCCTGCTTAGATAATGACAAGCAGAGCAACAACCTGGCGATGGTGCTGGACGTTGAACAAATTCTGTATGACATCATTCCGTCTGTACGCGGCGCAGAGCCAGAAGCCCAAATCGCCCGCGCGTTTAAATTTCAGCCGGGGGCCGTTGCCATTGTCGCAGAAGACTCAAAAGTAGCGCGTCAGCTACTTGAGCAGGGACTGAAAAGCATGGGCATTCCTGCCTTGATGTATAACACCGGTCTTGAGGCATGGGAAAAAATCAAGCAGATGAGCCAGGAAGCCCAGGCCGCAGGCTTGCCGATTCGCGACAAGATTGCCCTGGTGTTGACCGATCTTGAAATGCCGGAAATGGACGGTTTCACCCTGACCCGTAACATCAAGCGCGATGAAATTCTGAAGCAGGTTCCGGTGGTGATTCACTCTTCGCTTTCCGGCAGCGCCAATGAGGATCATGTGCGTAAAGTCGGTGCTGACGGCTACGTGGCTAAATTCGAGCTGAATGAACTTTCCGATGTGATTTCCAGCGTGCTTGAAGCGGCAGGTTAACCCAGACCGACCATCGTTAACGTCTGCCGCTGATGAGCGGCATAGCAATGCAGGACAGAGAAGATGAATACCGAAACAATCGCAACGAAACAGTCCAGCTCTTTTCTGCACGGGCGTCTGCGTCAACTGAGCTGGATTACCGCCATCATTATGAGCAGTATTTTTTGGGTTGGCCTGTTCATTCTGATCTTCTGATCCTCCCGTTCCCTCTCTCTTAAACGATCCGTTCAGGTTGTCAGCGCGTTGCTGGCAGCCTGAAGTGTTATTTGTTTCTTCCTCCCACCAAACATTAAAACATCTAATTAGTTCAGGCGCGGACGCGCTTTAACGTTGATTTATATCAAAAAAACTAAAGTTAAAATTAAAGCTTCCGATAACTGAGTGCGCTGGAACACCCTTTATTTGCGCGCTGACACACCGCGCAAACGAAAGCTATAAACGGATTGGCAATGGATATTAATTGTTGAATTAACTCTATTAAAAAAAACGGGGAGAGAAAGATGTTCAGTATCAAAAATATGAAGGTCGGTATCCGGCTTGCCATCGCCTTTGGTATTGTGGTCGCGCTGCTGATAGTGATCGGCGTCACCTCCATTAGCAAAATTAATAACATCAAAAGCGGGATCGCGTCGATCGTTGACGATCGTTACGTTAAAGTACGTCTGGCTTTTGATGTGCGTGACGGCGTTAACGATCAGATTAAATATCTGCGCGGCATCGTTATTGATACCCATCATCCGGAGTACAACGTTAAGCGTTTCGGCCAACTGGACGAGGCGACACAACGCACTAACGAGGCGATGAAAAAAATCGCAGCTATTCAGGTCACTGAAGTTGGCAAGAAAAAGATTGCCGGGCTGATCGCCTCTGGTGAAGCGTTTGAAAAAGTGAAAAACGAATTAATCGCTATTGTCAAAACCGGTGATTTTGACGCCGCCAGCACCTATGTCCTGAAGTCGATGACGGCTACGCAAAATAAATTTCTTGATGACGCAGTGACATTTGCTAATTCGCAAGATTCTCAGTTGCGTAATGAAGGCCAAAACATTGTAGCCGACGGCTCCTCCGCCATTCTTATTACCCTGATTTTCTCAGCCCTGGCAATTGCAGCCTCTGTTCTGCTGGGTTATTTCCTGACCCGCTCTATTGTTCGCCCACTGGTTGCCGCTGTGAATGTGGCGGAAAATGTTGCGGCAGGCGATCTCAGCTCAAAAATTCAGGTCAACTCGCGTGATGAAATGGGCGTGTTGATGCAGGCGCTCCAGCGCATGAATGACAACCTGCTTTCTATCGTGACTGAAGTTCGTACCGGTTCTGACACCATTGCCGTGGCATCAAATCAAATCTCCAGCGGTAACCTTGACCTTTCAACCCGTACTGAGCAACAGGCCAGTTCACTGGAAGAAACCGCTTCTGCTATGGAGCAAATGACGTCAACGGTGAAACATAATGCGGATAACGCCCGGCAGGCAAACCAACTGGTGGCATCGACTTCAACCGTAGCGCGTGAAGGCGGTGAAGTCATGGAACAAGTGATCGAGAAGATGGAAGCGATTGCCCTGTCGTCGAAGAAAATTGTCGACATCATTAGTGTCATCGATTCCATTGCTTTCCAGACCAATATTCTGTCTCTTAACGCTGCGGTTGAAGCTGCACGCGCCGGTGAACAAGGGCGCGGTTTTGCCGTGGTGGCAACAGAAGTGCGCAATCTGGCGCAGCGTTCCGCTTCTGCTGCGAAAGAAATTAAAGTTCTGATTGAAGACTCGGTAGCCAAAGTTGATGAAGGCAGCAGACTGGTTACCCATGCCGGTTCCACCATTGGTGACGTGGTGAGCAGCGTGCAAAGTGTGGCAAATATCATGAGCGAAATTACTATCGCCAGCAGCGAACAAAGTAGCGGCATTAGTGAGATCAATTTGGCAATCACGCAAATGGAAGCGGTTACTCAGCAAAATGCTGCGCTGGTGCAGGAAGCTTCTGCTGCGTCGCAGGCGTTACAGGATCAGGCTGAGCGTATGGCTCAGGCGATGAGCGTATTCAAAGTCGGTCAGATGTCGGTTAACCACGCATAATGCCTTGCCCGGCAATGTTTGCCGGGCAACGTTTCCTGTCTTCAATGGCAGCTCACCCTCACCCCGCGCCAGTTACAGCCAGCATCCCCATCAGATATCATTAATGATGATATTTAAAATAAAATATAACGATTTCATTTATAACATTTCCGCTGTCACACTCTTTCAATACCGCCATGCTGTTTCAGCTTTTCTGAAGCAGCGTCTTAAATTGTTGAAGAGATAACTGCGATGAAAATGCATGCGATTAACTGGCCGCAAGGCTTTATTCCTGGCTTTACTGAAAACTTTTGTTCCAATGAAGTGATTGTGGCCGGGCTTTCTACTGCTGATATCTGGCCACTGCTTATTACTCCCGCTCTGTGGCCAACCTATTATCAAAATTCGGCAAACGCGCGTTTTTATGACAACAAGGGACCGGAGCTGGAACAGGGTGTGCGTTTTTATTTTGAAACGTTCGGTTTTCCGGTGGAAGCCCGCGTCACTGAATACGCCGCCGCCGCGCAAGGCGAACCGGCTCGGGTATCATGGCATGGCTGGGCAGGAGAAGAAGGCTCGGCAGAGCGTTTAGATGTGCTGCACGCCTGGCTGATAGAAGATTTACCTGATAATCGTGTGCGCATTTTGACGCAGGAAACGCAAAAAGGAAAACCAGCGGAAGAATTAGCGAAAGCGAAACCGAATCCGATGATCAATGGTCATCAGGAGTGGCTTGATGGTCTGGTGGCGGCGGCGCGCAACAATCGCCGTTAACGTTTGATCACCGACTTCAAAACAAAAAGGCCGCCAGATGGCAGCCTTTCAAATTATCGTTAATGCAACAACGCTATAAAGCTCAAGTCGCCTTTATCAGAGAGCACCGGGCTGGCTCTGATATGCCATCCTTGCCGTGTTGATTTGAACAACAACCGTTTTACAAAAAATGCACTTCGCTCCATGCGGGTTGGCTCTTGTTACATCAAAATGTGATGTACGGTACTGTGAGCCATTACAGTGTGGGCATTTAAAACGCGTAATTTTGCCGTCCTTAGAGAGCAACAACGTTCGCAGCAGCCGGGCCTTTTGCACCGTTTTCTACTGTAAACTCAACTTGCTGACCTTCATCCAGTGAACGGAAATCTGTGCCCTGGATTGCAGAGAAATGGACGAATACGTCCTTGCTGCCATCCTGAGGAGAGATGAAACCGAAACCTTTCTCTGCGTTAAACCATTTTACGGTGCCGCGGATTTTGTTAGACATGTTTAATTCCTTAATATTGAGCCTTCCGGCATAAATGGCCTGAGAACAGATTTCAATCAGAACGTAAGAGAAGACTCAAAAGAAGGGATGTCTCACGACAAACTTAGAGATGAGAACTGCTTTGGGTACTTACTTTGATAGTGTCTGTTAATCAAACCGACGGTGCATTAGGTCACGTTTGAGACTGAGATGCAAGCGGTTTTCATACTTAAACCGGTGTGCTTTGCCCATCTTGTTAAAATACAGGCGTAAATAATTTTATTTTCCCGGTAAGTGAAAATAAAGCCATCGTTAGCGTTTTTTTAAACTCCCGTGAAGTTTTATCAAATAATGTTGACGGAATAACGCCCGTTCTTTCAAAAAAACCGCGATTAATCATCATTCTTCCTCGTCTGACGCGCAATTTTTCGCCTGAAAACCCTTAAGTTTGATCTTAAACAATGCTAATGATTTTCATGATTTAGCTCACAATTCAGACAACAGGAATAAAATATTCCTTTTATAAGAATAAAAAATAATTAATTATTCCTCCCGCTTTGAAACGGCTTTTTCTTTTTCAATACCAGGGTAATAATAATGAAAACAATGCGTTGTACGATCTCACTTCTTGCTCTTCTCACAAGCTTTACGACACAGGCCGCTGAAATTTATCGAAATAATGACGGTTCTGTGCTCGATCTCTATGGGCGATTAGGCTTTAACATTTCTGATAAGAAAACCGGAAATGACCAAGGGGATTTTGACGGGCGTTTAGGGATCAGTGGACGTCAGGTAGTCAATGACAAGGTCTCGCTAATCGGGCTTGCGCAATATCAAGTCAATGCTTCTGAATATGCCAATAATGTCGAGGGCGAAAATGACAGCCTGACCGCACGTTATGTCTGGGCTGGTCTGGATTTTTCAGAATATGGCAAAGTGACTGCGGGTCGCGTCTCTTCCGGATTGATTATGTTCACAGACATCGGTGACGTTTTCGCCAGTTCTGATGTATCAACAGGTCGTCAGGCAAGACACATTGATCCAACCGCTGTCCAGGTCTTCCGTCAGGATGGCACAGTGCAGTATCAAAATACGTTAGGCAATATTGATTTCTCTACCGCTTATATCTTCGGCAATAGCACATCTGATTTAGATTATGGCTTCAATACGGCCCTGCGTTACACGCTGGATATGGGTACAGCCGGTAAGCTGGCGCCTGTTATTGCTTATCAAAAAACCCGGGCGAAGCAGAGTATCAACAGCCGCACCGCGGGAGCAGACACCTTTACCTATGGCGGCGTGGGTACGCGCTACTATCTCGGCTCTTTTATGCTTGGCGTGCTCTATTCACAAGATAGCGTGACTTACACCAACGGCCACACTGACAGTAAAGATAAAAACTGGGAGTTCACCGCGGCTTATGATCTCAACAGCGACTGGACGGTACGTGCTGGTTATCGCTATCTCAACAACGACGGCGGCGATGAGCTGGTGTTACGTGATACCACTTTTGAACTGCAATACAAACTGACACCGCGCAGCTCGATTTATACCTCGTATGTTCTGCGCAATGGCCAGGATGGTAAAAATATCACCACAGGTAAAACGGTATCGTTTGGCGGCAGTTCAGCATCACAGAACTTCTATCACGCCGGATTGCGCTACGAATTTTAACCCCTCCTCTTCTCTTTGCTTTAAGTGCGGCGACATAGCGTTGCCGCGTTAACGATTTCAATGGCGAAAAAGTAATGAAAATTGATTTATCTGCCCTGACCACTGAAGGCCGTAACAGCCACAGCGCGCATATCGATATGCTTTCAACAGAAGCAATGTTAAGAGTCATCAACAATGAAGATCAAAAAGTGGCACTGGCGGTCGAAAAGGTGATCCCCGCGATTAGCCAGGCGGTAGATCTCATTGTTGCCGCCTTCAGAAAAAAATGCACGGCTGGTCTATTGCGGCGCGGGCACGTCCGGACGGTTAGGGATTCTGGATGCAAGTGAATGCCCGCCAACCTATGGCACACCCCGTGAACAGGTGGTTGCACTGATTGCCGGAGGGCATCAGGCGATTTTACAAGCGGTAGAAAATGCCGAGGACAGTGAGTCTTTAGGGCAGCAGGATTTAAATAACATTCATTTTACCGCTGACGATGTCCTGGTCGGGATCGCTGCAAGCGGTCGTACCCCTTACGTTATGGGCGCACTACAGCATGCAAAAAGCCTGGGTGCACGCACCATTGCGCTGACCTGTAATGAAGGCAGTGCCATCACGCAAATTGCCGATATCGCGATAACGCCTGTGGTAGGTGCTGAAGTGATAACCGGTTCATCGCGCCTGAAAGCAGGCACCGCACAGAAGCTGGTACTTAATATGCTGACAACCGGTGCCATGATCCGCAGCGGTAAAGTCTACGGCAATCTGATGGTGGATGTTGAAGCCACCAACATGAAGCTGGTACAGCGCCAGGTCAACATTGTGATGCAGGCAGCCGAATGCGATCAACAGACAGCATCACAGGCGCTGCAAGCCTGTGATGGACATTGCAAAACGGCCATCGTCATGGTGCTGGCAAACCTGACCCATGAGCAGGCCAGAGCGCGTTTAGAGAAGTTCGATGGGTTTATCCGACCAGCCCTGGCACAAGAAGGAGCCCGGTAATGGCGAAAATTACGCAGCCGTTTATTGCTCAAATACTGCACCTTGTCGGCAATAAAGAGAATATTCAAACCTGTGGACACTGTATGACACGCCTGCGTCTCACGCTCAAAGACGATCGCAGGGTTGATTACAGCCAACTGAAATCTCTGGCGGGCGTGCTGGGCGTCGTTAACAGCGACGATCAGTTGCAAATTATCGTTGGCCCAGGAAAAGCGCAAACAGCAGCAGAAATGATGAATGCGATGCTGGCGGATAGCACGACGCCGGAGGCTGAACCACACTCTCTGGCGGCCTCTGCCAGTCATACCAAACAAAAGATGAAAGCGAAACAAACCAGCGCGGTTCATCAATTCCTGACGAAATTTGCCACCATTTTTACGCCACTGATCCCGGGCTTTATCGCGGCAGGCATGCTGTTAGGTTTTGCTACATTAATCGAACAAAGCTTGCTTGCAGATGTGGCTGATAAAAATGGCCTGCTTGTCCACGCTGTGGGTTACATGAAAATTTTTGGCAAAGGGTTGTTTACCTTTTGCCGATTCTGATTGGTTATAACGCACAAAAGGCTTTTGGGGGTTCGGGCGTAAACGGTGCCATTATCGCCTCTCTGTTCTTGCTTGGTTATAACCCGGCAGCGACCACGGGCTATTTCTCTGGCATCGATAATTTCTTTGACATGGCGATTGATCCACGCGGCAACATTATCGGCGTGTTGATTGCCACTATTCTTGGCGCCTGGGTTGAGCGACAAATTCGCAAAGTCGTGCCTGATAATCTCGACATGATTGTCACCTCAATGCTGACGCTACTGATCACCGGTGCACTGACGTTTACCGTTATCATGCCTTTCGGCGGCGAACTGTTTAAAGGCATGTCGTGGCTCTTTTTACACCTGAACGGCAATCCTTTTGGCTGCGCAGTGCTGGCGGGGCTGTTCCTGATCGCTGTGGTTTTTGGTGTGCACCAGGGCTTTATTCCGGTCTACTTTGCCCTGATGGATGTACAGGGTTTTAACTCACTGTTTCCGATTCTGGCGATGGCTGGTGGCGGTCAGGTAGGCGCAGCACTGGCGCTTTATTATCGCTCCGCGCCACATTCAGCTATTCGTAACCAGGTCAAAGGGGCCATTATTCCAGGACTGCTTGGCATTGGTGAGCCGCTGATTTATGCCGTCACGCTGCCCCGCGTAAAACCTTTTGTGACGGCCTGTATCGGCGGAGCCTGCGGCGGGTTCTTTATTGGCTTGATTGCCTGGCTGGGATTACCAATCGGCCTCAACACGGTGTTTGGCCCGTCAGGCCTGGTTTCCCTGCCGCTGATGACGTCAGGACAGGGGATCTATGCTGGCATGGCAATTTACGCCGCTGGCGTACTGATCTCCTATTTTTTCGGCTTTATCATTACCTGGTTCTTTGGCCATAAAAATGTTGATTTAAGCTGACCCCTGCCAGAGGCGCGTCACTGGTAGCCTCGCGTAACGTCTCTCTTTGATACTGCCCGCACCCGCATGATGCGGGCAGTATTCATTACTTCATATCAAAACATTCCCCTTAACCTTTGGATCATCGCTCTCTTTTTTTGCTGCAACCCGGGGAGTGTATCCCCATCGGCAATCACTAAAAGAGTGTCAACAATTCAGTGATCGATCCGGTTCCCCCGCCGCCATTTGCACTGGCCTGACCGCCAACGTAGCGAAACCGGTAAGCGGGATAGGCTTTGCGATTCGAGCTGGAAATAATTTGTCCCATCGCATAGGGAACAGGGCCGGCAATAACGGTGGTATCGCTGCACAATAAGGTTGAGCATCCCTCCAGCTGCCAGTTGCCCATGGTTCCCGGACTGTTTTGTCGCCAGTAGCCAATCAGCTGTGCGCCTTTCATCACCACGGATTCGCCGCCAAAGCCAACATCAAAGAAGGTCTCATTCTCAACAAATCCCAAATTAGCGATCAGTGAATAGGTCACGCATGAAGCAAAATAGTCGGTGGTGTACAGCCCATCCGTCAGACATTCCGGATGGGAGACCCTTAAACCGGCACCCACTCTGATCACCCCCGCAGTAATAAAGGAAATTTTTACCGTTATGCTATTTGAAGAGGTTATTCCGTCTGCATCTGTGGATTGAATGGTCACAAAGTTATGCGAGCCGACATCCGAGATCCGCCCCGAAATTTCCCCGGAGGCCGACAGCGTAATCCCCTGTGGTAAATCACCCTCAATTATTGCGTAAGTGTAAGGTGCCCTGCCTCCCCGACTGGAAAACGGCTTCGCATAAATATCTTTATTATTAATATTAAAGATAACGTTTGAGGTATCGGAGGCCACAACGACATTGACATTTATCCGCAGCGAAAAGGTATTTTCTGCCGTTACGCCATTCGCATCACTTACCGTTACGGCATAGGTTTTTGCCGCCGCCGCAACCGCAGGTGTACCACTTAGCGTGCCGTTAGTGGCATCCATGATCAGGCCATCTGGTAGCGCCGGCCTTATCGTATAGTGATAAGGTGCGGTGCCGCCGCTGGCGGTGACTGGTGCCGCGCTGGATCCGGCGATTTCTGCCGTCAGGGTGATAACGGGTTGCGCCTGAAGAGCGACCAGTGCATCGTTAATCGTCAATGAAAAGGCTTGCTCTGTTGTCACGCCATTGGCGTCGCTCACCGTTACTGTGTGACTGCCCGATCCTGCTGCTAAAGGCGAACCACTCACTGTGCCGCTGGTTATATCCATTACCAGACCGTCCGGCAGTACCGGGCTTACCGTAAAGCGGTACGGTAGAGTGCCACCGCTGGCAGTGACGGGCACAACACTGACGCGGGGCTGCCCTGCCGTGAGCGTGACAACCGGTAACTGCTGGCTGGCAAGGGGCGCAGCATTCACTGTCAGCGAAAAGGTTTGAGCTGACGTTACGCCGTTGGCATCGCTTACCGTTACGCTGTGCTGACCCGCCGCTGCGGTAGCTGGCGAACCGCTTAATGTCCCGCGGCTTTCATCAAATATCAGGCCCTCCGGCAGCGCCGGCGTGGCGGTAAAACGGTACGGCGCGGTGCCGCCGCTGGCCGTAACCGGTACAACACTGACGCCCGTCTGACCCGCCGTCAGCGTGACGGTCGGCTGCGCCAGGCTGGCTGTTAACGCTGCGTTCACGGTCAGCAGGAAAGTTTGTTCTGATGCCGCACCGTTGGCGTCGGTGACCGTCACGGTATGATGACCTGCCGCTGCGGTGGCTGGCGAACCGCTTAACGTCCCGCTGCTTTCATCGAATATCAGCCCCTCCGGCAGCGCCGGACTCACTGCAAAGCGGTACGGCAGAGTGCCGCCGCTGGCCGTAACCGGTATCACGCTGACGCCCGTCTGACCCACCGTCAGCGTGACGGTCGGCTGCGCCAGACTGGCTGTTAACGCTGCGTTCACGGTCAGCAGGAAAGTTTGTTCTGATGCCACACCGTTGGCGTCGGTTACCGTCACGGTATGATGACCTGCCGCTGCTGTACCCGGCGAGCCGCTTAACGTCCCGCTGCTTTCATCGAATATCAGCCCCTCCGGCAGCGCCGGACTCACTGCAAAGCGGTACGGCAGAGTGCCGCCGCTGACCGTAACCGGTATCACGCTGACGCCCGTCTGACCCGCCGTCAGCGTGACGGTCGGCAACCGCAGCAGGGTAACTGGCGCAGCGTTAATCACCAGTGAAAAGGTTTGATCCGCCGTCGCACCGTTCGCATCGCTCACCGTCACGGTGTGATCCTCTGTGACTACCGTTAAAGGCGAACCGCTTATCACCCCGCTGCTCTCATCCATTACCAGGCCGTCTGGCAGTGCCGGCGTAATCGCATATTGATAAGGCGCAGTGCCGCCGTTGGCTTTGATCGGCAACGCACTGACGCTGCTCTGCTCCTTTGTCAGTGTCACTGTGGGCTGCATCTGGCTGGCGATCAGCGCACCGCTGATCGTGAGTGAAAAAGTTTGTTCCGCCGTCACGTCGTTCGCATCGCTTACCGTCACGGTATAGGTGCCCGCTGCTGCCGTGGCGGGCGAGCCGCTAATAAGGCCGCTGCCCCTGTTGATGATCAGGCCGCCGGGCAGTGCCGGACGCACCGCAAACTGATAAGGCGCGGTGCCGCCGCTGGCCGTTACCGGTGCCACACTGACATCAGCCTGACCCGCCGTTAGCGTAACAGTTGGCTGTGCCGGGATAGCGATCAGCGCATCATTTACCGTCAGCGAGAAGGTTTGAGCGGACGTCATGCCGTTGGCGTCGCTTACCGTCACGGTGTGAATATCTGCCGTCGTCGCCGTGGGCGAGCCGCTGATGGTGCCGCTGCTGGCCTCCAGCTTCAGACCCTCCGGCAAAGCCGGATCCACTGCAAAATGATACGGTGCGGAGCCGCCGCTAACCGTTACCGGCACCGCACTGACGCCGGTTTGCCCCTTCGTCAGGGTGATAGCAGGCAGTTGCTGTATAGCGACCAGTGCACCGTTAATTGTCAGTGAGAACGTTTGATCTGACGTCACGCCGTTCGCATCGCTCACCGTCACGGTGTACCTACCCGCTGCCGCCGTGGTGGGCGAGCCGCTGATGGTGCCGCTGTCCGCCTCCATCACCAGGCCATCCGGCAGTGCCGGATCCACTGCAAAATGATATGGCGCGGAGCCGCCGCTGGCCGTCACCGGCAGCACACTGACGCCGGTTTGCCCCACCGTCAGTGTGATAGCAGGCAGCCGCTGGCTGGTAACCAGCGCATCGATCACGGTCAGCGAAAAGCTTTGCGCTGACGTTGCGCCGCTTGCGTCAGTCACCGTCACGGTATAATTGCCTGCTGCGGGCACTGTCGGCGTACCGCTCAGAGTACCGCTGTCAGGTGCCATCACCAGGCCAGCTGGCAGCGCAGGCGTGACGGTAAAGTGATAAGGTGCCGTGCCGCCGCTGGCCGTCACCGGCGTAATGCTCACGTTCTTCTGTCCTGCCGTCAGGGTGATTGTCGTGATGGCGGGGAGCACACTGAGCGGTTCTGTCAGCGTCAGTGTGCTCGTCAGCGCGCTGATCTTTACGCCATTCAGTTCGGGTGAAAATGTGGCCTGGCCAGCCGTAAGGCCACTGACCTGAGCACTATAGTTGCCAGAGTTTGCAGGGGTTTCTGTGATGGCGGTGACATGAATGTTGTTTACGCCAGTTGCGACGAAATGCAATTCGCCCGCCTTTCCTCTTACCGGTTCATCAGCCTCATCAATCGCCTGAAGGGAGATAACCGCCTGAGCGTGTCCATCAGCCACCAGGGTTGACGGATCGATGCTCAGAATGGAACGTGAAGAAATAGCCGTAACAGGAATAAAACGTAATGTTGTGGTTTTGCTTTTTTTCCCTGCGGTTGCTGTGACGCTCGTCACACCGGCAACTGCAGAGGTGACAGCGAGTGTCGCCTTGCCTTGAACATCCGTCCTTACCGTCTGCGATGAAGTTTTATTGTCAGCATAGCGGACGCTGAACTTAACCTGCTGATCCTCAACCTTGTTTTTATCGGCATCCTCAAGCAGCGCCACAACCGTAACGGGTGTGGTTTGGTCGGCTGGCGCACCATCATTTATGACCTGCAACTCTCCGTTAAAATCCACTTCGGCGGGCAGTACGGTCAGGATTACGCTTTGAGATGGAGAACGATTTCCCTTCATATCTTCTGCCACCAGGCTAAGCAGGTAGGCGTTCGAAGGGTTAACGTCTGAGAGAGGGTCAGGCATTTGATAGCGCGGTAACGTAAGCGAGAAGTGGGTTTTATCTAGCGGTGTTGCTTTCCCGCCCGCCGCAATCAGAGAATCAGCGGACAGATGGACTTTATACAGGCCATATTTTGCCGTTACGTTCGCTATCAGTGACTGACGACTTCCCGCCGGGCCGGTAATTGCGGTTGTATTAAGGGATAATTTAATCAGCGTCTGCTTACGATAATCCAGTACGATTTGGTTATTACGTTTAACCAGAGCATGTCGCCTGCTTTCTGGTTGATAGATGGCAGCAACATTCGCAGGTGCCAGTTGTGCCGCCCATGATTCGTCAGGCCGCCAGGTAAACTCGAGATTCAGATTCGTTTCATTCTGGCCTCCGCCCCCAAACGCCTGTCCACACCCAGCGTAAAGAGGGGAAAAGGCGTCCAGCTCAGCCCGCTTGTGACCGCATAAGGATTGCGTTGTCTGTTATCCTTACCAAAGAGCGCCACCTCTTTACCGTAATATTGTTCAAACTCTATTTTTCCACTCAACTGCGGAAGTCCTGGCAGTCTCCCTTCTGCACGAATATCAAAACCGTTGGCTGCACGCTCATCATAGTCATCAGCATCCAGAGACGGGTGCCAGTTATTGAGTCGCAGATAGGTATTGCCTGTAAATTGCAGATAACGGGTGCTGTACTCAACACCGAAACCGAAACGACGGTTATTGCCTGTTATGTCATAATCAAAAAAATGATTGCCGCCTAACATCCACTCATCAGTGACGTAGCGATATCCCCATCCGACGTTAAACGTATTGCGATTGTCATGGTTACGGCCTCCGGTCTGAATAAACCAGGTATGCTTTGGTGAGTTATAAAAGGAGCAGCCAGTCGACGGCACTGTTAGCAAACTCGCCATATTCACTGATACCAAGATTTACCTGTGCGGTGCCAAACTGACTCAGCCACTGTTGTAGCGCATTGTTTACTTTGCTGTTAGCCAGCGAATGTATCTTACTGGTCACAGTATCGAGGTTATGAAAATTTTTCAGCGTATGACCGGCAAGCTGCAGATTGTCAGTCAGCCGGCGGATTTCCTCTGCGTCATTTACGCGCTTCCCCTTCTGTGACGGGCTTTGTTTTTCTGTACCGGACTCACTGCGCAAAGAGCGCGCAGGCACATCAATCTCACTTCCTGCGCCGAGTTGTGAAAAAGGCTGCTGAAAAATACGAAACTGGTTAAATGCCCTCAGTTGTTCCAGCGTCAGGCCGAAACGTTTTGCCACTTTTTCTGTGGTTTCCCCTTTTCGCAAAATATAAGGTTTGGCCTGTAACGACATAACGGCGCTAAATTCATTCGAAGCGGTGAATTGTGCCGATGAAAAAGAAGCTAATGTTACTGTGCTAATGAAAAAAATTGCAGGAAAAGGCATAACCAGGCAATATTTCTCAACGAAAAAAAGCGAAAAAAACATAAGAGTGCAGCGTTGACATAAGCCTGACCTTTAAAGATATTCCTTGCTGAAAAATACCGAAAAAACAAAAAACAGCGTTCGTTCACTTTGCAAATGCGCATAACACTCCAGCGCACTGTTAAATTAAAACGCCTAACCAACGAATTAACTTTCAACGCTGATTAAATAAAAAATAACAATCACACCCATCCAGACCTGATACAAGACAGGCGGATTGCGTATTACAAAACACCCTGCTCGCGTTGTTCCTGCGCGGTAAGGGTTACGCTACCAGAGCACCTGCAATGAATAAACAGCATGAAAAAAAGATGAATAACAATGGCCTTCATACAATTGATTAAAATCAAAAAAGAGTGATAAAACATGCGGTCACATGACACGACGCAATGTTTATTCATAACAAAAGTAAAAAAAAGAGACGCGGAAAACCAACAAAAAAACAAAATAACAATCACAATAAAAATAAAAAACCCACTCAAAACTTAATTAAATAACAATAAAAAAAAATAATGAGATCAGGTTAAGGATGTAGGTTTGTCAAAAAAGCACAAGCAGTAAAAAATCACAAGAGAGAGCGAAATTTGATAAAAAGGGGCACCCTAACCTTAAATAATCCCTGTTTTTTCCATGGCGAAAATAACCATGAAAACTCGGCTGTAATCAGCCAGAGAAATATTAAGTCAAATTAACAGCAATTTATTTAACACTGAAGGTTTATTTGTTTATCTCGTTCACCACAAATGATTAACAGCTCCTCTTTGTTTATCGTGAGATAACCAAACTATTTTATCTGAATAGCCTCACATCATCTCAAGCCTGTCACTCTCACAATGAGAATCGGGTGTTAACAGACTTTTCTTTTTCGTTATGTCATAAATACACACGGTGCTTCCTGAAGCCACGCGAAACAGGCTAATACGATTATGAGAACGGTTGTCCCAAATCTGTCCTACATGCTAAGGGGGAAAGGAACCAATGATGCTTAACTGCTTGATTTGACTGGTGCCGGAAACAGGAGTCGAACCTGCGACCTTCGCATTACGAATGCGCTGCTCTACCAACTGAGCTATACCGGCAGTACAGGGAATGGCTGCGGGGATTACGTTAAAAAAAAGCGGCAAATGAGTCAAGAGAGGCGGTGCGCAGTTGCTGGTTTTGTCAGCAGAAACAACGCGGTTTGCCGTAATTAACCAAAAAGGCGAGGCCGAAGCCTCGCCAAAACGTACCGATCATCAATCGTAGTAAGCGACCTTACGGTCTACTCCGTTGATATTGACCAGAACAAAGCCTGTCGGCGTGGTTTTGTTTGTCGGTGTACCTGCACTCGTCGCGAGTGTGAGTACACCTTTCTCATTGGCACCAATTCCTGCCAGTCCGTTATGTAAACCAAAGCGTGCCGCTGGTTTCAGCGTGCCAATTTTGGTGGTATCTGTCGCCACCGACAGGTCAGCCTGGAACAGCGAGCATGAGCCCGTATCGAAGCGCGTTGGGCCGGTGTTTTTCAGGTTAAACATGGTGTCACCGCTGTTGGCTTTTAGCTTCACCCAGACCACAGCATAGGTGGTGCCGACGCGGCTATAACGCATATCCAGCACCGCAGGCTGTCCCATATGGCAGGCATCTGCCCATACCGTTTCCAGCCGCTGCAGGTTGATCCAGGTTTTACCGGTGCCTGCCACATTGACCGGCGAGCCAGCGGTGCCTGACGGTGTAGTGGCGTCAGCTTTACCAGTCAACTCAATGACCCACTGTTGGTTGGCGTTCGGGAAGAAAAATTGTCCCAGACGATACCAGTTATCTGTGGTGGTATTATTGGTCACTTTATAACCACTAAAGTAGCCAGCACGCAGTGAACCCGTCATGTAAGTACCATGGTGCTCATCACGGCGGAAACCATATTCAAAGGTCGACAGCCACTTACCCGCCACCAGATTGTTACTCACCGTCGCGCCAGATTGCAGGCCAGTTTGACGCATCAGCACGCGGGCGTTATCAAGGTTGAATGCACTACCACAATCCTCAATATTGAGCGTATCAATTGTCCAGCCGCCATCAGAGAGGTTACCAGGATTACGCGTATGCTCAATCCACACGTTACGCAAAATCCCCTGCGTCATACGTGGCATATAAAGCGTGGCGTCACCGTAACCGGTCTGGAAGTTAGCGTTGCTTAACTCGATAGCAGTGGAGTGATCCCAGACACCGTTCGGTGAGTTTGACCAGCCCACATCAAAGACGCGTGAGAAAGTATTCAGCGTGTAGATCTGATCAAACTTACTGTCGAGCGTATCTTGCAGTTTGAACACCGTGCCGCCAGTGCCTTGGGCGCGGAAGCAACTGATATTGACGGTTTGCCCTTCGATACAGGTATTTTCGAAGAACGGCTGAACGTTGCTGCACATATCGGCCGTGATAGTGCCTTTGTTGGTGGTAACGTCGGCTGTTGCCTGTCCGTTCCAGGTAATACCTTTGATCGCGGTACGGCGCGCCTTTACCTTGAACACCGTGTTCGCACTTTTATCAGAAACGATAGTGGTGCGCGGCAGCGAGCCTAACTCCTGGTCATCGCCCATCAAGCCAAAGAAAGCGATCTCTGTATCGCTGATATCGATCGGCTTGATCAGGAATTTACCGCCAGGAAAACGAACCGGAAGATCCTTCACGTTGGCGTTATAGCTTTGCGCCCACGACATCATGCGGTTAAAGGCATCGGTATCATCAGTAGTACCATCACCTTTTGCACCGAAGTGTAAGATATTCACTTCAGTAGGATCGTTAATGGTGCGTTTCCAGTAGAAACCACTCCCTACCGCGACGGTGCCGCCATCATCTTTCAGCGTTGTAGTGCCGATAAAGCCAACAAAGTCACCGCCGCCACGGAAAGAGGAGTCTTTATCGTAGTAACGGTTGAGATAGGCAACTTCGCCAGATTTAGACGGAGCAGTCGTGCGGAGTGCTGCAAATGAGGTAACTTCAATCATAATATCCTCCTCAGGATAAGTGTGATAATTCGCTGATAATCAGCAGGTTACTTCGATTGGGCCGGTTGGCCGCACAGGGTGTCCCACATGTCGTTATGGGTGTTGATAGCGCGAACGGTGCGAATATCTATCTTTTGGCATCGTCACCGTGGGTGTAAATAGGGAAAAAAGTACGCAGGCTGAATCGGTAATGGCTACCGGCTCAGGGTTGGTTGTATTTCGACTGCTGCAGCTTGTTGCGAGCAGCAGCGTCATCAAGGTTACGGTTGTCAGTCTCCACACGGATGGCCTCCTCACGGTTCTTCTGTTGCTGGCGTGCAATGTCATTAACGCGCGCCGCCTCTTTTGCGCGCTGGCGACATCCGCTTTGGCTTTTTCTTTCACCGCGCCAACCTTTTTGCCGCCGAAATAGCTGGCACCCAGCGCAGCGATAACAGCCGCTAACGCCGCCAGCCAGTGCCAGCCGCCGCCAAGTAGTGAAGTGATAAACGTCATGATTTGCTTCCCTCTGTTTGTCGTTTCTCGTTCAGCAAGTTTTTCTGCCGAACAAATTGCGCAATGACTCCCATCGCCACCATGAAGGCGCCGACAAAGCCAAGATAGTTGTGGGGAATGATGGATTTAACGTCTTCTGGTAAGGTGTTCCACGCATCTAACGCTGATGACGGGAAAGATTGCACCCAGGCGCAGATCATCGAGCCCAGTGAAGCCAGCCAGACCGACCAGGTTTTAAATAACAGTCGCGCATGTGAAACAAACTGCAGCGTGGTGAATCGCTGCAAAAGCAGCAAAATGATGATTACCAGCAGGACAGCGACTAAAAAAATGAGCCATTTCATAGCAGCCCCCTGTAAACGTCATAGGTACCGCGACGCATGACCTCAGCGTGACGACGTGCACGTCCCGGTGTCTGACGCGCCCACAAGCTGCTGAGCATGGCGTTTGCCGCCTCGTCAAAGTTTTCCTTCGCAATGGCGCTGAGCATATTTTTAAACTGCGCAACCCCTTCCACGCCCAGTTGATAGGCCATGCTCAGCAGCACATCCGTGCGCGCCTCATTGCAGTGACTTAAAGCGTTATGGATCGATTCCCGCGCCTGCATCTCCTGAATCTTTCCTTCCAGAATGCACTGCTTCCAGACATCCCCCACCCGGCGCGGGACACGAAAGGCGTAGTTGGTGAGCGGTGCGCCCTTCGGTCCGATACGGATACCGCCTGCAACAGTAGGAAAACCCAGCGTGTCGAGATAAGGCGCTTCAACATAGCCCTCTTCAAAATTCAGTATTGCGATAATCTGACTCATACATATCCCTCAATGACAGTACAGGCGAAGCGGCCTGTGGAACCCAATACATAACCCTCACTGATCAGTGCCAAATTAAATGCAGCGATAAAAACGGCTGAAGCTGCAGCGGAACTGAAGAATGAGCAGATAAATTACGTCCAGAAAAAACTGGAAAATCGCTAAAAGGTGGGTGTTGAACAGGTGAGTTTTGTGTTGCTCAGCGTACGGCGTAGAGATGAACGTGCGGCAGGCAACAATTATCGAATGAAGGTGATTCTGGGTTTTGCGGGCGCGGTGCCGTTATCGCGCGGTCAACACGAGACGTAACCGGACGCTGACAAATTTTTTCTGCGCGACGCAAGGTGAGTGTTTCGGGTTCGTAGTTGAGTGCCTGATCAATACTCTGCTTCAGACGACTGAGTGGTTGACGCCGCCGGTGGCGACGAGTACGTGCGTTGCCCATAAAAACGCTTTTGCCATAGTGAATAATCGCCATAACTCCTCCTGTGAATGAGTCTTTGGCGATGGGGTGGCAGGCGCGAGCTTTCGGCGTACCGAACGGGCCCGAATGCCGTTCGTTAATGCTCGCACGCTAACTGCCCGACTGTAATAACAGCCAGGTAGCAAGCAGGAGAGGAAAATAAACGGCATCTGACGACGCTGCATGTTGCGCATCCACCCCATCCCAAAGTTCACTGACTTTTGGGTGGTTTGATTCGCGCTTGTGCAGCGCCTCAATTGTTTAAGAGCGGCTCATCCGTGATGAAAACTGCTTCGTTCATCCATGTTCAAATTATTAACAGGTTCTTATGCTTTATCAAACACTGACAGTTAATTTTTTATTTACTGTTGGTTAAATTTTGAATTTGTGCCGATTATTTTTTTCAGCGGTCTGCTGGATACAGGCTCAAACCCCCTACTTACCCGAGAATTTGATACTGACGCGCCTGGCTCATGATCACCTTCGCCAGTACTTTCAGGCTATCGACTTCATCGCGACTGAGATACCAGGTTTCATAACGCTTATTGTCTGAAATAACAGCGATTTTTTTATGCTGAAGCTGCAGGCGTTTCAGGTAGAGCTGGTCATCCAGCGTAAAAATGTAGATGCCATCACCATCAAACATCCGCACGCTGATGTCGACAAACAGTTGATCGCGTGGCGCAAAGGTGTCTGACATGGAATCGTTGTTGATGGCGATCAGTCGGATATTTTCTGCCGGGCGGCCATTAAACAGCACCCGCGCCTCATCCTGACCATATTCGATCGCCTGGATGGTTTCGACGAATTCATCACGGGCTGGAATGCCCGCCGCGGTTTTCTGGCCAATGTCGAGGCTGTCGACCCGGAAGCCATTTTTACGGCCCGCGAAAGCGGCTAGCGACAACGGCTCAGGCGACGTTTCCATGCCGAACTGCAGCCACTCAACCCGGACCCCAAGCAGACGGCTGAGCGCCAGCAAATTGCCATTATCCGGCACTGACTGTGCGTTAAACCACTTCCACACACCCGGCGTGGAGATTTTACAACCTTGCTGTTGTAACGCCTTCGCAACCTGTTTGTTTCGTCCATGTCCGACAATACCAGCACTTTCGCAAGCGGCGATCAGCCTGGCAGTGAAAGCTTCTTTCGTACTTTCTTTTTTAACCATTAGTTAATAATCAGCCATTAAGGAGATACTGGATGTTATTTTCATTATTGCTACCAGTTCATTTTATATTACCGTCCGTTTACTACCTAACCGGTTTATCAAGCATTTCTAATTATCATTATCTCCTTCACTTTTCAGCTGACCAAAAAATATTGGCTTACACCCCGTATCACAGGGGCTTTCAGGAATGTTCCGTAGCGAATTGTGCGAAATTCAATCAGCACGCAGGCGCAAAACAAACGCGCCTGCGTGAAAAATAAACTTATGCCACAAAACCTCTACAATCTGCTGGACCGAAAAATGGAGCATAAAAAAACGGGAGCCTTAAAAGACTCCCGTTTTGTTAAATAAAGTCGCTGTTACGCGCGCAACGTATCGTCACCCCAGGCAACCCATTTGTAGGTGGTTAACGCCTCTAACCCCATCGGGCCACGCGCATGCAGCTTCTGTGTGCTGACCGCAACTTCGGCCCCCAGACCAAACTGCCCGCCGTCGGTAAAACGCGTACTGGCATTAACATAGACCGCTGATGAATCTACCTGTCTGACAAAACGTGTCGCATTCCGGGTGCTGCGTGTCAGGATGGCATCAGAGTGCTGCGTGCCGTGTGTGCGAATGTGCTCAATGGCCTCATCCATATCGGCCACCAGCCGGACGTTAAGATCGAGCGACAGCCACTCATCATCGTAATCACCCGGCTGAATGGCTGTTACGCTGGCTGGCCCTTGCTGCAATTGTGCCAACACGTTTTCATCGGCATGCAGGGGAATGTTTTCCTGTGCCATGCGCGCAGAAAAAACCGGCAAAAAGCGATCGGCAATCGCGCGATCCACCAGTAACGTTTCCAGTGAGTTACAGGCGCTGGGACGCTGCTTTTTGGCATTCACAATGACCTCCAGCGCCGGTTCAATCTCCATGGTTGCATCAATATAGATATGACAAACGCCGATGCCGCCGGTGATGACTGGAATGGTTGAATGTTCACGACACAGCTTGTGCAACCCTGCACCACCCCGTGGGATAAGCATGTCGACATAGCGATCCAGTTTCAGCAGCTGGTTCACTAATTCACGGTCGGGGTTTTCAATAGCCTGTACTGCCGCGCCGGGCAAGCCGTGCTGCTTTAAGGCATTCTGGATCACACGAACAGTTGCCGCATTGGTGCGCCAGGTTTCTTTCCCCCACGCAGGATCGCCGCATTCCCGGTTTTCAAACAGAGGCTGGCCACATCCACGGTAACGTTAGGGCGTGCTTCATAAATCACCCCCACAACGCCCAACGGCACGCGACGACGTTCAATACGCAAGCCGCTATCAAGCTGGCCGCCATCAATTAATTGCCCAACCGGATCGGCCAGCTGGCAGACCTGGCGGACATCGTTCGCAATACCGCTTAAACGCTCAACGTTTAAGGTCAGACGATCAAGCAGCGCGGCGCTCATCCCGTTCTGGCGCGCCTCCGCCAAATCCTGTTGGTTAGCCGCCAGAATATCGGCACTTTCAGCTTCCAGACGATCGGCAAGGGTCATCAGAACCTGATTCTTTTCTACGGTGGAGAGTTCAGCCAGTTTGTAGGCTGCTGCACGCGCCGCTTTTCCCATTTCTTCAAGCATTGTCCGCTCCTTAACTGACAATCATGTCGTCGCGATGCACCGCCACTGGACCATATTCATAACCAAGAATGTCGCTAATTTGCTGGCTGTGATGTCCGGCAATCATCCGCATGGCATCACTGTTATAGCGCGACACGCCATGAGCAACATCGCGCCCTTGCAGGCTGCGAATGCGGATCACTTCACCACGCGAGAAATTGCCCTGAATGTCCCGAATGCCTTTTGGCAGCAGCGAACTGCCACGTTCAAGAATGGCAGACAATGCGCCATCATCCACAGTAATTTCACCGGCGGGCGGCGCGCCAAAAATCCAGCGTTTACGGTTTTCCAGCGGCGTTTGTTGCGCATGAAACCGCGTCCCTACCGGCTTGCCTTCAATCACATCAGCGATCACGCCGCTGCGGCTGCCAGCGGCAATAATCACATCGATACCGGCGCGACAGGCAACATCAGCCGCTTGCAGCTTGGTTGACATGCCGCCAGTGCCTAAGCCCGAGACGCTGCCGCCCGCCAGCGCACGCAGTGCATCATCAATCACATGCACATCGCTGATCAGCTCCGCCTGCGGATGATGACGCGGATCGGCAGTAAACAATCCTTGCTGATCGGTGAGTAACAGCAGCTTATCCGCGCCGCCCAGCATTGCCGCCAGCGCAGAGAGATTGTCGTTATCGCCCACTTTGATTTCAGTGGTGGCAACCGCATCGTTCTCATTGATAACCGGCACAATGTGGTTATCCAGCAGCGCGCGCAACATGTCGCGAGCGTTAAGAAAACGTTCGCGATCTTCCATATCAGCACGTGTCAGCAGCATCTGCCCCACGTGAATGCCATAAATTGAGAAAAGCTGTTCCCACAGTTGAATCAAACGACTCTGCCCCACCGCAGCCAACAACTGCTTTGAGGCGATGGTCGGTGGCAGTTCCGGGTAACCAAGGTGCTCGCGTCCTGCGGCGATAGCGCCAGAGGTGACGATAACAATGCGGTGACCGGCTGCATGCTGTTGTGCACACTGGCGAACCAGTTCCACCATATGCGCCCGATTCAACCGACGTGACCCGCCGGTGAGAACGCTGGTTCCCAATTTGACCACTAAGGTCTGACTGCCACTCATATTTCCTGCCGTAGTGAAAAATTTATGCGAAAAGACGTTTTAGCAGGAGTCGCTAAGGAAGCCAACAGCCAGCGGGGGAAAAGCACGAAAATCACCGGACAGTGAGGTAGTCCAAAAGTTCGCGATTAACAAGAAAAGATTGGAACTGTCATAAAACTTTCATCACTTCCCGGTAAAAAGTCCGTGTTTTACAAAACCTTTCACAGGTATTACAAAATTTACTCATTGGGAATTTTTTAAATGAAGAAGAGCACACTGGCACTGTTGGTATCAGCCCTGGCCCTGACATCAACGGCACACGCAGCAGAAATCTATAACAAAGACGGCAACAAGCTGGATTTTTACGGCAAACTGAAAGCGATGCGTTACATCAGTGATGCAGAGACCAACGCCAGCAACAACGCTGACAAATCTTATGTCCGTATTGGCTTTAAAGGTCAGACACAAATCAACGACCTGATGACCGGTTATGGTCAGTGGGAATATCAGTACAACGTCAATAACCCGGAAAGCGATTCTAACGTTGGCAACAAAACCCGCCTCGGTTTCGCAGGCCTGAAATTCGGCAGCTACGGCTCGGTGGATTACGGCCGTAACTACGGGTTGATTTATGATGTAGAAGCGATCACTGACATGATGCCAGAGTTCGGTGCCACCGCTTATACCGCTGCTGACGTCTACATGCTGACCCGTACTAACGGCGTCGCAACCTATCGCAACACCAATTTCTTTGGTCTGGTTGATGGCCTGGATTTCGCCTTACAGTACCAGGGCAAAAATGAAAGCACCTCACGCGCGGATTCCGCCTCAAACGGCGACGGCATGGCGGCTTCACTCTCTTATAAAATCATTGATGGTCTGAGCATCAAAGGCGCGGTCTCTTCTTCAAACCGTACTTTCGCTCAGAAAGATGCTGCGTATGGTACTGGCGACAAAGCAGAAGCATGGGCAACAGGTCTGAAATATGACAACGATGGCGTTTACCTGGCAGCAAACTATGCAGAAACCCGCAATATGAACCCCATCAGCGGAACGGCCCAGGTTGGCGGTAACGATGTGGCGGTGAGCGGTTACGCAAATAAATTGCAAAACATTGAAGTCGTTGCCCAGTACCAGTTCGATTTCGGCCTGCGTCCGTCACTGGCTTACGTGCAGACCAAAGTTAAGGATATCGAAAACGGTATCGGCGATGCTGATTACTACAAATTCGTTGACGTCGGTGCGACTTACTACTTCAACAAAAATATGTCAGCCTTTGTTGATTACAAAATCAACCTGCTGGATGACGACAACACGCTGGCGAAAAACACCGATGACATCGTTGCGCTGGGTGTGACTTACCAGTTCTGATGAATCTGCGCTACTCCTGCATCTCCCGCCTCTGATTGCTGCGCGGCAGAGAGAATGGAATAGCGCAGTGCTTTACCCTCAATGTGAATGTGTCTGTAAAAAGGGCGAGTTAAAAAACTCGCCCTTTCTTATTTGATTACCTGTCAGGCACTCAATTTCACCGGTTTCTCTTCAAAGCCGCTGGCCGGTTCCAGACCTAACTCGTGCTCTTTCAGCATGGCTTTCAGACGGGTGTGAAAATTACGTAATGTCTCTTCCACACGCTGATTGTTCTCTTTACCCTTGATGGTTGCGACAGACCAGTCGCCTTCTTTATCAAACAGGCCGATATGATAAACATAGGTAAAATGGTCGGCATGGGCTTCAAGCTCCATCCACCATCCCCAAAACTCACGCAATTCCGGTGCCGGTTTTACATTGACGCAGGCAGCCAGGCAGTCGAAAAAGAAACGCGTTTCGGCGCATTTTCCTTCGCGAATATACGGTCCCAGCTCAGTGAATCGCTTAAGCAGGCGACTGCGGGGATGACCACTCGGTAACGTCATGCTAGTTCTCCATAAGTATTAACTGTGCATTTTGCCAGTTACCTTTTTAACCGCTTATCCATCCAGTCGCAAATTTCATTTAACGCCCGATCAAAGCTCGCCATCACAGGCTTTGCCGGAATAGCCAAAGCTTTGCCGTCTGCGGATGAGTTGGCGATCAGTCTGGCATCCTCTTCCGGCCCGAAAAGATCCTTTTGCCAGTAACCCGCCAGCATCGGCGTTGGCGTCCGGCGTCCCAGTAATCCCTGGGTTTTGAGTGAATAGCGATGCAGTTCAGTGCGCAGCGCGCTGTCGGAAGTTGAAGCCATTCCCAGGCGGCTGGCCATCATATCCATGTACATATCTGGCACCGCATCTTGCAGCGAAGGCTGAGTAAACAGGCTGTGCACGATCGGTCCCAGACAAGCCACCGCACGCAATCGCGGCACTTCAAGATAGGCAAGGCGTACTGCAACATTCGCCCCAAAGCGATAACCAAACGCGGCGACGCGGGTATGATCAACCCAGGGGACGTTTTCCAGCTCTCTTAGCACCTGTTGATGCAAAAAGCTGGTGTCCTGATTAAGCGTCCACTTCACCGAATACCCCACCGACGGTACATCAATGGTGAGCATGGCAATGCCGCGCGGAGCAAAATAATCATGGAACAGACGATAGTGATCGCTTTGCAGGGAATCCAGCGCCCCGCAAAACAGCACGGTGGGATAAGGTGCCTTAACATTGGGTGGCATATGCAGAAAACCACTCACCGGGCTGCCACCGCTGATCGGAAAAGTGAGCAATTTCAGCTCGCCAGGCAAACGCGCGGTCGCCTCTTCATAAGCCCGATTGGTTAACACCTGCGCCTGGTCGGCTAATTCGTCACCTTTTATATAGGGATAGGCCGCCACACTGAAAAGATGCGAAGCATGGAGCCAGTATTCACCGGCCTGAGTGTCGTTGTCGGCATCCTGTGCTTTTTGCTGCCACAGCGCAGCCTGCTTAGACCATTCGTAATTCCAGTTGCCGCTGCGATAGCCAATCACCGTATCCAGCAAGGCGTCATGGGTATGCTCAACGGTGCTAATCGCAATACGCGCCAGCACTTCACTGATCTCTTGCGGCGTCAGACCACGCCAGGTCCACATCAGCTTATTCAGCATGCGATACCAGCCGCGCTGCGTATTGCCATCAAGGGTGCTGTGCACGGTGCGCGTGGCATGATGCTGGCGGCGGACAAGTGAAGAGGTTTCGGGATGTTTAAAGCGAGGTTTAAACAGCTCCTCGCTGAGGTTTTTGCCTGACATACTTAGCTCTCCTGCGACAGACGCGGCGATGGCTAAGTGTACTGCACGGTATGGCAAGGTGCGAGACGCAAAAAGCACAACGCCCGGAAAACCGGGCGTTGTTTAAGGCAGATCAATTAGTTTTTCACGATAGGCGGAATGTAAACCACGCCCATGTCCCATGGCTGTTCGATCCAGGTGTTCTGCGGAATGTCGACGATGTAATCGTCAACCAGTTCACGTCCTGCCGGTTTCGCGAAGATGGTGCAAAAACGAGCTTTTGGATACATTTCGCGAATCGCCTGCGCGGTGCCGCCGGTATCAACCAGATCGTCAATCACCACAAAGCCTTCGCCGTCGCCTTCTGCACGCTTCAGTACTTTCATTTCGCGCTGATGGTCGTGGTCGTAGCTGGAGATACAGACGGTATCGACATAGCGAATACCCAATTCACGTGCCAGCAGCGAAGCCGGTACCAGGCCGCCGCGGCTAACCGCGATAATGCCTTTCCACTGTTCGACAGGAAGCAGGCGCTGAGCCAGTTTACGGGCATGAATTTGCAGCATGTCCCAGGTAACGACGTATTTTTCGCTCATATAAAGGAATCCCAGCCAACCGAATTGGCTTAAAAAATGTGCAACAGGGAAAAGGTTGCGCGAGATTATAAGGAGTTGGCGCACTAAAAACCAGCACCTGCGCATGGGTTGCGGGTTTTTAGTACGTCTGATTACACACCCGGTAAAAAACAGTGATATTCTCAGCTTCATCTCGTCAGATTCTCTGACGGCGATCTTTCACTGGAAACTCGCGCCCTTCAGCTTCTCCGGCGCACTGACACAGGAGACTTGTCGTGTCTGAATTGTCTCAACTCTCGCCCCAACCGCTGTGGGATATTTTTGCGAAAATCTGTTCGATTCCGCACCCCTCCTTCCATGAAGAAGCTCTCGCGACCTACATTGTCGGCTGGGCCAAAGAACAAGGCTTTTGGTGTGAACGCGACGCGGTGGGTAACATCCTGATTCGTAAACCCGCCACTGCTGGCATGGAAAACCGCACTCCGGTTGCCTTGCAGGCGCATCTGGATATGGTGCCGCAGAAGAATAACGACACCCTGCACGACTTCACCAAAGATCCGATTCAACCTTACGTTGACGGTGAGTGGGTGAAAGCGCGCGGTACTACGCTGGGTGCCGACAACGGTATCGGTATGGCCTCTGCGCTGGCGGTGCTGGCAGATAACACTCTGACACACGGCCCACTGGAAGTGCTGCTCACCATGACCGAAGAAACCGGTATGGATGGCGCCTTTGGTCTGCAGCCTGACTGGCTACAGTCGGAGATCCTGATTAACACCGACTCTGAAGAAGAGGGTGAAATCTACATGGGTTGTGCAGGCGGAATCGACTTTATCACTACGCTGCCGCTCTCGCGCGAAGCGGTGCCTGCCGATTTCGAAACGCTGAAGCTGACGCTTAAAGGTCTGAAAGGCGGCCATTCTGGTGCCGATATTCATATGGGTCTCGGCAACGCCAATAAACTGCTGGCACGTTTCCTGGCCGCGCATGTGTCAGAGCTGGATGTCCGTCTGGTGGAATTTACCGGCGGCACGCTGCGTAATGCGATCCCACGTGAAGCCTTCGCCACGCTGGCCGTTGAAAGCCACAAGGTCGATGCGCTGAAAGCCGCCGCCGCGCATTTCCTTTCTGCCTTGCAAAACGAGCACGGCGTGAAAGAGAAAAACATCGCGCTGGTGACTGAGCCGCTGGCACATCAAGGCCAGGCGCTGACCACTGAAAGCCGCGATCGCTTCCTGAACCTGCTGAACAGTACGCCAAACGGCGTCATCCGCAACTCTGACGTAGCGAAAGGCGTGGTAGAAACGTCGCTCAACGTTGGTGTAGTGACAATGGATGCTGAGAAAGCAGAAATCAACTGCCTGGTCCGCTCGCTGATCGACACTGGTCGTGATTACGTGGTGCAGATG
Organism: Pantoea sp. LMR881; assembly: GCF_027157825.1. NCBI lineage: Bacteria > Pseudomonadati > Pseudomonadota > Gammaproteobacteria > Enterobacterales > Erwiniaceae > Pantoea > Pantoea sp. LMR881. Next base: position 1,499,142 of record NZ_JAPVOK010000002.1, read on the forward strand.
CTGACCTCGCTTGGGCAACTGGCTGGCGCGCAAACCACGCCAAAAGGCGGTTACCCTGGCTGGCAGCCCGACGCGGATTCGCCAGTTATGGCGCTGACCCGTCAAACCTATATCGCGCTGTTCGACAAAACCCCGAACATCCAGGTGATTCATGCAGGTCTGGAGTGTGGTCTGTTCAAGAAACCTTATCCGAATATGGATATGGTTTCGATTGGGCCAACCATTACCGGTCCGCACTCACCCGATGAGCAGGTGCACATTGAAAGCGTCGGTCTTTACTGGAAGCTCCTCACGACTCTGCTGAATGTGATCCCAGAAAAGGCGTGATGTAAAAAATATTGACCAGGCTACGGCCTGGTTTTTTCTGCCTGCCTCTCCTGCCCAGCACAATCCACTACCTTATCTCTCCTTTCCATTTTTAATCACCAGCTTACCGCTGGCAGCCAGTTATAGCCGCCGTTATGTCCAGATGTCTGGATGGCTAATAAGATTTCGTGCTAGCTTATGCGCTTTCGATTGTTGCCGCGCCTGAAGCTTCAGGAAAAAATGCGGCCAGTTAATTCTTTTGGAGACTTCCTTCAATGAGCGCGTTAAACCGCCTTGAAATGCGTAACATCTCCATCGCTTTCGGCGGATTTGCCGCGTTGACGCACGTCGATTTTGTCAGTGAAGGCCATTCGGTGCATGCATTAACCGGGGCTAACGGTGCAGGAAAATCGACGCTGATGGCGGTGTTATCGGGTGCGCACAGCCACTACAGCGGCGAGATCCTGCTGGATGGCGAAACGGTGTCGATTCGTAGCCCACGCGATGCCAAACAGCTCGGTATTCATCTGGTGCAGCAGGAAGTGGATGTCGCGCTGGTGCCGCAGTTGAGCGTAGCGGAAAACATTTTGCTGGATCAGCTCGCCGAACCGGGACAGCTGTATCGCTGGCGCGAGATTCGTCGTCAGGCGCGTGCGCTGCTGGCGCAGCTCGATGTCACTATTGATGTTAATCGCCGGGTTGAACGTTGCTCACTGGCAGAGAAACAGCAAATTTTACTGGCTCGTGCACTGTCACATCATTGTCGCTTTTTGATCCTGGATGAGCCGACTGCCCCGCTTGATCAGCATGAAAGCGAACGGTTGTTTGCCGTGGTGCGCCGCTTGCAGGCCAGCGGTATTGGCGTGGTGTTTATCTCCCACCGTATTCATGAGCTGAAAGCGATTTGCGATCGCCTGACGGTGTTACGCGACGGCCGCCTGATTGAGAGTGGCCCTATGGCGGCGCTGAGCGGTGAGCAGATTGTCGAGAAAATGCTGGGACATCAGCTTAACGATATCTATCCCGCCCCACGCGAACGTCAGTCGCAGCCGCTGCTGCTCGCCGTTGAAGGATTGCATGATGAGCAACGGCTGCAGGCTATTTCGCTGCGCCTGCATAAAGGCGAAATCCTTGGCATCGCCGGTCTGGCGGGCGCGGGCAAAACGGAGCTGTGTAAGGCGCTGTTTGGTGCCACTAAAAGTCGCATCACACGCGGCGAGCTTCACGGCAAAGCCTGGAAGCCGCAGTCGCCGCACGACTCGGTATCGCAAGGCATGGCGTTAGTGCCGGAAGAGCGCCGTAAAGAGGGCATTTTTATTGATGAATCGGTGGCGATGAATCTGAGCATCAGCGCCGACAGCAGTTTTTCGCGCTGGAGCCTGTTCGGGCATCGCCAGGCATGGCGCTGGGCAGAAGCGATTATTCAACGGCTCAACGTGCGCACCACCGGGCCGGCGCAACATTTGCGGCGTTTATCCGGCGGGAACCAGCAAAAAGTGGCGATCGGCAAATGGCTGCGTAACAACGCTGACGTACTGATTTTTGACGAGCCGACCAAAGGCGTCGATATCAAAGCCAAAACAGAACTGTTTACCCTGATTGACCGCCTGGCGCGTGAAGGCAAAGGCATTATTTACGCGTCGGGTGAGTTTTCTGAACTGGTCGGCTTATGCGATCGAATTTGTGTGTTGTGGGACGGCCGCATTGTGGCGGAGCTGGATGCTCAGGAAACCACTGAAGAGACGCTTTTGCTTTATTCCACCGGAGGAACCCTGCGTGAGCAGCAAAGAACCAACCCTGACGTCGGCGTCACCTGCGCTGCACCATCAACTTTTTGATTTTCTGTATAAATGGGGCATGTTGCTCACCGTGGTGATATTAATTGCCGCGTTTGGCCTGGCCTCCGACAGTTTTCTTGATCCCAACAATATCATCAACATCCTGCGCTCTATCGCCATTGTCACGGTGATTGCGGTTGGCGTGTCAATTTCGCTGACCGTGGGCGGATTCGATCTTTCGGTGGGTTCAACTGCTTCGCTGGCAAACGCGCTGGTGATCTCGCTGTTCGTCTGGTACGGCTTTGATACCACTGAAGCGATCCTCATTACTCTGGCGCTGTGTACGCTGGTGGGCCTGTTTAACGCTTTTCTGATCGTTGTTTTGCGCATTCCCGACATGCTTGCCACCTTGGCGACGCTGTTTGTGATTCAGGGCGTGGCAATGACCTATAGCTTTGGCGGCTCGATTACCGAAAACATGCTGTTACCGAGCGGCGATATGGCTGAAGGCACGATCCCTGCGGCGTTTGGCCTGCTCGGTCAGGTGCCGACCATCGTCATCATCATGCTGGTAGTGACCGTGGTGGCGCAACTGGCGCTGTCGCTCACCAAACATGGCCGCCGCATGTATGCCTTAGGCGGTAACCCGGAAGCCGCGCGCCTTTCCGGTATTCGCACTACGCGCTATCGCGTACTGGCTTATGTTATCGCCTCGCTACTGGCAGGGCTGGGCGGCATTTTACTGGCGTCACGCATTGGCTCATCACAGGTCAATGCGGGCAGCGGTTATCTCATGGATGCGGTTGCCGCAGCCTGGATCGGTTTCTCGCTGGCCGGTTCAGGTAAACCTAATGCGCTGGGTACGTTAGTCGGTGCCGTTATTCTCGGTGTGTTGCAAAACGGTTTGGTGATGCTGTCAGTGCCGTATTACGCCATGGACATTATTAAAGGGCTGGTGCTGGCATTAGCACTGGCAATGACGTATATCCAGCGCCGTTAGGCGCTTATTCTGGAGTCAAATAATGAAAAAAATCACGCTCTCGCTGCTGGCGTTAAGTTTGCTGAATGCCAGTGCCGCTTTCGCCGATACCGTGGCAGCGGTTCCGGCAGCCATCGCTACTCATCAAGGCCCGATCCGCATCGCCGTGATCCGCAACCTGGGTTCGGATGACAACACCACGCAATTTGTGGCAGGTGCCATTCAGGAAGGCCGCAAGCTGGGTTTTAAAGTCAGTACTTTCCTCAGCAACGGTGACGATGCCCGATTTCAGGATTTCGTGAATCAGGCGATCAGTCAGAAATATGACGGCATTATCCTGTCGCATGGCAAAGCGCCCTATGCCAGCGATCTGGTAAAGCGCATCGCCGGTTCGGGCATCAAATTGTCGGTGTTTGATACGCCTGTCGACGGCCCGGTAAAGGGCGTAACCGTTACCGCTCAGGATGATGCTTCGCTGGCACAGCTGTCGCTCGGCCAGATGATTAAAGACTTCAATGGCAAAGCGAACATCGTCAAGCTGTGGGTGGCTGGCTTCCCGCCCATGGAACGTCGTCAGGTCGTATATGAAAAACTGCTGAAAGAGAATCCAGGTATTCATCAGCTGGAATCGATTGGTGCCGTTTCTACGGATGTGCAGGGTGATACGGCGAATAAGATAGGGGCAATCCTGGCAAAATATCCGAAAGGAAAAATCGATGCTATCTGGGGCGCGTGGGATGCCTTTAGTCAGGGTGCCTACAAGGCGTTACAGGAGAATGGTCGCACTGAGATCAAGCTGTACAGCATTGATGTTTCTAACCAGGATCTGCAGTTAATGCGTGAGAAAAACAGCCCCTGGGTAGAGACAGTAGCGGTTGATCCAAAAACCATCGGCGCGGTGAATATGCGCCTGGTGGCGAATAAAATCGCCGGAGAAACGACGCCGGCAACCTATGAGTTCAAGGCGGCATCAATTTCTCAGCAGCAGTTGAACAGCCAGCAGGGTGCGGTGAATGTGGCGTCGTTGAACAAGATTGTCCCTGGCTGGGGCAGCAATAACGATTTCGTTGCGCCGTGGTTTGCGACGCTGGAAGCGAAATACAAGAAGTAAGGGTGTCGAATGCGCGCTGTGTTGGATGCAGCGCGCTGATCGCTTACAGCCCTAAAAGCAACTGCCGCTCCAGTTGTGGATCCACCAGCGTCACATGCAGTCCCACCAACCGGACTCCCCTGCCCGCCCGGCGCTCATCCCAGGTTTTACGTGCGACGGCGATCATGTCCTCTTTATTCAGCACCGGCCAGAGGTGCTCCTGTGTCGTCTGCTGAAAATCGTTAAATTTTAACTTCACTCCCTGACGGGCAATTTGCTTATCCGGGCGGATCTGCGTCAGGCGGCGATCAAGCTCAGCGTACAGGTAATCGATAATTTCCAGGCAGGCTTCCCAGCTATCAATATCCTCTGCCAGCGTGCGTTCAACCCCCAGCGATTTCCGCTCACGCTCAACCACCACGCCACGTTCATCAATACCGTGGCTGCGCTCCCACAATACCCGGCCAAATTTGCCAAAGCGTTTGAGCAGCTGGGCTAAATCCGCTTTTTGCACGTCGCCACAGGTATGCAGGCCCATCTCTTCCAGCTTCTTTGCCGAGACTTTGCCCACGCCCGGTATTTTCGCCAGCGGCAGCGTCAGCAAAAAGCCCGGCATTTCCGGCGGCGTAATCACAAACTGACCATCTGGTTTATTCAGATCAGAGGCGATTTTGGCAAGAAATTTAATGGGCGCAATCCCCGCAGAAGCCGTGAGCCGGGTTTCACGAAAAATCGTTGCGCGAATTTCTTTGGCGATTAAGGTCGCAGAGCCGTGACAATGCGTACTGTCAGTGACGTCCAGATAGGCTTCATCAAGTGAGAGAGGTTCAATAAACGCGGTATAGCGAGAAAATATGTCACGGATTTGCGCGGAGGCTTCTTTGTAGGCGTCAAAACGTCCTGGCAACAAACGCAGATGAGGGCAAAGTTTTAACGCCATGCCGGTTGGCATTGCGCTACGCACGCCATATTTACGTGCCGGATAGTTCGCTGTGCTGATCACGCCACGGCGTTCACGACTGCCGCCAATGGCAATGGGAATATCTCGCAGCGTTGGATTATCACGCATCTCAACGGCGGCATAAAAACAGTCCATATCGACGTGAATGATCTTACGCATACTCCCCCAGGCACTGGATAAGTATACAGTCGAAAGCCGCAACTGCAATATTTGTTGCGAACCGCATTAAAGTTTACACATTTCTGGCCGTATTCCTTTAAGCAAATCGCTATTTTCCTGGGCGGTGTCTTGCTAAAAAAACAGACAATGTTAATGTTGCGCAGCGGTAGCGGAGTTATCCGATAATGCAAGCAGAGACGCCTTTATGCGTCATTGTTCTTCTTCACGTCAAGGTATACACAGCATGGGCAAAATCGCACTCCTGTTTGCGATGATTTTGATGCCAGCCCTCAGCATGGCAATGACACCTGAGCCAGTTCAGCAACCGGCACCGGTGAATAAAGAATTAAAGAAACAGTTACTCGGCACACCGGTTTATATTCAGATTTTCAAGGAAGAGCGTACGCTTGAGCTGTACGGCAAGATCGGTAATGAATATCGTCTGCTGGATACCTACCGCATCTGTAATTTTTCTGGCGGCCTCGGCCCGAAACGTCGTCAGGGCGATTTTAAAAGTCCAGAAGGCTTTTATAGCGTTAAGCTGAATCAGTTGAAGCCAGACAGCCGCTTTTATCGGGCAATCAATATCGGCTTTCCCAATCAGTACGATCGCGATCAGGGCTACAGCGGCAACTACTTAATGATCCATGGAGACTGTAAGTCGATCGGCTGTTACGCGATGACTAACGCCTACATGGATGAGATCTTCAATTATGTAAATGCGGCGCTGCGCAATGGCCAGCAGGAAGTGAACATCGGCATTTATCCGTTTCGCATGACTGACAGCAATATGGCGCGTCATCGTTACTCCACTTACGCCAGTTTCTGGCGCGAGCTGCAGCCGGGCTATGCTTATTTTGCTAAATACCATCAGCCGCCTACGGTCAGCGTTACCAGCGGCAAATATGTTATGAACAGCAGCCCGGTGTTAACCAATCCCGATGCTGCGTCCAAATCATTCCTGGCGCTCTCCAAGGCAGAATAACGCCCATTCACCTGGCACGATCCGGTGCCAGGTTTCATTTCCTGTCAGTGGTTGGGTTGCAATCACCGTAACGATGTCATTTGCGGTGGTGTGCTGCTGGAAATCGACCTCAATATCCTGATCAAGCAGCTGAGCACGGCCAAACGGCGCACGACGCGTGATCCAGAACAGATTGGTGGAACAGAAGGCCATTAAGTAGCGCCCGTCCGATAACAGCATATTGAACACGCCTTTTTGCCGTAATTCGCCGGCCAGCTCGCCAATATAGCGAAACACAGCGGGCCAGTTTCCCGGCGTGCGTGGGTAGCGTGTCGCCAGCTTATGCAGGATCCAGCAAAACGCTTTTTCACTGTCAGTTTCGCCAACCGGACGAAAATGACCGGTTTCTAACTGGCGATACCCTTTGAGTTGCCCGTTGTGTGCATAAGTCCAGTTGCGTCCCCAGAGTTCGCGGGTAAAAGGATGGGTATTTTCCAGCGATACCTGCCCGCGATTGGCCTGGCGTATGTGCGCCACCACCGAATGGGATTTGATGGGATAATCCTGTACCAGGCGAGCAATGGGCGAGTTATAGCTGGGCAGCGGATCTTTAAACGTGCGGCACCCTTTATCTTCGTAAAACGTAATACCCCAGCCATCTTTGTGAGGCCCGGTTCCGCCGCCGCGCTGCACCAGACCGGTGAAGCTGAAGCAAATATCCGTCGGAACATTTGCGCTCATCCCGAGCAATTCGCACATAGCAACCGCCTTAAGTTAAGACGCCTCCCGTCTGGCGAGAGGCGAACGCTGTTACTTCACCATCTCTTTTTCAATCAGCAGCATCAGAATATGGATCACTTTAATGTGAATCTCCTGAATACGGTCAGCATAGCCAAAATGCGGCACGCGGATTTCGATATCCGCACTGCCCGCCATTTTTCCGCCATCCTTGCCCGTCAGGGTAATCACTTTCATCCCTTGCGCTCGGGCCGCTTCAATCGCTTTTATGATATTCGCTGAGTTACCTGATGTGGAAATGCCCAGCAGCACGTCACCGGCTCGGCCTACCGCCTCAACGTAGCGCGAGAAAACATAGTCGTAGCCGAAATCGTTACTGACACAGGAAAGGTGACTGACGTCAGAGATAGCAATCGCCGGGTAACCAGGACGGTTTTCGCGATAACGGCCAGTTAACTCTTCTGCGAAGTGCATCGCATCACAGTGCGAGCCACCATTACCGCACGACAGCACTTTTCCACCCGCTTTGAAGCTATCGGCCAGCATCACCGCTGCACGTTGAATCGCATGGATATTGGCTTCATCGCTCAAAAATTTATTCAGCGTATCCGCTGCTTCGTTAAGTTCTGAACGAATAATGTCCTGATACATAGGGATGTCCTTTGGAGGAGAGTTTATCGCAGCAAGTTTAACGGAATGACCGGTCAGCGCAAAGCTCCCTCCCTTCTCCTTCCCGCTTGCGGGGGTAAATTCCTGTTCAGCGTGCTGAGCAAAAATCCTGACAAAACTGATTTTGTGAAGCAGGTTGTAATTGCGATGTAAACGAATTGCTAAACAGAGGCAGCTGTTCTAAACCTCTATCCATAACAGGTCAGACCTCTTACTACTTACGGAGCGGTTCATTATGATGGTTGTTTCGATTCTTGCGACGGTGGTGCTGTTTGGCGCCCTGTTTTATCACCGCATTTCGCTACGGCTGAGCAGCGGCATTTTACTGCTGTGGACTGCTGCGCTGGCCGTTGCTGGCCTGTGGACACCCTGGCTGCTGCTGCCGTTGGCGATAATGCTGCTGCCTTTCAACCTGCCAGACATGCGTCGCAACATGTTTTCAAAACCGATGTTGCACCGTTTCCAGCAGGTGATGCCGCCTATGTCGCGCACCGAAAAAGAGGCCATTGATGCCGGTACAACCTGGTGGGAAGGCGATCTGTTTCAGGGCAAGCCTGACTGGCAGAAACTTCACCGTTATCCCCAACCCCGTCTGACGCCCGACGAGCAAGCGTTCATTGATGGGCCAGTTGAAGAAGCCTGCCGTATGGCAAATGATTTTCAGATTACCCATGAAATGGCCGATCTGCCGCCAGAGCTTTGGGCCTACCTGAAAGAACATCGTTTCTTCGCCATGATCATCAAAAAAGAGTATGGCGGACTGGAATTCTCAGCGTATGCGCAGGCGCGCGTGCTGCAAAAACTGGCAGGCGTTTCCGGTATTTTAGCGATTACTGTGGGTGTGCCGAACTCGCTTGGCCCGGGTGAATTATTGCAACATTACGGCACGGACAAACAGAAAAACCACTATTTGCCGCGTCTGGCGCGTGGCGATGAGATCCCTTGCTTTGCGCTGACCAGCCCGGAAGCAGGCTCTGACGCAGGCGCGATCCCCGATAAGGGCGTGGTGTGCATGGGCGAATGGCAAGGTCAACAGGTGCTGGGCATGCGCCTGACCTGGAACAAGCGTTACATTACGCTGGCTCCGATAGCTACCGTGTTGGGCCTGGCCTTTAAACTCTCCGATCCTGACCATCTGCTGGGCGAAACGGAGTCGCTGGGGATTACCTGCGCCTTGATCCCAACCAACACGCCGGGTGTTGAAATCGGCAACCGCCATTTCCCACTCAACGTGCCGTTCCAGAACGGCCCAACGCGCGGCAAAGATATTTTTGTACCGATCGATTTTATTATCGGTGGGCCAGAAATGGCCGGACAAGGCTGGCGCATGCTGGTGGAATGTTTATCCGTGGGACGCGGGATTACTTTGCCGTCTAACTCTACCGGCAGCCTGAAAAGCGTGGCGCTGGCAACAGGTGCCTATGCACATATTCGTCGTCAGTTCAGGTTGTCCATCGGTAAAATGGAGGGCATTGAAGAGCCGCTGGCGCGCATTGCCGGTAACGCCTACGTAATGGATGCAGCGGCCACGCTGATCACTGCCGGTATTATGCAGGGGAAAAACCTGCCGTTCTGTCGGCCATTGTGAAATATCACTGCACCCATCGCGGCCAGCGCGCCATTATTGATGCGATGGATATTGCAGGTGGTAAAGGCATTATGTTGGGGAACAGTAACTTCCTGGCGCGTGCTTATCAGGGCGCGCCCATTGCCATTACCGTTGAGGGCGCTAACATCCTGACGCGCAGCATGATTATTTTTGGTCAGGGCGCGATTCGTTGCCATCCTTATGTCCTTCAGGAGATGGCTGCCGCAGCCAGCAACGATCTCCGGGCCTTTGATAACGCCCTGTTTAGCCATATCGGTCACGTTGGCAGTAACACCGTGCGCAGCCTGTGGCTCGGTGTCACCGGCGGTCGCACCAGCACCACACCAACGCGGGACGCGACTCGCCGCTATTATCAACAACTGAATCGCATCAGCGCCAATCTGGCCCTGCTGTCCGATGTCTCAATGGCAGTCCTCGGCGGCAGTCTGAAGCGTCGCGAGCGCATCTCTGCACGTTTAGGTGATGTCCTGAGCCAGCTTTATCTCGCTTCAGCAACCTTAAAACGTTACGACGACGAAGGCCGTAATGAAGCAGATCTGCCGCTGGTTCACTGGGGCGTGCAGGATGCGTTGCATCAGGCTGAAAATGCCATGGACGATCTGCTGCGTAATTTCCCCATCGCTTTGTGGCGGGCATGTTGCGTTTGATGATCTTTGCTGGCGGTAAACAGTGTCCGGCCCCGTCAGATCGTCTTGATCATCAGCTGGCGCGCTTGCTGCAACTGCCCTCAGCGACACGTACCCGTTTAGGCCGCGGTCAGTATCTGACCCCCAGCGAGCACAATCCGGCAGGCCAGTTAGAACAGGCATTGCAGGATGTCATGGCAGCGGAAGTGATCCACGATCGCCTGTGCAAACAGACCAAACAGCATCTCTCCTTCACCCGTCTGGATGCGCTGGCTAAAAAAGCGTTTGAACAGGGCCTGATCGATGAAAAAGAGGCAGAAGTGTTGAAACGCGCCGAAATTAGCCGACTGCGCTCAATTAATGTTGATGAGTTTGCAGCAGATGCGCTGGCGGTGCCGGTAAAAGATGAACCGAAGCCGACACGTGCCAGCGAAGCAGCATAATAAACAGGGGCCGATGTCATGTCGGCCCTTTTGTTAAACCGCCTGACGAATACGCGCAATCAGCGCATCAATATCTTCCACATGATCGGCAGCCAGAATCAGCGTGCGCCCCAGCGTAATCGCGCTGCGAATACACTCGGTGCGCATCGCGTCATCCTTGATCAATTTCATGTCGGCAACGTGTGACATGCCCACAGTGCGGCGAATCAGTTCAGTGCCGCAGTAACCAATGGTATCTGCCCATACTTTACGCAGAAAAGCCTGCGCATAGCCTGGATAAGCCAGCGCCACGTCCGTGGTTTTGCTCTCAGCCAGTTCAAGGAAGCGTGTCGCGAACGCCACCCAGACATCATGCGCATCACGCAGGCGCTGTTCACGTGCATCAGCCGCTTCACGCGGGGCCAGCAGGCCCGGCAGGCCACAATAGTTAATCAGCAGGTTGCCAATCGCCGTTCCCACATCAAAGCCAATCGGGCCGAAATAACCAAATTCAGCATCAATCGCTTTCAGGCTGCCATCAGCCACGAAAATCGAGCCGCTATGAATATCGCCATGCAGTAACGCTTCGGCATGTGCAAAAAAGCGATGTTTAAGGCCCGCAACCGCGATGCGTAACGCATCATCGCTGCGCAGGCTGGCAACCAGCGGCTCCAGCACTTCCGGGTATTTATTGCGCTCATGATCGGTATAAGGATCGTTGAAGAAGAGATCTTCAGTGATCTCACACATTTCCGGGTTGATGAAGCGCGCCACTTCCGCTTTTTTCTGGTGCGGATGCAGAATGAAATCGGATGTATGGAACAGGGTCTGTGCCAGATACTCGCCCAGCTGGCGAGACGCTTCCGGGTAAAATACCCCTTTCACCAGTTCACCACGCCAGATGCGATGGCTGGAGAGATCTTCCATCACCATAACCGCCAGATCGGCATCGTAATGCGTAACTGCCACGGTGTGTTGCGGACAATATTTATAGTGTTCAACCAGCGTTTGCGCTTCAAGGCGTGCACGATCCAGCGTCAACGGCCAGGATTCACCGACGCAGCGCACATACGGCAGGGCCTGCTTTACCACAACCCGGCTAATGCCTTGATCATCGTAAATTTTAAATACCAGGTTGAGGTTACCATCACCGATCTCTTCTGCACTCACCAGTGAAGAGGGATCGTTTACCCCACCATACTTTTTGGCATATTCCACAGCGTCAGCAGCGGTGAAGGTACGGTATTGCGACATTGCCCTTTCCTTATCAATCGACAGTAATAAGCCGTTCAGACGTCTATACATCCGCTCAGCATGTTGGCACAATATCCGCCATTAACGCAACATGGATTTCACAGACAATGCAGACACTTCAAACCACCAGCTTACAGGTTCGTGACAATCAGCTCTGGATCCTCGATCAGCAGGCGTTACCGCAGCAAAAAAACTGGCTTCCCGCCCACAGCGTGGCGCAGTTAGTGGATCATATTCATGCACTGCGCGTGCGTGGTGCGCCGCTGATTGGCCTGTCAGCCTCGCTGCTACTGGCGTTGCTGGCAGAACAGGGGCAAACGCGCGACCAACTGGCTCAGGCGCTTGACGTGCTGCGCGCTGCCCGGCCAACGGCGGTGAATTTGATGAACAATCTGGATCGGATGAAACTGGCGCTGGCGCAGGGATCATATGTTGCGGCGCTCAGCCAGGAAGCGTTGCGTCTGGTAGAAGAAGATAAACAGCTGTGTGACAGCATCGCGAAGGCGGGCAGTGCGCTGGTGAAGCCCGGCAGCCAGTTATTGACGCACTGCAACACCGGCGGGCTGGCTACCGCTGGCGTTGGCACTGCACTGGGCGTTATTGCACGCGCGCATCAGCAAGGCAAAGTAGTGAATGTCTGGGTCGGTGAGACACGTCCTTTGTTACAGGGCGGGCGTTTAACAGCCTGGGAATTAGGCGAGTTATCGGTTCCTTATCAACTGATCACCGATTCAATGGCGGCCAGTCTGATGGCCCGCCAGCAGGTTGATGCCATTTGGGTTGGGGCCGATCGCATTGCGGCCAACGGTGATGTGGCAAATAAGATTGGTACTTACAGCCTGGCCGTGCTGGCACATTATCATGGCATTCCGTTTTATGTCGCTGCCCCGCACACCACGCTGGATCGCCTGTGCCCCGATGGCGCAGCGATTCCGATTGAGCAGCGTGCCGCCAGCGAAGTCGCAGGTGTGGCAGGCAGTTTTGGTCACGTGCAGTGGGCCCCTGAAAATGCAGCGGTGACCAATCCGGCATTTGACATGACGCCTGCGGCCCTAATCAGCGGTTGGGTATTAGATACCGGCGTGGTCACGCCCGATGAAGTGGCTGCCGGGATTTTCCAGCCGACATAAGGGTAAGTGCGCGCTGCTTTTAGGGCAGCGCGCAAAGTGCAGCAAACAATTAATCTAACCGTGGATACGCATCTGCAATCTTGTCGCCAGTAAAATTCGCGATCCAGCCTTCCTGATTATCAAAGATACGGATGGCGGTGAAATTCGGTGCCGATCCCATATCAAACCAGTGTGGCGTACCGGCTGGCACGGAAATCAGATCGTTTTTCTCGCACAGGATCTGCAAGATCTCACCGTCCAGGTGCAGACAAAACAACCCTGCCCCTTCAACAAAGAAACGGACTTCATCTTCGCCGTGCGTGTGCTCAGAGAGAAACTTTTCACGCAGCACCGCTTTTTGCGGGTGATCGGCGCGCATGCTGATCACGTCCCAGCTCTGATAGCCCTTCTCCGCTACCAGGCGATCAATCGCATGCTGATAGGCATTAATCACCGTTTCAGCGTCCGGATTGTCGCCCAGATCGCGATCCGCTTCCCAGCGTTCAAACCGCACGCCTTTCGCCTGCAAACGTTCACCAATGGCATCCGCGTCGGTGCTGTGCCACACCGGTTGGCTGGCTTCACTCTCGGTAAAAATCGTCAGTGCACTCATCTCAAATCGACTCCGGGTTAATCTGGGAAAAATTATTCACCTGACGATGACGGCTTTCGCTATCCACGTCGTCACGAATCAACTGCAGGGTGTGCCAGCCCGCTTCTGCTGCTGCATCCAGTTCCTGATGAATATCAGAAAGAAACAGCAGTTGCTCAGCGGGCAGGCCCGTCTGTTCAGCGATATTACGATATGAATTTACTTCGCGTTTGGCGCCAACGTGGGTATCAAAATAGCCGCTAAACACGCCAGTAATATCACCTTCATCGCTGTAGCCAAATAACAATTTCTGCGCGGCAACTGAGCCGGAGGAATAAACGTAGAGCTTCATACCCTGCTGCTGCCAGGCTGTCAGGGCGGGCAGCACGTCAGGATAGAGATGTCCGGTAAAGTTGCCGTTTACGTAGCCGTCACGCCAGATCATGCCCTGAAGGGCTTTCAGCCCGGTGGACTTACGATCTTTGTCCATGAAATCGAACAGGATCGCTGTCAGTGCAGCGAGATCGGCATCAGGTTGATCGACTTCGGCGCGTACGGCATCCAGCGCAGCGGCAACCTCCGGCTGATTATGCCGGTCGCGAATAAAAGCAGCCAGATGCTGGCGGGCATAAGGAAACAGCACATTGTGTACGAAGCGAATATCGCTGGTGGTGCCTTCAATATCAGTGACGATGGCGCGGATCATTTGCTCTCCAGCAGGCGACGTTGGCGTTCGCATTCAAATAAAAATTCCAGACCTTCCAGGTGACGACGGGCTTCGCTGACATCTTTGCCCCAACAGGTCAGACCGTGACCGCGTAGCAGAAATCCATAACGCAATGGAAAGCGTCCGGCATAGTCTTCAATTTCAGACGCCAGCGCGGCGATATCCTGATTGTTATCAAAAACCGGAATGGCGACGGTATTTTCGTGACTGCTTTGGCCAGTCAACGATTTCTGCATTTCGTAGCCATAGAGCAGCAGCGCCGCGCCTTCTTCCACGCGCGACAGTACGGTGGAGTTAACGGTGTGCGTATGTAATACCGCGCCAGCGTCCGGGAACAGACGATAAATCAGAGTGTGCAAACCGGTCTCAGCAGAAGGTTTTCGGCCCGATAGCGCACGGCTGGTAGCAATGTCCACCTGAATAAAATCATCCCGCGTCAGGCTACCTTTATCTTTGCCGGACTCGCTCAACAAACAGAGATGTTCATCCTGGCGAACCGACATATTGCCACCGGTAGCCGGGGCCCAACCTTTGGCGCCAATCCAGTGACACGCGGCAACGAGTTGATCTAACGGGAGAGTGTCCGACATAAAGTTCCTTTCATTGGGTATAAACCCTGAGTGGTTCGCGTTGCAGGAAGAGTTTTAGCCATCTAAGCGTCTCGATTGCCAAATACTAGCATCCTGTTTATAGTGGCAGCAACACAGGGTTACTCCGCAACGACATTCGCGCTTAAGGCCAAAGAACAATGACGCAGCACAACCTGATTCCGGAGAGCAAATTACCTGCACTCGGCACCACCATTTTTACCCAAATGAGCGCACTGGCGCAGCAGCACAATGCGATTAACCTTTCTCAGGGTTTTCCCGATTTCGACGGTCCGCGCTACTTACAGGAACGGCTGGCTTATCACGTCAGCCAGGGCGCAAACCAGTATGCAGCGATGAGCGGCGCACTGCCGCTGCGTGAAGCCATCGCAGCTAAAACCGCAGAGCTTTACGGCTACCAGCCCGATGTGAACAGCGATATTACCGTGACAGCGGGTGCCACTGAGGCGCTTTATGCCGCTATCACCGCGCTGGTGCGTGCCGGAGATGAGGTCATCTGCTTCGATCCCAGCTACGACAGCTATGCGCCCGCCGTGCAGCTGGCGGGCGGTGTACTGAAACGCATCGCTTTGCAGCCCCCGGCTTTCGCGTTGACTGGGACCAATTTAACGGCTTGCTCAGTGATAAAACACGTTTAGTGATCCTCAATACACCGCATAATCCTTCTGCTACCGTCTGGCGAGAAAGTGATTATGCCGCGCTGTGGCAGGCAATTGCCGAACGAGAAATTTATGTCATAAGCGATGAGGTGTATGAGCACATCTGCTTCGCAAAAGAGGGTCATGCCAGCGTGCTGGCGCACAGCGAATTACGCCAACGCGCCATTGCCGTGTCGTCATTTGGTAAAACCTTCCACATGACCGGCTGGAAAGTCGGTTACTGCATTGCGCCCGCTGCCATTAGTGCTGAGATTCGCAAAGTTCATCAGTATCTGACCTTTTCAGTTAATACGCCTGCGCAGCTGGCGATTGCCGATATGCTGCGCCAGGAGCCTGAACATTATCGTGAGCTGCCGGCATTTTACCAGGCGCGGCGCGATCGTTTGATTCAGGGGTTGAGCAACAGCCGCTTTAAGGTGCTGCCGGGTGAAGGCACCTACTTTTTGCTGGTCGATTACAGCGCCATCTCCGGTTTGGATGACGTCAGTTTTTGCCAGTGGCTGACCAAAGAGGTTGGCGTGGCGGCGATTCCGCTGTCGGTATTCTGCGCCGATCCATTCCCGCACAAGCTTATTCGCCTGTGCTTTGCTAAACAGGAAGCGACCCTGGATGCCGCTGCGGAGCGTTTATGTCAGCTTTAAACATTACTGTACTGCAAGAAACGCTGAGCTGGATGGATGGCGAAGCGAACCTGCGCCATTTCGATCGGATCATTAGCGACATCAAAGGACGCGATCTGATCCTGCTGCCGGAGATGTTTACCACGGGTTTTGCGATGGAAGCCGCAAAAAGTTCGCTGCCACAACCCCAGGTGGTTGAGTGGCTCCATAAACATGCCCGCGCCAGCGATGCCCTGGTGGGTGGCAGTGCGGCCATTCAGACCGACAGCGGCGCGGTGAATCGCTTTTTACTGGTCGAACCGGATGGCACGCTGCATCAGTATGATAAACGCCATCTGTTTCGCATGGCAGATGAACACCATCACTATCTGCCAGGCGAGAAGCGTGAAATCTTCACCTGGCGCGGCTGGCGTATTTTGCCGCAAATCTGTTACGACCTGCGCTTTCCTGTGTTTGCCCGCAATCGCAATGACTACGATCTGGCATTGTATGTGGCTAACTGGCCTGCACCGCGTGCGCGGCACTGGCAGGCATTGTTACTCGCACGCGCAATAGAGAACCAGGCTTACGTGGCGGGCTGCAACCGCATCGGCAGCGACGGTAATCAGCATCAATACAGCGGTGACAGCCAGATTATTTCGCCACAGGGTGAAATTCTCAGTGCTGCCGAACCGTTCAAGCCGGCGCGTCTGGATGCCACGCTGTCGCTGGATGAATTAAAGGCTTACCGTGAGCGTTTCCCGGCGTGGCGTGATGCGGATGCGTTCTCGCTATAAGGATGATCTTCTGCGGCCTGATATCTCAGGTCGCGGAAAAGTGCGTTAGCTACCGCGATAGGTCGACCACGACCACGGAGAGATCAGAAATGGCAGGTGGAAATGACTGCCCGCTTCAGCAATAACAAAATCGATCTGCGCGCTGACATAGAGCGCATCACGTCCCGCCACGGCAAAGTAGTCACCAATTTCAGCCGTCAGGCGATAGTGGCCCGGCGCTAACGGTTCTGGCGTCAACTCTTTCAGGCGTCCATCGGTGTCGGTGACGCCTTCAGCAACCGGTAACCATCCTTCCGGGCTGTTTTGCTCCAGAGAGATCGCCACACCGCTGGCAGGTTTACCCAGTGCAGTATCGAGGATATGCGTGGTAATGGTGCTCATGAAAAGCTCTCCTTTAGACGCAACAGGGTAATTTCGCGCAGTTGATCCAGCGTTTCCTGTTGCTCTGTCTGATCATCATTGCCGAGACGGCGCTCTAATTCCGCCAACATTTCTTTGCCGCTGCGCCCTTTGGCTCGAATCAAAAATACCCGACCAAAACGCGCTTCATAATCCCGGTTGCCCTGCAACATGGCCTGCTGTAACGCTTCATCGGCCTGCTGCATGGCAGACTGCTCGTTACGCGACAGTGAGGCTTCTTTACCCGCGCCGCTGACGCGCTCACCAATGCGCGGATGCGCCGATAACGCCAGACGTAAATCCTCGCGTTGCCACTGACGCGCCAGCCGATCGCCTTCTGCAACCAGCGCATCGAGTGACGCATAAGGGCGCGCTGCCACCATTGCCTGCTGCCAGGCAGGGATCGCCACACAATGGGCGAGAGCGGCGTGAGCATCATCTGCTGAAAGCTGATTAAACGTCGCTAATTCCATGCTTATCTCCGTTCAGCAATCTGACAAATCGCCGCTAAAAAAACCTGCACCGCAGGCGCAATATCGTCGGTTTTCACCGCTTCTGCCGGATGATGGCTGATGCCACGTTCATTACGCACAAACAGCATGCCAACCGGCCAGCGTTCAGCGATGGCAATCGCATCGTGTCCCGCCCCGCTCGGCAGGGATACGCTGCGCCCCTGAACCGTTTCAACCGCATGGCTCAACGCCTGCTGTAACTGCGCATCGCAGGCGGTTGCCGCAATGCGGTAATACTCATTTGATTCGAAGGTTAAACCACGGCGCAGCGCGATCGCTTCAGCCTGGGTCAACAATGTAGAAAGCAGTGATTCCAGCGGATTGTCCTGTGGCCCACGGACATCAAGCGACAGGTTCACCTCACCGGGGATCACATTAACGGCACCCGGCGCGCAGCTTAACGTGCCAACCGTCGCCACCAGCTGCGGATCCTGTTCCCGCGTGGCGTGTTCGATAAACACCATCCATTCCGCTGCGGCAGCCAGCGCATCTTTGCGGTGCGTCATTGGGACTGTGCCCGCATGCCCCGCTTCACCCACGAAGCGACAGTTCAGGCGGCGCGCGCCGTTGATGGCCGTCACCACCCCTAACGCCAGATTCTCCTGCTCCAGGCACGGCCCTTGCTCGATATGCAATTCAAGATAGGCAACAATATCCGTTACGTCACGTGCGGCGCTGGCAATCTGCGCGCTGTCCAGTCCGACATCACGCATTGCCTGCGCCACGGTAATGCCGTTTCCGTCGGGATGCGTCACCCAGCTTTCTGGCCAGGTTCCGGTAATACCGCGACTGCCGAGCAGCGTGATGCCAAAACGTGTGCCTTCTTCATCGCCAAAGCCAATAATTTCAATCGCCAGCGGCAGGCGTTGCTGCCGATCGTGCAGCCACTGTACGGTTTCGATCGCGGTCAATACGCCGAGCATGCCGTCATAGCGCCCCGCATTACGCACCGTATCAAGATGCGAGCCGAGCAACAGCGCGGGTGCGCCGCTTTCCGCGGCTTCATAGCGCCCACAAATATTGCCTACGGCATCCTGCCAGACCTGCATACCGGCAGCTTTCATCCACTCTCCTACGCGAGCATTTGCACGCAAATGCTCCGGGGAAAGATAAACGCGGGTTAATCCCTCGGACGACTCGCTGATCTCTGCCAGCGCGTCACAGCGCGCCATGACGCGCGCCGCAGCCGTCTGCGCTTCGCTGGCGTTCATTTTCATGCGTGGCTCCCGTAATGATCCCACGCAGCCTGCGAGGCAGCGCCCTGCGGTGTACGGTAACCCAGATGCGTCAGCACCATTTCCAGCGCAGCCAGCGTTTGCATCACACAATCTTTACGTGCGTTGTACCCCATCGTACCGATACGCCACACTTTGCCGTGCAGAGGACCAAACGAGGTGCCGATTTCAATCGCGAAATCGTCCAGCATCAGCTTGCGTACCCGATCGCCATTGATACCCTGCGGGATCACGACACCCAGCACGTTATTCATTTTGTGTTTCAGATCGCCAAACGTTTCCAGTCCCATGCCCTGAATCCCTTTCAGCAACGCTTCCCCGTGCAGTTTGTGGCGGGCAATGCCGTTATCCAGTCCTTCCTGCAGGATCAATCGCGCGCATTCACGTGCGCCAAACAGCGCCGTGGTGGCTTCGGTATGGTGATTTAATCGTTCAGGCCCCCAGTAATCCATGATCATGCCGAGATCGAAATAGTTGGAGTAGATCATCTCCTGTTCACCATCCTGATGCGCTTCCGTACGGATCCCCTCTTCTACACATTTACGCTTGCGTATCACCGCTTCCATCTGCGGACTCAGGGTAACAGGTGATGTGCCTGACGGCCCACCGAGGCATTTTTGCATGCCGGCTGATACCGCATCGAGTCCCCAGGCATCGGTCTCCAGCGCGTTGCCGCCCAGCGACGCGGTGGCGTCGGTGTAGAACAGCACGCCATATTTTTTGCAGATCTCCCCCAGCTCCGCCAGCGGTTGCAGCATGGTGGTGGAGGTGTCGCCCTGCACGGTTAACAGCAGGCGTGGCTTCACCCGTTTGATCGCATCTTCAACCTGATCCGGTGTGAAAACCTCTCCCCACGGCACCTCAATAGTGTGGACTTCAGCACGACAGCGGCGCGCAATTTCACACAGCAGATGACCAAATCGCCCAAATACCGGCACCAGCA
Source organism: Pantoea sp. LMR881 (assembly GCF_027157825.1). Lineage (NCBI taxonomy): Bacteria > Pseudomonadati > Pseudomonadota > Gammaproteobacteria > Enterobacterales > Erwiniaceae > Pantoea > Pantoea sp. LMR881. Next base: position 1,518,877 of record NZ_JAPVOK010000002.1, read on the forward strand.
CTTTGTCGCCCGGACGGATCGCCGACAGCAGTATCGCTTCGATGCCCGCGCGCGACGTGCCATCGATCAGCATTGTCCAACGGTTTTCCGTGCGGAATACGCCGCGATAGAGTGCCATCACTTCGTTCATATAATGCGTCATGGCGGGATCGTACTGCCCGAGCAACTGGCTCGACATGGCGCGTAGCACGCGCGGATCGGCGTTGATTGGGCCGGGTCCCATCAGCAGGCGTTGTGGTGGATTAAGTTGTGAGAATTGGGTGATATCCATGGTGAATTCCTTGTTAAACACTTAGAGGCGCACGGAAGAGATAAACTGTTTCAGTTCCGGCGTTTGCGGGTTGGCAAACAGCGTCTTGCTGTTGCCCTGCTCCCAGACGCGCCCCTGATGCATAAAGACCACACGATCGCCCACGTCACGGGCGAAGTTCATTTCATGGGTGACGAGGATCAGCGTCATGCCTTCTGCTGCCAGTTGCTCCAGCACTTTCAGTACTTCGCCCACCAGTTCAGGATCAAGCGCCGAGGTGATCTCGTCACACAGTAATACCTTTGGCGTCATCGCCAGCGCCCGGGCAATGGCCACGCGCTGCTGCTGCCCGCCGGAGAGATTAGCCGGATAGTAATCGAGACGTTCACCGAGACCGACTTTCTCCAGCATCTGCGCCGCCAGAGCGCGGCATTCTGCTTCGCTTTTCTTTAAAACGCGGCGCGGTGCCAGCATCACGTTTTCCAGCGCCGTCATATGCGGGAACAGGTTGAAGCTCTGGAACACCATGCCAACGGAGCGACTGATATCCCGCGCCTGTGATTCACGATCGGTGATGGTCATGCCGCCGAGTTTAATGCTGCCTTCCTGATAGCCTTCCAGCCCGTTCATGCAGCGCAGCAGCGTACTTTTGCCCGATCCGCTGCGGCCAATAATTGAAATGACTTCACCCATTTCAATATCCAGATCGACGCCTTTCAACACATGGTTGTCGCCGTAATACTTTTGCACCTGATTAATGGTGATGAGCGGCATTGAATTTTTTCTCCAGATACTGGCTGTAGCGAGACAGCGGATAACACATCAGGAAGTAACCAAGTGCGACCAGGCCAAACACTTTAAATGGCTGATAAGTTACGTTATTCAGGATGGTGCCAGCTTTGGTCAGCTCAATGAAGCCGATAATAGAGGCCAGGGCAGTGCCTTTAATCACCTGTACGGCAAACCCCACCGTAGGGGCCAGACCAATACGGATCGCCTGCGGCGCAATGACGCGCGTTAGCGTCTGACCAAAGTTCAGCCCCAGGCAGCGCGACGCTTCCCATTGTCCTTTTGGCAGGGCGAGAATGCTGCCGTGCCAGATATCCAGCAAAAAGGCGCTGGTATAGAGCGTGAGAGCCAGCGACGCGGCGGTCCAGGGCGCCACGTCAATGCCAAACAGGCCGACACCAAAAAACGCCAGAAACAGCTGCATCAGCAGCGGCGTGCCCTGAAACAGCTCGGTGTAACCGCGGATGATGCGGGTCAGCCATTGACGTTTCAGCAGGCGCATAAACAGCAGCGGTAATGTCACCAGGGTGCCGCCAAAAAAGGCCACCAGCGACAGTAAAATTGTCCAGCGTGCCGCCAGCAGCAGGTTGCGCACGATGTCCCAGTCGGTAAAGCTCGTCATCATGCCTGTACTCCAAACCATTTGCGGCCGATAGCCAGTAGCAACTGACGCATAACAATCGACAGCCCCAGGTAAATCAGCGTGGTCACCAGATAGACCTCAAAACTTAAAAAGGTGCGTGACTGAATCAGGTTGGCGGCGAAGGTGAGCTCCTCATAAGAAACCTGAGAAACCACCGATGAGCCGAGCATCACGATAATGCACTGGCTGACCAGCGCCGGATAAATGCGTTGCAGCGACGGAGGCAGCACAACGCGTAAAAAAGTCTGACTGCGCGTTAAACCCAGTACCCGTCCCGCTTCCCATTGTCCCTTTGGCGTGACCTGAATCCCGGCGCGAATAATTTCAGTGCTGTAGGCACCGAGGTTAATTAACATCGCCAGCAGCGCCGCCTCCCCGCCGTCAGCTTCAGGCCCAGATTGGGTAAGCCGAACACGATAAAGAAGAGTTGCACCACAAACGGCGTATTGCGGATCAGTTCGACGTAGACGCCCCAGGCACGACTCAACCCGCCGGGTTTGCCGCTGCGTAACGCCGCGCCAAAAATGCCGAGGCTGACACCGCCAATGGTGGCAAGTACCGTTAACTGAATGGTGATCCATAAGCCGGAAAGTAATTCCGGCCAGTATGGCCATAATGCAGGAAAATTAAGCTGCCCCACGGTTTCGCCCTTATGCGCCGAGGTTGGCAGGCAGCGGTGCTTTTAACCACTCTTCCGACATTTTGTTCAGCGTGCCGTCTTTGATGCCCTGTTCGATCAGCGCGTTCACTTTCTCTTTTAACGCCGGTTCCTCTTTTTTCAGGCCGATAAAGCACGGCGAATCTTTCAGCATGAACTGGGCAACCGGTGCTTTGGCGGGATTCTGACGGGCGATAGCCGCAACCACCAGATTACCGGTAGCGACATATTCCACCTGGCCTGACAGGTAGGCTGACAGCGTGGTGTTATTATCTTCATAACGTTTTACCTGCGCCTCTTTCGGTGCCACCTCGCTCAGGACCATGTCTTCTACCGCGCCGCGCGTCACGCCAATTGATTTCCCACTCAGTGCCGCCGCATCTTTAATTTCTTCGCCTTTTGGCCCAAAGACGCCCAGGAAGAACGGCGCATACGCATGGGTAAAATCGATGACTTTTTCACGCTCAGCGTTTTTGCCCATGCTGGAAATCACCAGATCGACTTTATCGGTTTGCAAATAAGGTACGCGGTTGGCACTGCTGACTGGCACCAGTTGCAACTTAAGTTTCATCTCTCTGGCGAGGTATTTCGCCATGTCAATGTCATAACCTTGCGGTTGCAGATCGGTGCCTACCGAGCCAAACGGAGGAAAATCCTGCGGCACAGCAACGCGGATCACCCCACGTTTTTGAATATCTTGCAGTTGATCGGCCAGCGCACTTCCCGCCTGAGCCATCAGTAACGCTGCTGTTGCAACCGCTATCAACACTTTTTTCATTATGCACCCCGGTGAGTTTACGTGAAACAAAAGATTCTTTGACAGGCATTCTGCAACTAATGTGCCAACCAGCCGGGGAAGAATAAATTACGGTAAAAGCGTTATTTTTTAAGCTATGACCGCATAGCGGGTGCGATTAGCCGTCAGAAGAAGATGATCCAAAACAGGGCGAAGCACCAAAACAGTGCCTGTTAACGGTGCTCCAGCTCATCAAACTGTTGATAAAGATCGGCGATTTGATGAATACGCTGACGACCATGTGACAACGTTTCATGCAGTAAGGCATTGGCGATCAGGTTAATCAGGCTCATGGCCGACGCATAACTGTCGAAAGCTGACACGCTATCGAGCGGGGCGCAGAGCTGCCAGCGCGCCAGCGAAATAACCGTTTGTGCCTGCGGCTCACACAGCGCCAATAGTGGGATGCCCGCGTTTTGTAGCTGCTGCATGACGGGACGAATAATGCGTGTACGGCGGCGAAAAGCCATGACGACCACCATATCGTCAGGTGTAATCTCTACCAGCTCTTCAGCCAGTGTTTGACCCGGCTGCGGCAGAATATGTACCTGCGGGCGGGCCTGCATAAGCTGCTGGCGCAGGTGCAACGCCACCGGATAAGCATTACGCATCCCGATGATAAATATACGCTTTGCCTGAGCCAGCTGCTGGATAACTTCGCCAAACTGCTGGGCATCAATACTGTTTACCCACTGCGTCAGATTGGCCATTTCCTGCTTGTAATGACGCGACAACAGCGTGTTGCCCTGCACCGCATCGCGATTGTCGGTTAACGGCATGCCGCTCTGGCGCAGGGTGCGTAATTCGTCACGCATGTCTTTGTACTTTTCATACCCCAGGCGCTTGAACAGGCGGCTGACCGTGGCCTTGGATACGCCGCTAAGACGCGCCAGTTCGGCGCTGTTGTAGCTGATCAGATCGTCAAAATGGTCAAAGGCAAAATCAGCAATGCGCTGCTCTTGCGGCGAGAGCTGGGAGTAGTGGCTTCTGAGCCGTTCATCAAGCTGTTTCATCGGGCATCCTGTAACTTTCGTTTCAGCTCAAGCTAGCATAATTTGCGCCAGGTTTATGGCTTTATGCCTTCACGATGAAAACTGGAACAGCTCTTGCTTTATTTTTCGTACTGTTAGCCGATAGCAAAACGAGAAAGAGATGATTCAGAGCAATATGGCACCGCTCGGCATGGCGGTGACGCCTCATCACCTGGCAAGCGAAAGCGCACTGGCGGTATTACGTGAAGGTGGCAACGCCATCGAGGCAATGGTCGCGGCGGCGGCTACTATCGCGGTGGTTTATCCCCATATGAATGGCCTGGGCGGCGACGGTTTTTGGTTGGTGCTGCCACCATCAGGCGAGCCGGTTGCGATTGATGCCAGCGGCGCGGCGGGTTCATTAGCCCATTTTGATTTTTACCACAATGAACCGCATATTCCCCATCGTGGCCCTAAATCGGCGTTGACGGTAGCAGGCACTGTCAGTGGCTGGCAGGAAGCATTAACGCTGTCCGCCGGATTGGGCGGCACACCGCTGTCGCTGACCCGCCTGCTGCGCGATGCTATTCGCTACGCCGCCGACGGCATTCCAGTGACCGCATCGCAGTCGGCAGCGACCCAATCCAAACGTGCAGAATTACAGCATCAGCCTGGCTTTGCTGACACATTTTTACCGGACGGTGAAGTACCGCAGCCAGGCAGTCGCTTTACGCAACCGGCACTGGCCAACACGCTTAGCCAGCTTACTGAAGAGGGGCTGGAGAGCTTTTATCGTGGCAATCTGGCCCACCATCTGGCGCGTGAAATGGCGGCACTCGGCATGCCGGTTACGCTTGAAGATTTGCAGCGGCATCGCGCCCGACGCTGCACGCCGCTGCACATTGCCCACAGCGAAGGCGACATCTGGAATATGACGCCACCGACGCAGGGCATGGTGTCGCTAGCCATTCTTGGCATTACCGATCATCTGGATATGGCCAGTGCCAACGATGCGCAAACCGTACACCGCGTTGTGGAAGCGACCAAAAAAGCCTTTGCGCTGCGTGACAAGCATATTACCGATCCACGCCACATTACTGAGGATCTCCAGGCCCTGCTTTACAGCGATCATCTCACTACGCTCGCCAGCCAGATTGATGATAACCGGGCTGCGCCGTGGGGAACCGGGCGCGGTCCCGGCGACACGGTGTGGATGGGGGTAATGGACAGCAGTGGCCTTGCGGTTTCCTTTATTCAAAGCATTTATCATGAGTTTGGCAGCGGTGTGGTACTGCCCGGCACCGGCATTACCTGGCAAAACCGGGGAGCCGCTTTTAGCCTCGATCCCCAACATCTGCTGGCGTTAGCGCCAGGTAAACAGCCTTTCCACACGCTCAACCCCGCCGCCGCACGCCTCAAAGATGGACGCACCATGGTGTATGGCTCAATGGGCGGCGACGGGCAGCCACAGACCCAGGCAGCGATTTTCACCCGTCACGTTATTCAGGGTTTGCCCCTGCAGCAGGCAGTGAGTGCACCGCGCTGGCTGTTAGGTCGCACCTGGGGCCAGTCCTCCGATTCACTCAAGCTGGAAGGCCGCTTCTCAACAGAGACCGTTGCGCAATTGCGACAGCTTGGGCATGAGGTAGAACTGCTGCCTGATTTCAGCGAAGCCGTGGGTCACGCCGGTGCCATTGTGCGACATAACAACGGCATGCTCGAAGGCGCAAGCGATCCACGCAGCAACGGCAGCGCCGCCGGCTTTTAACGGGAGTAACAGATGAATCAGAACATTGACTGGGCGATCTATGTCGCGCAAATGGAACAGCTACTGCGTGTGGAACTGGATGATGCGCGCCGCGCTGAATTACTCACGCAAATGACGCGTATCGCCAGCATGGCGGCCCCGCTCATGGCGTTCCCGCTTGATGATCGACTGGAAATCGCGGGAGTTTATCAGGCATGAAACTGAGTGATATGTCGATTCAGGCGCTGCAACAAGCGATTCAAAAGGCGAACTGAGTGCGCGTGACGTCGCCAGCCACACGCTTCAGGCGATTAGGCAGCATAACCCTGCTCTTAACGCCTGGACTGAAGTCACTGCGCAACGCATGTTAACGGAAGCGGAACAGATTGATACGCAACGTCAACGTGGGGAGACGTTAGCGCCGCTGGCGGGCATTCCCTATGCGGTTAAAAATTTATTCGATGTGACGGGTTACAGCACTTTAGCCGGTGCCCGTCTGTTCAGCGATCGCCCAGCGGCACAGCAGGATGCCTGGGCCGTTGAGAAGCTGCGTCAGTCGGGCGCGTTGCTCTCCGGCATGCTGAATATGGATGCCTACGCTTACGGTTTTACCACTGAAAATAGCCACTACGGCGCCACTCATAATCCGCGCGATCTCAACCGCGTGGCGGGCGGCTCTTCGGGCGGCTCTGCGGCAGCCGTGGCAGCGGGCCTGGTGCATTTCTCGCTGGGTACCGATACTAACGGCTCCATTCGTGTTCCCGCGTCGCTGTGCGGTATTTTTGGCTTAAAACCGACGTTTGGTCGGCTGTCGCGCAGCGGCAGTCATCCTTTGTCGCCAGTCTCGATCACATTGGCCCGTTTGCCCGCCGGGCAGACGATTTAGCCTTCGTCTATGACCAGCTGCAAGGCTGCGACGACACAGATGCTTTTCAGGCTGAGCGTCCGGTTGCACCAACGTTTCCGACACTGACGCTCGGCGTTGAGGGCTTACGCTGTGGCACGTTAGGCGGATTTTTTTCAACCTGGTGTGATGAAGATGCTCGCGCGGCGCTGGCAGTTGCAAGCCATGCCTTACAGGCTGATGATGAGGTGTTGTTGCCAGAAGCTGAGCTGGCACGTTCGGCTGCGTTTATTATGACGGCGGCAGAAGGCGGTAATCACTATCTTCCTGCACTGCGTCAAATGCCAGAACAGTTTGAGCCTCACTCACGTGAACGCTTGCTGGCTGGCGCAATGATGCCTGGTGCCTGGTATGTACAGGCGCAACGTTTCCGCCGCCACTTTCAGCAGCAGGTCTTACCGCTATTTGATCGTTTCGACGTCCTCATCGCACCTGCTACACCGTGTTGCGCTATCACTATTGGTCAGGAGAGTATTCATATTAACGGGCAGGATTTGCCCGCTAAAGCCAGCATGGGCATGTTAACGCAACCGATCTCTTTCCTCGGCTTACCGGTGTGTACTGTCCCGCTGGCAACCAAACGTGGATTACCCATCGGCCTGCAACTAATTGCCGCGCCGTTTAAAGAGGGAAGCGGCACTGCGTGCTGCTTATGCACTGGAGCAACAAGGCTTAACGATGCCGCAAATGAGCATGACAGGGAACTTATGAAAGCTGAAGATATTAACCGTCCAGTGATTGTCGCTGAAGTGACCGATGCTTTTTATCGCTATGAACAGGCGCTTATCAGCAACGATATTGCGGTGCTGGATGAACTCTTTTGGCACGACGCGCGTACCGTGCGCCTCGGCGCGGGTGAGAACTTATATGGTATTGATGAGATTCGCGCCTTCCGTGCCGCACGTCCTTCCGCAGGTCTGAACCGTACGCTGCGTCATACGGTGATCACCACCTTTGGTGAGGATTACGCCGTGTGCAGCACTGAATTTACGCGCGAAGGCAGCGAGAAAATTGGGCGCCAGCAGCAAACATGGGTGAAGATGCCGGGCGGATGGCGCATCGTGGCAGCGCAGGTGAGTCTGATGGTTTGATGGAGTGTCTTGCAGACGGCGTTGTCCTGCGGACGGCTTAGGTCAGGGGCTGTCCTGCGGACGGCTTAGGTCAAGGGCTGTCCTGCGGACGGCTTAGGTCAGGGCTGTCCTGCGGACGGCTTAGGTCAAGGGCGTTTCGTTCGGCCTGAAGGCCGACCGCCCCAGGGGAGACAGTCGCCCCTCCCTGGGAACCCCCGCTCTGTCGGCATCATTGCCGCTACGCGGTCCCCTCTCGCCAGTTGCCTTCCCACGGACCGCGCGGATTCGCCATCCCTGGCTCATCCCGCACTCTCGACGACTTCCTGTCGTCTCGTCCTGGAATGCGCCCTTCGTTCGGCAATTCTGACGACGCCCTCCCGCTGCAAAACCTCTGCCCTGGGAAGATTGTTTTTTTGTGGCGGGTTCTTAAAAAGTCTACAGGTATTACTTTTTTGTGGTGGGTTATTAAATGTATCAGTGGCAGGCGTGTGGCTCTGGCGACGCCCTTCCGCTGCAAAACCTCTGCCCTGGAGAGATTGTTTTTTGTGGCGGGTTCTTAAAAAGTCTACAGACATTACTTTTTTATGATGGGTTATTAAAAACTCTACGGGTATTACTTTTTTATGATGGGTTATTAAAAACTCTACAGGTATTACTTTTTTGTGGTGGGTTATTAAATGTATCAGTGGCAGGCGTGTGGCTCTGGCGACGCCCTTCCGCTGCAAAACCTCTGCCCTGGGAAGATTGTTTTTTTGTGGCGGGTTCTTAAAAAGTCTACAGGTTTTACTTTTTTATGATGGGTTATTAAAAACTCTACAGGTATTACTTTTTTGTGGTGGGTTATTAAAAACTCTACGGGCATTACTTTTTTGTGGTGGGTTATTAAATGTATCAGTGGCAGGCGTGTGGCTCTGGCGACGCCCTTCCGCTGCAAAACCTCTGTCCCGGAGAGATTATTCTTGTGGTGGGTTATTTGTAATGGGCAATTAAAAATATCAGGGTTGTGATTTAAACAATCTAATCGCGATAGATTTTTTAATTTTAAGCGCGGTTTCACAGCGGGGTGTTGGAGAGGCATTGCATTTGCTGAGGAAAGACTTGCTTCCAGGATTTGCCGCCAGAACGGCGGCGAAAGGACAGGATGAGCCAGGGGATGGCGAATCTGTCCGGTCCGTCAGAAAGGGAGGCTTGACGAGGGAACCCGCGAAGCGGGCAAATACGCTGCCGAATAGCCCGGGTGCAGAGCCGGGGCGACTGCCGGCCCTGCCCGGTCGGACTTCAGGCCGAACGAAACGCCTTTGACCTTGACCTTAGCAGGCCGCAGGCCTTAGCCGTCTGCAAGACAACGCTCCTGACGGCCCGTCAGCGCCATCAGACATCCGGCGCGGGATGCTTCTTCATCCAGTGATCGGCAATTTGTTGTCGGGTACAGATCCACACCTTTTCATGCTGCTGGATATGATCAAGGAAGTTTTGCAGCGCACGGAATTTACCGGGGCGGCCCAGCAGACGGCAATGCATACCCACTGACATCATCTTCGGTGCGGTTTCACCTTCTTCATACAACACGTCAAACGTATCGCGCAAATAGGTGTAAAACTGTTCCGCCGTATTAAACCCTTGTGGCGATGCAAAGCGCATGTCATTGCACTCCAGCGTATAAGGAATAATCAGGTGCGGTTTCACTGTGCCATCCTGACAGGTCACCTGCGTCCAGAACGGCAAATCGTCGCCATAATAGTCACTGTCGTACGTTAATCCCCCCTGCTCCACTACCAGACGGCGGGTATTTGGACTGTCACGACCGGTGTACCATCCGGTTGGCGTTTTGCCAAACAGATCGGTTAACACATCCATCGCCTGCTGCATATGCTGGCGCTCAGTTTTTGCGTCTATGCCTTGATAGTGGATCCAGCGCCAGCCGTGGCTGACAACATCGTAATCCGCCTGCTTGATCGCCTCGACAATCTCAGGATGACGCGCCAGCGCCATTGCCACGCCAAATACCGTCAGCGGTAAGCCGCGCTTCTGAAACTCATTGTGAATGCGCCAGAACCCGGCACGCGAGCCATATTCATACAGCGAATCCATCGACATATGACGATCGGGATAGCTGGCGGCGCCAATAATGTCAGAGAGAAACTGCTCTGAGCCAGCGTCGCCGTGCAAAATATTGCTCTCTGCACCCTCTTCATAATTCAGCACAAACTGTACCGCGACGCGCGCTCCTTTAGGCCAGGCGGCATGAGGCGGATTCGCTCCGTAACCTACCATGTCTCGCGGGTAGTTTTTGTTAAAGCTGTACTCTTTCTTCTCTACACCATCACTCATCGCTTGCTTCCTGTTGTGAACTGCAACGTCAATCGTTGAGGTGCTGAAAAGCACCTGAGAGCGGCTTCTGCAAAGGATAAGCTAAATCGCCATGTTTGCTAGTCCCAAAGCCCAGCGCCACCAGCGACTCCACCATTTTGACCGCAGCACTCACACCGTCGATCACCGGCAGCCCTAACTCCTGCGTTAATGACGCTGCCAGCGTTGCCATGCCACCACACCCCAGAACTATCGCGCCGCAGCCATCTTCACGCTTCGCCTGAATACAACGCTCGCGTACTTTTTCCTGCGCCAGTCCGCTGCTATCTTCTAACGCCAGTACCGGCAGATCGATAGCGTGTAACGCAGCGCAGTGATGCGTAAAACCATACTGTCGCAACAGATGACGTGCGATAACCAGCGTGCGCGGCAGTGTTGTCACAACCGAGAATCGTGTCGCCACCAGCGTGGCGGTATGCATTGCAGCCTCGGCAATCCCAATCACCGGACCGCTGGCCAGTTCACGCGCCGCCAGCAAGCCGGGATCGCCAAAGCAGGCGATAACATGACCGCTGACGCCCTGTGCTTTGCCAATTTTGACCTGCTCTAAAACACCCATAGCGGCAATCGCTTCATCAAAGTGTCCTTCAATTGAGGGCACCCCCTGGGCGGGCGATACCGCCCAAATATCCGTGCCCGGTGCTGCTACGGCACGCGCGGCCTGCCCGATCGTTTCCGTCATCGCCAGACTGGTGTTGGGATTGATAACCTGGATCAGGCTCATGATGCCGCTCCTTTATGACCGGAAAATAAACGTGAAAAGTCGGGCAGGGTTTCGCCACTGCGTTCGAAATGCAGACTGGAAACGATATGGTCGAAGTGATGTTGCAACGCCGCGCTCAGCGGCTGTAATTCTCTCTGACGCAGCAACTGCACCAGACGATCGTGATCGTCACAGCGGCATCCGCGTTGCCACGGCGCGCCATAAGCAGCAATCACCAGCGACGATCGCTGCGTCAGGCGTGTGATCATCTCGGTTAAAACCTGATTTCCTGAAATCGCCTGTAGCTGAATATGAAACGCAGCCGAAACGCGGATGGCGGCCGGGCCGTCATGATCGTCGTGAGCCTGTTTTTCCTGCCCGATTAATTTTTCCAGCGCCACCAGATGTGGCGACTGCAAATGCGCTAACACGGCAGGAAGATTGGCGCACTCCATCAAGCTGCGAGTGCGAAAGATATCGCGCGCTTCATCTACGCCTGGCGTGGCGACATGTGCACCGCGTTTGGGCGTCAGGGTGATCATTTGCACCGCAGCGAGGCGCTGTAGCACTTTACGAATGCCGGTGCGGCTGACGCCAAAAACGTCCGAAAGGGCCTCTTCCGGCAATTTACTGCCCGGTGGCAACTGATGTTCAACAATAGCGTTCATTAACGCCTGAAAAATAACTTCGTCTTTATCATGCAGATCGGCAGCCGTTCTCTGGCCTGTTTCACTTTTCATTACCTGCTCCGGTAAGTGTCTGTGCGCAGTTTATCGTATACGTGAATAACAATTTTTGTATACAAGAAATCAAATGTGGCCTGGATCCTGCAATACCGTTTCACGCTGTAATTCATTCTCATCGTATTAACAGAGGAGCAGGTTTCATGCCAAATCATTCAACAGCGGCCAGCAAGGCCTCTGAAGCCAATGCACATTACAGTCCCCGGCTCTGTAATGAGGATCTGGCTCCGACGCGCGATCAAAACTGGTCGTGGTACAACATTTTCTCGTTCTGGATGTCGGATGTGCACAGCATGGGCGGCTATGTTGTTGCCGCCAGTTTCTTTACTTTGGGATTAGCCAGCTGGCAGGTGCTGCTTTGCCTGCTGGTCGGCATCTGCATCGTACAAATCTGTGCAAATTTAGTGGCTAAGCCCAGCCAAATGGCGGGTGTACCCTATGCAGTGATCTGCCGTCAGGCGTTCGGTGTTTTCGGAGCCAACATTCCGGCAGTCATTCGTGGCTTAATCGCTTTTGCCTGGTATGGTATCCAGACTTATCTGGCCGCTAACGCGCTGATGCTGGTCTTGTTGAAATTCTTTCCGGCATTGACCCCGATGACCCAGGCTGGCTGGCTTGGCCTGTCACAGCTCGGCTGGTGTTGCTTCGGCGTAATGTGGTTATTACAGGCGATGGTGTTCTGGCACGGCATGAGTGCAATTAAACGCTTTATCGATGTGGCTGGCCCCGCCGTTTACGTCGTCATGGTGGCTCTGGCAGGCTGGATTGTATACAAAACCGGTTTCGACGGTATCTCCTTTACGCTTGCCAGCAAACAGCTTTCAGTGGGAGAACAGACATGGCAAATGATTACCGCGACTGCCCTGGTGGTTTCTTATTTTTCCGGCCCGCTGCTTAATTTCGGTGACTTCTCGCGCTATGGCAAAAATATGGCAGAAATCCGGCGCGGCAACCGCTGGGGCTTGCCGTTCAACTTTCTGCTGTTCTCTGTCGTAACGGTGGTGATTGTGTCGGGTACGCAATCACTGTTTGGCAGAATGATTACCGATCCTATTGAAACAGTCAGTATGGTGGGTAACGATTTGGCTGTGGCGATTGGCTTGCTGACCATGATCACCGCCACGATTGGTATCAATATTGTCGCTAACTTCGTGTCACCCGCGTTTGATTTCTCTAACTGCTCACCGCAAAAAATCAGTTTCCGCACTGGCGGGATGATCGCAGCGGTTGGATCAGTTTTGCTGACGCCGTGGAATCTGTTCCAGTCACCTGAGTTAATCCACTACACGCTGGATGTGCTGGGTTCGTTTATTGGACCTTTGTTCGGTATTTTGCTGGCAGATTTCTATTTGATTAAACGCAGCCGCGTTTACGTTGATGATCTGTTTGATGACACCTCAAAAGGCCGTTACTGGTATCGTGGCGGCTTCAATCCAAAAGCGATTGCGGCTTTGCTGCCGTCGGTAGGTATTGGCTTAGTCATCAGTTTTATCCCTTCCCTGCATGACATTGCGAACTTTAGCTGGTTTATTGGCGCAGCGTTGGGTGCCGGCTGCTATCGCTATCTCGCACGTCACGAGCGTGAGGAAGCTGACACCGTTGCGGATTATCGTGGCAGCGTTGCGGTGCAAAAAGAGTAAGATGTTTGGTCAGGCGGCGCGCTGTTGCTCTCCGTGTGAGAGCAACAGAAAGCAAAAAGCCGATTCATTTCTGAATCGGCTTTTCTGAATAGTTGGCGGTGCGGACGGGACTCGAACCCGCGACCCCCGGCGTGACAGGCCGGTATTCTAACCGACTGAACTACCGCACCGCGCTGTGTTCCCCGTCGGGAACGAGGCGAATATTAATGGCATGACGATCGGTCGTCAACGCTTTTTCTGTCGCAGGAAATCGTTTGCTGATTTTTTCATCTCAACGCTGATTTAATCTGCAACCCCTTGCTTTCAGGCTCGCCACAAACAACTTCCGCCCTTTTTCATCACCAGATCCAGGCGTAATTCATGCGCGGCAATCTCATCGTCACTGGCAGACACAACACGCAGCGCAGATGCCGGACGCACAATGCGCTGAATGCTTTCGCCTGATGCCTGCTGAGCACTTTCTGCATCCGTCGAAAATGCCAGGGATGTCTGACCACCGGTCATGGTCAGGAAAACTTCAGCCAGAATTTCGGCATCGAGCAACGCACCGTGTAGCGTACGTTTGCTGTTGTCAATTTCGTAACGAGAACAGAGCGCATCCAGGCTATTACGCTTGCCAGGAAACATTTTACGCGCCATCGCCAGGCTGTCTGTGATCTGGCAGAAAGTTTCTGTTTTACCAATATCACGCTGCAGCTTGCCGAACTCATAATCCATAAAGCCAATATCAAACGAAGCATTATGAATCACTAATTCTGCGCCGCGAATGTAATCAAGAAACTCGTCTGCAATGTCGCTGAAGGTGGGTTTATCAGCCAGAAACTCATCCGCAATACCGTGAACGCCAAAGGCTTCTGGATCCACCAGCCGATCGGGTTTCAAATACATATGAAAATTGTTGCCGGTCAGGCGACGGTTGATCACCTCTACCGCACCGATTTCAATGATGCGATGACCTTCATAATGCACCCCGATCATGTTCATGCCGGTGGTTTCTGTATCGAGAACGATCTGGCGGTTATTTGCAGTGCTCATAGGACCCGTTTTATGTCAGACTTGGCGTTTTGTCAGAAGGAAGTCTACCAGAGATGCGCAAACAGGTAGAAATATTCACCGATGGATCTTGCCTCGGCAATCCTGGCCCGGGCGGCTACGGCGCGATTTTACGTTATGGTCCACATGAGAAAACATTCAGCGCCGGGTTTCACCTGACCACAAATAATCGTATGGAATTAATGGCCGCGATCGTTTCGCTGGAAGCCCTTACGCAGCCCTGTGATGTGGTCCTGAGTACCGATAGCCAGTATGTACGTCAGGGCATTACCAGCTGGATCCACAACTGGAAAAAGCGTGGCTGGAAGACCGCAGATAAAAAGCCTGTGAAAAATGTTGATCTCTGGAAGCGCCTCGATACGGCGCTCAGCCATCATAAAATCGCGTGGGAATGGGTTAAAGGTCATGCCGGACATCCTGAAAATGAACGCTGTGATGAGTTAGCACGCAGCGCAGCAGGCAATCCCGCTTTTGATGATATCGGCTATCAGACTGAATCCTGATCTTTGGCCTGACGAAACTGACGTGTCGCATTAACCGTCTGGCGTACCTGCGTTTTGCTCAGGCTCCTTTTTGCTTTGGTTGGCGTAAGCGGGAAAGTTCGCTTACGTGCCACCACAATATTCAGGCACCCCAGCGCCGGTAGATGGGCGCTGATCATCTTACCCCCCTGCTGATGCCAGGGAAGCACCTGAAAACGCGTCCGGAAAACTACTTCATAATTGAGTAACCCCAGCCAGTCGAGTAAACGCATCTGGCTGAACATTCTTCCGCTCCACGGCGCTTTGCGCTGTATGCCCGGCACAAGTTTACTCATGCCCAGTAAACTGAACGGATTAAAACCGCTGATAATCATCCAGCCATCGTCTATTAATACGCGATCAACTTCACGCAAGACGCGATGTGGATCCTGACTCCATGCCAGCGTATGCGCCAGCAAGCAGGCATCAATTGACTTTGATTCAAACGGCAATTGCGACGGGTTTGCCAGCACCTGTAACAGGTCGCCTTCGCTGCCCACATTCACCTGATGTGAGATAGCGCAGTTTTCGGTATTGATTTCTGCACTGAGGTTGCCAAGCTTAAGCATATGAAAGCCATAAAGCTTTCCAAGGTAAGGCTGCAGCTGTTGCGTTAACGCGTCACGGAAATATTCTCCCCAGGGCATATCATGCCAGGAGAGTGGCGCGGTCAGAATTTGGCGTGTTTTAGCGGGCTTCATGCTTTACCATCTTCCTTTTCCTACGGCCTGCGAGAGGTGATTATGAATCTTACCAGTATTCCTGCATTGCAGGATAACTACATCTGGACCCTGACAGATGATGAAGGCAAATGTTTAATTGTTGATCCTGGCGAAGCTCAACCCGTACTGGAAAAAGTAAAAGCGAATGGGTGGCAGCCCGTCGCTATTTTACTGACGCATCATCATAACGATCACGTTGGCGGGGTGAAAACCTTGACGGAGCATTTTCCTGATGTGGAGATTTTCGGGCCACAGGAAACTGCAAACAAAGGGGCAAAGACTCTGGTGAGCGAAGGGGATCAGGTGAATGTTTTAGGGATGACGTTCAACGTCATCGCGACACCGGGTCACACTTTAGGACATATCTCATATTTTAGCTCGCCTTACCTTTTCTGTGGAGATACAATGTTTTCAGGCGGCTGCGGCAGACTTTTTGAAGGAAGCGCAGAGCAAATGTATCAATCATTTCAAAAACTTAACACCCTTCCCGATGACACTTTAGTTTGTTGCGCGCATGAATATACATTATCCAATTTAACCTTTGCTGCGGCTATTCTGCCTCATGACCCTCAGATTATGAGCGAATTCCAGAAAATTAAGGACTTACGCGCTGAAAATGGCATTAGTTTGCCAACAAAACTGGCGCACGAACGGTCAATAAATTTATTTTTGCGTACGCAAGATCCTGATTTACAACGCGCTTTATGCTTTGATCCTATCGGAAAACCAGAATGGGAGACATTTGCTGTTCTACGCGAGAAGAAAGACCATTTTTGATATTTCGGGTTGTGTTGTGAAAAGTCGTCACGTATAGTTGCTCGTCTTTTAAGCGAACTATTGACACACACATGAAGGCTAAAGCGATATTACTCGCCTCGGTCTTGCTGGTTGGATGTCAGGCATCAAGGAATGACGCCAATATCCCCGAACAGCATGCCCAGAGTTTGTCTTCAGCTGGTCAAGGTGAAAATGGAAAATACGGAGACGAGTTGTTGTCGCCGCGATGGCAGGAAGATGGAACTGGCCTCGCAGAAGACACGGATCTCTGGAGTTTCATTAGTGACGAGTTGAAGATGGGGATTCCGGAAAACAGCCGGATCCGCGAACAAAAAACAAAGTTTTTAAGAAATAAGAGCTATCTCCACGATGTAACATTACGGGCAGAGCCGTACATGTACTGGATAGTCGAGCAGATACAGAAACGTAAAATGCCGATGGAACTAGTACTGCTACCCATAGTGGAGAGCGCTTTTGACCCTCGGGCAACATCATCCGCTAATGCAGCTGGCATTTGGCAGATCGTTGCGTCCACCGGGCGAAACTATGGTTTGAAACAGAACCAATATTACGATGGTCGTCGCGATGTTGTCGCGTCAACCAGGGTTGCACTGGATATGATGCAACGCCTTAACAAGATGTTTGACGGTGACTGGTTATTAACCGTCGCGGCTTACAACAGTGGTGAAGGCCGTGTATTGAAGGCGATTAAACAGAACAAGGCGCGCGGTAAGCCTACCGACTTCTGGCATCTGTCGCTTCCACGTGAAACCACCGTTTACGTGCCTAAAATGTTGGCTTTGAGCGAACTGCTTAAAAACAACAAACGTTACGGTATTAAACTGCCGACACCGAATGAAAGCCGTGCCCTGGCACGTGTTGAAGTCGGTCAGCAGATGCAATTAACACAGGCCGCTGAAATGGCTGGTATGTCGCTCAGCAAACTGAAGAGCTTCAATACCGGTTACAAAGGCGGTGCGACAGCACCAAACGGACCGCACTATATTATGGTGCCAAAGTCGAACGTCGCAAAACTACGCAACTCACTGGCTTCCGGTGATATTGCAGCAGTACAGCCGACACAGCTTGCAAAAGCCAGTGCGTCTGGCGGTTACAAAGTACGATCGGGTGACACGCTTTCGGGTATTGCCAGTAAATTAGGCATTAGCGTGGCCACACTGAAGCAGCAAAACAACCTGCGAAGTGCAGCTATTCGTCCGGGCCAGACCTTGAGTGTCAGTACCGGCGGCACCAAGCTGGCTGATAACGGCAACAGCATCACCTATCGTGTTCGTAAGGGTGATTCTCTTGCCAGTATTGCACGGCGTCACGGCGTGAATATTCATGACGTGATGCGCTGGAACAGTGTGCTGGATAACGCAAAAGATATTCAGCCCGGCGATAAATTAACGTTGTTTGTTAATAATAGCGCAACACCTGATACCTGATACGTCAAAAAGGCTGATAATTATCAGCCTTTTTCTTTTTACCTTTCTTTCGCTGGCCCTTTATTCCGTGTTACGTGTGGAACTGAACTCTACTAACAAAGGGTTATGATCTGACGCTCGTGTAACCAATACAGAGGCTTCACTGACGTTTAAGTTCCGATAAAAAACAAAATCCAGTGGTCTGCCAAAGGCCTTACGTCGATGATCGGCAGTAAACATCACTTCTTCCAGTTTCATCTGATGCGCAAAACGATACAGCGCATTAATGCGTTGACGACTCCAGGCATTAAAATCCCCAGCCATGATGACCGGCCCACGATGGTGCGTTATCTGCTCGCCAATCGGTCCAAGTTGTTTGCTGTAAACATCCACACCCAAACTGAAATTGACTGCGTGTATGTTTACAACCATCAGCATTTCACCGGTGGGTAAAGGGTAAGCCGTGATAAGGGCAGATTTAGCCAGCCGCAGAAGTGGCTCACGCTCACGCAAAGGACAACAGTAGACAGGATGTGCAGACGCCAGCGTCATAACGCCAGAAGGATGCTGAGGCAATACAAACGCGGGAACCTGATCGGCAGCCAGATAATTACTGGTTGCGAACCTGACAAGCTCAGGCGTGGTTTGTGCCTCCTGAAGAAGCACCAGATGGGCATCCTTACCGAATCCTTCTAATACTGACATCCAGTCTGCACGCTGCTGTTTGAAAATGTTCCACACTAAAACTTTCAAATTGGGATGAGCAGACAGCGGAGCGCCGGGAGGAAGAGCCTGTCCGAGATGTAACATTGCACTCGACGGAAAGATCCGTTCTGCTGGCTGTCCCGCGACATAACGCATTGCATAGGTTTTTTTACGCACTTTCCCGCCTGACTGATTACTCAAAATTTTATACCTCGTCTGTTATAGGGATTTTAGTACGGGGTTTCAATGCGTGTTGTTGATTGTCGGAATCGGCCTCATACATAAATAATAAAACAGTCTGCAACGAGAGTTTCTGTCATTGTGCTTTTTGATAACAATAAGATACTCATTAGGCACTGGCCGTGCGGTAAGGAAAAAAATGAAAGCCTCATCCGATGAATTGAAAGTTTTCGTTAGCGTTGTTGAAAGCGGTAGCTTCAGTCGTGCTGCTGAGCAGTTGCATCTGGCGAATTCTGCAGTGAGCAGAACGATTAAAAAATTAGAGAATAAGTTAGGCGTAGCCCTGCTCACGCGCACGACACGCCATCTGGCGCTGACTCAGGAAGGAGAGCGTTATTTTCGTCGGGTACAAAGTTTTCTTCAGGAAATGACAACGGCAGAAAATGATCTGATCGAGAGCAGAGATGCGCCAAAAGGACTGTTGCGTATCGATACGGCTACACCTGTCATTCTTCATCTGCTGATGCCAATGATAAAGCCCTTTCGCGAACGCTATCCTGAAGTGACGCTTTCGTTGATTTCGTCTGAAAGCTTTATCAATCTGATTGAACGTAAGGTGGATGTCGCTATTCGCGCCGGAGACCTGACTGACTCGACATTACGGGCGCGTTTGCTTTTTATTAGCTACAGAAAGCTTGTCGCATCGCCTGAGTATCTTAAAGAATACGGCACACCACAGGGTGTGGCTGATTTAGCCAATCATCATTGTCTGAGCTTCGTTGACCCTTCACATCTCAATCGCTGGCCCGTGGCGCAGGCAAACGGTGAGCTTTATGGTATTGAGCCTGGCACTTCTTCTAATAGTGGAGAAACGATCAAGCAGCTAGCCTTGAATGGTAACGGAATTGCATGCCTGTCCGATTATATGATCGATAAAGAGATCGCAGAAGGTAAGTTAACTGAAGTACTCGCTGAGCAGCGGCTTCCTATAAAAATGCCTTTTAATGCTGTGTATTACAGCGATCTGGGCCTGAGCCAGCGAGTGCGTGCGTTTATTGATTTTCTGAGTGAATGGGTGGCCGAACAGCCCTGGGGAAGACGGGAGGATACAGAAAGAAGGTGATTTCTGTTTAGTACTAATCCGCTTACGCTGATCTTCATAGGAAGACCAGCGGTACTCGCAATTTTTTGCGCATAATTTTCCGCGCAAATGAAAAAGCCCTGACTTTTCAGTCAGGGCCTCTCAATAAAGTGGCGGAACGGACGGGGCTCGAACCCGCGACCCCCTGCGTGACAGGCAGGTATTCTAACCAACTGAACTACCGCTCCACCGATTCTGTACTGACGTCTGCCCGCAGGCTGACTTCAGGTATTTCACCCGCTCTGCGTCACCAGAACGGTCACGACCAGAAAGCTGGTCTTAATTGGATGCCTGGCAGTTCCCTACTCTCGCATGGGGAGGCCCCACACTACCATCGGCGCTACGGCGTTTCACTTCTGAGTTCGGCATGGGGTCAGGTGGGACCACCGCGCTAGTGCCGCCAGGCAAATTCTGTCTCCGCGCCGCCCGCAGGCCGCGCAGAATTATCCGTCACAAGCTGAAAGTCTCTCAAAAACGCCTCTGGCGTTGTAAGGTTAAGCCTCACGGGTCATTAGTACCGGTTAGCTCAACGCATCGCTGCGCTTACACACCCGGCCTATCAACGTCGTCGTCTTCAACGTCCCTTCAGGACCCTCGAGGGGTCAGGGAAAACTCATCTCGGGGCAAGTTTCGTGCTTAGATGCTTTCAGCACTTATCTCTTCCGCACTTAGCTACCGGGCAGTGCCATTGGCATGACAACCCGAACACCAGCGGTGCGTTCACTCCGGTCCTCTCGTACTAGGAGCAACCCCCCTCAGTTTTCCAGCGCCCACGGCAGATAGGGACCGAACTGTCTCACGACGTTCTAAACCCAGCTCGCGTACCACTTTAAACGGCGAACAGCCGTACCCTTGGGACCTACTTCAGCCCCAGGATGTGATGAGCCGACATCGAGGTGCCAAACACCGCCGTCGATATGAACTCTTGGGCGGTATCAGCCTGTTATCCCCGGAGTACCTTTTATCCGTTGAGCGATGGCCCTTCCATTCAGAACCACCGGATCACTATGACCTGCTTTCGCACCTGCTCGCGCCGTCACGCTCGCAGTCAAGCCAGCTTATGCCATTGCACTAACCTCACGATGTCCGACCGTGATTAGCTGACCTTCGTGCTCCTCCGTTACGCTTTGGGAGGAGACCGCCCCAGTCAAACTACCCACCAGACACTGTCCGCAGCCCGGATCACGGGCCCACGTTAGAACATCAAACGTTAAAGGGTGGTATTTCAAGGTTGGCTCCACGCGGACTGGCGTCCGCGCTTCAAAGCCTCCCACCTATCCTACACATCAAGGCTCAATGTTCAGTGTCAAGCTGTAGTAAAGGTTCACGGGGTCTTTCCGTCTTGCCGCGGGTACACTGCATCTTCACAGCGAGTTCAATTTCACTGAGTCTCGGGTGGAGACAGCCTGGCCATCATTACGCCATTCGTGCAGGTCGGAACTTACCCGACAAGGAATTTCGCTACCTTAGGACCGTTATAGTTACGGCCGCCGTTTACCGGGGCTTCGATCAAGAGCTTCTCCTTACGGATAACCCCATCAATTAACCTTCCGGCACCGGGCAGGCGTCACACCGTATACGTCCACTTTCGTGTTTGCACAGTGCTGTGTTTTTAATAAACAGTTGCAGCCAGCTGGTATCTTCGACTGGCCTCGGCTCCGGGAGCAAGTCCCTTCACCTACGCGCCAGCGTGCCTTCTCCCGAAGTTACGGCACCATTTTGCCTAGTTCCTTCACCCGAGTTCTCTCAAGCGCCTTGGTATTCTCTACCTGACCACCTGTGTCGGTTTGGGGTACGATTTCGTGTTACCTGATGCTTAGAGGCTTTTCCTGGAAGCAGGGTATCAGTCACTTCAGCTCCGTGGAGCCTCGTCGTCACGCCTCAGCCTTGATTATCCGGATTTGCCTGGATAACCAGCCTACACGCTTAAACCGGGACGACCGTCGCCCGGCTGACCTAACCTTCTCCGTCCCCCCTTCGCAGTAACACCAAGTACAGGAATATTAACCTGTTTCCCATCGACTACGCCTTTCGGCCTCGCCTTAGGGGTCGACTCACCCTGCCCCGATTAACGTTGGACAGGAACCCTTGGTCTTCCGGCGAGCGGGCTTTTCACCCGCTTTATCGTTACTTATGTCAGCATTCGCACTTCTGATACCTCCAGCAGCCCTCACGGACCACCTTCTGCGGCTTACAGAACGCTCCCCTACCCAGCAACGCATGGCGTCGCTGCCGCAGCTTCGGTGCATGGTTTAGCCCCGTTACATCTTCCGCGCAGGCCGACTCGACCAGTGAGCTATTACGCTTTCTTTAAATGATGGCTGCTTCTAAGCCAACATCCTGGCTGTCTGTGCCTTCCCACATCGTTTCCCACTTAACCATGACTTCGGGACCTTAGCTGGCGGTCTGGGTTGTTTCCCTCTTCACGACGGACGTTAGCACCCGCCGTGTGTCTCCCGTGATAACATTCTCCGGTATTCGCAGTTTGCATCGGGTTGGTAAGCCGGGATGGCCCCCTAGCCGAAACAGTGCTCTACCCCCGGAGATGAGTTCACGAGGCGCTACCTAAATAGCTTTCGGGGAGAACCAGCTATCTCCCGGTTTGATTGGCCTTTCACCCCCAGCCACAGGTCATCCGCTAATTTTTCAACATTAGTCGGTTCGGTCCTCCAGTTAGTGTTACCCAACCTTCAACCTGCCCATGGCTAGATCACCGGGTTTCGGGTCTATACCCTGCAACTTAACGCCCAGTTAAGACTCGGTTTCCCTGCGGCTCCCCTATACGGTTAACCTTGCTACAGAATATAAGTCGCTGACCCATTATACAAAAGGTACGCAGTCACACCCACGAAGGCTCCCACTGCTTGTACGTACACGGTTTCAGGTTCTGTTTCACTCCCCTCGCCGGGGTTCTTTTCGCCTTTCCCTCACGGTACTGGTTCACTATCGGTCAGTCAGGAGTATTTAGCCTTGGAGGATGGTCCCCCGTGTTCAGACAGGATACCACGTGTCCCGCCTTACTCATCGAGCTCACAGCTCGTGCACTTTTGTGTACGGGAGTGTCACCCTGTACCCTGCGCCTTTCCAGACGCTTCCACTAGTGCACAAGCTGATTCAGGCTCTGGGCTGCTCCCCGTTCGCTCGCCGCTACTGGGGGAATCTCGGTTGATTTCTTTTCCTCGGGGTACTTAGATGTTTCAGTTCCCCCGGTTCGCCTTGCAGCACTATGTATTCATGCTGCAATGATGCACTGAGTGCACCGGGTTTCCCCATTCGGACATCGCCGGCTGTAGCGGTTCATATCACCTTACCGGCGCTTTACGCAGATTAGCACGTCCTTCATCGCCTCTGACTGCCAGGGCATCCACCGTGTACGCTTAGTCGCTTAACCTCACAACCCACAGGCGTTTTGCAACGCGTGCAGACTGCAAGCATTTGAGAGACTCGTCCGCATCGCTGTGCCACTCCCTGTTACGGAGAAATGGCGCGACGCGTCGTTTCAATTTTCAGCTTGTTCCGGATTGTTAAAGAGCAAATATCTCAAACGTGATGCGGTCATCAGCTGACCAAATCAGTTTTGAGATACTGAGCAGCGACACCTTTCACCTGTCACCAAGCAAGTGGCGTCCCCTAGGGATTCGAACCCCTGTTGCCGCCGTGAAAGGGCGGAGTCCTAACCGCTAGACGAAGGGGACACGTCAGTGTCACGACTTCGCAGCCGTCTTGCTCATTACTTTTCTATCAGACAATCTGTGTGAGCACTTCGCGGGAAGGTATCTTCAGGTAAGGAGGTGATCCAACCGCAGGTTCCCCTACGGTTACCTTGTTACGACTTCACCCCAGTCATGAATCACAAAGTGGTAAGCGCCCTCCCGGGGGTTAAGCTACCTACTTCTTTTGCAACCCACTCCCATGGTGTGACGGGCGGTGTGTACAAGGCCCGGGAACGTATTCACCGTGGCGTTCTGATCCACGATTACTAGCGATTCCGACTTCACGGAGTCGAGTTGCAGACTCCGATCCGGACTACGACGCACTTTATGAGGTCCGCTTGCTCTCGCGAGGTCGCTTCTCTTTGTATGCGCCATTGTAGCACGTGTGTAGCCCTACTCGTAAGGGCCATGATGACTTGACGTCATCCCCACCTTCCTCCGGTTTATCACCGGCAGTCTCCTTTGAGTCCCCGACCCGAATCGCTGGCAACAAAGGATAAGGGTTGCGCTCGTTGCGGGACTTAACCCAACATTTCACAACACGAGCTGACGACAGCCATGCAGCACCTGTCTCACGGTTCCCGAAGGCACTCAGGCATCTCTGCCTGATCCCGTGGATGTCAAGAGTAGGTAAGGTTCTTCGCGTTGCATCGAATTAAACCACATGCTCCACCGCTTGTGCGGGCCCCCGTCAATTCATTTGAGTTTTAACCTTGCGGCCGTACTCCCCAGGCGGTCGACTTAACGCGTTAGCTCCGGAAGCCACGCCTCAAGGGCACAACCTCCAAGTCGACATCGTTTACGGCGTGGACTACCAGGGTATCTAATCCTGTTTGCTCCCCACGCTTTCGCACCTGAGCGTCAGTCTTCGTCCAGGGGGCCGCCTTCGCCACCGGTATTCCTCCAGATCTCTACGCATTTCACCGCTACACCTGGAATTCTACCCCCCTCTACGAGACTCAAGCCTGCCAGTTTCAAATGCAGTTCCCAGGTTAAGCCCGGGGATTTCACATCTGACTTAACAGACCGCCTGCGTGCGCTTTACGCCCAGTAATTCCGATTAACGCTTGCACCCTCCGTATTACCGCGGCTGCTGGCACGGAGTTAGCCGGTGCTTCTTCTGCGGGTAACGTCAATGACGAGGCGTATTAAACCTCATCCCTTCCTCCCCGCTGAAAGTACTTTACAACCCGAAGGCCTTCTTCATACACGCGGCATGGCTGCATCAGGCTTGCGCCCATTGTGCAATATTCCCCACTGCTGCCTCCCGTAGGAGTCTGGACCGTGTCTCAGTTCCAGTGTGGCTGGTCATCCTCTCAGACCAGCTAGGGATCGTCGCCTAGGTGGGCCGTTACCCCGCCTACTAGCTAATCCCATCTGGGTTCATCCGATGGTGTGAGGCCCGAAGGTCCCCCACTTTGGTCTTGCGACGTTATGCGGTATTAGCCACCGTTTCCAGTGGTTATCCCCCTCCATCGGGCAGATCCCCAGACATTACTCACCCGTCCGCCACTCGTCACCCAAAGAGCAAGCTCTCCTGTGCTACCGTCCGACTTGCATGTGTTAGGCCTGCCGCCAGCGTTCAATCTGAGCCATGATCAAACTCTTCAATTTAAAGTTTGATTTGCTTCAACCCGTGAAGCGATGCTCTGTGAATTAAACTTCGTAATGAATTACGTGTTCACCCAGCAGAGACTTGATATTTTTTACGTCCGGAGACGCTGATATCAATCCTGCGAGTGCCCACACAGATTGTCTGATAAATTGTTAAAGAGCAGTGCGACCAGCGGGTTAACCGTCTGTCGCGAGGTGGCGTATATTACGCTAACCTCCTTCAGAGTCAACTTCTTTTTTCGAAGTTTTTCTCCGGCGGCTCAGTCTCCTGAACCTCTCAACACGTCATTCCGTAAGCCGGCGTGCCGTGTCAGTGGAGGCGCATTATAGGGAATGATTCGGAGAGCGCAAGGGCAAATTTAAACTTTTTGCTGTTCGTCTGAATTTTGTTCAAAAGCGGTGTCTTAGCCCTTTTTAATCCGTGCAGGAAGGTCCGCAAGGCTCTCAATGACCCAGTCTGCTGCCGCTTCTCCTTCTGCCGTTACCGCTTTACCGCTACGAACCAGCACTTTCTTACCTACCCCCGCCGCCTGCGCGGCCAGCATATCTTCCAGCTTGTCACCAACCATATAAGAAGCAGCCATATCAATATTCAACTCTTGCTGCGCTGACAACAACATGCCGGGCTGCGGTTTACGGCAATCACACGACTGACGAAACTCTTCTACTGTCCCTTCTGGATGATGCGGACAGAAATAGATGCCATCTAAATCAACATCGCGATCCGCCAGCGACCAGTCCATCCACTCGGTAAGCTGCATAAACTGCTCTTCTGTAAACATACCGCGCGCAATACCCGACTGATTGGTTACCACCACAAGGGCGTATCCCATCTTCTTTAACTGCTGTAGTGCTTCAATGGTGCCGTCGATGAACTGGAAATTATCGATTTCATGAACGTAACCGTGATCAACGTTGAGGGTGCCATCACGATCAAGAAAAATGGCTGGGACTTTATTCGCCACGTAGGAACTCCTGCTATAAAAATTGCCGTTCAGTATCGCATGATTGCAATAAAAGGGAGAACGCCAGATTGAATGACTTTGATTGATTTAGACGTCTGGATGCCTTAACATCCATCCAGCTTTAGTGTAGCCCGGCTATAAAAAAGCACTCCACACCACGGACAACGTAATACGATAATAAATAACCTAATGATAAAACTCGAAAATATCACAAAAGTGTTCCAGCAAGGCACACGCACAATTCAGGCGCTATCTGACGTTAGCCTGCATGTGCCTGCCGGACAGATATATGGCGTCATCGGGTCTTCCGGTGCCGGTAAAAGTACACTCATTCGTTGTGTGAACCTGCTTGAGCGTCCGACATCAGGCCGCGTACTGGTGGATGGCGCTGACTTAACGGCCCTGAGCGAACGTCAACTGACGCAGGCGCGCCGCCAGATTGGCATGATCTTCCAGCACTTCAATCTTATGAACTCGCGCACCGTGTTTGGTAATGTTGCGCTGCCGCTGGAGCTGGGTAACCTGTCTCGTGATGAAATCAAAGCTCGCGTCACGGAATTGCTGGATTTAGTGGGCCTGTCTGATAAACATGATGCCTGGCCTGCCAATCTTTCCGGTGGACAGAAACAGCGTGTGGCGATTGCTCGTGCACTGGCCAGCAATCCAAAGGTCCTGCTGTGTGATGAAGCCACCAGCGCGCTTGATCCGGCAACAACACGTTCGATTCTCGAATTACTGAAAGACATTAATCGTCGTCTTGGCCTGACCATTCTGTTGATCACCCATGAGATGGATGTCGTTAAACGCATCTGCGATCAGGTTGCGGTTATCAGCCACGGCGAATTGATTGAAAAAGACAGCGTTAGCGAAGTGTTCTCGCATCCGAAAACGCCGCTGGCGCAGCAGTTTATTCAGTCTACGCTGCACCTTGATATTCCTGATGACTATCAACAGCGTCTCTCTTCAGAAGCGAAGAGTGACAGCGTGCCACTGCTGCGTCTGGAGTTTACCGGCAAATCAGTGGATGCGCCGCTGCTGTCAGAAGCAGCACGTCGTTTCAACGTCAACAACAACATTATTAGTGCCCAGATGGATTATGCCGGTGGCGTGAAGTTCGGCATCATGCTGGCCGAAATGCACGGAACGGAAAGCGACACCAAAGCGGCCATCGCCTGGCTGCAAGAGAACCATGTAAAAGTAGAGGTATTAGGCTATGTCTGACGCGATGATGTGGTTACTGGCGCGTGGCGTGTGGGAAACGCTGATGATGACCTTTGTCTCCGGCTTTTTTGGTTTTGTATTGGGCTTGCCGGTAGGCGTGCTGCTGTACGTGACCCGACCTGGACAGATTTTAGAAAGCCGTGGCTTATATCGCGTGCTTTCAGCGGTAGTTAATATCTTCCGCTCGATTCCGTTCATCATTTTACTGGTGTGGATGATTCCGTTTACCCGCGTCATTGTTGGCACCTCAATTGGCTTACAGGCAGCAATCGTGCCGTTGACGGTAGGGGCTGCGCCTTTATTGCCCGCATGGTAGAAAATGCCTTGCTGGAGTTGCCGACGGGCTTAATCGAAGCCTCGCGTGCAATGGGCGCAACGCCGCTGCAAATCGTGCGCAAAGTGCTGCTGCCTGAAGCTCTGCCGGGATTGATAAACGCCGCTACAATTACGCTGATTACGCTGGTTGGCTACTCTGCTATGGGCGGTGCCGTGGGCGCGGGCGGATTAGGTCAGATTGGTTATCAGTACGGTTATATCGGTTATAACGCGACCGTGATGAATACGGTATTAGTGCTACTGGTCGTTCTGGTGTATTTAATTCAATTCTGTGGCGACCGCATCGTGCGTGCTGTGTCCCATAAGTAAGCAAGCAATATCACTATTAAGGAAGGGATATGTCTTTCAATTTTAAAAACATTGCCGCTGTGGGTGCATTAATTGGCGCGATTGCGCTGGCAGGATGCGATCAGAAAGAAAAAGATCCAAACCATATTAAAGTGGGTGTGATCGTCGGCGCAGAGCAGCAGGTTGCTGAAGTGGCTCAAAAAGTGGCGAAAGAGAAATATGGTCTCGACGTTGAGCTGGTGACGTTTAACGATTACGTTCTGCCAAACGAAGCGTTGAGCAAAGGCGACATCGACGCTAACGCTTTCCAGCATAAACCCTATCTCGACCAGCAGATCAAAGATCGTGGCTACAAGCTGGTGCCGGTTGGTAATACCTTCGTTTACCCTATTGCGGGTTACTCGAAAAGATCAAATCTCTGGACGAATTGCAGAACGGTGCACAAATCGCCATTCCCAACGATCCAACCAACCTTGGCCGTACCCTGCTGCTGCTGCAAAAAGTCGGTCTGATCAAACTGAAAGAGGGTGTTGGCTTGCTGCCAACCTCACTGGACATTACTGAAAATCCAAAACAGCTAAAAATCGTCGAACTGGAAGCGCCGCAGTTGCCACGCTCTCTGGATGACGCGCAAATTGCACTGGCTGTTATCAATACCACTTACGCCAGCCAGATTGGCCTGACGCCAGCGAAAGATGGCATCTTTGTTGAAGGCAAAGATTCACCTTATGTAAACCTGGTCGTGGCGCGTGAAGACAATAAAGATGCTGAGAACGTAAAAAAATTCGTTCAGGCTTATCAGTCTGATGAAGTTAACGACGCCGCGAACAAAATCTTCAACGGTGGCGCAGTTAAAGGCTGGTAATTTTACCTTCCAGTTCTGCTCAGGGCGGCGTAATGCCGCCCTTTCTTTGCTTAGCGCCCTGCCCGACTTGTTATTTATTCTGGTCCTTGTTTCAATAACGCCACTTTTTATTATATGAGGATGTGGTTATGCGTCTTTTACCGCTCTGCTTGTTGGCATTGATGCTGACGGGGTGTGTTCGGGAATATCACCCAATAAGCAGTGCACCTTCTCGCCCACAACAATCCAGCAAGCCGACACACAAACCGGCTCCGCGTCCCGCACCGGTCAAGGTTTACACAGATGCAACGGACCTGATTAGCAAACCGTTTCGCGATTTAGGAGAAGTCTCTGGCGATGATTGCCAAACCAGCACCCAGGATTCACCCCCAAATATCGCTACTGCACGCAAGCGCCTGCAGGTCAAAGCATCACAAATGAAAGCCAATGCAGTGCTGTTGCATAAGTGCGAAATTGTGAGCAGCACGCCGGGATGCTATCGTCAGGCGATCTGCCAGGGCTCGGCGCTTGAAGTCAGCCGTCAATGAGTGAATTCGCCTTTGCGCAAATTGGCGTCATTCGCTCGCCATGGAAAGAGAAATTTGCCGTACCGCGACAGCCGGGTCTGGTGAAAGATGGCGGCGGCGAACTGCATCTGCTGCCCCCTATAATCAACCTGAAGCAGTTCGTGGTTTAGAAGGCTTCAGTCATCTGTGGATACTGTTTGTCTTTCATCAAACGATGCAAGGCGGTTGGCGGCCCACGGTACGTCCGCCCCGTCTCGGCGGCAATGCGCGCATGGGTGTTTTTGCTACACGCTCAACTTTTCGTCCCAACCCGATTGGCATGTCTCTGGTTGAGTTAAAAGGCATTCGCTACGAGAAGCAGCAGGTGATCCTGGAACTCGGCAGCCTCGATTTAGTAGATGGCACGCCGGTGGTGGATATCAAACCTTATCTGCCCTTTGCGGAGGCGTTGCCTGAGGCGCGAGCGGGTTTTGCCCAGGCTGCACCAGACGCAAACATGCCAGTACGCTTTTCCCCGCTGGCGCAACAGCAGCTTCAGCAACAGCAATCACGCTATCCCCACTTAGCGCGATTTATCTGTGACGTACTGGCGCAAGATCCCCGTCCAGCCTATCGAAAAGGCGAAGCCGCTGATCGTGAATATGCCGCATGGCTGCTGGATTTTAACGTCCGCTGGCGTATTGACGATATCGGTACGGAAGTGATTGCTATCGACGAGCGTGAAAACCCGCTTTTGAGCCCGTGATCTCGCTGGTACACTAGCCGCCAGCAAAATTCTGTCTGTGACTTTCCGATTAATGGAATCGTAATCAATGCGTACTACTCAATATCTGCTCTCCACTCAGAAAGAGACGCCTTCTGACGCTGAAGTGATCAGCCACCAGCTGATGCTGCGCGCCGGAATGATCCGTAAACTGGCTTCTGGCTTGTATACCTGGTTACCGACCGGTTTACGCGTACTGAAAAAGTCGAAAACATCGTACGCGAAGAGATGAACAACGCAGGCGCGATCGAGATTTCAATGCCCGTCGTGCAACCTGCCGATCTGTGGCAGGAGAGCGGCCGCTGGGAACAGTATGGCCCGGAACTGTTGCGTATAGCCGATCGCCATGAGCGTCCTTTTGTGCTTGGTCCGACGCATGAAGAAGTGATCACCGATCTGATCCGCAATGAACTGAGCTCTTACAAACAGCTGCCGCTTAACCTGTATCAGATCCAGACCAAATTTCGTGATGAAGTGCGCCCGCGTTTTGGCGTAATGCGCTCACGTGAATTCATTATGAAAGATGCGTATTCCTTTCACGTTTCGCAAGAATCGCTGCAGGAAACCTATGACGCAATGTATCGCGCCTACAGTCAAAGCTTCAGCCGTATGGGACTCGATTTCCGTGCAGTGCAGGCGGACACTGGTTCCATTGGAGGCAGCGCATCACATGAATTCCAGGTATTAGCACAGAGCGGTGAAGATGATGTGATCTTCTCAACTGAATCTGAGTATGCAGCCAATATTGAGCTGGCCGAAGCCGTAGCACCCGCAGGTGAGCGTGCGGAACCGACTCAGGAACTGAGCCTGATTGATACGCCAAACGCGAAAACTATCGCCGCGTTGGTTGAGCAATTCCAGCTGCCTGTTGAAAAAACCGTAAAAACCCTGTTTGTTAAAGGCAGCGAAGAGAGCGGTCATGCACTGGTTGCACTTCTGGTTCGTGGCGATCACGTTCTGAATGAAATCAAGGCAGAGAAGGCAGATATCGTCGCTTCACCGTTGGTATTCGCCACGGAAGAGGAAATTCGTGCTGCTGTCGGCGCAGGTCCAGGTTCACTCGGTCCGATTGGACTGACGATGCCCGTCATCATCGATCGTGCGGTTGAGAAGATGAGCGATTTCTGTGCGGGTGCCAACATTGATGGTAAACATTACACCGGTATTAACTGGCAGCGCGATCTGCCGCTGCCCCGCGTCGCCGATATTCGCAACGTTGTTGAAGGCGATCTCAGCCCTGACGGTAAAGGTACGCTGCAGATTAAACGCGGTATCGAAGTGGGTCACATCTTCCAGCTCGGCACTAAATACTCGGAGGCGATGAAAGCTGCCGTTCAGGGCGAAGATGGACGCAATCAGGTATTGACCATGGGCTGCTATGGCATCGGTATTACCCGCGTCGTGGCCGCAGCGATCGAGCAGAATTATGACGACCGTGGCATTATCTGGCCTGCGGCGCTGGCACCGTTTGAAGTGGCCATTCTTCCGATGAACATGCAGAAATCTTTCCGCGTTAAAGAAGTGGCGGAAGAGCTTTACAATACGCTGCGTGCTAAAGGGGTTGATGTCATCCTTGACGACCGCAAAGAGCGTCCGGGTGTGATGTTCGCAGATATGGAACTGATTGGCGTACCGCACACCATCGTGATTGGCGATCGCAATCTCGACAATGAAGAGATTGAATACAAATCACGTCGTGCGAGCGAGAAAGAGATGATTAAGCAGAGCGAAATTGTTGATTTCCTGCTTAACGCTTTGAACAAGTAAGCTGATAAAACGCCCCTTTTCAGGGGCGTTTTTTATTGTACTTTTCCCCGTAACGCTTTGGTCGTACTGCGGCGCGCTTTGCCTTCCAGCCGACGTACCTTCGAAGCCCGCGTTGGACGCGTGGCGCGCCGGACTTTTTCAACAGTTGTGAGTTCGCGAATCAAATTAACGAAACGCTGCAGTGCGGCTTCACGGTTCATTTCCTGGCTGCGGTACTCCTGCGCTTTGATCACAATC
This sequence comes from Pantoea sp. LMR881, assembly GCF_027157825.1. NCBI lineage: Bacteria > Pseudomonadati > Pseudomonadota > Gammaproteobacteria > Enterobacterales > Erwiniaceae > Pantoea > Pantoea sp. LMR881. The sequence continues at coordinate 1,550,962 of NZ_JAPVOK010000002.1, forward strand.
ACACCGTCACCCGTGATTAAATGATGACGGGCAGCCAGCAAACGCTCTTTATAAAACGGCGGCAATGACGATGCCGCAATATCGAAACGCAAATGAATTGCTGTACTGGTTTTATTCACATGCTGCCCGCCCGCACCCTGCGCACGAATGGCAGTGAGTTCGATTTCACTGTCGGGAAGCTCCACAGCACGCGATAGTATAATCATCTGTCACCTCCTGAAGAAAAATGCGCCCTTAAATGCCCTAACTGTTTCATCAAAATAGCCTTTTATACTGCTATTTTATCTGTGCCAGACAGCGTAATCTGTCACTTTAGCAGTGATTAGCGAGCTGATCCTGCTTATGTCTGGCTGATTTCCTGGAAATGCCTGTGTTATAGTCACTCATCAACCAGAGTATTTATGCTCTGCTGAGGAGGTGCATGTGCAAACATATTGTGAGTTAGTTCGCCAAAAATATGCCGAGATCGGCAGCGGGGATTTGGGTTACATCCCCGATGCCATAGGCTGCGCATTAAAGGCGCTAAATGATATTGCCGCAAATTCTGCGCTAAACTCTTCTGTCAGGGAACAGGCGGCATATGCCGCTGCAAACTTATTGGTGAGCGACTATGTTGATGAATGAAGCTTATAAACCCATCAATTGCGATGACTACGATAATCTGGAACTCGCCTGCCAAAAAAACTGGATGCTCTCACTGGAACTGAAAAATGGCGAGCAGCTTAAGGCAAAAGCCAAAGATATGGTGTCACGTAAGAATGTTGAGTATCTGGCGATTGACCTCTCCGGTGAAACACGTGAGTTACGTCTTGATCATATTGCCAGCTTTAGTCACCCTGAGCTGGGCACGGTATTCGTTAGCGAAGAGTAACAATGGGCGGGATCACTCCCGCCTCCTTCATCAAGGCTTCAACGAATGATAATACGCCGCCAAATCTTCTATATCCGTATCACTTAATCCCGCCACAAACGCTTTCATCACTTCAGCCTGACCCCCACTGCGTTCACCTTTTTTATACGCCTGCAGCGCATGACTGAGATAGGCTGCGTTTTGCCCCGCAAGGTTAGGATAAAGCGGTACCGTTGTTTTGCCTTCTGCACCGTGACACGCCATGCAACTCGCTGCTTTTTGCGCCCCCGCGTTAACGTCGCCGTTAGCGAAGACGGGTGCTGCTGTCGCAACCAGCAAGGCAGCGATTAGGTATTTCATTATTGCTCTCCAGCGTTCTCATTTTTTTGCCAAACGACCCGCCAGCCGAGCGCATCTGCGCTCGCGCCTTCACGAGTAACAAACAAACCGGGCGCGCATATCAGCGTCTGGTTGTAATAAATCAAAGGGATGCGTTCACGTTGCCACGGGGGAATGTTCAGCGCCTGCCAAAGCTTTTTGATCTCGCGGCCTCCCGCACGTCCGACGATATGAAAATAGCCCTGCGCCTGGAACCGTATACTGACCTGCTCATCTGCCCGCGGCTGGCGTAAAACATGTTCTGATTGACTGGCCTGTAGCGAGCCTAATTCCTGGGGCAATAACAACGGCTCGCTGAGATTATGCCAGGGTAATTCACAGTCTCGTAAAGTGTCTTGTAACGGCAGCCAGTAAAGCTGCTGACGAAAGCGCCTTATTTCAAAACGCCCTAATTGCAGGCGCGGCTGGGCATCCTCCCGGCTCAACATGACTTCCTGGCGAATGCGTGTTAACGCGTCACGTGATGGCATGGGGCCGCCATGCCAGCCAATCCAGCGGCGCAGCAGCGCATTGACTCGTACCTCGCTCAGGTTGAGTAAACAGGTAAAATGCAGACTTCCGTCAGGCTGTATCAACGCCTGCAACTGTTCAGCCAGTAACTCATCTAACAGCTGTTCCTGCTCGCCGCATAATGCGGCGCTGCGGGCTGTTGCTTCGGCAAAATGGGGCCAGCGTGCAGTGAGCTGAGGTAACAAGTGTTGTCGTAAAAAGTTGCGGTCATAGCGCACATCCTCATTGCTCTCATCTTCGATCCACTCAAGCTGATGTGCCTGGGCATAGTTTTCCAGCTTCTGGCGTGAACAGCCCAGCAGCGGACGCAACAGACGATTTTCACCCAGCGTCATAGCTAAAGGCATCGCGGCTAATCCTGCCGGACCGCTGCCGCGTTTTAACGCCAGTAAAAAGGTTTCGCATTGATCGTCAAGATGTTGTGCAGTCAGTAAGGTTTCGCCAGGCTGTAACGCCGCGCTTAACGCCTGGTAACGTGCCTGGCGGGCGGCCGCTTCAGTGCCCTGCTTGCGGCGGTCTACTTTTACACGCAACACCTGGCAACCGAGCTGCCACTGTTCTGCTATCGCCACGCAATGTGCAGCCCAGTGGTCGGCATTGGGGCTCAGGCCGTGATGGACGTGTAAAGCACGTAACCGGGAATGAGGATGTTGTTGGTGCCAGGTCCAGAGCTGATGTAACAGTACGGTAGAATCAAGCCCGCCGCTGAACGCCACCACCAGCGCAGCGTCTGTTTCTGTTAAGGCATCAAGATAAGGCAAAGACATGGCGCAATCCAGCATGTCGGGCCACCGGATGCGGCCCGCAAAAGATAGCTATTTTACGCCTGATACAGCTCCAGCGGCAAACCGTCTGGATCAGCGAAAAAGGTGCATTGCTTTCCTGTAAGTTCATCAATACGGATCGGTTCGCAAGCAACGCCTTTTTCTGCCAGCGCCTGTACGGCAGCTTTTACATCCACGACGGTAAACGCAAGGTGACGCAGCCCACAGGCTTCAGGATGACTGACACGCGCGGGTGGCGTGGGAAAAGAGAACAGCTCAATAGTATATTGACCGTCCAGTGCCAGATCCCCTTTCCATGAATCGCGCGCTTCCCGGTAATATTCTCCCAACAGGCTAAAGCCGAGTACGTCGCAGTAAAGGCTTTACTGCGCTGATAATCAGACGCAATGATAGCGATGTGATGAATTTGGGTTAACTGCAGCATTTCAGCTCCTTAAGCGTAATCAATCCTTTACCTTACGGACCGCACTGAACTGTCGCAATCCGCATTGGTCTGAACCTGTTCACTTTTTAGTACCCGAACCCGGTATTCACCCTCTTCCGTCAATGTAGCACCGTGGATATCCGTCTCAAAGCCTGGATAATGACGCCCAATACTGCACAACATTAACAGGAAATCGAGCACCGCCCGGCTCTGCTCTGTGATCATCTCGCCGGGCATTACCAGCGGTACGCCCGGCGGATAGGGCAAAATCATATTGGCAGAGACCCGGCCCACTAACTGACTGATATCTACCGTTTCGATATTGCCTTTAACCTGCTGCTGAAACGCCTGATACGGCGTCATCTTCATCTCCGGCAACACATCAAAGGCTTTTAACATCAGGCGCGGCAGATCGTGTTGGCGGATCATCTTATGAATGCCCTGTGCCAGCGTCTGGATGCGCATGTTGCGGTAAAAGTCGGGATCTTCTGCGTACAGATCCGGCAGCATGTTTTTTACGCGCAGATTAAGATCGTAGGCGCGTTTAAATTCGGTTAAGCCGCGCAGTACACTCATCGCTTTGGTTTTATCAATGCCGATGCTGAACAGGAACAGCAGGTTATACGGGCCGGTTTTCTCAACCACAATGCCGCGTTCATCAAGAAATTTTGCTACCAGCGCAGCCGGGATCCCTTCTTCTGCCATTTCGCCGAGCTCACTCATGCCCGGCGTCAGAATAGTCACCTTGATCGGATCAAGATACATATGATCGCGATCCGCCTGGGTGAATCCGTGCCAGTCTTCCTCGCCAGGCTGGATCGCCCAACACTGCGCTTCGTCTACATGCTCCGGCTGCCAGATATCAAAGAACCAGCTGTCCGACTCTTCCCGCAATCGTTGAATTTCGCGACGGAAATGCAGCGCACGTTCAACTGAGCGGTTAATCAGTCGCTTGCCCGGATTGCCACGCAGCATGGCTGCCGCCGTTTCGATTGAGGAAACGATCGCATAGTTGGGCGAGGTGGTGGTGTGCATCATGTAGGCTTCATTGAACGTCTGCTCATCATAGTCGCCTTTAATGTGGATCATCGATGCCTGGGAAAATGCTGCCAGCAGTTTATGCGTCGATTGCGTTTCGTATACCACTTTTCCCGGGATGCGCTCACCGCTCATGCCGCTTTTGCCGTCATAGATTGGATGAAAGTTGGTGTACGGCACCCACGCTGAGTCAAAATGTATCGACGGCACGTCTAAGGTTTGTTTGATGTACTGGGTGTTATAGAGCAGGCCATCGTAAGTCGAGTTAGTAATTACCGCATGCACCGGCCAGGTCGCACGCGGTGTGGCCGCAATTTTCTGCTCAATGCTGGCTCGGGTAAATTCACGCTTCGGAATGCCCCCCAGAATACCCAGTGCGTTGCGTGTAGGCTTCAGCCAGATGGGCACCAGATCGCTCATCATGAGCAGATGGGTTAACGATTTGTGGCAGTTACGGTCGATCAGCACTGTGCTTCCGGATGGCGCAGCGTACATACCAACGATTTTATTCGAGGTTGAGGTGCCATTTGTCACCATATAGCTCTGCTCAGCGCCAAAGGTGCGCGCGATATACTCTTCAGCCTCAAGATGTGGCCCGGTATGATCGAGCAAAGAACCGAGTTCGGTAACAGAAATCGACACGTCGGACTTTAGCGTATTCGCGCCAAAAAAGTCGTAGAACAAACAGCCTACCGGGCTTTTCTGAAATGCAGTACCGCCCATATGGCCTGGCGTACAAAAGGTATATTTTCCCTCTTTCACATAGGTGAAGAGGGCTTTGGTCAGTGGCGGTGTGATGTGATCAAGATAGTCATCAGTATACTGGCGGATATGCAGCGCAATATCATCTGCGGCATTGAGCGCGTATTCAAAGAAATGCAGCGCCATACGCATTTCATTAATACTGACATCCATCTGTGAATGGGTGTTAATAAAAGCATAGAGCGGCAGATGTTCGTTAAGCTGATTGATATCACCGCACAGTTGCAGGCTGTTATGGGCGTCCCAGTCAAAGATAACACCGCTAATCCGTGGATTGTGTTCAATCAGCTTGAGCAGATCTTCACTGTTTTTGGGATAGATGAGTTGGAAACCTTGCTGACCTAACGCCGCGTCCAGTTCGCGCAGCGGTTCATCTTTATAGAACACACCGTGCCCGCCCATGATCGCCAGAATATTCACTGCACACCTCCTCGGTTGTTGTGGCATGGGTAAGCATAGCGAATTCCCCCTTGATCCGCTGTCAGATTACAGACATAAAAAAAGCGGACCGGAGTCCGCTTAGTTTTAAATGATCAGTATCAGGCGTAGCCGTAGCTCATCAAACGCTGATAGCGACGATCCAGTAACTCTTCGGTACTCAGGCCGTCAAGCTCAGCCAGATCGGCCAGTAACTGCTGTTTCAGCGAAATGGCCATGTCTACCGGATGGCGGTGTGCCCCGCCCAGCGGCTCTGGGATCACTGAATCAATGAGTTTCAATTCCTTCAGACGATCAGCCGTGATGCCCATCGCTTCCGCAGCTAAAGGAGCTTTGTCAGCACTTTTCCACAGAATAGACGCACATCCTTCCGGTGAAATCACCGAATAGGTGCTGTACTGCAACATGTTAACTTTGTCGCCCACGCCAATCGCCAGTGCACCACCGGAACCGCCTTCACCGATGACCGTACAGATAACAGGCACTTTCAGGCCTGACATTTCACGCAGATTGCGTGCAATGGCTTCAGACTGGCCGCGCTCTTCTGCACCCACGCCCGGATAAGCTCCCGGCGTGTCAATGAAAGTAATAACAGGCATTTTGAAACGTTCTGCCATCTCCATCAGGCGCAAGGCTTTACGATAGCCTTCAGGCGCTGGCATACCAAAGTTACGACGAATCTTCTCTTTGGTTTCACGGCCCTTTTGATGACCAATGATCATCACCGGACGTCCGTCGAGACGCGCAATACCACCGACAATGGCTTTATCATCGGCATAAGCGCGGTCGCCCGCCAACTCATCGAAATCGTCGAAGGCGTTGCGAACGTAGTCAAACGTGTAAGGACGCAAAGGATGGCGCGCCAGTTGAGCGATCTGCCATGCGCCTAAGTCGGCGAAGATTTTACGGGTCAGCTCAACGCTTTTTTCGCGCAGACGCTGCACTTCTTCATCCAGATTTACGTGTTTATCATCCTGACGACCAATCGACGTAAGCGAATCAATTTTCGCTTCCAGTTCTGCGATTGGCTGTTCAAAATCCAGGTAATTAAGACTCATAATGTTCCTGTTTTAGTCAAACTCCAGTTCCACCTGCTCCGATCCAATCAACGACCGCAGATCGTTAAGTAAACGATCGCAGGGCGAGATACGCCACGCTGCACCAAAGCGCAGCTTCGCACGCGCGTCGGCTCTCTGATAATAGAGATGCACCGGAATAGTCCCTGAGCGATGGGGTTCCGGGGACTGACGGAGTCGGTTTAATAGCTGGTCATCAATTTGCCTGTCCGTCAGCGATATAGCAAGTCCGCGCGCGTATTTTTCGCGCGCTTCATCAATGTCCATGACTTCACGGGCGGTCATTTTAAGGCCTCCACTAAAGTCATCAAAGCTGACCTGTCCGCTGACGATCAGGATACGGTCTTTCTCCAGCAACTGCTGGTATTTATCTAACGCATCGGTAAATAACATCACCTCCAGACGACCAGAGCGGTCATCCAGAGTACAGATACCAATTCGGTTGCCGCGCTTGGTTACCATCACGCGCGCCGCGATCACCAGACCGGCCGCAACGGTGATTTTACCACGATCGGTCGGGTGCATATCTTTCAGGCGCACACCGCCAACATAACGCTCAATTTCTTTTAAATATTGATTGATCGGATGACCAGTGAGGTATAAACCCAGCGTCTCACGTTCACCGTCCAGCTGTACCTGTTCAGGCCACGGCGTCACGCTGGCGTAGGATTTCTCTACCTGCTCAGGCTCTTCAGCCAGTACGCCAAACATGTCCGCCTGGCCAGTTGCCTCGGCTTTTGCATGTTGATCGGCCGCTTTCAACGCATCGCTGAGTGAACTCATGAGCGCGGCACGGTGCGGGCCCAGACGATCAAAAGCGCCCGACATAATCAATTTTTCCATCACGCGACGGTTGATCTTTTTGGTGTCGGTGCGGGCGCAAAGATCAAACAGCTCGCGGAAGTAGCCGCCTTCGTTACGTGCATCAATGATCGCCTCGATCGGCCCTTCACCAACGCCTTTGATCGCGCCGATGCCGTAGACGATCTCCCCTTCCGGGTTGACGTGAAACTGATACAGGCCGGAATTGATGTCTGGCGGTAGCACTTTCAGGCCCATACGCCAGCATTCGTCAACCAGCCCCACCACTTTCTCGGTGTTATCCATATCTGCGGTCATAACTGCTGCCATGAACTCCGCAGGATAGTGCGCTTTCAGCCACAGGGTTTGATAGGAGACCAGTGCATAAGCGGCAGAGTGTGATTTGTTAAAGCCGTAGCCCGCAAATTTCTCTACCAGATCGAAGATTTTCATCGACAGCTCACCGTCGACGCCCATCTTCTCTGCGCCCTCTTTAAACACAGAACGCTGCTTCGCCATCTCTTCCGGTTTCTTTTTACCCATTGCACGACGCAGCATGTCTGCACCGCCAAGGGTATAGCCGGAAAGCACCTGCGCAATCTGCATCACCTGTTCCTGATAAAGGATGATGCCGTAAGTCGGCTCCAGCACCGGCTTCAGGGTTTCGTGCTGCCACTGAATATCGGGATAGGAAATGGCTTCACGACCATGTTTACGGTCAATGAAGTTATCCACCATACCTGACTGCAAAGGACCAGGACGGAACAGCGCCACTAACGCAATCATGTCTTCAAAACAGTCAGGCTTCAGGCGCTTAATCAAATCTTTCATGCCGCGTGATTCCAGCTGGAAAACCGCTGTGGTTTCCGCACGCTGCAGCATATCGAAACTTTTCTTATCGTCGAGCGGGATCGCGGCGATATCAATTGGCGGTTCGCCCTGCTTTTCACGCCGGGCGTTAATCATTTCCAGTGCCCAGTTGATGATGGTCAGTGTACGCAATCCCAGGAAGTCAAACTTCACCAGGCCCGCATATTCCACATCATTTTTATCGAACTGGGTAACCGGATACTGACCGTTTTCATCGCAGTAAAGCGGGGCAAAGTCGGTAATTTTAGTGGGTGCAATTACCACACCACCGGCATGTTTACCGGCATTACGCGTGACGCCTTCCAGCTTACGCGCCATATCAATCAGCGCCTTAACCTCTTCATCCGCATCGTACATTTCTGGCAGCTGTGGTTCAGCGACAAAGGCTTTTTCCAGCGTCATGCCAGGATCGGGCGGGATCAGTTTAGAAATACGATCAACGAAGCCGTAGGGGTGCCCCAACACGCGCCCTACGTCACGGATAACGGCTTTCGCCGCCATGGTGCCGAAAGTGATGATCTGCGATACCGCTTCACGACCATACATATCCGCAACGTGTTCAATAACCTGATCGCGTTTTTCCATGCAGAAATCAACGTCAAAGTCTGGCATTGAAACACGTTCCGGATTCAGAAAGCGTTCGAAAAGCAGGTCAAACTCCAGCGGATCGAGGTCGGTAATTTTCAGCGCATAGGCCACCAGCGATCCTGCACCTGAGCCTCGACCAGGCCCAACCGGCACGCCGTTGTCCTTCGACCACTGAATAAACTCCATCACAATCAGGAAGTAGCCTGGAAAGCCCATCTGATTGATAACGTTGAGTTCGATTTCCAGACGTTCATCATATTCTGGCCGTTTTTCGGCGCGTACAGCCGCATCCGGGAACAGAAATTCCAGACGCTCTTCCAGCCCCTCGCGTGATTTCATTACCAGAAAATCTTCGGTCGTCATGTCACCCGTCGGGAACTGAGGCAAAAAATATTCGCCCAATCGCACGGCGACGTTACAACGCTTAGCAATCTCTACGCTATTTTCCAACGCTTCCGGGATGTCCGAGAACAACTCGCACATCTCCTCTTCGCTGCGCATATATTGCTGAGGACTGTAGTTGCGGGGACGTTTTGGATCGTCCAGCGTATAGCCATCATGAATCGCGACGCGGATTTCATGCGCGTCAAAGTCTTCGGCATTGATAAAGCAGACTTCGTTAGTCGCCACTACCGGCACGCCTTCGGCGATAGCCAGCTCAACGGCCGCATGCAGATAGCTCTCTTCATCCTGGCGACCCGTACGCGTCAGCTCCAGATAGTAGCGATCGGCAAAATGGCGCTGATAAAAATCCAGACACTGTGCAACCAGCGCGCTATTTCCGCGTAGCAAGCTGCGACCAACATCACCGCGTCGTCCGCCTGACAGCAGGATCAACCCTTCCTGTCGCTCAATGAGCCAGTCGCGATCGATGATCGGACCGGCAACACCGTAACCGCGCTGATAGGCACGCGAAATCAGTAAGGTAAGGTTTTGATAACCAATATCGTTGCTGGCTAACACCGTCAACTGCGTCAGTTCGTCACCCATCAGTTCACTGGCGACATTGAAATCTGCGCCAATGATCGGTTTGATACCCGCCCCATGCGCACTGCCATAGAACTTCACCAGTCCACACAGATTGGTAAAGTCAGTGATAGCCATTGCTGGCATACCAAGCGCAGCCGCTTTTTTGACTAACGGCCCGATTTTCGCCAGACCATCGACCATAGAATAGTCGCTGTGTACACGCAGATGTATAAAACGAGGTTCAGCCATATCAGTTTCCGGTTAAAACAGCGTCAGGCTATTAAAGCGTAGATGTCTGGCAGGTTGCCAGCACGTCGGTGTCGATGAGTGCATTACGCACCGGTGCAAAGCTGCGACGATGATGCGGCGTTGCGCCGTGTTGCGTCAATTTTTCCATGTGCAGCGCAGTTGGATAACCTTTGTGCTGAGCAAATCCATATTGCGGGAACAGCAGATCTAACTCGGCCATTTCACGATCGCGCGTGACTTTAGCAATAATCGATGCGGCGCTGATTTCAGCCACCAGGCTGTCGCCTTTTACCACCGCCTGTGAAGGCATGGGCAATGCCGGGCAGCGATTGCCATCAATCAGCACAAAGTCTGGCGTAACAGATAAACCTGCAACCGCGCGCTGCATCGCCAGCATTGTGGCATGCAGAATATTAAGCTGATCGATCTCTTCAGGCTCAGCGCGACCTACACTCCACGCCAGCGCCTTCTCTTTTATTTCGTCATACAGCGCCAGGCGACGTTTCTCTGACAGTTTTTTAGAGTCTGCCAGGCCTGCAATCGGCGTTGCCGGATCGAGAATAACCGCTGCGGTAACCACTGCGCCCACTAATGGGCCGCGCCCAACTTCGTCTACGCCTGCAATTAAATTAGCAACCGGATAGATAAAATCAGGCATTCGCTATCTCCAGCACCGCATCTGCCGCTTGCTCATCGGCATTCCAGCGAATTTGTTGGTGTAATTCATAGAAATTTTTCAGCAGTTCGTCACGCTCAACGCCTGCATGCAACAGCGGCTCAAGCGCCGCCGCCAATGCGTGGGGCTGGCATTCATCCTGTAGCAGCTCTTTTACTAACTCGCGTCCGGCAAGCAAGTTTGGCAATGATACATACGGCGTTTTAACCAGGCGTTTTGCCAGCCAGAAGGTAAATGGCTTCATGCGATATCCCACAACCATGGGACATTTTGCCAGCATACATTCCAGAGCCGCAGTGCCTGACGCCAGTAATGCGGCATCGCTCGCAATCATAGCTTCGCGCCCTTTCCCATCCAGAAGGTGCATGGGTAATTCTGGTGCAATCTCAGCTTTTATCTGTTCAAACTGCTCGCGACGTTTGGCATTAACCAACGGCACGACAATTTCCAGCGCCGGATATTTGACCCTCAACAACTGCGCCGTTTTGAGAAAATCCCCGCTCAGCATCTCAACTTCCGCGCCACGGCTCCCGGGCAACAGTGCCAAACAGAGCGCGTCATCGGCGATACCAAGATGGCGGCGTGCTGCCAGTTTGTCCGGTTGTATTGGCATGGCATCTGCCATCGTATGGCCAATAAAACGGCAAGGTACATTAAAGCGATCGTAAAATGCTTTCTCAAACGGCAAAAACGCTAACACTAAATCGGTATTACGACCAATTTTGAATACTCGTTTTTGTCGCCACGCCCACACAGACGGACTCACATAATGAATGGTGCGTATACCGGCTCGTTTAAGCTTCCCTTCCAGCGTGATGTTGAAGTCCGGCGCATCAATGCCAACAAACACATCCGGTTTGAGATCGATAAAGCGTTGCGTGAGATCGCGCCGGATTTTAAGCAGGCGCGACAAACGCCCTAAAACCTCCACGATGCCCATAACCGCCAGCTCCTCCATTTCATACCAGGCCTCACAGCCTTCCGCTTGCATAAGCGGACCGGCAACGCCAACGAAATGTGCATCGGGATGGCGCGCTTTAAGCGCACGAATCAAGCCTGCGCCAAGAATATCGCCGGAGGTTTCTCCGGCGACAATGGCAATCGTTAAGGGACGCGATGACATGAATTAGCGAATTAATCCACGGGTGGAGCGGGCAAAGAAGTCGTAAAAAGGTTGCACTTCGCTGTGCTGCTTTGCGAGCTCTTCAATTTCCGGCTTCACTTCATCAAGCGTTTTACCGCTGCGATAAAGCAATTTGTAGGCGTTACGAATAGCGTGAAGCGACTCTTTGCTGAAGCCACGGCGTTTCAGGCCTTCGATATTGATACCAAACGGCGTTGCATGGTTACCTTGTGCAATCACATAAGGGGGACATCCTGCGCCACGCCTGAACAACCGCCAACCATGACATGGGCACCGATAATGCACCATTGGTGCACCGCTGTCATACCACCGATAATCGCGAAATCATCAACCGTAACGTGCCCACCCAAGGTGGCGTTATTGGCAAAAATGCAACGATTACCCACCACACAGTCATGTGCGATGTGTGCATTGACCATCAGCAGGTTATCGCTGCCAACTGTCGTCACGCTGCCGCCCTGTAGGGTGCCACGGTGGATAGTCACGCTTTCGCGGATACGGTTGCGATCGCCGATTTCAACGCGTGTCGGTTCACCGGCATATTTCAGATCCTGATTCGCTTCACCAATGGAGGCGAACTGGTAGATCTGGTTATCTTTACCGATACGCGTATGGCCATTGATGACCACATGCGACTTCAGGACTGTTCCTTCACCAATTTCCACATTCGCCCCAACAAAGCAGAACGGGCCGATGTGAACGTTGGGACCAATAATGGCCCCGTCTTCAATGACAGAACTGGGATGGATGTTGGCGGTTGGATCAATCACGAATTATGCCTCCCGGCTGCGGGCACACATCATAGTGGCTTCACAAACGATTTTTCCGTCTACTGTCGCCACGCCTTTAAAGCGGGTCAGACCACGGCGGGTTTTTTCGAAAGTCACTTCCATGATCATCTGGTCGCCCGGAACTACTGGACGTTTGAAACGCGCATCGTCGATGCCAGCGAAGTAGTACAGCTCGCCCGGCTCCAGTTTACCCACGCTTTTAAACGCCAGAATACCGGTTGCCTGTGCCATCGCTTCGAGGATCAGAACGCCAGGAAAAATCGGTTTACCAGGGAAATGTCCCTGGAAAAACGGTTCATTAACAGAAACGTTCTTCACTGCACGCAGATATTTGTGCTCTTCAAATTCCAGCACGCGGTCAACCAGCAGAAACGGATAGCGGTGCGGCAGCAGCTCTAAAATCTCTTCAATTTTCAGAGTATGAGTTTCAGTAGTCAAAATACTCTTCCTGTCCTAAAAATCTGATGACATCAATAACACGGCCTGCACCGATCAATATGATCTTTCGCAGGCCGCAAATAGTTTCTGTGGCGCCTGGCTTCCCTGCTTATCACTTTTATTATGAAAGCCGGTCAGTTTTGGGATGCCGCTTAGTCGTCTTTACCGACTTTACGCTCGATGGCTTTTAAGCGTTTGCTTATATCATCGATGTTCATCACCAGAGCTGCAGTTTTACGCCAGGTTTTGTTAGGTTGTAACGGAATGCCTGAAGAGTATACACCAGGCTCTGTGATGGGACGCATTACCATACCCATACCGGTTACGGTCACTTTGTCACAGATTTCCATATGGCCGTTAATGACGCTGGCGCCGCCAATCATACAGTAACGTCCAATTTTCAAACTACCCGCCATGATCACACCGCCTGCCACCGCAGTATTGTCACCAATAACCACGTTGTGGGCGATCTGACACTGGTTGTCTATGATAACACCATTGCCGATGTGAGTGTTATCCAAGGCACCGCGATCGATGGTCGTACAGGCACCAATTTCGACGCGATCGCCGATAATTACCGCACCCAGCTGAGGAATTTTCACCCAATTGCCACGATCGTTGGCATATCCGAAGCCATCAGAGCCGATAACCGTACCCGATTGAATCAGACAATCCTGACCGATTTGAATCTCATGATAGACGGAAACGTTAGCCCATAAACGCGTGCCGCTGCCGATGCGCGTTTTTTTACCAACAAAACAGCCTGCACCAATCACCACGTTGTCGCCCAGCTCAACGTCTGCTTCGATCACCGCATTGGCACCAACAGACACGTTGTTGCCTAATCTGGCGCTCGGGTCGATTACCGCGCTCGGCGCAATATTCTGAGCAGGTTGTGGCGTGGTATCAAGCAGTTGTGCCATACGGGCATAGGTCAGATAAGGATTTTTCACCACTAACGCGGCCGTGTTGCACCACTCCAGATCCGCTTCCGTCAGCACCACGGCTGAAGCCTTAATCAGGGCGAGTTGCTCGCGGTAACGGCTGTTTGCAAGAAAAGTGATTTGGCCAGTTGTGGCGGATTGCATAGAAGCAATGCCGGAGATGACGATATCGCCATCTCCGTGCAATTCTGCATCCAACTGCTGGGCTAAATCAGCCAGTCGAATAGATGACATTGATTATTTAACCTGTTTCAGCACGTCAGCAGTAATGTCTTTCGCGTTTGACGCGTAAGCCACGGCGTTGGCATCAATTACCACATCGTAGCCATCGTCGTCAGCCACTTTTTTCACCGCATCCTGGATACGGCTCAGCAGCTTGTTACGCTCTTCCATCTGACGACGGCGGTTGTCCTGCTCAAAAGCCTGCGCTTTAGATGAGAAGGCTTCACGCTGTGACATAACGTCTTTTTCCATGCGGCTGCGTTCGCTGGCCTTCATGGTTGATCCGTCACGCTGCAGACGCTGCATCTTGGTTTGCAGATCGCGTTCCTGGCTCTGCAACTCAGTTGCCCGGCCTTTGAACTCGTTTTCCAGCTGTTTAGCAACAGTCGCACGTTGCGGTAACTGTTGGAAAATGCTGGACACGTTTACCACTGCGATTTTGTCAGCAGCCTGAACACCCGCGGAAACCGCTAAAGCGAGACCCAGACCTGCGGCACACAACAACTTTTTCACTATAAACTCCTTACCATCAACGTTTGTGTCAGCGACACAGTGTTTGCCGCGGCACAGTCTTTTAGCCCTGGCCGACGGCAATACTTCTGCTTATGCATCCATGCTCAGAACATTACCAGGTTTTACCAATGTTAAACTGGAATTGCTCTGACTTGTCTCCCTCGTATTTCTTGATCGGCTGAGCATAAGAGAACACCAGCGGACCGAGCGGCGACATCCACTGTAGTGCGATACCGCTTGATACACGAATATTACTCGGATCGCTGTAGTCTGGTACACCTGCGGCACGCGTATCGGCGTCATTTTCCCACTTGGTATCCCAGGCTGTACCCGCATCGACAAACAGCGAGGTACGGACCGAGTTCGCATATTTCTCGCTCAGGAATGGCGTTGGCGTAATCAGCTCAAGGCTGGCGATTGCCATCGCATTACCGCCTACAGCATCATCCGACGAACAGACCCGGTTAGCACCGGAACAGGTTGAGGAGTTGTCGTTCAGGTATGCCGCTTTAGGACCAATGGTATTAGAGCGGAAACCACGCACGGTACTAGAGCCACCTGCATAGAAGTTCTCATAGAACGGCAACTCTTTGCCGCCTAAGCCATCACCGTAACCTACGCGACCACGTCCTAACAGCACCCAGGTACGATCCTCGTTAATCGGCACGTACTGCTGGCTGTCGAGCGTGACTTTATAGAAATTGTTATCTGAACCTGGGATCGTGATCTTACCGTTCAGATTTGTGCGGTTACCGGACGTTGGGAAGAAACCACGATCCAGCGTGTTATAAGTCCAGCCATAGTTGAAGGTGAAGTCATCCGCAGAGAAATCGCCATCGTCGTTGAGCTGTTGCGGCTTGCCAACCGAGTCAAGATAACGCCACATCGCAACCTGTGGCTGCATGTCAGACAAGTCGTTATGCACATAGCCTAAACCGACTCGCAGCGTGTTGTTCTCATTGACCGGGAAACCTAAGGTGCCGTCTAAACCATAGCTTCTGTTGGTATAGTCAGAGAGATCGGCGTCATCCGCTTTAAAGTCGTTATAGAACAGACGCCCGCCCAGGCTAACACCATCAACCGTGAAATAGGGATCGGTTAATGACACTTCAGCATAGGTCTGATAGTCATTTTTGGTGCCGCTAATGCCTACGGTGTTACCGGTGCCCAGCCAGTTATCCTGCGTGACCCCCACCTGGAAGCTGACGCCACTTTCGGTGCCGTAACCCACACCAAAGTTAAAGGTACCAGTGTTACGCTCTTTTACCTTGTAGACCACATCAACCTGGTCAGGCGAGCCGGAAACGCGCTGCGTATCGACGTCAACGGTTTCGAAGTAGCCGGTGCGGTTTAAACGCTCTTTGCCCTGCTCAACCAGATCGCTGCCTAACCATGCGCCTTCCATCTGGCGCATTTCGCGGCGCAGTACGGAATCTTTTGAGGTGTCGTTGCCCTCAAAACGGACATTGCGCACGTAATAGCGGTTGCCTGCATCAACGTTGATGTGCAGCTTAACGGTTTTATCCGCATCGTTGATTTCCGGCTGTGTCACCACGCGCGGATAGGCATAACCATAGCGGCCAAGCAGCTTCTTGATGTCATCTTCCATCTGCGTGACTTTGGTGCCGTTGTACAGCTCGCCCGCAGGGATTTTTGTCAGGTGCTCAATTTCCGCTGAGTGACCCGCCATGCTGCCGTTCACAATCACACCTGCAATCTTGTACTGATCGCCTTCGGTGATGTTTACGGTGATATAGATGCCTTTTTTATCCGGCGTCAGGCTCACCTGCGTGGAATCGATATTAAAGCGCGCATAACCCCGGTCGAGGTAGAAGCTGCGCAGTGTTTCGAGATCGCCTGCCAGTTTCTGTTTCTGGTATTTACGATCGCCAACCACGTTCCACCACGGCACTTCATCACGCAGCTGGAAACGGGAAATCAGCTCATCAGAACTGAAAGCCTTGTTACCGACAATGTTAATCTGCTGAATCTTTGCAGAGACACCTTCAGTAAAGACCAGTTTGAGATCGACACGGTTACGTGGCAGTGGCGTCACGACAGCTTTAACGCTGGCCGTATACTTACCGACGCTGTAGTAGAAGTCTTCAAGGCCCTTCTCAATGGAAGAGATGGTGGTGCGGTCTAACGCTTCGCCAACGCGCACGCCTGAGGCTTCAAGGTTTTGTTTGAGCTGATCCTCTTTCACCGCTTTGTTACCGGTGAAGGTAATGCTGGCAATGGTAGGGCGTTCTTTAACCTGGACAATCAGCGTATTACCGTCTCGCAGGACCTGAACATCCTCAAAGTTGCCGGTCGCAAACAGCGAGCGAATGGTATTTCTGACGTCATCGTCAGAGACCGTATCACCAACTCGTACCGGCATGCTCAGCAGAGCCGCGCCGACGGCGACTCGCTGCAGCCCTTCGAAATGAATATCCTTCACCACGAAATCGTCTGCACCGTAAACGGTGGCGCTGCTAAACAGCAGCGACGCTATGAGCAACTTTTTCATCGCCATCGTTATTATGCGTTTTCCTAACACATCCCACGTCAGTCCGCTATCCAGCAATTACAGACGTGAGAAATCATTGAAAAGTGCAAGCCCCATTAACAACACCAGCAGAATTGAGCCAATGCGATAACTAAAGTCCTGAACTCGCTCGGACACCGGTCCACCTTTGATCTTTTCGATCGCCAGAAAGAGTAAGTGCCCACCATCTAAAACCGGCAGAGGGAACAGATTGATGATGCCCAGGTTAACGCTTATCAGCGCCAGGAACATCAGGTAATAAATCATCCCGTACTCTGCTGACAATCCTGCACCTTGCGCAATCGAAATTGGCCCGCTCAGGTTGTTCAACTTCACATCACCGGTTATCAACTTGCCCAACATGGAAACAGTCAGCTTCATCAGTTGCCAGGTTTTTACACTGGCCTCACCAATAGCCGCAAACGCACCATACTGGCGTACCGTTTTATACTCTTCCGGTAGCGGAACGATTCGTGGAATGACTCCCGCAAATCCTTCCGATTTGTCTCCAGGTTTCGCTTCTGGCGTCATCGTTAACTGCACCGATTCGCCGCTGCGTTCCACCTCAAGTGCCATACTTCTTCCGGGATTATCCCGTACCTGCGCGACAAAAGCCTGCCACTGCGATAATGGCTGACCATCGACTTTAACGATCCTGTCGCCAGCTTGCAAACCGGCTTCGCTGGCAGGAGAATCAGCCTGCACTTCAGCCAGCGTGGTTTCAATCTGCGGACCACGCGGGCGGATACCCAATGACACTACCGGATCTTGCTTATCTGGCTCAAAGTGCCAGTTACGCAAATCAAGCTGCTTCTGCTGCGTTGCCTGTTCACCAAAACGCGCAACCGTTACGGTGGTGCTGCTGTCGCCGATTTTAGCCACCAGCGCCATACGCACAGCATCCCAGTCAGGCGTTTCGATACCGTCAACTGCCTTAAGTTCCATTCCAGGTGCAATTTGCGCTTCTGCAGCGACCGAACCGTTTAAAATTTCACCGATTACCGGGCGTACGCCAGGCACGCCGTGAATAAACACAACCCAGTAAGCAAGGATAGCGAAGATGAAATTGGCGACAGGGCCGGCAGCGATAACAGACGCACGTTGCCAGATAGCTTTATTGTTAAAAGCCTGATGACGTAATTCGGCGGGTACGCTCTCTACGCGCTCATCGAGCATTTTGACGTAGCCACCCAGCGGAATCAGTGCAATGACAAATTCGGTACCGTGACGATCAAAACGTCGCCACAGCGTTTTACCAAAACCAACGGAGAAACGTTCAACTTTGACACCGCAACGTCGTGCCACCCAGAAATGGCCGAACTCATGTACGGTAATTAATACGCCAAGTGCAACGATAAAGGCGACAAAACTCCAGATTATGCTCAACATCTTGGCCTGTCCTCAGAGGGTGCGGAACACCAGTAGCAATAAACAGGCGAACACCGGCACGGCTGCAGTCAGGCTATCGATGCGATCAAGGATACCACCGTGGCCAGGAATTAAATTGCCACTGTCTTTAATGCCTGCTTCACGCTTAAACATACTCTCCGTGAGATCGCCCAAAACGGACGCTAAGGTAGCAATCACCGCACAAACGACCAGCGTTCCAACAGAAACAGTAAGTGGCGCCAGGCTGGCAAATAACAAGGCGATAACTGCCGAAGAGATCAGCCCGCCGATAAAGCCTTCCCAGGTTTTACCGGGTGAGACTTTCGGTGCCAGCTTGTGTTTACCAAACAGTTTGCCAAACATATAGGCCCCAGAATCAGCGCCCCATACCAAAAACATGACAAACAGTAGCCACCAGGCACCTGCAAAGTGGTCGCTATCGTAATGATACTGACGCAGCGCCAGCATGCCCCAAAAGAAAGGAACAATGGTTAATACGCCAAACAGCAGCCGTAGCGGGCGCGAATGACGCCATAATGCTGCTGAAGCGGGATAGAAAAGCACTAACAGCAATGCCGCAATCCACCACACGAGCGACGCCCAAAGCGAAGTCGCGACCTGAGGCAGATGAACATCATGCTGATAAGGAGGAAGAGTGAAGAGCATGAGCGCCAGCAGCAAGCCGCAAAGCACAGCCAGCCAGATACGCTGTTGACGGGATGCCATACCCGCCAACTGCCCCCATTCCCAGGCGGCAAGCATGCAAATAATGATGGTTGTAATCGCAAAGCCAACAGGCGGTAACCAGAACAGCGCAGCAATCACCAGCGGAATTAAAATAAACGCGGTAATCAGACGAGACTTCAGCAAAGGTTACCCCCAGATTGCTCAGGCGCCGCCTGGTGCAGCGCCGCCATAGCGACGCTCCCGCAGAGAGAATGCATTCAGTGCACCTTCAAAAACGTGTTCATCGAAATCCGGCCAAAGAACATCGGTAAAATAGAATTCAGCATAGGCAATTTGCCACAGCAGGAAGTTGCTAATCCGATGCTCTCCCCGGTCCTTATCACTAAATCCACTGGCGCTTGATCCTGCATACACAGATGGGGCGCCAGACTCTCTTCGGTTATTTGGTCAGGTCGCAGTAGCCCTTCCTGAACCTGTTCAGCCAGCTTTTTTACGCCTTCGATAATATCCCAACGCCCGCCGTAGTTAGCGGCAATGTTCAGCGTCAGGCCATCGTTGTTCTCTGTCAGCGACTCAGAACGGCGAATCCGTTCCTGAATACGGGCACTGAAACGACTAATGTCGCCAATAATCCGCAGACGGACATTATGTTTGTGCAGGCTTTTGACTTCGCTATCAAGCGCCCAAACAAAGAGTTCCATCAAGGCTGTTACTTCTTGCGCTGGACGACTCCAGTTTTCACTACTGAAAGCGTAAAGCGTTAATGATTCCAGATTGTTACTGACAGCAAAGCTGACGGCGCGACGCACCGACTTAACACCCGCTTTATGACCGGAAATACGCAACTTTCCTTGATTTTTAGCCCAGCGACCATTGCCATCCATAATGATAGCAACGTGACGCGGACCGGTTCCCTGTTGGTCATCGGTTTTGTTGTGATTGTTAGACGACATAACGCGTAATCAATTCCTTTCATCAGAAATGCTGTGGTTTCTGAATACATTGCGCCCGGTACAAATCCCGACACTGTATGCCGGGCCACACCGAATTCGGTGACAGACCGTTAAACGCGAGCCTGCGACTATACCATTTCCACCGGAAGTGAACAAACGACCTCGGCGCGATCAGTGTAATGACGTGAAGCGCGGCAACATTTCTGTTGCAGCGGCACGCGCCATGCGATCGATTTCAAGGACGGCGTCCACCGAATCCGGTTCCTGACACGTCTGTGCCGCCAGCACTGCGTTGTTAAGTGCCGCGATGTCAGTAAAACGAATCTGGTGATTCAGGAAAGCCGCGACGGCAACCTCATTGGCGGCGTTAAGCGTAGTGGTCGCTGCCTGCCCGGCATCACAGGCTTCAATAGCCAGTTTCAGGCAGGGATAGCGCCCAAAATCGGGTTCGGCAAATGTCAGCGCCGACATGCGGGTAAAATCCAGTGGCGTTACTGCTGCATTGATGCGTGCAGGCCACGCCATGCTGTGAGCAATCGGCGTACGCATATCCGGCGAACCCAGTTGAGCCAACACGCTACCATCGCAGTATCGCACCATAGAGTGAATGACCGATTGTGGATGCAAAATCACTTCCATCTGCGCTGCGCTGGCATTAAACAACCAACGGGCTTCAATGTATTCAAGACCTTTATTCATCATGGTGGCTGAATCGACAGAAATTTTTCGTCCCATCGACCAGTTCGGATGTGCACATGCCTGATCTGGCGTCATTGCTGCCAAATCGGTTAATGGTGTGTCACGAAAAGGGCCACCCGATCCCGTAAGGATAATGGACTCAATACCATTATCCCGCAGGTCAGCGTAACCTAACTGATGCTGGATGGTAGCCGGTAAACTCTGAAAAATAGCATTGTGCTCGCTGTCGACCGGCAGCAATTGCGCATTATGTTGACGCACCGCCTCCATAAAAAAACGGCCGCAGGTGACAAGGGATTCTTTGTTTGCCAGCAGGACTGTTTTACTGGCGCGAATGGCGGCTAAGGTTGGCAGTAATCCTGATGCGCCAACAATCGCCGCCATCACTTGATCAACTTCATCCAGCGCAGCCAGTTCACACGCCGCCTGAACGCCGGAGAGCACTTCGGTGTTGATATTGAGTGCTCTCAGTCGCTCACGCAGCGCGCTGGCCGAGGCTTCATCTGCCATGGCGGCATAACGAGGCTTAAACTGCGCGCATTGCTCAGCCATGAGCGTGACATTGTGTCCGGCGACTAATGCGGTCACCTGATAAAGATCGGGATTGGCGCTAATGACCGCCAGCGTGCTGGTGCCAATCGATCCGGTTGAACCCAGCAAGGTTAATCGCTTCATGATGCTATCCATGTGAAGTCAAAACAGGCCGTGCCCGAAAGCACAATGTAAAACGCCGCCAGATGTCGCATTCATTTGAATACCTCTCTGTACGGCGTTTTGTCCGGCATTAATGGAATTAGAAATCCATCAACTCCGTCTCTTTTTCTGACAGCGCAGCATCAACTTTCTTGATATGTGCATCAGTCATTTTTGGATCTCATCTTGCGCACGACGTTCGTCGTCTTCGCTGATCTCTTTATCTTTCAGCAGCACTTTGATTTTGTCGTTGGCATCGCGACGTACGTTACGGACTGATACGCGACCCTGCTCGGCTTCACCGCGCACGATTTTGATCAAGTCTTTACGGCGTTCTTCGGTCAGCGCAGGCAGCGGAACACGAATGTCACTGCCAGCTGAGCTTGGATTTAAACCGAGGTCAGACGCCATGATCGCTTTTTCAACGGCTGGGCCGAGTGAACGATCAAACACGTTGATTTTCAGCGTGCGTGAGTCTTCTACGGTAACGGAAGCCAGCTGACGCAGCGGCGTCGGCGTGCCGTAATATTCGACAATAATGCCGTCGAGCAGCGAAGGTGAAGCACGACCGGTGCGCACTTTGCTGATGGTGTTTTTGAATGCTTCCACGCATTTGTCCATGCGCGTTTCAGCATCTTTTTTGATGTCGTTAATCACGTTGAAACCCTTGGATTCGGTTTGACCTGGCCAGTTCCGGCATAACCGGAAGCGGGATCGATAATCATCGATAATCCTGACTGGTGCGCGATGCGTTATCATCGCGCTGACAGAATATACCTTATTTTATCTCGCCTCGGGTATTAATGCGTAATCAGGGTGCCTTCTTTTTCACCCATGACGACGCGACGCAACGCACCAGGCTTATTCATGTTGAAGACGCGGATCGGCAATTTATGGTCACGAGCCAGCGTAAAGGCGGCCAGATCCATCACTTTAAGCTCTTTATCCAGCACTTCAGCGTAGGTTAACTGCTCGTATAAAGTGGCATCCGGGCTTTTTACCGGATCGGCAGAATAGACACCGTCAACTTTGGTGGCTTTCAATACGACGTCGGCTTCGATTTCAATACCGCGCAGGCAAGCAGCTGAGTCCGTGGTAAAGAAAGGATTACCCGTACCCGCAGAGAAGATAACAACACGGTTATTACGCAACAGGCTAATTGCCTCTGCCCAACTGTAGTTATCACACACGCCATTCAGTGGAATCGCTGACATCAGGCGCGCATTAACATAAGCACGGTGCAGCGCATCACGCATTGCCAAACCATTCATCACCGTTGCCAGCATACCCATGTGGTCGCCCACCACGCGGTTCATACCCGCCTGTGCCAGACCCGCCCCACGGAACAGGTTACCGCCGCCAATAACAACGCCAACCTGGATGCCCAGTTCGACCAGCTCTTTTACCTCTTGTGCCATGCGGTCAAGCACACTCGCGTCAATACCAAAACCTTCGGCACCTTGCAGTGCTTCACCACTCAGTTTTAGCAGGATACGTTGATAAACAGGTTTTGCGTTGGTCGCCATGGCTAATTCTTCCTGGAAGATATGATGAGAGATAAGTTAAATCTGATCGATCATCCGCTTAACGCATTAAAATTGCTATTGGGATGAGACTGAAAACGTGTCTGTTGCGTATCACAGACAAAAAGAACCGCCTTCTGGCGGTTCTTTCAGAGCATTAAGACTGTTTAGACATTGCTGCTACTTCTGCAGCGAAGTCAGATTCAACTTTCTCGATGCCTTCGCCCACTTCGAAGCGGATGAAGTTGATCACGTCAGCGCCCTGCTCTTTCAGAGCCTGGCCAACGGTTTTGCTTGGGTCGATAACGAAAGCCTGACCTGTCAGAGAAACTTCGCCGGTGAATTTCTTCATGCGGCCTTCAACCATTTTCTCAGCGATCTCTTTTGGCTTGCCAGACTGCATCGCGATGTCCAGCTGAACCTGGTACTCTTTCTCAACGACATCAGCAGAAACGTCTTCTGGCTTAACAAACTCAGGCTTGCTCGCTGCAACGTGCATAGCGATCTGCTTGATCAGATCTTCGTTAGCGCCTTTGGTTGAAACCAGTACGCCGATACGTGCGCCGTGCAGGTAGCTGCCCAGCTCTTCGCCTTCAAGTACTGCAACGCGACGGATGTTGATGTTCTCACCGATTTTAGCAACCAGGGCAACGCGCTCTTCTTCGAACTGCGCTTTCAGAACTTCAACGTCAGTGACGCGATCGCTTACAGCCGCGTCCAGCACTTTATCAGCGAATGCCTGGAAACCGCCGTCTTTTGCCACGAAGTCAGTCTGGCAGTTAACTTCCAGAATAACACCGTAGTCACCAACGATTTTGGTTTTGATCACGCCGTCAGCAGCTACGTTGCCTGCTTTTTTCGCCGCTTTAATTGCGCCAGACTTACGCATATTTTCGATAGCCAGCTCGATGTCGCCGCTTGCTTCAGTCAGCGCCTTTTGCAGTCCATCATGCCCGCGCCAGTACGCTCACGCAGTTCTTTTACCAATGCAGCGGTAATTTCAGCCATTCCAGAATCCTCGGTTCGTACCTGTGTACATTTGCACCAGCAGGCACTTATTGCGGAAAATTTATTCTGTCCCGCCTTCCTGAACAGGGGCGTAACAGACTTGGATAAAATAAAGGGGCCAAGTTTGGCCCCTTACAGATCACATCTGAATACTAAGGGCTCTTATGCAGAGCAGACCTTATTAAGCGTTTTCTAAAGACGCTTCTTCGGCTTGCTCAGCCAGGTCCTGAGAACGGCCTTCACGAACGGTAGTCGCAACGGCAGTCAGGTACAGGCTTACAGCACGGATCGCATCGTCGTTACCGGGATAACGAAATCAACGCCATCTGGATCAGAGTTGGTATCAACGATAGCAAAAACTGGGATACCCAGGTTGTTTGCTTCTTTGATTGCGATGTGTTCGTGGTCAGCGTCAACAACGAACAGTGCGTCCGGCAAACCGCCCATGTCTTTGATACCGCCCAGGCTGTTTTCCAGCTTGGCCAGTTCACGAGCACGCATCAGTGCTTCTTTTTTGGTCAGTTTGTCGAAAGTGCCGTCCTGAGACTGAGTCTCAAGATCTTTCAGACGTTTGATAGACTGACGAACGGTTTTCCAGTTGGTCAGCATGCCACCCAACCAGCGGTGGTTTACGAAGAACTGGTCGCAGCTCAGTGCAGACTCTTTTACTGCTTCAGCAGCAGCGCGCTTAGTACCAACAAACAGGATCTTACCTTTACGGGAAGAAATCTTGTTCAGCTCAGCCAGGGCTTCGTTGAACATAGGTACAGTTTTTTCAAGGTTGATGATGTGAACTTTGTTACGTGCACCGAAGATGAATGGCTTCATTTTCGGGTTCCAGTAACGGGTCTGGTGACCGAAGTGAACACCAGCCTTGAGCATGTCGCGCATGGAAACAGTTGCCATGATTACCTCTATGATAGATTGGGGTTGGGCCTCCATGTATCCCATACAACCGACCTCTTACGAGGCACCCCGGCGCATGTGTCGATACATGTGTGTTTTATTACACATAATGAGAGTTATGCGTTTCCTGCCGACCAAAACAGTCGTACAGAGAATCGTCGGCGCGCTTTATACCATAATTGCACCTGTGACGCCAATAATAGTTCGCTGATTCAGGCCAGCGCGTTCTCTATTTGGCAGCCCATTTGCTGGCTGCTAACATGACAGCACAGAGTTCATTATTGTCGATAATTTCGGCAAATGCGGATTAATTTAATGGCAATTTCAATCAAAACCCCTGAAGAAATCGAAAAAATGCGCGTCGCTGGCCGCCTGGCTGCCGAGGTGCTGGAGATGATCGAGCAGCATGTTAAACCCGGTGTGACAACCGGTGAACTGGATCGCATCTGCCACGACTATATTACCCACGAGCAGCACGCTGTTTCTGCCTGTCTTGGCTATCACGGCTTCCCGAAATCAGTCTGTATCTCGATCAACGAAGTGGTCTGTCACGGTATTCCCAGCGATGAGCGCCAGCTTAAAGATGGCGATATCATTAATATTGACGTTACCGTCATTAAAGATGAATACCACGGCGACACCTCAAAAATGTTTATCGTTGGCAAACCGACTATTCAGGGTGAGCGCCTGTGTCGCGTCACTCAGGAAAGCCTTTATCTGTCGCTGCGCCTGATTAAACCAGGCATTCGCCTGCGCGAGCTGGGCCGTGCTATTCAACAATATGTCGAAGCGAATGACTTTTCGGTGGTGCGTGAATATTGC
Source organism: Pantoea sp. LMR881 (assembly GCF_027157825.1). Taxonomy (NCBI): domain Bacteria; kingdom Pseudomonadati; phylum Pseudomonadota; class Gammaproteobacteria; order Enterobacterales; family Erwiniaceae; genus Pantoea; species Pantoea sp. LMR881. The sequence continues at coordinate 1,576,659 of NZ_JAPVOK010000002.1, forward strand.
GGTCATGGCATCGGCAAAGGTTTCCATGAGGAACCACAGGTGCTGCATTACGATGCAGACGATGGCGGCGTGGTATTACAAGCGGGCATGACTTTTACGGTTGAACCCATGGTTAATGCGGGAGATTATCGTATTCGTACCATGAAAGATGGCTGGACGGTAAAAACCAAAGATCGCAGCTTGTCCGCACAGTACGAGCATACTATTGTGGTCACGGATAACGGCTGTGAGATTTTAACCCTGCGTAAAGATGACACCCTTCCTGCGGTGTTGGTGAACGAAGGGTGATTCCCCACTAACGAAAAAGCCGGCGCTAAGCCGGCTTTTTTATGGCTAAAGAAGAGATAAGCTGCATGAGCGTGAGCCTGTCGAATGAGGTACGAAAAGGTCTGAAAGATTCCCCGGCCCACTGGGAAGATAACCAGATAACACGCGACGCGTTAAAACAGAAACTGGAAAATTTTCAGCAACACTTAGCTACCGCTTTTGATGCCGGTGAAGCAGTTGAAACCTTGATTGACACCCGCACGCGCTTTATTGATCGCCTGCTGCGTCGCTTATGGCGCTTCTTCGGTTTCGATGACATGGCTGCCATTGCGCTCGTGGCGGTCGGCGGTTATGGACGCGGTGAGCTGCATCCACTCTCTGATATTGATGTGTTGATTCTTAGCCGTCAGTCGCTTGATGAAGAGGCTGCACAGCGCACCAGTCAATTTCTGACGCTGCTGTGGGATTTAAAACTGGAAGTGGGTCATAGCGTGCGTACGCTGGAAGAGTGCCTGCTGGAAGGTCTGTCGGATCTGACCGTGGCCACCAACCTGATTGAGTCACGCATGCTGACTGGCGATGTTGCCCTGTTTCTTGAGTTGCAAAAGAATGTTTTTAGTGACGGTTTCTGGCCCTCTTCACGCTTCTTTGCAGCAAAAATTGAGGAGCAGGCAGAGCGTCATCAACGCTATCACGGCACCAGTTACAACCTTGAGCCAGATATTAAAAGCAGCCCCGGCGGCTTGCGTGATATTCACACCTTGCAGTGGGTGGCGCGCCGCCATTTTGGGGCCACCACGCTGGATGAAATGGTTGGATTTGGTTTCCTTACTGAAGTTGAGCGCAACGAACTTAACGAATGTCAGGATTTTCTCTGGCGTATCCGCTTTGCTCTGCATCTTTCGCTGCCCCGTTATGACAACCGCCTGCTGTTTGATCGTCAGCTCAGCGTTGCGCAACGCCTGAATTACCAGGGCGAAGGCAATGAGCCGGTTGAGCGCATGATGAAAGATTTCTATCGCGTTACCCGCCGCATCGGCGAGCTGAATCAGATGCTGCTGCAGCTGTTTGACGAGGCGATTCTGGCGCTCTCAACCCATGAGAAACCATGCCCGATAGACGACGAGTTTCAGTTACGCGGTGACCTTATTGATCTACGCGATGAAACGCTGTTTGACCGTGAGCCGCAGTCCATTTTGCGCATGTTCTATCTTATGGTGCGCAATGAACAGATTAAAGGCATCTACTCCACCACGCTGCGCCATCTGCGTTATGCGCGCCGCCATCTAAAGCAGCCGCTGTGTCAGATCCCGGAAGCGCGCCAGATTTTCATGGCTATTCTTCGCCATCCTGGTGCGGTCAAGCGTGCACTGGTGCCTATGCATCGCCACAGCGTGTTATGGGCCTACACGCCGTTATGGGGCCATATCGTAGGCCAAATGCAGTTTGATCTGTTCCACGCTTATACTGTGGATGAACACACCATCCGCGTGTTGCAAAAGCTGGAAAGCTTCGCCAACGAAGCCACACGTCCAAAACATCCGCTTTGCGTTGAATTATGGCCACGCTTGCCGCAGCAGGAGCTGCTGTTAATGGCCGCCCTGCTGCATGATATCGCCAAAGGGCGTAACGGTGACCACTCAATTCTTGGTGCCCAGGATGCGCTGGACTTTGCCGAAATGCACGGCCTGAATTCGCGAGAAACTCAGCTGGTTGCCTGGCTGGTGCGCCATCATTTATTGATGTCGGTTACTGCCCAGCGCCGGGATATTCAGGATCCCACGGTGATTCAGCAGTTTGCTGAAGTGATGCATAATGAGAATCGCCTGCGCTATCTGGTGTGTTTAACCGTTGCAGATATCTGCGCCACCAATGAGAGCCTGTGGAACAGCTGGAAGCAGAGTTTATTGCGTGAACTGTTTTTCGCCACTGAAAAACAGCTGCGTCGCGGCATGGAAAACAGCCCGGACCTGCGCGAACGTGTGCGTCATCATCGTTTGCAGGCGCTGGCGCTGTTGCGTATGGATAATATTGACGAAGAGCGTTTACATCACATCTGGAACCGCTGCCGCGCGGATTATTTCCTGCGTCATACGCCGAACCAGCTTGCCTGGCACGCCCGACACCTGATGGGACACGATCTGACTAAGCCGCTGGTACTGGTCAGCCCACAAGCGACGCGCGGTGGCACCGAAATCTTTATCTGGAGTCCGGATCGTCCTCACCTTTTCGCCGCCGTCGCCGGTGAGCTGGATCGCCGTAATCTCAGCGTGCACGATGCGCAGATCTTTACCAGCCGTGACGGCATGGCAATGGATACTTTTATTGTTCTGGAGCCAGACGGCAGCCCGCTGGCTGCCGATCGCCATCCAGTGATTATCCAGGCGCTGGAGCAAGCTATTACTCAATCCGACTGGGTGCCGCCGCGTACGCGTCGCCAGTCCGCCAGGCTGAAGCACTTTAGTGTCGATACCGAAGTCAATTTCCTGCCTACACATACCGATCGCCGCAGTTATCTGGAGCTGGTGGCGCTCGATCAGCCAGGCCTGCTGGCACGTGTCGGAGAAGTGTTTGCCGATCTTGGCGTGTCGCTGCACGGCGCACGCATTAGCACCATTGGCGAGCGCGTCGAGGACTTATTTATTTTAGCCAACAGCGATCGTCAGGCGCTTGATGACGAAATGCGCAAAGCATTGCAACAACGGTTGACAGAAGCCCTTAATCCAAACGATAAAGTGTGACCGCAATCGATTAATGAATAGTTTACTTGTGCCAGATGCATGATTGCACGGCACTGCACACAACAGACTCAGGAAAAAAATATGCAACAGTTACAGAGCGTTATTGAATCCGCCTTCGAACGTCGCGCTGATATTACCCCCACCAGCGTTGACAGCGAAACCCGTGATGCCATCAATCAGGTTATCTCTCTGCTGGACAGCGGTTCGCTGCGCGTTTCTGAAAAGATCGACGGTGAGTGGGTAACGCATCAGTGGCTGAAAAAAGCAGTACTGCTCTCTTTCCGTATCAATGACAACCAGGTCATGGAAGGCGCAGAAACCCGTTTCTACGACAAAGTGCCAATGAAATTTGCCGGCTGGGATGAAGCGCGCTTCAAAAAGAAGGCTTCCGCGTTGTACCACCAGCCGCTGTTCGTCAGGGCGCTTATATCGCACGTAACACCGTACTGATGCCTTCTTACGTTAATATCGGCGCATTTGTTGACGAAGGCACCATGGTTGATACCTGGGCCACTGTGGGTTCTTGCGCGCAGATCGGTAAAAACGTGCACCTGTCCGGCGGCGTGGGTATCGGCGGTGTGCTGGAGCCGCTTCAGGCTAACCCTACCATCATTGAAGACAACTGCTTCATTGGCGCACGTTCAGAAATTGTTGAAGGCGTTATCGTTGAAGAAGGTTCCGTGATTTCAATGGGCGTTTATATTGGCCAAAGCACCAAAATCTATGACCGCGAAACGGGTGAAGTACACTACGGTCGCGTTCCAGCCGGCTCTGTTGTCGTTTCTGGCAACCTGCCTTCCAAAGATGGCAGCTACAGTCTCTACTGTGCTGTGATCGTGAAGAAAGTTGATGCCAAAACGCTGGGTAAAGTCGGTATCAACGAGCTGCTGCGTACCATCGACTAAGCCGCTGAACGGGCCGGCAACCGGCCCGTAATTTTTTCTTTACACTTCCTGCCAGACATCCTGTTTCGCGCTGCGAATTAACAGGTGCGTTTAATTTTCATCCAGGTCATAATCCGCGCCAGTTAAATCCCGTCGCGCAATGTTCATTCTGCTATTTATGTCTACAGTTGTTTTAGCCATGAACTCCTCTGCGCACTTCTCTTATCTGGTGGAACAACGTTATGTACGACAACATTAAAAGCTTAGGTATCAGTAACCCGGACGACATTGACCGTTATAGCCTGCGTCAGGAAGCCAATAACGACATTCTTAAAATTTACTTCCGTAAAGATAAAGGTGAATTTTTCGCTAAAAGCGTGAAGTTTAAATATCCGCGCCAGCGTAAAACAGTGATCGCAGACCATGCTTCACACGGTTATAAAGAAGTACAGGAGATCAGCCCAAATCTGCGTTATGTGATTGATGAGCTGGATCAAATCTGCCAGCGCGATCAAATCGAAGTCGATTTGAAACGTAAAATTCTGGATGATTTACGTCACCTGGAAAGCGTAGTAACTAACAAGATCACGGAAATTGAATCCGATCTTGAGAAGCTAACCCGCAACAGCCGTTAAGTTCTGCCAGCCCATTTTAAGGCCAGCATTCGCTGGCCTTTTTCATGTCTGTATGACGACGTTAACCCTGCTCATCCAGCTGTAATGCGACATACAGCAACAGGCGATCGTCGAAATTGCTCAGGTTAAGACCGGTCAGCTCAGAGATGCGGTTCAGGCGATATTCCAGCGTATTGCGATGAATAAATAACGCGCGCGCGGTTGCGCTGGGTTGCACATTATGGGTAAACCAGGCCAGCAAGGTGCGACGCAGCAGGCCGTTATTATCCATACTTTTTAGCTTAGCCAGCGGCCGCGCCAGTTCGTTTGCCTGCCAGCCGCCGCGCAGGCTGTCCAGCAATACCGGTAAAACTAAATCCTGATAAAAATAGCTTCTGACATCGGGCATACGCTGCTTGCCGACCATCATCGTGGTACGGGCGGTGCGGTAGGATCGGGCAATACTGCCGGGACCGGTAAAGTAATTACCTAGTGCGATACGCATGCGTAAGTTTCCACTCTCTTTCATGCGCTGAAGTAACTGCTCGACTCGCTTGCGATGATCGTCCTGATCATAACGCCCATGTGCATTCAGCGCGGGTTTCAATACCACCATTTCCGTCAGTGAAACGATAGCAATCAAATTATCCCGCTCTGGCGTCGTCAGTAATGTTTGTAACTGTTGCAACTCGGACATGGCGCTGTCTACGCCTAACTGACCGCTGTCGACCTCTACCACCGCCACCAGCCGGGGTTGATTGAGATCGATCCCTAAACGCTGTGCCCATTCGGTCAGCTGAGGTGTTAAGCTTTCGCTGCGGATCAGGTTCAACACCAGCTCTTCACGCAAACGGCTGTCCTGCGCCAGCATGTTCAGCAAGCGCGCCTGTTCAAGCATCATTTCTGCGGTCATACAGACCAGCTCACCATAATGGCGCAGCGCCAGTGGCTCGCCGGTTAAGCCAATCACGCCCACGATATTGCCATCAATACGCAGCGGCAAATTAATGCCAGGCCGCACACCGTGCAGATGCTTCGCCACCGCTTCATCAATGTCTACCACGCGTCCCTGGGAGAGCACCAGCAACGCGCCTTCGTGCAATTCCCCAATACGCTCCCGATCGCCGCTGCCAATAATGCGTCCACGTGCATCCATCACGTTGACATTGCTGTCAATAATTTTCATGGTGCGCGCCACAATATCCTGTGCCAGCCGGGCGTCGAGGTAATAGGTAGCCATCCAATACTCCTGATAAAGAGAAGGGAATACAGAATACGCGGGCCAGCCACGGAACATTGTGCAAATGCACAGAGCCAGAGCAGCATTTACTTATTTTGCGGCAAGCATCACATTCTTTCCGCCGACATTGCAGCCATAAAAAAAGCGGACCGGGGTCCGCTTAAAAGAGGAGTCGCGCAACAGTTACTGCATAAGCAGATAAAGGCTGCTGTCGCCCCGTTTTACGTTGAGTGCCAACACCGAGGGTTTGGTGTCGAGAATCTTACGTAGCTCACCCAGATTAGCGACGGCTTGCTGGTTTACACCCAGGATAACATCACCTTTTTTCAGGCCAATCCGTGCGGCTGCGCTGCCCGCTTTGACGTTATCAACACGTACGCCTTTAACGTTGCCATCGCTGTTGCTGAGATCTGCGCCTTCGATACCGGTGTAAATAGTGGCGGATTGCACTTTATTCTGTGTGCTTTGCTGCAACTGCACAGAGACATCCACTGGTTTGCCGTCACGCAGCAAGCCCAGTTTCAACGTCGTGCCGATCGGTAACGTGCCGACTTCAGCACGCAGCGAGGCAAAACTGGTCAGCGGTTTGCCATTCATCGACACCACAACATCTCCCGCTTTGATACCCGCTTTCGCGGCAGCAGAGTTCGGCAGAACCTGACTAACAAAGGCGCCGCGCTGCGCATCAACCTTCATCGCTTTCGCCAGCTCTGAATTAAGCTCGGTGCCCATGATGCCCAGCTCACCACGTTTCACCTGACCATATTCAACCATTTGCGCAGTCAGGTTTTTCACCATGTTGGCTGGAATGGCAAAGCCGATACCGATATTACCGCCGTCCGGTGCCAGAATGGCAGTGTTGATACCGATCAGTTCACCATTGAGATTCACCAACGCGCCACCTGAGTTGCCCCGGTTAATTGCGGCATCGGTCTGAATAAAGTTCTCATAATTTTCAACATTCAGGCCACTACGGCCCAGTGCTGAGACAATGCCTGACGTAACGGTTTCGCCTAAACCATAAGGATTACCAATCGCTACGGTGTAATCACCCACGCGCAAATTGTCGGAGTCAGCAAGCTTAACCGCCGTCAAATTTTTAGCATCCTGCAGTTGAATCAGCGCGATATCTGAACTTGGATCTTTACCGATGACTTTGGCGTCATAACGGCGACCATCGCTCAACTGCACCTGAATTTTAGTGGCGTGATCGACGACGTGATTGTTGGTCACGACATAGCCTTTATCGGCATTAATCACAACGCCTGAGCCCAGGGCGCGGAATTTCTCCTGCTGGGTATTGGGTGCGCCATCAGGGCCACCATCCTGACACATCGGCGAATTCTGGAAAGGTGAACCCTCCTGGCAGAAAGGCGAATTGTCGCCAAAAAACTGCTGGAATTGTTGCGGCATACGCGGCGTTTTTACCGTGGTGCTGCCTTCAACGCTAATACTGACAACAGAAGGCATCACTTTTTCCAGCATGGGTGCCAGGCTCGGCAATTGCTGGGTGGTAGAAGAAGCGGTTTCTGCAGCGAACACACTGGCAGGCGTCAGAGCCATACCAAGACTAAGTGCCAGAGCACTTAGCATTAATGAGTTTTTTTCATTTTTCGATATCTCTCAAAGATTAACGTCCCGACCATTGCTGTGGTCGTATGCTGAGATAAATGTTTTAGCGCGAAGTTCCTGATAAAGTTTTAGGTAAAAGTAAAAATTTATGCGGCCTCTTTACAATTGCCCGGTTATTCCACGGCCATCAAACGACGATACTCATCCAGGCATAAAGATCGGTCATGCCGCTGATGTAATCCTGAATGAGGCGAAAGCGATAATAACGTTCCCATAACAGGCGCTCATATTTATGTTCAACCGCCAGTGTACGCATCTTTTGCTGATAAGCTTTGCGATGCTTACCCGAAAGTTTATGAAATAAGCGGGTTTCTATCGGATGATGACGCAAAAAGTCATCATTTATCAAACTGGTGAAAGATTCATAGTTTAGCCGCATCAGAGGTTCATATATCTCTAACAACCCCTTAATTACCCGATAACCTTGTAATTCTAACTGCTCAACTTCGGAATGATTGAATACGTGCTGACGGGCAACCGTTTTAAACAGCTGTAATAAACGCCCCTCTTCACCATCATCTTCTAATAATGCGTGATTAAAATTTCCAGCAAAAATAGCGGGAAGATTATCAACAAAGCGTTTTACTGCATACGTGACTAAAACACTCTGTACATTGACCCGTAGCGACATAAAGAATTGATCGCTGCGGCTACGACGTTTTTTACTGCTGGCTTCACGCCAGGCCTCGCCAATAGTACGGCTGAACGCGTCGTTATTTTTAATCGGTCCCCATGCCCGGCTGAGAAATTCATACAGGCTGTCTACATTGAAAATCGCTTTTTCAACGGCGTCATCCAAATCAGCAATACAATAAGAGATGTCATCCGCGGCCTCCATAATATAGGTCAGGGGAAAGCGGTGATGTTCTGCCATATTCGTTGCCGCGCGCAGGTCAGCAATATATTCCTGTTCCGATAAATAGAAACCCGGTTTTTTCATTAGCGCACTGAATTCCGCTGGCTTATCCCCTTGCCACCAGGCGGGCGCGGTATATTTCAAAATACAGGCAACCTGTGAATAACTCAGATTCAGTTGCAGTAACGTATGCACCATACGAATAGCCTGGGCATTGCCTTCAAAATGGCACAAATCCTGACGAATCGTTGCATTTAACTGGTCAAAATAGCTGCGTTGCTCGTCAGTTTCCACCCCAGCCACTAACGGATCGACCAGGTTTGCGGGCAAGTTATCTTCAAACCAGTCATTGATGGCGGCTTCACCAAAATGGCCAAACGGCGGATTACCCACATCGTGCAGCAGGCACGCCATCTCCACCAGGCTTTCAAATGCGCCTTCCAGCTCATCCAGGCCATACTGCGCTAACCCTCCCTGCATTTTCAGGGTTTGCAGGATCTCTTTGCTGATATAGCGCCCGGTTTGTTGCACTTCAAGCGAATGCGTCAGCCGCGAACGCACTGCGGCGTTGCGTTCTAACGGAAAGACCTGCGTTTTCTGTTGCAGTCGACGAATCGCCGCCGAGTTAATTATCCGACCACGATCGCTCTCAAAATGGCGGGTAATATAATATTCGCCTTCTGGATCTTTTCGACTGGTATAAGGGCGAGTGAAGCTGATCTTCTTCCTGAAATTGATCGCTGCCATTGATTACCCCTTATTTTTTCGTGAATTATTCCCCTGTCAGCCATGATAGACTACGCCTTAATTTCGTCGATCACATCTACTCATTATTAGCGAGACATTTTATGAAAGCAGGCATCATTGGCGCGATGGAGCAGGAAGTCACCCTGCTGCGTGACAAAATCGAAAACCGTCAAACCTTATCGCTGGCCGGTTGTGAGATTTATACTGGCACGCTTAACGGCGTTGAGGTTGCTCTGCTGAAGTCAGGCATTGGTAAAACAGCAGCGGCACTCGGCACTACGCTGCTGTTGCAGTTGTGCAAACCGGACGTGGTGATTAATACCGGTTCCGCTGGTGGATTAGCGCCGACGCTGAAGGTTGGCGACATTGTGGTATCTGAAGAAGTGCGTTATCACGATGCGGATGTCACCGCTTTTGGTTATGCCCCAGGTCAAATGGCAGGTTGTCCTGCGGCCTTTGTTGCCGATCCCGCGTTAATCGCCGAGGCCGAAGCCTGTATTCAGCAACTGGATCTCAACGCCGTGCGCGGCTTAGTGGTCAGCGGCGATGCTTTTATCAATGGCGCTGAACCGCTGGCACGCATTCGCACTACCTTTCCGCAGGCTATTGCCGTTGAGATGGAAGCAACAGCGATTGGTCATGTTTGTCACCAGTTCCAGGTACCGTTTGTGGTGGTTCGTGCGATTTCCGACGTTGCCGATCAGGAATCACATCTGAGCTTTGATGAGTTCCTCAGCGTAGCCGCCAAACAGTCTTCCCTGATGGTTGAGAATCTGCTGGCACGTCTGGCGCGTGGTTAAACGTCTTCTTTTCTGCTGGCTGCTGCTGATCAGCAGTAGCCTGTTTGCCGCCCCTCCGCGCGTTATCGCCCTTGCGCCCCATTTAACCGAGCTGGCTTTTGCCGCAGGCATTACGCCCGTCGCGGTGAGTGCCTGGTCCGATTATCCCCCTGCCGCTAAACAGATTGAACAGGTCGCTAACTGGCAAGGGGTCAAAGTCGAACGCATATTGCAATTAAAGCCCGATGTGGTATTAGCCTGGCGCGGCGGCAATCCTCAACGTCAGATCGATCAGCTACAGCAGTTTGGTGTGCATATTGAATGGATTGATCCCGCGAATCTGGCTGGCATGATCGATGCGCTCGCTGCGCTGGGAAAATGGAGCCCTCATCCTGAAGAGGCGGCCAAAGCTGCCCAACAGCTACGCCAGCAGGAAGCCAGCCTGCGTCAGCAATACGCCTCACAAAAACCGATTCCGCTGTTTCTGCAATTCGGGCAGCAACCGCTGTTTACCGCCGCGAAGGCCACCTTACAAAACGACATTATCGGGCTGTGTGGCGGCAAAAATATCTTTGCTGACAGTCGCGTCAGCTGGCCGCAGGTGAGCCGTGAACAGGTGCTGATGCGCCATCCCCAGGCCATTTTGATCGGTGGCAATCAACAACAGGCAGCGAGCGTGGCGCAGTTTTGGCAGCCCCAGCTTAACGTGCCGGTGATTGCCATTAACGATGACTGGCTCAGTCGTCCCGGTCCACGTATGCTGTTAGCGGCAAAGCAGCTGTGTGCAGTATTACACCCAGCACAATAATGTCGGCTTAATCGATTAAAGAAAAACCAGTTTTTGCCGTTAATCAGTAAATGAGACGCGCAAGCCACGTATGCTCGCCGTCCTTTTTGCGCTAAGCGCCTTTTGACTACACCAGGAACTTAACATGACCAGAACACTGCTTCTGGCCATAGGGCTGACGATCGCTGGCTCTGCCATTGCAGGGTCAACCACCGGTTCTATTGGCGCCAGGCTGATTATTTACTCACGCTGTGAAATTAACCAGACAAATGCTCAAACCACGCCGCAGGTCGATTGCGGGCGCCACCTCAGTGCGCAGCCACGCATTACTCAAAGCGAGATTAAACAAGATGCAAAACAGAAAGAGACGGGACGACTGGTAACGATTGAGTGGTAAAACGAGGCCGCCGAATGGCGGCCTGCACAATCAAATACTGAACGAGGAACCACAACCGCAGGTGGTTTTTGCGTTCGGGTTGGTAACGATAAAGCGTGAACCCTCCAGCCCTTCGGTGTAGTCGACCGAACCGCCCACCAGATATTGCAGGCTCATTGGATCAACAACCAGCGACACGCCCTGTTTCTCAATCGTCATGTCGCCATCATTCATCTGGTCATCAAAAGTAAAACCGTACTGAAAACCACTGCAACCGCCGCCAGTGATATAAACGCGCAGTTTCAGCTCCGGGTTCTCTTCGTCAGCAATCAGGCTTTTTACCTTGTTGGCGGCGGCATCGGTAAATTGCAACGGCAGTGCTGCTACTTCTTCACTCATGTTTGACTCCAGTAAACGTCCAGGTCAGAAAACGACCTCAATCTCGCTATTATCTGCCAGCCCTTCAACGCAATCAAGTTTTGAGCTTCGCACTCTGTGCCGCTTTAACTAAGGTTAGTGGTACTGCAGGCTGTTCCACCCTTTCGCCTGTCGCGCCTCTTCCGTAGAATGGCGCGATATTTTACTGAACCGCTGGAGCCGAAAATGAGTAAGTCCGAAAAACTGTTCGCCGAGGCGCAACGCCTGATCCCTGGCGGCGTAAACTCCCCGGTACGTGCTTTTACCGGTGTGGGCGGCGCACCGCTATTCATTGAGCACGCTGATGGTGCCTCTCTTTACGATGCCGATGGCAAAGCTTATATCGACTATGTGGGTTCATGGGGGCCGATGGTTTTAGGCCACAACAACGCTGAAATCCGTAACGCCGTCATTGAAGCTGCCCAGCGCGGCCTGAGTTTTGGTGCCCCCACGGAAATGGAAGTCACCATGGCGCAGCTGGTGTGTGAACTGGTGCCGAGTATGGAAATGGTGCGCATGGTGAACTCTGGCACCGAAGCGACCATGAGCGCGATTCGTCTCGCGCGTGGCTTCACGGGTCGCGATAAGCTGATCAAATTCGAAGGCTGCTATCACGGCCATGCCGATCACTTGCTGGTTAAAGCCGGTTCTGGTGCATTGACGCTGGGACAACCTAATTCACCTGGCGTACCCGCTGACTTTGCTAAACACACACTGACCTGTACCTATAACGATCTCGATTCCGTGCGTGCGGCCTTTGAGCTCTATCCGCACGATATCGCCTGTATCATTGTTGAGCCGGTTGCGGGCAACATGAACTGCATTCCGCCGCAGCCAGGCTTCCTGCCAGGCTTACGTGCGTTGTGTGATGAATTCGGTGCCTTGCTGATTATTGATGAGGTGATGACCGGCTTCCGCGTTGCGCTGGGCGGTGCTCAGGCTTATTACAACGTGAAACCCGATCTTACCTGCCTTGGCAAAATTATTGGCGGCGGAATGCCTGTCGGCGCGTTCGGTGGTCGCCGCGATGTGATGGCAGCGTTAGCGCCAACCGGCCCGGTTTACCAGGCGGGAACCCTGTCTGGCAACCCCATTGCTATGGCAGCCGGTTACGCTTGTTTGAGTCAAATTGCTCAGCCGGGCACGCATCAAACGCTGACTGAGCTCACCACGCAACTGGCTGAAGGCTTGCTGCATGCGGCACAGCAGGAAAATATCCCGCTGGTGGTTAACCACGTTGGCGGTATGTTTGGTCTGTTCTTCACTGATGCGGAAAGCGTGACCTGTTATGCTGATGTTTGTCGTTGTGATGTTGAACGCTTCAAAAAATTCTTCCATTTGATGCTGGAAGAAGGTGTCTACCTTGCCCCGTCTGCGTTTGAAGCAGGCTTTATGTCACTGGCGCACAGCGCCGAGGATATTCAGCGCACCATTGACGCTGCACGTCGCTGCTTCGTTAAGCTGTAATCAAAAAGGACCGGCCTCTGCCGGTCCTGCTCATTAGCGCGATCGCCTCAGCAGCCAGATAAAATACGGTGCGCCAATAAACGTCGCCATTAATCCCGCCGGTATTTGATCCGGGAATGCCAGCATACGGCCACACCAGTCCGCAAACGCCATCAAACCCGCCCCCAGTAAGCCTGACATCAACACCTGCGGTAACGCCCGACGAAAGCCCAGCATACGCGCAATATGCGGTGCCATGAGACCAACAAAGCTCAGCGGGCCGATAGTTAAGGTTGCCGTGGCGGTCAATGCTGCCGCCAGCAGCAGCAGGCTAAGGCGTGACGCGGTGAGCGCCATACCCGCTGAACGTGCCGTGGCGCTGCCCAGTGGTAATAAAGTTAACCAGCGGCTGGCGAGCGGTGCCAGCGCGACCAGAACCACAGCACAAACCGCACTCTGAAGAGCCTGCGTACCACTGATGTTGTAGGTTGAACCGGAAATCCAGCTCAGCAAACCGCCCATGCGCGGATCGCCACTTGCCAGCAGTAGCATCAGTAAGGTAACGAAGGCGCTGTTCAGTGCCATGCCCGCCAGCAGCATGCGTTCCGGCGAAAAGCCGCCCCGGCTGGCTACCAGCATGATAATCAACAGAGTCAGCGCCGCGCCCAGCGCCCCCGCAGGCAGTAAAAATGCCAGGGCGTCACCCGGCACGAAAAAAGCATAATAACGACGCCGAAGGCAGCGCCCGAACTGATGCCCAGCACTTCCGGGCTGGCCATGGGATTACCGGTTAAACGTTGTATCAGCGTGCCCGCGACGCCAAGCATTAAGCCGACCGCCAGCGCCGCCAGCAGACGTGGCGCACGCCATGGCATCAGCTGTTGCAACATCTCACCGCTGGCCCAGATCCAGCCATGAGCATCACGACCCCATGCCAAACCCAGCCACGCTAACAGCGCCAGTATGCCCAGCCCAATGACACTCCAGCGCAAAATGCCCTGGCGTTCAGCAGGCACGTTATCGCCCTGATTAAGCGCAGGCGGCACCGATCCGGTACGCAGACGCGGCAGCAGCCACAGCAGAATGGGTACGCCAAGCAGCGCCGTTGCCGTACCGGTGGAGACTTCACGCCAGTGCGCGGTCAGCCACAGCACGCAGGCATCTGCCAGCCACAGCAACAGCGCACCAATCAGCGGCGCGAGTAACATGCGGCTGAGTAGCAGACGCCCACCCAGCAATTTTGCCAGCAGCGGCGCAAACAGCCCGATAAAACCGATGATCCCGGCCACGTTGACTAACTGCGCGCTGAGCAGGATCGCTAATCCCAGGCCGCCCAGGCGAGCCACTGAAAGTGCCAGCCCAAGGTTCTTTGCCACGCCGTCGTCCAGCCCCATTAACGTCAATGGACGCAACAGCGCCAGCGCCAGCACAAAGGCCAGCAACAGGCGCGGCCAGAGCTGGCTGACATTTTCCCAGCCCATTTGATTCAGCGCACCGGTACTCCACAAAAACATATTCTGCAGCTGATCGTGATTGAAAATGGCGAAGATTTGATTGACCGCACCGCTGTAAAGACTCAGCACCAGCCCGGCGAGGATGAGCGTAACCGGGGAAAGCCGTTTGCCCCAGGCGACACCAAAAACAATCGCGCCCACCAGCAGCGCGCCGCCTAATGCGGCAAACTGCTGCGTCACGATCCCACCCGGCAGATCCCACAGCGTGGCGACCGTGATACCGAGCTGCGCGCCCGATGAGACACCCAGGGTTGTCGGCTCCGCCAGCGGATTACGCAGCACCTGCTGAAACAGCAAACCCGCTAACCCCAAACCGGCACCCACCAGCAGCGCCAGAACCAACCGCGACAGCAGGCTGTGGTGAAACACCATCTGTTGAACATTGTTCACATCCGGCGACCACAGCGCCTGTGGCCATTGCGCCACTGGCAATGCCTGACGCAAATTGATCAACGTCAGTGCCAGGGCTGACAGAAACAGCACGCTTAACAGCGCAACGGGAAAGAGACGATGGCGCATCAGTGCGACTCCAGGGCGCGTTCCAGCACGCGAACAAAATGCAGCGCCGACAGCGTCGCGCCGTAATACCAGACTGCCGGAACACGCTGAAAACGGCCCGCACGGATAAACGGCAGCGACTGCCACAGGGCACTGCGCATCACCTGCTGCATATCTGCCTCATTGTCATGATCGAAGCAGATCACCTCGACATCATTCAGCGCAGCCAGCCGTTCAATACCCACAACCGCACTGCCCCAGAAGTTGGTTTCACCTTGCCAGGCATTTTTCAGGCCGAGCAGCGTCATCACTTCAAGAAACAGGCTGTTTTTGCCGAAAGTAATCGCATGGCGGCTGTCGAGTAGCGACATTAACAGAACCGGACGGTTTGCAAACGGTGCCAGCCGTTGACGGGCAGCGTCGATCTGGCTGTCAACAAAGCGCAAATGCTGTTCAGCCTGCGCTTCGAGACCCAGCCGTTTGCCCAACGCCCGCAGCGATCTACGCGCTGTGGTAAAAGGTTTACCGTCGCCGCTATTGAGGTCAAAGCCCATGATCGGTGCAATCTGCGCCAGCTTCTCTTGCGACGGCCCATAACCGTTAGAACAGAGGATTAATGACGGCTGCATCTGGGTCATCAATTCCAGATTAGGTTCGGTGCGCAATCCCACATCCACCACGCCCGCAGGCAGCGGCGGATCGCCGACCCAGATGGTGTAATTGTGCATATCCGCCACGCCAAACGGCGTGATCCCCAGCGCCAGTAACAGCTCGGTGGGTAACCATTCCAGTGCGATAATACGCTGCACATCAAGTGGTGCGGCGCGTAACGGAAAATGGGGCAACAGTGGCGACAGCGCCAGTGCCATCATCAGGCGACGGCGAATCAGATCTGGCATCAGCCCATCCTTAGTAAACAAAACTCACCGGCGCACCGCCCTGCGGATGAGGCAAAATGCCCATTGGAATACCATAAATCTCTGCCAGCACATCGGCTTGCATAATGGCTGCCGGGCCGCCTTCGGCGATCATTGAGCCATCCCGCAGTGCCACCAGATGATCGCAATAGCGCGCAGCCATATTGATATCATGCAGTACCGCAATGACGGTCAGGCCGCGCTCACGGCTCAGTTGTTGAATCAACGCCAGGACCTCCACCTGATGGGCGATGTCCAGCGCCGAGGTCGGTTCATCCAGCAACAAACAGCGACTGTTTTGCGCCACCAGCATGGCTAACCAGGCGCGCTGCCGCTCGCCGCCGGACAGGCTGTCCACCAGGCGGCCCGCAAAGGGTTTCAGGCCAACCAGCGTAATGGCTTCGTCGACGCGATTGCGATCGTCCTGGCCGAACCGGCCCAGTGCCCCGTGCCACGGATAGCGGCCAATCGCCACCAGTTCGCGTACCGTCATCCCTTCTGCGGCGGGTAACTGTTGCGGCAGATAAGCCACCTGGCGCGCAAAGGCTTTGCTGTTCCAGTGCTCCACCGGCTGGTTATTCAGTAAAACTTTGCCCTCGCTGGCTGCGTGATGGCGTCCCAGCATTTTCAGCAGCGTGGATTTTCCCGAACCGTTATGGCCAATCAATGCGGTGACCTTGCCTGGCGGAAAAGTCAGCGAGAGCGGATGAAGGAGCGTGCGCCCAGGCACACGAAAGCTGACATGTTGCAGCGTAAAAGTGGCTTCTTCGGCGTGCGGATGCTGCATGAGAGTCCCTGTAAAACGGGCGCCGCAGCGCCCGGATGAATCAAAACCTGAAGGTCGCGGTACCGACAATCTGGCGCTCCGCGCCCCAGTAACACGCGTAATCGCGATAACAGCTCGCGACATATTCACGATCAAACAGGTTATTGACGTTAACCCCGACTGACGAACCCGGTAAACCGAAGCGGCCTAAATCATACTTCAGTGCAGCATCTACCGTGGTGTAGCCTGCAACATCGAAGTTCTGATTAACGTTATCGCCCGTGCTATAAAGGCTCTTACTCTCACCGACATAGCGCACACCCGCCCCAATGGTCACGCCGCTCAGCGCCGTTTCATGGAAGGTGTAGTCACTCCACAGCGAGGCCATATGTTTCGGTACCTGTACCGGCGTTTTGTCTTTCAGCAAGGTATCTTCGGTATATTTCGCGTCGGTGTATGTGTATGAAGCTGTCAGATTGATATTGGCATTCAGCGCCGCTTTGGCTTCCAGCTCCACGCCACGCGAACGGATTTCCCCGCTCTGGATGCTGAAGTTGACGTTGCCAGGTTCAGCCGTCAGGTTCTTGTTTTTGGTCAACTGGTAAACCGCTGCGGTTACGACTATCGGGCGATCTTTCGGCACATATTTCACCCCCGCTTCATACTGCTTCGCGCGCGACGGATCAAAAGGCTGCCCGCCAGAGGTGGTGCCGCTATTGGGAATAAAAGATTCGCTGTAGCTGAAATAAGGCGCGACCCCGTTATCAAATACATAGTTCAAACCGCCGCGCCAGGTAAACGCCTGATCGTGGTTTTTCACTTCGGCATTGCCGTTGCGATTAAGCGCCGAGGTCATGGCATAGTCGTAGCGACCGCCCAACGTCATTACCCAGCGATCCCATTCCATCTGATCCTGTGCATACAGACCAGTTTGCTCCTGCTTATTCAGATACTGATAGGGGAATGGCGTGCCGTTCAGCGTATCGTTGCCATATTGTGGATTGACCGCACTGATCGGTGCAGCAGAACCAAAAGCGGCATCAATATCATTGCGTGTACGCTGATAATCCACGCCGAGCAGCAGCGTGTGATCGAGCTGACCGGTTGCAAATTTCGCCTGCGCCTGGGTATCAACAGCGAACTGGTTCAGCGTTTCTTTAGACGTTGCCGAGCCGCGCGTGATCTCTTGCGTGGCTGGCAGATAACCATTGCCGTAAATACTGCGATAGTCGGTACGCAGATCGGCGTAGCGCAGATTTTGCCGTACCGTCCAGGTGTCGTTAAAGCTGTGTTCGAAGTTGTAGCCAACCATTTTGGTCTGTCGCGAAATCTTGTTGCTCTCTTCGCCTTCATCAAAGTTGGTTGGCAGTTTGTACTCGCTGCCGTCAGCGCGAATGATCGGCACAACGGTGCCCTGACGCGGCAGCCAGCCGTAATAACCGGTTTCAGGTTCGTTCTGGAAATAGGTCAGTAAATCGAAGCGGGTGTTTTCATTCGGACGCCAGCTAAACGACGGCGCAACGGTGTAACGCTTCTCTTTGTTCATCTCTTGCTGCGCATCCTGGCTGCGCGCCAGTCCGGTCAGGCGATAGCTGTACACGCCATCATCATCCAGCGACCCACCAAAATCGAAGCCCGTTGAAAACAGGTTATCGTTACCCATCTGGAATTGCACTTCGCGCAGCGTTTCCTGCGTCGGGCGTTTACTCACCAGTGAAACGACACCCCAGGGTTACTTTTGCCGTACAACACGGATACCGGCCCACGCAGCAGTTCGGCGCGCTCAAGGAAATAGGGATCGATGGCGAATTCTGAATAGTTGTCGCCTTGCAGTTTCAGACCGTCGAGATACTGGTTAGTGTTGGTTTCGCTGAAACCGCGAATCGACAACGCATCGATCACACTGGAGCTGCCACGGTTTCCGGTTAACACGCCAGGCGTATAGTTGAACGCCCCTTTGACGCTGGTGACATTGCGCATATCCATCTCTTCCCGCGTTACCACGGAAACAGACTGCGGATTTTTTTCGATCGGCGTATCGGTCTTGGTGCCGGTGGCGCTGCGTTTGGCTGCCACTGTCGGTGCCGGTCCCCATGAACTCTCCTGCTCAACCCCGCCGCCCTCAGCCGAAACGACTAACGTCTCTTCGGCAAAGGCACCCGCACTCAGGGTGCTGAGAGAGAGCGCAATTAAGATGCTCAAAGGTCGGCGCGGAGCAACGCCGTTTTTATAACAAGGAAAAGTCGTTCGCACATTCATAAAAGTCTCTCTAATAGATGAATTTTGGGCAGGCGAATCGAAACGATAATGATTATTATAACGGTCGGATAATATGCGAAACGCAGTAATGACTGCAAGTACAAATCCCTGATGTGACGCCGTTTGCGGCGCGATTAACCTGCATTGATCAGGCACAAAAAAGGGCGCCTGAGCGCCCCTTTTACGCATTAATGCGTTATTTACTGCCAAACATATCTTTTATCCAGCCAGCCACGCCGTCGCTCTCTTGCTGCTGCGGCTGTTGCTGCTGCTGTTGTTGTTGCTGCTGTTCCTGCTGCATCTGCTGTTGCTGCATTTGCTGTTGCTGCATTTGCTGCTGACAAAGCGAATCAGGATCCAACGCCCACACGGGCAGTGAACGCCAGGTGCTGCTGCCGGTGCCACAGACAAAGTTACCCGCTGAATCGATATTCATCATCGACACATCTTCTGGCGGCGTCAGCTGCAGCGGCATCGGGGCCTGATTATCGAGATAGCGGCGATAGAGCTGCATTGCGCCACTGGCACCATACAGCCTGGTTGGCTGGTTGTTATCACGGCCAACCCAGGTAATCGCCACCTCTTTGCCATCAATACCGGCGAACCAGCTGTCGATCAGATCGTTGGTCGTCCCGGTTTTACCAGCCAGATGCGCATTTGGGAAACGCGCCCCCAGTGCTCGTGCGGTGCCGTGATCGGCCACTTGCTGCATGGTATAGAGCGTCAGATAAGCCGCCTGCGCCGGTTCAACGCGCTGCGCCTGTGGGAAGCTCTGATAAAGCACAGTGCCATCTTCCGCAATCACTGAACGTACCGCTGACAGCGGCGCACGGTTACCGCCGCTGGCGATAGACTGGAAAGCCTGCGCCACTTCTACCGGCGTCAGGTTAAGCGCCCCCAGCAGCATCGCCGGCACCGGATGCAGCTGATCTTTCGGCACACCAAGTTTATTCCAGGTATCGACAACTGAATCCAGCCCCAGCGTCATGCCCAGGTTAACCGTCGGTACGTTCATGGAGTTGGTCAGCGCATCCACCAGCATCACTTTGCCACTGAAACGGCGATCGTCGTTTAGCGGTTTCCATACCGATCCGTTCGGCTGTTTCAGCGCGATTGGCTCATCGGCAATCCAGCTGTTCAGACGATAAGTATTTGGCTGGCTGAGCGCAGTCAGATAGGTGGCCGGTTTAGCCAGTGAACCGATGGAGCGACGCGCCTGCAGAGCACGGTTGTAACCGGCATACTGCGGATCGGCACCGCCCACCATGGCGCGTACTTCGCCGCTGAAGCGGTCAACCACTACCATCGCGGTTTCCAGATCTTTTAATCCGCGCTGTTTTTTCAGCACAGGAATACCGTCAATCACCGCTTTTTCCGCTGCATCCTGCGAAACCGGATCGAGGGTCGTAAAGATCTTCACGCCGGAGAGATCTTTAACTTTATCACCCAGTTTGGCTTGCAGCTCGTTACGTACCAGTTGCATAAAGGCAGGCTGCGGTGTAATGACGCCACCTTTCGGCTGCACGCCGAGCGGACGCGCCGACAGCATGTCGTAAAGCTCCTGGTCGATCACTTTCTGCTGCTGCAACAGACGCAGCACCAGATTACGACGCTCCAGCGCCAGCGTTGGATTGCGCCACGGATTGTAGAGCGATGCACCTTTTACCATGCCAACCAGCATTGCCTGCTGGTCAAGGCTCAGCTCATCCACCGGCCGGCCAAAATAGTACAAACTGGCCAGCGGGAAGCCGCGAATCTGATCGTTGCCCGCCTGGCCGAGATACACTTCGTTCAAATAAAGCTCAAGGATACGATCTTTGCTGTAGCGTGCGTCCATGATCACTGCCATATAGGCTTCACGCGCTTTACGCCACAGCGAGCGTTCATTGGTCAGGAACAGGTTTTTCACCAACTGTTGGGTCAGCGTACTGCCGCCCTGCACCGCACGCCCGGCAGTGATGTTGGCAAGGAAGGCACGCCCAATCGAGTAAGGGCTGATGCCGTCATGCTCGTAGAAATGACGATCTTCGGTAGCAATCAGCGTATCAACCAGCAGATCGGGAAACCCGCGCGCGGCACAAACAGACGTTGTTCACCGTTCGGTGACTGCAACATGGTAATGAGGCGCGGATCGAGACGGAAGAAGCCAAAATCACGACCAGTATCGAGGTTCTTAATCTCGCTCAGCTCATCTTTGCTAAAGGTCATACGCGCATGGATCTGGCCCTCTTTGCTGTCCGGAAAGTCAAACGGACGGCGCAGCAGATCGATGGTATTCCCTTTAACAGAAAACTCGCCCGGACGGGTAATGCGGGATACTTCGCGATATTGGGTGCCTTCCAGCAGCGCCACCATTTCGCTCTTGTTATAGGCCATCCCCGGTTCAAGGCTAACCATGCGGCCATATACGGCAGCAGGCAGTTGCCACACTTTACCGTCAATACGGCTACGGATTTCAGAATCGAGGTAGACTCCCCATGCGGCCATTACCACAACAAACACCAGGAACAGTTTGATTAACCATCCCAGCCAACGGCGTTTGCCGCGCGGTTTTCCGCTTTTTCCTTTACGTGGCACGGACGCCTTCTCCTCGTAATCATCACTTAATTCACTGGGGATATCATCATCGATATCCCTGCGGCGACCCCGACTCGCGCGGGTGCGCGGCGGCAATTGTTTTCCTTTGCGCCCAATAGGTTCGCGATCGTTCCCAGACATTGGTTTCATTCTCCAGGCATAGCTTACGGCTGCGCCGTTACTCTAACTGCTTTATCGCATCCCGCATGGCAGAACCCTCTGAATTCGATCCAGTGACCTCAACCCTGCGGGGAATATTTTTTTGTGCGCCTTGTCGGCAAAGCCGTTGTCGGATCATCAGGCCAGGGATGTTTGGGATAGCGCCCTTTCATCTCTTTCTGTACCTCCGGATACGCACCGCGCCAGAACGCCGCGAGATCGCGCGTAATCTGAAGGGGGCGCTGCGCCGGTGATAACAGCTCTAAAACCAGCGGTATTCGCCCTTCTGCAACCGCGGGATTGGTCGCTTCACCAAACATTTCCTGAATCCGCACCGCCAGTGTCGGGGGTTTATCCAGATGATAACGAATGGCAAGCCGACTGCCGGTTGGCACAGTGTAATGAGTTGGCAGTACACTATCCAGCCGCTGGCGTTGTGACCATGTGAGCAAATGTAATAGCGCGCTAACGAGGTTCACTGACTGCAAACTTTTCAGATCGCGCACCGCCCCCATTTGAGGCAGCAGCCAGCGATCCAGCGTCTCCAGCAGCGCAACGTCATCCACGGCTGGCCAGTTTTCTTCCGGCAGCCATTGTGCTGCGCATTGTAGACGCACACGCAGTTGCTCAGCCTCTTCTGTCCAGCCCAGGACCGATAATCCCTTTTCGCCAATCCAGCGCAGCATTGCCGGGTGGAGTACATCAGGCTCTGGACGTGCCAGCGGCTGGGTTTTGAGCACCAGCGCACCAATCTGCTCGCGCTTAAACGCACGTAAGGTGCCCTTCTCGTCATCCCATTCAACATCGGTGCGCTGCTCAATCAGCGACGGTTGCCGCTGGCATAACGCGCCGATATCAACCGGTAGCGCCAGCAATATACGGGCATCAGGTGCGGCGCTACCTTGTAACAGCGTCGGGGCAATCAGCCATTCATGGCGCGTCAGTGCATCCTGCTCATCCAGCTTCGCGCCCAGGCCATTGGCTAATTGATAACGCCCGCTGTGATCGCGACGGCGCGCTAACCGATCGCCAAAGCCTGTAGCCAGCAAGGCCGCGAAACGATCGTCATCGACGCGCCCACCGCTGACATTCAGTCGTTTTTGCCACTGCTGCGCCCGCCGCTGCCAGTGAGGCTGTGGTCGGTGCAGCGCATCACGCAAATCGGCACTGCCATTGCGCGGTGGCTCTTCAAGGATCGCCACCAGCAGCGCCGCGCTGGCTACAGCATCCGCATCCTCTCCGGCGGCGTAAAGCATGGCGCTTAAGCGTGGATCGCTGCCCAGCTGCGCCATGCGGCGGCCCTGAGCATTAAGCAAACCGTTTTCATCAAGCGCGCCGAGACGGGTTAACTGCTGCTGTGCAGCGCGCAGGTGTTTTGCTGGCGGGAGATCGAGCCAGGTTAACTGTTCCGGCTGGGTGCAGCCCCATTGCAGCAGTTCAAGCCACAGCGATGACAAATCTGTATGCAGAATCTCCGCTTCGCCCTGCACTGTTGCGCGCAACGCTTGTTCCTGTGCAATAAGATGCAAGCAAATACCCGGCATTAAACGCCCGGCACGCCCGGCGCGCTGCGTCATTGATGCCTGGCTGATGCGTTGCGTTTGCAGGCGTGTCACGCCGCTACGGGCATCGAACTGCGCACTGCGCTCCAGCGCACTGTCAACCACCAGTCGGATGCCTTCGATGGTCAGGCTGGTTTCAGCGATGTTAGTGGCAAGCACCACCTTGCGACGCCCGTCAGGCGCAGGAAGAATCGCGCGACGCTGTGACGCCAGCGGTAACGCACCATATAAAGGGCAGAGATCGATATCATCAGTCACGCGGGATTCCAGTTCACGTTTTACCCGCTCAATCTCCGCTACGCCCGGTAAAAACAGCAGCAACGAACCGCTTTCCTCGCGCAGCAGTTGTGCCACTTCACGCGCAACCGCTTCATCGAATCGACAGTTAGCATTAAGTGAAGCGTAACGGCGCTCAACCGGAAAGCTGCGGCCTTCAGAAACGATCAGCGGCGCATCCGGCAGTAACGCTATGAGTCGGTCATTATCAAGCGTTGCCGACATCAACATGATTTTAAGATCTTCACGCAGCCCTTGCTGCACATCAAGTAACAGCGACAGTGCTAAATCCGCCTGTAAACTGCGCTCGTGAAACTCATCGAGAATCACCAGAGAGATGCCATCCAGCATCGGGTCCTGCTGCAACATGCGAGTGAGAATGCCTTCGGTGACGACGACAAGCCGGGTCTCTTTTCCCACGCACGTTTCGCCGCGCATGCGGTAGCCAACGGTCTCGCCCGGCTGCTGACCGAGCTGTTCTGCTAAACGCTGCGCGACATTGCGCGCCGCCAGCCGTCGCGGTTCCAGCATGATAATGCGACCCGGCAGCGCCGCATGATGCAACAACTGTAGCGGCAGCCAGGTCGATTTACCTGCGCCGGTGGGTGCGGCCAGCAGGATTTGCGACGCGCTTTCCAGCGCCGCCAGAAGATCAGGCAGCACTGCGCTGACGGGTAAATCACTCACATAAACTCCACTTCTGCCTGTGCTAAGATGGCGCGCATTGTAGCATTCATCTGTGAGGATTGCCGGAGACCGCCATGGCAACACAACGCTTATTCTTTGCCATTAGCTTGCCCGATGAGCTGCAACAACAACTGGTACGCTGGCGAGCGGAACATTTTGCTGAAGAGGCTGGACGCCCGGTGGTTGCGGCGAACCTGCACTTAACGCTGGCGTTTCTGGGCGAGGTGTCTGCCGAAACGTCACAGCGTTTACAGACGCTGGCTTCACGCATTGTCCAGCCTGGCTTTGATTTGGATT
Organism: Pantoea sp. LMR881; assembly: GCF_027157825.1. Classification (NCBI taxonomy): domain Bacteria; kingdom Pseudomonadati; phylum Pseudomonadota; class Gammaproteobacteria; order Enterobacterales; family Erwiniaceae; genus Pantoea; species Pantoea sp. LMR881. Next base: position 1,600,957 of record NZ_JAPVOK010000002.1, read on the forward strand.
TAGACGATGCCGGACACTGGCCCCGCCCCGGGGTGGTTTGGCTCGGCTGTCAGCGTCCTCCCCGTGGCCTGTTGCAGCTTGCCAGCCTGCTGCGTGCGCAGGCGGCACGGCACGGTTGCGCCCAAAACGCACAGCCCTTTCATCCGCATATCACTTTGCTGCGCCATGCATCTCATCCGGTGGCTTTACCACCGCGCACCTTTCACTGGCGCTTTCGTGTTACACAGTTTTCGCTTTACGCTTCAGCATTCACCAAAGGCCGCACGCGCTATCGTGCGCTGGCCAGTTGGCCTTTGCAGCCCTGATCAGGATAGGTATGCACTTTTCTCCCCCGCTTAAACCTGCGCGTTTAATTACCCGCTACAAACGTTTTCTTGCCGATGTGATCACCCCGGAAGGCGAGACCCTGACGCTTCATTGTGCCAATACCGGCGCAATGACCGGCTGTGCAACACCGGGTGATACGGTGTGGTATTCCACCTCGGATAGCCTGACGCGCAAATATCCGCACAGTTGGGAAATAACCGAGACTCAACAAGGGCACTGGATCTGCGTTAACACCTTGCGCGCGAACCAACTGGTGCGTGAAGCACTTGACCAGCAGCGCATTACGGAATTGTCTGGCTATGATGATTGCCAGGCTGAAGTGAAGTACGGCAGCGAAAATAGCCGAATCGACTTCCTGATCAAAGCGAAGGACAAACGCAACTGCTATATTGAGGTGAAATCCGTGACCCTTTTACATCAGGGAAAAGGCTACTTTCCGGATGCGGTGACGATTCGAGGGCAGAAACATCTCCGTGAACTGCGTGCAGTCGCGGCAGAAGGTCATCGAGCCGTCTTGTTGTTTGCAGTTCTGCACTCGGGGATTGAGGACGTCTCCCCGGCACGTCATATCGACGTGGCTTACGCAGAACAACTGGTCCAGGCGCAGCGGGATGGCGTAGAGGTTTTGGCTTATCAGGCGAGCTTATCTGTAACCGGAATGTTTCTTAAAAACCCCGTTACAGTAAACTTGTAATATCTTTAGCAATTTTTTGTGCTAAGACTGTTCTGAGGAAGATGCCAAATACGCTGTTCCTCACAGGCTTGTCAAGGTGCGATCACGAATAATTGCCAACCTTGACTGCTTCTGTTATTTATAGCGGCCTGTTTTTTTCCCCGTTGGGGGATCGATGTACCCGAGAGATGTCAGGAAGCAGGCAAACGGCAACGTCCCTGCGTCTGGAAGTTGAAGGGTATAGTGCGTGTTATCCAGGAGAAACAACATGCAAGAAGGGCAAAACCGTAAAACATCGTCCCTGAGTATTCTCGCCATCGCCGGGGTGGAGCCTTATCAGGAGAAGCCGGGCGAAGAGTATATGAACGACGCTCAGTTAGACCATTTTCGTAAGATTCTGGAAGCCTGGCGTAATCAACTGCGGGACGAAGTCGATCGTACCGTATCGCACATGCAGGATGAAGCTGCTAACTTCCCTGACCCGGTCGACCGTGCCGCGCAGGAAGAGGAGTTCAGCCTGGAACTGCGTAACCGCGATCGCGAACGTAAGCTGATTAAAAAGATCGAGAAGACGCTGAAGAAAGTTGAAGATGACGACTTTGGCTATTGTGATTCCTGCGGCGTTGAGATCGGCATTCGCCGTCTCGAAGCGCGTCCGACAGCCGATCTGTGCATCGATTGTAAGACGTTAGCAGAAATCCGCGAGAAACAAATGGCGGGCTAATGCCGCGGCCACTCTGTTGCCACGCGACGGGAAAACAGCGGTTTTTTCCGTCGCGCGGTAACGTTTAATGCTTATGTCTACCTCATCCTGCATTGGGCGCTTCGCCCCTTCTCCCTCTGGTGAACTCCATTTCGGCTCGCTGATTGCGGCTCTCGGCAGTTACCTGAGCGCACGCGCGCAAAATGGCCGCTGGCTGGTACGCATCGAAGATATTGACCCGCCGCGTGAAGTGCCCGGTGCCGCCACACGTATTTTACAGCAGCTGGAGCACTATGGATTGCACTGGGATGGTGAGGTTGTGTGGCAGTCGCAACGTCATGAGGCTTATCGCGCCTCGCTCGCCTGGTTGCAGCAGCATCGCCAGAGTTATTTTTGTACCTGCACGCGCAGTCGCATCCAGCAGATCGGTGGGTTTTATGATGGCCACTGTCGTGATTTGGGACGCGGGCCGGAAAATGCCGCACTGCGCTTGCGCCAGCACCATCCGGTCTGTGCATTTACCGATCGCTTACGCGGCACGTTACAGGCAGATGCACGCCTGGCGCAGGAAGACTTCATTATTCATCGCCGCGATGGTTTGTTCGCTTACAATCTTGCCGTGGTGGTCGATGACCACTTCCAGGGCGTAACCGAAATTGTGCGCGGTGCAGATTTGATTGAACCAACAGTGCGGCAAATTGCTCTTTATCAGCAGTTCGGTTGGTCAATACCCGATTATCTGCATTTGCCGCTGGCGCTCAATCGCGACGGCAACAAATTATCGAAGCAAAATCATGCCCCCGCATTGCCAGAAGGCGATGCGCGACCACTGCTGGTGCAGGCCTTACGCTTTCTGGGGCAGCCAGTTGATGAAAACTGGCAAGACGAAACGCAGGAGAAACTGCTGTCTCACGCGGTGTCACAGTGGAATATCGCTTTGATCCCCAGGACGACGCCCTGCAACAGGATGCCTGGACATCGGCATTCTCAAATGGTTCTCAACAGGCTATGATTAGCCGCTGATTTTACCAACACCCTTTTTATGTCACTGTCGAGGTGTCCCATTTTTACCCGAGTAGCTAATTTTTGCAGGAAAGTCCTTAAGCGTGATGACGAGGAGGCACCAGCAGAGGTTGAACCAGAGAGTCTTATGACCATCATTCCTCGTGAAAGCCACATCATCTCACGCAAAGACATTAGCGAAAATGCCCTCAAAGTGCTCTATCGCCTGAACAAAGCCGGTTATGAAGCCTATCTGGTGGGCGGAGGCGTGCGCGATTTGCTGCTGGGGCAAAAGCCGAAGGACTTCGACGTGACCACCAACGCGACGCCAGAGCAAATGCGCAAGCTGTTCCGCAACTGCCGTCTGGTGGGCCGTCGCTTCCGCCTGGCCCATGTGATGTTCGGTCCGGAAGTGATCGAAGTGGCAACCTTCCGTGGTCATCACCAGGTTGAAGAGAACAACGACGACCGTAACAATTCGCAGCGCGCCCAGAGCGGTATGCTGCTGCGTGATAACATCTTCGGCACCATTGAAGATGATGCGCAGCGTCGCGATCTCACCATTAACAGCCTCTACTACAGCGTGGCTGATTTCAGCGTGCGCGATTACGTAGGGGGATTACGCGATCTGCAAGAAGGCATCATTCGCCTGATTGGCGATCCGGAAACACGCTACCGCGAAGATCCGGTACGCATGCTGCGCGTAGCGCGTTTTGCCGCCAAGCTGAATATGCGTATTGCACCGGAAACCGCCGAGCCGATTCCGCGTCTGGCGTCACTGTTACGTGATATTCCACCGGCGCGCCTGTTTGAGGAATCACTCAAGCTGCTACAGGCCGGCTACGGTTACAGCACCTACCTGAAACTGTGCGAATATCAACTGTTCCAGCCACTGTTTCCAACGCTTGCCCGCAATTTCACTGAAAATGCCGACAGTATGATGGAGCGCATGCTGGCGCAGGTGCTGAAGAATACCGATAACCGCATTCAGAATGACATGCGCGTCAATCCGGCCTTTCTGTTCGCCGCCATGTTCTGGTATCCACAACTGGAAGCAGCAGAGCGAATCGCTCAGGAAAGTGGCCTGACCTATTTTGAAGCTTTTGCGATGGCAATGAACGATACGCTGGATGAAGCCTGTCGCGCCCTGGCGATTCCGAAACGCATCACCTCGTTGATCCGTGACATCTGGCTGTTGCAGCTTCGTATGTCGCGCCGTCACGGTAAACGTGCCTGGAAGCTGATGGAACATCCAAAATTCCGTGCAGCGTATGATTTGCTGGCGCTGCGTGCCGACGTTGAAAATAATCCCGAACTGCTGCGCCTGAGCAAATGGTGGGGTGAATTCCGGTGGCTGCGCCGCCCCAGCAGAAAACGATGCTCAACACCCTTGGCGACGATCCCTCTCCGCGCCACAGATCGCGTCGTCCACGCCGCCGCTCTTCTGCCCCGCGTCGCGACAATCAAAACGCATCATGACGCGCGTTTATCTGGCTTTAGGCAGTAATCTCGCCGATCCGCTGCATCAGGTTGATGCAGCATTGGCGGCGCTGGATGCCCTGCCTGACACTCAGCGTATTGCAACATCCACTTTTTATCGCACGCCCCCTTACGGCCCGGCGGATCAGCCCGATTATCTCAATGCCGCCGTGGCGCTGGAGACGGCGCTTTCGCCGGAGAGCCTGCTTGACCACACGCAGCGTATTGAGCTGGAACATGGGCGCGTGCGCAAAGCGGAACGCTGGGGGCCTCGTACGCTCGATATTGATCTCATGCTGTTTGGTAATGCAGTCATCAATACCGAACGGCTTATTGTGCCGCATTACGATATGCTTAATCGCGCGTTTATGCTGCTGCCGCTGTGTGAGATTGCGCCTGACGCATGTTTACCGGATGGTCGCCTGCTTAAAACGATTCTGGACACGCTGGACAGCAGCACGATTCGCCGCTGGCACACCCGATCGGCATAATAGCACTTCTTTCATTCCGCTCCTCAACGCTATCCAGTAAACTGCGCCCATCAGAAATCCCTGAATTGAGAGCGTTATGAAACCCACCACGATTTCCCATTTACGCCAGTGGAAAGCGAACGGCAAAAAATTCGCTACCCTGACCGCTTACGACTTCAGCTTTGCACGTCTGTTTGCGGATGAAGGCATTCAGGTGCTGCTGGTTGGCGACTCACTTGGCATGACAGTACAAGGCCACGATTCCACCCTGCCGGTAACAGTCAGTGATATCGCTTATCATACTGCCGCCGTGCGCCGCGGTGCGCCGCAATCGCTGCTGCTTGCTGACCTGCCCTTCATGAGTTACGCCACGCCAGATCAAACCTTTGATAACGCCGCACAGCTCATGCGTGCCGGTGCCAATATGGTTAAAATTGAAGGGGGTGCCTGGCTGGCGGATACCGTTCGCATGCTCGCGCAGCGTGCCGTTCCGGTGTGCGGCCACCTCGGTTTAACACCACAGTCAGTTAATATTTTCGGCGGCTACAAAGTACAGGGCCGTGATGAAGCGGACGCGGAACAGTTGCTGGCCGATGCCCTGGCCCTGGAAGAAGCTGGCGCGCAGTTAATGGTGCTGGAGTGCGTTCCCGTGTCGCTGGCACAGCGTATTACTGAAGCGTTAACCATTCCTGTCATTGGTATTGGCGCGGGCAACGTAACGGATGGTCAGATTTTAGTCATGCATGACGCATTCGGCATTACCGGCGGTCACATCCCTAAATTTGCTAAAAACTTCCTTGCTGAAACGGGTGATATTCGCGCGGCGATTCGCCACTATATCGCCGAAGTGGAAGCCGGTCACTATCCGGCTGCCGAACACAGTTTCCAGTAATTCAGGAGAATGACCGTGCTGATCATTGAAACACTGCCCATGCTGCGCCGTGAAGTTCGACGCTGGCGTCAGGAAGGTAAACGTATTGCGCTGGTCCCGACGATGGGCAATCTACACGAAGGGCATTTGACTCTGGTTGATGAAGCGCGTGAACGCGGTGACATTGTTATCGTGACGATTTTTGTTAATCCAATGCAGTTTGATCGTGCCGACGATCTGGCACGCTATCCACGCACGCTGCAGGAAGATTGCGAAAAGCTAAATCGTCACCGTGTCGATGTGGTTTTCGCCCCCTCTCCGGCGGAAGTTTACCCGCACGGGTTGAAAAACCAGACTTTCGTTGAGGTGCCGGTGCTGTCATCCCTGCTGGAAGGTGCCAGCCGCCCTGGCCATTTTCGGGGTGTTGCCACCATCGTCAGCAAACTGTTTAATCTGGTGCAGCCAGATATCGCCTGCTTTGGCGAAAAAGATTTTCAGCAGTTGGCGATCATTCGCAAGATGGTCGCGGACATGGGCTTTGATATTGAGATTATCGGCGTGCCCACCGTGCGCGCCAAAGATGGTCTGGCACTTAGCTCGCGCAACGGCTATCTGACGGCTGATGAGCGCAAACTGGCACCGGCGTTAAGCCAGGTGATGAATGAGATGGCAACCCGCCTGGCATACGGTGAACGTCACATTGATGACATTATCGAAGATGCTAATCAATCGCTGCTGGAGCAGGGGTTACGTCCGGATGGTCTGGCCATTTGTGATGCTGATACGCTGCAACCTTTGACGGTCGATAGCCAGCGCGCCGTGATATTAATGGCGGCCTGGCTGGGTAATGCTCGTTTAATTGATAATCAACAGGTCGATCTCACCCAGTAATCCTGCCCTGGCTGAGATCATGTTTTCGCTGCATAAGAAGGTTTTTTGGCTATGATTCGTACCGTTTTACAAGGTAAGTTGCATCGCGTCAAAGTGACACAGGCAGATCTGAATTATGAAGGTTCCTGCGCGATTGATCAGGACTTTCTCGATGCGTCTGGCATTCTGCAATATGAAGCCATTGATATTTACAACGTCACTAACGGACAGCGTTTTTCGACCTATGCCATTGCGGCAGAACGCGGCTCGAAAATTATTTCAGTTAATGGCGCGGCAGCGCGTTGTGCCTGTGAGGGTGATATTTTGATCATCTGCTCTTACGTACAGGTAGAGGATGCCGAGGCACGACAGTGGCAGCCTAAAGTCGCCTATTTTGAGGGTGATAATCAGATGAAGCGCCTGGCGAAAGCCCTGCCGGTGCAGATGGCATAATCCCTTGCCGTTAACGTGCATCCTGTTTCCAGGATGCACTTTCCTTTACACTGGCTTGGTTTGCAGTGACGTTGATGGCTTTTTCAACGTGAATAAGAAATTCAGCCAGCCTCGTTTACGCAACAGACAAAGGGTCCATGGCAGCGCCAGAGCGGCAAGAAAAGCCAGAATAAATTTTATATCGTTTACCCACAATAAATGACTTTCAAACTTCACCAGTTTGCTGAAAAACTGAATCGCCAGATAGTGGGACAAATAAAATACGATTGAATGTGTCCCAATGTAATAGACCACCCTGGAATTCAAATGAAGGGCAATCCAGACAAACAGAGGAACCGATAATAATGCTAACGGTGAAAGTAATGCCTCTGGCGTGGCGTGCAAGACAAAGAGATTAAGGCACGAAAGCAAAATAAAACTCGCAAGAGAAAAACCAAGCACCGATCCTTTTTGACATATTCCGTTAAATCAATCTGCTTTCTTACCACATAGTCGCCCAGATAAAAGAAGACAAACAGGTAGAAGGATTTATTAATATGCGAATTATCAAAGCTGGAAAAGAGGCTGTCTGGATGAATCGCTGGCAGCGCCCAGCTCGCTAACATACAGATAAAAAAGACAACATAAAAGGGTAGCCTGCGCGCCACTACCACCAAAATAAAAAAGATAAAAAGGGAGTGCAAAAACCAGGTCATATCGCCGCCACCGGTGAGATGCGAAACAATGATATTGAGCGGTGACTGCGGTGAATTGGCCATGGAGCTGAAAATAATCTTTAGCCCGCCATAAATAGCAACCCAGACCACAAACGGATACAGAATGCTTTTTACTTTATTCGTAAAGAAGAAGCCTAACCCTTTTTTCAGCCCGGCATCCACAAACAATCCAGAGACAAAAAACATGAGTCCCAGGCGCACGGGTGCGAGCATTTCGTTCATTGTGTTACTTAATAACGTAAAGTGACCCGCATTATTATGTACGGCTATGGTGCTATGTAAGAAAATGATTGCAAGAATGCTTAATCCCCGCAGATTATCGACCCACGTAATACGATTCATTCTTTCCTCTGCCTTTATTTATCTTTGGCACTATTAATTGCGCCATTACTTTTGATTAGTTAACAGACACTCAGACTTATCCGTAAGAGCAATGAAAAATAAACACCTGGTTATTTTGGTAACAACATTTAATTTAAACAATAAGATATTGGATCGTTAATTTTATGAGAAATTTAACACCAATAAAAACAGCAGGATAAAATAAAGGAGAGCAGAGAATATCAGAATAATACCCAATACATTATAAATACTGATATAAAAAACCACTATTAAATCAACCTGAAAAATCATAAACAAAAACAACATCAAATCTGTTTATTCTTAGTAAAACACCACATTGAATTATAAGAGATTCATATAAAAAAAAGCGCAGCCTGAGCTGCGCTTTTTTATATATCGATTCAGTTAAGTGCGTAATCCACGGCCGCGTTGTATCAGGATATAGACCAGAACATAAAATACCACGATAAACGCCACCAGCACCGACAGGGTAAAGACAAGCGGAACATCGCTGATACCCAAAAAACCAAAGCGGAAACCGCTGATCATGTACACCACCGGATTGAGTTTCGATACCATCTGCCAGAAAGGAGGCAGCAGGGTCAGCGAATAAAATACCCCGCCCAGATAGGTTAGCGGCGTCAGCACAAACGTCGGGATCAGACTGATGTCATCAAAGGTACGGGCAAACACGGCGTTCAGCAAACCTGCCAGCGAAAACAGGATCGCGGTTAGCAGCAGCGTTATCGCCACCATGGTCCATGAGTGAACATGGAAGGGAACGAAAAACAGCGAAACAGCCGTAACTAAAACGCCTACGCAGATGGCACGCGCTACACCGCCGCCGACATACCCGGCAATGATGATGTGGGTTGGCACAGGTGCAACCAGCAACTCTTCAATATTGCGCTGAAACTTGGCGCTGAAGAAAGAGGATGCCACGTTGGCGTAAGCGTTGGTAATCACTGACATCATGATCAAACCCGGCACGATAAACTGCATATAACTGAAGCCATGCATATCCCCAATACGCGAGCCGATCAGGTTGCCGAAGATAATGAAATAGAGCGTCATGGTGATTACTGGCGGGACCAGCGTCTGGATCCAGATGCGGGCGAACCGGTTTATCTCCTTGCTCCAGATACTTTTCAACGCCACCCAGTACAAATGTGTCATGCTTTTGCTCCTGTTTTTCCCTGCACCAGGTCAACAAATAACTCTTCCAGACGGTTGGCCTTATTACGCATACTCAGCACCTGTACGCCTTGTGCGCTCAACTGGCTAAATACGCTGTTAAGCCCCTGCTCTCGCATCACTTCCACTTCCAGGGTTGAGGTATCCACCAGGCGATACTGGAAACCTTCCAGTGCCGGTAACGGACTGCGGGGCGCCAGGTCCAGAATAAAAGTTTCAGACTTCAGTTTGGCCAGCAGCCCTTTCATTGAGGTATTTTCCACCAGCTCGCCGCTCTGAATGATGCCAATATTGCGGCATAACATTTCAGCTTCTTCCAGATAGTGCGTGGTAAGAATAATGGTGGTGCCTTTCGCATTCAGATCTTTCAAAAACACCCACATTGAGCGGCGCAGTTCGATATCAACCCCTGCGGTCGGCTCATCCAGAATAAGCAGTTTCGGCTGATGCATCAGCGCACGCGCAATCATCAGGCGACGCTTCATGCCGCCCGATAGCATACGCGCACGCTCGTTGCGCTTTTCCCACAAATCGAGCTGTTTAAGGTACTTTTCGGCCCGAATGTTAGCTTCACGCCGCTCCACGCCGTAGTAGCCCGCCTGATTCACCACTATCTGCATAACGGTTTCAAACGGGTTAAAGTTAAATTCCTGCGGCACCAGACCAAGCTGGCGTTTAGCATTGACGACATCTTTTTCAAGGTCGTAACCAAACACCCGCACACTGCCTTCTGATTTATTGACCAGCGAGCTGATAATACCGATGGTGGTTGATTTACCGGCACCATTTGGTCCCAGCAGCGCATAAAAATCACCGGCTTCAACGTTAAGATCGATCCCTTTAAGCGCCTGCACGCCGCCGGGATAAGTCTTGGTCAGCCGGGTAAGTTCCAGTGCATAAGTCATTAAGAATCCATACCCTGTTTTGATGGCAGATTAATGCCGTATGAAATTGCTAAGCCTTCACCTATAGTACGCCCACGCACAATCGCCAGCAGGTCGCTCAACGCCATGACAGATATCGACACCCTGATCAGTAACAACCGCGAATGGTCCAGATTACTGATTGAAGAAGATCCCGGCTTTTTTGAGCGGCTCGCCCAGGCACAAAAACCCCGTTTCCTGTGGATTGGCTGTTCCGACAGCCGCGTTCCCGCCGAACGCCTGACCGGCCTTGAACCCGGCGAACTGTTTGTTCACCGCAACGTGGCAAATCTGGTGGTTCATACCGACCTCAACTGCCTCTCTGTGGTGCAGTACGCCGTTGAAGTATTAGAAGTTGAACACGTTATTGTTTGCGGCCATTACGGCTGCGGCGGTGTACAAGCGGCGATGGATAACCCGGAATTAGGTTTGATCAACAACTGGCTGCTGCACATTCGCGATCTCTGGTACAAGCATAGCGTGTTGTTGGGAGAACTCCCGCCCGAGAAGCGCCTCGATAAACTCTGCGAAATCAATGTAGTCGAGCAAGTTTATAACCTCGGGCACTCTACCATTTTGCAATCCGCGTGGAAACGTGGATGCAAAGTCTCACTGCACGGCTGGGTTTACGGCATTCAGGATGGTTGCCTGCGTAACCTTGATGTCACCGCAAACAGCCGTGAAAGCCTGGAGCAACGCTATCGCCACGGCATTGCCAATTTACTGGTCAATGCCGGCACTTTACGTTAAGAGCGGTAAAGCGCGACACAGCCTACACTACGCAGACTGCGCTGGCCTTGGAAGAATGTGCGGTTCGCGGAACTTATGATTCCAGCGACACCACTTTGCCGATGTACGGCAGATGACGATAGCGTTGCGCATAGTCAATGCCGAAGCCGACCACGAATTCGTCCGGGATGGCAAAGCCCACATATTCCACATTGACGTCTACTTCGCGGCGTTCTGGCTTATCCAGCAGCGTACAGATCGCCAGTGACTTGGGTTGGCGCAGTTGCAGAATTTCTCGCACTTTGCTTAGCGTATTGCCAGAATCGATAATATCTTCAACAATTAACACATCCTTACCGCGAATATCTTCATCCAAATCTTTCAGGATTTTCACATCACGCGAGCTGGACATGCCGCTGCCGTAGCTTGAGGCGGTCATAAAGTCGACTTCATGCGAGACTTCAATCGCGCGGCACAGGTCGGCCATAAACATAAAAGAGCCGCGCAGCAGCCCCACCAGCACCATGTCGCTGCCGCTGTCGCGGTAATGGTCGGTAATTTCTTTGCCCAGTTCGGCGATGCGTGCGGCGATTGCCTCTGCTGGGATCATCACTTCAACGGTGTGTTTCATTGCGTTCAACCCGGTTACGTCAGAAAGCCACGCAGTCTATCATAGTCGAAACGGGCGCTAACGCCGCGCAGGCGACGCAAACGTTACCGTGCCGAGATTTATCCTGACGACTTGCTTAGTGTCAGAGATTGCAGCTGATCCGCGCCAGACATCGCCTGGGCTTAAGAAACCTTTAAGGCTGAGAAACAGCTTTTAAGCGCGATCTTGCGCAGTAGCGGTGTATTGAGCACTCTGGATTTGCCAATTCTTTTATAGCGTTTCAATCTTAACTTGAATGTTCGTCGCCAATACATTTTTTCGGGTTCTTTTGCATTAAGATTTAATATGCGGCTTAATATTTCAGCACTATCCAGGGCGTAGCTTATTCCTTCAAGTGAGCTTGCGCTAATAAAGCCCGCAGCCTCGCCGGGCAGAAAGGCCTGTTTTTCACCACACACGAAATCTTTCCAACGAGAAGGATATAAGACATTACATTTTTCAACTTTAATCACCTTGCCGAAAATAAAACCGTGCGCGGTCATTTTATCTTTTAACTTTTAAAAGATTGCGTGGCGCCTCGTTGCGGAAATGCCCCACCCCAGCATAGAACCAGCAGGACCCAGGCCGATTATTGACACTTCAAATTCATCCACATTAACATCCTTGTTCTTACATGCCTGTTGAAAATGCAACATTGAAACGTCAACACAACACTCTTTCACCGAATAGAAAACCGAGCAATTTCATATCAGCAAAACTCATAAAAAATAATTTTCACATCCTTATTTATTCAAAAAGAAAAAGCTCCTTTAAGCATTTCATATCCGGCACGTAAAAAATATTTTTTATTGGTAAATAAATCAATAAGCGTTAGCCAGGTTTAAAAAACTTATTAACTTTCTTATTTATTAACACGATTTTTCAAATCATAGCCTATGATCAACACAACATTGTCTTGCTTCTTCATTAAGGAGGAGAGTTCATGTCTGATTCATCCAGTAAAAAAACCCACATTGGTGATCGCCCGTTACACCCTGAAACGCAGATGCTTAATTACGGCTTCGATCCGCGACTGTCAGAAGGTGCCGTCAAGCCGCCGGTGTTTCTGACTTCAACCTTTGTGTTTAACAGTGCTGAAGAGGGACGGGATTTTTTCGATTATGTCTCTGGCCGTCGTGAGCCGCCTGAAGGTAAAACGGGCGGGCTGGTCTATTCACGCTTTAATCATCCCAACAGCGAAATTGTTGAGGATCGACTCGCAATTTATGAGCAGGCAGAAAGCTGTGCGCTGTTTGCCTCAGGCATGGCGGCAATTTCAACCACACTACTGACATTTACCCGCCCTGGTGAACTCATCTTACATTCACAACCGCTGTACGGCGGCACTGAAACCCTGCTGAGTAAAACCTTTCACAATCTGGATATTAAAGCGGTGGGCTTTAGCGATGGCAACGATGAAGCCAAAGTGCGTGATGCCGCACAGCAGGCAATGGCACAAGGCCGCGTGGCGATGATTTTGATCGAAACGCCGGCCAATCCTACGAATAGCCTGGTCAATATTGCGCTTATGGCCCGCATTGCCGATGAGATCGACCAGCAGCAAGGTTCACGTCCCATTGTGGCTTGTGACAACACTTTGCTTGGTCCGCTGTTTCAACGACCGCTGGCGCTTGGCGCTGATTTATCGCTTTATTCACTCACCAAATATGTTGGCGGTCATTCTGATTTGATTGCCGGGGCGGCAATGGGCAGTAAAAAGTTGATGATGCCGATCCGTGCGTTACGCAGTGCTATCGGTACTCAGTTAGATCCGCATTCCAGCTGGATGATTGGCCGTTCGCTGGAAACGCTATCGCTGCGCATGGAAAAGGCCGGGCATAACGCCGAAGCCGTGGCCGGTTTTTTACACGGGCATCCTAAAGTGGCGAAACTACAGTGGCTGCCGTTTCTGGACGAAACCAGCCCGGAAGGTAAGACCTATCACCAGCAGTGCCTTGGCGCAGGTTCGACCTTCTCTTTTGATATCGCTGGCGGTCAGCCTGCTGCCTTCCGCTTTCTTAACGGGCTGGCGTTGTTTAAACAGGCGGTCAGCTTAGGTGGCACTGAATCGCTTGCCAGCCATCCCGGCAGCACCACCCACTCTGGTGTGCCGGAAGCGGTGCGCCAGCGCATCGGCATTACCGATGCCACGGTGCGCCTGTCAATTGGCATCGAAAATGCAGACGATCTGATTGAAGATATTAAAATCGCGCTGGATAACGCCTGAGATCAGGTAACGGTAAATCCGAGCATCATGCCGGTATCTTCATGCTCTAACAGGTGACAATGCGCCATATAAGCATGTTCGGCAGCAGCGACATAGTTAAAGCGCACCAGCACTTCGCTGCGCCAGCCGTCGACATTCACCATATCTTTCCAGCCCTGGCGATGGGGTGCTGGCGGTTTGCCATTTTCTGACAGGATACGGAACTGGGTGCCGTGAATGTGGAAAGGGTGCAGCATGCTGTCGCCTTCACCCGATATCGTCCACTTTTCTACTGCACCCAGCGCAACGTTAAACATCGGCTTAGTCATGTTAAAGGCCTGGCCATTGATTTTGTTGCCATTGTGAAAGTCATAGCCCGGCGCGGGCTGTGCCATATCGTGTGCGCTGTGGTCCATCGCCTGGTGATTCATTGCGTGTTCACCACCCGCCATGCGGGTTTGATGGTGCCCCGCGTTGCCCATCGCTTTGTCACCATACTGCTGCATCAACGCCTGCATGCCTTGCTGGTCGAGTTGTGGATCCATCATCAGTTGTAACCAGCGGCTGTTCAGGTTGTCCGTTTTGGGCAGCGCAGGCAGCGTGGTCAGCGTATCCGGTAGCGTGGCGCTGGCCATCACACGCAGCGGTAAAATCTGTACCAGAGGTAACGCTTGATCGAACGGTGCCAGCATCATGCCCATCTGTTCAACCGGTAATGTGACGATGTCAAAGCTATGACCATCAGAGGTATCCAGCATCACCTCAAAACGCTCGCCTGGCAGCAGCGGCAGTGAATCCACTTTAACCGGCTCTGCCAGTAATCCCCCATCGCTGCCAATCACATACAGCGGGCGCTTGTCACTGGTGGCGAGGTGCAGCGAACGTGCGTTACACCCGTTCAGCAGGCGCAAGCGCAACCAGCCACGCGGCACAGCGTGTTGCGGATACTGGACGCCGTTGGTCAGCATCATGTCCCCAAACCAGCCCACCGCCGCACTCATCACGTCGAGTTGATAATCGATGCGGTCGCCTTGCTTTGTCAGCCGTTTATCCTGAAAAATCAGCGGCACATCGTCAGCGCCCCACTGCGTCGGTAGCCGTAATTTGCCCGATTCGTTATCCTCCAGCAGCACCAGACCGGCTAAGCCTTGCGCCACCTGATGCCCGGTTTTGCCGTGTAAATGCGGATGATACCAGCAGGTTGCCGCGGGTTGGTCGGGTGTAAATGTCACCTGGCGTGTGGTGCCTGGCGCAATGCTTGCCTGCGGACCGCCATCCACGGCACCTGGAATTTCCAGCCCGTGCCAGTGCAGCGTCGTCGCCTCTTTCAGCTGGTTATGAATATTAACCGTCACCGCCTTGCCACTTTGCAACCGGACAGTCGGGCCGAGTAAATTACCGTTATACCCCCAGGTGGGCACCGCGTTGCCTTTCCATTGTGTGCTGCCCTGCTGCGCGGTGAGGTTGTAATGGCCCCGCGCGTCCGGTTCCAGCAGTGAAGGGATCGGCAATAGCGGACGTTCAGCCGCCATCAGCGAACGGCTCCAGAGCGGCAGCGCACCCGCCGCACTGAGCGCAGCGGTAAGTTTCAGGAAATGGCGACGTTGCATGGTTATCATCCTTGTGATTGAGAAGTGCTAGCCTAAACCCTCACCTAATGGGAAGGTCAAGCTTTCGCACCAGAATCCCCCGAAAAAAGTGCTACAACCACAGCGACCGTCAAATTTATCGAAAAGCTGTTAACAACTGTGCTAACGTCAATAAGACTATCCCCACAAGAGAATGACTATGAAGAAAAGCATCAAGGTCCTGCTGTTATCGGGACTCCTTGGCTTCTCCTCCACCAGCTTTGCCCTGAGCGAATCCGAAGCCGAAGATCTGGCCGATTTGACGGCCGTGTTCGTCTATCTGAAAAATGACTGCGGCTATCAGGATTTGCCCGATGCACAAATTCGCAAAGCCCTGGTGTTTTTTGCCCAGCAAAATCGCTGGGATTTGAGCAATTACAGCCACTACAACATGAAGGCGCTCGGTGAAGAGAGCTACCGTGATTTAAGCGGCATCGCGATTACCAATGATAAAAAATGTAAGTCTCTGGCTCGTGATTCTTTGAGCCTGCTCGCCTACGTGAAATAACCCGTCGCCCCGCTCGCCTGCTGAACATTTGACCGTGCAACCACGGTCAGAGTTAGCTATGATGTGCCGCCCATTTTCATGGCGATGTCATTAGAGGAGAGCCCCATCATGGCCCAAAATGAAATGTGGTATGAAACCCTTCATGCCGGTTTTGGACAATATTTCACGATCGATAAACAGCTCTATCGGGAAAAAACGGCGCATCAGGATTTAATCATCTTTGAAAATGCGGCGATGGGTCGCGTCATGGCGCTGGATGGTGTGGTACAAACCACCGAGCGTGATGAGTTTATCTATCATGAAATGATGACCCACGTGCCGATTCTGGCGCATGGTGCGGCGAAAAGCGTCCTGATTATCGGCGGTGGCGATGGAGCCATGCTGCGAGAAGTCGCGCGTCATTCTCACATTGAGAAAATCACTATGGTCGAAATTGATGCTGGCGTGGTGACCTTTTGCCGCCAGTATCTGCCTGACCATAGCGCCGGAGCCTATGACGATCCGCGCTTCACGTTAGTGATCGATGACGGCGTAAACTTCGTTAATCAGACGCAGGAAAAGTTTGATGTGATCATCTCTGACTGCACCGATCCTATCGGGCCAGGCGAGAGCTTATTCACCTCTGAATTTTACGCAGGCTGTAAAAATGCGCTTAATGAAAAGGGTATTTTTGTCGCACAAAATGGCGTCTGCTTTTTACAACAAGATGAAGCGATCAACAGCCATCGCAAGCTGGGTCACTATTTTGCCGATGTCAGTTTTTACCAGGCCGCGATTCCGACCTATTACGGCGGCATTATGACGTTTGCCTGGGCGAGTGATAATCCGGCATTACGCCAGCTCGACACGGCTACCCTGCAGGCGCGCTTTGAGGCCGCCGGCCTGAACTGCCGCTACTACAATGCAGCAATCCACACTGGCAGCTTTGCCCTGCCACAATATCTGTTGAATGCTTTGTCTGAGACTGAGCATTTATAAGGGGGTGAACGAAATTGCAAAAGCTAAAACTACATGGCTTCAACAACCTGACTAAAAGCCTGAGTTTTTGTATCTACGATATTTGCTATGCAAATACGGAAGCTGAACGCGATGGTTATATCGCTTATATTGATGAGCAATATAACGCTAACCGCCTGACTGAAATTCTGACGGAAACCTGTTCGATCATTGGTGCCAACGTATTGAACATTGCGCGCCAGGATTATGAACCGCAGGGCGCAAGCGTAACCATTCTGGTGAGCGAAGAGCCGATCGATCCGAAAGATATTGATAACTCAGAGCATCCAGGACCCCTGCCTAACTCGGTGGTTGCGCATCTTGATAAAAGCCATATTTGCGTACATACCTATCCGGAAAGCCATCCGGAAGGCGGGCTTTGTACTTTCCGCGCAGATATTGAAGTCTCTACCTGTGGCGTCATTTCGCCGCTTAAGGCGTTGAATTATCTGATTCACCAGTTAGAGTCAGACATCGTTACCGTTGATTACCGCGTGCGCGGTTTTACTCGTGATGTAAATGGCGTGAAGCATTTTATCGATCACGAAATCAACTCCATTCAAAATTTCATGTCAGATGATATGAAAGCGATGTATGACATGGTGGACGTGAACGTTTATCAGGAAAATATCTTTCACACCAAAATGCTACTGAAAGAATTCGACCTGAAACACTACCTGTTTAATACCCGGCCAGAAGATCTCAGCCCGCAGGAGCACAAGCGTATTACTGACCTGCTGTGGAAAGAAATGCGTGAAATCTACTACGGCCGCAATATTCCGGCAGTGGGGCTGAAGACATTTTAATGTGAAGGGGTGCGGTCTGATCACGTCCTCTGCGACCTGCTGACTTCACCCCAACGCTACGCCGTCAACAGCAGGGCAATACCGCGTTCGCGTAACTCGCGCCCTACCTTTTCATCCAGCCGATTATCCGTAACCACGTCGGTTAAACGTTCAAGCGGTGAAGCGCAAAACAGCGACCATGAACCATATTTACTGCTGTCGGCCAGCAGCACCCGTCGTCCGGCATTTGCCAGCAGATCGTATTTCAGCCCCGCCTTTTCTTCTGTGGGGGTGGTAATACCGCGCTCCAGGCTCCACGAGTTACAGCTGACAAAAGCGATGTCAGGATTGATGCTACGCAACAGGCGGCGGCCATGCTCGCCAATGCAGGACTGGCTGGAGTCATCAATGCGACCGCCGATAATGGTAACTTCAATCTGTTTGAATTCAGACAGAAACAGCGCGATATGTAAATCAGCCGTGATGACCCGCAGCGGCAGATGCGTCAGCTGTCGCGCCAGTTCAAGCATGGTGGTGCCCGCATCCAGCACTACCGCGTCGCCGGACTGCACAAAACGGGCGGCCTGCTCTGCAATCGCCTGCTTCTCAGCCAGGTTGCGCTGCATCTTCTCCAGCGTGGTGGGCTGGCTTGGAATAAAGCGGTTCAGGGTGACGCCGCCGTGGCTGCGGCTGATTACGCCCTCTTTATCCAGCTTAATCAAATCACGCCGGATGGTAGCCGGTGAGGCGCAAATGGCGCTCACCAGCTGCTCTACCGTCACCAGATTATGACTCTTCAGATAATCCATAATCTGATCAAGACGACTTTGTCCCTTCATATTTCCCTGTACGAGCTGCATCGCGAGTTTGATGGAGATCGCCATGCTCTCAGACTTCGCTTTACCTGTCCAGGCGATATCAAACGCGGTGCCGGGGTCCTGAAGCAGGAAAAAAGCAGGCCAGCAAAAAGGTTTGCGGGGGAGAATGAACGATCAGGGCTGAACAGCCGATGCCCTTCAGCCTTTACTGCCGTACTGCTGTAAAAACTGGCGATACGCTGCGATCACCGCGAGAAAATCTTCCACACCACAAAATGAGAGGCTCTCTTCGTTGTAATAATTCATGCCCTCTTCCATGCCCTCATCTTCCAGCGCCAGCAGGTTAGCGCGGATCATGACCTCTTCTTCATCCAGCCAGAGAGTGTATTCATGGCCAACCCGCTGCCACTGGCGCTCGCTACCTTTGACATCACGTACCGCAGCTTCCACCTCATCCAGCAAAGAGAGGTTGTTTTTAACTTCTTCGTTGAACCAATGGCCCACGGCTTCATGGTCCATTGACATACGCACCCTAACCTGGCCGGTTACGTCGCGTAAAAATTCATATTCCATCGCGTTTTCCTCTGCATTCGCTGCGCCTTTTAATGAGTTTCAGCGCAGGCTCTGCAGCAATGTGTGACAAGGCGCGCATTATTGCAGGCTGTCCGGCGATTTCCAGCCTTTTCTTTAAAGCCTGTAAGCTGGCTAACTGCCTAAATCGCAGCCATAAAAAAGGGGCGAATCGTCGCCCCTGATTGCATCGCACTGGTGGTTATACCGCGGTCTGGAAAATGACGCCGTCGGCTTTCTCAGTGTACTGATTCAGCTGATCGAAGTTCAGGTAGCGATAGGTATCGCTGGCGGTTTTATCCACCTGCAACATGAACTGTTGATACTCATCTGGCGTAGGCAATTTACCTAACAGAGACGAGACCGCAGCCAGTTCCGCTGACGCCAGGAAGACGTTAGCGCCGGTTCCCAGACGGTTCGGGAAGTTACGGGTTGAAGTCGATACCACCGTGGCACCATCTGCTACACGCGCCTGGTTACCCATGCACAATGAGCAGCCTGGGATCTCAATACGCGCACCGCTTTTACCGAACACGCTGTAATAGCCCTCTTCAGTCAACTGCGCCGCATCCATCTTGGTTGGCGGTGCCACCCAAAGACGTGTTGGCAGTTGGCCTTTATGGCTATCAAGCAGCTTACCGGCCGCACGGAAGTGACCGATGTTAGTCATGCACGAGCCGATAAACACTTCGTCAATCTTCTCGCCCTGCACGTCTGACAACCAGCGCGCATCATCGGGATCGTTTGGCGCACACAAAATTGGCTCTTTGATCTCCGCCAGATCGATGTCGATCACTGCTGCGTATTCCGCATCAGCATCGGCTTCAAGCAATTGCGGATTCGCCAGCCATTTTTCCATGCCTTCAATACGACGCTCCAGCGTACGACGATCGCCATAGCCTTCTGCAATCATCCACTTCAGCAGTACGATATTGGAGGTCAGGTATTCCTTAATCGGTGCCTGATCCAGCTTGATGGTGCAACCTGCAGCCGAACGCTCCGCTGACGCATCGGTCAGTTCAAACGCTTGCTCAACTTTCAGATCCGGCAAACCTTCGATTTCGAGAATACGGCCAGAGAAGATGTTCTTCTTGCCTTTCTTCTCAACAGTCAGCAAACCTTGCTTGATCGCGTACAGCGGAATCGCGTGTACCAGATCGCGCAGGGTGATGCCCGGCTGCATTTTGCCTTTGAAGCGCACCAGCACTGACTCTGGCATATCCAGAGGCATGACGCCGGTCGCTGCGGCAAATGCCACCAGACCAGAACCTGCCGGGAACGAAATACCGATTGGGAAACGGGTGTGTGAATCACCACCGGTACCAACGGTGTCAGGCAACAGCATACGGTTCAGCCATGAGTGAATCACGCCGTCACCCGGACGCAATGATACACCGCCACGGTTCATAATGAAGTCTGGCAGCGTATGGTGTGTATTCACGTCAACCGGCTTTGGATAAGCTGCGGTATGGCAGAAGGACTGCATGACCAAATCAGCCGAGAAGCCAAGGCAGGCCAAATCTTTCAGCTCATCACGGGTCATTGGACCGGTAGTGTCCTGAGAACCCACCGAGGTCATTTTGGGTTCGCAATAAGCGCCCGGGCGAATGCCTTCTACGCCACAGGCACGGCCAACCATTTTCTGTGCCAGTGAATAGCCACGCGTGCTTTCTGCGACATCTTTTGCCTGACGGAACACATCGCTGTGCGGCAGGCCAAGTGACTCGCGCGCTTTGCTGGTCAGACCGCGACCGATAATCAGCGGGATACGACCACCAGCACGCACTTCATCAATCAGCACGTCGGTTTTCAGTTCAAAACTGGCCAGCAGATCGCCGGTTTCGTGGTGGCGAACCTCACCTTTGAATGGATAGATGTCGATGACATCGCCCATGTTCAGTTCGTTGACATCCACTTCGATTGGCAGTGCGCCTGCATCTTCCATCGTGTTGAAGAAGATCGGTGCGATTTTACCGCCCAGCACCACGCCGCCGCCTTTTTTATTCGGCACGTTCGGGATGTCGTCACCCATAAACCACAGCACCGAGTTGGTGGCTGATTTACGCGATGAACCGGTACCAACAACGTCACCGACATACGCCAGCGGGAAGCCTTTGGCCTGCAGCGCCTCAATCTGTTTGATGGGGCCGATATTACCTGGCTCATCAGGTTCAATACCTTCGCGGGCATTCTTCAGCATCGCCAGCGCGTGCAGAGGAATGTCAGGGCGTGACCAGGCATCAGGCGCCGGAGAGAGATCATCGGTATTCGTTTCGCCAGTGACTTTGAAAACCGTAACGGTGATTTTTTCTGCCAGTTCTGGACGTGACAGATACCATTCCGCTTCCGCCCACGATTGCATCACCTGTTGAGCGTATTCATTACCCGCTTTTGCTTTCTCTTCTACATCGTAGAAGCTGTCAAACATCAGCAGCGTATGAGAAAGGGCTTTTGCTGCGCCAGGGGCCAGCTTAGCGTTGTCCAGAGCGTCAATCAGCGGATGGATGTTGTAACCGCCTTGCATGGTACCAAGCAGCTCGACCGCTTTTTCAGGGGATACCAGAGGAGAGGTTGTTTCGCCTTTGGCGATAGCCGCCAGGAATCCAGCTTTTACATACGCCGCTTCATCGACGCCGGGTGGGACACGGTTGACCAACAGATCGGTCAAAAATTCTTCTTCACCCGCAGGCGGGCTTTTCAGCAGTTCAACCAGCGCGGCCATTTGGGAAGCATCTAAAGGCTTAGGTACGATCCCTGGGCTGCACGCTCAGCAACGTGCTTACGGTATTCTTCTAGCACGACGTTCTCCTCGCTCTCATTGTATGGGTTTCCGGTGCACCCCGATGGCAAAGCATTCCGTGAGTAGGGTAAGGTGCCCGGTTCCGCGAGGGGCAGCATAGCAGGATTTCGCTCGATTGTTAATCTGTTTACAAAAAAGCAACATTGCCAACTTCTGTAGCAGAATGCCCTGTTAAACGGGGCGCAGACAAAAAAAAGCAGGGTGGCATGCCCCTGCTTTTTCGCCTGCTGAAGTTAAAAAGATTAACAATCAATGCACTGGAATGGACCGCCGGGGTAATGTTCATTGTGGCTACAGAGCGGGCTAAACCGGTTACCGGGCTGCGTCAAATCCGCCGCGTGCAGCATAATATTTATCGCCGCACTGTTCTCCCTCAGAGAAAAGGTTTTGCTGGCGTCCGGAACAGCAGGTGTCGTCGCCTTTGGTTGATACTCACGCCAGCGCCAGCTAAGCTGCCGCCACGTCATAACCTTGTGCCCTTTCAGTGGGTTGATTCACTCACTTTTGGTTATGCCCCTGCGCTTGCGGCTGAAAACGCAGCAGGCCGCGACAAAAATCTTCTTCACACCTGCCAGATGAAATAATGGTTAAAAAAGCCGGGCGTTATATTAACCGCATCGGATTACGCCATTGATGGATAAAAAAACGGCCCCTTTCGGAGCCGTTAATTCAGATGCTAAACAGACTTATTTCTTTTTCGCTTTCGCATTTGGCAGGTCAGTAATGCTGCCTTCAAACACTTCTGCCGCCAGACCAACAGATTCATGCAGCGTTGGGTGAGCGTGGATGGTCAGCGCGATATCTTCCGCATCACAACCCATCTCAATTGCCAGACCAATTTCACCCAGCAGCTCGCCACCGTTGGTGCCGACTACAGCGCCACCGATAACACGGTGCGTCTCTTTGTCGAAAATCAGCTTGGTCATACCGTCTGCACAGTCAGAAGCGATAGCACGGCCTGAAGCTGCCCACGGGAAGGTAGCAGTTTCATAGCTGATGCCCTTCTCTTTCGCTTCTTTCTCGGTCAGACCCACCCATGCAACTTCTGGCTCAGTGTAAGCGATTGATGGAATGACTTTCGGATCGAAATAGTGCTTCAAGCCGGAAATAACTTCTGCCGCTACGTGACCTTCGTGTACGCCTTTGTGCGCCAGCATCGGCTGACCGACGATATCGCCGATAGCAAAGATGTGCGGCACGTTAGTGCGCATTTGCTTGTCAACGCGGATGAAGCCACGGTCATCCACTTCCACACCCGCCTTGCCGGCATCAAGACCCTTACCGTTTGGCACACGACCAATCGCTACCAGCACTGCGTCGTAACGCTGTGCTTCGCCAGGGGCTTTTTGCCTTCCATAGAAACGTAGATACCATCGTCTTTCGCTTCAACAGCGGTTACTTTGGTTTCCAGCATCAGGTTAAATTTCTTGCTGATGCGCTTGGTGAAGACTTTTACCACGTCTTTATCAGCAGCCGGGATCACCTGGTCAAACATCTCGACGACATCGATCTCTGAACCCAGAGCGTGATAAACAGTTGCCATTTCCAGACCAATGATACCGCCGCCCATGACCAGCAGACGCTTCGGCACTTCTTTCAGTTCCAGCGCAGCAGTTGAGTCCCACACGCGTGGATCTTCATGAGGAATGAATGGCAGTTCGATTGGACGTGAACCCGCAGCAATAATAGCGTTATCGAAGTTGATGGTGGTTGCACCACCTTCGCCTTCCACTACCAGCGTGTTAGCACCGGTAAATTTACCAGGCCATTAACCACTTTGACTTTACGCGCCTTCGCCATGCCAGACAGGCCGCCAGTCAGTTGGTTAATAACTTTCTCTTTCCAGCTACGAATTTTGTTGATGTCAGTAGAGGGCTGACCAAACACCACGCCGTGATCTTCGAGTGCTTTAGCCTCTTCGATCACTTTAGCAACGTGCAGCAGCGCCTTAGACGGGATACAGCCAACGTTCAGACAAACACCACCCAGGGTGCTGTAACGTTCTACCAGTACGGTTTCCAGACCTAAATCAGCGCAACGGAAGGCTGCAGAGTAACCTGCAGGACCAGCCCCAAGTACCACGACTTGAGTTTTAATCTCTGTACTCATCATGACCTCTTATTTTGATTTCCGGCGGGTCAGACGTTGAGCCTATCCCATTAGGCTATTTCACTGGCCATTTTGCGTTTGGACAGTGCCCGAACACCTCGCGTACATCCGGTACGGCTGCGTTCTACGCGCTGATCGACTACAAACTGACTGCGCCAATTACGCCTAATGGAATAGGCTCAGGATGCCCTCTTTCCACCGGGACTTTCACCGCAAGAGTTTACAGAATTGTTAACAAACTGCCAACCGCGGTGCGACGAATGTTACAAGAAGGCCGGCAGATGCCGGCCTTCTGTATACTCTTACATCACCAGACGACGAATGTCTGACAGCATATTGCCAATGATAGTAATGAAACGCGCACCATCAGCACCATCGATCACTCGGTGGTCGAAAGAGAGAGAGATCGGCATCATCAGACGCGGAGCAAACTCTTTACCATTCCACACCGGCTCCATCGCAGACTTAGAGACACCAAGAATAGCCACTTCTGGCGCATTCACGATCGGCGCGAAGTGCGTTGTCCCAGGCCACCCAGGCTGGAAATGGTAAAGCATCCACCCTGCATATCGCCTGCGGTCAGCTTGCCATCGCGTGCTTTCTTCGATGTTGCCATTAGCTCACGAGACAGCTCAGTGATGCCTTTCTTGTTCACGTCTTTAAACACAGGAACAACCAGGCCGTTTGGCGTATCAACCGCCACACCGATGTTGATGTATTTCTTCAGCGTCAGCTTCTGCGCATCTTCAGACAGTGAGCTGTTGAAGCGTGGCATCTGCTCAAGTGCAGCCGCAACCGCTTTCATGATGAACACTACCGGGGTGTACTTCACATCCAGCTTGCGCTTTTCAGCTTCGGCGTTCTGCTGCTTGCGGAAGGCTTCCAGATCGGTGATATCCGTTTTGTCGAAATGCGTAACGTGGGGATCATCACCCAGTTACGGCTCAGGTTCGCACCGGAAATTTTCTGGATACGGCCCAGTTCGACTTCTTCGATTTCACCGAACTTGCTGAAGTCTACTTTTGGCCATGGCAGCATACCCGGCAAACCACCCCCGCTGGCGGCAGCGGCAGGTGCTGCTTCAGCGCGCTTCACGGCATCTTTCACATAGGCCTGAATGTCTTCTTTCAGGATGCGACCTTTGCGGCCGGTGCCTTTGACTTTCGCCAGGTTAACACCGAACTCACGCGCCAGACGACGGATAACTGGCGTGGCGTGTACGTAGGCATCGTTCTCAGCAAACTCGCCTTTCGCGTCTGCTTTTGCCGGAGCGGGAGCCGCAGCCGGGGCAGCTTCAGCTTTCGCGGGTGCAGCCGCTTCCTGCTTCGCCGCTGGCGCTGCAGCCGGTGCCGCGCCTTCGACTTCAAATACCATGATCAGTGAACCGGTGCTGACTTTATCGCCGGCTGACACTTTCAGCTCTTTCACGGTGCCCGCAAACGGTGCCGGAACTTCCATTGACGCTTTGTCGCCTTCAACCACAATCAGCGATTGCTCAGCGTCAACTTTGTCACCCACTTTCACCAGCACTTCAGTCACTTCGACTTCATCGCCACCGATATCCGGTACCTTGACCTCTTTCGCGCCTGCAGCGGCGGCCGGTGCCGTTGCTGCGGCTTCATGCACTTGAGGTTTCGCTTCAGCCGCAGGTGCTGCGCCTTCAGCTTCAAATACCATGATGTGAGAGCCGGTATTGACTTTGTCACCGGTCGCGATTTTGATCTCTTTAACCACGCCCGCGAACGGTGCCGGAACTTCCATTGACGCTTTGTCGCCTTCAACCACAATCAGTGATTGCTCAGCGTCAACTTTGTCGCCCACTTTCACCAGAATCTCAGTGACTTCAACTTCATCACCGCCGATGTCTGGGACGTTGACATCTTTGCTGGCCGTTGCGGCCGCTGCCGGAGCCGGTGCAGCCTGCTCTTTTGGCGCTTCAGCGGGTGCGGGTGCAGCTTCTGCTGCACCTTCTGCGTCAAACACCATGATCAGGGAGCCGGTTTCGACTTTATCGCCGGTCGTGATTTTGATCTCTTTCACCACGCCCGCTTGCGGCGAAGGAACTTCCATCGACGCTTTATCACCTTCAACGGTGATCAGCGACTGCTCGGCTTCTACCTTGTCGCCGACCTTGACCAGAATTTCGGTGACTTCAACTTCATCAGACCCGATATCCGGTACCTTAATTTCAGTAGCCATTACTCATTTACCTCTTAAGCCAGACGCGGGTTAACTTTATCGGCATCGATGTTGAATTTAGCGATCGCTTCTGCCACCACTTTCTTGTCGATTTCGCCACGTTTAGCCAGTTCGCCCAGTGCTGCAACCACAACGTAAGATGAATCAACTTCGAAGTGGTGACGCAGGTTTTCACGGCTATCAGAACGACCAAAGCCGTCTGTACCCAGCACGCGGTAATCGCTGGCTGGGATGTAGCTGCGAACCTGCTCAGCAAACAGTTTCATATAGTCAGTTGAGGCGACGGCTGGCGCATCATTCATCACCTGCGCGATGTAAGGCACACGTGCTTCTTCCGTTGGATGCAGCATGTTCCAGCGTTCACAATCCTGGCCATCACGCGCCAGTTCAGTGAATGAGGTGACGCTGTAAACGTCAGAGCCGATGCCGTAATCTTTCGCCAGGATCTGAGCGGCTTCACGTACGTGACGCAGGATAGAGCCTGAACCCAACAGCTGTACTTTACCTTTGCTGCCTTCCACAGTTTCCAGCTTATAAATACCCTTGCGGATACCTTCTTCAGCGCCTTCCGGCATGGCTGGCATGTGGTAGTTTTCGTTCAGCGTGGTGATGTAGTAATAAATATTTTCCTGCGCTTCGCCATACATGCGCACCAGACCATCATGCATGATGACAGCCACTTCGTATGCGTAAGACGGATCGTAAGAAATACAGTTCGGGATAGTCAGTGACTGAATATGGCTGTGACCATCTTCGTGCTGCAAACCTTCACCGTTCAGGGTGGTACGACCGGAAGTACCGCCTACCAGGAAGCCACGCGCCTGCTGGTCACCTGCCAGCCACATCAGGTCACCGATTCGCTGGAAACCAAACATAGAGTAGTAGATGTAGAACGGAATCATTGGCAGATTGTTGGTGCTGTAAGAGGTTGCCGCCGCCAGCCAGGATGAACCTGCGCCCAGCTCGTTAATCCCTTCCTGCAGAATCTGGCCTTTTTCGTCTTCTTTGTAGTAAGCAACCTGCTCACGGTCCTGCGGCGTGTACTGCTGGCCGTTCGGGCTGTAGATACCAATCTGACGGAACAGACCTTCCATACCAAAGGTACGCGCTTCATCCGCAAGGATAGGCACCAGACGATCTTTGATCGACTTGTTCTTCAGCATGACGTTCAGCGCACGCACGAAGGCAATAGTGGTTGAGATCTCTTTGCTTTGCTCTTCCAGCAGCGCACGGAACTCTTCCAGCTTCGGCATTTCCAGTTTTTCAGTAAACTGCGCCTGACGCGACGGCAGATAACCGCCTAACTTTTCACGCTGACCGTGCAGATAGTTGTACTCTTCTGACCCTTTTTCAAAGGTCACATACGGCAGCTCTTCAATCTTCTCATCGGCAACCGGCACGTTGAAGCGATCGCGAATATAGCGCACGCCGTCCATATTCATCTTTTTCACCTGGTGAGCAATGTTTTTGCCTTCCGCGGTGTCGCCCATACCGTAACCTTTGATGGTATGTGCCAGAATCAGAATCGGTTTGCCTTTCGTTTCCTGCGCTTTTTTCAGTGCAGCATAGATTTTCTTCGGATCGTGGCCGCCACGGTTCAATGCCCAGATTTCGTCATCGGACATATCTTTAACCAGTTCAGCGGTTTCTGGATACTTACCAAAGAAGTGCTCACGCACGTAAGCACCATTACGTGATTTGAAGGTCTGGTAATCGCCGTCAACGGTTTCGTTCATCAGCTGGATCAGCTTACCGCTGGTATCTTTACGCAGCAGTTCATCCCAACGCGCGCCCCAGATCACTTTGATCACTTCCCAACCAGCACCGGCAAAGATGCCTTCCAGCTCGTTGATGATCTTACCGTTACCGGTGACCGGACCATCCAGACGTTGCAGGTTACAGTTAATGATGAAAACCAGGTTATCCAGTTTTTCACGGGTAGCGATGGTGATCGCACCTTTAGATTCTGGCTCATCCATCTCGCCATCACCCAGGAAGGCGTAAACGGTTTGCGCAGAGGTATCTTTCAGCCCACGGTGTTCCAGATATTTCAGGAACTTCGCCTGATAGATTGCCGACAGCGGACCCAGTCCCATAGAAACAGTCGGGAACTGCCAGAAATCTGGCATCAGTTTCGGGTGCGGATAAGATGACAGGCCATTGCCATGCACTTCCTGACGGAAGTTGTTCATCTGCTCTTCGGTCAAACGACCTTCAAGGAACGCACGCGCATAGATACCTGGAGAGATGTGACCCTGGAAATAAACCAGATCGCCGCCATCTTTTTCACTGCGTGCGCGGAAGAAGTGGTTGAAACACACCTCATAAATCGTGGCTGAAGACTGGAAAGAAGAGAGGTGACCACCCAATTCCAGATCTTTCTTCGATGCGCGCAGCACCGACATGATGGCGTTCCAGCGAATGGCGGAACGGATGCGACGTTCAAGAGAGGTATTGCCCGGATATTCGGGTTCATCTTCAACGGCAATAGAGTTGATGTAGTTGCTGATGGCAGAAGAACCAGCAGCAACTTTAACGCCGCCTTTGCGGGCTGCACCCAGTACCTGATCAATCAGGTACTGCGCACGTTCTACACCTTCTTCACGGATGACCGATTCGATCGCCTGTAGCCAGTCACGAGTTTCGATCGGATCCACGTCATTGTGTAAACGTTCTGACATGGGTGTGTTCCTTATCTGTGTCTAATACGTTGAATAATCGGGAGCCTGAAAACGGGAGACAGGCTCGTCGCACATGTCCGTACGATCTTTGTCGCACGTTATTCCTTACGTTGCTGTAAACGACGTAGGGAGCGTTCTCGACGGCTCTGCTCCCGACTTCTGTCCAGCAAGATTTCCTCAATGAACGCCAGGTGACGGTGTGAGGCTTCGCGCGCCTGTTCCGGCTCACGAGCCACAATCGCCTCAAAAATACTGGCGCGGTGACCGCTCACTTTCGCCAGCATTTCCCGGCGCGAGTAGAGCAATTCGAAATTCTGTCGGACGTTTTTTTCCAGCATAGGGCCCATGGAGCGTAGCAAATGCAAAAGCACCACATTATGGGCCGCTTCTGTGACAGCGATCTGATACTGCATTACCGCGTCCGCTTCGGCGTCAAGATCGCCGCTTTCCTGCGCCTGCTGAATCTGAAGATGGCAGTCGCGAATACGCGCCACATCCTCTTCTGTGCCACGTAAGGCTGCATAGTAAGCAGCGATGCCTTCAAGGGCGTGACGTGTTTCCAGCAGGTCGAACTGTGATTCCGGATGGTCGGCGAGAAGCTCAACGAGCGGATCGCTCATGCTTTGCCAGAGATGTTCCTGCACGAACGTTCCACCGCCTTGACGGCGTAGCAGCAATCCTTTGGCTTCTAAACGCTGGATTGCTTCGCGAAGTGACGGACGTGAGACATCGAACTGTTTGGCGAGTTCGCGTTCGGGGAGCAGCTTTTCTCCCGGCCGCAACGTCCCTTCCATGATCAGGGATTCGAGCTGTTGCTCAATTGCGTCAGAGAGTTTGGGTTGGCGAATCTTACTGTAAGCCATCTTCCCTTCTTATTATGCCAATCGTCCGGAGTAAATTGGTAATACCAATTGCAAAATGGTGCCAGTAAACTAACAAAGTATTTATCTGGTGTCTATATGGTGCCCGTCACTATCCCGCCTGAGGAAAGCGTGACCTGTCGCTAACTCCCCGTTAAAAAAATGAAAATCATTGTCAGAATAAATGTTAAATATTCTTACTTTTACCAAACCTTACACGCGGTTAGCGGTTTAAACCGGGTTTTCCATAAGGAAAACCTATTTGTCAGAGGGGTTTTTCAGGGCGGAAATTTTGCGGCAGCAGAAATAAGCGACATGGCGCTTTTTCAGGCAACTCCCAGCACAAAAAGCAAAAGCAGGTGCAAAGCGATGCGCTTATCACTATTCTTGACGCCATGGTAGCAACTGGCCGTACACAGCACGCCTGATACCGTAAAAGAATCAATACGTTAATGTAACCACTTCCTTACAGCGTATGCCGCTGCGAACGAAGAATAAAAAACATCACGAGGTTTGTATGGAACAACAGCATGGCGAAACGCTGAAGCGCGGCCTGAAGAACCGTCATATTCAGCTGATCGCGCTGGGCGGTGCGGTAGGAACCGGCCTGTTTCTGGGCAGCGCATCGGTCATTCAATCTGCAGGTCCTGCCGTCATTCTGGGTTATGCTATTGCCGGATTTATCGCATTTCTCATCATGCGTCAGCTGGGTGAGATGGTGGTGGAAGAGCCAGTAGCAGGTAGCTTCAGCCACTTTGCTTATAAATACTGGGGTAACTTTGCGGGCTTTGCTTCAGGCTGGAACTATTGGGTGCTGTATGTACTGGTGGCGATGGCCGAGCTTACCGCTGTAGGGAAATATATACAGTTTTGGTGGCCCGATTTCCCCACCTGGGCTTCAGCAGCTATTTTTTTCGTGCTAATCAACGCCATTAACCTCACCAACGTAAAAGTGTTTGGTGAAATGGAGTTCTGGTTCGCCATTATTAAAGTTGTCGCAGTGATCGGCATGATCCTGTTTGGCGGCTGGCTGCTGTTTAGCGGTCAAGGCGGCCCACAAGCCACGGTACGAAACCTGTGGGAACAAGGCGGGTTCTTGCCAAACGGTCTTGGCGGACTGGTGATGGTCATGGCGATCATTATGTTCTCCTTTGGCGGTCTGGAACTGGTTGGCATCACGGCGGCAGAAGCGGACAATCCGGAAACCAGTATTCCAAAAGCCACTAACCAGGTGCTGTGGCGCATCCTGATTTTCTATATCGGTTCACTGGCGGTGCTGCTGTCACTGATGCCGTGGACACGCGTAACGCCTGAAACCAGCCCGTTCGTCTTCATCTTCCATGAGTTAGGTGATGCGATGGTGGCCAATGCCCTGAACGTGGTGATCCTGACGGCGGCGCTGTCGGTCTATAACAGCTGCGTTTACTGTAACAGCCGTATGCTGTTTGGCCTGGCACAGCAAGGTAATGCGCCTAAAGCCCTGCTCAAAGTTGACCGCCGCGGCGTGCCGGTGATGACCATTCTGGTTTCTGCTGTCGCCACTGCGCTGTGCGTATTGATCAACTACCTGATGCCAGGTGAAGCCTTTGGCCTGCTGATGTCGCTGGTGGTTTCTGCGCTGGTGATCAACTGGGCAATGATCAGTCTGGCGCACCTGAAATTCCGTAAGAAGAAAGATCAGCAAGGCGTGACTACGCGCTTCAAGGCGCTGCTCTATCCGGCAGGTAACTGGATCTGCCTGGCGTTCATGGCAGCGATTCTGCTGCTCATGGCGATGACGCCTGGCATGGCCATTTCGGTCTGGTTGATCCCGGTCTGGCTGGTGATTCTGGGCATCGGTTACATGGTTAAAAAGAAAACGCAGCAAGCCTAATCCTTTACCCGCCGGGGACTTAATATCACGGCGGGTTCTCTTTCAGAGATCTGATCTCAGTCACATTTTTCCTGCCCCACCTGTTTTGTCCATCTTCCTGACGAATTGTTGTCAGCCATCTTGCTGATTTAGCGTCAATAATTTCTCCTCACACTGGACGTACAGGAGAAAACCATGAAAACCTCAGCCCTCTCCTTTCGGGAAAAACTGGGTTACGGCATGGGTGATGCCGGATGCAACATGATTGGCGGTGCCATCATGCTCTTCCTTAACTATTTCTACACCGATGTGTTTGGTCTGGCACCGGCGATGGTCGGTATGCTGCTACTTTCGGTGCGCGTGCTGGATGCAGTGACCGACCCCATTATGGGCGCGATTGCCGATCGTACCCAAAGTCGCTGGGGCCGTTTTCGTCCCTGGTTGCTCTGGGTTTCCCTGCCTTACGTGTTGTTCAGCGTCTTGATGTTCACTACTCCAGACTGGAGTTACGACAACAAAGTTATCTGGGCTTTCGTCACTTACTTTTTGATGTCGCTGACCTATACCGCAATAAATATTCCCTACTGCTCGCTGGGCGGTGTTATCACTAACGATCCCGGCGAACGTGTCTCCTGTCAGTCGTACCGCTTCGTTATGGTCGGCATTGCGACCTTAATTTTGTCGCTTACTCTGTTACCAATGGCAGAGTGGTTTGGCGGCGAAGATAAAGCGCGCGGTTATCAGTTGGCAATGAGCGTGCTGGCATTGACTGGGCTGGCGATGTTTTTGTTTTGCTTTGCCAATGTGCGCGAACGTATACGTCCCGCGGTGCCCAGCCATGATGATCTGAAAAATGACCTGCGCGATGTGTGGAAAAACGATCAATGGGTGCGCATTTTGCTGCTCACCTTCTGTAACGTTTGCCCTGGCTTTATTCGTATGGCCGCTACCCTGTATTACGTTACCTGGGTCATGGGGCAAACGACCCATTTTGCCACGCTGTTCATTAGTCTGGGTGTCGCTGGCATGATGCTGGGCAGCACGTTAGCCAAAGTGCTGACCGATCGCTGGTGCAAACTCAAAGTCTTTTTCTGGACCAATATCGCGCTGGCGCTGTTTTCCTGCGGCTTTTACTGGATCGATCCGCACGCCACTGTAGCGGTGGTCATTGCCTACTTTCTGCTCAACATTTTGCATCAAATCCCTTCTCCCCTGCACTGGTCGCTTATGGCCGATGTGGATGATTATGGTGAATGGAAAACCGGCAAACGCATCACGGGTATCAGCTTCTCCGGCAACCTGTTTTTCCTGAAAGTCGGGCTGGCGGTGGCCGGTGCAATGGTCGGATTTTTACTCTCTTTTTATGGTTACGATGCGGGGGCCAAACAGCAGTCTGCCCAGGCTATAAACGGCATCATGTTACTGTTTACCCTTATTCCTGCTGTGGGTTATCTGATTACTGCGGGCGTGGTGCGACTGATGAAAGTGGATCGTCAGCTGATGCGCACAATTCAGGATGATCTTGCGCTGCGCCGCGAAAATTTCCGCGATTTACATGTTATTCAACGCGACGGCGTCGCCCCTCAAACAGGAGAAGTAAAATGAGCCCTCTCTGGCCGAATCCGTTTATCGAGCAGCGTGCCGATCCTTTTATTCTGCGTCATCAACAACATTACTATTTTATCGCCTCTGTGCCCGAATATGACCGGCTGGAGATCCGTCGGGCCACAACCTTAAATGGCCTGCGCACCGCTGAAGCGGTTGTGGTGTGGCGGAAAGCGGAAAGCGGGCCGTGTAGCGAATTAATTTGGGCACCAGAGTTGCACTATATCCATGGACAATGGGTAATTTACTTCGCGGCAGCCCCCACACGCGATATCAAAGATGGTTTATTCCAGCACCGCATGTATGCGTTGGTATGCGATGATGCCGATCCTCTCAGCGGCAACTGGCAAGCGTGTCGCCGTGTCTTCAGCCATATCGACAGTTTTTCACTGGACGCCACCTGTTTTACCCATCAGGGAAAAGAGTGGTATGTGTGGGCGCAAAAAGATCCCGCTATTCCCGGTAACTCTAATCTTTACCTGGCTGAGTTACTTAATCCCTGGACGATCAAGGGCACGCCGGTGATGTTAAGCCGTCCGGAATATGAATGGGAGTGTGCGGGGTTTAGCGTCAATGAAGGTCCCGCTGTAATTTTTCATGGCAATCGCCTGTTTATCACGTATTCCGCCAGCGCCACTGATGAAAATTACTGTATGGGTTTACTCTCAATTGCGCTGGATGCCAATCCGTTACAGGCTGAAGCGTGGCAAAAATCGGCACGTCCGGTGTTTGGATCAAACTGGGATAACCACCAGTATGGCCCGGGCCATAATAGTTTCATCCAGGATGAAGAAGGACGAGATATTCTGGTTTACCATGCGCGCAATTACACTGAAATTGAGGGCGACCCGTTATGGGATCCTAATCGCCATACCCGACTGAAATACTTTGAATGGCGCAAAGACGGTACACCCGATTTTGGCGTACCGCCTGCCGATTATACCAGTGCGCCGTAAATGGTTAAAAGCGCCACCACGACCACCAACACCAGTGACGTGCGCTTCGCTAACGCCACAGCAACACGTGGCGTTTCGACCTTGTCAGTATGCGGATCGCGTTCAAGGGAGAACTGCGCCAGGCTGGTCAGCACCTGATATTGCGTACGGTGGCGGTCGGTGAGTGAAGCGAACCAGGCTGGCAGGGCTTTTTCACCATGACCCAGCAAGGCATAAGCAACGCCTGCCAGTCTCACCGGGATCCAGTCCAGAATATGCAAAAGCCCATCAACCCCTGACTGCGCACGCGCCATCGGCGTTTGATGTTTCGCCAGCCAGCTTTGCCAGGCGCGCAAAAAGGCATAACCCACCAGCAGAACCGGCCCCCAGGAACCGCCCACCACTAACCAAAAAAGGGGAGCCAGGTAAAAACGGAAGTTAATCCAGATAAGGGCGTTTTGCAGCTCGCGTAAAAATTCACGTTCACTGCAATCAACCGGCACGCCATGAATAATCGTGAGTTCCGCCGCCATTGCCTGATGCGCAGCAACATCATTGTGGCTGGCTGCTTTCAAATAGTTGTGATAGTGGAGCCGCACTGAGCCAGCGCCGATACACAGCAAACCGACCACGATCCAGAACAGCAGTTGCGGCACACCAAACAGAATGCCTTTCAGGCTCCAGATCACCAGCGCCGTAACGGCCATCGCCAGCCCCATCATGAACAAGGTACGCATCATTGAGAAAGAGTGGCGACGATGAAAAACAGGCTCAAGTCGGTGATCGATCTGCCAGTGCTCGCCCAGTTTAAACAGACGCTCCCAGCCCAGAACTAATAACAAGGTAAACAACGTCATACATACTCCGAAATGATCAGAATTTTACTTCGTTAATAACTGCTTATAGTAGTGCCAGTCAAAAGCCGGACCAGGATCGGTTTTACGTTCTGGCGCAATATCGCTATGACCCGTAATACGTGAAGGCGTCAATGGATAGTGCTGTAGTAGCAGTTGAGTAATCTGTTGCAGCGCCTGATATTGCGCTTCGGTGTAAGGGGCAATGTCCGTCCCTTCAAGCTCAATACCAATTGAATAGTCATTGCAGTTATCACGCCCTTCAAATTGCGATACGCCGGCATGCCAGGCACGCTTATTGAAGGGCACATACTGAACAATTTCGCCGTCACGGCGGATCAGGCAGTGCGCCGCCACGCGCAAGTGCGCAATATCAGCGAAATAAGGATGTGCATCTGCCGGCAATGTTCCGGTAAACAACCGATCAATCCAGGGGCCACCAAATTCGCCCGGCGGTAAGCTAATGTTATGAATGACCAGTAATGAGGGTGCTTCTTCATCAGGTCGTTCATTACAGTGCGATGAGGGCACATGGCGCACCTCACTCAGCCAGCCTTGTTCAATTTTCATGTGATCCCCTTATCCCGGTCAGGCTGAGAATAGCATGAAATTTAAGGGGTTCTTGCGTCTTAATGCGTCATCACCGCAAAGTGTGAAAGGAGCTTGTTAAGGATACTAAACAAAAAGAGGGCCGTGACTGGCGCGTTACTGCCTTTCAGGCTATTGTGGACGCCACATTTATCTGTTCTTTTTGGAGCTAAATGCTTATGCCCACGCGTCGT
Organism: Pantoea sp. LMR881; assembly: GCF_027157825.1. Classification (NCBI taxonomy): domain Bacteria; kingdom Pseudomonadati; phylum Pseudomonadota; class Gammaproteobacteria; order Enterobacterales; family Erwiniaceae; genus Pantoea; species Pantoea sp. LMR881. Next base: position 1,636,546 of record NZ_JAPVOK010000002.1, read on the forward strand.
TATGATCCAGACAGCCGCCGTCAGGCGTTGATTCAACGCATCGAAAGTGATATTCCCGAAGCCGTCGCCCGTGCTTTGCAAGAAGACCTGGGCGGTGAAGTCGATAGCGACCGTGATATTACTGCTCAATTGCTTCCTGCGGGCAGCCAGGCTCACGCGCAAGTGATTACCCGTGAAGCGGGTGTTTTCTGTGGTAAACGCTGGGTGGAAGAGGTGTTTATCCAGTTAGGCTCTCACGCTAACCTGACGTGGCATATTGAAGATGGACAAGCCGTTGTCGCTGACCAGCTTCTGTTTGAAATAGAGGGACCCGCGCGCCTGCTGCTTACCGCCGAACGCACCGCCTTAAATTTTGTCCAGACGCTTTCGGGGGTTGCGACTGAAGTCAGCCGCTACGTGACGTTGCTGGAAGGAAGCCAAACCCAACTGCTGGATACCCGTAAAACATTACCGGGACTGCGTACTGCGCTGAAATATGCTGTGCTGTGCGGTGGGGGTAATAATCATCGGCTCGGCTTGTCAGACGCCTTTTAATTAAAGAAAATCATATCATTGCCAGCGGTTCAATTCGTCAGGCGGTTGAAAAAGCGTTTTGGCTTCATCCTGATGTGCCTGTTGAAGTCGAAGTTGAGTCGCTGGATGAACTGAGCCAGGCGCTGGAGGCTGCTGCGGATATTGTCATGCTGGATAATTTCAGCCTCGACGAGATGCGTGAAGCTGTCAGGCTCACCCAAGGCCGCGCACTGCTTGAAGTGTCAGGTAATGTCACCGAAACCACATTGCCGCAAATTGCGCAAACCGGCGTTGATTATGTCTCGGTCGGGGCGCTGACCAAGCATGTGCGCGCACTCGATTTGTCGATGCGTTTCCAGCAGCAATAACCCTTCTTGTCGGGCTTACTGCCCGACACGTTTTGTGCACCCGCTTCCATCACTCTGCTCTCTCCAGTGTAATCACCTGAATTTGCTGCGTAGCATGCTTCATTTCACCAATCAGGCCCTGTCGCTAAAAGCGTAAAATTTTTAGGCTGCCCTCTTCTTAATCAGGAGATGTGTAATGAATTCTCAACGTGGTTTTACGCTGGTCGAATTGATGATCGTGGTAGGTATCGTCGCCATTCTGAGCGCCATTGGTTTACCTGCTTATCAAAATTATCTGCAACGTGCGGCACTTACCGACATGTTGCAAACCATGCTGCCTTATAAAACGGCTGTAGAACTCTGTGCCATTGAGCGCGGTGGTCCAACGCAATGTCAGGCCGGAGAGCGTGGCATCCCCACAGCAAAAGGGTCCCGCTATGTTTCCTCTTTAAGCGTCACCAATGGCGTCATTACCCTGGCGGGGCAAGAGAGTCTGAATGGTCTGAGCGTGGAAATGCTGCCGGTCTGGGACAGTAGCGAAGGCGTAATCAGCTGGCAGCGCGACTGTACCAGCAGCAATTCCAGCCTGCGCGATAGCTGTCTGGAACAGTTCCGCTTTGCTGATAAAGGAGCGGATAATGAAGAAGCATGAGGATGCTGTCACCTCGCTGTGCCAGCGTTATCAGGCCGTCGTTTTGCATCGCGATGCCACGCAGTTACGCGTGGCAGTAGCTGAATCGGTTCCTTCGGGACTGGCTGAAGCGTTGCATTTTGCCAGCCAGTGTCAGATTGAAATTGAGTGCTGGCCACAAGCACGCATCGATCAGTTACAACACGGCGAGCCGTCATTAGTGGCAAGAGAATCTGCACCGACAGAGTCCGCTATAGAAGCGGTGCAGCACATTTTACGACAGGCGCTACAACGCCGTGCATCGGATATACACATTGAATTAATCCAGCAAAGGTTGCGTGTCAGGTTACGCATTGATGGTGTGTTGCAGCCGCTCTCGTCGCTACCCGACACCTCTCCTGCCGCTCTGCTGGCAAGACTGAAAATTCTGGCTGGAATGGATATCGCTGAGCGTCGCTTGCCGCAGGATGGTCAGTTTAATCTGGAGACAGAAGGCAAGCCAGTGTCGTTTCGCCTCTCGACCTTACCGGTCAGCCAGGGTGAAAAAGCAGTGATTCGCCTGTTGCAAAGTGAAAGTGCTGCGCTGTCACTGGAGAAGTTAGGCTTACCCGCTTCTCAGTTGCGCATGCTTGTCAAAGCACTGGCGCAGCCACAGGGCTTAATTTTAGTGACCGGCCCAACCGGAAGCGGCAAAACTTTTACGTTGTACAGCGGGCTGAGCGCCCTTAACAAACCCGAAAAAAATTTGTGCAGCGTTGAAGATCCAATTGAAATTCCACTGCCGGGCATCAACCAGACGCAAGTTAATGTTAAATATGGTCTCGATTTCAATCGTGTTCTGCGTGCAATGTTACGTCAGGATCCTGATGTGATTATGGTGGGTGAAATTCGTGATGCGGAAACAGCAGAGATTGCTGTAAAAGCAGCGCAGACCGGTCATTTAGTACTCTCAACGCTGCATACGAATTCGACCTCAGAAACACTAACCCGGCTTCGTCAGATGGGTATTCCTGGCTATCTGTTAGGACCCGCTTTACGTCTGATTGTCGCCCAGCGTTTAGTGCGACGTTTGTGTCCGCACTGCCGTCAGCCCGCGCAGGCAGTTGCGCACTTTCCGGCAGAACTCTGGCCGGGAACCTTACAAACCTGGCGAGCTCCCGGCTGCGATCACTGTTTTTCTGGCTATTTTGGCAGGCTGGCGCTTTTCGAGCTGCTGCCGGTTACGGCCAAATTGCAGAACGCAATAGCCGCAGAAATGCCGCTCACTAATTTGCTTACCTTAGCAAAGCAGCAAGGAATGCGGACCTTACTGGCTGCCGGACTTGAGGCCGTCAACCGTGGCGATACTTCACTGGAAGAGATGCAGCGGGTGGTTGGTTTAAATGATGGCTAATTTGAATCTGTATAACTGGCAAGCTGTGGACAACAAAGGTGAACTGCAAAATGGCAACGGCCTCGCGCCAGACGCGGATTGCTTGTTGTCACAGTTAACTGAGCGCGACCTGCTGCCAGTAAGCTGGAAACGGGAGAAAGTTTATCGCCCCCGGGACTGGAAATGGCAGCAGAAAATTGATCTGATTCGTCAGCTGGCAACTTTATTAAAAGCGGGCTTACCGCTCTCAGAAGGGCTGACGCTGTTGGCTGAAGGCCATCCTCATTCAGGCTGGCGAACGTTACTTTTGACCTTACAGCAGCGCGTATTAGCCGGTGAACCCTTTTCACAGGCGATGCGCCACTGGCCCGACATATTTCCTCCGCTCTATTCCGCATTGATGGAGGTAGGTGAATTGACTGGCCAGCTGGACGTTTGCTGTGGACAACTGGCGCAACAGCAAGCGCGACAGCAATTCCTTTGGAACAAAGTGATCAAGGCGCTGCGTTACCCTCTGTTTATTCTGTTGATCGCGATTATCGTGTCGTGTGGCATGTTGCTATTTGTATTGCCAGAATTCGTTTCGGTATATGCTGCATTTGATGCGCCGCTGCCTGCATTTACCGCCGCCGTCATTCAACTCTCGCAGGGATTGCAAGCCTGGGGAGTAACACTTGCTCTTATCATGATACTTATGCTTTATGGCTGGCAGCAGTTACGACGTCATTCCACACACTGGCAGCGCCATGAGCAACGCCTGTTACTTCATCTTCCCGTTGTTGCCGGGTTATGGCGCGGTAGCCAGCTTGCCCAAATCTATACCCTTCTCCAGCTAACCCAGCAGGCAGGCCTGACATTGCTGCAGGGATTACAGGCAGTTCAGGTTACGCTTTCCTCATTAGTCTGGCGCGACGCCATTGTGGCGCTACAACAGCATATTGCTGAAGGGAAGCCGTTACATCAGGCTTTAACGGACCATCCGCTTTTTAGTCCGCTTTGCTATCAACTGATTCGGGTCGGAGAGGAGGCAGGAACCTTAGACACGATGCTGGCACGCCTTGCTGAATGGCACGAAGAACAAACATTAACACGTGCCGACAGCCTTGCCGCCTCACTGGAACCCATGATGATGGTGGTGATTGGCGGCATTGTCGGCACGCTGGTTATTGCCATGTATTTGCCAGTATTTGGCTTAGGAGAAGCGATGCATTAAGGGCGCGCTTGTTATATCGCGCCCGGTTGTATTAGCGATTGAAGACGCGATTTTCCTGCTCCGCCACGCGGATAAACGTTGTGCGCTTGGTCAGCTCTTTTAAACGTTCAGCACCGACATAGGTACAAGCCGAACGCAAGCCGCCAAGAATATCGCGTACCGTCTCTTCAACCGGTCCACGCAACGGCAGCTTGACCGTTTTACCTTCGGCGGCACGATATTCTGCCACACCACCCACATGACGCTTCATCGCTGATTCAGAACTCATGCCATAAAACAGCATGAATTTTTCGCCGTTTTCTTCAACGACGCGCCCTTCACACTCGTCGTGAGCAGCAAGCATACCGCCAAGCATGACGAAATCTGCACCACCGCCAAAAGCTTTCGCTATGTCTCCCGGCACTGCACAGCCACCATCACTGACGATTTGCCCACCCAGTCCATGCGCTGCATCTGCACATTCGATCACGGCTGACAGCTGTGGATAGCCTACACCGGTTTTGACGCGGGTAGTACAGACTGAACCCGGACCAATGCCGACTTTGACAATATCAGCGCCTGACAGGATCAGCTCTTCAACCATTTCACCTGTCACGACATTGCCTGCGCAAATCGTTTTACCCGGAAAGGCTTCACGCGCGCGTTGCAGGAATTCAACAAAATGCTCAGAGTAACCGTTAGCAACATCAATGCAGATAAACTGCAAGTTGTCAGAGAGTGCCATGACAGCGATCAGTTTGCTGAGATCGCTGTCAGAAGTGCCGGTTGAAACCATTATGTGGCTCAGCAGAGAAGCCGGGACGCGCTGAATAAACGCTTGCCATTCATCCACACTGTAATGTTTATGAACTGCGGTCAGAATGTTAAACCCAGCCAGTACTTCAGCCATTTTGAAGGTGCCGACCGTATCCATATTGGCGGCGATAACCGGCACGCCATTCCAGCTCAGCCCGGAATGTTTGAAAGTGAAGCTGCGTTCTAACTCAACCTGAGAACGACTTTTTAAGGTGGATCGTTTAGGGCGAATCAATACATCTTTGAAGCCCAGTTTCACATCTTCTTCGATACGCATAGAAATATCCTGGTTAGTGGCAACGAACCGCAGTTCGCGAAGCAATCACAGCTCCAGTGACGTTATGATACGCGCTAATCATCCCGCGACAAGACTGCGAAATTCACTTTATTTAAGCTACAATCCCATAAATTTAGCTAAAAACGAGTAAAGTGATCTGGCGCAAATTTTTGCGCGCTCATCACAGAACTCAACCCTGTTTTTGCGTTTCAGAACGCCATTGAGAGAGAGTTATGCCCTATACCGTAGCGTTGACCGGTGGCATCGGCAGCGGAAAAAGCACAATCGCGAATGGCTTTGCGGCATTGGGTGTAGACATTATTGATGCCGACGTTATCGCCCGCGAAGTGGTTGAGCCGGGCACACCCGCTTTAGCGGAGATTGTTGCCCGTTATGGGCAGTCGTTGCTCACTGAACAAGGCACGCTTTTTCGTGCCCATTTACGCGAGATCATTTTTCAGTCACCTGAAGAGAAGGGCTGGCTGAACGCCCTGCTGCATCCATTGATTAATGCCAGGACGCAACAACTCAAAGCGCAAGCCTGCTCACCTTACGTGCTATGGGTCGTGCCGCTGCTGATCGAAAATCAGCTACAGCATCAGGCCGACCGCGTTTTAGTGGTCGACGTCGACGAAGCCACCCAGATAAAACGCACCCAGCTTCGCGACAATATTTCGCCAGAGCAGGCACAGCGTATTCTTGCGGCCCAGGCAACACGTCAGCAACGGCTTGAAAGTGCCGACGACATTATCAATAACAGCGGTGCGCCAGAAGATGCGCTACCGCAGGTTGCCGAACTGCATCAACGCTACCTTGCGTTGGCGGCAACTAAACAGGATTAATATCATGAGTACAGTCGTTCTGTTTGAACATCCACTGAATGAGAAAATGCGCACCTGGCTGCGTGTTGAATTTTTGATTGATCAGCTTCATGCCAGCGTTCCGCTAACCAACACCGTAAGTGCACTAACCTTTTTTCGCCTGATTGGCGAGTTGCTCGATATTTTTGAACGCGGTGATATGCGTACCGAATTATTGAAAGAACTTGAGCGGCAACAGCAAAAATTACGCGCCTGGGCTGATGTGCCTGGCGTTGATATGACTGTGGTTGAGGCGCTGCGTGAAAAGTTAAAACGCCAGTCAGCTCAGTTGATGAGCGCGCCACGTATGGGACAGCAACTGCGCGAGGATCGCCTGATTGGCCTGGTGCGGCAGCGTCTGAGCATTCCGGGCGGCTGCTGTAGCTTTGACTTGCCGGGTTTACATATTTGGCTACATTTGCCGCAGGAATCGCGTGATGTACAGGTAAACGCATGGCTTGAAACGCTGGTGCCTCTGCATAGCAGTCTGGCAACGGTTCTTGATTTAATTCGCCAGTCTGGCGCATTTCGTCATCAAACCAGCCTGAATGGATTTTATCAGGATAATGCTGAAGGAGCCGATCTGCTGCGTTTGCAGCTTCAACTGGAAGATTCGCTTTATCCTCAGGTCTCTGGTCATAAAAGCCGCTACGCCATTCGCTTTATGCCATTCGATAGCGAACGAGGCGAAGTACCGGCACGACTTAATTTTCAATTAGCCTGTTGTTAGAGGTGAAAATGCAGGACGAAATTCTTACTGTTACATGCCCTCAGTGTGGCAAAGACGTTATCTGGGATGAGCTCAGCCCGTGGCGACCTTTTTGCAGCAAACGCTGTCAGCTTATCGATTTGGGTGAATGGGCTGCTGAAGAAAAGCGTATTCCCAGCAGCGGCGATCTGAACGACAGTGATGACTGGAGTGAAGAGGAACGTTAAGGTTTAAGTGGGGCGATTGCCCCACTGTTACCATTCACCGGCAATGAGACGCGCAATCAGCTGATGATTTGCTGGCGGAAATTCGTCTGCAACTAAATCCTGCTGCGCAACCCAGCGTTGTGGCTGTCCTTCACGCCCCCAGGGTTCACCTTTCCAGCCTTCGACCAGGAAAAAATGCAGCGTCACGCGCAAATCTTCATAGGAATGATCGGCTTCGCCAATCGGGCGCGCTTGCGTGACTTCAATCCCGGTCTCTTCCAGTAATTCACGCAGTAAACCTTGTTCAGCACTCTCACCCGCCTCAATTTTTCCGCCAGGAAATTCCCACTTATTCGCCATATAAGAGGACGCCGCACGCTGGGCAAGAAAAATTTGTTTTTCGGCGTTGCGGATAATGCCTACCGCGACCTGCAGGTGCTTCATGAATGATTTCCCGGAATGTTTTGCTGAATGTGTACTGATTCTAAAACAGCTGTTAATGGAAGTTAATCGCTTTGGTGTCAGAGAAAAATATTTTAAAACAGCGGCTTTATATCTGACGGTGCCCGTAACCTAAAAGAGACTTTTTTGGCCAAAAAATAAGCCCGGCGATAAACCGGGCTTATTCCGCAGCTAACGGGCGCAACTGCCAAAACCTTTTTTCAGGCGCTTAGTGGCGCTCGCTTTCTGGCTTTAAACAGTATCAGGCGAGGCGGCCATGACACTGTTTGTATTTCTTACCGGAGCCGCAAGGACAAGGATCGTTGCGTCCTACTTTGCGTTCGCCGCCCTGCTGCGCCAGTGAAGCTGCCGCTAAGGTTTCGTCATCTACATGGCTGAGTTGCTGTTGCTGTGCCAGACGCTCCGCTTCTTCACGACGCTGCTGTTCCATTGCTTCAATCTCTTCTGGCATGCGCACCTGCACCTTACTCAAGGTGCTGATCACTTCATACTTCAATGATTCCAGCATGGCGGCAAACATAGCGAAAGATTCACGCTTGTATTCCTGCTTTGGATCTTTCTGAGCGTAGCCACGCAGATGGATGCCCTGACGCAGATAGTCCATTGCCGCAAGGTGCTCTTTCCACAAGGAATCCAGCGTTTGCAACATCACACCTTTTTCGAAGCTGCGCATCGTTTCAGCGCCGACCACTTCTTCTTTCCGGGCGTAGCTTTCCATCGCGTGCGTCATGATGCGCTCGCGCAGCGTTTCTTCATGCAGATCCGGCTCTTTATCCAGCCATTCAGCGACAGGCAGATCCAGATCAAAATCGTTACGCAAACGCTCTTCCAGTCCTGGCACGTCCCACATCTCTTCCAGTGACTGCGGTGGAATGTAGCTGTCGATTGTCGCTTTATAAACATCCTGGCGAATGCTGTTAATGGTTTCACTTACATCAGAAACATCGAGCAATTCGTTACGCTGGCTGTAAATCGCACGGCGCTGATCGTTTGCCACATCATCATATTCAAGCAGCTGCTTACGAATATCAAAGTTGCGGCTTTCAACTTTACGCTGGGCGTTGGCAATCGCTTTGGTTACCCATGGATGCTCAATCGCTTCGCCTGGTTTCATACCCAATTTACGCATCATATTCGATACGCGATCCGAGGCGAAAATACGCATCAGCGCATCTTCCATCGACAGGTAGAAACGAGATGAACCGGCATCGCCCTGACGACCTGCACGACCCCGTAACTGATTGTCGATACGGCGTGACTCATGGCGCTCTGTACCAACGATGTGCAAACCACCAGAAGCCAGAACGGCATCGTGACGAATCTGCCATGCCGCTTTAATCTCTTCAATCTGTGCTTCTGTTGGTTCCTGTAACTCAGCCACTTCTGCGTGCCAGCTGCCGCCCAGCATAATATCCGTACCACGTCCGGCCATGTTCGTTGCGATGGTTACCGCGCCTGGCTGTCCGGCCTGAGCAACAATGTCTGCTTCACGGGCATGGAACTTGGCATTCAGCACGTTATGCTTAATGCCTGCGCGCGTCAGTTCGTTAGATACGACTTCTGATTTTTCAATCGAAATGGTTCCCACCAGCACCGGCTGTCCGTTAGCAGTACGCTCACGAATATCTTCGATGATGGCGTCAATTTTCTCTTTCTCGGTCATATAGACCAGGTCAGGCAGATCCTTACGCACCATTGGACGGTTGGTAGGAACAACGATGGTATCCAGCTTATAGATTGAGCTGAATTCGAACGCTTCGGTATCAGCAGTACCGGTCATACCCGCCAGTTTTTCGTAAATGCGGAAATAGTTCTGGAAGGTGATCGAGGCCAGCGTCTGGTTCTCGTTCTGAATATCCACACCTTCTTTCGCTTCGATCGCCTGATGCAAACCATCGGACCAGCGACGGCCCTGCATGGTACGACCGGTGTGTTCATCAACGATAACCACTTCGCCATCTTTTACAATGTAATCAACATCGCGAGTAAAAGGGCGTGCGCGCGCAAGGCAGCGGTCACATGGTGCATCAGCATGATATTGGTCGGCGAGTAAAGAGACTCCCCCGCTTCCATAATGCCCTGGCTGACCAGCAGTTCTTCTACTTTGACCAGACCGCGTTCAGACATGTGTGCCTGGCGTGCCTTTTCATCCACCCAGAAATCACCCTCGCCCTGATAGGTTTCAGAATCTTCTTTATCCTGACGAACCAGATGCGGAATGATTTTATTAACCTTGATATACAGGTCAGAACTGTCTTCAGCGGGGCCAGAAATAATTAACGGCGTACGTGCTTCATCGATCAGGATGGAGTCAACTTCGTCCACCAGAGCGTAGTTCAGTTTACGCTGTACACGCTCTTCCGGGCTGAAGGCCATGTTGTCGCGCAGATAGTCGAAGCCGTATTCGTTGTTGGTGCCGTAAGTAATGTCAGCAGCATAGGCGGCGCGTTTGGCGGGTGCAGGCATACCCGGTAAGTTGATACCCACTGACAAGCCAAGGAATTCAAACAGCGGACGGTTATTTTCCGCATCACGCTGCGCCAGATAGTCATTGACGGTAACAACGTGTACGCCTTTACCGGTTAACGCATTCAGGTAAGCTGGTAAGGTAGCCGTTAAGGTTTTACCTTCACCGGTACGCATCTCGGCAATACAGCGATCGTTCAGAACCATGCCGCCAATTAACTGTACGTCAAAGTGACGCATACCAAATACGCGCTTACTGGCTTCACGTACCGTTGCGAAGGCTTCCGGGATCAAGCTTTCCAGCGTTTCGCCTTTCTTCAGACGTTCGCGAAAAACGCCTGTTTTTCCCTTCAGTTCTTCATCAGAGAGCTTCTCAAAATCAGGCTCCATTTTGTTGATGACATCAACGGCTTTGCGCATACGACGTAAAGTACGATCATTGCTGCTACCAAAAACTTTGGTCAACATTTTGATTAACATAATAAATTTATTCTCAATTCAGCCGTGATACCACGGGCTGCAAAATCTAAAAAAGTGAAAGAATCAAAAAGGTTAGCAGAACAATACGTTTGGCCCGGCGCGGATACCATGCAGTCTGGCATGCCACGCAACAGAAGTACGTACCAGGAAAACAACAGGCGTGTTTAAGGTGGTCGCCAGCGGTGCAGCGAGCGCAGTATGAGACGTCAGTAACGCATGCAGAGAATCTATTAACGCCAGCTTGTGCGCCGCCAGCGGATGTTCGTCATTATCTGTCGCCTGCGCCTGCGGCGTTAAGGTAAAAGAGAGATGACGAATAACGGTGCGGATAGCATGTTGGTGCCAGTAATCTACCGTGAAACTGGGTCGCCTTGCCGTTTCCTGCAAACGGATAAGATGATCAAAGCGAACAGCATTACCGATAAAAAGGCTGCTGACAGGCGATTCGGAAGAGGCATTCGGTTCAGAACTTTGTGCACAGGCCGGCAAGCCAAGACTGGCCGCCACCATCCCCAACAGGAGATGAGGCCAGAAATAGCGTCTGCCTAATTGTCGCCAGCGTAAAAAAATCCCGATCACAATCTTTCCATCGCGCTTAAATAGATTTGCGCATCCGTTGTGGGTGACTCACCGCATGATGCAGTTACGTTAAGCCTGTAAAAACGCCTGAGATAGTACCACTAATGTGGGGCATCGACACCTGGGATTAAAGTAGCTCTGGAACAAATTGCGCGTGTTTGTTCAGCAATTCAGCAAAACCTACATCGGTTTGCGAGCGGCATCGCATTAGCAGAAGTAACGAAGGGAAAAGAAAAACGGCTGGCGCCGCTGACCGGAGAGAGTGTCAGCATAACCAGCCGCTTCACGTTCTGGGGTAATTAAGCCAGAACCAGATTCGGTGCTTTGAATGCCAGCGGCAGTTCAGCTTCGTCTTCGAAAGTCGCCCATTCCCAGGCTTCTTGCTTAGCCAAAACTGCTTGCAGTAGCTTGTTGTTCAACGCATGACCCGATTTGAACGCGGTAAACGCGCCAATAATGTTGTGGCCACACATAAACAGATCGCCAATTGCGTCCAGCATTTTGTGACGAACAAATTCGTCTTCAAAACGCAGGCCTTCTTCATTCAGTACGCGGAAATCATCCAGACCTATCGCACAATCTAAGCTACCGCCCAGGCACAGGCCTTTAGACTGAAGATATTCAATTTCACGCATAAAGCCGAAAGTACGCGCACGACTGATTTGGCGAACAAACGCTTCCGCAGAAAATTTCATCTGATAACGCTGCGAGCTGGAATCGATAGCCGGGTGATTGAAATCGATAGTGAAATCGAGCGAGAAACCGTTGTATGGCTTAATCTCAGCCCATTTATCACCATCTTCAACCCGTACCGTCTCTTTAACACGCACGAATTTCTTCGCGCTGTTTAACTGTTCGATACCGGCATCCATCAGCAAATAGATGAAAGGTGCTGCGCTTCCGTCCATGATCGGGATTTCAGGTGCATCAACTTCAACAATAATGTTATCGATGCCTAATCCCGCCAGCGCGGCATTCAGGTGTTCGACCGTAGAAATACGCACGCCTTCATCATTCACCAGGCAAGTACTTAACATGGTGTCGCGCACGTATTTTGCATCAGCCGGGAAATCAACCGGTGGATTCAAGTCAGTGCGACGATAGATGACCCCGGTATTAGCCGACGCAGGGCGTAAAGTCAGCGTGACTTTCTTGCCGGTATGCAAACCGACACCAGTCGCCTGAACAATACGTTTTAATGTCCTTTGTTTGATCATCGTATTATCTCGCAATATTACCTTTCCAACCGCCAGTATACTTTACCAGCGGGCGGACACTTTAGCACAAAGAGCGGAGAATCCCAATTATCGGGATATTCTTAGTCGGCTTGCTTACGCAAAAATGCCGGAATATCAAGGTAATCTGGCTCTTTATTTGACTGGGCGGTCTGATCGTTAACCACTTTCGCAGCCGGTTTTTGCTCCTGCGGCAGCGGTGACATACCGTGCTGCTGATAGCGATGGTCCATAACCGGTTGGCTGGCTGGCTTGTTGGTTACCAGCGTGATTTCTGGACGCTTATCCATGCCAATACCGGTTGCCACCACAGTGACGCGCAGCTCATCATTCATTTCCGGATCCAGTGAGGTACCAATCACCACGGTTGCGTTGTCAGAGGCGAAAGCGCGGATGGTGTTACCCACAGTTTCAAACTCATCCAGACGCAGATCGAAGCCTGCCGTGATGTTAACCAGCACGCCACGAGCACCAGAAAGATCGATATCTTCCAGCAGTGGGCTTGAAATCGCCATCTCTGCGGCTTCTTCAGCGCGGTCTTCACCGCAAGCTACGCCTGAACCCATCATGGCGTAACCCATTTCTGACATCACTGTGCGCACGTCAGCGAAGTCGACGTTCATCAGACCCGGACGCGTGATCAATTCTGCGATACCCTGTACCGCACCTTTCAGCACGTCGTTAGCTGCACCGAATGCGTCCAGCAGCGAAATACCACGGCCTAATACTTTCAGGAGCTTGTCGTTCGGAATAGTAATTAATGAGTCGACATGCTTAGAGAGTTCAGCGATACCCTGCTCGGCAAACGCCATGCGCTTTTTGCCTTCAAAGTTGAACGGCTTGGTAACTACCGCAACAGTCAGAATACCTAAATCTTTTGCCACTTCAGCCACGACTGGCGCTGCGCCAGTTCCGGTACCGCCACCCATACCTGCGGCGATAAACACCATGTCTGCCCCTTCCAGCGCAGAACGCAGTGCTTCGCGATCTTCCTCTGCTGAGTTACGGCCGACTTCCGGGTTCGCACCCGCACCCAGACCTTTGGTAATGTTGTTACCAATCTGGATTGTCTGGCCAACCGCTGTTTTACGCAACGCTTGCGCGTCAGTGTTCACAGCAAAGAATTCCACACCTTCGATACGCTCGCGTACCATGTGCTCTACGGCGTTGCCACCGCCACCGCCGACGCCGATGACTTTAATCACCGCGTCATTGGTTAATTCCATAGGTTCAAACATGATTTCTCTCCGTTATGTGCCTGTCGCCTGGAGATCACTAAAAAAACAGCATGATCTCCTTTATCGAAAATTAAAACTCTTTTTTCAACCAACTGTTGATGCGCTTGAACCAGTTCCCTACTGATGCACGTTTTTCTGTCTCTGCATCGCCGTTCATGTGTGACTCTTTGCCATAATGCAGCAGTCCCACCGCGGTTGAGTAGTATGATTCCTGCGCGTAGTCAGTTAATCCAGTAATATTTAATGGCTGACCGATGCGCACCTGCGTATGGAATACGCGTTGCGCACAGGCTGCCAGTCCTTCTATTTGCGCTGCACCACCGGTCAACACGATACCGGCTGCCAGATGGTGTTTTACGCCCTGCTGACGCAGTTGTTCCTGTAACTGTAAAATCTCGTCATTGACCAGATTTAAAAGCTCGGTGTAGCGCGGTTCAATCACCTCAGCCAGCGTCTGGCGCTGTAAGCTACGAGGTGGACGGCCGCCCACACTGGGCACTTCCACATTTTCATCTTTGCCAACAATCGAACCTAACGCGCAGCCGTGACGAACTTTGATCGCTTCGGCGTCGGTTGGCGGTGTACCAAAGGCGTAAGCGATATCGCTGGTGACCACGTTCCCTGCATAAGGGATCACTTTGGTATGACGTAACGCACCGCCGGTATACACCGCGATATCCATTGTACCGCCACCAATGTCGACAACACAGACCCCTAACTCACGTTCGTCTTCGGTTAATACAGCAAAACTCGACGCAAGCCCGGCAAAAATCAATTGGTCAACTTTCAAACCACAACGTTCAACGGCTTTGACAATATTTTTTGCCATATCGTTGTGGCAGGTAATTAAATGTACTTTCGCCTGCATGCGCACACCCGAAAGACCCACCGGGTTTTTGATGCCTTCCTGATAATCGATGGCATATTCCTGAGGAATAACGTGCAGGATGCGGTGCTCGTCACGTACGCGAACCGATTTAGCGGTATGCACTACGTTTTCCACATCATCCTGAGTCACTTCCTCTTCTGAAATCGGAACCATCCCGATTTCGTTCTGGCAGCTAATATGTTTGCCCGATAAAGCAAGGTAGACGGAGGAGATCTGGCAATCTGCCATTAACTCGGCCTGATCGATGGCGCGCTGTACGCATTTCACCACCGACTCAAGATCGTTTACGCCACCTTTGTCCATACCGCGGGACGGACAACTGCCGACCCCAATAATGTTAACCATACCATCGGGCAGAATTTCCCCAACCAGGGCGGCAACCTTCGCGGTGCCAATTTCGAGTCCAACTACCAGTTTTCTGTCCGTCGCCTTGATCATTGTTGTTTAGCCTGTGCCTGGTTCTGTTGCTGATTACTGTCCTGTGGCTCCATCACAACCGGTGTCCAACCAACAGAAGCGCCCGAGTCATATCGCAAATCCACATAGCTGATACGCTTGCTCTCGTTTTGACCTTGCTGCAGAAGCACCGGGTAGAGCTCAATAAAGCGATTCAGGCGCTTCATGGTATCGCTGCGTCCCAGCTCAATACGCACATCATCGCTGGTCACTAACTGCCATGAACGCCGCGCCGTCATCGACGCTACCTTCAGGGTAAACTTGCTGGCTTTCAGCACATCATCCATGCGGTGATAGCCCGCCAATACCTCTTTCTCGCTGCCTTCTGGCCCATACAACATTGGCATCGTCTCTTTGCCAATATGATTAGCCGGCACGCTGAAAGAGACACCTTCTGCATCCACCATGTGCAAATCGTTCCAGCGCGCCACTGGCGTATACTCAACCAGGTTAATTTTCAGTTCATCCGGCCACTGCTTACGCACGCTAACCTGCTTTATCCACGGCAGGCGTTCAATTTGCTGCTGAATGATATCCACATCCTGCGACATGAACGTGCCCGGTGCGCCAAGCGACAAAATTGCCTGCCGAATGTCATCGTGGGTGGTATAGTGCGTTTGTCCCGTTACCACCAGTTTTGACAGCGGTAGCCGCGACGCATCATTCATCCACTTCAGCACCACTAAGCCACCAAAAACCATAATGCCAACGACCATCAGCAAAAATACGATGCCGAAGAGTCGGGCACCGTTACTACGCCCGGAGCGTACACGCTGCTCCTGCGCTTCACGGTTACGTACGTTCATCGCCGCCTGTGACATATCAGTCGGCCAGCTCCAGAATACGGGCGACCAGCTGCGAGAAAGTCATGCCCGCTTGCCTGGCCGCCATAGGCACTAAACTGTGGCTGGTCATGCCCGGTGAGGTATTCACTTCCAGGAGCTGAAAGTCACCGTTTCCATCGGTCATTACATCCACCCGGCCCCACCCGCTGCAGCCTAACGCCCGCCATGAAGCCCAGACTAACTGCTGCAATTCCGCTTCGCGCTCAGCATTTAAGCCAGCTGGACAGAAGTACTGGGTATCGTCAGAAATATATTTTGCTTCATAGTCATAGAACTCACTGGCGGTCTTAATGCGTATTGCAGGCAAAATGTGATCGCCCACAATACCCACCGTGTACTCTTCACCGCTCAGGAAAGCTTCAATCAGCACATCATCATCATGACGAAACGCTTCTTCCAGGGCAGCAGGCAGCGCATCCAGACTGTTCACCCGACTAATGCCCACGCTGGAGCCTTCGCAGCTTGGCTTAACAAACAGCGGTAAGCCTAGCGCGGCAATCTCAGCATCGGTTTCAGCGTTCAACCCGGCGTCCAGTTGCTGGCGTGTTAACCAGACAAAGCGGCCAGCTGGCAAACCACGTCCCTGCCATAACAGCTTGGTGCGCAGCTTATCCATCGTGATAGCCGATGCCATCACGCCGCTGCCGGTATAGGGCAATTCGAGGAATTCAAGCATCGCCTGTAAGGTGCCATCTTCACCGCCACGTCCGTGCAGGGCGATAAAGGTTTTCGTAAAGCCCTGCTCTTTCAGGCTCAGCACGGATACATCACGGATATCGACTGCATGCGCATCAATACCCGCCTCACGTAAGCCCGCCAGGACGGCATTACCCGACATCAACGACACGTCCCGCTCTGCAGAGGTTCCGCCCATCAAAACGGCCACTTTCTCAGCCATGACGCTCCTCCACTTTACGTGCCGGTTGCAGTTTGCAATCCGCTAATTTACGCGCCACTTTACCGACATTGCCCGCCCCTGAACAAGAATAAGATCGTTGCCCGTTAACAGCGGAGCCAGCATTTCAGGTAAGGCGTCGTGCTCTGGCACCAGCACAGGATCGACTTTGCCGCGACCGCGAATAGAGCGACACAGCGAACGGCTATCGGCGCCCGGAATCGGTGTTTCACCTGCGGCATAAACGTCGAGCATCAGCAGCACATCAACCTGTGACAGCACATTGGCAAAATCATCAAACAGATCGCGCGTGCGTGTATAGCGGTGCGGCTGGAAAACCATTACCAGTTTTTTATCCGGCCAGCCTGCACGCGCCGCTTTAATTGTCGCGTCAACTTCAGTTGGATGGTGACCGTAATCGTCTACCAGCATGGCGCTGCCTGCATGACCGTTTACCGGCTCTGTGGAATATTCACCCAACAGATCAAAACGGCGGCCTGTGCCCTGGAAACTTTCTAATGCTGCCAGAATCGCGTTATCGCCAATGCCCTCTTCGCTGGCAACGGCAACCGCAGCAGCAGCGTTAAGCGCATTGTGGCGGCCTGGCGCATTCAGCGTGATCTGCAAGCGCGGCTTATCCTGGCGTACCAGAGTAAAGTGGCCTTGCGCGCCTCGCTGCTCATAATTTTCAATGCGTAAGTCAGCATCTTCACTGAAGCCGTAAGTCGTAATCTGGCGTCCTACCCGAGGGATCAGGTCACGGATCACGACATCATCAACACACATCACTGCGCGACCGTAAAAAGGCAGGTTGTGCAGGAAGTTGATAAAAGTCTGTTTCAGATTTTCGAAGTCGCCCTGATAGGTATCCATATGGTCGGCTTCGATGTTAGTCACGATGGCAACCATCGGTTGCAAATGCAGAAATGATGCGTCGCTTTCATCAGCTTCTGCAATCAGATAGCGGCTACTGCCGAGACGGGCATGTGTACCCGCTGCCTTTACCAGTCCTCCGTTGACGAAAGTCGGATCGAGGCCGCCTTCGGCATAGATGCTTGACACCATGGCTGTGGTAGTTGTCTTGCCATGCGTACCCGCTACAGCAATACCGTGACGGAAACGCATCAGTTCAGCCAGCATTTCGGCGCGACGGATAACCGGGATACGCTGTTCACGTGCCGCCACCAGCTCCGGGTTGTCCTGCGATACGGCGCTGGAAACCACCACAACGCTGGCATCGGTTACGTTTTCAGGGCGATGGTTAAAATAGATTGTTGCGCCCAGCGCAGCCAGATTCTGCGTGACCGGATTAGGAGCCAAATCAGAACCGCTGATATGGTAGCCTTCATTTGCTAACACTTCGGCAATACCGCCCATGCCAGCACCACCGATGCCGACAAAATGGATGTGCCGGACGCGACGCATCTCGGGCACTATGGAACGCAGTTTTGCCAATTGTTGTGTATTCATCGCTCTCAGTTACCTGCTGTTTCAGTTTGTGCTCAGCGTGAGCACAGGCCAGACGTACTGACCCTATTCATTACTTTGCGGCGCGAGCCACTTCCAGCGCGACCCGGTCAGTCGCATCGGGGATCGCCACCTGACGGGCTTTTTCAGCCATGGATAACAGGGTTAGGCGATCCCAGTGGCGCAGCGTGTCCGCTACAGCATCCGCAGTAAATTGCGGTTGCTCAAAAATTTTTGCCGCGCCCGCTTTTTCCAGCGGCAGCGCATTCCAGTATTGCTGACGATCTTTGTGCTGGAACGGCACAAAAATCGCCGGTAATCCCGCCGCAGCGATTTCGCTCACTGTTAACGCCCCAGAGCGACATATCACCACATCAGCCCAGCCATACGCGGCAGCCATATCATCAATAAATTCGGTCACTTTATGCTGCGTCTGACCTGCTTTTTGATAGGCTCGCTCAACGGCCGGCAACCCGCCCTTCCCTGTCTGGTGCCAGAGAGTAATCTGCTCACCCAGTTCAGCCGCGACTTCTGGCACCGTCTGATTCAGCACGCGGGCCCCCTGACTGCCGCCAATCACCAACACGCGAATCGGGCCGCTGCGACCGGTTAAGCGTGCATCCGGTAAAGGCAGATCCAGCACATCATTACGTACCGGATTCCCGACCACATCAGCCTGCGGAAAGGCGCCTGGAAAAGCCTGCATCACTTTTGTGGCAATTTTTGCTAACCATTTATTGGTTAACCCGGCGATACCGTTCTGCTCATGTAACACCACCGGAATACCACAGCTCCAGGCTGCTAAACCGCCCGGCCCTGATACGTAACCGCCCATGCCGAGTACGACGTTGGGTTGCCAGGCTTTCATGATTGCGCGCGCCTGGCGCCAGGCCTTGAAAATACGCACCGGAGCCAGAAGCTGCGCTTTAATGCCTTTACCCCGTAACCCGCTGATGCGAATAAAATCAATTTCGATGCCGTGCTTCGGCACTAAATCGGCTTCCATGCGATCGGCCGTGCCCAGCCAGCGAACCTGCCAGCCCTGCTCTATCAGATGATGGGCGACAGCCAGACCAGGGAATACATGCCCACCGGTTCCACCCGCCATCACCATCAATCGCTTACCACTCATCGACCACCTCGGGTAAACGCCTGCGCTTTCGCCAGACGCGTTTCATAATCTATGCGCAACAGGAAGACGATGGCCGTCGACATAATGATCAAACTGGAACCACCGTAACTGATTAAGGGCAATGTCAGACCTTTGGTCGGTAACATCCCCGCTGCCGCCCCAACGTTAACCAGTGCCTGAAAGCTAAACCACACGCCAATTGAACAGGCTAAAAAGCCAGAAAAGCGTTGATCGAGCTCCAGCGCGCGTCGGCCAATCGACATTGCGCGAAAAGCGACGAAGAATACCATTAACAGCGCCAAAACCACACCGATGTAGCCGAGTTCTTCTCCAATAATGGAGAAAATAAAGTCGGTATGCGCTTCAGGCAGATACTCCAGTTTTTGCACCGAGTTGCCGAGCCCTTGCCCCCAAAACTCCCCGCGTCCAAAGGCCATCAGCGACTGGGTTAACTGGTAGCCGCTGCCAAAGGGATCTTCCCATGGGTCCCAGAATGAGGTAACGCGGCGCATACGATAAGGTTCCGCAATGATAAGCAGCACCACCGCAAAAATGCCGGAGCCGATGATGGCCAGGAACTGCCATAATTTCGCGCCCGCCAAAAACAGCATCGCCAGCGTTGTCACGAACAATACAACCACCGTACCGAGGTCTGGCTGTGCCAACAGTAAAACAGCCAGCACCACCATCACGCCCATTGGTTTGCAAAAGCCCCAGAAGTTGTTCCGGACCTCTTCCACTTTGCGCACCAGATAGCTGGCGAGATAGCAGAACAGCGTCAGCTTGGAGAGCTCTGCAGGCTGAATACGCAACGGCCCCAAAGCAATCCAGCGCGATGCACCGTTTACGGAGCTACCTACCACCAGAACGATCAACAGCATCACCACAGACGCCATCAGCATGACATTGCTGTAGCGTTGCCAAAAATCCATGGGGATACGCAACGTTACCAGCGCAATGCCTAATGCTAACGCGATATAAAATGCATCGCGTTTGGCAAAGTAGAACGGATCCTCCGATAAACGCTGTCCAACCGGCATTGAAGCGGAAGTCACCATGACGAAACCGATCACTGCCAGGCCAAACGTCAGCCACAGCAAGGTTCGGTCATACAGCACCAGTGAGGTGTCATCACTCTCACGCGAGCCCATCACCCAGTCTTTCAAACGCTCCGACAGGTAAGCCGCAATGCCAGCACCAGGTATCCGCATTAGCTCAACTCCTTCGCCAGTTGTGCAAAGGTGTCACCGCGCTGCTCAAAGCTACGGAACTGATCGAGGCTGGCACAAGCGGGTGATAACAGCACCATATCGCCAGGCTTAACCAGGGCAGCAATCTGCGCCATCGCCTGCTGCAGCGTCTCAGTCCGCACTGAAATTTCAGGACGTAATGCTGCGAGCGCATCACCGTCACGACCAAAGCAGAACAAACGCAAATTGTCGCCCTGGAGATAGCGCGTCAGCGGTGAAAAATCGGCAGATTTACCGTCACCGCCCAACAGCAGCCACAGCGTGCCATTAAGTTGCAAACCGTTCAAAGCAGCCTCGGTGCTGCCAACATTGGTGGCTTTGGAATCATTAATCCAGCGCACACCGTTGTGCTCGTGCACCAGCTGGAAGCGATGGGCCAACCCGCTATAGGTGGTCAGGGCGGCAAGGCTGGTCGCGCGCGGTAAACCCACAGCATCCGCCAGCGCCAGCGCAGCCAGCGCATTGGTATAGTTGTGCTGTCCCACCAGCTTCATCTCATCGGTATTCAGCACTTTTTCGCCTTTTACCTTTAGCCAGACTGCGCCCTGCTGTTTGTTCAGGTGATAATCGCCAAAGTCGATACCAAAGCTGACGCAACGCACATCTGCGCCACGCACCGGCATGGTCAGAGCGTCATCAGCATTGACGACACAAACTTTGGCATTTTCATAAATGCGTAATTTTGCCGCGCGATACTGCTGCATCCCTAACGGATAGCGATCCATATGATCTTCTGTCACGTTGAGAATGGTTGCCGCTGCCGCTTTCAGGCTGTGGGTGGTTTCCAGCTGAAAACTCGACAGCTCAAGGACATAGAGCTGCGCAGGCGATTTCAGCAGGCTCAGCGCAGGCAAACCGATATTTCCCCTACCCCAACCTGCCAGCCTGCCGCTTTTGCCATCTCACCGACCAGCGTAGTCACCGTGCTTTTACCGTTCGATCCTGTAATTGCTACAATCGGAGCCTGCGCTTCCCGGCAGAAGAGTTCGATATCACCAACGATTTCAATACCGGCGTCAGCGGCCTCGCTCAATGTCGGATGGGCCAGCGCGACACCGGGGCTGGCAACGATTAAATCAGCCGCTAACAGCCAGTCGGTCTGAATGCCGCCTACATAGCGTTCAACCTGTTGAGGAAGCTGGTCGAGGCCAGGCGGCGACATACGGGTGTCCATCACGCGTGGCGTTACGCCTTGCGCTAAAAAGAAATCAACACAGGAAAGACCGGTCAGGCCCAACCCGATAATGACAACTTTCCTGCCCCGATAGTCAGCCATGATTAACGTACCTTCAGCGTGGCCAGGCCAATCAGCACCAGCATCAGCGAAATAATCCAGAAACGCACAATGACGCGCGGCTCCGGCCAACCTTTCAATTCATAGTGGTGATGGATCGGTGCCATGCGGAAAATACGCTGACCGCGCAGCTTAAACGATCCCACCTGCAGAATGACCGACAGCGTTTCCACCACGAAAACACCGCCCATGATGACCAGCAAAAATTCCTGGCGCAGCAGCACAGCGATAGTGCCTAACGCGCCACCCAGTGCCAGCGAACCAACATCGCCCATGAACACCTGCGCCGGATAAGTGTTGAACCACAGAAAGCCTAATCCCGCACCCACAATGGCGGTACAGACAATCACCAGCTCGCCTGCGTGACGCAAATAAGGAATATGCAGGTACTCAGCAAACTTCACGTTGCCGGTGGCCCAGGCAACCAGCGCGAAACCTGCCGCAACAAATACCGTTGGCATGATCGCCAGGCCATCCAGGCCATCAGTCAGATTAACCGCATTACCGGTGCCAACAATCACAAAATAAGCCAGCAACACATAAAACAGTCCGAGCTGTGGCATGATGTCTTTAAAGAACGGCACGACCAGCTGTGTAGCTGGCGTATCTTTACCGGCAAGGTAGAGCGCAAAGGCAACGCCGAGTGAAATCACTGACATCCAAAAGTATTTCCACCGTGCAATCAGTCCTTTAGTGTCCTTACGTACCACTTTGCGATAGTCATCAACAAAGCCAATCACGCCGAAGCCCACCAGCACCACCAGCACGCACCAGACGTAGGGATTGGAGGGATACGCCCACATCAGCACCGAAATGGTGATTGAGGTGAGGATCATAATGCCGCCCATGGTTGGCGTGCCGCGCTTGCTAAAATGCGACTCCGGACCATCGTTACGAACAACCTGACCAATCTGTAATTTTTGCAGCCAGGCAATCAGGCGCGGCCCCATGTACAGTGAAATAAACAGAGCGGTCAGCAGGCTGACAATGGCGCGAAACGTCAAATACGAAAAGACGTTAAAGCCCGAATAAAATGCGACCAAATGTTCGGCCAGCCAAACTAACATGTTCCTTTCTCCTGTAAGCTCTGTACTACCTGCTCCATGGCGGCACTACGCGAACCTTTAATCAACACGGTCATTTCTGGGTGTTCGGACAACAGCGAACGTAAACGTTCAGTGAGTGTGGTTTTATCGCTGAAATGTTCACCAACTTCGCTGCTTTCACTGATGAAATGGCTCATTTTGCCGGTGCTTAAGACACGATCGAGGCCAGCCGCCTTAGCCGCCAGCCCGACTTCACGATGACACTGCTCTGCTTCATCACCCAGTTCTGCCATATCGCCTACCACCATCACGCGGTAACCCGGCATTTCAGCCAGCACCTGTGCGGCAGCCGTCATTGAGCCCACATTGGCGTTGTAGCTGTCATCAAGTAATAACTGATGTTCAGACAGGCGAATCGGGAACAGACGACCCGGAACAGAATGTAAGTT
Organism: Pantoea sp. LMR881; assembly: GCF_027157825.1. Lineage (NCBI taxonomy): Bacteria > Pseudomonadati > Pseudomonadota > Gammaproteobacteria > Enterobacterales > Erwiniaceae > Pantoea > Pantoea sp. LMR881. Next base: position 1,659,652 of record NZ_JAPVOK010000002.1, read on the forward strand.
TTTCAGCCCTGACTGGATTGCGCTGAGCGGTGCATCGACGGACAAAGCCAGCGCAGCGGCAGCCAGCGCATTGGCGACATTGTGACGGCCTGGCAGTGGCAGCGAAATCGCGACGCTGCCCTGCGGGGTATGCAGATTGAAATGCGTGCCGTTCTGCGTCACCTTGACGTCGCTGGCAAAGTAATCACATCCCGTGTCCTGTGGTGAAAAGCGCCAGACGCGTTTGCCATGCAGATGTGTTTGCCAGTGTGGCCAGTCGTTGCTGTCGGCGTTGAGAATAGCGGTGCCGTGCTCAGGCAAGCCGTAAAAAATCTCCCCCTTCGCTTTAGCCACACCGGCCAGCGAGCCGAAACCTTCGAGATGCGCAGCCGCGAGATTATTGACCAGCGCACTTTCGGGCTGAACTAACGCGGTAGTGTAAGCAATTTCGCCCTGATGGTTAGCGCCCAGTTCGATAACGGCATATTGATGTTCTGCTGTCAGACGGAGCAGCGTCATCGGCACGCCAAAATCGTTATTCAGGTTACCGGCGGTATAAAGGGTTTCGCCGCACTGGCGCAAAATCGCGGCCGTCATCTCTTTTACCGACGTTTTACCCGAGGAGCCGGTCAACGCCACGACGCGCGCCCTGGCCTGCTGGCGCACCCACGCGGCGAGCTTACCGAATGCCAGGCGTGTATCCTCTACAACCACCTGTGGCACAGCAACAGGTAAATGCTTACTTACCAGCAGAGCCTGTGCGCCATTAGCAATCGCATCACCCACAAAATTATGCGCATCGAAACGCTCACCAATGATGGCAACAAACAGGCTGCCTGCGGTGACTTTACGTGTGTCGGTAGTGACATCGGTCAGCGTCAAATCACTGCCGTACAGCGTGCCACCCGTCATATCCGCTAAGGCAGTTAACGAAACAGGAATCATGCCGCACCGCCTAACAGCGCCGCGACAGTGGCGCGATCTGAGTAATCTAAACGACGATTGCCAATGATTTGATAATCTTCATGGCCTTTGCCTGCCACCAACACGATGTCATCCGGCTGGGCCTGCATAATGGTATTGGTCACGGCTTGCGCCCGTCCTGCTACCACGCGAGCACGGTTCGGATCCAACAGACCGGTAAGAATGTCATTCACGATAGCTTGCGGATCCTCACTGCGTGGATTGTCATCAGTGATAACCACGACATCAGCGAATTGCTCAGCAATGGCGCCCATCAGCGGACGTTTGCCTTTGTCGCGATCGCCGCCACAGCCAAACAGGCACCAAAGCTTGCCTTTGCAGTGCAGGCGAGCCGCTTCTAACGCTTTTTCCAGCGCATCTGGCGTGTGAGCATAATCGACAACCACTGTTGGCTTGCTGGCTGCGTGAAACACTTCCATGCGGCCATTGACCGGTTGCAGCTGCGAAGCAACGCGGAGCAACGCATCCAGTGAATAGCCAAGCGCCAGCAATGTTGCCAGCGCCAGCAGAACGTTACTGACGTTAAACGCCCCCATCAAACGGCTGTTGATTTCGCCCTCACCCCAGCCTGAACTGAAGCAGATACGCGCGCCGTTGTCGTGATAGGTGACATTTGTCGCTTTTAACCAGCGGCCATGACAGCCCGGTTGCAAATTATTTTCCATGGTTACCGCAACGGCATCAGGCGAGTTTGCCAGCCAGCGGCGTCCCACTTCATCATCAACATTGAGAATCGCCTGTCCGACCTGATGCTCAGAGAACAACAGCCATTTAGCCGATTCGTAATTCTGCATATCGCCATGATAATCGAGGTGATCACGGCTGAGATTGGTGAAAACCGCAGCGGCAAAAGGCAGCGCCGCAACACGATGCTGTACCAGACCGTGCGAAGAGATCTCCATTGCGGTCAGGGTCGCCCCCTTTTCGGTCAAATCGTGCAAAATGTGCTGCACATCGACCGCTGAACCCGTGGTATTTTCCGTGGGCGAAAGCTGCCCAACTAATCCGTTACCCACTGTCCCCATTACCGCACTGGTCTCGCCCAGCAGATTTGCCCACTGCGCCAGCAGTTGCGTCACAGTGGTTTTGCCATTGGTGCCGGTAACACCAATCAGCTTCTGTTTTTCACCCGGCTGCTGATAAAAACGCCCCGCCAGGGCTGACAGGCGTTGATGTAATTGCGCCAGGTAAATGACCGGCACGCCGTGCATTTCACGGATTTCACCATCCGTTGCTTCACCTTCCGCTTCAGCAATCACAGCTGTAACGCCTTGCGCTATCGCTTGTGGAATAAAACGTCGCCCATCGGCGTGATGGCCTGCAACGGCGACAAACAGATCGCCAGCAGCCGCATTGCGGCTGTCCAGTGTCATGTCGCGAAGCTGACGCGCCGGCGCGTCTGGCACCCATGGGCCAAGTAAGGCGCGCAGGTTACGATCTGTCACTTGATTCCCCACTTCTGTTAGTCACCAACTCATTCTTGTCATTTGTCGGTAACGCATCCGGCTCAATGTTCATCGTGCGCAGAACACCGCCCATGATGGCACCAAAGACCGGTGCAGAAACCGCACCGCCATAATATTTACCCGCCTGGGGATCGTTGATCACGACCACCAGCGCAAATCGAGGATGGCTGGCAGGCGCAACGCCTGCGGTATAAGCGATGTATTTGTTGACGTAGCGTCCGTCCGGGCCGACTTTTTTAGCCGTACCGGTTTTAATCGCAATGCGATAGCCCTTAATTGCAGCCTTGACGCCACCGCCACCCGGTAAGGCGACGCTCTCCATCATATGCATCACAGTTCTGACCAGTGATTCATCGAAAACGCGTTCGCCCGCAACGGGCGGATCCACCTTGGTAATCGACAGCGGGCGGTTAATGCCATAGCTGCCGATGGTTGCGTAGACTCGCGCTAACTGTAACGGCGTTACCATTAGCCCATAGCCGAAAGAGAAGGTGGCCCTCTCTATGTCAGACCACCGTTGTTTTTGAGGGTATAAGCCACTACTTTCCCCGACCAGCCCCAAATTGGTCGGTTTTCCCAGTCCAAAGCGCGCGTAAGTTTCTACTAACGCTGAGGAGGGCATCGCTAACGCCAAACGTGAAACACCGACGTTACTCGACTTCTGCAGAACCCCTGTCAGGGTCAATTCGTTATAACGCGCCACGTCTTTGATCTCATGACCATTAACGCGGTACGGCACAGTATTCAGTACGCTGTTCTCTTTCACCACGCCACGTTGCAGCGCCGTCATGACCACCATTGGCTTCACTGTTGAGCCAGGTTCGAAAATGTCGGTGATGGCGCGGTTACGCATCATCTCTTTTGGCGTGTTGCTGAGATTATTCGGGTTGTAAGCGGGACTGTTAGCCATCGCCAGCACTTCACCGGTATTAACGTCTACCAGCACCGCAGTGCCTGATTCAGCTTTGTTAAACGCCACTGCGTTATTCAGTTCGCGGTAAACTAACGCCTGCAAACGCTCATCAATACTGAGTGTCAGGTTGTGGGCTGCGCGACTGTCTACTGAGGAGATATCTTCAATTACCCGACCATAACGATCTTTACGCACGGTACGCTCGCCTGGCGAGCCGGTCAGCCATTTATCGAAGCTTTTTTCGATACCTTCAATGCCCTGACCGTCAATGTTGGTAAAGCCGATCAGATGCGACGTCACCTGCCCTGCCGGATAGTAACGACGCGACTCTTCGCGTAAGTGGATCCCGGGAAGTTTGAGTTTTTTGATGTAGTCGCCAATAGCCGGATTGACCTGGCGGGCAAGGTAGACAAAGCGTCCTTTTGGGTTGGCGTTAACGCGTGTAGCCAGCTGGTCGAGTGGGATCGAAAGAGCATCAGACAAGGCTTTCCAGCGACTGTCGAGCGTGATACCGCCACCGTCATGCAGCTCTTTAGGATCGGCCCAGATCGCATTAACCGGCACGCTGACCGCCAGAGGTCGCCCTGCGCGATCGCTGATCATGCCACGCGCGGTCGGCACAGCCTGAACGCGCAGAGAACGCAAATCGCCCTCTTTAACCAGTTTGTCGGGGTTGATGACTTGTAGCCAGGCAACACGCGACAGTAGCCCGCCTAATGCCAGCAAAATACAGCCGCACAGCAACGCAAAACGCCAGCTTACAAAGCTGGCCTTATCTTCCGGTTTTTTTAACTTCAGCGTTCTGCCTGCGCCGCTCATTCGCTATTTAAGATCCTTATTTCTGCACCACAATGTTTTCCTGTGAAGGATCAACATGCTGCATTTGCAGCTTCTCGGTTGCGATCCGCTCTACCCGGCTGTGATCGCCCAAGGCGTTCTCTTCTAAAATCAGGTTGCGCCATTCAATGTCCAGCGCATCCCGTTCAAGTACTAACTGTTCACGCTGTGCGGTTAACAAACGGGTTTTATGGGTGGTTGTCACCACCAGCACCGCTGAAATCAAAACCGCAGCCAGCAATAGCAATGGAATCTTGCTTTTACGCAGCAGATCGCCGCCAATGACGCCGGGCAGGCTGTGGCGTTCATTGCCGATCATGCGTCCGTTCTCTCCGCAATACGTAATACTGAGCTGCGTGCACGCGGGTTCTCTGCCACTTCAGCCTCACCCGGCACCCGTTTGCCGAGTAATTTCAACTGACGGCCCCCTAAAGCCTGTAGTTGCTGCTCGGTCATCGGTAATCCGGCTGGAACCTGCGGCCCGCGACTCTGATCGCGCATAAAACGCTTAACCAGACGGTCTTCAAGCGAGTGAAAGCTGATAACCGATAATCTGCCTGCGGTAGCCAGCACCTCTACAGCGCATTTTAACGCGGTATCGATCTCTTCAAGCTCACTGTTGATCCAGATACGAATCGCCTGAAAACTGCGTGTCGCCGGGTGCTTGAACTTATCTTTCACCGGCGTTGCCGCCGCGATAACCTCTGCCAGTTCTTTAGTACGTGTCATCGGCTGTTCACGATTGCGTTCGACGATGGCGCGTGCAATACGCTTAGCAAAACGCTCTTCGCCATAGGTTTTCAGCACAAACGCGATATCAGCCTCTTCAGCATGAAGCAGCCATTCTGCTGCTGAATGCCCACGCGTCGGATCCATACGCATATCCAGCGGTCCATCACGCATAAAAGAGAAACCGCGTTCAGCATCATCCAACTGGGGCGATGAAACACCGAGGTCCAGTAAAATGCCATCGATCTTGCCGGTCAGTTCTCGCGCTGAGGCGTATTCGGCCAGCGCAGAAAAAGGGCCATGAATAATTGTAAAACGCGGATCTTTTATCTCAGCGGCCGCGGCAATAGCTTGCGGGTCACGATCGATGGCGATGAGCTGTCCTTTCGCGCCAAGCTGCGAAAGAATCAAGCGTGAATGCCCGCCGCGACCAAAGGTGCCGTCGATGTAGATCCCGTCTTCCTTGATATTGAGGCCGTTAACCGCCTCATCCAACAGCACGGTGGTATGTTTAAAATTTTCCTGCATAGCTATAGCGACAAGTCCTGCAACCGATCAGATAAAGGTTCCTGAGCCGACTGTTCTGCGTCAATATCGTCCTTAACTTGTTGATACCAGGTCTGTTCATCCCACAGCTCAAATTTGTTGAACTGTCCAACCAGCATCACTTCTTTTGTTAATTTGGCGTGCTGACGAAGGGTATTCGCCAACAGCAAGCGGCCTGCATTATCCATCTGGCACTCACTGGCATGACCTAATAGCAAACGCTGCACGCGGCGCTCAAGTGGGTTCATACTGGATAAGCGAGCCAGCTTTTTTCAATGATTTCCCATTCGGGTAAGGTATAAAGCAACAGGCAGGGCTGATGAAGATCGATGGTGCATACCATTTGACCTTGAGACTCCCCTTTCAGCAAATCACGATAGCGCGTTGGTACGGCCAGTCGTCCTTTGCTGTCGAGGCTGACTAACGTTGCTCCACGGAACATGCCAGTCTTTCCCCTCAGTTACCCATTTCCGCCACTTTATCCCACTTTTTACCACGAAACGAGTTTAAGGACCCGATGAAATCCTTGTCAAGCCGGAGCGGTTGCTGAATATCACTATTTCATGCTGACAAAAAATCAACTGTCAGGAATCAACTCTGAGTTAAGAGAGAATTTAAAAATTAACTTGATGAATAACTGAATAAAATTAATTTCACTAAAAATAATGGCTAAAAATAATACAATTTAAATGATTCAATATTTATCGTGGATTCTGAGACAGCGGCGGCATTTTAGGGGATTTCTTAAAACAGGCTAAAACTCATCAGGTAGCTTGTGGGTTCGCTAGTTGGAGAAGATGTAAACAATTAACAAAAAATTAGCCTTCTTAATTTGTTAATTAAAGTGTGCATTATTTACGCTTTTTTACGCCCTCCTCGCCAGCCCGTTCAACTCATTTCGCTTGAAATAATTTGAGGCAGCATTATTGCTGCCCGTTTTTTATTTTGCTTTGCGGCTTAATTTCCCGCGGCGGAATAAATTACGACGGATACGGGTTAATCCCGGTTTAGGCTTTCTTGGCTCATCCAGTGAGGCAAGAACCAACTCCAGCACGCGCTCAGCGACATCGCGATGACGTTGCCCCACCGCCAGCACCGGACACTCTAAAAAGTCCAGTAATTCGTGGTCGCCAAAGGTGGCAATGGCCAGCTCGGTGGGCAACCGGCCGTCACGTTTCAGCGTCACATCCATTACGCCTTGCAACAGGCCAAATGAGGTCGTGAAAAGCGCCTCTGGCATCGGATGATCGTCGAGATATTTTTCAAACAGCGCAGCAGCAGCGGTGCGCTCAAAACTGTTGCAGTAGATATAATCAATCGGTCGCTCATCCTCTTTCCAGGCGTCACGAAACCCCGTTTCACGCAGAAAACTCACAGAAAGCTCAGGTAAAGCGCCAAGAAACAATACGTTTTTAACCTCAAGCTGGCGCAGTTCAGAAGCCAGGGTAAAGGCATCATCCTGATCGGCGCCGACTACGCTGGTGAAATGTTCGCGATCGAGCGCCCTGTCCAGCGCAATGATAGGCAGCGAATCGTGGATCCAGCGTTGATAAAATGGATGCTCAGGTGGCAAAGAGGTTGACACAATAATGGCATCGACCTGACGTTGCAGCAGATGCTCAATGCAGCGCATTTCGTTGTCAGGCTGATCTTCGGAACAGGCGATTAGCAACTGATAACCACGCTGGCGCGCCTGTCGCTCAAGGTAGTTAGCGATGCGCGTGTAGCTGGTATTTTCTAAATCAGGAATGACCAAACCAATCGAGCGTGTACGCCCTGCGCGCAGCCCGGCGGCTACTGCATTAGGGTGATAATTATGTTCACGCACCACCGCCATCACTTTCTCGACAGTTTTGTCGCTGACACGATACTGCCGCGCTTTACCATTAATGACGTAACTGGCCGTGGTGCGCGACACGCCCGCCAGGCGCGCAATTTCATCCAGTTTCACGATAACCCCACAATCAAGCGCGCTTCTGCCATCTCAATATCCGCAGTTACGCTAAGGACAACTCATTTGCAACATCTAACAGCAGAAAAGTGTGCGGAGCAACCGCTTTTGTAACTGTAGGCGGCATGGCGCATAAAAATGAAAAAAACCCGGCATTTCGCCGGGTTAGAGAGTCGAGGAATGATTTCGCTGCGTCATTAACGCATGATGCGATCGCCGCGAGAAACGCCAACGATGCCTGAACGTGCAACTTCAACGATTTCCGCCACATCGCGAACGCTGTTGAGAAACGCATCAAGTTTGTCGCTGGTGCCGGCAAGCTGAACCGTATAAAGCGTTGGCGTGACGTCAATAATCTGACCACGGAAAATCTCCGCGCTACGTTTTACCTCTTCACGTCCATAGCCGGTAGCCTGCAGCTTGACCAGCATAATTTCACGCTCAACATACGCGCCCTGCCCCAACTCGGTGACACGCAACACATCAACAAGCTTGTGCAGCTGCTTCTCAATTTGTTCTAACACCTTTTCGTCACCCACGGTCTGGATGGTCATACGCGATAAGGTGGGATCATCGGTAGGCGCAACGGTCAGACTTTCTATGTTGTAACCACGTTGAGAGAATAAACCGACCACGCGAGACAATGCGCCGGATTCGTTTTCCAGCAAAACTGATAAAATACGACGCATAATTAAGTCCTCTCCGTTTTGCTTAACCACATCTCGTCCATACTGCCACCACGAATTTGCATCGGGTAAACGTGCTCGCTGCCATCAACCGTGACATCAACAAAAACCAGGCGACCTTTTGCCAGGGTTTCTAGCGCCAGCGTGAGTTTCTCTTCCAGCTCAGCCGGATGCTGAATCGCAATGCCTACATGTCCATACGCTTCTGCCAGACGGACGAAATCAGGCAGCGACTCCATGTAGGATTGCGAATGGCGGCCCGAGTAGATCATGTCCTGCCACTGTTTCACCATGCCGAGGAAACGGTTGTTCAGGTTAAGCACCAGAACCGGCAAGTCGTATTGCAGTGCCGTCGACAGCTCCTGAATATTCATCTGGATACTGCCGTCACCGGTTACGCAAATAACCGTCTCTTCCGGCAGTGCCATTTTCACACCCAGCGCCGCAGGCAAACCAAAGCCCATGGTTCCCAGCCCGCCGGAATTAATCCAGCGGCGCGGCTTGTCGAACGTGTAATAGAGCGCAGCAAACATTTGATGTTGGCCGACATCGGAGGTCACGTAAGCCTCGCCTTTCGTCAGGCGGCAAATCGTTTCAATGACAGCCTGCGGTTTGATTTTGTCGCTGCTGCGATCAAATTCCAGGCATTTGCGGCTGCGCCAGCCTTCAATTGATTGCCACCAGTCACGCAGGCTGTCGAGCTGCTGTTTCGCCTCATTTTGCGCCAGCAGTTCCAGCATCTGCTGCAAAACCTGCTTCGCATCGCCCACGATAGGGATATCTGCGGCCACCGTTTTGGAAATGGAGGTTGGATCGATATCAATATGCATTACCGTGGCATTCGGGCAATATTTCGCCAGGTTGTTGGTGGTACGATCGTCGAAACGCACACCAATACCGAAAATCAGGTCGGCATTGTGCATCGTCATGTTTGCTTCATACGTTCCGTGCATGCCTAACATACCGATACATTGACGATGCGATCCTGGGAAAGCCCCTAAGCCCATCAATGAGGAGGTGACGGGAATATTCAGGGTTTCAGCTAACTGACGCAGCTCCGCTTCACAGCCAGAGGTAATCGCGCCGCCGCCGACATACATCACCGGCTTATGTGCCGCCAGCAGCGTTTGTAAAGCACGTTTAATCTGGCCTTTATGTCCCTGAACCGTTGGATTATAGGAGCGCATGCTCACCGATTCCGGCCACATATACGGTAATTTATTCGCCGGATTCAGGATATCTTTCGGCAGATCAATCACCACGGGGCCAGGACGGCCGCTCGCTGCCAGCCAGAACGCTTTTTTCAACACCACAGGGATCTCTTCGGTGTTTTTTACCAAAAAGCTGTGTTTCACAATCGGGCGGGAGATGCCCACCATATCGCATTCCTGAAAAGCATCGTAGCCAATCAGTGAAGAAGGCACTTGCCCCGACAGTATTACCATCGGAATTGAATCCATATACGCGGTGGCAATACCGGTAATGGCATTGGTTGCGCCAGGGCCTGACGTCACTAACACCACGCCAACTTCACCGGTTGCACGCGCCAGACCATCAGCCATATGTACCGCGCCTTGCTCATGGCGCACTAATACGTGGTCAATACCGCCTACCGTTTGCAGAGCGTCGTAAATATCCAGCACCGCTCCGCCCGGATAACCGAATACCTGCTTTACGCCCTGATCGATTAACGAACGGACGACCATTTCGGCTCCTGACAACATCTCCATTTTCTGCCTCCAGGCTTTAGGAACTGAATCTACTGGCGACTGCTTTTCTCGCACGCCACTCGCATCCTGCCCCGTCTTCGCCAATTAAGATCAAAACCTTATGTTTATGCACAGACAGCGGAATTCATTTCCGCTGTCCAGGTACAGAGAAATCTGCTGAGTTAATTCTTTTGAGAGTAGGTCGATTACCATAACCGCAGAAAACGTGGCAGGCAAACGTCAAACATGCATTGGTTAAAGGGTTGGGCTTTTAAAGGCTCTGCGCGATAAGATTCCGCTACGCGGATTAAACTAATTACGTGGGCTATCAGCAGACGAAAATGCTGGCCATGAATTTATTTTCAGCGTGATCTAAGAAATAGAAAAAAGTTATCGCCGATCAACTTAGCCCACAATTTGCTGAGGCAATTCATTTCTGGCGTTATTATCCTGGAAAAGGCTAATTCACCCGAGATTGTGCTACTTACTACGCTTTTTTGTGCGCTTTGGCATTTTGCCTTAACAAAATTAATACCTTTAAAATCAATCGAATAAACAAATAAAGCTCACTTTTGACACGAGTGTGACGCTGTTCTCATTCTTTTTCACTTTTAGCTTTTACGCATAACTCTGTCGCTCTGCTAAATGGCAGAATATTTTCCTTATTGACCTGACGAAATAACCTTTCTCTTATGGTTGACATCACTCTGGGATTCCAGTACCAATATGTGCAGCAAAAAAAATTACGAGGTTTGAATCCATGTTTCGTTCTTCTCTCCTATTAGGTCTACTACTAAACGCAGCTTATTTGCGCGGTAGACTTGTGGGCGGAATCAAACACTGATTCAAACCTGCTGAAAGTTAAAAACCCGCGCCGATGCGCGGGTTTTTTTATGCTCGTTGCAAGGCCAGAAATGCATAAGGATGAATACGATGAGCCAGCAAGTCATTATTTTCGATACCACTCTGCGCGACGGTGAGCAGGCATTACAGGCCAGCCTGAGTGTGAAAGAAAAACTGCAAATTGCTTTAGCGTTGGAACGCATGGGCGTTGACGTAATGGAAGTAGGTTTCCCTGTTTCCTCCCCAGGTGATTTTGAGTCAGTGCAGACCATTGCGCGCACCATCAAAAACAGCCGCGTGTGTGGCCTGGCTCGCTGCGTTGAGAAAGATATTGATGCGGCCTATGAATCTCTGCGCGTAGCTGAAGCGTTCCGTATTCACACCTTCATTGCAACCTCGCCGATGCACATCGCAACGAAATTGCGCAGTACCCTGCCAGAAGTCATTGAGCGCGCCGTGCATATGATTAAACGCGCCCGCAATTACACTAATGATGTTGAGTTTTCATGTGAAGATGGTGGCCGTACACCGATTGACGATCTGTGCCGCATGGTTGAAGCCGCGATTAACGCGGGTGCCACAACCATCAACATTCCTGACACCGTTGGCTACACCTTGCCAAACGAATACGCCAACATCATTAGCCAGCTGATTAATCGCGTACCAAACATCGATAAAGCAATTTTGTCGGTACATACCCACGACGATTTAGGCATGGCAACGGGCAACGCAATCGCGGCGGTACAAGCCGGTGCTCGTCAGGTTGAAGGTACGCTGAATGGTCTGGGCGAACGCGCCGGTAACTGTGCGCTGGAAGAAGTGATTATGGCGATTAAAACACGCCAGCAGATCATGAATGTGCATACCAATATCCACCATCAGGAAATTTATCGCACCAGCCAGACGGTTAGCCAGATTTGCAACATGCCAATCTCCGCAAACAAAGCGGTGGTGGGTTCTAATGCCTTTGCTCACTCATCCGGCATTCATCAGGATGGCGTGCTGAAAAATCGCGAAAACTACGAAATCCTGACGCCTGAATCGATTGGCCTGCACAAAATCCAGTTGAATTTGACCTCACGCTCTGGCCGTGCGGCAGTGAAACATCGCATGGAAGAGATGGGCTACAAAGAGAGCGACTACAACCTGGATACACTGTATGACGCCTTCCTGAAACTGGCTGATAAGAAAGGTCAGGTATTTGATTACGATCTGGAAGCACTGGCCTTTATCAACAAGCAGAACGAAGAGCCTGAATATTTCCAGTTAAAAGAATTCAACGTGCAGTCAGGTTCCAGCATCACCGCCACCGCGTCGGTTAATCTGGGCTGTGGCGAAGAAGCCAAATCTGAAGCAGCAACCGGTAACGGCCCGGTTGACGCGGTTTATCAGGCGATCAACCGCATCACCCAGTTTGATGCTGAACTGGTGAATTACAAACTGACGGCAAAAGGCCACGGCGAAAACGCGCTGGGCCAGGTCGATATCGTGGTGAGTTACAACGATCGTAAATTCCATGGCGTCGGTCTGGCCACGGATATCGTTGAATCCTCTGCTAAAGCAATGGTGAACGCGTTAAATAACATCTGGCGTGCCAAACAAGTTGAAAAAGAATTGCAGCGCAAATTTAAAGATCAGAAGGAAACGGTGTAACTATGTCTAAGACTTCTCATATCGCGGTATTGCCAGGGGACGGTATTGGCCCGGAAGTAATGGCGCAGGCCATTAAAGTTCTGGATGCTATTCGTCAACGCTTCGACATGCAGATCACCACCAGCGAATATGATGTCGGTGGCATTGCCATTGATCGTCATGGCGAACCCCTGCCGCCTGCAACGGTCGCCGGTTGCGAACAGGCTGATGCCATTCTTTTTGGCTCTGTGGGCGGTCCAAAGTGGGAACATTTACCGCCGGCTTCTCAGCCAGAGCGTGGTGCGCTGTTGCCTCTGCGTAAACATTTTAAGCTGTTCAGCAACCTGCGCCCTGCTGCGTTGTATAGCGGACTGGAAGCCTTCTGTCCGCTGCGCAGCGATATCGCCGCAAAAGGTTTCGATATTTTGTGCGTGCGTGAACTGACCGGCGGCATCTATTTCGGTCAGCCGAAAGGACGTGAAGGCAGCGGCCCACACGAACGCGCTTTTGACACTGAGGTTTATCACCGTTTTGAAATTGAGCGTATCGCCCGTATCGCCTTTGAATCTGCGCGCAAGCGTCGTAGCAAAGTCACGTCGGTCGATAAAGCCAACGTTCTGCAAACCTCAGTGATGTGGCGCGAAATCGTAAACGAAATCGCCAAAGAATACCCGGATGTACAACTGAGCCATATGTACATCGACAACGCCACCATGCAGTTGATCAAAGATCCTTCACAGTTTGACGTGTTGCTCTGCTCTAACCTGTTTGGTGACATTCTTTCTGATGAATGCGCAATGATCACCGGTTCAATGGGTATGCTGCCGTCCGCCAGCCTGAATGAAGACGGTTTCGGTCTCTACGAACCTGCGGGCGGCTCTGCACCTGATATCGCCGGACAAAATATTGCTAACCCGGTTGCACAGATCCTGTCGCTGTCATTACTGCTGCGCTACAGCCTGAATGCTGATGATGCCGCTGACAGCATTGAGCGTGCCATCAGCCGTGCGCTGGAAGAAGGTTTCCGTACCAAAGACTTAGCCGGTGATGGCCCAGCGGTCAGCACAGATGAGATGGGCAGCATTATTGCCCGCTTTATCGCCGAGGAAAAATAAAACAATGAAAACGTTATATCAGAAGTTATTTGATGCACATGTCGTTCACGAAGCGCCGAATGAAACACCGTTACTCTATATCGATCGTCACCTGATCCATGAGGTGACTTCGCCGCAGGCCTTTGATGGTCTGCGCGCTCACGGACGTAAAGTCCGTCAGCCGGAAAAAACCTTCGCGACCATGGATCATAACGTCTCCACCCAAACCAAAGACATTAACGCTTCGGGTGAGATGGCACGTATTCAGATGCAAGAGTTGATTAAAAACTGCGCTGAATTTGGCGTGCAGTTATATGACCTGAATCACCCGTTTCAGGGCATCGTACACGTCATCGGTCCGGAACAAGGCATGACCTTGCCAGGTATGACGATCGTTTGTGGTGACTCACATACGGCAACCCACGGCGCCTTTGGTTCACTGGCATTCGGCATCGGCACGTCAGAAGTTGAACACGTTTTCGCGACCCAGACGCTGAAGCAAGGCCGCGCGAAAACCATGAAAATCGAAGTGCTGGGCGAAGCCACTCAGGGCATCACCGCAAAAGATATTGTGCTGGCGATTATAGGTAAAACCGGCAGTGCAGGCGGCACCGGACATGTCGTGGAATTTTGTGGTCCAGCCATCGAAGCTCTGAGCATGGAAGGTCGTATGACGCTGTGCAACATGGCGATCGAAATGGGTGCAAAAGCGGGCCTGGTCGCGCCAGACGAGACGACGTTCAACTACCTGAAAGGCCGTCAGTTTGCGCCGCAGGGTGAAAAATGGGAGCAGGCAGTTGAATACTGGCGCACCCTGAAGTCAGACAGCGATGCCAAATTTGATGCGGTTGTTACACTGCATGCTGAAGAGATTGCCCCACAAGTCACCTGGGGAACCAACCCCGGCCAGGTGATTGCAGTTGATCAGGCGATCCCGAACCCGGCTTCGTTTGCCGATCCGGTTGAGCGCGCCTCAGCAGAAAAAGCACTGGCTTACATGAATTTGCAGCCTGGCATTAAGCTGACCGACGTCGCTATTGATAAAGTCTTTATCGGTTCCTGCACTAACTCACGTATTGAAGATCTGCGCGCTGCTGCGGCTGTCGCCAAAGGACGCAAAGTCGCGCCGGGGGTAATTGCTATGGTGGTTCCAGGCTCAGGCCCGGTGAAGGCGCAAGCGGAAGCGGAAGGCTTAGATAAAATTTTTCTCGACGCGGGTTTTGAGTGGCGTCTGCCTGGCTGCTCTATGTGTCTGGCCATGAACAATGACCGCCTGAATCCCGGCGAGCGTTGTGCATCCACCAGTAACCGTAACTTTGAAGGTCGTCAGGGCCGTGGCGGTCGAACCCATCTGGTTAGCCCGGCAATGGCTGCGGCAGCTGCGGTCACCGGCCACTTTGCTGACATCCGTGAACTGACGACAGGAGCCTGAGTCATGGCGAAGAAATTTACCCAACATACCGGAATTGTTGCGCCGCTGGATGCCGCTAACGTCGACACCGATGCCATTATTCCTAAACAGTTTCTGCAGAAAGTGACGCGCACCGGTTTTGGTCAGCACTTGTTTCACGACTGGCGCTTCGACGATGACGCCGGAACAGTGCCAACCGCCAGTTTCGTACTGAATCAGCCCGCTTATCAGGGAGCCAGTATTCTGCTGGCGCGTGAAAACTTTGGTTGTGGTTCCTCACGTGAACACGCCCCTGGGCATTGACCGATTTTGGTTTCCACGTAGTCATTGCGCCGAGCTTCGCTGACATCTTTTATGGCAACAGCTTCAATAACCAACTGCTGCCAATCAAGCTGAGCGATGAAGAAGTCGATGAGATGTTCAAGCTGGTTGCCGCTCAGCCGGGCATCCGCTTCGTTGTTGATCTCGAAGCGCAAACCGTGAAGGCAGGCGACAAAACTTATTCGTTTGAGCTCGACAGCTTCCGCCTTCATTGCATGATCAACGGCCTCGACAGCATCGGTTTGACGCTGCAACACGAAGCATCGATTGCGCAATATGAACAGAATCAACCGGCTTACCTGCGTTAATCATTAAGCAGGCAATCAGGGGCGACCAGCGGGTCGCCCTTTTTTATACGTTACGTACCCGGGCGGACATAGCAAAAGCGGCAGTCGCCAAAGCCAGCGCCAGCCAGTACACCGCAACATGCCCAAGATGATCGCTGAGGGTTCCCTGAATCACTCCCGCTAAAATCATGCCGGTGGAGATAGAATTAGTAAACATTGTGGTTGCCGCACCGGGGCGTCCCGGCATTAAATCCTGGAACCACAGCATGCCAATGCCCGCAATGATGCCAATAAACACAGCGTTAAACAGTTGCAAAATCAGCAGTGCCTGACGTGAACTAAACAGCACTAATCCGAGATAGAAAAGAATACCTGCTGCCACCGCCAGCAGCATCAAATTGCGTTTCCCTGTGCGCTTAGCAAAATAGCCCGCCAGCAACATCACCGGAATTTCCAGTCCGGCTGCCAGCCCCATCAGTAAGCCCGCCAGTTTTTCCGGTAATCCCAGGGTACTGCTGATATAGAGCGGCATATCAATAATGTACATGGTATTGCAGGTCCACATCGTCACCGAGGCGATAAAAAGCAGGCGAACGTCGCGATCGCGCCAGCCGCTGATCGGCATGCCGCCGGTGTGCATCATCGTCTCTGCGCGCGGAACAGACGGTAAGGTCAGCCAGACGAGTAAAGTACAGGTCAAAAACAGCGCCGCCGCGACCATAAACAGCGTGACGAAGCCGTAATTAAGCGCCAGCGTAAACGACAGTGGCGGCCCGATCACCCACGCCAGCGACAGTTGGGCGCGCATTACCGAGCTGAACATCACCACTTCACGCGCTGACTGGTCAGCATATTCACGCGCCAGCGCGAATATCTGCGGCATTGATACGCTGGCTAAAGCGGATAGCAGCACGCCTAAGGTGATAAGCGTCAGGTAATCACGACTAAAAGCGAATAATAGAGCGTTGCACAGCGCCATCAGGCAACAGAATAAAATGATGTGGCGACGATCGCCTACGCTGTCTGAACGTTTAGCCACCAGCATACTGACCACAATGCCCGCCACGGCATTGATGGTAAAAAACAGCCCCACCCAGAAAGGTCGGGCCTGGACTTCTCGCGTGAGGAACAGACTGAGCGTAGGGGCCTGTAAGGCACCGGCTACGCCAATCATGAAAGAGGCCACCATAAACGCCAGATAAACCGAGTTATTACTGCGCGGCGAGTTCATACCGAAGTCCCTTACAGAATGAAAAAACAGAGGAAAAAGAAGGGTAGACGATACAGTGCAACATGAAAAAAGCCAGCAGAGAAAATCTGCTGGCGGTGTAATTGCACCCCTACTCAGAAAGGATCGCACTAAGCTGCACGATCATGGACAGAGCGCCATTCCGCGGAATGCCTCCCGCTCTTTCCATGAAACAGATTTTGCCTCTAATATGAGGCAGGAAAAACAGAGCACTTTTAACAGGGAGTTCCTCTTTTCATGTCCTCATCACGCCTGAAACAGCAATTCATCCGTTTATGGCAGAGCTGCCAGGGGCAAACGCAGGAAACGACGCTGAGCGAATTAGCGCATGTCTTGCACTGTTCGCGTCGCCATATGCGTAATTTACTCAACGCCATGCAGGATGCGGGTTGGCTGATCTGGCAAGCAGAAGCGGGACGCGGCAAGCGTTCGCTGCTCACGTTTTGTTATACTGGCCTGGCACTTCAGCAGCAGCGTGCAGAAGATCTGCTGGAGCAGGACCGCATCGATCAGCTTGTACAGCTGGTGGGTGACAAAACTCAGGTACGACAGATGATCAGCGCCCATCTGGGCCGCAGTTTTCGCCAGGGTAAACATATTCTGCGCGTTCTCTACTATCGTCCGCTGCTAAATTTATTACCCGGCTCGCCGCTGCGCCGTTCAGAAACCCATTTGGCGCGACAAATTTTTAGCGGCCTGACACACATAAATGAGGAAAAGGGGGAAACAGAAGCGGATATTGCCCACCACTGGCAGCAAAACTCACCGCTGCACTGGCGCTTTTTCTGCGTCCGGCGATCCGCTTTCATCATGGCCGCGAGCTGGAGATGGCTGATGTCATTAGCAGTCTTGAACGCCTGCGCAGCCAGCCGCTGTTTTCCCATCTTCAACATATCAGCACGCCCGCACCCTGGACGCTTGATATCACTCTCAGTCAGCCCGATGACTGGCTGCCGTGGCTGCTTGGCAGCGTAAGCGCGATGATTCTGCCTCGCGAATGGCCTGAACTGCGCGACTTTGCCCGCCAGCCCATCGGGACCGGCCCGTATAGCGTGGTTCGCAACCAGCAAAGCCAGCTAAAAATTGCCGCCTTTGATGATTATTTTGGCTTTCGCGCGTTAATTGATGATGTCTCAATATGGGTACTGCCTGATATCAGCGATGAGCTGGTGTATGCCGGAGTACGCTTGCAGGGCGAGACGGCTGACGAGAAACAGGAAGAAAGCCGCCTCGAAGAGGGATGTTATTATTTACTGTTCGACCAGCGTTCGCGCCAGGGCAGCGATGACGCCATTCGCCGTTGGGTAAGCTATTTATTTAACCCGATCGCCTTGCTTAATCATGCCGAAATTGGCTATCAACGCTACTGGTTCCCGGCTTACGGATTGCTGCCGCGCTGGCATCATCGCCGTGATTTAACCCCGGTTGAAAAGCCTGCCAGTCTGAAAAGACTGACGCTAACCTGGTATAGCCAGCATGTGGAACATGAAGGCATTGCAAATGCGTTGCGTCCTCTGCTGGCGCAGCACAATGTCGAGCTGGTCACGCAGGAAGTGAGTTATGAAATTTGGCATCAGGGCGAAGCAGAAAGCGATATCTGGCTGGGCAGCGTAAACTTCACTTTGCCGCTGGAATATTCTCTCTTCGCCCAGCTGTATGAGATCCCGCTGTTACATCACTGTCTGCCCATTGACTGGCACGGTGACGCTGCGCGCTGGCGTAAAAAGAACCTTCCGCTGGCGGAGTGGAGTAAGCGTCTGGTCGAAGAAGGGGGATTACATCCGCTGTTTCATCACTGGCTGCTGCTGGAGGGCCAGCGTAGTATGCGCGGCGTGCGCATGAATACGCTCGGCTGGTTTGATTTTAAATCAGCCTGGTTTGCTCCGCCGGAGCTGTGAACCTTGCCCTTTGCGCTGAAATGACTAGAATGTGTCGTTCTCAACGGGGTGCTGTTTGTGAAGGTTGCAAGCGGCTGAGAGATACCCGTCGAACCTGATTCGGTTAATACCGACGTAGGGATTTGAGGTCAGAACGCTCAGATCCTTTGCGACTCACTCAACAATTCTCCTCAAGGAGCGCAAAGTGTTAAAGAAAGCCCTGCCTGTGCTGCTGCTGTTATCAGCCTCTGTCTTTGCGGCGAAACCCACCTTAACCGTCTACACCTACGATTCATTCTCCGCAGACTGGGGCCCCGGCCCGGCAGTAAAAAAAGCATTTGAAGCGCAGTGTCACTGCGAACTGAAATATGTCGCGCTGGAAGATGGCGTGTCGCTGCTTAATCGCCTGCGCATGGAAGGCAAGAACAGCAAAGCTGACGTGGTGTTGGGACTCGATAACAATTTAGTGCAGGCCGCCCAGCAGACGGGGCTGTTTGCCGCCAGCGATGTGGATACTGGCGCACTGCAATTGCCCGGCGGCTGGCAGGATAAAACCTTCATCCCGTTTGATTACGGCTACTTCGCTTTTGTCTATGACAAAAACAAACTGAAAAATCCGCCAAAAAGCCTGAAAGAGCTGGTTGAAAGCCCGGAAAAATGGCGCGTCATTTACGAAGATCCGCGTACCAGCACGCCAGGGTTAGGCTTGCTGTTGTGGATGCAAAAAGTGTATGGCGATCAGGCACCCCAGGCGTGGCAAAAGCTGGCACAAAAAACGGTAACCGTGACCAAGGGCTGGAGCGAAGCCTACGGCCTGTTCCTGAAAGGTGAAGGGGATTTGGTGCTGAGTTACACCACCTCACCGGCTTACCATCTTATTGAAGAGAAAAAGATCACTATGCTGCCGCGCCTTTTACTGAAGGCCATTATCTCCAGGTTGAAGTTGCCGCGCAGTTAGCCAGCAGCAAACAGCCCAAACTGGCGCAGCAGTTTATGCGCTTCATGGTCTCCCCGGCTTTCCAGAACAGCATTCCAACCGGCAACTGGATGTATCCGGTAATCAAAACCGATTTGCCTGCTGGCTTCGCGACGCTCAGCTTGCCTGCCACCGCGCTGCAATATTCGGCACAGGATGTCGCCAGCCACCGTTCACAATGGATTAATGCATGGCAACGCGCCGTCAGCCACTGATCCCCTGCTGGCTGATCCTGGCGCACTCGCCACGCTGCTGCTGTGCAGTGTGGCGCTGCTGGCCTTTTCATCGCTGTGGATTGCCGCGCCAGAAACTCACTGGCGTAGCGTGCTGCAAGATGATTATCTCCACCACGTGGTTGCCTTTTCCTTTGGGCAGGCGCTGCTCTCTGCGCTGCTGTCGCTGCTGCCCGCGATTGCGCTGGCACGGGCCCTCTACCGGCGACGTTTTCCGGGCCGTCGGCTGCTGCTGCGTCTGTGCGCCATGACGCTGGTGCTGCCGGTGCTGGTCGCCGTATTTGGCCTGCTAACGGTGTATGGTCGCGTTGGCTGGCTGGCCCAGCTTTGTCAGTTAGCGGGCATTGATTACACCTTCTCCCCTTATGGCCTGCAAGGCATTTTGCTGGCGCACGTTTTCTTCAACCTGCCGTTGGCGACGCGCCTGTTGTTACAAGCGTTAGAGAGTATTCCAGCCGAACAGCGCCAGTTAGCGGCGCAGCTTAATCTGCGCGGCTGGCATCACTTCCGCCTGCTGGAGTGGCCGTGGCTGCGTCGCCAGTTACTGCCGACTGGCGCACTCATTTTTATGCTGTGCTTTGCCAGTTTCGCCACCGTGCTAACGCTGGGTGGCGGACCGCAGGCCACTACCATCGAACTCGCCATCTTTCAGGCACTGAGTTACGACTACGATCCCGGTCGTGCGGCGCTGCTGGCACTGATTCAACTGACCTGTTGCCTGGCGCTGGTGCTGTTGAGCCAGCGTTTTAGCAAGGCAATTCCCACTGGCAATGGTCAACTGCGCGGCTGGCGCGATCCGCAGGATTCTGTTTTAGCGCGCCTGAGTGATAGCGTGATGATTGTTTTATCCCTGCTGCTGCTGTTGCCGCCGCTGCTGGCGGTAATGGTTGATGGGTTACACGGCGGCCTGCGCGGTGCGCTGATGCAACCGGCGTTATGGCAAGCCACATTTACCTCGCTGCGCATTGCTCTGGGAGCGGGCCTGCTGTGTGTGCTGCTCACCCTGATGCTGCTGTGGAGCAGCCGTGAACTGCGCTTACGCCAGCGCAACGTTGCCGCACAGATTATCGATACCAGCGGCATGTTGATTCTGGCGATGCCCGGTATTGTGCTGGCGACCGGTTTTTTCCTGCTTTTTAACGCCACGGTTGGCCTGCCGACCTCTGCTGATGGACTGGTGATTTTTACTAACGCGCTGATCGCGATCCCTTATGCGCTTAAAGTGCTGGAAAATCCCATGCGCGATCTTGCCGAACGCTATAGCCACTTATGTGGCTCGCTTGGCATTAGCGGCTGGAACCGGCTGCGCCTGATTGAACTGCGTGCCTTGCAGCGGCCTTTAGCACAGGCGCTGGCGTTTGCCTGCGTGTTATCCATTGGCGATTTTGGTGTGGTGGCGCTGTTTGGTAATGCAGATTTTCGCACGCTGCCCTTCTACCTTTATCAACAGATAGGTTCCTATCGCGGCGCGGATGGTGCAGTCACTGCCCTGCTGTTGCTGTTACTCTGCCTGCTGCTGTTCACTTTGATGGAAAAATTACCGGGCCGCCATGCTGACACTCAATAACCTCACCTACCTTTATCAGCATTTGCCGATGCGTTTTAGTCTTAACGCGACGCGCGGTGAACGACTGGCGATTCTCGGCCCCAGTGGCGCAGGAAAAAGTACGCTGCTGAACCTGATTGCCGGTTTCCTTCCGGTAAGTCGGGGAAGCCTGCATATTAACGGCGACGATCATACCCACAGCGTTCCGGCGAAGCGCCCGGTCTCAATGCTGTTTCAGGAAAACAACCTGTTTCCCCATCTCAGCGTGCAGCAAAACATGGCGCTGGGATTGCACCCCGGCCTCAAACTGAACGCCGCCCAGCAGCAGCAACTGGTGGAGATTGCACAACAGGTTGGACTCAGCGATCTGCTGGCGCGCTTGCCGGGCCAGTTGTCGGGGGCAACGCCAGCGTGTGGCGCTGGCTCGCTGTCTGCTGCGCGATAAGCCACTGTTGCTGCTGGATGAGCCGTTTTCCGCTCTCGATCCCGCCCTGCGCGGCGAGATGTTGCAACTGGTGCGCTCGGTATGCGAAACGCGCGACATAACTTTGCTGATGGTGTCACACAGCCTTGAAGATGCCCAGCAGATTGCGCCACGCAGCGTGGTGGTGGTTGACGGGCGGATTTACTGGGATGGCGCAACCGAACAGTTGCTGTCTGGTGAGACCCGGGAAGCCGATGTGCTCGGCATCCCGCGCCGTTAATTAAAAAAGACCTGCCACAGCAGACCCCGGAAAATGGGCATCATCGGATGAAACTGAATGGCAACCAGTGCGCCAGCCGCAATCACAAAACCGAGCGGTGCCAGCCAACGCAAACGCTCAGGCGGCAAATAAGCGGTTGCCCAGTCCCTCGTTTTTCCGCTGCGCCACCAGCGCCAGCACAGCCAGATCCCCAGCCATACCAGCACGGCTACCAGCAGCAAAAGCCATTTGAAACTGTCACCCTGCGCCTCTTCAGGCACATCAATGGCTACACCCGCTAAAATACCGGGCAGCAGATAGAGCGGCGGCCAAAAAACACAGCCGATAAGATTCGGCGGCAAAAATTTACGCACCGGTAATTCCAGCATGCCTGCCGCCAGCGGGATCAGTGGACGTGTTGGACCAACAAATCGTCCAACCAGCACGGTAAACATACTGTGCTGATGCAGCGCGTGTTCGGTTTTATTAAGCAAGCCTCTGTATTTTTGCAGATATTTCCAGCGGTGCAGCGGCCCCTGAAATTTCCAGCCAATAGCGTAAGAGACCCAGTCGCCAAGTAAACACCCGGCAAAGCCTGCTGCCCAGGCCGGATAAAGACCGATCTGCCCACTGCCCACCAGCGCCCCAAGGCTGGCCATTAGTACCGTGCCGGGCAGTAATAACCCGACCAGCGCCAGCGACTCAAGAAACGTCACCAGTGCAACGGCAAACAGCGCCCACTCCAGCGACTGCGTAAACAGGTGTTGAACCCAGGCTTCCATAACCTTCCTCAAAAAAAGCAGAAGGCTGGATTGTCCTGAGCCTGCGGCAAAGCGTCAAGGCAAGAATTGTACGCTGATATTGACAAATGCTGGCAGCAGAACTGTATAAATAACCATGTTATACTTTGGGCTCTTTCGCTCCTGCCGTCAGCCTACTTCGGAGAATGTGTGACTACGCCCCGTGCAGGTTTCCTGCTTACCCGCCACTGGCGCGACAGCGCACAGGGCACCGAAATTGTTTTGTGGCTGGCGACTGATCAAGGCCCACAGCGCGTGGTGCTGCCTGCTCAGGAGTCCGTTGCCTTCATTCCCTGCGAATACCAGTCACGGGTAGAAACGCTACTGCAGGGCGAACGGCAGGTGCGTATTCAGCCGTTACAACTAAAAGATTTTAGCCGTCGCCCGGTGTTTGGCCTTTATTGTCGACAGCACCGCCAGCTGCAATGGATTGAGAAGCAGCTGCGCGAAAACAACATACCTGTTTATGAAGCGGATATCCGCCCGCCTGAACGCTTTCTGATGGAGCGTTTTATTACTGCGCCCCTGTGGTTTAGCGGTGACCTGCAAGGCGAAAGCGTGATCAACACGCGCCTTAAGCCTCACCCCGATTACCGCCCGCCGTTAAAGTGGGTATCGCTGGATATCGAAACCACTCAGCATGGTGAACTTTACTGTATTGGGCTGGAAGGCTGCGGTCAGCGCCAGGTTTATATGCTGGGGCCGCCAAACGGTGACGCCAGCCAGCTCGACTTTGAACTGATTTATCTCGACAGCCGCCCGCAGTTGCTTGAAGCGTTAAACGCCTGGTTCGCCCGGCACGATCCTGACGTCATTATTGGCTGGAATGTGGTGCAGTTTGACCTGCGTATGTTGCAGAAACATGCCGACCGCTACGCGATTCCGCTGCGGCTGGGTCGCCAGCAAACCCCACTGGAATGGCGTGAGCATGGCTTTAAGCCCGGCGTATTTTTTGCGCAGGCAACAGGACGTTTGATCATTGACGGCATTGATGCCCTTAAATCGGCCTTCTGGGATTTTCCATCGTTCAGCCTCGAATCCGTCTCGCAACAGCTGCTGGGTGAAGGTAAGGCTATTGATAATCCGTGGCAGCGGATGGAAGAGATTAACTGGCGCTTCGCCAACGATAAGCCTGCGCTGGCGCGTTATAACCTGAAAGATTGTGAACTGGTAACACGTATTTTTCAGAAAACCGAGATCATGCCGTTTTTGCTGGAGCGCGCAGCGGTTAACGGCCTGGCGGTTGATCGCCACGGCGGCTCAGTCGCCGCCTTCAACTATCTCTATATTCCGCGGATGCATCGCGCGGGCTTTGTCGCGCCAAACCTGGGCGAAGTGGCACCCGAAGCCAGCCCCGGCGGCTATGTAATGGATTCACGCCCTGGCTTGTATGATTCAGTGCTGGTGCTCGACTATAAAAGCCTTTATCCCTCAATTATTCGTACCTTTCTGATCGATCCGGTGGGGCTGATTGAAGGGTTAGCGCACCCGGACGATGCGGATTCGATTGCGGGTTTTCGTGAAGCGCGCTTTTCACGCCAGACGCACTGCCTGCCCGCGATGGTTGAACAAATCTGGCAAGGCCGCGAAGCCGCTAAGAAACAGGGTAATAAGCCGCTGTCACAAGCGTTGAAAATCATCATGAATGCTTTTTATGGCGTGCTGGGCACCCGTGCCTGCCGCTTTTTTGATCCGCGCCTGGCTTCATCAATTACGCTGCGCGGTCATGCGATTATGCAGCAGACGCGCGAACTGATTGAGGCTGAAGGTTATGACGTGATTTATGGTGATACCGATTCAACTTTTGTCTGGCTCAAATCAGCGCACAGTGAAGAGGACGCGGCTGCGATTGGTTACCGACTGGCGCAAAAGGTCAATGAATGGTGGCGCGACCATCTGCAAAAAGCCTACGGCTTACACAGCGCGCTGGAACTGGAGTATGAAAACCACTTTTGCCGCTTTTTGATGCCAACCATTCGCGGTGCCGAACAGGGCAGCAAAAAACGTTACGCGGGACTGATCAAAGAGGGTGAAAGCGAACGCATGGTGTTTAAAGGGCTGGAGTCGGTGCGTACCGACTGGACGCCGCTGGCGCAGCAGTTTCAGCAATCACTCTACAGCCGTATTTTTCATCGCGAGCCCTGGCAGGATTTCATCCGCCAGACTGTCGCCCGGCTGCTGGCGGGTGAGCTTGACGATCAGCTGATTTATAAAAAACGCCTGCGCCGCCCCTTAAGCGAGTATGAACGCAACGTGCCGCCACATGTGCGTGCGGCGCGTCTGGCTGATGAGCAAAATCGCAAACTAGGCCGCCCCTTGCAGTATCAAAAAGGCGGGCGGATTCGCTATGTCATGGCAACTGCAGGACCAGAGCCACTGGAAGCGCGTATCACACCACTCGACTATGATCATTATGTCAGCAAGCAATTACAGCCGGTCGCCGATGGCATTTTGCCTTTGTCGATGATGACTTTGCTACACTGATTACGGGTCAGTTGGGGCTTTTTTGACAGGTGACGAACGGCCTGTCATCCAGTACCATAGCGCCCTTCCCGAAACTCACCGCTCTGACACGTTCACCAGACCTTATCGTCTGGATGAAATGCTATTGCCTGAGCATTGGGAACACCTTCAAAAACGTTAAAAAATTCGAGCTAAAAAATATATGGTTTTTACATTAGGTCAGCGTTGGATTAGTGATACGGAAAGCGAACTGGGATTAGGAACGGTCGTCGCGATTGATACGCGCATGGTCACGCTGCTCTTTCCGGCCACAGGCGAAAACCGTCTCTATGCCCGCAACGATTCGCCCGTCACGCGCGTCATCTTTAATCCGGGTGATACCGTCACCAGCCATGAAGGCTGGCAGATGCACGTTGACGAGGTTCGCAACGATAATGACCTGATGACCTATATCGGCACGCGCCTCGATACCGATGAGCGCGCGGTGATGCTGCGTGAAGTGATGCTTGACAGCAAACTGGTGTTCAGTAAGCCGCAGGATCGCCTGTTTGCCGGACAGCTTGATCGTATGGATCGCTTTGCGCTGCGCTTCCGCGCGCGTAAATACCAGAGTGCGCAATATCGACTGCCAGTCAGTGGACTGCGCGGCATGCGCACTAACCTGATCCCGCATCAGTTACACATTGCGCACGATGTTGGCCGCCGCCATGCGCCACGTGTGCTGCTGGCAGATGAAGTCGGCCTCGGTAAAACCATTGAAGCCGGCATGATCATTCAGCAGCAACTGCTGGCGGGACGCGCTGAACGTGTGCTGATTGTGGTACCGGAAACCTTGCAGCATCAGTGGCTGGTGGAAATGCTGCGTCGCTTCAACCTGCGCTTTGCACTGTTTGATGACGACCGCTACACCGAAGCCCAGCACGACAGCGATAACCCGTTTGATACTGAACAGTTAATTATCTGCTCACTCGATTTTGTTCGTCGCAACAAACAGCGTCTTGAACTGCTGGCTGACGCCGAGTGGGATTTACTGGTGGTGGACGAAGCGCACCATCTGGCGTGGTCAGAAGGCGCACCGAGCCGTGAATATCAGGTCATTGAGCAACTGGCAGAAAAAACACCGGGCGTGTTACTGCTGACCGCAACGCCAGAACAGCTGGGGATGGAAAGTCACTTTGCCCGTCTGCGTTTGCTCGATCCCGATCGCTTCCACGACTTCGAGCAGTTTGTTGAAGAGCAACAGCATTTCCGCCCGGTTGCAGACGCCGTCTCGTCATTGCTGGCCGACAAAGCGATCTCACAAGAGCAGATGAATATCATCAACGAACTGGTGGGTGAGCAAGATATTGAGCCGCTGCTCCAGGTGGCGAACAGCGATCGCGACGGCAAGCTGGACGCGCGTAAAGAACTGATATCGATGTTAATGGATCGCCACGGCACCAGCCGTGTCCTGTTCCGTAACACGCGTAACGGCGTGAAAGGTTTCCCGAAACGCGAACTGCATCAGATCCGCCTGCCGCTGCCTGCGCAGTATCAAACGGCGATCAAAGTCTCTGGCATCATGGGCACCCGCAAAAGCGCAGAAGAGCGCGCCCGTGACCTGCTCTACCCGGAGCAGATTTATCAGGAATTCGAAGGCGACACTGGCACCTGGTGGAACTTCGATCCACGCGTTGAGTGGCTCATGGGTTATCTCACCAGTAACCGCAAAGAAAAAGTGCTGGTGATTTGCGCCAAAGCTGCCACTGCGCTGCAACTGGAGCAGGTGCTGCGCGAGCGTGAAGGTATTCGTGCTGCCGTGTTCCATGAAGGTCTGTCGATCATTGAACGTGACCGTGCAGCCGCGTGGTTTGCTTCAGAAGAGAATGGCGCGCAGGTTCTGCTCTGCTCAGAAATCGGTTCTGAAGGCCGTAATTTCCAGTTCGCCAGCCGTCTGGTGATGTTTGATTTGCCTGCGAACCCCGATTTGCTGGAGCAGCGTATCGGTCGTCTTGACCGTATCGGCCAGTCACATGACATTCAGATTTTGGTGCCGTGGCTGGAAAAAACGGCTCAGGCCGTGCTGTTGCGCTGGTATCACGAAGGGCTAGATGCATTTGAGCATACCTGCCCGACTGGCCGCACCATTTACGATAGCGTGCATTCACAGTTGGTTAACTACCTTGCCACGCCGGAAAACAGCGAAGGCTTCGACGCCTTTATTGTTGAGTGTCGCAAGCAGCATGACGCCCTGAAATTGCAACTCGAACAGGGTCGCGATCGTCTGCTGGAGCTGAACTCTAACGGCGGTGAAGCGGCGCAGGCTCTGGCAAATGCGATTGGCGAGCAGGACAATGACACCGAGCTGGTGAATTTTGCCCTTAACCTTTTTGATATTGTCGGCATCAATCAGGAAGACCGCAGCGATAACCTGATCGTGTTGACGCCTTCCGATCATATGCTGGTGCCTGATTTCCCAGGCCTGCCGGAAGATGGCTGCACCATTACATTTAACCGCGATCAGGCACTATCACGCGAAGATACCCAGTTTATTACCTGGGAACATCCGTTGATCCGTAATGGCCTCGATCTGATCCTGTCCGGTGATACCGGCAGCAGTGCTTTATCGCTACTAAAAAATAAAGCCCTGCCTGTTGGCACACTGCTGGTAGAGATGATCTACGTGGTGGAAGCGCAGGCACCGAAGAATCTGCAGCTGACCCGTTTCCTGCCACCGACGCCACTTCGTCTGCTGTTGGATCGCAACGGTACTAACCTGGCGGCCAAAGTGGAGTTTGAAAGCTTCAACCGTCAGTTGAATGCAGTCAATCGCCATACCGGCAGCAAGCTGGTCAATGCCGTGCAGCAGGAAGTGCATGCCATTCTGACTCAGGCTGAAGAGAAAGTGGTGAGCGAAGCCCGCGCGGTGATTGACGCAGCGCGTCGCGAGGCGGATGAAAAACTAGGCGCAGAACTGGCGCGTCTGGAAGCGTTAAGAGCGGTCAACCCGAATATTCGTGACGATGAGGTTGAAGCGTTAGAAAGCAACCGTCAAAAGGTGCTGGAGCATCTCGACCAGGCCAACTGGCGCCTGGATGCCCTGCGTCTGATTGTTGTTACCCACCAGTAAAATTCAGGGGCCGAACGGCCCCTTTTTGGAAATATGCATGGAACCTTATAATCCGCCGCTTGAGCCATGGCTGCATATCCTTTATCAGGATGAGCATATTATGGTGGTGAATAAACCGAGCGGCCTGCTGTCTGTTCCCGGCCGACTGGAAGAGCATAAAGACAGTGTGATGTCGCGCATTCAACGCGATTATCCACAAGCGGAATCTGTGCACCGTCTCGACATGGCGACCAGCGGCGTGATTGTGGTTGCGCTGACCAAAGCGGCTGAACGCGAACTGAAACGCCAGTTTCGCGAGCGCGAGCCGTCAAAAACCTACGTGGCACGTATCTGGGGTCATCCGGCTGAAGAAAAAGGGCTGGTCGATTTGCCGCTGATTTGCGACTGGCCAAATCGCCCGAAGCAGAAGGTTTGTTTTGAAACAGGTAAGGCTGCACAAACTGAATATCAGGTGCTGGAATATTTAGCAGACAACAGTGCACGGGTGTTGTTGAAGCCCATCACCGGACGCTCGCACCAGCTGCGTGTGCATATGCTGGCGTTGGGGCATCCGATTTTAGGGGATGGTTTTTATGCCCACCCCGAAGCAAAAGCGATGGCCTCAAGGCTACTGCTGCACGCTGAGTCGCTGACCATTACGCATCCAAAGTTTGGTAATGCGATGACGTTTCGCCAGCCAGCCGATTTTTGACCACCAGCCTTATTCAGGCGTCAACGTCGCCGTCAGTTCAGGTACGGCCAGCGCACAGCACCCGGCGCGTACCTGAGGCGTGCGAGCACTGCTCTGGCCTGAAATGGCACATCAGCCAGCCTGAATTATTTGAATCCTTTTTCTTTGCGAATCAGATCGTAAGCTGCCTGAATTTCCTGCGCTTTTTGCTTCGCCATCTCCATCATCTCTGGCGGCAATCCTTTTGCTACCAGCTTATCGGGATGGTGTTCGCTCATTAGCTTACGGTAGGCGCGTTTAATGGTGGTTGCATCATCGCTACTTTTCACGCCCAACACGCTGCATGCGCCTTCCAGGGTCGGTCCGCGCTGCTGCTGATAGCCGCCATACGATGAACCCTGGCCGCCGCCAAACTGCTGGCTGCCCTCCATCATACGCAAAAACTGATCAAACTGAGCGTGTGAGATCCCCAGCTCTTCCGCAATCACATACAGCACCTGACGCTCATTCGGATGAAGAGAACCGTCAGCAAAGGCTGCCTGAATTTGAATTTCCAGAAACATCCGAATGAGATCGAAACGACCAAAGCAGGCGCTACGTAATTCACGCAGCTTGCTGCGCAGCGGATACTCGCTCTGCTTGCCTTCACGGAAGGCGCGCTGTGCTGCGGTACGCGATTCGCCATGCAGCTGCATTCGATCCATTAATAAGGAAGCAATCTGAATATCAGCTTCGGTAACGCGCCCTTTTGACTTGGTTAAATGCCCCATCACCTGAAAAGTGGTACTGAAAAACAGCGTCTGTCGCGTTTGATTGTTTGAGAAGTAAGCCTTGCCCTGTGCGCCGCGAACTTTGTCAATCAAGTGACCAATGACCAATCCGATCACAATTCCCCAAAAGCCTGCGCCAGAAATTAATCCTAATAGCAGACCTACAACTTTTCCCCAGTAGCGCATAAACTCCTCAATTCGCCATGCTTGCGGCTGAAAATTGCATTATCATACCTGTCATTTATCTCAGCGCCTAACGGCAACGCGGACAGACAAGGATTAACACTGGCGCAACGCCGGGCAGTAAGTTAGTCTCTGACCCGATTGTCGGCATGATGCCAGTTTTCATGGAATTCTCGATACCGCGTATGAAAAAACGTATACCTACCCTGCTGGCCACCCTGATCGGTGCCGCCGTTACCAGTCAGCATGCCCTCGCCGACGATTTGATGTCGCAGTGTATGTTAGGCGTGCCGAGCTATAACCGTCCGCTGGTGAGTGGCACCACCAATGAGCTGCCCGTTACCATTAACTCGGATTCTGCCAGGGGTAATTATCCTGATGACGCGGTATTTACCGGCAATGTGAACATTGAGCAGGGCAACAGCCGACTGCAGTCCGATGAAGTTCAACTTCATCAGCGCCAGCAGGAAGGGCAAACGACGCCGGTTCGTACCGTAGACGCCCTCGGTAATGTGCACTACGACGACAATCAGGTCATCCTGAAAGGTCCGAAAGCCTGGTCAAATCTGAACAGCAAAGATACCAATGTCTGGAACGGCGACTATCAAATGGTCGGACGTCAGGGACGCGGAACGGCAGATCAAATGAAGCTGCGCGGTAATAACCGCTATACCATTCTGGAAAATGGCAGTTTTACCTCTTGTTTGCCGGGCCAGAACAGCTGGAGCGTAGTGGGTTCCGAAGTGATTCAGGATCGCGAAGAAGAGGTTGCTGAGATCTGGAATGCTCGCTTCAAATTAGGCTCAGTGCCCATTTTCTACAGCCCTTATTTGCAATTGCCTATTGGCGATCGTCGCCGCTCAGGCTTTTTGATCCCGAATGCAAAATATGGCAGCAGCAACGGTTTCGAATTTGTGCTGCCCTATTACTGGAATATCGCACCACAAGCCGATGCCACAATCACGCCGCACTATATGAGTAAGCGCGGCATGCAGTGGCAAAATGAATTCCGCTATCTGACCGAAGTGGGTGCTGGCCTGGTTGAGTTTGATTATCTGGCCTCAGACGATCAGTACGACAAAGACAAAGCGGTACGGGGCATTGCGCAAGATGACAGTTCCGATCGCTGGTTATTTTACTGGCGTCATGCAGGCGTTTACGATCAGCACTGGCGCTTCAATGCTGACTACACCAAAGTCAGCGATGCATACTACTTCAACGATCTCGACTCGCAGTACTACAGCTCAACCGACGGTTATGCTACGCAGAAATTCAGCGTGGGCTACTTTGAAACCAACTGGGACGCCACGCTGTCGAGTAAAGATTTCCGGTATTTGGAAATACCAGTAGCAGCAACGTCTATCGGGCCCAGCCGCAGTTAGATGTTAACTTCTATCAAAATGATATTGGTCCTTTTGATGGCCGCATTTATGCGCAGGCAGTGAAATTCACTAACGTCAGCGATCGTTATCCAGAAGCTACACGTTTGCATGTTGAGCCGACACTGAACCTGCCATTGTCAAACGGCTGGGCAAGCCTGGACACTGAAGCAAAATTCCTGGCGACACATTACGAACAAGACAACGTTGATTATTACAATAACAACATTGCAGGACGTGATGGCAGTGTCAGTGGTGCCCTGAAAAGCTCTGTTAACCGCACTCTGCCCCAGTTCAAAGTCGATGGTCGCATGGTGTTTGACCGTGATATGGACTGGAATGAAGGCTATACCCAAACGCTGGAACCGCGCGTTCAGTACCTTTACATTCCTTATCGCAACCAAAGCGATATCTATCCTTACGACTCTACGCTGCTGCAAACTGATTACACGGGTTTGTTCCGCGATCGCACTTACAGCGGACTGGATCGCATTGCATCCTCTAATGAAGTCGCAACCGGTGTGACCACACGTATTTATGATAACGATTTGGTTGAACGTTTTAACGTTTCTGTAGGTCAAATCTACTCGTTTACCCCTTCGCGCACAGGTGTTAACCAGACCAACGATAAAGATGACACCGGCAGCTTGATCTGGGCAGGTGATACTTACTGGAAAGTAAGCGATCGTTGGGGTGTTCGAGGTGGTGTGCAATATGACACCAAGCTGGATAACGTCGCTCAGGGGAATGCCGTACTGGAGTATCGCCGCGATGCCGATCGTATGGTGCAGCTGAGCTATCGCTACAGCAGCCCGGAATATGTGGCTACCGCGCTGAATAATGCCGGTTTAGTAGATAACCCAATCTACAAAAATGGTATCTCTCAGGTCGGTGCGACCGCCAGTTGGCCGATTGCTGATGCCTGGTCTGTGGTAGGCGCTTATTATTATGATACGCGCAACACCAGACCTGCATCGCAGCTGGTTGGCCTGCAATACAGCTCATGCTGTTACGCCATTCGCCTGGGTTACGAACGCAAAATTAACGGCTGGGAAAACGAAGACAGCAAGTACGATAACCAAATCTCATTCAACATTGAGCTGCGTGGTCTGAGTTCTAATTATGGCTTAGGCACCAATCAAATGCTGCGTCAGGGCATCATCCCTTACCAGCGTGCTTTCTGATGTTGTGATGTTTGACAGGCAATCCCGCAGTGCGGAAACAACTATGGATAAAGTATGAAGAACTGGAGAATGCTGATTCTTGGTGTGGCGTTAAGCGCCAACACCGCGTTCGCAGCACCACAAGTGGTTGATAAAGTTGCAGCCGTGGTCAATAACGGTGTGGTTCTTGAGAGTGACGTGGACAGTATGATGAGCACGGTCAAGTCTCAGGCACAGCAGGCAGGTCAGCAATTGCCAGATGACAAAACGTTGCGCCATCAGATTCTGGAACGTCAGATCATGGACAACATCATTCTGCAAATGGGCGAAAAAGCCGGTCTACAAATTACCGATCAGCAACTGGACCAGGCCATTCAGAACATCGCTGCACAGAATCGCATGAGCACCGATCAGCTGCGTAGCCGTCTGGCTTACGACGGCATGAACTACAACACATACCGTGCGCAGATTCGCAAAGAGATGCTGATTACCGAAGTGCGTAACAACGAAGTGCGCCGTCGCGTCACTATTCTGCCGCAGGAAGTGGATACCTTATCAACGCAGATCGCTTCGCAGAATACCCAGGGTACCGAGCTGAACATTAGCCACATTCTGCTGCCGCTGCCGGAAAACCCGACACAGCAACAGGTTGACGATCAGGAAGCACTGGCGAAGCAGTTAGTCGGCGAACTGAAAAACGGTGCTGACTTCGGCAAGCTCGCGGTGACTTACTCTGCTGATCCCCAGGCGCTGAAAGGCGGCAATATGGGTTGGGGCAAAATCGAAGAGCTGCCAACGCTGTTTGCCCAGGCGTTAGCGACGGCGAAGAAAGGCGATATTGTTGGTCCTGTCCGCTCCGGCGTTGGCTTCCACATTTTGCGCGTAAATGATCTGCGCGGTGAGAGCAAAAACATTTCTGTGACGGAAGTGCATGCGCGTCATATTTTGTTGAAGCCATCACCGGTGCTGACCGATGAGCAGGCGCGGGCCAAACTGCAGCAAATTGCCGCAGATATCAGCAGTGGTAAAACGACCTTTGCGGCGGCTGCGAAACAGTTCTCTGACGATCCCGGTTCAGCGAATCAGGGCGGCGATCTCGGCTGGAATACCCCGGAAACCTACGATCCTGCCTTTCGTGATGCGCTGCTGCGCCTGCAAAAAGGCCAGACCAGCCAACCGGTTCACTCCTCCTTTGGCTGGCATTTGATTCAACTGCTCGATACGCGTCAGGTCGATAAAACCGATGCCGCTCAGAAAGAGCGAGCCTATCGCCTGCTGTTTAACCGTAAGTTCGCTGAAGAAGCACAAACCTGGATGCAGGAACAGCGTGCCGGCGCTTACGTGAAAATTCTGGACAACAATGCTCAGTAATTTCCGAGTAGTGATCACACCCGGCGAGCCTGCCGGGATTGGTCCCGATCTCACCGTTCAACTGGCCCAGCGAAACTGGCCAGTTGAACTGGTGGTCTGCGCTTCCCTGAATTGCTCCGCCAGCGCGCCGCTCAACTTGGGCTGCCGCTGACGCTGCGTGATTATCAGCCTAATGTTGCTGCGCAACCACAGCAGGCCGGTACTCTAACGGTGTTGCCGATTGAAACGCCGCAGCCGGTTAAGCCTGGCGAATTATGCGTGGCGAACAGCAATTATGTTTTGGCGACGCTGGCACGTGCCTGTGACGGCTGTCTGAGCGGTGAATTTGCTGCGCTGATAACCGGGCCGGTGCACAAAGGCGTGATTAATGATGCTGGCATCCCTTTTACCGGCCATACTGAATTCTTTGCTGACCGGGCCGGTGGTCATCGGGTTGTGATGATGCTGGCAACGGAAGAGTTGCGTGTTGCCCTGGCAACTACGCATTTGCCGCTGAAAGATGTCTCTGCCGCGATTACCCGTGACAGCCTGCACGAAGTGATCACTATTCTGCATCACGACCTGCAACATAAGTTCGCTATTCCTCAACCGCATATCTACGTTTGTGGGCTGAATCCACACGCGGGTGAAGGGGGCATATGGGACGTGAAGAGATCGATACTCTGATTCCCGCGCTTAACGAACTGCGCCAGCAAGGCATACAACTTACCGGCCCGCTGCCTGCGGATACCCTGTTCCAGCCGAAATATCTGCAACACGCCGATGCCGTGCTGGCGATGTATCACGATCAGGGCTTACCGGTGCTAAAATTTCAGGGCTTTGGGCGCGCGGTGAATATCACCCTTGGCCTGCCCTTTATCCGGACTTCGGTCGATCACGGCACCGCGCTAGAATTAGCCGGGCTGGGACAGGCTGAGCCGGGCAGCTTTATCACGGCGCTTAACCTCGCCATCACTATGATCAAGAGCAGTAATGAATAATCGCGTCCATCAGGGGCACTATGCCCGTAAACGTTTCGGGCAAAACTTCCTGAACGATCAATACATTATCGACAGCATTGTCTCTGCCATTCACCCACAGCGCGATCAGGCGCTGGTGGAGATTGGCCCCGGTCTCGGCGCGTTAACGGAGCCGGTAGGCGAACGCCTCGATAGCTTAACGGTCGTGGAGTTGGATCGCGATCTGGCTGCGCGTCTGCAGACCCATCCGTTTTTAGGGCCTAAGCTGACTATTTTCCAGCAAGATGCGATGACGTTTGATTTCGCTGCGCTGGCGCAGGAAAAAGGCCAGCCGCTGCGCGTGTTTGGCAATCTGCCCTACAATATTTCGACCCCGCTGATGTTCCATCTTTTCAGCTATACTGGTTCGATTAAAGATATGCACTTCATGTTGCAGAAGGAAGTGGTGAACCGTCTGGTTGCTGGTCCAGGCAGCAAAGCGTACGGTCGCCTGAGCGTAATGGCGCAATATTATTGTAAGGTGATCCCGGTGCTGGAAGTGCCGCCACACTCGTTTACACCACCACCTAAAGTCGATTCAGCTGTCGTGCGCCTGGTACCGTTTAACGAGCCACCGTATCCGGTAAGTGATGTGCGTTTACTGAGCCGTATCACTACCGAAGCATTTGGTCAGCGTCGCAAAACGTTGCGTAACAGCCTTAGCCATATGGTTGCGGCGGGTGCGCTGGAAGAGTTATCCATTGATCCTACATTGCGTGCCGAAAATATTTCGGTTGCGCAGTATTGTCAGTTAGCCAACTGGCTGGCTAACCATCAGGGTGAAGCGCAGGAGTGAGTCATGAGTGAATCGGCCCGCGTATATGTCCATGTTCAAAGCCTGTACGTTGAATCGCAATCCTCACCAGAGGATGAACGCTACGTCTTCGCTTATACCGTTACGGTGCGCAACATGGGCCGCACATCCGTGCAATTAGTGGGCCGTTACTGGCTTATCACCAACGGTAATGGCCGGGAAACTGAAGTTCAGGGTGAAGGTGTGGTGGGCGAACAACCACACATTGCGCCAGGCAGTGAATTTCAGTACACCAGCGGTGCCATTCTGGAAACACCGATGGGCACCATGCAAGGGCATTACGTGATGATCGACGAACAAGGCGATGAATTTCACGTTGAGATCCCGGTTTTCCGCCTCGCGATACAAACTCACATTCACTGATTTGCTTTCCTTTCGTCCGGCTATGCCGGACGAACGATTTTATTTCGGATAAATGTCTATGAGCACATACCTGATTGGCGATGTTCACGGTTGTTATAACGAATTACGTGCGCTGCTGAAGCAGGTCAGTTTTAACCCAGGGCAAGATACGCTGTGGTTAACCGGAGACCTGGTGGCGCGCGGCCCCGGCTCTCTGGACGTGTTGCGTTACGTCAAATCGCTGGGCGATTGTGTACGACTGGTACTTGGCAACCACGATCTCCATCTTCTGGCCGTTTACGCAGGCATTAGCCGCAATAAACCCAAAGATCGCCTGACACCGCTGCTGGAAGCTGACGATGCCGACGAGTTAATCAACTGGCTGCGTCGCCAACCGCTGCTACAGGTTGATGAAGAGAAAAAACTGGTGATGGGCCATGCCGGTATCACGCCCCAGTGGGATATCGAGACTGCAAAAAAATGCGCCCGTGAAGTGGAAGCCGTGCTCTCCAGCGATAGCTATCCGCTGTTTCTTGATGCCATGTACGGCGATATGCCCAATAACTGGAATGAAGCATTAAGCGGTCTGTCGCGGCTGCGTTTTAGCACCAATGCCCTGACCCGCATGCGCTTCTGTTTTCCGAATGGTCAGCTGGATATGATCTGCAAAGATACGCCAGATTCCGCACCGCCGCCGTTAAAACCGTGGTTCAACATTGAAGGGCCGGTTGCACGCGATTACACCATTGTGTTTGGTCACTGGGCCTCGCTGGAAGGCAAAGGTACGCCAGAAGGGATTATTGGTCTGGATACCGGCTGCTGCTGGGGCGGTACGCTGACCCTGCTGCACTGGGAAGAGCAACGCTATTACGTGCAGGCATCAAACCGCGAACATGCACTGGAAAGCAGCGAGAGCCTGACGCCTCCCGCTTCGTAATGTTAATGCTGGTCTTTGCGACCAGCTTATACATTTATCAGGCGCCGACAACGCCACCATCTTCACGGGTCACCATAATTACCGATGAACGTGGGCGCGGGCTGTTATGCGGGAAATGTGAGTCGCCCTCTTCTCCCGGATGCTGCACATTTACAAACAGCGTTTTGTAGTCTGGCGTGAAGGCAATGCCAGTCAGCTCGCATGATTTTGGCCCCACCATGAACCGACGAATTTCGCCTGTGTTTGGATCGCCCACCAGCATCTGATTATTACCCTGTCCCTGATAATCTTCCTCATTGCTGTATTTCCCGTCCGTCAGGATCCAGAGTCGTCCCTGCGCATCAAATCCCAGCCCATCCGGGCTGTTAAAGGTGTTTTCGGCGGTGATGTTCGGCGTGCCTCGGTAAATGCCCTCCGGGTGAGCAATCGGATTACCGCACAAGACAAAAATATCCCAGTCGAAAGTGAGTGACGTCGCGTCGCCCTTTTCATCCCAGCGAATAATCTGGCCGTAGATATTTTTGGGTCGCGGGTTCGCAGCATTAACTGGCATTCCTTCATCGCCACGCTTGCTGTTGTTAGTTAAGGTGCAGTAGGCGCGGCCATCATGCGGGTTAACGGCGATCCACTCTGGGCGATCCATTCGCGTGGCATTTACCACATCGGCAGCTGCGCGCGCGTTAATCACGACATCCGCCTGGCTGTGGAAGCCTTTCTCTGCAGTGAGTCCATTTTCTCCCCACTGTAGTGCCAGCCAGCGTCCTGTTCCCTTTAATGGCGTGCCATTTTCATCGCCGCTAAAGGTGGCTACATAGAGCGTGCCCTTGTCGAGCAAATCACCATTCGCCTGCGCATCATTGGGCGTCACCTTACCGGCAGAAACATATTTATAGATATATTCACCGCGCTCATCGTCTCCCATGTAAACCACTAACTGCCCGGTTTTAGCGACCGTGACGGCTGCATTTTCATGTTTAAACCGTCCCAGTGCAGTGCGTTTTACCGGTACAGCGTTCGGGTCCATCGGATCGATTTCAACGATCCAGCCGTGACGATTAAATTCATTGGGATTTTTAGCCACATCAAAGCGATCGTCGAAGTCAGACCAGTTACGCTCGGGTTCGGCGGCATTAAGCGTATAGCGTTTCTGCTGTGCGTCAGGCGTGAAATCTGCCTGCTTAGTACCAAAATAGGTGTCGTAGTTTTCTTCGCAGGTGAGATAGGTGCCCCAGGGGGTTTTCCCGTTAGCACAGTTACCAAACGTACCAAATACCTTCATGCCACTGGGATCGGCGCTGGTCTGTAAGGCTTTATCGCCCGCTGCCGGGCCGGAGAAACGCATTTCAGTTGTCGCGGTAATGCGTCGGTTATAGCCTGACGGACGCACAACCTGCCAACGGTTATCGTCGCCCCGCTTCACTTCTACAATTGAAACACCGTGCGCCGCCTGGGATTTTTTGACATCTTCCAGGCTGGTGGCTTTGCTGCCACCGTGGGCAAAAAGATACTGCTCGTTGACATATTCGTTGTTGATAGCCATCACGCCACGATTTTCATCAATCGCGAAAAAGCTCATGCCGTCGTTGTTATCACCGAACTGCTTTTCCTGATCTGCGGCGCTGTTATTACCCTGAGGATCAAATGCAGCGGCTCCATTGACCAGCGGATCGCCCCATGAAATTAGCACATCAGCACGATAACCCGCCGCCACGACAATCTCATCGGCTGTTGAAGCAGCAATCCCTTTAAAACCTAACAGCGGACTGCCGCCCAGCTCGCCTTTCGCCATGACGCTGCCAGAAAAGCTCAAACCGCCGCTAAGAAAACCCGCCAGGCCAACGGCACCTGAACCGGCAAGCAATTTACGACGAACAGGATCGCGCAGACGGTCGGCGCTTAAATCTTCTAATTTGCTTTTCATAATGCATTGCTTCCTTTGTATTTATCCCAGAGAAGAAGCAATGCTAAAGAAGCAATATGACGGCTTTGTTACAAACAGGCAGGACAAAAAACTTAACGGCGACGGTCAAGGATCTCAAAGCAGTAGCTGTGGGAATTCTGCTCATCTGCATCGTGGAATTCGCTAAAGGTAGATTGCCACTCATCCGGCTCGTAATCCGGGAACTGCGTATCACCTTCAACTTCAGCGTCAATATGGGTCAGATACAGACGATCGGCACGATCCAACATCTGCTCATAGATCCGCCCACCGCCGATTACCATAATCTCTTCGGCATCGCCTGCTGCCTGCACCGCTTCATCCAGCGATGTTACCCAGGTGACGCCTTCTGCGTTACCAGGCTTGCTGCTTACAACAATATTCAGGCGCCCCGGCAACGGCCGACCAATTGATTCAAACGTCAGTCGCCCCATAATCACTGGCTTTTTCAGTGTGTTGCGCTTAAACCACGCCAAATCTGCAGGCAGGTCCCACGGCATGGCGTTCTCCATACCGATAATGCGATCCGCTGCTAATGCCGCGATAAGACTAATCATGTTAAAAGACTCACTGGAAAAAATTGGCGCCATCATACGTAAAGGCGAAACTTTCGTCGATAGTGAGAAAGGTGTATTTGCGTAAAGCTTTTTTGCCACCGTATTTTTGTTACTGGACAGAGTTTTAAACCGTATTTTTCCCGTCTGCTGAATCAAGCCGCCAGTTAAAAGCAGATAGCTGGCACAAGGAGAGGTCTCTTCCTCTCTGCCGTGACGACTAAAGCAAAGCCTAATATTATAGGCGCTCTTTTCACACGACTAAGGGCGTCTGGGTGAATGATTATCTTTCTGTTTTGAAGCAGTATGCGGTTATAAAAGGCCGCTGCCGCCGTAAGACTTTCTGGATATTCGTTTTAATCAACGTGCTGATTTCAGTGATGTTGGGGATCGTTGATGCGTTACTGGGACTTAATATTTTTCAGGATGAAGGTTTGCTCTCCTTTATCTATTCGCTGGCGGTTTTAGTTCCCACTATCACGGTGTCAGTGCGACGGCTGCATGATTTAGACCGTTCGGGTTGGTGGTTGCTACTGGTGCTGCTACCGCTTATCGGCTCGCTGTTGTTGCTCGTCTGTTTCTGCTTCAAAGGTAGCCAGGGTCCCAACCGCTTCGGCGCTGATCCGTTACACTTCCCCGCGCCTCCTCAGTAATAAAAAACGGCTCCCTGCGGAGCCGCTACTGTTAAGCAAATCAGAAATCGTAGCGCAGACGCACCAGATTCATATCGCCCAGATTGTCGCTGCTTGAGGTGAACACATGCTCGTAATCGACGCGGAAACCGTAATCGAGGAACAAAGTGACGCCTACACCGTTATCGATGCGCTGATACTGACGCCCTTTAGTATATTCCAGTCGGTCACCCATAAAGTAAGGCTGCACCGCTTTTAGCCCATACTGTTTAACCGGGATTTTATAGCCTGCGTAGTATTCAATTCCCCAGGCATCATCCGCGAAGTAATTGTGCACATTGGTTTGTCTGGTGGTCAGGAAGTTTTGATACCAACCGCCGCCAGCTGAAAGCGTCCAGTTACCTGGCGTCCAGTTTAATGCGGTACCCACAATGTTTTGATCGTAATCTTTGCTGTCGCCATTATTTGGATTACGCATTGCGGCGCGGGTGTAGTTCCACGCGGTTCCCCACGTCAGATCGTCGGTAATGTGATAATCAACCCCCAGCGATCCGCCACCTTTGCGCTTGTAGCGCAGGCCATTGCCCGGCAGGTATTCGTTATCGTTGAACAGATATGAGGCGTAGATATCCAGTGCACCAAAGCTGTTTTTGTATTTCAGTTGCTTACGTGAACGATAGGATCCGTCGTAGTCGCCATTGATGCCGTTGCCTGGCGCCTGGGCCAGCATGTCGTAATCCCAGATATCCGTTTTTGCACCGACGACATCATAGTAAACGCTGTTCTGTTGTCCAAAGGTCAACTGTCCCCAGGTTTTGCTTTTCAGACCGGTATACAGCTGGCGGCGCGTGGTGTCATTGGCACCGTCGGCGTAGTGATTATCCCAGCTAAACAGGGCCGGAATGTTCACGCCGACTTCGTAATAGCTTGTCCAGCTGACATCATCGAACAGAAAGTAATCAGCACCGAAACGGAAACGCGTTCCCCCATCAAAGCCGTTACGCTTGTATGACTTATCATTGACGCCCGTTTGATGATTGAACTGCGCACGAATGCTGCCGCCAACCGCAAAATTCAAGCGACTCAACGGATCGCCTGCCTGTGGATCTTGCTTAAGAAGAGTAATTTCTGCCTGGCTGGTAAATGGCAGCAACGACATGAGGGCAGCCACTGCACTCAGTGAAAAAGCACGCATTTTCATTTTTTATAAATATCTCTGTTAATGCTCCAGTAATGAGCGGGCGAAATATTACAGTGCTAATTATTGAAAAGAGAGGTTTTGGCTTTATAGATTTGTGCGGAGAGGGTTTTTTCGCATAAACTGTTAAAAACTAAGTCAAATTATCTGAATTCAGATAATGATATGGCAGTTAAAACTGCCTCACCTGCCTTATTCTTACCCTAAAAAAACGGCTCCCACAGGAGCCGTTTACGGGTTCAGGTTAGTTTTTTATTTGCGCATGCATTTCCTGAACAGAGATGACTTGCTCGGTCGGATCGGCGTTTAACGCCATCGCCGTGGCGAAGCCGCCGTTCAGGGTGGTGTCATAATGCACCTTATATTGCAGCGCGCTGCGGCGAATCAGTTTGGAATCTTCGATTGCCTGACGACCAGCGGTGGTATTCACGATGTAGGCATATTCACCGTTTTTCAAACGATCCTGAATATGTGGACGACCTTCGTGCACCTTGTTCACCAGACGCGGATTGATTCCCGCTTCACCCAACACGACGGCTGTACCGTGCGTCGCATCCAGCTCAAAACCAAACTTTTGCAGCTTCGCGGCGAGATCAACGATACGTTTTTTATCGCCTTCACGCACCGACAACAGCGCACGCCCGGTTTTCTTCATGTTGCTCTGTGCTCCCAGCATCGCTTTAGCAAACGCTTCAGCAAACGTGCGTCCTACCCCCATGACTTCACCGGTGGAACGCATCTCTGGACCAAGGATAGGGTCAACACCCTGGAACTTGTTGAACGGCAACACCACTTCTTTCACCGAATAGTACGGTGGGATCACTTCTTTCGTGACGCCCTGCTCAGCCAGGGTTTTGCCTGCCATGACGCGGGCAGCCACTTTCGCCAGCGGCACGCCTGTTGCTTTAGAAACGAACGGCAC
Organism: Pantoea sp. LMR881; assembly: GCF_027157825.1. Taxonomy (NCBI): domain Bacteria; kingdom Pseudomonadati; phylum Pseudomonadota; class Gammaproteobacteria; order Enterobacterales; family Erwiniaceae; genus Pantoea; species Pantoea sp. LMR881. Next base: position 1,701,848 of record NZ_JAPVOK010000002.1, read on the forward strand.
AGTACGGGCAGCACGCGGGTTGACTTCAATCAGATAGACTTCGTTGTCTTTCACTGCAAACTGTACGTTCATCAGACCGCGCACGTTCAGCTCGAAAGCCAGTTTTTCTACCTGCTGGCGCATGACATTTTGAATATCCTGATTCAGCGTGTAAGCGGGCAGCGAACATGCCGAGTCACCTGAGTGAACCCCCGCCTGCTCAATGTGTTCCATGATGCCGCCAATCAGTACGCGCTCACCGTCGCAAATGGCATCGACATCAACTTCTACTGCATCATCAAGGAAGCGATCCAGCAGCACCGGCGCATCATTTGATACCGATACGGCCGTCTGGAAATAACGCTTCAGGTCAGTTTCGTCATAAACGATTTCCATTGCGCGTCCACCCAGTACATAAGATGGGCGCACCACTAACGGATAACCGATGCCGGCCGCTTTCTCTACCGCCTGTTCCAGCGTCGCAACGGTGGCGTTCGCAGGCTGTTTCAGGTTCAGACGATCAACCGCCTGCTGGAAACGCTCGCGGTCTTCCGCACGGTCAATCGCATCCGGGCTGGTACCAATCACAGGCACGCCTGCGGCTTCCAGCGCACGCGCCAGCTTCAGTGGGGTTTGACCACCGTACTGTACGATAACGCCTTTCGGCTTCTCGATACGCACGATTTCCAGGACATCTTCCAGCGTTACCGGCTCAAAATAGAGGCGGTCAGAGGTGTCGTAATCGGTCGAAACGGTTTCCGGGTTACAGTTCACCATAATGGTTTCGTAACCGTCTTCACGCAGCGCCAGGGCCGCATGAACGCAGCAGTAATCGAACTCAATGCCCTGGCCGATACGGTTTGGACCGCCGCCCAGCACCATGATTTTGTCACGATCCTGATTTGGATTTGCTTCGCACTCTTCCTCATAGGTTGAGTACATATAAGCGGTATCGGTCGCAAACTCTGCGGCACAGGTATCGACGCGCTTGTAAACCGGATGCAGGTTGAATTGCTGACGCAATTTACGCACTTCGCTCTCTGCCACACCGGCAAGGGCTGCCAGACGCGCATCGGCAAAACCTTTACGCTTCAGGGCACGCAGGAAGGTAGCATCAAGGCTGTTTACGCCTTCACGCGCAACCTGCTCTTCCAGACGAACCAGCTCTTCAATCTGCACCAGGAACCAGCGATCAATGTTGGTCAGGTTAAACACACCATCCACTGACATTCCGGCGCGGAATGCGTCAGCGATATACCAGATACGATCAGAACCTGCATCTTTCAGTTCGCGGCGAATGCGGGTTAAGGCTTCAGCGTCGTCGAGGTTTACTTTCGGATCAAAACCGTTTGCGCCAACTTCCAGACCGCGCAGGGCTTTCTGCATCGACTCCTGGAAAGTACGGCCAATCGCCATCACTTCACCTACAGATTTCATCTGCGTGGTCAGGCGATCGTTGGCACCGGCAAACTTCTCGAAGTTAAAACGCGGGATCTTGGTCACGACGTAGTCGATTGACGGCTCGAACGATGCTGGCGTCAAACCGCCAGTGATGTCATTCATCAGTTCATCAAGGGTGTAACCCACTGCCAGCTTGGCGGCGACTTTCGCAATCGGGAAGCCTGTCGCTTTAGACGCCAGTGCCGAAGAACGTGATACACGCGGGTTCATCTCAATGATAATCAGACGGCCATTTTTCGGGTTGACCGAAAACTGCACGTTGGAGCCGCCTGTTTCTACACCAATTTCACGCAGTACCGCCATCGAGGCGTTACGCATGATTTGATATTCTTTGTCAGTCAGGGTTTGTGCAGGCGCGACAGTGATGGAGTCACCGGTGTGAATGCCCATCGCGTCGAAGTTTTCGATTGAGCAGACGATAATGCAGTTGTCGTTTTTATCACGCACCACTTCCATCTCGTACTCTTTCCAGCCAATCAGCGATTCATCAATCAGCAGCTCATTGGTTGGCGACAGGTCGAGGCCGCGTTCGCAGATCTCTTCGAATTCTTCACGATTGTAAGCGATGCCCCCCGTGCCGCCCATGGTAAAAGAGGGACGAATAATGCAGGGGAAGCCGACATCTTCCGCAACGGCCAGTGCCTCTTCCATGGTATGTGCAATGCCGGAACGCGCAGTTTCCAGCCCGATGCTTTTCATTGCTTTGTCGAAACGCTGGCGATCTTCAGCTTTGTCGATGGCATCTGCGGTTGCACCAATCATGGTTACGCCGAACTCTTCCAGCACACCCTGACGTTCCAGCTCCAGCGCACAGTTCAGTGCCGTCTGGCCGCCCATGGTCGGCAGCACCGCATCCGGGCGCTCTTTTTCAATGATTTTGCGCACCACTTCCCAGTGAATGGGCTCGATATAGGTCGCATCGGCCATTTCCGGATCGGTCATAATGGTTGCCGGGTTAGAGTTAACCAGGATGACGCGATAACCCTCTTCACGCAACGCCTTACACGCCTGCGCACCGGAGTAGTCAAATTCACAGGCCTGGCCGATCACAATCGGACCGGCGCCAAGAATCAGGATGGATTTTATGTCTGTACGTTTTGGCATGATTAGCTCCTGATTACTTCGCTTTCGAACGGAATGCGTCAATCAATTCAATAAAGTGATCAAACAGCGGCGCCGCATCGTGCGGGCCCGGACTCGCTTCGGGGTGTCCCTGGAAGCTGAAAGCCGGTTTGTCGGTGCGATGAATACCCTGAACCGTCTGGTCAAACAGAGAAACATGCGTGACGCGCAAGTTAGCGGGTAAATTGCTGTCATCAACGGCGAACCCATGGTTCTGTGCGGTGATCATCACAGTATTGTTATCAAAATCTTTAACCGGATGGTTGCCACCGTGGTGACCCAGTTTCATCTTGACGGTTTTCGCACCGCTTGCCAGCGCCAGTAGCTGATGACCGAGGCAAATACCAAACACCGGGATCTCTGTTTGCAGGAAAGCCTGAATTGCGCTGATCGCATAATCACACGGCTCCGGGTCGCCAGGACCGTTAGAGAGGAAAATGCCATCCGGATTCATTTTCAGTACTTCTTCAGCTGGCGTTTGCGCCGGTACTACTGTCAGGCGGCAACCGCGATCCACCAGCATGCGCAGGATGTTACGCTTCACGCCGTAATCATAAGCGACAACGTGATAAGGCAGTTCTTCCGCTTTTTTCTGCTCCGGCAGCGCACCTTCCAGCGTCCAGCTGCCCTGTTGCCAGGCGTAGCTTTCGGTGGTTGACACTTCTTTTGCTAAATCCATCCCTTTCAGGCCAGGAAAAGCCTGTGCCTTTTGCAGGGCCAGCGCCGCATCAGGGTTATCGCCCGCAATGATGCAGCCGTTCTGCGCCCCTTTTTCACGCAGCAAGCGGGTGAGCTTGCGGGTATCGATATCGGCAATGGCGACAATATTATTGCGCTGCAGGTAGGCTGATAAGCCCTCTTCACTACGGAAGTTGCTGGTGATCAGCGGCAGATCGCGGATAACAAGGCCTTGAGCATGAATTTGGCTGGATTCTTCGTCGGCGGCATTCGCGCCAACATTGCCGATATGGGGATAAGTGAGAGTTACGATTTGGCGAGAATAGGAAGGATCAGTGAGGATTTCTTGATAACCGGTCATCGACGTGTTGAAAACGACTTCCCCCACTGCCGACCCCGTTGCCCCGATGGCCCGACCGTGGAATTGGGTTCCGTCTTCCAGAACCAAGAGTGCTGACTTAATCAAAACATCCTCCAGGGAATAAACAGTCACAATATTTGCATATTAATTCAAAATACTGGCCTGAATCAAGGCAAAAACCGCCTGAACTGTCGATTTTTGGCAAATTGCGCGCATTCTAATGATCGCCTTGAAGCTTGTCTACCCTGTAACACTATTTTTTTGTATTTTTCGGGCTTATAGAGATTAAAACAGGGATAAGCAGCAAAAAGAGCGAAAAACTCGATGAAATAATCGTTTGCCAGGCTGCATAAACAAGGAAGTTAGCGAAACGGGTCGTTAATTTTGACCATTTGGTCAAATTTATCATTTTTCAGTGGGTTTATGCGAAGTAAAGATCATAATATGCAGATCACAGGCCATAAAATCAAAATAATGGCTATTTTAGATAAAATTTAGGGCAATAAAAATATTGCCCCTTATCAATCAATAGATTAATGATTGAAATAACCACATCACGATGGTTCACAACACTCACAACATCGATAAATCCAGCACATCACGCATATCAAAAAGGCCAGATTTATTATCTTTTAACCAAGATGCCGCCTTAACTGCACCTTTTGCAAAGGTCATACGGCTTGAAGCCTTGTGGGTAATCTCTACACGCTCGCCAATATCTGCAAACATCGCAGTATGCTCACCGACAATATCGCCTGCTCTGACGGTGGCAAAACCAATAGTCTGTGCCTTGCGCTCACCGGTGTGGCCTTCACGCGCATAGACAGCATGCTCATCCAGTTTCCAGTTCATGGCATCGGCAATCGCCTCCCCCATTGCCAGGGCAGTGCCAGATGGCGCATCTACTTTATGACGGTGGTGCGCTTCGACAATTTCAATGTCGGCGTAATCACCCATGACTTTCGCCGCTTTCTCCAGTAGCTTCAGGACCAGATTGACCCCGACGCTGAAGTTAGCCGCGAAGACAATGCCAATCTCCTCAGCAGCAGCACGGATCGCCGCTTTACCTGCTTCGTCAAAACCGGTCGTTCCAATCACCATCGCTTTTTTATGCTCACGGCAGATGGCCATATACGCCAGCGTGCCTTCGGGACGTGTAAAGTCGATGAGGACATCAAAGTCGTTGATTACGCTCAACAGATCGTCAGCGATGATAACGCCTGCTTTACCTGTGCCTGCCAGTTCCCCGGCATCACTGCCAACCAGCGATGAACCCGGACGCGCCAGCGCCGCTCCCAGTTCCACGCCTTCTGCCTGCTGAGTTGCCTGAATAAGATTACGTCCCATACGACCCGGTGCGCCCACAATGGCGATGCGGATATTTTTCATATTTATTCATTCCTAAAACAAAACTATGCATGCAAAGCGTGTTCAGGTTAACGGTGAGTTAACAGCCACGCCACTTTTAATCCGGGATAATAAGAATTTTTATGCCAGCCGCAATGGATTATCAGTAAAAGCAATCTCAGCAGTCTGGTCTGACGTTCATTGACGCTAAACAACAAAAAGGCCGAACAGTGTCGGCCTTTTTATTCATCTGAACTCTTTGTTACTGCACGTTGCGAACATCGACACGCAGCTCTTTGGGGACTTCAAACACAATATTTTCTTCACGGCCAATCAGCTCAATTGCCGCTTCGCCGCCAAGTTCGCGCAAACGCTGAATAACCTGCTGAACCAGAATATCGGGGGCAGATGCACCTGCCGTGACGCCAATGCAATCCACGCCTTTAACCCACTCTTCCCGGATATCGTCTGCGGAGTCGATCAGCTTCGCAAGTTTACCCGCACGTTGCGCCAGTTCAGCCAGACGGTTGGAGTTAGAGGAGTTTTTCGAGCCAACCACCAGCACCACGGCAGCGTCACGCGCCAGCGTACGTACCGCTTCCTGACGGTTAGTGGTCGCATAACAGATGTCATCTTTACGCGGGCCAATAATTGCCGGAAAGCGTTGGCGCAGCGCATCAATGATGTCTGAGGTATCATCCACCGACAGCGTAGTTTGCGTCATAAAGCTGAGGTTGTTCTCATCTTTGACCTGAAGCTTAAAGACATCTTCCGGCGACTCCACCAGATACATGCCACCGTTGGGGTTATTGTATTGCCCCATAGTGCCTTCCACTTCAGGATGACCGGCATGACCGATCAGAATCGCTTCCACACCTTTACGACTGGCGCGCGCAACTTCCATATGCACTTTGGTTACCAGCGGACAGGTGGCATCAAACAGCATGGTCAGGTTGCGTGCCTTCGCTTCCGCACGCACTGCCTGCGACACACCGTGTGCAGAGAAGATCAAAATGGCGTCATCCGGCACTTCGCTAATCTGTTCGATGAAGATCGCGCCACGCTCACGCAAACTGTTCACCACATAGCGGTTATGCACCACTTCATGACGCACGTAGATTGGCGCACCGTACATTTCCAGTGCACGCTCGACAATACTGATTGCCCGATCAACGCCAGCGCAGAAGCCGCGCGGGTTAGCCAGCAGAATTTGCATCGTTCGCCTCCAGTGCCGGATCAATCTCCAGCACTTCAATATCAAACTGAACGCGATGGCCTGCCAGCGGATGGTTGAAATCAACGGTGATAGAATCACCGGAAACTTCACGGATCACGCCCGGCATTTCGCTGCCGCCCCTGCCGCTAAACAGCATGATGGCACCGACTTCCGGTTCACCGGCATCGATAAAATCGCGACGGGAAAAATAGCGAATGAGATCGGGGCTGACGCCACCGAATGCGTCTTCCGGTGCCAGCGTAAAGTTGTGCTTTTCACCCGCTTTTAACCCCAACAGCGCCTGCTCAAGCGCCGCGGAGAGGCTGCCATCGCCCAGACGAAACAGCGCAGGCTTGCCGTTAGCACGGGTTGATTCCGCCGTGGAGCCATCTTCCAGCTTCAGCGCGAAATGCACCAACACCGCGCTGTCGCGCTGTACAGACTCAGTCATGACTTACCCTTTCTGTTTTGCCTGTTTGCTGGTTGGGCTAAAAAAGCCCTCCAGCACCACCAACGCGGCACCAATACAGATGCCGCAGTCAGCAATATTAAAGGTGGCAAAGTGCCAGTTGCCAACATAGAAGTCGATGAAGTCAACCACAAAGCCGTGATAAGAACGATCAAATAAGTTACCCGCCGCGCCACCGATAATCAGCGCATAGGCAATATTCGTGATCTTCTGTTGGGCCGCGTTGCGATACATCATCACCAGCAATGCCACCACAATGGCGATAGCAATGCCCGCAAAGAACCAACGCTGCCAGCCGCCTTTGTCAGCCAGAAAGCTGAATGCTGCACCATAGTTGTGGGCGTAGAACAGGTTGAGAAACGGCATCAGCGGCTGCGTTTCGTGCAGCATCATGTTGTTCATCACCCATTGCTTACTGACAAAGTCGACAACGATGACCACCAGCACCAGCCAAAGCCAGCGCAATCCGGTTGAAAAAATAGGTTTACGCATCAGGCAAATTTACGCTCTTCACCGTTACCGGCTACGTTGGTGTAACAACGACCGCACACCTCAATATGCTCCGGGTTCTGGCCGACATCTGTAGTGTAATGCCAGCAGCGTGGGCATTTCTCGCCTTCAGCTTTGCGCAGCGCCACTTTCAGACCTTTTAACAGTTCGCTCTGCTGTGCTTCATCGGTCGCTAAGGCATAATCCGCGACCTGCGCACCCGAGGTAAGCAGCACAAAGCGCAGCTCATCACCCAAGGCTTGCAGCTTAGCCGCCAGTTCAGGCTCAGCATACAGCGTGACCGTTGCTTCCAGTGCGCCACCGATGCGTTTATCACCACGCGCCTGCTCGATCACCTTGTTAACTTCGCCACGTACTTTCAGCAGCTCATCCCAATAGGCATCATTCAAGGCTTCGTTTTCTGCCAGACCAAACAGGCCTTCATACCACTCTTCAGTGAAGACATATTTAGCGCGATCGCCCGGCAGGTAACCCCAGATTTCGTCAGCAGTAAAGGACATGATGGGCGCCATCCAGCGCACCAGCGCCTCAACGATATGCCACAGCGCCGTCTGGCAACTGCGGCGCGCCAGGCTGTCGCCCTTCGCGGTGTACTGACGATCTTTAATGATGTCGAGATAGAAGGATCCCATTTCCACTGAGCAGAACTGCATCAGTCGCTGAATCACTTCATGGAAATCGTAGTTCTCGTAAGAGGCAACGATATCCGTCTGCGCCGCCTGTGCACGACCCACCGCCCAACGATCAACGATCACCATCTCTTCTGGCTTAACCAAATCGGTAGCCGGATTGAAGCCACTCAGGTTAGCCAGCAGGAAACGCGCAGTGTTACGAATACGCCGATATGCATCAGCCGAACGCTTAAGGATTTCATCCGAAACCGCCATTTCGCCAGAATAATCGGTCGATGCCACCCACAGACGCAGAATGTCTGCACCCAATTTGTTCATCACGTCCTGCGGCGATACGGTGTTGCCGATCGATTTCGACATTTTACGGCCCTGGCCGTCAACGGTGAAACCGTGCGTCAGTACCTGGCGATAAGGCGCTTTGCCTTTCATCGCCGTAGAGATCATCAGCGAGGACATAAACCAGCCACGATGCTGATCCGATCCTTCCAGATACATATCGGGTGCCTGACCACCAAATTCCGGACGCGCATCCACCACAGAGTAGCTGGTTGATCCGGAATCAAACCATACGTCGAGCGTATCGGGTACTTTACGGTAGTGATCGGCGTCATCACCCATCAGCTCACGCGGATCAAGATCCCACCACGCCTGAATGCCATCTTGCTCAACACGCTGTGCGACTTTTTCCATCAGCGCCAGCGTGTCGGGATGCAGCTGCTCGCTTTCGTTATGCACGAACAGCGCCATCGGCACGCCCCAGGTACGCTGGCGTGAAATACACCAGTCGGGACGGTTAGCCACCATCGATTCGATACGTGCCTGGCCCCAGTCCGGGATCCACTGTACGCCTTTAATTTCTTGCAGTGACTGAGCACGCAGACCCTTCTGATCCATGCTGATAAACCACTGAGGCGTTGCACGGAAGATGATGGGCGTTTTATGGCGCCAGCAGTGTGGATAGCTGTGCAGCAGTTTCTCAACGTGCAGCAGTGCGCCTTTCTCTTTCAGCAGCTCAACGATAATGTCGTTGGCTTTAAAAACGTTAATACCGTCAAGCGTTGGATACGTACCGGGCAGATAAGCGCCATCCGGGCCAACCGGGTTTGCGATTTCGATACCATATTTCTGGCCGATCACATAGTCATCCGGGCCGTGGCCTGGCGCAGTGTGAACGGCACCCGTACCGGCGTCGAGCGTAACGTGCTCGCCTAATACCACCAGCGACTGAATATCGAGGAACGGATGCTGGAATTTTTGCAGTTCAAGTGCCGCGCCTTTGCATTCACCCAGCACGGTCCATTCGCTCACGCCAGCACGCTTAAGTACGCTTTCAACCAAATCTTTGGCCAGGATCAGCGCACGTCCGTCAATCTCTACCAACTGGTATTCAAATTCAGGATGCAGTGAAATCGCACGGTTTGCTGGCATGGTCCACGGAGTGGTGGTCCAGATAACCAGAGAGATTGGGCCGTTAACCTGCGACGCGCCAAACGCATTACGTACCGCATCGCTATCGATAGCGTTGAACATCACATCAATAGATGGCGACGTTTTGTCGTAATACTCAACTTCGGCTTCAGCCAGTGCTGAGCGGCAGTCCAGACACCAGTGCACCGGCTTCGCACCTTTATGCAGGTGACCATTACCGATGATTTTACCCAGCGCACGGATGATGTTGGCTTCGGTTTTGAAATCCATCGTCAGGTAAGGCCGATCCCAGTCGCCTAACACACCGAGACGAATGAAGTCCGCTTTTTGCCCTTCGACCTGCTCGGCGGCATATTTACGGCACGCTTCACGAAACTCAGCCGCAGAGACTTTCTCTCCCGGCTTGCCAATCATCTGCTCAACTTTGTGCTCGATAGGCAAACCGTGGCAGTCCCAGCCTGGAACGTAAGGCGAGTCATAACCCGCCATGCCTTTCGACTTAACGATAATGTCTTTCAGAATCTTGTTAACGGAGTGACCGATATGAATGCTGCCGTTCGCGTAAGGAGGGCCATCATGCAGGATAAAGGTTTTTTTCCCTTTTTTGGCTTCGCGGATGATGCCGTAAAGGTTGTCATCATACCAACGTTGCAGCATCCCCGGTTCGCGTTTGGCCAGATCGCCACGCATCGGGAACCCCGTTTCCGGCAAATTCAGGGTAGATTTATAGTCACTCATCAGATTCTCGATTCCGTTTTTTGCTCAGGTTAAAGCCCGAAGAACTGCCGGGCCGTTACCACATCTTTCGCAATTTGTTCTTTCAACGCCTCCAGTGAGGCAAAGCGCTGCTCGTTTCGTAATTTCTTCTTCAGCACCACGTCAATGTGCTGACCGTATAGGTTCATATTGATGTCAAGCAGGTGAACTTCAAGCTGCTGGCGTAAACCTTTTACCGTCGGGCGCGTGCCAATATTAGCCACACCCGGGAGCGGTTGCGATGTCAAACCATGAACCTCAACCGCAAAAACGCCCTTCACCGGCGAGACGACGCGGCGTAGTGGAAGGTTCGCGGTAGGAAAACCAAGCGTGCGTCCCAGTGCATCACCGTGCACTACGCGGCCTGAAATACTGAAAGGATGACCTAACAGCGATTGCGCCAACGCAAAATCATCCTCAGCCAATGCCTGACGTACTGCGGTACTGCTGATTCGCTTGCCAGCGTCACAGAAAGTTTGCGTGCTGATGACATCAAAGCCATATTCTGCACCGGCTTTCTGTAATAACAGGAAATCGCCCAGACGACCAGCGCCAAAGCGGAAATCATCGCCAACCGCGAGGAATTTTACGCCCAGCTTTTTAACCAGCAGCTCCGAGATAAAACCTTGCGCTGACAGGGCAGCAAAGCGGCGATCGAAACGCACGCACAGCACGTTATCAATGCCCGCTTCAGCCAAATACTTAAGCTTCTCACGCAGGCGCGTCAGGCGAGCCGGTGCTTTTTCACCTGCAAACAGCTCAAGCGGCTGCGGCTCAAACAGCATGACCATCACCGGCAAATGTCGTTTGCGTCCCTCTTCGCGCAGCTGGGAGAGAAGGGCCTGATGACCGCGATGCACGCCATCGAAATTACCAATGGTCAGAACGCAGCCGCGATGCTGCTCGTTAAGATTATGAATACCGCGGATAAACTTCATGGCTGACTCAAACCGATGGAAATCGGCGGATTATACCCTTGAAACCGGCGAAGGTTAACCCGTCAGCACGCCTTTCCTGCTTTATGAGGCTCATTTACTGTCACAGCGGGTCGGCAGAAGAATTTTGTCGCGAAATACTGTATTCAGGCAGGGGAAGCTGGTAGAATCTTGCGCCATCAAATACGTAACCGAGTGTCGTCTATAAAACGCCGCTTATTTGCACAAATCCATTGACAAAAGAAGGTTCAAAAGGCATAGTCCTCGGCCTTTGATTTGTCTATACAGAACACATTTGGGAGTTGGACCTTGGCTAATATCAAATCAGCTAAGAAACGCGCCGTAACATCTGAGAAACGCCGTAAGCATAACGCAAGCCGCCGCTCTATGATGCGTACCTTCGTTAAGAAAGTATACGCGGCGATCGCTTCAGGCGACAAAGCTGCTGCGCAGAACGCATTCAACGAAATGCAACCAATCGTGGACCGTCAGGCTGCTAAAGGTCTGATCCACAAAAACAAAGCTGCACGTTATAAAGCAAACCTGACTGCACAGATCAACAAACTGGCTTAATTGCCCGTTGTTAATCGCTTTGTTGAAAGAACCGGCGCTAAGCCGGTTTTTTTCGTCTGCTGATCGTAACGCAAACAGCGCGCTAAAATCGCGATGGCAAATACGCTGTACCGCCGGATGCTGAATCATGCGTTCCGCGAAAATGACGTGATACTCTTCCAGCACCGCATCCAGCCGACCAATCTCAACGATTTCGTCACCCTGATAGATATCCTGCCTATACAGGCTTGGCGCGACAAAGATGGCATTTTGCTGGGCGCCAAAGGCTTTCATTAAGGCAGCATCATCAAACTCACCCAGAATTTCTACCTGCAAACCTTGACTGCTGATCCAGTTAAGGATCTTACGCCCCAGCATTGAACGACGGCCTGGAATCAATAAACGGCGCGTTTCCAGACACGCCGGAAAAGGCAATTCCGGCAACTGCGTTGACCAAAAACTGATCGGGCATTCACCCAGTTTTACCGAGAACAGCCCCTCCTGCTGCGTGGAGTCGATCGAGCAGTCCGACAGGATCATATCCAGTTTATGCTGACTGAGCTGCTCTAATAGCATTTCATGCGTCGATTCGAAACAGCGCAGGTGGATCTTCTCATCCGACACCACCGCCGCTTCTAATACTTTGCTGACCAGCTGCTTAGAAAGCGCATCTGCAACCCCCACATCAAACAGCAGGTGCGACTCTTTGCGATAGTTAACGATATCCAACATTTCCTGACTCAGCATAAACATGCGGTCGGCATAGCGAAACACTAACTGGCCCAGTTCGGTGGGCACTAATCCCCCTTCCTGACGCCGGAACAACTTGCCTTGAAGGCGCTCTTCAAGCGCCTTGATTTGACCGGTGATGGTTTGCGGTGCCAGAAACAGCACTTCGGCCGCGCCAGCAACAGAGCCTTCGCGGCAGACGTGCCAGAAGTAATAAAGATGGTTGTAGTTAATATGTGGCATAGCTGCGTTCTCAATGACTCACGCTGCGCTGCGCCAGGCGTCGCCACAGGATCAGATAACCCAATACGGCAGAAAGAACCGATCCGATTAAGATGCCCAGTTTCGCCAGAGTGATGAGTTCTGCATTGCTGTCGCCATAGGCCAGTGAACCAATAAAAATCGACATGGTAAAACCGATGCCACACAACACGCCCACCGCAGCAATATCGCGAAAATCGGTGTTCGCCGGTAATTTAGCCAGGCCCGTTTTTACCGACAGCCAGCAAAATAACGTAATGCCTAATGGTTTGCCAATCAGTAGCCCTGCAACAATCCCCAGTGGCAGCAGAGAGAACAGGCTGTTAAATGAGACGCCATCCAGAGACACACCCGCATTTGCGAAGGCAAACAGCGGTAAGATCAGCCAGCGTACCCACGGATGCAGCGCATGCTCCAGATGAATGGCGGGCGAACGTCCCTCTTTTTTCGCCAGCGGGATCAGGAAGCCCACGACAACCCCGGCTAAGGTGGCATGTACGCCTGACTTCAGTACAGCGGTCCACAGCACTATGCCGACCAGCAGGTAAAGTCCGGTATTGCGTACGTTCAGCAGGTTCATAACCGCCAAAACCACAATCGCTGCTGCGGCAATGCTCAGTGAAAACAGAGAGAGATCAGAGGTGTAAAACAGCGCGATAATCACGATGGCACCGAGATCGTCGATGATCGCCAGCGCCATCAGGAAGATCTTTAAAGCAGGCGGTACACGGCTGCCTAATAATGCCAGCACCCCCAGCGCAAAAGCGATATCGGTTGCCGTTGGAATGGCCCAGCCACTGCGGGTGTCTACATCGGCGCCATTAAACAGTAAGAAAATCAGACCCGGCGCGAGCATGCCTCCCAGCGCCGCAATCAGCGGGAAAATAGCCTGTTCACGTTTAGCCAGCGCGCCCATAACTAACTCGCGCTTCACCTCCAGTCCAACCATCAAGAAAAACAGTGCCATCAGCGCATCATTGATCCACAACAGCAGATTTTTACTGATGTTCAGCTCGCCAAAGCGGAATTGTACCGGAATGGCCAGCATGTCGGCGTAAGCTTGCTGAGTAGTGCTGTTATTCGCTAAAAACATCGCCAGTGCCGCAGCGATAATTAATACCACCCCACCTGTTGCGTCGCTGTTAAGGAATTTTTTGAGTCTGATATTCATTCACCATTGTCCTTGTCCAGAGGGAAATCAAAGACTCCCAGAGTAACGACAATGATAGCTCGAAAAAAACAGGTTATTTATGAGTGATCACACGTAAATTACGAGTTATGGAAAAGAATAAAAAAAACCAGCGCACTGCGCTGGCTTTTTCCCGCTAAAAAAACTTAACGCGTCAGATCGTCAAAGAATTTTTTAACGCCATCAAAGAAGCTTTTTGAGCGCGGACTGTTGTGTTCGCCGGTCGGGCCGCCAAAGCTCTCTTCCAGTTCACGCAGCAGGTTTTTCTGTTTCTCGTTGAGGCTAACCGGGGTTTCTACCACAACGCGACACAATAAATCACCTACTGCGCCGCCGCGCACTGACTTCACGCCTTTACCACGCATACGGAACAGTTTGCCGGTTTGCGTTTCAGACGGCACTTTCAGCTTCACGCGACCATCAAGCGTCGGCACTTCAATTTCGCCGCCGAGTGCCGCCATCGCGAAGTTGATCGGTACTTCGCAGTAAAGGTTATTATCTTCGCGCTCGAAAATAGGGTGTTTCTTCACCGAAACCTGAACGTAAAGATCGCCCGCTGGTGCGCCATGTTCGCCCGCTTCACCTTCACCACTCAGGCGAATACGATCGCCCGTATCCACGCCTGCCGGGATTTTCACAGACAGTGTTTTTGACTTCTCTACACGTCCATGACCGTGACACGCGCTGCACGGATCTTTGATTACCGAGCCACGACCGTGACAGGTTGGGCAAGCTTGCTGCACGGTGAAGAAGCCCTGACGCATCTGCACCTGACCTGCACCATGGCAGGTTGAACAGGTTTGCGGTTTGGTTCCCGCTTTCGCGCCGCTGCCGTGGCAAACCTCACACTCTTCCAGCGTTGGAATGCGGATCTCTTTGGACACGCCGCGTACCGCTTCTTCCAGCGTCAGCTCCATGTTGTAGCGTAAATCGGCGCCACGGGATGCGCGCTGACGGCGTCCACCACCAAAGATGTCACCGAATACGTCGCCAAAGATATCACTGAAATCTGCGCCGCCGCCGCCAAAGCCGCCGCCACCGAATCCACCGCCGCCCATGCCGCCTTGTTCAAACGCTGCATGACCGTATTGATCGTAGGCTGCACGCTTTTGCGCGTCAGTCAGAATTTCGTAGGCTTCCTTGACCTCTTTAAACTTTGCTTCGGCTTCTTTATCCCCGGGATTACGATCCGGGTGAAATTTCATTGCCAGGCGTTTGTAAGCCTTTTTGATTTCACGCTCGTCTGCGGATTTGGCGACGCCTAAAATCTCGTAGTAATCACTCTTCGCCATTTTTATTTAGCCCTTAACATGATCGCACGGGCGTGGAGAGAACTCCTACGCCCGTGCTGGTTTCAACGGTTGTCAGGCCAACCGTCGCGCCCGGTCAGGGGCAATTATTTCTTGTTGTCTTTAACTTCTTCGAACTCAGCGTCAACAACATCGTCATCTTTCTTCGCTGACCCGTCGCCCGCATCTGCTGCGCCTGCCTGAGCCTGCTGCGCAGCTTCCATCAGTTTGCTGGAAACTTCCATCAGCGCCTGCATTTTGGCTTCGATGTCCGCTTTATCTTCACCTTTCAGTGAAGTTTCCAGCGCAGCCAGTGCCGCTTCGATTGGCGCTTTGTCGTCAGCTGAGAGTTTGTCACCAGCTTCTTCCAGCTGCTTACGCGTGCTGTGAGCAATCTGGTCGCCCTGGTTACGCGTCTGTACCAGCTCTTCGAACTTACGGTCAGACTCAGCGTTCGCTTCCGCTTCACGCACCATTTTTTCGATCTCTTCGTCGTTCAGACCTGAAGAGGCTTTGATGGTGATTTTCTGCTCTTTACCGCTGTTTTTGTCTTTAGCCGACACATGCAGAATACCGTCAGCATCGATGTCAAAAGTCACTTCAATCTGTGGCATACCGCGTGGTGCTGGCTGAATACCGTCGAGGTTGAACTGGCCCAGTGATTTGTTATCACCTGAACGCTTACGCTCACCCTGCAGCACGTGAATGGTCACGGCATTCTGGTTGTCTTCAGCTGTTGAGAACACCTGGCTGTGCTTAGTCGGGATGGTGGTGTTTTTGCTGATCAGCGACGTCATCACGCCACCCATGGTTTCGATGCCCAGCGACAGCGGGGTTACGTCCAGCAGCAGTACGTCTTTAACGTCACCACCCAGTACACCACCCTGAACCGCAGCACCTACGGCAACTGCTTCGTCCGGGTTCACGTCTTTACGTGGCTCTTTGCCGAAGAATTCCGTTACTTTTGCCTGAACCAGCGGCATACGTGTTTGACCACCCACCAGAATGACATCATTGATGTCAGATACTGACAGGCCAGCATCCTGCAGCGCCACTTTCAGCGGTTCAATAGAACGTGCAACCAGATCTTCAACCAGTGACTCCAGCTTAGCGCGCGTTACTTTGATGTTCAGGTGCTTAGGACCGGTCGCATCTGCAGTGATGTACGGCAGGTTAACGTCAGTCTGCTGCGCAGAAGAAAGCTCAATTTTTGCTTTCTCTGCCGCTTCTTTCAGACGCTGCATTGCCAGCGGATCGTTGTGCAGATCGATGCCCTGATCTTTCTTAAATTCTGCAACCAGATAGTTAATCAGGCGGCTGTCGAAGTCTTCACCACCCAGGTGGGTATCACCGTTAGTCGCCAGAACTTCGAAGGTCTTTTCGCCGTCAACTTCGTCGATCTCAATGATAGAGATATCGAACGTACCACCGCCCAGGTCGTATACCGCGATAGTGCGGTTACCCTGGCCTTTGTCCAGACCGTAAGCCAGTGCAGCAGCGGTGGGTTCGTTGATGATACGCTTCACTTCCAGACCCGCGATGCGGCCTGCATCTTTGGTGGCCTGACGCTGTGCATCGTTAAAGTAAGCTGGAACGGTGATAACCGCTTCAGTTACGGGTTCACCGAGGTAATCTTCCGCGGTTTTCTTCATTTTTTTCAGCACTTCTGCAGAAATTTGCGGTGGTGCCATTTTCTGACCTTTTACTTCCAGCCAGGCATCACCATTGTCTGCATTAGTGATTTTGTACGGCATGATTTTAATATCACGCTGTACTTCTTCGTCCTGGAAACGGCGACCGATCAGACGTTTGATCGCGAACAGGGTGTTCTGCGGGTTAGTAACAGCCTGACGTTTAGCTGGTTGACCAACCAGCGTTTCGCCATCCTGGGTGTAAGCGATAATTGAAGGCGTGGTACGATCGCCTTCGGCGTTCTCCAGCACGCGAGCTTTAGTGCCATCCATGATCGCAACACAAGAGTTAGTTGTGCCCAGGTCAATACCAATAATCTTACCCATCTAAACGTCTCCCACTTAAATTCTTTGCCAATTTGGGTTGTGAACCTGTTATGCGGGCGGGTTGTTTGCTTTCAACTGCCGTCACATGCTTTTTTTCAAACGCTCACAACGCTCGATGACAACTAAATGGGGCCGCTTCGAAGCGCATCAAGGGTTAAATGAAAAAAATTTTGCAAAAAAACCTGGGCGTAACCGAAAAGTCAGGCGCTTACCTCACTCATGATGCTTGCACGGCCCTGTTGGCTGTGCAGATAAAGCCCCACCAGCACCCCGATCAGCGCCAGTGCCAGCACATACCATGCTGGTGCCAGCGGGGTCAGTCGTAAAATAAGCGTGACGAAAATGGGTGTCAGCCCGCCGAAAATGGCGTAAGCAACGTTGTAGGAAAAGGAGATGCCGGTAAAACGTACCGCAGCAGGAAAGGCGCTGACCATAACAAAAGGCACAACACCCACCACGCCAACGCTCAGTCCCGCCAGGCCGTAGCTGAAAAAGAGTGCCTGCACGCCATTATCAAGCTGGTGATAGAAATTCCAGCTGCAAATTGCCAGCAACAGCGACCCCCTATTAATGCGCGCGCTGCACCGAAACGATCAACTAACCAACCGGCTATGACACAACCGGCCAGCAACATCACGGTGGCCAGGCTGTTGGCCTGTAAACTGAGCGCCGCCGGTACAGCGTGCTGCTTTTGCATTAACGTCGGTGACATCAAAATCACCACCACAATACAGGCAGAAAGCAGCCAGGTGAGCAGCATAGAGACCGCAATGCCACGCTTGTGGCTGGCCAGAATGGTTTTCAGTGGCAAGGTGTCCGCCAGTGCTTTACGTTGCTGCATCTGCTGAAATACCGGCGTTTCATGCAACCAGCGGCGCAGATACATGGCGATCAAGCCAAAAATGCCGCCAAGAAAGAACGGAATACGCCAGCCGCTTTCGGCAATCGCCGCTGGCGATAAGGTGCTGTTGATGGCTGTGGCGACCAGCGAACCGAGCAGAATCCCGGCGGTCAGCCCCGCAGTCAGTGTTCCGCAGGCAAACCCGACGCGCTTTTGCGGCACATGTTCAGCGACAAAAACCCAGGCTCCCGGCACTTCACCGCCGATAGCTGCGCCTTGTAACACGCGCATCAGCAGCATCAATAACGGCGCAGCAATGCCAAGCGTTTGATAGGTCGGTAATGCACCCATCGCCAGCGTTGGCAGCGCCATGAGTAAGATACTCAGGCTGAACATCTTTTGCGACCCACTTTATCGCCAAAATGCGCCATTACTATGCCCCCAGCGGACGGGCCAGATAGCCTGCGGCAAAATGGCAAATGTCTGCAACTGGCGCAGCCATTCAGGGATATCGGGTGGAAAAAAAGCTCGCCAATCACCGCAGCGAAGAACACAAAGATGATGAAGTCGTAGAATTCCAGCGCGCCTCCAAGGGCGGCTAAAGAAAGGGTTTTGTAATCCTGGCCGCTCAGGCGCTGAGTGTGATTCGATTCCATAATATTCCAGAGGCAAAAGAGAACGGATGTAAAGCTTCGCTTACTATACCGTCAATCTTTTACCACACCAGCCAGGCTATAGCTTATGCCTGAAAAGCAGAATATTTAGTTATTTATCTCACGTATCGCGCTTTTAGGGCGAAAAGCTGCTACAACATCGGGCTGAGTTTCAACGTATGGCCCTTCCAGAAGCTGTAAACAATAAGGTACAGCAGCAAAAATTCCTGGAACAATGACCTTGCCCTGCTGATCTTTTACCCCTTCCAGCGTTTCTTTGATCGATTTCGGCTGGCCCGGAAGGTTCAGAATTAAAGACTGTTTACGGATCACGCCAACCTGACGCGATAAAATCGCTGTGGGCACAAATTGCAGGCTAATCTGGCGCATCTGCTCGCCAAAGCCAGGCATCTCACGGTCAGCGACAGCCAGCGTGGCGTCCGGCGTAACGTCACGACGGGCCGGGCCTGTGCCGCCGGTGGTCAACACCAAATGACAAAAGCGTTCATCAACCAGCTCACAAATGGCCTGTTCAATCATATGCTGCTCGTCGGGCACTAAGCGTGTTTCGACCTCAAACGCTGTGCTGATGGCGCTGTTCAGCCAGCTTTCCAGCGCAGGAATGCCTTGATCCTGATAAATACCATTTGCGGCGCGATCGGATACGGAGATCAACCCAATGCGTAATGTGTTCATTGTTTTGGTTCGCTGTAATTTACCGCACTGTGGCGGAGTAAAAGGGGAATAGCGGAAGGATAATACAAAGCGAAAGGGACGGAAAGGGAAACCGTGACGGCAGATGCCGCCACGGCGCAAGATTACAGCAGTTCTGCCAGCATCTTCTCAAGTTTGCCCTGGTCAACGGCAAAGTTACGAATGCCTTCCGCCAGTTTTGCCACAGCCATAGGATCCTGGTTGTGCTGCCACAGGAACTCAGATTCCGTCATTTTCGCTGGACGCGCTTTTACTTCGCCGCTGTAGCTCAGTTTACGCTCAATAGTGCCTTCACTTTCTGCCAGCTCTTTCAGCAAAGCCGGAGAAATAGTCAGACGATCGCAGCCTGCCAGCTCAATGATTTCGCCAACATTGCGGAAGCTGGCACCCATGACCACCGTCTCATAACCGTGCTGCTTGTAGTAGTTATAGATTTCAGACACAGACACCACGCCTGGATCTTCATGCGCGGCGTACTCTTTCTGGTCGGTATTCGCTTTGTACCAGTCAAGAATACGGCCAACAAACGGAGAGATCAGGAACACGCCCGCTTCGGCACAGGCACGCGCCTGAGCGAAGGAGAACAGCAGCGTCAGGTTACAGTTGATGCCTTCTTTTTCAAGCTGCTCTGCTGCGCGGATGCCCTGCCAGGTTGAAGCCAGTTTGATCAGGATACGGTCGTTGCTGATGCCGGCATCGTTATAAAGTTTGATCAGGCTGCGCGCCTTAGCGATGCTGCCTTCGGTGTCGTAAGAGAGGCGTGCATCCACTTCAGTCGAAATACGACCCGGGATCAGTTTGAGAATTTCCAGACCAATGTTGACGGCCAGCTTGTCAGAAACCAACTGAAGCTGCTCTTCTTTATCGCTGCTTTGATCGCGCGCCCATGCAATCGCTTCATCGATCAGTTTGCGGTATTCAGGAATTTGCGCGGCGTTGAGGATTAAAGAAGGGTTGGTAGTCGCGTCTTGCGGCTGGTACAGCTTCATGGCTGCGATATCACCGGTGTCGGCCACCACGGTGGTCAGTTGACGCAAGGAACTCAATTTGTCCGTCATGGTTCTTTTCTCTTAGTTAACTGTCAGGGTGAAAAAGGCTGTTGCGATAATATCACGCACTAACGGTGGCGCAAGGTCAGCGAATGCCGTTTACGATAGCGCCAACGAATAGCTGCGATTTGCCGATCGCTGCCGCTTTTTTGTTACACTGCGAGGCCAAATAATAAGCCAATACCCTGTTAAAACAGGGGTTATACGAGGAAGCAAATATGTTGATGGTGATTTCTCCTGCCAAGACACTGGATTATGAAAGTCCGCTGGCAACCCCGCGTTTTACCCAGCCCGCGTTGTTAGAAAAATCACAACAATTAATCGACGTGGCGCGTGATCTATCACCGGCACATATTGCGTCATTGATGGGTATCAGCGACAAACTGGCTCACCTCAATGCTGAACGCTTTAACAGCTGGCAGCCCGCGTTCACGCCTGATAATGCGCGTCAGGCAATTCTGGCCTTTAAGGGCGACGTATATACCGGCTTACAGGCCGAAAGTTTCAATGACGATGATTTTGATTTCGCCCAGCAGCACTTGCGTATGCTGTCTGGCCTGTATGGTGTGCTGCGCCCGCTGGATTTAATGCAGCCCTATCGCCTGGAAATGGGGATCAAGCTGGCAACACCGGCTGGAAGCGATCTTTATCGCTTTTGGGGCGATATCATCACTCAAACGCTGAACGAGGCGCTGGCAGAGCAAGGCGATGATGTGCTGATTAATCTCGCATCCGATGAGTATTTCAAATCAGTCCAGCCGACGAAATTACAGGCGCGGTTAATCAAACCGGTATTCCTGGATGAAAAGAACGGCAAGTTTAAGGTGATTAGCTTCTACGCCAAAAAAGCGCGCGGACTGATGAGCCGCTATGTCATTCAACAGCGTCTGCAAACCCCCGAACAGCTGAAGCAGTTTGATGTGGATGGCTATGTGTTTGATGCTGCCAGCAGCAGCGATAATGAACTGGTGTTTAAACGCGCGGAACAGTAAAGCCTGAGAGGGCTATTCCCCCGCCCTGCGGGGGAATATCGGGTTGGGGCCGTGCAAAGGCCCCTGCCCTTATTGTTTCAGCAAAAATGCACGCAGCGCAGCGAAATCACTTTTCATCTGATGCGACAGCAGCGGCAGATCAGCACGTGAAGCTAATTCATCGGGAATGGTCAGCTTCTGCTCCAGAATCTCTTCCACGCTCTCTTTGAATTTTGCCGGATGTGCAGTGCCCAGGAACAGGCCATATTCGCCCTCCTGCAACTGATCGCGCAGCAGACGCCAGGCAATTGCCGCGTGCGGTTCAGACACATAACCTATTGCCGCCAGTTCACGCATTGCGGCTTTGGTCGTCTCGTCCGTTACCGCGCCGTAAGCCAGATCGGTTAAACGCCAGGTTTTGCGACGGAACAGCTCTTCCACGCGCGGCCAGTTATTCGGCTGGCTCACATCCATCGCATTTGACAGCGTCGCTACTGTCGCATTTGGCTGCCATGCGCCGTTGCCGAGAAAACGCGGCACGGTATCGTTAGCATTGGTCGCAGCAATGAACCGCTTGATCGGCAGGCCAAGCGATTTCGCCAGCAGGCCAGCCGTTAAGTCGCCAAAATTACCGCTCGGTACCGACACCACTAACTGATTGCGCTTCTCTTGTGGCAGCTGCGCCACCGCTTCGAAGTAGTAGCAAATCTGCGCCAGCAGGCGGCTGATATTGATAGAGTTGGCTGAGTTCAGGCCAATCGCTTTTTCAGTTCCTGATCGTCAAACGCTTGCTTCACCAGCGCCTGACACGCATCGAAATCGCCATCGATCGCGATGGTTTCAATGTTGCCACCCAGGGTACAGAACAGCTTCTCTTGCAGCGGGCTGATCTTACCCTGCGGATAAAGGATCACCACGCGCACATTTTCCATACCGTAGAAAGCATGCGCAACGGCTGCACCGGTATCACCGGAAGTAGCGGTCAGAATAGTAATCTGCTCATCGCTGCCGCTCACGTAAGAGAGCATCTGGGCCATGAAACGACCGCCGAAATCTTTGAAAGCCAGCGTCGGGCCGTGAAACAGCTCCAGGCAGGCCACATCATCGCTTACCTGCTTAACCGGGGCCGGGAAGGCAAACGCGGCGTTGACACGCTCCGCCAGTTGATGCGCAGGAATTTCATCGCCGATGTAGGCAGAGAGAATCTTACTGCTGCGGCTGACAAAATCCATTTCGAGCATGGCATCGATGTCGGTCAGTTCGAACTCTGGCAGTTCGAGCGGAAAAAACAGCCCTTGCTGCGAACCCAGCCCCTGTTTCACCGCCTGGGCGAAGCTGACCTGCTCGTTGTGATCCTTAAGATTGTAGAGTTTCATGCGTTATCCCAGTTTACGTGCGCCAGCCGTATCAAGACGGCAAATATGGACGAAGCCTTCATCATTTTGCAGATAGTGCTGGCTCAGCCAGTCGGCCATCCGCTGGGCCGTTTCCATTTGGTTGCAAACGGCGAAAAGTGTTGGACCAGACCCCGAAATTCCGCACGCCAGCGCACCAATATCTTGCGCAGCCTGACGCGCTTCGGCAAAGCCAGGCAGCAGTTTGGTACGGTACGGTTCGGCAATCACATCCTGCATAAGTTTAGCGGCCAGCTCAGGCTGGCGCGTATGGCAGGCGTGAATGAAACCAGCCAGCAAGCGCCCATGCTTGATGCAATCCTGTTTACGGTATTGCGCAGGCAAAATCGCACGCGCTTCAGCGGTAGAGACTTTAATGCCGGGATACGCCATGACCCATAACCAGTCGTCAAAACCCGGCACCTCCTGGCTGATGATGCCGTTCTCTTCCAGCATCAGTTGAATACCGCCCAGGAAACAGGGTGCAACGTTATCATAATGTACGCTGCCCGAAATACGCCCTTCCAGCTCACCCATCAGCGTCAGCAATTCAGTATCGTTGAGTGGCTTGCCGCAGAACTCATTCATTGCCATCAAACCCGCCACCACCGAACAGGCACTGGAGCCCAGCCCGGAGCCGATTGGCATGTTTTTCTCCAGCGTCATCGCTACTGGCACGGTTTTGCCAATCGCTTCGCAGAAACGCTGCCAGCACTGATACACGATATTCTCTTTGGGATCGTCGGGCAGCTTGCTGACAAAACGACCCGCGTTGGTCAGACTGAAACTCTCTGCCGCTTCAACAGAAACACAATCACCCAGTAATGAACCATCCACCGGCGAAACTGCCGCACCCAGCACATCAAAGCCGACGCTGACGTTACCAATTGAGGCCGGTGCATAAATTTTTATCATTATTAAACTCCCAACTTCCACGACAGCGTGCGCAGCAGATCGGCGAATACCCCGGCTGCCGTCACATCATTTCCCGCACCGTATCCGCGTAATACCAGCGGAATGGGTTGATAGTAGCGGCTGTAAAACGCCAGCGCGTTCTCGCCATTTTTAACTTTGTAGAGTGGATCATTGCCATCTACGGCATCGATTTTTACCCTGCATACGCCGCCTTCTTCGATAGCGCCAACGAAGCGTAACACTTTACCTTCGTCACGCGCTTTCGCTACCCGTGCCGCAAAGGCGTTATCCAGTTCCGGCAGACGCTGCATAAACGCTTCGACATCTTTAATCCCGGTCAGGCTTTCGCTTAACAGCGGTTCGATTTCAATGTCACTCAGCTCCAGCTGATAACCCGCTTCACGAGCCAGAATCAGCAGTTTACGTGCCACATCGGTGCCGGAGAGATCATCACGCGGATCGGGTTCAGTGAAGCCCATCTCACGCGCCATTTTGGTTGCTTCGGAGAGAGATATGCCCTCATCCAGCTTACCGAAAATAAACGACAGCGAACCTGAAAGAATGCCGGAAAACTTAATCAGTTCATCCCCCGCGTTAAGCAGGTTTTGCAGGTTTTCAATTACCGGCAGGCCCGCCCCCACGTTAGTGTCATAGAGGAATTTACGGCGCGATTTTGCCGCAGCGGCACGCATTTGCTGGTAATAATTCCATGACGAGGTATTGGCCTTTTTATTAGGTGTCACCACGTGGAAACCATCGGCGAGGAAATCAGCATACTGATCGGCAACCGCCTGGCTTGAAGTACAGTCAACAATCACCGGATTAAGTAAGTGATACTCTTTAACCAGGCGAATCAGGCGTCCCAGATTAAAAGGCTCTTTGGCTTCGCTCAGTGCCGCTTTCCAGTTGCTTAAATCAACACCGTGCACGTTAGTTAACAACGCTCGCGAGTTAGCGATACCGCAAACGCGCAGATCGATATGTTTTTTCTTCAGCCACGCCTGCTGGCGATGCAATTGATCGAGCAATGCCCCACCCACACCGCCAACGCCCACCACGAACACTTCAATGACCTGATCGGTCGCAAACAGCATTTGATGAACCACGCGTACGCCAGTTGTCACATCATCGTTGTTTATCACCACGGAAATTGAACGTTCAGACGATCCTTGCGCAATCGCGACGATATTGATGTTGGCGCGCGCCAGCGCCGAGAAGAATTTGGCCGAGATGCCACGCAAAGTGCGCATGCCATCGCCCACCACAGAGATCACCGCCAGCTCCTCAATCACATCCAAAGGATCGAGCAATCCGTCTTTTAGCTCCAGATAGAATTCGTCTTCCAGTACGCGACGCGCACGCGCCTGCTCACTCTGGGGAACGCAGAAGCTGATGCTGTATTCAGAAGAGGACTGGGTAATCAATACCACGGAAATACCGGTACGCGACATGGCGGCAAATACGCGAGCCGCCATGCCGATCATTCCTTTCATACCTGGGCCGGAGACGTTGAACATCGCCATGTTATTCAGGTTGGTAATGCCTTTTACCGGCATGTCATCCTGCACGCTTTCGCCACCAATTAAGGTGCCCGGTGCCTGGGGATTGGCGGTATTTTTAATCAGGCAGGGGATCTGGAACTGGGCAATCGGGGCGATGGTACGGGGATGCAGCACTTTTGCGCCAAAGTAGGACAGCTCCATCGCTTCCTGGTAAGACATCGATTTGAGCAGGCGCGCATCAGGCACCTGACGCGGATCGCAGGTATAAACGCCATCAACATCGGTCCAGATTTCACAGCAGTCGGCGCGTAAACAAGCGGCTAACACGGCCGCTGAATAATCTGAGCCGTTGCGGCCCAGCACCACCAGCTCGCCGCGCTCGTTTCCGGCGGTGAAACCCGCCATCAAAATCATGTTATCGACCGGAATGCGGCTGGCATCAATACGCCGGGTAGATTCAGCGATATCAACAGTGGATTCAAGATAATGTCCAACCGCCAGAAGTTTTTCGACCGGGTCAATGACGCTGACACCCCATCCCCGCGCCTGCAGCAGTGCTTCCATAATCGCAATGGAGAGTTTTTCACCCCGACAGATAATGGCAGCATTGACGCTGTCCGGACACTGTCCCAGCAGGCTGATGCCATGAAGCACCTGCTTTAGCTGGGCAAATTCTACATCAACGCGGGTTTTCAGACGGTCATAATCAAAGCCCGGTTGCGCATCGGCTAAGCCGCGTAACAGATCAGCAAAAATGCGCTCGGCATCGCTGATATTCGGCACGGCATCCTGGCCACTGATGGTCTTTTCGATCATCGCCACCAAATGATTGGTGATTTTGGCTGGTGCTGAGAGCACGGTTGCAACCTGTCCCTGCTGCGCATTACTTTCCAGAATGTCGGCTACACGCAGAAACCGTTCCGCATTAGCCACCGAAGTCCCGCCGAATTTCAGCACTCGCATGATGTAAACTCTCCTGAATTTGAGCCGAAAAAAAGCCCGCACTGGTCAGGTGCGGGCTTTTTTCTGTTTTTCCTGTATGCGTCAGCCCGCACCGTTACCTGTGGTAATGGTGGTGGTAATAATTGTGTTGTTCAGGCTGAAGTTACGCATTTAGATTTATTTCTGTCTGTCTTTGTTTGTCCGTCTGCCTTCCAGAAGTAAAGCAAAGTGCGGGTTAAGTCAACGAATTTGTCGATTATGTCATTTGGGGTCAATGCGCACATTTTCGTTATCTGAAAAAAACCTGAGCAGATCGTTTGTGCTAGCCTGATTCCCTACGATCTGTGGCTAAAAAATCATGCTTTTCCCGATGATTTATCTATAAGTTTTTTTCTATGTCATGAAGCAGACGGTGAAGCATGGCGCTGTCGCGCTGTTCGAGCAAACCGATGCGTTGATTAATCCAGTCCGACATTTTCTCGTCATCACTGACATCCAGTTGCACCATTAGCTGCTGAAGTCGTTGGCGCAACGCTTTTAACTGCTGAGCATCCGCCTGCTGCACGACAGGCGCGGCAACCTGATTAAGCGCCGAAAGCTGATAGCAATACACCATCACCGCCTGCCCTAAATTAAGCGAAGGGTAATCATTGGCCATCGGAATACCGGTGAGCAGGTCAACCTGATCCAACTCTTCGTTAGTCAGCCCGCTATCTTCACGACCAAAAACCAATGCCACGCTGTTTACCCACTGGCGCTTTTCCTGAAGTTGCGTTTCAACCTGTGCTGGCGTTGCGTAATAGCGAAACCTGGCGCGACTGCGTGCCGTTGTCGCTACAGAGAAGTCAATGTCTGCCAGCGCATCCGCCAGGGTGTCAAAGGTTTGCACATTATCGAGAATCTCCCCGCACCGTGCGCCACGCGCCGTGCAGCGGGATCTTGCCACGCATCGCTGGCAACAATACGCAGTTCGCTAAATCCCATGGTTTTCATTGCGCGGGCGGCAGCACCGATATTTTCTGCCCGGGCGGGCGAAACTAAAATCAGGGGGAAACGCATGATAATTCCATTAGTTTATTAATATTCCGCCATAGAGTAACACGTCGATGCGATCCTGAGCGGCATAGCCGTTTAAGAAAAGACAATGTTAATAATGTTAAAACTTATAAAAATAGCGGGTATGGCAAAATTTACTCACTGGCGAGGCATAAGTATAAAAAATAACATAAAACCCTTAAATTTCAGCTTAATGAAATATTAATCCCCAAAGGTTTCTGTTATTTAACCACCCAATGAAAATGTAGCAAAAATGCTGCTTTTTGTGAGCTAAGCAGGCATTCTAAGAGAAGTTTTTCACAAAAGTGTTAACGTGCTACAATTGCACTTGATATAAGTCAACGAAGCGTTGTTTTTATGCTTATCGGATGTTGTTGGTGCTGTTAGGTTGCTGTTAATGCAGTTAGGATATGTGCCATCCCGGGGCATGCAATTTTCATCCTGACTGGCTGAGCTAACACTGTTGTTGACGTTGATTGAAAGTTTATCAAAACATAATTTCGTACAACGGTTCAGCGCACTATGTCGCTCTCTACACGGAACGAATAACCGCTGTACGCCCTGTTTTCGATTTGTTGGCAAATTTTAGGTAGCGAAATATGCAGACCCCGCACATTCTTATCGTTGAAGACGAACTGGTCACGCGTAACACCCTCAAAAGCATATTTGAGGCTGAAGGTTATGTGGTGTATGAAGCGACCGATGGTGCCGAAATGCACCAGGTACTGACCGACAATGACGTCAATTTAGTGATTATGGACATCAACCTGCCTGGCAAAAATGGCCTTCTGCTGGCGCGCGAGTTGCGTGAACAGGCAAACGTAGCACTGATGTTTCTGACCGGTCGTGATAACGAAGTAGATAAAATTCTTGGCCTGGAAATCGGCGCGGATGATTACATCACCAAACCGTTTAATCCACGTGAACTGACCATCCGTGCGCGCAACTTACTGTCACGCACCATGAATCTGGCGCTGCCAAGCGAAGAACGTCGCCAGGTTGAAGATTATAAATTCAACGGCTGGACGCTGGATATTAACAGCCGTTCACTAATCAACCCGAACGGCGAACAGTATAAGCTGCCGCGTAGTGAATTCCGCGCCATGCTGCATTTCTGCGAAAATCCAGGCAAAATTCAAACCCGTGCCGATCTGCTGAAAAAGATGACGGGACGCGAGTTGAAGCCGCATGACCGCACAGTGGATGTCACTATTCGTCGTATCCGTAAGCACTTTGAATCAACGCCGGATACGCCAGAAATCATCGCCACTATCCACGGTGAAGGCTATCGCTTCTGCGGTGACCTGGAAGATTAAAATCCTCTTCAAAACAAAAAAGCGCCCGGTCGGGCGTTTTTTTACCTTAATGCCACGGCATAATCGGCACGGCACTCAGTGCATTCTTAGGTGAACCTTCTACCACTTTATCTGAGTAGGTCAGATAGACTAAAGCGTTGCGCTTTTTATCAAAGAAGCGTACAACCTGCAGCTTCTTGAAAATCAACGATGTGCGTTTACGGAATACGACTTCGCCCTGCGCGCTGCCTTGGGCAATCTTGTCACTCAGCGCCACTGGGCCGACCTGCTGACAAGAAATAGCTGCGTCGGATGTGTCTTCCGCCAGGCCTAATCCACCCTTGATACCGCCGGTTTTTGCCCGGCTGATATAACAGGTTACATTTTTGACGTCTGGATCGTCGAAGGCTTCCACCACGATCTTATGATCGGGACCAAACATCTTGAAAACCGTATCAACTGAGCCAATCTCCTCGGCAAATAACGGGTTGGAAAATGTCATTGCAGTGACGGCGGCGATGAGAAGGCGAGATATTGTCATGGAGTTACCATTGCAAACGTAATAGATGAGAATGTAATGTACTGGCAATTGCCCAGATTGACCAAACCATAACGGGTAAAAACCCGCATTGATGTAGCACAAGCATTCCGAATGAAACTGCCCACGCCTTTTGAGCAATTAGTGCTATTATTCGTCGACTGCGTTTAGCTGCGCCACCAGAGTGTATGAGGATGTTTTATGGACCAAGCCGGTATCATTCGCGATTTGCTTGTCTGGCTGGAGAGCCATCTGGATCAGCCGCTTTCGCTGGATAATGTTGCCCTGAAAGCAGGCTACTCTAAGTGGCATTTACAACGTATGTTCAAAGATGTCACCGGACACGCAATTGGTGCCTATATCCGTGCACGACGTCTGTCAAAAGCTGCCGTGGCGCTGCGCCTGACCAGTCGCCCTATTTTAGATATTGCTCTGCAATACCGTTTTGATTCACAACAAACTTTTACCCGCGCGTTCAAAAAACAGTTTAATCAAACCCCTGCGTGGTATCGCCGTTCATCAGACTGGAACTCCTACGGCATTCGACCGCCGATTCGCCTCAACGATGAGAAGCAGCCAGAGCCGAATTTTGTCACCCTGCCAGAAACCGTGCTGGTGGGTCAAACGCAGAACTACACCTGCACGCTGGAACAGATCTCCAGCTACCGTGATGAAATGCGCATCCATTTCTGGAAACAGTTTTTGCTGGAAACCGACACCGTGCCGCCCGTGCTGTATGGTTTACATCAGGTACGTGCCAGCCAGGACAAAGATGATGAACAAGAGATCCTTTACACCACCGCCGTGCCTGCCGATAACGCCATCAACATGCATTCGGGACAGAGTGTGATTCTGGAAGCGGGTGATTATGTACAGTTCACCTATACCGGGCCGCGCGTAGAGTTGCAGGAATTCATTCTGATGTTATATGGCACCTGTATGCCGACGCTTGGCCTGACACGGCGTCAGGGCCAGGATATTGAGCGTTTCTTTACCCACGGCGGCAAAAAACGAAGCGAGCCGCCCACAGAGATCCGCTGCGAATATCTGATCCCTATTCGCCGTCAGCCGACAAGTTAATACAAAAATGCCGTCACGATGACGGCATTTTTAATTTGCGTTTTAGCGTTGCAACTCATCGAGCGCAGGTGCATCCAGATGAGAAACGTCGCCAGCGGTTTCAACGACCCAACCTTTAGCCAGCCAGGCACTTTGTTGATGATCGACACGCGAAATTGAGCAGTTACGCAACCGCAACCGACGTTCAGCATGAGCCGGAAGGCCGAGAATGGTGCTCACCAGTACGCCCAGCGCCATACCGTGGCTCACAAGCAGCGGACGGCTGCCAGCGGGCAATGACAGGCAGGCATTTAGCGCCTCATGCATGCGCTCCGCCATTTCCGACATCGATTCCCCGTCAGGAATGCGACCCGCTTCAGTGCCATTGACCAGTGTCGCGCGCCAGGCCTCTTCTTCTGCCGTCAGTCCGTCCAGTGGCCGTTTTTCCAGCACGCCCATGTTGAGTTCGCGCAGGCGCGGATCCAGCGTGACCGTACAACCGCACGCATCAGCAATAATTTCTGCCGTGCGGCGCGTTCGCCCCAGATCGCTGGAAATAACATGCGTAATACCTAAACCTTTAACACGTTCGCCCACCTGATGAGCCTGTTGTTCACCTTTTTCCGTCAGCGGACTGTCGGACTGACCCTGAATGCGTCGCTCCGCATTCCATACCGTTTCACCGTGACGAACAAGATAGACCTGTAGCATGCTTAGTTTCCGTTATACTGCGACAAAAATTGCCTTAATCACTCAAGGGTTCAATCAATTATGTACCATGTTGTCGCAGCCACTATCAACCCAGCAAAGATCCGCGCGATTGCACAAGCGTTCAACGACGTATTCGGCGAAGGATCCTGCCATATCGAAGGGGTCGAGGTCGATAGCGGCGTGGCAGCACAGCCGTTAACAAATCTTGAAACGCGAACTGGCGCACGCCAGCGGGTGATGAATGCGCGTCAGGTTCGACCAGAAGCAGACTTTTGGGTCGCAATTGAGGCGGGTATTGAAGAAGATTGCGCCTTCGCCTGGATGGTCATAGAGAACCAGAAACAGCGCGGTGAATCGCGCTCGGCCAGTTTTACCCTGCCGCCGGTGGTTATGGAAGGATTACGCGCCGGGCGCGAACTGGGAGTAGAGATGGCGCGCCTGACTGGCGTGGAAAACATCAAACACAAAGGTGGCGCGATTGGCGCGTTTACAAACGGTTTGCTGAGTCGTTCAAGCGTTTATCATCAGGCGCTGATTTTAGCATTGTGTCCCTTCACTCACCCTTTCTATCAGCAATAATCAGGCGCGTCCCAGATGC
Organism: Pantoea sp. LMR881; assembly: GCF_027157825.1. Taxonomy (NCBI): domain Bacteria; kingdom Pseudomonadati; phylum Pseudomonadota; class Gammaproteobacteria; order Enterobacterales; family Erwiniaceae; genus Pantoea; species Pantoea sp. LMR881. The sequence goes on from NZ_JAPVOK010000002.1 coordinate 1,733,018, forward strand.
GCTTCCAGCCAGCGTTTTAGCTCTGGCGGCGCCTCTTTCAGACTGTTTGAACCCCGGGTGATGGTGGCAATACCAACGCCGAGCGCGTTCTTCAGCTCGCGCTGGCTCATCTCACCGCTCATCAGCTCCTCGATAATACGCAACCGCGTACCAAACGCCTCGCGTTCATCGGGCGTCATCATCAGCTGCATCAACGGCAGCGCATGGCCCTGGGCAAAGGCTTGCTGCATCAGATCAACAAAGCGCAGCCAGTTATCCTCTGAAGGATTGACAGGGGTTGAAGAACCAAAAGAGTGGGTCATGAAAGGCTTCCGTACTCGCTAAAGAGTACGGAAGCTTAACACAGTCAGTAACGGCGATTCCACTCACCCTCTGACAGGATGTCATCCGGCTGCCCCATAAAGTGACGATAGTACGCGTCGTAGGCCAGCACGTTCTTCACATAACCACGTGTCTCTGAAAACGGAATGGTCTCGATAAACGCCACTGCATCCAGATTACCTGCGCTGGTTTTTTGCCAGCTCCGTACCCGGCCAGGGCCAGCATTATATGCCGCCGAAGCAAAAATACGGTTCTGACCAAACTGCTGATACACATATTCAAGATATTGGGTTCCTATCTTGATATTGGTTTGTGGATCAAACAGTTGGATGGTATTGACGTAGCCGGGGATGTTATACATTTTCACGGTATGCGTTGCCGTTCCCGGCATGATTTGCATCAAACCGCTGGCTCCCACCGGTGAGCGCGCTTTTGGATTCCAGGCGCTTTCCTGGCGGGAGATCGCCATCGCATAGCTTTGGGGAATGCCTTTATCGCGGGTGTATTGCTGATACACACTCTGCCAGGCCAGCGGGAAACGCTCTTTCAGGCTATCCCACATTTTTGCCGTAATGGTGGCTTGCACGCTGAGATCCCACCAGCCCTGCTCGTTAGCATAGCGCGCCAGCATCTGCTGCTGCACATGCGTTCTGCTGGCGATAAGGTTGGCCCATTCGCTGCGCGCCAGGTTATCAAGTCCCCAATACATTAATTCTCTTACCCGAGCCAGTTCGGCCCCCTGCGCGGTGGTACTGTCTGGCGCAGGCGCTTTATCGACCTGAAGCGGGTAACGCTCGCCTAAACGCTGAGCGGCGACCATGGGATAAAAGCCACGCTGCTGCATTAGCTGACGTAAAATCTCTTCAGCTTCCTCTTTACGACCTTGTGAAAACAGCAAATCCGCTTGCCAGTATTGCCACTCATCTTTCTCTTTGGCTTCCACCGGCAGACGCGCAATCCAGGTATTCAGGCCACGCCGATCGTGTTCGCTCAGCGCCAGCCGCACCCGTCGCTCCACCAGCGAGGTAGATTCACTGTTCATCACGACCGCATCACGCCAGCGCGCCTGCTCTGAGGTCAAATCGCTGCCCATCATGCGCCATACCACAATTTCTTTGAGTGCCTGCTCGTCCGCTGGCCCCATTTTTTGTGCACGCACCAGAATCGGGATCATGCTGCGCGCATTTTCCATGTCCTGGCGAGCAACACGGGTAAACGCATAGATTGTTGCCTGCCGCGTGAAATCAGTTGGACCCACTGCGTTGGCAAACGTCGTTACGCTCAACGGCTCCCGCTGCAAGGCCAGCACTGCATCTGCCATGGTTTGATAATCGGATGGCAGCATTTTTGCCAGATAGTTGACCAGGCTGTCATTACCCGCTTTCATCGCCAGACGAATACGCTCAAGAATGGTAATTGGCGAAAGCTGACCTGAAGCCTGCCAGACGGAAAACAGCTTGTCGCAATCGTTCGGCAGTGCGGTGCCACGCAGCCAAATCTCTTTGGCCCCGGCAAACGCAGCCTGCTGCTGGCCGGTCGCCCATTTGGCGTAATACCAGTTACAGCGTGCCTGTACCGGTTTCGGTTCGGTTGGACTGAAGTAGAGCAGGCTTTGCCAGTCCTGCCGATGTGCCAGCACATTAACAAAGCGGGTACTGAGCGAGCGCGCAGGTGGCAAAGTCGGATATTGATCAATAAAATTCTTTACGACCAGACTGGCTTTTTGATCGAGATCTTGTGCCAGCAAACGATATTGCAGATACGGATAGAGTGGATAATCCTGTAGCGTGGGCAGCAGTTGCTCTACAGTCGCCATCTGATGGTTATCCCAGGCTTGTTTAATCTGTTGATAACGTTGCCGTTGTTGGTCCAGCGAGTCAGCCCATGCGCTGCCGGTCATACTGACCAGACAGATCCCTATCATCCAGTTGCGCCACTTCTCCACGTCTATCTCCTCTGTTTCGGGCTCCGGCTGCGTGCCAGACTTTCTTCATGCTAACCAGGGATTCCGCTCTTGCCACGTTCTTCACAAAATTTACGCAACATGACTCTGGGCGCACCGTCATTGCTCATGCTTTGCGCTGGAACTGTGCACTTTATCATCAGATAAACTTATCTCTGTACTGTTTATCCAGTGAAAACAGGTAATTAAAAAAGTGGCACAGCCTTTGCGTTACTGAATTCCATCTTGTATACCAGTTGGAATTCATTGTATGGCGTCGACAATTGGCCTGACTCTGAGTGAGTGGCAGCAGTGCTATCAGCAAGAACCGCAGCAGATCTATACCCTACTGGCTTCGCATCTTGAGGCGTTAAATCGCCAGGACAACGCCTGGATTTATCTGGCAACACCGGCACAGCTCAACGCACAGATTGAGCCGCTGCTGACCCGCTATCAGCGCAATCCCGCTGCGCTACCGCTATTTGGCGTGCCGTTTGCGGTGAAAGACAACATCGACGTGGCAGGCTGGCCAACCAGCGCCGCCTGTCCGGCCTTCACTTACACAGCCGAAAACGACGCATTTGTTGTGGCCCAGCTCAAAGCGGCTGGCGCAGTGGTGATAGGTAAAACCAACCTTGATCAATACGCAACCGGCCTGGTTGGCACCCGCTCCCCGTTTGGCGCGGTCTGTAATACCTTTGATCCTGCGTATGTCAGCGGCGGTTCCAGTTCTGGATCCGCCTCAGTGCTGGCACGCGGATTAGTGGGTTTTTCACTGGGAACAGATACCGCCGGTTCTGGCCGCGTTCCCGCCGGTTTCAACAATATAGTGGGCCTGAAACCCACTAAAGGATGGTTTTCAGCCAGTGGCGTCGTTCCCGCCTGCCGTTTGAATGACACTATTTCCGTGTTTGCCCTCACGGTGGAGGATGCCTTTACTGTCGCCAGCGTGGCGGGCGGTTACGATGCTGCCGATGCCTATTCGCGCGTGCATCCTCACACCGCGCCGGCCAGTATCAAAGCGCAGCCCGATTTTGCTATTCCGGCCAGTCCCGAATTTTTCAATGATGCCGCCGCCGAAGCGGCGTGGGATCAGGCACTCGAAGCGTTGCAGGCCAGCGGTGCAACGTTGCATCCCATTGATTTCACTCCCTTCCGGACGCTGGCTGAACAGCTCTATTATGGCCCCTGGGTCGCTGAGCGTACCGTTGCTGTCGGCGAGATGCTCCACCGCCCGCAAGAAATGGATCCTGTCGTGCACGGCATTGTTTCCAGCGGCCTGAAATACAGCGCCGTTGAGGCGTATCAGGCGGAATATCTGCGCGCTGAGCTGACGCGCCAGATTCAGCAAACGCTCGCACAGTTTGACGCGCTGATCGTGCCGACCTCCCCCACTATCCACACGCTGGAAGAGATGAAGCAGGAGCCGGTGCATTACAATTCGCACTTCGGCACCTACACCAATTTCACTAATCTGGCGGATCTCGCCGCGCTGGCACTACCGGCACCGTTTCGTCGTGATGGTTTACCCGCAGGTATCACCCTGATCGCCCCCGCCTGGCACGATCGCGCCCTGGCTGATTTTGGCCTGCGCTGGCAGCAGCAAATGGCGCTGCCGCTGGGTGCCACCGGCAAAGCACCGCCTGCTCAGCACACCCCGCTTTCACCCTCAGCCGATCATGTCCGGCTCGCCGTGGTGGGCGCCCACCTTACTGGCATGCCGCTCAACTATCAGCTCACTACACGCCAGGCGATATGGGCAGAGGAAACGCAGACCGCCAGCACCTATCGTCTGTTTGCCCTGCTTGATGGGCCGATCAAAAAGCCGGGGCTGATGCGTGCCGAACAGGGTGCCGCCATTACCGTTGAGCTGTGGGATATTCCGCTGGCACGCTTTGGCGAATTTGTTGCTGAGATCCCGCCGCCGCTGGGCATCGGCAGCCTGACACTGGCTGATGGACGTGTAGTGAAAGGCTTTATTTGCGAAGGCTCTGCGCTGAGCAACGCGCTGGAGATCACCGATTTTGGCGGCTGGCGTAACTGGCTCGCCTCGCAGGGGAGTAACTAAACCATGTTCAGTACCGTGTTGATCGCTAACCGTGGCGAAATTGCCTGCCGCGCCATTCGCACCCTGAAACGTCTCGGCGTAAAAAGTGTTGCGGTCTATTCCGATGCCGATCGCAATGCACAGCACGTCAAAGAGGCCGATATCGCCATCGCTTTAGGCGGTGATAAAGCCAGTGACAGTTATCTGCGCATCGATAAAATTCTGTCAGCCGCCCAGGCGAGTGGCGCAGAGGCAGTCTGGCCGGGCTACGGTTTTCTCTCTGAAAGCCTGCCGTTTGCCGACGCCTGTGAAAAAGCGGGTATTGTTTTTGTCGGCCCAACGGCGCAGCAGATTGGCGAGTTTGGCCTGAAACACCGGGCACGCGAACTGGCAGCCAGCGCCGGTGTGCCGATGACGCCCGGTACGTCGCTGCTGGCCACGCTCGATGAAGCCCTGAACGCCGCAGAGCAGATTGGCTATCCGGTGATGCTGAAAAGCACCGCGGGCGGCGGCGGCATTGGCCTGACGCGCTGCGTCGATGCCGGGGCGCTGTGTAACGCCTGGGAAAACGTGCGTCGCTCAGGCGAGCAATTTTTCAGTGATGCCGGAGTCTTTTTAGAACGCTGCATCGATCGCGCGCGCCATGTTGAAGTTCAGATTTTTGGCGATGGCAAAGGTACAGTCGTGGCGCTGGGCGAACGGGATTGCTCACTGCAACGCCGCAATCAGAAAGTGGTGGAAGAAACGCCGGCCCCGAATCTGCCACAGGCGACGCGCGACGCGCTGCTGGCCTCAGCGGTTCGCCTCGGCGAGTTAGTGAATTACCGCAGCGCCGGAACGGTGGAATACATTTACGATGCCGAACAGGACACCTTTTACTTTCTTGAAGTGAATACCCGCTTGCAGGTAGAGCATCCGGTCACGGAGTGCGTTACCGGTCTCGATTTAGTGGAGTGCATGCTAAAGGTTGCCGCAGGTGAAACCATCGACTGGACGCGCCTGCAACGCTCGCCGCAGGGCGCCGCGATTGAAGTACGGCTTTATGCAGAAGATCCGCTAAAAAATTTCCAGCCCGCTCCCGGCGTGTTTACAGATGTTAGTTTTCCTGACGGCGTGCGCATCGACAGCTGGATCACTACCGGCACTGAAGTCTCCAGCTTCTACGATCCGATGGTCGCCAAACTAATAGTGCATGCCGATAGCCGTGAAGCCGCCCTGCAAAAATTACAGACGGCGCTTAACGCCACGCAATTGCACGGCATCCCGACTAACCTCGACTATTTACGCCAGATTATCGCCACAGAAGAGTTCCGCAGTGGCAAGGTCTGGACACGTTATCTCGACAGCTTTACGCCTGCCGCCGCCGTGGTTGAAGTGCTGCAACCCGGCACATTCAGTTCTGTTCAGGATTATCCTGGCCGCCTCGGCTACTGGGATATTGGCGTGCCGCCTTCCGGCCCAATGGACGATTTTGCGTTCCGCCTGGCGAACCGCATTGTGGGGAACGATGCCGCCGCCGCCGGACTGGAGTTTACCTTGCAAGGCCCAACGCTGCGCTTTCACAGTCGCGCAACGATTGCGCTGACGGGTGCAGACTGTGCGGCGACGCTGGATGGCGAGCCTGTCAGTTACTGGCAGCCCGTCACGGTTAACGCAGGGCAGACGCTGGCGCTTGGTCGCGCACAAAGCGGATGCCGCAGTTACCTGGCGGTACGTAACGGTTTTGACGTGCCGGAATATCTCGGGAGTCGTTCAACGTTCTCGCTCGGTCAGTTTGGCGGTCATGCGGGTCGCATATTGCGCGTCGCCGATATGCTGCCAATTTCGCAGCCACATCTTGCCGCCTGCACGACTCCGGCTCCCGTCAGTGAGCCTCAGGCTCTGGATAACGCGCTGATCCCGCATTACGCCAGTGAATGGCGTATTGGCGTGCTCTACGGGCCACACGGCGCACCCGATTTTTTTACCCAGGCTGCCATTGATGAATTCTTTGCCAGCGACTGGCAGGTGCATTACAACTCCAACCGTCTTGGCGTACGCCTGGTGGGACCGAAACCGAGCTGGACTCGCGCTAACGGCGGCGAAGCGGGGCTGCATCCGTCTAACGTGCATGACTGCGAATACGCCATTGGCGCTGTCAATTTTACCGGTGATTTCCCGGTCATTCTCACTCACGACGGCCCCAGTCTCGGCGGTTTTGTCTGTCCGGTAACCATTGCCAGGGCGGAGCTGTGGAAAGTCGGCCAGGTAAAACCGGGCGATAAGATCCGCTTCCATCCTATCAGTGTGGATGAAGCCGTGGCGCTGGAAAAGGCGCAGATGCATGTCATTGACACGCTGCGTCCGGAACACGCCCCCTACTTTGCCGTGCCTTCCCTGGCGGAAACAGCCTTTGGCTCAGCCACTATTCTGGCCGCCATCGACGCCAGCGAAAGTACGCCGAAAGCGGTTTACCGCCAGGCAGGCGATAAATATGTCCTGATTGAATATGGCGATAACGTGCTGGATCTGGCGCTGCGCTTGCGTGTGCATCTGTTGATGAATGCGCTACGGCAACGTGCCGTATCGGGCATAGAAGAGTTATCACCCGGCGTTCGCTCGTTACAGGTGCGTTACGACAGCCGCCAGCTCAGTCAGTCGCAGCTCATGACGTTACTGCTGGAACTGGAAGCAACGCTCGGCGACGTCAGCACGCTGAAAGTACCGTCACGCATCGTCTGGATGCCAATGGCATTCGAAGACAGCGCCACCCTGGGTGCAGTGGAACGTTACCAGGAAACCGTGCGCGCCAGCGCGCCGTGGCTGCCAAATAACGTCGATTTTATCCAGCGCATTAACGGGTTAGCCAGCCGTGAAGCCGTACGGGATACCCTTTTTGAGGCCAGCTATCTCATTCTTGGTCTGGGCGACGTCTATCTTGGTGCGCCCTGTGCGGTGCCCGTCGATCCCCGCCATCGCCTGCTGAGCTCCAAATACAGCCCGGCCCGCACTTTTACCGCCGAAGGCACTGTCGGTATTGGCGGCATGTATATGTGTATCTACGGCATGGATTCTCCTGGCGGCTATCAGTTAGTGGGCCGCACGCTGCCCATCTGGAATAAATTCCTGAAAAACAGCCAGTTCACTGCTGATGAACCCTGGCTGCTGCGCTTCTTCGATCAGGTGCGTTTCTATCCGGTTAGCGAAGAAGAGCTTACCCGGTTACGCGACGATTTCCGTGAAGGTCGCGCGGCTATTCGTATTGAAGAGACGCTGTTTGATTTCGCCGCTCATCAGCAATTCCTCGCCGATCACGCTGAATCCATTGCAGCGTTCCGTCAGCGTCAGTCCGCTGCCTTTGAGCAGGAGGTGGCGCTGTGGGCGCAGGAGGAGCAGAGCGTCCCACTCGCCAGCGATGAAACGTTAACGGTGACTGAAGAAGAGAGCAGTGCGCTGGCGGTGCAGGCCGATATGAACGGCAACATCTGGAAAGTGCTGGTGCAGCCAGGAGATGAGATCGCTGCGGGACAACCTCTCATTATCGTTGAAGCGATGAAGATGGAGCTGGCCATTATTGCGCCTCAGGCGGGGCGCGTGAAGCGTATCGCTTGCCAGGCGGGCCGTCCGGTGAGTCCCGGCGACACCCTGCTGTGGCTGGAATAAGGAGCCTTAATGTCAACCCGTAAAGGCCGCCCGGAAGCCCTGGCAGAGCGCGTTTACCAGGCGCTGAAAAATGACATCTTCGGGTTTCGCCTGATGCCCGGCGATCGCTTCAGCGAAAGTGAAATTGCCGAACGCATGGAAGTCAGCCGCACGCCAGTACGTCAGGCGCTTTTCTGGCTGGAGCGTGAAGGTTACGTCGAAGTGTGGTTCCGCAGCGGCTGGCAGGTCAAAAATTTCGACTTTGAATATTTCGAAGAGCTGTATGACCTGCGCACCGTGCTGGAATGCGAAGCAGTTAAGCGTTTATGCGCTCTTCCTGTTGCTCAGTGCGCCATCCTGCTGGCACCGCAGCAACAGTTCTGGATCGAGGCTGAACGGCTCGATGAAGGCAAAACGGTTTCACAGCACGATGAAGCGTTTCATATGGCGTTGGTGGCATCGGCGGGCAACCGTGAGATGGCGCGCATCCACGCTGAACTCACCGAGAAGATCCGCATTATCCGCCATCTTGACTTTACCCGCGATGATCGGGTCGAGGCGACCTACTGCGAGCACGCTCAGATCTTACAGGCAATCTTTCAGCAACAGACCGAGGAGGCGCAGCGCATCCTGACCGAGCATATCGCTGTCAGCAAGGCGGAAGTCAGGAAAATTACGTTACACATGTTACAGCAGGCCCGGCTCCAACCCATTGAATAACTCAAAACACATTTAGGGGTTTAATTACGATGAAAAGACGTTCATTGCTCAAGGCTTTTGCCCTTTCCGCCACGGTTGTCAGCATGGGCCTTTCCTGGGGCGCTCAGGCTGCTGACACCATCAAAGTGGGGATCATGCACTCTCTATCCGGCACCATGGCAATTTCAGAAACACCGCTGAAAGATGTGGCGCTGATGACCATTGACGAAATCAATGCCAAAGGCGGCGTGTTGGGTAAAAAGCTGGAGCCGGTCGTGGTTGATCCTGCGTCTAACTGGCCGCTGTTTGCGGAAAAAGCCCGCCAGTTGCTGACCCAGGATAAAGCCGCCGTCGTGTTTGGCTGCTGGACGTCGGTGTCACGTAAATCAGTACTGCCGGTATTTGAAGAGCTGAACGGCTTGCTGTTCTATCCAGTGCAATACGAAGGCGAAGAGATGTCGCCAAACGTGTTTTATACCGGCGCAGCGCCAAACCAGCAGGCTATTCCGGCAGTGGAATACCTGATGAGTGAAGATGGCGGCAGCGCAAAACGCTTCTTCCTGCTGGGTACGGATTATGTCTACCCACGCACCACCAACAAGATCCTGCGTGCCTTCCTGCATTCAAAAGGGGTTCAGGATAAAGACATCGAAGAAGTCTATACGCCGTTTGGCTACAGCGATTACCAGACCATTGTTTCAAACATCAAAAAGTTTGCGGCAGGCGGTAAGACTGCCGTGGTTTCAACCATCAACGGTGACTCAAACGTGCCGTTTTATAAAGAGCTGGCTAACCAGGGATTAAAGCAACCGATATTCCCGTGGTGGCTTTTTCGGTAGGCGAAGAAGAGTTGCGCGGTATCGATACCAAACCGCTGGTGGGCCAGTTAGCGGCATGGAACTACTTCGAGTCGGTTGATAACCCCACCAATGCGAAATTTGTCGCAGATTATCGCGCCTACGCCAAAGCGCATAATTTGCCGAACGCCAGCACCGTGGTGACTAACGATCCTATGGAAGCCACCTATGTTGGCATCCATATGTGGGCCCAGGCGGTTGAAAAAGCAGGCACCACCGATGTGGACAAGGTGCGCGCAGCGATGGCAGGCCAAACCTTCACAGCACCGGACGGTTTTACCCTGACCATGGATCAGACCAATCACCATCTGCATAAGCCGGTGATGATTGGTGAGGTTGAAGAGAATGGTCAGTTCAATGTGGTGTGGCAGACCGATCAGCCTGAACGCGCTCAGCCGTGGAGCCCGTATATCGCAGGCAATGACAAAAAGCCCGATCATCCGGTGAAAACGAGTCAGTAATATCGGTGCGGTGATGCTCCCTCTCCCGCTTGCGGGAGAGGGAAAAGGAAACCCACGCACAACCAACACAACGAGGCCCCATCCTATGAATCTTCGCCTCTTTCTGCTTAGCCTGCTTCTGCTGCTGCCACTGTTCGCCAGCGCCGGACCCGCCGCTGATTTTGCCGCGGCCAGTCGGACGCAGCAGGCAACACTACTGCAACAGTGGGCCGCCGCGCCAGACGCCAGCCGCTTACCGCTGTTACAGGCGTTAAAAGCGGAAAGCCTGGTCACCGATCAGAACAAACAGCCGTTTAGTAAAGTCGGCGATAAGCTGTTGCCGCTGGATACCGAAGCTCAGCCCGCAGGCAATGTAAAAAACTCTTCATGAATAACCGCTTGCGCGTGCTGGCGGCCAGCGCGCTGGCCGCCCACCAGCTGGTCAGCAACGATGCTCATTTGCGCCTGCGCGCTGCGCAGCAGTTACAAAACGATGGCGTTGCCGATCAGCTACCGCTTATCGAACAACGCCTCAGCGCCGAGCAAGACCGCCGCGTTCACGCTGCGCTGGCGATGGCGGCCGCGAATTTACAGTTGGCTGATCCACAGCCGCTGGTGCGTCTGAAAGCCGTAAAACTGCTGGGCGAATCGAGCGATCCCAATACTCAGGCCAGCCTGCAACGTTTAACTCAGGCCAGCAATGAACCTGATGCCACGGTGCGCGACGCCGCAGCTGAGAGCCTGCAACAAATTAAAAAGCGTCTGATGTGGGGCGATTTGCTCGGTCAGGCGTTTAGCGGCCTGTCGCTCGGTTCGATTCTGCTGCTTGCCGCCCTCGGTCTCGCGATCACTTACGGGCTGCTCGGCGTAATCAACATGGCGCACGGCGAAATGTTAATGCTGGGTGCGTATGCCACCTGGGTTGTCCAGCATCTGTTTCAGCAGTTCGCGCCAGCGTATCTGCCCTGGTATCCGCTGCTGGCGTTGCCGGTGGCGTTTCTGGTGACGGCCTGTACTGGCATGGCGCTGGAGCGTACCGTCATTCGTCATCTGTATGGCCGCCCGCTGGAAACGCTGCTGGCAACCTGGGGTATCAGCCTGATACTTATTCAACTGATACGCATGCTGTTTGGTGCGCAAAATCTTGAGGTTGCCAATCCCGCGTGGCTGTCAGGAGGCTTACAGGTGCTGCCTAACCTGGTGCTGCCGTGGAACCGTATTGCGGTGATCCTGTTTGTCACCGGCGTGCTGGCGCTCACCTGGCTGCTGTTGAATCGCACCCGTCTCGGCATGAACGTGCGAGCCGTGACGCAAAACCGGTCGATGGCTGACTGCTGTGGCGTTCCTACCGGTCGCGTCGACATGCTGGCATTCGGCCTCGGTTCCGGTATTGCCGGACTGGGTGGCGTGGCGCTGTCGCAATTAGGTAACGTCGGTCCAGAGCTGGGCCAGGGCTACATCATCGACTCATTCCTGGTAGTGGTGTTAGGCGGTGTCGGACAGCTGGCAGGAACGGTGGTTGCCGCGTTTAGTCTTGGCATTCTCAACAAAGTGCTGGAACCTCAGACAGGTGCGGTGCTCGGTAAAATCCTGATTCTGGTGATTATCGTGCTGTTTATTCAGAAGCGCCCGCAAGGCCTGTTTGCGGTAAAAGGAAGGGTGATCGACTAATGACGCAACCCATGACGTTAACCGTGGCGCGTAAAGCGCCGCGCCTGACGCTCGTCATCGGCAGCATTGTGGTGATTGCGCTGCTGGTGATGCCGTTCCTGGCGCTGTTGCCCGCCAGCCATCCGCTGGCGATCTCAACCTATACCCTAACGCTGATAGGTAAAATCCTTTGCTATGCCGTCGTCGCTGTCGCCCTCGATCTGGTCTGGGGTTACGCCGGGTTACTGTCGCTTGGTCACGGCCTGTTTTTTGCGCTGGGCGGTTACGCAATGGGAATGTATCTCATGCGGCAGGCGTCGGGGGATGGCCTGCCAGCCTTTATGTCGTTCCTGTCGTGGAATGAAGTGCCGTGGTTTTGGGCTGGCACTCAACACTTCGCCTGGGCGCTCTGCCTGATTGTGTTGGTGCCTGGCGTGCTGGCGTGGATATTCGGCTTCTTCGCCTTCCGCTCGAAAATCAAAGGCGTTTATTTTTCGATCATGACGCAAGCCCTGACCTATGCGGGTATGTTGCTGTTTTTCCGCAATGAAACCGGCTTTGGCGGCAACAATGGCTTCACCGGTTTCACCACCCTGCTCGGCTTTAACGTGACCGCCACCGGAACGCGAATTGGGCTGTTTGTGGCGACCGTCCTGCTGTTGTTGCTCAGCCTGGCCGCTGGATTTGCGTTGGCACGCAGCAAGTTTGGCCGGGTACTGACGGCCGTACGTGATGCAGAAAACCGCTTGATGTTCTGCGGCTACGATCCTAAAGGATTCAAGCTGTTTGTCTGGACATTGTCAGCCATATTGTGTGGTCTGGCGGGTGCGCTCTACGTGCCGCAGGTGGGCATCATCAACCCCAGCGAAATGTCGCCAACCAACTCCATTGAAGCGGCCATCTGGGTCGCACTGGGCGGACGGGGCACCCTTATTGGCCCTTTACTCGGTGCGGCTATCGTTAACGGTGCAAAAAGCGTCTTCACCGTCGCCTTTCCCGAATACTGGCTGTTTTTCCTCGGTCTGATGTTTATCCTGGTCACGCTGTTCCTGCCGCGTGGCGTCATTGGCCTGCTGCGTCGGAGGAAAGATGACTGAGCCGCTATTTACCCAACCGCATCCCTCCGATCGCCATCGGGCGCAAACCGATCCGGTGTTATCGCTGGAGAAGATCAGTGTCTCGTTTGATGGCTTCCGCGCCCTGACCGATCTGTCATTGCACATTGGCATTGGTGAACTGCGCTGCGTGATCGGCCCGAACGGCGCGGGCAAAACCACATTAATGGATGTGATTACCGGGAAAACGCGGCCAGACAGCGGGCGGGTTCTTTACGATCAGGACAGTGATCTGACTCAATTATCCCCGGTGGAAATTGCGCGCGCTGGTATTGGTCGCAAATTTCAGAAACCAACGGTATTCGAAGCCCTCACTGTGTATGAGAACCTCGAAATTGCCCTTAAAACCGATAAGTCAGTCTGGGCCAGTCTGCGTGCCCGCCTGAGCAGCGAACAGCAGGATCGCATTGATGAGATCCTGAAACTGCTGCGATTAGGCGGTGAGCGCCAGCGCAAAGCCGGTTTGCTGTCACACGGACAAAAACAGTTTCTTGAGATTGGCATGCTGCTGGTGCAGGAGCCGCATTTACTGTTACTCGATGAACCGGCGGCGGGCATGACCGATGCGGAAACCGAATACACCGCTGAACTGTTTCGCAGCCTGGCGGGCAAGCATTCGTTAATGGTGGTGGAACACGATATGGGATTTGTAGAAACCATCGCCGATCACGTCACGGTATTGCATCAGGGCCAGGTACTGGCCGAGGGATCGTTGCGCGAGGTACAAGCCAACGAGCAGGTCATCGACGTTTACCTGGGACGCTAAGATGTTACAGATAACGGAACTTAATCAATACTATGGCGGCAGCCATATACTGCGCGGCCTCTCATTTGAGGTCAAAATCGGTGAAATTACCTGCCTGCTGGGCCGCAACGGAGTGGGCAAAACCACGCTGCTGAAATGCCTGATGGGCCTGATCCCGGCTAAATCGGGCGAAATTCGCTGGCAGGACACGGTGATCAATTCACGCAAGCCGCATCAGCGCGTGCAGTCGGGGATTGCTTACGTGCCCCAGGGCCGTGAGATCTTTCCACGCCTGACGGTAGAAGAAAACCTGCTCATGGGATTGTCGCGCTTTTCTGCGGCGCAGGCCAGACAGGTGCCGGATGAGATCTATCAATTATTTCCGGTGCTGTTTGAGATGAAGGCGCGGCGCGGGGGCGATCTTTCCGGTGGACAGCAGCAGCAACTGGCGATTGGGCGTGCGCTGGCCTGTCGTCCGCAACTGTTGATCCTTGATGAACCCACTGAAGGGATCCAGCCCTCAGTGATCAAGGAGATCGGTGCGGTGATCCGCCAGCTGGCGCAGCGAGGCGATATGGCGATCCTGCTCGTGGAGCAGTTTTATGATTTTGCTGCGGAACTGGCAGACAGTTATCTGGTGATGTCACGCGGTGAGATCGTGCAGCGCAGGCGCGGCAGCACAATGGAAGCGGATGGCGTGCGCGGGCTGGTAGCGATTTAACGCATTTTCTGGTTAACATAGCGCATGTTTTTTCAAGAAAAACGCACACATGGAAACTCGTCGCGAAGAACGCATCACCCGGCTGGCTCAGGCATTAAAGCGTGTCGATAAACTGCACCTGAAAGAGGCGGCGCAGCTGCTCGGCGTTTCAGAAATGACGATCCGTCGCGATTTAAGCGAACCATCCAGTAGCGTGCTGCTGCTGGGCGGTTATATCGTGCGTGATTTGCGGCAGAACGTGGGCCACTATTTTGTCAGCGATCAGCAAAACCTCAACGTAGGGCGTAAACAGCGACTGGCCCAGCTTGCCTTACCGCTGATTGAAGCCAATGACACGCTCTTCTTTGATTGCGGTACGACATTGCCGCTGCTGATCGATGCGATTGATGACGATCTGCCCTTTACCGCGATTTGTAGCGCCATCAATACGTTTCTGGCATTGAAAGAGAAACCGCGCTGCCGGGTAATTTTAAGTGGCGGGGAGTTTCATGCCGATAACGCCGTGTTTACCCCGCTGGAGCAGGTTTCGGTGCTGGACGTGCTCTGCCCGAATAAAGCCTTTATCTCTGCTGCCGGACTGGATGCGCAGCAAGGTGCGACCTGCTACAACCTGAATGAGTTGCCGATCAAGCAGCTGGCTCTTCAGCGCGCCCAGCACAAGATCGTGGTGGGCGACAGCAGCAAGTTTGGTAAAGTGCTGCCTGCCCGCATTGGCGATTTTAACCTGTTTGATACGCTGGTGACCGACAGCGCGCCGCCCCCTGAGTTAAGCAAGGCGTTGCGCGCTGCGGGTGTGACGCTGCGTTGCGGCTAAGCCCAGCGGTTTTCGACCGGTTCGCCATCGCGCAGCCGACGTAAGTTGTCACATACGCCCGTCACATTTCCAGCCAGAGAGATATCGGTCACGCCACCAATGTGTGGTGTGGCTATAACGTTATAGCGGAACACGTCGTCATGGGGATCGGGAGGCTCTTGCCAGAAAACATCCAGCCCCGCCCCAGCCAGCGTTTGGTTCGCCAGCGCAGCTGTAAAAGCCTGCTTGTCGATCAGCCCACCGCGCCCCACGTTAATCAGAAAGCTGCCGGGCTTCATTTGGCTGAGTGCTGTGGCATCAATAATGTGATGGGTTTGCGCATTATGGGGCAGGCTGAGCACCACAAAATCAGACTGCGCCAGCAGTTGAGGCAGCTGCGCCATTTCCCCAGCCAGTCCAGACCGTACTGCGCAGCAAAGGCAGCATCCGCTTCACGTTTGACGCCTGTCAGTCGCATACCAAAGGGTTTCAGCCGTTTCGCCAGCGCCTTACCAATGCCACCCAATCCGACCAGCCCAACGGTTTTGCCCATCAGGCCGAGGCCGACCGGCTGACCAAGCTGCTGTTGCGCCAGGCAGGAGGCAATTTCCTGATGACGTCGCGCCAGACCAATCATCATCCAGATACCCAGTTCGGCAACCGAGTCGGCGTTGCCTGAGGTGTGAGAAGGCACATTCGCTACCATGACGCCCTGCTGTTTCGCCGCCGCGATATCGACACCCTCCAGCCCGGTGCCTGCTTGCTGAATCAGTTTTAACCGGTCAGCGGTTGCCAACAGACGCGCATCGACCCGGCACATGCCAGGGATCAGCGCATCAAATCCGGCCAGACTTTCCGCCGCATGGCCCGCCGAGGCAACGAACTCGACATCCGGCATGGTCTGGCGAATTGACTCAATCAACCCGCCCCAGGCGTTTTCATCCGCAGCGATCAACACTCTCATCGAACCCCCTCCGTTTATCAGCTCAAAACGCAGCATAGTCCCGACGCTGTGCGTAAATCAAACAGTTATCCCGGCGCGCACCCTGCCCCGGAATTATCCCCGTCTGTCGACTGTGATTGAGCGGTGAAAAAGGCTAAACTTCGACATCATCCAAACGACAAACAGACAGAGGCTCAATACAACGTGGCTCAATTCGTCTATAGCATGCACCGCGTCGGCAAAGTGGTTCCGCCGAAGCGACACATTCTGAAGAACATCTCCCTTAGCTTTTTCCCTGGCGCAAAAATTGGTGTGCTCGGCCTGAACGGCGCGGGTAAATCCACGCTGCTGCGCATCATGGCGGGCATTGATAAAGATATCGAAGGCGAAGCTCGCCCGCAGCCTGGCATCAAAGTCGGTTATCTGCCGCAGGAGCCGCAGCTCAATACTGAGCATACCGTGCGCGAATCCGTGGAAGAGGCGGTTGCTGAAGTGGTTGGCGCGCTGAAGCGTCTGGACGAGGTTTATGCGCTGTACGCTGAACCCGATGCAGATTTCGACAAGCTGGCGGCAGAGCAAGGTCGCCTGGAAGAGATCATCCAGGCGCACGACGGCCACAATCTCGATAACCAGCTGGAGCGTGCCGCTGATGCGCTGCGCCTGCCAGACTGGGATGCGAAAATAGGTAACCTGTCGGGCGGTGAGCGCCGCCGCGTTGCGCTGTGCCGCCTGCTGTTAGAAAAACCTGACATGCTGCTGCTGGACGAACCCACTAACCACCTGGATGCTGAATCCGTGGCGTGGCTCGAACGCTTCCTGCACGACTTCGAAGGCACCGTTGTGGCGATTACCCACGACCGTTACTTCCTGGATAACGTTGCAGGCTGGATCCTTGAGCTGGACCGTGGCGAAGGCATTCCATGGGAAGGCAACTATTCGTCCTGGCTGGAGCAGAAAGATGCTCGCCTGGCGCAGGAAGCTTCTGCTGAAGCCGCTCGTCGTAAGTCGATTGAGAAAGAGCTGGAGTGGGTGCGTCAGGGCGCGAAAGGTCGTCAGTCGAAGGGCAAAGCCCGTCTGGCGCGCTTTGAAGAGCTGAACAACACCGAATACCAGAAGCGTAACGAAACCAGCGAACTCTTTATTCCACCAGGCCCGCGTCTGGGCGATAAAGTGGTTGAGGTTAACAACCTGACCAAATCATACGGCGATCGCGTATTGATCGACGGTCTGTCGTTCTCCGTGCCGAAAGGCGCGATTGTCGGCATCATCGGTCCAAACGGCGCGGGTAAATCTACCCTGTTCCGCATGATGACTGGTCAGGAGCAGCCAGATTCCGGCAGCATCGAACTGGGTGAAACGGTGAAACTGGCATCAGTTGATCAGTTCCGCGACGCGATGGATGGTTCTAAAACCGTGTGGGAAGAAGTTTCTGGCGGTCTGGACATCATGCGCATCGGTAACTTTGAGATGCCGAGCCGTGCTTATGTCGGCCGCTTCAACTTCAAAGGCACCGACCAGGGCAAACGTGTTGGCGAGCTTTCCGGTGGTGAGCGTGGTCGTCTGCATCTGGCGAAGCTGCTGCAAGTTGGCGGCAACCTGCTGTTGCTCGATGAGCCAACCAACGACCTCGACATTGAAACTCTGCGTGCGCTGGAAAACGCCCTGCTGGAATTCCCAGGCTGCGCCATGGTTATCTCGCATGACCGCTGGTTCCTTGACCGTATCGCCACTCACATCCTTGATTATCAGGATGAGGGCAAAGTGGAGTTCTTCGAAGGTAACTTCACCGAATACGAAGAGTACAAGAAACGCACTCTGGGCGCCGAAGCCCTGGAGCCGAAGCGTATTAAGTACAAGCGTATGATTAAGTAATAGTAATGGCGGCAGCAATGCCGCCATTTTTTTCGTTAACGATAAAATTCAGTGAATACCGGCGACTGCAAAGCAAATTCAATAAAGCGGGCCAGCGCAGGTGAGTTCAGTTTACGGCTCGGATAGACCAGCCATAATTCATTCCCTTCTGTTTCCCATTCCGGCAGCACCTGAACCAAACGCTTGTCCGCCATGGCACCCTCGGTTAAAAATCGCGGCAGCAGCGTAATGCCCGCATCGCCTAACGCACATTCGCGGGCGTAAACCAGATTATCTGTCAGATGGCCGGGCGGCAGCAGCCAGCGGTAAAACTGATTTTCCTGTTTCAGCACCCACTCTTTCCAGGCGCGATGTGCAATGCAGCGATGTGTGGCTAACTGTTGTGGGTGTGTGATCGGCGCGTGCTGATCAAGATACTGCTGCGATGCCACCAGCGTGCGTGCGCAATAGCCAACGCGACGACCAATCAGCGATGATTCTTGCGGTTTGCCGGTGCGCAGCGCGATATCAAATCCTTCCTGCACCAAATCACGAATATCATCTGAGATCGAAATATCCAGCGTAACGTCAGGATAATGTTGCAAAAACGCAGTGTTACAGCGCGCCAGCAGCGTGGCACCAATGCCCGCCGGGCTGGTAATGCGTAGCCGTCCGCTGGGATTCTCTCGCAGACTGGCAATCGCCTGATCGGCGCGCTCACTGGCCTGCATCATCTCCTGGCAATGCAACAGATAACGCTCACCGGCAAAAGTCAGGTTGAGCTGTCGCGTGGTGCGATTTAGCAGCCGTATACCGAGGCGCTGTTCCAGCTGGCTTATACGCTGGCTGACACTGGATTTAGGCAAGCCTACACGTTCAGCCGCAGCGGTAAAGCTCCCGCACTCCGCTACCCATGCAAACAGTGCCATGTCCTGCCATTGCCGGTACTCCATTGTTCACCTCAGACGAACACTCTATGAAAGATTGTCCATATTATCATTATGAAAATGGCGTTCTACACTTAGCCCATCACTACAGGAGAATAATTATGTCTATTCGCGCTATCGCTATTGATCCCGAACATCCAGAAAACTTCATTGAAATCACGCCAGAAACCCCAACACCCGGCGAATATGATCTGCGTGTTGAAGTGAAAGCCGCATCGGTGAATCCCGTGGATACCAAAGTACACAAAGGTGCGATCAAGAATGGCTTGCAGGTTCCTCGCGTTTTGGGCTGGGATGCCAGCGGCGTGGTGCTGGAAGTGGGCAGCAAAGTGACGCAATTCAAACCGGGTGATGAAGTCTATTACGCCGGTGACATTACCCGCCCCGGCAGCAACAGCAGCGAACAGCTCATTGATGCACGTATTACCGGGCACAAGCCCAAAAGCCTCGACTGGGCGGCAGCAGCGGCGATTCCGCTGACGGCGCTGACCGCCTGGGAAGGTTTGTTTGAGCGCCTTAACATTCAGAATGCTACAGCCGATCAAACACTGTTGATCGTCGGCGGCGCGGGCGGTGTCGGCTCGCTGGCGATCCCATTTGCTAAATTGCGCAGTGACGTAAAAGTGATTGCCACCGCATCACGGGAAGATTCTGCTCAGTGGTGTCGCGATCGCGGAGCGGACAGTGTGATCAATTACAACGATATGATCGGCGAACTGGAAAAACAGGGTATCAGGCAGGTAGATTACATTTTTTGCCTGAATGATACCGACGGCCACTGGGAAACCATGGGTAAGCTGATTGCACCACAGGGGCATATTTGTACCATCGTTGAGAATGAACATCCGTTATCAATGGATCAGCTGAAGCTGAAAAGCGCAGCACTGCATTTTGAATTTATGTATACCCGCAGCATGTTTACCACGCCTGATATGGCGCGTCAGGGTGAGATCCTGGAGGCAGTCGCGGAGTTGTTAGATGCCGGTAAAGTGCAGACCACGCTGAATGAGACCCTGCAAGGATTAAGCGTTGAGACATTACAGGCTGCACACCAGCGCGTACTGGAAGGTCATATGCGCGGTAAAGTGGTGATGGTTTATTAATTCGTTGCGGTCACAACGCTCTCCGATACGGAGAGCGTTGTAATAAGGGCAGCATGCACAAGATGATGTTCAGTTGCCCTTCTCGCCTAACACGACTCTGACCAGCTCAATGCAGCGCAAAAAACGCGTGTCGTAGTCGTCCTCTTTAACGTGAACGAATTCAATGTTGTTCTCACGCAGCATGGTTACCAGCATCGACTGGAATTCGCGTCGGTCAACTGAACTGCCTAAGCTACGCAAGCCATCTGCCACCCACGGCACGTTGTTTTCCAGCAATATCACCAGGTCAAAGCGATATTCATCAATTAATGCCTGCACAAACGGATGTTCCCGCCCTTCATACTTCAGGCAAAACGCCTGAGTTGTGACAAAGTCGGTATCAATAAAAGCCACTTTATTGGCGTATTTCACCGCAAAATCAATGTACTGCGCCTGCCCCAGCGCGATTTTGTCATAATCGGAATATTGTAATGCCATCTCATCGCCGCCCAGGTGAGAGAAGACATAATCGCGACCATATTCCCAGGCGCTGGTGGTGTTAAAGATGTTGGCGAGCTTATTAACCAGCGTTGATTTTCCACTCGATTCGCCACCTAAAATTGCCACGGTGCGTACAAAAAATGGCTTTACTTCGGTTGGAATATATTCCCAGAAACGGAACGGATCCTGACGGATCTGTGCGCCACTGATACTCATAAAGGATCGATTGGGATCAACCACAACCGTTGGAATGCCGAGATGCTGCTCATACATTTCTGCATCAGGCGCTTCACTGGTGTAGATGCAGTCCGGCGTAATCCCTTTCTCACTGAGAAATGATTTTACGCCGTCGCTCCAGACATCCCAGCCATGAGGATAAGGCTCAATGCCCTTTTCATTAAAAGAGTGGATGCGAATATTTTTTTGATACTTAAAGGTTTGCAGCAGCCAGCGCAAACGATCGCTGATTGTCGGCTGTTGCGACATGGCGCTGTTTTCAAACAGTTCACGGTCTCGGGGATCGTCATGCCCCATGATGATGTGCAGCTCATCAACCTGGCTACAGGCGCGCTGAATCAAATAAATATGACCGGTATGCAGCGGATAGAATTTACCAAACACCACGCCAATGCGTTTATCGCGGCGCGGAAATTCCAGGCCGAGAAAGCGGTGCAGGGCTTCAAGTTTTTGTGCACTGGGACTTTTAATTTTGGCATTGAGCAACTGGCTCAAATAGCCTTTGGTCATGCTACTGGCATCGGCAACCTGTTGCAGCGTATGGCCCTGCTGGCGAATGGCCGTTTTAAGATAATCAAACGACGGCATGTTGTGCCTCCTGCATGTATTTGATGCTAACAATTGCTGCGAGCAGTCCTGAGCA
Source organism: Pantoea sp. LMR881 (assembly GCF_027157825.1). NCBI lineage: Bacteria > Pseudomonadati > Pseudomonadota > Gammaproteobacteria > Enterobacterales > Erwiniaceae > Pantoea > Pantoea sp. LMR881. The sequence goes on from NZ_JAPVOK010000002.1 coordinate 1,754,173, forward strand.
CCCTCTTTCGCTTAAAAAGAGAGTGCGGGTTATCTCCTGCCTTTGTCCTCTCCATCACTGGAGAGGAGGTAAACCGTGCTTACAGCTCATCCAGAATAGCCAGCGCATCAGCCAGCTTTTTCGCGCTGTAAACTTTCATTCCATCAATCGGTTTTTTCGGCGCATTACCGGCAGGCACAATTGCGCGCGTAAAGCCATGCTTCGCCGCTTCGGAAATACGCTCCTGGCCGCTGGGCACGGGGCGAATTTCACCTGCTAATCCGACTTCACCGAAAATCACCACATCCTGCGGCAAAGGACGATCGCGCAGGCTGGAAACCATCGCCAGCATCAACGCTAAATCTGCGCTGGTTTCGGTGACTTTCACCCCGCCGACGACGTTAACAAAGACGTCCTGATCCGCCATCTGTAATCCACCATGGCGATGCAGCACCGCCAGCAAAATCGCCAGGCGATTCTGTTCCAGCCCCACAGCCACACGGCGCGGGTTGCCCATCATTGAGTGATCCACCAGCGCCTGAATCTCGACCAGCAGCGGACGTGTTCCTTCCCAAAGTACCATTACCGAACTGCCCGATGTCACTTCATCGCCGCGCGACAGGAAGATCGCGGAAGGATTGCTCACTTCACGCATTCCCTGCTCGGTCATCGCGAACACGCCCAGCTCATTGACGGCACCAAAACGGTTTTTGTGGCTTCGCAAGGTGCGAAAGCGTGAATCGGCATCGCCATCCAGTAACACTGAACAGTCGATACAGTGTTCCAGCACTTTCGGACCCGCCAGCGAGCCATCCTTTGTAACGTGACCGACCATGATGATCGCAACGCCGCGCGTCTTGGCGAAGCGCGTCAGGTAAGCTGCCGTTTCACGTACCTGCGATACGCTGCCGGGCGATGACTGAATATCAGCCATGTGCATCACCTGGATCGAGTCAATCACCATTAACTGCGGCTGCTCCTGCTCGGCAATCAGGCAAATCTGTTCAATGCTGGTTTCCGACAGCATATTGACATTATCGGTAGGTAATCCCAGTCGGTGAGCACGCATTGCCACCTGCTGCAACGACTCTTCGCCCGTGACGTAGAGGGTTTTCATTCCTTCCGAAAGCTTGCACATCACCTGTAACAGCAGCGTTGATTTACCGGCTCCCGGATTACCGCCAATCAAAATGGCGCTACCCGGTACCACGCCGCCGCCCAGCACGCGATCAAACTCTTTAAAGCTGGTTGAGAAACGCGGTAAGGCTTCCAGGCTGATTTCCGACAGCTTTTGTACCCGACTGGTGCCGGCGTTGCCCGCATAGCCGCTTAAGCGTTCATTCCGCGCAGCGGTTGGCGAGGCGGCGATACGCACCTCGGTAATGGTATTCCAGGCGTGGCAGGCGCTACATTGCCCCTGCCAGCGTGGATAATCTGCGCCGCATTCATTACAGACAAATGCGCGTTTTGCCGCTTTGGCCAAATCAGTACCTCTTGTTAACGCTCTTCATGAATCAGACTGCCGCTCAGGATGCAGAACACACCCATTAAATCGGCATGGCGAATGGTGACGGACGTCTGCTCATTCACCCTGGGTTTAGCATGATAGGCGATGCCGAGTGCTGACGCTTTAATCATCAGCAGATCATTAGCACCATCGCCTATCGCCACGGTTTGTTCTGGTGCGATATCAAAACGCTGCGCCAGTTTTTTCAGCGTGTCGGCTTTATATTGGGCATCAACGATAGGGCCCGTCACGTCACCGGTCAGCTTGCCGTCACGAATTTCCAGCTCATTGGCGACAATGGCCGCAAGATGTAGCCTGTCACGCAGATATTCGGCGTAATAGGTAAAACCACCGGATGCAATGGCGACCTGCCAGCCAAGCGCCTGTAGCTTCTGCACCAGAGGGGTTAAGCCCGGCATCAACGGCAATTCGTCACGTACCTGCTTTAATATATTGGCGTCTGCGCCTTTGAGCGTCGCCACGCGCTGGCGCAGGCTGGCGGTGAAATCAAGCTCACCGCGCATGGCGCGTTCGGTCACTTCCGCTACCAAATCGCCACTGCCGGCCAGTTTCGCAATTTCATCAATGCATTCGATTTGAATCGCGGTGGAATCCATGTCCATCACCAGCAGACCGGGCGTTTTCAGATGGGGGATTTTGCCCAACGGCGCAACATCCAGTCCGGTATCGTGTGCCAGTTGGCTGGCTAACGGCGTTAGCGAGCCTGCCAGGCGAATCACCTGATACTCATCCACGTTCCAGGCGCTGACAATGACCATTGCGGCACCGAGCTGGCGCTGATAATTGGTCAGCCGCTGTTTATCCAGTCCACGACCGTAAAGCAGCCAGCCTGTTCGACCAGCGCGGTAATCCAGCGGCATCACTTCATCACCGCTAAGGGAAAGGGGCAGACCCGGCCAGAGTGAAACATCGGCGGGCAGATCGCACCAGGTAAGACGATTTGGCATTAGAGCTCCTGTAGGCACAACAAAACCACGCAAGAGGCTACCTTGTCTGCGCTGCTTCTGGCAACATAATCTCCAGGCTTTCTGTTGGGACACGACACGGATTATCGATGGCTAAAACCGCACTGAAATTTCGCTTACATCGCACGGTAATTGTTCTTATCTCAATGGCGCTGTTAGTCGTTCTGATGCAGGGCGCATCCTGGTTTAGCCTCGGTCATCAAATGGCTCGCTCTGAGCAGGTCGATGAGCTTGCGCATACGCTGACGAATCAGGTCGCCTTTAGTCTGCAACCGCTGATGGATAACAGCGAAGATAATCGCAGTAAAATTGAAGCTATCCTGGATCGCATGACTGTTAACAGCCGTATTCTTGACGCCTCAGTTTACGACGATAATGGCAGTTTAGTCGCACACAGCGGTGAAAATATTACCGTTCGCGATCGTCTTGCGCTGGATGGCAAGCGCGCCGGCAGCTACTTCAACCATCAGATTGTCCAGCCACTTGAAGGCAATGAAGGGCCGCTGGGTTTTCTGCGCGTCACGCTGGATACACACGTGCTGGTAACAGAATCACGCCAGGTCGATAATACCACCAATATTTTGCGTTTGATGATGTTACTGGCGCTGGCTATCGGCATCATTCTTACCCGTACTTTACTGCGCGATCGCCGCACGCGCTGGCAACAATCGCCATTTTTGTTGACGGCCAGTACACCGGTAAAAGAGGATCGCGACGAAGAGCAGTCAGGTCCGGAGAAAACGCCTTAAGCCATGTGCCGCAGACAAAAAAACCACCCGGAAACAGGGTGGTTTTTAGTATTCGCGTACCGGATTGCCTTTACGCGTTAAGAATGGCTTCCAGTTCGCTCAAACTTTTGACCTGCCAGGTTGGCGTAATATGCGCAGGCAACGGGCGGGTGCCGTGATCGAGCCAGCAGGTTTTTAACCCTGCATTCATGCCGCCGAGAATATCTGACTCAGGCGTATCCCCCACCATCAACACACGTTCACGATGGGGATTACCCATCAACGCCAGGGCATGATCAAAAATCTTTGCGTCCGGTTTGGGGACACCGACCTGCTCCGAGATCACCAAAGCGTCGAAATAGTCGCGAAAGCCGGTGCGCTCTAAACGCGTCTGCTGCAAAGCGGTAAAACCGTTGGTGATGATGCCCATCCTGACCTTGCCATGAAGCAGCTTCATCAGGCTGACCGCGCCTGCCAGTGGCGTGCAGATCTCAGCCATTGCGGTAAGGAAACCGCTGTTAAGCACTTCAGGCGAAATACTGAGTTTTTCACTCCAGCCGTGAAAACGACGGGTTTGCAGCTGCAAAGCAGAAATCGCGCCGTTCTGGTAATCGACCCACAAAGGTTTATTCACGGCCTGATAATCTGCGTAATCCTGATCGGTAAAGTGCACATCATAACCGGCGAAGAGGCGTTGTAATCCGGCATAGGCATCGAAATGGAAAAGCGTATCGTCAGCATCAAACAGGATGCAATCCCAATTGTTTAACATCAAAACTCCTTAGGTCCTTACAGCGTCAGCGCCATAATAATCGCATCTTCGCGTCCGCTGGCGGCAGGATAATAGTTGGGGCGGCGGCTGACCTGGTTAAAGTCTAACTGTTCGTAGAGCGCAATTGCCGGATGGTTAGAGGCGCGCACTTCCAGCCACAACGTCATGACGTCGCGCTGTAGCAGTTGATCAATCACGTGCTGCAACAGCTGACGGCCTAAACCGCGTCGCTGATAAGCGGGATCGACCGCAATATTGAATAGCGATGCTTCATCCAGCACGACCTGAGTGATAGCGAAAGCAGCCATCTTACCGTCCACATCAAGCCGAAAATTTAAAAAACGCTCGCCGTGATTGCTGGCAAAAGTCTGCTCACTCCAGGAAAAGCGTGGCTACGTTGTTCAATCGCCAGAGCCTGTTTGAGATCGTCAGGGGTGAGAAAAGAGATGGCTGTCATGTTTACACATCTGTTGCCAGAGCGCGCGCTTTGCCGCGCCGCTGCTGATCAGTTCATTGAGGGAGGCCGTCGATAAAGCGACGCCATGAAACGCTTGTTCACTCTCCACGCCGAGCAACCAGCCCATACAGTTCAGCTTTTCTGGCAGCATCTGCAGCTGTTCCGGCGTGACCACCATCACCTGCGTGCTGTGCAGATTGAGTGCATGCAGAACATCCAGGATCAGCGGTTCCTGCAAGCCGGGTGGCGTTTCAGCGACAATCACTAACTGCGTATTCGGTGCCAGCGTGACGGCAATTTCGCCATGAAACACCCGCGGGCGTCGCAGTTGATACTGCGTAATGCCTATTTGCTGTAAAAGCCAGTCGCGCCTGGACGTCATGGAGTTACCTGCTCTGCTGCCTGAATGCGACGCTATGCTAGCAAACCCATCGAACATGCGCCAACAAACCACTATAATCGCCGTTCAGATCTTACAGGAGTCCTACATGTCTGCTTTTACCCCGGCCAGCGAAGTTATTCTGCGCCACAGTGATGAATTTACCACTCGCCACGTTTTGTTTGCTGGCGATTTGCAGGATGACCTGCCCGCTCAGTTGGAAACCGCCTCGTCGCGGGTGCATACCCAGCAATATCATCACTGGCAAAACCTGAGTCGCCGTATGGGTGAGCAGGCACGTTATGGGCTGGTCGCACAGGCGGAAGATGTGCAGGGCTGCGATACGCTGGTGTACTTCTGGACCAAAAATAAACCCGAAGTGCAGTTCCAGTTGGAAAACCTGCTGGCACTGCTGCCGGTCGGCTGTGATGTGTTTGTTGTGGGTGAAAACCGCAGCGGCGTGCGCAGCGCCGAAGGCATGCTGGAAAAATGGGTCAAACTTGAGAAGATCGACAGCGCGCGTCGCTGCGGCCTCTATCATGGTCGACTGGAGACACAGCCGACGTTTGATGCCAGTACGTTCGACAACAGCTATCAGTTAGACGATCTCACCATCCATACGCTGCCGGGTGTTTTCAGTCGTGACGGGCTGGATACAGGCAGTGCACTGCTGTTATCTACCTTAACACCGCATACCAAAGGCAAAGTGCTGGATATCGGCTGTGGTGCCGGGGTAATTGCCGCGTCATTGCCTCGCCACTCACCCAAAGTGCGTTTGTGGCTGTGTGACGTGCACGCCGCCGCGATTGAAGCCAGCAAAGCGACGCTGGCAGCGAACGGCCTGGAAGGTGAGGTGTTTGCCAGTAACGTCTTTTCCGACGTAACCGGGCGCTTCGATTTGATTATCTCCAACCCGCCGTTCCATGAAGGGATGCAAACCAGCCTTGATGCCGCGCAAACCTTGATTCGCGGTGCGGTTAAACACCTTAACAGCGGTGGCGAACTTCGTATCGTCGCGAACGCCTTCCTGCCTTATCCGCAAGTGCTGGATGAAACCTTTGGCAACCATGAAGTGCTGGCGCAAACCGGCCGCTTCAAAGTTTATCGCGCCGTCTACGGACGCGGTGCTAAAGGGCGTTAATCCGCTGTCATCGCGGTATCTTTACCGTCACGGCGGTGAAAACGTTGCTTTTTGCAGCGATCGTTTCCGCCTGGCGAAATATCTGTTGACGCATTGAGTAAAATCTCTAAAATGCGCCTCCGTGGTTGTAATACTGTCATGTATTACGGGTATGCGAAGGTGGCGGAATTGGTAGACGCGCTAGCTTCAGGTGTTAGTGTCTTAACGGACGTGAGGGTTCAAGTCCCTCTCTTCGCACCAAAATCACATGTTTCATATCGCCAGCACTGCGCGAAGGTGGCGGAATTGGTAGACGCGCTAGCTTCAGGTGTTAGTGTCTTAACGGACGTGAGGGTTCAAGTCCCTCTCTTCGCACCATTGCGGTGATATGAAAAGACAACTCGATGCGAAGGTGGCGGAATTGGTAGACGCGCTAGCTTCAGGTGTTAGTGTCTTAACGGACGTGAGGGTTCAAGTCCCTCTCTTCGCACCAACGTTGTCATCCTCTCTTCTCTGTTACTCTTTTCCCGTTTTTCCTGGTTATAACACGTTAAAATTCACTGAAACCGCCGCTAAACCACCCGCTAATGCCAGACACGACGGCAGCAGCAAATAGTGACGCAGACGTTGATTAAACAGCATCACAATCGTCAGTAACAGCGCGACAATCATCACAATACGCCACTGACTAAAACTTGGTCCCCACAGCGCAAATAATGGCATTGCCGCACACGGCAACAATACGCCCCAGGCGCTATCCAGTCGCTTTCCCATCATCCAGCTAAATCCCCACAAGCCGCAGGCGGCAACAATCGCCATCACCATCGCCCTAACCTCAAGTGATAATCATTCCCATTATCATATGATAATTTTTCTCATTCTGCAGCCTGTTTTTGTTTTGACCAGTTGGGAAGATGACAGACCAGTTGGAAAATGCTAGATTGCGACCGATAACAGATTCCATAACACAGCAATAATTTGCTTATTGTCCGGAAGAATATTTTCTGCCGGTTTGCGCTTTGGTATTTCAGGGCCGTCACGAGTATTTATAATGAAATTAGAATCTTATGATGAATTGAAACACAGCAAATATCGGCTTTCGCTGATGCTTTTTTGTTTTTAAATGTCGCTGTATCACTATTTTTCCTGTTACCCCTGATGGATGCGGCAAAAAATGAAATAACACTTCCGGTTGCCATCGTGGCTTTTTTTAGTGCAACGACGTTAATCTCGTGTTTAATGAAGCCTAAACTAAAATTTCCGTTATTAAATCCTGTTGCGTTGATACTTGGCGCGCTGTGGGCGTGGCATATTAACTACCGCTACCATTTGGTGTTTTATTTCGACGGCAGTTTTTTGATCATCAGCCTGTTAAGCGTTTTCTTTATTAGCGCCATCGCGCTGAGCGATTATTTAATGGCATTTTGCCTGCATATCACACCACCGGTGTTAACCGTCCTGCTACTGGATGATGGTGAGCATTTCGGCTTGATTATGTTAACCATTGCACTGCCGCTGATCGGCTTTTCTCTACAGCACCTCATGCGCCGCCGTGCCGATAACTTTACCCTGCGCCTGATGCGCCAACTATATGAAGAAAAAGAGACATTTAGCGATCTGAGTATGCTCGATCCCCTCACCGGACTCTATAACCGACGCGGTTTGAAAAACCGACTGGACAACATACTGGTTAACCATGCGGGCAGCCATTATGTTTTGCTGTTGGATATCGATCACTTTAAGGCCTACAACGACAATTACGGCCATGCGATGGGCGATCAGGCACTGGCTCGGGTATCGGTAGCCATTCGTGATGCCGTGCGTTCACGCGATGTCGTCACGCGTTATGGTGGTGAAGAGTTCCTGGTTTTAATGACCAATGTTAATGCCTCAATTGCCATGAAGCTGGCTGAAAGAATTCGTCAATATGTGGTCGATTTAGAAATTCCGCACCGATTTAATGAGCGGGTTTCAACCCATGTCACTATTAGTGCCGGGATTGCACCTATTTACGATAATGAATTTGATCAAGCGGTCGCTAACGCCGATCGCGCTTTATATGTTGCGAAAAACCAGGGCAGAAATACCATACTTGCCTGGGAAGATTTACCTAAAACGCATACGCTTTCCTCTGGCGAAGTACATTAATCGCATCCATCTGAAAGGGCATTAATATTGCCCTTTTATTTATTTGCACCTTTCTTATCGGTAAATTCCGGTTTCTGGCTGAATAACCCGTGGCTTTTATCCTGTGAGTGTTCTTTACGCTGGCTGACTTGTAGATAGAATCAATAACGATTATCATTTGCTTTCTTATCTACACGTCTGTTTCGATGCGAGTCGGCATGGCTATTGTTATCCAGGAAAAACATCGTTTTAGCGCCCTTCCGGTCATTTTTATGCAGAAGCCGCGCGCGTTAGCTGATGAGCTTACTGAGCTGATGCGCTCGCATTACAGCTATATGCTGGACACGATTAAATTTGGCCAACCTGGCGCACCGACTTTAACGCTCGCGGAATGGTCACACACTGACGCCTTCACCGCCCTCGCTCAACGTTACAGCGATCATCTTTATCGCAACCATCCTGATGTCACGCCTGAAGCCAAACCGGTGCAATCGTTATGGGCGCAGTGGTATTTTGGCTTGCTGGTGCCACCGCTGATGCTGGCGCTGCTGCAAGCGTCTCGTGCGCTGGACTGCTCGCCGCAGCATATTCGCGTAGAATTTCATGAAAATGGTCATCCCTGTGCCTTCTGGATCGATGCACAGGAAGATGAAGAGGCGCGTTATTTTAATGCCCCGCAACGTATCGATCGGCTGATTCAGCAGCATCTTATCCCGGTGGTCACCGGGATAACGCAGCACGGTGACATTAATGCGCGCTTAATCTGGAATAACATGGGCTTCTCGTTCCACTGGTTTCTGGGCGAACTGAAAAATCAGCTGGAAGCATCTGTGGTGCTGCAACTGGAACAGACGCTGTTTTTCACCCGCAATTTACGCGACGGCAGTGATAATCCCCTCTACCGCACTATGCTGCCACACAACGGCCAGATGGTGCGCCGCAGCTGTTGTCAGCGTTATCGCATTCCTGATGTCGCACAGTGTGGTAACTGCACGCTGAATTCCGCCTGATTTTTACTCTCTTTTGATGTGAATTCTCTCTTTATCTCGTTTACAGCGTTGAAGGCTTATGGCAGTTTTTATGCCTTCAATCAGCATGGAGAAAAAGATGAGTCTGGAGTCGGTACGCCAGTTCTTTGCCGAACACGCCCCTGAAATTGGCATCATTGAGATGCCAGAAAGCACCGCCACCGTTGAAATGGCGGCACGCGCTCACGGCGTGACGCCGGGGCAGATCGCCAAGACCCTGTCATTAAAAGTAAAAAACGAAGTCGTATTGATTGTGACACGCGGCGATGCGCGTCTTGATAACCGCAAGTTAAAAGCGGCGCTGGGGGCTAAAGCCCGCATGTTAAGCGTAGATGAAGTGATTAACTGGACTGGCCATCCCGTTGGTGGCGTGTGTCCTTTTGGTCTGGAAAATCCGCTTACTGTTTATTGCGATGTGTCGCTACGTCGCTTTGATGAAGTCTTGCCTGCAGCAGGCGCCATCCATAGCGCCGTTCGCATTACACCGCAGCAAATGGCGGATCTGACCGCAGCAAAATGGGTTGATGTGTGCGAAACAGGCTAGTGGGGCGGTTTGCCACTGCGCCTGCGAGAGCAGAATCGCTTAATACAAACACCAAAATAGCAAAATCGCAGGCGTCCGGCTGGCGAACGCCACGTTCCGCTGGGTCGGCGTCCGGTTAAACAACACCTGTGCTGTCTGAAATACTTTCGGCTCACGAGCCGACAGCATGGTGGGAATAACCGCTGAAAGGGTGACTCATTCGCTAACCTTTTGCATACAGCCTGTCAGAAAAAATGCGCGCGCTAACGCATTGTCAGGCGTTGCTTCTGGCTGTGAATCAGCGGATCTGCCGATGTGAAAGCACAACAGACATTCACTTCATCCAGAATATCCACTCCAGGCCCAATAAAAATCGGTTCTGTCGCGATAAAAATCAGCAATTTTCTCTGAATAGCGTCTGTTGATTTGGCAAATGTCAGGAATGCATTACCCTAAAAAGAGAGCCAGACAGGAGCGTTATGACGATTATTCTGATGCGACACGGCAAACCCGATCACCAGACGGGCGGGCGATGCAGCGCACAGGCGCTGGCCGACTGGTGCGAAGCCTACGATCTGGCGCTGGTCAGCGACGCGCCGCCCGAACGCAGCATAAACATTGCACGTCAGGCCTCGGTGGTGGTTTGCAGCCCGTTACCGCGTGCACGCTCCTCCCTGACCCAGCTCGGTTTACATCCGCAAGAGATCGATGATCTGTTCAGTGAGGTTGCGATCCCATTGCTGCGATCGGATCGCGTGCAGCTGCCCACTACGCTCTGGCTGGCCCTGCTGCGTTTGCTATGGTTATGCGGCTACGCCGGTGAGTCTGAATCGGTACTGCATGCCCGTAACAGAGCATCGCTTGCCGCAGACAAGCTGATCGCATTTTCCCGGCACGGAACTGTGCTGCTGCTGGGCCACGGTATCATGAACAAACTGATTGCCCGTGAGCTGCGTAAGCGCGGCTGGCAGGCAGAGAAACATGCCAGCAGCCGTCACTGGAGCTCGGCGATTTATCATCGTCCTTTTATTTAACTCAGCTGAAAATAACTGAGGATTTCGCAGCCAGTCCCGACACGCGGCGTCGCAATGACTTTACGCTGCACTAAATCGATAACGCTCAGCGTGCCGTCACCTTCATTGGCTATCAGCAATTGCTGCTTATCGGCGCTGAAACAGCCATCCATTGGCTTGTTGCCAACAGCAATGTCACCCAGCGGATTGAGCAGATCATCAAACAGCGTCACGATGGGTTCCTGATTGCCAATCGCCACCATCAATTCACCGTCCGGGCTGAAACGAACAACCTGGCAGGGCTTTTTATGGCCCGGCAGCGTCAAACGCTGGCGCACACGATGGCTCTGGCGATCAATAACATAAAGCTGTGGCGCATCGGCGGCACTGGCCACCAGATAAGGGTGTTTTGGCGATGCCGCAATACCGGCAATCGGGCCGTGCAATAAAATGTTATCAATGACGCGCCCTTCTGTTTCGCACAAGTCGACCACGGTAATGCTCGCATCTTCCTCATTTTCAGTGAACAGTTTACGCCCGCTGGGGACAGCGTCAGGCGATGCGCATTGTGAGAAGGCACAGGAATGGTTTTTTCTAATGTATCGCTGTTCGGATCGATCACCGCGACCCTGGCACTGGCTTCACAACAGAGATAAACCTTACCGTCACGGCCCAGCTGGCCGCTATGCGGTGATCGCAACGGGGAGAGATCGATGAAACCGCTGATTTCCCGCCGTCGCAAATTGATTATCGCAATTTTGTGGCCGGGATGCGGATTATCGCCGTGAACCCCGTCGCCATAGATGGGGACATAGGCTTTTTCCCATGCCGTTAACATCAGCAATTCATGAGGCCGGGGGAAATGCGTTTAACTCCTGCTGTACCGCAAAGGTTTCAGGATTGAGAAACAGTACGCGATTGCCTTGTTTATCTACTGCCAACAATCCACTCGATTCATGCTGCATATCGCCTCCATTCTCTGTAAGCCTTCCTTAAGCGTAGACAATTGCTCTCAGGCTGTACGATCCAGCGAATCGATGAGCCGCGCTAACGGATGCTTTTTAAGCAGAATCTTTTTATGCCACAACAGAAAGTCGCTGTTTATCGACAGGGAAAATAAAAAAGATCAGAAATTCCTTATTTCAAACGCCCGTGCTGATTAACAAAGGTGTATTAAATAATTCATTTGCACTTAATTATTTTAAATTGCTTATGACCGGCTTAATTCCGGATTATCCTAAAGATAGAAAAAGAAATAGCTAATAAGTAAATAATGTTTTATTAAGGAGGGGCAGTGCAATTTTACACAGCCGTGAGGAAACTATCGCGCGCTTACCGCTGCGTCACCATCAGGGAAAACCAACGACGACATACCCGACTTATTTGCGTTACAGGAAGGCAATAAAGGTGTTCACGCCGGATTCAGTACCAGGATAAAACCGAGACGAGATCCCAAAGCCAGCGAAAGATAACGTGAAACAGGACAGGTACAACGATAATAACAGGTGCACCATGACACAACTCAGTCAACGTCCTGCGCATACTTTCTGGCGCAGCTGGAAAAGAATATCGTTCACTAGTCAGATGCTATGGAATAAAAAGAAACACAGCACAGTCAGCGCCCCAGAATATGATCCGGGCCAGGAACAAAATGTCGTGTTGATGTCGCAGCAGAAAACGTTGCCAGCGATCCCTAAAATGGTGTGGATGTACTGGCATGATAATCAATTGCCAAAATCAATGGCATTGAATATCAATAAAATACGTCGAGATAATCCCGATCATGACGTTCATCTCATTACGCAACGTACGCTGCGGCAATGGCTTCCGGATCTGAATTTTATTTCCTCAGATTTAACGCTGGCGCATAAAAGCGAAATTATTCGCCTTGAATTATTGCATCGCTACGGCGGCATTGGCATTGATTGCAGTACCTTGCTGTTTGAAAATCTTTCATGGGTACATAAAGTTCATCAGGAGCGTTCGATGGACCTGATCGGCTATTACCGTGAACGCTCTACCATTAATTTTCTTTCGCCGGTTACCGAAAGCTGGTTTCTGGCTGCCGCACCGAAAAATCCTTTTATTCGTGAATGGTTAAAACAGCTGGCACCGGTTAAAAACATTGGCGTGCAAAATTATTTTCAGGAAATGAAAAAACGCGATGATTTTCCACTGATTGTGCAAAATATTGAAAATCCGTCACGCCAGTTATTATCGCTGGCGCAGCAGGTTGCCATTCGCGAATATCGCCGAATTAATGTTTATTTGCGCAAGGGCGAAGCCAACGCTTATTACTATCAGGGTTTGCATGCCGATAACAGCGCCGCCTTTGCCCGCTCAGTGCTGTTTCAGCACCGTCCGCAAACGCCGCCGCCAATCATCAAGCTGACAGGCAAAGAGCGGCTGCACCTCGATTTTAATTTACGTCTTGGCGTATATAACCGCACCAGCCTGATTGGCGAGATGATGCACACTGCGTCGCCCGCTCCGCTGGCACTGCCGTCAACCATTAACAAAGCGCGCGCGTAGCCAGTGAGTCAATGTCGTGACCGCTCGCGGCACCTGCGCCGACCAGGGCCGCACAAGCCATAATCGGGCGGCGAAGGCATCGATGCACTGCCACTCAGTCAAAACCTGTTGCAATGAACCGGACTTTAACGCCGCGCTGGCGCTGAAGTCCGGCAGCATTGCTATCCCCAGCCCCTGCAGTGCCGCATCGCGAATCGACTCACTGTTATTGGTCGCAAAACTGCCCTGAATGCGCACCTGAACCTGCTCGTTGCTGTCGAGGGCGGCGAATGTCCAGCGCGGTGATTCCACCCCGCGCGGATAGTAAAGACAATTATGCTGCGCCAGGTCCTGCGGCTTGACGGGCCTGCCCTGCTGCGCCAGATAGTGCGGTGAAGCAACCAGCAGCGTGCGGGTTTCACACAGCGGCAGTGCAACATGTGTTTCAGGCAGGGAATCACTGTGACGTATCGCTAAATCGAACCCTTCGCTGCTCAGCGACACGATGCGATCGGTGACCTCTACCTGCAATCGCACCTGTGGAAACTCGCGCAAAAAATCGCCAATAATCGGCACCAGTTGCTGACGTGCAAACGCAACCGGCGCCGTTATGCGCACCAGACCTCGTACCGGACCCGCGGTATCACGCACGCTGAAAAAGCTTTGCTCGATGCGTGCAAACGGCTCACGCAGCTCCTCTACCAGTTTCTCACCCGCTGAAGTCAACCGCACGCTGCGCGTAGTTCGCTGCACCAGCGAGACGCCCGCTATCTCTTCAAGCTCTTTGATTTTTTGGCTCATCGCCGCCTTGCTCACCTCTAACCGCTCAGCCGCACGGGTAAAACTGCCTTGCTCCGCCAGCACAGTCAGCCAGTGCAAATGCCCCCACAAGGCATCCGTTTTCATCTCTTTCATGATGATTGTTCAATATAGTGAATAATCATTTCAGGTTAGTCGCTTTTTCTCTGAAGTGAAAGACGTCAGGATAGCTCTATCGACAGTCATAATTTCCATTTAATGATGAGGGATTTTCCATGCCATTATTGCAATTTGATGTTATTGAAGGCCGTTCTGAATCAGCGTTGCGCACGCTTCTGGATGCTGCGCATCGTGCGGTGTTGACGGCTTTTAAGGTGCCTGCGCGCGATCGTTATCAGATTGTTCACGAAAATAAACCTTACCAAATGGTGTTCCAGGACACCGGGCTGGGCTTCACGCGCAGCGATAATCTGGTGATGGTGCGCGTCTATACCAGTCCACGCAGCTGTGAACAAAAGCAATTGTTTATGGCCGAACTGGCGCGCGAACTCCAGGAAAGCTGTGGTGTACAGGGCAATGATCTGATGATCAGCTTTATCACTAACGACAAAGGTGACTGGAGTTTCGCTGATGGCGAAGCGCAATATTTAACCGGCAAGCTTTAGCTTTTCAACCTTCAGGCTGAACAGGTTTCAGCCGCCCTTTTTTCCGTCTGCTGATGGCGGAATCGCCCTGCCGTCAGGCTAACTCATCCCCACACTAAACAGCCGTTAAATCATTCTCCAATACACTGCACAATTCTGGTTGGATGTGTTGCAGCCGTATGACAGCCAATATAGATTGTCGGAAAACCATCCTGCGAAGATGGCTGGTTGCGCATGGAATCGCGCACTACATGAGAGGGTTTGACGTTGTCCGAATTCGTGTCAGTTGTATTGTTTCTGGCCGCCATTGCAATCTATTCCAGTAAAGCCGGGCGAAATAAGATTTGGTTCGTGCTTGTTTTAATTTTACTCGTTTTGTTTGTGGTGCTTAACGCTACGCTGTACGCCAGTAACTATTTTACCGGCGACGGGATTAACGATGCCGTGTTATACACGTTAACCAACAGCCTGACTGGCGCAGGCGTGAGTAAATATGTCGTGCCCGCGATTGGGCTTATCATTGTCCTGTTCTCTCTTTTGTGTCTGCTGTCATGGCTGCTACGCCGTCACGATCGCCCTCATCATCTTGGCTGGAGTCTGATTGCTTTCGCCTGTGCCGCCGGATCGGTGCAAACCACACCAGCCTTTCGCCAGGTCGCATCCCTGATCGCCTCACACACGCAGTTAGCTGATTCTGATTTTGATCGCTTTTATAAAGTGCCGAAAAATCTTATCAATAAGCCTGAACTGAACGTGGTTTACATTTACGGTGAAAGCCTCGAACGCACCTATTTTAACCAACAAACTTTTCCGGGACTGGCACCGGAACTCAGTCGGGAAAAAGAGCAAAGTATCGATTTCAGCCATACCGAACAGTTACCAGGCACTGATTACACCATCGCAGGCATGGTGGCTTCGCAGTGTGGTATACCGCTGTTTGCGCCTTTTGACGGCAACGCCTCTGCGTCACTTTCCAGCTTTTATCCGCAGAACATCTGCCTTGGCGATATCCTGAAAAACTCCGGCTATGAAAACTGGTTTATTCAGGGGGCAGACTTACGGTTCGCCGGTAAAGATGTGTTTCTTCAGTCGCATGGCTTTAGCCCAGCCAATATGTATGGCTCACAAGAGCTTAAGAGCCGCGTAGCCGATCCAGCCTATCGTAATAACTGGGGATTTTACGACGACACGGTAATGGATGAGGTTTTTCAGAAATATGAAGAGCTTTCACGCCAGCAAAAACGTTTTGCGCTGTTTACCCTGACGGTAGACACGCACCATCCGGACGGCTTCATTTCACGCAGCTGCCAGCGCAAAAGTTACCGCTATGATGGCAAGCCTAATCAGTCTTTTAGTGCTGTTGCCTGTTCACAAGAGCATGTGGCGCGACTGATTGAGCGCATCAAAGCCTCACCCTGGTTCAAAAATACGGTTATTGTGGTGACGTCTGACCATCTGGCGATGAACAATACCGCGCATCCCTATCTGGTAAAGCAACCGCGTCACGATCTGTTTATGATTATCAGAGGGGATAAACCGCAGGCTGAAATCATTGATGCCAAACGCAGCACGCTGGATAACGGCGCGACATTACTGGATATTCTTGGTGGTGATAATGCGATTGGACTTGGACGCAGCACGCTTTCTTCGGCATCGCTTTCCAGTCAGTTTGATAATTTGAAAACGAAAATCATGAGCTGGAAGCCGGATATTATCCAGCTGTGGAATTTCCCTAAAAAAATCGATAATTTCACCATTGATACCACGAAGAATAATTTCAGCTTCTCTGGTACGACATTTAAATTACCCATTCTGTTTCGCGTGACGGATAAACACGTTGAGCCATTACCCGAAGGCGAATATTCGGCTCCCCTGCGCTATCAGCTCGCTGACTTCATCTCAACCGATAAATTCGTCTGGGTTGACAGCTGTTTTAAAATGGCACGGCTGTGGCAACCTGACCTGGCGCTTTCTACAGACTACTGCCTGGCAATGGGCCAGATGGGAGGGTGGCCTGTGGTTATCCATATTGATAAACCCCAGTGGAAAGGCAAAGTGCAGTTTCCCGCCAGCGCCACCAGCGACGCGCAATATCAACGCAACCTGACACAACTGCGTATACTGGATAACGATATTCGCTACAAGGCAGACAGCTTTCTGTTGGCTGTGCCGGGTGCGCCCGAAACCGTAAAACGCTTTAGCGGCATTTCGCGTCCGGAAAGCTGGGGGCGTTGGTCAAATGCCAATCTCGCGCCCGAGGTCAACATTGAGTACGTTGATGCGCTTCCAGCGAAATTTGACCTGGTGATCACCGCTCGCGCCTTTGGCCCCAACGTTCAGCGTCCGATTCCCGTGCGTGTTGGCGATCAGCAGCAACTCATGACGCTGGGCGAGACATTTTCTACCACCACTCTGCATTTTGCGAATCCGAACGGCAGCCACACGTTAACCATCGTGCCGCCGGAACCCCAGTTGAGCACGCTTGACAATATTATCGGTCAGGATCCACGTAAATTAGGTATTGGTATGGTTGATATAAAGATTATTCCGCAACCTCAGGGATAACTTTTATTAATATCGCGCCATAACAAGGCGTGGCATTAAGTTTCAGTGATTATCATGAAATATGATGACGGATTATTACGGTGCGCATTGCACCGTAATCTCTGTAAAAAAGAGTGGGCTGCCGTCAGTCCGCTGGCCGGGCCACGCTTATCGCGATAACCGCAACGTCTCCAGCTTCTGGCGTTGCCTGCCCTCTGGCGTAAAATTGTCACCGCTGAGCCAATACTCAAAGCCCTTTTTCACCTGCGGCCACTCACCATCAATAATTGAAAACCAGCTGGTATCCCGGGTGCGTCCTTTATAAACAATGGCCTGACGAAAATCCCCTTCATAGCGGAAACCCAGTCGCTCAGCTGCCCGTCGTGAAGGCACATTACAACTGTCGCACTTCCACTCATAGCGACGGTAGCCAAGCTGTTCAAAGGCATAATGCATCAGCAAATAATGCGCCTCGGTTGCCATGCGCGTTTGTTTCAGCAGCGGCGAAAAGGCCACATGCCCCACTTCAATGACGCCATGTTTCGCGTCGATGCGCATCAGCGCCAGGCTGCCGATCGGCTTTCCGCTTTGCCGATCAATCACCGCGAAGTGTAACGGATCGTCACTTGCTTCCATTTGCTCTGCATATGCACGCCAGGCCTGCTGCGTATCAAACGGCCCGGCAAAGAGATATGTCCAGTCACGCCCGTCTTCTGCCAGCGCATAAGCGGCAAAAGGTCTGCGCCGTGTACAGCCACGCTAAACGGTTCAAGACGACAGGTTTCCCCTGTGAGCACAACACGTTGTGGATAAGGCCGCGTTTGCCATACCAAAGGCTGACCCACCGGCTGACCATACTGATTAATACACTGCGACATAGCGACTCCCTGTTTTAGACGATTACAGCAGATTGCCACTTTGCTGGTGGGTTAAAAAGCGCCACAATCAGGCAAAATGATGGATCCACGGAGGCCGCTGTGACACAAGATTTTTCACTGCTGTTTGCGCCGCTTTCTGCTGATAACACCACGTTGCAGCAACAGCTTTATCAGCGCGTTAAGCGGGCGATTCTGGATGGGCGATTCGCCGCAGGTGCGCGTTTACCCGCAACACGACAGCTTGCAAAGGAGCTGCAGGTCTCGCGTAACACTGTTATCAACGTCTGGACCCAGCTACAGGCAGAAGGTTATTTGATCAGTGACCGTCAGGGGAGTCGTATTACGCCTGTGGCGCTGCCGCGTGCCAGCACAGCCTCAACACCAGCTATGCTGCCGCTTGCACAGCGCCTGAATAACCTGCATTCAGGCCATCGCCTCAGTCGCGACGATTTGCCACTCCGCGCAGGTGTACCCGCACTCAGCCATTTCCCTTTCGCCGCCTGGCGACGCGCGCTAAACAGCGTATTGAGTCAGACCCCACAACGCCTGCTGGGCTATGGCGATCCCCTGGGCGAAAGCGATCTGCGGGAAGCGATAGCGCAGCACCTGGGCATGACGCGCGGCGTGCGCTGTCTGGCGGATCAAATCGTCATCACTGAAGGTACACAGCAAGCGTTATCGCTGTGCGTCACCTTGCTGACAAACCCTGGCGATACCGGCTGGGTCGAAGATCCTGGCTATCGCGGCGCAAAAGCTGCGCTGCATGCCGGAGATTTAAGCGTGGTACCGATCGCCGTGGATGCCCAGGGGCTGGCTCCGCTTGATCGCCACTGGCAAAGGTCGCCGCCGAAAGTGATTTACACCTCTCCCACGCATCAATATCCCACTGGCGCGGTGATGAGCGCGGCGCGACGTCTGGCCCTGATTGCCAGGGCGCAGCAGCATCAGGCATGGATTATCGAAGATGACTATGACGGCGATTATCATCATCGCGGTGAGCCCATTGCTGCCATGCAAGGCATGACTGACAACGCACCGGTTATCTATCTCGGCTCGTTCAGTAAAACGCTGTTTCCTGCTCTGCGGATCGGTTTCATGGTATTGCCTGCCCATCTCACTGCCCGGTTACGCCCGGCGCTGCACGAGCTACTGCGCGGCGGCAACCGTCTCGAACAGCAGGCCCTGGCACGGTTTATTCGCAGTGGAGACTTCAGCCGTCACTTGAGCAAAATGCGCCGTTTGTATCGTCAGCGTCAGGCAACATTGCGTACTGAGCTTCAGCGGCTGCTGGGTGAACATGTTCAGTTACTCGGCGGTGACAGCGGCATGCATCTGGTGCTGCAACTGAGCCAGAGTGATGAGGCCCTGGCGGCGGCTCTCTGGCGGGCAGGCTTTGCCCCTGCCGCCCTTTCGACCTTTTATCTCTGCGAGCCAAAACAGCAAGGGCTGGTGCTTGGCTATGGCAACACCAGCACCACACAAATCGTGGCAGGCGTGAAGCAAATCCAACGCTTGTTAGATCACACGTCCGGCGCGGGTAACGCAGGCGAATGATTAACCGCTGGCGTGGCGATGGAGTGGCGCGTTATCAGCTCTGCAGTAAAACTGGGCATGGGACCCGCCTCTTCATCCCGGATTTCGGCAATCAAGCGACGTGCCGCTTCACGCCCCATTTCGTATACCGGTTGCGCCACGACGGTCAGCGGTGGCGTAACCACCTCACTCCAGGGAAGTTATCGTACATCACGAATGAAACATCCTGTGGAATGCGCAACCCACGTCGCGTGATTTCCCGCAACAGCCACATTGCCACCACGCTGTCAGAGGCGATCAGCGCCGTTGGCGGCTGCGGTCGCTGCCACAGCGCATCGACAATACGGGTGATGTAAACCTCATCACAGGCATTGGCCTGAACCAGCGCAGGATCGAACGGCAAACCTGCCTCAGAAAATGCCTTCATCATGCCCTCTACACGCTGGGCAACCGGGGTTAAGCCAAAATCGGACAGGGCGCGATACGGCCGGTCCAGTTCCATGCTGGTGACATAAGCAATTTGATGATGCCCGGCGGTGATGAGCTGCTGCGTCGCCTGCTGCGCGACCTCAGTAAAATCACAGCAGATAGCTTCAACGTCAAGGCCATCTACTGCGCGATCGAATAATTTTAACGCTTTTCCTTCAGCCTGAACCTGAATTAAGTGGCTGTTTTTTTCGAGACTGGAGCAACAGGGTGCCACAATAATGCCATCCACACGCTTTTCCAGCATGACACGCACTGCATCCTGCTCAGCCTGCCCTTTTTCATCGCTGTTACTGAGCAACAAGTGATAGCCAGCAAGCCGCGCCACATCAGCCATACCGCGTAGCGCCAGACCAAAATGAGGATTCTCAATATCCCCGACAATCACACCAATGGTGTTTGATCGCCCGGTGTTCATGCTGCGCGCCAGTGCATTAGGCCGATAGCCAAGCTGTAGCGCCGCACTGCTTACACGCTCCTGCACCTCTTCGCTTACTGCACCATAACCGCCCAACGCCCGTGCCGCCTGGGCTTTGGAGACTTTTGCTGCGCGTGCCACATCAGCCACCGTAGGGGCTTTAGAACGTGGTTTTAGGTTGGTCATAATAAATTCGAATCACAGGTTGATAACAGGATGATTGACGCCGAAAAAAGGCTGTGCTTAAACTCATTCTATCCCCTTGAGACCGGTCTCACAATGACAACGTTATCAAGGTGACACCTGTAATGAGACCGGTCTCAAAAATAACAACCGGCTCAACAGTCTCTGATGTTTAACCTGCAAAAACGGATGAGCTATGAAATCGTATAACACTCTGAGTAAGCTGCTCTGCACTTCCATCGCACTCTTGTCTATATCATTCACAACGCTGGCGGCCAGCAATGACAATCCCTATGGCCTGATCGAACCCGGCCACCTGCGCATTGCCAGCGTGGGCGATTCCAAACCCTATACCTTCACCGATGCCAGTGGCCAGTTCACCGGCTTTGACGTGGAGTTTTTCAAAAATGTTGCGCATCGCATGGGTATCGATAAGGTCGATTTTATCGGTCAGGATTTTTCAGCGATTATGCCTGCCGTGGCGAATGGTCAATACGATGCAGCAGTCGCGGCAATTGGTATCACCCCGGCGCGTGAAAAAACCGTCGATTTTTCCACAGGCTATTTAGCCGGTTACTTAACGGTATTAACCCGCAGTGACAGCGCGGTTAAAAACGTAGCAACCCTGGCTAAACACCGCATCGGTGTTGTCCAGGGTACCCTGCAAGAGAACTACGCGGTGCAGCATTTCACTCAGTCTGATGTGGTGCGATTCCCGGATAATAACAGCGCGGTATCGGCTCTCAACAACGGCACGCTTGATGCTATGTTTCTCGATTATGAGGCCGCAAAGAGTTACGCCGACCGCTTCAAGCTGGTTTCAGCCGCAGATATTCCCTCCTTCGACGCACCTGCTGGCATTGCCATTGCTAAAGGCAAACCTGAATTCAAAGCGGCGCTGGATAAAGCGATCAAAGCCGCGATGCAAGATGGCACCTGGAAGCAGCTCTATCAGAAGTGGTTCCCGGGTTCGCCAATGCCGAGGCAGTATTTGCCCGGCGGACAGTAATTGCGCGGACGCGTAGCGTCCTGAGTCAACATCAACGTACTAAATGGAGACGGCGATGGATCTGCTCACAATACTTTCTCGCACTTTTTTGATCTCGATTCGATGAAAGAGGTGCTGCCGCAGTTACTGGCAACGGGTCTGGTCAATACCCTTATCATTTCGCTCGCCGCAACGCTGCTTGGCACACTGTTTGGTTTACTGCTGGCGTTAATGGGTATTTCCCCCTCGCGCTGGCTGCGTGTTCCGGCGCGGATTTATACCGACCTGTTTCGCGGTCTGCCGTCGATACTGACCATTCTGCTGATTGGTCAGGGGCTGGCCCGCTTCAGCTATCAGCTGTTTGGCCCGACGCCCTATCCGCTCGGCATTTTTGCCCTCAGCCTGATCGCCAGTGCTTATATGGGTGAGATTTTCCGTTCCGGCATTCAAAGCGTGGAGCGCGGTCAGATGGAAGCCTGTCGTGCGCTGGGTATGAGCTATGGGCGCGCAATGCGTCTGGTGATAATTCCGCAGGGCATCCGTCGCGTGTTGCCCGCTATCGTGAATCAGTTCATCGCCATCATCAAAGACTCTTCGCTGGTCTATCTGCTGGGGTTGATGACCAGTCAGCGCGAGCTGTTCCGCGTGGGTCAGGATGCGGCGGTGCTCACCGGCAACCTGTCGCCGCTGATGCTGGCTGGATTGTTCTATCTGGTGATCACCGTACCGCTCACACACATGGTGAACTATGTCGATGTGCGCTACCGCACGGGTCGCCGCCGCCTTACTGCGCCTCAAAGCGGCCTGAAAGAGCTGGATGAGGTAGAGAAACGGCCAAACGGCGCATTAGCGACCCATTCATTAATCAGCGATCGGGGGCAATGATGAGTCAACCACTTCTCGCCGAACGCCCGGCGCAGGCAAGCTGGCAGGGTGCCAGCCTTGAGTTACGTAATCTGACGCTGGCTTATGGCCCGATTGAGGTCCTGCGCAACGTGTCGTTAAAAATTCCTCCCGGCACCACGACCTGCATTATCGGTCCTTCGGGTTCAGGTAAATCGACGCTGTTACGCGGCATTAATCGTCTGCATGAACCGAAATCGGGCGATGTATTAGTGGCCGACCGTTCGGTGCTGCGTGATAAGCCCGATGCACTGCGGCTGCGCATCGGTATGGTGTTTCAGCATTTCAACCTGTTTCCCGATCACAGCGCCCTGGAGAACGTGGCGCTGGCTCCTGGAAAGTAAAGGGGTTGCCGAAAGCACAGGCGATGGCGATTGCTCACCAGCGGCTGGAAGAGGTTGGCCTGGGGCAACGCGCCGAACACCGGCCGCGCGATCTCTCTGGCGGGCAACAGCAGCGCGTGGCGATTGCACGGGCGCTGGCGATGGACCCGGAAGTGATGCTGTTTGACGAAGCGACATCGGCACTTGATCCCGAACTGGTGAAAGGCGTGCTGACCTTAATGGCGGATCTGTGCAAACGCGGCATGACGATGGTGGTGGTGACGCACGAGATGGGTTTTGCACGCAAAGTCGCCGATCAGGTGGTGTTTATGGATGAAGGCGAGATTGTTGAGGTCGGTTCGCCCGGTGCGATTTTCGACGCACCGCAGTCGCCCCGCCTGCAACGTTTCCTTTCAGAAGTGCTGTAACGGCTTTCCCTTTTTCTTTAACAAGGAACAGAACAATGGCAGGTAAAAATGAGATGAGCGTAGTGGTTTTGGGCGGCGGCGTGCTGGGCGTTTCCAGTGCGTTACAACTGGCAAAACGCGGTGCAAAAGTGACGCTGGTGACAGAAGCTGAGCTTTGTTCTGGCGCGTCGGGCCGCTCGCTATCGTGGCTCAATTCAGCAGGAGAACGCTCCACGGCTTATCATGCGCTGCGCATGGCGGGCATTGATCGTTATCGTACCCTGTTTGCTGCCGATCCCACACGCGACTGGCTGCGCTTTGATGGCGGAATTTGCTGGTCTGCCAATGATGTTGCCGGAACGCGGGCACGGCATTCTTATGAAAAAGCGCACGGTTATGATTCCCACCTTGTTTCGGCAAACACGGTGGCTCAGGCTGATGAGCAGGTTAATCCAGGCGTGATGGCAGACGAGGCCATTTTTAACCCGGGTGAAGGCTGGGTCAGCCTGCCACATCTGGTTGAGCATCTGGTGGGTGAATTGCGTGCGCTGGGCGCAGAGATTGTTGAACAGGCCGGTAAAGCCAGCGTCATCAGCGAACAGGGTCGCGCCTGTGGCGTGCGCAGCGATAAAGGCGAATTGCGCGCCGATGCGGTTCTGGTTGCCTGTGGCCCCTGGACGCCGCAGGTGGTTGCGCCACTTGGCGTCACCATTCCTGACGGCTCTCCGGTGTCAATGCTGGTGATTACCGAACCGAGTGAGCAGCGCCTGAAGACAGTGCTCAATACGCCACGCGCAGCGGTACGACCCAACCCTGGTAAACGTTACGCGCTGGATCACGACTGGTATGAAAACGACATCAAACTGCAATCCGATGGCAGCTATCAGATTAACGAAAGTGTCGTTGCGCAACTGGCGCAGGAAGCGAGCAAGCTGCTGCGCGGTGATGCAGCGTTGATCCCTCACAGCTGGAAGCTGGGATTAAAACCGATCCCGGGTGATGGCGAACCGGTTTTAGGCGAACTGCAGAGCGTGCCGGGCTGTTTTGTCGCGTTTACTCATTCAGGCGCGACGCTGGCATTGATTGCCGCTGAGCTACTGGCTGATGAAATCATTACCGGCGAGAAGCATCCGATGCTGGCATCCTTTCGAGCCGAACGCTTCGGTTAGCTTTATTGAAAACTCAGCCGGTCAGGCTGACCGGCTTTGGGTGTTATCCACGGAAGAAGATATCACCTGATTTACCCATAATAATTTTACCGCTGTCATTGGCGATCAAAATGTAATTCGCATTGATATAGGCCCAATGAGAGTTCTCCTGAGGCGCCGGTAAGTTGCGCTTTTGCCATTCCGTAATGGTGTAGGATTTATCCAGATACTGCTGCGGCACGATGTCGCCTACTTTGTACTCTTTGTAATCGATGATGATCGTGGTCAGATCGTAGGTTGGCGGCGTGTTCGGCTGCGCGGCACTGGCATCCGGTTGCGCAGGCGTGGTTGGCGTAATGCCATCGTTTGACTGTGAGGGTTGCTCCCCGGCAGGTGAAGAGGCTTGCGGTTGAGCTACATTCGCATCGGGCTGCGCCGGATCGGCAGGTTGAATTTGCGGTGGGGGTGGCACGGTATCCGTCGCTTCACCCGCCGCCTGCACAGATGGAATCAGGCTCAGTGAGCCAAACAGTAAACCCGCAAAAAGAGTGATTTGAGTCCTGCGCATAGTAAGTTCCAGGTTAAATAAGTATGTAGTAACAGTAGACCAGGCTTTGGGTCCTTTGTTCAGGAACCGTTTTCCGCCAGCCTGGCTAAGTATAAGGAAAGGCAACGCTATTGCGGCGATTTCACGCTTTCTTTGTTCGCCAAATCCATCAGCAATGCGATACCCAGATAGTTACTCCAGTTAAACGCATTTTGCAGCACCACGATAGCGTTCCCATTCTTTTTATCAAAACCAATAAAGCTCGAATAGCCACCGATATAACCTACCTGATAGGTAATTTTCTGCCCAGCGAGATTATCCGTCACCCAGGCCATATTCTGCGCCTGATTGCCGCGCTGATACCAGGGGATGAGTTATTTCTGCAAACATCTGATTTATTGAGAGATTATTGGTGGGCTGCAAATGGGCGCGTAGATAGGCGAGCAGATCGCGTGAGGTGCTATACAGACTGGCTGCCGCCACCATGTTACCGCAGAAATGCCAGTCCGGCGTCAGGTTGCCGCGCGCAATAAACTTCGGCTGATCTCCCGCATGTCCCAACGCACGCTGTGGAAAGCCAGACAGCGTAAGCGGCTGAAAGCTGGTTTGCGTCATTTTCAGTGGCTGAAAAATGAATGTTGCGGCCAGCGATTCGATATCCTGATGCAACCGCTGTTTAAGGATGTAACCGATTAGCGCATAGCCAAGATTAGAGTAAACCGGCACGCGCACCGCAGGCGCGGAAAAATGGGCCAGGTAGCGAAGCACATAGTCGCTGTCGAGGTTGCCATAGAAGTTTTCACCGCTGCTGAGATAGCGCATAAACTGACGCAACATCGGCAAATCCATATCCTGACGCGGTAAACCCGATGTGTGTGTAACCAGCTGCAGCAGCGTTATCCGCCGGGCGTCAACGCTTAACGGCACGTTATTGGGCAGGAGATCTTTCAGCGTGTCATCCCAGTGCAGCTTGCCCTGATTCACCAGTTGAATAATCACTTCAGCGGTAACGCCTTTGCTTAGCGATCCCAGCGCAAATAAGGTATCTGGCGTAACCGGATAGCGATGGACGTCATCAGTGACGCCGAAGGAATAAAACGTTGCCGGACCGCCGCGCTGGATTAAACCGATGCTGATACCTGAAACCTGCTTTCGCTGCATATAGTGCCGGACAAGATCTTCGACATTTTCATGAAACGCATCGTGAGACAGATAAACCCGATCGCCAACAGGCGCGGAGGTTTGCGACAGGGTGCCGCAGGCAGAGAGTATCAGCGTAGCGAAAAGTAGCAGGCATAAGCGATACCCGTGATAACGGAAGGCTGAAGCAAAGCGGGCAAATAAAGGCGTCAAAGGATCCATCCAGATAAAAACACCACATCATTGTTATGGGCGAGCATTGCGGTCAATAAAACAGCGAATGCGGCGCACGATATCACAAAGCCCGCCGCGACTGTAGCAGCCTGACATTGCTGCGCCATTCCCGGTTGTTAGCCGCCTGAACGATTTCTGCCCTGCCGATGAGAGCGGTAATCAATATAAAGGCTGATGCTTACCGCCCCGGTTAGCACTAAAATCGCGGAGATCACTGGGCTGATAAGGAAAACCCTGCTAAACCTGACGTTAAGCTGGTAGCGAACCGATAAGCGTGTACACTGCTGCGGTTTTATTTGCTACTGAACAACGCAACGCCGGGGAGGCAACCGTATGAAAGAAGGCCCACTGACCGAGAAAGAGCTGCAATGGCTTGAAGATATGCTGGAAAAATACGGCAGTGAAGCATCGATTCTGGATGTCTCAGAACTGGATGGCCTGCTCACCGCTGTGCTTTCCGGGCCGACTATGGTCGAGCCGAGCGAATGGCTACTCGCCCTGTGGGGCGGTCAGAAACATGTGCCGAAGTGGAGCAACGAGCGTGAAATGACGCGCTTTATGGAGCTTTGCTTTCAGCATATGAACGACATCGCCGACCGTTTATCCGAGTTCCCGGAGCAGTTTGAACCGGTGTTTGGCATCCGCGAAATGGAAGGCCTGGAATTCACCGTGGTAGAAGAGTGGTGCTTCGGCTATATGCGCGGCGTGGCGCTCACCGACTGGTCTGCGCTACCGGCATCCCTGCAACCGGCACTGGACGCGATTGCCTTACATGGCAAAGAAGAGAATCTCGAGAAGCTGGATGCCTTAACGCCAGAAGAGATGGAAGCCAGCATTGAGGCTATCCGCCCTGCTGCTCTGGCTTTGCATGATCACTGGATTTCACAACCCGAAGCGATACCAGAGCCGCAAAAGCCTGTAGTGGCTGACAAGCTGCCCGGCCGGAATGATCCCTGTCCGTGCGGTAGCGGAAAAAAATATAAACAGTGCTGTTTGCATTGATATAAGGAAGCTGCCGAAAGGCAGCTTTTTTATTGGTTTATTCTTTATTCTGTAAAGGCGATGGTTATTAGGCTGGATTGTTCTTAATGGGTCTGGGTTCTGAAATTCACATCGAATAAAGGATTAAATCTGATATTAATAAGCCCCGTAAATGCCATCAAAGACACCTGATAAGCAAAAGAGGTTAGCGTGGTCCAGCTTTAAAAGTAAAAGAGATACAAAGTTGAGCCGGGTATATGCAGATGTACCCGTATCAGTAAGTTGATGTAGATCGAATCAGGCTGAGTCAGGCCGAGTAAAAAGTGAGGAAAGCCTTGCGGATACTGAATTTCAGACACAAAAAAGCCACCCTCAGGTAGCTTGATTTTGCATTTCGATGGTGCCGAAGGCCGGACTCGAACCGGCACGTATTTCTACGGTTGATTTTGAATCAACTGCGTCTACCGATTTCGCCACTTCGGCACTGAAGAGGATGCGGAAAACGTTGGGGATTATACCGTTACCGATACGCGGCGCAAGCCTCTTTCGCTGGGTTGTGCGCTAAGCGATGAAAAAACCAGCGGAACACGCGCTGAAGCCGCCATCTATCACTCATTGCCCGCTGAACACTCGTATTCACCAACGTTCACAATCCCTTCCTTACTAACATGGCCAAACTTCCTCACCGCCTGTTTTCAGCACGCCTGGACTTATCGACAGCAGGAGAACTTAAGCTGACCCCTCCAGACGCAACAGGGCCAGCCTTTCGGCTGGCCCAATCTGGTGTTGCTCAAAAGTGTTTCAGAGCCGCTTTGAACCTACACATTAGTGCGAATGGTCATACTCGTGACTTTTCAGTTTACTTTCGACCTTATCTTTCGCTTCACTGACTTTTTCACCTGCTCTTTCGGCCATGCCTGGCTTGTTGTCACGCGTCTGCGGATTCAGCGTTGTGTTACCCGTGGTATTTACACCATTTGTTGAGGCAGCATTCGTTGAGGCTGCCGCTGGCGTAACGCCTGCACTGCCTGCCGTACTGGCCCCACTATTAGGTGACAAGGCACGCTCACGCGCTTCCGGTGCATTCCTGTCAATATCCACTTCCTGACGACGTACCGTATCGTTGATGGTTTCCGTACGATCGCTGCCGTCGGTACGCACCACCACTTCCTCTTTCACATTGGTGGTTTTATTAACAACCGGCTGCTCATGCGATTCGGCCACTTCTACCGTTTTCTCAGACCAGTCAACTTCGCCAGCCAGCGCCGGTTCGTTTACCGAACGACGGAATATATCTGCGTGCTGTTCATGCAGCGAAATATCACGTGATACGTCATCTGTCACAGTATAACGACGGACACGGGTTGAACCTTCGCTGACCAGACGTTTACCCACTTCAATCTGCTCTTCTGCCAGACGCAGAATATCTTCTTCAGTCTCATTACCCGTTAGCGACGTGCGGAGAGGTTCTACTTTACGTAGTTTGCGATCGTCGGTTTCACCAGCAAAATTGCCACCTACGATAGGATCAGCAGCTTCACCTGTGGTGAATTTTTTCTCTGGCGCATCGGTTAGCGAGCTATTCATGCGTGACGGTACATCTACCGAATCATGCGAGTGAAGAATGGTCATCGCTTTGGCCAGATTATCTTCTTCGGTACGCAGCGAAAGTACGACGCCACCTTTATCCATCGCTCTGGTATAAACATCTGCCTGGTCTTCATCTACAGTATGACCAAACAGGCGCTGCCAGATGCTTGGATGTCGAATCGCTTTGCCTTCCGACTGCAAACGTTCACCACTAATTAAACTAATATCCTGATCAGGAAAACCAGCTTTCATGAGATTTCTTTTCGCGGCATCTGCCTGCATTGCAGAATCGAACAGTGTTACGATTTTTTTCGTGTGCCATGATCATTCCTCTCTTGTTAGCATTTAATTACCGATCGTCGTCTCTCTCTATCTTCACTTGCTGTTTACGTCGAGTTACCACCTCCTGAAAAGGCGCGGTTTCCTGCACCTTTCGGATGTGGATCTCTTCTTTCAGCACCAGCTTTCTTACTATCTCAATCTCTTCTTCAACGACCGGGACAATAAGTACGCCGTTTTCTTCCCTGATTTCCGGTATGGATTCAACGCGCTGCGCTTTAGCCACGCGCTCTGTTTCCACTTTTTCCTGCTGGAGCAGCGTACTGATCACTTCATCGTGTTCAGTTGTGGAACGGGTTACGCGGACATGACCATCCACAACTTTCTGCTTAGTCAACGCAATTTGCTCTTCTGCAAGCTTTAACGTTACTTCGGCATCTTTATTGTGTTCCGGCTGTCCAGCCATATATTCTCCCGTTTATCAATTCAATTTATAATGCGCTATGAATGTTCACCACAATTACCTGACACAGTGATAAGCCTAGACAAGATATTTAAATTGGGAAGTCGATTTAATAATTATTTTTTAGAGGCGGGAATAAAAACAACGCAGCCTGAAGAATTAAAAAAGCGGATTAAACGCAGCCAGAAAAATTTCCTTTCTGCCTTAACTTATTGATGAAAAATGAGTTTGCCACAGCATCCTGTTTCCCCACCCTATGCACTGTGAGGCCTCATGCAGGCTGAACTCAATACAAAAAACGCAGCGCGAAATTTACGTTTCCCAGGATAAAATTAATCAATTAAAAACAGGGTGCGTATAAATATTAAATAATGTTTCTGAGGTGTAAAATTTATTTACCCTGCATAATTACCCGCTATCAATATTACCTTTATAAAGTGCGATTACGCATAGCTAACCGACAAACTAAAAATACAGAATATTCTCAAAGCAGGCTGTGCGTCGATTATTTTGGAACTTTACCCGGCATTATTCCTCTTAACAGGCCAGAGCCTGCAAAGATAATGAAATGACTGAGGTTAGTATGAAAAAAACACAACGCGTTTGGGGATGGGGAATCGCAGCACTGTTGGTTGCGGGTAGTGCGTCAGCCGCAAGCTGGCAGGATCAGTTGAGCAGCGCAGCATCGCAGCTCAGCCAGCAAAACAGTGGCACAACCACCAGCAGTTCGCAAAACAGCGGCTTATCGCTCTCATCAATCACAGGATTGCTAAACGGTGGTGATAAAGCCGTCAGCGCAAACAGCATGACCAATGCCGCAGGTGTCATGCAGTATTGCGTTGAGCACAACGTGGTAAAGAACAATGTGCAATCCGTGAAGGATCAGGTACTAAGTAAGCTGGGACTGAGCACCACCACTGCGCAAGAGCAAAAAACCGATTATCAGCAGGGTGTGGCTGGTCTGTTAAACACCGGTAATGGTCAGCAACTGAATTTGCAGAGCCTGAGCAATTCACCGATGGGTGAGAAGCTGAAGACCAAAGCCTGTGACGTGGTGTTGAAACAGGGTAAAAACTTTATCTCTTAAGGATAACTGGCGAAGGATTGCCATTCTCCGGTTCCACCGACACATCGGTGCCCCTTTAGTGCTCCCCGCTTCGCTGTTGCTGCTGTTTACAGCAAAAAAACACAATAAATTGTTCTTCTCCGCACTTCCAGACAGCCAATCAACCTCGCCATTTCCCATCTGCTCAGTCGGCGTTATAGTGAGTTTTTTAGATCACACAGGACAGCACGTATGAAAGGCTTCAACATTGCGATTTACTTCGATCCCGATCTCATTAAAGCCTGCGTACATGGCCCGGATGGCAGCTACCAAAATAAAAAGTTCGAGTATGACGATGGGGTGATTGAGGAGATTTACCAATGGCTCGAACAGTATGAATCGAACCGTACCCATATCTGTCTGATCGAAAATGAAACCGCTGAACTGCTGGCTGATGAACTGGTCGATAGCGGTTATCACGTGCATCAAATCACGATGCATCAGTTGCTGAGTTGGTTTGCAGTAGAGCCGCCCGCTACGCCAGATGGTACGCCGATGCGTGCAATGCTGCGTTTTCTGGAAAATGAGCACCCGCGCGAATATGAATCCCGAACGCCTCAAACGGAAGCGTTGATGGAGATGTTCGACGAGCTGGATGCGCTGGAGATGGCAGATGATGCAGAAGACGAAGACAATCAGCCCGATGGCCTGCTGCGCGTTATGAAGAAGCACAAGCTCAGCGCCACCGAAGCGGCAAAACTGCTTATTCCCGACGTCAACGAGCGCATCCGTGAACACCTGATGCAATATCCTGAGCTGATGACGCCCGAGATCCTGCAAGACTTCTTCCCTGAACTGTTAGAGGCGCTGGAACGGCCTAAACATTAAAACAGACCCCTATGAGAGAGGTGCCATGCTGGAATTATTTCAGGCTGTAGGACTCGGACTGGTGGTGTTACTGCCGTTGGCGAATCCACTGACAACCGTGGCGCTGTTTCTCGGTCTGGCGGGTGACATGAATTACCGCGAGCGCAATCGCCAGGCGCTGGAGGCTTCTGTTTATGTCTTCGCCATCATGATGGTGGCGTGGTATGCCGGTAATGCCGTGCTGCATACCTTTGGCATCTCTATTCCTGGTCTGCGCATCGCCGGTGGGTTAATCGTCGCGTTTATTGGTTTCAAAATGCTGTTTCCGGCGCAACCGGCCGCGCACTCCGTTGAAGCCAAATATAAACACGATGAACTCGAAACAGCTAACCAGCCAGTGAATATTGCCTTTGTACCGCTCGCGATGCCAAGCACTGCCGGGCCTGGAACCATCGCCATGATCATCAGCTCTGCCTCAACGGTGAAAAGCGGTGTAGATTTTTCCGAATGGGTATACAGAGTTGCGCCCGTTATCACCTTTTTTACGGTCAGCCTGATTTTATGGCTGGCGCTGCGCAGCTCAGGCACCATTATGAAGCTGGTCGGCAAAAGCGGCATCGAAGCGATTTCGCGACTGATGGGATTTTTACTGGTCTGTATGGGCGTGCAGTTTGTTATTAATGGTGTGCTGGAAGTCATTCACGGTTAAAAAAACGGGGCGCCTTCTGCGCCCCGCTCTGTTTAGTGCTCAAGTGACTTACGGACCTCAGCCACCTGATCTTTGCTTACGGCTGGTGCGTTGTTGCTCCAGCCGTGGCGAATGAAGGTGGCAAGCTGCGCCACTTCATCGTCGCTAAGGCGGTTGCCAAAGCCCGGCATCGCCAGTTTCGACGGCGCTTTCTCGGTTGATGGCTGCTGCGCACCGGCCAGAATGGTGTGGATCAAACCGGTTGGATCGTTGGCGTTCACAATCGTGGCCTGATCCAGTTCAGGAAGATGCCCGGCGCGCCTTTACCGGTGACAAAGTGACATGCGCCACAGTTATCAATATAAAGACGTTCACCTTCGGTCAGGTTCTTCGCGGCGGTCAGTTTGGCTTCTGTTGCCTGCTGCGCCTGCACGTTATAGGCCTGCAACGGTGGGTTGCCGCTAATAAACTTCAGGTAAGCCGCGATGGCTTTCAGATCGGCGTCCGTCATGTGTGAGCTGCTGTGCTCAATCACTGAAGTCATCTCACCGCCCACTGCCGCTTTGTCGTTACGACCGGTTTGCAGGTAATCAACAATCTCCTGCTCGCTCCAGCGCGGCAGACCACGCAGCGACGGCACATCCCAGTTATTCAGGCTGCCACCGGCAAGGAACTTAGCGTCACCGCTGTCGAGCGCCTTCTCATTCATTCCCAGTCCGCGCGGCGTATGACAGCTACCACAGTGGCCCAGGCTTTCCACAATATAAGCACCGCGGTTAATCTCTTCTGAAGCCCCGCCGATTGGCTGGAAAGGCTTATCGGAGGTAAACGCCCAGTTCCAGAAACGCATGCCCCAACGCTGGCTAAACGGGAAGCTCAGTTTGGTTTCCTCTGGCTGCTCAGCACTTGGCTTCACGCCTTTCATGAAGTAGACGTAGAGCGCATGCATATCGGCATCGCTGATTTTGGCATAATCTGGATACGGCATTGCCGGATAGAGGCGCGAACCGTCCGGCAATATCCCTTTACGAACCGCGTCAGAGAACTGCTGTTCGCTATAGTTACCGATACCGTGCACTTTATCTGGCGTAATGTTGGTTGAGAAAATAGTGCCCAGATTCGACTCAATCGCTAAACCGCCCGCGTAATCCGGCTTGCCTGCAACCGAGTGACACGCCATGCAGTCGCCAAGACGCGATAAATATTCGCCCTGCTTGATCAGTTGAGATTCATCTTCTGCGTGCGCCTGAACCGCAAAACCGCTGGCCAGCAGCACGGCGTTGGCGAGTAACAATGATTTTAAATTCAGCTTGTTCATGCGCTTATGCCTGTACCAGTGGACCGGGGTTTTTCAGATACTGATCTTTGATCGCCTGTGCCGCCATCAGGGTAATCGCACCGATGGTATCGGTCGGGTTCGCCTGGAAGTTCTGCGGGAATGCGTTACCGCCTGGTACAAACACGTTATGCACGTCCCAGCTCTGCAAGTACTTGTTCAGTGCTGAGGTTTTCGGGTTATCGCCCATCACCGCACCGCCCACGTTGTGGGTAGAAACGTATTTGGTCAGGTCAAAGTCAGCGCCCATTGGCAGGAAGCTCATGCTCATGCTGTCTGGATTCAACTCTTTACTGATGTTGCCCACGATCCCTTTCAGGTATTGCTGCAGTTTCAACTCATTCTCTTTCCAGTTGAAGGTCATACGCAGCAGCGGCAAACCGTGATGATCCTTATAGTTAGGATCGAGATCCAGATAGATGTCACGGTATGACTGACAGGTCGTCGTGATGCTGATCTTCATGGAATGGCCATACCACTCTTCCAGACCCTCTTTCCAGCCGGCGCCCCAGGTGGGCGTGCCTTTTGGCAGTGCGGTGCTGATTGGCGTACCGGTTGCCTGCGAACTGTGGATCTTCGCGCCACCAAGGAAGCCGAGCGAAGGGCCATCAAAGTTGCCCGGCGAGATGTCGTTGAACATCTGGCCAGTCGCCCCTGCGGTTGCATACGGGTTGAAGTTTTTATCTTTGAAGAACAGCGTTGCGCCGCCGTTCGACAGGAAGGCGTAGTTACGCCCGACAACGCCTTCTTCTGTGATCGGGTTGTAAGGCTTGCCAATACCGGACAGCAGCATTAAACGCACGTTGTAGAGCTGGAAGCTGCTCAGTACCACGATTTTCGCTGGCTGGAAGCACTCATTGCCCTGACCGTCGATGTAGATCACGCCTTTAGCGGTCTTCTTGTCGTCGTTCAGCACCACCTTGATTACTTCTGCATTCACTTCATAAGAGAAGTTAGGCATACGCTTCAGCGCATCCATTACAGCCGTCTGCGGTGAGGCTTTGGAGTAGTTCAGGCATGGATATTTACTGCAATAGCCGCAGTAGTTACACGGCGCGATCTGGTTGCCGTAAGGGTTTTTCCACGCACGTGATACACATGCAGACGGGTTCGGGAACGGGTGATAGCCGAGTTTGGTTGCGGCTTCTTTGAACATCACGTTGTTCAGCGTATCGTCCAGGGCAGGCAGCGGATACGGCTCAGAACGTGGACCTTCAAACGGATCGCCACCCTCAAGGATTTTACCGCGCAGGTTGCCGGTGTTACCGGACTGACCGCAAATCAGCTCAAACTTGTAGAAGTAAGGTTCGATCTCATCCCAGGTAAACGGGAAGTCCATCACGCGCATATCTTCCTGCAGGATGCCCGGCTTGTACG
Organism: Pantoea sp. LMR881; assembly: GCF_027157825.1. Taxonomy (NCBI): domain Bacteria; kingdom Pseudomonadati; phylum Pseudomonadota; class Gammaproteobacteria; order Enterobacterales; family Erwiniaceae; genus Pantoea; species Pantoea sp. LMR881. The sequence continues at coordinate 1,789,064 of NZ_JAPVOK010000002.1, forward strand.
CCTCATCCACGTAGGTTTTCAGTTTGATATCGGTTGGGGTAGGACGCAGCAGAACCGCTGTCCAGTGCAGACCCGATCCCCTACGCCGGTGCCTGGCGCAAACGCGCCCCATTTACGGGTTGGCAGCGCCGTCTGGCTGGTGTTGTAGCGAACCGTTACGGCTGCTTCTGCCGGGGTAGCAAACACTTTATTACGCACTGCGTAAGCATATTCATCTGCCGGTTTTGGGTAAGCAAATTCATCGTAATCGCGATCGCCGCCGCGTTCTAAAGCGCGAACTTCGAGTCCAGCCAGCGCGAGTTCAATGCTCATTAACGAGCCGGCCCAACCGAGGCCGCAGACGACAACGTCGACTTCTTTTTTAGTAACCTGTGCCATGATAATCCTGTTTCAAATACCTGATTGGGAATGCGCGGTTAAGCGCGTTCGCCCTTCACACTGACCGGGCCGAGCGGATACGGAACGTTGTGCTGTTTCACCCATTCGGTGAAGCTGGCACGCGCGCCCGGGAAGCCGATGGCAATCCAGGCTTTCATGCCTTTGTTGCCGCCGTACATAGGGTCCGCGAGGTAACCGTGCTTGGTATCGGAAAGCAGTTGGCTGAAGAACTGCGACGCTTTCATATTCGCTTCGCCTGATGCGGCGAAGTCGACCTCGTTTTTATTCACTTTGGTCAGTACGTCGTCTTTTTCTTGCTGCGTCAGTGCATGGAACGGTTTTTGATACGTGCTCTGCGTCCACTGATTAACCAGCCTGATGCCGGTCTGGTACATCTGCTGTGGCCGGAAAGGAATTTGATAGCCCATGGTGGCCGGTGCGCTGACATTAAACGGACCTTGCAGGTAAATTTCGCTGCCAAACTCTTCGCTATGCAGCTGCTGGTCGATAAAGATCGGCACGTTGGTTTCCAGGGCGCCCGGCGCTTTACCATTGCCGCCAGCCGGAATCAAACGATCGGTTGCCGCCAAAATAAATTGCCACTCTTCGGCACTGAAAAAGATCGGTTTATAGTCAGCTAATTCTGGCGCTGCCATTTCCGCTGCTTGTGCTGCAGTTATTCCTTTAAATACCAGGTCACTTAATGGCAATGCCAGTAAAGAGCCCAGCAAAAATTTACGCCTGGTGGTGGGTTTTTGAAGAAGCATAGCCGCACGACTCTCATCTAATAACTACCTTAATCTTTCACGTTGTCAGAAAACGACCGACCAGCTCTTCGCCAGCGCCCAGTAATAAGCGACCAACATAAATGAGCGCAGTCAGCGTACCTGCAGCGCAAAAAAATAGCGGGTAAAGTAATATTTATGTGAATGAAGAAACATATCGGTTAATAACGTGGCAATCTTAGGGATATAAATATTTCTAAATGTAAAAATTAGAGAGGAGATGTTTTATAGTGAAAGTTTATCATCGTGTTGCTAATAGGTTACAGCGAGGTAACAATCAAGAATACGGGAAATTTGGCCTAAATCCTTATGATTATCGGGGGTGAGATATTTATTGCTGAATTAATCGACAATATTATTTACGCAAAGTAATAATTGCGAAAAATAACCGATAAAAAAATATCATACTTCCATACAAGAGAATTATTCTCATTGGCAACATTATATTTACTTTTATCCTGCCGCAAATGAAAAATGTTATTTACGGTGCCAAATCAGAATAGTTCTGTTATTTATCCCGTGGTGCAAAAAATGCACAAATTAATCTCGGTAAGTAATAAACTGCCCGGTCATGATTAAACTGGCCGAGACAGCGTGACAGAAAGACGCGCAGAGAAGTCAATTTCAGTCGCGGGTAACGGTTAATCTATTCAGTCGTTTTCTCCCAGGCGCGGCATTGCAGAGGGAAGCGTTACGGCTGCTGGCTTTCAGGCAAATCTCTTCTGCTCTGCTGCGCACCGCTTGCTATTCTTCAGAGATAACCTGTCGCCTGAGAGTGGAAAATCATGACCTCCCCGCTGCTGATTGCCCAGACCCCTGATCTACAGCTTCATCTTTTGCCGCAAATGGCTAATCGCCACGGTTTGATTACCGGTGCCACCGGCACCGGCAAAACGGTCACCCTGCAAAAACTGGCTGAATCGTTTTCGGCAGCTGGCGTCCCGGTATTCATGGCTGACGTGAAAGGCGATCTTACCGGCATCGCTGCTGAAGGACAAAGTAGTGAAAAGTTACAGCAGAGGCTGGCAAAGATCGGGGTGACAGAGTGGCAACCGCAGCGTAATCCGGTAATGCTGTGGGATATTTTTGGCGAGAAAGGCCACCCGGTACGCGCTACCGTTTCCGATCTTGGACCTTTAATGTTGGCGCGCCTGCTTAATCTGAATGAAGTACAGAGCGGCGTATTGCAGATTATTTTCCGCATCGCGGACGACCAGGGATTATTGCTACTGGATTTCAAAGATCTGCGCGCCATAACGCAGTATATCGGCGACAACGCGAAGGCTTTTCAAACCCAATACGGTAATATCAACAGCGCCTCGGTGGGGGCGATTCAGCGCGGGCTGCTGGCGCTGGAGCAGCAGGGTGCAGAGCACTTCTTTGGCGAGCCAATGCTCGAAATTGCCGACTGGATGCGCACAGACAGCGAAGGCAAAGGCTTTATTAATATCTTATCGGCAGAAAAGCTTTATCAAATGCCGAAACTCTACGCCACCAGCCTGCTGTGGTTGCTGGCAGAACTGTATGAGCATCTGCCAGAAGCGGGCGATCTGGATAAGCCAAAACTGGTTTTCTTTTTTGATGAAGCGCACCTGCTGTTTAACGATGCGCCGCCTGTGCTGCTGGAAAAAATCGAACAGGTGATCCGCCTGATCCGCTCTAAAGGCGTGGGCGTCTGGTTTGTGACACAAAACCCAGCGGATATTCCTGACAGCGTGCTTGGCCAGCTTGGCAACCGCGTTCAGCATGCGTTGCGCGCCTTTACGCCAAAAGATCAGAAAGCGGTGAAAACCGCCGCTGAAACGCTGCGCGCTAATCCTGCCTTTAATACCGTTGAGGCGATACAGGCTCTCGGCACGGGTGAAGCCCTGATCTCCCTGCTCGATGAAAAGGGCAGCCCGTCAGTGGTTGAGCGGGCAATGGTCATTGCTCCCGGTTCACGCATGGGGCCGGTGAGTACTGACGAGCGTAACGGCTTAATCAATCATTCTCCCCTGTCAGGCAAATATGACAGCGAAGTCGACCGGGAATCGGCTTTTGAACGGCTACAGCAGGGTGTGCAGGCAGCCAGCGAAAACGTCAATGCCCCTGAAGCCAAAGGCAATAAGGTGGCGGTCGATAACGGTATTCTGGGAGGCCTGAAGGATATTTTATTTGGCAGCACCGGCCCGCGTGGGGGTAAGCGTGATGGCATAGTACACACCATGGCAAAAAGCGCCACGCGACAAATTACGCATCAAATTATTCGCGGCGTGCTGGGCAGTTTACTGGGCGGTCGCCGACGCTAACTTTCGTCTCTGCTAAGATCACAACATGGATAAACAACGCGAACTAACACGGACCAAACGTCTGGCGCTGCTGCTGTTACTGCTGGCTGCCGCCACTTTTATCATCACACTTTTTCTTCCGCCCACTATTTATGTCAGCGGCGTAAAAGCGATAGCCGAGGCCGCGATGGTCGGTGCGCTGGCGGACTGGTTTGCCGTCGTTGCGCTGTTTCGTCGCGTTCCGGTGCCCTTTATTTCTCGCCACACGGCAATTATCCCGCGCAACAAAGATCGCATTGGTGACAATCTGGGTCGTTTTGTGCAGGAGAAGTTCCTCGATACTGACTCGCTGCTGAATTTAATTCGTCGTCACGATCCCTCGCGCATGTTAGCGGACTGGCTGAATGCGCCGGGCAACGCTGACCGGGTGGGGCGCCATCTGTTGCAGGTGATGCGCGGCTTTCTCGATCTCACTGACGATGCGCGGATCCAGAACTTTATGCGTCGTGCGGTGCATCGTGCAATTGATAAGGTCGATCTCAGCCAGACCAGCGCGCTACTGCTGGAGAGCCTGACCAAAAATAATCGCCATCAGGAACTGCTGGATGCGGCAGTGGAACAGCTCCTGCGTCTGTTGCATAAACCCGGCACGCGTGAATTTATCGCACTGCAAATCGTACGCTGGCTGAAGCGCGAGCACCCGATTAAGGCCAAAATGCTGCCAACCGAATGGCTTGGCGAACACAGTGCGGAGTTAGTGGCGAATGCAGTGGATTCCCTGCTGGATGATGTGGCAGCCGATCAGGGGCATGAGTTGCGCCTTGGTTTTAACCGTGCCGTTGATCGCCTGATTGATAAGCTGAAGAACGATCCTGAGATGGCCGAGCGCGCAGAAGTGATAAAAAGCTGGCTGAAAGAGGATGCGTCGCTTAATCGCTATATCGGCGAGCTGTGGAACGATCTGCGAGCCTGGCTGAAAGCCGATCTGAGTAGTGACGACTCGCGCGTACAGGAAAAAGTGCGCCTTGCCGCCTTATGGCTGGGCGAAACCCTGGCAGCCGATCAGGCGTTGCGCCATTCGATGAATCAACATCTGGAAGATGCGGCGCGCAGTGTCGCCCCGGAGTTTGCCAGCTTCCTGACGCGCCACATCAGCGATACGGTGAAAAGCTGGGATGCACGCGATATGTCGCAGCAGATTGAGCTGAACATTGGCAAAGACCTGCAGTTTATCCGCATCAACGGTACGCTGGTGGGAGGCACGATTGGATTGATTCTTTTTTTACTGTCACAAGTCCCGACATGGTTGCCTGGGTAAGCCGTTTTTTGATAATAAAAAAGCCGCATCGCTGCGGCTTTTTTTGTGCTGTAACCGGGTCTATCGCCGCTTGATCAACATAAACAGACTGATCGCGAAGAAGGCGAAGCTTGGCAGAATCGCGCCCATGATCGGCGGTAAACCATAAACCAGGCTGAGCGGGCCAAAGATTTGGTCGAGTACGTAAAACAGGAAGCCGAAGCTGATACCCGTGACGACGCGCACACCCATCGACACGCTACGCAGCGGGCCAAAGATAAACGAGAGCGCCATCAGCATCATCACCGCCACAGAAATCGGCTGGAAGATTTTGCTCCACATATTGAGCAAATAGCGTCCCGATTCCTGTCCACTCTGCTTCAGGTATTTACTGTAATTATACAGGCCGCGAATCGACAGCGCGTCGGGATCAAGCGCCACCACGCCCAGCTTGTCTGGCGTCAGGTTAGTTTTCCATTCCCCTCCCAGACTTTGCGAGCCGGTAATCTGCGTCGGATCTTTCAGGTCTGATTCATCGACCTGCGACAGCATCCAACGCTTTTTCTCTGCATCCCAGGTGGCACTGGCCGCGTAACGCACATTCAGTAAGCGACGCTGATCGTTGAAGTTATAGATGCTGACGCCATCGATCTCGTTATCGCCTTTGATGCGCTCAATATAGATAAAGCTGTTGCCATCTTTGGCCCACAAACCATTTTGTGTGGAGACCAGCGCACCGCCATAGAGTTGCTGCGCACGGTAGTTGCGCGCCATCTGTTCGCCCTGCGGTGCCACAAACTCACCGATTGCCATGGTCAGCAGCACCAGCGGAATCGCCGTTTTCATTACCGACAACGCGACCTGCATGCGGGTAAAGCCCGCTGCCTGCATCACCACCAGCTCACTGCGCTGCGCCAGCGTCCCCAGGCCTAACAACGCCCCCAGCAACGCCGCCATGGGAAAGAAGATTTCGATATCTTTCGGCACGCTAAGCAAGGTGTAGTAACCCGCATCGATTGCGGTATACGCACCCTGCCCGGTTTTGCGTAGCTGATCGACAAACTTGATGATGCCGGAAAGTGACACCAGCATGAACAAGGTCAACATAATGGTGTTAAAGATCGTTTTACCGATATAGCGGTCAAGAACGCGAAACATCAGACCGACCCTCCGCGTGTAAAGCGGGCGCGAACGCGACGCATCGGTACCGTATCCCACAGATTAAGCATTACCGCTAACAGCAGGTAACTGATATTAACCACCCACATCCAGATAGCCGGATCGAGACGGCCTTTTGAGCCGCTCGATTTCAATGAGCTTTGCAGCAGGAAGAAGATCAGATAAAGCAGCATCGCGGGCAGCATTGACAACACGCGCCCCTGACGTGGATTCACCACGCTGAGCGGCACCACCATCAGCGCCATCACCAACACCGAGAACACCAAAGTAATGCGCCAGTGCAGCTCCGAGCGGAACGCTGGCGTGTCATTCTGGAACAGGCCGGTGAAGCTCGACTGCTCAGCATCGTTCGGATCGAGCGTGGCCTCTTTGTAGCCAACAATCGCCTGATAGTTATTGAAATCCGTGATACGGAAATCACGCAGCAAGGCGGTGCCTTCAAAGCGCGTGCCTTTATCCAGCGTCACCACTTGCGAGCCGTCGGGACGTTGATCCATATGGCCGCTGTCAGCTAACACTACCGATGGACGCGCGTTGCCTTTTGGACGCAACTGCGCCAGGAAGACGTTGCCAAACTGATTGCCTTTTACGTCTTCGATGAACAGCACCGCGTTCCCGTCGCTGGAGGTCTGGAACTGCCCGGCAGCCAGGGCAGCGGCACCCGGGTTAGCTTTGGCATTCTGCGTCACTTCGTCCTGATAGCGCGACGACCAGGGCCCGAGCCAGATGACATTCACTGCCGCTACCAGCGACGTAAACAACATCAGGACCATGGCAGCCTTCACCAACACCGCTTTGCTCAGGCCACAGGCATGCATAACGGTAATTTCACTTTCCGTATAGAGCCGCCCAAGCGTCATTAAAATCGCCAGAAACAGACTCAAGGGAAGAATAAGTTGTGCCATTTCAGGCACACCAAGTCCTAACAGAGTCAGAACGAGGTTTGTCGGGACTTCGCCATCCACCGCGGCGCCTAAAATCCTGACTAACTTCTGACAAAAGAAGATCAATAGCAGGATGAAGAGGATAGCCAACTGGCTTTTGAGCGTTTCCCGAACCAGATATCTAATGATGATCACGCTTAGTACGCCTGTGAAAACTTGTCTTTTTGCAGGAAAATCGATAGTTTCAACGCTTATTCGCCATTTTTCTTCATCAATGGCCGTCGTCACAGCTAAAATTGTATGACAATTGCGTTTGGGTGGTGAAAAAACAACATCTTGTCACCCCGATTCATTATGACCTTTGGTCGTGAAATGTCATGTTGCTACGCTTAATTATGTCACGAGCGCGCTACATTCTAGCGAGAGCAGCGGCCGTTGTCTTTAAGATTCAGGAGTGTGCATGGAGTTCAGTGTAAAAAGCGGAAGCCCGGAAAAACAACGCAGTGCTTGCATTGTTGTTGGTGTTTTCGAACCGCGTCGTCTCTCACCAATTGCTGAACAGCTGGATAAAATCAGTGACGGCTATATCAGTGCCCTGCTGCGCCGCGGCGAGCTGGAAGGGAAAGTGGGCCAGACGCTGCTGCTGCATCATGTGCCAAACATCCTGTCCGAACGTATTTTGCTGATTGGTTGTGGTAAAGAGCGTGAGCTGGATGAGCGTCAGTATAAACAGGTCATTCAGAAAACCATCAATACCTTAAACGATACCGGTTCAATGGAGGCGGTCTGCTTTCTGACAGAGCTGCACGTTAAAGGACGTAACACCTACTGGAAAGTACGCCAGGCGGTAGAAACCTCCAAAGAGGCACTTTACAACTTCGATCAGTTGAAAAGTAACAAAGCCGAGCCGCGTCGCCCGCTGCGTAAACTGGTATTCAACGTACCGACGCGCCGTGAGCTGACCAGCGGTGAGCGCGCCATTCAGCACGGATTAGCCGTCGCGGCGGGCGTTAAGGCGGCAAAAGATCTGAGCAATATGCCGCCAAACATCTGTAATGCGGCTTATCTGGCTTCACAGGCACGTCAACTGGCTGACGCATTCAGCAAGAACGTGACCACCCGTGTGATTGGCGAGCAGCAGATGAAAGAGCTGGGCATGAACGCCTATCTGGCGGTCGGTGCCGGTTCACAAAACGAATCACTGATGTCGGTAATTGAATACAAAGGTAACCCCGATCCGGAAGCGCGTCCTATCGTGCTGGTGGGTAAAGGTTTGACCTTCGACTCCGGCGGTATTTCTATCAAACCGTCCGACAGCATGGATGAGATGAAGTACGACATGTGCGGTGCGGCTTCGGTCTACGGCGTGATGCGTATGGTGGCGGAACTGAATCTGCCGCTTAATGTAGTCGGTGTGCTGGCAGGCTGTGAAAACATGCCAGATGGGCGTTCAATGCGCCCAGGCGATGTTCTGACGACAATGTCAGGCCAGACTGTTGAAGTGCTGAATACCGATGCGGAAGGCCGTTTAGTGCTGTGCGATGCGCTGACTTATGTTGAGCGTTTCGAGCCGGAAGTGGTGATTGACGTCGCGACCCTGACGGGTGCCTGTGTGGTTGCGCTGGGTCATCACGTTAGCGGTTTGCTGTCGAACCACAATCCGCTGGCGCACGAGCTGATCGGCGCATCAGAGCAGTCGGGTGACCGGGCGTGGCGTCTGCCAATGGCGGATGAATATCAGGATCAGCTGGAATCTAATTTTGCTGATATGGCAAACATTGGTGGCCGCCCTGGTGGTGCCATTACTGCTGCTTGCTTCCTGGCTCGATTTGCGCGCAAATATAACTGGGCGCACCTCGACATCGCGGGTACTGCATGGCGCTCAGGCAAAGCGAAAGGCGCAACCGGTCGTCCGGTGCCGATGCTGTCGCAGTTTCTGTTGAATCGTGCCGGCCTGAACGGCGACGACTAGTTTTCCCCACGCTCTCCTGCTCCACGCGGAGGAGAAAGACGCTGCTTTTGCCCGGCCAGAAAGGCGCACAGAGCAGCGTTTCTCTTTCTGTGGAAGAGAGCCGGGATAAGGGCATCGGCGCGCATCTTACCAGGAGCGACGCAGCGAGCACCTTGACCATTCACAAGGCATCCTCATGAAAAACGCAACCTTCTACGTGATGGAAACCGATGCAGCCAGTGACGGCCTGAGCGCCATCGAAGCCCTGGTCTGCGATCTGGCAGAAACGCGCTGGCGGGCAGGCAAGCGCGTGCTGATCGCCTGTGAAAATGAGCAGCAAGCGATTCGTCTGGACGAGGCGCTGTGGCAACGTCCGGCCAACGCCTTCGTGCCGCATAATCTCGCGGGCGAAGGGCCGCGTTACGGCGCACCGGTTGAGCTGGCCTGGCCACAGCGGCGCGGCAGTTCACCGCGCGATCTGTTAATTAGCCTGCTGCCGCAGTTCGCAGATTTTGCTACTGCTTTCCATGAAGTGATAGACTTCGTTCCTTACGAAGAATCTCTCAAACAGCTGGCGCGCGACCGCTATAAAGCGTACCGCAGCGTTGGTTTCCAATTGAATACGGCAACGCCACCACAGCCGCAAACGACATAGCAGAAATGGAAAAGACATATAACCCGCAAGATATCGAGCAGCCGCTTTACGAGCATTGGGAAAAGCAGGGCTACTTCAAACCGAATGGCGACACCAGCCAGGAAAGCTTTTGCATTATGATCCCGCCGCCGAACGTTACCGGTAGCTTGCACATGGGTCACGCCTTCCAGCAAACCATCATGGACACCATGATCCGCTACCAGCGTATGCAGGGTAAAAATACCTTGTGGCAAGCGGGTACGGACCACGCGGGCATCGCCACGCAGATGGTGGTTGAGCGCAAGATTGCGGCTGAAGAAGGCAAAACGCGCCAGGATTACGGTCGTGATGCCTTCATCGACAAAATCTGGCAGTGGAAAGCGGAATCAGGCGGCACCATCACCCGTCAGATGCGCCGTCTCGGCAACTCGGTTGACTGGGAGCGCGAGCGTTTCACCATGGACGAAGGGCTGTCCAATGCAGTGAAAGAAGTGTTTGTTCGCCTGTATAAAGAGAACCTGATTTACCGTGGCAAGCGCCTGGTGAACTGGGATCCAAAACTGCGCACCGCTATCTCCGACCTCGAAGTGGAAAACCGCGAGAGCAAAGGCTCAATGTGGCACATCCGCTATCCGCTGGCAGACGGCGCAAAAACCGCTGACGGCAAAGATTATCTGGTGGTTGCGACCACCCGCCCGGAAACCCTGCTGGGCGATACCGGCGTCGCGGTTAACCCGGAAGATCCGCGCTATAAAGATCTGATCGGCAAATTTGTCATGCTGCCGCTGGTTAATCGCCTGATCCCGATCGTTGGCGATGAGCACGCCGACATGGAAAAAGGCACTGGCTGCGTGAAGATCACCCCAGCGCATGACTTTAACGACTACGAAGTAGGGCGTCGTCATCAGCTGCCGATGATCAATATCCTGACGTTTGATGGCGATATCCGCGAACGCGCCCAGGTTTATGACACCAATGGCGAAGTCACCGACGTCTGTTCCGATGAGATCCCGGCGCAGTTCCAGAAAATGGAGCGTTTTGCTGCGCGTAAAGCGATTGTGGCAGCGGTTGACGAACTCGGTTTGCTGGACGAAATCAAACCGCACGATCTCACCGTCCCTTACGGCGATCGCGGTGGCGTAGTGATCGAACCGATGCTGACTGACCAGTGGTATGTGCGCACTGCCCCGCTGGCAAAAGTGGCGGTCGAAGCGGTGGAAAACGGCGATATCCAGTTTGTGCCGAAGCAGTATGAAAACATGTACTTCTCCTGGATGCGTGACATTCAGGACTGGTGTATTTCACGCCAGCTGTGGTGGGGACACCGCATTCCGGCGTGGTACGACAACGACGGCAACGTCTATGTCGGACGCACCGAAGAGGAAGTGCGTAGCGAAAACAACCTGGCCGCTGATGTCGCGCTGCGTCAGGATGACGATGTGCTTGATACCTGGTTCTCATCTGGCCTGTGGACCTTCTCTACGCTGGGCTGGCCGGAAAACACAGAAGCACTGCGCACCTTCCACCCCACCAGCGTGCTGGTCAGTGGCTTTGACATCATCTTCTTCTGGATTGCCCGCATGATCATGCTGACCATGCATTTCATTAAAGATGAAAATGGCAAGCCGCAGGTGCCATTCAAAACCGTCTATATGACCGGTTTGATCCGTGATGAAGAAGGCCAGAAGATGTCAAAATCCAAAGGCAACGTGATTGATCCGCTGGATATGGTTGACGGCATTTCACTGGATGCGCTGCTGGAAAAACGTACCGGTAACATGATGCAGCCGCAGCTGGCTGAAAAAATCCGTAAGCGCACCGAGAAGCAGTTCCCGAACGGCATTGAGCCGTCAGGCACCGATGCGCTGCGCTTCACGCTTGCTGCGCTGGCCTCTACCGGTCGTGATATCAACTGGGACATGAAGCGTCTCGAAGGTTACCGCAACTTCTGTAATAAGCTGTGGAACGCCAGCCGCTTTGTGTTGATGAACACCGAAGAGCAGGATTGCGGCCAGAACGGTGGCGAAATGACGCTGTCGCTGGCGGATCGCTGGATCCTGACTGAGTTCAACAGCACGGTGAAAGCCTACCGTGAGGCGCTGGACAGCTACCGTTTCGACATTGCAGCCAACCTGCTGTATGACTTCACCTGGAACCAGTTCTGTGACTGGTATCTGGAGCTGACCAAGCCAGTGATGAACAGCGGCAGCGAATCTGAACTGCGCGGCACCCGTCATACGCTGGTACATGTTCTGGAAGCCCTGCTGCGCCTGGCGCATCCAATTATTCCTTTTATCACTGAAACCATCTGGCAGCGTGTGAAAGTGCTGAAAAACATCAGCGACGACACCATCATGCTGCAGCCTTTCCCGCAGTATGAGGCGGCGAAAGAGGATGCCGAGGCAAAAGCGGACATCGACTGGATGAAACAGGCGATCGTGGCGGTGCGTAACATTCGTGCTGAAATGAACATTGCGCCGAGCAAGCCACTGGATGTTCTGCTGCGCGATGCGTCACCGGCTGCGCTGCGTCGCGTTGAAGACAACCGCAACTTCCTGTCGCGCCTGGCGCGTCTGGCGAGCCTGACCGTTCTGCCTGCGGGCGAGAAAGGCCCGGTTTCCGTCACCAAAATCGTGGAAGGCGCTGAGCTGTTAATTCCGATGGCAGATTTAGTGGATAAAGCCGCTGAACTGGAGCGTCTGGCGAAAGAGCTGGTTAAGCTGGACGTAGAAATCGATAAGATTCAGGTTAAGCTGGCGAACGAAGGCTTTGTTTCCCGCGCCCCGGAAGCGGTGGTAGTGAAAGAGCGTGAGCGCATGGCCGATCTGGAGCAATCGAAAGCAAAACTGATTGAACAGCAAGGCGTGATTGCGGCATTGTAAACGTTTAGTCTGATCGCTTAATTATCAAGCCGGGCTAGCCCGGCTTTTTTCATTTATTTGAGAAAGATTTGGAAAAGATAATGAAGACTACCGCAACGCGACACGATCTTATCGTGCGCCCAATCGCTGCTGCCGACAATCCGCATATTGCACAGGTTATCCGCGATGTTTCCGCAGAGTTTGGGCTAACTGCCGATAAAGGTTATACCGTTTCCGATCCTGACCTCGATCGGCTGTTTGAGCTGTACCGCGCGGAACACAGCGCCTACTGGATTATTGAATATCAGGGCAAGGTCATGGGCGGTGGCGGTGTCGCTCCTTTGGCCTGTAGCGCCCCCGATATTTGTGAACTGCAAAAATGTATTTCCTGCCGGAAGTGCGCGGGCTGGGTTTAGCGCGTGAACTGGCGATGTGTGCAATGGAACATGCGCGCCAGCGGGGCTTTCGTCGCTGCTATCTGGAAACCACAGCCAGCCTGACGCGCGCGGTTAAACTCTACGAATCGCTGGGTTTTGAGCTGACAGACAACGCGATGGGCTGCACCGGACATAACGACTGTGAAGTACGGATGTTAAAAGCTCTCTGAGAGAATGCTCGCCATCTCTTTTTCCCGTTTCTCCCCGTTTAGGGGGAGAACATCATGCATGGCCACAGAAGAGATTAAAAAGCCGGGACGCCGCTGTGGAAACGCAGCTCGTTATCGGGTTCAGTGATTAACTGCCTTTCTGTTTCTCCAATCGCCTTTACACGCGGTGCGATATCCTTCGGCGAAATCTGCGCAGCCAGTGCTAAGTAATCCTGATAGTGGCGCGCTTCCGAACGCAGCAGCGAGATATAAAATTTCTCCAGCTCACTGTCCAGATAAGGCGCCAGGCTGGCAAAACGTTCGCAGGATCGCGCTTCGATATAGGCACCACAAATCAGTTTATCCACCAGCGTATCCGGCTCATGCGTGGTCACTTCGCGCAGCAGCGATTTGGCGTAGCGGCTGGAGGTGATTTTTTGGTAAACCAGCCCGCGTGACTGCATAATTTCCCAAACCTGATAAAAATGGTGCAGCTCTTCTTTAATCAACAACACCATTTTTTCGACCAGATCATCCGCCCACGGCAGTTCATTACGAACAATGATGCTTTTGGTCAGGTTCTTGTGCGCGTTGATAAAATTGCTGTCACCATCCTCACGGAAGATGAAATTTTCATACGGCTTCAGCCAGGCCAGAATGGCGTCGCCGCTCGGCTTGTCAGCCACATATTTGCGGATCAGCCAGACAGCGGTTTGCGCTGCTTTTAGCTCACAGACCAAATGATCGGTCAGTAACAGCGTCAGGTTTTCCGGCTTGCGCGCCTCGTCAATCCAGGCTTGTGGGGTACGGCAGCGAAGGAACTGAAGGACAGGTTCAAGTAAAAGTGCGTAGTTCATCGAATTAAAACGTGACTGGAAAAGAGAGAAAGGCGGAGCATGCTCCGCCTGCTAAATTAGTGGCGGATGCCATCATCCTCATCGTCAATGGCTTCGCCATCGTCTTCATCTTCAGCGTCGGGGTCTTCAAAATAGGTTCCCCAGCCGTCGTAATCGACATTGTATTTACCGGCCAGATTCACCAGTTGTTCAACCTGCGCGTCAATCAGTTCCGGGTTCAGCGCGGCTTCGCTGAGGATATCGACGCACATCACCGTACTGCCATCTTCCAGCTCCAGCTCTTCCGGCTCGGTCACTTCGTAACCCAGCTTAAAGGCATCAACCGCCGCTTTTTCCAGCGAATCGAAGTTGTTGCAGGAGAGATGATGCTCAATGGTATAGAGCGCGTCGGGATCGCTGCCATCCTCCAGCAGCTCTTCAATGATCAGGCGCGTCTCTTCACGCTGCTCTTCCAACAATGCTTCATATGCCATGGCGATGTCCTCTCTGAGTTCGGCAATAAACAATTATTTTCCCACACTGCCCGGCGCGCCACTACACAAAACGAAAAGTTTATTCGCGCTGGGGTTGAAAATGCATATTCATACGGTTAGATTGAATTTTAATTCATTTAGTATGGTTACATGGAGTGCTGTATGAGTCAGCTTTATCAACGCCATTTCCTTAGGCTGATGGATTTTTCCCCTGCCGAAATCGATTATTTACTGACCCTTTCTGCTGAATTAAAACGTGCTAAAAAAATGCGAGCGAAACGCAGTATCTGAAAGGCAAAAACATTGCGCTCATCTTCGAAAAAGACTCGACCCGTACACGATGCTCTTTCGAAGTTGCCGCTTACGATCAGGGCGCTAACGTGACGTATCTTGGCCCAAGTGGCAGCCAGATTGGTCATAAAGAGTCGATGAAAGATACCGCGCGCGTGCTGGGCCGCATGTATGACGGCATTCAGTATCGCGGTTACGGCCAGCCGCTGGTTGAAACTCTGGCTGAGCATGCTGGCGTACCGGTCTGGAACGGTTTAACCACGGAGTTTCACCCGACTCAGCTGCTCGCCGACTTGCTCACGATGCAGGAACATCTGCCCGCTAAAAAGCTGAATGAGATGACGCTGGTCTATGTCGGTGATGCACGTAACAACATGGGTAACAGCATGTTGGAAGCCGCGGCGCTGACAGGCCTGGATCTGCGTCTGGTGGCGCCAAAAGGCTGCTGGCCAGAAGAGGAGCTGGTTGCGCATTGCCGTCAGGCAGGGGAGCAAACCCACGCTAAAATTACCCTGACCGAAAATATTGCTGAAGGCGTAAAAGATGCCGACTTCATCTATACCGATGTTTGGGTATCGATGGGCGAAGACAAAGCGGTCTGGGAAGAACGCATCGCGTTACTGCGCGGCTATCAGGTCAACAGCGCGATGCTGGCGCAGACCGGCAACCCTGAGGTGAAGTTCCTGCACTGCCTGCCCGCTTTCCACGATGATCAAACCACGCTGGGTCGTCAGATGGCGGAACAGTACGGTTTGCATAACGGTATGGAAGTCAGTAACGAGGTATTTGAATCCTCACACAGCATTGTGTTTGACCAGGCTGAAAATCGCATGCACACCATTAAAGCGGTAATGGTCGCCACGCTGGGTCAGCGTTAATTTAACCGTTATTCATCAGGTTGCAGATACTATGAGCGCAGGCGCAAACGTTTTCCTTGCGTGCGATTTATCCTTGAAGCAAATTAATGGATGCGTATAATGCGCCACAATTTGCCGGAGGAAACATGCAACAGTGCAGCGGACAATTTGACGCTCAATCTCGCCTGAATGCAGGCGGCGTGTTTCTTTCCGTCATCGACCCGATCTTAAAAAAGCCCCTTATGCAGGGGCTTTTTTTGCCTGTCATCCGGCCGCGCAGAGGAGAGAGCTATGGCTAACCCGCTATATCGCAAGCACATTATTTCAATTAACGATCTCAGCCGTGACGAGCTTGAGCTGGTGCTGCATACCGCCGCGCAGCTCAAAGCCAACCCGCAGCCGGAGCTACTGAAACACAACGTTATCGCAAGCTGTTTCTTTGAGGCCTCGACCCGTACACGTCTGTCATTTGAAACCGCTATCCATCGTCTCGGTGCCTCTGTGGTGGGGTTTGCCGACGGCAGCAATACCTCGCTGGGTAAAAAAGGCGAAACCCTGGCTGACACCCTTTCCGTCATTAGCACTTATGTGGATGCGATTGTGATGCGCCATCCGCAAGAAGGCGCAGCGCGTCTGGCAACGGAATTTTCTGGCGGTATCCCGATTCTGAACGCCGGTGATGGCGCGAATCAGCATCCGACCCAAACGCTGCTCGATCTGTTTACCATTCGCGAAACACAAAGTCGCCTCGATCATCTCAACGTGGCGATGGTGGGTGATTTGAAATATGGCCGCACCGTGCACTCACTGACGCAGGCGCTGGCTAAGTTTGATGGCAACCGCTTCTTCTTTATCGCGCCCGATGCGCTGGCAATGCCGGCCTATATCACCGACATGTTAGACGAGCAGAATATCGCCTGGTCACGCCATGACAGCTTTGAAGAGGTGATGCCGGAGCTGGATATTCTCTACATGACGCGCGTACAGAAAGAGCGTCTCGACCCCTCTGAATATGCCAATGTGAAAGCGCAGTTTATCTTACGCGCTGCCGATCTGGCCGGTGCGCGTGACAACATGAAAGTGCTGCACCCGCTGCCTCGTATTGACGAAATCACCACCGATGTCGACAAAACGCCCTACGCCTGGTATTTCCAACAGGCCGGTAACGGCATCTATGCGCGCCAGGCTCTGCTGGCATTAGTCCTCAACAGCGAACTCGCCCTGTAAGGAGCAATCACGATGACTCACGATAATAAGTTACAGGTCGAAGCAATCAAACGCGGCACGGTCATCGACCACATTCCCGCGCACGTTGGCTTTAAGCTATTGTCTCTGTTCCGCCTGACTGAAACGGAACAGCGCATCACTATTGGTTTAAACCTGCCGTCGGGTGAAATGGGCCGCAAAGATCTGATCAAAATTGAGAACACTTTTCTTACTGACGATCAGGTTAATCAGCTGGCGGTCTATGCACCACACGCCACAGTGAACCGCATTGATGAGTATGAAGTGGTCGCAAAAATTGCCCCAACGCTGCCGGAACGTATCGAACGTATCCTGACCTGCCCGAACAGCAACTGCATCAGCCGCAGTGAACCGGTGTTCTCCAGCTTTGCGGTAAAACAGCGCGCTGATGATGTGCATCTGAAGTGTAAATATTGCGAGAAAGAGTTCGCACGCCACGTGGTGCTTGGTCACTGGTAATCACTCTTGTCACCTTTATAATGATTTTTTCGGCGGCGTAGTGCCGCCTTCGTGCCAAAACTCAGGAGCTAAAATGTCTCGCGAAATCAGTACGGAAAAAGCACCCGCTGCAATCGGCCCTTACGTCCAGGGCGTTGACCTTGGCAGCATGATTATTACCTCTGGTCAGATCCCGGTTAATCCTGCCACGGGTGCAGTCGCAGATGACGTATCAGCGCAGGCGCGTCAGTCTCTGGAAAATGTGAAGGCGATTGTTGAAGCGGCTGGTCTGAAAGTCGGCGACATTGTAAAAACCACCGTGTTCGTGAAGGATTTGAATGACTTCGCTACCGTGAATGCGACCTATGAAGCCTTTTTTACCGAGCACGACGCCAGCTTCCCGGCGCGTTCGTGTGTGGAAGTGGCTCGCCTGCCGAAAGATGTGAAAATTGAGATCGAGGCGATTGCCGTTCGCCGCTAAGGCTACTCCCCGGTTTTCGTTCAGTGGATGGGCGAAAACCGGGGTGACGGTATCAGGCCCGTTGTTCAGACGGACGCCACACCCACAGCGCGGCAATAACCAGCGCGAACAGGGTGCCGAAGCCAACACCGGTTGCAACGGCCGGCGCGCCAGCTTTAATCGCCAGCGTATACAGTCCTAACATCACCAGCATCGCGCTGTTTTCCCCAAGATTCTGCACCGCAATTGCATTCCCCGATCCCACGCTGCGTTTGCCGCGCGCCTGTAACAGCGCATTGAGCGGCACCACAAAAAAGCCACCCAGTGCACCGATCACCATCAGCAGCAGATAAGCGTGCATCAAACTCTGCTGCACAGAGAAAATCACCACCATCACGCCAATCAGTACACCCGCAGGCATACAGCGACGCACCGTTTCCAGCGTCACCAGTTTGGCCGCCGCCGCTGCACCGATAACGATACCGATCGCCACCATCGCATTCAGCGTGGTCGGCGTTTTGTTATCGCTGATCCCCAGTGCCACTGGCACCCACAGCACCAGCAGAAAACGCAGCGTAACGCCTGCGCCCCAGAACAAACTGGTGCCAAGCAGGGAAAAGCGTGTTTCGGCGTTATGCCACAGCACCCGGCAGGCAGAGCTGAAGTTGGTCAACATCGCGACGAAGTGCCAGCTTTGACCCGCACGCGCCGCCTGTAACTTCGGGATAAACAGGTTAGCCACGACTGCAATGCCGTAAGTCAGGGCGCAGGCCGCTAACGCCGCAATCAGGTTCCAGTCCGCTAAAAATCCGCCAGCTACCGAACCAAGCAGAATCGCGGCGATAGTAGAGCCTTCCATCAATCCGTTGGCTTTGACCAGCTTTTCACCCAGGACAATTTCCCCCAGGATGCCATATTTCGCCGGTGAATAAGCCGCTGCGCCTACGCCGACCAGCGTATAGCCCAAAAACGGGTTAAAGCCAAAGCAGATCACCAGCGCACCCAGCAGCTTCAGGCTATTGGCAAACATCATCACGCGCCCTTTGGCAAAGCTGTCCGCCATCTGTCCGACAAAGGGTGCCAGCAAGATGTAAGTGCCGACGAAAAGCATCTGCAAGACTGGCTGGCTCCAGTCGGGATAAAACTGACTTTTCAGCACCGCCAGGGTGGCAAACAACAAGGCATTATCGCCAAACGCAGAGAAAAACTGCGCCACGATCACCGCTAACATGCCGCGCGACATAAGCGGGACATTCATTTCTGATGCAGCACTCATGCCTGCTCCTCTTCCGCCATTTTCTTCAGGGTGACGTAATCAGGCTTACCGCTACCCAGCAGCGGTAGCGGTTTTAATACGCGGATATCACGCGGTAGCGCCAGTTCTGGCGCGCCCAGCTCTCGCGCCGCTTTTTGCAGCCGCTCGCGCGTCAGTTCGCTGTCGGTAGTAAACAGCACTAACGCTTCGCCACGCTGTCCATCCGGGCGCAGTGAGGAGGCATGCTGCTTATCCGGCGAGGCTTTTAGCGCAATCTGCTCAACCTTCTCCAGCGAGACCATTTCACCGGCGATTTTGGCAAAGCGTTTGGCCCGGCCCTCAATCTGACAGAAGCCGGCCTCATCAAAGCTGACGATGTCGCCCGTGTCGTACCAACCGGCTTCCAGCTGCCCTTCACCGTTATCTGCCGCTGGCGTTTCCAGCACGCCCGGATTCTCAACGCGCAGATACCCTTTCATCACGTTCGGCCCGCGTAGCTGCAAGCGCCCTCCCTTTTCAATGCCTGGCACCGACATCAGACGCGAGTCCATCCCCGGCAAAATGCGCCCCACAGTATGCGCTTTCGCTGCCATCGGCACGTTGATCGCCACGACCGGCGCGCACTCCGTCACGCCATAACCTTCCAGGATGCGAATACCGTACTTGTCGGCGTAAAGCTGGCGGGTGTTTTCCTGCAATTTCTCCGCACCGGCGACGACGTAACGCAGGCGGGCGAAATCGTAAGGCGCAGCGAAGCGCGCATAGTTGCCCAGAAAAGTCGAGGTGCCAAACAGCACGGTACAGTTTCGGTCATAGACCAGTTCAGGCACGATGCGGTAATGCAGCGGGCTGGGATAGAGAAACACCTGCGCGCCGGTCATCAGCGGCGTAAACAATCCCACCGTCAGGCCGAATGCGTGGAACAGCGGCAGCGCCGACATAAAGCGATCGCGTGGGGTGAAATCCGCTACCGTGCGAATCTGCTCGACGTTAGCCAGCAGGCTTTTGTGAGAATGCACCACGCCTTTTGGATTGCCTTCTGAGCCGGAAGTAAACAGCACCATTGCAGCATCTTCGGGTTGTTGCGCTACCTGCGCACGATGCGGCATCAGTAAATGCGCGAGGATCCACAGCTTATCTTTTAACGTCACGGTCTCTTTCAAATCTTCCAGAAAGATCCATTTCACCTCACTCAGCCCTTCTGGCAGATGCCACAAGTCTCCTTTGTCGAGGAACTGGCGCGAGGTAAATACCGTTTTCACCTGCGAAGCGGTCAGCGCGGCACGCATGCCGTTAACGCCTGCGGTGTAGTTGAGCATCGCCGGTACGCGGCCACGCATTGATGCGCCCAGAATTGCCGCCGCCGTCACTGTTGCATTGGGCAACAGCAAGCCAACATAATCGTTTTGCTGGCTGTAACGCTCCAGAATACGCCCCACACCCAGCGTCTTCTTGAGCAATCCGGTGTAGCTGTCAGGGGTAAAATTAATATCTTCGATGCAGCGTTTAAACGCGCCGTAGCGGGTTCGCGCGTTGAGGAAAGCCTCAAACAGCGTTTCGCGCGGGCGAACCGCCATGCGCGCTTCCATCATCACATGGTGCAAATGTTCGCCTGCCAGCGTGCGGCGTTCACGCGCACGTTTCGCGTCGGGCATCGGGATGCGCGTGGCGGGTAAAATGCTGAGGGTAATACGCGGAAACAGCCGACGCTTAAAGACGCCCGCCAGACGACCAAACGGCGTATATTCTGCGCCTTCAATGCGCATCGGCACCACGTTCGCGCCGGACTTCGCTGCAACAAATCCCGCGCCGCTGTAAATCTTCATCAGCGATCCGGTAACCGTGATGCGGCCTTCCGGGAAAATCACTACCGGACGGCCGCTGTTAATCACCTGAACCAGATGCTTAAGTGACATCGGCTTCGTGGGATCGAGCGGCACGAACTCAATCATCGGCCGCAGAATACGCATAAACCACTTTTCACTGATAGTGGAATAGACCGCGAACACCGGTTTGATCGGCAAAAACAGAACCAGCAAGACGCCATCAAGAAATGACATGTGGTTAGGTGTAATCAGCACCTTCTGTTTATGCAGTTCCGCAACGTCGCCACGCAGCTCAACGCGCCATAGCAGGCGGAAAACCAGACGTAAAAATGTGAGTAACATGCCAGCTCCATAGCATCGTCAAAAAAGGGTCTTCACGATGCAGGATTTGAGCGTGTTCGACAACCTAATTATGTGACCATCCACCGCCCAAAGCCGCAATCAGCGCCACGCTACTCACCCACTGGGTGCTTTGTAACGACAGCAGATTTTGCTGCTCGCTCAGGCTGCTGTTTTCTGTGGTTGCCACGTCAAGGTAATCGATCATGCCGGCATCATACTGATTACGGGTAACGCGCGCTGACTCCTGTGCTGCGTCGGTGGCGCGCTGCTGTGAAGCGATCTCGCCCTGTAAGGTGTTCAGCTCAACCAGTTCATCTTCGACTTCCTGCAATGCCTCCAGCACCGTTTGGCGGTAACTGGCCACGCTGGCGTCATAGGAGGCACGCGCCTGATCAACCTGCGCGGAAGTGGCGCCAAAATCGAGCAGCGTGCCGCTTAATTCCGGCCCAAGCGACCAGACGCGGTTAGGCAAGGAGAAAAGATTATGTAGTGACGATGAGCTGACGCCACCGCTGGCGCTGAGGGTCAGATCGGGGAAGTAACCGGCAATTGCTACGCCCACTGCGGCATTGGCCGCCGCCACGTTACGTTCGGCGTACGCGATGTCAGGACGACGCTGTAGCAGCTGCGTTGGCAGCGCCGCCGGAATCGCAGGCAGCGTGGCCTCCAGCTTCGCCACTGGCAGGCTGAAATCAGCGGGCGCTTTCCCCACCAGCAGGGCAATAGCGTGCTCCATCTGGGCGCGCTGCCACTGATAATCCTGGGCTGAGGCGCGCGCGCTTTCCAGCTGCATCTGCGCCTGCGCTAAGGTGGCGCGTGATTCACTGCCAGTCTGATATTTGTTTTCAATCACCGTCAGATAACGCTGATACGCGGCAATACTCCGCTGATACAGCGCGATCTTCTGATCCATGATGCGCAGCTGAAAGTAATCCTGCGCCAGTTCAGACTGTGCGCTTAGCGTGATATTTGCCAGTTCTGCGGCACTCGCCTGCGCACTGGCCCGATTTTCTTCCAGCGTGCGACGCAGCTTGCCCCATAAATCAAGTTCCCAACTGGCACTCAGCTCTGCCTGATGGCTGCTGCTGGTGGTGCGTTGATTGCTGTTGGTTGTTGTCGCATAGCTGCCGCTGCGCGACACACTGCCGTCATAGCCGAGCGACGGAAACAATTCAGCGCGTGACTGCGACGCCAGCGCCTGTGCCTGGCGATACTGTGCCGCATAGTTGGCAACATTCTGGTTGGAAATCGTCACCTGGCTTAACAGGCTGCTCAGTGTGGCGTCGTGATAGACCGCCCACCACTCACCTTTTTGCTGCTCATCCAGCGGCGTAGCCTGCTGCCAGCCTTTGGCTTCTTTGTAGTGCACCGGCATTGCTATTGCTGGTCGCTGATAATCGGGGCCAAGGGTACAGCCGCTCAGCAGCAGCACCAGCATAACGGGGGTAAAAATTTTCATTAATTATGATTCCGCATGGCGCAAGCGGCGCCAGTAACCTTTACTTGCGCGGCTCACACGATCGAGCCAGAGATAAATAACCGGGGTGGTGAACAGCGTCAGTAACTGACTGAGCGCCAGGCCGCCAGCGATAGCGATGCCAAGCGGACTGCGCAGGTCAGCGTCGCCGCCGCTGCCCAGTGCCAGCGGCAAGGCACCGAAAAAGGCTGCCAGTGTGGTCATCATGATTGGGCGGAAGCGCATCAGGCAGGCCTGAGTAATCGCCTGCTGCGGCGTCATGCCCAGACGACGTTCAGCATCGATGGCAAAATCGATCATCATGATCGCATTCTTTTTCACGATGCCAATCAGCAGGATGATGCCGATCAGCGCGATCACCGTGAGTTGAGTGTTGGTAAGCAGCAGCAGCAGCAGCGCCCCTACGCCCGCAGAGGGCAGCGTCGACAAAATCGTCAGCGGATGAATGTAGCTTTCATACAACACCCCCAACACGATATACACCGCCGCCAGCGCCGCAATAATCAGCCACGGCATGGTGGCAGTAAGCTGCGCAAATGCCGCCGCCGTACCGGCAAAGCCAGCCTGAATCGTTGAGGGCAGGCCCAGTTTCGCCATCGCCTGTTTGATCAACGCCTGCGCCTGCTCCAGCGAGACGCCATCATTGAGGTTGAAGGCAATGGTGCTGGTTGCTGACTGTCCCTGATGCGCCACCGACAACGGCGCGTTGCCGCCGACAAAGGTGGCGAAGGCTGAAAGCGGGATCCGGTCACCGTCGTCGTTAATCACATACAGCTGCTTAAGGATTTCCGGATCACGTGTGTAGCTATCCTGCAAAGTCATGACCACGTGATACTGATTCAGCGTGTGATACAGCGTGGCAATTTGCCGCTGGCTGAACGCATTATTCAGCAGCGTATCGAGCATCTGCACATCCACGCCGAGCCGGGTAGCGCGATCGCGATCAATATTGATCACCACCTCCTGGCCCCCGGTTTGCGAGTCGGAATCTACGCTGTTGAGCTGCGGGATCGCCGCCAGTGCCGCCTGCACTTTTGGTGTCGGTGCGCAGCAGATCAAGATCGTCTGCCTGTAAGCTGTACTGATAGCTGGCGTTGGCGCTGCGTCCGCCAATGTGCAGATCCTGCGCCGCCATCAAAAACATTTGTGCCCCGGCAATGTGGCTGGTTTTCATACTCAGACGATTCGCCACTTCTGTGGCAGTGGCATCGCGCTGATCAAGATCCTTCAGGCGCACAAAAAGTTGGCGCTGTTACGCGAACCAAACATACCGCTGCCCATTGAGGACATCACGCTGTCTACCGCCGGATCGGACTGAATGATTTTGGTGAACATCAACATTTTGGGCTTCATCGCCTGGAATGAAATGTTCTGATCGGCCCGCAGCGCCCCCATCAACAGCCCGGTATCCTGATTAGGGAAAAAGCCTTTCTGCACCACTGAATAGAGAAACAGGTTGAGCAGCACAGTCAGCACCAGGCTGAACATGGTCAGCTTTTGGTGGCGCATGACCCAGCTCAGGCCACGGGAATAGGCCGCCAGCAGGCGATTCAGTTGATTTTCAATAAACTGATACAGCGGATGTGGTCGTCTGGTGACGTCAGGTTTCGGCTTAAGCAGGCGCGAGCAGAGCATCGGCGTCAGGCTGAGCGAAACAAACATTGAGATCAGCAATGACACGCAGAGCGTTACGGCAAATTCGCGGAACAGTCGCCCCACAATGCTGCCCATTAACAGAATAGGTATAAACACCGCGATCAGCGACACGGTCATCGACAGAACGGTGAAGCTGACCTCTTGCGCACCGCGCAGCGAGGCACGCAACGGGCTGAGCCCCTCTTCGATATGGCGCGTAATGTTTTCCAGCACGACAATCGCATCGTCAACCACAAAGCCGGTGGCGATGATCAGTGCCATCAGCGACAGGTTATCCAGACTGTATCCGAGCAGATACATCACCGCGCAGGTGCCAATCAGCGAGACGGGCAGCGCCAGTGCCGGAATGATGACCGCTTGCAGATTGCGCAGAAAGACAAACACCACCGCAATTACCAGCAGCACCGCGATCAACAATGTTTCTTCCGTGTCGTAAAGTGAGGCGCGCACGCCAGGCGAGCGATCCACCACCACTTTCAGTTGGGTATCTGCAGGCAGATCTTTTTCCAGCTCCGGTAACTGCGCCTTGATTGCGTCAATGGTATCGAGCATATTTGCGCCCGCCTGGCGTTTAATCCCGATCATCACCGAGGGTGACGCATTAAGAAAACCAGCCTGATACTGATCTTCTACCGAGTCATAAACCGTGGCAACGTCGTGCAACCGCACCGCTTTGCCCTCTTTATAACTGACAATTAAATTGCGGTAGCTTTTGGCTTTATCGAGTTGCCCGTTACTGTCCACTACCCACGACTGGCTGCTGCTCTGCAACATCCCTTTCGGCAGATTCGTGGTGCTGTTGGCCACGGCGCTGCGCACCGTATCCAGCGAGATGCCATACTGCGTCAGCTTCAGCGGTTGCAAATCGATGCGCACGGCGGGCAAGGCGCTGCCCATTAGCGATACTTCGCCCACGCCTTTTACCTGCCCCATCGCCTGTTCAATTTTGCTCTCGGCGAGATCATACAGCTCACCTGGCGTGCGGGTGGCAGACGTCAGGGCCAGCATCACAATCGGCGCATCGGACGGATTGGCTTTACGATAGGTCGGCAGCGATTCCATTGCGCTTGGCAGCAGACTACGGGCCGCGTTAATTGCAGCCTGTACGTCACGCGCGGCACCGTTGATGTCACGATCCAGTTCAAACTGCAAAATGATGGTGCTGGAGCCTTGCGAACTGCTTGACGTCATTTCAGTGACGCCAGCAATTTGTCCCAGCGCACGCTCCAGCGGCGTCGCCACAGTCGCCGCCATGGTTTCCGGGCTGGCGCCTGACAGGCTGGCACTCACCATAATGGTGGGGAAATCCACCTGCGGCAGCGGCGCAACCGGCAGTAAGCGGTAGCCCAGCGCGCCCAGCAGCAGAATGGCCAAAGTCAGCAGCAGCGTGGCGACCGGACGGAAAATAAACAGCCGTGTCAGATTCATTGCCCGCTCCGCACCTGCTGCTGGCGACGTTTTACCCAGGCATTGCCGCGCTGTGCAATGCCATCAAACCAGAGATAGATCACGGGTGTGGAGAAGAGCGTCAGCACCTGACTCACAATTAACCCGCCGACAATCACCAGCCCGAGCGGTTGACGCAGCTCAGCGCCTGAGCCAGATGCGAGCATTAAAGGTAATGCACCCAGCAGTGCCGCCATGGTAGTCATCAGGATCGGCCGGAAGCGCAGCAAACAGGCCTGATGAATCGCATCACGCGGGCTGAGGCGCTGTTTGTTTTCCGCCTCAAGCGCAAAATCGATCATCATTATCGCGTTCTTCTTCACGATACCAATCAGCAAAATCACGCCGATTAGCGCAATCAGGCTGAACTCGGTGCCTGCCAGCATCAGCGTCAGCAGCGCGCCAACTGCGGCCGATGGCAGCGTAGAGAGGATGGTGACGGGATGGATAAAGCTCTCATACAAAATCCCCAGCACCACGTACATCGTGATCAACGCCGCCAGAATCAGCCACAGCGTATTCCCTGTGGCGCTCTGAAAGGCAGAGGTTTCGCCCTGATAACGCAGCGTAATGCTGGAGGGCAGTTGCAACTGTTCACGCACCGCAGTAATTGCTTTCTGTCCATCCTCCAGCGAATAGCCCGCATTGAGGTTGAACGAGATCATCACCGCCGGGAACTGATTAAGCCGCATGTGCATCAGCGACCCGGTGCGCTGGTGGATCGTGGCAACTGAGGTGAGTTTTACCATGCCACTGGTATGGGTTGTGCTGTCGCTGCTGCTGGTTGTGCTGCTGCCCGATGCCGTGCTGCCCGATGCCGTGCTGCTGGTTGACGATGTGCTACTGTCAGAATTACTGCTGTCGGTATCGCTGGACGGTTGCAGATAGACATCATCAAACGACGCCGGGCCTTGTTGATATTTCGGCGCCACTTCCATCACCACGCGATATTGATTCGACTGCGTAAAGATAGTGGAAACCAGACGCTGACCAAACGCATTATAAAGCGCGGTATCGACGTCCGAAGCGGTAAGGCCATAGCGTGCCGCTTTATCGCGGTTCAGCTCTACGTAAGCCACACGGCCCTGATCCTGCAAATTGCTTACCACGCCGTTAAATTCAGGTCGCTGTTGCAATGCCGCCACCATTTTTGGTGACCACTGCACCAGGGTTTCACTGTCCGCGTCGTCAAGCGTGAACTGATACTGGCTTGGCGTGACCTGATCGTTAACGGTTAAATCCTGAGCTGGCTGTATATAGAGCTGAATGCCCACCACTTGTTTCGCTGCCTGCTGTAGCTGCTGAATCACCACATCTGCTTTGTCATCGCGATCGTCAAATGATTTGAGATTGATTTGCAGTCGGCCACTGTTCAGGCTGGTGTTGTTGCCATCGATACCGATAGTTGACGACACGCTTTCCACCGATGGGTTTTGCAAAATGACCTTTGCCAGCGCCTGTTGCCGCTTCGCCATCTCACTAAACGACACGTCCTGTGACGCCACCGTCACACCCTGAACCAGCCCGGTATCCTGCGTCGGGAAAAAGCCTTTTGGTACCATCAGATAAAGCAGCGCGGTCAGCGCAAAGGTTGCCAGTGCTACCAACAACGTCAGCTTCTGATGGTTCAGGACAAGCGTGAGCAGACGGTCGTAGCCACGAACCAGTTTGTCGAAGAGTTCACCGCCTTTGCGGGAAAAGCGCGACTGCTTTTCTGGCGGAATATGGCGCAGCAAATAGGCACACAGCATCGGTGTTAGCGTCAGCGAGACCAGCATCGACACTAAAATTGATACCGCCAGCGTGATGGCAAATTCGCGAAACAAGCGTCCCACCACGTCGCCCATGAACAGCAGCGGGATCAGCACTGCGATGAGC
Organism: Pantoea sp. LMR881; assembly: GCF_027157825.1. Lineage (NCBI taxonomy): Bacteria > Pseudomonadati > Pseudomonadota > Gammaproteobacteria > Enterobacterales > Erwiniaceae > Pantoea > Pantoea sp. LMR881. The sequence continues at coordinate 1,816,387 of NZ_JAPVOK010000002.1, forward strand.
GAGAAGGTTAACGAGATGATGGTAAAACCGATCTGTTGCGAGCCTTTAAGGGCGGCTTCCATCGGTGATTCGCCCTCTTCCAGCCGCCGCGAAATGTTTTCTACGACCACAATCGCATCATCAATAACGAAGCCGGTGGCGATCGTTAACGCCATCAGTGACAGGTTATTCAGGCTGAAGTCCGCCAGATACATCACGCCAAAGGTGCCAATCAGCGACAGCGGCACCGCTACGCTTGGGATCAGCGTTGCCGCCACGTTGCGCAGAAACAGGAACGTCACCATTACCACCAGCGCAATCGAGAGCATCAGTTCAAACTGCACGTCGCTGATCGAGGCGCGAATGGTTTGCGTGCGGTCAGACAGAATGGTCATTTTCACGCCGTCCGGCAGCGCAGCCTGTAGCGAGGGGAGCTGTGCTTTGATGCCATCCACCACCTGGATCACATTTGCGCCCGGCTGGCGCTGCACGCTGATCACGATCGCCGGACTGTTGTTGGCCCACGCTGACTGGAAGCTGTTTTCTGGCCCCTGCTCGATATGCGCAATATCTTTCAGCCGCAGCGCCGCACCATTTTGATAAGTGAGGATCAGATTGCCGTACTCATCGGCAGTGCGTAGCTGATCGTTAGCATCGATCGTGACGGAGTGATATTTACCATCAAAGCCGCCTTTTGAGCCGTTAACGTTGCTGTTGCTGATTAAGGTATTGACGTCTTCCAGCGTCAGGCCGTGCGCCGCCAGGGCCCGGGGATCCATCTGAACGCGGATGGCCGGTTGATGCCCGCCTGCCAGCGTGACCATACCGACGCCCGATATTTGCGACAGCTTGAGGGCAACGCGGGTATTAACCAAATCCTGTACCTGGGTCAGCGGTAAGTTTTCTGAACTGGCCGCTAACGTGATCACGGCGCTGTCTGCCGGGTTGACCTTTTGTAGGTTGGCGGGTTGGGTAGATCGTCCGGCAGCAGGTTATTAGCGGCATTGATCGCCGCCTGCACTTCCTGCTCCGCCACGTCCAGCGACAGATCGAGGCTGAACTTTAAGGTGATGATCGACGAACCGCTGGAGCTGGTCGACGTCATCTGGCTCAGTCCCGCCATCTGACCAAGCTGGCGTTCCAGCGGCGAAGTCACGGAAGACGCCATCACATCCGGGCTGGCTCCTGGATAAAGCGTCGTCACCTGAATGGTCGGATAATCCACCTGCGGCAGCGCCGAAGTAGAGAGGAATTTATAGGCAAAAATCCCGGCGATCAGAACGCCCGCCATTAACAAAATGGTGGCGACAGGTCGCAGGATAAACAGGCGTGACGGATTCATTTGGCCTCAGCAGTGCTCTTTGCAGTCTCATCCGCCACCGACACTTTGCTGCCATTGGTCAGGCGATCAATACCTTCTGTTACCAGGCGATCGCCCGGCTGTACACCCTGTAAAATCGCCTGCAGATCGTCGCCGAACGCCGGACCTGCGGATACCGCTTTACGGGTGACGGTGTTGTCTTTATTGATGATAAATACAAAGCTGCCGTCGCTGCTTAACTGTAACGCCTGCGTCGGGATCACCGTGGCACCTTTCAGGGTGCTGGTCTGCAAACGCAGATTCACAAACTGATTGGCAAACAGCGCCTCGTCCTGGTTCGGGAAAATGGCTTTCAGCTCAACGGTGCCGGTGCTGGTGTCGATCTGGTTGCTGATAAATTTCACTTCACCCGTTGCGAGTGTGTGAGCATTATCCTGATCGAATGCCGTAGCGGGCAGGCTTTGGTCGCTGTGCAGCGCCTTAACCAGCAGCGGAATATTGCTCTGCGGCACGCTAAAGGTCACCGCTGCGGGTTGCATTTGAGTGATGGTCACCAGGCCGGTGCTGCTGGAGGTTTGCACCATATTGCCGGGATCGACCTGACGCAATCCCACGCGCCCACTGACTGGCGCAGTGATCCGAGCATATTCAATACTCAGCCTGGCGCTGGCGATCTGCGCCTGATCGGCGGCAACCGCACCGCGATATTGCCCGACGGTGGCGATTTGCGTATCCAGATCCTGACGCGATAAGGAGTCCTGCGCCGCCAGTTTGCGGTAGCGCGCCAGCGTCAGCTCCGCGCTTTTCAGCAGCGCCTGGTTTTCATTCAGTTCGCCCTGATACTGATTGAGGGTTGCCTGATAGCTGCGCGGGTCGATTTGTGCCAGTAACTGACCCGCTTCAACCTTCTGCCCTTCGGTAAACCAGACCTTTTCTAATTGCCCGTCGACGCGGCTGGTTACCGTGACGCTGGCACTGGGAATGACAGTACCGAGCGCATTCAGATAAACCGGCACGTCAGCTGTGCTGGCTATGCCGCTGTGTACCAGCGTTGTGCCGCCTCCCGCCATCATTCCCGGCCCGCCCGGACGTCCGCCCGGTGGCATTCCCCTGCCCGCGCCTTTACCAAAAGGTAACATGCGCCAGACAACAGCGGCGATAATCACTATCACAATGAACAAAAGCAGCCATTTAAGCCAGCGAGAACGGGAAGCACGGGAGGCGTTAGTAATCATCAAACTCTTCAATTGAACAAGAAATAATGGGATATCCCCTGTAAACCAGGGGATTATTAACTTTGATACTACGGCACTTATTATCGGCTGCTTTTGCTACGACATTCCATTGCCAAACCGTAAGGGTTTCGTTAAAAACATCATGATTTCCAGCCGCCGCCTAATGCTTCATACAGCGTGATTTTTTGATTCAGCTGGCCCAGATGCGCGGATATCAACGCCTGCTGCGCAGTGTAAAGCGAACGTTGTGCCACTAATACATTGAGATAATTATCTATACCCTGCTTGTAGCGCAATTCAGAATAGTCGTAATCACGCTGAGTGGCTGCCACCTCTTTTTGCAGCGCCGTCAACTGGTTCTGCCAGGTATCCTGTCCCGCCAGCGCATCGTTAACATCTTTAAACGCGGTCTGAATCGCCTTTTCATAGTTAGCGATTTCAATGCGTTTTTCGATTTTAGCGATGTCCAGATTGGCCTCATTTACGCCGCCGTCAAAAATCGGCAGATTGATGGATGGCACAAATGACCAGGCGGCAGTGCCACCTTCCAGCAAATGGCCTAGTGAACTGCTGGTTGAACCGCCCGACGCGGTTAACGAGATGCTGGGGAAGAAAGCCGCACGCGCTGCGCCAATATTGGCGTTAGCCGCTTTGAGCTGGTGCTCGGCGGCGATGATATCGGGACGGCGCGTGAGCAGATCGGATGGCAGCCCCGCTGGCGTTGCCGGGAATTGCCAGTTGCTGTCGAGCGTGGCGTTTTTCAACAGCGTGGCGGGCAGATCGGTGCCAGCCAGCAGCCGCAACGCATCCACATCCTGACGCACCTGACGGGTGTAGCTCGCCACATCGGCTTCAGCGTTGCGCACGGTGCTTTCCGCTTGCACCAGATCCTGTTCGCTGCTTACGCCGCCGTTGTAACTGAGCCGGGTCAGTTCATATGATTTTTGCTGACTCTGCACCGTTTCTTCCGCCAGATGCAGCAGATCGTTATCCGAACAGAGCGTCAGCCAGGCCGATGCCACCTGCGAGATCAATGAAATCCGCGTGGCACGTTCCGTAGCTGCGGTCGATAAGTAGCTCTCCTGTGCCTGATCGCGCAGGCTACGCAAACGCCCCCAGAAATCAAGCTCCCATGAGGTGACGCCCAGCCCCGCATTCAGTTCATGATAGGTTACTGCACCGGTTGACTGGGTGTTGTACAGGTTAGCCGGTTCATGGGCCGATGTCTGGCTGGCGGTAGCATCAATGGATGGCAACAGCGCAGCGCGATCGATTTGCACCGAGGCGCGCGCCTGTTCGACATTTAAGGCTGCCACGCGCAGATCGCGGTTGTTTTTCAGGGACAGATCGATCAACTGGCGCATCGTGGCGTCATTGAAGAAATTCTGCCACGGCAGATCAGCCACATTGCCCACCGGCGTTGCCTGATCATAGTGTGCATCAACCGGCATCGCTGGACGGTGATAGTTCGGCTGTAACGTACAGCCGGTTAAACCAAGGGTGACTGCCAAAGGCAGCAGCGCCCAGGAGATTTTAGTTATCATTGTAAACAACCTCAGGCTTTTTCTTGCGCGAGAAGAACTGCGCGACCACAACGTAAAACATCGGCACAAAGAAGATGGCAAGGAAAGTCGCGGTGAGCATGCCGCCCGCTACCGCCGTCCCAATTGAATGCTGGCTACCGGCCCCGGCACCGTTGGAGATCGTGAGTGGCAAGACGCCGAGGATAAACGCCATTGATGTCATAATGATCGGACGAATACGCAAGCGCGCCGCCTCAACCGCCGCTTCCACCAGCGTTTTGCCTTCGCGCTCATGAAGCTCTTTGGCGAACTCCACAATCAATATGGCGTTTTTGGCCGCCAGCCCGACGGTGGTAAGTAGCCCGACCTGGAAGAACACATCGTTCTGCAAACCACGCAGCAGCACCGCGCTGATGGTACCCAGCACGCCCAGTGGCACCACTAGCAGCACCGAGAACGGAATCGACCAGCTTTCATACAGCGCCGCCAGGCAGAGGAACACCACCAGCACGGAAATAGCGTACAGCTGGGTAGTTTGCGATCCCGACGCCTGCTCTTCATAAGAGATGCCGTACCACTGCACGCGGAAACCTTTCGGCATTTTTGCCCCGATCTCCTCCACCGCTTTCATCGCTTCACCGCTGCTGTAACCCGCCGCTGGCGAGCCGAGGATCTCTTCCGCTGTCATACCGTTGAAACGCTCGTAGTGGGGTGAACCGCTGACCCATTTGCCGCTGGCAAATGCGGAGAACGGCACCATAGTTCCGCTGCTATTACGGAAGTACCATTTATTGAGATCTTCAGGCGTGACGCGCGAATCGGCTTTCCCCATCAGGTAAACCTCTTTAACGCGGCCGTTATACATAAATTGATCGATGTAGCTTGAGCCCCAGGCCACCGATAAAGTGTCATTGACGTCCGCCATGCTCAAGCCGAGTGCGCTGGCGCGCTCATCGTTGATCAGCAACTGATACTGCGGCTCATCTTCCATGCCGTTCAGGCGTACCGCGCTCAGACGCGGATCTTTATTGGCGAGGTCGAGGAATTTATGCGTCGCGTCCATCATCTCCTGATGGGTGTGCCCCGCGGTATCTTGCAGGTAGAAGTCAAAACCGGTGGCATTTCCCAGCTCCATAACTGCAGGCGGCACCATGGCAAAGATTTTCGCGTCTTTATAGTTAGCGAAGTGCGCCATGATGTTAGCGGCCAGGGTTTTCACGCTCTGGCTGGACTGAGTACGCTCACTCCAGTCTTTTAACCGCACAAACGCCATTGCACTGTTTTGCCCGCGCCCGGCAAAGTTAAAGCCGTTCGCCGCAAACACGGTGGTGACCACGGCGGCCTGCTTATCGTGCAGATAGCTATTGAGATCGTTGATGACTTTCTGGGTGCGCTGTGACGATGCGTTCACCGGCAGCGTGATTTGAACCATCATCAGGCCCTGATCTTCATCTGGCAGGAAGGTGGTAGGTACACGTGTGAAGAGGTAGCCGGTGACACCGACAATCACCAGATAGATCACCAGAAACAGCCCACGGCGCGAAATCACTTTGCTGACGCCGTGCGTGTAATGCAGCGTGCCGCTGTCAAACTTGCGGTTGAACCAACCGGCAAGCCCGGTAGTTTTGTGCTCAGCAGAAGAGGCTTTGAGTAGCGTGGCGCACAATGCCGGGGTGAAAATCAGTGCCATCAGTACCGACAGCGCCATCGCCGAGACAATAGTTATCGAGAACTGACGATAGATAACGCCGGTTGAACCGGAGAAGAATGCCATCGGTAACAGCACCGCCGACAGCACCAGCGCGATACCAAACAGCGCGCCCTGAATCTGCTGCATCGATTTAATGGTGGCAGTTTTTGGATCGAGCTGCTCTTCGTGCATCACGCGCTCGACGTTTTCCACCACCACGATGGCATCATCCACCAGCAGCCCTATCGCCAGCACCATGCCGAACATCGTCAGGGTGTTAATGCTGTAACCAAAGGCGGAAAGAATGCCGAAGGTGCCAAGCAGCACCACCGGCACCACCAGCGTGGTGATAAAGGTGGCGCGCAGGTTTTGCAGGAAGATCAGCATCACGAAGAACACCAATACGATGGCTTCGATCAGGGTTTTAACCACCTCTTCGATTGAGGCGCTGACCACCGGCGAAGTGTCATAGGGATATTGCACTTCTACGTTGTCCGGCAGCGAATCCTTGAGCGACGCTACCGTAGCGCGCACCGCTTTGGCGGTATCCAGCTCATTTGCGCCCGTTGCCAGGCGCAGAGCGATACCGGCAGAGGGTTTACCATCCATCGTCGAGTCGATGGTGTAACTTTGTGGTCCTAATGCCACGCTGCCCACATCTTTCAGGCGGATCTGCGAGCCATCGCTGTTCACCTTAAGCAGCACATTTTCAAACTGCTTCACGCTGGTGAAGCGCGATTTTCCCAGAATAGTGGCGTTGGTTTTCGCATCGCGGATGGTCGGTAAACCGCCAAGCGAGCCGGATGAGACCTGAACGTTCTGGTTATTAATTGCGCTGCTGACATCGCTCGGCATCAGGTTGTATTTATACAGTTTGGCGGGATCGAGCCAGATGCGCATCGCATACTCTGAACCCAGAACCATGAAATCACCGACCCCTTTGGTGCGTGAAATCGGATCTTCCAGTTTCGAGACCAGCATATCGGCCAGGTCACCGTTGCTCAGCTTGCCATCTCTGGAAATCAGACTGATCACCATCATGAAATTTTTCTGGTACTTACGGATGCGGATGCCTTGCTGGGTTACATCAGTTGGCAACTGCGACTCCGCCAGCGAAACGCGGTCCTGTACCTGAACCTGTGCAATGTCGGGGTTAATGCCCTGGTTGAACGTAGCGATGATCTGAGCACTGCCGTCGCTGGCGCTGCTTGATTCCAGATAGCGCAAGCCATCAAGGCCGTTGAGCTGCTGCTCAATCACCTGTACCACCGTGTTTTGCGTGGTTTCGGCGCTGGCGCCCGGATAGGTCACGGAGATGGAGACTGCCGGTGGCGAGATATCGGGATATTGATTAACCGGCAAGTTCAGGGTGGCGATGGCGCCTACCAGCATCACGATAATCGCCACAACCCAGGCAAAAATCGGACGCTCAATAAAGAATTTAGACATGACGTCTCCTTATTGCGCCGACGGATCGGTCATCGTCAGGCTGACGCTGTCAGCAGAAGGCGTATCGTTCACGCTGGCTGCCACGGCTGTGACTTTACTGCCGTTGCGTACGCTTTGCAGGCCATTGACCACAACTTTTTCGCCCTCGTGCAGGCCGCTGGTGATCAACCATTTCTCTTTGATCATCTCGCCGGTGGTTACGCTGCGCTGCTCAATGCTGCTGTCTGCTTTTACTACGTATACATAAGGCTGGCCTTTGCTGTCATGCATGATGGCTTCCTGCGGCACCGTAATCCCCTGCTGCTGAATGCCTTGCGGGAAGCTGGCGTGTACATACATGCCTGGCAGCAGTTCATTGTGTGGATTCGGGAATACCGCACGCAGCACCACCGTGCCGGTGGCTTGATCAACATTTACTTCAGAAAAAGCCAGCTTGCCTTGCTGCGCATAATGGCTGCCATCTTCTAACGTCAGTTTTACCGCCGCAGCGTTGTCGCCTACTTGCTGTAGCTTGCCCTCGGTCAGCGCCCGGCGCAGACGCAGCAGATCGGTAGAAGATTCACTGACGTCAACATACACAGGATTGAGTTGCTGAATAGTCGCGAGATAGTCGGTTTGACCGCTGGTGACTAACGCCCCTTCAGTGACCAGCGATCGGCTGATATGGCCGGTAATCGGTGCTTTGACCAGCGTGTAGTCAAGATTGACCTTTGCGGTTTCGACATCGGCTTTGGCTTCACGCTCGGCAGCCACCGCGTCGTCGTAGGTTTGCTGGCTGATGGCATGGGCGGCAGCCAACGGTTTGTAGCGTTTCGCGATCATCGCGTCGTTTTGCCAGGTTGCCAGCGCCTTGTCATAAGCGGCTTTGTAACTGGCAGGATCGATTTGGTACAGCGGCTGGCCCGCTTTGACTTCTCCCCTTCGGTAAACAGCAGCTTTTGGATGACGCCACTGACCTGAGGACGGACTTCGGCTGTTTTCACTGCTGTGGTTCGGCCTGGCAACTGGGTTAACAGTGTTACTGGCTCGCTTTTGAGCGTCACTACGCCTACTTCCGGCGTGGTTGAGGCGGCAGACTGCATTGCCCCTGATCACAAGCTGCCAGTAAAAACACCACGCTGGCAGAAAGAACTTTCATGCGCATAGTTTTCTCAACAAGAAGAGTAAAAGTAACGAGAGTGATTACTCTCAAAGGTCGTTTATTGTAGGGGGGCAGCGCAGAGTAAGCTGTTAAGGAAGCGTAAAATATATTTTCGAATCGAAAATCTTAAACTTTTTGTGTGGCCCTTTCGCACGTATTGCTTAGTGCGCTAGCCGTTATCCCATGGGTTCGATGCCGCGACGACGTAACTCACGTCGCGCCAGATCTTTCAGCCAGCAGGCCAGCGTGATGTTTTCATCATCAGACAGAGTGCGAAGTTGTTGATGCAGTTGCGGATGAATACGTAGCTGGAATGCCGCTGATCTGCCCTCGCCGCGCGGCGTTTTGTCTTTTGTTTTCGGCATAGCCTGTTCCGGTTAAACAGTGAAAAAGCGCCCTTTACGGCGCTACCCACACCGTAAAGGACTGGCGAACCGTCGCGGAATGCGACACAACGGCGCGTTATGACCAGGTTACTACAGCGAATATTTTTTTGTTTGCGGGGAAACGTAAAGAGCGGGTTAAGAGGTGTGAGCAGCTAAGCGCAGCCGTTACAACGGTAATGTCAGGTAAAAAAACCCACGCATCTGCGTGGGCTGGTGCAATAACAGGGTAAATACCTGATACGGGTATTACTGCCGAAGCAGTTACGTTTTCACACCCATTCATACCTCTGGGAGGGTTATCCTCGCACCCTGACCGGTGAATGGACAGGCGGAAAAGGAAACGGAATGCAGGGAAGTGAAACGAGGTGTGAAAAAAGCCACACCTCTCTTACACCTTGATTTAACTAAGATTTATCTGAAGATCTGGTGTAGATGGCATCGGGTGCAATGTTCATATGCTTCAGCACGGGCCCCATAATGTTGCCAAATACCGGTGCCGCTACCGAGCCACCAAAGTGATCGCCCGCCGTTGGGTGGTTGATCATCACCACCAGCGCCACTTCAGGATGGCTGGCAGGCGCAATGCCTGCGGTGTAGTTGACGTAGCCGCCATCATACTTGCCGCTGGTGCCCATCTTCTCAGCCGTACCGGTTTTGGTTGCGAGTCGGTAACCCGGCACTGCGGCTTTTATCCCGGTTCCGCCAGGCAGGACATCGCTTTCCAGCATATGCACAACTTCTTTTACCGTTTCCGGGTTTGCCACCTGCTTACCCAGCACCGGCGGGGTGACTTTGGTAATCGATAAGGGACGATAAATACCGTAAGAGCCGAGCGTGGCGTATTCACGGGCTATTTGCAGCGGCGTGACGCGTAGCCCATAGCCAAACGAAAATGTAGCGCGTTCAATATCCGCCCAGCGCGTGCGGTGCAGCGGGAAATAGCCGACACTCTCTCCGGTCAGACCTAATCCTGTTGGCTTGCCCAGGCCAAATGCGTGATAGGTATTCACCAATGCTTCTGCGGGCATCGCCAGGGCAATATGCGATACGCCAATGTCACTCGATTTTTGCAAAATGCCGGTCATGGTCAGGCGCGGCCAGTGTCCGACGTCACGTATCAGATGGCCGTTGACGCGATACGGTGTGGTATCAATCACGGAATCGGGACGCACCAGATGACGCTCCAGCCCTTCCATCACCACCAGCGGTTTCACGGTCGAACCGGGTTCGTAACTGTCGTTGATCGCTGCGTTGCGCATTTGCGTCGGCGTCGCGCCGTCGTAATTGTTGGGGTTGAACGACGGATAAGACGCCATCGCCAGAATCTCACCGGTATCAATTTTCACCAGCACCGCCGCGCCGGAATCTGCTTTATTTAACAACACACCATCACGCAGTTTGCTGTAGAGCGTGTACTGATCAAATTTATCGATGCTGAGCTGTACCGTTGGCGGCTGCGTGGGCGGCTGATAGTTGATCATTGAGATGATGTTGCCCATCGCATCCTGACGGTAAACCTCTTTGCCCGGCACGCCTTGCAGGACTTTATCAAAGCCCTTTTCCAGGCCATTCAGTCCAACATTATCGGCACCCACAATGCCAATCAGCGGCGCGGAGGCCTCGCTCATGGGATAGAAGCGGCTATCGTTATAAACTTCACTGATGCCTTTCAGGCGCAGTTCTTTAATATCTTTTGCGATTCCCAGCTCAATTTTGCGCCCCAGATAAAGGAAGCGACGTTTAGGATTGGCGGTGATTTGCGCAGCGATCTGCTCCGGTCGGGTGTTCAGCGCAGCAGCCAGATAGGCCCATTTGGCGCTGGTAAAATCGGGATTTCCTTCCAGCACGCGCAGCGGATCGGCAATGATGTCACGCGATGGCACGCTAAGCGCCACGGCTTCACCGTTGCGATCCAGTAAGGTGCCGCGACTGGTCGGTAGCGTTACGGTGCGAAGCGAACGCTGATCGGCTTCATGTTCCAGCATGGGCTGATTAAGAAATTGCAGGTCGGCAACACGTGCCAGCAATATCACCATGCAGGCCAGTACGCCCAGGCAGATCAGGCGAAATCGAAAAGGGTTAAACGGGGCTTTGATCTGGTCTTTTCCCAGTAATTTTTTGATCCGGGGCATGGCATTCCGCTGCGCTAAAAGAATAAAAGGGCTTAAGGCAGCAGTTATAAAGAAAGCGTTTATGAAAACACAGGAAAACTGTGTATCAGTTCGTTAGCAGACGCTGAATTGCGGGCAAAAAAAACCTGCGCATCTGCGCAGGTTGGTGTAATCAAATAAATCTGTTGATGTTCACCCATCAATACCTCTGGGACTCTGAATGTAGCAAGGCGGCTTGATGGACTGCCATCACTCAAACGCAACAGTTACCCGCAAAATGTAACCAGCGATGAGATCCTTACGCTATTTTGCAAACGGGATGTTTTTTGATTTCTACCAGGCAACTCATGGCGTTAGGGCCTTGAGTGAGCGACGACGTTCCGATGTCCAGTGTCAGCACATTCGGATTGCCCGCGCGATCCCAGGGCTGCCATTTGCCACCGAAGCCCGGATCAAACCAGGCGCCGGTCGCAATGATCACTACGCCAGGCGTTAAGCCGTCGGTCAGGCTTACGCCTGCCAGCATTCGTCCACGCGCATTGCTCACTTCAATCTCATCACCCTCTGCGATACCGCGTGCGCTGGCATCCTGCGGATGCATATAGAGCGTCTCATGTCCGGCGGTTTTGTTGCGCTGTACGGTTTCGGTGCCATCAAGCTGACTGTGCAGGCGATCTGACGGTTGCACAGAAATCATGTGCAGCGGATAGTCGGCGCTGAGGGCCGCGCCCAGCCACTCCTGCGGCTCGCGCCACTCCGGGTGCCCGGCAACATCGTCCAGCTGGTAATCCGCAATGGTCTGGCTGAACAGCTCAATTTTACCGCTGGCGGTTTGAATCGGATGCGCAACCGGATCGGCGCGAAAATCATCCATAAAGATGTAAGGCTTACCGCCTTCAGGAATTTCAACAAAGCCGCGCTGCCAGAAATCTGCAAACTCAGGGAAGTCGATGCCTTTGTGTGCATGCGCCACGGCACATTGCTGATACAGATGCTCGATCCACTGCATTTCATTGCGCCCTTCGGTAAAGGTGTCGCGATAGCCGAGACGCTCGGCGAGATCGGCAAAGATATCAAAATCGTTGCGAGCCTGATGCTGCGGCTTAACGGCCTGATGCATCGCAAAAACAAAGCGGTCACGCGATGAGCCGCCAATATCGTTGCGCTCCAGCGTGGTGGTGGCGGGCAACACAATGTCGGCCATCTGCGCCGCAGGCGTCCAGACAATATCCTGCACCACAACCGTGTCCGGCTTCTGCCAGCCTTCAACCAGCCGGTTAAGCTGCTGATGATGATGGAACGGATTGCCGCCCGCCCAGTGCACCAGATGGATGTCGGGATAGTGCAGCGTTTCGCCCTGAAAAGTATAAGGCTGGCCAGGATTGAGCAGCATATCGCTGATGCGCGCCACCGGAATCGACAAGCCAGACGGATTAACGCCCGCACTCATCAGCGGCGCGGGGCCATCCTGACGCGGATTGCCGACGCTGTTCATCGAGCCGTGACCAAACGAAAAACCTGCTCCCGGCAAGCCTGGCTGACCCAGCATTGATGAGAGGGCGATCATCATCCAGTAGGGCTGTTCGCCGCGGTGCGCACGCTGCACTGAATAGGAACAGGTCATAAAGCTACGTTTACCCACCAGTTGCTGTGCCAGTTGCACAATGCGCTCAGCCGGAATGCCGGTGATACGGCTGGCCCAGCCAGCGGTTTTTGCCACGCCATCGCTTTCACCCAGCAGATAAGCGCGCAGCTGTGGCCAGCCGGTGCAGTGGCTGGCCAGGAAGGCTTCATCCACTGCGCCACGCTGGCTGATTTCATAGCCGAGCGCCATCATCAACGCCACGTCAGTATTGGGGCGAATGGGGATCCATTCAGCGTTAACAAAGGCCGGGCAGTCATCGCGCATTGGGCTGATGTTAATGACTGGCGTGCCTTTGGCGGCTAACTGTTCCAGCGCCGGTTTCAGGCTGTGCTGGCCTGCGCCGCCTGAAGCAACCTGGGCATTTTTCAGCGCCAGCCCGCCAAAGGCGACAAATATTTCTGCATGTTCGACCACTTCCGGCCAGTCGGTTACGCGGCCGGTCAGTGGCATATAGGTGCCAATAACATAAGGCAGGAAAAATTGCGCTGCGCCCCAGCTGTAGTTGCCTTGCTGGTCAACGCCGCCGCCGCCGTTAAAGTAAAAACGACGCACCAGGGTGCGCGCATGGTTGACGCGGCCCGCTGATGACCAGCCATACGAGCCGGTGAAAATGCCGGAGGCACCGTAACGATCGCGAACGCGACGGTTTTCTTCTGCGACTAAATCCAGCGCCGTTTCCCAGTCCACGGCGACAAAATCTTCGCGTCCACGCAGCGTGCGATCGCTGTTTTCCCGCGATTTTAACCACGAGCGACGTACCATCGGCTGGCGAATACGTTTGTCTGAATAAACCAGTTCAGGCAGGGTGTTGAGCATCGGCGAAGGATCGGCATCGGCGAAAAAAGGCTCGCAGCCCGTCAGACGATCGTTTTCCGTAATGGCGGTAAAGGCGCCCCAATGCGCCAGATGTGGCACTCTTGTTTTCATTGTTATCATTCATGGCAGGTGAAGAAGCTGTCAGCATACCATGCAACTCCCTCGCCGCAGAAGTCGCGGCGGAACGCCTGATTTTGCTCTCTTTTGCGACGACGCTGGCATTCTGTTGGCTTGATGTAAGGCCGCTTTTCCGTAACACTGATGTCATGTGTAAACGTTTTCCCCGAAGCAGGTAAACGCATGGCGACCATAAAGGATGTTGCGAAACTGGCAGGCGTTTCTGTCGCGACGGTTTCTCGCGTTATTAATAATTCTCCCAAAGCCAGCGAAAGTTCACGCCAGGCCGTTGGCCAGGCAATGGAAGAACTTCAGTATCATCCAAACGCCAATGCACGCGCCCTGGCGCAGCAATCTACCGAGACCCTGGGTCTGGTCGTAGGCGACGTTTCCGATCCGTTTTTCGGCGCAATGGTGAAAGCGGTTGATGAAGTCGCGGGACAAACCGGCAACTTTTTACTGATTGGTAACGGTTACCACAACGAGCAAAAAGAGCGTCAGGCGATTGAGCAACTGATGCGCCATCGCTGCGCGGCACTGGTGGTTCATGCCAAGAAAATTTCTGACGCCGAGCTGGAAGTGTTGATGAAACAGGTGCCGGGCATGGTGCTGCTGAATCGGTTGCTGAAGGGCTTTGAGCAACGCTGCATTGCGCTGGACGATCGCTATGGCGCATGGCTGGCAACCCGCCATCTGATTCAACTGGGCCATCAAAATATCGCTTTCGTCTGCTCAACCCACACCATTTCCGATGCGGAAGATCGCCTGCAAGGCTATTACGATGCGCTGAAAGAGCACGGTTTGCCCTGCAACGATCGGCTGGTGGCCTGGGGTGAACCAGACGAGACAGGCGGCGAACAGGCCATGACCGAGCTGCTGGGACGCGGTAAACACTTCACCGCCGTAGCCTGTTATAACGACTCAATGGCAGCGGGTGCGCTGGCGGTTTTAAGTGATAATGGCGTACGCGTGCCGGAAGAGATGTCACTGATTGGCTTTGATGATGTGCTGGTGTCGCGCTATGTACGTCCGCGCCTTACTACTGTGCGCTATCCGATTGTCACTATGGCGCAGCAGGCAGCAGAACTGGCGCTGGCGCTGGCGAACGATCAGCCGCTGCCTGAAGTGACAAACATGTTTAGTCCGACGTTAGTACGCCGTCACTCTGTCAGTGGCCCTGCCTGATTTTACAACCTTACAGACGGCGGCCAGTGGTGCATTCCCGGCAGCTTACCCCGTTCATCGTGCTGGTTCGCCTGTACAGCGTCAGGAAACGCTTTTCAGGCGAGCGGCTTTTTCATACAGGAATCCGTCTTCCTTGTCGTAGGTCAAACTGCACCTGACTATTCTGCGGAAATCACTATATGTAGCGATTAGACTTGTTTTCATGTCTACATATGGGGTCAGGGAAAAATGGCAACGGTAGTGGTGAAACGCGACGGCTGTCGTACAGGTTTTGATGCGCAACGCATTTTATCAGCGGTCACAGCAGCAGCACAGGCGGCACAGGTTAACGACGCAGCCTGGTGTGCAGAGGTGGCGAATGAGGTCAGTCGTCGGTTGGCAGATCGCCCGGAAGTCGATATTCGTGATATTCAGTGCGCGGTTGAAGAGACCTTGATGTCAGGCCCTTACCCGCAGCTGGCACGCGCCTGGATTGAATACCGCCACGATCGCGACGTAGCACGCGAACAGCGCGGCAAACTGCATCATGCCATTCGCGGCCTGGTGGATCAGACCAACGCGGCGCTGTTGAATGAAAACGCCAACAAAGACAGCAAAGTGATCCCGACGCAGCGGGATCTGCTCGCCGGGATCGTCGCCAGACATTATGCCCAGCAGCAGATCCTGCCGCGAAATGTGGTGCAGGCGCACGAGCGCGGTGAGATCCATTATCACGATCTCGACTACTCGCCTTTTTTCCCGATGTTTAACTGTATGTTGATCGATCTCGAAGGCATGCTGAACAACGGTTTTAAAATGGGCAACGCGGAGATCGAACCGCCTAAATCGATCGCAACGGCAACGGCTGTAACTGCACAGATCATCGCCCAGGTTGCCAGCCATATTTACGGCGGAACTACTATCAATCGCATCGATGAAGTGCTGGCGCCGTTTGTTGAGCTGAGCCTGGCCAAGCATCGCGCTATTGCAGCTGAATGGTGTATTGCAGATAGCGAAGCCTATGCGCGTGAGCGGACTGAAAAAGAGTGTTATGACGCTTTTCAGTCGCTGGAATATGAAGTGAATACTTTGCATACCGCCAATGGTCAAACCCCCTTCGTTACCTTTGGCTTTGGTCTTGGCACCGATTGGTCTGCGCGTTTGATTCAGCAATCCATTCTGCGTAACCGGCTGGCGGGTCTGGGGAAAAATCACAAAACTGCTGTTTTTCCCAAACTGGTTTTTGCCATTCGCGAAGGGATTAATCGTCGCGCGGGTGATGTGAATTACGACATTAAACAGCTGGCGCTGGCGTGTGCCAGTAAACGTATGTATCCCGATATCCTTAATTACGATCAGGTGGTTAGCGTTACCGGATCGTTTAAAACGCCAATGGGCTGCCGTAGCTTTTTGGGCGTCTATGAAGAGAACGGAAAACAGATCCATGAAGGTCGCAATAATATTGGCGTAATCAGCCTGAATTTGCCGCGTATTGCGCTGGAAGCAGGTGGCGACGACGCGCGTTTCTGGTCGCTACTGGATGAGCGTCTGGCGCTGGCAAAACAAGCCCTGATGACACGCGTGGCGCGCCTGGAAAAAACCAAAGCCCGTGTCGCGCCCATTCTTTATATGGAAGGTGCCTGCGGTGTACGGCTTAATGCCGATGATGAAATCGGCCCGATTTTTCGCAACGGACGTGCTTCGTTATCGTTGGGCTATATCGGCCTGCATGAAACGCTCAATGCGTTGAGCGGTGGTGCACAGCATCCTTATGACAGTGCGGCTTTACGTGATAAAGGCATCGCGATCATTACCCATTTACGCAATGCGACAGAGGCGTGGAAAGCTGAAACGGGCTACGGCTTCAGCCTTTACAGCACACCCAGCGAAAATTTGTGCGATCGTTTCTGTCGCCTGGATGCCGCCGAATTTGGCGTAGTAAAGGGCGTCACCGACAAGGGTTATTACACCAACAGCTTCCACCTTGATGTAGAGAAAAAGGTCAATCCTTACGACAAAATTGACTTTGAAGCGCCCTATCCGGCGTTGGCGAATGGCGGTTTTATCTGTTATGGCGAGTACCCTAACATGCAGCACAATTTACAGGCGCTGGAAGATGTCTGGGATTACAGCTATCACCGCGTACCTTATTACGGCACCAATACGCCTATTGATGAATGTTATGAGTGTGGTTTTAGCGGCGAATTTAGCTGTACCAGCCGCGGCTTTACCTGTCCCAGCTGCGGTAACCACGATCCGGCGCACGTCTCGGTCACGCGGCGTGTGTGCGGCTATCTCGGCAGTCCTGACGCCCGCCCGTTTAATGCCGGGAAACAGCAAGAAGTACAGCGTCGCGTTAAACACCTCGACAGCGGACCGCTGGGATGATGCATATTCATCGTTACTACGATCTTGATGTGATAAATGGCCCCGGCACGCGCTGCACGCTGTTTGTGGCCGGATGCGAGCATCAGTGTCGCGGCTGTTATAACCAGAGCACATGGCGGATCGATTCCGGCGTGCCCTTTACTTTAGCCATGGAAGAGCAACTGCTGGCCGATCTGCAGGATACGCGCATTCCGCGTCGGGGCTTATCCCTGAGCGGTGGCGACCCGCTGCATCCGCACAACGTGCCGCACATACGCCGCCTGGTTAAACGGGTGCGGCAGGAGTGCGTGGGCAAAGATATTTGGCTGTGGACCGGTTATGAGAAGCAGGCGTTGACTGCAGCACAGCGCGAAGTGCTGGCCTTTATTGATGTCTTGATTGATGGCCCTTTTATCGAAGCGGAAAAAGATGCCACGCTGCGCTGGCGCGGGAGCCGCAATCAGCACATCTGGTATTTATCGTAAGTGGCGAGGAATATCTCCCGATTCGATGATATTGACGTTATTGCCGCCCGGTAAAAACGCCTGATCGTGCAGACACTGCGCCACGTCCCGTGCCTGTACGGCACGCCAGTGACCGGGCAGCAGGCCAAAGATCGGAGCCAGCAAACGCTCTGCGCCGCGCTTGTTCTTTCGCTCGCCCAGTAATAGCGAAGGTCGTACCAGCGTAAGGCGCGGCCAGCCCTGATGACGCAGCGCATTTTCCATCTCGCCTTTGACACGATTATAAAAAAAGGCGAATGACGATTTGCGCCGTGCGCGCTCACTACCAGCATCTGTTTCGCGCCCAAACGCAAGCCGCTCAAGCCACTGTCTATCACTAACGTATAATCCACATGGACAAAGGCCTCTTTACTGCCTGCTTGTTTGCGGGTCGTGCCCAGACAGCAAAACACCGTGTCGAGCGAGGCTTTCAGCGGGCGTAACACATCCGTTAAATCAGCTTCGACCGGATTCACCACTTTACGCATCTCCGGCAGCGGACGACGTGTGGGGGCGATAATTTCATCAATACGCGGATCGTCTATCAGCAATCGCAGCAGATGCGATCCGACTAATCCTGTTGCTCCAGTCAGTAAAACGCGATTCATCCCCTCTCCCTAAATAACATTCTGCTCATGGTTTAAAAGATAGACGAATAGTGCGGCCTGGCTTGCAATCTTACTGTTGGCAGCCAGGCTTATTGGGTAAGCAGAACAGCGCAATCCGCGCTCCACGTTGATATGGAGGAAAAAATGAGCAAGAAAGTAGCGGTTTTAATCACCGATGAATTTGAAGACTCAGAATTTACCTCACCTGCTGACGCCTACAAGCAAGCAGGCTTCGATGTTGTTACCATTGAAATGCAGGCAGGGAAAACAATTAAGGGCAAAAAGGGTCAGGCGGAAGTGACTATCGATTGCAGCATTGATGATGTCAGCCCCGCCGAGTTTGATGCACTGCTGTTGCCGGGCGGACATTCACCAGATTCACTGCGCGGTGATGACCGCTTTGTGACTTTCACCAAAGAGTTTGTTGCCAGCGGCAAACCCATCTTTGCTATCTGCCATGGCCCACAGCTGCTTATCAGCGCCAATGGTGTGCGTGGCCGCAAAATGACCTGCGTAAAAGCTATTGCGGTTGATTTAGTGAATGCCGGTGCCGACTTCTACGATAAAGAAGTTGTGGTGGATGACGATAAGCTGGTCACCAGCCGTACACCCGATGATCTGCCTGCGTTTAATCGTGAATCGCTGCGTATTTTACAGGCAGCCTGATCGACTGCTCTCTTTCCCGCCAGGGGAAGGGAGTGTTACATCTCATTGCGCTGCCAGCTAATCTTTTGCCAAACCCCAACGCATTATCTGTCATCTTTAATTCATCCAGCCGGATTTCCCACAGCGGCGCTGTGACTTTGCGTGAAACCGGGAAGCGTTTTTGGTAAGCCTCACGCGCCTGTTTTTCGGCCTCATCCTTTAATTGCGTAATCTGCCCGCGATATTGTATGCCTTTGATCAATAAAACTGTTTTAGGTTGGCCATTCACCGTGCCAGCCACATGGGCATTCTTCATCAAAAGTAGCCCGTGGCGGGTATCCGGCTCGGTCATTAGCCAAAAAGCCATACGCGCGTCATCAAAGACATAAAAGCAGTTGGCGCACCAGAGTTCATTGTCAGCCGTACAACAGAGAGAAAGAACGTGCTGTTTTTTCAGGTAACGCACCAGGTGAGCATGGTCAGACACAGTAAACTCCAGTTAATGAACCAGTAAGGCTGGATAGCCGCCATGCAACAAGCGCGCTACACTGCCCGGCAAGCTTCAGAGAGAGATGACCGATATGAATCAGAGCTGGCAGCTCTATATTGTACGCACCGCCGCTGGCATCCTTTACACGGGCATTACGACCGACGTGGCGCGTCGCGTGAGTCAGCATCAATGCGGACGCGGTGCACGCGCACTGCGCGGCAAAGGTCCCCTTGATTTAGTGTTTCACTGCGAAGCGGGCGATCGTGCCAGCGCATCGCGGCTGGAATATCAGGTTAAGCAGTTAACGCGTCAACAAAAACTGCATTTAGTTGCCTGCCAACCTGCCAGCCTCGAAGAGTGGTTTAGCTAAAACGATTAAAGGGCGCGGCGTACTCGATGCGCCCTTCTGTATTTTCAAAGGCGTTGTCCGCGAGGCGATAAACCTGAAAAGCAGCCTCGGTGCCTGACCAGCGGCTGTGTAAGCCATGACGCGCAGCTGGTTCAAAACCAAAGCGATTAAACAAAGCGGGATCGCCTAACACCACGACTGCGCTGTAGCCAAATTCATTGAGCGTGTCCAGGCCTTCGTAAATCAGCTTTTTGGCGATGCCCTGGCCCCGCAGGCTTTCATCTACTGCCAGCGGTGCCAGCCCTACCCAGCCACGATCTTCCCCTTGTAAGGTGACCGGGCTGAAGGCGGCATAGCCTAATACCTGACCTTCATCGTCTGTTGCAACTACGCCAAGCGTGAGCAAGCCATCTTCACGCAGCTCCTGGGTCAACTCTGCTTCAGCTGCGGTTTTAAAACAGCGTTTAAGCAAACTGTCGATGCCCGCTGCATCGACACCAATTTCGGTTCGAATCAACATGAGACACCCGCGCGCGCCTGTGCGGCTTTCGCGTCCAGTTTCATTCCTGCCTCTACAAAAGCAGCCAATTGCTGCAATCCGGTGCGTAACATTGTGGGCATGGCGTCGAGTTCAATTGCATCCATTACGTTCTTCACCTCCAGACCCAGTTCTGTGTCGCCTTCAATCACCAGTCGGCGTTGAAAAAACAACATATCGGGATCTGCTTTGCGTGCTGCCACCAGCAACAAGTCATTGGCATTGCCCCGAAACCAAACATCGGCTTTGGCATTCTGCAATACCACCAGTTGGCCGTTCTGGATTGTGGTGATCCAACGCAGATTGACATCACCAACATCAATACCCAGAAAGCGCCCCTGGAGGAAGTCTAACTCACCTTCAGCCAAAGAATGACGAAATTGCCAGTTTAGGAGTTGTTGCAAAAAAGATTTTTGCATAAAAAATGGCGTGACAGATACTGGTATCCGCATGATTTTATGAACATTTTTAACCAGCCGGGCATGTAAGCTTTCAGACACTCTCTTTTCTCCCTTAAGAAAATTTTACGTATTCTGCCATATCCTTTTATCTGCGCTTCAGTCGAGATCAATAAAACGCACACCATCACGCTGAATAAATGGCGATTACCATCACGATTTGGTTATTCACTGCCTTAAATCAACATCCTGTTCGCGACATCTCCCTAGACTCCTGCTGTCTGTATGTTGAGAGGGATTACTATGGAACTGCTTTGTCCTGCCGGTAATTTGCCCGCGGTACGCACTGCGGTAGAAAATGGCGCTGATGCAGTCTATGTCGGGTTAAAAGATGAGACGAACGCTCGGCATTTTGCTGGACTGAATTTTACCGATAAAAAGCTGGCGGAAGCGGCGCGCTATCTGCATCAATATCATCGTAAACTGCATGTCGCCATTAACACTTTTGCTCATCCTGAAGGAATGGGACGCTGGCGGCGCGCGATTGATGTCGCCGCGCAAAACGGCGCCGATGCGTTGATTTTGGCCGATATCGCCACGCTGGAATACGCTGCTCACCATTATCCCCAGGTAGAACGTCATTTATCGGTTCAGGCTTCTGCCACAAATCTTGAAGCCATTCGCTTTTATCACCGTCATTTCGCTCTGCATCGCGTAGTGCTGCCGCGTGTGTTGTCACTTCATCAGGTTAAACAACTGGCCCGTAATACGCCGGTGCCGCTTGAAGTGTTTGCCTTTGGCAGCCTGTGCATTATGGCGGAAGGTCGCTGTTACCTTTCCTCGTGGCTGACGGGCGAATCACCCAACAGCGCGGGTGCCTGCTCACCTGCAAAATTTGTGCGCTGGCAGCAAACGCCTCAGGGCATGGAATCACGCCTGAATGAAGTGCTCATCGATCGTTACGCAGCGGATGAAAGCGCGGGTTATCCCACGCTCTGCAAAGGCCGCTATCAGGTGGAAGAACAGCGTTATCACGTTCTGGAAGAACCCACCAGCCTGAACACGCTGGCTCTGCTGCCTGATCTGCTGAAAGCGGGCGTGGCATCGGTAAAAATTGAAGGACGCCAGCGCAGTCCGGCGTATGTCGCTGATGTCGCACGCGTCTGGCGTCAGGCTATTGACCATTGTATTGCGCAGCCCGAACAGTTCGCGGTAGCGCCACACTGGACAGCCTCGCTGGATGCGCTTTCAGAAGGATCGCAAACCACGCCTGGCGCTTATCACCGGGCGTGGCAGTAAGGGGACATAATGAAATATGCTCTTGGCCCGGTGTTGTGGTATTGGCCCACCGACACGCTGCAACAATTTTATTCACACGCTGCCGCCAGCAGCGCAGATATTGTTTATCTGGGTGAAACTGTGTGCAGCAAGCGCCGCGCAACCGGCTTTGCTGACTGGATGAATCTGGCGCGTGAACTGGCATCGAGCGGTAAGCAGGTGGTGCTTAGTACACTGGCATTGCTGCAATCACCCTCGGAAATTACAGAACTCAAACGCTATGTTGAGAATGGCGAGTTCCTGATCGAAGCGAACGACTTCGGCACCGTCAATCTGGCGGCGGAGCGTAAGCTGCCCTTTGTCGCCGGGCCAACGCTTAACGTCTATAACGCAGATACGTTGCAGTTACTGGTTAAAGAAGGCATGACGCGCTGGTGCATGCCGGTTGAGATGTCGCGCGACTGGCTGACAGAAATATTGCAACAGTGCGCTGACCGTAACATTCGTCAGCAATTTGAAGTAGAGGTGCTGGGTTACGGCTATTTACCGCTGGCGTTGTCGGCACGCTGCTTTACCGCACGCTCAGAAAACCGCGCCAAAGATCAGTGTGAAACCTGCTGTATAAAATATCCCACGGGTCGCCGCGTTAAGTCGCAGGAAGGCCAGCAGGTGTTTGTCCTTAACGGTATCCAGACCATGAGCGGCTATTGCTACAACCTCGGCAACGATCTGGTTCACATGCATCAGTGGGTGGATATTGTGCGCCTGTCGCCGCAAAATTCAGACACCCTGGCAGAAATCAAACGCTTTCGCGCCAACGAAGCGGGCCAGGCACCGTTAATGCTGGCGAAAGGCAGTGACTGCAACGGTTACTGGCGCAAACTCGAAGGCATGATGCTTACACCACAGCGATGAAAGCACATACAGGCTATATTCCTGCTGATGTTAGCAGTTTTAATATGGGGAATGATGCGTAATACTGATTGGTGCAGGGTTTACCACCTGCGCCATACACTTTGGAGTACCCATGTCTGAGAAAAAAACGTTCGCCTTTCCGTATTAGATCTGGCCCCGATCCCGCAAGGCTCTACGCCGCGTGACGCTTTTCATAATTCACTGGCACTGGCGCGTCAGGCTGAGAAATCAGGCTTTGAACGCTACTGGCTGGCTGAACATCACAATATGACCGGCATTGCCAGCGCCGCAACCTCAGTGCTGATTGGTTATCTGGCGGCAAATACTGAAACGCTGAAGTTAGGCTCGGGCGGTATTATGCTGCCAAACCATGCTCCGCTGGTGATTGCAGAACAGTTTGGTACGCTCGCTTCGCTTTATCCTGGCCGTATCGACTTAGGCTTAGGCCGCGCTCCTGGCTCGGATCAGCGCACTATGATGGCACTGCGTCGTCATCTTTCCAGTGCCCAGGCTGACACGTTTCCGGCTGATGTCGCCGAACTGATTAGCTGGTTTGATGCAGAAGAAGGTGAGCAACCGCCCGTCCAGCCTGTGCCAGGTTTAGGTATGAAAATTCCGGTATGGTTGCTGGGTTCCAGTCTTTACAGTGCACAACTCTCTGCCAGAATGGGCCTGCCATTTGCTTTTGCTTCTCATTTTGCACCCGATCAGCTATTCCAGGCGCTGCATCTTTATCGTGAGAATTTCCAGCCCTCTGCGCGTCTCGCGAAGCCTTATGCGATGGTATGTATTAATGTGGTGGCTGCCGATAACGAACGCGACGCACGCTTCCTGTTTACCTCTCAACAGCAGCAGTTCATTAATTTACGCCGCGGCAAACCTGGTCCGCTGCCTGCACCCGTCGAAAACATGGATAACCTGTGGTCGCCCTCTGAACAGTATGGCGTGCAGCAAGCACTGAGCATGTCGCTGGTTGGCGATGGCGATAAAGTTCGTCACGGGCTGACCGCATTAATGCGCGAAACCCAGGCCGACGAAATCATGGTAAACGGTCAGATTTTTGACTCACAGGCACGTCTGCGCTCGTTTGCCATTGCGATGGAAGCGGCGAAAACGCTGTAATCACTATGGCGGTGGGCGTCAGGAGTCTGTGCCCACCGCCAGTTGACGAGTATCTCGTGCTGGTGACTGTCCGTAAAAGCGGCTGTACTCCCGACTAAACTGCGATGCGCTCTGATAACCCACGCGATAACCTGCCGTTCCCGCATCGAGTTTTTCTACCCTCATCAAGCGCCGCGCTTCATTCAGCCTTAGCTGCTTTTGATATTGCATTGGCGTCATTGCCGTTACCGCTTTGAAATGATGATGCAATGACGAGATGCTCATGCCAACGCTGCTGGCGAGCTTGTCGATCTTGAGTGGCTGGTGGAAATTTTCCCGCAGCCAACGCGCAGCCTGGGCTACACGGTTACCGGGTCGTTCTGCCAGCGCCATATTAAAAATACGCGCCCCCTCCGGTCCGGTGAGCAGGCGATAGAAAATCTCTTGCTCGATAAGCGGAGCCAGAGCCGCAATGTCCTGAGGGTGGTCGAGTAAGCGAATCAGGCGGATCACCGCATCGACTAACAGAGGCGATATTTTATGCACGGTGATGCCCCGCTCGTTGCGCGCTGCTGCCAGCGGCTGATCGGGCGGAAAGTTTTCGAGATAGCGCATCAGACGTGATTCATTTATCGCGATGCCAATACCGAGATTTGGCTTTTCCGGCGTGGCAACGGTCACACAGGAGCGCACCGGCATATCCAGCGTGACCAGCAACAGATCGCCTGGCCCATAATGTAAAACCTCATCACCGATATGCAGGGCTTTGCCTCCCTGAGCAACAAGCGCAAAGCTGGCCCATTGGGCAATATGCATCGGCTCGGTAGGCGCTGAACTTCGGCCAAAAAAAGAAAATCAATGGCACTCGCATGGCGGCCATCTACAGGCGCGTGGCGTGCAATAAGCTGTGCTAACGCCTGCCAACGCTCTTTTTCTGTCATTATTTTTTTCTCCTGACTGCGCCAAGCCAACTTATTGATACTACCTGAAGTTCTGACTCGCATAACAACCATCCCGTTACTTTTGCAGGATTGTGCAAAAAGCTTGCAGGATTGCATTACCGCCTTCCTTCACGCAACGCGCATATTTTATCCACGCGATGACTCAGGTGGAGAAACAACATGAAAGCACTTGAAGGCAAGATTGCGCTAGTGACAGGCGCTTCAAAAGGCATCGGTGCCGCTATTGCTATTGCATTCGCAGCGGCAGGCGCGCGCGTGGTCGTCAATTATCATCAGGATGAAGTCGGTGCTGTCGATGTGGTCAGTGACATTATGACGCTGGGCAGTGAAGGCGTGGCCGTGCAGGCTGATATTTCCCATGAGCGCGATATTGAACGGCTGTTCGCCGCGTGCATTGAGCGGTTTGGCGCGCCCGATATTGTAGTTAACAACGCCGGAATGTTTCATCACGGTGATTTTACGTTGCTGACGCGCGACGAGATGCAGCAGCAAATCAACGTAAATTTACTGGGTACGATACTGATGTGCCAGCATGCCATCCGTCATTTTCCAGAGCGCGGCGGCACGATTATTAATCTGAGTGCGTTGAACAGTCAGAACAGCACGCCAGGCTCCGTGCTGTGGTCTGCGACGAAAGGGGCAATTGATAGCTTAACTCAGGGACTGGCCCGGGAATTGGGCCCGAAAAATATTCGCGTTAACGCCCTGGCGCCAGGTATTATTTTGACCGAGGGATTACTGGCAGCGAAAAAGCTCAGTCCGCAGCTCAAGGCGCAACTGCTGGCAGCAACACCGCTGGGACGTTTTGGCCTGCCAGAAGATGTCGCGCAGGTTGCGCTGTTTTTAGCCTCTGAAGAGGCGGCCTATATCAGTGGTGAACGCGTGCTGATAAGCGGCGGCGCGTAACCGCCATAAAAAAAGGAAGCCCACAGGGCTTCCTTTTTAGTTGATTTAGTGGGCGTTTCCGCCCAACTTAATCTTATGCATCACGACGACGCGGTGCAGCACCGTCTTCACGACGTGGGCCACGACCGCCTTCGCGGTTGAAGCTACGTCCACCTTCGCGACCGCCTGGGCGATCGGAAGAGAAGCGACGGCCGCCTTCACGGTTGGCACCACCGCCACGACGCTCGCCACCGAAGTCACGACCACCTGGACGACGTTCGCCACGGCCTTCGTTCGGCTGTGCATCACCCAACAGCTGCATATTCATTGGCTTATTCAGAATACGCGTGCGAGTGAAGTGCTGCAGTACGTCACCCGGCATACCTTTCGGCAGCTCGATGGTTGAGTGTGTGCCGAACAGCTTGATGTTACCAATGTAACGGCTGCTGATATCGCCTTCGTTAGCGATAGCACCAACGATGTGACGAACTTCAACGCCATCATCACGACCTACTTCGATGCGGTACAGCTGCATTTCGCCAACATCACGACGCTCACGACGTGGACGATCGCCATCACGGCTTTCGCGTGGACCACGTGAATCGCGTGAGTCACGACGACCATCACGATCGTCACGATCGCGGAACTCACGACGCTGTGGACGCGGTGCATCTGGTGGCAGGATCAGTGGACGTTCGCCCTGTGCCATTTTCAGCAGCGCAGCAGCCAGCGTTTCCATATCCAGCTCTTCTTCCGGCTGCATCTTAGACAGCAGAGCGCGGTACATATCCAGATCGCTGCTTTCCAGCTGCTGCTGAACTTTAGCCGCGAACTTAGCCAGACGACGCTGACCCAGCAGTTCTGCGTTTGGCAGCTCAACTTCTGGGATCGTCAACTTCATGGTGCGTTCGATGTTACGCAGCAGACGACGCTCGCGGTTCTCAACGAACAGCAGCGCGCGACCTGCACGGCCCGCACGACCAGTACGACCGATACGGTGAACGTAAGATTCTGCATCCATCGGGATGTCGTAGTTAACAACCAGGCTGATACGCTCAACGTCCAGACCACGTGCAGCAACGTCAGTCGCGATCAGGATGTCCAGACGACCATCTTTCAAACGCTCCAGCGTCTGCTCACGCAGTGCCTGGTTCATGTCACCATTCAGTGCTGCGCTGTTATAACCGCTACGCTCCAACGCTTCAGCAACTTCCAGCGTCGCATTTTTGGTACGGACAAAGATGATTGCAGCATCAAAGTCTTCAGCTTCGAGGAAGCGAACCAGTGCGTCAGTTTTACGACCGTATGCAGTCCAGTAAGACTGGCTGATGTCCGGACGCGTTGTCAGGCTTGACTGGATACGCACTTCCTGCGGATCTTTCATGAAACGTTTTGTGATACGACGAATCGCTTCTGGCATGGTTGCAGAGAACAGAGCGGTCTGGTGACCTTCTGGGATCTGAGCCATGATGGTTTCAACGTCTTCAATGAAGCCCATACGCAGCATTTCGTCCGCTTCGTCCAGCACCAGGCCGCGCAGGTTAGAAAGATCTAACGTGCCACGCTTCAGGTGGTCCAGCAGACGGCCAGGCGTACCCACAACTACTTGTGGTCCCTGACGCAGTGCGCGCAGCTGTACGTCGTAACGTTGTCCGCCGTAAAGGGCTACAACGTTCAGGCCGCGCATATGTTTAGAGAATTCAGTAACAGCTTCAGCAACCTGTACCGCCAGTTCGCGGGTCGGTGCCAACACCAGAATTTGTGGTGCTTTGACGGTTGGATCAATGTTGTTTAACAGCGGCAGAGAGAAGGCCGCGGTTTTACCACTCCCGGTCTGCGCCATACCTAACACATCACGGCCCGCCAGCAGGTGAGGAATACACTCAGCCTGGATTGGGGATGGCTTTACGTAGCCCATGCCGTTCAGTGATTCAAGGATGTCAGCGTTCAGGCCAAGATCTGCAAAAGTGGTTTGAATATCAGTCATGTAGTACACGTGCCTCTTAGATTGCGGCGGCCAGTCTACATAACTCGTCGTGAAAATTTTCAGTCATTTTCATCAAAAAGTGTGAACCGGCTCAAATTAGAAGTTTTGACGAACAGAAAAGCCCTCATCCCTGAAGATGATGACTTTACAGGTATTACAGGCAATAAAAGTTCGTCAGCTATTGCTGGTCAGATTCTGATAAATCGTCTTGTGTCTGGCCGAGTTGCGCCAGTTCCAACAATGCGTATCGGTGTTCAACAAAGTTATTCACGTTGTTAGCCACCGCCAGTTTGAATAACGCTTTCGCGTCATCCTTCTCCCCCAGACTTAGGTAGTACTTACCTAAATAGAAGTTGGTTTCACTGAGATGTTCAGCGAGCGAGGTGTTATCCGTTGCGTCCGCCTTAAGACTTTCCATCAACGTTTTTTCGCTGATGTCGCCCAGGTAGAACTCGACAATATTCCATCCCCATTGTTCCTTCACCGCTTTGTCGTAACGCTGTTGCAACGTTACTTTAGCTTTGTCAGCGTCCATCTCACTTTCGACGAGATAGAGCCACAAACTACGGAAAGGATCGTTAGGATCGTCTTGATAAAACGCCAGCAGATCATCTTGCGCTAACTTGTATCGACCGCCGTAATAGAGGGCGATACCACGGTTTAAATGCGCATAGTTGTAAGTTGGATCAAGCTCAAGTACAGAATCAAACGCTTCATAGGCGGCATCAAAATTGCCCGCCTGCGTTAAATATATGCCGAGGTAGTTAAATACTTCCGGCATATCAGGTCTTATAGACAACGCTTGCGAAAAATCGTTCCGCGCTAATGCCCTCAGACCCAAACTATCATACAACACTCCGCGCTCATATAACAGCTGTGCGCGTTCATCATCGGTGAGGGCGCGACTGGCAAGAATTTGTTCCATGCGCGCCAGAATCACTTCTTGCTGCAGTGTGGGCTGTAAAGGTACTGCAAGAACATCGTTCTTACGCCAATTGGAGTTGCTGCATCCTGCCAGCGTCAAAGCTGTCGCAACAAAACACCAGCGCAAAAAAGGCTTCATTTCCCACTCCCGAATACAAACATTGGGACAACCATCCTGTCGTCCGCCTGCTGTGCACAAGGATTCCCGCCCTCGCGATAACACAAACGCCTCTCCTCGCAATACAAGGAGAGGCAAATCAGGAACGACTTATTCCGCGTCAGGCGTGCTTGCAGCTGCAGCTTCTTCAGCCTGCGGCTTTGACTCTGTCGCTTCTTTGATGCTCAGACGAACACGGCCCTGGCGATCAACTTCCATCACCTTAACCGGTACTTCCTGTCCCATCTGCAGATAGTCAGTTACTTTCTCCACGCGCTTATCAGCGATCTGTGAGATATGTACCAGACCTTCTTTACCGCCACCAATCGCAACGAAGGCACCAAAATCAACGATGCGTGTTACTTTACCGTTGTAAATGCGGCCTACTTCGATTTCAGCTGTAATCTCTTCGATACGGCGAATCGCTTCTTTGGCTTTCAGGCCATCGGTTGCCGCGATTTTCACCGTACCGTCATCTTCGATCTCAATGGTAGTCCCGGTTTCTTCGGTCAGAGCACGAATCACTGAGCCGCCTTTACCGATAACATCTTTGATCTTGTCAGAGTTGATCTTGATGGTGTAAATGCGCGGTGCAAACTCGGAGATTTCCGTGCGTGGCGTGCTGATAGCCTGTTCCATTACGCCCAGAATGTGCAGACGCGCACCCTTAGCCTGGTTCAATGCCACCTGCATGATTTCACGGGTGATACCTTCGATTTTGATATCCATTTGCAGCGCGGTCACGCCGTCACGGCTACCAGCAACTTTGAAGTCCATGTCGCCCAGGTGATCTTCATCACCCAGAATGTCAGACAGAACAACAAACTTCTCGCCTTCCTTCACCAGACCCATTGCGATACCGGCAACAGCGGCTTTGATCGGCACGCCCGCATCCATCAGCGCCAGAGAAGCACCGCAAACAGAGGCCATTGAAGAAGAGCCGTTTGATTCAGTGATTTCAGATACTACGCGAACGGTGTAAGGAAAATCTTCCGGTTTTGGCATAACGGCTAATACGCCGCGCTTCGCCAGACGACCGTGACCAATTTCACGACGCTTAGGCGAACCCACCATGCCCGTTTCGCCAACAGAATATGGAGGGAAGTTATAGTGGAACAGGAAGCTGTCGGTACGTTCACCCATCAGCTCATCCAGGTTCTGCGCATCACGTGCAGTACCCAGCGTGGCGGTAACCAGCGCCTGTGTTTCACCACGGGTAAACAGTGAAGAGCCGTGCGTACGTGGCAGCACGCCAGTGCGTACATCCAGACCACGAATCATATCTTTTTCACGACCATCAATACGCAGTTCGCCGTTCAGAATACGGGTACGTACAACGTTTTTCTCGATAGCGTGCAGCAGATCGCTGATTTCACCTTCATCCAGCGTTTCGTCTTCTGCCAGCAGGGCTGCCGTAGTTTCGCTTTTGATCAGGTTAACCTGCTCATAGCGCAGCTGTTTTTCAGTGATGCGATAAGCATCGCTCAGGCGAGTTTCTGCCAGGGCTGCAATACGTGCGTTCAGCGCATCGTTGGTTGCTTCTGGCTGCCAGTCCCAACGTGGTTTACCGGCTTCAGCAACCAGTGCGTTGATGTTTTCAATCACAACCTGCTGCTGATCGTGACCAAATACCACTGCACCCAGCATTTGTTCTTCGGTCAGAACGTCAGCTTCAGATTCAACCATCAGTACCGCATTCTGCGTACCGGCAACCACCAGATCCAGGCGCGATTGCTTGATTTCATCTGCCGTTGGGTTAAGCACATACTGATCGTTAATGTAACCTACTCGTGCAGAACCAATTGGACCATTAAACGGAATACCTGACAGTGACAGCGCAGCAGACGCACCGATCATGGCAACGATGTCAGGGTTAACCTGTGGGTTAACAGAAACAACAGTCGCGATAACCTGTACTTCGTTAACAAAGCCTTCCGGGAACAGCGGGCGAACCGGGCGGTCAATCAGGCGTGCAATCAGCGTTTCGCCTTCGCTCGGGCGACCTTCACGACGGAAGAAGCTGCCTGGGATACGGCCAGCAGCATAAGTACGTTCTTGATAGTTTACGGTCAGCGGGAAGAAATCCTGGCCTGGCTTAGCTTTTTTCTGGCCAACAACGGTAACGAATACCGCGGTGTCATCCATGCTTACCATAACGGCTGCAGTGGCCTGGCGTGCCATCATGCCGGTTTCCAGCGTGACGGTATGCTGACCATATTGGAATTTGCGTACGATCGGGTTCAGCAAAATTAACATCCTTAACTTCGGGGCAAAGCCATCTTTAGCCTGCCATTGATTACCGATCTTCAGTTGCATCCTCGCGACTAATGACAACCCTAACCGCCCCTGCGGTAAAGCCTCTCATTAGCCGCGCGAACCTCTGCAATCAAAGATCACTTAAAGCAACAATACATGAGTTTGGTACGGATTGCTGCGGATTGCTCGAAAAAAGGGGCCATAAAGGCCCCTTTTTCGCGAAACTCGCACAAATCTGACCGTAAGATGCCTTTTTGCAAACTCTCGATCAGATTCTTCAGACTTAGCGACGCAGACCGAGGCTTTCGATCAGGCTGCTGTAGCGTGCAACGTCTTTACGCTTCAGGTAGTCCAGCAGCTTACGACGCTGAGATACCATGCGCAGCAGACCGCGGCGGCTGTGGTGGTCTTTCTTGTGCTCAGAGAAGTGGCCCTGCAGATGGTTGATCTGCGCAGTCAACAGAGCAACCTGAACTTCGGTTGAACCGCTGTCGTTAGCACCACGACCATATTTAGCAACGATCTCTGCTTTAGCTTCTACGCTTAGAGACATAATAAACTCCAGTTAAATGAATGTATGGGTGCCGATCTCTAATTCAGCATCCCGCTTTAAAGCCGCGCTATTCTACTCCTCGCCTGATAGCAACGCAAATATCCCTTCAGGCAGGCCTGCGCGGCTTAATCTTGAAACTCAACCACCAGACGACGCGGCGCAACGCGCCCATCATCGGCAATTTCTGCCATACCGATAAACTTGCGCGCTTCACCTTCGGTCACGCGAACCAGTCCTTCAGTTGGCACATTGCTGGCCTGTACCGGCTGCCCTTGCTTAAAATAGGCAGCAACAACAGGCAGTAAATTGACTTCCGGGAAAGCCGATGCCGGACTGTCCATTGGCAGCAGCAGCGGATCAAGCTGCTCTTCGAGTGAAAGGCCCGCTTCAGTTGCAGCATTCAGCAATGTGTTGAGATGCTCAAGCGTGACCATTTTTTCAAAGGGATAACGGGCAACCTGCAAACGACGCAGCATGATGACGTGTGCGCCACAGCCAAGTTTCTCACCGAGATCATCAATGATAGTGCGGATATAAGTGCCTTTAGAGCAGTGGATTTCCAGCTCAAGCTCATCATCCTGCCAACGAATGAACTGCAATTCGTACACAGTGATGGGGCGCGCTTCACGCTCAATATGAATACCCTGGCGGGCATATTCATACAGTGGTCGGCCTTGATGTTTTAACGCTGAAAACATTGAGGGCACTTGCAGCGTATCGCCTCGGAAACCGTCTAAAGCAGCATCCAGTTCCGCCTGATTAAAACTGACAGGACGCGTTTCTACCACATTGCCATCAGCGTCTGAGGTATCAGTACGTTGCCCTAAGCGTGCAATGACACGATAACGCTTATCAGAATCCAGCAGATACTGGGAAAACTTGGTGGCTTCACCCAGACAAATCGGCAGCATGCCGGTTGCCAGCGGATCAAGCGCACCGGTATGCCCTGCCCGGTTTGCATTGAAAATACGCTTCACTTTTTGCAGGACATCATTGGATGAGGCGCCTTGCGGCTTATCCAGCAGCAATACGCCATGGACGTCGCGACCGCGACGGCGAGGACGGCTCATTACGCTTCCTCGTCCTCATCTGCTGCATCTGTACCCCGGCGCTCAGCGTCATTTTTTACTACGCTGCTGACCAGGTTGGACATGCGCATCCCTTCAATCAGGGAGTTATCATAGAAGAAGGTTAATTCCGGCACGATACGCAGACGCATCGCTTTACCCAGCAGAATACGGATATAACCAGAAGCTTCTTTCAGCGCCTTCAGGCCGTTTTTCACTGCTTCTTCGTCTTTGTCATTAAGGAAAGTGACAAACACTTTGGCATAAGCGAGATCGCGCGAAACTTCAACGCCGGAGACGGTGACCATCATGCCTAAACGCGGATCTTTAATTTCGCGTTGCAGAATCATTGCGATCTCTTTTTGCAGCTCTTGTGACACGCGCTGCGGGCGACCAAATTCTTTCGCCATCATCTTTTCTCCAAATAATTCGGGAGGCCAATGGCCTCCCAAATTGCATCACATCAGCTGTTATTTAAGCGATGGTGCGTTTAACTTCAATCACTTCAAAGACTTCAATCATGTCGCCGGTACGCACGTCGTTGTAGTTCTTAACGCCGATACCACACTCCATGCCGTTACGCACTTCGTTAACGTCATCTTTAAAGCGACGCAGTGATTCGAGTTCACCTTCGTAAATCACCACGTTGTCACGCAGAACGCGGATTGGATTGTGACGCTTGATATTACCTTCCGTCACCATACAACCTGCGATAGCGCCAAATTTCGGTGATTTGAACACGTCACGTACTTCAGCCAGACCAATAATCTGCTGTTTGTACTCAGGTGCCAGCATACCGCTCATTGCGGCTTTCACTTCGTCGATCAGGTTATAGATGACTGAGTAGTAACGCAGGTCAACGCTTTCTGCATCAATAACGCGGCGTGCAGAAGCATCAGCACGTACGTTAAAGCCAAGAATGATGGCGTTGGACGCTGCTGCCAGCGTTGCGTCAGTTTCGGTGATACCGCCCACGCCAGAGCCAACAATCTTCACCTTC
Organism: Pantoea sp. LMR881; assembly: GCF_027157825.1. Taxonomy (NCBI): domain Bacteria; kingdom Pseudomonadati; phylum Pseudomonadota; class Gammaproteobacteria; order Enterobacterales; family Erwiniaceae; genus Pantoea; species Pantoea sp. LMR881. The sequence goes on from NZ_JAPVOK010000002.1 coordinate 1,849,947, forward strand.
ACTTCGTCGGTAGAGAGTTTCAGCAAGGAGTCGGAGATCGCTTCCACCGAACCCTGTACGTCGGCTTTCAGCACGATGTTCAGCTCGGACACTTCGCCTTCGGTCATGTTGGCGAACATGTTCTCCAACTTCGACTTCTGCTGACGTGCCAGTTTAACTTCGCGGAATTTGCCCTGACGATACAGCGCAACTTCACGTGCTTTCTTCTCGTCACGCACTACGGTTGCTTCATCACCGGCTGCTGGCACACCAGACAGGCCCAGGATTTCCACCGGAATTGACGGACCCGCTTCCAGCACTTCGCGGCCTAATTCATCACGCATTGCACGAACACGGCCATATTCGAAGCCGCACAGCACGATGTCGCCTTTGTTCAGCGTACCTTCACGTACCAGTACAGTTGCAACCGGACCACGACCTTTGTCGAGGAACGATTCGATAACCACACCGCTCGCCATACCTTCACGGATAGCGGTTAACTCCAGCACTTCCGCTTGCAGCAGAATAGCATTGAGCAGATCGTCAATACCGGTACCGGCTTTCGCAGAAACGTTAACAAACATGTTTTCGCCGCCCCACTCTTCCGGAATGATACCGTACTGAGTCAGCTCGTTTTTAACACGATCGGGATCGGCTTCTGGCTTATCAACCTTGTTGACAGCAACCACCACCGGCACTTTTGCCGCTTTAGCGTGCTGAATAGCTTCGATGGTTTGTGGCATCACGCCATCATCTGCTGCAACAACCAGAATAACGATGTCGGTCGCCTGCGCACCGCGAGCACGCATGGCGGTAAACGCGGCGTGACCTGGGGTGTCAAGGAAGGTGACCATGCCGTTTTCAGTTTCGACGTGGTAAGCACCAATATGCTGGGTAATGCCACCCGCTTCGCCAGAGGCGATTTTAGTAGAGCGAATGTAGTCCAGCAGCGAGGTTTTACCGTGGTCAACGTGACCCATGATGGTCACAACCGGTGCACGAGATTCCTGTGCAGCATCGGTATCACGATCGCCCATTACCGCTTCTTCCAGCTCGTTCTCACGACGAAGGGTAACTTTATGGCCCATCTCTTCAGCAACCAGCTGAGCGGTTTCCTGATCGATAACCTGGTTGATAGTCGCCATAGCGCCCATCTTCATCATCGCTTTGATGACCAGAGAACCTTTCACCGCCATTTTGTTAGCCAGTTCAGCCACAGTGATGGTTTCGCCGATAACAACATCGCGGTTCACGGCCTGAGCTGGCTTGTTAAAGCCCTGCTGCAGTGCGCTTGGTTTACGATGTTTGCCACCTTTACCGCCACGAACCGCAGCACGCGCTTCTTCACGGTCAGTTTTGGCCTCAGAATGCTTGTTGCCTTTTTTCGCAGGACGAGCCGCTTTGGTGCTGCGGGTACGCGCACGGCCAGCTTCGACCTGACGGTCGTTTTCGTCTTCTGCCTGGCGAGCATGCGTAGAGGTGGTGACGTGATAGTCGCCTTTATCCTCTTCTTCAGGCTTTTCCCATTCAGCCGCTTTCTCTTCGGCTAAACGACGGGCTTCTTCAGCTGCGAGGCGAGCCGCCTCTTCGAGCTTACGACGCGCTTCTTCTTCAGCTTTACGCTTCAGTTCAGCGGCTTCTGCTTCGCGACGGGCTTTATCAGACTGCGCAGCCCTGGTCGCGTCATCGGTAGGTTGATTAGTCACTTTCTCATTTTCCGCTGCTGCACGCTTCGCCTTTTCAGCGGCTTCGCGCTTGGCTTTCTCTTCGGCTTCACGTTGCGCTTTTTGTTCAGCTTCGCGACGGGCTTTTTCTTCAGCCTCGCGTTGCGCCTGCTCTTCCGCTTCACGCTGCGCCTCGGCTTCTGCTTCAGCCTGAGCTTGCTCAGCTTCTGCATCACCTTTCACGTATGTGCGTTTTTTGCGGACTTCGATTTGCACCGACTTACTTTTACCCCCGGTGCCTGGAATATTCAAGGTGCTACGCGTTTTGCGTTGCAATGTCAGCTTGCCTGAACCGGCCTGACCATGCTCACGATTCAGGTGAGACAGTAAGGTTTCTTTCTCGTGCTGGGTCACTGCGTCGTTTTCAGACTTAGGGATCCCTGCATCAGCAAATTGCTGTACCAGGCGATCGACCGGAGTCTGAATTTCTGCGGCCAGCGATTTTACGGTTACATCTGTCATGCTGTTCCTTCCTGTTATTACGCGTCATCGCCGAACCAGCAGATATTTCGTGCAGCCATAATTAGCGCACCGGCTTGTTCATCATTCAGCCCTTCAATATCTGTCAGATCGTCAACACCTTGCTCAGCGAGATCTTCCAGCGTGCAGACGCCTTTCGCCGCCAGACGGAAAGCCAGCGCACGATCTAAGCCCTCAAGATTCAGAAGATCCTCAGCGGGCTCCTGATTACCAAGGCTCTCTTCTTTCGCTAATGCCAGGGTGGTTAACGCATTTTTTGCTCGTTCACGCAGGGCTTCAATGGTCTCTTCGTCGAGGCCGTCGATTTCCAACAGCTCATTGATTGGCACGTAGGCCAACTCTTCCAGCGAGGAAAAGCCTTCTTCCACCAGTACGGTGGCGAACTCTTCATCGATGTCGAGATGTTTAGTGAACATATCGATTGCTGCGTGCGCTTCAGCCTGATGCTTAGCCTGCAGATCATCGACGGTCATCACGTTCAGCTCCCAACCACTTAACTGGGAAGCTAAACGCACGTTTTGGCCGTTACGGCCAATCGCCTGAGCCAGATTTCCAGCCTCTACAGCGATATCCATGGTGTGGTTATCTTCATCAACCACAATTGACGCCACATCAGCCGGAGCCATGGCGTTAATAACAAACTGCGCTGGGTTATCGTCCCACAGCACGATATCAATGCGCTCGCCGCCCAGTTCGCTGGAAACAGCCTGAACACGCGCACCGCGCATCCCGACACAGGCACCAACCGGATCGATACGTTTATCATTGGTTTTTACAGCAATTTTAGCGCGTGAACCCGGATCGCGGGCTGCGGCTTTAATTTCAATCACTTCTTCGCCAATTTCTGGCACTTCAATGCGGAACAGTTCAATCAACATTTCCGGCTTAGAGCGGGTGACAAACAGTTGTGCACCACGCGCTTCAGGACGTACTGAATAAAGCACGCCACGAATACGGTCACCCGGACGGAAGTTTTCACGCGGCAGCATATCTTCACGCAGAATCACCGCTTCTGCATTGTTGCCTAAATCCAGGGAAATGTTGTCACGGTTAACTTTCTTCACCACGCCGGTGATGATTTCGCCTTCCTGCTCGCGGAACTGATCAACCACCATTGCACGCTCAGCTTCACGTACCTTTTGTACGATAACCTGTTTCGCCGTTTGCGTGGTGATACGGTCAAACGTGACCGATTCAATCTGATCTTCAACGTATTCGCCCAGATTGAATGCTTCGTCTTCGTAGCGGGCCGCTTCCAGCGTGATCTCGCGCGTCGGCTGTGTCACCTCTTCTACGATTTCCCAACGGCGGAAGGTATCGAAATCGCCGCTTTTGCGATCAATGCTCACACGTACGTCAATTTCTTGCTCGTACTTTTTCTTGGTCGCAGTAGCCAGCGCGCTCTCCAGCGCCTCGAAGATTTTCTCACGCGGCAGGGCTTTTTCGTTAGAAACGGCTTCTACGACAGCTAAGATCTCTTTATTCATCCTGGTTAGCCTCAATCCGGACTTTTAAAAGTGGGGGACCAGGTTCGCTTTCTGAATATTGCTCAGCGCGAACACTTCATCGTTACCCTCAACGTTTACCGTAATCATCTCGCCCTCAACGGCTTTGATGATCCCCTGCCATTTACGGCGGTTCTGAACGGCCATACGCAGCACCAGACTCACTTCATCACCTGTAAAGCGCACGTAATGCTCAGCGGTAAACAGCGGACGATCGAGCCCCGGTGAGGAGACTTCTAGGTTGTAAGGCACCGTAATGGGATCTTCTACATCCATAACGGCACTCACCTGGTGGCTGACATCTGCACAATCATCGACATTGATGCCATCTTCACTATCAATATAGATGCGCAGGGTTGATGTGCGACCACGAACGAATTCAATACCCACCAGTTCGTAGCCGAGCGCCTCTACCGGAGCCGATACCAACTCTGTCAATTTTTGCTCTAATGTGGACAAGCCCACCCCCAAGACATAAAAAAAGGGCCTAAAGCCCAGTATTTCGATTCGCTAATAACAAAAAACCCCGAAAATTCGGGGCTTTTTATCACTGGACCCTGTATGCCGCTAAGCGGCTCGGACACAATCCAAAAGAATTTTTTTAAAATTCGCTGCGAATGCGCCCTTAAGTGCACACAGTATATTTGAAAAAGAACTCTAAGGGAAAGTGGTTGCGGGGGCCGGATTTGAACCGACGACCTTCGGGTTATGAGCCCGACGAGCTACCAGGCTGCTCCACCCCGCGTCCGAAAACGTGGCGAATATTACGCCGAACCTGCACAGAATGCAAGTAATACTAAGATTTGGTACCGAGGACGGGACTTGAACCCGTAAGCCCAATCGGGCACTACCACCTCAAGGTAGCGTGTCTACCAATTCCACCACCTCGGCACTTTTCAGACCGCAACGTGAATCAGTTGCGTCGCAAGCATTGACGATCTTACTGCGGGATATCGCTGCCCGGCGTTGCCGGTTTCGCTGGCTGCTCAGTCTGTTGAGACTGTGCCGGCGCAGAAAGATTCTCCCACTCGCTTCCTTTTGACGTTTTATTACTGTTCAGGTTACCCAGAACCAGGCTGATGATGAAGAACAATGCCGCTAAGATGCCGGTCATGCGAGTCATGAAGTTACCAGAACCCGTAGAACCAAACAGCGTACCGGATGCGCCTGCACCGAATGAGGCTCCCATATCAGCGCCTTTGCCTTGCTGCAGCATGATCAAACCCACAAGGGCGATAGCCACAATAAGGAAAACAACTAAAAGAGCTTCGTACATAATCAACCTGTTCCTTGCACGATAATCGTACAGTTAAAGCTTCAACCAGTATTGATGGGCAGTGTCGTCATCACCCATCAGAAGCGGGTGTGAATACTAACCAAAGGCGCAAACCTCTGCAAGTGCAATTTTCACCAGGCCGACTGATTGCGGAAAAAAGCGCCATCCCGGTGATTTTGCAGGCGGTTCGACACCTCAGCGCCCCCTGTTTACAGCGTTAAACCGCCTTCACCTGATCGGCGATACGATTGGCCAGCTCGATAACTAACGCCTCGTTTTCACCTTCTACCATGACGCGGATAAGCGGCTCAGTACCTGATTTACGCAATAATACGCGCCCGCGACCTGCCAGCACCTTTTCGACCTCAGCCGTTACTGCTTTCACTGCGTCGTTTTGCAATGGATCGTGTTCGCCGTTGAAGCGGACATTAACCAGCACCTGAGGGAGCATTTTCATGCCGCTGCACAAATCATGCAGACTCATGTGATTGCGTACCATCGCAGTTAGCACTTGCAAACTTGCTACGATGCCATCACCCGTGGTGGTTTTATCCAGCAAGATGACGTGACCGGAATTTTCAGCACCCAGACGCCAACCCTTTTCCTGCATTTTTTCCAGAACATAGCGATCGCCTACTTTGGCACGCGCAAAAGGAATGCCAAGCTGTTTAAGCGCCAATTCCAGGCCCATGTTACTCATTAGCGTACCCACTACGCCACCACGTAACTGCCCTGGCGTAACGCTTCGCGCGCGATGATATAGAGAATTTGATCGCCATCGACTTTTTCCCCAGGTGGTCGATCATCATGATGCGATCACCATCGCCGTCGTAGGCTAAACCAATATCCGCTTTTTCAGCCAGCACGCGCTGCTGCAACATTTTAAGATCGGTGGCACCACATGCTTTGTTGATGTTCATGCCGTCTGGCTGCGTCGCAATAGCAATCACAGTCGCACCCAGCTCGCGTAGCACGTTTGGTGCAATGTGGTAAGTCGCACCATTCGCGCAGTCGACCACAATTTTCAAGCCGTTCAGATTGAGTTCGCTCGGAAAGGTACCTTTGCAAAATTCAATGTAACGTCCGGCAGCATCCACGATACGGCTGGCGCGTCCCAGTTCTGCCGATTCCACGCAGGTGAGCGGCTTTTCCATTTCCAGTTCAATCGCCTCTTCCACTTCATCTGGCAGCTTTGTGCCTTCTGAAGAGAAAAATTTTATGCCGTTATCATCAAACGGGTTATGCGATGCGGAGATGACAATCCCGGCTTCTGCGCGGAAAGTGCGCGTCAGATAAGCGATAGCGGGTGTTGGCATTGGACCGGTGAAAGCGGCGGTTAAGCCGGCTGCAGCCAAACCGGCTTCAAGCGCCGATTCCAGCATATAACCTGAAATGCGCGTATCCTTACCGATAATGATTTTTTTTGAGCCGTGGCGCGCCAGCACTTTACCTGCTGCCCAGCCCAGCTTCAGTACAAAATCAGGTGTAATAGGGGCTTCGCCTACTTTGCCGCGAATGCCATCTGTACCGAAATATTTACGATTACTCATGCCTTATTATCCTTTTGCTCTCCGTGTCGCTTCGACTATACGCATCGCTTCGACCGTCTCTTTTACATCATGTACGCGAATGATTTGCGCGCCTTGCATAGCAGCAATCACGGCACACGCCAGGCTGCCGGTTAACCGTTGTGAGGGGCCAACATTGAGCAACTGACCAATCATTGATTTACGTGACATTCCCACTAACAGCGGCAAGCCAAAGTGATGAAAATCACTGAGATGCGCCAGCAGTTCATAGTTATGGTTGAGATTTTTACCGAAACCGAAGCCCGGGTCGAGCAGCAGATTCTCTTTTTTGATGCCTGCTGATTCGCAGCGCGCAATCTGATCAGCGAAGTAAGCATCCACTTCGCTTAAAATATTATGGTACTCAGGTGCCTGCTGCATGGTTCGCGGTTCGCCCTGCATATGCATCAGGCAAACAGGTAAACCTGCGGCAGCAGCGGCTTCAAGTGCGCCTGGCTCAGACAGCGAACGAATATCATTGATAATGTGAGCACCTACTCGCGCTGCTTCACGGATGACCTCTGGCTTGGAAGTGTCCACTGAAATCCACACTTCAAAACGTTGCGCAATCGCTTCTACCACAGGGATAACCCGCGCCAGCTCCTCCTCAACACTGACTTCATCCGCGCCGGGACGTGTCGATTCACCGCCAACATCAATAATGGTTGCGCCTGCATTCACCATCTCATTGGTGTGCGTTAAGGCATCAACCAGAGCGTTATGCTTGCCACCATCAGAAAAGGAATCCGGCGTGACATTTAAAATACCCATCACATGGGGAAATGATAAATCGAGATGGGAATCACGAGCGAACAACTTCATGGTGCGGAACTCCTTGAGGAACAATGTCTGGATGTAAAAACCCCGGACCAGCCGGGGTTTTATTTGACGCTGCTACGTCTTATTTGTCGAGCTGCTCTGACATGGTATTGCCAGGGTTCGGCGTACGCGGTTCATCAACCGGACGTGGCGCCTTTGGCGTACCGCTACTGTCAGAATTGCTGCTGCCTGGATCTTCCCAGCCCGCTGGCGGACGAACTTCACGGCGCGCCATCAGGTCATCAATCTGCGGTGCATCAATAGTTTCATACTTCATCAGCGCGTCTTTCATCGCGTGAAGGATGTCCATGTTCTCACCCAGAATGCGACGAGCACGCTGGTAGTTACTGTCGATCAGGTGTTTAACTTCCTGGTCGATGATGCGTGCGGTTTCATCAGACATGTGTTTGGCTTTGGCAACTGAACGCCCCAGGAACACTTCGCCTTCTTCTTCCGCATAGAGTAACGGACCAAGTTTCTCTGAGAAGCCCCACTGCGTAACCATGTTACGTGCCAGGTTAGTCGCGACTTTGATATCGTTCGACGCACCGGTAGATACATGTTCAGCACCGTAGATAATCTCTTCTGCCAGACGACCGCCGTACAGCGTAGAGATCTGGCTTTCCAGTTTCTGGCGGCTGGCGCTGATTGCATCGCCTTCCGGCAGGAAGAAAGTCACACCTAACGCACGACCACGAGGAATAATGGTCACTTTGTGTACTGGATCGTGTTCCGGCACCAGGCGACCAATAATCGCGTGGCCCGCTTCATGATACGCGGTAGATTCTTTCTGCGATTCCGTCATCACCATGGAGCGGCGTTCTGCACCCATCATGATTTTGTCTTTCGCTTTTTCGAACTCAACCATAGAGACCACACGCTTATTCGAACGCGCAGCAAACAGGGCTGCTTCGTTGACAAGGTTCGCAAGGTCCGCACCAGAGAAGCCCGGCGTACCACGTGCAATGATTGCTGCATCGATATCGGTAGCCAGCGGCACACGGCGCATATGCACTTTCAGAATCTGCTCACGTCCACGCACGTCTGGTAAACCTACCACCACCTGGCGGTCAAAACGGCCAGGTCGCAGCAGTGCCGGGTCCAGTACGTCAGGACGGTTAGTAGCGGCAATAACGATAATCCCTTCGTTACCTTCGAAACCGTCCATTTCAACCAGCATCTGGTTCAGGGTTTGTTCACGTTCATCGTGACCGCCGCCTAAACCTGCACCGCGCTGACGCCCTACTGCATCGATCTCATCAATAAAGATGATGCAAGGAGCCGCTTTTTTCGCCTGTTCAAACATATCGCGCACACGAGATGCACCTACACCGACGAACATTTCTACGAAGTCAGAACCGGAAATAGTAAAGAAAGGTACTTTTGCTTCACCGGCAATCGCTTTCGCCAGCAAGGTTTTACCTGTACCCGGCGGGCCAACCATCAGCACACCTTTCGGAATCTTACCACCCAGTTTCTGGAAACGGCTCGGCTCACGCAGGTATTCAACCAGCTCGCCTACCTCTTCTTTCGCTTCGTCACAACCTGCAACGTCCGCGAAAGTGGTTTTGATCTGATCTTCCGTCAGCATGCGGGCCTTGCTCTTGCCGAAGGACATCGCGCCCTTGCCGCCGCCGCCCTGCATTTGCCGCATAAAGAAGATCCATACGCCAATCAGCAGCAGCATCGGGAACCAAGAAATGAAGATCGAAGCCAGCAGGCTCGGCTCTTCCGGTGGTTCGCCAACCACTTTGACGTTTTTGGTCAAGAGGTTATCGAGCAACTTGGGATCATTGACAGGAATGTACGTCGTGTATTTATTGCTGTCTTTTTTGATTACGTTAATTTCACGCCCGTTAATACGTGCCTCGCGGACCTGATCCTGGTTCACTTCCGACAGGAAGGTTGAATAATCAACCCTACGGCCATTCGACTCGCTGGGCCCAAAGCTCTGGAATACTGACATCAGCACGACCGCGATGACTAACCAGAGAATCAGGTTTTTCGCCATGTCACTCAAGGGATTAACCTCATATTACAACGGTGTTAACAGATAGCGTAGGGTACTATATATCCTTCATACATGGAATCGCAGCGATCTAGCCTACTTCTCCAGCAATTGGGTTATGATTTGCGCCCTGTCGCCACAATGTACACTTCACGTGAACGTGAACGTGAAGCGTCTGGCTTTCGAATTTTCACTTTCGTAAAAAGGGAGCGAATTTCCCGCAGGTATTCATCGAAGCCATCTCCCTGAAACACTTTCACTACAAAGCTACCGCCAGGTGCCAGAATGTCCCGGCTCATTTCCAGCGCCAGCTCTACTAAATACATCGACCGGGGAATATCTACGGCAGGTGTACCACTCATATTCGGTGCCATGTCGGACATGACTACCTGAACTTTTTGGTCACCAACGCGTTCGAGTAACGCATTGATCACCGATTCTTCACGAAAATCGCCTTGAAGGAAATCGACACCAACAATCGGATCCATCGGCAGAATATCACAGGCGATAACCCGACCTTTTGCACCTATTTGCTGTACAACATATTGCGACCAGCCACCGGGTGCTGCACCCAGATCTACCACGGTCATACCGGGTTTGAAAAGCTTGTCACCCTGCTGTATTTCCTCAAGTTTAAACCAGGCGCGCGAACGCAACCCTTTTTTCTGTGCCTGGAGCACATATTTATCGCTAAAGTGTTCCTGAAGCCAGCGACTGGAACTGGCCGAACGCTTTTTACCCGTCATAATATTTCCAACTAAATCGTCATCGTAGCGATAAACCTGCACGCAATGGGTTGCGTCGATTTGGTGATATACCCGAGATGGCGGTAGAATGAACCGTTTTCAATCCCTGAGTAAGTAAAAAAATACGATGAATCTAAGTACCAAACAAAAACAGCACCTGAAAGGTCTCGCCCATCCGCTTAAGCCAGTCGTCATGCTTGGCGGTAATGGCCTGACTGAAGGTGTGCTGGCCGAAATCGAACACGCCCTGGAACATCACGAATTGATCAAGGTAAAAATCGCCTCAGAAGATCGTGAAACCAAGCTGCTGATCGTTGAGGCAATCGTGCGTGAAACCGGCGCCAGCAACGTACAGGTGATCGGCAAAACGCTGGTGCTGTATCGCCCTTCTAAAGAGAGCAAAATTTCTCTGCCACGTTAATTGGGCAAAGAAAGTGCCATGCTCTTTCATGGGATAAAAGGCCGCAGCGCGGCCTTTTTCCTTTCTTTACATTATGCTTCAACGCTTTTCAAAGCGTAGCAACATCTTAAAGGTATTCCACCTTTAGGATTTCATATTCCACGTCACCGCCTGGCGTTTTGATAATCGCAACGTCATCGGCCTCTTTGCCCACCAGTCCTCGCGCCATTGGCGAATTAACAGAAATCAGATTTTGTCTGAAGTCTGCTTCATCGTCGCCCACGATACGATAGGTTGATTCTTCATCGGTATCGAGATTCAACACGGTCACTGTTGCACCAAAAATCACGCGCCCGGTTTTAGGCATTTGAGTAACATCAATGATCTGGGCATTAGAGAGCTTGGCTTCGATCTCCTGAATGCGGCCTTCACAAAAGCCCTGCTCTTCACGCGCAGCATGATACTCCGCGTTTTCTTTCAAATCGCCGTGCTCACGGGCTTCAGCGATTGAGGCAATGATACGCGGACGCTTCACGGTTTTCAGCTCGTTCAGCTCTTCGCGCAACCTTTCAGCGCCTCTTAACGTCATCGGAATCTGATTCATTTAAGCTCCTCGTCATCTTTCCTGTTTAACGGTGTCATCCTGACCGGTGACTGCAGAAAAAAGCGTTCTGCGGCGCATTACCCCGTTTTGCAAACAAAGAATCCTGACCCAGAGAAGGTTCCGGGCCAGAAATGGGTTTTGCAATTTGATACGTATTTTAACCCAGAGTTCCCTGCGGGTCATCGTTTACTTTCCACCGTCCAGGGACGTAGTATTGACGGCTTCACCTGCCAGTTACCGCGAGATTATGCGATTTTCACGACTTGTTACCGGATTAACCTGTGCGTTTATGCTGCAGGCACAAGCAGCGCCCGTTGATGAATATATGCAGTATCTGCCAGATGGCGCCAACCTGGCGTTAATGGTGCAGAAAGTTGGCGCATCAACGCCCATCATTGATTATCACGGCAAGCAAATGGCTCTGCCCGCCAGCACCATGAAGGTCATTACCGCCCTGGCGGCATTGCTGGAACTGGGTGGCGACTACCGTTTTCAGACCACCTTTGAGACCAAAGGCGCGCTGGTTGATGGCACGCTGAACGGCGATTTAGTCGCCCGCTTTGCTGGTGATCCCACGCTGAGCCGCCAGGATCTGCGCAATATGGTTGCCGCGCTGAAAAAGCAGGGCATCACACATATTAAAGGCAATTTAGTGATCGACACCTCTGTGTTTGCCAGCCATGACATGGCGCCGGGCTGGCCGTGGAACGATCTCACCCAGTGCTTCAGCGCCCCGCCCGCTGCAGCGATAGTGGATAAAAACTGTTTTTCTGTTTCGCTCTACAGCGCCGACACGCCGGGCGAAAACGCCTTTGTGCGCATCGCGTCCTATTATCCCGCGCATATGTTTAGCCAGGTTCGCACACTTGGCCGCAACAGCGGTGAGGGACAATATTGCGAACTGGACGTAGTGCCGGGCGAGTTGAACCGTTACACATTAACGGGCTGCATGCGTCAGCGCAGTGAGCCCCTGCCGCTGGCGTTTGCCGTGCAAGATGGCGCAGCCTGGGCTGGAGAAATTCTGAAATCAGAACTGCGCGCAGCAGATATTGACTACAGCGGACATCTGGTGCGCCAGACGCAAGTGACTTCGCCGGGTACGGTGCTGGCGTCAACGCAATCAGCCCCCCTGCATACGCTGCTGCACACTATGCTGAAGAAATCAGACAATATGATTGCCGACACCGTTTTTCGTACCATTGGCCATCACTACTTCAACGTACCGGGCACCTTCCGGGCCGGTTCAGATGCGGTTCGTCGTATTCTGCGCGAAAAAGCCAATGTTGATATGGGGAACAGCATTCAGGTCGATGGGTCAGGACTGTCACGGCATGACTTGATTGCACCGCAAACCATGATGCAGGTACTGCAATACATTGCCAAAAACGACAGCACGCTTGACTACATTTCGATGCTACCGCTGGCGGGGCATGATGGTACGTTGCTCTATCGCGGCGGTTTGCATGAAGCGGGACTGGATGGCAAAGTCTCAGCTAAAACCGGCTCTCTGCAGGGCGTTTATAATTTAGCAGGCTTTATTACGACCTCAAGCGGGGCGCGTGTCGCTTTTGTGCAGTTTCTGTCGGGCTATGCAGTGCCGCCGGAAAATCAGCGTTCACGCCGTGTTCCACTGGTGCGTTTCGAAAGCCGACTCTATCGCGACATCAATCAGAATTACTGAGTTGGGAAAGAAAGATGACGCAGCGGGTATTTTACCCGCTGCGTTTTTTTATGACTAAAAATGCGTATTAAGACTCATATAGTAAGTCCGTCCCGATTCGTTATAGGTGTTCGCGCCTGCGCCATACATATAAGCGCCCGTTGCCGCGTTACCCGTCGTCTGCGCATTTCCTTCACGGAAGTGACGCTTATCGAACAGGTTTTCGATACCGAGCGTGATGCTGGCATACTTGTTAATGTCATAGGTTCCGCTCATGCCAACAATGGAATAAGGACTCACCTCATCCTTCTCACTGCCGGTAACCGCTTCTCCTTTATAGTTGTACTTCTTCGGCGTCTGTGTGCCGTACCACGTCAGCGTGGTTTGCAGTGACAGATCCTGCGTCGCCTGCCAGCTTAGTGTTGAATTCAACGTATATTCCGGGATGATCGACAAGCGATCGCCGGTTGTTTTGTTCTTACTTTGCAGCATGTAAGTGATGTTGTTATTCCAGGTGACCGTATCGGTAAACGGAATATTCAGCGTCCCTTCCAGCCCTTCGACCACGGCTTTAGGGACATTCTCCCACTTATAAACGTCGGTTGAGCCGTTGGTAGAAGTGCCGGTTGGTACATAACCTGATTCGATCTTGTTGCGGTAATCATTACGGAACCAGGTAACACCCGCCTGATAGCCTTCATGTTTCCACTCCAGCCCAATTTCTTTATTGATACTGGTTTCAGCTTTCAGATCTTCATTACCCATCAGATAACAGGCCCCTGAACTGTCAGCACAGCCCTGCCCACGGCTGTAAAGAATATAGTTCGGGTTGGTCTGATAAAGGCTCGGGGCTTTATAAGCACGTGCGATGCCCAGTTTCAGGGTGAAGTCATCCCCCAAACCTTGCGACAGGTTAAGCGACGGGCTCCAGTTGTTGCCGACAATTGAGTGGTGATCAAAGCGCAACGCTGGCGTCAGCATGGTGCTGTCCGTCAGCTCCATGTTGTCTTCAGCAAATAGCGAAAAGATTTCTGCCTGAGAATAAGGGCTGCGCGTACCGCTGGAGACACCCGCAATGTTGCCTCCTGACAGCGCCTGGCTGTTAGAAACGCCATCCTTCATGCGCTGTTGATTCCACTCGGTCCCTATTGTCGCCGTTTGATTAACCAGCAGTTCGAAGGGGATGCTGACTTCGCTGTGCAGCAGCACATCGTCCAGCTGAATAGTTGAAAAGCCGCTGTCAGAAAAGATGCCTTCTGTTCCGCCCGCCAGGCCTTCATTCATACGCGAGTTACGGGTGTTTTCATATTGCGCATAGGTGTTGGTGCTGATGCCGTTATCCCATGCACCTGTCCAGGTTACGGCAAAGTTCTGGCGATAAAGGCGGTTCGTCTCTTCACCATATTCACTTTGCACCAGCGCACTGGTGTTGGTGTTCTGGGTATCCCCGGCGTACAGGTTGCCCTGGCGACTGTAACCCGCTTCGAATTCCAGCGTCTGCATGGGAGCAAAGGCCCAACGCAACAACGCATTGATATCTTTGTTCTCTACTCCTTCACGGCCAGCCGGAACCGTATCTGCATAGGATCCGGTACGCAACGACTGATGACCTTCATTGATGAATTGTGCATCAGCCTGGGTTTTTGCCAGCCCGCCATATAAGCGGAAGCTGAAATCATCACCCAGCGGACCTGACAGGCTGAAATTGGTACGTTTGGTCGAGCCTTCTTGTTTATGTTCCGGCGCGTTGAAGTAGGTATTCCAGGAGCCGTGCCATTCATTAGTCTCTTTTTTGGTAATGATATTGACTACTCCGCCCGCCGCGCCGTTGCCGTAACGTGCCGCCGCCGGACCACGAATGACTTCAATACGTTCGATCATCTCTGGCGGCACCCAGCTGGTATCGCCGCGTGTATCACGCTCGCCACGCCAGCCAAGGCGTACCGAGTTACGGCTGGTGACCGGGCGGCCATCAATTAAAATCAGGGTGTTTTCCGGGCCCATACCGCGAATATCAATTTGGCGATTGTTACCACGCTGACCACTGGTAGAGTTCCCGGTAAGATTGACGCCGGGCATAGTGCGGATAATTTCAGAGACATCACGCGCCGGTGGGCGTTTTTTGATTTCATCCGCAGTAATGGTTGAAACACCCGGAGCCTGGAGTGTCTGCTGCGCCGCGTTCACTACGATGGTGCCGCCGTCGGCATCGACTGATTCGTTGCTGGATGTGCTGGTTTCGGTAGATGTTTCCGCAGCGAATGCCGCAGGAGCAAAAGACGCGGCTAAGCCGATGTCAATCAGAATGGCCACTGATAGCCGTGATAATTTTTTCATTGTTTTGGTTCCTGAATTGCCAACCGTAGGGGCGGTTGGCGCGCCGGTTAAAGGTAGTTAACCTTGCCTGTAACGCATTCCAGATCTGACCGAGCCGTATTCAGAGGCTGATTAAGCGCAGATGCGGCAAACGGAACGCGCGCGCTCCCTGTAGAGCGGAAACACCCTATTGCAAATGAAAATAATTATCAATAGTATTATTCATAACATTCATGAAAGTAACTCTTTGCAGCGATCGGCTAATGGCGTGTATGACGTGGTTAAATGAAATGACCGGCAATGAACACTGGTGGCAGCAGCAGCAGCAACGCGGCATACCCTTTGTTGAAATCAGTGAAACCGGTGATTGTCAGGTCACGTTTTTTTGGCGCGACCCGGAAGGCGATGAGTCCCGTTCATCGACGCAGCGCGTCTGGATCAATATTACCGGTGTCACCGATCATCATCAGCAAGCTGCCCCTGTCTCCTTAACGCGTTTACCCGAAACCGATGTCTGGTTTTGGCAAACCACGTTGCCCGCCACCTGGCGCGGCAGTTATTGCCTGATGCCTGACAGCCAGTCGGATACTTTTCAGGGCCAGCCTGATATGCAAGCACTGCGTAGCTGGTGGCGCGATAAATTTCCTCTGGCACAAATCGACCCGCTTAACCGCCTGCGCGGCTGGTCCGGCGGACGCGGCATGGGCGTTTCGCCGTTGCAACTGCCGCATTCTCCCGATCAGGCGGTCTGGCGCGCCGTGGACGAAGGGAGTGCGCCACGCTTACCGCTACAGCAACATCTCTGGCGCAGCGATCGCCTGGGCAATCAACGCGCGATCTGGATTTACACCACAGGCGATGAGCAACCGGAAAATCGCCCGCTCGCCCTGTTGTTAGACGGACAGTTTTGGGCCAACAGCATGCCCGTTGCCGGTCCGTTACAGCAACTCACCGACGCAGGCGCGTTGCCGCCGGCTGTGTATGTCATGATCGATATAATCGACCGCGAGCACCGGACGCAGGAGCTCACCTGCAATGCTGATTTCTGGCTGGCGATCCAGGAAGAGCTATTGCCGCAGGTACAGACGTGGGCTGCGCACCGCAACGAAGCCGCCAGCACGGTGATTGCCGGACAAAGCTTTGGCGGCTTATCTGCGGTGTACGCCACCCTGAGCTGGCCAGAGACTTTCGGCGCGGCAATCAGTTTGTCTGGCTCTTTCTGGTGGCCAGAACGCGGCAATGCCAACGGCTGGTTACCCCAGCAGTTACAACAAGGTTTACTCGCTGCGCCACCACGTCATTTTTACTTAGAAGCCGGACGGCGTGAACGCCTGATTCTGGCCGCAAATCAACAACTTCAGGGTGATCTGACCGATGCCGGACATCAGGTCAGCTATTACCCGGTCGAAGGTGGCCATGATGCGCTGTGCTGGCGCGGTGGCCTGCTGAACGGACTGAAAGCAATGTGGCAACACCTGTAATTCGCTTATCTCACTCGTTCTCTACGAGCAGGAGACAGACATGCAACACCTGAACCCGTTTGATGATCCACAACAGGATTGTCATGTATTGCAAAACGACCAGCAGCAATACAGCTTATGGCCTGCCTTTAACGCGCTTCCTGTGGGTTGGCGCTCAGTATTTGGTCCGCAACCGCAGGCAGCCTGCCTGAACTGGTTGAACGAAAACTGGCACGACATCCGTCCGGTTACTGATAATGCAAACCGGAGCGACAATGTCTGAGTCCCTGATGAGCCGAAACCACACTGAACAACACACCCTGCCTCTGGTGGCAGCACAGCCCGGGATCTGGATCGCCGATCAACTGTCGAAACATCACAACGCTTATGCGGTGGCACACTTTATTGAGCTGCGCGGCGAGTTAAACAGTGCATTGCTGGGGAAAGCCATTGTTGCAGGTATGAAAGAGGCTGATACCCTGAACATGGCCTTTGGCGAACAGGACGGCGAACCACAGCAGTGGCCTGCGCCGCAGGCCTTTAGCGAGCCAGAGGTGATCGATCTGCGCCACGAAGCCGATCCCGCCGCCGCCGCACGTGCCCTGATGCGCACAGATATGTCAGGCGATCTTCGCGTCTTGAGTGGCGCCCCGCTGTGGCACCACAGTTTAATGCGCCTTGGCGATCGCCACTGGTACTGGTATCAGCGTTACCATCATTTAGTGGTTGACGGCTTCAGCTTTACCGCCCTTACCCGCCGCATTGCTAATCTTTACACTGCCTGGCAGCGAAAAGAAACCGCGCAACCGACACCGTTTGTACCGTTCAGTGAAGTGGTCGAGGAGTATCAGCGTTATCAGGCCTCTTCAACCTGGCAGCGTGACCGCCAGTTCTGGCGTGAAAAAGGGGCGCAACTGCCGCCACCTGCCTCGTTATCGACACAACCGCTGGCCGGACAAAGTGCCAGCACCGATCTGATCCGGCTTGAGCTG
Source organism: Pantoea sp. LMR881 (assembly GCF_027157825.1). Taxonomy (NCBI): domain Bacteria; kingdom Pseudomonadati; phylum Pseudomonadota; class Gammaproteobacteria; order Enterobacterales; family Erwiniaceae; genus Pantoea; species Pantoea sp. LMR881. Next base: position 1,867,484 of record NZ_JAPVOK010000002.1, read on the forward strand.
GCGTTGGATCGCGCTAGTTTTCAGACGCTGTTATCGCATACGCAGGCTCATCATCTCAGCGCCGCCGACACCGCTTTTGCGCTGGTGGCGCTATGGCTGGCGCGCCTGAGTGGTCAACATGATTTTGCGGCAGGTTTCATTTTTATGCGCCGCATCGGCTCGGCTGCGCTGTGCGCGACCGGTCCGGTTATCAACGTGCTGCCGATGGCGATACATTACGATCCGTCGCAGCCTTTAAGCGCGCTGGCAGCGCAACTGGCCACCGAAGTGAAAAAGATGCGTCGCCACCAGCGTTTCGATGCCGAGCAGGTACAGCGTGATCTGGGCCGCCTCGGTGATGGCGATCCGCTTTATGGTCCGGTGATCAATTTGAAAATGTTTGATTACCAGCTCGATTTCGCCGGGATCGAAGGCATAACCCATCAACTGGCTTCCGGCCCGGTGCGCGATCTTGAGATCGCCATCTACATTAGCGAGCAAGGCGACTTAACCCTTGAATTGTTGGCTAACGCAGAGCGTTACTGTGAAAGTACACTAAAACAACATGTTGACCGCTTTACGCTGCTGCTGGCGCAGTTAGCGGCGCGGCCAGAGTCCGCCTGTGGCGAGCTGGATCTGCTCACGCCCGCAGAGCATCAACAACTGGCTGAAATCAATCAAACCCACGTCCCGCTACCGGCTGAAACCCTGAGCAGCCTGCTGCGCCAGCAGGCACAGCGCACACCAGATGCGCCGGCACTGGCAGATGCCCGACATAACCTCAACTACCAGCAGATGCAGCAACAGGTGCAGGCGCTGGCGCAACACCTCCTCGCTAAGGGCGTGCAGCGCGGTGATATTGTTGCCGTGGCGCTGCCGCGATCGGTATTTCTGTCGCTGGCGTTACAGGCTATCGTCAGCGTGGGTGCGACCTATTTACCGCTGGATACCGGCTATCCGGACGATCGCCTGCACATGATGCTGGAAGATGCTGCGCCCAAAATACTCATCACCTGTCGTGATTTGGCCGATCGTTTAACCGCCATTTCGCCAGTCGCACCGCTATTTTACGACGCGCTGCTCACGCCGGTCACAGAGGAGATGACGCAGACACCGCGTCCGCAGGATGGCGCGTACATTATCTACACCTCTGGCTCGACGGGCCGCCCGAAAGGCGTACTGGTGGGCCATGAAGCAATCGTCAATCGCCTGTTATGGATGCAGAATCACTATCCGCTTGCCGCTGACGATGTGGTTTTACAAAAAACCCCGAGCAGCTTCGACGTTTCAGTATGGGAGTTTTTCTGGCCGCTTATGGTGGGCGCGCAGTTGGTTATGGCTCCGCCGGAAGCTCATCGCGATCCAGAAGCACTGCAACAGCTGTTTGACCATTATCGCATCACCACAACGCATTTCGTTCCGTCAATGCTGGCGGCGTTTGTTGCCTCACTACAGGATGCCGATGCCGTGGCGCGCTGCGCCAGCCTGCGTCGCGTTTTTTGCAGCGGTGAAGCACTCCCCGCTGACTTATCGCGTGAGTGGCAAACCCTGACTCAGGTTGAACTGCATAATCTTTACGGGCCAACCGAAGCTGCGGTGGATGTCAGTTATTATCCCGCTTTTGGGCCGGAACTGGCCGCCGTGGAGGGGGCCAGCGTGCCGATTGGCTTCCCGGTCTGGAATACGGGATTACGCATTCTGGATGCTCGCTTACAGCCCGTGCCACCCGGAGTAGCGGGCGACCTTTACCTGACCGGCGTGCAGTTAGCACAGGGTTATCTCGATCGTCCCGATCTGACGGCCAGCCGCTTTGTCGCCGATCCTTACGGTGATGGTACGCGCATGTACCGCACAGGGGATGTGGCCCGCTGGCTGCCAAACGGTGCGGTGGAATATCTGGGTCGCAGTGACGATCAGCTGAAGATCCGTGGGCAACGTATTGAACTGAATGAAATTGATCATGCGCTGGCGGCTTTACCTGGCATTCAGCAAGCCGTAACCCATGCGGCGGTGCTGGGTGGCAGCGCAGCGCAGCAGGGCGATGCGCGTCAGCTGGTTGGCTATCTCATTGCCGACCAGCCAATTGACGGCGATGCCCTGCGCAATGCCCTCGCGGCACAGTTGCCCGCTCATATGGTGCCGGTGGCTTTTGTCCAGCTTGAGGCGTTTCCGCTCAGCAGCAACGGCAAGCTGGATCGCAAAGCACTGCCGTTGCCGCAAAGCCGTGCAGTGGAAGCGGGACGGGCACCCCATCCTGGATTAGAAACTACGCTGGCCGCTGCCTTTTCCGCGCTGCTGGAGCGTGAAAGCATCAGCGCACAGGATGATTTTTTCGCCCTGGGCGGTCACTCGTTGTTAGCCATGCGCCTGGCAGCACAGTTGAGACGCAGCCTGAACCTGCCGGTGTCCGTCGGGCAAATCATGGTGGCCTCCACTGTTGAAAAACTCGCCACCCTGTTAAGCAGTGGCGATGACGCCGGACAGGCAGGGTTTGAAGCTGTGCTACCGCTGCGTAAAGGCGATGGCCCAACCCTGTTCTGCTTCCATCCCGCCTCTGGCTTTGCCTGGCAGTTCAGCGTGTTACAACGCTATCTGGATGCGCGCTGGTCACTGGTGGGCATTCAGTCGCCTGATCTCAGCAGCCCGCTTAATCAGGCACAGCATCTTGATGCCGTATGTGATGCGCATCTGGCCACGCTGCGTCAACAGCAACCGCACGGGCCTTACTATTTTATCGGCTACTCCCTGGGCGGCACCCTGGCTCAGGGGATCGCGGCGCGGCTGGACGCTTTAGGGGAAGAGGTTGCCTTCCTGGGCTTACTCGACACCTGGCCACCAGAAACGCAGAACTGGGATGAGAAACGCGGCGAAAATGTACTGGATCCGGCGGTGCTGGCAGAGGTAAACCGTGAGCGCGAACAGTTTATCGCTGCACAACGGCAGCAGGCTGGCGAAGGGATGGAAGCGATGTTCAATACTATCGAAGCTAACTACGCCAGTTCGGTGCGCCTGTTAGCCACGGCGCGCAGTGCCCGCTTCAACGGTCGCGCCACGCTATTTCTTGCAGAGCAGACTCAGCAACCTGGCCAGGATGCACGCCGTGCCTGGTCGCCCTATGTGGCTGAACTGGACATCTGGCCAGTAGATTGCGCGCACGTCGATATTATTTCACCGCGCATGTTTGAGCAAATTGGTCCACGTTTGCAGCAGTTGCTGGCTGAGTTTTAAGTTACCGTGCGTCTTCCCGGCCCTTACTCATTCAGGGTAAAGGCCGGGACAGGCGCACAGGCTAGCCTGCATGCTGTCGGCCCAGCGGCACAATCATCGGTGTGTGCGCCACGGGATCGTCAACAATGACGCAGCGCAGACCATAAATCGATTCGATTAGCGCGGGCGTAACGATTTCACTCGGTTTCCCTTCAGCAATAATCTTGCCGTGGCGCATGGCAATCAAATGGGTCGCGTAACGGCAGGCCTGATTGAGATCGTGCAATACCACGACCAGCGTGCGGCCATGCTGCTGATTCAAATCCTGCATCAGCTCCAGCAGTTCAATCTGGTGTGTAATGTCCAGCCAGGTTGTCGGCTCATCCAGCAGCAGAAGCGGCGTTTGTTGCGCCAGGACCATTGCAATCCATACGCGCTGACGCTGTCCGCCAGAAAGGGTATCAACCTGCTGACTGGCGATGTCCGCGACACCGGTTGCCAGCATCGCTTCCTGAACCGCCGCTTCATCTTCATCGCGCCAGCGACCAAACAATGACTGATGCGGATAGCGACCACGCGCCACCAGTTCACTGACGCTAATACCGGCAGGCGCATTAGAGCTTTGCGGCAACAAACCTAAACGGCGCGCCACCTCTTTCGTGGCGTAGCGGGCGATAGCTTCACCGTCCAGCAGTACCTGCCCTTTTAACGGCGCGGCCAGGCGGCTCAGCGTGCGTAAAAGCGTTGATTTTCCACACGCATTTGGCCCGATGATCACCGTCATTTCGCCATCGGGTATCGTCACTGACAGATTTTCCGCCACGATTTTTTTATCGTAGCCGAGCGTCATTGCGTCACCCTGGAGCCGTGAAGTTACTGTCATTGGCGTCGCGCCTCCCGCACCAGTAAAGCGATCAGATAAATTCCGCCAAGGCTGACCGTGATGACGCCAACCGGCAATTGATAAGGCAGAAAAAAGTGCTGTGCTGCGTAATCTGCTGCCGTAAGTAACAGCGCACCGCACAACGCGGCCATGGGTAACGCGCCCTTAACGCCACCGCACAGGCGACGAGCAATTTGCGGTGCCAGCAGCGCAACGAATGAGATCGGCCCAACCAGCGCAGTTGACGCAGCCGTTAATATCACGCCAGCCAGCATCAGCCAGATGCGGCTGCGCTCAACCGGTACGCCCAGGGCGCACGCGGTATCATCTCCCATCTCCAGCAGGCGCATACGTCGCGCTAACAGCGTTGTGGCAAACAGTGCCAGTAGCAGCACAACGATCACCGGCCTGGTTTTTGCCCAGGTGATGCCATTAAGCGATCCGGCGCTCCACAAGCCAGCACTGAGCGCGGCTTCCAGGGAGGCGCTGATAATCAGCCAACTGTTCAGCGCCATCAGCAGCGCCCGTACGCTAATGCCGACGATAATCAGACGAAAAGTATTAACGCCGTTACGCCAGGCGAACAGATATACGACGCCTGTGGTGGCTAATCCGCCCAGCAGCGCAGCCAGCGTCATGCCTTCAATATTTTGCTGAAACAGCACCAGCGCCACCAGTACACCGCTGTAAGCGCCGGTATTGAATCCAAGGATATCCGGGCTGCCCAACGGATTACGCAGCAGTGACTGAAAAATCGCACCGCTCACTCCCAGAGCGGCACCAATCAGCAGCGCCATCAGCACGCGCGGCAGGCGCCACTCAACCACAATAAGCTGGATATTGCGCGCCGCCTCGCCGTTGATAACCTGCCATAGCTGCTCTGCCGAAACCGGTAATGTGCCACGCGTCACACCGAAAAAAGCCAGCAGCGCACAGGCCAGCAGCAGGGCGAAACTGTTTATCGCCACCCGATTCATACCTGCCCTCTTCCCGACTTACGCCGTACCAGCACAATCAACACTGGCGCACCGAGAATCGCTGTCACAATGGAAACGCGCAGTTCGCCCGGCACAGCGATGCGGCCAAAAATATCCGCAGCCAGTAACAGACAAGGCGTCATCAGCAACGTCCCTGGCAGCAGCCAGCGGTGATCGTTTCCTGTCAGCGCGCGTACAAGATGTGGCGCCATTAAGCCAACGAAGGCAACAGGGCCAACAGTAGCCGTGGCAGCACCGCTCAACAGCGCAATCGCTAATAATCCGGTGAGTTGGGTGCGTACGACCTGAGTACCGAGCGCGGTTGCCATATCCCCACCCATGCTCAGGCTGTTTAAAGAGCGCGCCAGCAGCAGTGCCAGCACGCTGCCGATGAGCACGGCGGGAAAGGTGGTGCGCAGAATGGCAAAGCTCCGAATATCCAGCGAGCCGCTGTGCCAGAAACGCAGGTGATCGTAAATGTCAGGATTGAGAAGCGATAAACCCGAGGTCAGTCCTTCCAGCACCGCGCCCAGCGCCACGCCAGCCAGGGTCAAACGAACCGGATTGACGCGGCCGCCGCCCAGTGCACCGGTTAACGCAACCAGCAGCGAAGCAAGCAGCGCACCGGCAAAAGCAAAGCCGAGCCAGTCGATCGGCGAATCTGCGCCAAACAGCGCAATACCCATCACCACCGCAAATCCGGCACCAGCGTTAACGCCAAGAATGCCTGGATCGGCAAGGGGATTGCGCGTCAGGCTTTGCATTAACGCACCGGCCAGCCCTAACGCCATGCCCGCCAGTAAGCCCGCTAAGGTGCGAGGTAAACGCGCTTCACGTACGATTACGCAATCCGCACTGCTGCAACTGGCAAGCAGGGCGTGCGTAACATCGTGGAAAGCGATCGGTTTTGCACCCAGCATCAAACTGAGCACAAGAAGAAGCAACAGCAGCATCCCTGAACCTGCTATCGCATAGAGTTGGCGCATAACGTAGTAAACCTTCACTGTTCAACGACACTGCGGGCAAGTCACTTTGATAATGATACTTGTTATCGTTATTACTCTTATTTTTGTATGTTACCATGAGTTATTCGCTGTATGGCGAGGAAAATCAGCATCTAAAGGCGAATAAATGAACAAACCCTCCTGGTTTATCGATCTCAGCCTGCTTAAAACGCACCCCGATTTTCGCGCTGTGTTTATTGCTCGCTTTATTTCAATTGTCGCACTCGGCATGTTAGCCGTCGCCGTTCCGGTGCAAATTCAGCAACTGACGCATTCGCCGATGCTGGTAGGCTTATCAGTAACGCTGGCAGGTGCGGGCATGTTTATCGGTCTGCTGACCGGTGGCGTGCTGGCCGATCGCTATGAACGCCGTCGGCTTATTTTATTTGCGCGTTCCACCTGCGGATTAGGTTTTGTCGCGCTGTGTGTTAATGCGTTATTACCTGAACCTTCAGTTATTGCGGTGTTTGTGCTGGGGTTGTGGGATGGCTTTTTTGGCGCGATTGGCGTTACGGCTTTGCTGGCTGCCACTCCAGCCCTGGTCGGGCGCGAAAACATCATGAAAGCGGGCGCTATCACCATGCTTACCGTGCGCTTCGGCTCGATCCTGTCCCCCGCGATTGCTGGCCTGGTGATTGCGCACGGGAGCGTCGCGTGGAATTACGGTTTGACCGCCTTCGGTACGCTGCTCACCGTATTAACCTTGTTGAAATTACCGGTAATGCCACCACCGCCGCAGCCGCGCGAACATCCGCTTAAAGCGTTAGCCACGGGCGTACAGTTTCTGTTTGCCAGCCCGGTTGTTGGCATGGTGGCATTAATTGGCGCATTAGTGACTCTGGCGAGCGCGGTACGCGTGCTTTATCCCGCCCTGGCACCGCACTGGCAGGTTGATCTGGAGCGGCTTGGTCTGATGTATGCTGCGGTGCCGCTGGGTGCAGCTGTGGGTGCGTTAACCAGCGGTCGGCTGGCACAGGCGTCGCGTCCCGGCATACTGATACTGGCAAGTGCCGTGGCTGCTTTTATGGCGCTGGGCCTGTTCAGCCTGATGCCAGGCTATGAATCAGGACTGGCCTGTTTAGTGGCGTTTGGCTACTTCAGTGCGATTAACAGTCTGGTGCAATATTCGATGATTCAAACCCTGACGCCGGATGCCTTACTGGGTCGCATTAATAGCTTATGGACCGCGCAGAACGTCACGGGTGATGCCATTGGCGCAGCAGTGATTGGCGCAATGGGATCGTTGCTGCAACCCCAACAGGCGGCAAGTCTGTTTGGTTTCGCTGCCGCGCTGTTGGGTATTCTCATGTGGTTGATAATGGGCCGCCTGCGCCGTTATCAGACGCCAGCAACCCCGCTGGCGCAACAGACATCATGATTTAACAAACAACTGCTCAAGACGCGCCAGCAAGTTGCTGGCGCTGTAGTAATCAAGGCGGAAAGAATCCAGCCCCAGCGCATACACCTGCTTGTTTTTCACTGCTGGCGTTTGTGCCAGAAAAGGATTTTTCATCACCGCGTCAGTGCTTTTTTCATCAGCCGCAAACAGCATAAAGGTGTTGCCGTTCAGACCGGCCGCCAGATTTTCACCCGATAACTGAATGATATCCTTGCGCTGGCCCATGCTGTGCCCTTGCTGAATGCTGGCAGGCAGTGTCGCCAGCGTGAAACCTAACTGCTGAAGCAGTTTTCCCTGTGCCGATTCAGCTGTCCACAGGTTCACCGCGCGGCCATCCGCGTTCCAGACCATGGCAGAAACAGGCTGTGCCGGTAACGTCAGGCGTTTTTTAAGGCTTTTTCCCGATCGTCGAAGGCTTTAACCCGAGCCGCGGCCTGCGCTTCATGACCGGTTGCTTCGCCCAGTAAACCAACCAGTTGTTGCCAGCTTTTATCGTCGTAATTCACCACTAAGGTTGGCGCGATCGCTGAGAGTTGATCAATCAGCTTAAGCGCCGAATCATTGCCGGTGGCACTCACGATGATGAGATCGGGCGCTTGTGCGGCGATCGCTTCTGCAGCGGGCTCGCCAATATATAAACGCTGAACGCCACGCTGCTTAGCCACATCGCCCCACTGGCGAAAAAAGCCTTGTGCATCGCCGAGACGGCTGTTGGGCGCAGTCGCACCGCTGGCAATCACGGGCGCATTAATTGCCAACAGTGAGCCGGTGAGCGTGACGCTGGTTGAGACAATACGTTGAGGTGCCTGCTGCAATGTAATGCTGCCCTTCGCCCCGTTGATCGTACGCGGCCAGCCATTTTCAGCCTGAGCGGCTGTACTGAACAGGCTAAACCCCATGAAAAGAGTGCGCTGAGCGTCCAAATAACACGTTTATACATAAGATCCAGTCCACCTTTCACTTTACTAAAAGCCCTGATGAATATGCTGAATTAGCACGAAATTTCAGTTGAAAACCCGTGAATTTATTGACACCCCAGGCTAATCAACGTAGCTTACAGAGCCACAATACAAATGATAATCATTATTAATTATCTTATCATTTATAGGTGAAAAATTATGGTGGAAACGTTGACGTTTGAAAATCCTTTATTGCAGGATTTTTCCGCGCTCTGTCGGGGATTTCTGTTTACCTCTCCGTGGCGCAGTCTGACAACACAGGGCTGTTTCACGACTATCACGACGCCTGTACAAGATGGCGCAAGGTTAACAGGCGATTTTCAACAACAGTTGCAGCACCATTTTGCCTCTGCAAAAAAACAGGGCCTGACGAACCCAATTCTGGTGGGCGCCATCCCGTTCGACGTTAATCAGCCTTCAGCCCTGTTTATCCCCGAATCGTATCAATACTTTAATCGCACCGACTTGCGGGTAAATTCAACAGCAACAGAAGGCCCGCTGCCCTCTGTTCGCCGCCGCACTGCCGTGCCCGGACATGACGTTTTCACTAATATGGTGGCGCAGGCGGTGGCAGCAACGCAACGTGGCGAGCTGGATAAAGTGGTGCTGTCGCGCCTGATGGATATTGTTACCGAGCAGCCCGTGGACACTGCAGCGTTGATGCAGCGCATCGTGGCGCAGAACCCTAATAGCTATCACTTCCATTTGCCGTTACCGCAGGGCGGCGCGCTGGTAGGTGCCAGTCCGGAACTAATGCTGCGAAAACAGGGACGCGATTTTAGTTCCTGTCCACTCGCAGGTTCAGCGCGTCGTGATACCGACAGCCAGCGCGATCGCGAGGCGGGTGATTCCCTGATGCAATCCACGAAAGATCGTCATGAACATAAATTAGTCACCGATGCGATGCGCGCCACGCTGCAACCGCGCAGCCGTTTGTTATCGGTGCCGGATGTGCCCTCGCTGATCACCACCGCGACGCTGTGGCATCTGGCGACGCAAATTGACGGCGAAGCGTTAGACGAACGCGAAAATGCCCTGTCTCTGGCGTGCCTGCTGCATCCGACTCCGGCATTGAGCGGATTTCCACATCAGCGCGCGCAGCGTTTAATTCAGGCACTGGAGCCTTTTGAACGCCAGCTTTTTGGCGGCATCGTGGGCTGGTGTGACGAGCAAGGCAATGGCGAATGGGTGGTGACGATTCGCTGCGGTACGGTAAACGGCGCACGTGTCCGTCTTTTTGCCGGCGCGGGCATTGTGCCCGATTCGCAACCTGAATCAGAATGGCGTGAAACCGGCGTCAAACTCGACACCATGCTTCGCGCATTTGGACTGCAATAAAGGAACTATCATGACAATCCCTTATAGCCGCTGGCCGGACGATCTGGCTGCGCGATATCGTGAAAAAGGTTACTGGCTTGACGTGCCGATGACCGACATCCTGGAACGTCACAAGAACAGCGATGCCATAGCGGTAACCGATGGCGAACGCCAGTTCAGCTATCGTCAGCTGGCCGAATTAAGCGACAATCTTGCCGCAGCGTTACAGCGACGTGGCCTGTCTAAAGGCGACACTGCGCTGGTGCAACTGGGTAACGTTGCTGAGTTTTACCTGACGCTGTTTGCCCTGTTCAAAATCGGCGTGGCACCCGTTAATGCGCTTTTCAGCCATCAGCGTACCGAACTCAGCGCCTATGCCAGTCAAACAGAGCCGAAGCTATTAATTGCCGATCGCAGTCATGCACTGTTTGCGAACGATGACTTTATTGAACAGCTCTGCCGTGATCATGCCTCGCTGCAACACATCATTCTGCGCAACGATACTCAGCCTGAAAATTCCCTTGAAGCTATGCTGGCCGAGGCAGCGGAAGCATTTAGCGCAACGCCAACAGCGGGCGATGAAGTGGCATTCTTTCAGTTGTCGGGCGGCAGTACCGGCACGCCGAAACTCATTCCGCGTACCCATAACGATTACTATTACAGTATTCGCGATAGTGATGTCATTTGTGGCGTTACGGCTGACACGCGCTATCTCATTGCCCTGCCCGCTGCGCATAATTTCCCGATGAGCTCTCCGGGCGCGCTGGGTGTTTTTTATGCTGGTGGACACGTTATTCTGGCTGCCGATCCGAGCGCCACGCTCTGCTTCCCGCTGATTGAAAAGCATCAGATCACCGATACCGGTTTAGTGCCACCCGCTGTCAGCCTGTGGTTACAGGCGATTCAGGAGTGGGGAACCAATAAGCAGCTGGCATCGTTGCAACGCATTCAGGTTGGCGGTGCCAGGCTGGGCGAAGCCCTGGCCGCACGCATCCAGTCTGAGATTGGCTGCAAGCTGCAACAGGTGTTTGGTATGGCTGAAGGTTTAGTCAATTACACCCGTCTGGATGATGACGAACAGACCATTCTCACCACGCAGGGACGTCCAATTTCACCTGATGATGAAGTCTGGGTTGCTGATGAAGCGGGTAATCCATTGCCGGTGGGTGCCGTTGGTCGCTTAATGACGCGTGGGCCTTATACTTTCCGTGGTTATTACAAAAGCCCTGAACACAACGCTGCCAGCTTTGATGAGAACGGGTTCTACTGCTCTGGTGACCTGGTCGAAATGACACCGGAGGGTAATATCATTGTGCAGGGCCGCGAAAAAGATCAGATCAACCGCGGCGGTGAAAAGATCGCAGCAGAAGAGATCGAGAATCTGCTTCAGCGCCACCCGGATGTGATTCATGCCGCGCTGGTATCAATGAATGATGAGCTGATGGGCGAGAAAAGTTGTGCTTTTATCGTGTCCAGCCAGCCGGTTAAGCCGGTGGTGCTGCGTCGTCACCTGCGTGAACTGGGCGTGGCTGAATTCAAACTGCCTGACCGTATTATCTGCGTAGATGCCCTGCCGCTGACGCCTGTTGGCAAAGTGGATAAAAAGCGTCTGCGCCAACAACTTGCTGATCAACAAGCGCAAGCCTGATTTGTTCTGGAGATTTTTATGGCTATTCCAAAATTAACCTCATATCCGCTGCCCGCCGCAACTGAATTGCCGGGCAACAAAGTGAAATGGACACTGGAGTCCAGCCGTGCGGCATTACTGATCCACGATATGCAGGCCTATTTTTTGAACTTCTGGGGTGAGAACAGCCCGTTAGTTAATCAGGTAGTTGAAAATATTGCGCGTCTGCGTCGTTACTGCAAAGCTCAGGGCATTCCGGTGTTTTACACTGCGCAGCCCAATCAGCAAAGCGATGAAGATCGCGCTCTGCTCAACGATATGTGGGGACCGGGGCTGAACAAACATCCCGATCAACAGAAGATCGTTGAGGCGCTGGCACCCGATGCAGATGATTATGTTCTGACCAAATGGCGCTACAGCGCATTCCACCGCTCGCCGCTGGAATCCATCCTGCAGGAAATGGGCCGCGATCAACTGATCATTACCGGTGTGTATGCACACATTGGCTGTCTGACCACGGCAACCGATGCGTTTATGCGCAACATCCAGCCCTTTATGGTGGCGGATGCTCTGGCAGATTTTACTCGCGAAGAGCACATGATGGCGCTGACCTATACCGCAGGTCGCAGCGGTAAAGTTGTGATGACGGCTGATTTAATGCCACTGCCACTCAGCAAAGATGATCTGCGTGCCATGATTTTGCCGCTGCTGGAAGATGACGATGTGCCCGAAGATGACGAGAACCTGATCGATTACGGCCTCGATTCGGTACGTGTGATGTCACTGGCGGCACGCTGGCGTCAGGTGCACAGCGATATCGACTTCGTTAGCCTGGCGAAAAATCCAACTATCGATGGCTGGTGGGCGTTGCTGTCGCGGGAGACAACAAAATGAGTCACGCCTTTGACTTTAGCGGCAAGATTGTTTGGGTAACCGGAGCCGGACAAGGGATTGGTTATCACACCGCGCTGGCGTTTCATCAGGCGGGTGCACAGGTGGAAGCATTCGATCGACATTTTCACGATCAGGATTATCCGTTTGCCTGCCACACCATGGATGTCGCCAGTTCTGAACAGGTCAAAACGGTTTGCCAGCGTCTGCTCGCTGCGCAGCCGCGCATCGATGTACTGGTGAATGGCGCGGGCATTTTACGGGTTGGTGCAACGGATGAGCTTTCATTCGCTGACTGGCAAGCCTGTCTGGCGGTGAATGCTGGCGGCGCGTTTAACCTGTTTCAGCAGACGCTGCCGGTATTTCGCGAGCAGCGTGCGGGTGCCATCGTGACCATTGCCTCAAACGCAGCGCACGCGCCGCGTATTGGCATGTCGGCTTACGGTGCGTCAAAAGCGGCACTGCGCAGCCTCTGTCTGACCGTTGGCTTAGAGATGGCACCTTACGGTGTGCGTTGTAATATCGTTTCGCCAGGCTCGACCGATACCGATATGCAGCGTAGCCTGTGGCACACACCCACCGGTGAGCAAGAGATGATTAACGGCTTTCCGGAGCAGTTCAAGCTCGGTATCCCGTTGAAAAAAATTGCAAAGCCGCAAGAAATTGCCGCTAACGTCCTGTTTCTGGCCTCGGATCTTGCCAGCCATGTTGTACTACAGGATATTGTGGTTGATGGCGGCGCGACGCTGGGAGCCTAAGGGATGACAGCAATCTGGAAACGATCCATCGATCTTGCGGCACTGAATGCGCTGGGTGAAAACTCGCTGGTGGCGCATCTGGGGATTGTTTTCACCGTTATCGGTGATGATTATCTGGAAGCGACGATGCCGGTCGATGCTCGCACTCATCAGCCTTTCGGCCTGTTGCATGGTGGCGCTTCAGTGGTACTGGCAGAATCAATGGGGTCGATTGCAGGCTACCTGTGCGTTGAAGAAGGCAGCAGCGTGGTGGGAGTGGAGGTGAGCGCAAGCCACCATCGCGCCGTTTCCAGCGGTCAGGTACGCGGCATCTGTCGCCCGCTGCATCTTGGTTCGCGTAATCAAACGTGGCAGATTGAGATTCGTAATCAGCGGGATCAATTATGCTGTAGTGCACGGCTGAGCGTGGCGGTGCTGAGCTGAAATGAAACTTGCCCCAGAGGGGCAAGTTTTGGTGGTCTTAACGCTGATAGATAATTTCGACGCCTTCGTCGTCATCTTCATCCCAGTCATCATCCCACTCTTCATCTTCTTCAACCGCATTTTCAAGGGTTTCACGGTGGTAATCATCCCACATGAACTCCACTTTTTCCGGCTGCTTCTCTTCAACTTCCGCTTCTTTCGGATTGGCGTTGATGAAGCTCATCACGTCCCAGCACAGGTCATTGACGCCGTTACGGCTGGCAGCTGAGATCAGGTAATATTTATCTTCCCATCCCAGTGCCTCGGCAATCGCTTTAGCACGCGACTGCGCTTCTTCTTCGCTCAACAGGTCTGTTTTGTTAAACACTAACCAGCGTGGCTTGTTGAACAGTTTTTCGCTGTATTTTTCCAGCTCACCAAGAATGATGCGCGCGTTTTCAACTGGATCGGTTTCATCAATCGGCGCGATATCGATCAGGTGCAGCAACACGCGGCAACGCTCAAGATGCTTAAGAAAACGAATCCCTAAGCCAGCGCCTTCAGCAGCGCCTTCAATCAGGCCAGGAATATCCGCCACGACAAAGCTCTGCTCGCTATCCATACGCACCACACCCAGGCTTGGAACCAGTGTGGTAAAGGGATAATCAGCAACTTTTGGTTTTGCGGCAGACACCGCGCGGATAAAGGTCGATTTACCGGCGTTCGGTAAACCCAGCATGCCAACATCTGCCAGCAGCATCAGTTCGAGCTGTAAATCACGCTTCTCGCCTGCTGTACCCATGGTTTTCTGACGCGGGCTACGGTTTACTGACGATTTGAAACGTGTGTTACCCAGACCATGCCAGCCGCCTTTAGCGACCATCAGCTTCTGTTCGTGGCGCGTCATATCGCCCAGTGTTTCACCGGTGCCTTGATCGATAACGCGCGTGCCCACCGGGACTTTAATCGTGATGTCTTTACCGCGTTTACCGGTACAGTCACGGCTCTGGCCATTCTGACCACGTTCAGCGCGGAAAGATTTTTCGAAGCGATAATCGATCAGGGTGTTCAGGTTTTCGTCAGCAAGCAGATAAACGTCGCCGCCATCGCCACCGTCACCGCCGTCAGGGCCGCCTTTCGGAATATATTTTTCACGGCGGAAGCTGACGCAACCATTACCGCCATCGCCTGCGACGACTAATATTGTCGCTTCATCAACAAACTTCATTTTCTTTCTCCGTCACACAATCGTTTGCAGCACGCTGCAAACGGGTCCGCCAGGGTCTTCTGCGCTGACCAGCGGCGGATAAATCAGGGCTGGCATGTGCCAGTGTGTACATAAAGTGTACAGCAATCTCTTGTGATGCGTTGCCTTTAAGGCAATCAAGCGCAGAATGTAAAAAGCCCCGCATGAGCTGCGGGGCCTTCAATTCGTGCGTTCAGACGTTAACCGTCTGCGTCACGACAACCTTACTCAGCAACGATGCTGATATATTTACGGTTGTTCGGACCTTTAACTTCGAATTTTACTTTGCCGTCTGCGGTAGCAAACAGGGTGTGGTCACGACCACAGCCTACGTTGGTACCGGCGTGGAATTTGGTGCCACGCTGACGAACGATGATGCTACCTGCCAGAACAGATTCACCACCGAAACGTTTTACACCCAGACGTTTTGCGTTGGAGTCACGACCATTTCGAGTCGAGCCACCAGCCTTTTTATGTGCCATTTCTCAGATCTCCTCTTAGGCAGTGATGCCAGTGATTTTTACATCAGTGAACCACTGACGGTGACCTTGCTGCTTACGGTAGTGCTTACGACGACGAAACTTAACGATCTTGATTTTTTCGCCGCGACCGTGAGCAACAACTTCTGCCTTGATCACACCGCCTGAAACCAGTGGCGCGCCGATTTTCACGTCTTCGCCATTTGCAATCATCAGAACCTGGTCAAACTCAATGGTTTCACCGGTTGCGATGTCCAGCTTTTCCAGGCGAACGGTCTGACCTTCGCTTACTCGGTGTTGTTTACCACCACTTTGGAAAACCGCGTACATATAAAACTCCGCTTCTGCGCTTGCCTTTTAGTTCATCAGGCGGCGCGCTAAATATTCACAATAGGGCGCGAATTCTACGCAAAACTCCAGGAGAAGACAAGAGCACTTTGCACTCTCTTGCAGAAAAAAAACACAGGCTGAACGCAAACGTTTCTCATCCTGAAAATTCAAGTACAATCAGTAACAGATTACCTGAACGCTGGCTGGGTAAAAGCACTTACCATGGCATAAAACGAGTCATAGCTGAAAAGACGAATGAACTTAGAACAGATTAATGAATTAACCGCGCAGGATATGGCTGCCGTTAACCAGACCATCCTCGACCAGCTGAATTCAGATGTCTCACTCATCAATCAGCTGGGATATTACATCATCAGTGGCGGCGGAAAGCGCATCCGTCCGATGATTGCCGTGCTTTCCGCTCGCGCAATGGGCTATCAGGGCAACCTGCATGTCACCAATGCGGCGCTGATCGAATTTATCCACACCGCCACGCTACTGCACGACGACGTGGTGGATGAATCCGATATGCGCCGTGGCAAAGCTACCGCAAATGCCGCGTTCGGCAATGCCGCAAGCGTGCTGGTAGGGGATTTTATTTATACCCGCGCGTTCCAGATGATGACCAGCATGGGCTCGTTGCGCATTCTGGCATTGATGTCTGAGGCGGTGAACGTGATTGCTGAGGGTGAAGTTTTGCAGCTCATGAACTGTAACGATCCGGATATCACTGAAGAGAGTTACATGCGCGTGATTTACAGTAAAACTGCGCGCCTGTTTGAAGCGGCTTCGCAGGCTTCCGCCATTCTTGCCGAGGCCACACCCGCGCAGGAAAAAGCGTTACAGGATTATGGACGCTATCTGGGTACTGCTTTCCAGTTAATTGACGATTTACTGGATTACAGTGCCGACGGTGAAACCCTGGGCAAAAACACGGGTGATGACCTGAGCGAAGGCAAGCCGACGCTGCCGCTGCTGCATGCGATGCAAAACGGTACGCCAGAACAGGCAAAAATGATCCGTGAAGCCATTGAGCAAGGCAATGGACGTCACTTGCTTGAACCGGTGCTGGAAGCTATGCGCCAGTGTGGCTCGCTGGAATGGACGCGAACCCGCGCTGAGCAAGAAGCGGATAAAGCAATCGCTGCGTTGAAAATCCTGCCAGAAACCCCCTGGCGCAGTGCGCTGGAATCGCTTGCGCATATGTCAGTACAACGCGACTTTTAACGCCTTTCGGAGCCGGAAACGGCTCCTCTTCCCTTTTTCACGCCTTTCCTTAGCCGACTTACATTTGTTGCAGCGTTTTTGCGTTGAGCAGCACTGTTCTGCGTATACATGCCGAATATTACTGGAAATTAATGACGCTTATTTGCTATAAACATCCAGAACTTTCCAGTTTTAAAGTAAAAGGAAAGCCAGGAACACGATAAAAAGTGGCGCATTAACAAGGAAAAGGAGAACACGTTTATGCACAGAAGGAGTGAAGACTGGCATCCCGCCGATATTATCGCAGCTTTACGTAAACGGGGTACGACACTGGCTGCACTCTCGCGTAAAGCAGGGCTGAGTTCATCAACGTTAGCCAATGCCCTGTCGCGTCCGTGGCCAAAGGGAGAATGGCTCATTGCGGAGGCGATCGATGTTCATCCTGCAAAGATTTGGCCAAGCCGCTATTACGATCCTGTCACCCACCGCTTGCTGGATCGTAAAAAACGCATCCGATCCTGACGCAGTAAACTCTGACTGCAACGCCTTAAGCACCAGCTTAGTCGTAAAAAAACCAGCCGCGAGAATCGGGGCTGGCTTGTCTGACTGAAGCAATAAGCGACTCTATTCGCCGCTGATACGCTCGATGTTCGCGCCCATTGCTTTCAGTTTATCTTCGATGTGCTCATAGCCACGATCAATGTGATAAATACGATCCACAATGGTCGTGCCTTCAGCGATACAGCCCGCCAGCACCAGGCTTGCAGAGGCACGTAAATCGGTTGCCATGACCTGAGCACCTGACAGCGTTTCCACACCGTGACAGATAGCGGTATTGCTTTCAATTTCCGCGTGTGCGCCCATGCGAATCAGCTCTGGCAGATGCATGAAACGGTTTTCGAAAATGGTTTCGGTGATAACGCCAGTGCCTTCAGCCACCAGGTTCAGTAGCGTAAACTGGGCCTGCATATCAGTCGGGAAGCCCGGATGCGGCGCAGTGCGCACGTTAACCGCTTTGGGGCGCTTGCCATGCATATCGAGGCTGATCCAGTCTTCGCCCGTTTCAATATCCGCACCGGCGTCACGCAGTTTTGCCAACACCGCGTCCAGCGTGTCCGGCTGTGTGTTACGACACAACACTTTGCCGCCAGAGATCGCCGCTGCCACCAGGAAAGTGCCGGTTTCGATACGATCCGGTAGCACGCGATAAACTCCGCCGCCCAGACGCTCAACGCCTTCGATGGTGATTTTGTCTGTGCCTGCACCGCTGATCTTTGCTCCCAGCGTATTGAGGAAGTTAGCGGTATCAACAATTTCTGGCTCACGCGCGGCGTTTTCAATAACGGTGGTGCCGGTAGCCAGCGTTGCTGCGCTCATGATGGTCACAGTCGCGCCAACGCTGACTTTGTCCATTACGATCAACGCACCTTTCAAACGACCATTTACCGAGGCTTTAACATAGCCCTCTTCCAGTTTGATCTCTGCGCCAAGCTGCTCAAGACCCGTAATGTGCAGATCAACCGGGCGAGCGCCGATGGCACAACCGCCTGGCAGAGAAACCTGGCCCTGACCAAAACGCGCCACTAACGGACCCAGTGCCCAGATAGAAGCGCGCATGGTTTTAACTAAGTCGTAAGGGGCACAAAAAATATCAACTGCACTGGCGTCGACATGCACAGAACCGTTGCGCTCAACCTTAGCACCCAGCTGGCTCAGCAGCTTCATAGTGGTATCGATATCCCGCAGCTTTGGCACATTCTGAATTTCGACCGGCTCTTCAGCCAGTAATGCAGCAAACAGAATAGGCAGCGCGGCATTTTTCGCCCCGGAGATGGTGACTTCACCACTTAAGCGGGTGGGGCCTTGCACACGAAATTTGTCCATTAACACGGCTCTCAATTAACTAGCTAAAGATCGGGCTCGCCTGAGACGAGCACACCACGCTGAAGACTTAAAAACCGTTCAGTTTACGGTCACGCGCCCATTCAGCGGGGGTATACGTTTTGATCGAGACAGCATGAATACGGTTATCCGCGATGTATTCCATCAACGGTGCATAGACCGCCTGCTGTTTTTTTACACGGCTTAATTCGCCAAACAGCTCACCGACGGCGATAACCTGGAAGTGGCTGCCATCATTGCTCATCACATGAACTTCGTCTAAAGGCAACGCCTGCATGAGGACGGCCTGAATTTCACTGTTTTCCATTGCTTTTAACTTCGCTTGATAATAATAAGGCTGACATATTAGAGGAAAGCGGCTGACTCTTAAATACGCAAAAGCCCCTGACTGAAGCAGGGGCTAAGCATAACAAAAGGTAATCAGGCGTTTTTATCCGCAGAAACAATAATCTGTTGCAGATTGTAAAGCGTGATCAGCGATTGCAGTTTATTGCTGATCCCACTGAAACGAGGCGTGATCCCTTGCGCGCGCGCAATCTCGCGCAAATGCACTAACAGCGCCAGTCCTGCAGAATCTACGCGCTCCAGTGCCGCCACATCAATGGTATCGACATCTTTGATTAAGGTGTCACGCTGTTGCCACAGAGACAACAGCGTATCGCGATCAAGCTCGCCACTCAGTAACAGCGTACTGGCCTCACGTTGCCAGCGTAAAGATTCGCGCATTGTTACTGTTGATCCAGGGTGATGGATTGGGCCGCTGAGCTTTTTAACTGCGCGGTCAGGCCATCAATGCCTTTAGTTCGCAGCAGATCACTCCACTCATTTTGCTTGGTAGTGATCATACTGACGCCTTCAGCGATCATGTCGTAAGCCTGCCAGTTACCGCTCTGGCTGTTTTTACGCCATTGAAAATCGAGTCGAACCGGCGGACGGCCGTTTGGATCGAGAATGGTGACGCGAATAGCAATGATGTTGGCATCGCCGAGCGGCTGCTCAGGCTGAATCTGGTAAGTCTGGCCATGATACAGCGCCAGTGCCTGACCATAAGCCTGCGCCAGATAATCCCCAAACGCCTTGAAGTAAGCCTCACGCTGCGCAGGCGTTGAGTCGCGATAATAACGCCCCAGTACTAATGCGCCAGCATATTTAATCTGCACATAGGGCAGCAGCTCCTGGCGCACGATTTCACGCAAATAGTTGGGATCCTGCTTAATCTTTGGTTGCTCATTTTTCAGGCGCGTAAAAGTTTTCTGCGCCGCTTCGTTCATAAGCTTATAGGGATTGGTTTGATCGGCAGCGTTAGCCGCCAGCGGCGCGATCACCAACATGGCAATCATCAGTAAACGTTTAAACATCGTGTGTGACCTCTCTTAAGGTTGAGCCGGTGACGCAGGCGTACTTACACTGCCCTGCGCATCCTTATTTTCGTTATTATCTTTACTGTCGCCGCTCTTATACAGGAACTGACCAATCAGGTCCTCCAGTACCATCGCCGACTTAGTATCGTGCAGCGTATCGCCATCTTTTAGCATTGCCGAGCCAAGTTCGGGATCGTCAAAGCCCAGGTTTAGCGCCAGAAACTGTTCGCCCAACAAGCCTTGCGTGCGGATCGCCAGTGAGCTGGTATCGGAAATCTTATTTGCATACTGATCGCTGATATCCATCGCCACGCGAGGAAGCAGCGTTTTCGGCTCCAGTTCAATATCGGTTACGCGCCCGATTACCACGCCACCTACTTTGACCGGCGAGCTAACTTTCAGACCACCGATATTGTCGAAGGTGGCATACAGTTTCCAGGTCGGCTCGGTGCCGAGTGATTTTAAATCTGCTACGCGCAGACAAAGAAAGAGCATGGCAATCAATGCCATAATCATAAATACGCCAACCCAGATTTCGCTTTTTTTGCTTTGCATTGCCTCAGTTCCCAAACATCAGTGCTGTCAGCACAAAATCCAAACCGAGTACCGCCAGTGAGGCGTGCACCACGGTGCGCGTCGTCGCGCGACTGATCCCTTCAGAGGTCGGAATCGCATCGTAACCATTAAACAGGGCGATCCAGGTCACCGTTACCGCAAACACGGCACTTTTGATGATGCAGTTGATCACGTCGCTACGAAAATCGACGGCGTTCTGCATGGCTGACCAAAAGAAACCCGGATCGATACCTTTCCAGCTCACGCCAACCAGCGCCCCGCCCGCAATGCCGACAGCGGTAAATATAAGCGCCAGCAATGGCATGCTAATAAAACCGGCCCAGAAGCGCGGTGACACGACGCGACGCAGCGGATCCACCGCCATCATTTCCATGCTGGAAAGCTGTTCGGTGGCTTTCATCAGGCCGATTTCAGCCGTCAGGGCGGAGCCAGCACGTCCGGCAAACAGCAGTGCTGTTACCACCGGTCCCAGTTCACGCAGTAACGACAACGCCACCAACATCCCGAGACTGGTTTCTGCGCCGTAGGTAGTCAGAACCAAATAGCCTTGCAGACCGAGCACCATGCCGATAAACAAACCGGAAACAACGATGATCAGCAATGACAGGACGCCAACGCTGTAAAGCTGTTTCACCAGCAGTGGCGCATGTTTACGAAACGCCGGTTTACCCACCAGCGCATGAAACAGCATTAAGCCTGCGCGGCCAAAGCTGGCGCAGGTTTCAATTCCCTGACGTCCAAGTGACGCCAGCGCCTTCGATAACATCAGTTTACTTTCTCCCTGAGCCGGTTAGATCGGCAAGATAGTCGCCAGCCGGAAAACGAAAAGGCACAGGTCCGTCCGCATCCCCGTCAATAAACTGTCGTACACGCGCATCGGCATTTTCACGCAACTCTGGCGTCGTGCCCTGGGCAATAATTTTTTGTCCGGCCACGATATAAGCGTAATCGGCAATGCTTAATACTTCCGGTACGTCATGCGAGACCACAATACAGGTTAGCCCCAGTGCGTGATTCAGCTCATCGATCAATTTAACCAGTACACCCATGGTGATAGGATCCTGGCCTACAAAGGGTTCGTCGAACATGATCAACTCTGGCTCCAGCGCAATGGCTCGAGCCAGCGCAACACGGCGCGCCATTCCGCCCGACAGTTCAGCAGGTTTAAGCTGTGCCGCGCCGCGCAGTCCTACCGCTTCCAGCTTCATCATCACGGTGCTGTGCAGCAGAGAAGGCGGCAATTGTGTGTGTTCTCTCAACGGCCAGGCCACGTTTTCATAGACCGTTAAGTCGGTGAACAGGGCGCCAGACTGAAACAACATGCTCATTTTTTTTCGCGCTTCATACAATTTAGCGCGCGACAGCGTGGGAATATTTTCGCCGCGAAACCAGATTTCACCGCTATCTGGCTGAAGCTGGCCACCGATCAAACGTAGCAACGTGGTTTTACCGATCCCCGATGGACCCATAATCGCCGTGACCTTGCCTTTTGGCACTGTGAGCGAAATGTCATCGAAGATTTTGCGATCTCCGCGCGAAAAACTCACGCCACGAACCTCAACCAGATTCGTATGCTGCTGAATCATTATTACCTCTTATGCAGATCGGGCGTAAACATGGGGTACGATGGTAGCTCGTTCGACCTTAATGCACGATAGCTTTACAGAAACTTACCGCTAAGATTTGGCGAAAATGGGCATAAAATTTACTTTTGTCGCTCAGACGGTCAAAATCAGCGCCTGTTTCATCACACAGAATCTGAAACCAGTCGGACAAGGCGTGCCGACATGGATATTCACGCAAGGATTTTTCATGTTCGTAGCTACCGCACTGCTGATTATCGGTCTGCTTTTACTGGCTTATGGTGCCGATCGTCTGGTGTTTAGCGCCTCAATACTTTGTCGTTCTTTTGGTATTCCACCGTTGATTATCGGCATGACCGTCGTCAGTATTGGGACATCGTTACCGGAGATGATCCTCGCCTTTTCCGCCGCGCAACACGGACAGATGGATTTAGCCGTCGGCACCGCGTTGGGTTCAAACATTACCAATATCTTACTGATTTTAGGCGGTGCTGCACTATTGCATCCGCTAACGGTGCATTCAAATTTAGTGCGTCGCGAACTGCCACTGATGCTGTTGGTCTCATTATTAAGCGGCTTAATGCTGTTTGATAATTATCTTAGTCGACTTGATGGCCTGGGTTTGATTGCGATTGCCGCTATTTACCTGATGGTGGTGATTCGTATCGCGCGTAAAGCAGAGCGTGATAACAATGACACGTTAACGCGTGAGCAACTGGCGGAGCTGCCGCGTGAAGAGAGCGGTAACACAGTCGCCTTTCTCTGGCTGGCGGTTGCTCTGATTATACTGCCTATGTCAACACGTATGGTAATTGATAACGCCACGGTGTTTGCTGACTACTTTGGCGTGAGCGAACTGGTGATGGGATTAACACTGATTGCGGTAGGAACCAGCTTGCCAGAATTAGCCACCGTTATCGCCGGTGCCTTAAAAGGCGAAGATGATATCGCGATTGGCAACCTGATTGGTGCCAATATTTATAATATTGCTATCGTGCCTGGCTTGCCTGCCCTGATTCATCCAGGCGGTGTTGATTATCACGCTTTTGCACGCGATTACTGGGTCATGCTCGGCGTAAGTGCGCTGTTTGCCCTGCTCTGCCTGCTGCGCCGTCGACGAATTGGCCGCACAGCGGGCACAATATTACTCTGCGGTTTCATCGTCTGGATAACGCTGCTGTGGCTACAGCCGGCGTTTATTGACGGATAAAAGGACAGATTTGCCATGTCAGATCAGCAAGTTGATTTCGATTTCCAGCAAGCGGGAAAAGCGGTGCTGCGCATTGAGCGCGAAGGGCTTGAGCAGCTTGACCAGTACATCAATGAAGATTTTGCGCGCGCATGCGCCATGATTTACACCTGCAAAGGCAAAGTTGTGGTGATGGGCATGGGCAAATCGGGCCATATTGGTAAAAAAATGGCCGCTACGTTTGCCAGCACCGGCACACCCGCTTTTTTTGTTCATCCTGGTGAAGCCAGCCACGGTGATCTCGGTATGGTAGGCCACGACGATGTCATTATTGCAATTTCCAACAGCGGTGAATCTCATGAGATTCTGGCGCTGATTCCGGTCATCAAACGTCAAAAAATCAAGCTTATCTGCATGACCAGCCGGGCAGAAAGTGCCATGGGCCGTATTGCGGATGTGCATTTGTGCATCAAAGTGCCACAGGAAGCCTGCCCCCTCGGGCTTGCCCCGACGACCAGCACCACTGCAACACTGGTGATGGGTGATGCGCTGGCTGTTGCGCTCCTTGAGGCGCGGGGCTTTACGCCAGAAGATTTTGCCCTTTCGCACCCCGGTGGCGCTTTGGGGCGTAAGCTGCTGCTGCACATCAGCGATATCATGCACAGCGACGAGGAGATACCGCACGTTAGCCGCGACGCTTCTCTGCGCGACGCACTGCTGGAGATCACACGCAAGAATCTTGGCCTGACGGTGATCGTTGACGATCAGATGAAAATTGAGGGTATTTTCACTGATGGTGATTTACGCCGTATCTTTGACATGGGGATCGATTTTCAGCGCGCGACTATCGCAGAAGTGATGACACGTGGCGGTATCCGCGTTCGTCCCAATATGTTAGCGGTTGATGCCCTGAATTTGATGCAAACAAAAATATCACCGCACTGCTGGTGGCCGAGGATGATCGGCTGCTCGGTGTGGTACATATGCATGACATGCTGCGCGCGGGCGTAGTCTGAACAGGAAAAGAAAATGCAGTTGGGAAATGCCACGATTGATACGTGCTACGGTCCGGTAAGTGCTGAGGTGATGGCACGCGCCAGCAAAATTCGCCTGCTGATTTGCGATGTTGATGGTGTTATGTCTGACGGCGTCATTTACATGGGCAATAACGGCGAAGAACTGAAGGCTTTCAACGTGCGGGATGGCTATGGTATTCGCTGCCTGCTGACCTCGGATGTGGAAGTGGCTATCATAACAGGCCGCAATGCCCGGTTGATGGAGGATCGCTGTAAAACGCTCGGTATTCGTCATCTTTATCAAGGGCAATCGGATAAGCTTTTGGCCTATCGTGAACTTCTGGATAAACTGTCTCTTTCCGACGAAGAGGTGGCGTACATTGGTGACGATCTGATCGACTGGCCGGTAATGGCGCAGGTCGGTTTAAGCGTGGCGGTTGCTGATGCGCATCCGGTATTATTGCCACGCGCTAATTATGTAACGCGCATTGCGGGTGGACGCGGCGCGGTACGTGAAGTCTGCGATCTCATCTTAATGGCGCAAGATAAATTTGAGGATGCCAAAGGGCAATCAGTATGAGTAAAAGCAGGCGTTGGATAACGCTGATTCTGACCTTGATTGCACTGGTTCTTATCGGCTGGAATCTCACTAATCAGGATGACACTAACGCACCCGTTGCGACTAACGATCAGGCACCCACCTATACCAGTGCCGACTCCAACACGGTGGTGTATAACCCGCAAGGTGCGTTAGCCTATAAGCTGGTATCGGACAAAGTGACTTATTTTTCTGTCGATGAATTGAGCTGGTTCGACAATCCGGTGATGACAACCTACGACGAAAATAAAGTGCCAACCTGGTCGGTACGAGCAGATAAAGCAAAACTGACTAAAGATCGTATGCTTTACCTGTACGGTCATGTTGAGCTGAATACGCTGACTCAGGACTCTCAGCTTGAGCGTATCAAAACGGATAATGCTCAGGTAAACCTCGTTTCTCAGGACGTTACCTCAGATGATCAGGTGACGTTGTATGGCCGCAGTTTTAACTCCACCGGCATGAAAATGCGCGGTAATTTACGGACAAAAAACGCTGAGTTAATCGAAAAGGTCAAAACATCTTATGAAATTCAAAATGAACAAAAACAGCCTTAAGCTTCTCCTGGCCAGCATTATGCTTGCGACCAGCCTCCCTGCGCTGGCCTTGACCGGTGACTCGGATAAACCCGTAAATATCGATTCACAAAACCAGGCGCTGGATCTGCAGGGTAACGTCGCTACCTTTACAGGCAACGTCATTGTGACCCAGGGCTCTATCAAAATCACTGCGGATAAAGTAGTGGTCACGCGCCCGGGCGGCGACAGTAATAAAACTATTGTTGATGCTTACGGCACGCCAGCCACCTTCTACCAGATGCAGGACAGCGGTAAACCGGTGCAGGGTCACGCATCGAAACTGCACTATGAGCTGGCAAATGATTTTGTTGAACTCACTGGCAATGCTTACATCGAACAGCAAGACAGCAACATTAAAGGCGATCGCATCACTTATTTAGTCAAAGAGCAGAAGATGCAGGCTTACAGCCAGGGCCAGAGCAAGCGCGTTACAACCGTGCTGGTGCCGTCGCAGTTGCAGGATAAGCAAGGTTCGTCCAA
This sequence comes from Pantoea sp. LMR881, assembly GCF_027157825.1. Lineage (NCBI taxonomy): Bacteria > Pseudomonadati > Pseudomonadota > Gammaproteobacteria > Enterobacterales > Erwiniaceae > Pantoea > Pantoea sp. LMR881. The sequence goes on from NZ_JAPVOK010000002.1 coordinate 1,893,431, forward strand.
CAGCGGAAAAAAGAGTAACTGAGAGCTATGGCCACATTAATCGCAGAAAACCTGGCGAAGGCATATAAAGGCCGTCGCGTGGTAGAAGATGTCAGTCTGCAGGTGAAATCCGGCGAGATTGTCGGCCTGCTCGGTCCAAACGGTGCGGGTAAAACAACAACATTTTATATGGTCGTTGGCATTGTGCCGCGTGATGCAGGCCGTATTGTTATTGATGACGAAGATATTAGTATTCTGCCGTTGCATGCGCGTGCGCGCCGCGGTATTGGCTATCTTCCTCAGGAAGCGTCAATCTTTCGCCGCCTGAGCGTGTTTGATAACCTGATGGCCGTGTTACAGATCCGTGAGGATTTGACCGAAGAGCAGCGTCAGGATCGCGCCAGGGAGTTGATGGAAGAGTTCCACATTGAACATCTGCGCGATAGCCTGGGACAGGCATTGTCTGGCGGTGAACGTCGTCGTGTTGAAATCGCCCGCGCCCTTGCCGCGAATCCCAAATTTATCCTGCTTGATGAGCCGTTTGCCGGGGTCGATCCGATTTCGGTTATCGACATCAAAAAAATCATTGAGCATTTGCGTGATAGCGGCCTCGGCGTGCTGATTACTGACCATAACGTACGGGAAACCCTCGCGGTATGCGAACGTGCTTATATCGTTAGTCAGGGCCATCTGATTGCCCACGGCACCCCCAAAGAAATACTTGCGGATGAGCAAGTTAAGCGGGTTTATTTGGGCGAAGAGTTCAGACTCTGATAAGGTGTTGCTAACACCGACGTTTGCTGAGGAATTTATATCCTGTCTATGAAGCAAGGTTTACAACTCAGGCTGAGCCAACAGCTGGCAATGACACCGCAGCTGCAACAGGCTATTCGTCTGCTGCAGCTTTCCACGCTTGAACTTCAGCAAGAGTTACAACTTGCGCTGGAGAGTAATCCCTTGCTTGAACAGACCGACCTGCACGACGAAGTAGACTCCCGCGACTATCCAGAAGGCGAAGCACTGGATACCCGCGAGGCACTTGAACAAAAAGAGATGCCGGAAGAGTTACCGTTAGATGCCACATGGGATGAAATTTACACAGCAGGCACGCCATCGGGTACCGGCACCGATTATCAGGACGATGAACTGCCGATTTATCAGGGCGAAACAACGCAATCGCTGCAAGATTACTTAATGTGGCAAGTTGAATTAACGCCTTTTACTGATACTGATCGCGCTATCGCCACCTCCATTGTCGATGCCATTGACGATACCGGGTATTTAACCGTTTCGCTTGAAGAAATTCTCGACAGTATCGGTAATGAAGAACTGGAAATCGATGAGATTGAGGCAGTATTAAAACGCATCCAACGCTTTGATCCTATTGGTGTCGGCGCCCGCGACCTGCGTGACTGCCTGCTGGTTCAGTTATCGCAATACGCTCCGGAGACGCCGATGCTGGCAGAGGCGCGTTTAATTGTCAGCAATCATCTTGATTTGCTGGCTAACCATGATTTTCGTAGCCTGATGCGCGTGACGCGGCTCAAAGAAGACGTGTTAAAAGAGGCTATGCTATTGATTCAGTCTCTTGATCCACGACCAGGCCAGTCAGTGAATACCGGCGAGCCGGAGTATGTCATTCCTGATGTGTTGGTTCGTAAAGTCGGCACACGCTGGACGGTTGATCTCAATGCAGATAGCGTGCCACGCTTAAAGATCAATCAGCAGTATGCAGCAATGGGTGGATCGTCGCGTAACGATAGCGATAATCAGTTCATTCGCAGCAATTTGCAGGAAGCAAAATGGCTTATTAAAAGCCTGGAAAGTCGCAACGATACGTTGCTGAAAGTGACTCGTTGTATTGTTGAACAACAACAAGCTTTTTTTGAACAGGGCGAGGAGTTCATGCGCCCAATGGTACTGGCAGATATTGCGCAGGCTGTAGAAATGCATGAATCCACGATTTCCCGTGTTACCACGCAAAAATATCTCCACAGTCCGCGTGGCATTTTCGAATTGAAGTATTTTTTCTCCAGTCACGTCAATACTGAAGGTGGCGGTGAAGCATCCTCTACCGCGATTCGCGCACTGGTAAAAAAATTAATCTCGGCGGAAAATCCAGCCAAACCCTTGAGTGACAGTAAACTCACCTCCATGTTATCTGAACAAGGGATCATGGTGGCGCGTCGAACCGTCGCTAAATACCGCGAGTCTTTATCTATCCCGCCATCAAATCAGCGTAAACAGCTGGTTTGACAGAAATGAGAAGGAAGACCTATGCAGCTAAACCTCACTGGGCAAAACGTCGAAGTTACTGAACCACTACGTGATTTCGTCAGCGGTAAATTTGCCAAACTGGAACACTACTTTGATCGTATCAATCAGGTTTATATTGTTCTGAAAGTCGAGAGGGTCACTCAAATTGCCGAAGCGACTTTACACGTCAACGGGGGCGAGCTGCACGCCACATCGGAGGCGGAAGATATGTATGCGGCCATTGACGGGTTAATTGATAAACTCACCCGTCAACTGAACAAGCATAAAGACAAGCTGAAAAAACACTAACCTTCATGCTAGCTGGGCGCGCTTGTCGCGCTAAAGCGGACAGGATGGGGCGGACTTAACCGCCCCGTTTTGTCATCTAAGCCAGCGTCATCTGACGTCAGCGCACGCGTGCTGTTTTCGTCAATGGCTATGTGAACTCGCAAGTGAAACGATGATGAACAACGATCTGACACTGGAATTGAGCTCAGTACTTTCGCCTGACTGCACCCGCAGCGGCGTACACTGCCAGAGCAAAAAACGTGCGCTGGAAATTATCAGCGAACTGGCGGCGAAGCAGCTCAATCTGCCACACCAAACGCTTTTCGAAGCCATTCTTACCCGCGAACGTATGGGAAGTACTGGCATAGGCAATGGAATTGCGATTCCTCATGGCAAGCTGGAGGAGGACACGCTGCGCGCCGTTGGCGTATTTATTAGCCTCGAACAGCCTATTGCCTTTGATGCAGTCGATAATCAGCCAGTGGATCTGTTGTTTGCTCTTCTGGTCCCCGCTGATCAGTGCAAAACGCATTTGCATACCCTTTCTTTGGTGGCAAAGCGACTGGCAGATAAAACCGTCTGCCGCCGCCTGCGCGCGGCTCAGAGTAATGAAGAACTCTACGGTATTATCATGGAAGGCCAGCCAGAACACTAAAGCGTCATTACCGGCCGCGTGCCGGTTTTAAAACGGGAGAGAAGGTCATGGTGCTGATGATCGTTAGCGGTCGGTCAGGCTCAGGAAAATCAGTGGCGCTTCGCGCCCTGGAAGACATGGGATTTTACTGCGTTGATAATCTGCCGGTGGTGTTGTTGCCTGAACTGGCTAACTCTCTGGCAGAACGCAATATCTCTGCGGCCGTCAGTATTGATGTGCGCAACATGCCAGAGTCACCGGAAATCTTCGAAACCGCGCTGAACAATCTGCCTGATGCATTTTCGCCTCAGCTGCTGTTTCTTGACGCTGACCGTAACACTCTAATTCGCCGTTACAGCGATACACGCCGTTTGCATCCTCTTTCCAGCAAAAATTTGTCGCTCGAAAGTGCGATTGATGAAGAAAATGATCTGCTGGAGCCGCTGCGCTCGCGTGCCGATCTGATCATTGATACCTCTGAAATGTCGGTTCATGAACTGGCAGAGATGCTTCGGACTCGCTTGCTGGGTAAACGTGAACGCGAATTAACCATGGTGTTTGAATCGTTCGGCTTCAAGCACGGCATACCTATTGATGCCGATTACGTCTTTGATGTGCGCTTTTTACCTAATCCACACTGGGATCCCAAACTGCGCCCTATGACCGGCCTCGATCGCCCTGTCGCGGCGTTTCTTGATCGCCATACCGAAGTGCATAATTTTATCTATCAGACACGCAGCTATCTCGAACTATGGCTGCCAATGCTTGAAACCAATAATCGCAGCTATCTGACCGTCGCCATCGGCTGTACCGGTGGTAAACACCGTTCGGTCTATATCGCGGAACAGTTAGCCGACTATTTCCGCTCGCGCGGCAAAAATGTGCAGTCCCGTCATCGTACGCTGGAAAAACGCAAATCATGACTGTCAAACAAACTGTAGAGATCAAAAATAAGCTGGGTATGCATGCACGTCCGGCAATGAAACTGTTTGAGCTGGTACAGAGTTTTGATGCTGAAGTGCTGCTGCGGAACGAGAGCGGCACTGAAGCGGAAGCCAGCAGCGTTATCGCGCTATTGATGCTGGATTCTGCTAAGGGCGGCCATATTGAAATTGAGGCCAGCGGCCCGGAAGAACGCCAGGCACTGGCAGCCGTTATCGAACTGTTTGAAGCGGGTTTTGACGAAGATTAACTACATCATCAGTTTATTGCGCTGAAGAAATTCTTCACCGCCCAACTGGCGCATTTGTCGCATGATCCACTGTTGACGCTGTCGGATGTAGCCTGAAGGCGCATCAGCCCGAAAACGAATCGGGTTAGGTAATACCGCCGCCAACAGCGCGGCTTCTGACATCGTAAGTCGGCTGGCCGGTTTGTGAAAATAGCGTTGTGATGCGGCTTCTACGCCAAATGTGCCAGCGCCGAACTCGGCGATGTTGAGATAAACCGTCAGGATGCGACGTTTACTCCATACCGTTTCAATACCCACCGTCAGACCTGCTTCCAGTGCTTTACGTACCCAGTTGCGGCCATCCCATAAAAACAGGTTTTTTGCCGTCTGCTGAGACAACGTTGATGCGCCACGCATTTTCTCGTTGCTGTTATCCAGTACAGATTCAATCGCTGCGACATCAAAACCCCAATGCTCTGGAAATTTTTGATCTTCAGATGCAATCACCGCTAAGGCTATCCACGGCGAGATCGCGTCGTGCCCTACCCAATCTGAGTGCGCCACATAATCAAAGCGGCCACTCAACCAGGCACCCAGTTGGCGCTCAACCATGACCGCCGAAAAGGGCACCGGCAAAAAGAGAAAAGTACGATACCTGCCAGCCAGATTCCTGCTACGGCTAAAACCCCTCGCATAACAATACGTTTAATGCGTTGCCCAAAGCTTCCTTTATGCTTGCTCATGCAATTTTCTCTTACTCGTTTTAAGCATTAATCAATTGTTCTCGCAGCCGCGGCTTAAAATTTTATCTACGCCGAAAAAAGTAACACGCTTATTGTGTGAATTTTACGCGGTGCGCCTTAACTGTCTGATTCGGGTCGTCAACAGATCGAATGACATCAAGCACTTCCGTCGAAAAGGAATCGGTTCCAGTGATGCGTATCACTAAGATAATTTACGAATAAACACTTAACGATTCGTGATAAGCCCTCCCTTGAATGTTTCACATTATTTAACTATAAAAAAAGAGCGCCTCATTTCTTTTTCACTGAGAGATCGGATTAATCTAAGTAACATACAGTTTCTTAACTCAATCTTTACAATTTGCAGCGTCTACAGTCTAAGATTTAACCAATTATTTTTCCTGTTTTGATTGGTAAGGCCTGAGATCCGAATTTTCTCTTTCACGTTTCCAAAACGTTTTGGATAACAAGCCAATAAATGACTATAGTCCTTTATTTTTCATTAAGTTAGATAGTAAAAAAGCCCTGTTTTTCTTGTGAGGGCTTTTTTACACGATGGGTTTTCCTGCAAAGCTCTCTTTCTGATGTAAAAGCGCGCAAAAAACAGAACATCTGTACAAAATTTCCGCAATACATCGCGGAAATTAATTCCTTGCTTGACTGTGTTGTCAAATTAATGTTTTCTGTATTTAAACGCTGCTCAACATCACACAATTTAATGAATCTTGTCGCAAGTTAAGACGAATTTGCTAAGGTGATGTCAGTGTTAACCAATACCCTACTGTTGCACTCAAATACGCTAAGCATAGCAGCAGTATCTTTTTCCCTGGTGTTGGCGCAGTATTCGCGCACCCCGGCCTCGGCTGGGGTCATTTTTTTCCAGCCCGTTCTTTTTCAGCTACCCAGTCACGTAATACCTGCACATCGTGACGCCACTCATGCTTCAACTCGTCAATCCACTCCACTACATTGTCCCACCATGCAGGCAATTCTGGTGTCTGGATCTGCTTCGCCAACATTTGTAAGTGCTGCAAACCCACCGAACCCGCTGCGCCTTTAATTTTGTGTCCTTCCTCTGCGATGCCCTTTTGGTCACGTGCCATCAGGTTAGAGTCTAAAACATCCAGATAACCTGGCATCATTTGTTCAAACATTGTCAGACTCTGGGTAATAAGGCCCGGGCCAACCAATTCGAGATACTGCTCCAGCATCGGCACATCCAACAGCGTGCTCGTTTTATCTTCTGTCGGGCGCTCCACCTCATCACCAGGCTCTTCCTGATGATCCCAGAATTTCTTGATAATTGCCGTCAGCGCCGGCACAGCCAGTGGCTTACTCAGCACATCATCCATCCCGGCATCGAGATACTCTTTTTTGTCTTTAAGCACGTTGGCTGTTAGCGCAACCAGCGGTGGCAGCGCGCTGCTTTGGTACTTTTTATGGATAGCGCGTGATACATCCAGTCCGGTCATATCGGGCAGTTGAATATCCAGCAGAACCAGATCGAACTCGAATGGATCAAACAGGTTCAGCGCCTCGCTACCGGTCATGGCCACCTCAACGCTACAGCCCAGTTTTTCCAGCACCGAGCGTGCCACAATGACATTCAGTTCAATATCTTCAACCAGCAGCACATGTAACGCAGGCAGTGGCAGGCTGTTATCTACACTGTCATCTTCAACCTCTTCGGCAACACGTGGCGCTTTTATCACCACGGTGAAGCAGGAACCTTTACCCGGTGCGCTGCTGACGCTGATATCGCCCCCATGGCTTGCGCCAGCCGACGCGAAACCGCCAGGCCGATACCTGTGCCGGTCGCCGGTTTTCCACCATGCTGATCTTTTACCTGATAATACATAGCGAAAATTTTATCCTGCTCTTCCTGGCGGATACCGAGGCCGGAATCCTGCACCTCGAAACGCAATGTTCCATCCTGCTCATAAGCAACGCGCACGACAATTTCACCCTGCTGGGTAAACTTCACGGCATTGCCGATCAAATTCCATAAAATCTGACGCAGCCGCGTGCCATCCGTAGAGATTTTATGTGGCAGCGGTAACTGAGGCGCCATAACAAATTTCAGTCCTTTCGGCTGCGCCAGCAAGCCAGAGAGGTTTTCAGGTCGGCCAGGAAACTGGTGAAGTCGAGAGGCTGATTATCGAGTTGCACTTTTCGGCGCTCAATTTTGTCGACTTCAATGACGTCATTAAAGATGTTACCGAGCGTGATAGCCGAAACGTGGATGGTTTTGAGGTACTTGAGCTGTTCTTGATTCAGATCGGTATCCAGCAAGATGCGGCTTAATCCGACGATGCCGTTAAGCGGCGTACGCAGCTCGTGGCTGATTGTTGAGATAAAGGTCGTCTTTTCCCGGCTGGCATTCTCTAACGCGTCCTGATAACGCTTACGCTCGGTTATATCGCGTCCAAAACCCATCAGCCCACTGCGTTTACCCACGCGGTCGTAATAAGGCACTTTGCGGATCTCAAAACAGGCTTTGCGTCCATCCGGATATTGCAGCCACTGTTCATACGTCAGCGAGACGTTGTGCCGGAATACTTTTTCGTCAGTTTCTAATACTTTGGTGGCGGCATCTTCGTCATAAATATCGCGCGGTGTAAGGCCAATCAGCTGTTTCTCGCTTTTGCCAGTCAGCAATTCCATGGCGCGGTTGCAGCCAGAAAATTGCTTATCAATATTGCGATAGAATACCAGGTCGGGCGAGGCGTCCAGAAATGAGCGCAGGAAAGATGACTGTTGTTCCAGTTCGATTTGTGCCTGCTCACGTCGGGCAACTTCTTCGCGCAATTTATCCATTACCTGCTCGCGCGCCTGCTCCGCTTTTTTACGGTCGGCGATTTCCTGATTGAGCTGTGAAATGGTCTCCTGCATTTGCTGATTCAGCTCCAGATCGCGGGTGCGCATCTCTTCCAGCTTATCGACCAACCGCGCCAGCCGTTGGCGCGACTCTTCCAGCTGATCGACAACTACAGAGAGAAAATAAACGGCCCACGGCGTGATCAGCAGACCGAAAAATACCGATCGAACCATATCGATACTCTCTACGTGACCTCGCAGCACCATTGTGACCGCCATTTGAACAATCATGGCTAATACGACTAATGCCGAGGCCAGAAGCAGCGAAAAGCGCACCAGTCCAAGCTTGACCATCAGATCAACGTAATATTGCGCCAGCAGGCGAATTTGTTTCATAAAAGCTCCCTGAATGAGAAACAGGCTCATGATAGCGTAAATACCCTGTGGGCGAAGCCGTGAACAGGGAAGATATCGCTGCTAATGCTCTGTTTTGGTGCATCAGTCGCGCTGTTCGCCGACGTTTATGACAAGAGTATTAAAACCCTTGACTAATTGTGCTAACTGAATAATCTGTAGGGCCGCCTGTTCAATGGCACTACATTTGCTTGTCGTTTATTCAATACCCTGGCAACGGTCTGTTGCACAGGCTCACTCTTATTTTTGCATATCCATTCATATTAAGCGCAGTTTTAAGCATGTCGCTGTTGATTAATTTTACTTATAACGTCCCCCTGTTTTATTCAAATAAGCTGACATAAGAAAAACAGATACATCCTGCGCATGAATTGTCCTGAACAGCATTTCATGCTGTTAAAGGGGCTATCACCAGCATGGTGCAGAGATCAGGCCGCTGCACTACAGTGAGACAGTTCACATTTCCTGGGAGGAAACGTTGCGGTTAACCACAACAAATTAAAGCTAAAAAACCATAAAATTCATGCAATTATATTCAAAACAGCCCTAATAACCCTGACAAGTCTCGTTATTTGACCTCTTTACACTTTCCCGATAAGTTGGGAATCCGCTGAAAGCTTTCCTGACGGGCCAGTCTCTCGGCATATCTATGCAACAAGAAGACTCCCGCATGGTGTAAGTCATCTCCTTTAAGAGAACGGAAATAAAAGAGCAGCTCAATCATGGACGTTTTACCCATGTCTGGCGTGATTTGCTCGGTGTGACGCCGCCCGCGACATAGCGCGCGGTAATGAAAATGAACTGCGCCTGGTGGCGCTCAGTGCTTAAAACAATGCAGGTAATGTCAAAAGCAGTTTAAGGAGACCCTCAATGTCCATTCAAAAACCTGAATCCTATGGCTTGTATAACCCAGCAGCAGGGAGTGATAGCTGTGGTGTAGGTTTCATTACCCGTAAGGACGGCGAGCAGACCCATGAGATCCTGCAGATGGCGCATAGTGCCCTTTGTACTGTACCTCACCGGGGGGCATGTCGGCTGAAGGCGTCGGTGACGGCGCTGGGGTAAACGTCGATCTCTCTTTGCACTTCTTCCGCAAAATTACCGGACAGGCGCTGGAAGCCGGTCGCTTTGGCGTCGGCAACTTCTTTGTACCAAAAGATGCAACCCTGCGTGCCAACGCCGAACAGCTGGTCGAAGAGACGCTGAACAGCTTCAATCTGTCGATTATCCAAAAACGTGATATGCCGCTAGACAGCAGCGTAACGCGTCCGGCTGCCGTGCAGTTCCAGCTGCCGATTGTGCAGTGGATTTTTACCGCGCCGCAGGATGTCGTTGATCAAAATGATTTTGAACAGCGTATCTATCGCGCCCTGCTGACCATTGAAGCACGTGCCTTTACTGAAAGTGAATTTGGCGGACTTTATCCGCTGTCACTCTCGTCACGTACTCAGGTTTTCAAAGCGCGCCTGAATTCGAATGAAGTGATCCCTTACTTCAAAGATCTGACCGATCCCGATCATCAGGTACGCGGGCTGTTTTTCCATACCCGTTTCTCGACCAATACCGATCCTCACACAACGATGGCGCAGCCGTTCCGCCTGATGGCGCACAATGGCGAACTGAACACTGACCGTAAAAACCGTATTGCGGAGTCTGCACTGGCGCTGGCGCGCGGTAAAACGATTGTGCGCCCGAAAGGACAGTCAGACAGTTCACGTCTCGATCAGAGCATCCACAGCCGTTTGATGGAAGACAGCCTCGACCTGATCACCGCCGTGGTCTCTATGATGCCGCCAGCCTGGGAAAACGATACGTCGTTATCTCCTGAAGTGCGCAACATGCTGGAATACTTTTCGCTGTACGAAGAGAAGAACGATGGCCCTGCGGCATTAATCTTTGGTAATGGTGAAGTGATTGGCGCACGCCTTGATCGCCTCGGCCTGCGTCCGCTGCGTTCAGTTGAAACAGCAGACTATATTGGTGCGATGTCGGAAGCGGGCCAGATTGCTTTCCCACCGGAAAGCGTCCTGCGTCGTGGCCGTATTGAAGCGGGCGGTATGCTCTACTTCGATCATCGCGAAAAACGCAGCTACACCACGCTGCAGGCACTGGAAAAACTGGCTGCTGAAAAAGATTATTCTGCATTACTGGCTAAAGCACGCATCGATTTGCAAGACCTGCCGGCGATTCCGGCTGAGCAGCAAGGTTCGCCGCTGCGCTATCGTGGTGACCTGAAAGCCTATCAGCGTTTCGTGGCTTACTACTACAACCAGGAAAGCTTCAAATTCATGATGGACCCGATGCTGGCAACCGGCGCAGAGAAGATCTCAGCGATGGGTTACGGCAACGCCATTAACGGTTTGTCCGATCATGAAGGCGGCATGGCTCACTATTTCTCGCAGCGGTTTGCGCAGGTAACCAACCCGCCGCTCGACTCAATTCGTGAAGTTGACGGCATGACGCTGCGCGTGGCGCTGGGTGCAAAACCGCATCTGGGCCGCAGTAAAGGCCGTCAGATCATTGTGGCTTCGCCTATTCTCAACCACCTCGACATGCTGAAACTGCGTGAGCAGAACGTTGCACCTTATGCACGTTTCGACATGTTGTATGAACCAGTTACCGGTAAAGATTTGCTGAGCCGTACGGCTAACGCCGATGCGCTGGAAAAAGCCATTGATGATTTAGCACAGCAGGTTGTCGATTTTGCACGGTCGCAGGGTGGCATCGCAGTGATTACCGATCGCCACATCTCGTCAACCCACGCGGCAATTCCAATGCTGCTGGTGGTTTCTGCCATCAACCAGCGTTTGGTGCAGGAAGGGTTGCGTCTCGATGTCTCGCTGGTTGTGGAAAGCGGCCAGAGCATCTCTTCGCATCACATTGCGGCGGCGCTGGGCTTCGGCGCATCTGCTATTTATCCGCTTGGCGTGCAAATGCGGGCGGAAGAGAAATATGGCGAAGGCGAAGAAGGCAATAAAGCCTTTAAACGCTATGCCAAAGCGGCTGAAAAAGCGTTGATGAAAACCATGGGCAAAGTCGGCCTGTGTACGGTGGAAAGCTACAGCTGCGGTGAGTTTTTTGAGCCTAACTTCCTTAACACCGACGATCCGGTGCTGAAAAAATATTTTCCGAATATCAAAACGCCAGTGGGTGGGGCGGGCTTTGCAACCATCGCGCAGATGGCGGTGGACTGGCATCAGAGCGCCCTGAAAATTCAGGGCGAGTCTGAAGTACCGTTGCTCGGCCTGTTTAAAGAACGTGCTGAAGGTGCTGGTCACTCTTACGGCACCATCGCCGTACGTACCTTTATTGATATGACCGAAGAGCCGATCCGTTTTGCGGATAAAGCGCGTGAAGAGGATAACTTTATCCGCCTGATGACGCTGGCCAAGCTGGATAACGCATTCGGTATCAAAGCGGAGTCGTTTAAAGACAGCAGCTTTGAGCGCATTCCAAATGAGGTGATCAATAATTTCGCCATCACGGCGGATTATCGCCAGTTCTCCAGCCTGATGTATGAAGAACGTAAACGTCGTCCGGCTGCGCTGCGTGATATTCTGGCTTTCCCGGCTGATTTGACCCACATCGACAGCGAAGCAGAATTCCGTCGCAAGCTGGGCCGCTATTCGCTGACCAACAACGGATTTGCAACCCGCGGCTTAGTCTGTGAAGCCGTTGATGGCAGTCTCAATCATTTTACGCTGCGCCTGACTGATGCTATCAGCGGTCTTAAGCCAGAAAATGAGCGCCTGGCCGCGCTGTCACGTGCGCTGAAGTCACGTTTCAACGCCGAAATCGAAAGCACCGAAGTGGTCAACGGCGGCTTAAATGTTATCGCTTACGGCAAAGCCGCAGAGTATCTGTCGCGTATTTTCACTACCCTGCCCTCACTGCCGCTGAGCGAGATCCAGCCAGCCTGTGAAATCACGCGCACCTTTGCTTCAGGTGCAATGAGCCATGGTGCGCTGGTAGCCCCGGCACACGAAGCCGTTGCACACGGGACTAATATGGTTGGCGGCATGAGCAACTGTGGTGAAGGTGGTGAGCACTATTCACGTCATGGCACCATCCGCGCATCACGTATCAAGCAGCTGGCATCAGGCCGCTTTGGCGTCTGGGCGGCCTATCTTGCCGATCCGATGCTGGAAGAGCTGGAAATTAAAATTGGTCAGGGTGCGAAGCCTGGCGAAGGCGGTCAGTTACCGGCACCGAAAGTAACCGTTGAAATCGCGGCAGCGCGCGGCGGTACACCGGGTGTTGAACTGGTATCACCGCCACCGCATCACGATACCTATTCCATCGAGGATTTGGCGCAGTTGATTCACGACTGCAAAGCTGCACGTGTCCGCGTCATCGTTAAACTGGTTTCTTCTGAAGGGATTGGCACCATCGCTGTTGGCGTCGCGAAAGCGGGTGCAGACGTCATTAACGTCGCGGGCAACACAGGCGGAACCGGTGCAGCGTCCGTAACCAGCCTGAAATATACCGGACGTGTAGCAGAAATCGGTATCGCAGAAGTACACCAGGCTCTGTGTGCTAACGGCTTGCGTGAAAAAGTGCAGCTGCGCTGTTCTGGCGCACAGCAAACCGGTAGCGATGTTGTGAAATCGGCGCTGCTGGGTGGTGACAGCTTTGAGTTCGGCACTACCGCGCTGATGATGCTGAAATGCGTGATGGCGAAAAACTGTAACGTTAAATGCCCGGCCGGTTTAACCACCAATGCCGAAGCATTCGACGGTGATCCGCGTCAGCTGGCGCAGTATTTCATGAACGTTGCGCATGAAGTGCGTGAAATTCTGGCGCGCATGGGCCTGCGTTCATTGCGTGAAGCACGGGGGCGTTCTGACTTGTTGCACCTGATGGATCATCCGCTGGAAGTTGGCAAGCTCGACCTGCGCGCAATGTTGACTGTTGTGCCAGAGCTGAAAATCGATCAGCCGGTTTATCTGGAAAAAGATTTCGAACTGGATGATGGCTGGATTGAGCAGCTGAACAGCGAACTGGTTGCGCGTGGTAAGCATGAAATTGCCCTGGGCAATAACGTGACGCTGAACAACCGTAACAAGAGCGTGGGCGGACAGTTAGCGATCGACATCGAACGCATGCTGAACCATACGCTGACTGCTGAACAACTGAAACTGATGCCAGCGGTTCTGCAGGACGATCGTGGCCGCCGTTACCTGGCACCTGAAACCGTGAAAATCACCACTTCTGGCTCAGCCGGTCAGTCATTTGGCGCTTTCTGCAACGACGGTATGCAGATGAAGCATTATGGCACCTGTAACGACGGCGTAGGCAAAGGTCAGTGCGGAGGCGAGTTGGTTGTTATGTCGCCGGGCGGCGGCGCACAAGACAGCGACGGCAACGTACTGATTGGTAACTTTGCGCTATTTGGTGCGACAGGCGGACGCTTGTTTGTGCAGGGTCAGGCGGGTGACCGCTTCGCCGTGCGTAACTCCGGCGCAACGGCAGTGGTCGAAGGCGTGGGTGATTTCTGCTGCGAGTACATGACTAACGGCGCCATCCTGAACCTGGGGACTTTCGGTAAAGGTTTCGGCAACGGCATGAGCGGCGGTTTCGCTTACCAGTACGACCCGTATGGTTCGCTGGCCAGCCATGCCGCAGGCGATTCCGTGCTGTTCGGCTCCATTGCCGATCAGGATGAAATGGCGCAGGTGCATAAGCAAGCAGTGCTGACCATGCTGAACTGGCATCTGGAAACGACTCATTCGCCGCGTGCAGCCTGGCTGCTGGAAAACTGGGAAACCGAATGCCAGCACTTTGTCTACGTCATGCCACGCTCACTGCTGCTTTATCAGGACGGCGGCGAGATCCTGAAGGCTAAATCGCGTAAAGATTTGCTGGAAGAACTTTCAACCGCGCTGGCAGGCCATCAGGTTGCCAAGTTTAAATCGGCATGGCGTGAAGGTAAAACCATCGCGAATGGCGCTGTACCTGCTTATGGTGCAACTGATACGTTAGAAATGTTTGTTCTGCTGAATAACTACACCGTGTTGAGCTTTGCACAACAGCTGGCGTTGGGTAAATTGCCGAAAGGCACTTCAGTAGAAGATCCTGCGGTTGAGAAAGCCGTGCGCAATCTGCTGATGACAGAGGATTTCTCGCTGATTAGCAAGCTGCAACGTCATGCTCGCTCCGCCATCGAAAGTTACAGCGATGACGAGTTAGCCAGCCTGATTGGCACTAAGCGTATGTCAGATTACAAAGCGGCGCTGACGCAACGCAACATCCGCTCAATGGACAGCCTGGCAACGTATGGCTGGATCATGTATCAGGACGCCTGTAACCGTGAGGTGTTAGGCCATCTGCCTGATTTTGAAGAGCTGTTTGCCCGCGCTGCGTTGCCAGAAATCGCTGCTGCTGTTGGCAAATTATCCTGAAAGCAAACTATCTGACTATGAACATTAACAATTGCCCTAAATAGTTCGTATTGCAGGAAAGTGGCAACGCCGTGCCGCCCCAGGCGCAGAGAGGGATCTGCGACTGGGGATAAACGGACGCTACCGATGTACCTGCGGTACGAAACAGGAGGGGTAAACACGGGATTGAGTAAAAGTATCCATGAAAATTCCTTACATTCCTGAAGATGCACCCTTTAATGGTGAGCAGAAATACTGGCTGGCGGGCTTTCTCGCTGGTCTCCACTCCCGTCTGTTGGTGTTAGAAGACAAACAGCAAGTTGCCGCAGGAACAGGTGCTGCTGCAACGACTCAGCTGCATATTCTCTACGGTTCGCAAACCGGTAACGCAGAAGCCCTGGCGCAAACGGCGGCAAAATCAGCGCGTACTAAAGGCCTGGTGCCGGTGGTTCAGGCGTTAGGTGAAGTCGACATCGATCTTTTCACCACCATGCGCCATGTCCTTATCGTCACCTCTACCTATGGTGAAGGTGAGATGCCAGACAACGCCCAGCTGTTCTGGAATGCGATTTCTGCCAGTACCGCGCCGCGCCTGGAGCAGATGCATTTTGCCGTGCTGGCCATTGGTGATACTGGCTATGATGGTTTCTGCCAGGCCGGTAAATTTATCGATATGCGCCTGGAGCAGCTGGGTGCGAAGCGCGTAGTGGACCGTATCGATTGTGATATCGATTACGAAGAGCCGTCTAACGAGTGGTTAAACAGCTCCATGCCTCAGTTTGCAGCCAGCGCAGGTAGCAGCGGCACAGTGCTGGAAAGCGCCCCCGAAGCGCCGGTGATCCCTGGCAGCAATAAATCGAATCCGTATGCTGCAGCGTTTATCACTAACAAGCGCCTGTCAGGTGAGCAGTCTGCTAAAGATATTCGTCATTTTGAATTTGATTTAACCGATAGCGGTCTTAAATATGAAGCCGGTGATGCGCTTGGCGTTATCCCTGTCAATGACCCTGCGTTGGTTAGCCTGCTGTTAACGCAACTGAATGCTGATTATCAAACGCCGGTTCCGGGTTTCGACAGAAGCCTGGGTGATCTGCTGACCTATCAGTTTGAAATTTCTGAGCCTTCGCGCAAGCTGATTGAGTGGGCGGGACAAAACACCACCAACCAGGAGCTGCGCCACGTATTACAGCATGACGATAAAGACGCGCTGGGCGTCTGGTTATGGGGTAAAGACACGCTGGATCTGCTGCAGCTGGAACTGACCCGCTCACTGTCCGTGCCGGAATTTGTTGCTCTGCTACGTCCTTTACAACATCGCGCTTACTCAATCTCGTCAAGCTCGAAAGCTCATCCGAATCAGGTGCATCTGACGGTGGCTTCCGTGCGTTATCACAGCGGTGGTCGTAACCGTGGCGGCGTATGTTCAACCTACCTGGCTGAGCGTGTTCGTCGTGGTGAAAAGCCCGCAATTTTTATTTCGCCAAACAAAGCGTTCCGTGTGCCCTCAAATAACAATGCTCCGCTGATCATGGTTGGCCCAGGCACCGGTATTGCGCCGTTCCGCGCCTTCCTGCAGGAGCGTCAGGCAACGGGTGCGCAAGGCAAAAACTGGTTGTTCTTCGGCGATCAGCATCAGGAACATGACTTTGTTTATCGCGATGAGTTGACAGCCTGGCAGGAAAGCGGCCTTTTGACGCGCCTTGATCTGGCTTTCTCACGCGATCAGGAAAAGAAAATCTACGTGCAAAATCGTATGCTGGAGCAAGGTGCAGAGCTCTATGCCTGGCTTCAGGAAGGGGCTTATTTCTACGTATGTGGCGATGCCTCGCGCATGGCGAAAGATGTCGACAGCGCACTGTATGAGGTGGTGCGTCAGTTTGGCGGTCTTTCCAGCGAACGCGCGGCTGATTACATCGATCAGTTGAGAAAAGAGAAGCGTTATCTTCGCGACGTCTATTAATCAACACAGTATTTAACGCAAAAATCCGGGTAACGCAGGTTCCCGGATTTTTTATGCCGTTTGCCTGTGCGGCATAAAAAAAGCCCGCCATTAAATGACGGGCTTTTTTATTCTGCGTTTATTTCACTACGCGCAGTGATGGTCGTCCACCGCGAGGTGGCGGATCATCGTCAGGCGGTGTTTCGTCATCGCTGGCATCGTCAGGACGATCGCCATCAATAACTGACATGACCGTCTCTTCCTGCCCTTCTGAACCATCCTCAGCAGATAATTCATAAGCGGGTTCAGGTTCGAACATCGTGCCAGCACCGTTTTCACGGGCATAAATCGCCAGGATGGCTGCCATTGGCACATTAACCTGGCGCGGAACCCCGCCAAAACGGGCATTGAACGACACCTGGTCGTTGGCCAGCTCTAAGTTACCGACCGCGCGCGGCGCGATGTTCAGTACAATCTGGCCATCACGCGCATACTCGAGCGGCACCTGCACACCGGGCAGATTGATGTCGACGACCAAATGCGGCGTTAACTGATTATCGAGTAACCAGTCATAAAAGGCGCGCAGCAAATAGGGGCGACGTGCGGAGAGTTGCGACATTTCCATAAATTAGCCCCGGGCTTGCAGGCGCATTTCACGTTCAGCTTCAGTCAGCGAAGCGAGGAATGAGTCACGCTCAAACACACGATTCATATAGCCTTTCAGCTCTTTAGAACCCGAACCAATCAGGTCGATGCCCATTGACGGCAGACGCCAGAGCAGCGGAGCCAGATAGCAATCTACCAGGCTAAACTCTTCGCTCATGAAAAAGGGTGTGCGCCCGAACAGGGGGCGATCGCCAGCAGTTCTTCGCGTAATTGCTTGCGCGCAGCTTCCGCTTCCTGACCACTGCTGTTCTCAACCTTTTTCATCAGGCTATACCAGTCCTGCTCAATGCGATGCATCATCAGGCGGCTTTCACCACGCGCAACCGGATAAACCGGCATCAGCGGCGGATGCGGAAAACGCTCATCAAGGTATTCCATGATGATACGTGATTCATAAAGCGTTAGTTCACGATCTACCAGCGTCGGCACAGTGCGATACGGGTTGAGGTCAATCAGATCCTGCGGCAGGTTATCCATTTCGACCTGCTCGATCTCTACGCTGACTCCCTTTTCGGCCAGTACAATACGCACCTGATGGCTGAAAATGTCAGTAGGACCAGAAAACAGCGTCATTACCGAACGTTTGTTGGCAGCGACAGCCATGAAAACCTCCAAGTTTGTTCACAAAAAGTTACTGCGAATAGCCAACCACTCGGCGACTCACCTGCTTATAGAACTCGCACGCAGCCCGCGTTCACTGCGTTGTACTGACGTCCCGAGAAATGGACGGCGTATAACGCGCCAGCTTAACGGGCGCAAAGTGACAGAGAGTTTACCAGATTTTGAGCTGCTTGTGGGTGAGGATTGAATTTTTGAGGGTAATTTGCGAGCAGCGTGGAGGTTTTTAACGTCAGCACCGGTAAAACAGCAGAAAGCAAAAAACCCGCCGAAGCGGGTTTTTTGTGCCAACTGACGCTGCCGAAGCAGCAGCAATTAACGTTTGGAGAACTGTGGACGACGGCGTGCTTTACGCAGACCGACTTTCTTACGTTCAACCTGACGCGCGTCACGGGTAACGAAGCCCGCTTTACGCAGTTCTGAACGCAGAGATTCGTCGTATTCCATCAGCGCGCGGGTGATACCGTGACGGATCGCACCTGCCTGACCAGAAATACCACCACCTTTAACGGTGACGTACAGATCGAATTTACCAACCAGGTCCAGCAGTTCAAGCGGCTGACGAACGACCATGCGGGCAGTTTCGCGACCGAAGTACTGTTCCAGAGAACGTTGGTTGATAACGATGTTACCGCTACCCGGCTTAATAAATACGCGAGCGGTAGAGCTTTTGCGGCGACCAGTGCCGTAGTTTTGAGTTTCAGCCATTGCCTTTAATCCCGATTAAATGTCAAGAACTTGCGGTTGCTGTGCCGCATGGTTGTGCTCGTTGCCTGCGTAAACTTTCAGTTTACGGTACATTGCACGACCCAGCGGGCCCTTCGGCAGCATGCCTTTAACCGCGATCTCAATCACACGCTCAGGACGGCGAGCAATCATCTCTTCAAAGGTCGCCTGTTTGATACCACCGATGTGACCAGTGTGGTGATAGTAAATCTTGTCAGAACGCTTGTTGCCGGTTACAGCAACTTTCTCAGCGTTCAGAACGATGATGTAATCACCAGTATCAACGTGCGGAGTGTATTCCGCTTTATGCTTACCACGCAGACGGCGCGCCAGTTCAGTCGCCAGGCGACCCAAAGTTTTGCCAGTTGCGTCAACAACATACCAGTCACGTTGGACGGATTCTGGTTTAGCTGTAAAAGTTTTCATCGAAAAGCTTACCCAAATTAAGTTACACGTTGGTGAAATCCCAAACGCTTAAGTAAACGATTGAGGCTCACACGACCATTTTGACCAGCAAGCCACCCCTTCGGATAGAGTTACTGGAACACAGAGGATTTGGGAAAAAATCCTTTGCTGTAACGTGGGGTCGCAAGATTATAGAGAAGTCGATTACAAAAATCGAACTCTATTTCACCATTAATCCACTTTATTGTCAGGGCAGATGGGGCAGACGCAGATACTCTTCGCTCTGCATCTCTTGCAAACGCGACAGGCAACGCTGATATTCGAATTTCAGGCGCGTGCCTTGATAGATTTCAAACAGCGACGTTTCTGCCGCGACCACCAGTTTGACATGACGTTCATAGAATTCATCAACCAGCGCCAAAAAACGCCGCGCCTGATCTTCAGTTTTATAAATCATCACCGGCACATTATACAGCAAGACACTGTGGAAACGACGCGACAATTCAATGTAATCGTGCTGGCTACGCCCCTCGCCGCACAAGGTCATAAAATCAATGGCTAACACGCCCTCGCTGACACCCAGAGTTGCCATCTGGCGATGATTGATCTCCAGAACGGGGGCCTCTTCACGCTGGTTGCCCGCCAGCGCCTGGAACATTCGCTCCATATCGGCATGGGTTTCGTTGTTAAGCGGAAATTTCCACAGGTGAGCCGATGTTAACGTGCGCAAGCGGTAATCAATGCCCGCATCGACATTCATCACATCGCAATATTTTTTAATCTGCTCAATGGCTGGCAGGAAGCGTGCGCGTTGCAGGCCGTTGCGGTACAGCTCATCAGGCGGAATATTGGATGTCGCTACAAGGGCGATGCCACGCGCAAAAAGTGCTTCCATTAAGGTGCCCAGCAGCATGGCGTCGGTAATATCGGAGACAAAAAATTCATCAAAACAGAGAATATCGGTTTCTGCTTTGAATCGATCAGCAATGATGAGCAACGGATCGCTTTGGCCTTGCAGTGTCGTTAATTCTTCATGCACGCGCAGCATAAAGCGGTGAAAATGTAAGCGCAGCTTGCGATCACCAGGAATTGACTGAAAAAACAGGTCCATTACCCAGGTTTTCCCGCGTCCTACACCCCCCACATATACAAACCGCGAACCGGCGGTTGCGCCTCATTTTTCTCTTTGCCCATCAGTTTTGACAGACGACCAAACAGACCCTGAGTCGCGGGTGCGGCTGTTTTTTGGCGTGCGATTAAGCCTTGCTGGAGCGCGTCTAATCGGGTGATGGCGTCGCGTTGTACAGCATCCGGTTTAAAATCGCCTTGCGATAGCGCCTGCTCGTAACGTGCAAGCGGAGATGAGGTTTGCATTGTTCTCTCACAGTCCCTGAAATTGTCTTATTCACACATCGATTGTCGAAAAAAGGCCGCTCTACACTAAGCCATGCCGCTCCAGAGTTCCACATCCATAAGATTAACGGGTATAGTGGCTGTTATTGGAAAGGTGCACTGCCCTACGGTACAACGGACGGAACAACGGAAATTACATGGGAGTCATTATGACCTGGGAATACGGGCTAATTGGTTTAGTGGTTGGTATTATTGTCGGCGCGGTTGCAATGCGTTTCGGCAACAAGAAATTGCGTGAGCAGCGCAGCATGCAATATGAACTGGAAAAGTCGAAAGCTGAACTGGCAGATTATCGCCAGGAACTGACTAACCATTTTGCGCAAAGCGCAGAATTGCTGGATAACATGGCGCGCGACTATCGCCAGCTTTATCAACACATGGCAAAAGGATCAAACGATCTGTTGCCGAATCTGCCGGGCGAAAAAAATCCGTTTGCTTATCAACTTACCGAAGCGGAAGCTGATAACGACCAGGCGCCGGTTCAGATACCACGCGACTATTCGGAAGGCGCTTCCGGTTTGTTGCGCGGTGAGCGAGCAGCACGCGATTAATCTTTTTGGGGCGCAGCAATACTGCGCCCTCTGTTTTTGCGAACCCTGACCTCAAACGACTGTCACACTCTTTTATTCCCCCACTTTTTGCAGCGAGAGCGTTGTAGCAATGAAAAAACAAGCACGACTGTTTAGCGCATTAGCCTTGAGTATTGGGATGAGTCTTGCCGCCGCGCCAACTGCGATGGCAACACTGCCAGCACAAATTCAGGGACAGCCGCTTCCAAGCCTGGCACCGATGCTGGAGAAAGTGCTGCCCGCCGTGGTTAGCGTTCATGTCGAAGGCACCCAGACAGCGGCTCAGGAACAGGACATTCCCGAGCCGTTAAAACGCTTCTTCGGCCAGCTGCCTGGCGGCAATGCACAGCCGCAGCCGTTTGAAGGTCTCGGCTCCGGCGTGATTATCGATGCCGCCAAAGGTTACGTGTTGACGAATAACCATGTGGTTAACGGCGCGGATAAGATTAATGTTCAACTTGGTGACGGCAGCGAATATGACGCCAAATTAATTGGCCATGATGAGCAAACCGACATCGCGCTGATCCAAATCGAAGGCGCAAAAAACCTGACGCAGATAAAAATCGCGGATTCAGATCAGCTAAAAGTAGGCGATTTCGCCGTTGCGATTGGTAACCCTTTTGGGCTCGGTCAAACCGCAACCTCAGGTATTATCTCCGCGCTTGGCCGTAGCGGCCTGAATCTGGAAGGACTGGAAAACTTTATCCAGACTGACGCCGCGATTAACCGGGGAAATTCAGGCGGTGCGCTGGTGAACCTGAACGGCGAGTTGATTGGTATTAACACCGCGATTCTGGCCTCAAGCGGCGGCAACATCGGCATCGGCTTTGCAATCCCAAGCGATATGGCGATGAACCTTGCGCAGCAGCTGATCAAATTTGGCGAAGTGAAGCGTGGTCAGTTGGGCATTAAAGGCACTGAAATGACCGCTGATATGGCGAAAGCTTTTAACGTTGATGCTCAGCGTGGCGCATTCGTCTCGGAAGTTCTGCCTCAGTCAGCCGCTCAGAAAGCCGGGATTAAATCTGGCGATATCATTACGTCAGTGAACGACAAACCGATCAGCAGCTTTGCTGAACTGCGCGTTAAAATCGGTACAACGCCACCGGGCGAGCAAGTCAAGCTGGGCCTGCTGCGCGAAGGTAAGCCTTTAACGCTTAACGTGACGCTGGAGCAAAGCGCGCAAACCACTGCCAGTGCCCAGCTCATGTCTCCGGCACTGCAAGGCGCTACGCTGAGCGATGGTCAGACCAAAACCGGCGATAAAGGCGTGAAAATTGATACCATCGAAAAAGGCACCCCTGCTGAGCAGGTCGGTTTGCAAAAAGATGATGTGATCGTTGGCGTTAATCGTAATCGCGTTCAGTCTATTGCTGAAATGCGCAAGGTGCTGGACGGCAAACCGCCTGTTCTGGCGCTGAATGTCGTGCGTGGCGATGAAAGTATCTATCTGTTGTTGAGATAAACCTCTCATTAAGGCGGACACAAGCGCGTGTGTGTCCGCCGCTCTCATGTTATTCTCCCCAGCGATCTCCCCTGGCGTGATTTAACACCATGTTTCTTAAACTTTTGCGTTCTGTAGTGCTGGGCCTGATTGTGGCGGGTATCTTACTCGTGGCCTTACCTGCACTGCGTATGGGCAGCGACGCCCTGCATATTCAAGATGACAGCAACGACGAAACGCCTTTTAGTTTTAACCAGGGTGTGCGTCGTGCTGTGCCTGCTGTTGTTAACGTTTATAACCGCAGCGCGCATGGCAGTAATAATCGTGGTATTACCACGCTGGGCTCTGGCGTTATCATGAACGCAAAAGGCTACATTCTCACCAACAAGCACGTCATTAATAATGCCGATCAGATCATTGTAGCCTTGCAGGATGGGCGCTTTTTTGAAGCCACACTGGTAGGTTCAGATGCAATGACCGATTTGGCGGTGCTGAAAATTACCGCGTCAAGTTTGCCAGTAATTCCTATCAATCCGAAACGATTAGCTCATATCGGCGATGTGGTGATGGCGATCGGCAATCCCTATAATCTCGGTCAGACTGTGACGCAAGGCATTATTAGCGCAACCGGCCGTGTGGGCCTGAGTTCATCAGGTCGGCAAAATTTCCTGCAAACCGACGCCTCAATCAATCAGGGCAACTCCGGTGGAGCGTTAATCAACTCACTGGGCGAGTTGATGGGCATCAATACGTTAACCTTCGATAAAAGTAACGACGGAGAAACGCCGGAAGGAATTGGTTTCGCGATTCCTACGGCGCTGGCCACAAAAATCATGGATAAGCTGATCCGCGATGGCCGCGTTATTCGCGGCTTTATCGGTATTACGGGCCGGGAAATTCCTCCCCTTCACGGACAAGGCAGCAATCTTGATCGCGTCCAGGGCATTATTGTCAGCGCGGTTGCGCCGGAAGGGCCAGCAGAGAAAGCGGGCATCCAGGCTAATGATGTGCTGTTAAGCGTGAACGGTAAACCTGCCGTATCAGCGCAGGAAACCATGGATCAGGTTGCAGAGATTCGCCCAGGCTCGGTGATCGACGTACAGATTTTGCGCAACGATAAAACATTGACGCTACCGGTCACGATTCAGGAATTCCCGGACAACAGCGAGTAAGGCTCAGGCTAAACCGCTAAACGCTTTCCGCTGGCTGCAAGTTTCTGCAACCGCTCTAAAAAGAGACCTACTTTTCTGTTGGTCTCCGTCTTGATTAACAGCGATCGACCGGGAACGCGATAACTTCACTCAACGACGTCGCTTTCAACGCCAGCATAATCAATCGATCTACCCCTAACGCAACGCCAGAACAAGCTGGCATGCCATGCGCTAATGCGTCCAGCAAATTGGTATCAACAGGATGTTGCGGCAGGCCACGTGCTGCACGGCGGCGATTATCCTGTTCGAAACGCTGACGCTGTTCACGGCTGTCAGTTAATTCGCGGAAGCCATTTGCCAGCTCAATGCCTTTGTAATACACCTCGAAACGCTCTGCTACCCGGTGATCTTCGGTGCTGATCTCCGCCAGCGCCGCCTGGCTGGCTGGGAAGTGATACACGAAGCAGGGTTTATCCTGACCAATTTTCGGCTCAACACCCAGCATAAACAGCAGCATCAACAGCGTATCGCGATCTTCTTCAGCCCGCGCCAGTTCGCCCTCGCCCAACCTCTCGGCGACTTCACGCAGTTGCGCTTTATCAGCCGACAGCGGATCAATTTCAAGATGACGAATAAAGGCTTGCTGATAGGAAAGGGATTCCGCACTGTCGCACTCCAGCACCTGCTGCATTAAGTCGTCGACCTCATTCATCAGACGATACATATCATAGTGCGGACGATACCATTCCAGCATGGTGAATTCTGGGTTGTGATGACGCCCAGCCTCTTCATTGCGAAAGCTGCGGTTCATTTGATAGATTGGCCCGCTTCCTGCTGCTAACAGGCGTTTCATATGATATTCCGGGCTGGTCATCAGCCAGAGATCGCGCCCCTGCGCAGCGCCAGGCCCGACAAATCGTGTCTGAAACGGCACCAGATGAATATCGGTAATAGTTGCCTGGCTCATGGCGGGTGTATCAACCTCTAACACGCCGCGATCGGCAAAGAAACGTCGGATTTCCGCCATAATAGCGGCGCGTTTCAATAAATTGGCAATGGATGCGCTAGGTTGCCAGCTTGCCGTTTCGCTCATGGTGATGACTCCTCATACAAATAAGGGATGGAAGTCTACCTGCAATATCTGCGGCAAACAATCTCACGTCGGGAGGGGTCGAAAAGCCGTTTGGCCTTCTATACTTAACCGGTTAAATCACAAAGGAATCGCTTATGTCTCCATGGAAAACATTCGCTGCCAGCATTGGCGCTTTTCTCTCAGTAGCCTGCAGCACCTCTCCGCCGAAGAACGTTACCGTCGTCGAGAATTTCGACAGCCAGCGTTATCTCGGTCAATGGTATGAAATCGCCAGGCTTAATCATCGGTTCGAACGTGGACTGGAACAGGTCACAGCAAACTACAGTCCGCGTGAAGATGGCGGCTTAAAGGTGATTAATCGTGGCTACAATCCGCAAAAACAGCGTTGGCAGGAGAGCGTCGGTAAAGCTTATTTCACCGGGGATAAACAGCGCGCCTCGCTGAAAGTTTCTTTCTTTGGTCCATTCTATGGCGGCTATAACGTTATCGCGCTGGATGAAGATTACCGTTACGCGCTGGTTTGCGGCCCTAACCGGCACTATTTATGGATTTTGTCGCGTACGCCGCAACTTGACCCCGCTGTTAAAGAAAAGTTAGTCGATCAGGCGCGTCGGGCAGGTTTTCCGGTGGAGGATTTAATCTGGGTGAAGCAGTGATAGTGAAAAAAGCCGGTACGAAACCGCGTTTCGTACCGGTTGAGATTATTGCGTGCTGCGCTGAATAGCCTGGCCGCCCGCTTCCACATCTTCACCAACGCCACGCGTGGTATTACAAGCTGAAAGCAGTGAAGAGAGCACCAGCACAGAGAAGATAGCGACAATACTTTTCTTTAACATGATTATTTCCTTGTTGATTACAGTAAAAGTACAGCGTTTTAAGCATAGCCGGAATTTGGCCCGTTGCTGCTGCCAGTACCGTAAAAGGAAAGAGTAAAAGAAATTAATTCGCTGCGCGTGAGATAGCGCCGCCCAGATGGGAGACATCTTCGCCAAAGCCGTGGAAAGTATTGCAGGCGCTCAATGCGGAAGAGACCAGCAACGCGAACGCGACAAGTTTTGCCAGTTTTTTCATTTTTTCAACTCACACAAGAAAAAGGCGCATCAGAGATGCGCCTGCGGCACTTATTTTACGCGTGACACGTATTCGCCAGAGCGGGTGTCAACTTTGACCACTTCGCCTTCCTGAACGAACAACGGTACTTTTACCACTGCGCCAGTAGACAGCTTGGCTGGTTTACCGCCGGTACCTGCGGTGTCGCCTTTCAGGCCTGGATCGGTTTCAACGATTTCAGCTTCGATAAAGTTCGGCGGCTGAACGGCGATTGGACGACCGTTCCACAGCGTTACGATACACTCGGCGTTGTCCTGCAGCCATTTCGCCGCATCGTTGACCGTTTTCTCTTCAACCTGGAACTGCTCAAAGCTTTCCGGGTGCATGAAGTGATAAAACTCACCGTCGTTGTACAGATAGTTCAGGTTGGTATCCATTACGTCTGCGCCTTCGGCGGAGTCGGTGGATTTAAAAGTTTTCTCAACGCGAGAACCCGTCAGCAGGCGACGCATTTTAACGCGTGCAAAAGCCTGGCCTTTACCCGGTTTAACGAACTCACTGGATTCGATGGCATATGGCTCGCCTTCGAACATGATTTTAAGACCGGGACGGAAATCGTTGCTAGAATAAGTCGCCATGAAGGCCCTCTACGAAAATTGATACTGGTACTAAGCCAAAAAAATGGCACACATTGTAACCCTAAAAACCCCTTCCAGAGAAGATTGGTTGCAGCAACTTGCTGATGTTGTCACTGAACCTGATGAATTACTGCGAATTTTAGCACTCGAACAGCATGCTGAACTGGCGCAGGGCGCAGATGCGCGTCGCCTTTTCGCGTTGCGAGTCCCACGTGCGTTCATTGCCCGAATGAAAAAAGGCGATGCACAGGACCCGCTGCTGCTGCAAGTGCTGACCCGTCGTCAGGAATTTATCGATGCGCCAGGATACAGCACCGATCCTCTGGATGAACAAAGCAGCGTTGTGCCCGGTTTACTGCATAAGTATAAAAACCGTGCGTTACTGTTGGTCAAAGGCGGCTGTGCTGTAAACTGCCGCTACTGTTTCCGACGCCATTTTCCTTATCAGGATAACCAGGGCAACAAGCGCAACTGGCAGGCTGCGCTGGATTATATCGCCGCGCACCCGGAACTGGATGAAATTATTTTCTCTGGTGGCGATCCGCTGATGGCTAAAGATCATGAACTGGCGTGGTTAATTGCGGCGCTGGAGAACATTCCACATCTGAAACGATTACGCATCCACAGTCGTTTACCCGTGGTGATCCCTGCACGTATCACCGACAAACTGTGCGATCTGCTCAGCGAAACACGTTTGCAGGTGCTGCTGGTTACGCATATCAACCATGCACAGGAAATTGACGATGATCTGCACGATGCGATGCGCAAGCTAAAGCGCATGGGCGTAATGTTGCTTAACCAAAGCGTTTTGCTGCGTGGCGTTAACGATAACGCACAAACGCTGGCAACCTTAAGCAATGCGTTATTTGATGCCGGAATTCTGCCCTATTACCTGCACGTGTTGGATAAAGTCCAGGGTGCGGCGCATTTCTTTGTCTCAGATGAAGAAGCGCGGGCGCTGGTGCGCGATCTGCTGCCACGCGTCTCAGGCTATCTGGTTCCTAAGCTGGCGCGTGAGATTGGCGGAGAGCCGAGTAAAACGCCGCTGGATTTACAGTTAAGGCAGGAGTAAAAACGGCCGGCGTGATGCCGGCCGTCTGAAACAAATCAATTCGCCTGGGCGAATCTTAGCTCAGGGACACTTATAGACCTGGCCGCTCATTTTGCTGTCGAGTGGCGCGAAAGCGGACAGCAGATTTTGTGTCGGGCTGGTTGCGCCATAAATGACATTTCCGCCCATTTCTGCTGCGCGATTACGCAGATCGTTTGCCGCACCGCGCAGCGCACTCGTCTCACCACCTGCACCGCTCAGCCAGTTACTTTGTGAGCCAGTAAGGTTACCCAGAAGCTGACATTCACTACCAGGCTGCTGATCGGTGAACGTTACGCGTTGACCACCGGCATTCAGTTGAGTAGAGCTGCTACAGCCCGCCAGCAATAACGCGCCAGCTGTCAGTCCGAGCAAGAGGTTAATCCGCATTGTAATCCCCATTTATTATCATCAGAGTCGGGTGGCAGCGTAGCAGAAAAGCGCACTTTTTTCTGAACATTCATTGCCCTAATCCCGTTAAGCCGAGCCATTGTACTTATACTATTTTCTCTGCCAAAGAAAAACCCCCGACCGTTTCCGATCGGGGGTTCTCTGTGACTCAGGCAGTCAACGGCAATTACATCATGCCACCCATACCGCCCATGCCACCCATGCCGCCAGCGCCAGCACCTAAGTCAGGCGCGTCGCTTTTTGGCAGGTCAGTGACCATACATTCGGTGGTGATCATCAGACCCGCAACAGATGCCGCATACTGCAGTGCAGAACGGGTCACTTTGGTTGGATCCAGGATACCGAAGTCGATCATGTTGCCATATTCTTCAGTCTGCGCGTTGTAACCGTAGTTACCGTCGCCCGCTTTCACGTTGTTAGCTACAACAGATGGCTCTTCACCGGCGTTAGAAACGATCTGACGCAGTGGCGCTTCCATTGCGCGCAGCGCAACTTTGATACCCACGTTCTGGTCTTCGTTCTGGCCTTTCAGATCAACCAGCTGTGCTGCAACGCGAACCAGCGCCACGCCACCACCAGCAACCACGCCTTCTTCTACCGCAGCACGGGTTGCGTGCAGAGCATCTTCAACGCGTGCTTTCTTCTCTTTCATTTCAACTTCAGTGGCTGCACCAACTTTCAGTACGGCTACGCCGCCTGCCAGTTTCGCTACGCGCTCCTGCAGTTTTTCTTTGTCGTAGTCAGACGTTGCTTCTTCGATCTGCTGACGAATCTGGGTTACACGGCCCTGAATAGTCGCTTCTTCGCCCACGCCATCGATGATGGTGGTGGTATCTTTGTTGATAACAACGCGTTTTGCCTGACCCAGATCTTCCAGAGCTGCTTTTTCCAGCTCCATGCCGATCTCTTCAGAAATCACAGTACCGCCAGTCAGGATAGCGATATCCTGCAGCATGGCTTTACGACGGTCGCCGAAGCCTGGTGCTTTAACCGCAGCCACTTTCACGATACCGCGCATGGTATTAACAACCAGCGTAGCCAGAGCTTCACCTTCAACATCTTCAGCGATGATCAGCAGTGGTTTGCCTGCTTTCGCAACGGCTTCCAGCACTGGCAGCATTTCGCGGATGTTAGAGATTTTTTTGTCAGCCAGCAGGATGAATGGGCTTTCCAGTTCAACTGCGCCTGTTTCTGGCTTGTTGATGAAGTAAGGAGAGAGGTAACCGCGGTCAAACTGCATACCTTCTACCACGTCCAGCTCGTCTTGCAGGCCGGTGCCTTCTTCAACGGTGATAACGCCTTCTTTGCCTACTTTTTCCATCGCCTGTGCGATCAGCGTACCCACGCTTTCATCGGAGTTAGCAGAGATGGTACCCACCTGAGCGATAGCTTTAGAGTCAGAGCAAGGTACAGACAGGGTTTTCAGCTGTTCAACCGCAGCGATAACCGCTTTATCGATACCGCGCTTCAGATCCATTGGGTTCATGCCGGCAGCAACAGCTTTCAGGCCTTCGTTAACGATAGCCTGCGCCAGAACGGTTGCCGTAGTGGTGCCGTCGCCTGCCGCGTCATTCGCTTTAGAGGCAACTTCTTTAACCATCTGCGCACCCATGTTTTCGAACTTATCTTCCAGCTCGATTTCACGCGCAACAGAAACACCATCTTTAGTGATGGTCGGTGCACCAAAAGATTTATCCAGAACTACGTTACGGCCTTTTGGACCCAGGGTAACTTTTACTGCATCTGCCAGTACGTTTACGCCACGCAGCATTTTTACGCGTGCGTCATTACCGAATTTTACGTCTTTAGCTGCCATTTCTAATATCCCTTAAATTCGTTTCGTTCAGTGAATTACGCGTAAAACTTACGCTTCAACAATTGCCAGAATGTCGCTCTCAGAGATAATCAGCACTTCTTCATTGTCGATTTTCTCGGTTTTCGCGCCGTAACCTTCGTTGAAAATGACTACGTCACCCACTTTCACGTCCAGCGGCTTCACTTCGCCACTTTCCAGGATACGGCCATTGCCGACAGCCAGTACTTCAGCGCGGGTTGATTTAGCCGCTGCTGAGCCGGTCAGAACGATGCCGCCAGCTGATTTGGATTCAACTTCTTTACGCTTGACGATAACGCGATCGTGCAATGGACGAATTTTCATTTGATAGCTCTCCTTTGAGAAGTCCAATCATTCATTTTTGGGTTGAACGCCGGGCTACATGGCTACCGGCCTTGTGACCGAAGAAGTAGGGGCGTAGCCAACGGCTTTCAAGGGCCCCAACAACAAATTTTTTACTCAAGCGTGATGAGTGCTGCTTTTTTGCACAAAATGGCGTTTTTGCGTAAAAAAATGGCCGTCCGAAAAACAAAAAACGCGACATTTCTGTCGCGTCATTGTTAACGATCTTTTGGATCGTCATGATGTTCGATTCGATCGCTCTCTTTGCGTTCGAATTCGCCATCCATGGTGTAGCCACTGTCAGGTCCGGCCCCCGGCCCGCGCCATACCCGCAGATGTGGCATCAGCTTCAGGGTCAAATGTTTTTGAACCGGCGGTAACAGCAGCAGCAAGCCCAGCAAATCGGTGAAAAAACCGGGCAGCAACAGCAAAAAACCGGCGATGATCAGCGAAACGCTTTTGAGCATCTCTTTTGCCGGACTTTCGTTGCGAGCCAGCTTCTCTTGCATCAGCATAAAGTTTTTCATGCCCTGATTCTTCACCAGCGACACACCAATACATGAGGTGAAAATCACCAGCAGCATGGTGAGCAGCACGCCCATGACATGCGCAACCTGAATAAAGATGGTGATTTCAATCCAGGCCAGTACGAAAAAGATCACTAACGGTAACCAGCGCACCGAATACTCCTGTGAGTTATGGCTACCCGGCATCATGTCGGGTAGCAGAAAGCGTTCATCTGAATGATGATATGAAAAGAGATGGGCATCCGATGCGTCGATTTCAACCGATCCTGCCAAATTTTTGCTTTGGGGTTAATTTTGTAACCAACATCACATATCGTTAACAAGACGGCATCAGGAAGTGATCTGCATTAATGCTTTTTTGATGCATCAGAATATGATCGTGCTCACCAGTTCGAAGACGGTTAAAATGTCGGCTCTGGTACACCACGGCAAAATAAATCACATCATCTGTGATGGTTAGCGGCAATAACAAGAAGGTTATCATGGCGAACAACATTCGTATCGAAGAAGACCTGTTAGGTATGCGCGAGGTTCCGGCGGATGCCTATTATGGCGTTCATACTCTGCGTGCGATTGAAAACTTTTACATTAGTAACAGTAAAATCAGTGACATCCCCGAATTTGTTCGTGGCATGGTAATGGTAAAAAAAGCAGCAGCTATGGCGAATAAAGAGCTGCAAACCATTCCACGTAACATCGCTAATACCATCATTCAGGCGTGTGACGAGGTATTAAACAAAGGCCGCTGTATGGATCAGTTCCCGGTAGATGTCTATCAGGGCGGAGCGGGAACCTCGGTGAACATGAATACCAACGAAGTGCTGGCCAATATCGGGCTGGAGCTGATGGGTCACCAGAAAGGGGAATATCAGTATCTGAACCCTAACGATCACGTCAACAAATGCCAGTCAACCAACGACGCCTATCCCACCGGTTTTCGTATTGCGGTCTACAGTTCCATTCTTAAGCTGCTGGATGGCATCAGCCAGCTTGGCGAAGGCTTTGAACGAAAAGCCGTCGAGTTTCAAACCATTTTGAAAATGGGCCGCACCCAGTTGCAGGATGCGGTGCCCATGACGCTGGGCCAGGAATTTCACGCTTTCCGCGTTCTGTTAAATGAAGAGACCAAAAGCATCTTACGCACCGCCGAGCTGCTGCTGGAAGTGAACCTCGGCGCAACCGCTATCGGCACACGTTTGAACACCCCTGATGGTTATCAACATTTGGCGGTGCAGCGTTTAGCTGAAGTCAGCAATCTGCCTGTGGTGCCTGCGGAAGATTTGATTGAAGCCACCTCTGACTGCGGCGCTTACGTGATGGTGCATTCATCGCTGAAACGTCTGGCGGTAAAACTGTCGAAAATCTGTAATGACCTGCGTTTACTCTCGTCAGGCCCACGCGCGGGCCTGAATGAAATCAATCTGCCAGAACTTCAGGCCGGTTCATCTATCATGCCCGCCAAAGTGAACCCTGTGGTGCCCGAGGTGGTGAATCAGGTCTGCTTTAAAGTCATCGGCAACGATACCACCGTCACGATGGCGGCTGAAGCAGGCCAGCTGCAGCTCAACGTTATGGAACCAGTGATTGGCCAGGCGCTGTTTGAATCAATCAGCATTTTGACCAACGCCTGCTACAACCTGCTGGAAAAATGCGTGAACGGCATTACGGCTAACAGAGCGGTATGCGAGGCTTACGTCTTCAATTCTATCGGTATCGTCACCTATCTCAATCCCTACATCGGTCACCACAACGGCGATATCGTGGGTAAAATTTGTGCCGAGACGGGCAAAAGCGTGCGTGAAGTTGTGCTGGAGCGCGGCTTGCTGACTGAAAGCGAGCTGGATGACATTTTCTCTATGCAAAACCTGATGTATCCGGTCTACAAAGCCAAACGTTATACTGACGAAAGTGAACAATAAAAGATAAAACGCTTTAAAGGCACGCTACGATCAACGTAGCGTGCCTTTTTTTTGCTACAGCTACACACCCTCAACGCAGCTTAATTTTAGGAGTGACGGGATGGTATTTATCGAACTGGCCATTGTGCTGATAGCGATCTGGTTAGGTGCGCGCCTCGGCGGCATCGGGATTGGGTTCGCTGGCGGCCTGGGCGTACTCATCCTGACGCTGTTTTGTGGCATCAAGCCTGGCGCGATCCCCTTCGATGTGATTGAGATCATCATGGCGGTAATTGCCGCAATTGCCGCTATGCAAGTGGCTGGGGGCATGGATTATTTAGTGAGCCTGGCCGAACGTCTGCTGCGCCGCCATCCCCGTTACGTGACGCTGCTCGCGCCGCTGGTCACGTATATGATGACGCTGCTGGCGGGTACAGGTCACACCGCCTTTTCGACGCTGCCAGTGATCGCTGAAGTGGCAAAAGAGCAAGGTGTGCGCCCTTCTCGTCCTTTGTCGATTGCGGTTGTCTCGTCGCAGATTGCCATTACCGCGTCTCCGATTTCCGCTGCGGTCGTCTTTTTCGCCACCTTACTCGAGCCGCGCGGGGTCAGCTATCTCGCGTTGCTGGCTATTGCCATTCCGGCCACTATGGCAGGCATTTTCCTTGCGGCATTAGTGACTAATTTTCTTGGCAAAGAGCTTAAGGATGACGCGATTTATCAGGCACGCCTGGCGAAAGGTGACGTAATTTTGCGCGGTGCAAATGTCTTTGTCGCTAAACCCGGCGCAAAGAGATCGGTGCTGTGGTTTGTAACCGGTATCGTGGCGGTGGTGCTGTATGCCACTTTTACCAGTGAAAGCGTTGGATTGATTGCTCATCCACTGCTACCGCGTAATGAAGCGATTGTGGTGTTTATGCTGACCATCGCCACCTTGATCTGTTTAACCTGTAAAGTGGATACGGGTGAAATTCTCAGCGCCAGCACGTTTAAATCGGGTATGAGCGCCTGCATCTGCGTGATGGGCGTTGCCTGGCTGGGCGATACCTTTGTAAAAGCGCATCTGACAGAGATCCAGATGCTGGCTGGCGATACACTACAAACCTATCCGTGGATGCTGGCGCTGGTGCTTTTCTTCGCAGCTACGCTGCTCTATTCACAAGCGGCGACCACCAAAGCATTAATGCCCGCAGCATTGCTGCTGGGCGTTTCCCCGCTCACCGCCATTGCCTCGTTTGCTGCGGTATCGGCGCTGTTTGTCCTACCCACTTATCCTACTTTGCTGGCGGCAGTTGAAATGGATGACACGGGTTCAACCCGGATCGGCAAATATGTGTTTAACCACTCCTTTATTATTCCAGGTATCCTCGCCATTACGCTGTCAGTGCTGTTTGGCTTTCTGTTTGGCGGGCTGGTGTTATAGCACTCTGGCAACGTGTGTTATTAAGTGGCATGAAAGCGGCAAGTGAGCGAAGCCCCGATGCGCTTACTGAAATATGTGATTTGGGTTGGCGAGAGCAGTCTCCGCACAGACAGCGTGAAGTATGAAGGGTAAGGGCGTGCTATCATCGGCGTTATTTTCTTCAGGAGCACCCGGATGAATGCTGTCATCGTTCTTTGCACTGCGCCTGATAAGCCTTGTGCGCAACAGCTTGCCACGCTGGCGCTGGAAGCCAGACTGGCTGCCTGCGTGACGCTGTTGCCTGGCGCAACCTCTTATTACGTCTGGCAAGGCAAACTGGAGCAGGCTGAAGAGGTTCAAATGTTGCTGAAGTGCGATAGCGAACACCAGCACGCCCTCATGGATCTGCTTAAGCGCGCGCATCCTTATGATGTGCCTGAATTACTGGCACTGCCGGTTCAAAATGGAGACAGTGAATACTTGTCATGGCTGCACGCATCTCTCACCTGATCGCGCTTTTATTTACGCTGTTGCTCTGCCTGCAGGCACAGGCATCGCTGTTTTCACCGACCAGCACTAATCGCTTTGTTCCTGTTAATCAGGCATTTGTCTTCGACTTTAACCAACAAGGCTCTCAGCTTACTCTCAACTGGAAGGTAAAGTCGGGTTATTACCTTTATCGCCAGCAAATACATATCACACCGCAACAGGCAAAAATTGCTCCTGTCGCGTTGCCGCCTGGCCAGCCGCATGAAGATGAATTTTACGGTAAAAGCGAGATTTATCCGGACGATTTAGCGATACCGATCACGCTGCAACAGGCTGCAAATGGTGCAACGCTTAGCGTGACCTGGCAGGGCTGTGCGGCCGCCGGTTTTTGCTATCCACCAGAGACGCAAACCATCCCGCTTAGCCCGGTTGTAGCCAGCAGTGTGCCGCCGACTGTCAGTTCGCCACCTGCCACAGCAGCCATTCCGCTGCCCTTTTCGCCGCTGTGGGCCTTATTGATCGGTATTGGCGTTGCATTTACCCCGTGCGTATTGCCAATGTATCCCCTGATCTCAGGCATTATTCTTGGCGGCCAACGCCGCTATTCATTCGGCCGGTTATTTGCATTAGCCATGGTATATGTACAGGGTATGGCGCTGACCTATACCTTACTCGGCGTAGTGGTTGCCGCTGCCGGGCTCCGTTTTCAGGCTGCACTGCAACATCCGTACGTATTAACCGGCCTGTCAGTGCTGTTTGTTATTTTGGCGCTGTCGATGTTTGGCCTGTTTTCATTGCAGTTACCCGCCAGCCTGCAAACCCGACTGACGCTGTGGAGTAACCGTCAGCAAGGAGGATCGCTAATTGGCGTCCTGCTAATGGGCGCACTGGCAGGATTGATCTGCTCGCCTTGCACCACGGCACCGCTCAGTGCCATCCTGCTTTATATCGCGCAGAGCGGAAACATGTGGGCCGGCGCAGGGACGCTGTGGCTGTATGCTGTTGGCATGGGCTTGCCACTGATCGCTGTGACGGTGTTTGGCAATAAACTGCTGCCAAAGAGCGGGCCGTGGATGCAGAGCGTCAAAGAGGGTTTCGGTTTTATTATTCTCGCCCTGCCGGTCTTTTTGCTGGAGCGCATAGCAGGCGAGATATGGGGATTACGTTTATGGAGCCTGCTTGGTGTCGCATTTTTCGCCTGGGCCTTTAGCGTTAGTTTGCGCGCCCACAGCGGTAAATGGCGGGTGGTACAAATTGTGATGCTTGCCGCAGCCTTGATCAGCGCGCGCCCTTTACAGGACTGGGTTTTTGGTGAAATACCCTATCAACAGAGCGAAGCGCATCTGCCTTTACCGCTATCAGTAGCGCATCACAACTCGACCACGCCTTACAGCAGGCACAAGGCCGCGTGACGATGGTGGATCTTTACGCTGACTGGTGCGTGGCCTGCAAGGAATTTGAAAAATACACCTTCAGCGATGTCTCAGTCCGCAAGGCGTTGAGCAGCTTGCAGCTACTGCAAGCCAATGTGACCGCCAACAGCGCCAGCGATAACGCATTGTTAAAGCGCCTTCAGGTGCTGGGATTGCCGACCATTTTATTTTTTTGATGCAAACGGCAAAGAGATCCCCGACTCACGCGTGACCGGATTTCTTGATGCCAGCGAGTTCCATA
This sequence comes from Pantoea sp. LMR881, assembly GCF_027157825.1. Taxonomy (NCBI): domain Bacteria; kingdom Pseudomonadati; phylum Pseudomonadota; class Gammaproteobacteria; order Enterobacterales; family Erwiniaceae; genus Pantoea; species Pantoea sp. LMR881. Next base: position 1,929,492 of record NZ_JAPVOK010000002.1, read on the forward strand.
CGCATTTGCAGAAACTTAGCCAGTAAACAAAACTGGAAACAGGACACTGCCCGTCGAAGGCGGGCAAACCTGCATAGCAGAGGAGAACGACTTGCAACGAGAACAGATACTTGAGCACGCACTGAATGTGCTTGAACAAAATGGCCTTGCGGCGACCACATCGCTGCAACAGCTGGCGGGCAACAGCACCCTTTCCGTTGACCAGCTGCAACGATTCTGGCCAGACCGTGATGCCCTGCTTTACGACGCGTTGCGTTATCACGGCCAGCAAATTGATACCTGGCGACGCCAGATTTTACTGAACGGCATGTTAAGCCCTGAGCAGAAATTGATGGCGCGTTATCAGGTATTAAGTGAACAGGTCTCGATTGGGCGTTTCCCCGGCTGCCTGTTTATCGCCGCCTGTAGCTTCTATCCTCAACCCGATCAGCCGATTCATCAGCTCGCCGAGCAGCAAAAGCGCGCTTCATGGCAATTTACCCACGATATTCTGGTATCACTGGCGCTGGATAATCCGACAATGGTGGCCGATCAAATTGAATTAATCCTCGAAGGCTGCCTGAGCAGGCTGCTGGTAAAACGCAACGTGCAGGATGTCGCTACTGCTCAGGGTTTAGCAGAAGATGTGCTGAGCATCGCGCTATGCCGTAAAAATGGCGCATTAGCCTAAGACTTCACCTTCTTTGCCTGAAATTCAGGCAATCAATCACGTTTCCTGCGGTTTTTTCATGAAAGCCGTTGACGACCTTAAGCCTTTACGGTTTAATGCGCCCCGTTGCCCGAATAGCTCAGTCGGTAGAGCAGGGGATTGAAAATCCCCGTGTCCCTGGTTCGATTCCGGGTTCGGGCACCATATTTAAAGAACCCGCCTTACGGCGGGTTTTTGCTTTTGTAGAGCCGAACCCATAATCGAAGGTTCGATGAACTCGCCACTTCCCTGTGGCTCGCCCTGCGGGTTAGCGCACGAGGCGCGCTATGCAAAAATGCTCCCGGCATTTTTGTCCGGGTTCGGGCACCCTATTTAAAGAACCCGCCTTACGGCGGGTTTTTGCTTTTGTAGAGCCGAACCCATAATCGAAGGTTCGATGAACTCGCCACTTCCCTGTGGCTCGCCCTGCGGGTTAGCGCACGAGGCGCGCTATGCAAAAATGCTCCCGGCATTTTTGTCCGGGTTCGGGCACCCTATTTAAAGAACCCGCCTTACGGCGGGTTTTTGCTTTTGTAGAGCCGAACCCATAATCGAAGGTTCGATGAACTCGCCACTTCCCTGTGGCTCGCCCTGCGGGTTAGCGCACGAGGCGCGCTATGCAAAAATGCTCCCGGCATTTTTGTCCGGGTTCGGGCACCCTATTTAAAGAACCCGCCTTACGGCGGGTTTTTGCTTTTGTTGATTTGAAAAAATTTTAACAATCCACCCAGACCGCACCGGCATCGGCTGACTTCACGCACTGTTCTACCCAACGCACACCCATCAAACCCGCGTGTACATCGGGATACCAGAAATCGTGCAGGAACGCCTTGTCCTGACGATCGGTAGCGTCGATGGCCTGGGCAAATCGTCGGTAAAGATTGGACCAGGCTTCAAATAATCCTTCAGAATGCCCGCCACCAATACGATCGTCCTCCAGCGCACGTTCGCTGAGATAACCCATGCCGCGCTCCATAATCCGCACCGGTTCGCCCTGAATCTCATAGCGCAGTTGATTAGGTTGTTCATCCCACCATTCAAGGCTGGCTTTTGATCCCACTACACGTACTTTCTGACCGTGCATCGAACCCGCATTCACTGCAGAAGCCCACATTGTTCCCACTGCGCCGTTGTCATACTCCATCATCACAAAAGCGTTATCCTCCAGCGGCGCGCGCGTCGGAACAAAACTCTGTCGCGCACAGAGCAGACGCTTCAGGCGCAGTTGCGGCACCATGGTTTCAGCAATAAACAGCGGATGGGTCGCCAGATCGCCCAGTACGTAGCTCGGGCCAACAAAGCGCGGATCGACACGCCATTTGGTGCTCTCGTTCTGCAACTCGACCGCTTCGTTATGGAAGCCATGGGCAAACTGCATATTGATGATGCGGATCTCGCCCAGTAAGCCCGCAGCGATCATTTCTCGTGCCTGATAAATCAACTGATGCCCGGCGTAACCGTAAGTCACACCGATAATTTTATTTTTCTCTTTGCACAGCCGTTCCAGCTCATCTGCTTCAACGGTGGTAAAGCAGAGCGGCTTTTCACACACCACATGCAGGCCTGCGTTGATTGCCGCACAGCAAATAGCAAAATGGGTGTTATTTGGCGTAGCAATCGAGACCACTTCAATGCCATCTTCACGCGCCGCTTCCGCTGCAAACATCGCGGCATAATCGGGATAACAGCGATCGCTGGCGACGCCAAGCGAGACGCCAAAATCACGGCCGCGTTGTGCATCGATATCAAACGCCCCGGCCAGCAGTGAAAAGTTACCATCGCGTAACGCGGATGAACGATGTATGTAGCCGATCTGACTGGTGCCGCCACCGCCGACCATGCCCCAGCGCAGCGAGCGATCAAGAACTTTTTTACCGTTAATCATTTGTTTACTCCTGGAATCCAACGGACTGGAGATAGTGAAGACTGGCAGTTACATCGCGCAGGCTGGTGTCGGCATTACGCGGATCGCGCTCCTGCTCAATGGTGATCCATCCCTGATAGCGACGTTCTACAAGAAAAGCACGCACCGCCGGATAATCAATCGCGCCTTTACCAATCGGGCACATAACGCCTTCAGCACAGGCAGTAAAGAAGTCGAGGCCACGGGCAATCGCATCACGCCACACCGCCTCGTTGACGTCTTTAAAATGCAAATAATCGATACGATTCCAGTAGCGTTGCAGATAAGGAATCGGGTCCATGCCGGAGTAGTAAAGATGCCCGGTGTCGAGACATAAACCGGCTATCTGATGCGGAATGTCTTCCACCAGTTGCGCCAGTTCGTCGGCATACTCAATGCAGCCGCCTGCGTGCGGATGAATGACCGGACGCACGCCATACTCTTTCCAGGCGATGTCGCTTATAGTAGTGATGTGCTGCATCATGCGCTGCCAGTCGTCGGCAGAAAGGCGAGGAGCTTTATCGGATTGTCCAGCGTATTTCGCGCGTTCGGGATTGCCGAAGTCGATAATCACCAGATAGGGTGCAGGCGCATTATCGCCGTGCGATTTTTCAGCAGTAGGAGCCAGTGAAAGGGTGCGACAGATGTTATGGGTCAGTTCTGTTATTGCCGGAAAATTGGCTTCGCTGACTAAATCATCAAATATTGTTCCTGCTACCAGCGATAAACCGTGTTCCTTAAGCTGTTTGCTGAGTTCATCAGGCTCAGTGGGTAAGTAATTCCACGGCCCTAGCTCAATACTTTTGTAGCCCGCCTGTGCCGCTTCGCTCAGCACCTTTTGCCACGGCGGTAAAAAAGGATTTTTCGGGTCATCAACGCCCCAACTGCAAGGCGCACTGGCAATATGAATCGTCATAATCTCTGTCCGTGCGGGAAAGTTGACGGCAGTATCAAATGAAAATTTCATAACAAACAACAATGAAAGTTTTATTTTTTGATAGAGATCGCGTTAATTTATTTCATTTATTGATAGTTTTATATCATAAAATCTCTAACCCCTTGGTTTTAAAAATTTTCCCGCGTTACCATTTCAAACGGTACGGTGATCTGAGAAAAATGTGCGCTGTTTTCAGCCTGTGCGCTGACGCAAATGTTTATGACTGCTTCGGCTAACAGATTAATATGATGCCGCAGCATCAGCGTAATGGTGCCATCAATCAAAGCCAGTTCATCGCCCTGGAATGGACCGTGGCACACCAGCACAACCTCTTTTCTTTCAGCCTGACGTAACGCACGCACCACGCCTTCAATGCCGCCACAGGGTGCATAGATCATCACTAAGTCATCATGTTCTTTCAGCAACTGTTGGGTAGCCAGATAACCCCCTTCAATCGACTCATGGGTTTTTAACGGTTCCAGCACACGCTGACTGATGCCCGCTTCACGCAGAAAAGAACGAAAACTGATCTCACAGCTTTCCTGACAGGTGAAGCGATGATCGCCGAGCAGCACGCCTACACTGCCGGACTGACGCAGCAGGTACTGAGCCATCCACGCGGCGCTACGTCCCGCTTTTTGGTTATCAAGTCCAATGTAGCCCGCGTGGCCGCACGGTGAGAAATCGGAAAACAGTGCAAATACCCGCACCCCTTTACGCGAAACATCCTGGATAGCGTGGCGAATCAAGGGATGATCAAGCGCCACTATGCAAATGGCTTCAACACGTTTAGCCAGATGACGCAGCGAAGTGGCAACGGCTTCGACGTCATTAATATCGTGCCAGCAAAATTCGGCTTCGCTTCCCGGCGGCTGATGAGGCGCTGCCCGGCTGCGTAACGCATCACTTAGCGGTTGATAAAATGAGTAACTGGCTGAGAGCAGGATAAACCCCATACGGAGCTGTGCGGTCGCATGAGACTGACCTGCCTGCAAAATGCGTGACTGCTCCAGCCGATAGCCGAGACGAGTGACAGCAGCCAGCACTTTCTGTTCTGTTACGCCACGCACAGGCGCACGCCGGTTAAGGACGCGATCCACGGTAGCCACGCCTACGCCTGCTTCACGCGCAATAGCGGTCATGGTTACTTTTGACATTCAGTTCACCTTAAATAAATAATGTTTTCATCAGCCTGCAAGATCCACACGCTAAATACAGCGGTGTCTGTCACGCGGTCAGGCTGCGCGCGTTGCTGTGCATTCTCCTCCAGGATCTCTCCTTTCCTGTCACGCTTTTGATAAAAAACATCTCATAAGTTTGATCCCTCTCGCAAAATGAAACATTCATTTCTTTTTGGGTTCATTACAGAATGAACATTTGCTAAAAAGAGATCCGATCCTGCGTAAAAGGTTGATGGAAAGCGATCGGTAAAAGATCAGAGATGATAACGGTGCGCTTTCTGCCGTAAAGGCTAACAAACAGAGTCGCTTAATCTGATGCCCGTTTTCCCCTCTCTGCGAACAGATAAAAATGGAGAAGTTATGTTCCCTTCTGTGCTGCCTGCTGCGCGTTTACCTGATGCAAAACAGATCCCGGTACTGCGCTGGGGCATTGTTGGTCCCGGCTGGATTGCCGATCACTTTGCTAATGCGTTGCGCCACCATACCGATCAACAACTGGTCGCCGTTTCCTCACGCAGCCGTGATAAAGCGCAGGCTTTTGCTGATAAATGGTCAATTGCATATGCCTGCGCCGGTATTGATGAGCTACTGGCGCGTGATGATGTTGATGCGGTTTACATTGCCACTCCGCACAATCATCACTTTCCTGATGGCTTAAGGGTTATCGAAGCCGGTAAACATCTGTTGATCGAAAAGCCGCTGGCACTTAATGCCGGACAGGCGCAACAGCTTAAGCAGGCCGCCGCTGAGCGTAATCTGCTCTGTATGGAAGCGATGTGGTGCAATTTTTCGCCGAAATATGACGTTATTCGTCAGTTACTGCACGATGGTGTGCTCGGCGAGCTTCATACGCTGATTGCCGATCATGGTGAGTTTTTTACGCCAGATCACCGCATCTTTAATGCCGATCTTGCCGGTGGCCCGATGCTGGATCTCGGCAGTTATTTAGTAGGCTTCAGCGTTTTTGTCGCGGGTGGCGCGCCAGACAGCATTGTGGCAAAAGGGCAAGCTGCGTCAGGCGGTGTAAACGGCCAGACTTCCATGCTGTTTACCCATCCTCAGGGCATGCACTCCGTGCTGCATACAACCCTGTTTAGCAACACACCCGGCACCGCCCTGATTGCCGGTCGGGATGCCACGCTAGTGCTGGACGGCCAGTTTTATGCCCCAGGGAATTTCCGCCTGAGATCCAGCGATGGCCGCCATACGCTGTACTGGGAGGAGCCTTCAAATCGTTACGTTCAGCTGTGTCACGAAATTAACCACTTTGCCTGGTGTATCGGGCAGAACCTCACTGATTCGCCAGTCCACTCCCTTAACAGCGCGATAACGACTCTGGCCGCGATGGATGAGGTGAGAAAGCAGATCGGCGTGATATTCAATGAAGAACAGCAACCTTAAACGCCCCGGAGTAGACAGATGAAAATTGCTTTTGATGTGGATGTGATTAAAGAGATGGGTATCACCCGCATGGTCAATCAGGTGGCCGATTGGGGATATAAATACATCGAGCAGTCACCGCATCCGCAGATCAACCCGTTTTACAAACACCCTAAAGCCAGCCGCGAAATCATGACGGAGTATAAAAACGCTCTGCGATCAACCGGCGTTGAGATCTCCTCATTTATCGTGGTGTATCGCTGGTCCGGCCCTGATGAGCTGCGTCGTCAGGCTGCGGTGAAAAACTGGAAGCGGATGATTGAGATTGCGGTAGAAATGGGGGTTCAGGTTATCAATACCGAGCTGTCCGGCACGCCGAACGAACCAGAAATCTGTGAAGAGATGTTTTACCGCTCTATGGAAGAGCTGCTGCCGATCATCGAACGTGAAGGTATCCGCGTCGAAATTCAGTCACACCCGTGGGATTTTTGCGAACAGAACAACGAAACGTCAGATATCGTTAAATCCTTCCGCAGCGATAACATCAAATACGTTTACAGCGTGCCGCATACCTTTTTCTATGACAAAGGCAAAGGCGATGTGAAAAGCATGCTCGAATACGCCGGTGAAGATCTGTCACACGTTTTGATTGCCGATACCATGAACCACACCAAACATTGCCGCTATATTGTTAACCCGCCGGGTGTCGATGCCACAATCCACCAGCACGTCGGCGTGGGCGAAGGTGAAGTCGATTTCCCTGCTCTGTTTCAGACGCTGCGCGACATGAATTTTGCTAACCGCAATTATAAAGTGGGTGGCGAATCGATCATCGCCTCTTCACTGTTCGGTTACCCGGAAAAAATGAAGGTACAGGCCGTTGAAACGCGGGAACTGATTGAACGCGAACTGCTGAGCCAGTAAAAGAACAAGGCGGTGTATTAGCCGCCTTTTATCTCTGCGCTAATCTGCAAACGTCAACGCCTTAACGCTTCACACGCCGCGCCAGCGATCCGCTGTGCAAACTGTCTGGCAGCTCATCGCCACCGCCAGCAGAGTTAAACCAGCTTTTCGCCACCTGCTACACTCCAGAGAAAACTCAATCACAACAAGGCGAAACTTCACCATGTCGGAAAACACTTATCAGCCCGCGAAAGTCTGGACCTGGGACCCCGAAGCCAAAGGTAACGGAGCACAAACCAACCGCCCTTTCGCTGGTCCTACGCATGAAAAAAGCCTGCCAGTTGGTAAACATCCGCTTCAGCTCTATTCGCTGGGTACGCCTAATGGTCAAAAAGTGACAATTCTGCTGGAAGAGTTACTGGCGCTTAACGTGAATGATGCCGAGTACGATGCCTGGCTGATCCGCATCGGTGAAGGCGATCAGTTCTCCAGTGGCTTCGTCGACATTAACCCTAACTCAAAGATTCCGGCGCTCAGCGATCATTCCGCTACCCCGCCGATTCGTGTGTTTGAATCGGGCAACATCCTGCTCTATCTGGCAGAAAAATTTGGTCATTTCCTGCCAAGAGATATCGCTAAACGCACCGAAACATTGAACTGGCTATTCTGGCTGCAAGGTTCTGCGCCTTATCTCGGGGGCGGCCTGGGCCATTTCTATCATTACGCACCGGAAAAAATTGAGTACGCCATCAACCGTTTTACGCTGGAAGCCAAGCGTCAGCTCGACGTGCTGGATCGCCAGCTCGCAGAAAATCGTTACCTGGCGGGTGACGATTACACCATTGCCGACATCGCTACCTGGCCCTGGTATGGCAACCTGGTGCTGAACGATCAATACAATGCTGCAGAATTCCTGGATGTGCAGTCCTATAAAAATGTTGTGCGCTGGGCGAAAGAGGTCGCGCAGCGCCCCGCTGTTATTCGTGGACGCAAAGTGAATCGCGTGATGGGCGAACCGGCCGATCAGCTTCATGAACGTCATGATGCCGCAGATTTTGATACCAACACTGAAGATAAAAAAGCCTGAGGAGAATTCTGTTGAGTGCTTACGTAATATTTATTCGCGATGAAACCCTGAATGCCGACGAAATGGCGACCTATGCTGAGAAAGCGGGCAAGGCGCGCGGCGATCATCCAATTAATGCACTCGCCTTTTATGGCGCGCTGGAAACGCTGGAAGGAACCGAAGCGGAAGGCGTGGTGCTGCTGGAGTTTCCGACCGCAGAAGCCGCACACGCCTGGTACGACAGCCCGGAATATCAGGCTGCTAAAGCGCATCGCCTGAAAGGTGCCAACTATCGCGTGGTGCTGGTTCAGGGCGTAGAACAGTAAACAGGACGCCGCAGCGCCCTGTGTCAAAAGCGGCAGCGATGCCGCTTTTTTTATTTCAGTGCAATGCGCGCCACACTGTCTGGCCCTTTGGTGCTGTGATCTTTGTTGAAGCCTTGCTTCACGGTAACGTACAGCGTTTGCCCATCAGGGGATACCAGCAGGCTGTTCGGATGGCTGTCGAAAGACCAGCTGTTTTTCACAGCATAGGTAGTGGCATCCAACTGCAACACTTTCTTCGACTCGCGCTGACTGATATAGATCTCATTACGTTTAGCGTTGAATTTGATGCCGAGCGAGTCGCCTAAATCCAGACGTTTAATCACTTTTCCGCTGCGCTCATCGAACACCAGCGTGTTTTTGGCTTTGGAGTTGTCGGTAACAAACAGGCGGCCGGTAGCCGGATCTTCCGCCATGTTCAGGAACAGATAGGCTTTGCCGTCACCCGCTGTCAGGCGTTTTTCGATTTTATGACTGCGTGGGTTAATCACCAGAATTTCACCGCCGCCATTTGCAGCATAGATGCGATCGGTAACAGGTGAATAGATGATACCGGTGACCCACTTACCGGCGTTTTTGATGCGCGTTTTCAGCTTCATGGTTTTCGCATCAACCACCCAAATGACGCCCGGATCGCCTACACCACCGATATAAAGCTGGCCCTGATGCCAGAAGATCTCACGCGCGCCAAATGGAAAACCTTTGTCATTCTTTTCGCTGAACATCAAACGCTTCAGCACTTTACCGTTTTCAGGATCGATTTTAGAGATGCCGCCGTCCAGTGAGTTAGTGGCATACAGCGCGCTACCCTCTGGATCGATCAACATACCGAAGTTTTTCAGGTCGGTGTGCGCTTCGCCGGTGGTTTTCAGCGTGGTCGCATCCAGGCGATAGATCATGCCGCCGCTAACATCTTTGAAACCCTGTGCGCTGGCAACATACAGTGCATTTTTTGCGGGCAGGTAAGCCATTTCATACAAGCCGTCGCCCAGCTCGCGCTGCGTCAGGTTCGTATTTGCAGGGGCCTGGGCAGCAGCAACTACAGGCGTTTCAGCTTTTTTTGCGGGTGTCTGACAGGCAGTCAAACTAAAGGTCGCCACGACTGCCAGGGCGAGTGCAGCTTTACGCGGGCTGAACAAAGATTTCATTCTTAACTCCATCAATGGACGAACGGCTCCCGTCAGGCCGCAGCGCGGCGGGAAGTCTCAAAAAGAATGAGAATCATACGCATTACTAAAAACGATGTAAACGCAACGCTTTAGCCCAACGCGCTGCGCCAGCGAAACAGACTATTTCAGCGCCGCTTACCGCGCGCCACTGAGGCTGACCAGTTAAAATCACGCACTTCACTTTCTGCCAGCGCAGCGGGTTTCTTTGCGCAGGGGCTTTTTGACGGCGCGTTCCGCTTTCTCTTTTTCTCGCGCCAGCTTTGCTGTCATGACCACCTGACGCGCTTGCGCACTCAATTCTTTTTCTTTTTGCTGTCCGGTTCTTTTCCTGTTTTGAGACGATATTTTTGCGTCAGTGCCTGTAGCGTCTCTTCCACCTCAAGCTGTTCAGCAGCGTCGAACTGATCGATGGATATCATCTTCTTGTCGTTCATAACATGTGCCCTGTGATGTTTAAGTGCGTCCAGTGTAGAGAAAAATGTCAGGCGCAACGGGTTAATTCACGCAATAACGCGAAAAAACCGTCGGGCGCGCGAATGAACAGAAGCGCCGCACTGAGCACCAGAAGAGGTTATCGCAGCTTGCTCCACCGTTGACACTCACAGTGCGGAACCCTGCACAGGGTTTGCTGCCGGGAAATGTTGTCAGGCCAGCTCTTCTCTCTCTTCGCTCAGCGCCTGCTGCAAAAAATCAACAAACATGCTGATACGTGACGGAAGCTGGCGCTGTGACTGCCAGACAGCAAAAATGTCACCATCCGGGGCATGCCACTCCGGTAAGAGATGCAGCAGATCGCCTGACACAATGCTGTGCTGCGCATCCCACCATGAGCGCAACAAAATACCGTGACCATCCAGCGCCATACGCATCGCAACTTCGCCATCATTCGTGATCAGGCTACCCCGCACTTTCTGCGTAATACTCTCCTCGCCCGATATGAAGCGCCACAGCGCAAAATCACTTTCATACTGACGCAGCAAAATACAATTATGCTGCGCCAGTTCGCTAATCGTCTGCGGCAAACCCCGTTGCGCCGCATAAGCCGGGGAGCAGCACAGTACACGAGGATTGGTGCGCAATTTGCGTGCCACCAGCCGCGAATCTGGCGGCACGCCTACGCGGATATCGACATCCACATGCGCATCAAGAAAGTTAAGCGGCTGACTGCTGAGTTGCAGCGAGAGTGCCAGTTCAGGATGCTGCGCCGCAAATGCCGAAACGCAAGGCGCGATATGGCGGCGGCCAAAGCCAAATGATGCATTGATGTTCAGCGTGCCGCGCAACTGTGCCGTTTCTCCGCTTACGGTTTCTTCCAGCGCCAGCAATTGATCTAACAACGGGCGTGCACCCTCAAGATAACGCTTCCCTTCAGGCGTCAGATCCAGCCGCCGCGTGGTGCGGCGTAATAGCTGCACACCTAACCGCTGTTCCAGCAAACTGAGCCGTTTGCTGACGGCTGCCAGCGATAAGCCCCACTCTCTGGCGGCTGCGGTCAAACTTCCCAGCGTGGCGATGCGTACAAAGAAAGCCAAATCGTCAGTTGATGTGCGTGATGCTCTACTTTGATTCAACATTGGTTTAAATTTCAGGCTAATTATTTCCCCGGAATGCACCGTTATACTGCGCTTATTATTCGAACATCAACCTGTGAGAAACCCTGTGACAACGAAAATTCATCGTATTGCGGTTATTCCCGGCGACGGTATTGGTAAAGAAGTGATGCCAGAAGGCATTCGCGTCATGAACGCCGCGGCAGAAAAATTTAACATTCCGCTGCGCTGGGAATGGTTTGACTATGCCAGTGCTGAATACTGGCAGCAGCACGGCAAAATGTTACCGGATGACTGGTTTCCCCATTTGAAAACGTTTGATGCGATTTACTTTGGCGCGGTCGGCTGGCCAGATGTCGTACCCGATCACGTTTCGCTCTGGGGATCGCTGTTGCAGTTCCGCCGCGAATTTGATCAGTATGTCAATCTGCGCCCGGTGCGCCTGATGCCAGGCGTCAAAGCGCCACTGGCTAACCGTCAGCCCGGCGACATCGACTTTTATGTGGTGCGTGAGAACACCGAAGGCGAATATTCCAGCGTTGGCGGCACCATGTTTCCCGGCACCGAGCGCGAAGTGGTGATTCAGGAAACGGTCATGACCCGCACCGGCGTTGATCGCATCCTGAAATTTGCTTATGAACTGGCGCAGCGTCGGCCGAAAAAACATCTCACTTCAGCGACAAAATCCAACGGCATCGCTATCACTATGCCGTACTGGGACAGCCGCGTCGAAGCAATGGGCGAGCACTATCCCGAAGTGAAGGTCGACAAGTATCACATCGATATTTTAACCGCTAACTTTGTGCTGCATCCCGACTGGTTTGACGTGGTGGTGGCCAGCAACCTGTTTGGCGATATTTTGTCGGATCTGGGGCCTGCCTGTACCGGCACCATTGGTATCGCGCCTTCAGCCAATATCAATCCGGAAGGCCATTTCCCCAGCCTGTTCGAACCGGTTCACGGCTCCGCACCAGATATTGCCGGCAAAGGCATCGCTAACCCAATCGGCCAGATTTGGTGTGGCGCGATGATGCTTGAACATCTTGGCTATAAAGAGGCGGGTGACGCGGTGCTGGATGCGATTGAGCGCACGCTGGCGTCAGGTGAAAATCTGACGCGCGATCTGGGTGGCTCAGCCAGCACGGAAGAGTTGGGTGCCGCCATTGCTGCTGCACTCTGATGGTTTACGCTGCCAGAAGAAAAGCCTGGCAGCGTAAAGACTTTTACAGACTGTTGCTGGCGTGCTGCTGTGCCAGATACAACGCCCCGGTTAACGCATCCTGCTGCGGCATGACTAAAACGTCCTGGATATCAGCCGGAAGCCACGCCTTAATCGGCTGCGCTAATCCTCCCATCAACGCCAGTTTTCCCGGCTGGCGCTGAAGGAGCGGTTGAACCATCAGCGCAATATCCTGCGCCGTTTGTTTTACCAGCGCCTCGCCATGAACATCGCCCTGTTGCGCTGCACTGAACACCTCGGGCACAATTCGCGCCCAGTCTGCTGGTGTCGCCTGCTGCGTCCATAAAAGCATTGCCTCGGCGCTGTGTTGATAGTGCGCCATGATGTTATGGGTTAATGGCGAAGGCGCAACGATGGCTTCATGCGCCAGCAATGCGAGCCGCAGCGCCCGGTGCCCTAACGCTGCACCCGAGCCCAGGTCAGAAAGTGCAAATCCCCATCCGCCTGATAAGGTAAATTCGCTGCCGTCCCAACAGGCTCCCTGGCTGCCGGTGCCGACAATGAATACTGCACCAGGCTGACCGCCATGCGCGCCCAGGCAGGCAGTTTCGACGTCCGTTAACAGACGCAATGACGCACAGGCTGGCCGCCAGGCTTTTAAACGCTGTGCAACCGAATCCACATTCGCGCCCGCTAAGCCTGCAACAATATGGGTTTCGCTCAAGTGCGCGACAGACAATCCCGCCTGTTGTATGACATCTGCAATTAATGCTTCCATGACGTTAATGGCAGCGTCAAAGCCAGAAAAAACGTTTGCCGAACCGCCCTCTGCCTCTGCCAGCCATGCGCCTTTACTGTCTGTTAATCGCGCCCGACAGCGCGTTCCGCCGCCATCAATACCGAGAAGTAACGGCAATTTCATGGTGTGATCCTGTTCATTTTGTCAGTTTACTGTGCCTTCGTTTTCAAGCTTTTGTCGTTTACGTAAATGTGGAAACAGCTTCATCCACAGCGCCACCACAATCAGCGTACCAATACCGCCCACTGCCGCTGCGGGTGCTGCGCCCAGCCACGCCGCCAGCAGACCGGATTCAAACTCACCCAACTGATTAGAGGTATTAATAAAGATGGCGTTCACGGCATTCACACGCCCACGCATATCATCCGGTGTATCCAACTGCACCAGCGAACCGCGAATAACCATGCTCACCATATCGAACCCACCGAGCGCCGCCAGGGCAATCAGCGACAGCCAGAGCTGGCTGGAAAGCGCAAACACCAGCGTGGCAACGCCAAAGCCCGCAACCGAGCCAAACATAATCATACCGACATGCTTTTCAAGCTTATTACGGCTCAGCCATAAACCAACCAGCAGTGCGCCGACCGACGGTGCGCCACGCAGCATACCTAATCCCCACGGGCCAGTATGCAGGATGTCTTTGGCAAAGATCGGCAATAGCGCCGTGGCACCGCCCAGCAGCACAGCAAACAGATCGAGTGAGATTACGCCAAGCACATCTTTACGCTCACGAATAAAACGTACGCCAGCAAACAAATTTTTCATGTTCATCGGCAAACGGGTTTGCGGTGGACGTTCATAGCGCAGACAGCTGACCAGAATCAACGAAATCAAATAAAACAGCCCGGACACGCCATACACGACATCCGGCCCGGCGACATACAACAACCCGCCCAGCGTCGGGCCGACAATAACCGCAGCTTGCCCGCCGACAGCATTGGAGGCCATGGCGCGTGCCAGCATTGAGGGCGGCACCAGCGCAGGCAACATTGAGGACATGGCTGGCCATTCCAGCGCCTTCGCCACGGAAATCATAAATACCAGCCCCCACAACGCCATTTTATCTGCCCCGTCAAACAGGGCTAATAACACCAGTGCAACTAACGCCGCAAATTCAATCATCTGGCTCAGCAGTACAATGCGACGCCGATCAAACTGATCGGCGAGATGTCCGGCAGGCAGCGCCAGTAAAACTGACGGCAGGAACTGCATTAAACCAATCATCCCCAGTGCTAAGGCACTGTTAGTGAGTGCATAAATTTGCCAGCTAATCGCGACCGAGAACATCTGAAAGCCAAACGATGAGCAGGTGCGCGCCAGCCAAAACGCCACAAACGCACGATGTCGCAGCAGTGAATCTTCCGCTGCCGATGCCATAAATCCCATATTTTTATCCCTTTTGAACGCGAGCCATAACGGCCTTTCCCGCATCGTCGTGCGGTGTTATCTGTTTTTTGCTCAGGCGCAATAACGTGGTTTTTAGGGTGCGTCAATTTACCAAAACAGGCAACAGCAGGTTGTGCGAGTCGCGTTAAAATTCACGCAGTTAAACGCGCTGGCCGCTTATGCATTATTAACCGTCTGGCCATCCTGCTTTTTGCCTCTATTTCGCGTAATCATTCGGACACTCACTTTCTATTTATCGTGCGCGTTAAAAAGATGTCATCGCTATACAACTTTTAAAAAAGAGTGATTTAATTTAGAGAAGTGATCTATATTTACCCGCTTTTTTTATTTAACACCTCGCTTATATCAATAATAAATAACCAGTAAATTTTAATAATATTTTCATAGAGATAATGAAAAACACTTTATACAACCCTTATGTTACCGAAGCCATTCATCACGTTAACAGAAATGTCGCTGGCATATGCTATAGCGTGCCTTATATTTCTTTAGACTCAGGGAATTCAAATATACTTAATACATGCAACATTATTTCCTTACATAATCAACTTGCCACTGAAGCGGCATTAATGATTATTCCGTTTGATGAAATGAGGTTACAGGGCCTTTTAAAGGTGCCTGACGCCTATGCTCATTTACAAAATCCCCGGGTTCGCCTGGGAATTAATTATCTGAGTTTAAAAGCACATTCAATGGCACTGCTTGAATTAACAAAGAAATTTAGCTTTTGGCTTTATGATTTTGCGCCACCAGGCGCGGACTGGCGTTTACTCAAAAATTTTCCGTTTTCAGGCATCGTGCTCAGTGAAAGTTTCTTTAATGAGAATTATCAAAAGTTTACTTTTCCTTTTTTTATGGAGCCGTTTCGTGAACGTGGTGCAGAAGTCATTGTGCGCAGTCATGAACCCACTTTGTCACCCGAACAGTTTGCTACGCTAAATATTAGTGGCTGGCAACATCAGCGTTCGGCAGGTGAACTGTTGGACAATAAGTAAATGCTACGCCGTTGCGTTAAAAGGGCACAGCCGTGCTCTTAAACACCATATAACCCCATAAAATGTTGTAGAACTCTTAGCTCCAAGAGCAATAAGCTAAAAAGATCAAACCTTTTAACGTTTTTGCTATAACATTTACTTCACAGGGATAGTCAGACTTAGCGGAAGAGTCACAAAAGAACACCCTAAACCATCCGTACTTTTATGACTGAAAATAATCTAACTGGTTGTTTTCTTGTGTTTTATGGCAACGAAACGAGGTCGACATTATGGGGAAAAACTCCTCATCTTACGGCGTAATTCGTTTCCTGACGGTGCTGTTTGCGGCACTGACGGGCGCGTTTATGCTGATTGGCGGTATTTGGTTAGCCGCCATTGGAGGTTCCTGGTATTACATCATCGGCGGTGCAGTAATGCTGATTACCGCTTTCCTGATTTGGCGTCGCAACAGTGCTGCGCTGATCGTTTATGCTCTGCTGCTGCTCGCCACACTGGCGTGGGGTGTCTGGGAAGTCGGTACTGACTTCTGGGCGCTGGCCCCCGTACCGACGTGTTAGTGATCTTCGGCATCTGGCTGGTCTTGCCGTTTGTTTATCGTAGCTTTAACAGCATCGGTAAAGGCGCGCTGGGCGCAATGGGCGTGGCGTTAATTGCCAGCGTTGTGGTTCTGGCTTACTCAGTCTTTAACGATCCACAGGTCGTTAACGGTTCACTGCCCGCCACTGCTGACAATGCACCACAGGCACAGCCACTGAGCAATATCCCCGATGGAGACTGGCCAGCTTATGCTCGTGATCAGCAGGGCACACGTTTCTCTCCGTTGAAGCAGATCAACAATGAAAACGTGAAAGAGCTTCAGGTTGCCTGGCAGTTCCAGACCGGCGATCTGAAAACGCCAAACGATCCGGGTGAAATTACTGATGAAGTGACGCCGATTAAAATTCGCGACACGCTTTATCTCTGCTCTCCGCACCAAATCCTGTTTGCGCTGGATGCGACCACCGGTAAGCAGAAGTGGAAATTTGATCCCGGCCTGAAGCCGAACCCGACCTTCCAGCATATTACCTGCCGTGGCGTGTCTTACCATGAAGCTCCGGCCGCAGCCGATGCAGCAAACAGCCAGCCTGCGCTGTGCTCACGTCGCATCTACCTGCCGGTGAACGATGGTCGCCTGTTCGCACTCGATGCAGACACCGGCGCGCGTTGCCCCGCTTTCGGCAACAACGGCGAACTGGATCTGCAGCACAAGCAGCCAGTAACCACACCGGGCCAGTATGAGCCAACTTCTCCGCCAGTCATTACCGATACCACGATTGTGATGGCGGGCGCGGTAACCGATAACTACTCAACCCGCGAACCTTCAGGCGTGATCCGTGGCTTTGACGTGAACACCGGTAAGCTGTTGTGGGTGTTTGATCCAGGCGCGAAAGATCCAAACGCGATTCCGGCGGATGAACACACCTTCACCATGAACTCGCCGAACTCGTGGGCACCTGCGGTTTACGATCCGAAACTGGATATCGTTTACCTGCCGATGGGCGTTACCACGCCAGATATCTGGGGTGGCAATCGCACACCAGAGCAGGAGCGTTACGCAAGTAGCGTGCTGGCGCTGAATGCAACCACCGGTAAACTGGTGTGGTCATATCAGACTGTGCATCACGATCTGTGGGATATGGACCTGCCTTCACAGCCAACCCTGGCTGATATCACCGACAAAGCGGGCAACACGGTTCCGGTTGTTTATGCTCCAGCCAAAACCGGTAACATTTTCGTGTTAGATCGCCGTACCGGCAAGCCTGTTGTTCCGGCACCGGAAACCCCGGTTCCACAAGGTGCAGCTAAAGGCGATTACGTTTCCGCTACTCAGCCCTACTCTGAGCTGACCTTCCGTCCAAAACAGAACCTGACGGACAAGGATATGTGGGGCGCGACAATGTATGACCAACTGGTCTGCCGCGTTATCTTCAAGCGCCTGCGCTACGAAGGGCCATTCACGCCACCGTCAGAGCAAGGAACCCTGGTGTTCCCGGGTAATCTCGGCATGTTCGAGTGGGGCGGTATTGCGGTTGATCCACATCGTCAGATTGCGATTGCTAACCCTATGGCGCTGCCGTTTGTTTCAAAACTGATCCCACGCGGTCCGGGCAACCCTATCGAGCCACCGAAAGGTGCCGAAGGCGGTTCAGGTACTGAAACCGGTATTCAGCCACAGTACGGCGTGCCTTATGGCGTTGAGTTGAACCCGTTCCTGTCACCGTTTGGTCTGCCGTGTAAGCAACCAGCGTGGGGTTACGTTTCAGCCGTTGATCTGAAAACCAATGATGTCGTGTGGAAAAAACGTATCGGTACCGTTCGCGACAGCGCACCAGTTCCGTTACCGTTCAAGATGGGTATGCCAATGCTGGGTGGGCCAATCACCACCGCCGGCAAGGTATTCTTCATTGGTGCGACTGCGGATAACTACCTGCGCGCATTCAGCACCGATACCGGTGAAATGCTGTGGCAAGCACGTCTGCCAGCAGGCGGCCAGGCGACACCAATGACCTATGAAGTGAATGGCAAGCAGTACGTTGTCATTGCGGCAGGTGGTCATGGCTCGTTTGGGACTAAGCTGGGTGATTATGTGATTGCCTACGCGCTGCCAGACAGCAAATAATCTTGCATTAAGCGAGTAGACAAGGCGGACTTCGGTCCGCCTTTTTCGTTTTTTAGTGAATCACGTTTGTGCCTTCCCCGCTCACTTTTCATCAATTTTTTGACTGCGGCGCCAGTTCAGCCAGCCACAGAGAGCCATCACCAGGCTGGTTGCGAAAAACACGGGCCGCAGTCCAAACGCACCGCCAACAAATCCGCCAAACAGCGGGCCGCTGACCTGGCCAATATATTGCGCTGATGTTGAATACCCTAACATCCGCCCGACCCGGGCCTCGGGTACGTTGTGACGAATAATCGCGGTGATGCAGGGCAGCAAGCCTCCCAGCGCCATTCCCATGAGAAATCGCAGCACCACCAGCTGCCATGCTGCAGTAATCAAGGCCTGTGGAATCAACAACAGTGCGCAAATCAGCAAACCCGCCGTCAGCACCCGCCAGTGACCAATACGATCGGCCAGTTTTCCCAGGCGTGGTGCAGAAAGAATGCTGCCCAGCGCAGCAGCAGACATCACTAAGCCCGCCATTAAGGTAATGGCGTGGTCGCCCTGCACAAATTCACCGATATACAGCGTTATGATCGGCTCAATCGACATGCTGGCAAAAATAAGCAGCATGCCCGACAGCCACATTAATCGCACAACTCTGTGATTGACTGGTGGTGTGCGTTCGGCGGACGCCGCACTCGCTTTCTTAGCCCCCTTCTGTTGCGGCACCTCTTTGAGTAAAAATGTGGTCGCCAGAAAAGCGAGAAAAATCACCGCACCGGTTAGCCAGAAGGTGTGCCGAATCCCAATCAGCGGAGGCAATACACCGCCGAGCAGTGGCCCAACCACATTCCCGGCCATAATGCCGGAAGATAAGATGCCCAGCGCCCAGCCGGTCTGCGCTTTAGGGGTTTGCGAGGCGACTAAAATTGTTGAACCCGAGGCGTAACCGCCCAGTAAGCCAGCCAGCAAACGCAGCGCCACTAACTGCCACGGCGCGGTTGCCATGCCAATCAGTGACATCGCAACCGCCATACCCAGACTGGCGCGGATCAGCATCAACTTGCGACCATAGCGATCCGCCAGTTTTCCCCACAATGGCGCGGTCAGTGCGGCGCTGAAAAAAGTGGCACCATAAGCAGCACCTGACCAGCGCGCTATTGCAGCAGGTTCTTTAATACCGAGCTGCTGAACATAAAGCGGCAAAAATGGCAGCAGCAACGTCATCGCCACAATTGTGCTAAACGATCCCAACACGCATACCCACAGGTTACGTTGCCAGTGCTGAAATTCTGGTGCCGCCGGTA
This sequence comes from Pantoea sp. LMR881, assembly GCF_027157825.1. NCBI lineage: Bacteria > Pseudomonadati > Pseudomonadota > Gammaproteobacteria > Enterobacterales > Erwiniaceae > Pantoea > Pantoea sp. LMR881. The sequence goes on from NZ_JAPVOK010000002.1 coordinate 1,948,921, forward strand.
TCTGTTCCATAACAAATTTCCCGATAATGATCAGGGATTCAGGCTAACAATAGCGGTTCCGCAACAACAGTAAGGGCAAGATAATTACCTGCTGGCCATTACTGTTGTCATATGGCAACAATCAAGGGGTGGCTAATGCTGCAACCAGCGTATCGCACAGTAAGCCAATCGGCGAAGATGGCTGTGTGGCTTCATGCAACAGCAAATAGCTTTGCAAACGATCCATTTGCCACTCAGGCAATAACGGCTGAATGTCGCCGCGTATCACCGCATCCTGCGCCATATAAGATGGCAGATAGGCGATACCGCTACCCGCCAGGGCGGCGTTTAACAACGCCATACTATTATTTGCGCGAAAACGGCTGCGAACCTCCACGGCTAATCGCTGCTTATCGCGGCGAAAAGGCAACGCGGCTGTGTGTGCCGGCCCATGAAACATCAGTAAATCGTGGCGAGGCAACATATCAGGATGATTTATTGTCGGGCGCTGCGCCAGATAACCCGGTGTGGCATATAACCCCCACTCGATATCGCTGAGTACCCGAAAATTGCCCTGCTGCGGCGCTCGCGCGCGAATGACAATGGCGACATCAACCCGTTCACTGATGACATCACTGTTACGATCGGTTAAATCCAGATCGACATTAATGTGCAGATGACGGCGTAAAAAGCGGTTCAGTGGCGGCACAACACACTGACAACCGTAAGTAACCGGTGCCTGTAACCGCACATTGCTTGAAGATTGTTGATGTACTTGCTGTACAAAGGCTTCGGCCTGATGCATTTCGGCCAGCATGCGTACACAGAAAGGATAATAAGCCTGGCCCAGTTCAGTCAGCGCCATCTTACGGGTGGTGCGCTGCAACAGTCTGATGCCGAGTCGCACTTCAAGTCGGGCAATTTCGCGACTGACGTGTGATTTTGATAAGCCCAGCGCCCGCGCTGCCGCACTGAAACTTTGCAACTCCACCACGCGCGCAAATAACATCATGGCGGTCAGGTTATCGCTGTTATCCATTACGCTTTTCAGCTCCGTTCAGTTACAGGTTATTCTAAATAAAAATATCATATTTCAATCACTCAATTACGATTAATTTCAGTGAATATATTCTTTTCAGGGCAATAAACTTATCTGTAATCGAGCGGTTTACTTCAGAGAAAATTATTAATAGGGTGAGAGAACACCCCTCAAGGAGAGACATAATGAGAGGATTGACCCTGGAAGAAATTACCCTTATCTCTGGCGCCGGTAATTATTCTGACAAACATGGGCCGGGTAATAATAGCAGTCGAAACGCAGGCCATAATAGCAACGGTAGCCGATTTAGTGCCGCCTGCAAAAATAGCGTGCTGGGTGGAATGATTGGTGGTGCGATCGGCGGTAGTGTCGGCGGCCCCAAAGGCATGGCAGCTGGGGCCGTTGGCGGCGCAATTGGCGGTGCCATTTCAGGTGGCTGCTTCAGCGGCAATTCATCAAATAATGGCAGCAGAGGCAACAGCGCAGGAGGTAATTATGGTGGAACCTGTAACCGACCCTGATAATAAAACGCCAAGCAGTGGTGATAAAAAAACAGACCAGAAGAAAAGCCCGTGGACTTATTTAATTGCCTGCCCGGCAGTTTTAATTAGCGCCACAGTTTTAAGTGGCAGCGGTATTGCTTATCACAACTGGTATGCGGCACCTGAATCATTTTCCCGTATGCTGGTTATTATAATGTGTCATGTTTTTTGTATACGTGCGGCTGTATGGCTTTTATCTTTTTGGCGTAAATGAATAATTCCGACGTTCATGTTGCTTTCTTTTCACAAGAACGTCGGAATGTTTAACTCGCCATCGCCAGCGGAAACAAAAGTCGGTCAGGTTCGACCCGACGCTGACGGCGTAGCTGACCCGGCGTGACCAGAAAATAGTTCTTAAAGGTGCGCGTATACGCCTGTTGCGTATCGAAGCCGTAATTCATTGCCACCTGTAAGATAGCCTCGTTGCTGCTGAGTAATGTCAACGCAGATTCGGTCAGACGTCGTTGACGAATATACTCAGCCAGCGAGAATCCGGTATGTTGGCGGAATAATCGTTGCAGATGCCAGCGAGAATAACCGGCACGCCGTGCCACCTCATCCAGATGCAGATCGTGTCCTAAATTGCCTTCTATCCACTCCAGCAAACTACGAATAAACTCGCGCTGATTCATGGGGTCCTCCTGATATGGCCTGATGTGCAGTGAACCCACTTTAACGCCTAAAATTTATCCCTTAATTAGCAGAAAATTAGCGCAGAATTAGCAAAGCGCCAAAATGCACCTGCAGCGTCTGGTGTGGCGGGGGAACCCCTAAATAATTCGTGTTGCAGGAAGGCGGCCAAACTTTTACGTCACCGGGAGCTTACATAAGTAAGTGACCGGTGTGGAAAAAGTGCAGCCAACGCACCTGCAGCGCCTGGTGTGGCGGGGGAACCCCTAAATAATTCGTGTTGCAGGAAGGCGGCCAAACTTTTACGTCACCGGGAGCTTACATAAGTAAGTGACCGGTGTGGAAAAGTGCAGCCAACGCACCTGCAGCGCCTGGTGTGGCGGGGGATCCCTAAATAATTCGTGTTGCAGGAAGGCGGCCAAACTTTTACGTCACCGGGAGCTTACATAAGTAAGTGACCGGTGTGAAAAAGTGCAGCCAACGCACCTGCAGCGCGAAGTATGACGGGGAAATAATTTTGCGCTAAGAATCCGGCGCTACACTGGCCCCATCTTTTGAAGGAGTTCATCCATGCGCGTCCTGTTGGTTGAAGATGATGAAATGATTGGTGCTAATTTGCAGCAAGCACTGGAAGCCGCAGGCTGGTCAGTTGACTGGGTACGCGATGGCGTGTTTGCACACAATGCCTGGAGCGAAGGTGGCTACAGCTGTGTGTTGCTCGATCTTGGATTACCGCGTGATGATGGCCTGCATGTGTTACGTCGGGCGCGCAGCCGTGGCGATTCAACTCCTGTGTTAATTCTTACGGCACGCGATACGGTAGCGCAGCGTGTTCAGGGCCTGGACAGCGGCGCGGATGATTATTTGCTTAAGCCCTTTGATTTACAAGAGGTGCTTGCACGGATGCGCGCCATTACCCGGCGTCGTCATGGGGCTGCGGATTCGTTGCTCGGCAGCGGCGATGTTCAACTGGACATGATGACGCGCGAAGTGCTGTACAAAGGCCACCGCGAACAGCTTACCGCACGCGAATATGCTTTGCTTTATGCCCTGCTCGAACGTCCGGGTGCGATTCTTTCACGTGAGCAGCTGGAGAATCGCATCTACGGATGGGGCGAAGAAGTCACCAGCAACGCAGTGGATGTCCTGATTCACGGGATGCGTCGCAAACTAGATAATGATGCCATTCGCAACGTTCGCGGACTCGGATGGCGAGTACCTGCAATATGAAACCCTTCACGTTTATGCGCTCGCTGCGCAACAAATTACTCAGCACGCTGCTGGTGATTCATCTGATGATGATTGGCGGCGTCAGCTGGTATTTTTTAGCTGCTATGGCGACATGATCGGCTCAATGAAAGACGATCAGCTTTCGAAAATTGCCGATGCCTGGGCCACCAACCGCCAGATCCCGGCTTTAATGCCGCTGATGGTGCCTGCCGATAAGTTAAAAAGTGCCTTTGTGGTTCAACTCTGGGACAGCAACGGCCAGCTGCGCGCCAGTTCGTGGCCGGAGCTGCATGCACCACTACAGGTGGAAAATGGCTATCACGATGCCGATGTCGGCGGTTGTCACGATTGTGAATGGCGCATTTATACGCGCCCTGGGCAACCTGGCAGCGACATCAAAACCATTCAGGTTATGCATAACCTGAGCTACATGAAAACGTTGATGGTAAAACGCGCACTGTCGGCGATCATTCCTTTGATCCTGATGATGCCGCTCTCGCTGCTGGTGATCTGGCTGGTGGTCCGAAAGATCACCCGCGATCTTCGCGTAGCGTCGCGCCAAATCGCGGCCCAGGAAACCCACCATCCTCATAACGTCTCTCCCGATGGTCTGCCGGATGAAATATTGCCGCTGGTTGCGGCTTATAATTCCCTGTTAGATAAGCTACGAGCCGCCTGGTCGGCGCAGCGCCAGTTTCTGGAAGATGCCGCGCATGAACTGCGCACGCCAGTGACTGCCGTTACGCTGCAGCTGGAAAACCTGCGTCAGCATATTCAGCCTGGCGAAGCCAGTCGTCAGTTTAATCAGCTTGAAGCTGGCGTGACGCGCACACGCCATCTGGTCACTCAGTTGCTTAATATTGCACGTCACGAAGATCAGACCGTCGTCGCCAGCGTTGAGCATATTGAGCTGGAAGATTTACTGAAAGAGAGCATTGAGCAGCTCATGGTTGTGGCGGATAAACGCGGTATCGACATCGGCTTTACCGGCTCAACGCACTACCGGCTGCAGGCCAGCCGTTCAGAATTGCGCAGCCTGTTTGATAACCTGATTGGTAATGCCATGCTGCATACGCCAGAAGGAAGTCTGGTGGATGTGCTGTTACATCGCGTCGCCGGACATACAGTGGTGGATATTGTTGATAACGGTCCAGGCATGCCGGAATCGTTTATTGAGCGTGCTTTTGATCGCTTTACCCGATCGCCCGATGTTAAAGCCCAGGGCAGCGGTCTCGGTTTATCCATCGTACGCAGCGTGGCAGAAAAAAATCGTATTCACGTCGCGTTATCGAACTGCTTTAACCCACAAGGTGCCATTTGCGGCTTGCAGGTGCGCGTCACTCTTCCCTGATCTTGTCCGTTCGAATCCGAACCAGACAACGTAAACGGTTGCCTGGTTCCGTTCGCTTACGTAAATTAATGTGAACTTCATCACATTTTCATTGAATTGTAATGCAACACATTTTGACAAACGTGAGCAAAATCTATTTTCTATCGGTCTGTGACAGGCACGCTAAGCGAGCTTCAAACGACTTTTACAAATTAAACAATTCACTGCCCATCCCCTGGGATTGATTTCACTCTGGTCGCGCCGTCGGGCTGCGGTCAAAAGCATGTGGTTAATGATAATGAAATTTAAAACGTTGATAGCAGGTGCCTTGCTGGCATGTTCCTGGACCGGTGCTGCGCAAGCCGCCGAAAGCGATCCGCAGTATGTCTCCGACTGGTGGCATCAGAGCGTAAACGTGGTAGGTAGCTATCACACGCGCTTCGGACCGCAGTTTAATAACGACGTCTATCTGGAATATGAAGCCTTTGCGAAAAAAGAGTGGTTCGATTTCTACGGCTACCTCGATCTGACCAACTTTTTCGGTGTCGGCAACAGCAATGCTAACGGCATTTTTGACCACGGCTCGCCGATGTTTATGGAGATTGAGCCACGTTTCTCTATCGATAAACTGACCGGCACCAGTCTGGCGTTTGGCCCGTTCAAAGAGTGGTATTTTGCCAACAACTACATTTATGACATGGGCCGCAACAAGGCTAATCGTCAGAATACCTGGTATATGGGTTTAGGTACCGATATTGATACGCACAGTGATATTGGCTTGTCACTGAACGTCTATGCCAAATACCAGTGGGAAAACTACGGTGCGGCGAACGAAAACAGCTGGGATGGCTATCGCTTCAAAATCAAATATTTCGTGCCCATCACCACACTGTGGGGCGGCAACCTCGGTTACGTTGGCTTTACCAACTTCGACTGGGGTTCCGACCTGAACGAAAAAGGCGGTTCTTCACGTACCAGCAATTCAATTGCGTCCAGCCATATCCTGTCACTGGGTTACGATCACTGGCATTTTTCTGCCGTGGCGCGTTATTTCCACAATGGCGGACAGTGGGCCGATGGACAGGAGCTGAATTTTGGCAACGGTCCGTTTGAAGTGAAATCAACTGGCTGGGGTTATTATCTGGTCGTGGGTTACAACTTCTGAGTGTAATTGTGCGCTCGCCAGCCCTCTCCTGTTTACAGGTGAGGGCTGATATGGCCGCCAGGCAAGGGAAACATGCCTGAATCAGTTCCGCGCTTTATACGCATTTACCATCCACGGAATGCCGAACTTATCGATAAACATGCCGAAACCGTTCGCCCAGAACGTTGGTGCCCAGGCTTTGGTAATGGTTCCCCCTTCTGACAAATGATCAAACCAGCGTTTGCCCTGCGCCTGGTCAGGCGTCGATAAACTCACCGCATAACCTGCATGTCTCTCTGAGGGCTTACCATCGCTCATCATGATTTCACCCTGCCCAATGCGCAGGTGGGCATGCATGATCAGCTCTGCCGGAAAAGTGATCTCAGAATCAGAGCCAAATGCATCGTCATCGTCTGGCATATCACCAAACGTCATTTTAAACAGCAACTCACCTTCGGTAGCCTGCAGATAAAACGCAATCGCCTGTTCGCAGTTGCCGTTAAAAAACAGATAAGGTGTGATTTGCATGATGCGCTCCTGATAAAAAAAACCGCCGCCTATGAGTGTAGTGCGCGCTAAATTTCTCCCTGAGAGCCGGGCCTCAACCTTACTTTAATTGACAATATCGCCGGAAAAGCTGCGCTATTTAACGGCTCACTGGCTCGCTCTGCTCTTCGCCTGAAATGCGCCAGGATGAGCGACTGGCCCAGACGTTTATTGGCCGTTGCGCGATGGACGGCGAAAACTGCAACGTACGTTGCTAAATAGTCACCATGTTGCCCCTCGGCAACGATCCGCGAATTTATTATCCTGCTATCTCTTCGCTTGCTAACGGTTAATTACTTTAACAACAGATGCGGCCGTTAATACGTTTTGCAAACACTGTCGAGGTTCATTCAAATATGACAACAGCCTGCACCACAGGGATGACGCCGACGCACGCTTCGTCGGCACCCAACAACAGCTTAGCGGGACGCATTGATGCCTTACCTGCTTCCGGCGGTTTATGGCGGTTTATTTCACTGCTTGCTCTTGGCGGCTTCTTTGAACTCTACGATCTGTTTGAGACGGGCTACATCAGCTCCGGGCTTATCGCGGCGGGCATCTTTCACACCGGCAGCGCGGGCGTGTTTGGCATTGCCGACCAGGCTGCTTTCGCCTCAGCGACCTTCCTTGGGCTTTTCTTCGGTGCCAGCCTGCTGGCACCCTACGCTGACCGCTTTGGTCGTCGCCTTACCTTTATGTGCGCGCTGGCCTGGTATGGGCTGTTTTCACTGTTGATGGCTTTTCAGCAGAGCGCCGAGATGATTATCCTGTTCCGCTTTTTGGTCGGTATCGGTTTAGGGATTGAGCTGGTGACCATTGATACTTATTTATCTGAATGGGTGCCTACGCATTTGCGGAGCAAAGCTTTTGCCTTCTCATTTTTCGTGCAGTTTCTGTCGGTACCCACCGTGGCGCTGATGTCATGGTGGCTGATCCCGCATACCTTTCTCAGCCTTGAAGGCTGGCGCTGGGTGGTTATCGCCGGGGCGGTCTGTTCGCTGGTGATCTGGTTTATTCGTAAAAATCTGCCAGAGTCGGCACGCTGGCTGGCGCAGCAGGGCCGTCATCAGGAAGCTCATCAGGTACTCTCAGCCATGGAAAAACGTTGCGGGATCGCGCCGGGTGCTGACTTCCCGCCAGATGACGCCGCTGCACAGCTGCCCAAAAAAGGCCGTTTCAGTGAAATTTGGGCACCGGCCTGGCGCAAGCGCACGGTAATGCTGGTGGTGATGAATTTTTTCCAGGCTATCGGCTTTTTCGGCTTCGGAAACTGGCTGCCAGCGTTGTTGTCTGGCAAAGGCACCACCGTCACGCACAGCTTACTTTATGCCTTTTTTATCACGCTGGCCTATCCGCTGGGTTCACTGATTTGCAGCCGCTACGCTGATAAAATCGAAAATAAATGGCAAATCGTCCTTTCATCGCTGATGACGGTGGTGTTCGGTACGCTGTTTGCCTTCCAGACCAACCCGGTGCTGCTGGTTATGTGTGGCTTCCTGATCACCTACTCTAATGCCTGGCTGACCTTCAGCTATCACGCTTATCAAACCGAGATTTTCCCTACGCACATTCGCGCCCGTGCGGTCGGTTTTTGTTATTCGTTTAGTCGCTTGTCTACCGTGTTCAGCAGCATTTTGATTGGGTTGATTTTGCAATACGCCGGCAGCCAGGGCGTGATCGCCTTTATCGTGTTAAGTATGCTGATGGTCATGCTGTCAGTCGGCATTTACGGGCCGAAAACGCGCGGGATTGATTTGGAAAATATTTAATTTGGCAAAGCGTATGCTGTCCCTCGCCGCGAGCGGGAGAGGGACAGCTCAACGCGCAGAGGCTAACTTACTTTCCTTCCAGCACCTTGATATCCGCACTGCCAAGGCGATCTTTCATATCCTTACGCAGTTCCGCAACCTGCTTCGTGCTTACCTGCTTATCAGATTTATTTCCCCAACTGGTGCGAATAAAGTTCACCACATCTGCCACCTGTTGATCGTTCAGACGCCAGCCAAACGCAGGCATATTAATGGTCGAGGGTGCGCCCTTCACGCCAGGCAACTCGCCACCCACCAGCACAATGTGAATCAGCGAAGTGGGATCGTCAGCCAGCACGATCGGGTTGCCGCGCAGCGCGGGATAGAAACGCTGATAACCACTGCCGTCCGTTTTGTGGCATGCCGCACAGCTGTCGACGTACACGGATGCACCGGTCTGGCTGTCATCTCCCTTCCACAACGCTTTTGCCGTGGCGTCATCAACGCTGAAGGCCACCTGATTAGGATCTTTCGCGCCAAGCGATTTCAGGTAGCGCGCAATGGCTGTGATATCGTCATCGTTCAGATGTTGCAGACTGTGCTCTACCACTTCCGTCATACCACCAAAAGCGGCGGTGTGATCGTTACGACCGAAGCGCAGGAACTGGCGCAGATCTTCTTCGCTCCAGCGACCTAATCCATCACGGTTATCACCGCGCAGATTACTGGCGGTCCAGCCATCAACGGGCGTGCCGCTGCCCGAAAGATAGTCGTTTCCTTCGCTGTTGGTCAGGGCTTTTTCCTGCATGGTAACGCTGCGTGGCGTGTGGCAAGCGCCGCAGTGTCCCAGACCTTCAACCAGGTAACGTCCGCGTGCCAGCGTGGGATCTTCCTGGGTGGCAGGCTGAAACGCTTTGACCTCAGGCGCGAACAGGTTACGCCAAATCGCCAGCGGCCAGCGCATCGACAGCGGCCACGGAATGTCGCTCTCTTTGTTTGCCTGATCAACCGGCGCAACACCATGCATGAAATAGGCATACAGCGCCTTCATGTCGTCATCGCTTACCACCGCGTAAGAAGGAAATGGCATCGCGGGATAGAGCGTATCGCCATTTTTCGCTACGCCGTGACGTACCGCTTTTTGAAAATCGTCGTAGCTGTAGTCGCCAATGCCCGTCGATTTATCCGGCGTGATATTGGTGGAATAAAGGGTGCCAATCGGCGTGGCCATGGGCAATCCACCCGCAAACGGCTTGCCATCTTTGCTGGTATGACACGCCACACAGTCACCGGCGCGGGCCAGATATTCGCCGCGCTTTACCAAATCGCCATTGCTGTCGCTCGCCCAGGCGGCGAACGTCATCGTGCCCAGTACCAGGGCCAAAATGCCTGCTTTCATCGCCATTTTCCTTATGCCTGTACCAGTGGACCCGGGTTTTTCAGGTACTGCTCACGAATGGCTTTTGCTGACCAGTACGCCAGCGCCGCCACCATTCCTGTCGGGTTGTAGCCCAGCCCTTGCGGGAAGGCTGACGCGCCCGGTACAAACACATTCGGCACATCCCAGCTTTGCAGATAACGGTTCACTGCGCTGGTTTTGGGATCCTCACCCATGATCGCTCCGCCGTTCATGTGCGTGGTTTGATACACGGTAGAATCGAAATGGCTGTCGGCGTTTTTGGCTGCACCCATGATCAATTTTGGGTTCATCGCTTCGGCAATTTTATGCATCTTGCTGACCATAAACTGCGCCATCCTGATGTCATTTTCCTGCCAGTCAAACGTCATCCGCAGCAGCGGTTGGCCATGTGCATCTTTGTAGTTGGGATCGAGATCCAGATAGTTAGCACGATAAGACTGATGCGCGCCGTGAGCATCCATAGACACATGGTGCGTATAAGTATCGGCGACGGCCGCTTTCCACTTGCTCCCCCAGTTTGGCGTGCCGGTTGGCGTTGGCAGACCAGAAATCGGTTTCGTCCCCGCCTGGTTGACCCAGAAAGGTGAACCGCCAACGAAGCCGTGCGGACCATGATCGAAATTGTCGGCATTAAAATCATCCACACCTACGCCTGCACCGCCCGCACCAATAAAGGGATTGGTGGTGGTGTTTTTGTCGAACAGGGCTTTCAGGGTAGAGATGTTCTGATAGGCGAAGTTACGCCCTACGGTGCCTTCGTTGGTAATAGGGTTGTACGGCTTGCCGATGCCGGACAGCAGCATCAAATGCACGTTATGGAACTGGAAGGCCGAAAGGATCACCAGATCGGCGGGCTGCTCTACTTCACGGCCCTGTGCATCAACGTAAGTCACACCGGTGGCACGCTTTTTATCATCGGTAAGGTTAACGCGCAGCACGTAGGCGTTATTGCGCAGCTCGAATTTCGGCTCCTGGCGTAGCGCAGGCAGGATATTCACGTTCGGTGACGCTTTGGAATACATGTAACAGGCGTAACCGCTGCAATAGCCACAGAAGTTGCATGGCCCCATTTGCGCGCCGTAAGTATTGGTGTAAGGGCCTGATGTATTAGCGGAGGGCAGATCGTAAGGGTGATAACCCACTGATTCTGCCGCCTGCGCAAACAGCTGGGCAGAATAGGTGCGCTTCTGCGCAGGCAGTGGGAATTTGTCGGAGCGATCCGGCGCGAAAGGGTTACCGCCCTGCGCTTTACCCACGATCTTGCCGTTGATGCTCCATGCGCTACCGGAGGTGCCGAATACTTTTTCAGCTTTGTCGAAGAACGGCTCCAGCTCATCATAGGTGACGCCGAAATCCTGGATTGTCATCCCTTCTGGAATGAATTTTTTGCCGTAACGCTCTTCGTAATGGCTGCGCATACGCAATTCTGTAGGATCGACGCGGAAGTGTACGCCTGACCAGTGCAGACCCGCGCCGCCAGTACCGGTTCCAGGTAAGAAGGCCGCAAGCTGACGATATGGCACTGCTGTTTGCGAGGCATTGTGACGGATCGTGACGGTGCTTTTTGAGAGATCCTGGAACAGCTTTTTACGGATGTTATAGGTCAGTTCATCAATGGATTGCGGATAAGATCCATCAGGATAGGTATCGCGATGCGGACCGCGCTCCAGCGCCAGGACATTCAGGCCCGCTTCGGTCAGCTCTTTCGCCATAATGGCACCCGCCCAGCCGAAACCGACAATCACCACATCTACTTTTTTCATTTCACTGGCCATGCTTATGTTCTCTCCCCGCGAATCGAAACGGACGGGAACGGATAACGTTCGCCGCGCTCTACCCAATCCATAAAATCAGCGCGCACGCCAGGGAAGCCAATGAGCTTCCAGCCCACCATGCCCTGATTGCCGCCGTGGATGGGGTCACTAAAGAAGCCTTCGCGGGTGTTTTGAATCAGAAACGCAAAGAAGGTTTTGCTGGGGAGCTGTTTGAATTCGGCTGTGCCGCTTTCCATCGCCTGTAACAAGCTGTCTTGCTGTTCGTGGCTCAGCTCAGCGAACACTTTACCGTGCTGCTGTTTGCTGTAGTCATCTGCATCCGCCAGGCCTAAACGATAGATTTGCTGCGGCACCAGCGGTAGCTGGTAACCTAACTCTTTAGGCAGATCGGGATTGAAAGGGCCCTGCATATACCAGTTAGCACCGGTAGCGTAAGGCGTATTCATTTGACGATCGATAAACTCTGGCACGCCAGCTTCCAGCGCGCCGGGGCCGCGCTCGTCAGCAGGAATTAAACGTGCCACCGCCGCCTTGATGAACGCGAACTCTTCGGCAGTAAACCAGTCAGGCTGATAGTCGCGCGCCTGCTGCGGCTGATGAGAGGTTTCCGCAGCCTGTGCAGCCAGCGGTGCGCTTAATGCGCCCATTGCCGCACTACCTACCGCCATTGCTGGCGCCAGGGTGATGGTCTTCAGCAAAAAATCTCTGCGTGAATGACCCTGTTTTTGTTCTGACATGACATTGCCTTAGTGCCGCCTGTTGTGCGGCCTGAAAGGAAAAATGAGTGCGTTGTAATGGTTTTTATCTGCGGTTTTAGGGTTACAGCTTTATTGTTACCGGTAACAATGGAAATTATTGTAACACCCTAAAAAAGAAATATTTAGCTGGCAGAAACAAAATCGCACAATTTCATTAACATTTATCACATGCCTGTCATCGCCAGAAACATCACTCAACAGATTGTTATCAGCGAAGAGGCTATAACAGACTACCTACAACAGCGGAGAGCCTATGTTTAAGTCATTTTCCCCCGGCCGGCGCTGTTTTTCAGCACTGCGGCCATTTGGAGTTTGCTGGCGATTTTTGCCTGGTTCGGCTTTGCTGACAGTTTGCCTGGCTTATGGCCAGCTTTTGAGGCTGCCATGAAGCAGCCTTTACCGGCGACAGCAGCACGCTTTATCGCGCCCGGTGAGCTTTGGTTTTACGCTTATTACTGGATTATGGTGGCGATTTTCGCGCTTGCCTGGCGCATTATCGATAATCATCCGTGGCAGCGTTGGTCGGTCTGGGGTTCAGCCTTGATCATTTTTGTCACCTGGTTTGGCGTGCAGGTTGGCGTCGCCATTAATGCCTGGTATGGGCCTTTTTATGATTTGATCCAGAAAGCGTTGACCAAAGCCGGTTCGGTGCAGATCGGTGAATTCTATACGCAGGTTTTTGCCTTTTTAGGCATTGCACTGATCGCCGTGGTGATAGCAGTGATGAACGCCTTTTTCATCAGCCACTGGGTTTTTCGCTGGCGTACCGCAATGAATAACTACTACATGCACAACTGGCAGCGTTTGCGTCATGTTGAAGGGGCCGCGCAGCGTGTGCAGGAAGACACCATGCGCTTCGCCACTACGCTTGAAGACTGGGGCGTGAGTTTTATTCAGGCGATTATGACCCTGGTCGCGTTTCTGCCGGTACTGGTGGCGTTGTCGCGTCACGTTGAAAATATACCGATTCTCGGCAACATTCCTTATGCGCTGGTGATTGCCGCTGTGCTGTGGTCAATCTTTGGTACCGGGCTGCTGGCGCTGGTGGGTATTAAATTACCTGGTCTGGAGTTTCGTAATCAGCGCGTAGAAGCGGCGTACCGTAAAGAGCTGGTATACGGCGAGGATGATGCGTCACGCGCCTCACCACCCACGGTGCAGGCGCTGTTTAGTCGGGTGCGTTTTAACTATTTCCGTCTTTACTTTCACTATTTGTATTTCAACATTACCCGCATACTTTATCTGCAACTCGATAACGTCTTTGGCTTGCTTCTGCTGTTTCCGTCGATTGTGGCAGGCACCATCACGCTGGGTCTGTTGAATCAGATTACCAATGTGTTCGATCAGGTACGCGAGGCATTTCAGTATTTGATTAAGTCGTGGTCAACGTTGATTGAACTGATGTCGATTTATAAACGTTTACGCAGTTTTGAGCAGATTTTGCAGGATATTCCGCACCAGGAGATGATGCGCGAGGCTTCAGAAGAGGTGTAATCAATGGTGCTGACGTTCTCTCTCCCACAGGCGGGAGAGAGAACAGGATGGCTATCGTCGGCTCAGCCCTTACAGCGCAATACGCATGACGCTGTCTGGATTTTTAGGTGGCTCTTTACGCGAACCCGGCTGTTTCACACTGACGAACAGGGCTTTACCATCCGCTGACAGCGCCAGGCTGTTTGGTAAGCCAGGCGTTTTCACTGTGCGCTTCACTTTATAGCTGCTGGCATCAATGATACTGACTTCGCCTGCTTTGCGGTGGGTCACATACAGCTCATCACGGTCGGCATTGAACAGCACCGCCAGTGATTCCGGCACGTCAATTTTATGAATCACTTTTTGATCGCGTAGGTCAACCACCAGTACTTGTGGCTGTTTTGAGTCGCTGAGGAATGCGCGCTGACCTTGGGTATCCAGCGAAATATTCAGGAAGAAATGCGCGTTATCGCCATCGATTTTCTGTTTTTTCTCGACGGCGTTGGTGCGGGAGTTGATTGTCACCAACTCACCCTCGGCGTTTGTCACATAAACTTTTTGCGCATCAGCGTCGACAGCTAAACCGGTTCCCATTTTGCCCGTGTTCGGCACGGTGCTGAGCAGCGTCAGCGTTTTGCCATCAACCACCCATACGACGCTTTCTGGCCCTAAACCGGTGATATAAACGCGATCAGTTTTCACATCCACTGCCACCTGACGCGGCTGCATTGGCCGGACAGTCTCGCTGCGCTTACGACCGTCCAGCACTAAGGTATTCAGCACGTTGCCGCTGCTGGCATCAATGGCGGTCACTGAGCCATTAACGGTGTTGCCAAAATAGAGAATATTGGTTTGCGGATTGATTGCCGCGCCGAAGGTCTTCAGCTCGGTATTGATAGACTGCTTCACCGCCAGGCTCTGAGGATCGAGACGGAAAACAGTACCGCCCTTGCCGTCGCTGCTCTGGGCAGTGGCAAGAAACAGCGCGTTATCTTTCTGGCTTACCGCCAGCTCATAAGCGCCTTTGCTGATCGGTTGATTCAGCTGTTCAGTCTGCGCAGCGACTGCGCCAGAAAACAGGGCTGTTGCCAGCAGCAGCGGACGCAGCGCCCACGGTTTACTCGTTAAAGCTTTCATAACATCTCCAGAGTGAATTCACTGCAAACAGCAGTGAAAAGAAAGCTCACCATTGCAACCAGATAAATAAAGCAAACAGCCTGTTACGGGCCGACGAAGGATTTTTTTTGAGAATAATAATTATTTAGGCGGGAAAGTAACAGAATTATTATTTTTACAACGCCGCCAGGACGCCCAAGAGCGTCCTGTCAGCAACTACTTTAACTATTAAAGTTCGGTAATACCGCGAGGGTAAACTTATTTGGTTAATTCAGCGGTCATATGCACGCCATTGTTAAAATAGGCTTCGGTAACTTTATAGGAAGCACCAGTTTCTTGCGCCTGTGCAGCAATTTTCGCTTCTGCGCCATCAAGCGTGGTGTCTGTTGCGGTGATAGTTTGTGCAAAGCTGGCGAAAGGCAGAACGGTAAGCGCAACTACAGCAGCAAAAGTTTTGATAGATTTCATGGTCAATTCCTCAGTCGATTTTTGATCAGGTAAGGCGCATTGCCTTGTTGAAAGAGATAATAGACCGCATGTTACTCAGTAAAAAGCGGAGAGATTTGGTTAACTCATTCAAAATAACTGATTTAAAAAAGCACATTTCGCACAGTTATCACTCAAAAGGTTAATTATCCATACACCTTAAAAAAGGCAGCATTTATCGCTGCCTTTGTCGTTTTTAACCGTGATGCCTGACACAGCGATAAATGGTTATCGCTGCCATCAGCATCAATACGCCACTGGCAAGAAATACGCCGCCTGCGCCCTGTAAATCGAACACCCATCCGCCTGCCGCCGCGCCGAAGGTAATAGCCAACTGAATAGTTGCTACCAGTAAACCCCCACCCGATTCGGCATCGTCTGGCACTGCACGGGAAATCCAGGTTGACCAGCCAGTCGGCATTGATCCAAATGCCATGCCCCATAGCGCCACGCCTGCGCCGACTATCCAGCTCACATCACCCAACATAACGAGCAGCAGCGCCGTTGCGCTCATCAGCAAAGCCATGCCGCTCAGGGTTAACGACACGCTGCGTGTGACCAGATAGCCAGCCAGTGAGGTGCCAAAAAAGTTAGCAACACCAAATGCCAGCAGCACTAACGACAACTGATTCAGGTTGAGCAACGCCACGCTTTCCAGGAAAGGCCGCAGATAGGTAAAAAAGGCAAAGTGGCCAGTAAACATCATGATCACCGCCAGCATGCCCCAACGCATCACGCCAATGCGCAGCAGATCCAACACGCCGCCGTTACGCGCTTTGTTTTCCGCAGGCATGGCCGGGAGGGTGAAGAACTGCCACAGCAAAGCGGCGCTGCCCAGGCCTGCGGTCAGCAAGAAAATATTACGCCAACCAATTAAGCCACCGAGGTAGCTGCCGAGCGGTGTAGCGATAATGGTAGCCAGCGAGATCCCGCTAAACACAATTGATAAGGCGCGCGGCACCTGATCGCCTGGCACCAGGCGCATAGTAATTGCGGTAGAGAGCGTCCAGAAACCGCCTATCGCCATGCCCAGCAGCACACGCGCCAGCAGGATTACGGTTAAGTTTTCGGCCAGAGCGACCATCAGGGCCGATGCAATCAGCAGCAGCGAAAAGACCAGCATGACTATGCGGCGATCGACTCTTCGCGTCACGCTTCCCGTGAGCAGACTGGTGAACAGTGCCACTAATGCGGTGACCGTTACGGTTTGTCCCGCCTGCCCTTCTGAAACATTCAGACTGGCTGCCATCGGTGTAAGCAAACTAACCGGTAAAAATTCGGCGGTAATCAGGCTAAAAACGCCAAACGCCATCGCAAACACCGCGCCCCATGCAGGACGGGCGGGCGAGGAAACCTCATCAGCCACTTCGGTCGTCAGACTCATGCTGCTTCTCCAGAGAGTAAAAAAAAGTAAGTGTGATCATAGTGGGCAGACAAAAGACGATCTATGATGCTTACACCGCCTTTATTGATTATTCGTCTGGATTAACATGAGCCAATATGAAGATCTGACCAGCGAGCTGCTGATGGGAATGCGCCTGTACGGTGTCAATTACCAACGCATTGACGTCTGTGCACCGTTCGGGTTGCGCTTCGATAACGCGCCGGGCCGCGCGCAGTTTCACTTTGTCGGACGTGGTTCGCTGCTGGTGCGTGGCGCATCCGGTGAGATTTTCTCGCTTAACAGCGGTGATGCGTTACTGGTGCCGCACGGCAAACCGCACAGTTTGATCTCCAGCGAAGATGCAGAGTGCGAGTGCATTAACAAGCTGGAAAGTAAGCCGATTTGTGACAGCGTCTGCGCCATTGCTGCGCCTGCAGATGCCTGTCAGGACGCGCACAGCGTGATTTTATTCAGCGCCTGCATGGCTTTTGAACTGGGCGGCATGCAGCCTCTGATTAACACCATGCCTGACGTGATGCTGGTCAGCACGCTGTTATCGCAGTATCCCGAGATCAGTCCCATTCTTACAGCCATGGAACGAGAGTCGCGTACACGTCAGGCGGGATTTGCAGGGATTTTGTCGCGTCTGGCTGATGTGGTTGCTGCCCTGATCGTGCGCGGCTGGGTAGAGAACGGGTGTGGGCAAAGCAGTGGTCTGGTGCAGGCAATGCGCGACCCGCGCCTGAGCCAGGCCATTGCGGCCATGCATCGGGAGCCGGGGGAAAACTGGACGGTAGAACGTCTGGCGCGCGTGGCGGGCTGTTCGCGATCGGTCTTTGCCGGGCGTTTTCTCAGTGCGACTCAGATGACGCCGCTGCGTTATCTTACCGAATTGCGTATGCGGCTGGCGGTTCAGCGTATCGTTAACAATGGTGAAGCAGTGGAAGCTGTTGCCTGGCAGCTTGGCTACGGCTCGCTGGCGGCGTTCAGCCGCGCTTTTAAGCGCATCGTGGGCCAGTCGCCAGGGGCACTGCGTGCTGGTCGTGTCAGCACGCAGGCAGTGGCGTCTTAGCGAAATACGCTGATCGCTTCCACCAGGCGGTTAGCCTGATGTGTCATGCGGCCAGAGGCTTCCGCGCTTTCCTGTACACGGGCGGCATTTTGATGCGTGATGTCATCCAGATCTTCAACGGCGGTGCTCACTTCGCTCAGCGCGATAGATTGTTCAGCCGTGGCAGCACTGATCTGGGCGATTAACGACGTTACGTTTTGTACCTGAGACACGATATCCTGCATGGTACGGCCCGCAGCATCGGCGTGATCGCTACCCGACTTCACGCGGCTGGCGCTGGTCTCCACCAGCGTTTTGATTTCGCTGGCTGCTTTGGCGCTGCGCTGTGCCAGATTACGCACTTCACCTGCTACCACAGCAAATCCTTTGCCCTGCTCACCGGCTCGCGCGGCTTCTACTGCCGCATTGAGCGCCAGGATATTAGTCTGGAACGCGATACCGTCGATCACGCTGGTGATGTTGGCGATGCGCTTAGAGCTGTCAGCGATCTCACCCATCATCTCCATCATCTCTTTCATCACTTCACCGCCTTTGATGGCTGCGCCGCTGGTATCAGCGGAGAGCGAATTAACCTCACTGGCAGTTTCAGTATTACTTTTTACCGTTGCGGTCATTTCGTTCATGGTCGCGGCAGTTTGCTGCACGTTAGCGGCTGCCTGCTCGGTGCGTCGGCTCAGCTCGTTGTTGCTGCGTGCAATCGCATCGCTGGCGCTCAGGACGTTAATCGCCTGCCCGCTCACATCGTCCACCAGCCAGCGGAACATTAAACCGAGCTGGCCGATAGCGCGCAGCGTCACACCTACTTCATCGACGCGATCCATCTGCTCAACTTTGTGGCTGGCACCGGTTGCCACGCTCAGTGCTTGTTTGCACATGCGTTCGATGGGACGGGAAATTTGCTGCTCCAGCCACAGACTGGCGAGCAGCAGTAAAATTGCCATACCGCCAGCAAAACAGCCAAGCGCCATCGGTGCCATGCCCAGCAGCCAGACGCTGACAACGGAAAGCGGCAGCAGCGTGAGTAACGTAGAGCGAATACGCCAGCGCAGTGGCAGTGTTTTAAAAAGCGACCCCAGCCGACGCCAGCCCGTGCGCACGATCAATCCTTTATGAAAGCGCCGCCCTTTAGCGCGGCCTTCGCGAAAATCACGATATAACGCCTCAGTCTGACGCACCTCTTCCGCATCCGGTTTGGTGCGTACCGACATGTAGCCTTGTACTTTGCCGTTGCGTACCACCGGGATGGCGTTGGCACGTACCCAATAGTGATCGCCATTTTTGCGGCGGTTTTTCACCAGAGCGGTCCAGGGTTCACCCTGCTTCAGCGTCGCCCACATGTCGGCGAAGGCTTCTGGAGGCATATCTGGATGGCGTACCATGTTATGCGGCTGGCCGTTTACTTCTTCCGGCGAGAATCCGCTAGCCTCGATAAACGCATCGTTGGCATAAGTGATGTAGCTATCAAGATCGGTGGTCGACATTAATGTCGCATGATCGTCGAATACATACTCACGCTGAGAAACGGGTTGGTTGTTACGCATGACAAAGGTCCTTGAGGCAAGCCAATGGATTCGGGAAAAATCCATTACGTTTTTTTACCTTTTCGGCATCACAGGACCGACACTTTAATGATCTTGGTTATTTTTCATTAAGAAAAAAGCCGCTTTGTAGCGGCTTTCACATTTTTGTCATCTTTAAAAGGGTTAAGAATATTTTAGGGTAAATAAAATCAATCTTTTGCCGGAAACAGAATTTTTAAGAAAAATGGTTAACTGATGTTGGCTGTCACCATGCGCTTTTATTGCTCTGTTTTTGCATCGTGCAGCGCCAGGCGGATAAAGCCCTGGTGCTTACCGAGTATGGATGCTGCTTCGTCAGCGTTCAGTTCGCCCAACACCATGACGATGGCCGTTTTGCAATGGCCCGAACAGGCTGCCAGAGCGGCGCTGGCCGTCGCCTCATCGCACTCTGTCGCCTGCATGACGATATTTACCTGGCGCTGCACCAGCTTTTGGTTAGTGGCTTCCACATCAACCATTAAATTGCCATACACCTTGCCACTGCGGATCATTGCGCCTGTCGTCAGCATATTCAGCACCAGCTTTTGCGCCGTGCCCGCTTTCATGCGCGACGAACCCGTAACCACTTCCGGGCCAACAACCGGTGTCAACGCCATCGTCGCGATGTGCGCCATGGCGCTGTCAGGATTGCAGGTGAGCGCAGCGGTTGTGGCACCCAAACCGTTAGCATATTCCAGCGCCCCCAGCACATAAGGTGTGCGTCCGCTGGCTGCAATGCCAACCAGCACATCATTCTGGCTGAAGTGAATATCTTTCAGATCCTGCGCGCCCTGCTCGCGGTTGTCCTCGGCGTTTTCAACCGCCTGTAAAATAGCGCGATGCCCGCCCGCAATCAGGCCAATAACCTGACTGTGCGGTGTGCCAAAGGTAGGTGGGCATTCACTGGCATCAAGAATACCCAGACGCCCGGATGTTCCTGCACCGCAATAAATAAGCCGGCCACCCGCCTGGAATGCCGCGCATATGGCATCTACAACTTTAGCGATCTGCGGCACAATCGCTTCAACCGCCAGGGCCACTTTTTTGTCTTCATTATTAATGACGCGCAGCATTGCTTCGGTCGGTAACTCATCAATATGCTGGCTGGCTGGATTACGACCTTCGGTAATCATCTGGCTAAGATCGATTTTCATCGCACGCTCCGTATAAGAATAAAATATTCGATTTGTTCATTATCATAGCGAATGATTAATTCCATGCGTGATAATTTTTTCCGCATGCGTATACCGATATGAAACGCAGGCGATTTACCCGGAATAAAGGATATAAAAAAGGCCCAACATCTGTTGAGCCTTTTTGTAAACCTGCACGCGAATATTAATTCGCTGTCTGCATCTGCAGTTTCAGCTCATATTCAGCCGCCTGTTTTGCGTCGAACTGGTTTTCCCAGCGAGCAATAACCAGCACCGCCAGTGCGTTACCAATGACATTCAGGGCGGTGCGCGCCATGTCCATGATGCGATCCACACCGGCGATAAAGGCCAGGCCTTCCAGTGGAATGCCCACGCTGCCCAGCGTTGCCAGCAGCACCACGAAAGATACGCCCGGAACGCCCGCAATACCTTTTGAGGTCACCATCAGCGTCAGCACCAAAATGATCTCGTCGGTCAGCGACAGATCAATACCATAGAGCTGAGCAATAAAGATGGCGGCAATGCTCTGATAAAGGGTCGAACCATCGAGATTGAACGAATAGCCGGTCGGCACAACAAAGCTGGTAATGGATTTCGGTGCGCCATAGGCTTCCATCTTCTGCATGATACGCGGCAGAACGGTTTCTGAACTGGATGTCGAATACGCCAGAATCAGCTCATCTTTCAGAATGCGAATCAGGGTGGTAATGCGCAGCTTGCACAAACGCGCCACCGCACCCAGCACCACGAAAGCAAAGAACAGAATGGCTGCGTATACCAGCAGCACCAGCTTCGCCAGCGGCCAAAGTGACGCGAAGCCAAAGTTAGCGATAGTCACAGCAATCAGGGCAAACACACCAATCGGCGCATAGCGCATGATCATGTGCGTCACTTTGAACATGGTTTCTGAAATGCCACGGAATACGTTGACCAGCGGATCGCGTTGTTCTGACGGAAGTGCCGACAGTCCCATACCAAACAGCACCGAGAAGAAGATGATGGGCAGCATGTCACCCTTCACCAGCGAGGCGAAGATATTTTGTGGGATCAGTGACAGGATGGTGGTCACTAAGCTGTGCGGGCCGTTCTGTACCGCTTCGGTGGTGGCTTCATATTTTGAGATGTCGACGGAAACCAGCGTAGACATATCAATGCCACTGCCTGGCTGGAAGACGTTAGCTAAGGTGATCCCTACCACAATGGCGAGGGTGGTGATCACTTCAAAATAGACAATGGTTTTCACACCAATGCGTCCCAGTTTTTTTGCATCACCGACGCCAGCGATGCCGACAACCAGAGATGAAATCACAATGGGCACAACAATCATCTTAATAAGATGAATAAAGATATCGCCAGCCGGGCTGAGAATATTGGTGATTAACCATTCACGATCGTCTGGCTGATTATGCAACACAGTGCCAACCACGATGCCCAGCACCAGTGCAATCAGAATCTGCCAGGCAAGGCTGATTTTAAAACCTTTCATAACGCGTTATTTCCTCAGTCAAAACCCTTTTCTCTCTACTGCGAAGGTGCAGAAGACAATACACACAGGGAAGTGAGCAAAAAGCCCGGTAAATTAGAGGGTGTTTGTAGACAGCGCCTCGCACGAGAATGCGACGATTCCCATACCCATTTTCAGACGCGGTCTGAGTTGATACCTGTAGAACAGGGGCGAGATAAGTACCATTTTCACTAAGGTAAATGCAACCCTTGGCGTCTTCGTTTAAAACTTCACCACCTTGCCAGCATAAAATGCTGATTCTTCGCTAAAACCCTAACCTGCTGTTATGAAAAGTATTACTTCGATGAAATTACGCATAGCTATGCATGAATGGCTAAAAATACGCCGGGTTCGTTTGCTGCTATTTTAAACAATATTTATCAGCTGTTTTCCCTTAATAAATCCTTAACCGAAGCAGGGACTTACTGTTTTTTCGCGTTTCGAATGACAGATTTGTGTCCCGATAATCAGCGCGTGATCTATGGCGCAAAAAAGAAACAAAGCTTCCGGCTGGGGTTCACTTAACCTTTGATTGACATATCATTAACAACTTCAAGGAGATCCGCCATGAGCCAAATACACAAACATCCCGTTCCAGACAATATTGCAGCAAACGCGCTGATTACTGCTGAGCAGTATCAGGCGATGTATCAGCAATCCGTTGACGACCCGGACGCCTTTTGGGGCGAGCAAGGCAAAATCCTCGACTGGATGAAACCCTACAGCAAGGTGAAAAACAGCTCTTTTGCACCAGGCAATGTTTCTATCCGTTGGTACGAAGATGGCACGCTTAATCTGGCGGCAAACTGCCTTGACCGACACCTGCCGACCCGTGGCGATCATCCAGCCATTATCTGGGAAGGTGACGACGCCAGCGAAAGTAAAACCCTTACCTTCCGCCAGCTGCATGCTGATGTGTGCCGTTTTGCTAATGTGCTTCAGCTGCTCGGTGTGCAGAAAGGCGATGTGGTCGCCGTTTACATGCCGATGGTGCCTGAAGCGGCTGTCGCCATGCTGGCTTGCGCACGTATCGGCGCTGTGCATTCGGTTATTTTTGGTGGATTTTCTCCTGAAGCAGTGGCGGGCCGCATTGTCGACTCCAGCGCCAAACTGGTGATTACCGCTGATGAAGGCATTCGCGCCGGACGCAGTATTCCGCTGAAGAAGAATGTTGATGATGCGTTGAAAAACCCGAAAGTGACCAGCGTGACGAATGTAGTGGTCTTTCAGCGCACCGGTAAAGTGACTGGCTGGGAAGAGGGCCGCGATGTGTGGTGGCACGATCTGATGAAAGATGCCAGCCACAATCATTCACCTGTGGAAATGCAGGCAGAAGATCCCTTATTTATTCTTTATACCTCCGGTTCTACCGGCAAGCCGAAAGGTGTGTTGCATACCACTGGCGGTTATCTGGTTTATGCCGCGACAACGTTTAAATTTGTCTTCGATTATCACCAGGATGATGTCTACTGGTGTACTGCTGATGTCGGCTGGATCACCGGGCACAGCTATCTGCTGTACGGGCCGCTCGCCTGTGGTGCCACCACGCTGATGTTTGAAGGGGTACCAAACTGGCCGACCCCAAGCCGTATGGCAGAAGTGGTGGATAAGCATAAGGTGACGCTGCTCTATACTGCGCCAACCGCGATTCGGGCATTGATGGCGGAAGGTGATAAAGCCATTGAAGGCACCGATCGCAGCACGCTGCGCATCATGGGTTCCGTCGGTGAGCCGATTAACCCCGAAGCCTGGGAATGGTATTACAAAAAGATTGGTGACAGTCGCTGCCCAATCGTCGATACCTGGTGGCAAACAGAGACTGGCGGTTTCATGATCACGCCTTTACCGGGTGCAACCGAACTGAAAGCCGGTTCGGCCACCAAACCGTTTTTTGGCGTACAGCCCGCTCTGGTGGATAACGAAGGAAATCCACAACAGGGTGCCTGCGAAGGCAATCTGGTGATCACCGACTCCTGGCCAGGCCAGGCACGAACGCTTTTTGGCGATCACGATCGCTTTGAGCAGACCTACTTCTCTACCTTCAAAAATATGTATTTTAGTGGCGATGGCGCCCGACGTGATGAAGATGGCTATTACTGGATCACGGGGCGCGTGGATGATGTTCTCAACGTTTCCGGTCACCGCCTCGGCACAGCAGAGATTGAATCGGCGCTGGTTTCCCATCCCAAAATTGCCGAAGCGGCAGTGGTTGGCATTCCGCACAGCATTAAAGGCCAGGCGATTTATGCTTACATTACGTTGAACCACGGTGAAGAACCGTCGCCGGAACTCTATACCGAGGTGCGCAATTGGGTGCGTAAAGAGATTGGCCCAATCGCCACGCCAGATGTTTTGCACTGGACTGATTCACTGCCGAAAACCCGCTCCGGCAAAATCATGCGGCGCATTCTGCGCAAAATTGCGACAGGTGATACCAGCAATTTAGGTGATACTTCAACCCTCGCCGATCCGGGCGTGGTTGATAAACTGCTTGAGGAAAAGCAGTCGATCAAAATGCCTTAACACGGTTGTTAGCCGGCGGGAGGGTTCACGTCTCCCGCCATCCATCCCTACGTAGTCTGTTTCTGTAGTCACAAAACAAAATAAATCCGCGCGCCTGCGTGAGGTTCACGCCTGCAAGCCCTCTGGAGAAAATGTGATGAATGACGCCCTTTCTAATCAGGATGCAATTTACCAACAGATGGAACGCAACCCTCGTTTTCAGGAGTTGGTCCACAAACGCCAGGCTTTCGCGATGCTGCTGTCGCTGATCATGCTGGTGTTGTATGTCGGCTTTATTTTGCTGATTGCTTTTGCCCCCGCCTGGCTTGGCACCCCACTGCATGCCGGCACCAACGTGACGCGCGGGATCCCCATTGGTGTCGGTTTGATTGTCATCTCGTTTGTGCTGACCGGTGTGTATGTCTGGCGCGCCAACGGCGAGTTTGATCGTCTGACCCGACAGATCCTCAGCGAGGTGAAATCATGATGCGTTACGCTTTTTGGCTGCTGACCGCGCTGCTGCCTTCATCGGTACTGGCTGCTGATGCGATCACCGGCGCGGTACAAAAACAGTCCACCAACTATCAGGCAATCATCATGTTTGTGGTGTTTGTGGCGGCAACGCTGGGGATCACCTACTGGGCGTCGAAACGTACCCGCTCGCGCAGTGATTACTACACCGCAGGCGGCAATATCACCGGTTTCCAGAATGGTCTGGCGATGGCGGGTGATTTTATGTCAGCGGCCTCCTTTCTCGGTATTTCGGCGCTGGTTTACACCTCGGGTTATGACGGGCTGATCTATTCGCTCGGCTTCCTTGTCGGCTGGCCGATGATCCTGTTTTTGATTGCTGAACGCTTGCGTAATCTGGGCCGCTACACCTTCGCTGATGTTGCGTCGTATCGCCTGAAACAGAAACCGATTCGCACGCTTTCAGCCTGCGGCTCGCTGGTGGTTGTGGCGCTCTATCTGATTGCGCAAATGGTCGGTGCCGGTAAGCTGATTCAACTGCTGTTTGGCCTCGATTATCACGTGGCAGTGGTGCTGGTCGGTATTTTGATGGTGATGTACGTGCTGTTTGGCGGCATGCTTGCCACAACCTGGGTGCAGATCATCAAAGCGGTGCTGTTGCTGTTTGGTGCCACTTTTATGGCGGTTATGGTGATGAAGGCGACGGGCTTTAGCTTCAACACGCTGTTTACTGAGGCGATGGCGGTGCATCCGAAAGGCGTTGCGATTATGCAACCCGGCGGGCTGGTCAAAGATCCCATCTCTGCGCTGTCACTCGGCCTTGGCTTGATGTTCGGCACTGCCGGGTTGCCGCATATTCTGATGCGTTTCTTTACCGTCGCAGATGCCAAAGAAGCGCGTAAAAGTGTGTTCTGGGCCACCGGCTTTATGGGCTACTTCTACTTCCTGACCTTTATTATCGGCTTTGGTGCGATTCTGCTGGTTGGCGCTAATCCCGCATTCAAAGACGCTACGGGCGCTTTGATTGGCGGCACCAATATGGCGGCAGTGCATCTGGCTAATGCAGTTGGTGGCAGCACTTTCCTTGGCTTCATTTCTGCAGTTGCCTTCGCCACTATTCTGGCTGTTGTCGCGGGTCTGACGCTGGCGGGCGCATCAGCAGTCTCACACGATCTCTATGCCAGCGTTTACCGTAAAGGCCAGGCGAATGAACGTGATGAACTGCGCGTGTCGAAAATCACCGTGCTGGTATTAGGCGTAGTGGCTATCGCGTTGGGTATTTTGTTTGAAAAACAGAATATTGCATTTATGGTTGGCCTGGCGTTCTCCATTGCAGCAAGCTGTAACTTCCCGATTATTCTGCTGTCAATGTACTGGTCAAAACTGACCACGCGCGGAGCAATGGTGGGTGGCTGGTCAGGATTGATTACCGCAGTGGTATTAATGATTCTCGGTCCAACAGTTTGGGTGCAGGTATTAGGACATGCTACGCCAGTTTATCCGTATGAGTATCCGGCGCTGTTCTCAATGCTGATCGCGTTTGCGGGCACCTGGTTTTTCTCTCTTACTGATAATTCAGCACAGGGTACAGAAGAACGGGGTCGCTTCCAGGCACAGTTTGTTCGTTCACAGACGGGTGTCGGTGTTCAGCAAGGCAAAGCGCACTAAAAAGGCGGCTCACCTGATGGTGAGCCGCCTTTTTCTTAAACGCCGTTAGAAACGCAGTGACGCGCCGACATAAGGGCCATCGACCAGTACGTTATCTTTACGGTTACCTTTGTTGTTCAGCTCAATGTACTGATAACCCACACGCAGATTCAGCATTGAAATCGGTGTGAAGCTCAGGCCACCCGCCGCTTCCTGATAGCTGTCGAGATGATCGGTAAAGCCCTCTGGCGCATAGTAATACTCGCCGTACAGGCCCCACATGGTGTTGAAGTTATAGGCGGCACCTGCACCGACCGCCAGCGCAAAACCATCTTTTCCATCTTCAGGATGGGTGAAGATTGCTTTTGCGGTCGGCGCCAGACGCAGCGGACCGATATCCAGGTTATAACCCAGACCTGCACCGTAAGTGCTGCCATCATGATCGCTACGCAGCCAGTTACCTTTGAGAAACAAGCCCGGCGACGCAGTGCCAAGACCAAGGTTCAGGTTAGTGTTGTGCTCACCCACATCCACACTGCCTTCGATTGCCTGTGCTGCACCGCTCAATAAAACCAGCCCCAGTGCGCTTCCAGTAACAAGTTGCTTTAACATGATTCCACTCCGTGAAGGACAATTAATTCGGCGGAAAGGGTAACAGCCTGAAACAGAGAGACAACTTATTTTGACAAGCTTTACGTAAACGGACATGTCTCAGAGAGGAGACAACAGCCAGAAAGTGGCTGTTGCCTTAGCGGAAGAAGGTTAAAGCGCCCACATCAAATGACCAATAAGCGGTGCCAGAAGCACGGTGACGACGCCCGACAGCATCATCACCAGGCTGGAAACCACGCCTTCCTGCTGACCAAGTTGATAGGCACGCGCCGTTCCGGCACCGTGTGACGCCGCGCCCAGACCCGCACCTTTTGCGACGCCCTGTTTGATCGCAATGCGCAGGAACAGCACATCGCCCACCGCCATGCCAAACACGCCGGTAATCACCACAAACAATGCCACCAAATCGGGCTGTCCGCCGATCGGCTTAGCCGCGGCCAGCGCGAAAGGTGTTGTAATAGATCGTACCGCCAAACTGCGCTGAATGGACTCTGGCAGCATTAACAGCCGTGCCAGCCAGACTGAACTACACACGGCGACAACGGTTGCGGTTAACACGCCCGCACTTAACGAAAGCCAGTGACGTTTGATGATCGCCATGTTTTCATACACCGGCACAGCAAAAGCCAACGTAGCCGGTCCCAGCAGCCACAGCAGCCAGTGGCTTTCGGCAATATAATCCTGCCAGCTAATGTGCGTGACCAGA
Source organism: Pantoea sp. LMR881 (assembly GCF_027157825.1). Classification (NCBI taxonomy): domain Bacteria; kingdom Pseudomonadati; phylum Pseudomonadota; class Gammaproteobacteria; order Enterobacterales; family Erwiniaceae; genus Pantoea; species Pantoea sp. LMR881. Next base: position 1,976,748 of record NZ_JAPVOK010000002.1, read on the forward strand.
AGCAACGCCACCAGCAGCAGCGGTGTCATCACCAGCGGCATCAATATCAGCGTACGCCAGCGGCGATAGAGCCGTTTGTTGAGATAGTAGATCAGTAATGTCACCGCGACACACAGCAGGCTCATTATCAAATCACGCATCATTGCCCTGCTTACGCGCCGCACGCGCCACTTCATAGCGATAGATGCGATCAACCACCCATGCTGTTGAGGCCAGCACCAACAGCGTACTGATAGCGATTACCACACAGATGCGCCAGCCTTCTACCCGCAGCAGATCGCCATAATTAACCACCGCCACCACGGCAGGAATAAAGAACAGCAACATTTCAGCCAGAAGCCAGTTTGAACCCGCCTTTACCCAGCTCAGCGGCACGATGCGCGTCACAATCAGTACCAGCATCAGCAGCATGCCCACGATATTGGCCGGTAGCGGCAACTGCAGCCAGCTCACCAGATGATCGCAGGCGATAAAGACGCCGATATACAAGGCTAACTGTAGCGGCAGGCTAAATCGTTGCAGCTTGTCCGTTCTGCGCGGACTCAAGGCTAACGCCATTTTTTCTCCCCGTTAAATTTAACCAGCCCAGTATAAATCGCAGACAGAAGGTGAAAAAAATGAATTAATATTATTCAAATCATGCCAAACAGGAATAGTTTATGGATGTCCGCGCCCTGCGCTACTTCACTGAAGTGGTACGCCAGCAAAGTTTTACCCGCGCCGCGCAAAAGCTGTTTGTTACTCAGCCGACCATCAGCAAAATGTTGCGTCAGTTAGAAGAGGAGTTAGGCTGCACCTTGATCCTGCGTGATGGTCGTCGACTGCACCTCACCGACAGTGGCCAGGCGGTGTATCAGCGCGGACTGGCAATTTTGCAGGAGTTTCACCAGCTAGAAGCTGAAATTGGCGACATTAATCAGCTTAAAACCGGAGAGCTACGGCTGGGCATTCCCCCATGGTCGGCATGCAAATTGCCGGTTCGATCTCAGCATTTCGCCGTCGCTATCCTGGCGTTGAGTTAAAAATTTCTGAGTTTGGCGGTTTAACCGTGCAGCAGGCGGTTCTGGCAGGCAGCCTGGATATTGCGCTTACTGCGTTGCCAGTCGATGCTGAATTACCTTTGAATACCCTGCCACTGATGCACCATCCGCTCTGTGTGCTTTTACCCCGTCGTGCCGAATGGCTGAACCGTACTCACCTTGCCTTGCCTGAACTGGCCGAACATCCGCTACTGATTTTCAACGAAGAGTTTTCACTTAACCGGCAGCTTATGAAGGCGTTTCAGCGCCTCGGCGTTACCCCAAATATTGCCGTGCGCAGCGGTCAGTGGGATTTTCTGGCGGCAATGGTACAGGCAGAGATGGGGCTGGCGATCCTGCCGGAGCCTATCTGCCAGCGGCTGGACAAGCAATCGCTGCTTTGGCTGCCGCTGGAGTCAGAACTGAAGTGGAGTCTGGGGCTGATTTGGCGCGAAGGCAGTTATTTGTCGCGCAGCGCACAGGCGTGGATTGCCTGCTGTCGGGAGTACTGGCCGGATAATGCACCGCGCCTTTCTGTCTGAATCTCCAGGCTGTAAACAGGGAAACGGGGTCCTTTTCTACAGCCTGAAGGCTCAGGATCACTCTTCTTTCGTCACCAGTAACGCTTCCAGCAGGTCGAGATCGTGCAGTAACTTCTGCATGATTTCGTTGGAAATCTGCTGAGTGGCACGTAAATGATAAACTTCCGCGCGTTCGGCGCGCAGTGCTGTCAAACGGAAACGCCGTTCAAGGTTTTCAGCAAACAGCGCATGTTCCATATCATTTTTGCCTTCCGCCCGGCGTCGCAGGTTACCAATGATACGCAGACTGACCTCTTTAAGCAGTTCAGGATCGATGTTTTCATTAGTATCATTTTCCAGCCGTGACTCCATCTTATGCAGACTTTCAATTGCCACACTGGCCATCACGGCGCGGGCATTTTGCAGTTCGCGACGATGGCTTGATTTATCAATGCCGTCGTAACCGCGCAGCAGTATCGGCAGGATAATGACGCCAACCAGCAGCGAGAGCAGAATGACGCCGGTGGCGATAAACACCAGCTCATAGCGTGCCGGGAACGGTTCACCGGTGCTCAGAAGCAGCGGAATAGAAAGCACACCCGCCAGGGTGATCGCACCACGGACGCCAGCGAAAGAGGCAATCCACAGCTCTTTCAGAGAATAGTTGCCGAACTCCATCGGTTTTTTCTTTAGCAGACGCTTACTGAAACGCTGCATGATCCACAACCAGCCAAAACGCACCACCATTAGCGCCAGGTAGACCAGCCCGATATCAGCGAACAGTACCCATAATTCGACGTTAGGATCGGCATTGGCCGTGTCGATGGACGTCTGGAGAATGTCTGGCAGTTGCAGACCAAGCATCAGGAATACCATGCCGTTAAACACGAATTCCAGCATCTGCCACACGCTGTTCGCACGTAAACGCATCGCCAGCGGGGCCTGACGAATAATACCGGAGCGCGTAATCGTCATACCCGCCGCAACGGCGGCAAGGATGCCAGACACACCTAAATGCTCGGCAATCAGGTAAGAAGCAAACGGCAGCAGCAGCAGTAATACGGTTTGCGTAGCCGGATCGTCACCGCTCCAGCGACTCAGCAGGCGCAACGATTTACCATACAACCAGCAAACGGCAACACCGGCGACTAAGCCGCCCACCGCAACTTTCAGGAATTCAACGCTGGCCCCGCCCCAGCTAAACACCATGGTTCCCATCGCGACGGCGACGGCGAACTTAAGCGAAACCAGGCCGGAAGCGTCATTCATTAACGCTTCGCCCTGCAATATCGACATGATTTTTTTCGGGATGCGACCTTCGCCCACAATGCCAGAAAGCGCCACGGCATCGGTCGGAGAGAGCACCGCTGCCAGAGCGAAAGCGGGGATCAAGGGAATGCCAGGCACCATCCAGTGAATCAGGTAACCGATGCCAACCACGGTGATCAATACCAGAACCAGAGCTAAACCGATGATTTCGCGACCGTGATGCAGGAACTCACTGATCGGCGTTTTCCAGCCGTCAGCAAACAGCAGCGGCGGAATAAACAGCACCAGAAACAGTTCCGGGTCAAAGTCGACATGTAAACCAAAGGTCGGCCAGGCGAGTAGCGCACCGGCGGCAATCTGGACCAACGGCAAGGGAATTTGAAAAGGGAGAATGCGAGCAGCGACGCCAGAAAGCGACACGACCAGCGTCATAATGAGAATAGTAAAAAAGATTTCCATGCTTTCCTTAAGCGCCTTCAACTCTTTCAGTCAATGTTGTGACGCTAAAGTGTAAAACAATCCGCCAGCAACGGGGATTGCTACACGTGCGGCAAACAGGAAAAAGAGGAATATTCCGGACGTGCGGCTGCACGCCCGGTTGAGAAGTCAGATCGCCCAGCCGCCAGCGTAAAAGGTTACCAGGGCAACAGCGATGATCACGGTGCCGGCATTCAGCTTGCGCCACTCTCCGGCAAACAGACGTCCAACGACCAGTGCAGCAAAGCCCAGCATGATGCCGGTAACAATGTTGCAGGTAAGAACGATAATGACCGCCGTGAGCAGACCCGCCATCGCATCCACAAAATCGTTGAAGTCAATTTTTGCTACGTTACTTAGCATCAGCAGGCCGACATACATCAACGCCGGTGCGGTGGCATAAGCTGGCACTAAATACGCCAGCGGCGACATGAACAGGATCACCAGGAAAAGCAGACCGACGACAATAGCCGTCAGGCCGGTTTTTCCGCCTGCCGCCGTACCCGCTGCGGATTCGATATAGACAGCTGCCGGTGATGCGCCCACTAAACCAGCAAACAGGCTGCTGACCGAATCGGTAGTCAGGGCACGCCCACCATTGATAATTTGCCCCTCTTTATCCAGCAAGTTTGCCTGGCCAGCCACTGCGCGAATGGTGCCTGTGGCATCAAACACGGCGGTCATCACCAGCGCCAGTACGCTGGGCAACACAACCGGCTGCAACGCTCCCGTGATGTCGAGGCTGAAAACTAACGACTGACCACTGGCATCGCTAAGACTGGGTAAGGCAAACAACCCCTGATACGTAACTGCGGGATCAAAAATCAGGCCCAGCACGGAGATGGCGATGATTGTCAGAAGAATGCCCCCAGGCACACGACGCTTCTCCAGCCCAATAATAGCCGCCAGTCCTGACAGCGTCATGAGCACCGGGAAAGCGTTAAAGTCACCAAGCGATACCGGTAAGCCAGGGGCCGGGTTTTTCACCACTAATCCCACACCGTCAGCGGCAATCAGCAACAGGAACAAACCGATACCGACGCCTGTACCATGCGCCACCCCCATTGGCAGATTGCGTAAGATCCATGAGCGAATACCGGTCACCGAGATAAAGGTAAACAGCACCCCCATCAGGAACACCGCCCCGAGAGCGACAGGTACGCTGATTTGCTGACCGAGCACTAAGCTGAACGCGGTAAAAGCCGTTAAGGAGATAGCGCAACCGATCGCCATCGGCAGGTTAGCCCATAATCCCATGATGATGGAGCCAAAGCTGGCGACCAGACAGGTGGCGACAAATACCGCCGTCGGTGAAAAACCGGCTTTACCCAGCATGCCGGGAACGACGATAACCGAATAGACCATGGCCAGAAACGTGGTCAGTCCCGCCAGGATTTCCTGACGTACACTGCTGCCACGCGCAGAAATGGCGAACCAGGCGTCCAGTTTTCCACTGGCCGGGCGTGATTCAATTGACATATTTGAGCCTCAAAGATTTTTGTTGTGTGGATCGCCCTGCGACCGCCGCCCTGAAATTCCCTGGGTAATATCTCTGTACCAACCGGCAAAAGAGAGAGGGCAAACGTTTACCTTGCCGCAAGTCATTGCCCATCTTCAGACGAGCAAACAGAAAGGCAAACGATTATCCGGCGTTTGCTGGCACATTTTCAACTGCTTAATAGTCAATAATCAGGATAAAGATTGCGTTGGAGTTTAAAGAAGACCGGCTTGCTCTGTTGCGCAACAGACTGTACGCAAGGTTTGCGCATTGATGTAACAGGATTTTCTTATGATGAAGGGCGTTGCGCAACAGATGAGGCCACGCAACGTAAGAGAGGATTCAACCCGGCAGACTGATATCGCCGCCCTGCTCAATGGCACGGTGCCAGGCAGCACGCTGTTGGACTGTTTCCAGCCATTGTCGGGTAGCAGGCATATCGGCAAGTCCGCCGCGCTGACTCAGCGCCATGAGCGGGAAACTCATTTGAATATCAGCGATGCTGAAACGCTTACCGGCAAAGCAGAGATGCGTAGCGAGATGCTGCTCAATCATTTCCCTGTGTGGTTTAAGCTGTTTATCGAGAAACGCTTTCTGAACACCTTTACCTAACGCACCGCCAACGGGCCGCAGTAACCAGGGAACCGGTGCCTGACCAAGCCGCCCAAAAATCAGTTTCATTACCAGCAGCGGCATGAGCGATCCTTCTGCATAGTGCAGCCAGTAGCGCGCCTGCAGCACTTCTTGCTCATCGGCCAGCTTCAGCCGATATTCTGCATCATACTTATTTTCCAGATACTCCAGAATCGCACCCGATTCTGCAATCACCCGGTTTTCATCGGTAATCACCGGTGATTTGCCTAACGGATGAACTTTTTTCAAGGCTTCCGGGGCCAGCATGGTCGATTCGCGCTGGTAGCGTTTAATCTGATACGGGACGTCCAGCTCTTCCAGTAGCCACAACACGCGATGCGAACGCGAATGTTCAAGATGGTGAACAGTGATCATCATGGTTCCCTGTTTAGCGACATCAACCAAGTATAGACATCACTCACGCTCCGCCAGCTTGTCATCCTGTTCAGGATTGAGCAGCACCGCACCTGAACCCTGCTGCGCCAGTCGGTCGCCTGGATTGCGTAAAGGGCAGTCACGCATTGAAAGGCAGCCACAGCCGATGCAGCCATCCAGATCGTTGCGAAGGCGCGTCAGAGTTTCGATGCGTTTATCCAGCTCCTCGCGCCAGTGCTGCGTCAGCGCATCCCATTCGTGTGCCGACATACGTTTATCGGCAGGAATATGTTCCAGGCTGTCGCTGACCGTAGCTAAAGGGATCCCGATGCGCTGTGCAATCTTAATGATCGCCACGCGACGCAGCACATCACGGCTGTAACGCCGCTGATTGCCGCCGTTACGCGTGCTGGAAATTAGCCCTTTCGTTTCATAAAAATGCAGCGCCGAAACAGCAACTCCGCTACGTCGTGCGACTTCACCTGGGGTTAATACCGGTTTTGGGTAGTTGCGATCTTTTTCATTTGGCTCTTTACCTCAAGTTAACTTGAGGAATTATACTCGCTTCCCATCAGAACGGCATAATCTCCTTTTCCTTTAATCATTGATGTATTCGCCAGGCGCTGGATCAGCAGAACCCACGTCTGGAAAACAGCCAATATGACGGGAAAAATCACCAGAAGGATGTGACTATGATTCAAGAAGAGATCATTCATTCCCTGACACACTGGATCGACGAAAACCTGGACAAGTCTTTGTCTATTGATGAAGTGGCAGCCAAATCAGGTTATTCGAAATGGCATCTGCAACGTATGTTCCGTAGCGTTACGAAACAGACGCTGGGTGGATATATTCGTGAACGCCGCCTGACGCTGGCTGCGGAAGCCCTGCGCCAAACGCAGCGCCCTGTTTTTGATATTGCCATGCAGTATGGCTATGACTCGCAGCAAACGTTCTCGCGCGTTTTCCGTCGCCAGTTCTCTCAAACGCCTACCGCTTATCGCCACACTATGCGTCGTCAGGCCATTCAGCGTCCGCGTCTGTTCAACTTTGATTGCAGCGAGAGTATGGCCAGTTTTACTCAACGGACCACCGGTGAGTGCTGCCCGGTTCGGTGATTTTCTGTGCGCCTACCCTGGGCGCGCCTTTCTTTTGTTTTCCTTCAGCTTTTCCCCTCTTCTCGCTTTACGCTTAAACTTCAATCAAATTTTTTCTACCATACAAGATACAAATTTTGTTCAAAGTTTAAAATCGAGTGATATAATGTGAGCCAAGTCACATTATGACCTTGGGTTGACGACAAAAAGAGACTACCTGACATCTCTTTGTGCCGCCGGTGATGTCCGCAGATTGTCAGGAATTCCTACTGATTTATTGAGGTCCAGCCGATGGCTACGTTAACCACCAGTCTACTTGTTATGCGTTGGGAATTGCTGAGCGCCGTCATGATGTTTTTTGCCAGCACCCTGAAAACGAAACTTCGTCAGGAGAGCCATCACGTTATGGCATTTATGTGCGGCGGCGTTGGTTTAGCAATGACCTGCTGGTTTGTGACCGGCTTGATGGGCATTACCCTGAGCATGGACAATGTGCATAACTTCATGGAAATTTCAAAAAACGCCTTCATTCAGGCGATGAGTCAGGCGCCTGCTGACTGGCCAATGCCTTGATTTTTTCCCAATAAAAAACCCCGCTAAGCGGGGTTTTTTACATTGCTGTGTATACCTAAATTTTCTTCAACAAGGCAGGAATATTAACATCCCCTACTGTGACGCCCGGTCTCTGCGTGCCGCGGCGATCCTGAATCCACATGTCTCCCATTATTTGATTTAATCCACGATCTAACCCGGTCACCAAACCTGCGCCTGGCGTGAATGTCAGTTCGCCGAAATAGATGCGCTCTTCATGGATATACCAGTCAACGCGCACATAATCGAAATCGCTGGCTAACTTTTTGCTCAGAGCAAGCGCATGTTGCAGCGAAGGCATAACGTCAGAAATGTCTAAACCAGTATCACGGATTTTATGGAATGCCTCGTCAAGGTTATTCACATAGAAGTTCATCGACAACAGCGGCTGGCAGCGGTTGTAGATAACCTGCAGCACATATTCAAACCGGCCATCACGCTTGTTAAACATGTGAAACTTGTAATCAATCGGTGCACTTTTGCCGTCGCCAATATATTGCTCAACTAAAATGCGCGGCTTGATGTAGCGATAATGAATTTCGCGGGCTTCGTTAGCAAAATCGGTTTTCAGCCAGCGATAACAGTCATGAATGATCTGCTGTTTACGCAGCGCATCTGGCTCTTCCAGCAAAATTTCCACCATGTTTGAAGCATGATTCGGCTTAATTACCGTTCCTTTCCAACACGGCAAACTGTTCAGCGTAGTCGGATCGGTGGTTTCATGTACCAGTGGGATCAGGTATTCATTACCGATCTTCTCGGCAATAAATTCACGTACTGAAAACTTATCTGACAAGCGGCCATAACTCTGGTAATCGCCGTAGATAAATTTACGGTACAGCACCTTCTCGTTAAACACCTTCGGCTGACGCAGATTGGGCAATGATTTGAACTTGTGGAAGTAGTAGATGCGGTCCTGATAAGACCAGGGCATCTTCTTAATAAAATACTGCACACTTCTTCTGAGTTCTTCTTTCAACTTGAGCATATCGGACCTCATTTGTAGGTTTTGTAGTTGAGTGAGGAAACTTGAATCTTTTGAATGACGCCGTTTTTGAAGAAGTAATTCATTACGGTAAGGGACAAGAGTTCTGAAAGGAAAACGCTCCAGGCGGCTCCCATAATGCCGTAGTCTTGGATCAGCCACCAGGAAAGCGGCACACTGATGACCATCAAGCAGATGATTTTCCTCAGTAAGTAGTTAAAACCACCCTCTTTTACCATGTAGCGATACGCTACAGTCCCCATTGCCGAAAAGCTTGTGGCTATCGACAGTAATGTAATGAGCCCTCCTGACTGTGTGTATTCCGAACCGTATAACGCAATAGTGATCTGCTCGCCGAACAGGGAAACGATCAGCAGCATCAATAATGAAACGCCCATGACATAACCGTGTAGCCGTGCTGCCAGCTTAATCGCCATGTCGCCGCGCTCTCTGAAAATCTCAGTGAAGCATGACGTAATCAGTGCTACGGGGATAAAAATCCACGAAGCTGCAATGGTATTGGCTGCGGCAAACAAGCCGAGATCGCGTGCTGAAGCGATACCTGCCAAAAACATTTGTGCAGTTTTCACCTGGACAGAAATAAAGATGCTGGAAATGGCCAGTGGTAAGCCCGCATACATGAGGTAACGCAAATAGGCGCTACGCTTCTCACGTGGTGGCATGTGATCCTGGTGTTCACGGTAAAAGTTGTAGCGTTTGATCGCATAAGGCACCAGCGTGACCGCCACAATCGACAGCGTGAGCCACAGCGGATTAAGTCGCAACCAGGCAATGGTAAAACTGATAGCAAAGCTCAACAGCATGCCAATGGCATTCGCAATGGTATTTAACCGTGAAGCGAGACGCGCATTGTTGAACACGCTGAAGGTATCTTGTGTGACAAAGACCGAGGCAACAAATGAGGCCAGGGCAAACACCAGGAAGTTTTCCTGCATGTTGTACCAAACCCAAATGAGCACCGGAATGGAGGTAAGCAACAATAAAACCAGCCGCATCGTGCGTGCGATGGTCATTAAACGTAAGCCTTTAGATGCGTTTTTACTTACGCGCTTGAAAAGGATAGTTTCGGTACCGAATATCGCAACGGTTTGCACCATAGCAAATAAGGAAGTTGAAAACGCCATCTGGCCAAACACAGTTGGACCAAAGGATTTTGCCACGTAAGACGTCACGAATATGACACCAAACACGGAAATGATCTTCTCAGACATCATCCAGGCGGCATTAGACATTACGCTCAATTTCATCGATTCTTCCTTAGTATTACTCAACTACTACCGCTTCGGTAAAACGTCCCTTTAACGAATTAATAAGCGCACAGTGGGCCTGGCGAAAATTAAAGGCTTCAAACCAGTCTGGTCCGAAAATTGAGAATCAGATCATAATCCGGAGAATAAATTCAGGATAATTCTTATTATATTTGGCGCGAATAACTTGATGTGAAAACGATTTCAAGCAGAAAAAAGCGCGTTTTTTTTAGAGTCACAAACGGCGTAATAATCAAGCCAGTTATGCTAAATATCCAATGTGCGTAGAATTTTTTCGTATTTGGGATGTGAAGAATCTATATCAAAAACCCTTTTCCAGGAAGGTATGCCAACCCGATCGGAATAAAATAAGATTTATCCCATGATGATATTTATTCCAAATATCTTAATTTAACCTTCGCAATTCAATTCAAGCACTTTGATACTGTATTAATAGAATACTTACAGTGCCAGGATTTAATAAAGTCATTCTCATCCATTAATCGATAAGAAAGGTAAGAGCATTTATGAGAAAGTCACGATATAGCGAAGATCAAATCACAAATGCCATTAAAGCTTCTGAATCAGGCGTTAAAGTCAGAGAGATTTGTGAAGAGCTTGGCATCTCTGAAGCAACTTTCTATAGCTGGAAGAAGAAGTTTTCTGGGCTGTCTTCCGAGGAGGGCAGAAAAATCAAGGAACTGGAGGAGAAGCTGCAATCACTTACGCGCGAATTACAAACGTTAAACTCAGATAAGGAGATGCTACAAAGCGTACTGAAGAACTTCTTTACAACGAATGAAAAGCGTCAGGCAGTCAATTTTTTACAGAACACCTTTGAAATTGGTACGCGCCGCAGCTGCCGTTTATTAGATATTAGCCGCAGCGTTTATCACTATCCCTCAGGTACAGAGAACCGTTAATACTATTACTACCGCGTTTCCTGGACTAAAGCTGAGATTTGTTCTTACCAGAAGAGATGAAGATCATTTAACAGGACATTTGTGGCTACCCTTTCCGCACCATTTATTACTAATGAATGATTGAGCGGCTAAGCTTCTTTTTTGCGGTAAAATTGATTCGCAACAGCAAAAGTCTCGCTTTCTACGCTACTTCCCTCAGCCCAATCTCATTTCGGTGAGATTGGGGCTTCTCATTATTTACGTTAACCGTGCTAATTAGCGGGACTGAATCCAGCAAATTTAGTTAAGCCTAACTGAACACGCTTAAATTTTGCGCTTATTTTTTCTCAGTTTATAGTGGATCTAACCCTTTTCCCGTAAGCTGACATTTCAGCCACAGAAAATCAGCTATCTTTGCCGCGTCCATCAGCAAAATCCCATATCTAATAGTTTATAAAATCTTAACACTTCAGTGCATTTGCCTGGTTTTATTTGTTAAAGAATGCAGATAAAGATGCCTGAAGCTAAACTTTTAATATAAACGAAGCGGTAATTTTTCTTAGCCTCTTGTTTATATATGAAGTAAAAATTGGTTTATTGCGCCGCTTTCTCAGGTCCAGTCATCCGTTAAAGCGAAGCGGCAGCCCATTTATATGCACAATCAAGCCGTTATTGCAGACTTAATTGGCTATTTATCGCGCACAAGGTGAATGAAATAATAACGCTTATGCACTTTCTGACATAAAAAAGGCCCGCAAAAGGGCTATTGCTTAGAACCAAATCAAAGCTGAAGAGTGATTTCTGACGTAACAGAGAGGGTTAAAACCGATTTAACAACGTATCAGGCGTAGAATTTCAGCTGACAGAGCCTGAAACGGGATGCGACTAATTCTTAAAATTGAGCAAAATCAGGAAGTCGCGCTGGCGATAATATTTTGCCAGCGCAGGTATTCAGAGATCGAGTGCGGTTACAACTGGCTCGGGTTTAATTAACATCGCCCAGATCACGCCAATAATCAGCAGCAGAATACCCGTTGCGGTTAATAACGGAGGCCAGTGTTGATACCAGAGAAACGTCCACAGCAGGCCGAAAAGGATTTCAAAAACGATTAAGGGCCCCATCAACACCGTGGGTAAACGCTGGCTTGCGGCGTTCCAGCACAGCGTGCCAAGCCAGGAACACAACAAACCAATGGCCAGCATTAACGGAATAAATATGTGGGGATGCGGGCCGAATGGCAGGCTAAAGTCAGGCCGTTGCCAGGCAAGCTGCATGCTGACGAGGCCGTAAAAAACTAACGCCAGTGGCAACGTCACCACGCCCTGCGCCGTGGCCCAGGTGGCAGGTTTCAGCTCTGGGTGGGTGCGCAACCAGCGTGCATTACGAAGCGGATACCATGTCCAGCATACCACCGCCATTATCGCCAGCAAAATGCCAACCAGGTAGCGATTCAGATCTAAAGCGGCCCCCTGCGTTTGCAGCTCCGCTGCATTGACACATAACAGACCACCTCCCATGACGATTAATGCAGGGATCAGCCGCCGCCAGGCAAGCCGCCCTTCAAGGTGGCCGTAACAGAGGTTCGCGGTCACCGCGATAACCACCGGCAATGTGCCAATAATCATGGTTGAAACTGGCGCGCCCGTGCGCTGAATCGCATTAGCGAGAAAGGCATAATAAAGAAGATTTCCTACCAGTGAGAGTTTCAGTGCTTCTCGCCAGTCGGCAGAAACCAGTTTGCGCAGCCGATGACGATCGTGCCAGGCAAGCGGCAGCGCAATTAGCCCAAAGGCCACATAACGCCCAGCCGACTGCAGCGTGCCAGGATAATCGGGCACCAGTAGCGGGCCAACAAAAATTAAGCCCCACATTAATCCTGCGGTGAGAGCAAACAATACGCCAGCAAGCATTTTCTCTTCCTTTATAGATGAACCGGCGCAGTGTCGCGAAATGAGGTGAGGATTGCTTGTAGCAAATTGCGATTGAGCTAGCCGCGCATCACCTGTTTTTGGTAACGGCCCGGCGTAATGCCATAGCGTTGGGCGAATGCGCGCGTGAGATGTGCCTGATCGGTCAGGCCAACCGCAGCCGCCACGCCCGCAGGTGTCTCCCCTTTTGCCAGCAACTGCTTGGCCTCATATAAACGATAGGCCATTAACATTTGCTGTGGTGTCACATGAAAATGTTCGCGAAAGGCGCGCAAAAAATGCCACGGTGACAATGACGCCAGCGCCGCTAGCGTGTCCAGCCGTACCGGTTCGGCCAGGTTGGTGCGCAAATAGTCGCGGACATTATCGAAGCGATGCCTGGCGTCTGGCTTCCGTTGCGTAGCCATCCGCGCCAGTGGACGCATTTGCCGTAACACTTCTGAGAGTAAACTCTGGCGCGCCAGAGCAGAATCAGCCTGCCATAACGCTGTCAGCACCTGGGAAAGCGGCTTCGCCAGCCGTGGATCGGTTAACAGTGCATCTTTGAACCACCAGCCGCTGTCTCCGGTTAACTCATCCATTAATTGTGGCTGGATATAGATCATTTGATAGCGCCAGCCCTGCTTGCACGCTGATTCGCCGGTATGCAGCTCGTCCGGGTTCATCATCACTAACGAGTTGACCGGGGCCGTATATTGCGTACCGCGATAGCGAAAACGCTGTGCGCCCGATTCAATGGTGCCAATGCCAAACGCTTCATGCGTGTGGGGTTCAAAGGCGTAGCGTGAGATGTGGGCCTGATAAAGTTCAATGCCTGGCAGCTCCGACAACTGTTGAAACTGCGCGCGATCTTTTCACAGGGAAAAATGGCCGGAACCCCTTCCACGTCACACCTCCGCCTCTTAGTTCAGTCACTGGGTTTACTAGCATGCCTGTGGAAAGCAGCAAAATGCAAAGGTTTGCTTAATCGAGCCTTGCGTGTTGAGCTGCGATGCGATTCTGGCTGAGTGGCAATAAAGAAAAGGCCCAACAAGTGGGCCTTTCACAGAACTGATCATCAACGTTATCAGAATGGAATATCGTCGTCGAAATCCATTGGCGGCTCGTTGTTGTTACTTGCCGGCGCACTCTGTGGCTGCTGTGGACGAGACTGTGCGCCGCCGCTGAACTGGTTATTACCACCCTGTGGCTGCTGCGGTTGACCCCAACCATTGTTGTTATTGGCTGGCGCACCGCCCGCTGAAGCACCGCCTGCGTTGCCTTGACGGCCGCCCAGCATTTGCATGGTGCCGCCAACGTTCACCACGACTTCTGTGGTATAGCGTTCCTGGCCGCCCTGATCCTGCCACTTACGTGTACGCAACTGGCCTTCAATATACACCTGTGAACCTTTACGCAGATATTCACCGGCCACTTCTGCCAGCTTGCCAAACAGCACCACACGATGCCATTCCGTGATCTCTTTATTTTCACCGGTCTGCTTATCGCGCCAGCTTTCCGACGTGGCCAGCGTAATGTTGGCAACAGCGCCACCATTTGGCATGTAACGCACTTCCGGATCCTGACCCAGATTCCCGACAAGAATCACTTTGTTAACGCCACGACTGGCCATGTTGCTGTCTCCCGATGAGTTAATGCTAAAAGTCTAAACGATCAATTCTAACACGTCCTGGACGCTGTTCCCACTTTCGAGCGGGGTTCCAATTTTGACCATTTAGTCGCCAAAAAGCAAAAAACTACTGGATATTTATTCAGTCTATTTTTTGTGCCATAATGATGCGTTTATTCTGGTCGTGTCGGCAAGGCGCGGCGAGTGCTTCTAATCCGGGAAAGGTGAATGGATAAGATCGAAGTTCGTGGTGCCCGCACCCATAATTTGAAAAACATCAACCTGATCATCCCGCGTGACAAACTCATCGTGGTAACCGGCCTGTCAGGCTCCGGTAAATCCTCTTTGGCGTTTGACACGCTGTATGCGGAAGGTCAACGCCGCTATGTAGAGTCGCTTTCTGCCTATGCGCGCCAGTTTCTCTCGTTGATGGAGAAACCGGATGTCGACCATATCGAGGGTTTGTCGCCCGCGATCTCTATCGAGCAGAAATCCACGTCACACAACCCGCGCTCGACGGTTGGCACCATTACGGAAATTCATGACTACCTGCGTCTGCTGTTTGCACGTGTGGGTGAGCCACGTTGCCCGGATCACGACGTGCCGCTGGCGGCGCAAACCGTGAGTCAGATGGTGGATCAGGTGCTGGAGCAGCCTGAAGGCCGCCGTTTAATGCTGCTGGCACCGGTGGTGAAAGATCGTAAAGGTGAACACACCAAAACTCTTGAAAACCTGGCTACGCAGGGTTATATCCGTGCGCGTATTGACGGTGAAGTCTGCGATCTTTCTGATCCACCAAAGCTCGAACTGCAAAAGAAGCACACCATTGAAGTGGTGATTGATCGCTTCAAAGTGCGTGACGATCTGGCGACACGTTTAGCTGAATCGTTTGAAACCGCGCTCGAGCTTTCCGGCGGCACGGCGATCGTGGCCGATATGGATGACAGCGAAGCGGAGGAGTTGCTGTTCTCTGCTAACTTTGCCTGCCCGATTTGCGGCTACAGCATGAGCGAGCTGGAACCGCGCCTGTTCTCCTTTAACAATCCAGCGGGCGCTTGCCCAACCTGTGATGGCTTAGGCGTACAGCAATATTTCGATCCGGACCGCGTGGTGCAAA
Organism: Pantoea sp. LMR881; assembly: GCF_027157825.1. Lineage (NCBI taxonomy): Bacteria > Pseudomonadati > Pseudomonadota > Gammaproteobacteria > Enterobacterales > Erwiniaceae > Pantoea > Pantoea sp. LMR881. The sequence continues at coordinate 1,992,038 of NZ_JAPVOK010000002.1, forward strand.
ACCATGAACTGTCGCTGGCTGGCGGGGCGATTCGCGGCTGGGATCGTCGCAATTTCTACTATTTCCAGATGCTGCGCTCGCTGGCTGAACATCTCGATTTTGATATCGAAGCGCCATTTGGCAGTCTGCCAGGGAATGTGCAGAAAGTGATTTTGTACGGCTCCGGCAAAGAGAGCATCGAATTTAAATATATCAACGATCGCGGTGATACCTCGGTACGTCGTCATCCTTTCGAAGGCGTCCTTAATAATATGGAACGCCGCTACAAAGAGACTGAATCATCAGCGGTGCGCGAAGAGCTAGCCCGATTCATCAGCAACCGTGCTTGCGCCAGCTGTGAAGGCACACGTCTGCGTCGTGAAGCGCGCCATGTGTACGTGGAAAACACTACACTGCCCACTATTTCAGAGATGAGCATCGGTCACGCGATGAGTTTCTTTGAAAACCTCAAGCTCAGCGGTCAGCGGGCTAAAATCGCTGAAAAAGTGCTGAAAGAGATCAGCGATCGCCTCAGCTTTTTGGTCAACGTCGGCCTGAACTATCTGTCGATGTCGCGTTCAGCTGAAACCCTGTCTGGCGGTGAAGCGCAGCGTATCCGTCTCGCGAGTCAGATCGGCGCTGGTCTGGTTGGCGTCATGTATGTGCTGGATGAGCCTTCCATCGGTTTGCATCAGCGTGATAACGAACGTTTGCTTAGCACGCTGATTCATCTGCGCGATCTGGGCAATACGGTGATTGTGGTTGAGCATGACGAAGATGCGATTCGCGCCGCTGATCACGTGATCGATATCGGGCCAGGTGCTGGTGTGCATGGCGGTCAGATTGTGGCAGAAGGTACGGTAGATGAAATCATGGCTGAGGAAGCGTCGCTTACCGGCCAGTTCCTGAGCGGCAAGCGAGAAATTTCTGTACCGAAAGAGCGCGTGAAAGGCGATCCGGGCAAAGTGCTCAAAGTCACGGGCGCGCGCGGTAACAACCTGAAAGATGTCACCTTAACGCTACCAGTTGGCCTGTTTACCTGTATTACGGGCGTTTCCGGTTCAGGTAAATCGACGCTGATTAACGATACGCTGTTCCCGATTGCTCAACGCGCGCTGAATGGTGCGACGATTGCCGAACCCGCGCCTTACCGCGAAGTTAACGGTCTGGAGCATTTCGATAAAGTGATCGATATCGACCAAAGCCCCATTGGTCGTACGCCACGCTCCAACCCGGCAACCTATACCGGTATCTTTACGCCGGTGCGCGAGCTGTTTGCTGGCGTGCCGGAATCACGTTCGCGTGGGTACAATCCGGGCCGCTTCAGCTTTAACGTACGCGGTGGACGCTGTGAAGCCTGTCAGGGTGACGGTGTACTTAAGGTAGAAATGCACTTCCTGCCGGACATCTATGTACCGTGCGATCAGTGTAAAGGTAAGCGTTATAACCGCGAAACGCTGGAGATAAAGTACAAAGGCAAAAGCATCCACGAAGTGCTGGAGATGACCATTGAAGAAGCCCGTGAGTTCTTCGATGCCGTGCCAGCCCTGGCGCGTAAGCTACAGACGCTGATGGATGTGGGCCTGTCGTATATTCGTCTTGGTCAGTCAGCTACCACGCTGTCCGGCGGTGAAGCTCAGCGCGTGAAGCTGGCGCGTGAACTGTCGAAGCGCGGAACCGGTCAGACGTTGTATATCCTTGATGAACCAACCACCGGCCTGCATTTTGCTGATATTCAGCAATTGCTGGAAGTGCTTCATCAACTGCGCGATCAGGGCAACACCATCGTGGTGATTGAGCACAATCTTGATGTAATCAAAACCGCAGACTGGATTGTCGATCTCGGACCTGAAGGCGGCAGCGGCGGCGGTGAAATTCTTATTGCCGGCACGCCAGAAACGGTAGCAGATTGCGATAAATCACATACCGCACGCTTCCTTAAGCCGTTACTGAAGAAGTAGTCTTTTCAGGCCCGCCTCTGTGCGGGCCTTGTTTTATGCGCAGCCTGATCGACCTGAAAAATGCAGAATCAGGCAAGATTCAGACATGTATAGGCATATACGCCTGCCGTTTCCCTGACTATCCTTAAGCGGTTCCTCTTTGGCACGCCCGGCGTCGCCCTGTTTGCTGCAGCACGGTCTGCCGCACCATCGAAAAACACTCACGACACATCGAAACTGGAGACACCATGAATATCACGCATGCGTATGCTGCTCAGGATGCTCAATCCAAACTCGCACCGTTCGATTACAAACCGCGCGAACTCCGCGCGCATGATGTGCAACTCGACGTTTTGTACTGTGGCGTTTGCCACTCTGATTTGCATCAGGCGCGCAATGAGTGGAAAAACACGATTTTCCCGGTTGTGCCTGGCCATGAAATCGTTGGCCGCGTAACCGCTGTTGGCGCGCAGACTCAAAAATATAAGGTGGGCGATCTGGTCGGCGTTGGCTGTATGGTTGATTCCTGTCGCAGCTGCCCAAGCTGCCAGGAAGGGTTAGAGCAGTATTGCGAAAATGGTTTTGTCGGCACCTATAACGGTGAAGATCGTGAAACAGGCGCGATTACTTACGGCGGCTACTCAACGTCAGTCGTGGTTAATGAAGACTTTGTGCTGCGTGTTCCAGAAAACCTGGATCTGGCAGGCGTTGCGCCGCTGCTGTGCGCGGGTATTACAACCTATTCTCCGCTGCGTCACTGGAACGTGGGTCCGGGCAAAAAAGTGGGTATCGTCGGCTTAGGCGGTTTAGGCCATATGGGTGTGAAAATTGCCCACGCGATGGGTGCCCATGTGGTGCTGTTCACCACCTCTCCCTCTAAAATTGAAGATGGCAAACGCCTCGGTGCAGATGAAGTTGTGGTCTCCAAAGATGCCGATCAAATGGCACAACACACCAACAGCTTCGACTTTATTCTTAACACGGTTGCGGCTCAGCATGACCTCAATCCTTTCATTGCACTGTTAAAACGTGATGGCAACATGACGCTGGTAGGCGCGCCAGAGCACGATCACCCTGCTCCGCAGGTTTTCAATCTGATCTTCAAGCGTCGCAGCATTGCCGGTTCACTGATTGGTGGTATCGCTGAAACTCAGGAGATGCTGGATTTTTGTGGCAAGCATGGCATCACGTCAGACATTGAAATGATTGCAATGAATCAGATCAATGAGGCCTATGAGCGTATGCTGAAAAGCGATGTGAAATACCGCTTCGTCATTGATATCAATTCACTGCGTGAAGAAACGGCAGCATAAGCCTGCTTCCACTGTCCTCGCCTGTTGACGAGGACAGTGGACATCAGAGCATTACCGCGCATCATCTGCCTGCTGATAAGAGGCATCGACCAGATAGTAGATCTGCGAATCTTTCAACGACCCATCCAGGAACAGCGTGTTCCAGTGCGATTTATTCAAGTGTTCGCTTGGAAAAACGTCTTTGTGTTCGTCACGCATCAGTTCAGCCAGGGCCGGGGTTGATTTAAGCGACACCGCGGGTCGCCCTTTCACCTCATGAACCATGGCAAACAGCATGCCATCGCTTTTAATTTGTGTGGCTTTCCAGTCGCTGTGCACACTCTGCTCCGCACCCGGCTTGCTCATACAATACGTTAATAACTCCGACGTGTTCATTATGACTCCCCTTGTAAAGTCGCGACAATTCGCCTTGCTCCGCCATGAATACGATGCTCGCCCAGCCAGATGCCTTGCCAGGTGCCAAGTACCAGCCGTCCACGCTGAACCGGTAGCAGCAGCGAAACGCCCAGCGTTGATGATTTAATGTGTGCGGGCATATCATCACGCCCTTCGTAATCGTGCTGATAAGGCGCATCTTCAGGTACATGGCGCATGAAGTGCTGTTCCATATCGCTGCGTACCGTCGGATCACAATTCTCATTCAGCGTTAACGAGGCTGACGTATGCTGTAACAGCAAATGCAGCAGACCGGTTTTAACGTCAGCCAGCGCGGGTAACTTACCGACAATCTCATCGGTTATCAGATGAAACCCGCGCGGTTTCTCGCTAAGCGTTAACGTTTGTTGATACCACATAGTCCCTTCCTGAATCGTTTACACCTTTTAAGTGTGCAACATGTGGTGGAAAGGTAAACCCAACCAGGAAATTAAAACCGCTACGTCTGGAATTCAGCAAAAAAAACCGCCGAACAGTGTCGGCGGTTTATGACTGTCACTCTGTTTTACATCACAGCAGCAAAGGCTTCTGCGACCTGATGGACGTTTTTGCTGTTGAGGCCCGCTACGCACATACGACCGCTGCCCACTAAATAGATACCAAACTCTTCGCGCAGACGATCAACCTGCTGCGCGCTCAGTCCGGTGTAGCTGAACATACCGCGCTGTTTCAGCAGATAATCGAAGTTCTGGCCCGGCAGTGCCGTGCTTAACACCTGCACCAGAGCTTTACGCATATCAATAATACGTAAACGCATTGCTTCGACTTCGTCCAGCCAGTTGGCTTTTAGCGCGTCGTCGTTGAGTACGCGAGCCACAACCTGTGCACCAAAGTTTGGCGGGCTGGAATAGTTACGACGCACGGTTGCTTTCAGCTGACCCAGCACGCGGCTTGACTCTTCTGCGCTGTCGCACACAACAGACAGCCCGCCAACGCGCTCGCCATACAGAGAGAAAATTTTTGAGAACGAGTTGCTGACTAATGCCGGCAGACCCGCCGCCGCAATCGCGCGGATCGCATAAGCATCTTCTTCCATACCTGCGCCGAAGCCCTGGTAAGCGATATCCAGGAACGGAATCAGCTCCTGAGCGTTGAGCACATCAGTCACAATGTCCCACTGCGCGTTTGTCAGGTCAGCACCAGTAGGATTATGACAGCACGGATGCAGCAGTACGATGCTCTGCTTCGGCAGTGTTTTTAATTTTTCCACAAAGGCGTCAAAGCGCACGCCGTTGGTTTCCGGATCGTACCAGGGGTAAGTATTGACCTCAAACCCTGCACCACTAAAGATAGCGACGTGGTTTTCCCAGGTTGGATCGCTCACCCATACATTCGACTGTGGGAAATAACGCTTCAGGAAGTCAGCACCCACTTTCAGCGCACCTGAACCGCCTAACGTCTGAATCGACGCAACGCGGCCCGCTTTTAACACCGGATGTTCAGCGCCAAACAGCAAGGGTGCAATGACGTTACGGTAAGCGTTCAGCCCTTCCATTGGCAGATAAAGCGAAACCTGCTGTGGCTCAGCATTCAGCTGTTCTTCTGCCGCAGCTACTGCCTGCAACTGAGGAATGATACCTTGCTCATTGTAGTAAAGCCCGATGCTGAGATTAACTTTATGCTCGCGTGGGTCCTGTTTGAAGGCTTCCATCAGCGACAGAATCGGATCGCCGGCATAGGCATCAACGTTTTGAAACACGGTGCAGATCTCCATGATTGGTCTTAGTAAGCGGGTCAGGTTGTGTCATTAAACTGTGTATCGTCCGGGACGATGGTTCATGGCGATAATCAAATTAAGGATCACCGCGCCTGCAACTGACGCGAGCAATACCGGCAGGCTTACAACAAACAGCGACGCCAGCACCACACAGGTGTCGACTGCCATTTGCAATTTTCCGGCGCGGATGCCAAAGCGATCCTGCAACCAGAGCGCCAAAATATTGATGCCGCCAAGGCTGGCTTTATGACGAAACAACACTATAAACCCAATCCCCATAATGACGTTACCGAACAATGTCGCATAAAAAGGATTGAGACTGGAAAAGTGAACAAAAAGCGGATGAAGCTGGGTAAACAGTGAAACCAGGCCCACAGCGCAGAAGGTTTTCAGCGTAAATTCCCACCCCATTCGGCGTACAGCCAGCCAGTAAAACGGCAGATTAATCAGAAAGAAAGCACTACCAAATGAGAGCGGCGACAGGTAGCTCAGCAAAAAAGCGATGCCAGCAGTGCTGCCGGTTAATGCCCCCGCCTGCTTAAGCATAATCACACCGAACGACACCATTAAGGTGCCCATCACGATGGCCAGTGCGTCTTCAAGGCGGGAATGGGGAATACGAGAAGGCTGAACGACGTTATCCATGGAGTTATCTCATTGCAAATGATGCGGTTCAAATGCAAAAAACGCACCATACCAGCAGCTTTTTCAGGCTGCTGGCTGGTGCCAGCGATTATCCCATTGATAATTAAGGCGCTTTATTGCAGGTTTTGATGCATAAATTTGATGTCATGCCGTCAAATCATGCACAAATTCTTTTCTGGTGCGCGTTTTTTGCATTACTTGCGCTCAGTGTGCACCAAAAACGCACATCACGCACGCTTTTGGCGCGCACTCTGTTCAGGAAGCATCATTAAGCCATTTTCTTTCAAACGCCCTAACACGACCGAGGTTTTGACGTGCGATACACTTTGATGGCCCGCCACCAGTTGGCTGATCAATGCACTGAGCGACGCCAGGTCAGCAACGGCAACCTTTAACAGGTAATCGGCATCGCCCGTGGTTTTGTAAGCATCCACAATGGCCTCTTCCTGTTCAACCATACGGTGAAAGCTCTCAACGTACTCCGCGGTGTGGTTAATCAAGCGCACTTCAATTAATCCCACCATGCCTAATCCTACGGCGTCAGGAGAGAGGCGCGCATGATAGCCAAGGATGAGGTTGGCCTGTTCAAGATTAATGCGGCGGCGTGAGCACTGTGAGGCTGACAATCCCACTAAATCACTTAACTCCTGATTCGTGAGGCGGCCGTTTGATTGTAATAAAGTCAGGATCTTAAGATCGTAATCGTCTACGTGAGTCATTCTGCTTCCATAGCGTGTTAAGCGGCGCTTTGCTACAGATAACCTGATGATCAGCGGGGTTGTCCAACACTATTTTCTGATGACAGGCGTGACATGCACAGATTGTGCATGTCAGCACAAAGGAAAGGTTATTCGTCGTCGTATTGCGGGCCAGCGTAATTGTCAAAACGTGACCACTGGCCGTTAAAGGTTAAGCGCACCGTACCAATTGGCCCGTTACGCTGTTTACCTAAAATGATTTCTGCAATGCCTTTGAGATCGCTGTTTTCGTGATAAACCTCATCGCGATAGATAAACATGATCAGGTCAGCATCCTGCTCAATTGAGCCAGATTCACGCAAATCAGAGTTTACCGGACGTTTATCAGCACGCTGTTCGAGCGAGCGGTTTAGCTGCGAAAGTGCGACGACCGGCACATTCAGCTCTTTTGCTAACGCCTTGAGTGAACGTGAAATCTCCGCAATTTCCAGCGTGCGGTTATCTGAAAGTGACGGTACTCGCATCAGTTGCAGGTAATCGATCATGATCATGCTCAGGCCATCATTTTCACGATAGATACGACGAGCACGAGAACGGACCTCTGTTGGCGTCAGGCCAGAAGAGTCATCGATATAGATGTTCTTTTTTTCCAGTAAAATGCCCATGGTGCCAGAAATACGCGCCCAGTCTTCATCGTCAAGCTGCCCGGTACGGATGCGCGTCTGATCAACACGCGACAGCGAAGCCAGCATACGCATCATGATCTGCTCGCTGGGCATCTCCAGACTAAAAATTAATACGGGTTTGTCATGCAGCATCGCCGCGTTTTCGCACAGGTTCATGGCGAAAGTGGTTTTACCCATCGACGGACGCGCTGCCACAATGATCAGGTCAGATCGCTGTAAGCCTGCGGTTTTCTTATTAAGATCCTGATAACCCGTATCGACACCCGTTACGCCATCATGTGGCGTTTGGTATAGCGACTCAATGCGCGATACCGTTGCTTCAAGGATTTGCTCAATATTTTGCGGGCCATCATCTTTATTCGCGCGCGCTTCGGCGATTTTAAAGACGTTTGACTCGGCAAAATCTAACAGCTCTTCGCTGCTACGGCCCTGCGGATCGTAACCCGCATCGGCGATTTGGTTAGCGACTGAAATCATTTCGCGAACGACTGCGCGTTCACGCACGATGTCAGCATAAGCACCGATGTTGGCTGCACTTGGCGTGTTTTTCGCTAACTCTGCCAGATAAGCAAAGCCGCCCGCCATTTCCAGCTCGCCTCGCGTTTCGAGAGATTCGGACAGGGTGATAAGGTCAATGGGCTGGCTGTCTTCAAGTAAACGCTGCATTTCTGAAAAAAATCAGACGGTGCGAACGGTTGAAGAAATCATTGGCGACAACGCGCTCGGAAACGTTATCCCAACGCTCATTATCCAGCATTAACCCACCGAGCACCGACTGCTCCGCTTCCAGCGAATGCGGGGGCATTTTCACGCCTTCCAGCTGGCGATCCTGCGTTTCGTTCGATTTGTTGGTGGGTTTATTTCCTGCCATAGTGAATGCAATACCGATCTTTTGTGGGGACGCGCCAGTATACCTTGTTGTGAGGCGCGCCTCACCCTCATGATTCAACAATCACAGGAGTAAGAATGGCAAAGCGTATTCAGTTCAACGCGCACGGTGGCCCCGAGGTTTTACAGTGGGTTGATTTTGAACTTACCGATCCTGCTGAGCTTGAAGTACAAATAGAAAATAAAGCCATCGGCATCAATTACATCGACACCTATGTGCGAAGTGGACTTTATCCGGTAAGTGACTTTCCTTCGGGCCTGGGCACCGAAGCCGCAGGCGTAGTGAAAAGTGTCGGGAGCCGGGTTACGCGCTTCAAACCCGGCGACCGCGTGGTTTACTGCATGGCAACGCAGGGCGCCTACAGTGAATTTCACAATGTGGCAGAAGATCGATTGATGCTGCTGCCTAATCAAATCAGTTTTGAGCAAGCGGCTGCCAGCTTTTTGAAAGGGCTCACCGTGCAGTATCTGCTGCGTCAAACTTATCAGGTCAAACCTGACGAAATTTTCCTGTTTCATGCCGCAGCGGGCGGCGTCGGCCTGATTGCCTGCCAGTGGGCGAAAGCGTTGGGCGCGCATTTAATTGGCACCGTAGGATCAGCAGAAAAGGCGCAACTGGCTAAAAAAGCGGGTGCCTGGGCCACGATCAACTATCGCGAAGAGAACACTGCGCAGCGCGTCAGTGATTTAACTAACGGTAAAAAAGTGGCCGTGGTGTATGACTCAGTAGGGAAAGATACGTGGGATGTATCGCTCGATTCGTTACGCCGCCATGGCTTGCTGGTGAGCTTTGGTAACGCGTCGGGGCCGGTAACCGGCATCGATTTAGGTATTCTGAATAAGAAAGGCTCTCTTTTCGTGACTCGCCCTTCGCTTTTCGGTTACATCACTAACCGTGAAGAGCTGGAAACAGCCAGTGCGGAGTTGTTCTCACTGATAGCCAGTGGCGCGATCAAAATTAACGTGCCGGATCAACAGAAGTTTGCACTTAACGAGGCCAGTAAAGCGCATCAAACGCTGGAAAGCCGTGTGACGCAAGGCTCAAGTTTACTGATCCCCTGATCCCCAGATGCAAACAGGGCTTCCCGCAGGAAGCCCATTTTTCTTTTTTATCGTTCGCGCTGGTTGTAGGGACAGCGGCGATGGATACTGTTTCGACTCAACGAAAACATCCTGACAGAAAACATAAGTAAAAAGTATGTTTAATTGCAGAATTGTTATGAATAATATCTGACTCTGTGATCGTCACCGCATTTAGCGCCAGTCATTACGGCTTAAACGGTTGATTTTACGCCTGAGTTTATTGCGCGTTCGCGCTTCACTGTCAGAGAAAAAGGCGCGATAAAGCCAGACTGCGACTACCGCCAGTACCAGCCATGGCAACAATTTGATAACCATTGCCAGAAATCCGCCAATAAACATCAATAGCGTTGCAACTGCCAATGCTGCAATCACGCCCAGTAACGAAACACCTGTTATCAACAGCATCAGGAAAAAGCCTAATACAAATAAAATTTCCACTTTTGCGCTCCTGTCATTCACGACTGGTTGGTTATTACAAGAAGCGTGCCAGAATTTAAGCTATTGATTTTGCGTCAGACCGGGGAAAAAGCGTGGGCATTAACTAATGAAATTCACCAAATTTTGGCTCAAAAAAACCAGCCCGTTAAGGCTGGCCTCTTTGTTATCAGGCTTCCTGCGGAATTTTATCGGCAACCAGAGCTAACGCGGCCTCAAGTACGCGAACATCTGCGCCCGGCTTGTGTGCATTTTCACTAAGATAGCGACGCCACTGACGCGCCCCGGGGATCCCCTGGAACAGGCCGAGCATATGTCGGGTAACGTGGCCGAGCCAGGTGCCTTTAGCCAGTTCAGCCTCAATATAAGGATACATGGCACGCACTACGGCAACCGGATCGGCAGCAGGCGTGTCACGCCCAAACAGTTCGCCATCAACCCGCGCCAGTATGCCCGGATTTTGATAAGCCTCACGGCCCATCATCACGCCATCCAGGTGCTGTAAATGCTGTTTCGCCTCTTCCAGCGTTTTTACCCCGCCATTGATCGCCAGCGTCAGGTGCGGAAAATCACGTTTCAACTGATAAACCCGTGGATAATCGAGCGGCGGAATTTCACGGTTCTCTTTTGGACTAAGACCAGAAAGCCAGGCTTTACGCGCGTGAATGATAAAGGTGTCACAGCCGCCGCGCTCTGCCACTGTTCCAATAAAGTCAGTCAGAAACGCGTAGCTATCCAGCTCATCAATACCGATACGGGTTTTTACGGTAACGGGAATGTTGACGACATCGCGCATGGCTTTGATAGCATCGGCGACCAGTTCGGCTTCCGCCATCAGGCACGCACCGAAACGTCCGTTTTGTACGCGGTCTGACGGACAGCCTACGTTCAGGTTAATTTCATCATAGCCACGCTGTTCGGCCATTCTGGCACACTGCGCCAGCGCCGCAGGATCGCTTCCCCCCAGCTGCAGCGCAACCGGATGCTCCTCTTCGCTATAAGCCAGATAATCGCCTTTGCCATGAATAATCGCGCCAGTCGTGACCATTTCGGTATAGAGCAGCGTGTCACCCGTGAGCTGGCGGTGAAAATAGCGGCAGTGACGATCGGTCCAGTCAAGCATTGGAGCGATGGAAAAACGTTGCGAAGAAAAGGTATCGGTCATGAAGCGCAGTAAATCCGGTGATTATAAGTGAGGGAATTCTGCGCAATACTACCACAAGGGTGGCCGATATTGCAGTGCCCGCCTGATGATTACACCGTATGGGCCGTTAGGACCAGTGCGGATGGCGTGCCTGAACCGACGTTACTGGCAGAGCGCGGGATAGCGTTAAAACTGGCGGCTGGAACAGCTTAATCTGCTTCAGCTGCGCTGATGGCCATAACGTTTTTTGGCAGAGTAAAAAAGCAAGGCCGCCTGACGCTGCCTTGCTTTTGTGTTGTTTTTGACATCCCGTTTTAAAGCGCCTCTGTCAAAGGTGACGTCGTGGGTTTAGAAGTTAAACCCGAGTTGCATCATGGCACCCCAGGTGTTGTTAGCTCCCACCGATCCGGCCAGATCAACATGCACGGCGTTGTTGAAAGGAGAAAGGCCAAAACCGGCCGTCGCGACATTTTCATCCGTGCCGCGCATATCGGCGCGATAACCGGCACGCAGCTGCAACCAATCCAGAACGCGGTATTCTCCGCCTACGGCGACATACTGACTACTCTCTTCTGATTTAAAGCGTTTCGTCTCGGTTAAATCAATGTCCCCCGTGACGGTGAACGGCCCTTTATCCCAGGAGAGACCTGTCGTAACCAGCGGACGAATTTGATAGGTATCGCGATAGCCATTCACTTCTTTGGTATCAAGATCGCGTGATATCAGGTTTTGTCCGGTCAAACCCAGGGTCCAGTTTTCAGCAAAGGTGGTTGCTAATCCCGCATCAATGTTAAAACCGGTATCGGAACTGCGATAGCGTCCACTGTTGATATCATTTTTGTCGTAGTTGTAGAGCGTGTCGGTATAGTTGTAGAGCCAGGTCTTTTGAAGTTTAGGTGTGACGCCAACTGATACAGGCTGTCCGGCAATGGAAAATTCATGCGCCACTGCAATACCGTAATCGGTGATTAATGCAGCAAGGCCGTTAGCGTTGGATCGCAAATTGTCTTGATCCCCAGGTACCGGAATAACCGTCCCGTTTGCTACGCCCTGTAAGTAATCAATATCACTCTGGGCAACATTCGCCTGCACGTGAACCGTACCGTAAGCTTTGGTCACAAAAGCAAAGGGCAAGTTCTCGTTCGGAATAGTGACGGCTAACGCTACGCCAGCACTGGCGTCCGCCTTATTGCCTTTTAAATCTTGCAGCTGATTTGCCACATCGCCTGAGGCAGCACGTAGCTCAGGATAACCCCGTAAATAATCAGCGAATGTCAGGTTATCAATCACATCCTGATAGCGATCAACGGTATCAGAGATGTCATCCACTTTATCAGCCAGCTTGTCTTTATCGGTGATTTGCACACCTGCGGACGGGAAAATAATGCTGACATTATCCTCTGGTTTGGCTTTTGTCATTAATGCCGGGTTGGCCAGAACAGCAGAACCATAGGTTGAGGAAGCGACGCCGGTGCCACCCATCGCGTCATTACGTGCGTCATACCATGTACCTGCCGCCATGGCAGAAGAAGAAAAAAGGAGCGCATTCAAAACAGCGGGATAAATCAGCGCAGAACGCTGTACGAATTTTTTCACCATTTACCTGCCATTACCTGAGAAAAGTGCCGTTAAAACATTTAACGGCTGAATAGGTTGTTAGCACTATTGTGAACGAGGGCTAACGCGTTATTGCTGCGAATTCAAAGGGAACAGTGTCTTAATTCAACGGATTGGATGTTTTTACAACGCAAAAGCGTTTTTATTGTTCAAAAAAGCGTTAAAAAAGCAAATTACTGCCAAATATTGCTTAAATGCTTTTGAACATTAGTGCTTAACTCAGTGAGTTGCAAAGGGAAAAAATGAAAAAATCTTTATTTATTTTTAAACGCGCTGGATCTGAATCCAGGGTTAATTAGCGTCAGACAGCAGGATCGGGAAGGCAGATCGCAGGGTAAATAGCGTATTGTGCTTGAGCAGCAACCTCTGCGGAGGAAAATTAGCTGTGATAAAATAACATCACTTGTCTAGCGGAGAATTTTCATGTCGACGATGACCTCAGAGCAAATTATGTCCCAGGCTGAAAAACTGTGTCTGCAGCGCGGTGTTCGTCTGACTTCGCAGCGTGCGGAAGTTTTGCGTTTGATGGCAGAACAGCGAGGATCGATAAGCGCATACGATTTACTGGATCAGCTGCGCATTAATGAACCGCAAGCTAAACCGCCGACTGTTTACCGTGCCTTAGACTTTTTGCTTGAACAAGGCTTTATTCACCGCGTTGAGTCGAATAACAGTTACGTGATGTGCCACCACTTTGAAGCACCTGCTCATACTTCCGTTATGCTGGTGTGTGATCGCTGTGCGGCAGTCATTGAAAAACATGCCGAAGGTGTTGAAAACATTATTGGGTTATTAGCGAGTGAGGCGCGTTTTGCGCTACGCCATAGCGTGATTGAAGCACACGGTTTGTGTGAAAACTGCGTTGAAGTTGAGGCCTGTAACCGTCATGGAAGCTGTGAACATGACCATGAGACAGAAACTAAAAAGCGGGGAAAGAGAAGTTAGTCGGCACATCCTTGTGCCAGCCAGCATGAGCGTACCGGCGGGGTAGGAGCATCATCCATAAATTGACTAAATTACCAGCGGTAGTCTTTGTTATGGCCTTCCCAGTCTGTGACTTCTTTTTCCGCCTCATCCTTAGCGTAGCCATAACGTTCCTGAATTTTACCGACAAGCTGATCGCGTTTCCCTTCAATGACCTGCATATCATCGTCAGTCAGCTTGCCCCATTTTTCTTTCATTTTTCCTTTGAACTGCTTCCAGTTACCACTCGCTTCGTCTTGATTCATTGCAGACCTCCACGTCCTTTAGATTTCATCATATATCTTGCCTTGCAAGACAATAACGATATAAAGCGCCTGTCGTTTGCGCCATTCAGAGTTAATTATAGTAGAGGTTTTGGAATTTGCCGGGACAATACAGAATAATCCGTAGCCTCCGGGGATTTTAAGAAAAGATCAGCCCATAAACCAGGTGTTGTTCTGCCAGTGGCGACGCCATAGAAAGCCTAACGACACACCGCGGAGCGCCAGGAAAACCGCTACCGCCAGCCATAAGCCATGATTGCCCAGCCAGGGCACCGTCAATAACGTGAGAAAATATCCCAGCGCCGCTACCGCCATGCTGTTGCGCATCTCGCGACCGCGCGTTGCGCCAATAAACATGCCATCCAGCAGATAACACCCTACACCGACTATCGGAATAACGATTTGCCAGAACAGATAACGATCCGCCATCTGCTGTAACGCGCCAATGGACGTTAGCAGTGACACGATTTGCGTACCGAAAATGGCATATATCAGCGAAAAGATAATTGCGACCAGCAATGCCTGTCGACAGGCTGCTCGCCAGACACGTAATAATTTGCTGCTATCTTTCGCACCGTGCGCTTCACCCGCAAATGCCTCAACAGCATAAGCGAAACCATCAAGCGCATAGGCAGTGAAGGTAATAAACATCAGCAACACGGCGTTGACTGCTACCACTTCCGGCCCGATCCGTGCCCCAAGCAGAGTCAGGGAAGCAAAGCATGATTGCAGCATGAGCGAACGCAACATAATGTCGCGATTAAGCCGCAGCAGGCGGCCCATATCCCCACGCCAGCTCTGTCTGATGACATTCATATCAATACCGCGAAGCTTCAAAACGCGCCAGACCATCGCTAAACCGACTGCCAGCGTGACATATTCTGCCAGCGCCGTGGCTGTTGCAGCCCCCGCTACGCCCCAGTGCAACCCAGGCACCAGCCAGAGATCGAGTAAAATATTCACTGTATTACCGACCACCAGCAAAATCACCGGTGCGCGTGCATACTGCACACCAAGCAACCAGCCTAAAATCACCAGGTTTGCCAGGGTTGCGGGGGCACTGAGCCAGCGAATATGAATAAAGAGCGCGGCCTGCTCCAGCACGTCTGGATCACCGCCCATCAGATGAGTCGCGAGCAGAGAGATCGGATCGCGCAGGAAGATAAAGATTATGCCGGCCAACAGCGCCATGATTAATGGCTGGGTCAGCGCACGTGCCAGGGCTGCTTTGTCATTTGCGCCGAATGCCTGTGCTGTTAACCCCGTGGTGCTCATCCGAAGGAAAAGCAACAGCATAAAAAGGAAGCTGGTGATAGTGGTGCCAATAGCTACGCCGCCGAGATAGACCGGGCTATTAAGATGACCAATGACGGCTGTATCAACCAGGCCCAGTAACGGGACAGTAATATTAGAAAGGATCATTGGCAGAGCTAGCCGCCAAAGATTTTTGTCGGCTGTAGTCAAAAATGGCATTCGCAGATCCGTGCTCAACGCCGCTGCGTCAACAGGCGAGACAGCAGCGGCTAAATTCGGGCAGACAGAATAGCATCAGGACCAGCGAACAAAAGCAGCTATAGCAGGATTACAGCCACTCACCGTTACGAACCACGCCAACCGCTAAACCTTCGATGGTCAAAGACTGAGCGCGTGTATCAACCACGATGGGTTCAAATTCGTTATTTTCTGGCAACAGATGCACAATGGCACCCTGTTTTTTCCAGCGTTTCACCGTAACTTCATCGTCAATACGCGCCACAACCACTTGTCCGTTGCGCACATCCTGCGTTTTGTGTACCGCTAACAAATCGCCATCCATGATGCCGATATCCTTCATCGACATACCGTTAACGCGCAGCAGGAAATCCGCTGAAGGCTTAAACAGGCCGGGATCGACTTTGTAATGAGTTTCGATATGTTCTTGCGCCAGCATCGGCTCACCGGCGGCCACGCGACCAATCAGTGGAATGCCTTCTGACGTCTCTTCTTCCATTAACAGACGGATGCCACGTGATGCGCCAGAAACAATTTCAATGACGCCTTTACGCGCTAAGGCTTTTAAGTGCTCTTCAGCAGCGTTGGGTGAACGAAAACCCAGTTGCGCAGCGATTTCTGCACGTGTAGGCGGCATGCCCGTTTGATTAATGTGGTCGCGAATCAGATCATAGACCTGCTGCTGCCTGCTGGTTAACGCTTTCATCCCGCCCCTGGTTGTTTATACAGTCGCTGTGAGTATATACAGGTATTGGCGAAATGGAAACCAAAAGTCAGGTATTAATCAGCCGGTTGGCACTTTCTGGAAAGCTTATCGCAAATGTGTCCAAAGCAGCGCGATCCAGACGAAAACCGCCAGTAAGATACTTAGCAATACCGCCGCTGAGCCCATATCTTTTGCCCGGCCAGCAAGCGGGTGACGTTCCTGGCCAATACGGTCAACAACCGATTCAATAGCACTGTTTAGGATCTCAACGATGACGACTAACATCACCGTTCCAATCATTAAAATGCGCGAAATAATATCGATATCCAGCCAGCAAGCCACGCCGATAGCAACAAGCGCAACGATAGCTTCCTGGCGAAATGCAGCCTCATGTTGCCAGGCGGCGCGCAGGCCTTGCCAGGAATAACCGGCTGCTTTCACAATTCTGATAAGACCGGTGGCGTTATTTGCCATGTTGAGGGAACCCTTTTAACGGAATGACGTCAATGTCTGGGCTGCGTGCATTTGGCACCACCACAGATCTTCGCTGCACTTTCTGGTATGCTTGCGGCGCTTTGCTAACAAGAGGCTTCATGTTGTCTATGTCAGGTTGGCGTAAACTTTATTACAAATTACTCAATTTACCACTCTCGTTTTTGGTAAAAAGTAAGGCCATTCCGGCCGATCCTGTTTCTGAACATGGTCTGGATCCTACCCGGCCCATTATGTATGTTCTGCCTTACGATTCGAAGGCCGACTTACTGACTTTACGTGCGCAGTGTATCAAACACGATCTTCCCGACCCACTTTCTCCCTGGAGATTGACGGGGTACTGCTGCCACGCCACGTTTTTATTCACGATGGCCCGCGCGTGTTTCCCTATTTTGTGCCCAGCGTCGAGTCAGTGAAAATCTTTCACGATTATCTTGATCTGCATCGCAACAATCCCGACCTCGACATTCAAATGTTGCCGGTAACGGTGATGTTTGGTCGCGCGCCGGGGCGTGAGGTTCAGGGAGAAGCCACGCCGCATTTGCGTGTGCTGAATGGCGTGCAAAGTTTTTCGCCGTGCTCTGGCACGGACGTGACAGCTTTGTGCGTTTTTCGCCCACGGTTTCGCTACGCCGAATGGCGACCGAGCACGGAACAGATCAATCCATTGCGCAAAAACTGGCGCGCGTGGCGCGTATTCACTTTGCCCGGCAGCGTCTCGCGGCGGTTGGTCCACGCTTACCCGCTCGTCAGGATCTGTTTAACAAGCTATTGCAATCAAAAGCCATTGAAAAAGCAGTAGAAGATGAGGCGCGCAGCAAAAAAATCTCTCATGAAAAAGCGCAGCAGAATGCGGTTGAGATGATGGAAGAAATCGCCGCTAACTTCTCTTACGAAGCGATTCGGGTGACAGATCGCGTCATGGGTTGGCTGTGGAGTCGCCTTTATCAGGGCATCAATGTCAACGGCGGCGAGCGGGTGCGTCAGCTGGCGCAGGATGGTCATGAAATTGTCTATGTGCCGTGCCACCGTAGCCACATGGACTATTTGCTGCTCTCTTATGTTTTATATCATCAGGGTCTGGTGCCGCCTCATATTGCGGCTGGGATCAACCTCAACTTCTGGCCAGCCGGACCGATTTTCCGTCGTCTCGGTGCCTTCTTTATCCGCCGTACCTTCAAGGGTAATAAGCTCTACTCAACCGTGTTCCGTGAATATTTAGGCGAGTTATTTACACGTGGCTATTCAGTGGAGTACTTCGTTGAAGGTGGGCGCTCACGTACAGGCCGCTTACTGGATCCGAAAACCGGTACGCTGGCAATGACGCTACAGGCGATGCTGCGCGGTGGCAATCGCCCTATCACTCTGGTGCCGATTTATATTGGCTACGAGCACGTGATGGAAGTGGGTACTTACGCTAAAGAATTGCGCGGCGCGGCAAAAGAGAAAGAAGGCTTTATGCAGATGGTGCGCGGGTTACGTAAGCTGCGCAACCTGGGTCAGGGTTACGTTAACTTTGGCGAACCGCTGCCGCTGGTGAATTACCTTAACAAGCGCGTGCCGGAGTGGCGTGACGCAATTGACCCTATTGAGCCGCAGCGCCCAAGCTGGTTGACGCCAACCGTAAACGACATTGCCGCACGTTTAATGGTCCGCATCAACGAAGCAGGTGCAGCCAATGCGATGAATCTGTGTGTTACTGCTCTGCTTGCCTCGCGCCAGCGTTCGCTAACGCGTGAACAGTTAATCGAACAGCTTGAATGCTATACCCAGCTACTTCGCAACGTGCCTTATTCACCAAACGCGACCGTGCCAGAACTTTCGGCTGAATCGCTGCTTGATCATGCGATGGGCATGAACAAATTTGAGAGCGAAAAGGACAATATTGGCGACATCATCATCCTGCCGCGTGAACAAGCGGTGTTGATGACCTATTACCGCAACAACATTCACCATATGTTGGTCATGCCGTCGCTCATCGCTGCGATAATTCAGCAGCATCCGAATCTGAGCGAAGCTGAGTTGCTACGCCAGGTCAGTTTGATTTACCCCATGCTGAAGAGTGAATTGTTCCTGCGTTGGGAGAGAGAGGAACTGCCACAATTGCTGTCAGATTTCTGTCAGGAGATGGCGCGCCAGGGACTGATCACTCTGGAAAATGGTCAGTTGCGCTTTACTGCCGCCCGTTACCGCACGTTGCAGTTGCTGGCAGCCGGTATTCGCGAAACGCTGCAGCGTTATGCCATTACCTTCTCGATTCTCAGTGCCAAACCGGCCATTAACCGCGGTACGCTGGAAAAAGAGAGCCGCACGCTGGCACAGCGTCTGTCGGTTTTGCATGGAATCAATGCGCCAGAGTTTTTCGATAAAGCCGTATTTACTTCTTTGGTGCTCACGTTGCGTGACGAAGGGTATATCAGTGACCGCGGTGATGCAGATGTTACACAGACCCATGCTACATGGCTCATTCTGGCCGATCTGGTGACCAGTGACGTTCGTCTGACCATTGAAAGTGCGGTTGCGCACGAGTAAAGACCAGTGAGTTGATGTCATTAGCGATCAAAAAAGGCGACCTGCCAGCGGGGGTCGCCTTTTTTATTGCCGGTTAACCCTCTGCTCAAAACATTTGGCTAAACGGCGGCGTATTCATTAAGACACCGATGAACAACACCAGCCCAACATAATTGTTATTCAGAAAGGCCTGAAAACAGGGCTGGCGTTCACGCTGAGCGATCAGTCTTTGCTGGTGCACAAACAGCGCCGCCGCCAGCAGAAGCGACCAGTAAAAGGCCCCATTGAGTTGCAGCAGCAAACCGACAGTGACCATCAAAGCTAACGTGGCTAACTGCAACAGGCCGATGATTAATTTGTCAAAACGGCCAAACAGAATCGCCGTTGATTTCACACCAATTTTCACATCATCATCGCGATCAACCATCGCGTATTGCGTGTCATAAGCCACCGTCCAGCAGATGTTCGCGATGAACACCAGCCAGCAAACCAATGGTAAGGACTCACTAACTGCCGCCCATGCCATGGGGATCGCCCAGCCAAATGCTGCGCCTAACACGACCTGCGGCAGATGGGTGTATCGCTTCATAAAAGGATAAACCCAGGCCAGCGCCAGCCCGACGACAGAAAGCAAAATCGTCATCAGATTCATGGTCAGTACCAGCACAAAGGCGACCAGTGCCAACCCGACAAACAACATTTTCGCCTCTTTCGCGCTCACAGCGCCGCTGGGCAGCGGACGATTTTGTGTGCGCTGAACGTGACCATCAACCTTACGGTCAGCATAATCATTAATCACGCAGCCTGCGGCGCGCATAATAATGACGCCGGCTACAAACACCACCAGCACCGACACCGGCGGCACAGCCATATTCGCCAGCCATAATGCCCATAGCGTAGGCCACATGAGCAGTAAGGTGCCGATCGGCTTATCGATACGCATCAGGCGGCTGTAGGCCTGCCATTTATTTAACTGCAATGTCTTCTGCACAGCGTAATTCCTTAAACCAGGTCGCGGTAAAGTGGGCAAGCCGGTAAAAATAGCTCGGTAAGCAGCAACGGTTTATCTGACAAGCGTAAACGCGAGCGGCGTCCCCACAAATCATGGATTTTGCCCGGTTCGATAAAGTCACGGCTTAAGGTAGAAGAAGAAAAAAGATAACGACCAAGCGGGCGTGTACCCAGTTGCTGCAGCATGATTTCCGGGCCATTCAGTGTGCTTTCAGGCACCAGCGTGCGCCCCGCCAGCCAGGGTTCATCGTCGCCAAACAGAATGATTTCGCGCAGCCAGAAACGTTCGTCATCTGGCAGCAATGCTTTTTCATCCGTTAACTCGTCTGCGTTAATAAAGCCTTCACGCACCGGTTGCACGGTAACCTGCTGACAGTGTTGCTCAAAACGTCGTGTCATTGAGTCTTCTTCCAGCAACCAGTTCAGCAACGCAGGTGAAAGCCCCGGTTGCTCAGGTGAAAGCCAGTTGAGCGCGCGTAATAAGCTGAGCGCATCTTGTGACATAGCACCACTCCCAATAATTAGCAGGGCGCTAGTTTAACGCAGAGACGGCGTGTGAACACCACTCTCCGCGTGACAGATTATTCGCGTTTTAAACGGTTGCTGTTCGCCAGCCACAGCGTAACCACCAGCAGCAGGATGGCGGCGGAATAGCACAATGTATCGAACGGATTTTTATGATCGACAATAATCAGTCGAATAATCGCCGTGATGCCAATATAAACAAAATAGCGCAGGGGAAAATGATAGCCAGACTGAAAATACTTAACAATCAAGGCAATAAATTCAAAATAGAGGAAGTAGATTACTATTCCCTCAACAAGCAGATAAGACGATGCCTGCTCACCGGTGTTAAGCAGGACGTTAGCTAAGTGGATAGTTTCTTTACCGAGAAACACCACTAAAATGATCGCCAGAATCACCAGGCCTGCATTAAGAACCCATTGCAACACGCATGCAATGTGTTGACCTGTGGTGCTTTTTTCACTCATGTTACGCCTCAAAGGAAACGATTAATCGCTGGCGCTATCATGCGTTAGTGTGACGCAAATCACAATATGACTATCAGGCTTCAACATCGACACAGAGTGCATCGTAACGCCAGTACTCGCAGTCGCAGTCAATGACCTGCTTTTGCTGGTCGCGGTTGATACGTGTGATGCGCAAGCCAGGACTGCCGGGAGCCACGTTAAGCGCGGGGGCAGCAACGTTTGGCAACGGGCCTGGCAGGATGGTGAATCGTGCGCCACCGTAACGAATGCCATAACGCTGGTCATAAAGATCGGTCAGTGAACGCGTCAGGTCTTCTGCTAATAAGCCAGGGAAAAAACGTGGGTTGAGGTAATGCTCGACGTACAACACGGCGCGTCCATCAATACGACGCAAACGACGAATGCAATAAACGGTGTCACCCTCCGCCAGCATCAGTGCTGCTGCAATGTCGCTCTGCGCCAGAACCTGCTCTGCCGAAATGACTTCCGTGCTGGCCTGACGCCCCTGCTCGGCAGCCATAGCGTGAAAATGGCTGTGATGTAATGGGTTATAAATCAGGCGTGGGGGAGCAATAAACCAGCCACGGCGCAGTTCGCGGTAAATAACGCCCTGCGCTTCCAGTTTGCCCAACGCTTCGCGTAACGTAATGCGCGTGGTGGAAAAAGCTTCACTTAATGCCCGCTCGCCAGGCAATTTTCCGCAATTAAATTCGCCCGCATTGATCCTCGCCAGTAAGGCTTCAGCGATCATATCAGCCGTTTTGAGTGCTATCGACTCCACAACAGTAGCCTCATTTTGGTGCGACTTCGCACTATGACAGTTCGGTGACAGCGTTCAGATCTGACTGCCCTGCGTTGATTCGGTGTTGACTGTCATGCTTCATCTTGCCTGCTGCGCAGCTGTCATAAATCCTTCATCCGCTCAGGCTACATTGGCTCGGTTCTTGCTGGACTAGACCAGTCAGGCATTTCAACTTACACCGGGAGCAACTGAGATGAAAGCGTTTATCGCCTCTGTAGTAGCCAGTGCTGTATTTCTCGCCCTGCCTGTTGCGCAGGCTGCCGATAATGATCTTGCCGCGCTGGAAAAAGCTGCGCGCAGCGAAGGCCAGGTGAACAGCGTCGGCATGCCAGACAGCTGGGCCAACTGGAAAGATACCGGAACGATATCAGCAGTAAGTATGGTTTAAAGCACAGTGATACTGACATGTCTTCGGCGCAGGAACTGGCGAAGTTTGATGCAGAGAAAGAAAACGCCAGTGCAGATATCGGTGATGTGGGTGCCGCTTTTGGTCCAATTGCTGTGGCAAAAGGCGTGGCGCAACCGTATAAGCCAACCCACTGGGATCAGATCCCGGCATGGGCAAAGGACCAGGAGGGTAACTGGATGTTGGCTTATACCGGCACTATTGCTTTCCTTGTAGATAAACAACAAGTCAAAGATATCCCGCACAGTTGGGCTGACCTGAAAAAAGGTAAGTATGTGGTTACTATCGGTGATGTTGGTGTGGCAGCTCAGGCGGCCAACGGCGTGCTGGCAGCAAATTATGCATTAGGCGGCGATGAAAAGAACCTGAAACCGGCGCTGAACTTCTTCGCTGATTTAGCCAAACAAGGCCGTCTTGGCGTAACCGATCCGGTGATTGCTAACATCGAGAAAGGCGAAATTCAAATGGCGGTAGTGTGGGACTTCAACGGCCTGAACTATCGTGACCAGATTGATAAAAGCCGCTATGAAATCGTTATCCCTTCCGACGGCTCGGTGACGTCTGGTTACACCACCATTATCAACAAATACGCCAAACATCCGAACGCGGCAAAACTGGCTCGTGAATACATTTTCTCTGACGCTGGTCAGATCAACCTGGCAAAAGGCTATGCCCGCCCGATTCGTGCTGAACATCTGACTTTACCGGCTGACGTCCAGGCTAAGCTGCTGCCACAGTCTGAGTACAAAAATGCCCGTCCAGTCAAAGACCAGGCGGCCTGGGACAAGTCATCCAAAATGCTGCCGCGCCTGTGGCAGGAAAACGTCATCATCAATATGCAGCAGTAAGCCCTGACAAGGAGAAAGCCATGAAGACGATCCTGGTGGTGCTGGATGGGTTAAGTAATCAGGTTGCACAACATGCGATGGGCTATCTGCATGCTGAGTGCGCGCAAGGCAAGGGACAATATTACGCCCTGACCTGCGAATTACCCTCTCTGTCCCGCCCGCTGTATGAGTGCATTCTGACCGGTATTCCACCCGTCAGAAGCGGCATTATTCATAATGGCGTGAATCGCCTGAGTCGTGAACGCAGCATTTTTCACTATGCGCGCGCGGCTGGGCTGAAAACCGCCGCAGCAGCCTACCACTGGGTGAGTGAACTCTATAACCAGACGCCGTTTGTTCCGGCGCGCGATCGCCACACCGACGCGCCGGAACTGCCTATTCAGTACGGCCATTTTTATTCTGATGACAGCTATCCCGATTCTCATCTGTTCGAAGATGCAGAGAGTCTGCGCCTGCGCTACAACCCAGACTTTCTACTGATCCATCCGATGAATGTAGATGATGTCGGTCATAAACATGGCTTGTCGTCTCCGCAATATCGCAACCGGGCACGCATGGCTGACGGGTATCTGTCGCACTGGATGCCCACCTGGCTGGCAGAAGGCTATCAGGTTATCGTAACCGCCGATCACGGAATGAATGACGATCGATCGCACGGCGGCATGCTGCCAGAAGAGACGCGGGTGCCGCTGTTTGTCTTTGGCAAAGCGTTTTCGCTGCAGCCCGATCCCAAACCGCAGCAGACTGAACTGTGCGGCACGGTATGTGAACTGCTGGGCATTGCGCATGACAAACCGGTTTGTCGCGATCTGCTGGCGGAGCCGCGCGCATGAAGGGGAAAGCGTTAGCCCTGTTGCTGCTACTGCCTTTTACGTTGTTTTGGCTGGCGTTCCAGTTCGCACCGCTGCTATGGATAGCCATTAACAGCTTTTGGAGCGACATGAATGAAGCGTGGGGCTGGGATAATTATCGCGACATTCTGACCTCACCCTTCTATTTGCAGGCGTTTCGTTTTTCACTGGATATTTCAATCTGGTCAAGTATTTACGGCTTACTGATTGCGTTAGTTGCAGGCTACTCCCTCCATCAGGTGGGCGGTGGCCGCCTGCAACGCTTCATGATGTCATTCACCAACATGACCAGCAATTTTGCAGGCGTGCCGCTGGCGTTCGCTTTTGTCATTTTGCTCGGCCTGAATGGATGCCTGACGCTGCTGCTGCGCCATTACGATTTGATTGAGAGTTTTAAACTCTTTTCGCGTGACGGCATGGTGCTGGTTTACACCTGGTTTCAGATCCCACTCGGCGTTTTGCTGCTCTATCCGGCTTTTGACGGACTGAAACGGGAGTGGCAGGAGTCAGCTGCCTTGCTGGGTGCGGGCCGTTGGCACTACTGGTGGCATATCGGCCTGCCGATTCTGTTTCCTGCCCTGCTTGGCACCTTTGTTATTTTACTGGCTAACGCGCTCGGCGCTTACGCCACTATCTATGCCCTGACCACGGGCAATTTTAACGTGGTACCGGTGCGCATTGCGGCATTAGTGTCGGGCGATATTTCACTGGATCCGAATACTGGCAGCGCGCTGGCCATGTTGCTGGTGCTGATCATGGGGTTAATTACCGTGGTACAGCAATATCTGGTGCGTCGTAGTTATCTCAACGCGAAACAGCCCTGAGAGGAGCAATGATGTCGCGCGCGGAACAGGTCTTTCACCGCCTGATAGTATGGTTGCTGTTTATTATTCTGGCGCTGCCGCTGGTGGCAACGTTTCTCTATGCCATCTCTTCTGAATGGAGTAATACCATTCTGCCGGAAGGCTATTCACTGACATGGTTTATTCAGCTATGGAGTGATGGACGCTTTCTGACCGCACTGGGCCATTCTTTACTGATTTGCTTCGGCGCGCTGCTGTTCTCGTTAGTGCTGGTACTGCCTGCAATGTTTGTAATTGCTTACTACTACCCACGTCTTGATGCCGTCATGAACGTGCTGATTTTAATACCGTTTGCCGTTCCGCCGGTGGTTTCGTCAGTGGGATTACTGCAACTCTATTCGTCATCACCCCTGATGCTTACCGGCACGCCGTGGATCCTGATTGGCTGCTACTTCACCCTTGCTCTGCCCTTTATTTACCGTGCCATCGCCAACAACATGCAGGCAATTAATTTAAAAGAGCTGATTGATGCCGCACACCTCTTAGGCGCCAGCACCTGGCAGGCCGCTCTGTTTGTCGTGCTGCCTAATCTGCGCAAAGGTGTGCTGATTGCGGTGCTGCTTTCGTTCTCGTTTCTGATAGGTGAGTTTGTATTCGCTAACCTGCTGGTCGGCAACCGCTATGAAACTCTTCAGGTTTATCTCTACAACATGCGTAACGGAAGCGGGCATTTCACCAGCGCATTGGTGATCTCTTATTTCTTTGTGGTGCTGCTGGTCACCTGGCTGGCAAACGCCCTGAATCCTGAACGAGGCCGATCGTGAGTTATCTTGACGTCAAGCAACTGAATAAAAGCTATGGTCCGACACAGATTTTTCAGCATATTGATTTCAGCGCCGAAGAAGGCGAGTTCGTTACGCTCCTTGGCCCCAGCGGTTGCGGCAAATCGACGCTGCTGCGCTGCCTGGCGGGCTTAACCTCTGTTGATAGCGGACAGATTTTACTTCAGGGCAAAGATATCGTGCCGCTGTCGCCGCAGAAGCGATCCATTGGCATGGTATTTCAGAGCTACGCGCTGTTTCCCAATATGACGGTGGAAAAAAACGTCGCCTTCGGCCTGAAAATGCAAAAACTACCGAAGCATGAGGTGCAACAGCGGGTGATGGAAGTGCTGGAGCTGGTGGAGCTGACCGATTTTGCTCGCCGCTATCCGCATCAGCTCTCTGGCGGTCAATGTCAGCGCGTGGCGCTGGCGCGTTCTCTGGTCACGCGTCCCCGTTTGCTGCTGCTGGATGAGCCTCTGTCGGCGCTGGATGCACGTATTCGTCGCCATTTACGCGATCAAATTCGTCGCATTCAGCAGGAGCTCAGGCTTACTACGCTCTTTGTCACGCACGATCAGGAAGAGGCACTGACCCTGTCCGATCGCATCGTGCTGATGAATCGCGGCAAAATTGTGCAGAACGGTGATGCTGAATCGCTTTATACCCAGCCGGCAGATCGGTTTGCTGCGGGCTTTATTGGCAATTACAACCTGCTGAGCGCCGAACAGGCCAAACAGTTGACCGGGCAAACGTTCCAGGGTCAGGTCGCGATTCGGCCAGAAACAGTGAGCGTTACTGCGGTCGGAAACGGTATTCCGGCTGAAATTCTCAGCCACAGCCTGCTTGGCAACGTGATTCGCTATCGCGTCAGGGCGCAAGGCGTTGAGCTGTCTGTTGATGTATTAAACCGAACAGCGGCGGATTTGCACCCTGATGGGCAGCAGATTGGTCTACAGTTAGAAATGTCGACGTTGCGCCAGGTGGCTTAAAACACAGGGAAAATTCACGCTTCGTCTGGCAATCCTTCCCACAGATTGCTCTCTCCGTCAGGCTGGCAGTCTGTGCTGCTTAAAGCCTGATGGTTGAGGAGCCCTTATACGTGTTAACCCTGCTTAATTTACTCTCTGCCGTCGCGTTACTGGTATGGGGCACACACATCGTGCGTACCGGAATTATGCGCGTCTACGGTGCCGATTTGCGCCGCGTGCTCAGCCGCAGCATTGAGCAAAAGCCCATGGCTTTTCTTGCCGGAATCGGCGTGACTGCCCTGGTGCAAAGCAGCAACGCCACCACTTTGCTTGTCACGTCCTTTGTCGCTCAGAACCTGGTCAGCCTGACACCAGCCCTTGTCGTCGTGCTCGGTGCAGATGTCGGAACCGCGGTTATGGCGCGTATCCTGACCTTTGATCTCTCCTGGCTATCACCGCTGTTTATCTTCTTTGGCGTGGTGTTTTTTCTTAGCCGTAAACAGACGCGCTTGGGGCAACTTGGCCGGGCCAGCATTGGCCTTGGGCTGATCCTTTTAGCTTTACACCTGATTGTTGAAGCTACCCGCCCCATTACCCAGGCCTCTGGCGTACAGGTGCTGTTTTCCAGCCTGACCGGCGACATTATGCTGGATGCGCTGATTGGTGCGGTGTTTGCCATTATCAGCTATTCCAGCCTGGCGGCAGTGCTGATCACGGCGACCCTGACCGCCACAGGAGTGATTTCATTTAAAGTGGCGCTTTGCCTGGTGATTGGCGCGAACCTTGGCAGCGGATTGCTGGCGATGATCAATGCCAGCGGATCGAACGCAGCGGGCAAACGTGTTGCACTCGGCAGCCTGCTGTTTAAGCTGGTTGGCTGTATCGCTATTCTGCCGTTCGTCAACCTTGTCGCCGAGTGGCTGGATAAACTGCCGGTTAACGATGAAGAATTAGTGATCTTTTTCACGTTTTCTACAACCTGATCCGCTGCGTAGTGCTGGTGCCGTTTGCCGAGCCGATGGGACGCCTGTGCCGCCGCCTGATTCGTGACGATAGCGAAAATGAAATGCACCTTAAGCCAAAGCATCTGGATCGCAGCGCGCTGGATACGCCCGCCCTGGCGCTGGTGAATGCCGCGCGGGAAGTGTTACGCATCGGCGATGTGCTGGAACAGATGCTGGAAACGTTTAGTAAAGTGATCCACGGTGAGCTGGCCGAAGAGCGCACGGTACGACGGCTGGATGACGATGTTGATGTGCTTTACACCGGCATCAAACTCTATCTGGCGCGTATGCCAAAAGAAGATTTAGGCGAAGAGGATTCGCGACGCTGGGGTGAAATCATTGAAATGTCGCTCAACCTCGAGCAGGCGGGTGACATTATTGAGCGCATGAGCGGCGACGTTGCGGATAAATCTCTTGCGGCGCGACGTGCGTTTTCGCCAGAGGGAATGAAGGAACTTGAGGTGTTGCAGGAGCAGTTAACGACCAACCTGCGGCTCAGCCTGTCCGTTTTTCTGGCGCATGATATAACCAGCGCCAAACGCCTGCGTCGCGCCAAACACCGCTTCCGTATTCTTATCCGACGCTATTCACATACGCATGTGGACAGGCTGCACCAAAAAAATGTGCAAAGCATTGAAACCAGCTCACTGCATTTAGGCTTGCTGGGCGATATGAAGCGACTCAATTCGC
Source organism: Pantoea sp. LMR881 (assembly GCF_027157825.1). Classification (NCBI taxonomy): domain Bacteria; kingdom Pseudomonadati; phylum Pseudomonadota; class Gammaproteobacteria; order Enterobacterales; family Erwiniaceae; genus Pantoea; species Pantoea sp. LMR881. The sequence continues at coordinate 2,020,264 of NZ_JAPVOK010000002.1, forward strand.
TGTTTTGTAGCGTGGCTTATACGGTGCTGGAACAACCGGATGATGAGCGGGAATATGAGTAAACAGACGCGGCCCTTTCCGCCTGGAGAGGGCCGCCGCCTCTTATTTCTTCTTGATCGGCTTACCTGACCAGTAACCGGCGAGCAGCGATCCTGACAGGTTATGCCAGACGGAAAAGAGTGCGCCAGGCAGTGCAGCCAGCGGCGAGAAGTAAAGTTTACCCAGCGTCGCCGCCAGACCGGAATTCTGCATGCCAACTTCCAGTGCCAGAGTCCGGCAGGTTGACTCATCGAAGCCAAACAGTTTTCCGCCCCAGTAGCCGCCCAACAGACCAATGGCGTTATGCAGAATGACCGCAGCGATCACGACTAATCCAACCGATCCGATAAAGCTCTGGCTACCTGCAACCACCGCGCTGATGATAAGCAGAATACACACCATTGAAAACGCTGGCAGATACGGCTCGACGCGACGCACTACGCTGTTCATGGTGTGGTGAATAATCAATCCTAAACCGATCGGGATTACGACAATTTTCACGATACTCAACAGCATGCCAACCACATCGACCTGAATATGCGTATCGACATAAAAACGTGTGAGTAGCGGTGTCGCAAATACGCCTACCAGCGCAGAGACAGATGAGATGGTAACCGAAAGCGCAACATCCCCTTTCGCCAGATAGATCATGACGTTGGATGCAGTACCGCTGGCAACGCTACCGACTAAAATCATTCCGGCAGCCAGATCGGGTGGCATCTGAAACAATTTTGCCAGCGCCCAGGCGGCGAGCGGCATCACTAAATAGTGCAAAAAAGTACCGGCAATGACCGGGGCCGGACGCACCAGTACACGTTTGAAATCATCAATATTCAGCGTCACGCCCATGCCAAACATAATCAGCATCAGCAGATAAGTGACCCAGGGACCAATGCCGAGAAAGGTGTTGGGTGAAGAGTAAGCGGCGATGGATAACAGCACAGCCCAAAGTGGGAACAGGCGAGTTAAGGTGGCGAGCATGGCCAGACTTCCTTATAAGAATGTTGTGTTTTTAAGCAGATTTGCCATAGAAATACGCGGCGCAGGAACGACTACGCGAGCGGACGCAGGATCATAACATTTCATTATCAAGACGAAAGGCGAAGATGCAGCCAGAAGGGAAAATGCAGATTGCCTGCTGCGGATCGGCTACCAATCCCTGAAATTACACTGCTTACTGGCCCTGAACACGGTAGATCGCACCACTTATCCGCTGCAGTTTGCGTCTCTGAAAATAAAAAAGCCGGGCATTGCCCGGCTTTTTTACTGCTTGCTGATTATTCGAAAAGATTATGGTGTAGCGTTCGCACCACGCTTTCAGCATCAGCGCCTGGCACCAAAAAGCAGAGGTTATAGCTACTGGCACCGTAACAGATCATGCGCAGATTGAAAGGCTCAAGCACCCCAAATACCTCTTTGCCGACACCGCAGGCTTTCGACAACTGATTACCGATCAATGCCACCAGCGCCAGGTTCTCTTCCACTTCCACCCGACACAGCGATGATAACTCTGTCAGCAACGCCTGGGTCAACAGGCTGTCACCCGTTGAGGTAGAGCCTGTGGTATCAAGCGTCAGCGCCACACTCACTTCAGAGGTGGTGATCAGATCAACAGAAATATTATGGCGCGCCAGAATACTAAACACTTCGGCAAGGAAGCCTGGCGTATGCAGCATATTGAGGCTGTGCAGCGTCAGCAGGGTTTGCTTACGGCGCAGCGCCAGTGCGCGGAACAGCGGCGGGTTTTTCGTTTCATTACAGACGCGCGTTCCGCCCGCTGCCGGATCTTTGCTTGAACCGACAAAAACAGGGATATCACGGCGTACCGCAGGCAACAACGTTGCCGGATGCAGCACTTTGGCACCGAAGGTTGCCATTTCAGCCGCTTCTTCAAAAGTAATTTCGTCGATGCGTTTCGCTGTTGGCACCACACGTGGATCGGTGGTGTAAATACCCGGCACGTCAGTCCAGATATCAACGCGCGCTGCGTGTAACGCTTCACCCAGCAAGGCGGCTGTGTAGTCGCTGCCGCCACGTCCTAACGTGGTGGTACGCCCTTTACTTTCGCTACCAATGAACCCCTGAGTGACGACCAGCGCCTGGGCGATCCGCGGTTGCAGTTGTGCAGTTGCCTGCTCAGCCAGTACATCGACTTCAGGTTCTGCGCGGCCAAAACGGTCATCGGTACGCATGACTTTACGCACGTCAAACCATTCTGCATTTACCTGCCGTTCACGCAGGATTTCGACAAACAGCAGCGTCGACATTAATTCACCGTGGCTTACCAACTCATCGGTAAGCGCCGTCGAAGTTGCCAGTGCGGCGGCTTCAGACAGCATGGCAATGTTTTCAATCATCCGGTCGATTTCTTCACGGATGACGTCAGGACGCTGCAGGCGATCAATGATGGCGTATTGGATACGGCGGATCTCATCCAGTAAGGAAACGCGTTGTGACGGTTCCTGACCTTCAGCGAGAGAAACAAGGAGATTGGTGATACCCGCAGAGGCGGAAAGCACCACCAGACGCGTATTGGCATCAGCCAGCACCACATCGGCGCTGCGGTTCATGGCTTCAAAATCGGCAACGCTGGTGCCACCAAATTTCGCCACAATCAAAGTTTGAGACATATACGACCTCGTGTCAGGTTATCTTGCTCCCGCACGCTTACTGCGGACGAGAGACATTCTATCAGCCTTGGCACAAGGAAAGAGCAGAAACGGGCAGACCAGATCGGGTAGACGAGTCACCCAGAAGCGCCCCACCTTGTAAAACGTCCGACTGCGAACATTTCTGGTGACAACCCAGGGATTCAGCCCCTGCAGCCGACAGGCAACACACCGCGTGTTGACCACCTCGGCGTCGCTCCCCTGATGTATTTTCACCGGATACGGTTCCTCAAACACACTGCCTGGGCGACGCGCCTCTTCTGGCTTACGCTTGGTAGCGCAAGTAGGCGCATACAAATATCGGTTTCTTGCCTTGCTGTCAATGTTGAGCGTTTGAGGAATTTTCATTTTCTGCGCACCCGGAGGCAAATTTGCCGTTACTACAACAAGTAGAGTGCTAAACGGGTTCAGCCGGAGCGGCAAAATTAAGAATCCTGACACCACAACAGGCTGTTTCCCCCATCGCATTATGCCGAAAATTCATGCCAGCCAGATCTGGCGAACAGCCGCAGTAAGCCAGGCGACAACAGGGTGCGTGATGACTGCATACCCACTGCGGTGACAAAATTTTTCCTTTCAGTTGCAACTATGGTCATACTGAAACGCTAACCGGGTACGATGTGACCCCGATGGAATGACGGTTCTTAATATCAACAAGAGTGTTGCCATGAAAAATATCAATCCGACACAAACCGCAGCCTGGAAAGAGCTGCAACAGCATTTTGAAGAGATGAAAACGGTAGAAATCGCCGATTTGTTTGCTCAGGATGCCGATCGTTTTGCCAAATTCTCTGCCACCTTTGATGATCAGATGCTGGTGGATTACTCCAAAAACCGCATCACCCAGGAAACCCTCGATAAATTACAGGCGCTGGCGAAAGAAACAGATTTGAGCGGTGCCATCAAATCCATGTTCTCTGGCGAAAAAATTAACCGCACTGAAGATCGTGCCGTGCTGCACGTTGCGCTGCGCAATCGCAGCAACACGCCAGTGATGGTAGATGGCAAAGATGTCATGCCGGAAGTGAATGCGGTGCTGGATAAAATGAAAGGCTTTTCCGAGCGCATTATTAGCGGTGAATGGAAAGGCTATACCGGCAAACCGATTACCGATGTGGTGAACATCGGTATCGGCGGCTCGGATCTCGGCCCGTTCATGGTAACCGAAGCGTTGCGCCCGTATAAAAATCACCTGAACATGCACTTTGTTTCCAATGTTGATGGTACGCATATTGCTGAAACGCTGAAAGATCTCAGCCCGGAAACCACGCTGTTCCTGGTCGCTTCCAAAACCTTTACGACTCAGGAAACCATGACCAACGCCCACAGCGCGCGTGACTGGTTCCTGAACACCGCTGGCGATCAGCAGCATGTGGCAAAACACTTTGCGGCGCTGTCGACTAATGCCAAAGCCGTGGGCGATTTCGGCATCGATACCGATAACATGTTTGAATTTTGGGACTGGGTGGGTGGTCGCTACTCGCTGTGGTCAGCGATTGGCCTGTCGATCATCCTTTCCATCGGCTTCGATAATTTCGAGCAGTTGCTGAGTGGCGCACACGCCATGGATAAACACTTCTCGACAACGCCTGCTGAGCAAAACCTGCCCGTATTACTGGCGCTGATTGGCATTTGGTACAACAACTTCTTTGGTGCTGAGACCGAAGCCATTCTGCCATACGATCAGTATATGCATCGCTTTGCCGCCTATTTCCAGCAGGGCAACATGGAATCCAACGGTAAATATGTCGATCGCGATGGCAATCCTGTTGATTACCAGACAGGCCCTGTTATCTGGGGTGAGCCAGGCACGAATGGTCAGCACGCGTTTTACCAACTGATTCATCAGGGCACAAAACTGATCCCGTGTGATTTTATTGCTCCGGCAATTAGCCATAATGCGCTGGCCGACCATCATCCGAAACTGCTGTCGAACTTTTTCGCCCAGACCGAAGCGTTGGCGTTTGGTAAATCTCGTGATGTGGTGGAAAAAGAGTTCACTGATGCCGGTAAATCTGCCGAGTCAGTGGCCCATATCGTGCCGTTTAAAGTTTTCGAAGGTAACCGTCCGACGAACTCAATTCTGTTGCGTGAAATTACTCCGTTCAGCCTTGGCGCACTGATTGCTCTTTATGAGCATAAAATCTTTACGCAGGGCGCGATTCTCAACATCTTCACCTTTGATCAGTGGGGCGTGGAATTAGGTAAGCAGCTGGCGAACCGTATCCTGCCAGAACTGGAAAATGATGAAAAAGTTGAGAGCCATGACAGTTCCACTAATGCCTTGATTAATCGTTACAAGGCCTGGCGTTAATTCATTATTTATTTTCTCAGGCGGCGGGTATGCCGCCTTTTTTCTGCCTGAAAAGGCTCAATTGACTATGAATTCGCCGTCATGCCTGTTTTCTCTGCTTAGATAATTCTTAAAATACCCTGAGATAATTCTGAACCTGCCCTTTTTTATTGCCTTATCCTCTATTAAAAATGGATCTAATTCTCCCTCCTCGCCTCGCTTAACCTTTGATAATTAATATTATTTTTATTTGCCATTAATAAGGAAAATCTGATTATTCTTATTCCGTACCAATATTAATTAAATAAGAACAAAACGCTTTGCATTATTTGCCGTACCAGTTAAAGATTTCGCGCAACCGCAAAAAATAGCGATTTTAAAAGCAGTTAACGCTGAATTAACTCAATATTACTCCCTTAGCACTCACTGAATACCTGACTTTTTCCGGCGCTGAACTCTGGTAATTTGTTGCCCTATACTGAGCGCGCCCGCAACGGGTAAATCTGAACGGCTTCTGATGTAAAGCTTTGCCTCTACAGCGTGAGCATTTCGGGTTTAAATCCTTCATTCATTCAATGCAGGTGTTGTTATGAAAAAATACAGGGTTGCCGGTGCAGCCTTACTTTTCGTTGCTGTCTCTTCCAGTGCTTTTGCCGCGCCGGAAGAAGCAGGTGCCGCAGCAGGCGCGCAGGCGGGAGCAATCTCTGCCGGTACGTCTACCGCTGTCGGTATCGGCGCACTCGGCGCGTTAGTAGGACTCGGCGTTGCCGCTTCTGGCGGTGGTGACGGGGCAAATACCGGTACAACAACCACAACCACAACGAGCACCACTCGTTGATATACCCAACATAATTCGCGGCGCAGGAAGCGGTAAACAAGTGAATCCTGAAGCTTACTGCTGTAAGCGATCCGGTTGAGCGGGTGAGCCAGCGGATCTGCAGCCTGAAATATGCAGGGTGAACAACGTTAAACATAACCACACATTTGTGTGGTTATTCTACTTTGGCATTATTTATCAGGGACATACAGTGCGCCAACTTCCTCTGCTGCTCGCTTGCCTGCTGCTGCAGGCCTGCACACCAACGCAAAAAGGTCTGGAACAGACCGTGATGCTCGCCATCAACGGCCCGGATGATGTCACCGTCACCGATCAACAGGTGAACGAGCTGCCTTACGCCAGCCTCTACGCCCGCATCAATAACGGCCCACGTATTTTTGTGGTGCTGGGTTATAACGAACAGGGTCAACAAAAATGGGTGACCCAGGATAAAGCGATGCTGGTCACCGCTCAGGGTCGTCTGATTAAAACTGTTGGCTTACCCGATAACCTTCATCAGGTCAGTAATTTGCAGCACGATCCGCTGACTGACACTTTACATATCAGCCCTGGAGCACGCTGGACACGCATCGTTCAGTGGACGGAGCACGGTGAGGTACGGGCAGCGACCGTGAGTTCCAGCTTTCAGCGTGGCGACGATGAAGTACTGGAGATTGCCGGTAACCGTATTGCCTGCCGCGTCTGGCATGAACAGGCACGCATCGACAGCAGCGGTCGTGAATGGGAAAACACCTTCTGGATCGATAACCGCAGCGGTGAGGTGGTCCAGGCCCATCAAATGCTGGCGGCTGACGCTTTCCCCGTTGAAACCACCATTCTGAAGCCGGCAAAATCATGAAAAAAAGACGCTTTATACTGGCCGGGCTGAGCCTGTTCAGCGCACTGGCCTCAGCGGAAGGTCAGGTCACAGTACATCTGCCGCGCAATCAAAACAGCATTGTTATTGATCGGGTGAAAAACCTTGCGCAGCTGATGACACAGCCTGCGTTAATGCCCTACAGCCACGGTGCCGTCATTGCCGAACGTAGCGCAACGGCGGTGGCACAGCAGCACTATCAACAGACGCTGGCACAACTTCGTGCCTGGCGTGCCGACAGCAGCAGCGACAGTGCCGCAGCGATTGATGACGTGATTCGTCAACTGCAAGCGATCAACGTTACCGGACGTCAGTTCACGCCGCTCGATCCCGACTGGATCCGTCTGCATCCCACGGATAACCGCCGTCTCGAAGGCCACTACGATCTTTATCTATCCAGCCAGCCTGACAGCGTGCTGCTACTCGGTGCACTTGCTGGTGCCGGTAAAGTGCGGTGGCAGCCGGGACAGTCAGTGCGTCATTATCTTGCCGATCACGCTCGCCTTGCGAATGCCGAGCGTGATTTTGCTACGGTTATCTCCCCTTCCGGTGCGACCAGACAGGTGCCGATTGCTTACTGGAATCATCGTCATGTCGAAGTTGAACCCGGCAGCATTATCTGGCTCGGTTTCTCTTCATGGAGCCTGCCCGCTGCCTTTGACGACCTGAACAGCCGCATTCTCTCCGTACTGACTCACCGGATACCCGACTGATGAAAAAACGTTATCTCTTCAGCCTGTTGGCTGTTTCTGTCGCAACGGCCTGTCAGGCTCAGGCTGACACCTGGCCCGAACCGGTTGGCCCGTCACAATCAGATTTTGGGGGCGTTGGCTTATTGCAGGTGCCGACTGCACGTATGGCCAAAGAAGGCGAGTTCAGCCTTAATTTCCGCGATAATGATCAATATCGCTACTATTCAGCTTCGTTACAGCTTTTTCCCTGGCTGGAAACCACCGTGCGCTATACCGATGTGCGTACCCGCCAGTACAGTGCAGTTGAAAATTTCAGTGGTAATCAAAGCTACAAAGACAAAGCCTTCGATCTGAAAATACGCTTGTGGCAGGAAAGTTACTGGTTACCGGAAGTCTCACTGGGCACACGCGATCTCGGCGGAACCGGCCTGTTCGACAGTGAATATCTGGTTGCCAGCAAAGCGTGGGGACCGTTTGATTTTACGCTGGGCCTCGGCTGGGGATATCTCGGCAACAGCGGCACGGTGAAAAACCCCTTCTGCTCTTACAGCGACAGCTATTGTCAACGTCCCGGCGTTGGCGAAGCGGGGTCGATCAACGGATCGCAAATGTTTCATGGCCCGAGCGCGCTGTTTGGCGGCGTGGAGTATCAAACGCCGTGGCAGCCGCTACGTCTCAAAATGGAATATGAAGGCAACGATTATCAGAACGATTTTGCCGGTCGTCTTGAGCAGCGCAGCAAGCTAAATGTCGGCGCAATTTATCGTGTAACCGACTGGGCAGATATCAACGCCAGCTACGAGCGTGGCAACACGTTTATGTTTGGCGTGACCATTCGGACCAATTTTAATGACCTGCGCCAGGCGCATCTCGACAGTGCTAAACCGGCTTACGATCCCCATCCGCAGCCGCAGCTCTTAGAGCCAACCGTGGTGGCGAAGCAGTTAACCGATTTGAAATACAACGCCGGGCTGAACGGTCCAAAGATACAGACTAAAGGCCATACGCTCTACGTTTCAGGCGAGCAGACTAAATATCGTGATACACGTGAAGGCGTTGATCGCGCCAATCGCATCGTGATGAATGACCTGCCCGCGAATATCGATACTATTAACGTCACTGAATCACGCTTCAACATGCCGCAGGTCACCACGGAAACGAAGGTTGCCAGCCTGCGTAATGAGCTGTCCGGCTACCCGCTGGGTCACGAGCAGCCGCTGCAACAGACGCGCAAAAATCCAGTCGATGCCGGACAAACAGAACAGGGTTTGTTTATCCGTAAAAGTCGCCTCAGCTACAGTTTATCGCCGGTGCTGAACCAGTCAGTGGGTGGCCCGGAAAGTTTCTACATGTATCAGGCTGGCGTCATGGGCAACGTCGATTACTGGCTTACCGATCATTTGCTGGTGGGCGGCAGTCTGTTTGGCAACATCGCCAATAATTACGACAAGTTTAATTATAACGGCGCGCCTGCCGATTCCTCCTTGCCGCGCGTGCGAACCCATATTCGCGATTACGTCGAAAACAACGTCTACGTTAACGATCTGCAGGCCAATTATATGGGCTATCTCGGTAACGGTTTCTACGGCCAGCTGTATGGCGGTTATCTGGAAACAATGTATGGCGGCGTGGGCGGCGAACTGCTTTATCGCCCGGTTGACAGTAACTGGGCTGTGGGTGTTGACGCTAATTATGTTCGCCAGCGCGACTGGGACAACATGATGCAGTTCACTAACTACAAAGCGCCAACCGGTAATCTGACCGCTTACTGGCGTCCGTGGTTTATGCAGAATGTGGTGGTCAAAGCCAGCGTCGGTCAGTATCTGGCGAAAGATAAAGGCGTAACGGTGGACGTTTCCAAACGCTTTGACAGCGGTGTGATGGTTGGCGTCTATGCCACCAAAACCAATGTGTCGTCTGAAGAGTATGGCGAAGGAGATTTCACCAAAGGCTTCTATATTTCTGTACCAATGGATCTGTTTACCGTGACGCCAACCCGTGGCCGGGCGCAGGTCAACTGGGTGCCGTTGACGCGTGACGGCGGTCAAATGCTGGGACGTAAATATCAGCTTTATGACTTAACCGCCGATCGCGACGCGCGGTTCAATTAACCGCAAGGGCGACCGGTTGGTCGCCCTTATTATTTAATCCGCATCGTAACCCAGGTTGGAAGCCAGCCAGCGTTCAACCTCGGTAACTGACATGCCCTTACGCGCCGCATAATCTTCAACCTGATCGCGCTGAATCTGCGCGACGGCAAAATAGCGGCTGTCAGGGTGGCTGAAGTACCAGCCTGAAACCGAGGCGCCAGGCCACATGGCGAACGATTCGGTTAACTTCATGCCCGTCTGGGTTTCGACATCCAGCAACTGCCAAATCGCTGCTTTTTCCGTGTGTTCCGGGCACGCCGGATAACCTGGCGCAGGACGAATACCCTGATAGTTTTCGCGAATCAGCTCTTCATTACTGAGGTTTTCATTGGGTGAAAAACCCCAAATGACTTTACGTACCCGCTCATGCAGATATTCCGCAAAGGCTTCAGCCAGGCGATCGGCGACCGCTTTCACCATAATTTTGTTGTAGTCATCATGCTGGCGATCGTAAGCCTCCGCCAGCGCGTCTTCTTCCAGCCCACCGGTGACGGCAAACGCGCCGAGATAATCAGCTTTACCGCTCGATTCAGGTGCAACAAAATCGGCCAGGCAATAATTAGCAAAGTCTGTTTTCTCAGTCTGCTGGCGTAAGTGATGGCTCACACACAAAACCTGATCGCGCTGCTCATCTTTATAGATATGCACATCATCACCTACACGGTTGGCCGGAAAAATGCCGACCACACCGCGCGGCGTTAATGTGCCCTTTTCACTCAGCATATCCAGCATGGCATTGGCATCTGCAAACAGGCGTTTCGCCTCTTCACCCACCACTTCATCCTCAAGAATGCGGGGATATTTACCTGCCAGTGACCAGGTCATAAAGAATGGCGTCCAGTCGATATAGTGACGCAGCGTAGCAATACTCGCCCCCACCGTGCTGACACCCAGCCGATGCGCGACAGGTGGCGTGTAGTTTTCCCAGTCGATGCTGGTGGCGTTATCACGCGCAGCCTGAAGCGAAACCGGCGGCGTACGGGGCTTTTTGCGCGCATGCTGAATGCGCACCGTTTCATACTCTTTACGGGTACGTGCCACAAAGTCATCTTTCAGGGTTGGCGACAGCAGCGAAGAGACGACGCCAACGGTGCGTGAGGCGTTCTGCACATAGACTGTCGGCCCGCTGTAGTTCTGCTCAATTTTTACGGCAGTGTGCGCTTTTGAGGTTGTCGCACCGCCAATCAGTAACGGCAACGTGAAGCCCTGGCGCTCCATCTCTTTGGCCATGTTGACCATCTCATCCAGCGACGGCGTAATCAGGCCCGATAAGCCAATGATGTCAGCATTTACTTCCCGCGCCGTTTTCAGAATTTTTTCGCCCGGCACCATTACGCCAAGGTCGATAATTTCGTAGTTATTACACTGCAATACCACGCCAACGATATTCTTGCCGATATCGTGTACATCACCTTTACCGTCGCCAGCACGATTTTGCCGTTGCTGCGGCCCGCTTCTTTGCTCGCCTCGATAAAGGGTTCCAGATAAGCCACCGCCTGCTTCATCACGCGCGCCGATTTCACTACCTGTGGCAGGAACATTTTGCCCTCGCCAAACAGATCGCCAACTACGTTCATGCCTGACATCAGCGGGCCTTCAATTACCTCGATCGGTCGTGGAACCTGTTGGCGTGCCTCTTCGGTGTCCTGCTCGATGAACTCGGTGATACCTTTAACCAGCGAATATTCCAGACGCTTCACCACATCCCAGCTGCGCCATTCGGCCTGCTGTTTGTCCTCTGCACCCTCGCTTTTGCTGCTGCGATATTTCTCAGCCAAATCCAGCAGGCGTTCAGTACCATCTTCACGGCGGTTAAGAATGACGTCTTCCACTGCATCGCGCAGCCCGGCAGGCAGGTCGTCATAAATTGCCAGCTGACCGGCGTTGACGATGCCCATATCCATGCCTTTACGGATAGCGTAATAGAGGAAAACCGCGTGAATGGCTTCACGCACGGGATCATTACCACGGAACGAAAACGAGACGTTGGAGACGCCGCCGGAGATCATCGCGTGCGGTAACTCGCGCTTGATATCCTCACAGGCACCGATGAAATCCACTGCGTAGTTGTTGTGTTCTTCAATGCCAGTCGCCACGGCAAAAATGTTCGGATCGAAAATGATATCTTCTGGCGGGAAACCCACCTGCTGGGTGAGGATGTTGTAGGCGCGACGACAGATTTCAATCTTGCGCGCACGGGTATCCGCCTGACCGACCTCATCAAATGCCATTACCACGACCGCAGCGCCATAACGACGCACCTGACGCGCATGGTGAATAAAGGCCTCTTCGCCCTCTTTCATTGAAATAGAGTTAACAATGCCTTTGCCCTGAATACACTGCAGGCCTTTTTCGATCACTTCCCACTTTGAGGAGTCGATCATGATCGGTACGCGGGCAATGTCAGGTTCACCGGCGATCAGGTTGAGGAAACGCACCATTGCCGCTTCGGCGTCGAGCATCCCTTCATCCATATTGATGTCGATGATCTGTGCGCCGCTTTCAACCTGCTGGAGCGCAACTTCCAGAGCTTCGTTATATTTTTCTTCTTTGATCAGGCGCTTAAATTTAGCCGAGCCGGTTACGTTGGTACGTTCACCCACGTTAACGAACAGCGATTCAGCACTGATATTCAGCGGCTCGAGGCCAGAGAGACGGCAGGCGACGGGAATATCAGGCAGCTTACGCGGCGCAACGCCCTCAACTGCTTTCACCATCGCCGCGATATGTTCTGGCGTCGTGCCGCAGCAGCCGCCGATGATGTTAAGGAAGCCAGAGGTCGCCCATTCGCCAATCTGCTGCGCCATAATATCGGCATCGAGATCGTATTCACCGAAAGCGTTCGGTAATCCGGCGTTCGGGTGAGCAGTGACATAGCCTTCCGCGATGCGCGACAGCTCTGCAACATACTGGCGCAGCTCGTCAGGGCCAAGCGCACAGTTGAGGCCAAACGACAGCGGTTCGGCATGACGCAGCGAGTTATAAAAGGCTTCTGTGGTTTGTCCAGAAAGGGTACGGCCTGACGCATCGGTAATGGTGCCAGAAATCATCAACGGCAGCTTAACGCCAAGCGATTCCATTTCAGTCTGGACCGCATAGATCGCAGCCTTGGCATTCAGGGTATCAAACACCGTTTCGATCATAATGAGGTCAGCGCCCCCTTCCACCAGCGCCCGGGTGGATTCACGGTACGCTTCTACCAGCTGGTTAAAGGTGACGTTGCGGTATGCCGGATCGTTTACATCAGGCGAGATCGAACAGGTACGGTTAGTTGGCCCTAACACGCCTGCGACGTAGCGCGGGCGATCCGGTGTTTTTGCCGTCCATTCATCTGCACAGGCGCGCGCCAGTCTGGCCGCCTCATAGTTGATCTCAGCCGATAACGCCTCCATCTGGTAATCCGCCATCGCAATGGTGGTGGCGTTAAAGGTGTTAGTTTCGAGGATATCGGCACCCGCAGCCAGGTAGGCGTTGTGGATCGCGCGGATCACCTCCGGCTTGCTTAAAACCAGCAGATCGTTGTTGCCCTTAAGATCGCAGGGCCAGTCAGCGAAACGGCTGCCACGGAAATCCGGCTCATCCAGCTTGTAACTCTGGATCATGGTGCCCATGCCGCCGTCCAGCACCATAATGCGTTGCGCGAGCTGCTGATGCAGCGTTTCGATTTTATTGCTCACTGAAGCCTCGTTCACGTCAATCTGCTGGCTAAAATACCCGCCGTCATACTGTCATAACTTCGTTAAGGGTCAAAGCAACCTTATATGAGACATTTTCAGGCGACTGGCTATACAGATCCGACCAGTAAAGCGTTGTTTGCAAATCAGCCAATTAAAACGAAAATGATTTCCATATTTCAGAAGGAGAACAGCAATGGCTACGCCCGTTACCGCAAAGCGCGGTAAGAAACCTCGCGGTACACTCGCCGCTGCCGCACCTGCTGGCGGCCAGGTTCAGTCTTTAACCCGTGGCCTGACGCTGCTGGAATTAATCGCTGAATCCCACGGCAGCGTGGCGCTCACCGAACTGGCGCAGCAAGCTGGCTTACCTAATTCCACAACGCATCGCTTGCTGAGCACGATGCAGCAACAGGGTTTTGTGCGTCAGGTGGGCGATCTTGGCTTCTGGACTATCGGAGCACATGCCTTTGTGGTTGGCAGCAGTTTTTTACAGAGCCGCAATCTGCTGGCGCTGGTGCATCCGGTCCTGCGCACGCTAATGGAAGTCTCTGGTGAAACGGTTAACCTGGCGGTGCTGGATCTGAGCGATCATCAGGCGGTGATTATCGATCAAGTACAGTGCACACAGCTTATGCGTATGTCAGCACCGATTGGTGGTAAGTTACCGATGCATGCATCCGGCGCTGGGAAAGCGTTTCTTGCCCATCTGAGTGACGACCAGGTTACGGCACTGCTGCATCAAAAAGGCCTGCATTACTACACGCCAAATACGCTGATGTCACCGCAAAGCCTGAAAGCGAATCTGGCACAGGTGCGTAAAATCGGCTTCTCGTTTGATGATGAAGAACATGCACTCGGTTTGCGCTGCGTCGCCGCGCCGATCTATGACGAACACGGCGAAGCCTTTGCGGCGCTCTCTATTTCTGGACCGATCGCCCGCATGACAGACGATCGCATTACTGAGTTAGGGGCGCTGGTTATTCGTGAAGCGCGCCAGGTCACACTGGCCTATAGCGGGCGTTAATGTCGTGAATTTAAACAGCGTGATCTGCGCAACAGCCTTATATAATTAAAAGCTGTTCATGCCATAAAACCCCTATAATAAACAAGGTTTATCAAATAAGGGATGGGTTGTGGCTATACAGGGAAAGTTCATCATCAACGGTGCCCACTATTCACCTCTGTCAATTTATGGTGTTGGCACCTTTCTGGCGTTTTCAGGGCAAGGCAGCTGCCTTAACCAAAGTGGTTGCGAGCATATCCCTAATGTAGGGCCGATTCCAGCAGGCAGGTATTATATTGTCGACAGGTCTCACGGGAGTTTTTTAACTCATTAAGAGCTACAGGTATCGATTTTATTAAAAGCCGTACTGATTATTATGTAGATCATTCAGAATGGCTCGCACTATATCGTGAAGCTGCGGTAATTAATGACACGACTTTCATAAAAAATATTGAACGTGGAGCATTTCGGCTACATCCCGGAATGCGATCAGAAGGCTGCATAACATGACCTCACCGTTCAGATTCCCTTAAAATCCGAAGAGCAATTCTTGGCCAAAAAAAGAGAACATCCCTAACTCTCAATTCGCAACCTACGGCACAATTGAGGTAATACAGAATGCTTTTTCTTGCTTGTAAATTACTGAAAACAGTCTTCTTCTTTTCAATCTTCTATCGTGTCGCGAAATTAAGCTATAAACATATTATCTGGTCTGAAGTCTTCCCGTTTAGTATGGCAATTAAAATTGCTAACCTGACAGTAAATAACCCTTCACATGAGTATATTCACCGGGTAAACGACATGGCATTACAACTCATCATTGCCATGTTAATCTACTCGCCATGTGTGCAAATATTTTTATATATTAGAGGAAAAACAGTAATTTAATTAGCCACTTTAAAGATGCTTGCCTGGTTTGACTCAATTATTAACAAAAAGCCTGCTATTCTTTTTTATATTTTTCACTCTGGCAAAACTCATAAATTATGAGATTTATTTAAAACCAACCGAAAAAATAAATATAACAACGCTTCTCTTAACAAACACATCCTTGACGATTGCTATTTATTTATTTTCAATTAAATTTATAAAAAAGTAATGGGCATTAAGCCCCTTTTATTAGCGATTCTGCCAGCTATCGGCGTGTTGCACATTACCATCACAAAATTTATGCGTGATTTTCTCATACATCAGCGCGATCGATTCCGTATGATTGATATGCTGCGTGCCCGGCGCTTTTGCATTCGGCATGCCTGGATTAAACGAAACGTTTTTTACGCCTTCCAGCAGCATGTTGTAATACTCAACTTCCTGACCTGTATCGTTAATGTGGTACCACTTAATTTCAGCTGACATTAATTTCTGGCCAGTTGTTACCGCTTTAAAAAGATAAGGGCTGGATGAATCAAATTCCTTTTCCAGTGAGACAAGCGAGTGTATCCGTTTACCTGTGATTTGTCCGGTTATGAATCAACTGGCAGCGACACGCTATGCGAAAAACCGATAATCTCAATGCTGCATTCCCGGCTCTCCACATCCACAGAACCTTTAATGAGCGCACCGCCATTGTCCTTTAACTATAAATAAGCCGGAACAGGCATAATGTAACCTCCACTGTTAATGTTTCCCTGCGGAATAATACACGCTAAACCATAATAAAAAGTGGTCTTTATTCCATCGTCGTTTATACCCCTAAGCAAATGCCTCACCGTAGCGCACACTAAACCGCTGTGACTGTTGCCAGGCCATCACCTCTTCTATGTGGCCTTGTGCAATACGCTGCTGCTGCCTGCGCCACCAGCCAGCATCAAAAAGCTCAGGATGCAGCTGTTGTAATAACGCGCCGGTTGCCGCCTCACTGCATAAGGCGTAGCGAAAGGTTTCGGGAAAGACATCATCCGGCCCTACGCTATACCAGGGTTCGGCGCTTAACTCATCTTCCTCATAGCGCGCCCGGGGTACATCGCGAAATTGCAGCTCGCTCATTGGCCGAATTTCGTCATAGTCATAAAACACCACGCGCCCATGCCGCGTGATACCGAAATTCTTGAACAACATATCACCGGGAAAAATGTTTGCCGCCGCGAGCTGCTTGATCGCATTGCCATATTCAGCAATAGCCTGCTGTCGCTGTGCAGCACTCGCCTGCGCCAGATAAAGATTCAGTGGCTGCATCCGGCGCTCCAGCCAAAGATGGCGAATGATCAGCCGATCGTTTTCAATACGCATTTTTTCAGGAATGGTCGCATTCAGCTCCGCCATTAACGTTGGGGAAATACGCGCCAGCGGCAGAGAAAAGTGTTCAAATTCTTGCGTGTCCGCCATCCGACCGACGCGATCGTGCTCTTTAACACGTTGATAACAGGCACGGACCTGCGCTTCGGTCACCTCTTTTGCGGGGCAAAGCGATCCTTGATCACTTTAAATACCCGATCAAAACCAGGCAGTGTAAACACCGTCATCACCATGCCGCGCACGCCTGGCGCGATTTCGCATGCGCCAGTAGAGTGCGCCAGCGCCTGAAGATATTCACGATAGCTTTCTGTTTTGCCGTGTTTCTGGCAACCAATCGCCATGTAACGTTCAGCCAGCGTTTTGCCCGGCAAAATCGGTTGCAGCCAGGCCACCAGCGCGGCTGGCACCGGTGCATACACCATAAAATACGCGCGCGCGAAGCCAAACACGATGCTGGCATCATCGGTTGTGGTCAGGCAGGTATCAATCCACAGTTCGCCTTTGTCGCTGCGCTGAATCGGCAGCAGACAGGGATGAATGCCATCCGGTAAATGTAAACGCGCCACTATCCATGCGGTTTTATTACGAAAGAACAGCTCGCAGCTAACATCCAGCCAGCCTTTACTCAGTTGCTCAGGGGAAAAGTGCTCAAATAAATGCCGAATAATCCACGCTTCATCACGCGCCCGATCCTGCCACGGCAAGGTCAACGGCAAGTCTGTTAGCACCTGATGAATGAGCGGCAGCCAGCCTTGTTGTGGTCGATAACGGCGAGCCAGCGGACGAGCAGGCACAGCTGCGGGGGACGCAGCCTGCGAACTCACAATAAAGAGCCGCTGGGGTTGCAGATGTGTATGCCCGTGTAGCCGACAATAGACAGAGTTAAAGAAGCTTTCGGCAATCTCATAGCGTGGATAGCCCGGCAATAAGGTTTCGTAATGGTTTTTTATTCGCAACCAAAACGCGTCGTCCCAGTGATCGGCGTCATTCAGCACCCGTAGCTGATCGGCGACTAACCCAACGTGATGATCATAGAGATGAATGCGCGCTTTCATTGCCAGCTGCACCGCATGCCATTCGGCCTGCTCAAAGCGTTGCTGTGCGCCTGCAGTAATATCTAAAAAGCGGCCATACTGGGCGTCAAAACCCTGCAAAATGGTATGCGCAATCAGTGATTCGCGTGGCGACATAGCCTGCTCTCCGAAAAGTCCCGCCTGCAAAAGGCCAGGCGGGAGACGCAGCGTTAAAACTGATGCTCCTCAGTCGAACCGGTCAGCGCCGTGACGGATGACTGACCGCCCTGAATTACCGTCGTCACCCGATCGAAATAGCCAGTGCCGACTTCTTGCTGGTGCGAAGAGAAGCTGTAGCCGCGTTCACGCGCAGCAAATTCGGGCTGCTGCACTTTCTCGACGTAGTGGCGCATTCCTTCACCCTGCGCGTATGCCTGGGCCAGATCAAACATGTTGAACCACATACTGTGAATGCCCGCCAGCGTGATGAACTGAAAGCGATAGCCCATTTCACTGAGTGCCTGCTGGAAGCGAGCAATGGTTTTATCATTGAGATTTTTCTTCCAGTTAAAGGAAGGTGAGCAGTTGTAAGCCAGCAGCTTGCCTGGAAACCGGGCATGTATCGCTTCAGCGAAACGTGCCGCCATCGTCAAATCAGGCGTGGAGGTTTCGCACCACAGCACATCAGCATAAGGCGCATAAGCCAGCCCCCGGCTGATGGCTTGTTCAATACCGGCATGGGTGCGGAAGAAACCTTCTGCGGTGCGATCGCCGCGAATAAACGGACGATCGTATTCATCACAGTCTGAGGTAATTAAATCTGCTGCATCGGCATCGGTCCGGGCCAGCAATATTGTCGGAACATGCATCACGTCGGCAGCCAGCCTTGCTGCGACCAGTTTTTGCACAGCTTCCTGAGTAGGAACCAGCACTTTACCGCCCATATGACCACATTTTTTCACGGCCGCCAGTTGGTCTTCGAAATGGACTGCCGAGGCACCTGCGCTAATCATCGATTTCATCAACTCAAAAGCGTTGAGTACGCCGCCAAAACCCGCTTCTGCATCAGCGACTATGGGTAAAAAATAGTCGATATAGCGACTGTCGCCTGGCTCAATACCCCCGCCCACTGAATCTGATCGGCACGCTGAAAGGTCTGATTAATGCGTGTCACCACTTCCGGCACTGAGTTCACCGGATAAAGCGACTGGTCGGGATACATCTGCCCGGCCAGGTTCGCATCTGCCGCCACTTGCCAGCCGGAAAGGTAAATCGCTTCAATGCCGGCTTTAGCCTGTTGTAGCGCCTGACCGCCGGTTAAGGCGCCAAGGCTATTGATGTAGCCTTTCTTCGCTTCGCCGTTGAGCAGTGACCACAATTTTTCAGCGCCACGCTCTGCCAGCGTGCAGACCGGGTTCACCGACCCGCGCAGATTAACTACATCTGCGGCACTGTAAGGACGAGTAATACCTTTCCAGCGCGCATCCTGCCACTGTTGTTCAATCTGTTGGATTTGTTGGGTACGCATCATGGCAACGGCTCCTTCAGTCAAGGGATCAGGCGGTAGCCTGGCAGGGTGAGAAATGAAACCAGCTGTTTTTCGAGAGTAATTTCCGTCATTAAGCGGGCCGCTTCACCATAACGATCCGCACTAAAACGCGCCTCGCCAGATGAAGTTTGAAGTCGGTGCAATTCCTCGCTTAACAGCTGTTGAAACAGCTCGGCGGTTACCACTCTTCCGTCAACCAGCCGTTGCTGATGACGTATCCATTGCCAGATTGAGGTACGTGCGATTTCCGCGGTGGCGGCATCCTCCATCAGGCCATCAATCGGTACGCAGCCGTTGCCACTGATCCAGGCTGTAAGGTATTGCAGCGCAACACGGATATTGGCGCGCATACCCGCTTCAGTGCGCTGGCCTTCGCAGGGCGACAGTAAGTGTTCGGCTGTTATGGGCGCATCATCTTCGCGTAATACGTGTAGCTGGTTTGGTTGATCGCCCAGCGCCTGGTTGAACACTGCCATTGCCGTATCCGCCAGGCCTGGATGCGCAATCCATGTTCCGTCATGTCCGTTTTGTGCTTCTCGCTGCTTATCTTCGGTGACCCGCTGTAGCACCCATTCATTGCGTGCCGCGTCCTTATCCGGGATCAGTGCTGACATGCCCCCATGGCTAACGCGCCACGCTTATGACAGGTTTTAATCAGTAAGCGTGAATAAGCATCGAGGAACGGCTGCGCCATGCTGACTGACTGGCGATCCGGCAAAATGCGATCATCATGTTGCCGCAGTGTTTTGATGTAGCTGAAGATGTAATCCCAGCGTCCGCAGTTCAGACCCACAATGTGATCGCGCAGATTCCACAGGATCTCATCCATCTGAAATACAGCCGGTAAGGTTTCTATCAAGACGGTAGCTTTGATGGTGCCACGCGGCAGATCAAAGCGATCTTCAGTGAAGCGAAAGATCTCACGCCACCAGGCAATTTCCTGCCAGCTTTCTGTTTTTGGCAAATAAAAATAGGGGCCACTCTTTTTCGCTAACAGAGCTTCAGCGTTATGAAAAAAGTAGAGCGCGAAATCAAATAGCCCAGCCGGAATGGCTTTACCCTGCCAGGTAACATGCTTTTCAGAGAGATGCAGGCCACGTACCCGGCACATCAGCACCGCAGGATCGGCTCGTAGCTGATAAATCTTGCCCTTCTCACTGGTATAACTCAGCGTGCCTTTCACCGCTTCGCGCAATGCCTGCTGCCCTTCGAGCAGCTTATGCCACTCTGGCGAGAGTGAATCCTCAAAATCGGCCATGAAAACTTTTACGTTGGCATTTAATGCATTGATGATCATTTTACGTTCTGGCGGACCGGTGATTTCCACCCGCCGATCTGATAAATCCTGCGGTATGCTAAGGATCTTCCAGTTACTTTCCCTAATGGAAGCTGTTTCCATATTGAAACCTGGAAGCTGCCCATTGTCATAATCTTGCTGACGTACCAGGCGCGCTTGCAGTAAATCCTCACGTTGTGGCGCGAAGCGCATAATCAAATCTTGCAAAAAAATGATCGTTTCTGGTGTAAGCAGCTGTTTATCAATGGCTTCAAGGGGTTGCGTGAAATGAAGAGCATTGCTGATAACCGAGTCAGTCATAGTGGCATACTCCTGTTACTTGGCGAAACGAAAGCCGGGATCTGCAAGCAGGCTAATTTTTTAACCTACAGGATCAAAGCATATGCAAATAATTTTCAAAATCAAAAACTATTTCCATTTTCAATTGAATAGCAATGTAATGGCTTGTTTTCAGGAGGTTTAAATTTAGAGAAAGGGTGGAATAAATTTCAGAAAATGAATTTCAGGCATAAAAAAACCGTGGCAGCGCACAGCGGCCACGGTTATGAAGAGCAGGAACTGACCGTTTAATCTAACGTTGGATTCATATGACGCAAATCGAATGGCGTGATCTGATAGACGTAATAGTTGAGCCAGTTTGAAAACAACAGGTTGCCATGACTGCGCCAGGTGGCACGGGGCGGCAACTCAGGATTATCATGCGGAAAATAATTATACGGAATATCAGGATTTAGCCCCGCTTCGTAATCACGGTGATACTCACCCGATAGCGTCAGCGCATCATATTCCGGATGACCTGTAACAAACGCCAGACGCTTATCTTTACTCGCCATCAAATAAGCGCCTGTTTGTTCCGATTCAGCAAACAGCTCCAAATCAGTGTAATCAGTAATCAGCTGCGTAGGAAAATCTGCATAACGTGAGTGCGGTGCGAGGAAATTATCATCAAAACCTCGCGTCAACAGTGAATGAGGATGGCAAATTTGATGCTCAAACACGCCTGACAGTTTGTTCTGCCGCGTTTGCTTTGGAATGCCATAAAGAATATTAAGCGCAGCCTGAACCGCCCAACAGACAAACAGGGTCGATGTGACATGCTCTTTTGCCCAATGCAGTACACGCTGAATCTGAGGCCAGTAAGCCACATCATTAAAATCGACCAGGCCGAGAGGTGCGCCTGTAACGATTAAGCCGTCAAAGTTATCGTGCTCAATATCATCAAAGTTACAGTAGAAGTTATTGAGATGCTCCGTTGGCGTATTGCGAGATTCGCGGCTGTCGATACGCAATAACTGGATATCGATTTGCAGCGGCGAGTTGGAAAGCAAACGCAGGAACTGATTTTCTGTCTCAATCTTCTTTGGCATCAAATTGAGTACCAATACTTTAAGCGGACGGATCTCCTGAACACTGGCGCGTGACGACGTCATGACAAAAACATTTTCGTTACGTAAAAAATTCACTGCCGGTAATTCGTCGGGAACCCTGATTGGCATAGCCTGCTTACCTCTTACAACCATATAAACGTTTAGACATCCAGATGCCCAACATTAGCCTGGTACATTGCACTTGTCGATGTTTTCATGCAGTGAATGAAAATGTTTCAGCTTTATTTGGGATAAGATTTTTGCTTCTACGTGTAATAGCAAAGCTGAGCGGCAAACGGGTTGGAGTAAATTTGGGCGTAGTTGCCATGAAATGACTGAAACGATCCGGCTATGCGTGATCCTAATAGAGATCCAGAGCAGGATTGATAATCTGTCCGCCGTCTGGAACGGGATCACTTTTCTGCAGACGTAAAAAAGCCCCCTGCAGACGCAGGGGCCTTTTCTGTTGGATGCCTGGCAGTTCCCTACTCTCGCATGGGGAGACCCCACACTACCATCGGCGCTACGGCGTTTCACTTCTGAGTTCGGCATGGGGTCAGGTGGGACCACCGCGCTAGTGCCGCCAGGCAAATTCTGTCTCCGCGCCGCCCGCAGGCCGCGCAGAATTATCCGTCACAAGCTGAATCTCTCTCAAAAACGCCTCTGGCGTTGTAAGGTTAAGCCTCACGGGTCATTAGTACCGGTTAGCTCAACGCATCGCTGCGCTTACACACCCGGCCTATCAACGTCGTCGTCTTCAACGTCCCTTCAGGACCCTCGAGGGGTCAGGGAAAACTCATCTCGGGGCAAGTTTCGTGCTTAGATGCTTTCAGCACTTATCTCTTCCGCACTTAGCTACCGGGCAGTGCCATTGGCATGACAACCCGAACACCAGCGGTGCGTTCACTCCGGTCCTCTCGTACTAGGAGCAACCCCCCTCAGTTTTCCAGCGCCCACGGCAGATAGGGACCGAACTGTCTCACGACGTTCTAAACCCAGCTCGCGTACCACTTTAAACGGCGAACAGCCGTACCCTTGGGACCTACTTCAGCCCCAGGATGTGATGAGCCGACATCGAGGTGCCAAACACCGCCGTCGATATGAACTCTTGGGCGGTATCAGCCTGTTATCCCCGGAGTACCTTTTATCCGTTGAGCGATGGCCCTTCCATTCAGAACCACCGGATCACTATGACCTGCTTTCGCACCTGCTCGCGCCGTCACGCTCGCAGTCAAGCCAGCTTATGCCATTGCACTAACCTCACGATGTCCGACCGTGATTAGCTGACCTTCGTGCTCCTCCGTTACGCTTTGGGAGGAGACCGCCCCAGTCAAACTACCCACCAGACACTGTCCGCAGCCCGGATCACGGGCCCACGTTAGAACATCAAACGTTAAAGGGTGGTATTTCAAGGTTGGCTCCACGCGGACTGGCGTCCGCGCTTCAAAGCCTCCCACCTATCCTACACATCAAGGCTCAATGTTCAGTGTCAAGCTGTAGTAAAGGTTCACGGGGTCTTTCCGTCTTGCCGCGGGTACACTGCATCTTCACAGCGAGTTCAATTTCACTGAGTCTCGGGTGGAGACAGCCTGGCCATCATTACGCCATTCGTGCAGGTCGGAACTTACCCGACAAGGAATTTCGCTACCTTAGGACCGTTATAGTTACGGCCGCCGTTTACCGGGGCTTCGATCAAGAGCTTCTCTTACGATAACCCCATCAATTAACCTTCCGGCACCGGGCAGGCGTCACACCGTATACGTCCACTTTCGTGTTTGCACAGTGCTGTGTTTTTAATAAACAGTTGCAGCCAGCTGGTATCTTCGACTGGCTTCGGCTCCGGGAGCAAGTCCCTTCACCTACGCGCCAGCGTGCCTTCTCCCGAAGTTACGGCACCATTTTGCCTAGTTCCTTCACCCGAGTTCTCTCAAGCGCCTTGGTATTCTCTACCTGACCACCTGTGTCGGTTTGGGGTACGATTTCGTGTTACCTGATGCTTAGAGGCTTTTCCCGGAAGCAGGGTATCAGTCACTTCAGCTCCGTGGAGCCTCGTCGTCACGCCTCAGCCTTGATTATCCGGATTTGCCTGGATAACCAGCCTACACGCTTAAACCGGGACGACCGTCGCCCGGCTGACCTAACCTTCTCCGTCCCCCCTTCGCAGTAACACCAAGTACAGGAATATTAACCTGTTTCCCATCGACTACGCCTTTCGGCCTCGCCTTAGGGGTCGACTCACCCTGCCCCGATTAACGTTGGACAGGAACCCTTGGTCTTCCGGCGAGCGGGCTTTTCACCCGCTTTATCGTTACTTATGTCAGCATTCGCACTTCTGATACCTCCAGCGGCCCTCACGGACCACCTTCTGCGGCTTACAGAACGCTCCCCTACCCAGCAACGCTTAAGCGTCGCTGCCGCAGCTTCGGTGCATGGTTTAGCCCCGTTACATCTTCCGCGCAGGCCGACTCGACCAGTGAGCTATTACGCTTTCTTTAAATGATGGCTGCTTCTAAGCCAACATCCTGGCTGTCTGTGCCTTCCCACATCGTTTCCCACTTAACCATGACTTCGGGACCTTAGCTGGCGGTCTGGGTTGTTTCCCTCTTCACGACGGACGTTAGCACCCGCCGTGTGTCTCCCGTGATAACATTCTCCGGTATTCGCAGTTTGCATCGGGTTGGTAAGCCGGGATGGCCCCCTAGCCGAAACAGTGCTCTACCCCCGGAGATGAGTTCACGAGGCGCTACCTAAATAGCTTTCGGGGAGAACCAGCTATCTCCCGGTTTGATTGGCCTTTCACCCCCAGCCACAGGTCATCCGCTAATTTTTCAACATTAGTCGGTTCGGTCCTCCAGTTAGTGTTACCCAACCTTCAACCTGCCCATGGCTAGATCACCGGGTTTCGGGTCTATACCCTGCAACTTAACGCCCAGTTAAGACTCGGTTTCCCTGCGGCTCCCCTATACGGTTAACCTTGCTACAGAATATAAGTCGCTGACCCATTATACAAAAGGTACGCAGTCACACCACAAGGGTGCTCCCACTGCTTGTACGTACACGGTTTCAGGTTCTGTTTCACTCCCCTCGCCGGGGTTCTTTTCGCCTTTCCCTCACGGTACTGGTTCACTATCGGTCAGTCAGGAGTATTTAGCCTTGGAGGATGGTCCCCCGTGTTCAGACAGGATACCACGTGTCCCGCCTTACTCATCGAGCTCACAGCTCATGCACTTTTGTGTACGGGAGTGTCACCCTGTACCCTGCGCCTTTCCAGACGCTTCCACTAGTGCACAAGCTGATTCAGGCTCTGGGCTGCTCCCCGTTCGCTCGCCGCTACTGGGGGAATCTCGGTTGATTTCTTTTCCTCGGGGTACTTAGATGTTTCAGTTCCCCGGTTCGCCTTGCAGCACTATGTATTCATGCTGCAATGATGCACTGAGTGCACCGGGTTTCCCCATTCGGACATCGCCGGCTGTAGCGGTTCATATCACCTTACCGGCGCTTTACGCAGATTAGCACGTCCTTCATCGCCTCTGACTGCCAGGGCATCCACCGTGTACGCTTAGTCGCTTAACCTCACAACCCACAGGCGTTTTGCAACGCGTGCAGACTGCAAGCATTTGAGAGACTCGTCCGCATCGCTGTGCCATTCCCTGTTACGGAGAAATGGCGCGACGCGTCGTTTCAATTTTCAGCTTGTTCCGGATTGTTAAAGAGCAGTAAAACTTCGCAATGCACTCGAAAATGCATTCTGAAGTTTTGGGTATCAACCGCAGGTTGATGGTGGAGCTAAGCGGGATCGAACCGCTGACCTCCTGCGTGCAAGGCAGGCGCTCTCCCAGCTGAGCTATAGCCCCAAATAGGTAAAACCCGTGACCATGATTCTTCTGTAATCAGGACGTGGCGACGCCAGGCACGCTGAACTGTGCGTTCCGGGGTCACAACGAAGAGTACGCAAGAACTGGTAGGCCTGAGTGGACTTGAACCACCGACCTCACCCTTATCAGGGGTGCGCTCTAACCACCTGAGCTACAAGCCTGCCGGGGTTTTACTGCTTCTGTTACTTTCTATCAGACAATCTGTGTGAGCACTTCGCGGGAAGGTATCTTCAGGTAAGGAGGTGATCCAACCGCAGGTTCCCCTACGGTTACCTTGTTACGACTTCACCCCAGTCATGAATCACAAAGTGGTAAGCGCCCTCCCGGAGGTTAAGCTACCTACTTCTTTTGCAACCCACTCCCATGGTGTGACGGGCGGTGTGTACAAGGCCCGGGAACGTATTCACCGTGGCGTTCTGATCCACGATTACTAGCGATTCCGACTTCACGGAGTCGAGTTGCAGACTCCGATCCGGACTACGACGCACTTTATGAGGTCCGCTTGCTCTCGCGAGGTCGCTTCTCTTTGTATGCGCCATTGTAGCACGTGTGTAGCCCTACTCGTAAGGGCCATGATGACTTGACGTCATCCCCACCTTCCTCCGGTTTATCACCGGCAGTCTCCTTTGAGTTCCCGACCGAATCGCTGGCAACAAAGGATAAGGGTTGCGCTCGTTGCGGGACTTAACCCAACATTTCACAACACGAGCTGACGACAGCCATGCAGCACCTGTCTCACGGTTCCCGAAGGCACTCAGGCATCTCTGCCCGATCCCGTGGATGTCAAGAGTAGGTAAGGTTCTTCGCGTTGCATCGAATTAAACCACATGCTCCACCGCTTGTGCGGGCCCCCGTCAATTCATTTGAGTTTTAACCTTGCGGCCGTACTCCCCAGGCGGTCGACTTAACGCGTTAGCTCCGGAAGCCACGCCTCAAGGGCACAACCTCCAAGTCGACATCGTTTACGGCGTGGACTACCAGGGTATCTAATCCTGTTTGCTCCCCACGCTTTCGCACCTGAGCGTCAGTCTTCGTCCAGGGGGCCGCCTTCGCCACCGGTATTCCTCCAGATCTCTACGCATTTCACCGCTACACCTGGAATTCTACCCCCCTCTACGAGACTCAAGCCTGCCAGTTTCAAATGCAGTTCCCAGGTTAAGCCCGGGGATTTCACATCTGACTTAACAGACCGCCTGCGTGCGCTTTACGCCCAGTAATTCCGATTAACGCTTGCACCCTCCGTATTACCGCGGCTGCTGGCACGGAGTTAGCCGGTGCTTCTTCTGCGGGTAACGTCAATGACGAGGCGGTATTAAACCTCATCGCCTTCCTCCCCGCTGAAAGTACTTTACAACCCGAAGGCCTTCTTCATACACGCGGCATGGCTGCATCAGGCTTGCGCCCATTGTGCAATATTCCCCACTGCTGCCTCCCGTAGGAGTCTGGACCGTGTCTCAGTTCCAGTGTGGCTGGTCATCCTCTCAGACCAGCTAGGGATCGTCGCCTAGGTGGGCCGTTACCCCGCCTACTAGCTAATCCCATCTGGGTTCATCCGATGGTGTGAGGCCCGAAGGTCCCCCACTTTGGTCTTGCGACGTTATGCGGTATTAGCCACCGTTTCCAGTGGTTATCCCCCTCCATCGGGCAGATCCCCAGACATTACTCACCCGTCCGCCACTCGTCACCCAAGAGCAAGCTCTCTGTGCTACCGTCCGACTTGCATGTGTTAGGCCTGCCGCCAGCGTTCAATCTGAGCCATGATCAAACTCTTCAATTTAAAGTTTGATTTGCTTCAACCCGTGAAGCGATGCTCTGTGAATTAAACTTCGTAATGAATTACGTGTTCACCCAGCAGAGACTTGATATTTTTTACGTCCGGAGACGCTGATATCAATCCTGCGAGTGCCCACACAGATTGTCTGATAAATTGTTAAAGAGCAGTGCGACCAGCGGGTTAACCGTCTGTCGCGAGGTGGCGTATATTACGCTAACCTCCTTCAGAGTCAACTTCTTTTTTCGAAGTTTTTCTCCGGCGGCTCAGTCTCCTGAACCTCCCGACCCGTCATTCCGTAAGCCGGTGTGCCGTGTCGATGGAGGCGCATTATAGGGAGTTGTTCGGCGCGTGCAACCACTAAATTCAATAAAAACAACCGTTCGCTGCATTCCACAGCAAAATGCGGCTTTATACGCAGTTACACACAAACTTATCCACATTATTCAGCATCACGAATTTAGACGAGCATCACGCAAACGTTTTCGCTACAATGCCCCGCGACGTAACGGACGCCCCTTTTCGGGGCGTTACCTGAAGTTTTCTTTCTTTCTTTATAAAAGAAGAGATCGCAAAGCTTGATGTAACGCTCTTATTTACGCGAAACAAAGCCAAGGGATAAAACCACCATGCAACATCGTCGTCCTGTACGCCGCGCTCTGCTTAGTGTTTCTGACAAAGCCGGTATCCTTGAATTTGCTCAGGCGCTCTCCAACCGCGGTGTCGAGTTACTCTCCACTGGCGGCACTGCTCGCCTGCTGGCAGATGCTGGCCTTCCTGTGACTGAAGTCTCTGACTACACCGGTTTCCCGGAAATGATGGATGGACGCGTCAAAACGCTGCACCCCAAAGTGCATGGCGGTATTCTGGGTCGTCGTGGTCAGGATGATGCCATCATGGCGCAGCATGCAATCAGCCCTATCGACATGGTGGTCGTCAATCTGTATCCCTTCGCACAAACCGTTGCGCGCGAAGGCTGCTCACTGGAAGATGCCGTCGAGAATATCGATATCGGCGGACCGACAATGGTGCGCTCAGCCGCTAAGAACCATAAAGATGTGGCGATTGTGGTGAAGAGCAGTGACTACGATGCCATTGTGGCTGAGCTGGATGCCAACGAAAACTCATTGACCCTGGAAACGCGTTTCGATTTGGCTATTAAAGCTTTCGAACATACAGCCGCTTACGACAGCATGATTGCCAACTATTTCGGTAGCCTGGTGCCGGCTTATCACGGTCAGAGCAAAGAACCGGCTGGCCGCTTCCCACGTACGCTGAATCTTAACTTCATTAAGAAGCAGGATATGCGTTACGGCGAGAATAGCCATCAGGATGCTGCTTTCTATATAGAAGAGAATGTCCAGGAAGCCTCTGTCGCTACTGCACAGCAGGTTCAGGGCAAGGCGCTCTCTTACAACAACATCGCTGATACTGATGCGGCACTGGAGTGCGTAAAAGAGTTCAGCGAACCTGCGTGTGTTATCGTCAAACACGCTAATCCATGCGGCGTGGCAGTCGGCGATTCTGTTCTTGCTGCCTATGAGCGCGCTTATCAAACCGATCCGACTTCTGCCTTTGGCGGCATTATTGCGTTTAACCGCGA
Organism: Pantoea sp. LMR881; assembly: GCF_027157825.1. Classification (NCBI taxonomy): domain Bacteria; kingdom Pseudomonadati; phylum Pseudomonadota; class Gammaproteobacteria; order Enterobacterales; family Erwiniaceae; genus Pantoea; species Pantoea sp. LMR881. The sequence continues at coordinate 2,049,191 of NZ_JAPVOK010000002.1, forward strand.
GCTGGATGAAGCGACCGCGCAGGCAATTATCAGCCGTCAGTTTGTTGAAGTGATTATTGCCCCTTCCGCTACTGAGGCAGCATTAAAAATCACGGCCAGCAAACAGAACGTTCGCGTGCTGGTTTGCGGCCAGTGGCAGGATCGTGTGAAAGGCCTGGACTTCAAACGCGTAAATGGCGGTTTACTGGTTCAGGATCGCGATCTGGGGATGGTTGAAGCCAGCCAGTTACGTGTGGTCAGCAAGCGCCAGCCAACTGAGCAGGAATTGCGTGACGCCCTGTTCTGCTGGAAGGTAGCTAAATTCGTTAAGTCTAATGCCATTGTCTATGCGCGCGACAACATGACGATTGGCATTGGCGCAGGCCAGATGAGCCGCGTTTACTCGGCCAAAATTGCTGGCATCAAAGCCGGTGATGAAGGTCTGGAAGTAAAAGGTTCTGCAATGGCGTCTGATGCATTCTTCCCGTTCCGTGATGGCATCGACGCCGCTGCGGCTGTCGGCGTAAGCTGCGTGATTCAACCGGGTGGCTCTATCCGTGATGATGAAGTGATTGCCGCTGCGGACGAGCACGGTATCGCGATGATTTTCACTGATATGCGTCACTTCCGCCATTAATCGTCTGGAGAGTAGTTAATGAAAATTTTAGTCATCGGTAATGGTGGACGTGAACACGCGCTGGCATGGAAAGCGGCACAATCGCCGTTAGCTGAAACCGTTTTTGTTGCACCAGGCAACGCCGGCACGGCACTTGAGCCAACACTGCAAAATGTTGCCATTAGCCCGACTGATGTGCATGCCCTGCTGGAATTTGCCCAACGTGAAAACATCGACCTGACAATTGTCGGCCCGGAAGCGCCTTTAGTTATTGGTGTGGTGGATGCGTTTCGTGCGGCAGGTCTGAAAATTTTTGGCCCAACACAGGCTGCTGCTCAGTTGGAAGGTTCAAAGGCTTTTACCAAAGATTTTCTTGCCCGTCATAACATTCCCACAGCGGAATATCAGAACTTCACTGAAGTCGAGCCTGCATTAGCCTGGCTGCGTGAGAAAGGCGCGCCGATCGTTATTAAAGCGGATGGCCTGGCGGCAGGAAAAGGCGTGATTGTCGCCATGACGCTGCAAGAAGCAGAAGACGCAGTGAAAGATATGCTGGCTGGTAATGCCTTTGGTGATGCCGGTCACCGCATCGTGATTGAGGAGTTTCTTGCAGGAGAAGAAGCCAGCTTTATCGTTATGGTGGATGGCGAAAACGTCCTGCCGATGGCAACCAGCCAGGATCATAAACGCGTCGGCGATGGCGACACCGGTCCTAATACTGGCGGTATGGGAGCCTATTCTCCTGCGCCGGTGGTCACTGATGAGATCCACCAGCGCGTGATGGATCACGTCATTTGGCCAACCGTGCGTGGCATGGCCGCAGAAGGCAATGTATATACCGGTTTCCTTTATGCAGGTCTGATGATCGATCAAGCGGGCCAGCCAAAAGTGATCGAATTTAACTGCCGCTTCGGGGATCCTGAAACCCAACCTATTATGCTGCGCTTACAGTCAGATCTGGTCGATCTCTGCCTTGCGGCCTGTGAAGGCAAGTTGGATCAGAAAGATTCTCAGTGGGATCCACGTCCGTCGCTGGGTGTGGTATTGGCCGCGGGTGGCTATCCGGGCAGCTATAACAATGGCGACCAGATTCATGGCCTGCCGCTGGAAGAAGTTGCGGATGGCAAAGTGTTCCACGCCGGGACGCGTCTTGAAGAGGATGTGGTACTGACCAACGGCGGTCGCGTACTGTGCGTGACGGCGCTGGGCGAGGACGTTGCCGCTGCGCAGAAACGGGCTTATGAACTCGCCCAGCCTATTTCATGGCAGGGCAGCTTCTGCCGCCGCGATATCGGTTATCGCGCCATTAACCGCAAATAAGATACAGGGGCCAGCGCGCCCTTTTTTTTGACTAAAAATCGGCTTCTTTAGGCTGCTCTGCGCAGTCGTCCTGCTGGCTGACACGCAATAACTGGACTCCTTCTTCAGCTTCAAGCCATGAAACCATCAATGGCTCGCTGGTGCTACGCTGCTGCTGCGCTAACGACTGTAGCGCATTCATATCAAATGCGGGAGTGACGCGCTGTCCCTCACAGGTTTCAATAAGGTTTCCACCGAGCCAGTGGCCCTGTTTGAGAAATACCCGACCGCTTAATAGCGCATCGCTTACTTTACGCATGCGTTGCGCGTCAAACTTATACAGCTCGACTGCATCCGGGCTGACGGCTTCACGTCGTCCTGCAAGCTGCCGTTGCATGAAATTCAGACCACCCTCCTGGTCGAACCGTAGCGTGACATCATCCGGCTGCGCGCCACTGACTTTGCGTTGAACGCTAATCAGTGCGTCTTCCAGCCAGATGTAATCGGTGGTTTCAACCACATCGCCATTAAAGGGAGTAAAGAGAGTGCGGATATGAACAGCCTGATGGTCACTGTTCTTACGCCAGATGCGCACAGCGCCGCGATCGGCAAGATAACCACTGGCAGAAAAGGCCGGGACATCCGGAGTGGAACTGCATCCAAAGAGAAATAAAATAAGACTAAGGGCAGAAAGGCGCTGAAACAGCGAAATCATCATGGTTGGCCCCTTAAACAAAAGGGGCGAAAACGCCCCCTGTTTTAAAGCTTGACCGCAATGCGACGACTTACTTAACAGCGTCTTTCAGTGCCTTACCTGACACGAATGCTGGTACGTTAGCTGCAGCGATTTTGATCTCTTTGCCAGTCTGCGGGTTGCGACCGGTACGCTCAGCGCGGTGGTTCACTTTAAAAGTACCAAAACCAACCAGTTGTACAGCATCACCATCTTTCAGAGACTCAGTAATCGCAGCCAGAGTAGATTCCAGCGCCGCCTTAGCCTGGGTTTTAGACAGGTCAGCTTTATCCGCGATCACATCAATCAGTTGAGTCTTGTTCATAAGTTATCCTTAAAGTGTATTTATCGCTTGCTAAGCAACGAGTGCGAGGGAAAAGCCATATTCTGGCACTCTTCAGCCTGCACGCACCGATAGCCACAATTTTCAGCCCCCCAAATGTAGACCAGACAGGGGGCCGATGTGAAGCCTTCAGGCGCGGTAATTCAGGCCTGAAGTCACGTTTTCTCGCCTTATTGCTGAAATTTTATACCGATGTTACTGATTCCCGCTTCACGCAGGTCTGATCGAAGTCCTTTGATCAATTCAAGGTCTCGTTCTTCACAGTCCGCGAGTAGGCGAAAAATCTCCCATTGCAGGTCCCATTCGTCGATAATTGCTGAGTTTTCACGCAGTTCTTCATCGCTCATTTCACGGCCCGCCTGCGTCATTTCCAGCATGGCGACGGTGGTAATTGAACTCTCGCTGACTTCGATAGCATGCTCAAGCGTCTCACCGCTTAGCTGAGCGTGTAGCACCTCGCTCAGGGCCACACAAGCATCAATAGCGGGATAAACGCCGTAAACCTCAAAGGCATCGCCATCAGGGATTGCCGCTTCCAGCTTTTCAAGCTGGCTGTCAAAATTGATCTTCGCATCTTTGACCGTCAGGCTTTCCCAAATCAAATCGAGAATACGACGATACAAGGCGGGATCGGCAAACTGCGTCTGTTCGCAAAAAGCCCAGTAATTGGGATACATGCGTTCGCACAGGCAGGCCATAAAGGTCAGGTGCTGCCAACTTTCCAGCTTCGCCAGACGCAAATGAACGGGGTTTTGTAACATGACGGTGGCTCTTATTCGTTTCGCTGGCGGCAGTGTATCGCAAAAGTGCCGTTGAAACAGCGTTAAAGCGTGTTTTGCCAACGCTGAAACGCAGTACGGTTCGACGCAACGGCATCTGCCCAGCGTGTAGGTTCCGGTAAACGGTAGCCACGCGTGCAGTTTTCAACCCAGTGCAGCGCGCTGTCGAGGCTGACACGATGTCCGGTTGCGACAAATAATGGATTACAACGCTGCTTACTGCGCCATACCCAGCCAATCTGCTCGCCTTTGTCGATCAGAGGCTGGCGACTGCCAGGTTGCGCATCGACCTCTTCATAACGCCCGCACAAGCGACGTTTAGCCACACCTATGGTTGGCACGTCCACCAGCAAACCAAAGTGTGATGCGACGCCCAGGCGACGTGGATGCGAAATACCGTGACCGTCAACAAACAGCAGATCGGGCTTTTGTTCAAGCATCTGCCATGCAGCCATCAGCGCGGGATATTCGCGAAAAGAGAGAAAGCCAGGGATATAAGGCATGGTGGTGTCAATGCGCGCAATGCGGTGCTCCACCAGCCTGAGAGAAGGATATTCAAGAATGACCATGGCGGCACGCGTAACGGCGCCCTCTTGCTCGAAACCCACGTCTGCCCCACCGATAAAGCGCGGCGGCAGTACGTCGAAATCGTCATGCCGCACCACGTCAGCGGCACGCTGAAGCTGCTCAGCACGTAATGCAGCAATATCCATAATTACTCCTGATGCCATGGACGAGACAAACGGTGCACTGCTTCAACAAACGCACCTGCATGTTCTGGCGGCACATCCTGATGAATACCATGGCCGAGGTTAAAGACGTGGCCATTTCCACGACCAAAGCTTTCCAGAATCCCAGCCACTTCCTGTTCGATACGCGCAGGGGGCGCATATAACATTGAGGGATCCATATTGCCCTGGAGCGCAACTTTATCGCCAACGCGACGACGTGCCTCTCCGATATCGGTGGTCCAGTCCAGACCCAGCGCATCACAGCCCGTTTCTGCCATCGCTTCCAGCCACTGTCCGCCACCCTTTGTGAACAAGGTTATTGGCACGCGGCGGCCTTCATTCTCATGCAATACGCCGTCGACAATTTTGTGCATGTAGTAGAGCGAAAACTCACGGTAATCACGACCAGTGAGTACTCCGCCCCATGTATCAAACACCATCACTGACTGCGCACCGGCACGAATCTGCGCATTCAGATAGAGAATCACGCTGTCTGCCAGTTTATCCAGCATCGCATGCAGCGTCGTTGGATCGGCGTACATCATTTTTTTAATTTTAGTGAAAGCCTTGCTGCTGCCGCCCTCAACCATATAGGTTGCCAGCGTCCAGGGGCTGCCAGAAAAACCGATCAGCGGGACTTCGCCTTTCAGGTTTTTACGGATCGTGCGCACCGCGTTCATCACATAGCCCAGTTCCATTTCAGGATCCGGCACCGGCAAACGTTCAACATCGGCACGGCAAGTAATGGGATTTGAAAAGCGTGGGCCTTCACCGGCTTCGAAATAAAGACCCAGCCCCATCGCATCGGGGATAGTTAAAATATCGCTAAAGAGGATCGCCGCATCCAGTGCGTAACGACGCAGCGGCTGTAGCGTAACTTCACAGGCCAGCTCGGCATTTTTACACAGCGACATAAAATCCCCGCTTCAGCACGGGTCGCTTTGTATTCCGGTAAGTAACGCCCGGCTTGTCGCATCATCCATACCGGTGTGACATCAACTGGCTGACGTAACAGGGCGCGCAAATAACGATCGTTCTTCAGTTCACTCATTTCAAGGCTCTCTCAATTTCAGGCGTGTAGTGTAGCATTTTCCTCACGCCCCGGCGCGGCAGATGGCAACGGTGTCTTCTATCAAACGGCGTGCCACCGTCCCCGCTGGCGGTAACAACGGCAGTGCGTCATAACGGAACCATCCGGCGTCCAGCAATTCTTTGCCATCGTGTTGCAGGTCACCGCTCTCATACTCAGCCATAAACGCCACCATTAGTGATTGTGGGAACGGCCACGGCTGTGATGTTACATAACGCACATTTTTCACCCGCACATTGCTTTCTTCCATTACTTCGCGCGCAACAGCCTGTTCCAGCGTTTCGCCCACTTCGACGAAGCCTGCCAGCACGGTATAAATGCTATTACGATGCCGGGAGTGATTCGCCAGCAGGATCTCCTCTCCGCGACGAATGGCGACAATGATGCAAGGCGCGATTTGCGGATAGTAGCGTTCACGGCAGTGCGTGCACAGACAGGCAAACTCGCGGGTGCTGTGCTGCATCTCATGGCCGCAGTAGCCACACCAGCGATGGGAACGATAAAACTCAGCCAGTTGCACCCCCGACCCGCCAGCTGGAACAGGCCAACGTCTTCATCAATCAGCTGCCGCACCGATAACATGCTGTCCGGACGCGTCTCGCAGATGAGCCAGACTTTCTCACCTGACCACTCGCCAATCACCTGTGCTTTGCTGCCCACCAGCCCCCATTTTTGCGCACTTCCATGGGGTAATTCGCCCTGCGGTAACCAAAGTTTTTGTTCATGGCTGACAATCCACCATCCAGCGTCTACGCTTGAAATCTCGTATTGCATTTTTTTCGTCATCCTTAGCGTCAAATGGCACGCTGAAGTCCTGATGTTAAGTGTGTAGATAAACAACTATACCCAAATAATTCGGATTGCAGGAAGGCGGCATGATGATCTCTCCCCAGGCGCTTACAGAGATAAGTGATGGAGAAGAAGACGCGCAGCCAACGCATTTGCAGCCTGAAGTATGAAGGGATATGACTCACATGGAGTTAGATATGCTTAACCAGTTAGACGTCCTGACCGAGCGCGTAGGTGGCAGCAATGAACTGGTAGATTCGTGGCTGGAAGCCCGACGCCAACTGTTGGTTGCCTATTACCATTTGGTAGGAATGAAACCGAATAAAGAAGCCCTTACCGCGTTGGATGAACAAGCACTGGATAATTTTTGCCACGGCCTGGTAGATTATCTGTCAGCAGGACATTTTAGTATTTATGAGCGCATTATTAGCGAAATGAGTGGCGACAGCCCGCTGATTGCCGCTGCGCAAATTTATCCGCCGCTCGAAGCAAACACTGAACGGCTGATGCAGCTTTATGATGGTCATTTACAGCAGTCGATTGATGATGATAACTGCGTGACGTTTCAGCAGGCATTATCCGAAGTGGGCGAAGTGTTAGAAGCGCGTTTCACGCTTGAAGATAAGCTGATCCAGCTGGCATGGGACAATCACCTGGCGCGGCCGCCTGTTGCAAACGACAGCCAAATGGCGCGTCCGGCGTAATATCAGCCAGATAATCACTTGTGATTATCGAAAGGCGCTTTTATGCTGAATGGGTTTTGACGACTTCGGTCTGATAAACCTGTTTTTAAATTCTTGTCGGAGTGCCCTTTTAGGGCTGAGACCGTTCATTCGGGATCCGCGGAACCTGACCAGGTTAATACCTGCGTAGGGAACAAGAGTAAATTTGTTCAGTATACGGGCGGCTTTTGCCCGGTATCTGTTACTCCTTCCGGCTCCAGACAAGCAACGTTCCCCTTTAACTGGAAAATTGCTATGTCTCTGTCAAAAACCACTCGTCGCGAACAGCGTGCTCAGGCACAGGAATTCATCGATTCACTACAAAGCGGCAGCGCATTTCCTCGTTCGAAACGCATTTGGATCACCGGCAGCCGTGAAGATATTCGCGTGCCGATGCGCGAAATTCAGCTCAGCCCAACCCTGACGGGCGGCAGCAAAGACAATCCACACTACGAAGATAACGAAGCAGTGCCGGTCTATGACACAGCCGGTGCGTATGGCGATACGTCAGCGCAAATTGATGTACATCGCGGTCTGGAAAAACTGCGCGCCCGCTGGATCGCTGAACGTGATGATAGCGAGCCACTTAAACAAATCAGTTCAACTTACACTCAACAACGTCTGGCCGACGACGGTCTTGATCATTTACGTTTCGAACACCTGCCTGAGCCGCGCCGCGCTAAACCAGGCCGCCGGGTGACTCAGTTGCATTATGCGCGTCAGGGTATTATCACCCCGGAGATGGAGTTTATTGCCCTGCGTGAAAATATGGGACGCGAGCGCATTCGCGGTGAGGTACTGCTGCAACAACATGCGGGACACAGCTTTGGCGCTCATCTGCCGCAAAACATTACGCCAGAATTTGTCCGTAAGGAAGTGGCGGAAGGCCGCGCGATTATCCCCGCTAACATCAATCATCCTGAATCTGAACCCATGATTATTGGCCGCAACTTTCTGGTGAAGGTCAATGCCAATATCGGTAACTCGGCCGTTACCTCTTCCATCGAAGAAGAAGTTGAAAAGCTGGTGTGGTCAACACGTTGGGGCGCAGATACGGTGATGGATCTCTCTACCGGCCGCTATATTCACGAAACGCGTGAATGGATTTTGCGTAACAGTCCGGTCCCGATTGGTACCGTGCCGATTTATCAGGCGCTGGAAAAAGTAAATGGTGTGGCAGAAGATCTCAACTGGGAAATCTTTCGCGACACGCTACTGGAGCAAGCCGAACAAGGCGTTGATTATTTCACTATTCATGCTGGCGTGCTGCTGCGCTATGTGCCAATGACCGCCAAACGGCTGACAGGTATTGTGTCACGCGGCGGATCAATTATGGCGAAGTGGTGCTTATCGCATCACAAAGAAAGTTTTCTGTATCAACACTTCCGTGACATTTGTGAAATCTGTGCGGCTTATGATGTCTCGCTGTCTTTGGGTGATGGCTTGCGTCCTGGTTCGATCCAGGATGCTAACGACGCGGCGCAATTTGCTGAGTTACATACGTTGGGCGAATTGACGAAGATTGCCTGGGAGTATGATGTGCAGGTCATGATCGAAGGCCCTGGTCACGTGCCGATGCAGATGATTCGCCGCAACATGACTGAACAGCTGGAGCACTGTCATGAAGCGCCTTTTTACACGCTCGGCCCACTTACTACTGACATCGCACCGGGTTACGATCACTTCACATCCGGTATTGGTGCCGCCATGATTGGCTGGTTCGGCTGCGCGATGCTGTGCTATGTCACGCCAAAAGAGCATCTCGGCCTGCCGAATAAAGAGGATGTAAAGCAGGGTTTGATTACCTATAAAATTGCTGCGCACGCAGCCGATCTGGCGAAAGGTCATCCTGGCGCGCAGATTCGTGATAACGCCATGTCTAAAGCGCGTTTTGAATTTCGCTGGGAAGATCAGTTCAATCTGGCCCTTGATCCTCATACCGCTCGGGCTTATCACGACGAAACACTGCCACAGGAATCGGGCAAAGTGGCACACTTCTGCTCCATGTGTGGGCCAAAGTTCTGCTCAATGAAAATTACCCAGGAAGTGCGTGACTATGCTGCTCGCCAGGAAGCCGAGGCGAAGCCGGTTGATATTGGCATGGCGCAAATGTCTGCCCATTTTCGCAACCGTGGCGGTGAGCTTTATCATCCTGCGGATGCTGTTCAGGAGGACAAAATATGAATGCATTCCCTGCCACCGCGCCGCGTTTAGGGCTTTATCCGGTGGTTGATAACGTAGAGTGGATTGAGCGTTTGCTTGATGCGGGCGTGCGTACGCTCCAGTTACGTATTAAAGATCAGCCTGATGATGCGGTAGAACCGGCTATTGTTCAGGCTATCGCGCTGGGTAAACGCTATCGTGCGCGCCTGTTTATCAATGATTACTGGCAGTTGGCGATCAGGCACAATGCGTATGGCGTACACCTCGGCCAGGAAGATCTTGATGTGGCTAATCTTGCGCTGATTAATCAGGCAGGGCTGCGCCTGGGGATATCGACGCATGATGATGCTGAATTAGATCGGGCGCTGGCCTTACAGCCCTCTTACATTGCACTGGGCCATATTTTTCCTACGCAAACCAAGCAGATGCCCTCTGCGCCACAGGGACTGATTGAGCTAAAGCGTCATTTAGCGCGTTTACAGCATATCCCCACCGTTGCGATTGGGGGCATCAGTATTGAACGCGCTCCGCAAGTCTTAGCAACGGGCGTAGGCAGCATTGCTGTCGTGAGTGCGATTACTCAGGCTGATGACTGGCGTGAAGCAACACGTATTCTGCTGACATTAGCGGAACCAGAGCCTGTCGCCTGATTTCTGGAAGCCGTTACGCAGCGATGCGTGTAACGTACGCAACGACGCAAGTCATGCTGGAAGACCGCGCGCAGCAATAAAGATCCATGCTGGCGCGGTTTTTTTACGCCGTGTAACGTTGCTCTCGCCGGGTAAGCTCTGCCCGGTCAGGGCCGGTTCCCCCTCTTTCTGGCCCTGCCTTTTTACTTCGCCGGGAGAATTTCTGTGTACTGTTTATTTTGTGCTGGTTCATGCATACACGCCGCCATTGCCCGTTCTATCGCAGCCCCTAACAAGGCCAGCGCGTTCTCGGTTTTCTCAGTTAAGGGCAGCCCATAATTCAGACGCAGACAGTTACGGTATTTGCCCGAGGCGGAGAAAAGAGACCCCACAGCAATTTGAATGCGGGATTCACGCAGTTCACGATTAAGGCGAACAGCATCAAACGCTTCCGGTAACTCAACCCACATTAAAAAACCGCCTTGCGGGCGCGAAACACAAATGTCGCAGGGAAAATAATGGCGCACCCAGCAACTAAACGTTTCATAGTTGCGTTGATAAATTTGTCGCATACGGCGCAGATGCGGTAGATAGTGCCCATGACGAATAAACTCAGCTACGGCATGTTGCGGCTGAGTTGCCGTCGAGCCAGTAACGATGTATTTCATGTGCAACACGCGATCGCGATAACGTCCCGGTACAACCCAGCCAACGCGCAAGCCGGTGCCAGTGTTTTTGAAAAGGAGCTGCAAAGCAGAACACGACCATCCATATCCATCGCTTTTATGGTAGGCGGACGCGGATATTCCCATGCCAGCTCGCCATAGACATCATCTTCAATAATTGCAGCATCAAAACGTTGCGCTAAAGTCAGCAGTGCACGTTTACGGTTTTCCGGCATGATAAAGCCCAGCGGATTATTGCAGTTAGGCACAACGACCACAGCTTTGATCGGCCACTGCTCAAAGGCCAGTTCCAACGCTTCTAAACTAATACCTGTAACAGAATCGGTGGGGATCTCTATGGCCCGGATGCCGAAGCCACGAAGCGTCTGCATAATGCCGTGAAAAGAGGGTGACTCAACGGCAATAATATCACCAGGCTCACATACCGCGCGGATTGATACCGATAAAGCTTCGTGACAGCCCGTTGTGATCACAATTTCTTCAGCCATAAGCTGGCAGCCGCTATCAATGGCCAGACGGGCAATCTGTTCACGCAAAGCGGCCACGCCATACAAATTATCGTAGTTGAGTAAGAGAATGTCCTGCTTTTGCGCCTGACGGCTAAAGGCCTTCCAAAGGGGTTTTAACGTTGGCTGGGTCAGATCAGGCATACCGCTGCCCAGTTGCAATACATTGTCTTCGAGTCGGCTATCAAGCAACTCTAATACTGCATCCCATTGGGTAATTTCAACCGGGCGCTGAGCAGGCCGCGTTAATGCCGGCATCGGCGGATTTGCTTTACGTGAGGCGACAAAGTAGCCCGAACGCGGCTGTGGCGTAATTAACTGCTTCTCTTCCAGCAAATGATAGGCTTGTTGTACGGTGCTGATGCTGACGCCGTGCTCCACGCTTAAGCTGCGTACGGAGGGCAAACGTTCGCCACTGCGATACAGGCCTTGCTCAATACGCTGTGCCAGCAGCGTTGCCAGATGCTGATAACGCGTCATCGTATGCCTCGCATTGACAGGAATTAGAAAAAACCGATACAGATCACATCTTTTTTTACCATTCAGATCGCCTGAGGAGCAATCTGTATGTTAAAGAAAGGTTGATTTTGAATCTGTATTCAAAATTGTTCTCATCAGAAGATAGCACTACACATTCAGATGAGGAGATGAAAATGGAATTCCATGAAAATCGAACCGCCAGGCCTGCCACATTTAGACAGATACGCAGGTTGGTGGCAGGATTGCTTCAACTGTACATTCACTGGCGCTTAGTGCAGCAAACGCGACGCATTTTGACCCACCTGAATGACAATCAGCTCAAAGATATAGGGATGACGCGTGAAGAGGTACGCCGTTATCGTTAAATATGCATCGCTTTATTTGCTTAAATACCCTGCAATAACAGGGTATTTAAGCTGATTCGTTAATGACAACGATCACATAATCAAATGAATTTCTGGCACAATCCCGACGTTATCGAATCTGTTGCCGCCTTTTATGCACAAATTGCATACTATAGCGGTTGGACAGAGCAGCAGAGGGAAAAGTGTGAGGGAGCAGGTGCTGGAGTTAAAGCTGCTAAAAGCGTTCGTGATCGTTTGCGAAGAGCTGCATTTTGGTCGCGCAGCGCGACGTTTAAACATTTCACAGCCGCCGCTTAGCGCAAAAATTGCCGAACTGGAAGATCGTTTAAATACCCGGCTTTTTGTTCGCACCAGTCGACACGTTGAGATGACAGCACAGGCACAACGACTTTTACCGCTGGCAAAAAGATGCTGGCATCAGTAGATAGTGGTATCGCGCAAATTCATCAGGTGTGTCGCGAACAGCAACATCTCAAGCTTGGCCTCGTTGGCAGCGCATTTTGGGGTGAGCCACAAAAATTGTTCTCACTGTTTATGCAAGCGCACCCTACTCTGCAAATTGACCTGAAAGAACTGAATCCAAGCCAACAGCGCCAGCAGCTTGCAAACAGCCAGATCGATCTTGGAATATGCCGTTTACAGCCCGATGAGTTTCCTGAAATGGCTCACCTCTGTTTAGTCCGCGAGCCACTGGTGTTAGCTGTCGCCTCCTTTCAGGCGCTGACACAGCGCCGCGTTATCTGGCTCAGAGAAGCATCGTTCCTGCCTTTTATCTCTTTACCCCTGAGTCAGTCTGGTTTTGCCCGTTACCTGAGCAGCATGATGAAGCAGGCAGGTTTTTCTCCGCCAGTGGCTGAAATTGCTGAACCCCAGAGCCAGCTGGCGCTGGTCAGCATGGGATTGGGCGTAGCCCTTATTCCGGCAAGCTATGCCACCATTAACTGGCCCGGTGTTTCCTTTCTGAAACTCAAAGACGAGCCTACAGCCGATCTGTTTGCTTGCTGGCAACCCAGCCACCTGACGCCGAACGTCCGGCTTTTTCTCGATTTTGCTCTGCAACAAAACATGACTGCCGCGTAATTTTTGCATCTGGCAGCCGGGTTCAGGCCGTACCATAACTGCTATTTCACGCACAATTTTCTCATGCACAGCGCCCGATCCCCCTGATTTGCAGCGATATCATTTCTCTTTCGCTATCAATCAGACATAACTGACGATTGGTTATCGCTGCCGCTGCGCTTTAGGTTGATGTTTTTACCTGAAAGGAAATAGCGATGTCTGTTTTTGATAACTCCCCCTTTGAATGCGCCGAACTTATCCGTAAGGCAATGCCTGATTTTTCCCCGCGCGTTGCCTTAATTTTAGGCTCAGGTCTTGGAGGCCTGGCCAGCCAGCTCACTAACAGCACAGTCTTTCCTTACCAAACCCTGCCGGGTTTTCCGATCAGTACGGTGGAAGGCCATGCCGGTGAGCTGCTCGCCGGTTGGCTAAATGGCGTAGCGGTCATATGTATGAAGGGCCGCGGCCACTTTTACGAAGGAAAAGGTGCCAGCGTGATGACGAATGCAGTACGGCTTTTCCAGTTGCTTGGATGTGAATTGATGTTAGCGACCAATGCCGCCGGCTCGTTACGCGCTGAGGTTGGGCCTGGGGAGCTGGTGGTATTAACTGACCACATTAATTTACAGCCCGGTTCGCCAATGGCTGGCCCTAACGATGATCGCTTCGGGCCTCGCTTCTTCAGCATGGCAAACGCCTATGATGCGGGCTTGCGCAGCACGCTGGCAGAGGTGGCGCAGGCCGCAGCCATTCCCCTGCATCAGGGTGTTTTTGTCGCTTACTCTGGCCCTAATTTTGAGACGCCTGCTGAGATCCGCATGATGATTAATATGGGCGCTGATGTGGTCGGTATGTCGATCGTGCCAGAAGTTATCTCTGCCAGGCATTGTGGACTTTCGGTGCTGGCGATCTCAGCTATCACTAATCTGGCTGAAGGCTTGTCTGATGTTGCGCTTTCCCATGAGCAAACACTTTCCGCAGCACAGCTTGCCAGTGGCAACCTCATCAGGCTGGTCAGCGATTTCGTCACTCATTATGGTCGTCAGAACGCGTAAGGAGACGTTATGTCCTCAGCGATTGGCTTGTCGGGTATGTTACTGCTGCTGGTACTTGCCTGGTGTTTTTCCAGTGACCGTAAGGCCATTCGTCTGCGGACGGTAGCTGGTGCGCTGGCGTTGCAGGTCGCTATCGGCGGCTTTGTACTCTACTTCCCGTGGGGAAAACAGGCGCTGGCGCATATTTCAGCCGGTGTAAACAATGCCATTCACTACGGTAAAGATGGCGTGGCATTTTTGTTTGGCCCCCTGGTCAGCCCGCAAATGTCAGCACTCTTTTCGGGTAAAGGCTTTGTATTTGCATTAAACGTATTGCCGCTGGTTATTTTTTTCTCCGCTCTTATCTCGGTACTTTACTATCTCGGCATTATGCAATGGGTTATCCGTTTGTTGGGTGGCGCCATTCAAAAACTCCTGGGCACCAGCAAAACTGAATCGATGTCAGCGACATCCAATATTTTTGTGGGCCAAAGTGAAGCGCCGCTGGTAATTAAACCTTTTTTAGCCCGTATGACCGATTCAGAGTTTTTTGCTGTCATGGTAGGAGGTATGGCTTCAATTTCCGGTACGACACTGGCAGGCTACGCCGCCTTAGGCGTAAAAATGGATTATCTGGTCGCTGCATCATTTATGGCCGCTCCGGGCGGTCTGCTATTTGCCAAACTGCTGATGCCCGAAAACGGTTTTCGTTCGCCGGGTTATATGCCGGATGAAAATGCACCACCAGCCCGACAACCCGTTAATATTCTTGAAGCGGCTGCCGAAGGGGCCGCCAGCGGATTAAAGCTGGCAGTTAATATTGGTGCGATGCTGCTGGCTTTTATCGGTCTGATCGCAATGTTAAATGGCCTACTGGGTGGCATCGGCGATCTTTTTGGTCTTACGCTATCAATGGAACGTATTTTAGGTTGGGCTTTTTCACCGCTCGCGTTCCTGCTTGGCGTGCCATGGCAAGACAGTGCTGTTGCCGGGAATTTGATTGGTCAAAAGCTTATCCTGAATGAGTTTGTCGCTTATGTGAATTTTTCACCCTGGTTGCAGGATACACAAAGCATCATCGCGCAGGGGCTTACACCTTTATCTGATAAAACCACAGCGATTATTTCATTTGCTCTGTGTGGTTTCGCCAATCTCTCCTCTATCGCTATTTTAATGGGAGGTCTTAGCGTACTGGCACCTGAACGCCGCGCTTTTATTGCCCGAACAGGGGTTAAAGCTATGGCAGCAGGCACAGCATCTAATTTAATGAGTGCAACCATTGCCGGGATTTTTCTGTCGCTTTGAGTTATTCGATCCTGCCTGAAAAACGAGGCTCATATGAGCCTCGTTTTTGACGTTAGCGACTCAGCGCCTCGCTGATAGCCTCAATGAGACTCTCATCTTCTACCTGCCACGGATGTATAACGATCTCCTCGCTGTACAGCGGTGGCAGACCGCGACAATACGCCTGTAAAGCCGCATCATCTGTCATCGGCACGATGTACTGAAACTGACGAGGATTATCGGACGGCAGTGCGCCTTCCATTGTCGAACCGTAGGCACCCAGCGTCATCAAGCCTTCATCACTGCTGTCTGGCCCACGCGCCAGCACCAGGGTGCCATATTTACAGTGGCCAATAAAAGGCAGTACAGCTTCGCCTTGCTGAAGAAACAGCTGATGACGTAGCTGCGCCCAGGTACGGGTAGTTTGCATAAAGGCAGTTTGTATTGGCGACTGGCTGATATTGCCCGGCATGCAAAGCAGCAAATTGCCAAATATATCCAGCAGCGCCACAGCATCCCCTTACCGCCCCGCTGGCGATCTTGTTCGATCACCGGGATCATAAAGTTTGCCAGCGCGACATCAGGCTGCCCGCGCGATGGAGCACGGTATGTCAGTGACTGCGGATAGACAGCTCGCAGTGCCGCTACCACAGGATGATCGTCTGGCAATGTTGCCGGATCGCACAGTGCCTCTGGTGGCAGATCGTTACTGATCTGTTGCTGAACGCTGTTCAGCGAGGTGGTAAAAATAGATTCGCATAGCGCCAGCGTTTTATCGGTTGTGGCTTGATCGATGAAAAACATCGGCGGCTGAGCGGAGGTTGCCGGACGCACAAAACAGCTTTCGCCAGTTGCCTGCGGATAGCTAAAGTTAGCTAACGCTCTGCTACGCTGCTCATTTGTCAGGCTGGGATAATTTGCTTCCGTGTTGTAATTGATACCTGAAAAACGATCAAAGGCACCCACGATGACTTTAAAACCCGCCCGCAATAGTGCACCGGTACACATACAACACGGATCAAGCGAGGTGACAACCGTCATCTCTTCGGCTGGTGGTAAAGCGACTCCCGCCGCAATTTGTTCAAAATACCAGTCAACAAGTTGCCTCTCACCATGCGCGGTTGGATCGTAAGTAAATCGCTCAATCACCACGTTGTTGTGCATTAACATCAATTCCTGGCCATTGCTATCAAGTAAAACGCCGCCTACGCTGAAGGTTTCCTGACAATAAGCCTGCATTGCCATTTCACCGCTGCGTGCCAGAGCATCATCAATACGTGTATAAACCGCGCCTCTTCCGGTAAGTAATGTCATTTTTATCTCCTTGTATTGTTGATGATGTCAGTCTGCGCAACGGCTGCGATGAACACAATATAAGCTGACTTTGCGCTTAACAGGTTTCGGGATGCCTCGCAAAAACACGCTCTTCAGGCAAAAAAAACCCTGCCGAAGCAGGGTTTTTTATTACGCAGTTAACGATTACTCGTCGTCACTACCGCCGAGACCGGCGTTCAGCAGTTCAGCCAGACTGGCTGAAGCTTCATCCGCAGTAACCTGCGGTGCTGCTGGCACTTCGCCTGCCTGACGGCGACGCATACGATCCTGGTGATAAGCGTAACCAGTACCGGCCGGGATCAGACGACCCACGATCACGTTCTCTTTCAGGCCACGCAGTTCGTCGCGTTTGCCCGCCACGGCTGCTTCGGTCAGGACACGTGTTGTCTCCTGGAACGATGCCGCAGAGATGAACGATTCGGTTGCCAGTGACGCTTTGGTGATACCCAGCAGGTCGCGCATATAAGTTGCGCCAACTTTTCCGTTCGCTTCCAGATCACGGTTAGAGATCTTGATGCGAGAGAATTCTGCCTGTTCACCTTCCAGGAACTCGGTGCTACCCGCGCTCATGATGGTTGCTTTACGCAGCATCTGACGAACGATGACTTCGATGTGCTTATCGTTAATCTTAACGCCCTGCAGACGGTAAACGTCCTGCACTTCGTTTGTGATGTAACGGGTAACCGCATGCACGCCACGCAAGCGCAGGATGTCATGTGGAGACTCTGGGCCATCGGAAACAACATCACCGCGCTCAACACGTTCACCTTCGAACACGTTCAGCTGACGCCATTTCGGAATCATCTCTTCGTACGGTTCGCTGCCGTCAAGCGGTGTAATCACCAGACGACGCTTACCTTTGGTCTCTTTACCGAAGGAGATGATACCGCTGATCTCCGCCAGAATCGCTGGCTCTTTCGGACGACGCGCTTCGAACAGGTCAGCAACGCGTGGCAGACCACCGGTAATATCCTTGGTACCGCCAGATTCCTGCGGAACACGCGCCAGCGTGTCACCAGAACTGATCTTCACACCATCTTCCAGCTGAACAATCGCTTTGCCTGGCAGGAAGTACTGAGCTGGCATGTCGGTGCCAGGGATCAGAACGTCGTCGCCGTTAGCATCGACAATTTTCAGTGCAGGACGCAGATCTTTACCACCCGCAGTACGCTCGGCGCTGTCCAGAACCACCAGCGAAGAAAGACCGGTTAAGTCATCGGTCTGACGCGTAATGGTCTGGCCATCAATCATGTCAGTAAAGCGAATGAAACCGCCTACTTCGGTGATAACCGGCATGGTATGCGGATCCCAGTTCGCTACGGTTTCGCCTGCAGCAACCTGTTCGCCATCACCTTTCGCCATTGTCGCGCCGTAAGGCACTTTATAGCTTTCTTTGGTGCGACCAAATTCGTCGATCATTTTCAGTTCGACGTTACGTGAGGTGATCACCAGCTTACCAGCAGAGTTCGTTACCGACTTCGCGTTGGTCAGCTTGATAGTACCTTTGTTCTTCACCTGAATGCTGGATTCAGCAGCCGCACGCGATGCCGCACCACCGATGTGGAACGTACGCATCGTCAGCTGTGTACCCGGCTCACCGATGGACTGTGCTGCAATAACACCGATCGCTTCACCTTTGTTGATGATGTGACCACGTGCCAGGTCGCGACCGTAACAGTGCGCGCACACACCAAAGTCGGTTTCACAACCTACAACAGAACGCACTTTCACGCTGTCGACTGAATTCAGTTCTAACACGTCACACCAGTGCTCATCGAGCAGCGTGTTACGTGGAACCAGAATGTCAGCGGTGCCCGGCTTCAGCACATCTTCTGCGGTCACACGACCCAGAACGCGCTCACGCAGTGGCTCTTTAACGTCGCCACCTTCGATAACTGGCGTCATCATGATGCCTTCGTGCGTGCCGCAATCGTCCTCGGTAACAACCAGGTCTTGCGCAACGTCAACCAGACGACGCGTCAGATAACCGGAGTTAGCGGTTTTCAGTGCGGTATCCGCAAGACCTTTACGCGCACCGTGCGTTGAGATGAAGTACTGAAGTACGTTCAAACCTTCGCGGAAGTTCGCGGTGATTGGCGTTTCAATGATCGAGCCATCTGGCTTCGCCATCAGGCCACGCATACCGGCCAGCTGACGAATCTGAGCAGCAGAACCACGCGCACCGGAGTCGGCCATCATAAAGATGCTGTTAAAGGAAACCTGTTTCTCTTCTTCGCCGTCACGGTTAATCACGGTTTCAGTTGAGAGGTTTTCCATCATCGCCTTGGCAACGCGCTCGTTAGCGGCAGCCCAGATATCGATGACTTTGTTGTAACGTTCGCCAGCGGTAACCAGACCAGACTGGAATTGCTCCTGAATTTCGGCCACTTCGGCTTCTGCTTCAGAGATGATTTCCACTTTCTTGGCCGGGATAACCATGTCGTCGATACCTACAGACGCACCTGAACGGGCCGCATAAGCGAAACCGGTGTACATGGTCTGGTCAGCAAAGATAACAGTCGGCTTCAGACCCAAAATGCGATAACAGGTGTTCAGCATTTTGGAGATAGCTTTTTTACCCAGCGCCTGGTTGACGATGGAGTACGGCAGACCTTGCGGCACGATCATCCACAGAATCGCACGACCAATGGTCGTATCGATCAGGCTGGTTTTCGGCACAAACTCGTCTTGCTCGTTTTTGCTGTATTCAGTGATACGTACTTTAACGCGCGCATGCAGCTCGGCCTGGCCAGCGCGGTATACACGCTCAGCTTCTTTCGGGCCGGTCAGAACCATGCCTTCGCCTTTGGCGTTCACTTTGTCGCGGGTCATGTAGTACAGACCCAGAACAACGTCCTGTGAAGGAACGATGATTGGCTCGCCGTTCGCTGGAGACAGAATGTTGTTGGTCGACATCATCAGCGCACGCGCTTCCAGCTGGGCTTCCAGCGTCAACGGTACGTGAACAGCCATCTGGTCACCATCGAAGTCGGCGTTATAGGCCGCACACACCAGAGGGTGCAGCTGGATCGCTTTACCTTCGATCAGAACCGGTTCGAAAGCCTGAATACCGAGACGGTGCAGCGTAGGCGCACGGTTCAGCAGAACCGGGTGCTCACGGATCACTTCGTCAAGGATATCCCAGACAACCGCTTCTTCGCGCTCAACCATTTTCTTAGCGGCTTTGATAGTGGTGGCCAGGCCACGCAGCTCCAGCTTGCCGTAGATGAACGGTTTGAACAGCTCAAGGGCCATTTTCTTCGGCAGGCCGCATTGATGCAGGCGCAGGTATGGACCTACGGTGATAACCGAACGACCTGAGTAGTCGACACGTTTACCCAGCAGGTTCTGACGGAAACGACCCTGCTTACCTTTGATCATGTCAGCCAGCGATTTCAGCGGACGCTTGTTAGAACCGGTAATCGCACGACCGCGACGGCCGTTATCCAGCAGCGCATCGACCGCTTCCTGCAACATACGTTTTTCGTTGCGCACGATGATATCTGGCGCAGCCAGATCCAACAGACGCTTCAAACGGTTGTTACGGTTGATCACGCGACGATACAGATCGTTCAGATCCGACGTTGCGAAACGACCACCGTCCAGCGGAACTAACGGACGCAGATCTGGCGGCAGCACAGGCAGCACAGTCAGAATCATCCACTCTGGTTTGTTACCAGACTGAACGAAGGCTTCCAGCAGCTTGATGCGCTTGGTCAGCTTTTTACGCTTGGTTTCAGAGTTGGTTTCGTTCAGCTCTTCACGCAGCTGTTCGCACTCTTGCTCCAGATCCATGTTTTTCAACAGGGCCTGGATCGCTTCGGCGCCCATTTTAGCGTCGAACTCGTCACCGAACTCTTCCAGCGCGTCGAGATACTGTTCTTCAGTCAGAATCTGACGTTTTTCGAGGTTGGTCATGCCACCTTCGATAACAACGTAAGATTCAAAATAAAGCACGCGCTCGATATCACGCAGTGGCATATCCAGCAGCAAACCGATACGTGATGGCAGTGATTTCAGGAACCAGATGTGCGCAGTCGGCGACGCCAGTTCAATGTGACCCATGCGCTCACGGCGCACTTTAGTCTGGGTCACTTCAACGCCACACTTCTCGCAGATCACACCACGGTGTTTCAGACGCTTGTACTTACCGCACAGGCACTCATAGTCTTTCACTGGCCCGAAGATACGGGCACAGAACAGACCATCACGTTCTGGCTTAAAGGTACGGTAGTTAATGGTTTCCGGCTTTTTAACTTCACCGAAAGACCAGGAACGGATCATGTCTGGCGAAGCCAGCGCAATCTTGATCGCATCAAACTCTTCGGTTTTAGTTTGCGCTTTCAGAAACTTAAGTAAGTCTTTCACGGATTAGCTCCCGTCGGAGTGAGACTCTCAGGGGCGTTCAACCGAAATTGAACGCCCCATAACCAGTACAATTGCAGGCGCATAAACCCGGCATTTTCACGCTGTCGCGATAGGCCACAGCGTGAGTTTGCGGGTTACTCGTCTTCCAGCTCGATGTTGATGCCCAGCGAGCGAATCTCTTTCAACAATACGTTGAAGGATTCTGGCATGCCCGGTTCCATCTGATGGTTACCGTCTACGATGTTTTTATACATCTTGGTACGGCCGTTGACGTCATCAGACTTAACGGTGAGCATTTCCTGCAGGGTATAAGCTGCGCCGTATGCTTCCAGCGCCCATACTTCCATCTCACCGAAACGCTGACCACCGAACTGTGCCTTACCACCCAGCGGCTGCTGAGTAACCAGGCTGTACGAACCGGTAGAACGCGCATGCATCTTGTCATCAACCAGGTGGTTGAGTTTCAGCATGTACATGTAGCCAACGGTAACCTGACGCTCGAACTGCTCGCCAGTACGGCCATCAAACAGCGTAATCTGACCGGAAGAAGGCAGGCCGCCGAGCTGCAACAGCTCTTTGATTTCGCTCTCTTTCGCGCCGTCAAACACTGGCGTTGCGATTGGCATACCTTTTTCAGGTTCTCAGCCAGGCGCAGGACTTCGTCATCGCTGAAGGTATTCAGGTCAACTTTCTGACGAACATCGGTACCCAGATCGTAAGCACGCTGGATGAATTCGCGCAGTTTCGCGACTTCTTCCTGCTTCTTCAGCATCGCGTTGATTTTCTCACCGATACCTTTTGCCGCCATACCCAGGTGGGTTTCGAGGATCTGACCGATGTTCATACGTGACGGTACGCCCAGCGGGTTCAGTACGATATCGACCGGCGTGCCGTTCTCATCGTAAGGCATATCTTCGATCGGGTTGATCTTGGAGATAACACCTTTGTTCCCGTGACGACCTGCCATTTTGTCACCCGGTTGAATCTGACGTTTAACCGCCAGGTAAACCTTAACGATTTTCAGCACACCTGGTGCCAGATCATCGCCCTGGGTGATCTTACGACGCTTACCTTCGAGTTTTTTCTCAAACTCGTGCTTCAGTTCGTCGTACTGCTCGGCCAGCTGCTCGAGCTGGTTTTGCTTGGCTTCGTCAGTCAGACCCAGTTCCAGCCAACGCTCACGCGGCAGCTTGCTCAGCTTCTCCGCTTCCACGCCACCAGCAATCAGGACCGCCTGAATACGGCTAAACAGGCCTGCTTCGAGGATCTGCAATTCTTCAGACAGGTCTTTTTTCGCCTGCTTCAGCTGCATTTCTTCGATTTCTAACGCACGCTTGTCTTTTTCCACGCCATCACGAGTGAAGACCTGAACGTCGATAACAGTTCCTGAAACGCCATTCGGTACACGCAGTGACGAATCTTTCACGTCAGACGCTTTTTCACCGAAGATAGCGCGCAACAGTTTCTCTTCTGGCGTCAGCTGAGTCTCGCCTTTAGGCGTTACTTTACCCACCAGAATGTCACCGCCGGTCACTTCCGCACCGATATAAACGATGCCAGACTCATCCAGTTTTGAGAGCGCAGCTTCGCCCACGTTCGGGATATCAGCCGTGATCTCTTCTGGCCCCAGCTTGGTGTCACGAGACACACACGCCAGTTCCTGAATATGGATAGTGGTAAAGCGATCTTCCTGAACCACACGCTCGGAGACTAAAATGGAGTCTTCGAAGTTGTAACCGTTCCACGGCATGAACGCTACGCGCATGTTCTGGCCCAGCGCCAGTTCACCGAGGTCGGTAGACGGGCCATCTGCCAGCACGTCGCCGCGCTCAACCGGCTCACCCAGAGAAACACATGGCATCTGGTTGATGCAGGTGTTCTGGTTAGAACGGGTATATTTGGTCAGGTTGTAAATGTCGATACCGGCTTCGCCTGCATGCATTTCGTCTTCGTTAACTTTGATAACGATACGAGATGCATCAACGTACTGAACGGTACCACCACGTTTCGCAACGGCAGTAACACCCGAGTCGACTGCTACAGCACGCTCCATACCGGTACCAACCAGCGGCTTATCCGCACGCAGAGTTGGAACGGCCTGACGTTGCATGTTCGCACCCATCAAGGCGCGGTTGGCGTCATCGTGTTCCAGGAACGGGATCAGTGATGCACCGACAGAAACCACCTGCTGGGTGGAAACGTCCATGTAGTCAACCTGATCGCGGCTGAACAAGCTTGATTCGCCTTTGCTACGGCAGGTTACCAGGTCATCAACAAACGCACCGTTGTCATCAAGTTGGGCGTTCGCCTGAGCGATAACGTAGTTACCTTCTTCAATAGCAGAAAGGTAATGAATTTCATCAGAAACCACACCGTCAATAACGCGACGATAAGGGGTTTCCAGGAAGCCATACTCGTTAGTCTGTGCATAAACAGACAAGGAGTTGATCAGACCGATGTTCGGGCCTTCCGGGGTTTCGATCGGGCAAACACGGCCATAGTGCGTTGGGTGTACGTCACGCACTTCGAAGCCGGCGCGCTCACGGGTCAAACCGCCTGGGCCGAGTGCAGAGATACGACGCTTATGCGTAATCTCTGACAACGGGTTGTTCTGATCCATAAACTGAGACAGCTGGCTTGAACCAAAGAACTCTTTCACCGCCGCCGAAATCGGCTTAGCGTTGATCATGTCCTGTGGCATCAGGGTGTCAAGATCGCCCAGAGAAAGACGCTCTTTCACTGCACGCTCAACACGCACCAGGCCGACGCGGAACTGGTTTTCGGCCATTTCACCCACTGAACGAATACGACGGTTACCGAGGTGGTCGATATCGTCCACTTCGCCTTTACCGTTACGGATATCGATCAGTTTTTTCATGACTTCGATGATGTCTTCTTTGCTCAGGATACCTGAGCCTTCAATTTCATCACGCAGCAATGAACGGTTGAACTTCATGCGGCCTACCGCGGAAAGATCATAACGATCTTCTGAGAAGAACAGGTTCTCAAACAGGTTCTCTGCAGCTTCACGCGTTGGCGGCTCACCAGGACGCATCATACGGTAGATTTCAACCAGCGCGCTCAGGCGATCGTTGGTTGGGTCAACACGCAGGGTCTCGGAAATGTAAGGGCCGTGATCCAAATCGTTGGTGAACAGCGTTTCGATGCGCTTGTGACCAGACTGGCTCAGTTTAGCCAGCAGATCCAGCGACAGCTCCATGTTGGCAGCAACAATCAGTTCACCGGTGCTCTCATCGATATAGTCTTTAGAAACGACTTTGCCCGCAATGTACTCAACCGGTACTTCGATGTGCTGGATGCCATCTTTTTCCAACTGACGGATATGACGAGCGGTGATGCGACGTCCTTTCTCAACGTAGACCGTGCCGTTTGCTTCGATATCGAAGGTGGCGGTTTCACCGCGCAGGCGCTCAGGCACCAGTTCCATCTGCAGTTTGTTGTCACGGATTTCAAACACCACTTTCTCGAAGAAGATATCGAGGATTTCAGCGGTGGTGTAATGCAGTGCGCGCAGAATGATACTGGCCGGCAGCTTACGACGACGGTCAATACGGACGAAAAGGTTGTCTTTCGGGTCAAACTCGAAATCGAGCCATGAACCGCGATAAGGAATGATGCGTGCGTTATACAGCACTTTGCCCGATGAGTGGGTTTTACCCTTGTCGCTGTCGAAGAACACGCCAGGACTACGGTGCAGCTGAGAAACGATAACACGCTCAGTACCGTTGATAACAAAGGTACCGTTGTCAGTCATGAGCGGGATTTCGCCCATGTAGACTTCTTGTTCTTTAATGTCTTTTACGGTGCCTTCTGGCGCTTCGCGCTCATAGATCACCAGACGCAGTTTAACGCGCAGCGGTGCCGAATAGGTCACGCCACGGATCTGACATTCTTTTACGTCAAAGACAGGTTCACCCAGGCGATAGCTAACATACTGCAACTCAGAGTTGCCGCTATAGCTCGCGATAGGGAAGACGGAACGGAATGCAGCTTCCAGTCCGTACTGACCTTCTGGATCTTGCTCGATAAACTTCTGGAACGAATCAAGCTGGATAGAAAGGAGATAAGGTATGTCCAGAACTTGTGGACGTTTACCAAAATCCTTACGAATACGTTTTTTCTCGGTATAGGAGTAAACCATAGGGTTCCTCAGCTAGCTGACAAGTCGACCCACGCTGTCCGTCCTGACAGGACAGTTCATGCAACACGATTTTGTTTGTTTCACAGCCTGCGTGGCAGGTGTGCAATACCTCTTTCTATCACTCTTAAATCATTTCATCGCTTTTGCGTGGGCAGGGAACCCGCACAGGAAAGCGGTATATTAAGTCGTCGATAGAGAAAGATATTGAAGAGCAACAATGGACAAACAGTGCGAAACCCCATTGAGGCCCTGTAGCGCAAAAAGGCTGGTGACCAAAAAGTCACCAGCCATCAGTCTGAAACTACTCAGACTGCAACCCGAAGGTTGTCTTACTTAACTTCAACGTCAGCGCCAGCTTCTTTCAGAGCAGCTTCCAGAGCAGCTGCGTCATCTTTGCTGATGCCTTCTTTGATCACGCCAGTTGCTTCAACCAGATCTTTGGCTTCTTTCAGGCCCAGACCAGTTGCGGTACGAACAGCTTTGATTACTGCAACTTTGTTCGCGCCAGCACCTTTCAGGATTACGTCGAATTCAGTTTTCTCTTCAACAGCTTCAGCTGGGCCAGCAGCAACAGCTACAGCGGCAGCAGCAGAAACGCCGAATTTTTCTTCCATAGCAGAAACCAGCTCAACTACTTCCATTACGGACATAGCGGCAACGGCTTCCAGAATTTGGTCTTTAGTGATAGACATGACAATTGTTCCTAAGAATCAGAAAAAGTTTATACGTTAGCAAGTACGAAGAAAAAGAATCTGGCCTTAAGCCGCTTCTTTTGCATCGCGAACAGCAGCCAGAGTGCGGACCAGTTTGCCTGCAGCGGCTTCTTTCATGGTCGACATCAGACGTGCCAGTGCTTCTTCGTAAGTCGGCAGAGTTGCCAGACGGTCAATATTAGCCGCCGTGATCAGCTCACCTTCAAAGGCCGCAGCTTTGACCTCAAATTTTGCATTCGCTTTCGCGAAATCTTTGAACAGACGAGCAGCAGCGCCCGGGTGTTCCATAGAATATGCAATCAAGGTCGGACCAACAAACGTGTCTTTCAGGCACTCAAACTGAGTACCTTCAACGACGCGGCGCAGCAGGGTGTTACGAACAACACGCATGTAAACGCCAGCTTCACGACCTGCTTTACGCAGTTCGGTCATTTTATCAACGGTAACGCCACGGGAATCCGCAACAACCGCTGAAAGCGCGCCTTTGGCTACTTCGCTGACTTCAGCAACAATCGCTTGTTTGTCTTGAAGATTTAATGCCATTAGCTTTTGCTCCTGGATTTGACCGGGGAAGGATTTCCCCGGAACTCACTTCACCTGTTAACCCAAAGGAAATCAGGCGCTATTACACGGTGAGCAGAATCCAGCTAAGAAAAAATTCTTTTGGTTCTGTCACCGTCTACGCAGGGGATTAAGCGTTACATCCGAAAATGTGCAGCTCCTGCGGTCTTGGACGGAGGCCAGGATAAGGCCTGGCTCCAACCTAAATTCTTGTCTACGCGTCTTTTTTGATATGCGGCGCCAATAGTCGCCATGCTGCAATCGCGCTCGCTCGCGTAGAAGTCTGCATTAGCAGAACAACGGGCGTAAGATTCTAGGTGAATTTTTCGCCCGTTTCAAGCAACAATTAGTTTGCTGCTGCGTTCAGACCAGCCTGGTCGATGGCAACGCCAGCGCCCATGGTGGTAGAAAGGCTAACTTTCTTGATGTACACGCCCTTCGCCTGAGATGGTTTCGCTTTTTCAGCGCAACCAGCAAGGATTCCAGGTTTTCTTTCAGTTTGTCAGCGTCAAAGTCCACTTTACCAATGGTGGTGTGGATGATGCCGTTTTTGTCGTTACGATAACGAACCTGACCTGCTTTAGCGTTCTTAACCGCTTCAGCAACGTTAGGCGTTACAGTACCCACTTTCGGGTTTGGCATCAGGCCACGTGGACCCAGAACCTGGCCCAACTGGCCAACAACGCGCATTGCATCTGGAGAAGCAATAACAACGTCAAAGTTCATTTCGCCTTTTTTGATCTGATCTGCCAGATCTTCCATACCTACCAGCTCAGCGCCAGCCGCTTTAGCAGCTTCAGCGTTTGCGCCTTGGGTAAAGACAGCAACGCGTACTGAACGGCCAGTACCGTGTGGCAGCACAGTTGCGCCACGCACGTTCTGATCTGATTTACGTGCGTCGATGCCGAGGTTAACAGCAACGTCAACGCTTTCTACGAATTTAGCGGTAGCCAGTTCTTTCAGCAGAGCAACAGCTTCGTTGATGTCATACTGTTTAGTCGCGTCCACTTTGTCACGGATCACGCTCATGCGCTTGGTCAGCTTAGCCATTTCTTAGTCCTCTACTACCAGGCCCATGGAACGAGCAGTACCTTCGATTGAGCGAGTCATCGCTTCAACGTCAGCACCAGTCATGTCCGCAGCTTTGGTTTCTGCGATTTCACGTACCTGAGCACGGGTTACTTTACCGACTTTGTCTTTGTTCGGCTTACCAGAACCAGACTTAATGCCAGCTGCTTTTTTCAGCAGAACGGCAGCAGGAGGCGTTTTGGTAACGAAGGTGAAAGAACGGTCGCTGTATACGGTAATAACAACTGGAGTCGGCAGACCTTTCTCTAAAGATTCGGTCTTAGCGTTGAACGCTTTGCAGAATTCCATGATGTTAACACCCTGCTGACCCAGAGCTGGACCAACCGGTGGACTTGGGTTTGCCATACCAGCCGCTACCTGCAGCTTGACATAGGCTTGTACTTTCTTAGCCATGATATTTCCTCTAATGGGTTATAACGCCTGAACAGACAGGCTCCCCGTGATAACGATTTACACGCTGATCACAGCGCATAAAAACAAAAGGCGCGAAATTGTATTGAAATTTCGCGCCTGCTGCAAGAGCTAAATTGTGAACAGTGGAGGGTTAACCTTTCTCCACCTGACCGAAGTCCAGTTCAACCGGTGTTGCGCGTCCAAAAATAGAAACAGACACTTTCAGGCGGCTCTTCTCGTAATCCACCTCTTCTACAACACCGTTAAAGTCAGCAAACGGGCCATCATTAACACGGACCATTTCACCTGGTTCGAACAGCGTTTTCGGACGCGGCTTGTCACCCACCTGTTGCAGGCGGTTCATAATCGCATCGACTTCTTTATCGCTGATTGGTGCTGGACGGTCTGATGTACCACCAATGAAACCCATTACGCGCGGAACGCTGCGTACAAGGTGCCAGCTGGCGTCATTCATCACCATTTGAACTAAAACGTAACCGGGGAAAAACTTGCGTTCGCTTTTACGACGCTGGCCACCACGAATCTCAACCACCTCTTCGGTTGGAACCATGACATCACCAAACAGTTCTTCCATGTTGTGCAATTTGATGTGCTCACGCAGCGACTGTGCTACGCGGCCTTCAAAACCGGAAAACGCCTGCACGACGTACCAGCGTTTTTTTGGAGCTTCAGACATCTCAGAACCTCAGGCCAGTGATAAACGATACCAGACGGACCAGAATACCATCCAGCCCCCACAAAATCAGTGACATCACGGCGGTAACCGCGGCAACGATTAACGTGGTGTGCAGCGTTTCCTGGCGAGTCGGCCAAATGACCTTACGCATTTCGGTTCTTGCTTCACGTGCAAAAGCCACGGTCGCTTTGCCTTTGGTCGTCAAAAGCGCAATGCCGCCAGCCGCCGCGATCAGCACAACCACAGCCAGCGCACGCAGAGGTAATGTCACGTCGCGATAATAGTAATTACCCACGATTGCTGCGAGTAACAATACAGCTACGCCCAGCCACTTTACCGCTTCCAGGCCGCGCCCGCTCCCTTGAGCTTCGGTATTCGCACTCATAAACCAACCTGCCACAATAATTCAGGAACTATTCTGCCCCGCAATGCGAGGCATCCAAACCGAATGAGCTTTTGGGGCGTAACTCGGTATTTAACGCCGCATAACAGAGCCTGTCTCAGCAATGATTATGATCGAAAATCACTGATGAGCCAGGTTCTATAAAACAGCGTGCAAAAAGGGCATCAAATGATGCCCTTTCCGTGTGCATTGCGTCAAACGTTATCGATAATTAAGCGATAACTTTAGCAACAACACCCGCACCAACGGTACGGCCGCCTTCGCGGATTGCGAAGCGCAGACCTTCGTCCATTGCGATTGGGTGGATCAGGGTAACAACCATTTTGATGTTGTCGCCCGGCATTACCATCTCAACGCCTTCTGGCAGCTCTACTGAGCCGGTCACGTCAGTTGTACGGAAGTAGAACTGTGGACGGTAGCCTTTGAAGAACGGAGTATGACGGCCACCTTCGTCTTTAGACAGAACGTAAACTTCTGACTCGAACTGAGTGTGTGGCTTGATGGTGCCTGGCTTAGCCAGAACCTGACCACGCTGGATATCTTCACGCTTGATACCACGCAGCAGAACACCACAGTTCTCGCCTGCCTGACCCTGGTCCAGCAGTTTGCGGAACATTTCAACGCCAGTACAGGTTGATTTCGCAGTGGCTTTGATACCCACGATTTCAACTTCGTCGCCGACTTTAACAATGCCGCGCTCAACACGACCGGTCACAACGGTACCACGACCAGAGATTGAGAACACGTCTTCGATTGGCAGCAGGAACGGCATATCGATAGCACGAACTGGATCTGGGATGTAGTTATCCAGATGGTCAGCCAGTTCAACGATTTTTGCTTCCCACTCAGCTTCGCCTTCCAGTGCTTTCAGCGCAGAACCACGAACAATTGGGGTGTCGTCGCCTGGGAAGTCGTACTGAGACAGCAGGTCACGCACTTCCATCTCAACCAGTTCCAGCAGCTCTTCGTCATCAACCATGTCACACTTGTTCAGGAACACGATGATGTAAGGAACGCCAACCTGACGACCCAGCAGGATGTGCTCACGGGTCTGCGGCATTGGGCCGTCAGTCGCAGCAACAACCAGGATAGCACCGTCCATCTGCGCAGCACCGGTGATCATGTTTTTCACGTAGTCGGCGTGGCCTGGGCAGTCAACGTGTGCGTAGTGACGGCTCGGGGTTTCGTACTCAACGTGAGCGGTATTGATGGTAATACCACGCGCTTTTTCTTCAGGAGTGCTGTCAATCTGATCGAATGCACGAGCCTGACCACCGTTAGTTTTTGCTAAAACGGTAGTAATTGCTGCAGTCAGGGTGGTTTTACCGTGGTCAACGTGACCGATGGTGCCCACGTTTACGTGCAGTTTGTTACGTTGAAATTGCTCTTTAGCCATCGCTTGTCCCTCTAAGACACGGATATATCAAAGATATCATGACATTAACCAGGCAGTGCCTGACTGCAAGTAAATTACAGAGAGAAAATCAGGAGGGAGATAAAGGAAGTGGTGCTGATACCCAGAGTCGAACTGGGGACCTCACCCTTACCAAGGGTGCGCTCTACCAACTGAGCCATATCAGCACATCTGGAGCGGGCAGCGGGAATCGAACCCGCATCATCAGCTTGGAAGGCTGAGGTAATAGCCATTATACGATGCCCGCATCCTGGAACTCGGCTACCTGTTCTTTCTGTAGCTTGTGAATAATAAGAGAAGTTCCCCTATTATTCTTAGCCTGCCAGCGAAGCTGGCCGACATTGATTGCGCTATTGCACAATCTGAATTCAGGGTGAGAAGAAGTGACTCACCTGACAGATAAACTGATTGTTTACCTGTTCTCAACTTCTTTGTTGAGATGGTGGTGGGAGAAGGATTCGAACCTTCGAAGTCTGTGACGGCAGATTTACAGTCTGCTCCCTTTGGCCGCTCGGGAATCCCACCTACTTGATGGTGCCGGCTACCGGAATCGAACTGGTGACCTACTGATTACAAGTCAGTTGCTCTACCAACTGAGCTAAGCCGGCATCAAGTGACGCGCATTCTAGGAAGGTCGGCTGCAGGATGCAACAAAAAAATCGCAGAAATTGTTCTATCGCTTACTATTTGTGCAAATCATCGCAATTTAGCATTTTCTTGCGGAAAAAATGCTCAGAGATGTACTTTTTTTCAGCGTATAAAGAATCATAACGCTTTAGGCTTAAAGCGAATTGCGAGGCGGTTAGTGACAAATGAGGCGCAAAAATTTTCAGGATTAGTTGCATTACAGGTATCAATGAGGTGTCGAGCAGGAGGTCAGCACTTTGCAAAAACGGTTTTGGTTAAAATTCTTTCGACAGTGCCATACAACAGAGGCGGAACGAGCAAGCCATAACAGGCGGTAAGAAAACTGCCCGGATACTTTGATTACCGTAATCCCTTATTACACAGACAGGCTTTTGAACGTCTGACAAGCGTTACGGTGTGCGTTTAATCCCAAATTACTGAGACTTATCAAAATTGCGGGCGCGCCGACGAAAGCACAAACGTACTTATCTTTTTGCTTCTTTTGAAAGCTATACTGGTGATACCCTCCAATCCATTGTTCCCAATAATAACCCTGTGAGCAGCAATTCATTCTTAGGCTGTACCAAAATGCTTTTGACTTATAAAGCATGACGGAATGAAAACTTACTGCCAGAAGCACGCTTATGGATAAAACAACACCCCTTACGACACCTTACTTGCAGTTCACGCGTAAACAGTGGGCTATGCTGCGCAATTCTGTTCCGATGACTTTATCAGAAGAAGAAATTGCGCAACTAAAAGGGATTAATGAGGATCTTTCTCTGGAAGAAGTCGCTGAGATTTATTTGCCTCTTTCGCGTTTGCTAAACTTTTATATCAGTTCCAATTTGCGTCGTCAGGCTGTGCTGGAACAATTTTTAGGAACCAATGGGCAGAAAATCCCTTACATAATCAGTATTGCGGGTAGCGTAGCAGTTGGTAAGAGTACTACTGCTCGTGTATTGCAGGCCTTACTCAGTCGCTGGCCAGAACACCGTAAAGTCGAGCTCATCACCACGGATGGCTTTCTTCACCCAAACGCGGTATTAAAAGAACGCGGCTTGATGAAGAAGAAAGGCTTTCCACAATCGTATGATATGCACCGCCTGGTTAAATTTGTGTCTGATTTGAAGTCAGGTGCTGGTCAGGTAACGGCACCGGTTTACTCTCACCTGATTTATGATGTGGTTCCTGACGGCGATAAAGTTGTGCAGCAGCCAGATATACTAATTTTGGAAGGATTAAATGTCCTGCAAAGTGGCATGGATTATCCGCACGATCCTCACCATGTATTTGTTTCTGATTTTGTAGACTTCTCTATATATGTGGATGCTGCGGAAGATTTATTACAGAGATGGTATATCAATCGTTTCCTGAAATTCCGTCAGGGCGCATTTACCGATCCTGACTCGTACTTTCATCATTATGCTCAACTCTCTGAACAGGAAGCGATCGAAACGGCAAGCAACCTGTGGAAAGAGATCAACTGGCTGAATTTAAAAGAAAATATCCTGCCAACAAGAGAGCGCGCAAGCTTAATTATGACAAAAAGTGGCAATCATGCTGTTGATAAAGTCCGACTGCGCAAATAAATTCTATGATGAAATAAAAAAGCCTGCTTATTAGCAGGCTTTTTTACATTAATTTGGTCTTAACGATATTTCGCCGCCAACCCACGATTTAATTTCGCCATCTTGTTCCAGCATTAAACCGCCTCGATCATCAACCCCTCGCGCAATGCCGTGAATTTCCCTGTCACCAATCAACAATTTAACCGGACGGTTCATGAAATTATCTAACGCTGCCCAACGCTCTATGAAGGGTTTTAAACCATCACGTTCAAAGACGGGTAAGGCGGTACGTAAGCTGTTAATCAGTCTGGCAGCTAACTCGTTACGATCAATCTCAACATCAGCTTCCTGCAAATTAATCCATCCTTGATTGATCTGAGCGGCTTCTGCAGAGCGCATGGCGAGATTGATACCTGCCCCCATGACGATTTGCGCGGCATCGCCTGTTTTTCCCGTTAGCTCAACTAAAATACCTGCAAGTTTACGGTCATTAAGATAAAGATCGTTTGGCCATTTTACCCGGACTTTTTCAGCCCCGAGCGATTGCAGCGTCTCTGCCATAACAATACCAATCACCAGGCTTAATCCCATCGCGGCGGCAGGCCCTTGCTCTAAACGCCAATACATCGACATATAGAGATTGGCACCAAAAGGAGAAAACCACTGGCGCCCTCGTCTGCCACGCCCTGCTTGTTGATATTCAGCAATGCAGGCATCGCCAGAACTTAACTCATTCATTCGATCCAGTAAGTACTGATTTGTTGAATCAATAACCGGGATGACAGCCAGATTGGGTGTATCCAGCTTTGACAGAATGATGTCTTTGTCTAATAACTGGACTGGTGCGGGCAAGCTATAACCCTTGCCTGTGACGGTAAAGACGTCCAGCCCCCACGTTTTAAGCGTCTGGATATGCTTATTAATCGCCGCCCGGCTCATGCCTAACATCTCGCCAAGCTGTTCACCAGAGTGAAATTCGCCGTCAGATAAAGCTTCTACCAGTTTTAGCGGTACGCTATGGTCTTTCATGAAATTACCTCAACCGCATTGCATTCGCCCTGGGCCTTAATAAATCGCACTTCTGGCTCAAGCCATACATCAAATTTTTCGCCGACCTGGGCACGCACTTCTCTGGCCAGTGCAACAAAGTCTTGTGGCGTCGCATTTTCAGCATTAATGAGTACCAATGCTTGCTGTTGATGCACTGCTGCGCCCCCTATCCGCAACCCCTTTAGCTGGCACCGATCAATTAACCACCCCGCAGCTAATTTAACCTCACCTGAAGGTTGTGGATAATGCGGCATATCAGAAAAACGAGCTAATAACTCTGCGGCTTGTTCATGAGGGATCACCGGGTTTTTGAAAAAACTTCCAACATTGCCTGTTATTGCTGGATCAGGAAGTTTACTTTGGCGCATCGTACATACAGCGTTAAAAACTTCCCAGGCTGTGACGGTGGCAGGATTTAACGTCTTTAAATCGCCATATGTTAAGACAGGATGCCACTGCTTACTCAGGCTGAATCCTACCGCCACGATGGCATAGCCAGACTGATACTGGTGCTTGAAAATGCTGTCACGATAAGCGAACTGGCATTCGTCACGATGAAGCCGCTCAATATTGCCGTTGTGCAAATTAAGCACATCTACATAAGCGCAAACATCTTTTAACTCAACACCGTATGCTCCGATATTTTGAATCGGTGCTGAGCCAACCATGCCGGGTATTAAAGCCAGATTTTCTAATCCTGTAATGCCTTTTTCCAGCGTCGTTTTGACCAGTTGATGCCAGTTTTCCCCTGCACCTACATGTAATTTCCAGGCTTCAACGTCCTCATCGATCTTGATACCTTTAATACGGTTGAGTACCACGGTGCCGGCGAAATTTTCTAAGAGAAGAACATTGCTTCCTTCACCTAAAATCAGAAATGGAGAATCTTTCATACGGCTTGATTGCCAGGCCTCTAAAATAGCGTTGGGCGTTTCGGCAATAGTGCGCGTTTGAGTGCTGACATCAAGACCAAGCGTGTTGTCGGCTTTTAAGGAAGGAGACTGGCTAGACATTTAACGGCCTTAACTGATTAATCTGCGTGTAGTTTACCGCATCAGTAAAAGGTTTTTGGGGTGAATTTGTAGACTAAGGCATAAAATATACCAATCTGCAGACGTAAAAAAGCCCCCTGCAGACGCAGGGGGCTTTTTCTGTTGGATGCCTGGCAGTTCCCTACTCTCGCATGGGGAGGCCCCACACTACCATCGGCGCTACGGCGTTTCACTTCTGAGTTCGGCATGGGGTCAGGTGGGACCACCGCGCTAGTGCCGCCAGGCAAATTCTGTCTCCGCGCCGCCCGCAGGCCGCGCAGAATTATCCGTCACAAGCTGAAAGTCTCTCAAAAACGCCTCTGGCGTTGTAAGGTTAAGCCTCACGGGTCATTAGTACCGGTTAGCTCAACGCATCGCTGCGCTTACACACCCGGCCTATCAACGTCGTCGTCTTCAACGTCCCTTCAGGACCCTCGAGGGGTCAGGGAAAACTCATCTCGGGGCAAGTTTCGTGCTTAGATGCTTTCAGCACTTATCTCTTCCGCACTTAGCTACCGGGCAGTGCCATTGGCATGACAACCCGAACACCAGCGGTGCGTTCACTCCGGTCCTCTCGTACTAGGAGCAACCCCCTCAGTTTTCCAGCGCCCACGGCAGATAGGGACCGAACTGTCTCACGACGTTCTAAACCCAGCTCGCGTACCACTTTAAACGGCGAACAGCCGTACCCTTGGGACCTACTTCAGCCCCAGGATGTGATGAGCCGACATCGAGGTGCCAAACACCGCCGTCGATATGAACTCTTGGGCGGTATCAGCCTGTTATCCCCGGAGTACCTTTTATCCGTTGAGCGATGGCCCTTCCATTCAGAACCACCGGATCACTATGACCTGCTTTCGCACCTGCTCGCGCCGTCACGCTCGCAGTCAAGCCAGCTTATGCCATTGCACTAACCTCACGATGTCCGACCGTGATTAGCTGACCTTCGTGCTCCTCCGTTACGCTTTGGGAGGAGACCGCCCCAGTCAAACTACCCACCAGACACTGTCCGCAGCCCGGATCACGGGCCCACGTTAGAACATCAAACGTTAAAGGGTGGTATTTCAAGGTTGGCTCCACGCGGACTGGCGTCCGCGCTTCAAAGCCTCCCACCTATCCTACACATCAAGGCTCAATGTTCAGTGTCAAGCTGTAGTAAAGGTTCACGGGGTCTTTCCGTCTTGCCGCGGGTACACTGCATCTTCACAGCGAGTTCAATTTCACTGAGTCTCGGGTGGAGACAGCCTGGCCATCATTACGCCATTCGTGCAGGTCGGAACTTACCCGACAAGGAATTTCGCTACCTTAGGACCGTTATAGTTACGGCCGCCGTTTACCGGGGCTTCGATCAAGAGCTTCTCCTTGCGGATAACCCCATCAATTAACCTTCCGGCACCGGGCAGGCGTCACACCGTATACGTCCACTTTCGTGTTTGCACAGTGCTGTGTTTTTAATAAACAGTTGCAGCCAGCTGGTATCTTCGACTGGCTTCGGCTCCGGGAGCAAGTCCCCTCACCTACGCGCCAGCGTGCCTTCTCCCGAAGTTACGGCACCATTTTGCCTAGTTCCTTCACCCGAGTTCTCTCAAGCGCCTTGGTATTCTCTACCTGACCACCTGTGTCGGTTTGGGGTACGATTTCGTGTTACCTGATGCTTAGAGGCTTTTCCTGGAAGCAGGGTATCAGTCACTTCAGCTCCGTGGAGCCTCGTCGTCACGCCTCAGCCTTGATTATCCGGATTTGCCTGGATAACCAGCCTACACGCTTAAACCGGGACGACCGTCGCCCGGCTGACCTAACCTTCTCCGTCCCCCCTTCGCAGTAACACCAAGTACAGGAATATTAACCTGTTTCCCATCGACTACGCCTTTCGGCCTCGCCTTAGGGGTCGACTCACCCTGCCCCGATTAACGTTGGACAGGAACCCTTGGTCTTCCGGCGAGCGGGCTTTTCACCCGCTTTATCGTTACTTATGTCAGCATTCGCACTTCTGATACCTCCAGCGGCCCTCACGGACCACCTTCTGCGGCTTACAGAACGCTCCCCTACCCAGCAACGCTAAGCGTCGCTGCCGCAGCTTCGGTGCATGGTTTAGCCCCGTTACATCTTCCGCGCAGGCCGACTCGACCAGTGAGCTATTACGCTTTCTTTAAATGATGGCTGCTTCTAAGCCAACATCCTGGCTGTCTGTGCCTTCCCACATCGTTTCCCACTTAACCATGACTTCGGGACCTTAGCTGGCGGTCTGGGTTGTTTCCCTCTTCACGACGGACGTTAGCACCCGCCGTGTGTCTCCCGTGATAACATTCTCCGGTATTCGCAGTTTGCATCGGGTTGGTAAGCCGGGATGGCCCCCTAGCCGAAACAGTGCTCTACCCCCGGAGATGAGTTCACGAGGCGCTACCTAAATAGCTTTCGGGGAGAACCAGCTATCTCCCGGTTTGATTGGCCTTTCACCCCCAGCCACAGGTCATCCGCTAATTTTTCAACATTAGTCGGTTCGGTCCTCCAGTTAGTGTTACCCAACCTTCAACCTGCCCATGGCTAGATCACCGGGTTTCGGGTCTATACCCTGCAACTTAACGCCCAGTTAAGACTCGGTTTCCCTGCGGCTCCCCTATACGGTTAACCTTGCTACAGAATATAAGTCGCTGACCCATTATACAAAAGGTACGCAGTCACACCCACAAGGGTGCTCCCACTGCTTGTACGTACACGGTTTCAGGTTCTGTTTCACTCCCCTCGCCGGGGTTCTTTTCGCCTTTCCCTCACGGTACTGGTTCACTATCGGTCAGTCAGGAGTATTTAGCCTTGGAGGATGGTCCCCCCGTGTTCAGACAGGATACCACGTGTCCCGCCTTACTCATCGAGCTCACAGCTCATGCACTTTTGTGTACGGGAGTGTCACCCTGTACCCTGCGCCTTTCCAGACGCTTCCACTAGTGCACAAGCTGATTCAGGCTCTGGGCTGCTCCCCGTTCGCTCGCCGCTACTGGGGGAATCTCGGTTGATTTCTTTTCCTCGGGGTACTTAGATGTTTCAGTTCCCCCGGTTCGCCTTGCAGCACTATGTATTCATGCTGCAATGATGCACTG
The DNA here is from genome assembly GCF_027157825.1 of Pantoea sp. LMR881. Classification (NCBI taxonomy): domain Bacteria; kingdom Pseudomonadati; phylum Pseudomonadota; class Gammaproteobacteria; order Enterobacterales; family Erwiniaceae; genus Pantoea; species Pantoea sp. LMR881. Next base: position 2,086,987 of record NZ_JAPVOK010000002.1, read on the forward strand.
AGTGCACCGGGTTTCCCCATTCGGACATCGCCGGCTGTAGCGGTTCATATCACCTTACCGGCGCTTTACGCAGATTAGCACGTCCTTCATCGCCTCTGACTGCCAGGGCATCCACCGTGTACGCTTAGTCGCTTAACCTCACAACCCACAGGCGTTTTGCAACGCGTGCAGACTGCAAGCATTTGAGAGACTCGTCCGCATCGCTGTGCCACTCCCTGTTACGGAGAAATGGCGCGACGCGTCGTTTCAATTTTCAGCTTGTTCCGGATTGTTAAAGAGCAAATATCTTAAACATGACTCGTAAGTCATCTTTAAGATACGTGGGCAACACCTTTCACCTGTCACCAAGCAAGTGGCGTCCCCTAGGGGATTCGAACCCCTGTTACCGCCGTGAAAGGGCGGTGTCCTGGGCCTCTAGACGAAGGGGACACTGAAGTCTGCTTCGCAAGACGCCTTGCTCATTACTTTTCTATCAGACAATCTGTGTGAGCACTTCGCGGGAAGGTATCTTCAGGTAAGGAGGTGATCCAACCGCAGGTTCCCCTACGGTTACCTTGTTACGACTTCACCCCAGTCATGAATCACAAAGTGGTAAGCGCCCTCCCGAGGGTTAAGCTACCTACTTCTTTTGCAACCCACTCCCATGGTGTGACGGGCGGTGTGTACAAGGCCCGGGAACGTATTCACCGTGGCGTTCTGATCCACGATTACTAGCGATTCCGACTTCACGGAGTCGAGTTGCAGACTCCGATCCGGACTACGACGCACTTTATGAGGTCCGCTTGCTCTCGCGAGGTCGCTTCTCTTTGTATGCGCCATTGTAGCACGTGTGTAGCCCTACTCGTAAGGGCCATGATGACTTGACGTCATCCCCACCTTCCTCCGGTTTATCACCGGCAGTCTCCTTTGAGTTCCCGACCGAATCGCTGGCAACAAAGGATAAGGGTTGCGCTCGTTGCGGGACTTAACCCAACATTTCACAACACGAGCTGACGACAGCCATGCAGCACCTGTCTCACGGTTCCCGAAGGCACTCAGGCATCTCTGCCTGATTCCGTGGATGTCAAGAGTAGGTAAGGTTCTTCGCGTTGCATCGAATTAAACCACATGCTCCACCGCTTGTGCGGGCCCCCGTCAATTCATTTGAGTTTTAACCTTGCGGCCGTACTCCCCAGGCGGTCGACTTAACGCGTTAGCTCCGGAAGCCACGCCTCAAGGGCACAACCTCCAAGTCGACATCGTTTACGGCGTGGACTACCAGGGTATCTAATCCTGTTTGCTCCCCACGCTTTCGCACCTGAGCGTCAGTCTTCGTCCAGGGGGCCGCCTTCGCCACCGGTATTCCTCCAGATCTCTACGCATTTCACCGCTACACCTGGAATTCTACCCCCCTCTACGAGACTCAAGCCTGCCAGTTTCAAATGCAGTTCCCAGGTTAAGCCCGGGGATTTCACATCTGACTTAACAGACCGCCTGCGTGCGCTTTACGCCCAGTAATTCCGATTAACGCTTGCACCCTCCGTATTACCGCGGCTGCTGGCACGGAGTTAGCCGGTGCTTCTTCTGCGGGTAACGTCAATGACAAGGCGTATTAAACCTCATCCCTTCCTCCCCGCTGAAAGTACTTTACAACCCGAAGGCCTTCTTCATACACGCGGCATGGCTGCATCAGGCTTGCGCCCATTGTGCAATATTCCCCACTGCTGCCTCCCGTAGGAGTCTGGACCGTGTCTCAGTTCCAGTGTGGCTGGTCATCCTCTCAGACCAGCTAGGGATCGTCGCCTAGGTGGGCCGTTACCCCGCCTACTAGCTAATCCCATCTGGGTTCATCCGATGGTGTGAGGCCCGAAGGTCCCCCACTTTGGTCTTGCGACGTTATGCGGTATTAGCCACCGTTTCCAGTGGTTATCCCCCTCCATCGGGCAGATCCCCAGACATTACTCACCCGTCCGCCACTCGTCACCCAAAGAGCAAGCTCCTCCTGTGCTACCGTCCGACTTGCATGTGTTAGGCCTGCCGCCAGCGTTCAATCTGAGCCATGATCAAACTCTTCAATTTAAAGTTTGATTTGCTTCAACCCGTGAAGCGATGCTCTGTGAATTAAACTTCGTAATGAATTACGTGTTCACCCAGCAGAGACTTGATATTTTTTACGTCCGGAGACGCTGATATCAATCCTGCGAGTGCCCACACAGATTGTCTGATAAATTGTTAAAGAGCAGTGCGACCAGCGGGTTAACCGTCTGTCGCGAGGTGGCGTATATTACGCTAACCTCCTTCAGAGTCAACTTCTTTTTTCGAAGTTTTTCTCCGGCGGCTCAGTCTCCTGAACCTCCCGACCCGTCATCCCGTAAGCCGGTGTGCCGTGTCAGTGGAGGCGCATTATAGGGAGTTCCTGCGGGCTGACAAGGCTTTATTGCAAAAAAATTACTGTTCGATTTAAATTTCATCAAATCGGGTTATTTCACCGCAATTTGCCTGACAATTGAGCAAATTCCCGAGCAAAACGCGCCACCTGGTCCCAGTCGGTATATTCAACTTCTTTACTTGAATCAGTTTCGCCGCCTGTCATGCGCATAATCAACTGAATCATGATGCGATCGAACCAGCGATAGCGCGGATAACGCAATGCTCCTGCAAACACGGCGCAACAGTCAGGCTGCCAGGGCGACTGCTGAAGAAACTTAGCAGTATAGGCATTTGTCTCAGGTGATCGCTTTTCAGGTTTACGTGCTGTCAGGTTAACAGAGAAGAAGCCACTCGCACGTTGCTTGAGTTCATGTAAATGCTGCGTTACGAACTCCGCAACCGCTGGATGGTAATGTCCATAGCGAATCGATGCGCCAATCAGAACACGATCGTACTGCGTCCAGTCCAGAGTTTTCACCTCTGAGATATTGAATACATCGCAAGGCAACGTCCCGTTCAGTTCTTTTGCTATATAGGAAGCGATTTTTTGCGTTTGCCCGTCGCGGCTGGAAAAAAGAATCAGTGCTTTCATCATTAGCATCCTTAGTTAATCACTCTCGCCAGAAAGTGGGGGTGAATAACACCAGCAGCGTAAACACTTCAAGACGACCAAACAGCATAGTAGAAATCAATATCCACTTAGCGATATCGTTCATAGAGGTAAAATTGTCTGCCACCACACCCAGACCCGGACCGAGGTTATTCAGCGTAGCCGCAACCGCAGCAAAAGCGGAGAAGTCATCGACCCCCGTTGCGATGATGGCCAGCATGCTAACCAGAAATACCAGCGCATAAGCGGAGAAAAAGCCCCATACCGCTTCTAAAATGCGTTCGGGCAGTGCACGATTGCCCAGCTTGATGGTGTAAACCGCATTGGGATGGACTAACCGTTTAAGTTCACGGTTACCTTGTTTGCATAATAACAAGATGCGAATCACTTTTAAGCCACCCCCGGTCGAGCCGGCACAGCCACCAATAAAAGCAGAACAGAGAAGCAGCACCGGTAAAAAAAGAGGCCAACGCGCAATGCTATCGGTAGTGAATCCGGCCGTTGTGGCCATTGAGACAACCTGGAAAAAGCCTGATTCAGTGTTTGCCAGCCGCTGGCATAGACATTATGGAACCACAGGACCAGCGTACAGATCAGCACCAGCGTGAGCTGCACACCAATAAACATGCGAAACTCAGGATCGCGCCAGTAAACACGCAGATTTCTGCCGCTCAGCAGTGAAAAGTGCAAACCGTAATTACAGCCAGAAATCAGCAAAAAAATCGCAACGATAGTATTAATCGTTCCACTGTTGAAGTAACCGAGGCTGGCATCGTGAGTTGAAAACCCGCCGATTGCGATAGTTGAAAAACTGTGGCCAATAGCGTCAAACATCGGCATACCCGCCAGCCACAAAGCCACCGCACAGGCGATGGTCAGTAAGACATAAATCAGCCACAAGGTTTTAGCCGTTTCAGCAATACGCGGCCGCATTTTATTGTCTTTCAACGGACCCGGCATCTCGGCGCGGTACAGCTGCATTCCCCCACGCCCAGTATCGGTAAAATGGCTACCGCCAACACAATGATCCCCATCCCGCCGAGCCATTGCAGCATCTGCCGGTAGAACAGAATTGCTTTAGGTAGAGAATCGAGTCCCACCAGCGTCGTTGCACCGGTCGTGGTGAGCCCTGAAAAAGATTCAAAGAAAGCATCGGTAACAGAAAGATGGGGTTGTTCAGCAAAGACGAAGGGCATAGCACCAACGCTACCCAGCACTGTCCAAAAAAGCACAACAATAAGAAAGCCTTCTCGCGGTTTCAGTTCGGTCTTTTGCTTGCGGTTCGGCCACCACAACAGTGAACCAATTACCAGCGCCATCATAAATGTCTGGCTAAAAGCACGGCCAGCACCGTCGCGATAAATCAGTGCAACAAGTCCGGGCAAAATCATTGTGACCGAAAAGAGGATCACCAGCAGACCGACAATGCGGGTAATGGCGCGAAAATGCATTCAGCCGTTCCTTTAATATAAGAATGAGTAGATCAAGGGGTGAGCAGGACCAGCGTTAACATGCCCCGACTAAAGTCTGACAGATTTTGTCGGAAACCGTCGATTTGCCCAAAAGGAATCGCCAGCGTCAGCGAGATGCGATCAAGATATTGGCTCTCTGTAATTTTGCCATCATAGCGTTGTACTAACCGCTCGATATCGCTGAGCTGAGCATAATCACACAGCAATGAAAACTGTTGCATTGGCACTTTACGCATGCGGGCCAGCTGTTTAAGCCCTTGCTGCACGCCGCCGCCATAGGCTTTTACCAGGCCACCGGTTCCTAACATAATGCCGCCGTAATAGCGCACAACTACCGCCGTGATTTCACCGATTCCGGCACCCATTAGCTGGGCCAGCATCGGTTTGCCTGCCGTGCCGGACGGTTCACCGTCATCAGAAAAACCGAGTTGTTGTGAATCATTCGGCGCACCTGCAACCCACGCCCAGCAATGATGGCGCGCGTCAGGATGGTCATTTTTCACTTGCTGTACAAAAGCGCGCGCCGCTTCCACGCCGTCGGTATGCGCCAGCAGTGTGACGAAGCGGCTTTTTTAATCGTCTCCTCACTGATGCTCAGCGCATCAGCAGGAATATCGAAAGCGTCCATCAGGCCAGATGCAAATCACGTGTCATGTTTTCAATGCGGTTCGCGTGAATCACCACATTATCCTCAATACGAATACCGCTATAAGGTTGCAACGCTTCAAGTGCCTGCCAGTTGATGTGCTGGCTGAATTTTCCTGCACGTAACGGCGCCAAAAGAGACTCAATAATGTAGAACCCCGGTTCGATGGTTAACACCATGCCTGGCTCCAGTACGCGGGTACAGCGCAGATAAGGATACTGCGACGGCGCGGCGAGATGGGTTCCACTGTCATCCTGCATAAATCCGGCAACGTCATGAACCTGCAAACCGAGCGGATGGCCCAAACCATGTGGCATAAACGGCCCCGTAATATCCTCTGCCACCAGGGCCTCTTCGCTCAAACCCTGAACCAGATCGAACTTCAGCAACAGCCTGGCGATGCGCTGATGCATTTGCAGATGATAATCGGTGTAACGCACACCCGTTTTTAGCGTAGCGATCAGCGCCAGCTCTTCCGCATTCATCGCATCCACCATGCTGGCGTACAATGAGCCGCTCTGTGCAGCGTAGCTGCGCGTTAAATCAGCGGCATAGCCGAGATACTCTGCCCCCGCGTCAATCAAAAAGCTATGACGTTTCGCCGGTGGCTGATGATCCAGTTTGGTGTAGTGCAGCACCGCAGCGTGTTCATTTAACGCGATGATGTTGCCATAGGGCACATCGGTGTCACGATGACCCGTTGCCGTCAGGTAAGCCTGGTTAATATCAAACTCGCTCAGACCTGCAGAAAAGGCTTCCTTCGCGGCGCGATGTCCTGCAACTGCCAGCTTTTGTGCCTCACGCATACAAGCCAGTTCATAGTCTGTTTTGATACTGCGATGGTAATGCAGGAAATCAATTACCGCTTTCGGGTTGATATTACCCGCGGGAATGCCTAACTGTGCAGCTCGCTCAACCACCGGACCGATATAAGCCACATTGTCGCGCTGTGCAGGCAGCAATTGCGCAATCTCTTCCGCTTTTGTCAGGCCTGCCACCTCGACATCATCTGTCCAGAAGCTGTCTGGCAATGGCTCAACGTTATGCCAGTAATCCACTGGCGAATAGAACCACAGCTTCGGTTTGTTTACGCCATCGATCCAGAGCCAACAGTTCGGCACTTGCGTCACCGGAACCCAGGCTTTGAATTGCGGATTCACTTTAAAAGGATAGTGATGATCATCCAGAAACACCGTCAGCAATTCGCCAGAATGGATCAGCATTGCATCAAGCTTATTACGCGCCAGCACCTGCTGCGCCCGTTGTTGTAAGGTAGCGATATGCGCGTGATACAAGGTTTTCAGTGAATCCATTGACGTTTCTCCAGTGGCTCGAAATGGCGGCAGTTTAGCACAGCCGCAAAAGGGATGCCGTGTTCAGGACAGCTGTGATCTTGTTAGCAAATAACCAAAGTCTCGTTTGCAAAAAAATAACAACACTCCCACACTCTCGATCATCTGGTATGACCAGATCACCTTTCGCGGTTTCAGGAGACGCACATGCTCTACCAAGGCGCAAACCTTTCACTTTACTGGCTGGACGAGGGTCTCGCCGAGCTGGTTTTCGATGCATCCGGCTCGGTGAATAAGCTGGATACCCAAACTGTCGCCAGCCTGGGCGAAGCTATTACAGTGCTGGAACAGCAACCCACGTTACGCGGTGTCCTGCTGAGTTCAGCCAAACCGGCCTTTATTGTCGGCGCAGATATCACTGAATTCCTGTCACTGTTTGACGCGCCCAGTGAAAAGCTGAGTCGCTGGCTGGCGTTTGCCAACAGTATTTTTAACCGTCTGGAAGATTTGCCGGTTCCCACTCTCGCGGCTATCAATGGCTACGCACTGGGTGGCGGCTGCGAATGTATTCTGGCAACCGATCTGCGTGTCGCCACGCCAGATGCACGCATAGGCTTACCCGAAACCAAACTGGGCATCATGCCAGGTTTTGGCGGCAGCGTGCGTTTACCTCGCCTGATTGGCGCTGACAGTGCGATGGAAATTATCGCAGCAGGTAAAGATGTTGATGGATTCAGCGCACTGAAACTTGGCTTAGTTGATGCTGTGGTTGAAAGCAACAAGCTGCGCCAGGCCGCCATCGCTATGTTAAAAGCGGCTGCGCGGGAAGGAAACTGGCGCCAGCGTCGTGCACCGAAACTGATGCCACTGAAACTCAGTCCGGTCGAAGCCGCAATGAGTTTCACCCTTGCCAAAAGCATGGTGATGCAAACCGCGGGCAAACATTATCCCGCGCCCATTACCGCGATTAAAACCATCGAAGCCGCCGCAACACTGGACCGCAACGATGCGCTGAAGCTGGAAAATGCTGCTTTTGTTCCGCTGGCGCAATCTGACGAAGCACGCGCGCTGGTAGGCATTTTCCTCAACGATCAATACGTCAAAGCCCTGGCGAAAAAGCGCGGCGGCGAAAGTGGAAGTCCCACCCAGGCCGCAGTGCTGGGTGCCGGGATCATGGGCGGCGGCATCAGCTACCAGTCCGCATGGAAAGGCGTGCCGGTCAAAATGAAAGATATCAATCCACAGGCTCTGACGCTGGGAATGAAAGAGGTCAGCAAGCTGCTTAACAGGCAGTTGGAACGCGGCAAAATCGACGGCAGCCAGCTGGCCAATGTGATCGCCACCATTCAGCCCACGCTGGATTACTCTGGCTTTGAACAGGCTGACGTAGTAGTCGAAGCGGTCGTTGAAAATCCGGTAGTGAAAGCAAAAGTTCTCGCAGAAACCGAACAACATCTGCGTGACGATGCCATTCTGGCATCAAACACTTCAACGATTCCTGTTAGCCAACTGGCACAGTCACTGCAACGGCCCGCAAATTTCTGCGGTATGCATTTTTTCAATCCCGTACCGCGCATGCCGCTGGTTGAAGTCGTACGCGGAGAGAAAACCAGTGAAGCCACAATTGGCAAGGTCGTGGCATGGGCCAGCAAAATGGGCAAAACCCCCATAGTGGTTAATGACTGTCCCGGCTTTTTCGTTAATCGCGTGCTGTTCCCCTACTTTGCCGCCTTCAGCCTGCTGTTACGCGACGGCGCAGATTTCCGTCAAATAGATAAGGTGATGGAGAAGCAGTTTGGCTGGCCAATGGGGCCTGCCTGGCTGTTGGATGTTGTCGGTATTGATACGGCGCACCACGCTCAGCGCGTCATGGCTGAGGGTTTCCCACTTCGCATGAAGAAAGATTATCGTGACGCTATCGATATGCTGTTTGATGCGGGTCGATACGGTCAGAAGAACGGCAGAGGTTTCTGGCGCTGGGAAGAGGATAAAAGCGGTAAGCCGAAAAAAGTCGCCGATGCTGAGGTGGACTCGCTGTTGCAACAGGTTTGCCAGCCAAAACGTCTGTTTAGTGATGAAGACATTCTCAATCGTATGATGCTGCCGATGCTGAATGAAGTGGTGCGTTGTCTGGAAGAGAAGATTATCGCTTCCCCTGCCGAAGCTGACATGGCACTGGTTTACGGACTGGGCTTTCCGCCATTTCGCGGTGGCGCGTTGCGCTATCTCGACACGCTTGGAAACAGCAACGTGGTCGATCAGGCGAAACGCTATACCGCGCTTGGTGCGCTGTACGAATTACCTGAACTCCTGCTGGACAAAGCTCATCAGCACGAAAGCTGGTATCCCTCCGCCAAACCGATTGACGAAGCCGCGCTGCAAAGCGCCTGAGGTGATGAAATGGAAAATGTGGTGATTATCGATGCGGTACGCACGCCGATGGGCCGTTCAAAAGGCGGTGCGTTTCGCCATGTACGCGCTGAAGATCTCTCTGCACATCTGATGCGAGAATTACTGAACCGTAATCCAGCCGTAGAACCCGCCGCGTTGGATGACATTGTCTGGGGCTGCGTACAACAAACGCTGGAGCAGGGTTTTAATATCGCACGTAATGCTGCGCTACTGGCTGAGATCCCGCATCGCGTTCCGGCAACAACCGTTAATCGCTTATGTGGCTCCTCGATGCAGGCGCTGCACGATGCAGCGCGTGCCATTATGGTCGGCGATGCAAGCTGTTGCCTGATTGGCGGCGTTGAGCATATGGGCCATGTGCCGATGAGCCACGGTGTCGATTTTCATCCTGGCTTGAGTCGCACCGTAGCAAAAGCCGCTGGCATGATGGGATTAACCGCCGAAATGCTGGCACGAATGCACCATATTAGCCGTGAACAGCAAGATGCTTTTGCTCTGCGATCGCACCAGCGTGCCTGGCAAGCTACCCAGCGCGGTGACTTCCGGCGTGAAATCGTGCCAACTTACGGTCACGATGCGGATGGCGCGTTGAAACGGTATGACTTCGATGAAGTGATTCGTGAAGAAACCAGTCTTGAAGGCCTGGCAGCACTTAAGCCCGCCTTTGATCCCGTCAACGGCACGGTAACAGCCGGCACATCTTCAGCCTTGTCAGACGGCGCAGCGGCAATGTTAGTGATGAGTGAAAGCCGCGCCCGTGAATGGGGCCTGACGCCGCGCGCGCGCATTAAAAGCATGGCGGTAGTGGGCTGCGATCCTTCTGTTATGGGTTACGGGCCGGTTCCTGCCAGCAAACTGGCATTAAAACGGGCGGGGTTGAGCCTTAGCGATATCGATATTTTCGAACTGAACGAAGCCTTCGCGGCTCAAACGCTACCGTGCATTAAAGATTTGGGATTGCTGGATCAGATGGATGACAAGGTTAACCTGAATGGCGGCGCGATTGCGCTGGGTCATCCGCTGGGCTGTTCCGGCGCGCGAATTAGCACCACGTTACTGAATATTATGGAACGACGCGATGCCCGTTTCGGCCTGGCCACCATGTGTATCGGTTTAGGCCAGGGCATCGCTACCGTATTTGAACGTCTCTGATACGTTGATCAAGTGGCTATCTATTCCGCCTGTCAGGGGCGGTTTTTTTTGCCTGCTTGCCGCCGTCAGATAAAGGCGAACGCATCACCGTACATTTGCGCTTCGACCGCACCCCGCTCGGCACAAAAACGATCGCGCGCAATCTTCGCCATCTCAAAGCGACCGGCAATATAGATTTCATGCTCACTTAGCGTGGTGAAATCCTGCATGACTGCTGTCAGCACAGTGCCAGAGCGCCCTTGCCAGCCCTCTTCGGGCTGCTCAACGACCGGAATCACTTTCAGATTCGGATGTTTCACCGCCAGGGCATTCAACTCTTCCAGATCGTAAAGGTGTTTTAATTCGCGGCCACCCCAGTAAATCGCGATATCGCGGTCAGGCTGCTGCGCCAGTGCCGTCAGGAGAATAGAGCGCGCATAGGAGAAACCGGTCCCGCCCGCGATTAAAATCAGCGGACGCGTACTCTCTTCACGTAGCCAGGCATCGCCATGCGGGATATCGACGGTGATTTGACGATCGTCTCGGATGCGATCCATGACGGCCATGGCATACAGATTGATGTCTGACGCACCAATGTGCAGCTCGATAATGTCTTTTTCCATCGGCGTAGAAGCCAGCGAAAACGGGCGCTTATCACGCTCGTCCATCACCACCATCAAATACTGTCCTGCACGAAAATTAAAATCCGCTTCTGGAATCAGGCGAACGCGATACACCGTGTCGGTAATCGCTTCAACTGAAGTTACTTTACAGCTTAACGTTGTCATGCGTTCCCTCTGTCGGGTCGTCTTTATGGTTGTGCTTACCGTCAGCGTTGTGGCGACTGATCGAAAATACCTAATTCATCCCAAATGGCGTCAATACGCGCCGTGACCGCAGGATCTTTCACAATGGGTGTGCCCCATTCACGCTGCGTTTCACCCGGCCATTTGTTAGTGGCGTCGAGCCCCATTTTCGATCCCAGGCCAGAAACCGGGGAAGCGAAATCAAGATAATCTATCGGGGTGTTCTCAACCAATACCGTATCACGTGCCGGATCCATGCGGGTGGTAATCGCCCAGATCACATCATTCCAGTCACGCGCATTGACGTCGTCGTCACACACAATAACAAATTTGGTATACATGAACTGCCGCAGAAACGACCAGACGCCAAACATTACCCGTTTGGCATGTCCCGCGTACTGTTTTTTAATCGTCACCACTGCCAGGCGATATGAACAGCCTTCCGGCGGCAAATAGAAATCAACAATCTCTGGAAACTGCTTGATCAGGATTGGCACCAGCACTTCATTCAGCGCCACCCCTAATACCGCAGGTTCATCTGGCGGACGTCCGGTATAGGTTGAATGATAGATAGCCTGATGACGTTGCGTTATGTGCGTAACGGTAAATACCGGAAAACTGTCTACTTCATTGTAGTAGCCGGTATGATCGCCGTAAGGCCCTTCCGGGGCAGTATCACCAGGCTCAATGTAACCTTCCAGAACAATTTCCGCGCTGGCCGGGACTTCTAAGTCATTAGAAAGACACTTAACCACTTCGGTTTTATTGCCGCGCAGCAAGCCTGCAAACGCATATTCGGACAGCGTATCCGGCACTGGCGTAACGGCGCCGAGAATAGTGGCAGGATCGGCACCGAGCGCCACCGACACCGGGAAACGTTCTCCCGGATGGGCTTTACACCACTCCTGAAAATCGAGCGCGCCGCCGCGATGTGAAAGCCAACGCATAATTAAACGGTTTTTACCTATAACCTGCTGGCGATAAATACCCAGGTTTTGACGCTCTTTATGCGGACCGCGCGTCACGGTCAGTCCCCGGGTAATGAGGGGTGCAGCATCGCCCGGCCAGCACTTCATTACTGGAATGCGCGATAAATCAACCTCATCGCCGCTAAACACGATCTCCTGACAAGGCGCGTTGCGCAGACGTTTAGTCGGCATGTTCAATACCTGCTTAAACTGCGGCATTTTATCGAACAGATCGCGGAACCCCTTCGGAGGTTCCGGCTCTTTTAAAAACGCCAGCAATTTGCCGACTTCCCGTAGCGCGCTGACCTCTTCCTGGCCCATTCCCATCGCCACGCGTTTCGGCGTGCCAAACAGGTTACACAGCACCGGCATGTCGTAACCTTTTGGGTTCTCAAACAGCAGGGCCGGGCCACCGGCACGCAGAGTGCGGTCAGCGATTTCGGTCATTTCCAGTTCGGGATCGATGGCTTGGGTAATACGCTTTAACTCACCGCGCTGTTCGAGTAACGCGAGAAAGTCTCTTAAATCCTGATATTTCATGCGGCTTTAGCTTTCCGGCCAGAGTGAAGCGGCCATTATAGGGCCGATTATCTCAGCGTGTTGAGGTTTATGCGGCAACCTTAGTCGCAGCGAAAAGGAACCAGCGACTGCAAGGCACTAACGTCGTGATAAGCCTGAGTCGGCTGGCCGTGACGGAAGAGTTTAAAATCTTCGCCACGCACGCTGATATAGCGCAGACGGTTACCGCTCACATGCAGGAAACTGCCTTCACGCAGTGCAATCACCGACTCAGCAGGATTGACGGCGCAGAATTCAGCCAGCCGTTCGTCACGCGTTTCTCCCCTGTGACCGCTCACGTGAGCATCAAGGTAGTGCGGGTTAATCTGTACCGGAAACAGCCCCAACGCGGGCAGCACAACGCTGCTGCGTACCGGCATATCGTTAGTGGTACGAATCGAGGGTGTCGCCACGTTACAGCCTGCGCTCCAGCCAACATAAGGCACGTTGCGTTCACGTACAGCACGTTGAATGGCAACGATTAATCCGTTTTCATGCAGCATCTGATTCAAAAACCAGGTATTGCCGCCACTGACTAAAATCAGTTCTGCCTGCTCAATCGCCTCCTGCGGTGACGGAAAATCCTGAATGCAGGCTACGGAAATACCCAGTGATGCGCTGAGATCAGCCGCACGCTGTTGATGGTCGCCGAGAATGATGGCATAGGGAATGAGTAGCGCCGAGGTGATGCTGCGTTGGGCAATCATGGCGTGTAGCTGCGGCTGCGCATAGCTCAGCAAAGGTGCATCATCCGCCAGCTTGCCGTTGCTCAACAGAAACAGTTCCATCAGGTGATCCTTTTTGCATAGGTGATGGGCAACGAGTCTGATACAGAGCATAGCGGGACGTCAATTTTCAATCTGCTTTTCTTAAGCAATCCCACAGGTTAAGAAAAGTCTCAGTTTATTTTCATCTGACACCCCCTTCAGCGCGCCGATGCGCTATAACTCTGGCAGCAGGTTTGCTATTCTTAGCGTCCATTCGATGGGAGCAGTTATGGAATCCTGGTACTTACTTTATTGCAAACGTGGACAGCTCATGCGCGCCAAAGAGCATCTGGAGCGGCAAGAGGTGAATTGCCTCAGCCCAATGATCGCTCTGGAAAAGATCGTGCGCGGAAAACGCACCACCGTAAGTGAGCCGCTGTTTCCTAACTATCTGTTTATCGAATTCGACCCGGAAGCGATTCACACCACCACAATCAGCAGCACGCGCGGCGTCAGCCACTTTGTGCGCTTTGGCACAGCGCCAGCGACCGTGCCGTCGTCGGTCATTGAAGCCTTGCAGACGGATGCACCACAAACCCTGCTTGACCCGGAAACACCACAAATCGGTGACGAGGTGATCATCACCGAAGGTACGTTTGAAGGGCTGCGCGCTATTTTCGCAGAGCCTGATGGCGAAACGCGTTCTATGTTGCTGCTTAACCTGCTTAACAAACAGGTCATGCGCAGCGTCGATAACAAGCAGTTCCGTAAGGTTTAAACCAGTCTGAACAGGGTGCGCGCGTTTATGTCCACGCGAGCAGCTAACGCCTCGACCTCTTCTCCACGCCAGCTGGCGACCTGCTGTACAAGGTGCGGCAAAAAACAGGGCTCATTACGACGTGACGTTGGACGTGGCCGCATATCGCGCGGCAGCAGATAGGGTGCGTCAGTTTCCAGCAGCAGGCGCTCAGCCGGGATCAGCGGCAGCATTTCGCGCAGTTCAAGCCCGCGTCGCTCGTCACATACCCAACCGGTAATTCCTATTGACAGCCCCAGCGCCAGACACGCTTCCAGCTCATCACGCGTGCCGGTAAAACAGTGCATTACCGCGCCAGGCAATTTTGGCAGCCACGGCTCCAGCACCGCAACAAAGCGATCGTGCGCTTCACGGCAGTGCAAAAAACCGGCAGGTTTAGTTCTGCCGCCAGCGCCAGTTGCGCATCAAAAGCGTACTCCTGCTGCTGATGAGCAGAGAGGTTGCGGTTAAAGTCGAGTCCGCATTCGCCAATCGCCACCACTTCAGGTTTTTCGGCCAGGCGGCGCAGCGTGCTGGCAATCTCTGACGACCATTCACTCGCATGATGGGGATGCACACCCGCCGTTGACCAGCAATAATTTACGTGCCCCGCTGCAAGCCGTTGTGCCTGCTGGCTTTCCAGCGCATTGGTGCCGGTAATTAACATGCCGGTGACGCCCGCTTCACGCGCGCGTTTAACCACCTTTTCCCGGTCGGAGGCGAATTGCGTGCTGGTCAGGTTTACACCGATATCAAACATATTTCTTCCCATTGTGTATAAAAGTCATAAACAAAAACCGCCCAGAAGGCGGTTCAGATTCAACTTTCTCCCGCCAGTGCGGGACGCTCAGAAGTGAGACATCAGGATTCGGTGTTGTGTTCCTCATCCTGCGCCTGACGGCCCTTCCCCACATAGTATCTGGAGAAGAATACGCCGACTTCAAACAGGCAGTACATCGGAATAGCGAGCAAAGTTTGGGAAAATATATCCGGTGGCGTCAGTAACATCCCCACGACAAAAGCACCCACCAGGATATAGGGACGTTTCTTTTTCAGATCGTCAGGGTTAGTGATGCCGGTCCAGCACAGCAACACAATGGCAACAGGTACTTCAAACGCCACACCAAAGGCCATAAACAGCGTCATGACAAAGTCGAGATAGCTGGTGATATCGGTTGCGATAGTTACGCCTTGCGGCGCAGTCTTCGCAAAAAAACCAAACGCCAGCGGAAAAACGATGAAATACGCAAATGCTACGCCGATGTAAAAGAGAAAGGTGCTGGAAAACAGCAGCGGCATCACCAGCTTACGTTCGTGCCGATAGAGTGCCGGCGCGATAAACGCCCAGACCTGATACAGGATCACCGGCACCGCAAGAAACACCGAAACCACAATGGTGAGCTTTATGGGCGTAAAAAACGGTGAGGCGACGTCAGTCGCAATCATGCTTGCGCCCACTGGCATCTGACTAATCAGCGGTGACGCAACCAGATGATAAATATCATTGGCAAAGTAGATCAGCGCCAGAAAGATGACTAACACGGCGATGATGCAGTTCAGAAGTCGCTTACGCAGCTCAATCAGATGGCTGATGAGCGGTTGGGTATCTTCAACGGCCATTATCGTTCATCACTTGCAGAAGAGGTTGATGCGGTGCTGCGTACAGTACCCGGCACATCAGGTTTTGTTGCAGAGGCAGCATCAGCACTGCCTGCCGCGTCAGGTTTTTTTGCAGGCGCTGCGTCAGCATTACCCGGCACTTGTGCAGGTGCAGTTGCCTGGCTGTCGGCTGTTGCAGGCGTCACTGGCTGAGAAGCGTGAGGAGCTTCGACAGGTTTCTGCTGCGGAGCATGAATGGTATTGGCTTCGTCTTCCTCTTTTTCGATATCAATGCTCTGTTGACAGGAGCGTTTCATCGAATCAGCGGTTTTACGCAGCTCATCCATGGACTCTTTTAGCTCAGGCGAAAGCGTACCGCGGCCCGCTTCTTCCACCTTTTTCAGACTGTCCTGCAACTCTTGCAGTTTCAGTTCCTGCGCCAGTTCATTTTGCACATTGGCTGCCAGCGAACGTATCGCCCTGATCCAGCCGACTACGGTTTTCACCGCAACCGGTAAACGTTGCGGGCCGAGTACAATCAGCCCGATAACGAACACCAATACCAGTTCACTAAAACCAATGTCGAACACGGTTTACACCTGCTTGTCTTTCTTGGCTTCTTCTTTGTTAGCCGTGGTTTGCTGTTTGTCTGCCAGCGTTTTGGCGTTGAAATCAGCGTCCTGCTCTTTCGGTTGATCCTTTTTGTTGTCCTCATCGCCCATGGCCTTTTTGAAACCACGGATTGAGGAACCCAAATCCGAACCCAGATTGCGTAATTTATTGGTACCGAACAGAAGTACAACAATCACGGCAATAATTAACAATTGCCAAATACTGATACCGCCCATGAGATAGCCTCTAATAATCTGTGAAAAACTGTTGAGTAATGTGCCACAGAAAGCCCTTGCACACCCGGGTCTGAACCAGCGACATTACCGCGTTTTAGGCTGAGCTGACAATTAGTTTGTCTTACGCCAGCCAATTAACCAGGAGACGATGCCCGCCGCCATTAACACTGCCGGAAAGAGATCCCAGTCCGGTCGGCTCAGCAACACTGCCGTTCCGCTTAATAAAAGTGTGGCACCGACACCGAACAGATAACGCGCCTGATGGTGTCGCGTATGTTGTGCATTGAGATCGCCTACTAGCTTATCGACGCTATGCCGTAAAAGCTTATGCTGGCGCATACTCTCGTAAAATAATTCCGGTAATTCGGGTAATTTTTCTGCCCAGAACGGCGCTTTATCTTTTACCGCACGGATAATCGCTGGAATGCCGACCTGATCCTTAATCCAGTCTTCAAGAAAAGGCTTGGCTGTTTTCCACAAATCGAGTTGCGGATAAAGCTGGCGACCAATCCCCTCTATATAGAGTAGTGTTTTTTGCAGCAGCACAAGCTGAGGCTGCACTTCCATATTAAAACGACGCGCGGTATTGAAAAGGTTCAGCAGCACATGACCAAAAGAGATCTCAGCCAGCGGCTTTTCAAAAATCGGCTCACATACGGTGCGAATCGCAAACTCGAAGTCCTCAACGTTGGTATCTGGCGGCACCCAGCCTGAATCAACGTGTAATTCCGCGACTTTGCGATAATCACGATTGAAGAAGGCGATAAAGTTTTCAGCCAGATAGCGTTTGTCTTCTTTATTGAGCGATCCCACGATCCCGCAGTCGATACCGATGTATTGCGGATCTTCAGGATGATCGTAACTGACGAAGATGTTACCGGGATGCATATCTGCATGGAAAAAGCTGTCGCGGAAGACCTGAGTAAAGAATACCTGAACACCGCGCTCGGCCAGCAGCTTCATGTTGACGCCGTGCTGCTCAAGTGTCGCCACATCTGAGATCGGAATGCCGTAGATGCGCTCCATCACCAGCATGGTTTCGCTGCAATAATCGGAATAAATTTCCGGCACATACAGCATGCGGCTCTCTTCAAAATTACGGCGCAATTGAATGGCATTCGCCGCTTCGCGCAGCAAATTCAGTTCATCAATCAGTGTTTTTTCATAATCGCGTACCACCTCAACCGGGCGCAAACGTCGGCCATCTGGCAACAGACGTGGCACCCAACGAGCCAGGCGGTAGATCAGCTTCATATCCGCTTTGATCACCGGCAAGATATCCGGGCGAATCACTTTAATCACCACTTTCTTGCCATTGGACTTCAACGTTGCGGTATGCACTGGGCAATCGAGGCTGATGCCAGCGGTATGATGTCGAAATCATCGAACCAGGTTTCAATAGGGGCGCCCATTGAACGTTCGATCTGGGCTTTTGCTTTGACACCGTCAAAAGGGGCTACGCGGTCCTGCAAAATAGCCAACTGATCGGCGATAGTCGGTGGAAACAAGTCGCGACGGGTGGACAGCATCTGTCCGAACTTAATCCACACCGGCCCCAGTTGCTCCATTGCCAGACGAATGCGCGCCCCAATTGGCTCCTGCGCATGTCTGTTAGGTAGCCAAAAAATGCCGCGACGCCACAGGCGAAGCGGAAGAGTAATACGCATTTTAGGGATTAATTCATCAAGGCCGTAAGTAAGAAATACCTTGATAATGAAGTATAAGCGGCGGATCTCTCCAAAACTCATTTCGCCTCCAGCTGCGCCAAACGCGCATTGAGCGCATCAAGCGAACGTTCCATCGCGTCGATCTCCTCAGAAAACCAGGCTAACTCCAGCGCGCCAGGGGCGACGCGCCACTCTTCGGTAATAGCCTGACCCAGATAATCCTGACGCCGTTGCACTTCGCCTTTAACAAAGCGGAACACGCGCTGCGCACGTTGACT
Organism: Pantoea sp. LMR881; assembly: GCF_027157825.1. Classification (NCBI taxonomy): domain Bacteria; kingdom Pseudomonadati; phylum Pseudomonadota; class Gammaproteobacteria; order Enterobacterales; family Erwiniaceae; genus Pantoea; species Pantoea sp. LMR881. Next base: position 2,105,186 of record NZ_JAPVOK010000002.1, read on the forward strand.
GATCTCTTGTGCGGCAATATCGCCGATCCAGGGTGCCAGATACTCAGCAGGATCGAACTCAGCCAGATCCATCAGCGCAGAAAACTGCTGTACCACCTGTAAATCACCATCAACCTGCAACTCACCGCTACGAATCAAACCAGTAAGCTGCTGACGATCGCGCAGTTTGGGCAGCGTTTTCAGTTGGGTGATCACCGTGCAGTCACTGCTGTCTTGCCAGTCACCCAGCACATCGAGTTGCTGTTCGCTAAACACCAGCACCAACGGATGGGAAAGCTCACTCAGGCGCAGCGTCAATACTTTACCTGCCAGTCTTTGACGGGCCACTTTTAAACCGCGATCGCGATACAGCATGCGGTTTAATGCGGTCTCAAGACCGGCAGTAATTAGGGGCGTTAAGGTCATCACCATAATCGATTAGAACTTAAATCCACGGTGTAACGCGACGATACCGCCGGTCATGTTGGAGTAAGTGGTGTTTTCAAATCCGACATCATTCATCATCGCCTTCAGGGTTTCCTGATCGGGATGCATACGGATGGATTCCGCCAGATAACGGTAACTTTCAGCGTCTTGCGCAACCAGCTGTCCAATACGCGGCAAGATGTGGAAGGAGTAAGCATCGTAGGCTTTGCTCAGCGGCTCCATCACCGGTTTAGAGAACTCCAGCACCAGCAGACGCCCGCCTGGCTTTAACACGCGGAACATTGATGCTAACGCTTTTTCTTTATCCGTGACGTTACGCAGGCCGAACGAGATGGTGATGCAATCGAAATAGTTATCAGGGAAAGGCAGGGCTTCTGCATTCGCCTGAACATAATTAACGTTGCCCACAACGCCAAGATTACGCAGCTTTTCGCGGCCCATTTTCAGCATTGAGCTGTTGATGTCCGCCAGGACAACCTGACCCGTTTCGCCAACCAGGCGCGAGAATTTTGCAGTCAGATCGCCTGTACCACCCGCCAGATCCAACACGCGTTGGCCACGACGCACACCGCTGCTGTCAATGGTAAAGCGTTTCCAGACACGATGGACGCCAAACGACATCAGGTCGTTCATCAGGTCATATTTTGCCGCTACGGAATGAAACACGTCCGCGACTTTATCGGCCTTTTCGCTTTTAGCGACGGTCTGAAAGCCAAAATGGGTAGTTTCCTGCTGTGATTCATCTGCCATCGGTTTTACCTGCTCCACAAACAATACTCCCCGAAGTGTATCAGAGTCACGGAAGTCAGGCACGCTACGCCCGCGTTATTCGTGGAGGCGTCTCACACGTAAGTTACCCTCATCCGCTTCGTTTTCTTCATCCAGGCCATCATTGGTTTCACGTTCCGGCCTGGCGCGCTCTGCCAGCAAAGGATTAATGGGACGCTTTACCTCAACGCCAAGGTCGCGAAATCCTTCACTTTGCGCGATTAAATTGCCCCGCCCTTCTGCCAACTTCTTCATCGCTTCACGATAACTGTTTTGCGCTTTGTCGAGACTCAGCCCAATGCCGCTCATGTCATCAACAAACAGTCGCATCTTGTCGTACAGCCTCGCGGCACGATCGGCAATCCGCTGTGCATTACGGCTTTGATGCTCGTAACGCCATAAATTATTGATAGTACGCAACGCCACCAGCAGTGTGGTTGGGCTAACCAGCATGATGTTTTGCTGCAACGCTTCACCGATCAGTTCTGGCTGACGATCGATAGCCAGCAAGAAAGCTGGCTCAATGGGGATAAACATCAACACATAATCCAGCGACCGTAAACCGGGTAATTGTTGATAATCTTTACGTCCCAGCAAGCGAATATGGCCACGCATGGCGCTGATATGTTCCTGAATTGCCTGTTCACGTTCAATATCATCTTCCGCATTGAAGTAGCGTTCATACGCGATCAGGGTCATTTTCGCGTCAATCACGACATCTTTATCCTGTGGCAAACGGACAATGACATCTGGCTGCATTCTACCCTGCTGCTCGGATTGAATGCTGACCTGGATTTCATACTCGTAACCTTCACGCAAACCGGACGCTTCTAATACGCGACTCAGCACCACTTCTCCCCAGTTACCCTGAATTTTATTATCTCCCTTCAAGGCCTTAGTGAGGTTGATAGCCTCCTGCGCCATTTGCGCATTGAGCTGCTGTAACTGACGGATCTCATGCGTTAACGTGTGGCGTTCACGCGCTTCCAGGCCAAAACTTTCATGCACCTGACGGCGAAAACCGTCTAACTGCTCGCGTAAAGGGCCGATCAGGCTATTCAGACTTTGACGGTTTTGCTCATCAACGCGGCGATGGCTGTTTTCAAAAATACGGTTGGCAAGGTTTTCAAACTGGGCGCTAAGGCGTTGCTCGCTGTGCGTTAGCAGACGTTGCTTTTCTTCGGCAGCAAAGCGGGTTTCTTCGAGGCGGATAGTTACTTCACGCAGCTCCGCTTCCTGTGCACTGTTGATTTCCAACTGATTTCGCAGTTCGCGGGTAAGCTGTTCACTCTCGCCGCGCCAGTAATCAAGCTGCTGCAGACGCTCATTGGCCCCACTCAACGCACCGTGGAGCTGACGCAGTTCCTGCTCACGCTGGTGGCCTTGCTGTTGAAGCTGCTCGATATGTTGCTGTTGATGCTGCTGCGCGTCGACCAACAGACGGCGCTCGGTCACAAAGCTGGCGGATTGTTGGCTGGCACGCAATTGCGCCAGTATCCAGCCAATGCCCAGGCCGGCCAGTGCCAGACAGGCGCTAATGATGATGTGCTGATCCATGTTTCCCTCGCCACACGCGTTGCTGAGGGAAAAGGTAGAGTTGCACTGTATGAATGTCTAGACAAATTTACCCGGAAAGCAGGCGCTACACTGCGTTAACGGTTAATTTTCCGGCTTGCCAGTCATCAATCAGGAAAAAGGGCATCGGCAGCACCCACTCTCCTTTTCTTACCTGCGCCGGATAACGCCATGAATGACCATCACAGCTTATTTCAATCTGTTGCTCACCCTCACTGATAACGCTTTTTCCGCTCATGCTGGCAAAACCAGCATTGCTACCCACGTGAAAGCGGCTGTTTTCCCAACGCACGGGAGCATGTGCTGGCCACGGCTGTGCCTGATGAAAACTGAATATGTCATCATGATTAAGCACGCTTTCACGTACCGTTGGCCACAAGGCGACTTTTAAGAAATACTGGTCGGTAAACCGTTCGCTGCCTTTATAGTGCGCAATAAAATCCCGCATTGCCTGTTCAATATTGTTAAAGACGCCACCGCATCCACCCCACATGCCCGCCAGCAGCAATTCCGTATGTGAATAGTAATCGCGCATGTGATGAAACCAGTAAGGCGACGCCAGCCAGGCGTTAACCGCCGCCGCTTCGCGTTCAGAAAGCAACGAATCCGCATCGCGCACGATAAAACGTTTAACGCCAGGATCGTCTACGACCAGAAAGCGCCACAACGTGGGAAAAAGTGTTTTTTCATGTGACATATCGATCAGCTGTACCTGCGGCCGATCGAGGCGTTGCCAGACATGCTGCGGCACAGTGTTATCAAGATAAACCCGACACACCCAGCCCGGATAGAGTTCCTGCGCCACTTCCACGTTTTTGATCAGCGTTTCACAATAGCGCGGTTGACCGCCGTAGAGACTAAAAGAGATCACGTTTTGTTCCGGATGCGTAAGATCGATCGGTTCAGGTTGCGGTGCAGGGCAGGAATATCGCTGCCCCTGACGAAAGCGTGCATCGGACTGGTTTAATGACTCGAGTCCGTATCGCGCAACCTCCTGATCTTTTCCCAGCCAGCCACACACTTCCGTCAGGCCATCCAGCCAGGTTTCCGATGCGGTTGCACGCACCGCTGGCGGAGCCTGATAGATTTTTTGGTAGGTTTTATACGCTTTATTATGCTGGCCCAGCCGTAGCAGGCAGAGCGCATAATCGCTGAGTACCTGCATTTGGTTGGGCATATAGCGCAAAACGTCTTCGCAGCATTTCATCGTTTGCGTAAAGTCATTCTGGCTCATCGCGGCGCGAAAGCGCGCGGCGCTGTTTTCCATCTGCGCCTGAAGGGCTGCGGGATGGGTTCCAAAGGAAGGCCGACGAACAGGAATCGAATTGCGCATGAATTATTCTCAGGTTTAGCTGAAATTGCGCACGTCTTGAAATGAGCAGCAGGTTAAAAGTGACTACGGAGAGTCCTGAAAACCTGCTGTCGTGCGCGTTACAACAAGCGTCGCGCCGCTTCTACCACGATCTTCACCGCGTCGCTTTCGGTTTGTTTCATGGTCGCCGCATCCGGGATCTCTTTCTGCGTGCGATTCACGATGACGCCCGCCACCATACCGGCTCGTAGTCCCTGACTGGCGCACATGGTTAACAGTGTAGCGGATTCCATCTCATAGTTGAGGACGCCCATTTGCTGCCACTCTTTCATGGATCCCTGAAAGCGATTCACCACGCGGCCCGAAAAGGTGTCATAGCGTTCCTGGCCTGGATAAAAGGTATCAGATGAAGCCGTAATGCCAATATGCGTGCTGGCCCCGCAGGCTTCAGCCGCCGCCACCAGCGCGGTAGTACAGGCGAAATCTGCTACGGCTGGGAATTCCATTGGTGCAAAATGCAGGCTGGCACCATCAAGACGCACAGAAGCGGTAGTGACCAGCACATCGCCAACATTGATATGCGGCTGGATAGCACCCGTGGTGCCGACACGCAGGAAGGTCCGGATGCCCAACTGCGCCAGCTCTTCAACCGCGATGGAGGTTGAAGGCCCGCCAATGCCTGTCGAGCAGACCACAACAGGCTTACCCTCCAGTTTGGCTAACCATGTGGTAAATTCCCGGTGAGACGCCAAATGCTGCGCATCGTCCATCAGTCCGGCAATTTTCTTTACGCGCTCCGGATCGCCAGGCACGATAGCCAGCGTTGCACCCTGTAAATCAGCTTTGGTGAGACCAAGGTGGAAAACGTCAGACTGTGTCATATCAGACTCCTGAATTTAGGAAAGTTGCGCGTCACTCTACGTGAGCGCGCCAGATAAATATGTGATTACCTTCACCTTCAAAAATGAAAGTTACATTTAAAATGAGAAACAATGTGACTAATATCACGCATTGAGTTTAAGCCTTCCCTCACTGCTACAAGCAGTGCTGTGTAACCTGTCATGGCAATGTTAAAGAGATAGGTGATGTTATCTGTTGCTGACTCTGTTACCCCTTGCCTGGTCCGCGCAGAATCTGACCAGGCTATAGTTACGCGATCGCGCTACTGCTTGCACGGAGAGAACAATGAAAACCGAAGATAATATGGCACAAAAATCTGCTGACGACGGCTTTGCACCTGCGGTACAGCCGACAGCGTCAACCACCATTATTACTAACCATCCTGCTATTCAATCCGGTGAAACCTCGGTCCCCAGCCAGGGCGAAAATATGCCTGCGTTCTTTGCTAAACCGAAAGAGGCGAATGCACCCTTACCGGTGGTGTTAGTGGTTCAGGAAATTTTTGGTGTCCACGAACATATCCGTGACATTTGCCGCCGTCTGGCAATAGAAGGTTACCTGGCGATCGCGCCAGAACTCTATTTCCGCGAAGGCGATCCGAATGACTATCACGATATTCCTACTCTGTTTAAAGAGCTGGTCAGTAAAGTACCCGATACTCAGGTGTTGTCCGATCTCGATCACGCCGCTAACTGGGCTTCGCGCAACGGCGGTGATATGCGCCGTATGGGCATTACCGGTTTTTGCTGGGGTGGCCGCATCAGTTGGTTGTACGCAGCTCACAATCCACAGCTCCGCGCTGCCGTGGCGTGGTATGGCCGTCTGATTGGTGATAAGACCATGAAACAGCAAAAGCACCCTATTGATATTGCCGTTGATTTAACCGCGCCGGTGCTGGGTTTATATGGCGGTCAGGATGAGGGTATTCCGTTAGAAAGCGTAGAGCAGATGCGCCAGGCGGTGCATGCAGCCAATGCAAAAGCTGAAATTATTGTCTACCCCGACGCAGGACATGCATTTAATGCTGACTATCGCCCGAGCTACCACGCAGAGTCTGCTCAGGATGGCTGGGCGCGTATGCTGGCCTGGTTTAAACTGTATGGCGTTGCGCCATCAGCCTGATCAAAAAGGGGCGCCTGAGCGCCCCAGTTTTACTGCAACACAACGCACCTAACAGGTTTTACCCCGCAGATTTTTTGCCGCTTTTACCATGTTGGCTAATGCCTGGCGCGTTTCAGTCCAGCCGCGCGTTTTCAGACCACAATCCGGGTTAACCCACAGACGCTTTTCCGGGATACGCTTAGCCGCTTTCTGCAACAGGGCTTCCATCCATTCTACGCTCGGTACGTTTGGCGAGTGAATGTCATATACGCCCGGACCGATCTCATTCGGGTATTCGAAGTCTTCAAACGATTCCAGCAAATCCATACTGGAACGCGATGTTTCGATAGTAATGACGTCAGCATCCAGTGCGGCGATAGAATCCATGATGTCATTGAACTCGCAGTAACACATGTGCGTATGGATCTGCGTGTCATCCTGAGCCACAGCAGCGTTCAGACGGAACGCCTCTACTGCCCAGGACAGATAAGCTGCCCAGTCGGACTGATGCAGCGGCAGACCTTCACGCAAAGCCGGCTCGTCAATCTGGATAATGCCGATACCGGCTTTTTCCAAATCTTCCACTTCGTCACGCAGCGCCAGGGCTATCTGCTTCGCGATGGTTTCACGCGAAACATCTTCACGGGGAAAAGACCAGCAAAGAATCGTTACCGGGCCGGTCAACATGCCTTTCACTGGCTTATCAGTGAGTGACTGCGCATATGTCGCCCATTCAACCGTGATGGCGGCAGGACGGCTGACATCGCCAATAATGACAGGCGGTTTTACGCAGCGTGAACCGTAACTCTGCACCCAACCGTTTTGCGTGAAGACAAAACCGTCTAAATGCTCGCCAAAGTATTCAACCATGTCGTTACGCTCAGCTTCACCGTGAACCAGCACATCCAGTTCTAAACGCTCCTGCTCCACAATCGCTTGTTTGATATGCTCAGCGATGCCAGTGCGATAGTTGCTGCTGTCCAGACGCCCCTGTTTGAAGTCCAGGCGCAGGCCACGAATTTCAGTGGTCTGTGGAAACGAACCAATGGTGGTGGTGGGCCATGCTGGCAGGTTAAAACGCTGGCGTTGTGCTTTGGCGCGTTCGCTGTAGGGGCTTTGACGCTCGCTGTCTTGTGCCTTAATCGCCTGCAAACGTTGACCCACCGCAGCGTTATGCACGCGGCTGGAGTAGGCACGAGCACGAATCGGTGCGCTCCAGGCTTCGAGTGATGCTGCATCGTTGTTATTCAACGCCTCACTCAGCAGTGAAAGTTCAGTGCACTTTTGCAGCGCGAACGCGAACCCGCTTTTGACTTCCTCATCCAGGCGCGTTTCTACACTTAAATCGATCGGGCTGTGTAGCAGTGAGCAGGATGAGCCAATCCAGAGTTGCTCACGCTGACTCACCAGTGGTTGCAGACGCGCAAACCAGCGACTCAGGTCAGCACGCCATACGTTACGACCATTGATGACCCCAAGAGAAAGTAGCCAGGAAGCAGGCAGTTGCTGGCTGAGCTTTTCAATATCATCATGGCCATGCACCAGGTCAACATGCAGCCCCTGCACTGGCAATTCACGGATCACATCGATGTTTTGACCGATGCTGTCAAAATAAGTGGTCAGTAACAGTTTGATGTGGCCTGCCAGTGCAGCGTAAGCCGGTTGAAAGGCGTCGCGCCAGGCTTGCGGCAGTTCCAGCGCCAGTGCTGGCTCATCAATTTGCACCCACTCAACGTCGCGCTTAGCCAGTTCAGCCAGCACGTGTTGATAAACAGGCAGAATATCCTTCAGCAGTGACAGGCGATCAAACTGCTCACCCTTTACTTTGCCCAGCCACAGGTAGGTTACCGGACCCAGCAGCACAGGTTTGATTTTATGACCATATGCCAGAGCTTCGTCGACTTCATCCAGCAACTGGGTCCAGGTCAGTTTGAACTGCTGGCCTTGCGTAAATTCCGGCACCATATAGTGATAGTTGGTGTTGAACCATTTCGTCATCTCAGCTGCAGCAGCGGGTTCACCGGTCGGCGCACGACCACGCCCCAGACGGAACAGCGTATCGAGATCAACAGAGCCGTCTTTATTCTGGTGCCGGGCAGGCACGTTGCCCAACAGCAGGCTGGTGGTGAGAACATGATCGTACCAGGCAAAATCGCCTACTGGCAGCAAATCTACGCCCGCATCTTTCTGCTGCTGCCAGTGGCGCGCCCGTAATTCGCGGCCTACGGCTAATAACGCTTCCTGACTGCTGTTGCCTGCCCAGTAGCTTTCTTGCGCTTTTTTGAGTTCACGATGCAGACCCACGCGAGGGAAGCCGAGTGTATGGTTCAGTATGGTCATTCGTTGCTCTCCTTATCTTTGACTGAGGCGGGCAGCCAAAGATGTTTAGCCGTCCAGATGTTTACACCGCTATATTCTGCGGGTAGTGTATGTTGCTCAAGCGCAATTTGTTCAATCTCCATGTGAAGGACGCTCATGATCGAACTCAAGCACCTGCGGACGCTTCAGGCTCTGCGTAACACTGGTTCACTGGCCGCCGCCGCTGCCCAGCTTCACCAGACACAATCGGCGTTGTCACATCAGTTCAGCGATCTGGAACAGCGGCTGGGATTTCGCCTGTTCGTTCGTAAAAGCCAGCCGTTACGATTCACACCGCAGGGAGAAATTTTGTTGCAACTGGCAGAGCAGGTGCTGCCACAAATTCAACAGGCCCTGCAGGCGTGCCATGAACCGCACCAGACCACGCTGCGCATTGCAATTGAGTGTCATAGCTGTATTCAGTGGTTAACGCCTGCGCTGAATAACTTTCGCCAGTGCTGGCCGCAAGTGATCGTGGATTTTAAATCTGGTGTGACTTTTGACCCGCAACCGGCACTGCAACAGGGCGAACTGGATGTGGTACTGACGTCCGATATCCTGCCGCGCTCAGGCCTGTTCTATTCACCGATGTTTGATTTTGAGGTGCGGCTGGTCCTGGCGCCGGATCATCCGCTGGCGCAGGCGGTGCATATCTCGCCGGAGGTTTTAGCGGATGAGGTGTTAATGATTTATCCGGTGCAGCGCCAGCGGCTGGATATCTGGCGTCACTTTTTGCAACCGGCAGGCGTAAGTCCGGCGTTGAAAAGTGTCGATAACACCCTGCTCTTAATTCAGATGGTCGCTGCGCGCATGGGTATTGCCGCCCTGCCGCACTGGGTGGTTGAAAGTTTTGAAAAGCAGGGATTAATTGTCACCAAAACGCTGGGAGACGGCTTGTGGAGCCGACTTTACGCAGCGGTGCGCGACGGCGAACAGCGCCAGCCGGTGCTGGAAGCATTTATTCGTTTTGCCCGCCAGCACGCCTGCGAGCATTTGCCGTTTGTGCGTGATGCCCAGCATCCCGGTGCGGTGTTGCAACGATAATTCGTGACCACAAACCTGCGCGAGCGCAGGCAAAATCCCCTATAATGCGCAGCCTGTCGATTGACCATAAGAAGATTTCACCATGACTAACAATGATATTCTGCGCAGCGTGCGCTACATGCTCGATTTGAGCGATGCCAAAATGGTGGCGATTTTTGCACTGGCAGACTGCGATGTGCCGCAAACCGATGTGCAGGCATGGTTAAAAAAGGATGACGATGCAGCGTTTCGTCCCTGTCCTGATGTGCTGATGGGCTATTTTTTGAATGGTTTGATTTTCCATCGCCGCGGTAAAAGCGAGGACGCGCCCGTCCCGTCAGTTGAACGCAAGATGAACAACAACATCTTTATGAAAAAGCTGCGCATCGCGTTTGATTTGAAAACCACCGACATTCCTGACGTATTAAAACGCGCTAACTTCACCGTTTCTCAGGCTGAAATTGGCGCGATTTTCCGTAAACCGGACCACAAGAATTATCGCGAATGTGGCGATCAGATCCTGCGTAATTTCCTTAAAGGCCTGGCGATGATACATCGCCCGAAGAGCGGCAAGCCCGCTTAAGTTCTGACAGGATGTCGTTCATTACTCGCTTTTTCGTGCAGAAAAGTGCTTGTTGATGAGTGCAGTAAGCAGGCTTTTCCCGCAAGGAGTGGCCTGTCTGAATAGCAAAGCATCCGAGCCAGAGAGGGTGCAGCCGACCCACAAAAAATATGGGCCGGCTTTGCGATCAGACAGGCTATTTCTGTCTTGCGCATGCCATAAAGCAACGTGCTATTTCGGGCTATGCCCTATCACCCAACGCTTATGGACCCACAGCGAGGCGAGAATAACTAATGCCCCGGCAATAAAACTCGGCCAGTGTGGCTGCTCCTGCCAAATTGCCAGATTGACTAATAATCCCGCTGGCACATGCATATTGTTCATGATCCCCAACGTGCCCGCATCAACCTGAGTCGCGCCGTAGTTCCACATAAAATATCCCAGGGCCGATGCTGCAACGCCTAACCACACCAAAATGCCCCATTGCAGTGATGTTGTCGGTAACTTGTCAGGATTTCCCCATAAACTCCAGGCAATGGCTGCGATCAAAACCGCGCCAAGGTAAAACCAGGAAAACGCCGTATGCTGCGGCATGGGACGTGTCTCTTGTAAACGCTTATAGCCCACCATTCCTGCGGCAAAACAGATGTTTGCCAGTTGCACCAGCAGCAAGCCAAACCAGAAATGATCGCTAACTTTGTCGTAGCGAATAATCGCCGCGCCTGCGACAGCCAGCAATGCGCTAAAAACATAGCCGATACGCAGCGGACGTTTGCTGATCAGGTCATAAATGAGGGTGACATACAGCGGTGTCATCACGGTAAACAGCAAAAATTCTGACACGCTAAGATAGAGATAGGCTTCAAAGCTGATCAAATACATGATGCCGAGTTGCAACATGCCCACCAGCATATACAGCATCAACTTAGATGGCCGATAACCGCGCCAGCGTAGAAACGGCAGAAACACCAGCGCCGCCAGTGACAGGCGCATCAGCACTGAGAACCAGGTATCGACCTGACCCGCAAGATATTCACCGATAAGGCTAAATGAAAAAGCCCAAAGAATAGTGGTAACAATCAATAAAAACACGGTAACGACCCCGATTTAAACGAAGTCGCCAGTGTAAACAAAGAACGAAGCAGCGGCTGAGTTATCTGGTTGACAACTGTGCATTAAAGACGCAACCAGACAGCAGGTGACCGTTATTTTTTTTTTCGCGCTAACGCCTTATACAGACGAAAGCGCGGGTGCGGAACAGCGTTTCATGCGCCACGCGCCGCTCATGGAACAGGCCAGATAACCGGCCTTGCATCTGTTACGACATAAACAGCTTTCTCAGCGTGTGCGGAACGGCATTTTCTACATTACTTCCGATGATATCCAGCTCCGGCAACGTATCTTTCAGGCGCTGAAGCGCGTTACGCATGATGTATCCTTTACCCGCCATACTCAGCATTTCTACATCGTTCATGCCATCACCAAAGGCAATGCACTCTTTTAATGAGTAGTTGAGTCGCTTTGCTACCGCTTCCAGCGCGTGACCTTTGACACCCCACCCGCCATCACTTCCAGACAGGTCGGCAATGAAAAGCTGACGTTTACCCGATCACCCCAGCGCGCTTCGATTGCCTGCTCCAGCGGGATCAGCTGTTCTGGTTCTTCGCAGGTAAAAAAGACTTTGCTGATGCCATCGGTGGGTAAAATACCCGGCTCATAAACCTGATAATTGAATACCGATTCGCGGAAATAGTCTTGCTCAGCCGGGCGTGAACGACTGATAAACCACTCATCATCACGATAAACGTGCGTCAGGATCTCTGGATGAGTGTATTGCAGGCCGAAAAGATCGCTCGCAATATCCTGATCCAGATTGTGCGTAAAGATCAGTTCGCCATCGGCATTGTGAACGCGTGCACCATTTGAAGTGATCATATAAGCCGGAATACCAAGCTTGTCACGCATCTGGCCGACATCAATGTGATGGCGTCCGGTGGCAAAAACAAAGTGAATATCGCGCTGAATTAATTGTTGCAGCGTTTCACGCGCAAAAGGTGTCAGGCGATGTTCGGGAGAAAGCAGCGTGCCATCCAGATCGGATGCAACGATGTGGTACATGAAAACCTCGGGTATCTGTTTCAGGTGGCCGCAGCCAGCAAGGTAAATGAAATTATTTAGCGATGAGACGAGAAAAAATCGACCACTGCATTTAACGCTTCGGCGCGCATTTCGTCTTTTTCAAACAAGATCTCATGTCGCGCACCGTGAATAACCCGCGGTTTGTTGCCTTCACACGGGTGTCCTGCCGCCGCCATTGCGGTACAAAAAAGATCCTGTGAGCGGTTATCTACCACCTGATCGTCGCTGGCCTGCAGTAACAGCACCGGCGTTGTGATTTTATCCACCTGGCTAATGATATTTCGCCCGGCATGAACACCTTCCCGCACCCAATGATAAGTGGGCCCGCCCACGCGAATCGCCGGATCGTCAGAGTAAAAACGCAAACTACGGCGATAACGTTCCGCACTGTGGGTCAATCGGTTAATGCCAAAAGGGTGAGCACGCCAGCGTCCGGTGCCTAATGCGTAGCCCTCACGCATCGTTGGGCGCTTCTCTGCCCAGTCCAGAATACGGTGCGCCATCCAGTCCGGTAGCGGCAACGCAATACCAAACATCGGTGCAACCAACGCAACAGCATGAAAGGCCTGCGGTTGACGCGCTAAAAACAGGGTTAAAATCGCACCGCCCATGGAATGGGCCAGAGCATACCGCTGTTGATAATGGCCACCGACAATCTCTTTCAAATAGAGCGTTTCTAAATCGTCAACATAATGCGTGAATTCATCCACATGCCCACGGTGCGAATCTTCCAGCAACCGATCGGATCGGCCTTGCCCACGATGATCAAGAATGATGACGTCAAAACCGCAGTGGAACAGATCGTATGCCAGCTCAGGATACTTTACGTAACTTTCGATGCGGCCCGGCACAATCAAAATGACACGCTTGTGTTGCGGTGAGGTGAAACGCACATAGCGCAAAGTGAGATTTTCGACGCCAGTAAATTCATGCTCTTCACGACGATGCCAGAAGTCAAGCAGCGGACCAGTTGCAAAGGCAGCAAACGCTTTTTCACGCCGCAGCCAACTGGCTTTATGTTGATCCATCTGCCCTCCTGTTCGCTCAGAAAAAAAGAGTTTTGCCCCGCGCCGATCGCCCATAGCGCCGCGCTTATTTGTGGCGTATTGTGTCACACTTCTGCCTCTACAGGGAACGTAACCCATGACCATCGAATGGTGGCTGACCTACCTTCTTACCACCACAATTCTCAGCCTTTCGCCGGGTTCTGGCGCAATCAACACCATGAGCACGGGCATCAGTCATGGCTATCGTGGTGCGGTGGCCTCTATTGCGGGCCTGCAACTTGGTCTGTCGCTGCATATTATGCTGGTGGGGATTGGGCTGGGCGCACTGTTTTCACAGTCGCTGCTGGCATTCGAGCTTCTGAAATGGGCAGGTGCGGCTTATCTGGTCTGGCTCGGCATTCAGCAGTGGCGCGCTGCCGGTGGCATCGATCTTAACGAGGTCGCCAAAGCCATGCCGCGCCGTCGTCTGTTTAAACGCGCCGTACTGGTGAATCTGACCAATCCTAAAAGCATTGTCTTTCTTGCCGCGCTGTTTCCGCAGTTCATCCTGCCGCATCAACCGCAGCTTGCGCAGTTCCCGGTGCTCGGCACCACTACCGTGGTGGTCGATATCATTGTGATGATTGGTTACGCCACCTTAGCGACACGCATTGCCGTGTGGATTAAGGGACCAAAGCAGATGAAAGTGCTGAATCGCACCTTCGGTGGAATGTTTATTGCAGTTGGCGCCCTGTTAGCCAGCGCCCGAAAAATCGCTTAGTCAGCTTCCCTTAACACCGCACAATGCCCAAGGCCGTCGGTGTCGCAGCCAGTTCACTGTCGGTCAGCGCGCAAAAACCGGAGCGTACACATAGTATGTGAGGATTTTGAGCACTGCCCGGCAGGGAAATGGCAAGTAAACCAGGCCTTAGCGCGAAATAATTAAGTGAATACCAAACCCGGCAAACAGCACGCCCGCCATGCCATCGATCCATTTAGCCAAACGCTGGTATTTATTGCGTATCCAGGGCATAGCAAAAATTGCCGCTACCAGTGCAAACCAGGCAAATGTTTCACCAATAATCAGCAGGAACAAACCCCAGCGTTCCAGGCTGCCGACATCATTACCAACAAACAGCGAAAAGACGCTACCGAAGTAAATAATCGCTTTGGGATTAGATAAATTGGTGAGAAAGCCTTTCAGAAAGCTGCGCCCTTTTTTGGGCAACGACACGGCTGGCGCGTCCTGCTGTGGTTGTTTGTGGCGCTGGCGGGCAGAACCGATCAACTGCCACCCCATCCACAGCAAATAGAGGCCGCCGCCGACCATAATGATCTGATGCAGCCAGGCCATTTTTTGCAGAATCAGATGTAAACCCATCAGTGCCACGCCAGCCCAGATCACGATACCGAGCGTAATGCCCAGCACGCCCATCATCGCCTCTTTACGCGAACGGCTGGCTGCAGTTTGTGATACAAAAAGAAGTCGGGGCCGGGACTCATCAACGCAACCAGATGGACCAGCGCAACCGTGGCGAACAGCATCAACATAATCTCTATCCTTTATTCTTCATCAAGATGTTCTTTGATCATCACCAAAAAGGGCTTACCAAAGCGTTCCAGCTTGCGGTGACCCACGCCATTGACGCTTAACATTTCTGATGCGCTCACCGGCATTTGCTCCGCCATTTCAATCAGCGTGGCATCGTTAAACACCACGTAAGGCGGAATGTTCTCTTCATCGGCGATGGCTTTACGCAGCTTGCGCAGCTTGGCGAACAGCTTGCGATCGTAATTGCCACCGTGAAACTTCGCGAAGCTGTTGCTTTTCGGTTTGGCCGTCACCAGGCGTGGCACCGCCAGCATTAACGGCACCTCGCCACGCAATACCGGCCGGGCCGCTTCTGTGAGTTGTAAAGCTGAGTGCATCGCAATATTTTGCGTCACCAGTCCAAGATGAATTAACTGACGCAACACGCTGATCCAGTGTTCATGGCTTTGATCTTTACCCAAACCGTAAACCGGCAGCTTATCGTGGCCTTGCTCGCGGATGCGCTGATTATTCGCACCACGCAGCACTTCCACGATATAGCCCATCCCAAAACGCTGTCCGACGCGATAAATACCGGAAAGGGCTTTCTGTGCTTCAACTAAACCGTCGTAACGCTTCGGTGGATCGAGACAAATATCGCAGTTGCCGCACGGCTGCTGGCGTCCTTCGCCGAAATAATTCAGTAAAACCAGACGACGACAGGTTTGCGCTTCAGCAAACGCACCCATCGCATTGAGCTTGTGACGTTCAATATCCTGTAAAGGCCCCGGCGCTTTCTCTTCAAGGCATTTACGCAGCCACGCCATATCCGCCGGATCGTATAGCATCATCGCTTCAGCCGGCAAGCCGTCACGTCCGGCACGCCCGGTTTCCTGATAATAAGATTCAATGTTGCGCGGAATATCAAAATGCACCACAAAGCGCACGTTGGGTTTGTTGATACCCATACCAAACGCCACCGTCGCGACCACAATTTGCAGGTCATCACGCTGAAAGGCTTCCTGCACGCGCGCACGCTGCTCACTGTCGATGCCAGCATGGTAAGCACCAACACTCAGCCCACGGCTCTGTAAACGCGCGGCAGTATCTTCAACTTTTGCCCGACTGTTACAGTAAATAATGCCGCACTTGCCGCGCTGATCCTGCACATAGCGCAGCAACTGTTCGGTGGGCTTGAACTTTTCCACCAGCGTATAACGGATATTAGGGCGATCGAAACTGCTGATCTGAATCAACGGGTCCTGCATATGCAGCAGGTTTACGATGTCGTTACGGGTCGTTTCGTCGGCAGTGGCCGTTAATGCCATAACGGGCAGATGCGGGAAACGCTGACGCATTTGCCCCAGCGCGCCATATTCCGGTCGGAAATCATGGCCCCATTGTGAAATACAGTGTGCCTCATCAACCGCCAGCATCGTCGGCTGCCAGTGCGCCAGATTGTCGAGGAAATTATCCATCATCAAACGTTCTGGTGCGATATAGAGCAACCTGACACGCCCGGTGCGGCAATCTGCCATCACCGTTTGTTGCTGTTCGCGCGTCATGGTTGAATTCAGACAGGCCGCCGCCACGCCGTTTGCCAGCAGTTGATCAACCTGATCTTTCATCAGTGAAATGAGCGGTGAGACCACCAGCGTCAGCCCTTCGCGCACCAGCGCAGGGATCTGGTAACAGAGTGATTTTCCGCCGCCGGTAGGCATCACTACCAGACAGTCTCGCCCGTTCAGTGCTGCATTGATAATCGTCTGCTGGCCGGGGCGAAATTGCTGATAGCCGAAGGTATCCTGTAATACCTGCTGCGCCAGCGTTTCCTGATTAAGAACTGCCGAGGTTGCCACTGTATTCCTGTCTTAATTCGTTGATCAGAAGAGGTCGTTGAGCGTCACGCCTACACCGATACGCGTCTGGCGATGATCGTAGTCGATCAATGATTCGCCATAACCGCTATACAGCTGGGTATAAAAGCGAACATGTTGCGTGATGGGATAACTCCAGCCCAGCTGCGCACCGCCATAACCCGTATTCCAGTTATAAGTGCCTTCCACGCTGAAAATACTTTCACCCATCAGGTAGCCAAGCTTCAGGCGGTAATATCCCATGTATTTAGTGATGTCAGGGTTATCATCGCTGGTTTCGCTTTCTTTGATGCGATACCAGGGTTTTACTTCTGCTAAAAAGTTGCCGTTCTGCGCCATCAGGCGCGCATAAATACGGTTCCAGCTACGTGATGTGGGTTCGCTGCGACCGTTCGATTGATGGTTGAAACCCATTTCAATATCGCGCAATGTCCAGCCCGCGAATGAATAGTCAGTCGCCCAGCCGAGGAAAATCTGCGGCTCATAGTTTGTCTCACGAAACGGCGAAGATTGTTCGTGATTAGATAACTGCCACCATGAACGCTGTGTATAAGAGGCACCCAGTACCGAATTATCGCCTAAGATGCCACGCCAGAGCGGAAAGGCCAGGCTGAGCTGATATTTTACCTCATCCCTGCGCGCTTTATCGGCCCAGTTATAAGAGGAAATGGCCTCTTTGTTTATATCGCTGGTAAGCGTGTAAAGCAGGTAGTTGTTTTCATAAGGATAAAGCACGAAAGGGTTATCATGCTTTTCGAGCATATTAGCAATAATGCTGCCGCGAACCTGTGGTGCATCATGCACCTCTTTAACTGTGGCTTCTTCTGCCTGCGCCAGAGCAGGCAGTAACAACATGGCCGTCAGTAAGGCGCGATACTTACGCATAAGATTCTCCGATGAACACTGCGCATGAAATGAGGTGGTGTAAAAAGCAGGTCATTCTACACGCAAATGGCATGGAACATGAATGCTGTTTTCCTAAACTGGAAAGCCCTTCGTGAGCGGCATAGAATACACAATTCATTAACATTTCACGCCCCTTTGGCGAACGTTTTCAGGATAAGAAATCATGTCATCTGTACTGCTGTCTCAGCAGGAAGCGCGCCGTTTAATCGGCGAAATTTTTGTTTATCACATGCCCTTTAACCAGGCGTTAGGCCTGGAGCTGGAACGTCTTGAGCCGGACTACGCTGAACTGAGCTTCGCCAATAAAACCATGCTGGTAGGCAACGCGGCGCAGCAAATTCTCCACGGCGGCGTGATTGCCTCTGTGCTGGATGTGGCTGCGGGTATGGTATGCGTCAGTAACGCGCTGACGCGTCAGGAAGGCATCAGTGAAGAAGAGTTGCGCCAGCGTCTGTCGCGCATGGGCACTATTGACATGCGCGTCGACTACTTACGGCCAGGCCGGGGCGAACGCTTCACCGCCACCAGCAGCCTGCTGCGTGCCGGTAACAAAGTGGCGGTAGCGCGTGTTGAATTGCACAATCAGCAAGGCGATTACATCGCCACGGCAACCGCTACCTATTTAATTGGTTAACTCACCCACGGCGTGCGAAAATCGCCGTTTTTCGGATGGTCTATGGATACGCAACAAACGCGCCAGGGCATTGGCTTTGCTCTTGGTGCTTATTTTATTTGGGGCATTGCACCCGCTTATTTCAAGCTGGTGAAAGAGGTGCCGCCAGCAGAAATCATGACGCATCGCGTGATTTGGTCTGCGCTGTTTATGCTGCTGTTAATTACGCTGAGTCGCAGTTGGGGACACGTCAGAAGCGTGCTGCGCCAGCCGAAAAAAGTGCTGATTCTGGCCGTCACCGCATTAACCATTGGCGGTAACTGGCTGCTGTTTATCTGGGCGGTAAACAATCAACATATGCTGGAAGCCAGCCTCGGTTACTTTATTAATCCCTTGATTAATGTGGTGCTCGGCATGCTGTTCCTGCGCGAACGCTTCCGGCGCTTGCAGTGGCTGGCCGTTGCGCTGGCAGCGGCGGGCGTACTGGTGCAGCTATGGCGGTTTGGTTCATTACCGGTTATTGCCCTTGGCCTGGCGCTGAGTTTTGCTTTTTACGGACTGGTGCGAAAGAAAATTCAGGTCGATGCGCAAAGCGGCATGCTGATCGAAACGCTGTGGCTGTTTCCGCTGGCCGCTATCTACCTGTTTGGTTTCGCTGACAGCAGCACCAGCCATTTAAGCGCAAATCCGCTGAGTCTCAATCTTAAACTGGTGGCTGCTGGCATCATCACCACCATTCCACTTATGTTGTTTGCGGCTGCCTGCACCCGTCTGCGTCTTTCTACCGTGGGCTTTTTCCAGTATCTCGGCCCAACGCTGATGTTTTTACTGGCCGTGCTGTTTTATGGTGAAACCATCACGCCCGATAAAATGGTGACGTTCGGCTTCATCTGGCTGGCGTTACTGGTTTTTATCTTTGATGCCCTGATGTATTCAGTTCGCGCTCGCGTGCGCATAGCGTGAGATAAAGCGAGCCAGAGCCGGGCCGGTAAGCAAAATGGTGAACAGGCGCAGCGTTTGTAGCGCCATCACAAAAGCAATATCCACCCGACTGCCTGCTGCAATGATCGCCACCGTGTCCAGCCCGCCGGGACTGGTGGCGAGATAAGCCGTCATCAAATCAATATGCAGCACCTGCGTCAGCATCCAGGCTAACCCGCCACACAAGAGCATTAGCCCAATAATCGAGATGATCATCTGCGGCAAAGTGCGCAGCGCCAGCAGAAAAACCGGGCGAGTAAAACGCAGTCCGACACTCCAGCCAATCAGCGCATACGCCAGCGCCAGCAGCCATTCCGGCACCTGTAACATCGCGATACCGCTTGAATGCAACCCGGCACCAACCAGTGCAGGCAGCAATAACGCGCCCGAAGGGATGCGTAATTTCGTTCCCAGCCACGCCCCTGCGAACATGACACCGAGCGTGACCAGAAAGCCGCGATCCAGCGGTGGAAACCAGACAAGTGAAACGCTATGTGCCGCATCGCCAAGCCCGATGCGCGCAACGATTGCCGCCGCTGTCGCCACAAACAGTACGCGCAGGTACTGCATAAATGCCACCAGCCGCACGTCGGCACCAAAATCACCCGCCATCGCCACCATTGCCGACGCGCCGCCAGGTGACGATCCCCACGCGCCAGTTGGTCCGGGTAAATGGCTGAAGCGCACCAGTAAAAAACCGGATAAGCCGCTGGCAGCCAGCGTCAGTAGCAATACGGCTAATACCACCGGCCAGTCTTGTAGCAATGGCGTCAGGATCGAAGGCGATAATGTTTGTGCAATCATGCAGCCCAGAACCGCCTGCGCCAGCAGAAAAAGCGTTTATCAATACGTAACGTGGCGCCCGATAATCCCATTACCACGCCAACAATCATCGGTCCCAGCAACAGCGCGGCAGGTACATGAAAAATCTGCAACAGTGCACCTGACAGTACGGATGCCGACAACAGCACTATCCACTGCGCACGCAACGAAAGAGAGGCCATAAGGATTGAATCTATTAAGAAAAAGAGCGTTCAGATTACGCAGATTCGCGAGCAGGAGCCAGCAAAACGGGCCGCGATAAACGGCCCGTAACAAAAATTACAGCCAGTTTTTACGTTTGAAATAGAGATAGGGTGCTAAACCGGCCAGGATCATCAGACCAATTGCCGCCGGATAACCAAAGCTCCACTTCAACTCAGGCATAAACTCAAAGTTCATACCGTAGCTTGATGCCACCAACGTTGGCGGCAGAAATACCACAGAAACTACCGAGAAAATTTTAATGATGCGGTTCTGCTCGATGTTAATAAAGCCCATCGCGGCCTGCATCAGGAAGTTAACCTTCTGGAACAGGGATTCGTTATGCGGCAGCAACGATTCGATGTCGCGCAGGATTTCACGCGCCTGCTCCAGCTGATTACCCGGTAAACGCGCCTTACGCACCAGGAAATTCAGCGCGCGCTGCGTATCCATCAGGCACAGGCGAACCTTCCAGCCGATATCCTCCAGCTCCGCCAGACGCGACAGGGCCAGATCGTACTCTTCGCCTTGCTGGCCTTCCATGATGATGCGGCTGAGCTTTTCCAGCGCGCTGTAGATGTTTTCAATTTCATCCGCCAGCTGTTCAATTTTGGTTTCGAACAGATCAAGCAGCAGTTCGAAGGCATTGCCATCCATCAGCGTTTGATTACGGGCGCGCATGCGATAGAGACGAAACGCGGGCAGCTCGCGTTCACGCAGCGTATATAAACGGCCCTCGCGAATGGTAAACGCCACGGTAGAGTTACCGGCGTGATCGGCGGCATCTTCATAAAAGAAAAACGAGTGGATATGCAGGCCATCTTCATCTTCGAAGAAACGCGCAGAGGCTTCGATGTCTTCCAGTTCCGGGCGAGTCGCCAGGCTCTGACCCAGCTCGCTTTGAACGCGCTCACGTTCGTCCTCTTCCGGTTCGATTAAATCGACCCAGACCGAGGTGGTCAGTTTGTGGTTTTCATCTTCCAGTTCCAGGCGCGTCAGGCGGCTGTTATCCAGTTTAAATGCGCTCAGCATAGCAATACTCCCCATTGCAAATGTAATGGGACAAGCCATGACACCGTGCGCCGAAAGACGGACGGGCAAGGCTTACACCTGAACACGGAAACTCACGTTTCAAGGGTAAATCAGTGCTGACTCATGCGACGGGATAAGAAAGGGAGGTCGCTGATAACCGCTAAGGCTACCCGCGTAAAGAGGTAGCCTTAGATGTTATTCCTGTTAACCAGGTAATCGAGCCAGCATCGACTGGGCGTGTCCAAGGCATTGTCCTCTCATGATAATAGTGCGCGCATGTTACGCTGAGACGAAAAAGTCGTCAACCGGTGGCTAAAGGGTTTCCAGTTTGGCGTAAGCTGCCACTAACCATTTGATTCCCTGCCCCTGAAACGCCACCTGAAGCCGACTGTGCTCACCGCTGCCTTCCAGATTAATGATGGTGCCTTCACCAAATTTCGAGTGTTTTACGCGCTGACCCAGCGCAAAACCGCTGTCATTTTTGGCTAGCGGCGTACCCATTCGCTGGTGGCTCACCGGACGGCTCACGCTGGCGCGTAAACGCACCTCTTCTACACACTCTTCTGGCAGTTCGCCAATAAAGCGTGAAGGCCGGTGATAAACTTCTTTGCCATATAAACGACGTGTTTCCGCGTAGGTCAGCGTCAGTTTCTGCATCGCTCGCGTCACGCCAACGTAGGCCAGGCGGCGTTCCTCTTCCAGCCGTCCACCCTCATCGATCGACATCTGGCTGGGGAACATGCCCTCTTCCATCCCGACGATAAATACCTGGCTAAACTCCAGGCCTTTCGCCGAGTGCAGCGTCATCAACTGTACGGCATCCTGCCATTTATCGGCCTGTCCTTCACCCGCTTCCAGCGCGGCGTGCGATAAAAGGCCTGCAGCGGCATCAAATCTTCATCTTCGTCCTGATAGCTGAACTGACGCGTCGCCGTCACCAGTTCCTCAAGGTTTTCAATACGGGCCTGACCTTTTTCGCCTTTTTCCTGCTCGTACATCAACCACAAGCCGGAGTCTTTGATTACCCGATCCGTTTGCACATGCAGTGGCATTTCAGCGGTTTCGGTTGCCAGCGAATCGACTAATTCACAAAAGCGTTGCAGTGCCGACGCAGCGCGTCCCGCTAATGCTTTGGCCTGCAATAATTCGCGCGTCGCTTGCCACAGCGTGAGCTGTTTTTCGCGTGCTGTCTGGCGTACCACATCCAGCGTGCGATCGCCGACGCCGCGTGCGGGCGTGTTCACTACGCGCTCATAGGCAGCGTCATCATTGCGGTTGGCCAGCAGGCGCAGATAAGCCAGCGCATCTTTAATTTCCTGACGTTCGAAGAAGCGCATGCCGCCATAAATACGATACGGCATACTGCTTTGCAGCAGGGCCTCTTCCAGCACGCGCGACTGGGCGTTGCTGCGATAAAGAATGGCGCAGTCTACCAGCGCATTGCCTTTTTCATGCCAGGCTTTGATGCGATTGACAACAAAACGCGCTTCGTCCAGTTCGTTGAAGGCGCAGTAAATTGAGATCGGCTCGCCGTCGCTGCCCTCGGTCCACAACTCTTTGCCCAGGCGGCCATTATTATTGGCAATCAGGGCATTAGCCGATTTCAGGATATTATTGGTCGAACGGTAATTTTGCTCAAGACGAATGGTTTCCGCAGCAGGGAAATCCTGTAAGAAGCGTTGAATGTTCTCAACCTGCGCGCCACGCCAGCCATAAATTGACTGATCGTCATCGCCGACGATGATGACCCGACCGCTGTCGCCCGCCAGCATGCGGATCCACGCATACTGGATATTGTTAGTGTCCTGAAATTCATCCACCAGAACGTTTGTAAAACGCTCGCGATAGTGATTAAGGATATGAGGCTTATTGAGCCAGAGTTCATGAGCACGTAGCAGTAGCTCGGCAAAATCAACCAGACCGGCGCGATCGCAGGCTTCCTGATAGGCCTGATAGATGCGCAGCCAGGTTTGCTCGACCGGATTACCATAGCTTTCAATATGCTTTGGTCGCAGCCCTTCATCTTTTTTACCGTTGATGTACCACATGCCCTGGCGAGCAGGCCACTGCTTCTCATCCAGATTCATTGCTTTAATCAGGCGTTTTAGCAGGCGCAGCTGATCTTCACTGTCGAGAATCTGGAAATCCTGCGGCAGATTAGCATCAAGGTGGTGCGCACGGAGTAAGCGGTGCGCCAGGCCGTGGAAAGTACCAATCCACATACCGCCCTGGCTGGTGCCAATCAGCTGATCGATACGATGGCGCATCTCCGCTGCCGCCTTATTGGTAAACGTCACTGCCATGATTGAATAAGGTGAGCAGTTTTCTACCGATAACAGCCAGGCGATACGATGTACCAGCACTCGCGTTTTTCCACTGCCCGCGCCTGCCAGCACCAGCAGGTTACTGCGTGGAGCCGCTACGGCCTCACGCTGTTTGTCATTCAAACCGTCGAGCAGTTCAGAAACGTCCATAAGCACCGTGTACAAAAGAAAAAATGTAGTTTGTATCCTGAATCTTTCGGTTTGCAGCAAGGCAGAAAGCGTGTGCAGCCAGGAAGGTAAGTGACCCGGATAAACACGCGAAGCTAACGCCTTTGCAAGCTAAAGGTAATGGATACGACTGGATATATTTACAGCCATTATAACAGTGAGGTCAGCGATGCCAACCGCGAAATTTCAACGTGCGGCAGTAAACGCGCATCGTTGATGTGCATCAGGTTGCCCTGACGCAGGTTAATCCAGCAGGCTTGCATGCCGCAGCGCAACGATCCTGCCACATCACTGGTGAGATCGTCACCCACATGCAGGATATGCTGCGGCTCAATGTTCAGCCGCTCTGCGGCAACGTGGTACATATCCATCCACGGCTTTGCACGGCCATCTGGGCCGGCGCGCAGTGCAAATTGAAAGTAATCCGCTATACCCAGCTTTTCAGGCTGCGCATTGCCGTTAGTGATCGCCACCAGGGGAACTTTTTCAGCCAGTATTTTCAACGTCTGATGGGTCTCTTCCGGCATGTCAACCTGGCTACGCCACTGATGAAAAACCTCCATCACCTGCGCCGCTCCGGTCAAGGCCTCTGCCGCCGATAGCCCGGCATTTAGCATGGCCAGTTCAACTGAACGGCGTCGCCACTCAGAGACATCATGACCGATGTCCGGCTCACGCAGCAGCAGTTCGTCACGCAGCAACTGATAGGCTTCCGGCGTAAAGTCACGCAATGACGGATGGTAAGCCTGTAGCGCAGCGTGAGATTCCGCAGTGGTTTTACGGATCACCGGATAATTGTCATAAAGCGTGTCATCAAGGTCGAAGGTAATGGCTTTAATGGCACGCAGGGGACGGTAAAACTTCATTCTTTCTTTCCTCGTTTGGCGCGGGGATGCGCAGCATCATACACCGAAGCCAGATGTTGGAAGTCGAGATGGGTATAAATTTGTGTGGTTGCCAGGTTAGCGTGGCCGAGCAACTCCTGCACTGCACGCAGGTCACCACTCGATTCCAGTAAATGGGTCGCGAAAGAGTGGCGCAATTTATGTGGATGGATATGGCTGGCCACGCCCTGCCTGATACCCCATTCGGCAAAACGCTTTTGTACATTGCGCGCCGAAATGCGCTGCCCACGAGAAGATAAAAACAGGGCATCAGTCTCGCTGTTAAAACTGTCGCGCAGCGGTAGCCAGTGTTCGAGCCAGGTGACGGCAGTACGACCAATCGGTACGCGGCGCTCTTTGCTGCCTTTACCCATTACCCACACTTCCCCCGACGCCAGATCGACGTGGCGGCAATCCATATTCACCAGTTCGGAGAGACGCAAACCACCGCCATACATCACTTCGAGCATAGCGCGGTCACGTACCGCCAGCGGATCGTCGAGGTTGATTTCCAGCAGTTGATTAACTTCATCAACATCAATATTTTTGGGTAAATGCCGTGCTTTACGCGGGGTTGCAATGCCTTTAGCCGGATTGGCGCTCAACATGCCCTGGCTGACCTGCCAGTCAAGAAAACTGCGCAATGCAGAGAGACGCAGCGCGAGACTGCTGGCCGACAGACCAGTACGGCGACTGCGCGCCGCCATACTGCGTACCTGAGCCGGTTCCAGCTGCGCCCAGGCTGTGATTTTCATCTCATCTGCGATGGCTACCAGCGCCGCAAGCTGCCGCGCATAGTTACTTTGCGTCAACGGGCTGAGCTGGCGCTCGACTTTCAGATAGCGCAAAAAACCATCAACAGCATCCTGCAGCGGACTGCTCATGCGCGTTCTACCCAGCGCGTTAGCAAGTCGGGCATCATCTGCGACAAATGCTGCAGCAATAATGTTCCCATACCGGACTGATAATGCTGGCTGTCGCGGCTGCTAAAAATCAGCACGCCTAAATCACCGCCTTCGCCCATCAGCGACATGGCAACCGATCCAATCGCTTTAGCTTGCGGCAGCAGCAGCAGCAGCTCCGGGCCATTGATATTGCCAAGGTAATGTTGTTCGTTACCGAAACGCTGAATGCGTAACGGCTCAAATGCCTGACGAGACAGGCCAAGCTGAATAAAGTCAGAAGGCGCGCCGAGCTGCCATTTATCACTAAACAGACGAATATTGGCGCCCGCTAAACCCAACTCACGTGCCCAGCGATGCAGGCGATTCAACATTTCCTGCAGCGAGTCGGCCGCGGCTAAATGGCTTTGCAGCGACAGCAAACGATCAAACAGCTGATGATTGTTGGTCGCCTGCTCCATCAGCAGCGTGATCTCTTCTTCCAGCTGCTGAATATGATTGCGCTGGCGCGCCATATGCCATTCCACCAGCGATACGCTACCACGCACCGGATGCGGCACTGCCATTTGTTCTACCTGGCGAGCGTTGCGGATAAAGAAATCGGGATTTTGCCGCAGATAATCAGTAACGGCCTGATCGTCCAGCAGAACCGTGTTATCGGCCTGCTCTTCGATATTTTTCATAGATGAATAAACCCATCGTAGACGTGTGTGGCTGGGCCGGTCATAAACAGCGGCTGACCCGGCCCTTTCCAGGCAATATGCAGCGTACCGCCAGGCAGATCAACACGCACTTTGGCTGCCAAAATACCTTGCTGAATGCCACAAGCGACAGCGGCACAGGCGCCGCTGCCACAGGCCTGAGTTTCACCTGCGCCGCGTTCATAAACGCGCAGTCGAACGTGCTCAGGATTAACCACTTCCATAAACCCGACGTTAACGCGCTCCGGAAAGCGTTCATGGCTTTCAAGAATCGGGCCGAGTATCTCAACCTGTGCCGTTTTTACGCTTTCAACCTGAATCACACAGTGCGGATTGCCCATCGACACCGCACCAAACATCACGGTTTGTTCCGCGACGCGCAGCAGATAAAGATTTTCTGCTTTGTTGGCGCGGAACGGCACCTGCTGTGGCTCAAAGTCAGGCTCGCCCATGTTGACGCGCACCAGATCGTCAGGCGTGACGCTTAATACCATGCGGCCCGCCTGAGTGCTGACGCGAATGTCGCTTTTGTTGGTCAACCCTTTCAGTTGAACAAAGCGGGCAAAACAGCGCGCGCCATTGCCGCACTGCGACACTTCACTCCCGTCGGCATTGAATATTCGATAGTGAAAATCGAGATCGGGATCGTAAGGCGGCTCGACGATGAGCAACTGATCAAAGCCGATACCCAAATGACGATCGGCCAGACGGCGAATCAGTTCAGGCGAAAAAAGACATTTTGCGTGACGGCGTCCACAACCATGAAGTCGTTGCCGAGGCCGTGCATTTTGGAGAACTGCATTTTTTGCTCCGCCGAATGCGCCATTGTGTTAGTTCGCTTGGGTGCTGCCTGAATCGCCTGTGACCAATCCGCCTACATCCGCTTTGGAGGCTTCTGTTTTTTGCGTCTCAGTGGGCGTTTTCTGGCTTTTGGGCTGATCCTGTGGCGGGAAGTAAAGCGGTCCTTTCAACCCACAGCCTGCAAGGCTTGTTAACACCAGGGCGAGCCCCAACAGGCTAATTACTTTCTTCATTCTTTATGCTCTTCGTGTCCTTTACCTGGATGCTTATCATCGCAGTTGAAGTTGGAAAAGCAACAGGAAATGCCCGCAAATAGCGTGAGCGTTGTGACAAGCAGCAAAGATGGCGGCCGGGCATTTACCACGCACGGCCTGCCAAAATCAATGCATCTGATAACGTGGCTGATAATTGCCGTGGTCGTTATCGGGTTGGGATGCGCACAACTGCGTCAGAGTTTGACTCCGGAACGGAATCACCTGGAAACGCTCGCCCGTGTTCACAATTTGATAAAACTGCGGCAGGTTAAAGTTGATAAAACTGGAGCCGTAGGTAAAGCGATCGTGCGAAGAGGAGTAGAAACGACTGACGTCGCGTACCAACTCCTCTTTGCTTCCTTCGCAATGGTGATAAACCTCAACCCGGTTAGTCTCATCCAGAATATAAATATTAAAGCCACGCTCGTCGGTCGTGTCTTCAAAAAAGAACTGGATGATGCCTTCACTCGCGTAGGCGTTTACCACTGACGGCAACGGCGTCTGGTTCGTTTCAACTTTGATTGATAAGCCATGCAGCTTATTGTTGGAGATCGCGCCATAAAATTCGACGGCGTTTTCCAGTTTTTGTACCGACACGCTCATGCGTTCAAAGAACAAGCCCCACGTCTCGCCTGCCATACGCAACGCTTTGAAGCGTCCCGGCTCCTGACGTGTGCTCGACAGACGCAGCTCGATACATTCAGACACCAGTTGCTGCACGCGGGTACGGATCAGGCCACGCAGGTGCTGGCTGTAACAGAAAACTTCAACCGTATCTGGCGGCGCAGCATCCTGATGCATTTTTCCCAGAATGGTTTTCAATCCTTCAATCATCGCCTGCTCGCCGCTGAAATGCAGCGTGCGTACTTCATTCCACGAATTGCGATAGAGCAGATCGATACTGCCGATCAGGCATTGCTGCTGTTGACCGAAGCTAAACACATCCAGCTTACGAAAATCAAAATGCACCACCTGATTACGGAACGCCGAAGTCGGATCGTGCTCCAGATTGACGATAATCGCCAGGTGACGGATTTCACACGGGCTGTAAAGTGCTTTTGGCGTAGGTGCAGGCAAGCGCAACGGGAAATGGCTGGAAACATCACTCACCAGCTCCTGCAAACGTGCCAGATCACACAGCTCATTACCTTTTATGTGCAAACGGGTCTTGCTGGTCAGTAAGCCGTTAAACCAGGCCCATGCCACCAGCTTGTTCAGGTAGCGGTTATATTCCAGCGGCTGATGGCTAATAATCGAGCTCATGTCGGGTGACTGATTATACAGATACCAGCCAGAACGATTGGCGCGGCCCGGTGGCACGTGAATAAAGGTCAGATTGTCTTCTGACAAATCGGGTGAAATTTGAGGATTCACCAATGTGACTTTACCCGGCAGGGCTTCAAATGCGGCGTACAATTTACGTGTCAGCACGCCAATATCCTGCGGACTCGCGCTGACACTTAAATTGTTGCGGCGGGCAAAACGGATCAGGTTGCGATAGCTCTGCATCATCGCATCTAACAATTCGTTATGCGCTTCGCGCACGCGCTCGATTTTCCATTCCGCACGGTTATCAAGAATCGCTAATTTTTCGTCGTCCCAGCCCCACTCTCTGACCAGCTGCGACAGAATTTCACGTCGCCAGCCTGAACGATGATAGTGCTCTTCACTGGTGAGTTTTTCACACACTTTGAGATAGAAGCAGCGGCGCACCAAATCGAGCCGCGCCTGATCGTCAACGCTGGTCAAATAGTGCGTGACGCGCTCCAGCATCATGCAATAAGGATCAAGGCCAAAACAGACGATTTCACCGTCGTGCAGACGTTGTTTGATATCCATCGCCAGTAGCTGCGTATTGGGGTATTCCCAGCTATACGCTTCCAGCAGCAGGGTTTTCAATACGGCTTTGTAGGGCGAATCGATACTTTTATAGAGCTGCCACAGGCTGGCGCCGAAATACTCTTCAGCCGACAGCGTGCCGAGGCCACCTAAATCAAGCCATTCGTTTGGCGTCAGCACACCTTTGGCATACAACGACATGACGTAATCATCGTAATGGTGTTCTTCTTCACCCGGCACCATATTCCACAGAATACGTTTGCCTGCCATGCGCACCGCCGTGCGATAAAATTCGTCCAGCAACAAAATATGTTGGGTAGAACCGCAATCTTCACCACCGAGATTGCCGCTTTCGTTATGACGGAAGCGGTTTTCATCAATAAGAAAGAAGCTGACTTCAACGCCCATCGACACGCACCACTTTTGCAAAAGCGTGCATTTTCGCTGGAGATTGAGGCGTTCTTCATTATCAAGCCAGGACTGATGGCACACCCAGATGTCGAGATCTGACACGCTGTTCTGGCCTACAGAGGAAGTGCTGCCCATTGAGTAAATGCCGATAATCGGCATTTCGCCTTTGGGCGCATCGGCCTGAGTCAGATCATCATCGCTGGTCAAATCAGCCAGTAGCCGATGCTGATTTTCATCAGGCGTGAAGAAGCTGATGCCATGTGGAACGTTACCCTCAAGGTAACCCGGCATCAGCGGATGTTGATAATGTAATAAGGTTGGCAGCAGACTATAGACGCGCTGGAAAGCGGGTCCCATGGCAGCCAGCGCACGATCGATACGTAGCTGGTTGATGGCATCCAGTCTCTGTTTCAGTGTCTCAATGTAGAGGTACAAGACGTTTCGCCTGATTGTCCTAGTGTTTAAGCACCCTGTTTCCAAATCTGCCGCTTAATAATAAAGATATCGTGCAGATTTTTGCAGGAAACGTGATCAATCTATCACTCGAAAGATTGACCGTAAAGAAAGTTGCGCTACTTAACAGTTTAGCACGTTCTGATTGGCTTCCCGCCTTTTCGGACTCTGACTTACACCTTAACCCAATAAAAAACGGGCCAAATCCGAGTGCCAGCCGTTTTCAATTCGTTGAAACTGACAGCATTCCCCTAACGATGATAGGATATTCAGTGAACGATCAAAATGGTTAACAGCATGTTAGACAAAATTTTCAGAATTGCTACAAGACAAAGCCCGCTCGCTTTGTGGCAGGCACAATATGTACAGCAGCGCCTCATGAGCGCCTATCCTGGCTTACGTGTTGAGCTGGTTCCGATGGTCACAAAAGGTGACATCATTCTTGATACGCCGCTGGCTAAGGTGGGGGGCAAAGGCCTGTTCGTAAAAGAACTCGAACTGGCAATGCTGGAAAATCGTGCCGATCTGGCGGTGCATTCAATGAAAGATGTGCCGGTAGATTTTCCCGAAGGTCTGGGGCTGGTAACCATCTGCGAACGCGAAGATCCACGCGATGCGTTTGTATCTCATCATTATGCTTCGATTGATGAGCTGCCACAGGGCGCGATTGTTGGCACATCAAGCCTGCGTCGTCAGTGTCAAATCAGCGCACGCCGCCCTGATTTAATCATCAAAACCCTGCGCGGCAATGTAGGAACACGCCTGAGCAAGCTGGATGCCGGTGAATATGATGCCATCATTCTCGCAGCGGCAGGATTAAAGCGTTTAGGCCTGGAAGATCGCATACGTCAGCCGTTACCGGCTGAAGTTTCGTTACCTGCCGTCGGCCAGGGCGCGGTAGGTATTGAATGCCGACTGGATGACAGCACGCTGATCGGTTTATTGCAGGCGCTGAATCACGACGATACCGCTGTGTGTGTCAAAGCGGAACGCGCAATGAATACCCGTCTTGAAGGCGGTTGTCAGGTGCCGATTGGCAGTTTTGCCGTATTAGAAAACGATCAGCTGTGGCTGCGTGGTTTGGTTGGTGCGCCTGACGGCAGCGTCATCGTCAGCGGTGAACGCCGTGGTCCACGCGATCAGGCTGAGCAGATGGGCGTTTCACTGGCGGAAGAGTTGCTAAACGGCGGCGCACGTAAAATTCTGCAAGATGTTTATCAGGGGCAACCGCCTGCATGACCATTCTGGTGACCCGCCCGGAACCCGCTGCCGCAGAGTTAGTCACACGACTTCAGGCACTGGGTAAGCAGGCGTGGAGCCTGCCGCTGATAGAATTCGCGCCGGGTGGCGATCGCGATCGCTTGCCACAGCAGTTGGCGGCTTTACGTCCCGGCGATCTGGTTTTTATGCTGTCACAGCAGGTTATTCATTTTGCGCATCCCGCCATGCAGCATGCAGGCGCAGCATGGCCCGTCGACGTAGACTATTATGCAATTGGTCGTAGCACCGCGTTGGCGTTTCATACCATCAGTGGCCTGCACGTTACTTATCCATACGCGCAGGAAACCAGTGAAGAATTAATCCAGCTGAATGCGCTGCAGCAGGTCGCGCATAAGCGCGCCCTGATCCTGCGAGGGAATCACGGGCGCGAATTGCTGGCTGAAACGCTGCGTCGTCGTGGTGCTGAAGTCACATTTAGCGAATGTTATCAACGCTGTCAGAAGCATTATGACGGCGCAATTGAAGGTAAACGCTGGCGCGAACGCGGGATTACCACCTTAGTGGTGACCAGCGGCGAAATGTTACAGCAGCTTTTTTCGCTGTTCCCCGCAATTGACCGCGAGGAATGGTTGCTTACCTGTCGACTGTTGGTCGTCAGTGAACGTTTGGCTACCCTGGCTGCGAATTTGGGTTGGCAGGATATTCAGGTAGCCGATGGTGCCGATAACGACGCGCTGTTGCGCGCGTTACGCTGAACTTAACAATGGGATGTGCCACATATGACGGAACAAAAAGACTCCTCCGCCATGGTTGAAGAAACCACCCCAGCGGTTGATCACTCTCCTTCCTCCAGCAATCAATCACCGCGTAACAATAAAAACGGTGGCATGGTGCTGGGTGCGGTGGCGATAGTTATCGCGCTGGCGGTAGGTGCCGGTTTATACCTCAATGGGAAACATCAGGCTGATTTACAGGCACAAACTAATCAGAACCTGAGCGAACAGTTAAGCGCCCTGCAACAGCAGGCCAGTAATGATAAGCAGCAGTTAACTCAGCAACTTACCAGCGCCGAAAGCGCGCTGCAGACCGCACAGACGCAGCAGGCGAACACCGCCAAAGAACTGGAAACGCTGCGTGAAAAAATGGCAGTAATCTCCGGTAATGACCTCCGTAGCTGGCTGTTGGCGCAGGCAGATTACCTGGTAAAACTGGCGGGCCGCAAACTGTGGAGCGATCAGGATGTCACCACGGCGGCTGCACTGTTGAAAAGTGCAGATGCCAGCCTGGCTGACATGAATGATCCGAGCGTGATGAATGTGCGTCGTGCGTTGACACAGGATATCGGTACGCTGTCAGGAGTCAGCCAGATCGACTATGACGGGATCATCCTCAAGCTGAATCAGCTGTCGAACGGTGTAGACAATTTACGTCTGGCTGACAATGACAGTGATGATGCACCGATGGACAGCGACGGTGGCGAACTCTCCAGCTCGGTACGCGAATGGCGTCAAAACCTGGTGAAAAGCTGGCACAATTTCATGGATGATTTCATTACCATCCGTCGCCGCGATAATACCGCTCAGCCGTTGCTGGCCCCTAATCAGGATGTGTATCTGCGCGAAAATATTCGTTCACGCCTGCTGATTGCTGCCCAGGCCGTGCCGCGTCATCAGGATGAGATTTATAAACAATCCATCGATACCGTTTCCAGTTGGGTCCGCGCCTGGTATGACACCAACGATGCGGCAACAAAAGCGTTCCTTGCGCAGTTGGATGAGCTAAGCCAGCAGAGTATTAATATGGATCTGCCAGAAAGCCTCGATAGTCAGCCTTTGCTGGAACAGTTGATGCAAACGCGCGTACGCAACCTGCTCGCCCAACCTTCTGTTGCTGCTAATCCTAATCAGCAGGGAGGCTAAGCATGCTCAAGGTATTTATTCTTTTTGTACTGCTGATTGCGGGCATTGCCCTCGGACCGATGATCGCAGGTCACCAGGGCTACGTCCTGATCCAAACCGACAACTGGAATATTGAAACCAGCGTGACGGGCCTGGTTATCATTTTGATTATCAGCCTGTTGATTATTTTGGCCGTGGAATGGCTGCTGCGCCGCCTGTTCCGCACAGGCGCCCGCACCCGTGGCTGGTTTACTGGCCGCAAGCGTCGTCGTGCACAACGCCACACCCAGTCGGCATTGATGAAGCTGGCTGAAGGCGACCATAAGCAGGTAGAAAAGCTGCTCTCTAAGGATGCCGATCACGCTGATGTGCCGGTCGCAAATTATCTGCTGGCAGCAGAAGCGGCCCAACAACGCGGCGATGAAATCCGTGCGAATCAGCATTTGGAGCGCGCGTCTGAACTGTCGGATAAAGAGATGATCCCTGTGGAAATCACTCGCGCGCGCATTCAGTTAGCACGTAATGAAGATCATGCGGCTCGCCACAGCATTGATCGCTTGCTGGAAGTCGCGCCGCGGCATCCGGAAGTGCTGCGTCTTGCTGAACAAGCTTACATCCGCACCGGGGCCTGGGGTGCATTGCTGGATATTTTACCTGCAATGCAGAAAGCGCAGGTATGCAGTGAAGAGCAACGTTCTGCACTGCAACAGCAGGCCTGGCTCGGTTTGATGAACCAGGCCATGGCGGACCAGGGAAGTGACGGTCTGAAGCGTTGGTGGAGCGATTTAAGTCGTAAAACACGCCAGGAGACGGCGTTACAGGTGGCGATGGCAGATCATCTCATCGAGTGTAATGACCATGATACTGCACAAGAAATTGTGCTGGACGGCCTGAAGCGCCATTACGACGATCGCCTGGTATTGCTGATGCCGCGTATCAAAAGCGGAAATCCGGAAGCCCTGGAAAAAGCGTTACGCCAGCAGATTAAACAGCATGGCGCAACGCCGCTGCTGCACAGTACGCTGGGTCAGTTGCTGATGCGTCATGGTGAGTGGCAGCAGGCTGCCGATGCACTGCAACAGGCGCTGGCGCAGCGTCCTGATGCATTTGATTATGCCTGGCTGGCTGATGCTTATGATCGATTGCATCGTCCGGAAGAGGCCGCAAAAATGCGTCGCGA
The DNA here is from genome assembly GCF_027157825.1 of Pantoea sp. LMR881. Taxonomy (NCBI): domain Bacteria; kingdom Pseudomonadati; phylum Pseudomonadota; class Gammaproteobacteria; order Enterobacterales; family Erwiniaceae; genus Pantoea; species Pantoea sp. LMR881. The sequence continues at coordinate 2,139,335 of NZ_JAPVOK010000002.1, forward strand.
AGGTTTACTGCTTACGTTGAAAAATAATCCCAACGTCTGATTATCTCTGCCGGGTTCGCCCGGCTTTTTTTTGCCTGTCACGGGATAAACAGCAGATAAAAAAACACCTGCCAGAAGCAGGTGTAAGATCAGGTCGGTAAGACAACTGGAAGGTACCCGACTCAACGTAGTGTCTGTTGGTCTTGTAAAGCTTGCGCGATACAGGCAGGTCAGACAACAGGTACCCAAAATTGGCTCTGCGTCATTCCCAGGTTTATGTCGCATCAGCAAACATAATGGGTGGAATGAGCATCTACATCTGAATTATTGCATAAAGCGTGCCAAAAAGTCATTACTTCTGCAAACAGCTTATTTATCCGTTAGTTATAACGATTACGCCTTAATCAACAGCCTGTTGCTTGTAAAAACTGTCTTCTTAAAGCGACAACAAGGTCCCTTCTGTCTCGATTAAGCGACAATCTGTGAAAATCCACCTCAATAATTTCTAAATCAACGGCTTATTCGTCTCATATTAACGACACCCGCTGAAATCGCGTTGCTGAAAACAGATAAGCTGTCTTCCAGGCGATTACTGCAGAATTTAATAAGTTGTCTATGGCATATGCAGGCGGGCAAAAAGCCCGTTAGATGAGGAAACATCGCGATGAGGTCGAGGCCGCAGCCAGCGAAGCGCCCTGCGGGCCGTTGCTGAAGCAACGTTGTCTCGCTACGCTCGGCTCAAACCTCCTTCGGAGGTTCTCATCCTTTTACTACAGGCGAAAAAAACCTGCTTCCAGAGAAGCAGGTTTCTAAAATGGTCGGCGAGAGAGGATGACGCTTCTCTGCGAGAAGCGCCCTGCGGGCCGTTGCTGAAGCAACGTTGTCTCGCTACGCTCGGCTCAAACCTCCTTCGGAGGTCCTCATCCTTTTACTACAGGCGAAAAAAACCTGCTTCAGAGAAGCAGGTTTCTAAAATGGTCGGCGAGAGAGGATGACGCTTCTCTGCGAGAAGCGCCCTGCGGGCCGTTGCTGAAGCAACGTTGTCTCGCTACGCCCGGCTCAAACCTCCTTCGGAGGTCCTCATCCTTTTACTACAGGCGAAAAAAACCTGCTTCAGAGAAGCAGGTTTCTAAAATGGTCGGCGAGAGAGGATGACGCTTCTCTGAGAGAAGCGCCCTGCGGGCCGTTGCTGAAGCAACGTTGTCTCGCTACGCTCGGCTCAAACCTCCTTCGGAGGTCCTCATCCTTTTACTACAGGCGAAAAAAACCTGCTTCCAGAGAAGCAGGTTTCTAAAATGGTCGGCGAGAGAGGATTCGAACCTCCGACCCTCTGGTCCCAAACCAGATGCGCTACCAAGCTGCGCTACTCGCCGATTTTTTATTCTTTTTGCCTGGTGCGAAGAGAGGGACTTGAACCCTCACGTCCGTTAAGACACTAACACCTGAAGCTAGCGCGTCTACCAATTCCGCCACCTTCGCGTTTCCCAGCAAAATCTGGGGTGGCTAATGGGACTCGAACCCACGACAACTGGAATCACAATCCAGGGCTCTACCAACTGAGCTATAGCCACCACTGTACTTAATGTTGCAAGCTAAAACCTACACCATCTAATTCTCTACTTCTTACTAACGCGGTAATGAAACCACCGCAGCTCCTGCGCACAAAGTTAATGGCGCGCCCGACAGGATTCGAACCTGAGACCTCTGCCTCCGGAGGGCAAGCGCTCTATCCAGCTGAGCTACGGGCGCGTAGCGCCGTTGCGGATGTGCATACTAGAGATAAGCGACCATCCTGTCTAGTGCTTTTTCAATAAAAAAATGCGTTTGCTTACGCTTTGTGCATTTCGTCGAGAATTAGAGCAATTATCATCGCCAGCCGCAAAAAAATGCCGCATTTATCAGCGATATCAAAGATCGCCACGCCAGTGATAACGCAAATACTGGATCAGTTTGAGTTGTCTGCGCAGGCGGCTGGGCTGCCGGATAAGCCGGTAAAGCCACTCCAGCCCGAGATTTTGCCAGATTTTGGGCGCACGCTTCACATGCCCGGTAAAAACGTCATAGGTTCCGCCTACTCCCATGTAAAGCGCATGCGGCCAGTGGGAACGGCAATCACGCATTAACAACTCCTGACGCGGCGAGCCCAGCGCCACGGTCACCAGCTTTGCGCCACTGGCAGCGATGCGGGCAAACAGTGCATCACGATCGGCTGGCGTAAAATAACCATCTTGCGCGCCTACGATGTTCACATTCCACTGGCGGCGCAGTTTGTCACAGGTTTCATTCAGCACCGCCTGACGGCCACCAAGCAAAAACACAGGCGTTCCTTCGCGTCCTGCACGCTCCATCAGCGCCTCCCACAAATCAGCACCCGCAATGCGCTGCACTGCCGCACAGGGATATTTTTTGCGAATCGAACGCACAATACTGATGCCATCAGGATATTTGAACTCGGCGTGTTGCAGCAGGGATCGCAAACCTTCATCTTGTTCAGCCGTCAGCATCTTTTCCGCATTAATCGCGACCAGCGTACCGCTGCGCACACCTGATGCTGGCATGAGGAAATCAACAAACGACGACATACTGTCGAAGCCATAGAGCGCAACACCACGAATCTCGTACTGTGGCGTGTCAGGTAACTTTGTCATATCGTTTACTACTTCCCGTCATTCCCAAAAGCGGTCAGGATGTGCTCTGTAACGCCCGCACTGCGCGGCTGCGAATCAACCCGGCGCGATCCAGTAACCAATAAAGCAATTTTGCCACTGCCAGACTGGCGGCAAAAATAACGCAAAAAAATACCACGCGTGAACCAAACGCATCCAGCCCTTCACGCGCCAGTACAATCATGTTGAACACCGCACCAAAACAAAAACTTTGCAAAACGGCGCCACTGTAGCGATTGGTTTCATTACGACCTCGCGTATACAGTGCATCGAAAGCCTTAATAATCATGCCCACCGCCACTGCACCCAATGGGATTGCCCAAACGCCACCCATCACCAGCAGCGAACCGATCAACGTCGGTGATATCGCCAGCCCGGAATGGTTGTCGAGAACCTCCCAGGTAAAATAGTTGGCGCTGTTCAGGACAGCAGCGGGACGATCTGGCCACAACCAGCCCGGAATAAAGACATAGAAATCGCGCCACAGCGGCGCCAGCCCCTGAAACTCAATCTTAGAGTAGTTTTCCAGCAGCAAAGCTAAGTTTTCCCAGGGCGAAAAGGTATCGCGCGTTAAATAGAGAAAGGTATAAAACGCTTCATCACCCATCACGTCGAGGTTGTAACGCCGCAGCGCCAGCCAGAACATGCCTGCGATAGCCATTACACCTGCCATTGCCAGCATCCATAAGGTAATCCAGCCGCGCGTAATGCCAATAAACAGAAACAGCGCGAAGGCGATGATGATATTAGCGCGCGTACCGCCCACCAGCGCATAGGTTAACAGGCCGAACGCGACAGTTACGATCAGAAACAGCAGCCAGTTGCGCTGTGATGGCCGCAGAAAATAGGGGATCAGCATGGCCGGAATAAAGAAATAGAAGAAGCGTTTTAGCGCCACACCAGAAACTTCACTGGAAAAAATTTGGTTATAAGCCGTCAGCCTGAAAAGCAAAAAACCATTGTGCAGAAAAAACACCGTAACGGTGCTTAACGCCACCAATGCAAGAATGACGCAGGTCAGATGCGTTTCAACACGATTCATCTGTAGCCAGGGTTTAGCAGGCGGTGTATTCACGGACCTGAGCCGCACTTTATAGCTGACGTAATAAATAGCGTAAAACGTCCCCGCCGACAGCAGCGCCTGTAGCAAAAATTCCCTGGCACAATCCCGGTGTTGAAACGAAAAACCAACAGGCAGGACAAGGGAAAACCGAAATAGAAGGTCAGTAGAAACAATAAAGTAAAGAAAAGATGGAAGTTGAAACGCACCCGCTTAAATTCCTGCCAGGTCAATGTCAGGATAAAACCGAGTGACAACAGATAAACCACCAGCAGACCACTAAACTGCATCAGGCTCATGAAGGTTCCTCTTCGCAAAGGCGTAATGCCGTGCGCCAGCCCGCCAGGTAGCCCGGGGCAAAAAGGCTATGGCCTGTTTGTCACAGCCTGCCAGCTGACGTCGCGCTTCTGCCACCACATCAGGATTGAGCGGATCTTCACTGAACAGCACCGGAAGCTGCTGCTCACTGATATCGCGCCAAAACGGGTTTTTACGATTAAGGACAAACGGCACACCGGCTTGTATCAGCAGACATAACGTGCCAATGCCTTGCTGACGCTCGAACATAAAATAGCCTAAATTGCAGCGCGCAAGCAGGCTTAAATAATCATCAAACGCCAGACTGGCTCGTAGCAAGCGCACTTGTCCGGCGGGAAACAGCGCGTCCGCCGCCGTTTTAACCTGCTCAATATAAGCATCATTATCAGGTGGATAGCCAAGTGGCACCTCAATCTTCACCTGCTCGCCAAACTGCGCACGTATCGCTTTTAACCCTTCAATGTGTCGATTGCTGGCATCGCCTGAATTTCCCAGCAGAATTGTGAAGGTTTCCGCCGGTTCAGCCTTTACTGCCGCCGTCGGCATTTTAGTAGGGAAATAGAGCAGCGATGTCGGCACGCGGGCATGACGTTGCTGGTAATGGTGCAGATCGCCACGTGTGGCAAAGACATGGGCCAGTTTGCCCTGCGCCATACGGCGTAGTCTGTAGAACAGCCGAAATTTCAGGCTGCGTGAATCTTCATAGAGATCAGCGCCCCAGATATGCCAGTACAGTTGCGAGCGGTGTAGCCTGCCACTGAGCAACGCCAGCCAGATCCACGGATTAAACTGTCCATGGCAAAAGAAACGCTGTTTGCGATTTCTTGCGCGTTGGATAAGCGTCTGCGCCAGCGATTTTTTACTGTTAAATATTTCGATATGTAGCGCGCTGAACGCCTGCAAACTTTCAGGCTGTTGTGACACTACCATAAAATGGCGTGGTGCAACGGTCGGTTGCTCAACGCTCAGCAGATCGTTGAAAAAGCGCAACACGGTGTTGTTGTGATGGGGAATATCCGATCCCAAAACGTGAATTAAAGTCATTTTTTCCGGCAATAAATGATAAAAGCGCCACAGCACAGGGCGAAATAACACACATAGGTGAACATGTAAGCAAGCGCAGCGCCAGTCGCACCCTGCAATGGTATGAGCCAACGAGAAAACAGCGTCAGTAGAATGAACTGGCTTATTTCCGTCAAAACATAAAAACGTAGCGAGGCTTTTGCGATCACCAGATAGCCAAATACGTAAGCACCAACCTTGAACACGTCACCGCATAACTGCCAGACAAACAGATCGCGCATGCCGCGAAAGGCTTCGGAAAACAGCAGACTGATCGCCACGTCGCGCATCAGCCAGACGCAGAAACTGGCCGCGGCAACAGCAGGTAATACAAAGCGCAGCGCACGACCAATTTCCCGCGCTATATCCGCTTTATGCTCCAGTCGCGCCAGCGTTGGTAACAGCCAGACGCTAAAAGTGGCGGTGATAAACTGCAGATAAGCATCAGAAATGCTGGTCACGCCTTGCCATAAACCTACCTGCGCCCATCCCGCTTGCGTTGCCAGCAAATTACGCATCATCACCCAGGCGACAGGTAAGGTAACAGCAGTAATTAGCGCCATCAGGGTGTATTTAGCCAGCTTTCGGGCCAGATCGGGCTGCCACTGAGGACGCAACCAACGCAGTGGCAACGGCACGCGCAGCTTGAGTATCACCAGCGCCGGAAGCAAAAGCAGGGCTGGCACCAGTGCTAAACCTGTCAGCGCCCCTGATAACCACCAAGCCACCAGCACAACAGGTAGCCCGCGAGGCCGATTAAACTGCCAAATATTACTGCCAGCGCGTTGCCGCGCGCATCCCGATAGCCTTTGAGTAACGCCAGCGTCAGGTTGGCCCAGGCGATACCAAGCTGTAGAAACGCGACCACACGCACCACTGCCTGATAGCGATCGTGGCCAAACAGCGCCTCGCTGACTGGCGCAGCGGCCAGCAAAAACAGCAGCGCCAGCACAGTCGAAAAGCCCAGAACCATTGCTGAAGCCGTGCCCACCACCGCGCGTAACCGCTCAGGCTGCTGTTGATATTGCGAAACGTAAGCGGTTACGCCATTAAAAATACCCGCACCCGCCAGTACGCCCAGCACGGTGATCAACTGGCGAAAGTTTCCTGCCTGCCCCACCCCTTCGGGTCCGAAACTGACCGCCAGCAATTTTACTATCAGCAAACCTGTGGCAATTTTGACCAGTGTAGACGAGGCCGTCCACACTGAAGCTTTGGCTAACGACATCAGGAAAAGAAGCTCAACAGAGAACTGATCACGGTATTCTGGTTATTGTCTGTCAGATTGTAGAACAGCGGCAGCCGCAGCAGGCGTTCACTCTCTTGAGTAGTGAAGCGATCTTCGCCAAAAAAGCGCGAAAAACGCTCTCCTGCCGGGGAACTGTGTAGCGGAATGTAGTGAAAGACGGTCAGGATCTCCGCTTCTTTCATCCAGTTGATCACTGCCTGGCGATCGTCATGATCGCGCAACTTGATGTAGAACATATGCGCATTGTGCTGGCAGTCGGCAGGAATGGTTGGCAATGTAATGCGGCCCTGCACAGCTAAAGGCTGTAAAGCGTCATGATAACGTTGCCACAGGCGTAAACGCCGTTGATTGATTTTTTCAGCAGCTTCCAGTTGTGCCCAGAGATAAGCGGCCTGCAAATCGGCCATCAGATAGCTGGAACCCATATCGCGCCAGGTATATTTATCGACCTGACCACGGAAAAACTGGCTGCGGTTAGTGCCTTTCTCCCGAATGATTTCGGCACGTTCCACCAGGCTGGCGTCATTGATTAAGGTCGCACCGCCCTCACCGCCTGCCGTGTAGTTTTTGGTTTCATGGAAACTAAAGCAGCCAATATGTCCGATGCTTCCCAGTGCGCGTCCTTTGTAACGTGACATTACCCCTTGCGCCGCATCTTCAATAACAAACAGCTTATGCTTCGCCGCCAGCGCCATGATGGTGTCCATTTCACAGGCCACGCCAGCATAATGCACCGGGACAATGGCGCGGGTTTTTTCAGTAATCGCGGCTTCGATGAGGGTTTCGTCGATATTAAGCGTGTCAGGGCGTACATCGACAAAAACAATTTTTGCACCACGTAATACAAAGGCATTGGCGGTGGAAACAAAGGTATAGCTCGGCATGATGACTTCATCACCCGGCTGAATATCAACAAGCAGTGCCGCCATCTCGAGCGATGCGGTGCAGGAAGGCGTCAGTAAAACTTTTCTGCTGCCGAATCGTTGCTCCATCCACTGTTGGCAGCGACGCGTAAACCCCCCATCGCCGCACAGTTTGCCGCTGCTCATCGCCGACTGCATGTAGTCGATTTCGGTGCCTGTGACCGGGGGTGCATTAAATGGGATCATGACCTTTCCTGTAAAACCAGTACGCCGTGCTTTCCAGCCGCGCACCGCTGCGTAAATAGAGGCGCATCGCCGTAAGATTACTGAGCTGCGTTGCAACGCGCAGACGCTCAAGTTGCCGCACCCGTCCCCAGTCTGCCGCCGCCAGCATTAATCGCTGACCGACGCCGCTGCCCTGCGCCGCTGGCAGCACCGCCAGCAAACCAATACGCGCATCGCCATCAACTTCTCTCAACGAAACAAAGCCCTGGAGCGTGCCCGCCTCATCACAGGCAATAAGGCATTGATGATCAAAGGTGCCGCGCACCGCATTTTCGATCCACTGCGCGTAGAAACGACCACTCGCTTCATTAGCATACCAGGGGCACGAAAACGGCTCTGGCGAAAGGCCTGCGCAGCGGCTTCGCGTAGCGCAGGGATTTGCGCCTCACGCGCAATGCGAACACCGGTCTGACGCTCGGTACGCTTGATATTGAGAACTAAATCCGCCTCGCCTTCAACCAGCTGAAAACCGTGCTGATTCACAGCATCTATGATTTCGTGTTGCTCAGCAGGGATTTTAATCTGTAACAGCGCACAAGGATGTTGTACGGCTACCGCCAGTGGCAGATCGCCTGCAAAATCAAGTCGTGCGCTGTTCAGCCCAAAGAACTGGCTCTCCCACGCGAGTGGACTAATCTTGACGAAGACAGACATATTACCCATCCGATAAAGCGTGACCGTGACGAGAATGGCGTGACAGTGGGCCGCGACCGCAGGCTTTCATCGCCAAACGCCTTTAGTATCCACAATCCAGGGCTGCGTGACCTGATCTGCGCCAATAGCGCGGAAATCCCGGTGATCCACCAGCATCACCAACAGATCGGCCTCTGCCAGTGCCTGTTCAGGCTGGACCAGCGTAGCCTGCTCTTTAAGCACAGGCGGGATCGCGCTGATATTAGGCTCAACGACCCACGTAACGCCGCTGTGCCAGTCAGCAATCAGTTGTGCGACATGCATTGCCGGGCTTTCACGCAGGTCATCAATATCTGGCTTAAATGCCAAACCAAAACAGGCGATGGTGATCTCGCTGGCCCGCTTGCCGGTTTGTGTCAGGCAGTCAGCTAAGGCATTTTTTACCTGATCCAATACCCATTGCGGTTTAGCATCGTTGACTTCGCGCGCGGTGCGGATCAAACGTGCCAGCGCCGGATTTTGCGCCACGATAAACCACGGATCGACAGCAATACAGTGACCCCCAACGCCGGGGCCAGGCTGAAGAATATTGACACGCGGATGCCGATTCGCCAGTGCAATCAGCTCCCAGACGTTAATCCCCTGTTCAGCACAAATCAGCGACAGTTCATTGGCAAAAGCGATATTAACGTCACGGAAACTGTTTTCGGTCAGCTTGCACATTTCAGCGGTGCGCGCATTGGTCTCAACGCATTCTCCTTTAAGGAAGATACGATAAAGCTCGCTGGCACGCGCCGAACAGGCTGGGGTCATGCCGCCAATCACCCGATCGTTGTTGATCAATTCAACCATCACCTTGCCAGGTAATACGCGCTCAGGACAGTAAGCGATAAAAATATCCGGCAAACCGCCCTGCTGAGGAAAACGCAGATCGGGACGCGCAGCCGCCAGCCATTCCGCCATTTGCTCGGTGCTTCCGACCGGCGAGGTTGATTCGAGGATCACCAGATCGCCTTGCTTCAACACCGGCGCGATAGATTCTGCTGCTGCTTTAACGAAACGTAAATCGGGTTGATAGTCAGCCATAAACGGCGTTGGTACCGCGATCAAAAAAGCGTCGGCGGCTTCCGGCTGCGTCGTTGCGCGCAGATCGCCGCGCGTGACGGCTTTATGGACAACGTGATCCAGATCAGGCTCAACAATATGAATTGCTCCCTGATTGATGATCTCAACGGCATGCGCGTTGATATCAACGCCAATAACTTTTTTTTTTTTGAGGCAAAAACGGCTGCCGTAGGCAGCCCAATGTAACCCAGTCCAATCACGGAGATGGTTTCAAAACTCATAATTCGGCTCTGTTATCTTTTAAGGCTTGCAAAATACGTCCGCAGGCTTTGCCATCGCCATAGGGATTATGGGCGCGACTCATTATTTGCCAGGCCGCTTCATCCGTCAGCAGCCGACTCACTTCCGCCACAATTTTGGTCACATCGGTGCCCACTAATTTTACTGTGCCCGCTTCTACGGCTTCGGGACGCTCTGTGGTGTCGCGCATGACCAGCACCGGTTTGCCTAACGACGGTGCCTCTTCCTGAATACCGCCAGAATCAGTGAGAATCAGCCAGGCGCGGTTCATGAGCCAGACGAAGGGCAGATATTCCTGCGGCTCAATCAGCACAATATTTTCAATCCCGCTGAGAATGCGATTTACCGGCTCGCTGACGTTAGGGTTAAGGTGCACAGGATAAACAATCTGCGCGTCGGGATGCTGGCGGGCGATTTGTGCCAGTGCGCTACAGATACGCTCGAAACCGTCACCGAAACTTTCCCGACGATGCCCTGTGACCAAAACCAGCTTTTTGCTGGTATCAAGGAAGGGATAGCGTGCTGCCAGCTGGGCATTGAGATCGGCATCATCCAGCACGCGGTCACGCACCCACAACAGGGCATCAATTACCGTGTTGCCGGTAACAAAGATGCGGTTATCGGACAGATTTTCCTGCAATAAATTTTGCCGTGAGCGGCTGGTTGGCGTGAAATGCAGGCTGGCAAGATGCCCGGTTAGTTTACGGTTAGCTTCTTCTGGCCACGGCGAAGCGAGATCGCCTGTGCGTAATCCCGCCTCGATATGACCAACAGGAACCTGCTGATAAAATGCAGCCAGGCTGGCAGCCAGCGTGGTAGTGGTGTCACCGTGCACTAATACCACGTCCGGTTTGAAGTCGAGCAAAACGGTTTTCATACCCTGCAAAATACGGCAGGTGATTTCAGTTAACCCTTGCTCCGGACGCATGATGTTGAGGTCATAATCGGGTTGCAGCTGAAATAATCGCAACACCTGATCGAGCATTTCACGGTGCTGCGCCGTGACGCACAAACGTGATTCAAATGCGGGATCTTGCGCCAGGGCTTTGACCAGCGGCGCCATCTTGATGGCTTCGGGGCGAGTACCAAATACTGTCAGAACTTTCACACTGTTTCTCTCAATGACGCGGTTCTGATATTGGACGCGGACGACGCGCCAATGCCACACCAGCACCCACCAGCGCACCCACGGCGCCCCACATAATCATCATGAACAGACGACGCGGACTGTCACGTGATACGGGCTCTTCGGGCGTACGCAAATAGCGGTAAGTCTGAAACTTGCTGTTTTGCATCGGGCCTGCCTGCAGCGTGGTGAGCATGGCTCTGTTTTGATCATAGCTTATATCGTAGGTCGGACCGGTCGCCTGCAACGTCTCTAACTGCCCTTGCAGCATGGGCTGACCAAGCAAAAACAGATCGCTGTCAGACAGGCTTTCGTCAGATTCTCGCGGTTGCTTTTCACGAATGCCTTGCTGGCTGGCAATTTTCAATGCCTGCTCAAGCCGATGCTGTTGGCGCTGAAAGACGGCATTTGCAACATCTTCCTGACGTTTTACCTGCGCCTGTAACTGCGCGCCGCGAGCCTGCCACGCGCCTTTTAATTCGGCGTTAAGATGACGCGCCGCGCGTTCACTGGCGTAAGCGATATATTGTCGCAACAGGTTATTCGCATCGCTGGCGGTTTCCGCTTTGAGTTTGATGTTGTCAAAGGTGTTATGCGCGGGATCAGCAGGTGCGAACTGAATGTTCCCAATCAGATCATCCAGTAACGCTGCATCGTTATGTGCATTCCCCACTTTGCGGCTTTTGTAATACTCCGTCTGCTGCCAAAACTCGCGGCGGGTATCCCAGGAGGAAAGCTGCATGGTGAATTCCTGATACACCTCATCCATCACCGTAGGCGATGGCGCACTCAACGTCAGTGCATTGTTGTGCACGTCGAGGTTGTTGAGAAACTGCTGCTGGGCGTAATAAGAACCCAGCATATTCACCGTAGGACGATCGGTAATCGCCGTAGTGCTCCAGACTTGTTTCATCAACAGTGTTGCCAGCCAGGCAATCGCCGCAAACAGCAGCGCAAGCCCAACAATCCACCGCTTACCGCGCCATAAACAGCAGCACAGGCCGCGAATATCCAGTTCGTTCTCCACAACATCAGAGGGCATAACAGGGTTATCCTTTATCAGGTCTTATCAGAGTAATTTTTTTTTGGCGTCGCGGGCGCTATGAATACGACGTTTGATGCGGCGAATTCGACGTGCAACGCGCCAGGCGTGTTTCAGGCAATAGCCGTAAACCATAAAGGCAACCAGAAACAGCACCAGCATCACCCATTCAGGAATGAAGGCGAGATATTCACCCAGCACGCCAATACCGGCGAGAATTGCTGCCGCGACAGTAATTAACAAGAAGGCCTGACGCGAGCTAAAACCCGCGCGCATAATCAAATGGTGAATGTGCTGACGATCGGCAGAAAAAGGACTCATGCCTTTGCGCAAACGACGATACATGATGGCTACCATGTCCATCAGCGGGATCGCGATCAGCCAGAGCGCAGTAACAGGCGTTATCGGATGGCTCAGGCCTTGCGTGGTTTCGAGTAAGATCCAGATGATGGTGAAACCAATCATGGTGCTGCCAGCATCGCCCATAAAGACCTTATAGCGGCGCCCAAGAAAGCCAAGATTGAGCAAAATATAGGGCAGCGTGGCGGCGATCATCGCGAAGCACCACATCGCGAGACTGAACTGCCCGTCAAAATAGAGAATGATGCCCATTGCGGCAAACGTCACGGAAGAGAGTCCGCCCAGCAGACCATCTATACCGTCAACCATATTGAAGGCGTTAATGGCTGCCCACACCGCGAACAGCGTCAGTACATAGCCAAAAGGCCCGACAATGAGCTCTACCGGTCCGATGATAAAGCCAAGGCTCAATAAATAAAGCTTTGCACCAACCATCATCACCACGGCAACAATAGCCTGAACCACAGCACGAATTTTCACGCTGATATCGAAGCGATCGTCCAGTGCGCCAACGAAGACTAATAATCCAGCACAGCCTAAATAGAGCAGCGCATGCGGCAGATAATAATTGGTGATAGCAAAGGTAAAACAGATACCGGCAAACACAGAAATGCCGCCAACCAGCGGAATCGCGCCATGATGGCGTTTACGCGAGTTTGGTGTATCAACCAGGCCAATTTTTAACGCTGCTTTTCGGGCAAAAAAGAGGAAAACTAAGGAAAAGAAAAAAATTAAACCAAGCTCAGTACTCATAGTGAGTAAATTCACGTTAAACGCTCTCAGCTAACATCTTGGACAACGATACGCGATAAATCGCCAATACCACTGCGCCAGAATCCGAATTCTGCATCAAGAGGTGCATGAATGCTCAATAATTCACCACCGCTCCCACAGTCATTATAAATGCTCCTGTCAGTGTTCAATCCTATAGCCCAAAAATGAAAAACGCCACGTTAAGACGTGGCGTAGGTGCGATTTCGCGATCATTTTAGTTAAAAAAGCCGAAAATAAGGTTCGGCTTAATTACTTATACGATCAGGAACGCTTCATCATGTCGAAGAATTCATCGTTGGTTTTGGTCATTGCCAACTTATTAATGAGGAATTCCATCGCATCGATTTCACCCATTGGGTGAATAATCTTACGCAGGATCCACATTTTCTGCAGTTCTTCCTGAGAAGTCAGCAGCTCTTCTTTACGCGTACCGGAGCGGTTGTAATCAATTGCCGGGAAGACACGTTTTTCAGCGATCTTACGTGAGAGATGCAGCTCCATGTTACCGGTGCCTTTAAACTCTTCGTAGATAACTTCATCCATCTTCGAGCCGGTATCAACCAGCGCCGTTGCGATGATAGTCAGGCTGCCACCCTCTTCGACGTTACGTGCTGCACCGAAGAAACGCTTCGGACGATGCAGGGCGTTGGCATCCACACCACCGGTCAACACTTTACCGGAAGCCGGTACAACGGTGTTGTAAGCACGCGCCAGACGTGTAATGGAGTCGAGCAGAATGATAACGTCTTTCTTGTGTTCAACCAGGCGCTTAGCTTTCTCAATCACCATCTCAGCAACCTGAACGTGGCGTGATGCGGGTTCGTCAAAGGTAGAAGCGATAACTTCACCTTTTACCAGACGCTGCATCTCGGTCACTTCTTCCGGACGCTCATCAATCAGCAGCACCATCAGCACGCAATCCGGATAGTTATACGCCAGGCTCTGTGCGATGTTTTGCAGTAGCATGGTTTTACCGGCTTTTGGTGGTGCGACGATCAAACCACGCTGACCACGACCAATAGGTGAAGCCAGATCCAGTACGCGAGCCGTCAAATCTTCAGTTGAGCCATTACCCCGCTCCATACGCAGGCGATTATTCGCGTGCAGCGGCGTGAGGTTTTCGAACAGAATCTTATTACGCGCGTTCTCTGGCTTGTCATAGTTAACTTCATTAACCTTCAGCAGCGCAAAGTAACGCTCACCTTCTTTCGGCGGACGGATTTTGCCGGAAATGGTGTCACCAGTGCGGAGGTTAAAGCGGCGAATTTGGCTGGGGAAACGTAGATATCATCGGGACCGGCGAGGTAGGAGCTGTCTCCAGAGCGGAGGAATCCAAATCCATCCTGCAATATCTCCAGCACGCCATCACCGAAGATGTCTTCGCCGCTTTTTGCGTGCTGCTTCAGGATTGAGAAAATGATGTCCTGCTTGCGCATGCGAGCCTGATTTTCCAGCCCCATATTTTCGCCGAGGGTAATCAGCTCAGAAACCGGCGTATTCTTTAATTCGGTAAGATTCATAGTGATGGGTTCTTAAACTCGGGGTAATACTCGAAATGTTTGTCGTGAATGGTATGGCAATTAATCCATGCCTGTTAATGGCTCTTTTCGACTCTTCTCGACGATCATCATCAGGGATAGCGACTGGATGCGAGGAGGCGGCCGATTGCGATGCCAAAGTTGGAGCTAACCGTCAGATTGCAAAACCGCTGCTAAAGGTACAGTGCGGCAGGGTTCAACAGGGAAAACTTTAAGATGCTAACTACAAGGTAAGTTCGTAATGCAGTGTTGGTAACTTAGCACGCCTGAAAGCGAACGTCCAGCGGCAGAAATAAATTTCCACATCGCTGAACGTTCAGCCCTGATTAGGCCAAATTGGCGTTCAGGAACTCTTTCAACTGACCTTTGGACAAGGCGCCGACTTTCGTTGCGGCGACTTCACCGTTTTTGAACAGTAGCAGCGTCGGAATACCGCGAATGCCATATTTCGGCGCAGTGCCCGGGTTGTCGTCGATATTCAGCTTAGCGATAGTAAGCTTACCTTCGTACTCTTCTGCGACTTCATCAAGAATCGGGGCGATCATTTTGCAAGGACCACACCATTCAGCCCAGAAATCTACCAGTGTAACGCCGTCGGCTTTCAGCACGTCGGTGTCGAAACTGTCATCGGTCAGGTGAACGATTTTATCGCTGCTCATGTTTTACTCCACAAGATTATGCCTGGCGAATTGGCGTAAAATATACCAATGTAGGTTGACTTTATTTCATCGGATACGCTTTCGTAAAGCGATAGTAAGCTGATATTCTACCACACTATGAGCAAAACACACTTAACCGAACAGAAGTTTTCCGACTTCGCCCTGCACCCTCTGGTGGTGGAAGCCCTTGAAAATAAAGGCTTTCATAACTGCACGCCCATTCAGGCGTTAGCACTGCCTTTTACGCTTTCAGGGCGTGATGTTGCGGGTCAGGCGCAAACCGGTACCGGCAAAACGATGGCGTTTCTGACGTCAACGTTTCATCATCTTCTCTCAAATCCTGCGGCTGAAGGCCGTCAGGTCAACCAGCCACGCGCATTAATTCTGGCACCAACGCGTGAACTTGCCGTGCAAATTCATGCTGATGCTGAGCCGCTGGCAGCCGCGACCGGACTAAAATTAGGCCTGGCCTATGGCGGTGACGGTTATGACAAACAGCTTAAAGTCTTAGAACAGGGCGTAGATATTTTGATCGGCACCACAGGTCGCCTGATCGATTACGCTAAGCAAAATCACGTTAACCTCGGTGCCATTCAGGTGATGGTGCTGGACGAAGCCGATCGCATGTTCGATCTCGGCTTTATTAAAGATATTCGCTGGTTGTTCCGCCGCATGCCTGCTGCTACGCAGCGTCTGAGCATGCTGTTCTCCGCTACGCTCTCTTACCGCGTGCGTGAACTGGCGTTTGAACACATGAATAGCGCCGAATATGTTGAAGTGGAACCGGAGCAAAAAACCGGCCACCGCATTAAAGAAGAGCTTTTCTATCCTTCAAATGAAGAGAAAATGCGTCTGCTGCAAACGCTGCTTGAAGAAGAGTGGCCAGATCGCGCTATCGTTTTTGCCAATACCAAACATCGTTGTGAAGATATTTGGGGACATCTGGCGGCGGACGGTCATCGTGTCGGCTTGCTGACGGGCGATGTGGCCCAGAAAAAACGTCTGCGCATCCTGGATGATTTTACCAAAGGTGACGTGGATATTTTGGTCGCAACCGACGTTGCGGCGCGTGGCCTGCATATTCCTGCGGTAACGCACGTCTTTAACTACGATTTGCCTGACGATCGCGAAGATTATGTGCATCGTATTGGTCGTACCGGACGCGCAGGTGCCAGCGGACACTCTATCAGCCTGGCGTGCGAAGAGTATGCGCTGAATTTACCGGCTATCGAAGAGTATATCGGACACAGCATTCCGGTCAGCAAGTACAACAGTGATGCGCTGCTGAGCGAATTACCACCACCGAAGCGCCTGGCAAGAAGCCGTTCAGGTAACGGTCCGCGTCGTGGCGGTAACAACGCTAATCGCCGTGGTACGCCACGCAACAACAACCGTAAACGTTCGAGTTAAGCTCACCATGCTAAGCGCATCGTCACTTTATGCTGCGATTGATTTAGGCTCTAACAGCTTTCATATGTTGGTGGTGCGCGAAGTGTCTGGCAGTATCCAGACCGTCGCGAAGATCAAACGCAAGGTGCGCCTTGCTGCAGGTCTGGATAAAAGCAACCATTTGTCAGCTGAAGCGATGACGCGCGGCTGGCAATGTCTCAGATTGTTTTCAGAACAACTGCAAGATATTCCTCCCGAACAAATTCGCGTGGTCGCCACTGCCACGCTGCGCCTTGCGGCAAATGCACAAGCCTTTCTCGAAACAGCGCAGCAGATCCTGGGTTGCGCGATCAATGTTATTAGCGGTGAAGAGGAAGCTCGCCTGATTTATCAAGGCGTTGCTCATACTACTGGCGGTTCAGATCGGCGCTTAGTGGTAGACATTGGCGGTGGCAGCACGGAACTGGCGACGGGCGATGGCTCTCACGCCACGGTGTTGTTTAGCTTGTCGATGGGCTGCGTAACCTGGCTGGAACGTTTCTTCAGCGACCGTCACCTGGCTAAAGAGAATTTTGCGCAGGCTGAACAGGCAGCACGCGAAATGATTCAACCCGTTGTTGCGCGTCTGCGCGAGCAAGGCTGGCAAGCCTGTGTTGGTGCATCGGGGACAGTGCAGGCGCTTCAGGAGATCATGGTTGCACAAGGCATGGACGAGCGCATCACCCTCAGCAAACTGCAACAGCTTAAACAGCGTGCAATTCAATGCGGCAAGCTGGAAGAGTTAGAAATCGAAGGTCTGACACTGGAACGCGCACTGGTTTTCCCCAGTGGCCTGTCGATTTTGATTGCCATTTTCCAGGAGCTGAACATTGAAAGCATGACGCTGGCAGGCGGCGCGCTACGTGAAGGGTTGGTTTATGGCATGTTACATCTGCCTGTTGACCGCGATATTCGCAGCCGTACCCTGCAAAACGTACAGCGTCGGTTCAGTATTGATATCGAGCAGGCTGGACGTGTGCGTCAACTGGCAGAAACTTTTTTTCGTCAGGTCAGTGCGCTATGGAAACTCGATCAACGCTGTCGTGATTTACTGTTGAGCGCCTGCGCCATTCATGAAATCGGCCTGAGCGTAGATTTTCGTCAGGCACCCCAGCACGCCGCTTATTTAGTCCGCCATCTCGACCTGCCTGGTTTTACTCCTGCACAAAAAAAGCTGCTGGCCTGCCTGTTGCAAAACCAGAGCGGCAGTATCGATCTGGCGCTGTTAACCCAGCAGAATGCTGTACCGCCGCGCCTGGCAGAACGGCTGTGTCGTTTGCTGCGTCTGGCAATTATCTTCTCCAGCCGTCGCCGTGACGATACATTACCTGCAGTGCGATTGCAGGCAGATGATGACGCGCTGCATCTGACATTACCTGCTGGCTGGCTGGCGGCGCATCCACTGCGGGCCGAGCTGCTGGAACAGGAAAGCCATTATCAGTCCTATGTTCACTGGCTTCTTACTATTACTTAATCGAACCTGCTGCGCTCGCCGATGCAGCGTTGAAGCTTTTCCGTCAAATGCTCCTTTACGCTGTGTAAACTCCGCTATGCCGGAAAAGCTTCGCCTTGCCTCAGCGTCGCTCGCTAAAGTTCTTGTCTGAGGCCAGGTTAGTGATGTTCAAAAGAAAATAATTTAAAAGGCAGCGCAAATTTTTCAGTTTCGCGTCGGGCGGCTCTTTCTCTCGCTGGCGGGAGAAAGGGCAGCATGCGCCCAACTCAGGCTTTCTTCGCTTTTTCCAGCATCGCTCTTAAACCCGCCACACGGCTTTGGCCGGTTTTCATTCTCTCTTCTGCGCTGACAACTTTGCGCTCGGTTTCCCAGGCCACATCATCCTGCGGCAGCTCCAGTAAAAAGCGGCTCGGTTCCGGGCGCACCAGCTCACCATACTGGCGACGTTCGCGACATAAAGTAAACGTCAGCTCCTTCTGCGCGCGCGTAATACCTACGTAAGCGAGGCGTCGCTCTTCCTCAATATTATTCTCATCGATACTGCTCTGGTGCGGCAATAACCCCTCTTCCATGCCAACCAGGTAAACGTAAGGAAATTCCAGCCCTTTTGATGCATGTAACGTCATCAACTGCACCTGATCGAGCTCCTCATCGTTTTCACCGCGCTCCATCATGTCGCGCAACGTAAAGCGCGTCACCACCTGCGCCAGCGTCATCGGCTCATCCAGATCGCTACCTTCCAGCATCTCCGTCATCCACTGAAACAGCGTATTGACGTTTTTCATGCGCATTTCTGCGGCTTTTGGACTGCCAGAGGTTTCAAATAACCAGCTTTCGTAATCGATGCCACGGATCAGATCGCGCACCGCGTTAACCGGCTCGCGTTCGGTCAGTTGAATGATCTCATTCAGCCAGTGCGTAAAGCGTTGTAGATGCTCCAAACCGCGACCGTTCAGGGTTTGCCCTAATCCAACGTCAAAACTGGCGTTGAACAGGCTCTTGTTACGCAAATTGGCCCATTCGCCCAGTTTTTGTAGCGTAGCCGGACCAATCTCACGGCGCGGTGTATTAACGATGCGCAGAAAAGCACTGTCATCATCCGGGTTGGTCAGCACGCGCAAGTAAGCCAGCAGATCTTTGATTTCAGGTCGCGAGAAGAACGACGTGCCGCCTGAAATACGGTACGGAATGCGGTTTTGCATCAACTGCTTCTCAAAGACACGCGACTGATGATTACCGCGATAAAGAATGGCGTAATCTTTGTAAGCCGTTTTATTGATGAAGTGATGCGCAATCATTTCACCTGCGACGCGCTCCGCTTCGTGATCTTCATTATTTGCGGTCAATACTTTCAGCGGGTTACCCATGCCCAGCTCAGAGAACAGCCGCTTTTCAAAAACGTGTGGATTGTTAGCGATGAGAATATTGGCTGCCTTCAAAATACGCTGGGAAGAGCGGTAATTCTGCTCCAGCTTCACCACCTCCAGCGCCGGGAAATCCTCTTTTAACAGCACCAGATTCTGCGGACGGGCACCACGCCAGGAGTAAATAGACTGATCGTCATCACCCACCACGGTAAAACGCGCCCGCGCGCCAACCAGTAATTTCACCAGTTCATACTGGCTGGTATTCGTATCCTGATACTCATCCACCAGCAGATAACGGATGCGCTGTTGCCAGCGTTCCCGCACCTCCTGGTTGCGCTGGAGCAGCAGCGTGGGCAGCAGAATCAAATCATCAAAATCGAGGACGTTACAGGCTTTCAGATGCTGATCGTACAGGCCATAGCAATGAGCAAAAAGGGTATCTCGCTCGGAGCGGGCCAGTGCAGTGGCACGAGCGGGATCAACCAAATCATTTTTCCAGTTAGAGATAGTGGAAATAAGCTGTTGAACCAGCGTCTTATCCTCTTCCAGCCACTGCTTCGTCAGCTCCTTTAGCAAGGCAAGCTGGTCTTGATCGTCAAACAGCGAGAAGTTGGATTTCATGCCCAGCGCGGCATATTCACGCTTGATAATCTCTAATCCCAACGTATGAAAAGTGGAGATCATTAAACCGCGCGCTTCTTTACGGCCAAGCGTCTGCGCAACGCGCTCTTTCATCTCGCGCGAGGCTTTATTGGTAAAGGTGACTGCCGCAATGTGGCGCGCCTGATAGCCGCACGCGCGGATCAGATGCGCAATTTTATTGGTAATGACACGGGTTTTCCCCGAACCCGCACCCGCCAGCACCAGACAAGGACCGGTGACAAATTCGACAGCACGCTGTTGGCCGGGATTTAAACGCATAACAGACATTCACTCAGTTGATTAAGAAAAGTTATAACGCCCGTTGCGCAGCCAGCCAACGCGCCTGCTGCGTGCAAGTTAGGGTTATAATGGGCGACGATTATACACAACGAGACAGCAACATGGCGAAAACTGCGGCGGCTTTACACATCCTCGTGAAAGAGGAAGCTCTGGCGAAAGAGATACTGACGAAGCTGGAAAAAGGCGGGAGCTTTCAACAACTGGCAAAGAAACACTCTACCTGTCCGTCCGGGAAAAACGGCGGCGATTTGGGGAGTTCCGTCAGGGTCAGATGGTGCCCGCATTTGATAAAGCGGTTTTCACCTGCCCGCTATTAAAACCTTACGGACCGGTGAAAACCGCGTTTGGTTATCACATTATCAAAGTGCTCTACCGCAACTGATTACTGACTGTTTTTCATCTGCTGTAATACAGTACTGCACTGATTATCCTCGTTATCGCTGGAGGAAATCAGTGCCAGTAATGCAGCAGCAGGCGCAACAACTGTACCTAACGCCACGGCAGCGGCACCACGCGCCAGCAGCGGACCCGCTTTCACTCCGGCGTCAGGATTTTTGAATGTTCCGCGCACATAAAGCGGCGAACGCAGGGTAATAATGCGAATGCCTTTGCTCTCTGGATTGATAGAAAGATCCATCCGCTCACTGGCGAAATTAGCGTTGCCAGTGACGTTAATCACTGCATTCTCAGTATCAAAAACAAACAGGTTGGGTGTCGCTAAGCCGTTTTGCAGTTTGATATCGGTTGCGGCGCAGTTAATACGCACCTGATCATCGCCAAACAGTTTGCCTACCACATAGTTACCGACATTAAGCCCGGCGATTTCCATCAGGCTGCGGCTGATCACGCCATCGTTCATTAACAATTTCAGTTGGCCATCACTGGTCGCCAGTAAATCTGCGACCGAATTACCCGTACCGGTAAAACTGGCATCGCCGTTTAGCTGGCCCAGGCTGTTCTGCATCGCTGATACATCCGGGAACAGCTGACGCAAGCGCAGTTTCCGTGCGTGAATATCTGCGCGCCCGCGCATCGGCGTGCGATCGCCTTCTAAACGAATGGTGCTGTTTAAATTGCCGCCCGCCATGCCGAAACGCAGCGGATCCAACAGCAGGTCACCATTTTTGAGCTGCAAATGGGTATAAAGATCGCTCAACGGCAGCGAATTGCTGTGTTCGATACGCTTGCCGCTAAATTTCACATCAGCGTCCATCACGTCCCAGCTTTTGGTATCGAACTTATCGTGGGGTAATACGCGATCGGTGGGCTGGGTCGACTTTTCTCCCCGCTGCGCTTTCGCCTGCTCGGTTTTTTTGCTGCCTTTACCGGAATCAACGCCGATGAGTGGCCCTAAATCCGCCATACGCAACTGGCGAGACGTCAGTTCACCGCTCAGTTTGGGACGCGGTTTACCCTGGGTATAAGTTAACGAGCCATGAATATCGCTGTCGCCGATGTGGCCATTAAAATTTTCATATTGATAAACAGGACCTTTTTCACCGGCAAATTTAGCACGCAAATGACCATCTGTGTCATAAGGTGGGGTATCGGGCAGCAGCACGCCCGTCAGACCATACAAATTTGCCAGCGTGTCGCCCGAGAAGCGCAGACGCACGTCCAGCCCGCCTAAATTCATGGGATCCTGCAACCCGCCTGTTACCTGCACGCGCGTTGTCCCGTTCCGCACATCGGCCTGAATCGGGAACGGCGTATTCTGGCTGCGCAGCGACAGCATGCCGCCAGTTTTGCCCTCACCCTCTAACTGCTCGTTGTTATAAGTACCGTTAGCCTGCCAGCCAAATACAAAATCTCCCGCACCTTTTTGCTTATCATCACCGCCTGCAATTTGCGCATAGGGCACCGGCTTGCCCAACGGGTTCACCTTCACGGTGACATCAGCTTTATTGATCGCATCGCGATAGCGGATTTGCCCCTGATCAAACAAGATATTGTCGAGACGGAAGGACCACGCCGAGGGTGGCGCGTTCTCATCTTTGTTGTCACTGTTGGCGAGATTAAAGGTCCAGTTATTTTTCTTATCTGCCGTCTGGATCAAGCGCGCATCGGGCTGCTCCAGTTTAATCCAGGGTATAAATACTTCTTTATGCAGAAGCGCCAGCGGCGCCAGAGTGGCATCCACGCGCTGCAAATGCACCATTGTTACTTCCGGAACATCCGGCGGATTGCCCAGCATGATGTCCTGCGCGTGCAAGTGCGGCCACGGCACCCAACTGCGCCAGCCAGGCTCGTCACGATTACGTTCCCAGGCTACGCCTAAATCGCCACGAATGGCGAACGGACGGTTCAATTCTGTCGAGACTTTCTGGTTAATGGTTGGCTTCAGACGATTCCAGTCAAATGTGGCAATAATGACAATGAGTACAACAACCAGTAATAAAAAAGCCCGATAATCCAACTTATGATTTTTCCTGTGCGAGACATTTCGCTTTCTCCTTGCCCTTCCCCGGTCTCTGTTAAAGATAGTCGAGACCGTAAGGAACAGCATCAGGAAAGCTGGATAGCAAGATGATTCAACTCAGAAAAAGGGACCGGGCGCGAAAAGAAATAACCCTGTGCAGCCATCGCTGGTGAAGACTGAATCTGTTGCCACTCCTCTTCTGTTTCTACGCCTTCAACGATGACCCCGTTACAGTAACGGTTGATAAGCGCCAGAAGCATTGCAAACAGGCTACGTCCTTCGTCAGTTTTTCGCAGCAGGATAAACAGCTCGCGGGACAGCTTGATGTAATCATATTTAAGCTCGGTCAGGGCTGAGAAGTTGGCCATGCCTGAACCAAAATCGTCCAGCCACAGCGGGCCGAGCTCCGGCATCTGTGCAATCATCTCTTCCTGCGGTAAAACGTGATGCTCAGTGAGTTCAAATCGCACCCAGGATAGCCGTGCGATCAGGCTGCGAATCGGTGGATGATTCTGTATCGACAGCAGCGAAGGGCCATCAATATTGACCGACGCAACGATGTCCGCTTTTTCAAAAAATTCAGACCACTGTGTAAGCAACTCCAGTTGCTCATGTACGACATGCAGCCGCTGAGCGGTATCAAGCGCAGCAAAATATGATTCAGGTGACAGCTTTTTTCAGGTGCGGATGGGTGCGTTATGGCGGTGAGCAGTTCGATAGCCAGCAACCGGCCAGACACCTTGTAAATCGGTTGAAAAGTATAGAATCGTTGGCATTGTTGCCAGAAAAGATGTGTTTCCGGCTGGGGGCTTATGTCACTCAAAGAAGGTAGCCTGTGACTTGTATTCTCCATCACCATGGTATTTTCCTGGTTGGTAGTGAGCGCCTGGACAGGGCAACTCAGCGGCACTTATCGGCTATCTCCGGGATAACTTTATTAGCATTTGGCCGCTTGAAAGCACTGAGTGTAACAATGACTGAACCTGCACAATCGCCAAAACAAGCTGGAATTTAATTGCTATATCAACTGAAAATTCCACTTTTCAGACCTTAAGTGGAATTAAAACGCCGTTTTAAAATTCGTTGACGTCTGCCATACCAGACGCGAGACTAGGGTTGAATTTCACTACAGGCTAAAAACCATGACGCAGAAAAAAATCGCCATTATTGGCGAATGCATGATTGAGTTGTCCGAAAAGGGTGAGAACATTAAACGCGGCTTTGGCGGCGATACGCTGAACACCGCGGTTTACCTTGCCCGACAGGCAGATGACGCACAGCTCAGTGTTGATTACGTAACCGCGCTGGGAATTGATTCTTTTAGCGATCAAATGATTGCCGCCTGGCAACAAGAGAAGGTTAACACCGGCCTGATTCAGCGGCTGGAAAATAAAATGCCGGGCCTGTACGTCATCGAAACGGATGCCCACGGCGAGCGCACCTTCTGGTACTGGCGCAGTGATGCGGCGGCCCGTTACTGGCTCGACAGCCCAGAATCTGACAACATTTGTCAGCAGTTAGCGCAGTACGATTATCTGTATCTGAGCGGCATCAGTTTAGCGATATTGCCTGACAGCAGCCGTGACAAGCTGATGGCCTTACTGGCACGCTGCCGGGCCAATGGCGGTAACGTCATTTTCGATAATAACTACCGTCCACGTTTATGGCGTGATAACGCTGCCGCGCAAACGGCCTACCGCGCCATGTTAAATTGCACCGATATCGCTTTTCTGACGCTGGATGATGAGCATCTTCTGTGGGGTGAGCAGTCACTGGAAGAGGTCATTGCCCGCACGCGGCAGGCAGGTGCCAGCGAGATTGTGATTAAACGAGGTGCCGAATCGTGTCTGGTTGCGGTTGGCGACGAGCCGCTCATCGATGTGCCTGCTATACGCCTGGCGAAAGAGAAAGTGATCGACACCACCGCTGCGGGTGACTCCTTTAGTGCTGGCTATTTGTCACAGCGTTTAACGGGTGCCTCACCGGAAGCCGCCGCGCAGTGCGGTCATCTGACTGCCAGCACGGTGATCCAGCACCGCGGCGCGATTATTCCGCTTGATGCCATGCCGTAATAAAAAAGCCCTCTCCTCTGTAGGATGGGGCTTTTCTATATTTACAGCTCTCATCCATTTAATAATTAATAATATATGTTAAATAAATTATTATTAATTTAAGTAACACGTTACTTTAAACAAGGCCATTAATATAATGGTCAAACCTCTGCAATTTATTGTGATATAGCTCGTAAAAAGCACCCTCAAGAAATAACGCCGTTTACTTAAATATAAATTTGCTTTATATCTTTCTTCAGGTCAGGTGCCATCCCGTAAATTAAAATAATATTAATACAAGGAAAGATATATGCGTGAACTCACTCTGGACGAAATAGAAACGATTTCAGGCGCAGGGAATTTTGCCGACAAATCCGAGGGCGGTCGTGTTTCTGGTGGCTATAACGGCGGTAAAGGTGGCGCGCCCAGGAGCTGTGCAAACGACGTGGGTGCCAGTATGATTTTGGGTTTGATTGGTGGAATGCCTGGCGGGCCAGGAGGAATGGCAGTCGGTGCCGCAATAGGTGGATTAAGCGGATCGCTTAGTTGTAATAACAGCCCTTACGGCGGTAATAAAAACGGTAACAACTCCTCTAATCGCGGTAATTTTGGAGGGCAGTGCACCAGGTGATTAAACAATCATTTACCTTTCACATTAGAGATTTTTTTAAACAGCCGCGCAAACGACGAACCATAATTAATTTGTGTTCGTTAATTGTTTTTTATCCTGTAGCTTATAAGAGCAGTTTGTGCCGCTTTTCTGTAACAGGAAACTATTACGATCTCCTGCTATGGTTTTTTGTCATAATCGGCATTTATTCTTTTTTTTCTTCAGCGTTCCGTTTTTTCGACTGGTATAACGGAAAAGAAACACGTTAATGATTATTTAAAAGGCAACCCTGCGTTGCCTTTTTTCATTAGCAGGATCATTAATTTTCTCAATAATTTTCGCAAATGAAAAGTGCAATAATTTAACTTATGGTAAAACAATCCATTTTTGATTTTAGTTGAGTTATACAAACAAGCTGCCTTCAATTTTAACAGCCAGAAAAACCGCACATTCTGCAATTAATTCCTTTATAGATTAGTCAGTTGAAATCAATGACCTCTCCCCAGGCTTAGTCCGAATCTGCTTATATTCTCTGTTTTCAGATGGACGCCTTTATAAAAAAACACCATCTTTTAATCAACAATAGCAGGATGCTGTTTACCCGGCCGCGAACAAAACTATTACAACATCTCTCGCATCAGGACATGTTATGAATACAGAAATTATTAATATCTGGCCGCACGGCGAAGCGCCAGGTGCCAGCGATTCTCGTGCACAGCCACAAATTACCGATATGGCAAAACAGTATGAACCTTATGATCGTGCCGCAACCGGCGTGCGCTGCCCGGAAATAGCGATCTGGCATCCTGTGGAGTCAAATGGTATTACGCTACTGGTTGCGCCCGGTGGCGGTTATCATCGCGTTATGATCGATCGTGAAGGCAGTGCGCTGGCAACCTTTTTCACCTCAATGGGCTACACGCTGGCTGTGATGACATACCGTCTGCCTTACGATGGACATCATGAAGGCCCTGACGCACCGCTTGCGGATGCGCAACGGGCAGTACGTGTCCTGCGCGAACGTGCGCAGCGCGGACTGAACGGCAAGTACATCGTGATGATGGGCTTTTCAGCGGGCGGGCATGTTGCAGCCAGCCTCGGGACACGTTTCGCGGAAAAGCTCTATCCGGTGCAGGATGGCGCTGAAAACCACTCACCGCGACCAGACGCTATGGTGCTTATTTATCCGGTCATCAGTATGCGTGACGGCCTGGCACATGAGGGTTCGCGTACACGATTACTCGGTGCGTGGCCCGATCAGAAAACGATTGATGCCTATTCGCTGGAGACACGTGTGCATGCGCAAGTGCCGCCCACGCTATTGATTCACGCTGCTGATGATGACTCAGTATCTGTTAATAACAGCATGGTATTTTTTCAGCGCACTGCGCGAGCACAAGGTTCCGGCAGAAGTTCATTTTTATCAGAAGGGTGGCCACGGTTTTGGTATCCGTGGCCTGGCAGATTTGCCCCTCGCCAGTTGGCCAATGCTGGTCACCGAATGGCTCAGGGCAAAAACCTGAGGATTTAAGTAGCCGGGGGCGCAACGTCGCTCGCACTGCTGTCCGGCTGGCTGGCATCGCTGCTGGCCGCCGGTACGTCAGGAGGCGTCATGACTTTATCCCAGTTGCTTCGCAGGCTTTTCACATTGGTTTCCGCTTCGCCTTCTGGCTGAATCAGTACCATCATCAGCTCCTGCGTTAGCTGCTGGCGCAACTCCTGATTTAACCGGTCGCGCGTCAGACCCGCCAGAAAAGCCTGGCGCAGCTTTTGATATTGCTCAGGCGCAATATCCACCACCGAATTTTGCTGTGAGCGCAGACGCTGGCTCATTAATACGTCCGTATCGGTTCGGGCGTAGGTGGTAAACAGCTTGTTTAATTCCAGCAGCTTTTGCGCCATCAACGCATCAAACTCTTCCTGCGGCAGGCCCTTATCACGTACTTTTGCCAGCTCGCGCGCCACCAAATTCATGTTTTGCTCAAGCGTTTCGTTGCGGGCATCCATGTTGATAGAACACTGCGCGCGCTGATACAGCACACGACAATCAAACCCGACCTGAACGCCCTGCGCTTTACTGTCACTTAATGCACGCTGCACATGCCAGAACAAGGCTTCGCGTGCCAAATCGCCCTGCCAGTAACGCTGTAAATTTTGCGAATCCCGGATGGGTTGCCACGGCCCGTCCCACACTAATGACAAGCGATCCTGATTCATAGTGCCATTCACCAGATTAACCGGCTCGTGGGGTAACGGTGAGAGTGTCGGTAACGGCGCGGGCGTTTCACGTTTTCCTTTCAGCGGCGAAAACGCTTTATTGAGCTGCTCAGACAGGCTGCGGCTGTCAACATTACCCACCACATACAGCGTCATTGCATCGGGCGTATACCATTGGTGGTAGAACGCATTAAGCTGGGCTAAATCGACCGGTGCGCGAGGCTGCTCAGCAGGATCGTGCGCCAGTAACGCCGAGCCTTTCAGGCGATAACGCCACCAGACATCCTGCGTATTCGCAGGCCAGGTTGCGACAGGATCGGAAGCCGAAAGCGCGGTACTCACGACTTGTTCAGTAATCGCCATATTGCCTGCGGTTGCCGCCAGCCAGTTAAGGGCTTCTTTCAACAATTCTGGCCGGTTATTCGGCAGGCTGAGGTTATATTGCGTGAAATCATAGGAGGCGATAACAGGCGGCAGCGGATGTTGCGGATCCATCGCCTGTTGCCATAATGCGCGCTGTTGGTTGGTATCAAGCGCGGTGTTGTGCACCATTGCCAAACGCGGCAGCAAGTGACTGAAACCAGACTGTTGCGTTCCTTCTACCAGCGAACCGGTATTCACTACCAGACGCAGCTCGATGCGGTCGCTTGGACGTTGCGGTGTCGTCAGTACTTGCCAGTTAAACCCGTTATCCAGTTTGCCTTCCTGCCAGGCCGGATCCGGTTGCAGCGTTTCCGCTTGTACACCATAGCTGGTTGCTGCCAGCACTACACCAACCAAAAGCCAAATTCTGGTGCCCTGCATGTGAACCCCTACTAAACAATTCAAAATCGTTATCGCTGGCATGTTTTGCCGCTGTTATAAACGAACCGGCTGACGCCAGAGCGCGCTGTTATCCAACAACAAAGTGTTTGACCACAGGAAGGTCAGGATGTCGCGCAGCGAAATGAAAAACTCATTGGGGTTTATTATCCAAATGCCCGCAGTCAGGGCAAGTGACAGCGGGCATTTGGGAGGATTTAAATGGAAATCAGTGATTAAACAGATGATTCAGACGTTTTTTTCGCCTTATTGCCACCTGAAAGCGTCTCTTTCAACTGTTTGTGATCCAGCTGATCGACCCACTTCGCAACCACCACTGTTGCCACACCGTTACCCACCAGATTCGTCAGTGCACGAGCTTCAGACATAAAACGGTCAATGCCGAGAATCAATGCCAGACCCGCTACCGGCAGATGGCCGACCGCAGAAAGCGTCGCTGCCAGCACGATAAAGCCACTGCCTGTGACACCCGCAGCCCCTTTCGACGAGAGCAGCAGCACCACCAGCAAGGTGATCTGATGAACAATATCCATGTGCGCATTGGTTGCCTGCGCAATGAACACTGCGGCCATCGTCAGGTAAATGGAAGTGCCATCCAGGTTAAATGAGTAACCCGTTGGAATAACCAGTCCCACAACCGATTTCTTACAGCCGAGACGCTCCATTTTATCCAGCATACGCGGCAGCGCCGACTCGGAAGAGGAGGTGCCCAGTACGATCAACAGCTCTTCTTTAATGTAGGCAATAAATTTGAAGATACTGAAACCTGTTACGCGCGCAATCAGCCCCAAAACCACCACAACAAACAAAATACAGGTGATGTAGAAGCAGATAATCAACTGACCCAACTGCACCAGCGAGCCAACACCATACTTACCGATCGTGAACGCCATGGCACCGAAAGCACCAATTGGCGCGAGGCGCATGATCATGTTGATGATGCCGAAAATCACTTTCGAGAAGCTTTCAATAACGTTGAAGATCAGCGTGCCGGCGTTACCCAGGCGATGCAGTGCAAAGCCAAACAGCACGGCGAACAGCAACACCTGCAGAATGTTACCGCTGGCAAACGCACCGATAACGCTGTTCGGAATGACATCCAGCAGGAAGGCGACAATACCTTGTTGCTCGGCCTGTTGTGCATACACTGCCACCGCTTTGGCATCCAGCGTTGAGGGATCAACGTTCATTCCTGCACCAGGCTGAATCACGTTAACCACGACCAGACCGATAATCAGCGCAATGGTGCTGACAATTTCAAAGTAAAGTAGCGCAACGGCGCCAGTGCGGCCCACTGCTTTCATGCTCTCCATACCGGCGATACCGGTGACTACCGTACAGAAAATGACGGGAGCGATGATCATCTTAATCAGTTTCACGAAGCCATCGCCTAACGGCTTCATTTGTGTACCTAATTCCGGATAAAAATGGCCCATCAAGACGCCGATACCGATGGCAACCAGCACTTGAAAGTAGAGGCTTTTAAACAGCGAGGTTTTCATAAACAAGTGTCCACTAGCGACAGAAATGACGTTATTGTCGGGTTCGTTATTATGACCGGCCAGCGGGTGGGAACCAGCTAAACGCGGTAGCCAGAAAATAACACTCTGTTTACGGGATTAATACAGGCTGACAAACCCGGGGAAATGATACAAGCATAATTCTGAACTGAAACGCTTCAGCTGCTACTTTTGTAACTAAATTTCTCGATAAATCAATGCATCCGGTGATTATTTTGTCGGTGACGGTTTCGCAATCCATTGTTGGTTGAAACGTGTCAATACAAGGGCTTCAGAGTAGAGATAGCCTTGTCCGATGCGGATACCTCGCGCCAGTAACCAGTCGCGCTGCTCATGCGTTTCCACGCCTTCAGCGATCACATCAAGGTCAATAATATCCGCAATGGCGGCGACAATTCGTACCATGGTGTCGTCGTCAGGCAGCGCCGAGACAAAGCTGCGATCCATTTTCAGTTTATTAACGGGCAACGCCTTAAACTGATGAAGATAATTGAGATTAGAGTAACCCATGCCGAAATCGTCCAGCGCCACGGCTACGCCGGTTTGCTGCAACATGCGCAGCAATGAAATAGCCTGTTCGGCATCGCCGATTTGTGCCGTTTCGGTCATCTCCAGTACGAAAGTACCCGGCGCAATGCGGTGACGCTCAAGCAATGCCTGAAGATGCGTGACCATACTGGCGTCACGCAGCTGCACCGCAGAGACATTCACGCTGAGCGGGATCATGACACCCTGCTTTTGCCAGGCCGCCAGAATGCGGCAGGCTTCTTCAAATACCCAGCGACCAATCGCAGAGATAACGCCAATCTCTTCAGCACTGGCAATAAATTCTTCTGACAGGCCATAACTGCCGTCTGGCTGACGCATACGTAATAACGCCTCAGCACCGACCAGCTCACCGGTTTGCATATCAATTTGCGGCTGAAGATAGAGCGCGAACTGCTCATCCTGCAAACCCTGTAAGATGTCGTGCTCCTGCGTTAAACGCTTCTGCGCTCGCTCATTTAGCGCGGCGTCAAAAAACAAAACCTGATTTTTACCCTGATGACGTGCCGACATCATGGCCGATGTGGCGCGATCGAGCAGCTCATTTGCACTGAGCGGCTCATCGTCCCGTAACGCCAGCCCGATACTGGAATTAGGACGTAACTGTAACTGATGCAGATTAACCGGCTGGTTGAGGCGAATCATCAGGTTACGCGCCAGACGCATGGCGCGGAAAGGATTACTGGCGCGCTTCATCAGTAGCACAAAATCACTGGCTCCGGTTTGCGCCAGCAGCGTGTGATCGTCAAGCGTGCTGCGAATTTTCTCGACCAGGGTCAGCATCAGCGTATCGCGCTGCTCGTCACTCAATACGCCGTTGGCTTCCTGCAAGGTTTCAACCCGGATCACCATCAGGCCAAACGGCTTTGAACGACTACGCATATATTGATCCAACAGGGCGAGAAAAAGCGCGCGGTTGGGTAAGTCGGTAACGTCAAAGTGAGTGGTTAATCTGCTCATCTCATCATGAACCGACTCCAGTACCTGTTGATTGCGATTGTAGCTACGGATCAACATGCCGATTTCGTCATCGCGATGCCCCTGCGGCAGCGTCAGTTTATGTGTCAGAATCGATTGCGGCGGCAGCTCCTGCAATTCACGGGAAATATTACGCAGCGGATGAACGATTAACCGGTTGATACACCAGCTTATGGCTACTGAAAGAATCAACGCCAGCAGCAAATAGGTGGTGATCATGGTGGAAAACGTGCTGAGGATAAACTGATATACACGTGTCGAATTAGCCTGCAACACCAGATAGGCCAGAGGCTTGGGTGAACCGGTATTTTCTATTGAATAGAGCGGCAGCGTAATCTGTACTGGCAGCTCAAACAGCCGCGCAATCAGGCGTGGGACAGGTTTTTCTGGCTCAAAATCCGCGTGGAGCGCCTGAAAGGCATTCGGCAGCACCACATCAGCACGAGACAAAATCCCGGCTGGTTTAAGCGTATGCAAAATGCGTTCGGCTTGCGGAATATCCGCTTTCAGCACCGCTTCGGATAACGGCTGACGTACGGTATGCGCAATGTTTTCCATTTGCTGGGCGTAGTCAATCCTGCGCTGCTGCACAAAATGAAACAGTTGAATGACGATAAAGATGCTAATGGTAATGAGCGCAACGATCGAAACTGTTGCCATCTGCTTTATCGTAAGTGACCGACTTACCCGCAAAAATGTTCCCCCGGCTATAAAAAAGCTCAGATATCAGACAGGAAAAAGCGTAGCAAGTATATCCCAACGTCATGTTTTTTTGATGACCTTGCAGAAGAGCAAAAAAGATTCGGAAAGGCACGTCGGATTTTCCTGACCTTTATTGCTCTCTGCGCACTATTTAAAATCTGCATATGGCGTTAATGCCTGCGGCGGCATCGCCAAATCACCCGCCCATCCTGCACCTGAATAGCGCAGATAAATCAAGCCATGGCTCGGGGTATAATCTTTCGCTTGCTGAATATCCACACCCGCGCCGATAAACCAGTTCGCGCTAATGCGGCGCTCAACGCCCGCTTGCAAAGTGTAACCAGTCCCGCAGCCTGACTGACTTTCCGAAACAGGATTTGAAGATAAAGCAAACCCTGGGTTAACGGGATAACGCTGCTGCGCATCCGTTTGCGAGCAGGACCAGGAGACCGAGCCACCTAAATCGTATGACCAGTTTCCGCTGCGCTGTCGCCAGCCCACAGGCAAAGAGAAAGAAAGGTACTGCTGCGGACTGTAATACCCCCCTGACCAAAGCTGTAATCACTGAGGTCTTTTTGGTAATGCCACAGCATACTGTTTAAGCCCACAGTGGCGCGGCGATTATCTTCATTAATCAATTTATAGTAATAACCCGCCATTAAACGTTCGCGGCTGTTATCAGCCACGTTCTTGCCGGTGATGTGGTGGGCGCTGAAATCGGCCCAGATACCATGCGCCTCGCCGCGATCGTAACTCAGCCCGATACTGCCACCCGTTGCGACCACGCCACCAAAAGTTTTCCCGCCGCTGGCTGCGGGATCGCGGGCACCCGCATAAGCCAGCAGTGAACTGGAAATGGGACGCCGCGAGACGTTAAAGGTCATGCCAACATCATCAATATCTGTTTTCCAGCTGATCCCGCCCACCCAGTTTGTCACGGCAAAGCCAAGCGGCGTACTGCCGATATCTGCTGACCAGCGGTCGTTTTGCCAGCCAACACCCACCGCTGTGCCTTCTGCCCGCTGGGTAAAATCTCTGCGACAGCCGCCCGAATTCGCATCATTGCAGCTACCAAACACCAGGTTATGGCTGCCGTTGGTATCATCAAACGTGCCCGCTGAAACCTGCACGTGATCGAGTCGCATAAAAGCGCGTCCATCAGCCAGCGGCGTATCAGCTTGTAACATCGTGGTGTGCGCGGTGAAATCAGATATGCCACCGGTCCCTTTATTACGCGAGTAGTCCTGCTCCAGCGTTAAGGTCGTATCCTGTTGGCGATAAAGATCGGCAGCATCACTGCGAATGCTGCTTTTCAGCCAGTCATCCTGCGGGTCGTTGCGGGTTAATGCGCTAAAGTCTTCATTGTTTTGCGGACGTTGCGTAGCAATGCCGCTGGCCACCATCGCGTCCCGGTAATCAGAAAGCGCCGCACCCGGCTGGCGTTGCGCCTGCTCAAGACGCGCGGCATCACGGTAAATCAACGCCTTAGTTTGTGAAGGAGCATCAGTGGCAGCGCGACGTTTTAACCCTTCAAACAGCTGCTGCGCACGCGCCATCTCGCCCGCCTGCTGCCAGGCCAGTGCGACCCGGCGATCGCTGTTCAGGTTCCCGCTCTCGTCTGGCGCCAGGGTTTGTAACAGAGCGCGTGCCTCCGGCAAGCGTTTCAACGCAATAAGTGATTCGATTCGTTCCAGCGCGTTGTCCAGCGCCAGCCGGTCGGCCAGTGCCTGCATATTGCTGTCCCACTTCTCCTGAGGCAGCTGATGTAACGCTGCCAGCGCCGCATCGTTATCGTCGTGGCTGGAAAAGTAGAGGGCGGCGGCATAGAGCGCCGCCGCATTGTCCCCATGCTGAATCAACAGGTGATGCATGAGTGTGTCAGCCTGTTGAGCTTCGCCGCTGTTACGCAACGCTCCCGCGAGACGATATTTAAGCCAGATATCATCTGGGCTTAATGCGGCTGCCTGACGATATTTTGTCGCCGCCTGCGCCCACGCGTTCTGCTGCGCCAGCGCATCTGCTTCAGCGCGCAGGCTGTCGCTACGCAACGCACGCAGTGTGTCTGCCAGGGCGCGCTGCTGTACGGCAGGCAAGCTGTTGATAAACGTCATTGCCTGGGCCGGCGATTGCGTTTGATAAAGCCCCGCCAGTCGGCGAATAGCCGTAGTATTGTTGCGATCACGTTCCAGCGCCTGTAACCACAACTGCTCTGCGCGTTGGCTATTTTTACGTGTCATCGCTACGTCACCCAGCCCAATCAGCGCGTAACTGTCACGGCTGTCCGTGGCCTGGGCGAAACGATACTGGCGCTCTGCGTCGTCAATGTCATTTTTCGCCAGCGCCTTGTCGCCATTCTCAATAGCCAGCCAGTAACGGTTGGTTTGTAGCAGAGATTGCCATTTCCCTGTTTGCGTACTCTGCTGCCCGGCTTTTAGCGCCCGTGTCAGCCAGTCGATAGCACTGGCACGGTTGTTAGCACGCGCCTGCGCCTGACCCATTGCTCCCATTAATTCAGCATCATCAGGAGTGGCTTTGAGCGCCGTTGTCAGGAAAGGTATCGCACTGGCCCCACTGCCTGCCTCCACCAGAGCTAAACCGCGCATCCGCTGACGATAAGCGGGATCGGCAAGCAATTTTTGCTGGCGCATCAGCTCTTCCTGCCCCTGCTGTCGGGCATCGCCACTGCTAAACAGGCTAAGGTATTGCTGCAAAGCCGCCACGCTGCTGTCACTCACCGGTTGATTGCGGATCTGCTCCAGCCACAGCTCCGCTGCGGCTACTCGCCCTTCGTCGCTGTTGGCGAGGCGACGCAGCTGCATGACGGCCTGCTCAGGCTGTTGTTGATCAAACGCCATGCGGGCAAGCTGCAACTCCACGCCCACATTGCCGGGATAGCGTTTTTCCAGCGCCAGTAATTGCTGATACGCCGTTGCAGTCTGGCCAGGCAAACGCGCCACCAGACGCCAGTACTCCAGCGCCAGATTAACGTCAGGAAACAGGCCGCCAAACTGGGCATCGTAAGCGGTTTTCGCTTCAGCCAGCCGACCCGATGTTGCCAGCAGACGCGCTTGCTGGAGCTTTTGCCGCCCTGCGTCTGTCATCATTTTCAGTCCGGCAGCGGATTCCCGCGCTGCCGCTGAATCTGGCGCAACCTTGTTTAGCTCATCCATCAACTTTTGCGCCTGGACTAAATCGCCCTGATGCAGTGCCATGCGTAAACGCGCCGCCAGCACCTGCGGATTATCAGGATCGATTTTTTCCAGCCGGTAGAGCGACTGCTGCACCAGATCGTATTTATGGGTCGATTCACCGGTACGCACCTGCGTTAACAACCAGTCGACAGGCGAAACCTGTTGCCCTTCCGTGGAAGCGGCCCTTGCCACTGACGATGCGCCCAGCACAGCACTCAGCAGCAGGAGCAAATGTCGGTTATTCATCGTCATATTCAGCTAAGCGACGGCGGCTCACCATGCGCATCAGTCGCCACACCATCAGCGCGAACAGCAGCACCACAATTAGCGCACAGGTTGCCAGCCAGAACGGATGCGTTGCCAACGCATTCCATAAGCGTTCCCACCACGGCAGGTGTCCCACGTAATAGCGTTCGCCAACCCGCAGGCTGTTGACACCCGATTCCCGAATAATGGCGGCGGAACCAAATATCGCGTTGCGCTTGCCGCTGTCGTTCATGGCATTATTCAGCAACTCCCAGGCGCGCGGGCTGCCATCCGCCAGCAGCGCGACCACGCTGCGCTGCTGGTTAAAAGGCGACTGGAAGCCGATAACCGCTGCCAGCGGGCCACTTGAGCCAACAGCTGTCGTGCTCTCCGCCTGGCGATCGTCGGCGCTTTGTGCGGTCACATCTGACAGCGGTTGATACACTGGTTTGTTCATCCAGCCACGCGCCGCGTCCACCAGAGCAGTGATCTTCCGGTCATCCTGAAGATCAGCCGGAATCGTGCCGATCATCAACAGATCCGCATCCTGGTTTTTGGCTTCGTTCCAGTCCTGGGTTAACTGCACCCGCAGCGCCGGATAGCCGGTCTGCGCGCCAATATTGCCTAATGCATTCAACAGGGTTGTCATCTGCTGGCTGTCAGGATGTTTGTCCATGAGCACTAAGGTTTGCGCTAAATCGGCGTAGCGGCTGAACGGGAACCCGGCGTTGGCCCAGGCACGCAGCGACGGCATTTCGATATAATGACGGTAGCCCGATAAATCGATGCTCGAACTCTCATCAATCACCACATGGTGGCCAATCGGCGTAACGGTTTCGCAGCGTCCATCGGCAGTACCGCCAATAAACGTGTTGGCGTAATCGAAGTCAAAACGCAGCTGATTTATCACGCCCAGACGCAGCGCCGGGATCGTCAGCTGGCGATTGCTGTCCTGTAAACCCTGATTCAGGGGGATATGCAGCAGTTGTTTACCCGCATTGTCTTTCGGTGGCAGCGGGTAATCCTGCATAAACTGATTGTTGAGATTTACCGCCAGCCTTGAACCGTCTTGCTGAATCGGTGCGCTGTAGCGGTAAATCAAATCCATATCAATGCCGCGTGCGCGTACTAAAAACAGATCCGGCGGCAGGTTAAGCGTCAGGCTGATGGGACCGGGCTGCAGGCCGTCAGATTGCAGTTGGTTTTGATATTGTGTCAGTTCAGCAAAAGTCGTTCGGCGATCGGTGCGTACCCAGTTTGGCGCATCATAAGCGTTGCGCGCCGCCAGCAACGTCACGCTGTCGATAGTGGAAGTTGCACCGCGCAGCATCAGCTCTCCCTGTGCAATACCCTGTACGGCCGTCAACAGATCGTTGTCATCACGACCCAGAATGAGCAGCATTTTTTCATAAGGATTGCCCGGCTGATTCACAATTTCTATTGTGGGTTTGCTGACCGGCGGTAAATCTTTAATAAAATCAGGGCGCTGAGCATTGGTGGCAAAGACCACAGCATGTTGCTGATCGGGTAACTGATTATACAGTACCGGGAATGACTGCCCGCGCCAGGCAGCTTTGCTGCCAAACCACGAAGCCAGTATGGCGGCAGCACGTTGTTGAGTAAGATCAGGCTGGGCGCTAAACACCATCGGCAGCGTCAACGGACGCGTATCACGCGCATCCAGGAACGGCTCGGGAAAATGCGACAGATCGTTCTTCAGCGGCAACTTTTGCAGCGTTAAATCGAGGCGGCTTTCTTTACCAATATCCAGCCAGATGGCACTGTTAGCCGGATTTTCACAAACGTTAGCGTAATGGCCTATCAGCTCCAGCCGAAGGCGATTGAAATCGCTGATAAAACGCGGATCGAGGGAAATCTCTGTTTGATTCAGCTTGCCTGTCTGTTCAGGCGTCAGCGTCACCAGGCCCGCCAGCTCATCATTAAGATAAATTTTAAGCTGCGACAGCGTCGGAATCAGCGCCGGTGACGGGCGATAGCTGAGATGCAATACCGCACGCGTGACCACTTCGTCACTGCGCACGCCAAACTCAATCTGGCTGGAAGGCTGCGTACCGCGCAGCGTCATGCTGCCCGGCGGCGGTGCAACTTGTGTAAAGTTCAGTACGCTGTTGCGCAACGGCGCGTTGGGTTCGCTAACCGCTGCGGCTGCAACCGGTGCTGCCGTCGTGGTGGGCATCGGCAACGCGGGTTGTTGCGCTGCGGAACATGTCAACGTTGCCGTGCCCAGTAGCAAGGCGGTGAACCAACCGGTTAATCTTGTCATGGTGTTCTCAGTCAAGGGTGTTGAACCATCATGCCTGCTGACGCACGCTGATGTTTTTTGGCAACAGCGAGGCCAGCCAACTGACCAGCCCGGTCAGTAACGTAAAAAGCTGACGTAATTGCGGCGGTCCGTACTCCGCCAGGCGCAAATAGCCTTTGAAGCCGAGCAACATAATATCGGCAAGGCTTTGTACAGGTTTATCTTCCGGGAATCCGTCCTGCCACAGCGCCCAGGTGTCGGCGCGAGCGAAAGTGCACTGAATAAATTCAATGTGTTGTTCGGTGCTCAGCTGATGTAAACGGATCCCGGCACGGCGACCAAACACGCGCTGCACATAACAGGGAAAGCTAAACTCCTGCTGACCCCGCCGTAGCAACAAATGCACCGGTTCATTCTCGGTTAATGCCGCTGCTTCGCGTAATTCAACGCCGACACCCCCATCAGAGTAGTCGCGCAGCGTACAGGGCAGCATATGTCCATCAATACGCGCAATTGCGGCAGGCATGGCTATTTCCACGCGGTGCGCTTCACGAATCTGCCGCGCTTCCACCGACACCGCGACGGCGCCGCCAAGGATGATCATGTTGTAAAGCACCCAAATCAAACTGACACACACGGTGAGTATTTCTGCTGACGGACCATACATCATGCGCCAAAAGGCCATGCCGATGCCCGCCAGGTTGAGCAACACCAAAAACATGTAAGGACGGGTGATCACCCAGTCGAGATGGCGCTCTTCTACCAGCCCCCTTTAGCGGTGACGTTGAATTTGCCTTTATGCGGGTTAAACAGTGCCACCGTTGTCGGACGGGCGATATACCAGGCGAGGACGGTTTCGTATATCTCGCTCCAGAAAGAGTGACGCCAGCGCCCCTGAATGCGCGAGTTTGTCAGGCTGGTATGCAACATATGCGGCAGAACATAAATGGCGATCGCCAGCGCAGGTGCGTAGATGATGTAAGCGTGAAACAGCAAAAACGCCAGCGGCGCCAGCAGGAAGATCAACCGGGGAATACCGGCCAGAAAATGCAGCATGGCGTTGGCGTAGCAGAGCCGCTGTACCAGCTTCAGCCCTTTGCCGAACAGCGGATTATCCAGACGAAAGATCTGCACCATGCCGCGAGCCCAGCGAATGCGTTGGCCGATATGTGCTGACAGGCTTTCGGTTGCCAGCCCTGCGGCCTGCGGAATACGGATATACGCTGACTTGTAGCCACGACGATGTAAACGCAGCGAGGTATGAGCATCTTCCGTTACGGTTTCAACAGCGATACCGCCAATCTCATCCAGCGCACTGCGGCGCAATATGGCACAGGAGCCACAGAAGAAGGTGGCATCCAGGTATCATTGCCATCCTGAACCAGGCCGTAAAACAGTGAGCCTTCATTTGGCGTGCGGCGAAAACGTCCCAGGTTACGTTCAAACGGATCGGGCGAGAAGAAGTGATGCGGCGTCTGCAACATCGCCATTTTGTCTTCTTTGATAAACCAGCCCATTGTCATCTGCAAAAACGAACGGGTTGGCACATGATCACAATCGAAAATGGCAACATACTCGCTGCGACAGCGGGTGTGTAACGCATGGTTGATGTTGCCCGCTTTGGCATGCTCATGGGTAGGACGCACCACATAATTTACCCCAACGCTGGCAGCAAACTCGCGGAACTCATCGCGTGTGCCATCATCGAGAATATAGATATTCAGTTTCTCTTTCGGCCAGTCGATACCCAGCGTCGCATATATTGTCGGCTTTACCACACTGAGCGGCTCATTGTAGGTTGGCACCAAAATATCGACACTCGGCCACTGTTCGACCGGAACCGGCATGGAGATCGGC
The DNA here is from genome assembly GCF_027157825.1 of Pantoea sp. LMR881. Taxonomy (NCBI): domain Bacteria; kingdom Pseudomonadati; phylum Pseudomonadota; class Gammaproteobacteria; order Enterobacterales; family Erwiniaceae; genus Pantoea; species Pantoea sp. LMR881. Next base: position 2,178,926 of record NZ_JAPVOK010000002.1, read on the forward strand.
TGACGATTCAGCGGCCATAAAGTCTGAAAATAGCCCAGTACCAGCACTGTCCATGAATAGGTTTCAGCAACGATCAACAGCAAGCCAAACCACAGGCTGACCGAATCATCCCAGTTAAGCGTTGAGGTATAGCGCCACCACAAATAGCGGCAGGAGACCGTTAACGACAGCACAATCAGCATGAGGGTGGTGAAACGGCCCGGCACACGACGCACCAGCATTGCCAGACTCCACAGCAGCACCACGAAGATGAACTGGGTCATTAAGCCAAACGGCTGCGAAATGCAGAGCAGCGCCAGCAGCGATGCAGCAAGCGCGACCGTGATAAACAGCACGCGACGCAAGCGCGGCGAAAGCCGCCGCAGGCGTTGTTCAGAGCGTTGACTTATTTCTCGCGCATCAATCCGGGCGGGCAGCCTCTCAAGCCACTGATAAAGGCGCTGTCGCCAGCCCATCAGCGGCTGTAAAACCTTGCGCTGTCGTTTATCAGAGCTGACGCGCGGCATCGCTAACAGCAACCACAGGCTTTGCAGTGCATAACGCACAATATCGAGCGGACGCGGACGTTCGGGCGAAATATGTGGATAAAGACGACGACGATCTGAAATGACACGTTGCCAGCCTGGTGCTTCAAAGCGAAACAGAGCCCAGCCCAGCGTGCACCACAGCAGATGCAGCACGCTGGAAAACACCGAAGCGCCATGCTGGCGGGCGCGGCTATAGCGCCATTGCAGTGCCTGCCACGTCTGAGGGATCAGCAGCCAACGTAACGGATTCATCTGGCTACTCCAGCCACTTGCAGGATCAGCCAGTTAGCCAGCGTGGTGACTTCTTCACTTGCCAGCGCATGCGGACGATATTCGCCCAGCGGCTGCTTCATCATTAATGATTCAGCCAGGGCTTCGTCGCGGTGAATCAAAACGGGAATTAAATTCCTGAGCGACGCGATCCAGAGCTGATGCAAATCTTGCTGCAGCTTGCTGTTAGCATTGAACTGATTGATTAAAAAGCGTGTATTCGCGTTAAAAGCCTGTTGATGCAGCCGCAGATGGCAATTGGCATCGGGTGTCAGTACCTGCAAAACAGCATCAGCGTGCGCCAGTAAAGGCTGATGCCAGCGCAAGGGCGTGGCGGGCGTATCGAGCAGTAACCATTGCCCGCTATTTTTCATTGCCGGTAAGGCAGCAGCCAGGCTGGCGGAAAGAGCGCCATCCTGAGAGAGATCCTGTGCAACGATATGACCAAACGGCAGCAAATCCAGGCCAGGCTGATAGCGCAATGCACTCTCTTGCCAACGCTCACCCTCAAGCAGCGCCTGCATCCAGCCACGCGGGGCGTCCAGCGGCGCATTAAAATGAGCAGCCAGTTGATTTTCCACACAGCAGTCAATCGCCAGTACCGCCTCACCTAATGAAGTCAGCGCCCAGCTCAGTGCTGCCGTAAGTGACGTTGCGCCTGTGCCGCCACGTAAACCCTGTATCGCGACGACGGGCATCAGACTTTATGCTCCGCTGCATCAGATGCTAATTCGCTCAGCAGAGGCCAGCGCGCAGTAATCTTCACCAGGCGCTCATCACGGGCAATATCAATATAGTCAAAATTATCAATGGAAAAGGCGTGACTTAACGCGCCAATGTCATCTTGTTGTTCACTGGCAGCGTTCGCCTGTGAAAAGGCATTCTGGATTTTCATTACTTTTCGCCAAAGAAAAACAACGAGGCAATGTCGTCATACATCGCAGAGTAAATATTATTTATTAATAGTAGCAGCGTAATTTTCTCTGATGATAAATCATCTTGAGGCATTCTGTCATAGCAAATGTTAAATATCTTCGGTTACTTCTGAGTCTTTCTATAATAAGCTAACCGCACTGTAAAAATCACGATGCATATATGAAAAATCCTTACCTGCTGGGCCTGCAACAGGTTCAGCCAGAATTAATGGCAATGCAATCTCCGGGTTGTTATTGGGTAACCTGTCAGCGTCAGGAAGATGCCCGCATCTTTATTCGCCAGGTAATTGCACAGCAGAAATCTGCAACGTTAATCAGTGCTGCGGAATCACCACGCGCTTTATTAACGCCCGAGCCTGTTACTGCTCCACAGCGTATTCCCTTGTTTTCATTACCTGATAATAAAAGTAGCCTGCAAAAACTGGATAGCGATCTGGCGCGGACTATCAGTAATAAAAATGGATTAGTGCTGTTTTATACCCATGCCGCCATGTGGGATAAATTATCCGTTGAAGAACTGACACAATGGGTGAAACGCATTCGCCGTCTATTAATCCAAAAACAATTTACTCTGTTGATTATCACGTACGGCACCCCCTTATTAACCTTCGTGACAATCTACAACGTTATTTTCGTCAAATTGATGGCGTCGCGCATTTAGAATTTCAGCAAGATAGTTGGCAATATCGAATTAACTGGTGGTATTCCGCCGATCGATTGCTGGCAGATCGTGCCTTACGCCTCAATTGCCACGAGGAGCAGTTTGTTGCATTTAATGAAAATGAGCAGCATGAATCCTTAAGTCGTAATGACGCCACACATTATCTGGCCGATAAAATAGTGCTCGAAGGCGCGCCACCGTTGTCTAAACAGTGGTTTTTATTTACTGATAATGAACACGTTTTTTCCCGCGCCCAGCAAGCCAATGCTGCGACAGTGATATTTAGCCTGACAAACAGCGAAGAGATTGCTGCGCTGGCGAGATGGGTGCACAGCCTGCGTCGTTCACGAGGCAACGGCCTGAAAATTGTGGTGCGCGAGATGAATACCAGCCTGCGCTACAGTGATGAGCGACTGCTGATGGCGTGTGGCGTTAATGCCATCGTGCCGTCTGCGGCACCGATGTCACGTTTCCTGACCACGCTGGAAGGCTTGCAGGGTCTGCAATTCAGCCGCCACGTTCCGGCCGATCTCGACGCATTGATTAAGGCGTTACAACCGCTGCAACAAAAGGCTATCTCAGGCTTGATGCCTTTTGCCTGGCGGTGCAGCAGTTAATGACAAATACCCTGTTGCCGGAGAATGATAAAGGCTTGCTGGTGGCGCTGCGTCCGGTGCCAGAGTTGAAACCCGCACAAGTGTTAACGCTGTGCAAGCCACGTCGCTATGGCGATTTAGTCACGGTGCTGGACGATCGCCTTTATCTCTTTCTCTCCTCGTGTCGCTTTAACGATCTCGATACCGCGCTGACGTTTATTTTCTCCTTGCCACACGAAGATTTGTTCACTAATCGCGTGCTGTGGTTTGAGGACAACCAAATTCTTTCTGAGATCAATAAAATCAAGCGCCTGATGCCCGGTTCACTGCCTGATTTGCCGCTGGCGTCTGAACCCCTTTTAGTCAGCAAAACGGCAGCCACAGTAAACCGCGCAGAAGAACGCCAGGTACCGCAACCGATCACACTTAACACTGACGGGACAATATTCTGATGAACCTGATGGATTGGGTGCAAATAGCCCTGCTTATCCTGTTTCTGCTGTTATTTCTTAAACCGCTATACCGTCACTGGTTGCCGCGCCGCTGGCATGGCTTGCTGAATCGCTTGCTGCCTGCACGTGCGTTAAAATCAGAGGGCTACTGGCAGCGAAAATCTGCTAATAAGGATCGACAAGATTAATGACTGATAAACATAACGATTCCACTACCCCGCTGTCGCTGTCGCTGTGGCGTAACTGGCGGGGATTGGGCGGCTGGAATTTTTACTTTCTGCTGAAGTTTGGCTTGCTATGGTACGGCTACCTTAATTTTCACGCATTGAGCAATCTGGTTTTTCTGGCCTGGCTACTGCTTCCGCTGCCTTCGGCGCGCCTGCATCGCCTGCGTAGCGTCATCGCCATTCCCATCGGGCTTGCGCTGTTCTGGCACGATACCTGGCTGCCGGGTCTGAACAGTCTTCTTAGTCAGGGCGATCAGCTGGCTGGGTTTTCTGCTGCCTATCTGCTCGATTTGATGAACCGCTTTATTAACTGGCAGATGATTGGCGCAGCCTTTGTGCTGCTGGTGCTCTATCTGTTTGTTGCGCAGTGGATCCGCGTTTCTGTGCTGGTTTCACTGATGCTGATTTGGCTGAACGTGATTAATCTTGCCGGTCCGTCACTGTCGCTGCTGCCCTCTTCAGCCGCCGCGCCTGAAGTGGTGCGCAATACCACGCCAGCCACCTCTCAGGCGACCGCTTCGTCAGATGTGCTCGATCAGTCGGCTCCGCCTTCCAGCGCCAACCTTACCGCCTGGCTCAACCGTTTTTATGACAGTGAACGCCAGCGCGTGACTCAATTTCCGGATGCATTACCGGCTGATTCCCAGCCTTTTGATATTCTGATTATCAATATCTGCTCGCTGGCATGGTCAGACGTCGATGTCGCGCAGCTACGCAATCATCCGCTCTGGCAGCACTTTGACATTGTGTTGAACAATTTTAATTCGGCGACGGGCTACAGTGGCCCGGCGGGGATCCGCCTGCTGCGCGCCAGTTGCGGGCAAACCTCACACAGCGATCTCTATCAGCCCACCGATCAGCGTTGCTACCTGTTTGATAATCTGGCAAAGCTGGGCTTTAAACAGCAGTTAATGATGGATCATACTGGTGTGTTTGGTCACTATCTTAAAGAGCTGCGTGATTTTGGTGACGTTCAGGCTCCCCTCATGTCGCAGGCGGGCATTGCGCCAGAACTGACCTCTTTTGACGGTTCGCCAGTATTTAATGACGCGCAGTTGATGCAGCACTGGCTGGACGAGCGCCGCAAAAGCAACGATGCACGAAGCGCAACCTTTTATAATTTGATTCCACTGCATGATGGCACCCGTGAGCTGGGCAGCAATAAAACTGCCGCCTGGAAGCCACGCGCGCAATTGCTGTTTGACCAACTTGATAGCTTTTTAACTAACCTGGAGAAATCTGGACGTCGGGTGATGGTGGTAATGGTGCCGGAGCACGGCGCCGCGTTGCAGGGTGACAAGATGCAGATGTCTGGTTTACGTGATATCCCCAGTCCGGAAATTACGCATGTCCCGGTAGGTATTAAGTTTGTGGGCATGAAAGCGCCCCATCAGGCACAGCCGCTGACGCTTGATACGCCTACCAGCTTACAGGCAATTTCAGCGTTGATTTCGCGCGTGGTAGATGGCCAGGTGTTTAATGCGCCAAACGTGAATATGTCTGCACTGACCGATAACCTGCCGCAAACCGCGGTGGTGTCAGAAAATGATAATGCGGTTGTGGTGATGTATCAGGGCAAACCCTGGATTCGCCTGAACGGCGGTGACTGGGTGGCTTATCCGCAGTAATCCACTGCGTGTTGATGATCAGCTCAGTGCTCCTGCGACCTGCTGTTGTACAGATAAACCTCCCTGGCCTTCCTGCCGGGGAGGTTTATATTTTTTCTCTGGTCAATTTTGGTGCGATGCGTGGCTGGATTTTACCTGACGGTGTTATTCACGGGCTGGAAAATAAACATTACCGGTTAATAAAAACAGGTTAAAAAAGGCGTACTGGCAGAAAAAGCATTACCGCTTGCTAAACAGTGGGATAATTCTGGTGGCTCAGACACAGCCATTAACAATTAACCAGCAATTTATAAAGTGCGGCAGACATTACCGGATAAGATAATAAAGTTAGATGAATTACGTTACCCGGGCTGTGTTCAGTGGGTTATTTTTCATGTTACGTCTTCAGGTAAAAAAACGCCATCCGTCAGGAAAATAAAAGAGATTGCTGTTTTTGCCAGGGCTTTTATTTTTACAAATAAAAGAAAAATAATTTTCCTTATTCTGATAAACCTCACAAAAAAACATTCCCGACGTTAACAAGACATTTGTTAACGCGTATTTTGACCGACGAAAACAGAATGGACGATAACACAAGGAGTGTTTCCCAATAACTGCATTACAGTTTCCCTGCACGATATTCAAAACGCAAAACAGGTTTAATGACTATGGCGCTAAAGATATGCGCTGTGGTGATCTGTCCGCAGCACAACTGAAAACGCAGTATCATCTGGTGGATGTGTCCACCAGAGCCTGTCCTTATACGCTGACGAAAATCACGCCGTTTAGCCAGCCGCAGTCGATGTTTCACGGCTCCCGTGGTTTGGGCGATAAACTTACTCTTCAGCAGTGTGCCAGCATCCTGTTTGATGAATTTCGTTATCTTTCTCAGTCATTTTCTGTTTACGGCCCTTACAGACATTTGATCGAACAGATGATCACCCATATGCAATATGGCGACGGGTTAACCTTCTCGAATATGCAACTGGATTGCGCGCTGAAAGCGCATATTCTGAATGACTCGTCGCAGCAAAAAAGTACGCGAATTTTATTAGAGAGAGCGTTTGTAAAAAATATAGACTGGACGAAAAATATTTACCCTTCAGGAAAAAAAAATGGCTTAACTGAAGCCATACTGCGTGGGAAACTCCCAAAGTTCGACAGGCTGCAGGATACTTTTAACGGAATGGGAATTACCGTCCATGATACCTGGGCAACCGAAATAACCCTAAAATCGCTACAGATTGCTAATGATCAGTACCGCGCGGTAGTACATTACAAAATCCAGGATCATTTCGGCCTGGACAGTGAAGACATCACAAAGTTTAAATTTAACCAGTTCCGCCTTTTCCGCATCTGGTTTGTGCTCCAGCGATACAGCGCGTTTGGTTTTCAGCCGTTTATGACCAATATCGAAGCAACAGTGGAAATCAGCGGAGACCGCAGTGAAAGTCAGCCATAAAAGAACGTTTTTCGCACTGTTTCTGGCCGGCTGTGTGCTGGCTGGCTACCTCTTATGGCTGTCGCTACGCCCTGTGGATATTGTTGCTGTCCATCAGAGTCACCATTACAGCGATGTTTTAGTTAAAACATTTCCGTTTACTGATAAAGGTAAAATTAACTGGTGGCTGAAAAATAAGGACAGGCTAAAAAGCCGTTATGACATCCCCAGGCCAGCGTCCTATGGAAACTATACTGTTATCTTCTGGGATTTTGGTGATGGTTATACAGAGACGGATGGATATGACCGGCTCTGTTTTACGGATATGCAGCCCCCAACAAACTGTATTGAAAAAGATGCTCAACTTTATGTGGGATACACGACAGAGCGCGGGGAATATTTTATCCTGGAAAGCGGAGAGTACGATATTAACAACAGTGGGAAGATTCAAAAGAGAAAGTAATTCGCTTTACCGCAGATGTGTATAAACCTGGATCCGCCTGAACGGCGATGACGGGGTGGCTTATTTCTCATACTCCGCCAGGTAATAATGCCTTCGCCCCAACCTTCTGCCGCAGGGAGAAGGTTGGGGTATACAAGCTTAAAGCAACATGTCACAGCGACTGCTTCCCCCGTTAAGGAAGGGAATGGCAGGCTTACTGTTTTTCCTGAAACGCCAGCCACGATAACAATTGCAGACTTGCTGAGAAGTAGTTCTGATCTGGCGCGAGATTATCACTCAAATAGCGGGTCTCATTCAGGGCCAAATCACGCACGGCCAGTAAGCCACCGTCTAGATTATAAGGCGCGGGCGTATTCGCCAGCACATCAAACCAGGCTGGCGTTTGCTGGCGTCCATAGCCCTGCCAGACACGCTGAAACGGCACCAGGCGCAGGCTTTGCGGATCATACCACCAGATGTTCAGCGGCACGCGAATAGCATCGTAGCTAAAGCGATTAGAATATCCCAGCGCAGGCGCAACTGAACCATCAGCATTTAGCGCCACCCAGTCCAGCGGCAGGCCGGTTTTGCCAAAATGCATTTTTCCCAGCAAATCCATACCGTCATCGATCAGTCTGGTCCAGACCTGAAGATGGCTACGCTGGGCAAATTCTTGCCAGGCGGCAAACAGGAAATAGGAAGGGTTGAGCACCACATAACTGTTTTTATTAAAACCCTGCGCGCCCGGCAGCATGACAGTATGGTCAGCAAAGGTGATCACATTAAGCTTCACGATAGCGCGCTGAATGCGATCCGATGCCTGCTGATATTCACTTACCTGCCATTTTTGTGCCGCGCGTTGCAGCGCCAGGCCAGCAACACGTCACCATCTGACGCATTGTTTTTATCCGCCACCGGATCGGCTGCACCCGGCGTGTAGCGCCAGTAGAACAGATCGTTTTGAGCATTACGTAAATGCGTACGCGTCCAGTGCCACAGCCGATCAAACGTGGCGCGGTCATCATTCGCCACGGCCAACAACATGCCATAGCCCTGACCTTCAGTGTGACTGACATTATTATTAGCGGTATCGGTAATGCGTCCGTCTGCGGTCATGAAACGATTTTTAAAGGTATCCCAACCGGTCGCCGCCGCCTGAGCACTAAAAATCATCACTATGAAACAGAATATCCATTGCGTATAACCTCTGGCTCTCATCTCAACGTCCTATTGATATCGATAATGCAACGTATTGCCATCATTCAGCTCCAGCGTGACCGGCACGGCGGCGCTGCCCCTGACCTTTCAGCCAGCCGGTATATAAACCAGTCAGTACCGCGCCAAATGCAGATTGCCAGTTAGTGGCTTCAAAGGCTTTGTCGCCAGCCGGCAGCGCGTGATGTGTTAATAACAGCGCCGTACTTTGCGGTCGTAGCTGCACAAACCCCCAGTTAAAGCGTGCCAGTTGCAGGTTAATATCACGCTCCAGATCCTGCACAGTCAGCGCCTCTGGCAAAGGATAGCGCGCCGCCAGTGATTCACCCATATTTTGCAGGAAAGCCTCAGCCTCTTGCTGGCCCGCATTGGCTACCATGCCTTCAATGAGCACGCTGACTAAATCAAACCAGCCCGGCTGATAAGGGTGCGAAGCCGCACCAAATGGTTCATTCATTACTTCTCTCCGAACATATAACGGAAGTACAACTGCGCTGTACTCTCGTTGTAATCGCCAAAGGTGTCATAGCCAAGCTGGCCGCCAATCGTCACGTCTTTATTAACGTTGTAATCTGCCCCTGCATGCAGGTTATAGCCAATGCCGTTTTTGCTGCCGCCAGAGTAATAAGATTCTTTGGCAAACCCATCAGTTACCATCTCATCCATGAAAGATTGCCAGTCTGGATTGTTCGGGAAATAGGCGCTCTTATCCTGACTGTAAGACTGATAACCCACTGAACCACCAATCTTCACGTTGAGATCGTCAAATTTCTGACTGAAATCAACAGGGAAAGATACCGCCGCGTAGTTTTGTGGGCTGAAGTAACCGCCCTGACCATAGCTGAAATAACTCAGGTTTTTAGAGAAGTCCATCCACGACAGGCTCATCCCGACTTTCAGCTCACGGTCGTCATAGTGGAACGGGCGAACATAAGCGCCTGCGTTGCCTTGCAGACTTTTGTTGCTGGCAACATTCTCACCGATATAGCTGTAAGCGCCCGCGCCAACATAAAACCCGGCATCGCCATTGTCATAACTCAGTAAGGCATTGCCACCATTTTTAGTCACGCGGCCCCATGATTTTCCTGAGAAAGCGTCTTTGGTACCGACATAAGAGAGCAAACTGTCAGTGACCGCACGACGTTCACCGGTCAGAATCAGCGTCAGGAAGTCGGTTAATTTTGGCGACCATTGAACGCCGCCCACCAGCGTGCTGAGATCCTGTCCCAGCGGCGTACTGCCTAAATCAATTTTGTAGCTGTCGCCCTTCAATGCCAGATTCAGCTCAACACCTGACGCATTTTGCGAATCGGTTGAATCGCTTCCGGCTTGCGTTACGCTCGGTTTCTGCGTAGATGCAATCAGGTAATTTTTAATGTCCTGATTGTTATTGATAAACGTCAGATTGCTCATCCCTTGCGCTGTCATAGGATTGAGATCGTCAAAAGTTAAATCAGAGATCTGACTTTGAGTGAGTCCATGGGCAGCGAGCAGGCTCAGGTAATCAGTGCCTGCTGCGGTATTCTCGTTTTTAATCGTAGTAAGCAGGTTCGCTGTTGCATTTGAACCGGCGTTACTTCCGAATCGACGCCACGCATCGCCACTTGCCGAGCCCGCACTCAAAGAAACTGGCGTAACCGTGAATTCAAAGCGCGAGTCGCCAAACGGTGCGCTTGACCAGGTTAAAGGCGCCTTCGCTTCCGTCAGTTTACTCAAGCCCGATTCACCATCACGTCCACGAATCTGAATACCGCCCTGAACCCAGGTGCCGGTTTTCTCTTGCAGCGACTCCATCATGGTATCAACCTGATGCAGCGTCTGCGCCTGCTGCGAAGGCACACTTGTGCCAGACGCCAGCGTCACACCGTCAGCACTGCTGGTCGACACAGGCGCAGCCTGCCACGGCAATACCGTACCGTAGCCCGAAGGTGAACGCCCGACCGGCGAAGTGCCGCGATTGATAAACGGATTGTCTGCCAGCGCCAGTCCACCCACAGTTGGCGTACTGCCCGGCTGCGCGCCTTGCAAGCCGATCAACTGTCCGCGTGCGCTGCGTAAATAGCTCATCGCCTGCGAATGTTCACCGTTTGCTTCGGCGACTCGCGCCAGCAGTAGCAGGCGATCCGGCGTCTGCGCGCTCGTCAGGCCACGGCTGAGATCGTTGGCGCGCTGCACATTGTTCTGTGCCAGCGCCACGTCAATCGCCCCGACACGCGCATCCTGGTTTGGCGTATCCTGCGTCATCAGGTAGTCATACACCACGCCTGCATCTTTGTTCATCTTGCCGTCCTGATAGAGGCGCGCCATGGCGAACATCAAATCGCGGTTTTGCGGATCGTGTTGCAGCGCACCGATCAGCTTGTCGTAGGCGGCGGCGTACTGTTTCTGCTGGCGCAGACGATCAACTTCATTAATCAGATAACCGTTGCGAATACCCGCCAGTTGGGTTGGTGTGCTGCGTGCCTGCAATTCGGGATTGCTCAGAAAGTTCTGCGCTTCGCTGCTTAATCCAGCCTGATTCAGTACCGCGACCTGCGCTGCGTAGTCACCCGCGTTACCCTGCACACCGCGCTGCATATTGCCACGCACGATAGCTACTGCCGTGGTGATATCGCCCGCTTTCGCCAGCTTCTGTGCCAGGTTACCGGCATCAACAGGATTTGTCGGTGGATTCGTCGCCAGGGCTTTCAGCGTATTGGCGGCTGCCGCATTTGAACCCTGCGCCAGATATTGATCGGCCGTATTCATTTGCAGGTTGAAATTTACCCGCTGCGCCAGTTCGCGCATAGCACGTGTTTGGGCGCTGGAGGGAATACGCGCCAGCAGCACGCTCGCCTGCTGCCAGGCACCGCTTTCGCTGGCATTCAGCGCACCTGCATAAAGTTCACTGGTGCTGGCGCCGTTGCGCATCACCGGTTGCATGACGCTGGCGGCCTGCATCGTATTGCCCTGCTGGCGATAGAGACGCGCCAGATCGAGACGCAGCCAGCCATCATTTGGATAGCGTTGAATACCTTGTTGCAGCGTGGCGATGGCGCTGCTGGTATTGCCCGCCGCCAGCTGACGTTTCGCCTGCTGACGAATCGGATCGGTGCTGTTGCCTCGCGGTGCCACGCTCTGACGCACGCTGTCTGGCAGCGAGGCCAGCAAGGTATTGGCTTCGGCGCTGCGGTTCTGCTGACGCAGCACGTAGAACAGCCCCTCTTTGGCGCTGCGGTTGCTGGCATCACTTTGCAGCACAGCGCGATAGCTCTGCTCTGCCTGCTCCGGTTGATTGCTGCGGCGCTGCACATCAGCGCGGAACAGCTTAGCGGCGATGCCTTTATCCCCTTCAGCCTGGGCTAACGGCTCGCTCAGGGCGAGTGCCTGCGCGCTGTCACCGTTTTTCAGCGCCTGCTGCGCATTTGCCAGCTGCGCATAGAATTGCGCATCTGCCGCCTGCTTTTGGCGTTCCGCCCCTTGCTCGCCTCCAGGCTGTGCGGCACGTTGTAAATAATCTGCGGCTTCCTGATAACGTCCAGCGCGTTGAGCAACATAGCCCATGCCCGCCAGGGCATCAGCATCTTGTGGGTTCGCAGATAATACTTTTTCGAAGTTGCTTTGCGCGCCGCTCACGTCGCCGCTGTTCAGGGCGCTAAAGCCTGCGCTTTTCTCTGCACCCCCAACGTTTTTGCGGTAATAATCCATCACCGCTGAATCCTGTGGATGACGCTGCTGCCAGGTTTGATAAGTGGCGGCGTCTGAGGCTTGTGGGCCGAGCCACAAAAGCGCCTGGCGCAGCGAGCGATCGGCATCCTGATTGCCATCCGCCATTGAGGCCAGTACATCAATGCCTTCGCGACGCGTCGATTCCTGATAGCTCAACGCTTTACCCAGCGCCAGTCTGGCACCGGTATCTTGTGGATGTTCAGCAGAGAACTGACGCAACGCTTCAACCGCCTGTGGCAGTAACGTGCGATCGCCCGCCATGGTCAGATAATATTCAGCTGCCACGCTGGCAGGCGGCTCGTTGCCGCTAAACGTATTGCGCCACGTCTGCAAAGCAGCCGCAATGTTGCCGCTGCGTGCCTGCTGACGTGCCAGCGACAGTTGCGCCTGTGGGATCGTCTGTAGCTGGCGTGCGTTATCTAACTCGCTGAGATGCGGATCGTCAGGCGATACCTGACTCAGGCGAGCACGATACTTCGCTGCGCTCACGCTGTCGCCGCCCTGCTGCGCATAAAGCGCCAGCAGGTAGAGCGCCTGCGTATTACCAGGCTCAACCATCAACACTTTTTGCAGCGATGCGGCGGCCAGATCGTCATGGGCTTTCTGATGCCAGTAAGCCGCCTGATCGAACAGCGCCTGTAACGCAGGATTGCTGCTCTCAGCCGCCATCAGCGGCTGAGAAAGCGTCAGTGCACCGCCCAGAAGCAGCGCATGACGAATGCCGGCACTTAACAAATTTGTTTTCATTATTGTTCCTTACTTCTTGCCGGAATCGCTGTTTTGAGGGTTGAGGCGTCGCCAGGCGTGACGTTTCAACATCACCCACACCGCACTCCCCACCAGTGCAGAGAACAGCAGCGCCGCCAGAGCCAGCAGCACCGAATGCTGGTTGGCGTACCACACCACCATCATGTACCAGGGCATTTCACCGCCCGGAAACTGCGGGCCGACACGAAAGCTGCGGATGCCGTTTTCATCAGTAATGATCGCGGTATCACCACGAATGCCCGCATTGATACGCGCCGAGCTTAAATCGCTGTGCAGACGCAGCAGCTGTTCATCACTGGTTGCCACTGTCATCACCACCAGACGATCCGGGTTCCACGGTGAGCGATAGCTAAGGAAACCGCGCCACGCCTCATTCGACGAGAAGTAACGATCGGCATCTAACTGCTGGCGATACCAGTCACCCGTCAGCCAGCTGCGCAACTTATCCAGCGTATCCGGCTCTTTCACACCAAAGGTATTGCCGCTGGCTTCATAAGGTGAATTTGCCAGCATCGCCTGATTAAAGGAGCTGTTTCCGGTAGTACTGACCGCCAGCAAGTCGCTTTGCTGCAAACGTGCCAGGTGAGAGCCACCGTTCGGCAGGCCAAACAGCACCTGATTTTGTGCCAGCGCCACGCCGGTTGCATTACCTGCACGCGCAGCCAGATCCAGCAGCGTTGCGATCTCTGCATCGGTCGGTTTTTCCGGCAACAGCAGCGTGGTCTGACCAAAGTCTGCCAGACGTGAGAACGGGAACGATGCGCCAACAAAGTAGGAAAGGTTAGGCAACAGGCTAAAGTGGCGGGTGTGGCTCAAATCAATCCAGGCATCTTCTTCTATGCGGCTCTTGATATTGTTGTTGAGCAATACACCGCACGGCGCATCCGCCTTCGGTTTGATGTTGAAATAGAGCGCCAGTTGGTTATCGCCGTAGATCAGATAGGGATCGAGGTTGATCTGATATTTTTCCTGACGTGCATCCCCTCCCAGACGATGCCAGACACTTTCCAGCAGGCCGACTTTGTTAACCGTCAAATTGTGCAGGAATGTGCCATTCAGCATCACATTCAGGAACGACTTGTTTTCATCAATCCAGCTTTCTGACGGGAAACGATAGTGCAGGCTGACCGGCACGGTGTCGCCATCCCACAGGAACAGATCGGGCGCAGCGCGGAAATTGACACGTAGCGCATCGTGCCAGATACCGGTGCTGGTCAGGTTTTGATCTTTACGCAGCAGCTCGCTCAGGCGCACCGGGCGACTGGTGTTGATCCAGCGCGGCGCATCATAAGGTTGACGGTTGACGATCGCTTGCGGCTGCACCTGCAACGTGCTGGCATCGGTAGCCAGCGGCTGCGTGGTTAAGCGATAAGCGGCCTGGCGCAACTGCGTTTCATCGGCGCCGCTCACCAGCAACAGCTTGTAGACCGGATTGTTCGGGTTATCCACGACCTGCAATTGTGGGCCATTGGCCGCCGGGAAAGTCAGCGTGCCGATCCTGTCGCCAGGATGTCCAAACAGGATGCCATTTTTCTCTGGCAGCTCACCGCGCACCACCGGGAAGCGAATGCCGCGATAGTCACTTTGAATGCCGAGCCAGGAGGCCACCAGCGCCGCGGCGCTAACAGTATCTGGCGAGACGTTACTGGCAAAACCCATGCTCACGCTCGCCGCCGTCATACGCTGCGGATCGAGGAACGGACGCGGGAAATTGCGCAGGCTGGTGCCCGAGTTTAACTGTTGCCCCTCCAGGCTAAGCGTGGTCTTTGGCAGAATCGTGACCTGATATTGCTCAGCACTCTCTTTCTCGCACAGCAGCTTATCTGCATCGTTGATTTTGAAACTCAGGTTGTTGCTGGATACGACCATCGCGGCCGGAATATCCAGTTGATAATCCGCTACGTCACTGTCGCTGGAGCCGAGCGGCAACGTGCCAAGCGGCTGGCCGTTCAGCATCAGTTGCAGCGAAGTATTGCGCGCCGCCAAAGCCTGCGACACACGCAGCGACAGGTTGAGATGCGCATTGGTGACCACTTCATCATTCGGCAGAGTGAACACAATGCCAGACTGTAGCTGCCCACCGGTTAGCGTGATGCCCTGAGTTTGCCCCATCTGTGCCACGGTAATGGTGCTGCTGATGGGCTGATTCAGCGAGGCGCTGACCACAGGCGGTGGCAGTTCGTCAGGTGTTGTTACCGGCTGGCCTGGTGCATAAGGCAGCGCACTGGCTGCCGCTTCCAGTTGTGGATCGGCACTTTCCAGCCCTTCCGGCGGCGGCACTTGTGACAGCGCCTCATTATCCTGGGTAACAGCCGCCGTATCGCTGGTTTGTGGCAACGCAGCAGGCGCGGCACTGTTCACGGGGGCATCGCTGTTATTGCCTGTGTCCACAGGGGTTTCTGCCCAGGCTGGCGTCAGTAACAGGGCGGCTGCCAGCGAACTCGCCAGCAGTGTTTGCGTCAGGATCTTCATGCTGCGCTGTCCTCTTTGGCAGTAGCAGCCTGTGCGGCGTTTTTCCGCTTATCATGACGGCCTTTCCAGGTCAGCCAGAACAGCTCAAAAACGGTACGAATAATGGTGCCCAGTGATATCAGCGGATTATCTTGTTTATATTCCGGCTGAATCCAGGCATCCGCACGCGCCAGCACCACGCGCACTAACTCACGGCGACGCGACAGCGGCATGGCTTCAAAGCGCAGACGAATGGTTTTGTCGTCGCCAGAGATTTTGCTCACCGGAATAGAGATGGTGCCGGATTTAAGCAGCAGATCGATCTCTTCGATTTCATCAAACTCATGGCGACCATCTGGCGCGTCCAACTGTGCGCCGCCCATCGACATATCGCTGGTCATGGTGCGTGAAGAGATCCCACTGGCGTAGTGGATAATCGCCGGGATCTGCACCTCAATACGGATGGTTTTACGCACCTGCTTGGTTTCACGCGCCACGGCAATGGCTGCCATCAGAATAATCAGGCTGAATACCGCCCATCCCACATTAAGCGCAATCACATAGGGATCCACGCCAAAGTAATCATGCATTACGGCGCGTACCACGCCCGCGACAATCCCTACCGTCAACAGCACCGCGACAATCACATGTGGACGCACAATGTGGAAATCGAAAAAGCCCTGATCCAGTACGCCGCCTTTATCCGTTACGTTAAATTTGCCGTGCTTCGGCGAAAACAGGGTCAAGATTGTCGGAATAATCAGGTGGAAGCACATTACCGTTTCGTAAATCTCACCCCAGAAGGTGTAACGGAAACGGCCATTCATCCGCGAGTTGACGTACAGCGACATCACCAGATGCGGCAACACGTAGGCAAAAATCAGCGACGCCGACGAGTGGATAATATTAAGGTTGAATAACAGGTAAGCCAGCGGCGCGGTTAAAAACGCAACGCGCGGCAGACCAAACTGAAAGTGCAGCATGGCGTTGAGATAGCACAAACGCTGTTGCCACTTCAGGCCGCGTCCAAACAGCGGATTATCGACGCGGAAAATCTGCGTCATGCCGCGCGCCCAGCGAGTACGCTGGATAACGTGCAAGCCGAGGCGCTCGGTTGCCAGGCCAGCCGCCAGCGGAATTGACAGGAACGCCGAACCCCAGCCCAGACGCTGCATTTTCAAAGCGGTATGCGCATCTTCGGTAACTGTTTCAGTCGCAAAGCCACCGATCTCCTCTAATGCTGAACGTCGGATTACCGCACAAGAGCCGCAAAAGAAGGTGGCGTTCCAGTTATCGTTACCCTGCTGAACCGGACCGTAAAATAATAAGCCTTCATTGGGGATACTGCGTGCTGCGCGCAGATTACGTTCGAACGGATCGGGTGAGTAGAAGTAGTGTGGCGTCTGCAACAGCGCCAGTTTTGGATCTTTCAGGAACGGACCGACCGTGGCCTGTAAGAAAGTACGGGTGGCAACATGGTCACAGTCAAACACACAAATGAGTTCACCTTTGGTGATTTTCATGGCGTGGTTGAGGTTACCCGCTTTTGCGTGGCTGTTGTCGTCACGCGTGATATAACCCACGCCAACATCCGCAGCAAAGACCGCGAATTCGCTGCGCTTGCCGTCATCCAGCAAATAGACTTTTAGCTTGTCGCGCGGGTAATCAATGCACTGTGCTGCCAGCACGGTATCACGCACCACATCAAGGCTTTCGTTATAAGTGGGCACATAAACGTCTACCGTTGGCCACAGACGGGTGTCGTCCGGCAGCGGTTCAATGGTACGCTTTAATGGCCAGGTGGTTTGCAGGAAGCCAAGAATTAATATCAGCCAGACATAAAGCTCGGCAAGATATAAGCCGATCCCTAAGATAGCCTCTATTTCGGAATTAAAATGTAGCGTCTCAGTGGTGCGCCACCAAATATATCGGGTGGACATCAGCGCCGAAAGCATCACCATGACCACTGTTATTTTGCGGCTTTTGCTGAAACCCAATAAAAACATCATCGCGATACTGATTAAGCCAAAAATATACTGCTTTTGACTATCCATCGGCGTAATGACGATCACCGCAGCCACAGGTGCAAGCACCAGCAGCAGCAGGTAAAACCCGATCTTATTCATGATTCACCCTGAGGGAGCTGTATAGAGTCATTAGCCTGACAACGCCGGGCTATTAATAGTGGCGGGTATGAATGGGTGCCTGAACCTCGCCGTTTCCGACAGTAATATCCAAAATACTGGCGACGCGTTTGGCGATCAGTTCAATATCAAACGCTGCCGCAGAAGCAGGGCTGAAATCATAAACGGATTGCTGTGAAGCGTTGGCTTCACCCACGCTTTCATCGCGGTGAACGACACCCAATAAATTGTCGCCCAAACGCTGCTGTATAAAGGCAGTCACGTCACGATTTATATTGCGGCGATTGTCACATTGGTTCAGAACAAAATAATGTCCCTGTTTATTATTGAGGGGCTGACCAATCATTCGGTTCTCCTCAATTTGCGGTAATAATGAAACCGACGCGGTGTCCGCTAACATGACCACTAAATGCATATCGGCTAATGCGGTCATTGCTTTAAGCGCAGGCCCCGGACCCGGCGGAAAATCGGCAACAATCACCAGTCCTGGATAATTGAGCACCGTATCCAGTCCACGGCGAAGAAAATGGGGATCTTTCGCCAGTTTTTCTTCAAACCGCTCACGTTGTGGTTCAGTTACATTGCCATACGGCAGAACGAAAATATTGCCACCAGTGGTAAGAATCGACTGACTCCAGTCTGCCTGCTCTTCTGAGCGCGCAACAAAACCGCGCCCGTCATGGAGCGGAACGCCGAAATGAAGACGCAGCGCATTTTGCACATCGAAATCTATCGCCAGAACTTTGCTACCCGAACGCGCCAGACTCCAGGCCAGGTTGGCCGCCATCGTGGTTTTTCCTACTCCCCTTTCGGCGAGCACACACAAACTAACGGCATAGCGCAATCTTCTCCAGTAACGGTTTCAGTAAAGTCTCTTTCGACAGGCTGACCGGTTCGCTATTGCGTGAACGGAATAGCGCACCAAAACGTCCCGGTTCGGTGCTGATAACAGGTGCAGCAGGCGGTTGGGCTGCGACTGGCACAGAGTGACAGGTGGCAGGCGCAGGCGGCGGGTTTTCAGGCTGTGATACCACAGCAGATTGAGCATGCGCCAGTGGCGGCGGGAACAGCGACGATACCTCAGAGGCGGGCACATCAACAGGCGCATCAGCACCAGTGGAGGCCGCCAGGCTATCTAAAATTGACGCGCGTGCAGGTACATTCGACGGCGCGACAGCATGTGCCTGACGGAGGAAAGCCGTTGGCGCAGGCGCACTAAACGCATCAGCACGTACCGGCTGAGGTTCAGGAAGATCAATACGTTGGCCACTACCGAACGGTGCGTGTTGTTCATCATTTGCCAGCTGGCGAATCAATGCCCATTTACTCTGTTCCGCCGCTTCCTGCGTTTGTCCAGACATGTCCTTAAAGGCGATGTCGAGCGTTTGCGTTTTTTCTTTGAAACGCTGCAAATCGTCGTAACTTTTCATGGGGCATGGCCTGCAACAGGGGGGAAATTTCCCGGAATATATCATATCCATTTAAACACGGTGAGAAAAATCTGATTATAAAATCAGCAAGTTCAATAAAAGAGTTTAATCAGTAAGATTCATTATTAACGGTAAAATGGGGAAATTAACTGTTTAGCTTTATAAATTAATAAGAAAATTTTAAGTTAAATTATTTAACAACACGATAACACTTAAGCACTAAATCGTGGTTACACATCGTCTGTCAGTGCCAGAGTTGTTAAAAGTTTGAATAGTCCCAAATACTGCCATAATTCATACTGCGCTTTAACGTTAACAAAACATTATTTACAGCCTGCGTTTGCGTCACGCTGAATCAGGCGTTTCGCCTGTTTTTGCCATACTCTTGCAATGCGTTAACCTTAATGAATAGTTTTAAAGAGGTTACAGGCAGGAATAAATCAGTCACGGCGGGGGTTTGATGGAAAATTGGCTTAAAAAAAGGCTCCAGAACGGAGCCTTTTTGGTGATTAACTGACCTTTTCTGCTGCACCGACCGGCTGATTCTCATCCTGATCAACAGCGAAGCAGGCGATCTGTTGCTCGCCGTAACGTTTCAGTTTTGGCTGAAGCTGTACGCAAGTGCCGAAGCGGCGGCGGCAGCGCGCATTAAATGCGCAGCCTGGCGGTGGATTCAACGGACTCGGCAGCTCGCCGGTCAGTTTGATGCGTTCGCGACGGTCATCAGGATTCAGACGCGGCGTTGCAGAGAGCAGAGCCTGAGTGTAAGGATGACGCGGATTGCTGAAAATCGCCTCTTTACTTCCTTTCTCGACGCAGCGGCCAAGGTACATCACCATGACTTCGTCAGCGATGTGTTCCACCACGGACAAATCGTGCGAGATAAAGACATATGACAAGCCCATTTCCTGCTGCAGATCCATCATCAGGTTAAGTACCTGTGCCCGGACTGAGACATCGAGCGCGGAAACGGGTTCATCAGCAATCAGCACATCAGGATCAAGCATTAAGCCACGCGCAATCGCGATGCGCTGGCGTTGCCCACCAGAAAACATATGCGGATAGCGATCGTAATGCTCGGTTTTCAGCCCCACTTTCGCCATCATTTCCAGCGTCTTTTCACGTCGCTCCGCTTTGGTCAGCGAAGTATTGATGAGCAGCGGCTCTTCAAGGATCTGACTGACCTTTTTACGCGGATTGAGTGACCCGTAAGGATTCTGGAACACAATCTGTATTTTCTGACGACGCAGCTTTTGTGCCTGCGGATCGTGCTTTAATAAATCCTGGCCGTGCCAGTAAAGCTGCCCTTCCGTAGGGGTTTCGATCATCGTCAGCAAACGACCCAGCGTTGACTTACCGCAGCCCGATTCACCAACAACCGCCAGCGTTTTACCGCGTTCCAGATTAAACGAGACGCCATCCAGGGCTTTTACTAAGCGTTCCTGACCGAAAAATCCCTTTTTAACCGGGTAGTGTTTTTTCAGGTCAATCGCCTGTAGCAGGTAATCCTGCCTGGTGTTATCAAGACTCATAAGTTGGTCTCCCGGCATCATCCAGCGGATAGTGACATTTGGACTGACGCCCCGGAATAGTACGTAATTCGGGTTCTTCCTTACGGCAACGGTCAGTTGCATAAGGGCAGCGTGGATTAAGCAGGCAGCCGGTTGGGCGATCATATTTACCTGGCACAACGCCCGGCAGCGAGGCCAGACGCGCTTTATCCGCAGCAAACTCCGGTAACGCACGCAACAATGCCTGAGTATACGGATGGCGTGGCGCTTTAAAGATATCTGTCGCTTTACCGCTCTCCACTACCTGACCGGCGTACATCACAATAATGTGGTGTGCTGCTTCAGCTACCAGCGCCAGATCGTGCGTAATCAGGATCAGCGCCATGTTTTCCTGCTTTTGCAAATCCAGCAGCAACTCAATGATCTGCGCCTGAATCGTTACGTCGAGTGCCGTCGTCGGTTCATCGGCAATCAGCAGTTTTGGCCGACAGGCAATTGCCATCGCAATCATTACGCGCTGGCTCATGCCGCCTGAAAGCTGATGCGGATAAACATCCAGGCGTGAAGCCGGATCGGGAATGCCAACCTGCGTCAGCAGATCAATGGCACGCTGACGGCGGGTACTTTTATTGCCGCCCTGATGCACCTTAATCGCTTCCATAATCTGAAAGCCTACGGTGTAGCAAGGATTCAGGCTGGTCATCGGGTCCTGAAAGATCATGGCGACTTCAGCGCCCACCAGCTGGCGGCGCTCTTTTTCGGAAATACGCTTCAGGTCGCGCTGATTAAATTCCAGCTTCTCCGCCATCACTTTACCGGGAAAATCGATCAGCCCCATGATAGCCAGCGAACTCACTGATTTACCTGATCCGGACTCACCAACAATACCGACGACCTGGCCTTGCTCAACCTGGTAGCTGATGCGGTCTACCGCGCGAAAGGGTGCTTTTTCGTCGCCGAAATGCACCGACAATTTATCTACATTTAATAACGCCATCTCGGTGCCTCTTTACTGCTTGAGTTTCGGGTCGAGTGCATCACGCAAACCATCGCCCATCAGGTTAAATGCCAGCACGGTAAGCAGAATGACCAATCCAGGAAAGGTCACTACCCACCAGGCACTTTGCGCATACTGCAACACGTCGGAGAGCATGGTGCCCCACTCCGGCGTTGGCGGTTGCGCACCCATACCGAGAAAGCCCAACGCCGCCATATCCAGGATGGCGTTGGAAAAGCCTAATGATGCCTGCACAATCAAGGGTGCCAGGCAATTAGGTAAAATATTGATGAACATCTGACGCAGCATTCCCGCGCCCGCCACGTTAGAAGCGGTAACGTAGTCGCGATTCACCTCGACTAACACCGCAGCGCGGGTCAGACGAATGTAGTGCGGTAGCGCGACAAAAGTCAGTGCGATTGAGGCGTTGACGATCGAAGGACCAAAAATCGCCACCAAAACCAGCGCCAGCAGCAGGCTCGGCAATGCCAGCATGATGTCCACCAGACGCATAATGGTGGCGTCAACCACACCGCCGAGATACCCCGCCAGCAGGCCAAAAATCACCCCAAAGATCAGTGACAGTACCACCACCAGACAACCGACCAGCAGTGACAGGCGTGCGCCGTACATCAGACGTGACAGCACATCACGTCCTACGTCATCTGTGCCGAGGATAAAACGCCAACTGCCGCCTTCCTGCCATACAGGCGGATGCAGCAACGCATCGCGGAACTGCTCGGCGGGGGCGTGCGGTGCCAGCACGTCGGCAAAAATAGCCACCAGCAGCATGATAACGATGTAAACCAGGCCAATCACCGCGCCTTTATTACGCTTAAAGTAGTGCCAAAATTCCTGAACCGGCGTCATTGGCTTAGGTGCAGCGGGTACGCTAGCGGGATCAACAATAGACATGATTCCCCCTTATTTCTTATGACGTATGCGCGGGTTCACCACGCCATACAGCAGATCAACCAGCAGGTTGACCAGGATAATCAGAACCGCAACCAGCAGCACGCCGCCCTGCACCACCGGATAATCGCGGCGTTGCAAAGCTTCAATCAGCCAGCGGCCCAGGCCTGGCCATGAAAAGATGGTTTCAGTCAAAATTGCGCCAGCCAGCAAGGTGCCGACCTGTAAACCGATGACGGTTACTACCGGCAGCATGGCATTGCGCAGCGCGTGGATTACAATCACGCGTATACGGGTCAGTCCTTTGGCGCGGGCGGTGCGGATGTAATCCTCACCCAGCACTTCCAGCATGGCGGAGCGCGTCATACGGACAATGACCGCCAGCGGAATGGTACCCAGCACGATGGCGGGCAGAATCATATGCATCACCGCATCTTTGAAATCGCCCGGCTCGCCCCACAGCAGCGTATCGATCAGCATAAAGCCAGTCAGCGGGTTGGTATCATCAAGGAACACCGTATCGCCGACGCGCCCCGACACAGGTGTTAGGTTCCATTGAACCGACACCAGCATGATCAACATGATGCCCCACCAGAAAATCGGCATGGAATAGCCCGTCAGTGAGATACCAACAGCGGTGTGATCGAAGATAGAACCGCGTTTCACAGCAGCGAGCACGCCAACAGGAATACCGACGGCAACCGCAAATAACATTGCGCAGATGCCCAGTTCAAGCGTGGCTTTGAAGCGGGGAACAAATTCATCCCACACCGCGATGCGGCTTTTCAGCGAGATACCTAAATCACCGTGCAATACACCGTTGATATAGGTCAGATATTGTTTCCACATCGGCTGATCGAGACCCAGTTGGGCCATCAACTGCGCGTGACGCTCGGGGAGATCCCGCGTTCACCTGCCATGATCAGGACCGGATCACCGGGGATCAGGTGGACAAAAATAAAGGTGAGTAAGGTAATACCGATAAACGTCGGGATGACAAGGCCCAGACGTCGGAGTATGAATTGCAGCATAATCCGGTTTCTCTCATTACCCGGCGGACGTTGCCGCAAGGTTAGTTAATGCTCACATCTGACGATCGGGTAGCCCCGACCGCGACGCAGACAGGCTGCGCCTCTACCGTTTCCAGTAAAACAGGGATAAAACCGGGGCGATTTGCATCAGCCCCGGTAAGGTGACAACGGTTATTCCTGAATGTCTACCTGGGCAAAGTAGTGTCCGCCAAGCGGATCAACTTTATAGCCGGAGACTTTTTTGCTGACCGGTTCGTATACCGTTGAGTGCGCAATCATCAGCGCCGGTGCCTGATCGTGCATGACAACCTGAGCCTGCTTGTAATACTCAATGCGCTTCGCCTGATCGGCAGTTGCACGCGCAGGCTGGATCTGGTCTTCAAACGATTTGTCACACCAGCGTGAATAGTTAGAGCCGTCTTTCGCAGCGGCGCAGCTAAACAGGGTGGCCAGGAAGTTATCTGGATCGCCATTATCACCGGTCCAGCCCATCATCACGGTCTGATGCTCACCGGCTTTCGCACGTTTCAGATATTCGCCCCACTCATAGGTAACGATTTTGGCTTTTACGCCAATTTTCGCCCAGTCAGACTGCACCATCTCCGCCATGCGACGCGCATTCGGATTGTAAGGACGCTGCACCGGCATTGCCCACAGATCGATGGAGAAGCCATCAGCCAGACCCGCTTCTTTCAGCAGCGCCTTGGCTTTCTCTGGATCGTAAGCATAGTCTTTCACTGCATCGTTGTAGCCCCACATGGTTGGTGGGATCAGATTTTTCGCTGGCTGACCTGCGCCTTGATACACGGCGGAAATGATCGCTTCTTTATTCACCGCCATGGTCAGTGCCTGACGCACTTTCACGTTATCCAGTGGTTTTTTCTCAACGTTGTAAGAGAGGTAACCTACGTTCAGGCCAGCCTGCTCATACAGATTGATATTTTTGTCCTGCTTCATGCGCGCAATATCTGCCGGGTTTGGATACGGCATAACCTGACATTCGCCTTTTTGCAGCTTGGCATAACGTACAGAGGCGTCTGGGGTAATGGAGAAGACCAGGCGATCGATTTTCGGCTTGGTGCCCCAATAGTCCGGGTTCGCTTTGTACAGGATGCGAGAATCTTTCTGGTATTGCAGCAGCTGGAACGGGCCGGTGCCGACAGGATTCAGGTCCACTTTTTCCGGCGTACCCGCTTTCAGCATGTTGTCCGCATATTCTTTCGAAAGAATGGAGGCGAAATCCATCCCTAAGTCAGCAAGGAACGGTGCCTCTGGACGGGTCAAAACGAAGCGCACGGTATAGTCATCGACCTTCTCGACTTTACCGATCAGTGCCGGCATATCCATGCCTTCAAAGTACTCATAGCTGCCGCCAGAGACGTTATGGTATTTGTTGTTTTTATCGAGCTGACGTTCAAATGTGAACACCACGTCGTCAGCGTTGAAATCACGCGTCGGTTTAAAATCTTTGGTGGTCTGCCACTTAACGCCTTTACGCAGGTGGAATGTATACGTCTTACCGTCTTCGCTGATGTCCCACTTCTCAGCCAGCGCCGCATGCAGCTCTGTGGTCCCGATAGTAAATTCAACCAGACGGTTATAGATCTGACGTGAGCTGGCGTCATAGGTGGTGCCCGATGTAAACAGCTGCGGGTTGAAACCTTCCGGGGAACCTTCTGAACAGTAAACGAGGGTTTTGGCCTGAACACCGGCGGCGACAGTCATGGCAATCAGGCTCAGACCGACCTTCAGCATCCCGGATTTTGCCAGGGAGTTGATCATGCGTTTGCTCCATTGTGATGTGATGTTGTGTGCATTGCCCGACCTCTGATTTTTTTATGCGGTTCGGGCGGACCACCTTTACAGGTGGAAAAGAGCGAAGCGTTATTTTGTCGTTTTCTGACACCGTGGAATCTGTCAGAGCATGTCGCTTCTGCTTCTTTATTGACGCATCAATTTGTCAACAGTTGCAAAGAACGTCAATACAACGGTTAGTTATTTACACAGAGTGTGAGGAATAGCAAGCAACGCTAAAAAAAACCGTTTTTGCGCAAATGCCATATTTTGCGCAAGATCGGCGGGTCAAAATCCGTACTTTCTGCTGGTGTTTAAGTTTGTCGCTAGTGATTCTCACCGTTAAAAAACATAAAACTTTTACCGGCAAATGTTGAATAACTGAACGATTCACCGTGCGTTATGACGTTCAACCAGCGAAATATGCTGCCTGAGTGGCATAAGAAATCAGCAACTTGCCGCTTTCGGTCATAAGAAGAATGTGTCGCGAAATAACGCTGCAACACTGATACAGCAAGGGATAATTAAAGAAAAGCCGGGAAAAGAATGCTCTGGCAAGCTAAGCCGCTGAAAGGGGATTATTGATACGTTATTGGAAAGAGAGTGCGGCATGGAAAGGCGACAGGTTTTATGATCGATACAACGGTGTTGTCTCGCTACGCCCGGCTCAAATCGCCTTCGGAGGTTCTCATCCTCTTTGCTACAGGCGAAAAAAAACCTGCTTTTTCAAGCAGGTTTTTAAATGTGGTCGGCGAGAGAGGATGACGCTTCTCTGTAAGAAGCGCCCTGCGGGCCGTTGCTGAAGCAACGTTGTCTCGCTACGCCCGGCTCAAACCTCCTTCGGAGGTTCTCATCCTCTTTGCTACAGGCGAAAAAAACCTGCTTTTTCAAGCAGGTTTTTAAATGTGGTCGGCGAGAGAGGATGACGCTTCTCTGTAAGAAGCGCCCTGCGGGCCGTTGCTGAAGCAACGTTGTCTCGCTACGCCCGGCTCAAACCTCCTTCGGAGGTTCCCATCCTCTTTGCTACAGGCAAAAAAAAACCTGCTTTTTCAGGCAGGTTTTTAAATGTGGTCGGCGAGAGAGGATGACGCTTCTCTGTAAGAAGCGCCCTGCGGGCCGTTGCTGAAGCAACGTTGTCTCGCTACGCTCGGCTCAAACCTCCTTCGGAGGTTCTCATCCTCTTTGCTACAGGCGAAAAAAACCTGCTTTTTCAAGCAGGTTTTTAAATGTGGTCGGCGAGAGAGGATTCGAACCTCCGACCCTCTGGTCCCAAACCAGATGCGCTACCAAGCTGCGCTACTCGCCGATGGGGGCGCATATTACTGCGCCCTATAAACAGCGTCAACCGCTTTTTAAGCTTTTACCGCCAATCGCCTGGAAAGCACGCGACGCAAGAAAAGCCGCGATACGTCAATATGTTTTGGGCCGTATTATAACGCATTCGCCTTGCCGGATGCCGGTGCCTGACACCAGTTATTAGCCGCTTTGATGCCGCCATCGGGTGAGGTATAACCCAGACAACCCAGAATCGTATCGAACAACTCAACGTGGCGATGCGTTTTACCTACGCGCTGCTGCGCCTGTAAACGCTCAAAGTTGCTGCGATTAGTTGGATCAGCCAGATACTTATCCGAAGCCCAGACAATCATTGGCACCCGGAACTGCTCAGGGGAGCCATTTCACGTGGGGTGCCGTGCAAATGCATGTTGTCACTGATTGATTCGCCGTGATCGGCAGCATAGAAAACAATCGCTTTCTTATCACGTAACTGATCAAACACGCTATCGAGCATATTGTCGACATACAAAATTGAGTTGTCATAAGCGTTGATCAATTGTGCTTTACTACAGGTGTCATCAACCCCTAAACATTCCGGCTGATAGCGCGCAAAACTGCGCGGGTAACGCTGCGAATAAAGATAGTGCGAGCCTTTTGTATGCAGAACCACTAAATGTTTGCCGTCAGGAAAACGATCCAGCGACGCTTTCAGCTCAGGCACTAACAGCATATCGTCTACCGCTTTGCCCTGATTACGCTTTTCAGAACCAATCTGCTCACGAAACGCGAAGTTATTAGCATTGACGTTATCGTAGAACCATACTTCGCTTTGCATAGCGAACAGTTCAGACGTGAAGCCCAGTTCTTTCATCACTGCAAACACGTTCTGCTCTTTCAGCGTGCGGCCTGGGTTATCCATGGTGCCGCCTTCACGTACAAACATACAGCGCAGCGACAGCTTGGTTGCGGTATCGCAGGACTGACCACGAAACGCGACTAAATTTTTCTCTTTAGAAAGCTTAGGCGTCGTGTCACGCTCATAGCCAAGCATCCCCATGTGATCCCAGCGGGTCGTTTCACCAATCACAAATACCACGTAGGTATCATCTAACCCTTTGGGCGCGACATAGGTAAATTTCTTCGCCGGATCGAGCAACTCCTGGCTATCCATGGTTTCATCAAACCGCGTCCAGGCAAACAGTCCAACCGCGGCCAGCCAGTTTGATGGTAAATAAGAGTGCGCGACGACACCACCGTAGCTTGGCAGATCGATATTGGTTATTTCTTCATTGGCTTTTTGTAGCTTGTCAAAATAGCGAATGGGCAGCCAAACCAGCGCCACGCAGACCAGCATGATCAGCACAGGCTTCAGGCGCTGTCCCGGTGTGCGTAACTGCTCATTTAGCGTCAGGCTAAGGTTATTGCGCCAAATCATCAGCAACGGCAACCCGCTGACCAGTATCATCCACACTACAAAGTGCAGACCAATTACCTCTTTTGACAAATCGATATCGGTGGTCATCACCGATGCCACGATGCCATAGCCGATCACGACATTAAAAAATGCCATGTAATAGGCGGCAGCGACGGAAATCAGCACTAAAAAAGTGGCAAGAACGCGATAAATCCTTTTTCCCCTAGCGAAAGCAAACGCATCAGGAAAAAGGTTAACAGAACAATAGCCACAACTTCCGTTACGGCAGAAACCCAGTCGACGAGTGTGGATTTCGTTAAGAAGCCGTCAAACCGGCGATAAAAAATCGGTAAATTCAATAATATACCGATGTATAACGCCAGCAATAGCGACAGCTTTTGCTGCGTTAAACTTTTAATATAACTCATGAAAAATGGCGTTTCCCTGGAGTGGTGCACGTTATGAACGTATTGTGACTGCCAGATTGCAGCAGAGTTCGCTTTATAAGCGCGACGCACAGGATGCGAGATAAATCTGAGCGATTATAGCGAGGTGGCACAGTAAAACATGCGAGTTACGGTTAGGCCAGAAAATAAACGTTATGGTGGCAATTTGCACATTTTTTGTTCATCGAAAATGGCAGGAACGGCTATAACACCGCCCCTGCTTAACACGTTGTAATACGTTGCCGTACCCACCGGCATCACCACCGAACACAACCGGCCCGTGATAAAGAGAGCGTTACATAGGCGGCGTCAGGCCATCTTTACCTGCTGAAATTCCTCTCGCCACAATGTGACCCTCACGGGTTAATGTGCCAAACAACACCACTTTACCGCCTGGTTTTAACAGGCTTTTGTTACCCGGTTCAATCAGTACGACGGGCACGTCATCCGGCACCTGCACGATTTTTTGTTTATCACCATATTTTACGGTAAGGGTGCGGCCATTGTTATTGACCAGCTTGCCGACGGTGCCGTTAGTCATGGTATTAATCGCGCCGTCTGCGGATTCAAACGGATTAAACCCTTCCCCACTACCGCGCAGGCTCGGTGCAAACACATGGACTTCGAGCGCCTTCAGCTCACCGTTGGCTTGAGGCACCGCAGCGGTGCCAATAAAGCTGTCAGGTTTGATGTCACTCATCTGCGCTTTGCTGACGCTGTTCACTTTCGTTTTATCTGTTATTTCGACGCTGAGTTTTTCCCCTGACGGGTAGTGATCTCCATTTGATTACCGCTAATGGCATCAATGGTGCCGCGTGTAGGCGTAATAACGTTGTCGGCTGCGGCAACAGTAAAAGCAGCAGTCAACAATAAACCGGGCAACAAGGCGCGCAGGTGTAAAGTCATGAGCACTTCTCCAGGATAGTTAGCAGACTGAATAAGCGTAAAGCGCGTGGAGAAAATGCGGGGGAAACGGCAGAAAAAAGAGTGTGTGAAAACATTATGGGCCCGTTTTGCGGGCCCATGCTGCGCTTAGCGAATAATATTAAGCGTTACGTCAATGTTATTGCGGGTAGCGTTTGAGTACGGGCAAACGATATGTGCCGCATCGACCAGCTTCTTCGCTTCCGCTTCATCCATCTCTGGCAGGTGAATATTCAGGGTTGCTTCAATACCAAAACCATCTGGAATCGGACCGATGCCCACTTCGCCTTCAATCCAGGCATCTTTTGGCATAGCAATCTTGTCACGACCCGCAACAAACTTCATCGCACCAAGGAAACAGGCTGAATAGCCTGCCGCAAATAATTGCTCTGGGTTAGTCACTTCACCGCCCGCGCCGCCCATCTCTTTTGGCACGCCTAATTTAACGTCCAGCACGCCGTCGGAAGAGGTTGCGCGGCCATCACGGCCCCCGGTTGCTTTGGCTTTAGCACGATAAACCACTTGTAATGACATATATCCTCGCTATAACGCTATTTAATCGCTCGCTATTTAAATCTGTGTCGTCGAGCGGATGAAGTTATGCCGGTACACTGTACCGACAGCCAGATAATTAACGCGACTTGTTTAAATTATCGCGCAGTCCTTCCAGTTGCATTTTCAAGGCATTCAGTGCGCTGTCATCACAGGCCGCTGCACACTGAATCGCTTCTGGAATACTCTCAGCTTTACTGCGTAATGCTCTGCCTGTTTCAGTTAACGTAACAACAACCTGACGCTCGTCCTCACGGGAACGCTGACGATTAATCAATCCGGCGTTTTCCAGCCGCTTTAACAGCGGTGTTAAGGTGGCAGAATCCAGAAACAACTGCTCGCCTATTTCAGAAACGGTGACATCATCTTTTTGCCACAACACCAGCATAACCAGATACTGCGGATAGGTAATGTCGAGCTGCGTCAGTAAATGTCGATACACTTTATTCATTGCCAGATTAGCTGAATAAAGTGCAAAGCAAAGCTGTTGATCGAGCAACAGTGGCGTCGCTTTCACTTTTTGTCATCTTGATCACTGTTCATGGGTTAGAATATAAATAGCGCACTACATAATTGCAAGCAACTTATTCCTCGGGGGTTAACGCATGATGGATTCTCTGGAAGAGCAGGCGCGACGCTATGCCACACAAGCCCATGCCGAAGCAGGTCAGCGCCGTAAATACACTGACGAACCTTACATTGTGCATCCTGCGGCAGTGGTCGAACTGGTGCGCAGCGTCAGCCATGATGAGCATTTGCTGGCCGCCGCCTGGCTACACGATACGGTAGAAGATACCGGCACCACATTAAGCGATATCGAAAATTTTTTTGGCCCGCGCGTCGCAGAACTGGTTGAGATGTTAACGGACAGCGTGCAGCCTTCTGCTAAAAATCGTGCGGCGCGCAAACTGGCACATTTTCAACACACAGCCAGTGCATCACCCGATGCACAAACCATTAAGTTAGCTGACATTATCGACAATACCCGTTCGATTGTGCGTTTCGATCCACATTTTGCCCGGGTTTATTTAGTGGAAAAAAGGTGCAGATCGCGTTGCTCAAACAGGGCGACAGGCAGTTATGGCAGCAGGCCTCAACCATTATCGAAAATGGCATCGCTCAGTTAGGACAGCCCCCGCACAGCGTGCCAGAAAGCTGGTTTGTTAAGCAGGCGGCAAAATATGGTGGGCTGAGTTAAAAAAACCCGCCTGTGGCGGGTTCCTTTCTTTTCTTTTTTATTCAAGTAACTGCCGGCCAAGATAGGGATTGGCATGAAGCAATTTCATCAATTTCTGCGCGGTAGCGGAAGGGCGCGTGCGGCGTGCTTCCCAACTTTTTACAGAAGAAACGCTAACACCCATTACTTTGGCAAACTCATCAACCTGCATACCCGTCATTTCACGTAAGCGTTGGGGTTCTGGCATAGCAGGTTGAAGTTGGATTTCCGATTCAACAGGGCAGTTATCACGTGTCAAAACAATCTGCTCAAGGCTGCTGAGCAATTCAAACATTGGGTCTTTTAACTCCATAGAGAACTCCTTCAAACTCACTATGAATCACGTGAAAGTAGAGAGGTACGAACCTGAAATCAGGTTCTGAAACCGGCCAGTTCAGGCTGTATCCCGCAAGGGTTTGTTTTTGTTATAGGTGAAACCATTACGGGACACAGCCTGATGCGCACTGCTTTTTGAATAAGTCAGGACAATGCAACAAATGCCGGGAGATTAAGTATGGATAGAGACCGGACGATTTGCTGTGCAATTTATGATTATTTTTTTACCTTAACGATGCCGTTACGGGCAAAAACAGGTTAAGCAAATGATAATTATAAACTTTCACTGAAATGCTCTTATCTGGAATTGAACAACTCTGCTTATCGTTGCCGTAACCAGATTCTCCATCTTTTCTTCACCGTCCAACCCGACGTTGCTCCCAACCCGTCACACCCGCTTGTTCTGCCACTGAATAATAACGTCTTAGCTTTTTATCCGTGCAAAATTTGCGCCATTTGTTTACTTAACAGGCTGCAATCACCCTCCCTTTACCGCCCATCCCGCTTTAAAGCTGAATGCGGTTCATCACACCTGCCGACTTTTTCAGCATTTAACCCACGGTGACATCGCTTAACGCAGATCGCAGCGATGAGCGCAATGCTGCGTAATAGTGCGGACACGTCACAGGTTGTGCATCGTCAGTTAAGCTCAGAAATGATTTCACTGACGCTTCGGATTAATACGCCCAACAACAACGGCTTTCACGTTGTGCGCACTCCCCCGTTTGTTCTATTCTTTAGGCCATTCTTACGTAGATATCAGCCCGATTCACTGACAGGAGTTGAACGAATGGCTTCAGGACTTTCCCGCCTCTGGGCGCGCAGCGGTATCATGCTTGCTGGCGCGCTTATCGTGCTGCAACTTACCGCTTGCGGTGATAAAGAAGGCGAGCAGCGCAAAGCCTTTATTGATTTTCTGCAAAACACGGTCATGCGCAGCGGCGAGCATCTGCCCAGCCTGAGCGAAAATCAAAAGCAGAGCTTTGGCAATTTCGCCAGCGACTACGCCATCATTTATGGTTTTTCTCAGCAGGCGAATAAAGCTGTGGAACAAGGGATGCGCCCGGTAGTGGATGAGCTGTCAGCGATCCGCGTGCCGCAGGACTATCTTTCCCGCCGTGATTCGCTGCGTCAGGCCAACGGTGCGTTAGTCATCGTTACCCAGCAAATTGAGAGCGCCAAAATGCAGGCTGACAGCAGCAAGGCCGCACTTAAACAACCGGACGATCTCAAGAAAGTTTACGACACCGTTTATGACAAAGTGGTGACAAAACCTGCCAACCTGCTTATTCCTTTACTGCCTAAATTACAGGCGTTAAGCCAAAGCGCAGTGCAAACCGGTGATTTCCTGCAAACCCAGGGCACGCGCGTCAGCTTCAATGACGGCGGTGTGCAGTTCCCGACTCAGGATCAGGCATCGCAGTACAACACTTTGATGAGCAACCTGTCAGCTAATACGCAGGCCCTAACGCAGGCACAAAATGCCGTTCAGGGCGGCTTACAGTAATCATGCCAGCAATGAGCCTCGCCCGAGGCTCATTTTTCCCGCAACCGTTGTTAACGCCCCGCAGCTTAAAGTATGAACGGGCTAAACGCTCGATTTCTCGCCTTTCGTTACTCTCTTTCAGATTTATACGCATGAAAACAGCCCACGATTAAAGTGCGATCTGGCGCATTTTTAAACGAAAATTCTTTGTGATCTAAATCACATAAATGAAACAAAGAGACCATCATTATCTGTGATTACAATCACAAAACTGGCCCGGTTACGCTTATAAATTCACCAACGTACTTTTATTACAGCTTAATTTTGTGATCTACATCACTTAAACAACCCCAGCCCCCACCTTAAGTGCGTGATCTGCATCACACTTATTCCAGACGCTACGCAGCGTCATATTCGCGTGATAGAGTCCGCGTGCATACAGTAATACCAGCGGTTTCCCGCCGCGGTGGTTAAACAAAAACAAACGCGCTCTCCTATTGCAGCGCGTCTCAATAAGGGGTGGGTTTATGTCCTCATCAGTGAAGGTCAAAGTACAAAGCTTTGGTCGCTTTCTGAGTAATATGGTGATGCCAAACATTGGGGCGTTTATCGCCTGGGGTATCATCACAGCGTTGTTCATTCCAACCGGCTGGATCCCAAATGAAACCTTGGCCAAGCTGGTAGGTCCGATGATCACCTATCTGCTGCCGCTGTTGATCGGTTTTACCGGCGGACGTCTGGTAGGTGGTGACCGCGGTGGCGTGGTCGGTGCGATCACCACTATGGGCGTGATTGTCGGTGCCGATATGCCAATGTTCCTTGGCTCAATGATTGCCGGTCCGCTTGGCGGCTGGGCGATCAAGTCCTTTGACCGTGCCATTGACGGCAAGATCAAAAGCGGCTTTGAAATGCTGGTCAACAACTTCTCTGCCGGTATTATCGGTATGTTGTTGGCGCTGCTGGCCTTTATGGCTATCGGTCCGCTGGTTGAAGGGCTGTCGCATATTCTCGCTGCGGGTGTAAACCTGATGGTGCAGAATAACCTGCTGCCGCTGACCTCAATCTTTGTTGAACCTGCAAAAATTCTGTTTCTTAACAACGCCATTAACCACGGCATTTTCTCGCCGCTGGGTATCCAGCAGGCCAGCGAAGCCGGTAAATCAATCTTCTTCCTGATTGAGGCCAACCCAGGCCCTGGTATGGGCGTGCTGATGGCCTATATGTTCTTTGGTCGTGGAAGTGCAAAACAGTCTGCGGGCGGTGCGGCAATCATCCACTTCCTCGGCGGCATCCATGAAATCTACTTCCCTTACGTATTGATGGCACCGCGTCTGCTGCTGGCGGTTATCCTTGGCGGTATGACGGGCGTATTCACACTGACACTGCTGAACGGCGGCCTGGTTTCTCCAGCCTCACCGGGTTCGATCCTTGCGGTGCTGGCGATGACGCCAAAAGGGGCTTACTTCGCGAACATCATGGCTATCGTCGCGGCTTTTGCCGTCTCCTTTGTGGTATCAGCCATCTTGCTGAAAACCAGCAAAGTGAAAGATGAAGATGACATTGAAGCGGCCACGAAGCGCATGCAGGATATGAAGGCGCAGTCTAAAGGCCAAAGCGTAGCTGGTGCGCCTGTCGCCAGTGATGCGATGAGCGTTGAACTGAACCATGTGCGCAAAATCATCGTTGCCTGTGATGCCGGAATGGGATCAAGTGCGATGGGTGCTGGCGTGTTGCGTAAAAAAGTTCAGGATGCGGGTTTGAGCAACGTGTCGGTAACCAATACTGCTATCAATAATCTGCCGGGTGATGTGGATCTGGTTATCACGCACCGCGACCTGACTGAACGTGCAATACGTCAGGCTCCGCATGCTCAGCATATTTCATTGAACAATTTCCTCGACAGCGCCCTGTACAGCACGCTGACTGAACGCCTGGTTGCGGCAAACCGCAGCGAATCGAACCGTGAAATAGTCCAGAAAACGTTAGGCGACAGCTATGACGATGGCAACACAAACCTGTTTAAACTGGGTTCAGACAACGTGTTCCTCGGTCAGAGCGCAACCACCAAAGAGCAGGCAATTCGCTTTGCCGGTGAGCAATTGGTGAAAGGGGGTTACGTCGAGCCGGAATACGTAGAAGCGATGCTGGAACGTGAAAAGTTAACGCCAACCTACCTCGGCGAATCCATTGCTGTGCCACACGGCACTGTTGAAGCGAAAGATCGCGTGCTGAAAACGGGTGTGGTTTTCTGCCAGTATCCGGCTGGCGTGCTGTTTGGCGAAGAAGAAGATGACGTTGCCCGTCTGGTGATTGGTATTGCTGCACGCAATAACGAGCACATCCAGGTCATCACCAGCCTGACCAATGCGCTGGACGATGACCGCGTGATTGAAAAGCTGGCCAACACCACCAGCGTGCAGGAAGTGTTGGATCTGCTGTCAGGCAGCCCGGCAACCGCGTAATTCAGATAAATCATTTCCCTGGGGCGGGTAAGCCCGTCCTGAAATCCGGGGCGGGCATGCTCGCCCCATCGTCTTTGAAATGGGTCAAAATTATGAAAGCGTTACATTTTGGAGCAGGAAACATCGGTCGTGGTTTCATTGGCAAACTGTTAGCAGATGCAGGCATCGAACTGGTGTTTGCTGATGTTAATCAGGCGGTGCTGGATGCGCTGAACGCACGTCATGAATATCCCGTTCATGTTGTCGGCGAGCAGGCGAAGGTTGACGTTGTAACAGGCGTGAGCGCGGTAAACAGTACCAGCGAAGAGATTATTACGCTGGTTGCTGAGGTTGATCTTGTTACTACTGCGGTGGGGCCACAAATTCTTGAGCGCATTGCGGGTAGCCTCGCCAGAGGCCTGGCCAAACGCAGCGACAGCGGTAATGCCCGCCCGTTGAACATTATCGCCTGCGAAAACATGGTGCGTGGCACCAGTCAGTTAAAGCAGCATGTTCTGAAAGCTCTGCCGGAGCAGTATCACGCCTGGCTGGAACAGCATGTCGGCTTTGTTGATTCGGCTGTTGACCGTATTGTACCGCCGTCTGAAGCAGGCAGTAATGATCCGCTTGAAGTGACGGTGGAAACCTTCAGCGAATGGATTGTTGATAAGACTCAGTTCAAAGGCGAATTGCCGACGATTGCAGGTATGGAACTGACTGACAACCTGATGGCCTTTGTGGAGCGCAAGCTTTTTACCCTGAATACGGGCCACGCGATTACGGCCTATCTTGGTCAGTTAGCGGGTCATCAGACTATTCGTGATGCCATTCTGGATGACAAAATCCGTGCGGTAGTGAAAGGCGCGATGGAAGAGAGTGGCGCTGTATTGATCAAACGCTATGGTTTTGAAGCCGATAAGCATGCAGCATACATTGAAAAAATTCTGGGCCGTTTCGAAAACCCCTATTTGAAAGATGATGTAGAGCGCGTAGGTCGTCAGCCGCTGCGTAAACTGAGCGCAGGTGATCGCCTGATCAAGCCGACACTCGGCACGCTGGAGTACCAACTACCGCACACGCATCTGGTACAGGGGATTGCTGCCGCGATGCACTACCGCAGCGATCAGGACCCACAGGCACAAGAGTTAGCCACGCTGTTACAGGAGAAAGGCCCGCAGGCTGCGCTGGCGCAGGTTTCTGGCCTTGACGCTAATAGCGAAGTAGTGGCTTCGGTGGTGAGCGCATATAACGCTATGGCATAATGCGCGTATGTTAGCTTTGCTCATCGGGTGCAGTGCAGTTGCACCCGATAGCGGTATCAAACCCATGCAGGCAATAATGGAAGAGAAGCAAGCTTTTGAAAACCGGGTGCTTGAGCGCCTGAACGCCGGTCGCTCGGTGAGAAGCTTTCTGATCGCCGCCGTCGAGCTATTGGCCGAAGCGGTCAACTTGCTGGTTTTACAGGTGTTTCGCAAGGATGATTACGCCGTTAAATACGCCGTCGAACCGCTATTGCTTGGCAATGGGCCGCTGGGCGAATTACCGGTGCGGCTGAAATTGATCTACGGCCTGGGTGTGATCAATCGTCATGAGTATGAAGATTGCGAATTGCTGCTTGCGCTACGCGAGGAGCTGAATCATGACGAGGGTGATTACCGCTTCACGGATGATGAAATTCTCGGCCCGTTTGGCGAGCTGCATTGCGTCACTGCATGGCCACCACGACCCGATTTTCATCCTGACGATGCAGAGCTGCGTGCTATGCAGCAGCTACGTTATCTGCAAATGGTGCGATCTACCATGGTGTTATCACTGACTGAATTGATTTCCCGCATTAGTCTTAAGCAAGCATTTAAAAAGCCCGTTAGCTGAATCTTATCTGCTTTATCCCCCTAACCTCACCGAGAACATGCGCCAGTTTTGGTGTATCCTTTGCCTGTTTTCCTTAACGAGTTGTTGTCATGAAAGAGCCAGAAAAGAACGAAATCAAACGCCTCAGCGATCAGCTGGATGCCCTGAACCGTAAAGAGCCGCAGTTGCTGGAATCGGGTGATGCAGAAAAGCTGGGTGCGCTGTTAAAAGAGAAAGAAACCCTGGTTACTGAGATCGAGCGTTTACGTAATCAACGCGTCGAAAAGTTGAGCGTTGAAGCGCAAAAGCTGCAAAAACTGCCTTTTAGCCGTGAAATCACCAAAAAGAGCAGGCGAACCTGGGCGCGCTAAAGAAAAGCGTGCGCGGTCTGGTTGTGGTGCATCCAATGACCGCGCTGGGACGTGAAATGGGCCTCAAAGTCATGACCGGTTTCGCTAAAAACGCATTCTGAGATAACGGTCAGGCTGCGGCCTGATCGACATTGCGTTGTCCGGCGGCAGCATAAACCTGCTCCGCCAGGCTGGCTAACAGCTCATAACGACGACGATACTCAGCGCGTTTTTTACTGGCAATCTCTTCCAGCGATTTACGTGGCAGGCTTAACGGCAACTGAAATACGCCATCTGCACGCTCTTCACCGCTTAACGACAGCCAGAACTCACTGTAGCTGGCAAAAAAGTGTTCGCTTTTGCTATGACGATAACGCAGGCTGCGGAAAACATGGGTGTTATCACCTACTGCCGCTATTTTCTGCGCCCGACACTCTCCGGCCAAAATAAAAACCACTTCCATTAAAAGACGTTTCGGAAACAGGCCGTGCGCAGCTTTGGTCGCTTCACGGATAACGTCGTTGGTTATGTTTTTACGCGGTCCCTGCAAACCACCAATTAACAACGTGCGCTGGTTATCCTCATTAATCAGTGAAAATGAGAGTGAGGCAATAATGTCCTGCTGATAGCGCAGCACTAATGTCACTTCGCCTTCACGATCATAATGTCCGGGGCTGGCCGTAATAAAAAATGCCTCGCCATTTTTGCCCTGTAAATGAGCCAGCACATTATCGCCGTGGCTTTGCAGAAGCTGACGCAACTGCGGATCCTGCAGCTGATTGATGGTTTGATAGTGATCGAGAATAGCCTGTGCACGCGCTGCCACGCTGAGGCCCGCGCGCAGATAAGGGCGATGAGGTCTGGCTGGCAGCAAGCCCTGGCTGTTCATCAACTGCGTTATTTGCGGCAGTTGTGAAAGCTGGTGTAAATAGCGCGCGGTGGTGACAGGCGATATTAAGGTTCTTAACAAGAACTTTAATCGGAAGCGTTTACTTAGCCACAATTTATCTGGAATATATTTCCCGCTAATTAACGGCAAAAACAGTGAAACAGACGAATCAGTGTTCGTCTCCTGAGCAGTGATAATTGACATGTTAGCGTCATACTCTGAAGTGGGAATGGCGCTCAGGGTAAAACCACGAATATCAACGGCAGGTTAACGTTAAAAAGCCAGGCGGAGAAAATCAGGATTGGTTTACTTTTGATTTAGCAATCGAGGCTGGAAAACAGATCATGATAAACACGAAAAACCGGCGGAATCGCTTCCACCGGTTTGTCACTTATTTACTTAGCTGAAGCGAAACGTGCTGCTGCTTCGTCCCAGTTTACAACGTTCCAGAATGCTTTGATGTAGTCAGGACGTTTGTTCTGATACTTCAGATAATAAGCGTGTTCCCACACATCCAGGCCCAGAACTGGATAGCCTGATGCGCCAGAAATTGCTTCACCCATCAGCGGGTTGTCCTGGTTTGCGGTAGAAACCACAGCCAGTTTATCGCCCTTCTTAACCAGCCACGCCCAGCCAGAACCAAAGCGGGTTGCAGCCGCTTTCTCAAACTCTTCCTGGAATTTTTCAACGCTACCGAAATCTTTTTCGATGGCTGCTTTCAGGTCGCCCTGTAAAGTCGTACCGGTTTTCAGGCCTTTCCAGAACAGGCTGTGGTTAGCGTGACCACCTGCGTTGTTACGCAGTGGGCCTTTTTATCTGCTGGCAGCTGATCCAGTTTAGTGATCAGTTCATCAACTGGCAGATCGGCAAATTCAGTTCCTTCCAGCGCCGCATTGGCGTTGTTGACGTAGGTCTGGTGGTGTTTAGTGTGATGGATTTCCATCGTCTGCTTGTCAAAATGCGGTTCCAGTGCGTCGTATGCGTAAGGCAGGGATGGCAGTGAATAACTCATGTTCTTCCTCTCCATTTAATGTTTGAGCAGCACTTGTTTTGAGCGTGCCGCGTAAGCAGTCGAATCATTATAGTTAAATTCATGATCCGTAAAAGAGTAATCAATGCCCCATTAAACATAAGGGTTTGAGCAAGCGAGCAAAAGCAACCCGTTGTTTTTACGGCCTGGCCTTCACCGGCAGCACTATTGCCGCCGGACCCACTGTTATTTACCCAGCTCGCGCAGCGATTTATCCAGCGCCCCCACTAACCAGTCGAT
Source organism: Pantoea sp. LMR881 (assembly GCF_027157825.1). Classification (NCBI taxonomy): domain Bacteria; kingdom Pseudomonadati; phylum Pseudomonadota; class Gammaproteobacteria; order Enterobacterales; family Erwiniaceae; genus Pantoea; species Pantoea sp. LMR881. Next base: position 2,218,498 of record NZ_JAPVOK010000002.1, read on the forward strand.
ATCGCTTTCCTGGAACGCTAACGGTGGACGCAGTTTCAGAACGTTGCCATAAGGCCCGGCGACTGAGGTCAGCACACGATGTTCGCGCAGCTTTTCAATCAGATTTAATGCCAGCACTTTGTCTGGCGTTTTACTGGCGCGATCTTCTACCAGTTCAAAACCGATAAATAATCCGGCACCGCGCACATCGCCAACGCAGTCGAAACGATCCATCAGTTTGCTCAGCTCAGCCTGCAATTTGGCACCGACAACACGGCTGTGCGCTTGTAACTTCTCTTCTCTGATGACTTTCAACACCGCCTGTGCTGCGGCCATCGCCACCGGATTGCCACCAAACGTATTGAAGTAAGGAATGTCGTCACTGAACGCGGCCAGCACATCACTTTTGGCTAGCAGGCCAGACACCGGAATGCCATTTCCCATGGGTTTGCCAGTTGTGATCACGTCAGGCACGATGTCATGACGACCAAATCCCCAGAACGCATCACCGGTGCGCCCAAAACCAGGCTGCACTTCATCAGCAATAAAAATACCGCCGTTGGCGTGAACCACATCCACCGCCTTTTGCAAAAAACCGCGTGGATTGGGCAAGACGCCATCAGAAGAGAAAATCGAATCAGCAAGAAAGCCCGCAAATTTAATGCCGTGCGCTTTCATATCGTCGATTTGCTGTTGAATTTCTTTGGCAAACCATTCACCCAGGTCCGGTGCGTCAACGCGATACGCATCCGGTGGCATAACTAAACGTGTGGTTGGAGCCAGCGGCTGCCCACTGCCCAGCGCCGGTGATGCGCCTGATGTCAGTTCACTGGTGCCGTGGTAGGCCTCTTTCGTCACGATGATGCCTGTACCGCCACTAAAAGCGCGCGCGACGCGGATGGCCAGATCGTTAGCTTCCGATCCGGTACACATATACATGGCGCGATCAATTTCGTCGGGCGTGGTCGCCAGCAATTCTTCGGTGTAATCCAGAATATTTTCATGCAGATAACGGGTGTGGGTATTCAACATTTTCATCTGCTGAGTAACCGCATCAATTACCGCCGGGTGGCAATGACCAATACTCGCCACGTTGTTATAAACATCAAGGTACTTATCACCTGCCGCATCCCAGAGATATTGCCCTTCGCCGCGCACCAGATGTACCGGCTTGCGGTAGAACAGGCGATAGGATTCGCCAAGCACTTTACTGCGTTTGTCAGTCAGCTTGCGCGTATCAGCATCAAGCGCGTCAGCATGTTCTGCACGAAAACTATTGGTATCCATGATGGTGGAGCGCGTGGCCATGATAACTCCCGTTGCGAATGTAGGTGATGCAGCGAATAGTCACATCATGCCTGCTCTTTTTAAAAATGCAACCAAATACACAAATACAACTAAATACACATGACGCCTTCGCCCTGCTCAGGTAAGCTTAGGCACTTGTTCATGTTGTCTCAGGGAATTTGCCATGCTGCAGGAAACGCGCCTTCACCGTATCCGTGCTTTACTGACTACGCTCAGTCAGGTTAGCACCGAACGCATCATCAAAGAGCTCGGTATATCGCGTGAAACTGCACGTCGCGACATCATTGAAATGGAAGCATTAGGGCTGGCGCGCCGTGTGCATGGGGGACTGGTGGCGATCGACACCCCGCCTGAACCGCCGCTGATCGTCCGTCGCGCTGCGCAGGCCAAAGAAAAGCGCGCCATTGCCTTAGCCGCCGCGCAATTGTTACAGCCAGGCCAAACGCTTTTTCTTGATGCTGGCAGCACCACCACCGTGCTGGCGGAAATCCTGCGCACCATGTCCGGCTTGACGATTCTGACGAACAGTTTGCAGGCGGCACTGGCGCTGAGCGCAGGTGAAGAGCATGAAACGCTGAATAATCAGGTTATTTTATTAGGCGGTACTATGGGCGCAGGCGCGCAACACACGCGGGGTGAAATAACCGTTGGGGAAATTTATCGCTACCGCGCCGACGTGGCCCTGCTTTCGCCCGTGGGCATTGATGCAAAAAGCGGTGCCACCAGCTTTCATCCCCATGAAGCCGCCATCGCCCGTGCCATGGTGCAGCAGTCGAATCAATGTTTTTTACTGGCCGATCACAGCAAAATGGGCGTTGTCAGCCGCACGGTTTACGCATCATCGTCCGAAATTAGTTTGCTTATTACCGATAATGGCGGTGGCAAAACTGTGGCGCTGGCTGCGCTGCAACAGGCTTTGCCACAGGTCATGGTGGTTTAATTTAAAACATAGCGGTAAGCGAATGTATTTACGCTGTTTGCTTTTTCCGCACGTTTAAATAAGCGGAAATGGCAAAGTCGCTTTTTTTCATTAAGACACTATCCGCCATCGCCACCCGCAAAGCTAAACCGGATATAACGGCTCTCACCGGCATAGCGGCTTACTGTTTCGAAGCTCAAACATAGCCGCGTACTTTTCCCACAGCCATTTGAGCCAGTCACTCTCTGGATCCCAGTCTTTCTGTGTCACGCAGTTCACTCTTTATCGGCGGAAAAACAACCTACCTCTATTCAAATACGCCGCTATCCTTTCGCGTCAAACGCTCAGTTCGATAGTGTTGCCACATCGTGTCACTTCCGTTTTGTGAACAAAAAAGCGTTTAAATTAACCGCTGTGGATGTGTATAGACCGTTGCGCGTCCGGGTTTGCTAAAACCCACCAGTGTCACATTACAGCGTTCTGCCACTTCAACCGCCAGGCGCGTGGCGGCAGAAACAGCGAACAGAATCTCAACGCCACACATGGCCGATTTCTGCACCATCTCGTAGCTGGCGCGGCTGGAGACTAATACCGCGCCTTGCGTCCAGCGAGCCTGGCTGCGAATGCCTAGCAGTTTATCCAGTGCGACATGGCGCCCGACATCTTCACAGCCCCCGCCAGTTCACCGTTTGGCTGAATCCAGGCGGCCGCATGAGTACAACCGGTTTTCTGGCCCACCGGCTGAAACGCTTTTAACTGGCTTAATGCACGATCGAGATGATTTAACGCGAAACGCTGGGTGAAAGGCAGCGGCATAACCGGTTTACCGATTTGATCTAACTGTTCGACGCCACATACGCCGCAACCTGTGCGCCCCGCCATTGCCCGACGCTGCTCTTTCAACGCCATAAAGCGGCGGCTGGAAAGCTCTATCTGAACCTCAATGCCATTACAGCCCGGCACCACATCCATGCCAAAAATATCCTCTGGCGCATCAATAACGCCTTCAGACAGCGAAAAGCCAAGTGCAAAGGCTTCAAGATCTTTGGGTGTCGCCATCATGACCACATGCGAAATGCCGTTATACACCAGCGCGACGGGCACCTCTTCTGCCAGCCAGTCAGCCTGAGACTGTTGTAGATCATCACGTTGCCAGACCTGGGTTTCAACCATTCCCGCGATCTTGATCACATTCGCGTCACTATTCGCGTCGTTTATTTTCACTTTATCTGTCCGATCTAAAAACCACAGTAAATAAAGGGTATTATCATGCCGCTTTTCCAGCGAATGATCATTTTGAACCTGCGCTATAACCTCTACAAACTCGCAGAGGAAGAACCATAAAGATCACTGCCAGACAAGCACTCATCAGTCACCGCAATCGTATAAAAGGATGTAATCATGAATGTCAGCCGAAGAAAGTTCTTCAAAATTTGTGCTGGCGGTATGGCAGGCACCACGGCAGCGGCGCTCGGCTTTATGCCTGAGACGGCGCTTGCGCAATCGCGGCAGTATAAGCTGTTGCGCGCACGCGAAACCCGTAATACCTGTACTTACTGTTCAGTAGGCTGCGGGCTGTTAATGTACAGCCTCGGCGACGGTGCAAAAAATGTTAAAGAAACCATTTTCCACATTGAGGGCGATCCCGATCATCCGGTAAGCCGCGGTGCGCTCTGTCCAAAAGGAGCCGGACTGCTCGATTTTGTCCACAGCGACAGCCGACTGAAATACCCGGAATATCGCGCGCCAGGTTCAGATAAATGGCAACGCATTAGCTGGGACGAGGCCTTCACCCGTATCGCCAGATTAATGAAAGCGGATCGTGACGCCAACTTCGAAGCGCAAAATGATGCGGGCGTGACGGTTAATCGCTGGCTGACAACCGGCATGCTGTGCGCATCGGCATCCAGTAACGAAACTGGCTATTTAACTCAAAAGATGGCCCGATCGCTGGGTATGTTAGCGGTCGACAACCAGGCGCGCGTTTGACACGGACCAACGGTAGCAAGTCTTGCTCCAACATTTGGTCGCGGTGCGATGACCAACCACTGGGTCGACATCCGTAACGCCAATCTGGTCGTGGTGATGGGTGGAAACGCTGCTGAAGCGCATCCGGTCGGTTTCCGCTGGGCAATAGAAGCCAAAATTCATAACAATGCCAAAATTATTGTTATCGATCCGCGTTTTACACGTACCGCATCGGTAGCCGATTTCTATACGCCGATTCGCTCAGGCACTGACATTGCTTTCCTGTCGGGTGTCTTGCTGTGGCTGATCACCCATAACAAAATCAACCGTGAATATACCGAAGCGTACACCAATGCCAGCCTGATCGTGCGCGACGATTTTTCGTTTGATGCAGGCCTGTTCAGCGGTTACGACGAGACAACACGTCAGTATGATAAAACCAGCTGGCACTATGAGCTGGATGCAGAGGGCTTCGCCAGACGCGACGTCACCCTGACCCATCCGCGCTGTGTGTGGAATTTACTCAGGCAGCACCTCAGCCGTTATACACCTGACATGGTTGAACGTATCTGCGGCACGCCACAGGCTGACTTCCTGCAAGTGTGTGAGCTGTTAGGGGAAACCAGCGCCCACGATCGTACCGCATCGTTCCTTTATGCGCTGGGCTGGACGCAACACTCCGTGGGTGCGCAGAACATCCGGACTATGGCCATGATCCAGCTACTGTTAGGCAACATGGGCATGGCGGGCGGTGGCATTAACGCATTGCGTGGTCACTCCAATATTCAGGGCCTGACCGATCTCGGTTTGCTGTCGCAAAGTTTGCCGGGTTATTTGACCTTGCCGTCAGATAAGCAGACCGATCTGCAAAGCTATCTCAGCGCCAACACTCCCAAAGCCATGCTGCCAGGCCAGGTAAATTACTGGAGCAACTACCCTAAATTCTTTGTCAGCCTGATGAAGGCATTTTTTGGCGATCACGCCCGGCAAGAAAATAACTGGGGTTTTGACTGGCTACCGAAGTGGGATAAAGGCTACGACGTGTTGCAATACTTCGAGCTGATGGCGCAAGGCAAAGTGAATGGTTATATCTGTCAGGGCTTTAACCCGCTGGCCTCCTTCCCTGACAAGCGCAAAATTACCCAATCGCTGTCGAAGCTGAAATATTTGATAACCATCGATCCGCTGAATACCGAAACCGCCACCTTTTGGCAGAACCACGGTGAATACAATGAGGTGGATACCGCTGCGATTCAAACCGAAGTTTTCCGTCTGCCCTCAACCTGTTTCGCTGAGGAAGCAGGCTCAATCGTCAACTCCGCCCGCTGGATGCAGTGGCACTGGAAAGCTCAGGATGCACCGGGCGAAGCGGTGAATGATGGCGAAATTCTTGCCGGTATTTATCTGCGGCTGCGTGAGATGTATGCGCGTGAAGGCGGCGCTGTACCGGAACCGGTACTGAACATGACATGGAACTATCTGACGCCAGACAATCCGGCTTCAGAAGAGGTTGCGAAAGAAAGCAACGGTAAAGCATTAACGGATATTTTCGATAGCAAAGGCACGCTGCTTGCGAAGAAAGGCCAGCAGCTCAGTACATTTGCCCATCTGAAGGATGACGGTTCGACCAGCAGCGGCTGTTGGATTTTCGCCGGTAGCTGGACGCCAGAAGGTAATCAAATGGCGCGCCGCGATAACAGCGATCCGTCTGGTCTGGGTAATACGCTGAACTGGAGTTGGGCATGGCCGCTGAATCGCCGCATTCTTTACAACCGCGCTTCGGCAGATCCACAAGGCAAACCGTGGGATGCAAAACGGCAGTTAGTGCAATGGGACGGCAGTAAATGGACTGGTCAGGACGTTGCCGATTACAGCAACGCCGCGCCAGGCAGCGACGCAGGGCCGTTTATCATGCAGCCTGAAGGGCTTGGACGGCTATTTGCGCTCAACAAAATGGCTGAAGGTCCGTTCCCGGAACATTACGAGCCTTTTGAGACCCCTATTGGCACCAATCCGCTGCATCCTGATGTGGTATCAAACCCGGCTGCACGCTTGTTCAAAAACGATCGCGACAGTCTGGGCCACGCTGATGCGTTCCCTTACGTTGGCACCACCTATCGCCTGACTGAACATTTCCACTACTGGACCAAACATGCACGGTTAAATGCTATCGCTCAGCCTGAGCAATTTGTCGAAATTGGCGAAACGCTGGCCGTTAAGCTGGGCATCGTTCAGGGCGACACCGTGAAAGTCAGTTCCAGCCGCGGCTATATCAAAGCCAAAGCCGTGGTGACCAGGCGTATTCGCTCGCTGACGGTGGAGGGCAAAACCGTCGATACCGTGGGTATTCCGATTCACTGGGGCTTTCAGGGCCTGGCAAAAAAGGTTTCCTCGCTAACACCCTGACGCCCTTCGTCGGTGATGCCAATACGCAAACGCCTGAGTTCAAAGCGTTTCTCGTGAATGTCGAAAAGGTTTAAGGAGAACGAAAATGGCTTATCAATCACAAGACATTATCCGTCGCTCTGCAACCAACGGATTGACCCCACCGCCCCAGGGGCGCAATCATCAGCAGGAGGTGGCGAAGCTCATTGATGTCACCACCTGCATTGGTTGCAAAGCCTGTCAGGTTGCCTGTTCGGAGTGGAACGACATTCGCGATGAAATCGGGCATAACGTCGGGGTTTACGACAATCCCGCCGATTTAACCGCAAAATCCTGGACAGTGATGCGCTTTTCAGAAGTGGAAGAGAACGGCAAGCTGGCGTGGCTGATTCGCAAAGATGGCTGTATGCACTGCGCCGATCCTGGCTGTCTGAAAGCCTGTCCGGCGGAGGGTGCCATTGTTCAGTATGCCAATGGCATCGTCGATTTTCAGTCTGAGCAGTGTATCGGTTGCGGCTACTGCATTGCCGGTTGCCCGTTCAATGTGCCACGCCTTAACCAGGAAGACAGCCGCGCCTATAAATACACGCTGTGCGTTGATCGCGTCAATGTCGGACAGGAGCCGGCTTGCGTAAAAACCTGCCCAACCGGCGCGATTCACTTCGGCAGTAAGGTACAGATGCAATCGCTGGCAGGCGAGCGTGTCGCCGAGCTACAAACGCGCGGCTACATCAATGCAGGCCTGTACGATCCGGCTGGCGTGGGCGGCACGCACGTCATGTACGTATTGCACCACGCCAACAAACCGCAGCTCTATCATGGTTTGCCCGATAATCCAGGCATTAGCCCGACCGTCACGTTCTGGAAAGGCATCTGGAAACCACTGGCGGCAGCAGGCTTTGCCGCGACGTTTGCCGCAGCCGTGTTTCACTATATCGGCGTTGGGCCTAATCGTGTTGAAGATGAAGAAGATGATGATCACTTTCAGGAGCGCAAATCATGAAAAAACACGATCGCTTTGTGCGCTATACCGCACCCGAACGCATTAATCACTGGATCGTCGCGTTTTGCTTTGTGCTGGCCTCGTTAAGCGGGTTAGGCTTCTTCTTCCCGTCGTTCAACGGATTGATGCATGTATTAGGTACGCCACAACTGGCGCGCATCCTGCATCCGTTTGTTGGCGTGGTAATGTTTGCTGCGTTCATGCTGATGTTTTTACGCTACTGGAAACACAATCTGATCGGTCAACAGGATTGGGTTTGGGCGAAAAACTTTCACAAAATCGTGCAAAACCACGAAGTCGGCGACAGTGGCAAATATAACTTTGGTCAGAAGTGTGTGTTCTGGGCTGCTATCATCAGCTTAATCCTGCTGCTCATCAGCGGTATTGTCATCTGGCGTCCTTACTTTGCAGGCGCGTTTGACATTCCGCTGATTCGCCTGGCGTTGGTAGTGCATTCTGTGTCGGCAACGGCGCTAATTATCGTCATTATGGTGCACATTTATGCCGCGTTATGGGTCAAGGGCACGCTTACCGCGATGGTTGAAGGTTGGGTAACATCTGCCTGGGCGAAGAAACACCATCCTCGCTGGTATCGTGAGCAGCGTCATCGGCCAACACAACAGGAAAAACGCCCCAGATGAGTATTCGCATTATCCCGCAAGAACAGCTGGAGAAGAGCGATAAATCAACGGTGGAGATGATTCCGCCGTTACTTTTCCCACGGCTGAAAAACCTATACAGCCGTCGCGCCGCGCGTTTGCGTGACCTGGCGGCAAAAAATCCCCTCGGCGATTATCTGCGCTTTGCCGCCGTTATTGCTCAGGCGCAGGAAATTGTGCTGTATGACCATCCGCTGCACATGGATCTTTATGCGCGCCTGGTGCAGAGCGCCAGCGAGGGTAAACCCCCACTTGATATTCACACCCTGCCGCGTGATATGCACTGGCATCGTTTACTGCATTCATTGATTGCTGAACTTAAACCAGAAATGAGTGGCCAGGCGCTGGCAGTGCTGGAAAACCTGGAGAAAGCCTCTGCAATGGAGCTGGAAACGCTGGCCAGCGCGCTGTTTGCGGGTGAGTTTGCCAAAGTCAGCAGCGACAAAGCGCCGTTTATCTGGGCGGCACTGTCGATCTACTGGGCGCAAATGGCTGCACTGATCCCCGGCAAAGCACGCGCCGAATATGGCGAGCAACGCCAGTTTTGCCCGGTGTGCGCCAGCATGCCGGTTGCCAGCGTAGTGCATATGGGCCACAACGACGGTGCGCGCTACCTGCACTGCAACTTGTGCGAAAGTGAATGGTATGTCGTGCGCAGCAAATGTACTAATTGCGAGCAAACCCGCGATCTGCATTACTGGTCATTAGAAAATGAACACGCTGCGGTGAAGGCGGAAAGCTGTGGCGATTGCGGCACCTACCTCAAGATGCTGTATCAGGAAAAGAATCCCGCACTGGAGCCAGTGGCAGACGATCTCGCCTCGCTGGTGCTGGATGCCCGCATGGAGCAGGAAGGTTTTGCCCGCAGCAGTCTCAACCCCTTTTTATTTCCTGGCGAATCGTAGTTAACGTTTAACGGAGACCTTCAATGAAACTGATTGGCAGTTATACCAGCCCGTTTGTGCGTAAGATTTCCATTATCATGCTGGAAAAAGGCATTATTTTTGAGTTCATTAACGCCTCGCCATACAGCGAAGAGAGCCAGGTTCCTCACTATAATCCGTTAGGAAAAGTCCCTGCGCTGGTGGCTGATAATGAGCAAGTTTGGTTCGATTCCGCCATCATTGCCGAGTTTCTGGCGCTACGCGATAACGCGCCAGCGTTGCTGCCCGGCGACCCGCTTGAATCACTGCAAGTTCGTCAGATAGAAAAGCTGGCTGATGGCATCAGTGATTCTGCGCTGGTGATTGTGCGTGAACAGATGCGCCCTGGCGATCAGCAATCTGAAGAAGTGCTGCTACGTAATCGTGAAAAAATACAGCGTGGTCTGGATATGCTGGAAAAACTGGCCGCCGAGGGAAAATGGCTCAACGCCGGACAGCTCAATCTGGCCACTATCGCCACCGGCTGCATGATTGGCTACCTTAACTTTCGCCGCGTCGTGCCAAACTGGTGCGTAGAACGCCCGGCGCTGGTCAGGCTGGCAGAAACGCTGTTTCAGCGTGAAAGTTTTGCCCGCACTACGCCACCGACAGCCTGATAAGTGAGGCATACCCTGTTCAGCCAGCTTCCCGCCATTGATAGCCTGCTTCGTGCTCCGGCGTTGCAGGCATTGTTAAACCACTCAGGATCGATATTCGTTACGACTTTACTGCGCGAAATGCAGCACGAGGCGCGCCAGCACATTCAGCAGCAGCAAAACTGCCAGCGTGGCACAACGACTGGTGCACCGAAGCCCAGCGTCGTGCCGGCATGCGTGAAGCGAGCGCACTTAAACCGGTGTTTAATCTTACCGGCACGGTATTGCATACCAATTTAGGACGCGCACAGCTTTGTGATGCAGCAATCGAAGCCGTAACGCAAACGATGCGCCAGCCTGTTACGCTGGAATATGCGCTGGATGAGGCCGGACGCGGACACCGCGATCGGGCACTGGCTCAATTATTGTGTGAACTGACTGGCGCAGAAGATGCCTGTATTGTGAATAACAACGCAGCGGCGGTGCTGCTGATGCTTGCCGCGTTAGCCTCCGGTAAAGGTGTTATCGTTTCCCGTGGCGAGCTGGTGGAGATTGGCGGCGCGTTTCGTATTCCTGATGTGATGCGTCAGGCGGGCTGTCAGTTGATTGAAGTTGGCACCACTAATCGCACTCATTTAGCAGATTATCGTCACGCAATCACCGATGATTGCAGCCTGTTGATGAAGGTCCACACCAGTAATTATCAAATCCAGGGCTTTACCCATGCGGTGGATGAAGCTGAATTAGTTGCACTTGCCAAAGAGCACGCACTGCCGCTGATTACCGATCTGGGCAGCGGCTCGTTAATTGATCTGGCGGAGCAGGGTTTACCTGCCGAGCCGATGCCGCAATCACTTATCGCCGCCGGTGTCGATTTGGTGAGTTTTTCGGGTGATAAACTGCTGGGCGGCCCACAGGCCGGCATTATTATCGGTAAAAAAGCGTTAATTGATCGGTTACAGCAGCACCCGCTCAAACGTGCATTGCGTGTCGATAAGATGACGCTGGCAGCACTAGAGGCCACGCTCAAACTCTATCGCCATCCTGAACGGCTGGGTGATAACTTGCCAACGCTGCGCCAGCTCACGCGCAAAGCACATGACATCTTACAACAGGCGGAACGACTTATGCCTGCGCTGGAAACAGCCTATGGAGACGATTTTCTCGTTGAAACAGCCGCCTGCTCCTCGCAAATCGGCAGTGGTTCGCTTCCTGTTGAACGCTTGCCCAGCTTTGCCGTGACCTTTACGCCACGTGATGGCCGTGGCAGCAGCTTAAACAGTCTGGCCCAACGCTGGCGGCAGTTGCCGCGCCCGGTGATCGGACGCCTGCAAGAGGGCAAGCTGTGGCTCGATCTGCGCTGCCTTGACGATGAATCGCAGTTCATTCGGATGCTGGTGCCATGATTATCGCCACCGCAGGTCATGTCGATCACGGTAAAACCTCGCTGCTACAGGTTATCACCGGGGTCGATGCCGATCGTCTGCCAGAAGAAAAGCGACGTGGCATGACCATCGACCTCGGCTACGCTTACTGGCCGCTGGATGAGAGACGCACGCTGGGCTTTATTGACGTTCCGGGCCATGAGAAATTTCTCGCCAATATGCTGGCGGGCATTGGTGGTATTCAACACGCTTTGCTGGTTGTCGCCTGTGATGATGGTGTCATGCCACAGACGCTTGAGCACCTGCAATTGCTGAAACTTACCGGCCTGCCATCGCTGACGGTGGCACTGACGAAAGCCGATCGCGTTGATAAGGCGCGCATGAGTGAAGTTGAGCAACAGGTACGCGAACTTACGGCGCAATTCAGCTGGAATGACCTGCCGCTGTTCGTCACCAGCAGTTCCACTCAGCAAGGCATTGACGCGCTGCGCCAGCATCTCAGTCAGTTACGCGAGTCGCCCGGTGATACGCGACGCCGCTTTCGGCTGGCTATTGATCGTGCCTTTACGCTGAAAGGAACAGGTTTAGTCGTCACCGGCACGGCGCTGGCTGGAAAGGTTGAAGTGGGGCAAACACTCTGGCTGACCGGAGCCAGTCAACCGGTGCGCGTGCGGGCGCTGCATGCCCAAAATCAACCTGTGACGCAGGCGCAAGCCGGTGAGCGCATTGCGTTGAATCTGGCTGGCGCTGTTGAAAAAGCACAGATTGAGCGTGGCAACTGGCTGCTGGCCGAGCCACAAGCAGAAGGGTTTTCTCGTCTGGTGGTAGAAATCGATTTGCTGCAACCGCTCAGGCAGCCAACGCAGGCAGTACACCTTTATCATGCCGCCAGTCATGTTACCGGTCGCCTGACGCAGCTTTCCGATCGCCTCTCCGAGCTGGTTTTAATGACGCCGCTCTGGCTGGCTGAGAATGATCGCATCATCATACGTGATAACAGCGCGCAGCAAACGCTGGGCAGCGCCAGAGTGATTCTGCTTCACGGGAAAAAGCGTGGTAAACGTCAGTCAGATTATCTGGCCTGGCTGGAGGCTCTGGCTGACGCACAGGACGATCGGCAAAGCATTGAACAACACCTGATCCAGCAACCCGGCGATATGGCAGCATTGACCTGGGCTCGCCAGCTCACCCCAGAGGCTATGTCTGAACTGCTCAGCAGGCTCAATCCGGTATCGCTGGGCGGTTTGCTCACCACTGAACAGCAAGCCGGGCAATGGCAGTCAACGATACTATCGGCACTGGCACATTTTCATCAATATCACCAGGAGCAACCCGGCATTGGGCGCGATCGGCTGCGCCGTATGGCGTTGCCGGGTTTGCCCGCCGGGATGATTTATGCGCTGATTGACCGCATGCTGGCGCAAGGATTGATTAACCACCGCCAGGGCTGGTTGCATCTGCCTGACTTCGAGCCGCGTTTTACCGCCAGCGAAGCACTGCTTTGGCAACAGACGGAACCACTGTTTCTCGACCAGCCGCTATGGGTGCGTGATATTGCCCAGGCACTGACGCAGGATGAAACCGCAATACGCGATCTGCTGCTCACCGCTGCGCGCCTGGGCCACATTACGGCGATCGTGCGCGATCGCTACTATCGCAGCGACCAGATCCTGATCTTCGCCGATCTGATACGCCAGCATGACGCGCAAGGCATCAGCACCACGACTGCCGATTTTCGTAGTCAGCTTGGTGTCGGGCGTAAAGTCGCCGTGCAAATCCTGGAGTTTTTTGATCGCAGTGGCTTTACCCGCCGTCGAGGCAATGAACATCTATTGCGCGACGCGCAGTTATTCCAGTTGCCCTGATTTCTCGCACCATCTCACCTTTATCACTGTAATCGGGCTGCAACGCACTTACCCCTTTACCCAAAGCTGGGCAGCGTATGGCTCGTACTATGACAATCGATCTGGGTAATGATTTAAGGGAGTTTGTTGAATCTCTGGTTGGATCAGGCGACTACCGAACACAAAGCGACGTGGTGCGGGATTCATTACGTTTGCTGCGCGAAAAGCATGTTGCCCCACAACCAGAAAATCTTAAGGCACTTTTGAAAGCGGGATTAGAAAGTGGCGAGCCCGAAGAATGGGACAGGGAAGCTTTTTTGAAAATGGTTAACAGGGCAGGCATGCATGATAAGGAAAATGAAGCTCTATCCCAAAGCAAAAAATGATCTCATCTCGATTTGGTTTTATGGCTTAAATAATTTTAGATTGCGGCAAGCAGACGATTACAACGCGATGCTTCATCAGATGTTCATTAAACTCACCAGATTTAATTCAGGCCATCGCCGTCATGAAACTGGGCAGAATTTTATTTCGTGCCATGCGGAAGCCACATCATTTTTTATCTACGCGATACTCACATTATTAGCATCGTTCGTGTAATTCATCACTTTCAAGATTATCGGTTCAGATTAAAACCCGTCTGAAACAGGCAAAAAAATGGGACGAATTTCTTCGCCCCTTTTTACACTCCATCAAAATCACTTACTGCAGCAATGAGATATCCGCAACCTGCAAGAACAGCTCGCGCAGTTTTGCCAGCAGCGTTAAGCGGTTAACCCGCACAGCCGGATCTTCAGCGTTGACCATTACTTTGTCGAAGAAGTTATCTACCGCTTCACGTAGCTGCGCCAGTTCAATCAGCGCATCCTGATAGCGGCCTTCAGCAAAGAAAGGTTGAAGCTTGCTGCTTAAAGCCGTCACGAAGGTTGCCAGCTGGATCTCTTCGTTCTCTTTCAACAGCGAAGCCTGCACGCTGTCGTTCAGCGTTTCTGTCGATTTTGCCAGAATGTTAGAGACACGCTTGTTTGCTGCTGCCAGCGCAGCCGCTGCCTCCAGCGTACGGAAATGCGATACGGCTTTCATACGCGCATCGAAATCGGCCGGACGGGTTGGACGACGCGCCAGCACTGCCTGCAGCGTATCAATACTGTGGCCTTCTTCCTGATACCAGCTACGGAAACGGCCCAGCATAAAGTCGATCACATCATCAACGACCTTCGCGTTGCTCAGTTTGCTGCCGTACAAGCGTACAGCTTCTTCTGTTAGCGTTTGCAGATCGAGCGGCAGGTTTTTCTCAACGATAATACGCAGTACGCCTAGCGCCGCACGACGCAGAGCGAACGGGTCTTTATCGCCTTTCGGATGCTGACCAATACCAAAAATACCGGCTAAGGTATCCATTTTATCGGCGATAGCCAGCGCACATGCGACCGGGTTAGATGGCAGATCGTCACCGGCAAAACGCGGCTGATACTGCTCATTCAGCGCCACCGCCACATCTTCGGCTTCACCGTCATGACGCGCATAGTGCATGCCCATCACGCCCTGAGTGTCGGTGAACTCAAACACCATGTTGGTCATCAGGTCACATTTCGACAGCAAGCCCGCGCGCGTAGCGTGGTTTACGTCTGCGCCAGTCTGACCAGCAATCCAGCCTGCCAGCGCCTGAATGCGATCGGTTTTATCGCGTAACGTACCCAGCTCTTTCTGGAACAGCACGGTTTCGAGACGCGGCAGGTTATCTTCCAGACGCTTTTTACGATCGTTATTGAAGAAGAATTCGGCATCCGCCAGACGCGGACGAACCACTTTCTCGTTACCTGAAATAATCTGGCGCGGATCGCTGGACTCGATATTGGTGACAAAAATGAAGTTCGGCAGCAGGTTGCCGTCATTACCGTAAACCGGGAAGTACTTCTGATCGCCTTTCATGGTGTAAACCAGGGCTTCAGCCGGGACTTTGAGGAATTTCTCTTCAAAGGTCGCAGTCAGCACCACTGGCCACTCCACCAGCGAGGTCACTTCTTCCAGCAGGCTGTCGCTCAGGTCAGCATTGCCACCCAGTCGGCGTGCTGCCGCTTCGGCATCAGCCTTAATCATCGCTTTACGCGTCTGATAATCGGCGATGACTTTACCGCGCTTTTCCAGAACGTCCGGATACTGATCGGCGTTCTCAAGGATGATTTCATTCTCGCCCATGAAGCGGTGGCCACGAATGATGCGAGCAGATTCAACACCCAAAATGGTGCCCGGAATCAGTTCATCGCCCAACAACATGGTTACGGTATGCACTGGACGCACAAACTGTACGTCGCTTGCGCCCCAACGCATCAGTTTTGGCACCGGCAGTTTACTCAGCGCCGTGGCGATCATGCCAGGCAACAGCTTTTGTGCGGCTTCGCCTTTTACCTGCGCGCGGTAAACCAGCCATTCACCTTTGTCGGTACTCAGACGTTCAGCCTGATCAACAGTAATGCCATTACCGCGCGCCCAGCCTTCAGCAGCCTTGGTGGCGTTGCCTTCAGCATCAAAAGCGGCAGCAATAGCTGGCCCACGCTTTTCAACTTCGCGATCGGGCTGTGCGGCGCTCAGACTCGCGATTTTTAATGCCAGCCGACGCGGTGCAGCAAACCAGCTCACTTCACCGTGTGCCAGATTAGCCGCGTCCAGCTCAGCCGTTACCTGGGCAGCAAAAGCTTCTGCCAGGGTGCGTAGTGCTTTTGGTGGCAGCTCTTCGGTGCCAATTTCCACCAGGAAGGTTTTTTCTGTCATGGCTGCCTCTTACTTTTTGTTATTGCACATCGGGAAGCCCATTGCCTCGCGAGAGGCGTAGTAAGCTTCAGCCACGGCTTTGGTCAGGGTGCGAATGCGCAGAATATAGCGTTGGCGCTCGGTTACAGAGATCGCCTTGCGCGCATCCAGCAGGTTAAAACTGTGCGCTGCTTTAAGAATGCGCTCGTAAGCAGGCAGTGGCAGCGGTTTTTCCAGCGCCAGTAGCTGCTGAGCTTCCTTTTCATACTGCTCAAAGCAGGAGAACAGGAAATCGACGTCAGCGTATTCAAAGTTGTAAGTGGATTGCTCGACTTCGTTCTGGTGGAACACATCGCCGTAGGTGGTTTTACCCAGCGGACCGTCGCTCCACACCAAATCGTAGACGCTGTCGACGCTCTGAATGTACATCGCCAGACGCTCAAGACCGTAAGTGATCTCGCCAGTGACAGGCTTACATTCCAGACCGCCAACCTGCTGGAAATAGGTAAACTGCGTCACTTCCATGCCGTTGAGCCACACTTCCCAACCCAGGCCCCATGCGCCCAGCGTCGGGTTTTCCCAGTTGTCTTCAACGAAGCGAATATCATGTACTGTCGGGTCAATACCTAATTCTTTCAGCGACCCGAGATACAGCTCCTGAATGTTATCCGGGGATGGCTTAATCATCACCTGGAACTGGTAATAGTGCTGTAAACGGTTTGGGTTTTCACCGTAGCGCCCATCGGTCGGACGACGGGATGGCTGCACATAAGCGGTTGCAATCGGCTCCGGGCCTATTGCACGTAGGCAAGTCATTGGATGAGATGTGCCAGCGCCCACTTCCATGTCCAGCGGTTGAACGATGGTGCAGCCCTGACGCGCCCAGTAATCCTGCAAGGTCAGGATCAGGCCCTGAAAGGTCTTGGTATCAAACTTTTGCATGTTGAATTCGCACGCGATTCGGCTAGATGAAAAAAGAGTGCGTCAGTATACCCTTTGACCGCGCGATGTGCAGCCGGAAATCCTGTGCGGCCTGAGGGGCGATTTATACCGGATCGGTTCGCCCATCGTCTTCAAACCCTTCTGCCAGGCATTACAGAGGGATCCGAATCCTTAAGCCAGAGGTTGTCGGTGTGATGATGACTGTCTACCCTTCTTCGCACCAGAATCTGCGCAAGAGGACGCCATGCCACAAAAGATTTACTGGATCGATAATTTACGCGCGGTCGCCTGCATGATGGTGATTGTGATTCACACCACCACCTGGTACATCACCGGCCCGATGGCGGTGACGGGATGGCACTGGGATATGGCCAACATTTTGAACTCTGCGTCGCGCGTCTGCGTTCCGCTGTTTTTCATGATCTCGGGCTACTTGTTTTTTGGTGAGCGCAGCGCACAGCCACGCCATATGCAGCGACTGCTGCTGTGCTTAATTTTCTACAGTGCCGTGGCGCTGGCCTATATCACCTGGCTGACGCCTATCAGCGAAGGACGATCAATACTGAAGATGCTGCAAAAACCGGTGTTCTATCACTTATGGTTTTTCTTTGCGCTGATCGGCATCTATTTGCTGTCACCGCTTATCCAGGTGAGAGCGGTACAGGCGCGTTATGTTGCGTTGTTAGTGGCTGTGCTGGCGGTATTAGCCAATCCGAATACGGTCAGTCAGTCGCTTGGCCCATTCCATTGGCTGCCGGTGAATTTATATGTCAGTGGCAACAGTATTTATTATCTGCTGTATGCCTTGCTGGGTCGCGCTATTGGGTCGATGCAAACGGACCGGCGCTTTACCACGCCACTGGCTACGCTGTTGTTTATCGCCTGCGTAACGGGAATTGCGTTAGGGACGAAACAGGCGCTGAAGATTAACGGTGCGTTTAACGATACCTGGTATTTATACTGCGGCCCGTTGGTTTTTATTGCTGCTATTAGCCTGCTAATCGTGTTTAAAAATGTTTTAAATCAGCGCACGTTGCCGCTATTTGCCTTTATTTCACGCTATTCGCTGCCTGTTTATGGATTTCACGCCCTGTTTATCCATTTTTTGCGTACCCATCATTACGACAATATGGCACGCCCGCTACTGGATTTGCCGTGGGTGTTTGGCGTCACCCTCGGCGGCAGCCTGCTGTTAGCGATGGCGCTGAAGCGTGTTGATAAACATCACCTGGTCAGTTGATCATTCCAACGCTGGCGAGCGCGACGCAGCTGGCGTGCTGAGGAAAATCCTGCCGCCAGCGCCGCCTTTTCAGCAGCTTCACCCTGCTGCTGGCGCTGGCGCGCAATGCCGACGCGCAGTTGTTCATGATATTCCCGCACGCTAATGCCTAAATGCTGACGAAACAGTCGGGCCAGATGGCGGCTGCTGACATGGGCACGTGCGGCGAGTTCAGCCAGTGTCCAGGCATGTTCCGGATGGGCGATCATCGCATCCTGGGCGCGATGAATGGCAGGGTGAAGATGATTGCGATAGCGCAGCCACGGCGACAGTTGCGGATCATCGCCAGAACGGCGAAACCACACCACCATCTCGCGAGCGACTGCCAACGCACGTTGCGCGCCGCAAAGCCGGTTGATCAAATGCAAAGCGAGATCGATGCCTGCGGTAATACCGGCACTGGTCCAGATGTTGCCATCTTCAACAAACACGCGGTTATCTTTTACCCTCGCCTGCGGGGCAGCAGCTTTCATGCGATCTGATACATCGTGATGGGTAGTGCACTGAACACCGTTGAGCAATCCTGCCTGCGCTGCCAGCAGCGCGCCGGAGCAGACGCAGATCAGCATGAGATTTTGCGCCTGAATCACCGCCTGTTGCGTTTGCAGCCATTTGCGCGCCTGCTCCGCCTGCGGCGTGTCGTAGCAAATACGCGAATCATAAACGCCCGGCACCACCAGCAAACTTTCTGGCGGCAGCGTATCCGGTAAGGGTTCAATGTTGCCGATCGTCATGCCGGTGGAACAGACTACGCTCGGCTGTGGACCAATATAGCGCAGCGTAAAATGATCGCCCGCCAGCGCCAGTGATTCGGCGGGGCCGGTAAGATCCAACGCCATTACACCAGGCAAAGTTAAGAACCAGACGGTTTGCGGCATAGTTTTCCCTGCGTTGCGCAACGGGTGCGGCTCTCTTTTACACCAGATCCCAGCCGCGGGCGCGCCAGAGCGCGGGCAATTGCGCCATATCGTCGAAGCGGGTGACGAGCGGATGATCAAGTTCGGGATTATGCGCATCGGCACAGTAATAAAACACGGGAATGCCAGCCGCAATACCGGCCCGGGCGCCCGCTTCTGAATCATCCACCAGAATACAGTTTTCAATGGGCACCTGCATTTGCCCGGCGGCGTGATGCATCAGCTCTGGATCCGGCTTCCAGTGCTGGATGTCATAGCCGCTGTAGAGGTGATGTTCAAAATGCTTCAGCATGCCGGTTAAACCCAGCGAATGCTGCATCTTCTTCACCGTTCCGTTTGACACCACGCACATCGCGACTTTTATCTGTTCAACCAGTGCCTTTGCTCCAGGGACAGGCTTCAACTCTGCATCAAACAGCCGTGCCACTTCTGCACGATAAGCTGTTTCCACTTCATCCATCGGCAACGCCATATCGTGCGCCTCGCCCACCTCACGGATAATGTCGTACAGTTTGACACCTTTATATTTTTCAAACATTTCCTGCAGCGACAGGGCAATGTCGTAGCGGGCAAAGGTATTTACATAGGCTTGCGTACAGAGTAATTCGCTGTCTACCAGCGTGCCGTCGCAATCAAAAAACACACATTCTACCGACATTGGGCTTTATCCTTTGATTTGTGAGTACCTTCTCACTCTACCGTAATGGGCGCAGATTGCGAGACTGGCAATCGGTTGCGAAAAATCATTGTATTGCGTGGGTAAAGTCGCCAGGATACGCGCCGAAAGTTTTTCTTCTGGATGGATGAAATGAACAAACAAGGCCTTTTGCAGCGCGTATTCAAGCTGCAGGAACACGGCACGACGGTGCGCACCGAGGTGATCGCCGGCATTACCACTTTTCTGACCATGGTCTATATCGTCTTCGTCAATCCGCAGATTTTAGGCGTGGCGGGCATGGATACGCAGGCAGTGTTTGTGACGACCTGTTTGATTGCCGCACTCGGCAGTATTTTGATGGGATTAATTGCGAACCTGCCTGTGGCGCTGGCACCCGCAATGGGTCTGAACGCCTTTTTCGCTTTTGTGGTGGTCGGCGCGATGGGCTATTCATGGCAAATCGGTATGGGCGCGATTTTCTGGGGCGCCCTGGGCTTGCTGATCCTGACGCTGCTGCGTGTGCGTTACTGGATGATTGCCAATATTCCGCTCAGCCTGCGTGTGGGTATTACTGCTGGCATCGGCTTATTTATCGCCATGATGGGCCTGAAGAACGCCGGTATTATTGTCCCCAATCCCGATACGCTGGTCACAGTGGGTAATTTGACCTCACACAGCGTACTGCTCGGTGCGCTCGGCTTTTTTATCATTGCTATTTTGGCATCGCGTAATATTCATGCTGCCGTGCTGATTTCCATGGTGGTAACAACGGCGATTGGCTGGATGCTGGGCGACGTTAAGTTTGTCGGCCTGTTCTCTGCGCCGCCCTCCATCAGTACTGTTGTCGGGCAGGTTGATATCAGGGGCGCCTTTAATATTGGGATGGCGGGCATCATTTTCTCCTTTATGTTGGTGAACCTGTTTGACTCCTCCGGCACGCTGATTGGCGTCACGGATAAAGCCGGGCTGACCGATGAGAAAGGCACTTTCCCGCGCATGAAACAGGCACTCTATGTTGATAGCGTGAGCTCGGTAAGCGGCGCTCTGATCGGCACCTCATCGGTAACGGCTTATATTGAAAGCACCTCAGGGGTGGCGATTGGCGGGCGTACCGGACTAATGGCTGTGGTGACCGGCATCCTGTTTTTACTGGTGATGTTCCTGTCACCTTTGGCGTCAATGGTGCCTGGCTATGCGGCTGCGGGGGCGTTGATTTATGTCGGTGTATTGATGACTGCCAGCCTGTCGCGCGTGCGTTGGGATGATCTGACAGAAGCGGTGCCAGCCTTTGTCACCGCAGCGATGATGCCGTTCAGCTTCTCTATTACCGAAGGCATTGCGCTGGGTTTCATTGCTTACTGCGTAATGAAACTGGGCACGGGCCGCTGGCGTGAAATCAGCCCGTGTGTGGTTATTGTGGCGCTGCTGTTTGTACTGAAAATTGTCTTTGTCGACGCACATTAACGTAAAAGGCCGCAATTGCGGCCTTTTTATATCTCAGTCTGCGCGCTTCGTTCGTTGGGTAAACTGGTCAGGCGCAACGCGCGTGGGCCGATGTTCGGTTTACTCATTTCCACTTCGCGCAGTGGCCGCCACTGAAGCGTGTTATCCATCTCCCACAAGTGCAGACGCTGCGTTGCCGACGATAACGCGCAGGCCCAGACCAGGGTTGGTTCTGCATCACACACCACCTGAACGTCGGGATAAAGCGTTGAACGCAAACGTCCTGCACCGGGTAATAACCGTAACGAATCCAGCCCGCTTTCACCCTCCCCGGTTAATTTGAGGATGCTCTGGCGCAACGTCCAGATTTGCGTCACCGCCTCCATAAAATCTTGCTGAGCGTTAATCCAGGCAATCTCACCAGAGGTAAATCCCTGCATAAGCTGTTCCTGCGTCTGACGACTGTGAGCACGCACAATTTCAATATCCAGCCCGGCACGCCCTCCCTCTTCAGCCAGCAGCACGCCAACCATATTTCCGGCATAGGCGATGCTGAAATCGGGCAGATTGCTGTCAGCAAACGCCGGGCGGCCATTGAATTTGGTAATCAAAGGAGGAAGCTCGTTGATGCCGTAAACGCGCAGCATAAGCTGCGCCAGCAGCGTACGTGCGGCGAGAAAGCGACCCCGACGCTTGTCAGCAAAGCGTTGCGCCGTGTTAAAAACATCCTGCGGAATCCGCATACCTTCTGGCGAAAAACCGGGATCGCCCGTCCAACGTACGAAATGACCAGCCATCTGTCGCTCCGTGAAAATGGTCAGATAATCATCAGGCGCATTGTAAGAATTTTCTGAGCTGATTGCATCCGGCATACCACAGAATGGTTAAAATTCAGAATAAGATGAAGTTTGTGACAGAGAGCTGAACGTTTGGGTTGTTGATGCGCCGCGACGTCTGTCGCGACGCTGATGCCATCAGGCGAAGGTGCTGGCCCGGTCAAAACCCAATCGAGGCAGGCGCGGATGCAGCTTATCAGGATTGCCGTAACCGAGGTTTATCAGCAAATTAACCTGCCATTTGCTGCCAGAGAAGAACGCATCATTAATTTTCGCAGGATCGAAACCGGACATGGGGCCAGCATCTAAACCCAAAGAACGCGCAGCGAGGATCAGATAGCCAGCCTGTAGGCTGCTGTTGCGAAACGCGGTCTCTTTTGCCAAATCCGGGCTGCTGGTAAACCAGCTACGCGCATCGCCATGAGGAAACAGCGTGGGCAATGCTTCATAAAATTCACTGTCCCAGGCCACAATGACCGTCACAGGGGCTGCCATGGTTTTTTCAAGATTGCCGGAAGAGAGTGCCGGTTTGAGCTTCTCTTTGCCTTCTGCGGAGGTGACAAAAACAAAGCGTCCCGGTGAACAGTTGGCAGACGTCGGGCCAAGGGCAGTGAGCGCGTAAAGCTGCTCAAGCAGCGAATTATCAATAGGCTTATCTTGCCAGTAACTGTAAGTGCGGGCCTGGTTGAACAGCGTGTCTAATGCAGCAGTATCGAGCGGAGTACTCATTCTGTATTCCTTATTAAACATAAAAATAAAGAAGCGATTACCACAAATGAAGGCGCGCCCCGGACAGGGCTTCAATGGTTATACTGCAATGCTTCAACACAGCCAAATAGCATTCAGGCAAGAATCACCCTAATGAAGAGTGAAAATCATCTGACCGGCGACAGGACGTTGCCGGTCAATAGGTGTTGTACGCTTATTTCCCAATACAAAAACTGGAGAAAATGCGTCCCAGTAAATCATCCGACGTGAACTCACCGGTAATTTCACTGAGCGCCTGCTGCGCAAGACGTAACTCTTCTGCCAGCAGTTCGCCTGCCCATGCGCCAAGCAGTTGCGCTTTACCCTGAAGTAAGTGAGTAGCTGCTAACTCCAGCGCCTGTAAATGACGGCGTCGCGCAAGGAATCCACCTTCCATGTTGCCTGCAAATCCCATGGTTTGTTTGAGATGTTCACGCAGCGCATCAACGCCTTCGCTGGTGCGCGCCGACAGGCGAATAAGTGAGTGACCGTTCACTTCTGTCAGACCTAACGCCTCACCCGTGACATCGGCTTTGTTACGTACCACCGTTATCGGCAACGCTTTGGGCAACCGCGCAACAAAATCGGGCCAAATAGCCGCAGCTTCGGTAGCATCGGTGGTCGTGCCATCCACCATAAACAGCACGCGATCGGCTTGCTCTATTTCATGCCAGGCGCGTTCAATACCGATGCGCTCAACCTCATCACTGGCTTCACGTAAACCTGCGGTATCAATGATATGCAGCGGCATACCATCAATGTGAATATGTTCGCGCAGTACGTCGCGCGTCGTACCCGCAATGTCAGTCACAATGGCCGCTTCCCGTCCCGCCAGTGCATTGAGCAGGCTCGATTTTCCAGCATTAGGCCGCCCGGCAATCACCACTTTCATGCCTTCACGCAGCAAACTTCCCTGACGCGCTTCAGCACGCACACCATCAAGGTCACTGATGACAGCATTAAGCTGCGCTTCGATTTTGCCGTCAGAAAGGAAATCAATTTCTTCATCAGGGAAATCGATCGCTGCTTCCACATAAATTCGCAGGTGAGTAAGTGCTTCCACAAGATGGTTAATACGGGTGGAAAATGCGCCCTGTAACGAGTTAACAGCTGAACGCGCCGCCTGTTCGGAACTCGCATCAATCAGATCGGCGATCGCTTCAGCCTGGGCTAAATCAAGCTTGTCATTCAGAAAGGCGCGTTCAGAGAACTCACCCGGCTGCGCAATACGCACGCCGGGCAGGGCAACAATACGCTTTAACAACAGATCAAGGATCACCGGGCCGCCGTGGCCCTGTAATTCCAGCACATCTTCACCGGTAAAAGAGTTAGGCCCCGGAAACCACAGCGCAATACCCTGATCCAGTACGCTGTTATCGGCATCTCTGAACGGCAAATAATCAGCGTAGCGCGGTTTAGGTAATTTGCCTAAAACCTGCTGCGCCACGTCGGCTGCACGTGCGCCGGAAATACGCAAAATACCCACACCGCCGCGTCCGGGCGGTGTAGCCTGGGCAACGATAGTATCGCTGTGGCTCATAAATTCTCTCTCACTACAAAAACAAAGGCGGTCGCAATGACCGCCTCAGGATAGACCTTTTTAATGCGGGATGTCTCCCGCAACGTCTTACGCTTTCTTCTTGTCGCGGCTGTGTAAGCCACGTTTTTCCAGGCCGCGATAAATCAGCTGCTGCTGGATGATGGTTACCAGGTTGCTGACGATGTAGTACAGCACCAGACCTGACGGGAACCACAGGAAGAACACGGTAAAGATAACTGGCATATAGGTCATGATCTTCTGCTGCATCGGATCGGTCACGGTGGTCGGTGACATCTTCTGAATGAAGAACATGGTGATGCCCATCAGAATCGGCAGAATGTAGTACGGGTCCTGCGCAGACAAGTCATGGATCCACAGCGCGAATGGCGCATGACGCAGTTCAACCGAGCCCATCAGCATATAGTAGAGGGCAAGGAAGATTGGCATCTGAATCAGCAATGGCAAACAGCCACCCAGCGGATTCACTTTCTCTGCCTTATACAGCGCCATCATTTCCTGGCTCATCTTCTGCTTGTCTTCACCCAGACGCTCACGCATTGCCTGGATTTTAGGCTGCAGCATACGCATTTTGGCCATCGAGGTGTACTGCGCTTTTGTCAGCGGGTACATGATGCCACGCACGATGAAGGTAATGACGATAATGGAGAAACCCCAGTTACCGATAAAGCTGTGCAGGAATTTCAACAGTTTGAACAGCGGCTGAGAGATAAACCACAGCCAGCCGTAATCTACGGTCAGATCCAGATGCGGCGCAACAGCAGCCATCTTATCCTGAATTTCCGGGCCCACCCACAGCGTAGCACCCAGATTCTGCTGGGAACCGGCGGCGATAGTAACCGGCGCAGATTTATAGCCGACGGCAGCAACGCCGTTACCCAGATTGCTGGTGTAAAGCGAGTTACTGCCTGCGGTGCGCGGTACCCAGGCGGTCGCAAAGTATTGCTGCAGCATCGCCACCCAACCATTGTTGGTGGTGATATTCAGGTTTTCGTTATCCGCGATGGTGTCGAATTTATACTTTTCGTATTTCTCATCGCTGGTGGAGTAAGCCGCACCACGGAATGTATGCAGCGCAAAGTTATTGCTGCCGGTATCACGGTGCTTGGGCAGATCAATGGTCTGCTTCAACTGGCCAAACAGAGCGACTTCCAGCGGCTGCTGCGTGGTGTTGTTAACGTTATAGTCAACATTAACGGCAAAATCGCCACGCTTGAAAACGAAGGTTTTGGTGTAAACCACACCGTTTTCCGCCGTGAAGGTCATCGGCACACGCAGTTCAGTCTGACCGTCAGCCAGTTCGAAGTGATCCTGCGAGGTGGTAAACAGCGGACGCGCACCATTGTTTGGGTTATCCGGACCGTTACGACCAGTTAAGCCACTCTGCGCCTGATAAACAAATCCAGGCGTAGTTTCGAGCAGCTGGAAAGGCTGATCGGAACCTAATTTGTCTGGGTAAGTCAGCAGCTGTGCTTGCTCAACATCACCACCGCGGGTGTTGATATTTAATGACAGGACATCGGTCTTAACGGTGATCGTTTTGCCCTGACCGCTGGCCGGCACACCCTGACTGGCGGCATCACCCACTGTGCTGTTGGTGTTTTGCGTGGTCTGGGTCTGCTGTGGCTGCGGAGCATGGTCCGTCTGCCAGGCTTGCCAGATCATGAAAGACACGAACAGAAAAGCGATGAGAAAGAGATTGCGTTGCGAATCCATCGTTAATGTTCTCTGGTATCAAAGGTTTTTGGCGGCACAGGATCGTCACCACCCGGGTTCAAAGGGTGGCATTTTAATACGCGTTTTACAGTCAACCAACTGCCTTTTATCATGCCAAACCTGCGTAATGCCTCAATTCCGTATTGAGAACAGGTTGGATGAAACCGACAGTGTGGTCCCAGTAATGGACTGATACCGCGCTGATAGACGCGTATCAGGACGATCAGGAGCCGCGCGCCAGGCGACAGTGACGACGCCATAATTTCTCCAACGCTTCCGCCAACGTACGGTTGTCAAGATCGGCAACCCCCTTCTTCGCGACCACAACAAAGTCCATCGACGGTAATTCATGCTGACGCAGACGAAAGCTTTCGCGGGTCAATCGCTTGATCCGGTTGCGTTCGTGGGCGCGCTTCACATGTTTTTTAGCGACGGTGAGACCGATGCGGGGATGCCCCAGCGCGTTAAGGCGGCCGAGAATAGTAATTTGCGGCGTGCCAGCCCGTTGTGGCTGCTGGAAGACGAAAGTGAAATGAGTGGGAGTTAACAAGCGTAACTCCCTGGGAAATGCGAGCTTACCCATCAGGGTTAGCTTTATTACTTAGAAACGGTCAGACGAGCGCGGCCTTTAGCACGACGACGTGCCAGAACCTGACGACCATTTTTATTTGCCATACGAGCACGGAAGCCGTGTGAACGGTTGCGCTTCAGTACGGACGGTTGAAAAGTGCGTTTCATGGCGATTTCTACCTAAACTTGAAAATTTTCACTGGGTGACGCGTTTTTGGGCCAGTAAAACGACCAACGCCTCAATGTGTCTTTAATAAAGAGGCGGGATTGTAATAATTGTACAGTCCAGAGTCAATTTACTTCGCTTGTCGCGGTACCTGGAATCCCGGATACAGCCCGCTGAGTCCGGGCATTGGGCATAGCGCGACAACGCCGGGGGAGAATTATACGGGCTCCGCATCAAAGCGCAAGGATCGCACAGGATCTAATTGCGATCGGATCGCAAGATCTGTTGTTTAAAACGAGAGGCTGCCAGAAAAATTGCATCATTCAGCCTTATTCTTGCTGGTTTTTTCCGCAGCTGGCGTAAACTTTTCTCCGCGCCTTTCGCCTGTGGATAAAAAGGATAAAAACTGTGTAGAAAGTGAAGATCTCTGGCGCGCTTTGCGCTATGATCCGCCCTTCCGCTGACGATCCTCCGATGATTGCGGGACGGAAAACCGCTGATAGCGGTCGCAGGCGCTTTCTTTCGTCTGTGTCAAAAATGAACGTTTCTTAGTTTAGCGCCTACTATTCTTATCGAATTTGTACGAGTGGAGTCCGCCGTGTCACTTACGCTTTGGCAACAGTGTCTTGCCCGTTTGCAGGATGAGCTTCCTGCCACCGAATTCAGCATGTGGATTCGTCCGCTACAGGCTGAGTTAAACGACAATACGCTTGCCTTGTATGCTCCAAATCGCTTCGTACTCGACTGGGTTCGGGATAAATACCTCAACAGCATTAACGCCCTGCTGAATGAATTCTGCGGAACAGATGTGCCGTTACTGCGTTTTGAAGTAGGAACACGCCCGGTACAACAAGCGACAACGGTTAGCCAGCCGGTAATGGCCAGTGTGAGCGCGCCCGCACCAGTTCCACCGCGTCCCGCGCCTGCGCAAATTTTGCGCCCAAGCTGGGATAACGTGCCAGCGCCTGCAGATGTGACCTATCGTTCCAATGTAAACAATCGCCACAACTTCGATAACTTTGTCGAAGGTAAATCTAACCAGTTGGCGCGCGCGGCGGCACGTCAGGTGGCAGATAATCCTGGCGGTGCTTATAACCCGCTGTTCTTGTATGGCGGCACCGGTTTGGGTAAAACGCACCTGCTGCACGCTGTCGGCAATGGCATCATTGCACGTAAACCCAATGCTAAAGTGGTTTACATGCACTCTGAACGTTTCGTGCAGGACATGGTAAAAGCCTTGCAGAACAACGCTATTGAAGAGTTCAAACGTTATTACCGTTCAGTGGATGCACTGCTTATCGATGACATTCAGTTCTTTGCCAATAAAGAACGTTCGCAGGAAGAGTTTTTCCACACCTTTAACGCCTTATTAGAGGGCAATCAGCAAATTATTCTCACGTCGGATCGCTATCCTAAAGAGATCAACGGCGTTGAAGATCGTTTGAAATCGCGTTTTGGCTGGGGATTAACCGTCGCGATCGAACCACCTGAGCTGGAAACACGTGTCGCGATCCTGATGAAAAAAGCGGACGAAAATGATATTCGCCTGCCGGGTGAAGTTGCTTTCTTTATTGCAAAACGTCTGCGCTCTAACGTGCGTGAACTGGAAGGCGCGCTGAACCGCGTGATTGCCAACGCCAATTTTACTGGTCGCGCCATTACTATCGATTTCGTGCGTGAAGCCTTGCGCGATCTGCTGGCGTTGCAGGAAAAGCTGGTCACCATCGATAATATCCAAAAGACAGTGGCTGAATATTACAAGATTAAAGTCGCGGATCTGCTTTCTAAACGTCGTTCGCGCTCGGTCGCGCGTCCGCGCCAGATGGCAATGGCAATGGCAAAAGAGCTGACTAACCACAGCTTACCGGAAATCGGTGATGCCTTTGGTGGCCGCGACCATACCACGGTGCTTCACGCTTGCCGTAAGATCGAGCAATTGCGTGAAGAAAGCCACGATATTAAAGAAGATTTCTCTAATCTCATCAGAACATTATCTTCCTGACGCTATGAAATTTATTGTTGAACGTGAGCAGTTGCTAAAACCGCTGCAACAAGTCAGCGGCCCACTTGGCGGACGCCCGACGCTGCCGATTCTTGGTAATCTGCTGATGCAGGTTAACGAAGGCTCGCTGTTGCTGACCGGTACCGATTTAGAAATGGAAATGGTGGCTCGCGTGGCGTTGACGCAAGCGCATGAACCCGGCGCTACCACCGTTCCGGCGCGTAAATTCCTCGATATCTGTCGTGGTTTGCCGGAAGGGGCGGAGATCAACGTTACGCTGGAAGGCGATCGTATGTTAGTACGCTCTGGCCGCAGCCGTTTTTCTCTGTCAACGCTACCTGCCAGCGATTTCCCTAATCTTGATGACTGGCAAAGCGAAGTAGAATTTACGCTGCCGCAGGCCACCCTGAAGCGCCTGATCGAAGCGACACAGTTTTCAATGGCGCATCAGGATGTACGTTACTACCTCAACGGCATGATGTTTGAAACCGAAGGAGAAGAGTTACGTACCGTAGCCACTGATGGTCACCGGTTGGCAGTATGTTCTATGCCGATTGGTCAGGCATTGCCGAGCCATTCGGTGATCGTGCCGCGTAAAGGTGTGATTGAGCTGCTGCGCCTGCTGGATGGCGGTGAAACCCCTTTACAGGTACAAATTGGCAGCAGCAATATTCGCGCGCATGTTGGCGACTTCATCTTTACGTCGAAGCTGGTTGATGGCCGTTTCCCTGATTATCGTCGCGTATTGCCGAAAAATCCTGACAAAGCATTAGAATCTGGCTGCGATCTGTTAAAGCAGGCTTTTGCACGTGCTGCGATTCTTTCTAACGAGAAATTCCGTGGTGTTCGCCTCTATATCACGGAAAATCAGTTAAAAATCACTGCAAATAACCCTGAGCAGGAAGAAGCGGAAGAGATGCTGGATGTCTCTTACAGCGGCAGCGAACTGGAAATTGGCTTTAACGTCAGTTATGTGCTGGATGTACTGAACGCGCTGAAGTGTGAAAATGTGCGTCTGCTGTTAACGGACTCTGTTTCCAGCGTACAAATCGAAGACGTTGCGAGTCCAGCAGCCGCCTATGTTGTAATGCCTATGCGCCTGTAGAAAATATTGGCCTGGCTTACTGGCCAGTCTGGCCCCGGGCAGTGCTCGTCCCTGGTCACATACTTTAGTATGCTCCCAGATGCTGCGCGCTGGCCGTGACCAGACTGACTGCGTCGCCTACGGCCTGGGTAGTATTGAAAAACGTTGCTTTACTCTCGCCCTTAAGCTGGATGATTCATGGCTTTAACCCGCCTTCTTATCAAAGATTTTCGCAACATTGAGCAGGCCGATTTAACACTCGCGCCGGGCTTCAATTTTCTCGTTGGCGCCAATGGCAGCGGCAAAACCAGCGTATTAGAAGCTATTTATACTCTGGGACATGGTCGCGCGTTTCGCAGTTTGCAGGCGGGCCGGGTGATTCGTCACGATCAGGCTGCCTTTGTTCTGCATGGGCGCCTTGAAGGCAAAGAGCGCGAACTGTCGGTGGGATTAACCAAAAACCGTGCGGGTGAAAGCAAAGTCCGTATTGATGGCAGCGATGGCCATAAAGTTGCTGAACTGGCGCATCTGTTGCCCATGCAACTTATTACGCCGGAGGGCTTTACTTTGCTTAATGGCGGCCCCAAATACCGTAGAGCTTACGTTGACTGGGGATGCTTTCATAACACGCCCGGCTTTTTCAACGCCTGGAGCAATTTGCGACGCCTGTTAAAGCAACGAAACGCCGCCCTGCGCCAGGTTTCACGTTACAGCCAGGTGCGTCCATGGGATCAGGAACTGGTCCCGCTGGCTGAGCAGATCAGCCAGTGGCGCGCCGAGTACAGTGCCGCAATCTCCGCTGAAATTACCGCCACGTGCGGACAGTTTTTGCCGGAGTTTGACTTAGCCTTCTCTTTTCAACGCGGCTGGGACAAAGAAAGTGATTACGCTGAATTACTTGAACGTAATTTCGAGCGCGATCGTGCCTTAACTTATACCGCCAGCGGCCCGCACAAAGCAGATTTTCGCATTCGTGCCGAAGGGACGCCGGTAGAAGATTTACTCTCACGCGGCCAGTTAAAACTGCTGATGTGTGCATTACGTTTGGCGCAGGGCGAGTTCCTGACGCGCCAAAGCGGACGCCGCTGTCTTTACCTGATTGATGACTTTGCTTCTGAGCTGGATGACAGCCGCCGTCGCCTGTTGGCGGAGCGGTTAAAAGCCACGCAAGCGCAAGTTTTTGTCAGCGCCATTTCTGCTGAGCATGTAATCGACATGACCGACGAAAAGGGCAAGATGTTCCGCGTGGAACAGGGTAAAATAGCGGTTCAACCTGAAGATTAAATGAGCGAGAAACGTTGATGTCGAATTCTTATGACTCCTCAAGTATCAAAGTCCTGAAAGGGCTTGATGCGGTACGCAAACGCCCGGGCATGTATATCGGCGATACGGATGACGGCACCGGTCTGCATCACATGGTATTCGAAGTCGTGGATAACGCAATCGACGAAGCACTCGCTGGCCACTGTAGTGATATTGTGGTGACCATCCATGCTGATAATTCCGTTTCTGTGCAGGATGATGGACGCGGTATTCCGACCGGTATTCACGAAGAAGAAGGCGTTTCCGCCGCTGAAGTTATCATGACCGTGCTGCACGCAGGCGGTAAATTCGATGATAACTCCTATAAAGTTTCCGGTGGTCTGCACGGTGTTGGGGTTTCTGTGGTTAACGCCCTGTCGGAAAAGCTGGAGCTGACCATTCGTCGTGAAGGCAAAGTGCATCAGCAGATTTATCAGCACGGCGTGCCGCAGGCACCGCTGGCTGTTACGGGCGATACCGAAGCGACCGGTACGCGCGTGCGCTTCTGGCCAAGCCATGAAACCTTTACTAACGTAACCGATTTTGAATACGACATCCTGGCTAAACGCCTGCGTGAGCTGTCGTTCCTCAACTCGGGCGTGTCGATTCGTCTGGAAGACAAGCGCGACGGTAAAAACGACCATTTTCACTATGAGGGTGGTATCAAAGCGTTTGTTGAATACCTGAATAAAAACAAAACGCCAATCCATCCCACTGTGTTCTATTTCTCCAACGAGAAAGACGGAATTGGCGTGGAAGTCGCATTGCAGTGGAACGACGGCTTTCAGGAAAACATTTACTGCTTTACCAACAATATTCCACAGCGCGACGGTGGTACTCACCTTGCGGGCTTCCGTGCGGCAATGACACGTACCCTGAATGCCTACATGGACAAAGAGGGTTACAGCAAAAAAGCCAAAGTCAGCGCCACGGGCGATGATGCGCGTGAAGGCTTGATTGCCGTGGTATCGGTTAAAGTTCCGGATCCAAAATTCTCTTCACAGACCAAAGATAAACTGGTCTCTTCTGAAGTGAAATCCGCGGTCGAGCAGCAGATGAACGAGCTGCTGGCTGAATACCTGCTGGAAAATCCAGGCGATGCGAAAATCGTTGTCGGGAAAATTATTGATGCTGCACGTGCCCGTGAAGCCGCGCGTCGCGCGCGTGAAATGACCCGCCGCAAAGGTGCACTGGATCTGGCTGGCCTGCCAGGCAAACTGGCTGACTGTCAGGAACGCGATCCGGCGCTGTCAGAAATCTACCTGGTGGAGGGTGACTCTGCGGGCGGCTCAGCTAAACAAGGCCGTAACCGTAAAAACCAGGCGATTCTGCCGCTGAAAGGGAAAATCCTTAACGTTGAGAAAGCGCGCTTCGACAAGATGCTCTCTTCGCAGGAAGTCGCAACCCTGATTACTGCCCTCGGCTGCGGCATTGGCCGTGACGAGTACAATCCAGATAAACTGCGTTATCACAGCATCATCATCATGACCGATGCGGACGTCGACGGCTCACACATCCGCACGCTGCTGTTGACCTTCTTCTATCGCCAGATGCCAGAAATCGTTGAGCGTGGCCACGTTTATATCGCACAGCCGCCGCTCTATAAGGTGAAAAAAGGCAAGCAAGAGCAGTACATCAAAGATGATGAAGCGATGGATCAGTATCAAATCGCTATCGCACTGGATGGTGCAACGCTGCATACCAATGCCAGCGCACCGGCATTAGGCGGCGAGCAGCTGGAAACGCTGGTGGCTGATTTCAACAGCACGCAGAAGATGATCAAACGTATGGAGCGCCGCTATCCCGTCGCGCTGCTGCGTGCACTGATTTATCATCCAACGCTTAGCGACCTCAGTCAGCAAGCTGATGTCACTGACTGGCTGAACGGTCTGGTTGCTTATCTGAGTGACCGTGAAGCGCATGGCAGCGCCTATTTTGCTCAGGTCCGTGAAAACCGCGAGCAGAATCTGTTTGAGCCAATTTTGCGCGTGCGTACTCACGGCGTCGACACCGATTACCCACTGGATGCAGAGTTCGTTCAGGGACCGGAATACCGTAAAATCTGCGCGCTCGGCAGTAAGCTGCGTGGCCTGTTGGAAGAAGATGCGTTTATCGAGCGTGGCGAACGCCGTCAGCCGGTAGCCAGCTTTGAGCAGGCTATAGAGTGGCTGGTGAAAGAATCGCGTCGCGGCCTGTCAGTACAGCGTTATAAAGGACTGGGTGAAATGAACCCGGAACAGCTGTGGGAAACCACGATGGATCCAGACAGCCGTCGTATGCTGCGCGTCACTATCAAGGATGCGATTGCCGCCGATCAGTTGTTCACTACGTTGATGGGTGATGCGGTTGAGCCGCGCCGCGCATTCATTGAAGAGAACGCCCTGAAAGCGGCCAACATCGATATTTAATCGCTAAAAACCCTTCCCTTCGCGGAAGGGTTTTTTTATGCCTGGCGCGGCACTGAAAAGCGAAAGCACGCCCCTCCTGAGCCTTCATCAAGGCTGATATCACTCTGATGTAATTGCAAAATCCTGCGAACCACCATGAGTCCAAGCCCGCCACTGTTTGTCCCGGTGCTGGCATGTGAAAGTGCTGAGGGCCGCTCAAATAACGTTGCGCGTTGCGCGTCAGAAATACCGGGACCGCTGTCTTTGATACAGACTTCGATAGCGCGCTCTGTCTGGCATAAACCAATCGCGATCGTGCCTGCTACAGGCGTGTGCTTGATAGCATTATCAAGCAGGTTAGTGAGTACCCGGTCCATCATGGAAATATCGGCATGAACCTGCGGTAAATTTTCGTTGATATCGCTTTCTACACGAATTTTTTTGCGTCAATCATTAACTCAAATTTTTGCAGCACATCATAAGTTAGCTCTGACAGGCTGAAAACTTCGCAGCTGGGTTTGATTACGCCATATTCTAACTGGGCCAGTTCGAATAGCTGCTGTGCCAGCGTGCTAACTTTTTGACTCTGCGATAACGCGATATGCAGATAATGCTGTCCCTGCTCCGCTTTCAGGCTGTGTGATTTATACAGCAGCGTTTCAAGGTAGCCGTGCAACGTGGTCAGCGGCGTGCGGAGATCATGAGAAATATTTGCCACAAACTCGCGGCGCAGCTGGTCCTGGTAAGCCAGTTTCTCCCATTGAAAGGCGATATGCCGCGCCATGCTGACAAACGCCCCCTGCAACAAACTGACTTCATCTTTTTCGCCAGGCGGCGGCAGCGGAAGTTTCGCCATGCTTTGTATTTCCGCCATTTCTTTACTGCTTAGCTTGCGCACGCGCTGCGTAAGCTGTCGTACTGGCCGCGTAACCAGACTGAAAGCTACCGCACCCGCAGTCAGACCAAAAAGTACAACAAGCAGTGATGACCAGATTGAGGTATACAGAAAGGTATCGAGCTGTGCTTTTGCGCCAGTAAGTGATAATTAGCGCCTTGTAAAATCACATACAAATAACCGCAAATCGCGCCATTACGCATTACAGGCGCGACACTGAAAACTTTTTTCTTTGGCAAAAAGCGGGGATCATCCCCATAAACTGGCAGTGCAGTCCCGTTCAGAAAAGCCTGTATGGGTTTGATATCGATCCGGTTACGTTTGAGCCGCCCCGGCGGAATGGTATCGTTTAATATATTCCCAGATGAATCAATCAAGTAAACTTCTACACGTGGATTCAATATCATAAAATCATTGAACATGGCTTGTAGCACAGGCAGGTCTGTGCCCTTTTCAAGGATCATATCACCGTAACGGTTAACCATATGTCCGGCGAGTCCGGCGTTGAGCCGTTGTATCACCACGCTACTGTATTGCCTGTTTATGTGGATTTGCATCAAACCCGACAGCAAGGTACAGCCCAACAGCAAGCCAGCAAAAACCAATGCGAGACGTTGGCTAAGTGTCAGGCGTTTCATTATTTTTCACTAAATGCGTTGGTACTGAAAACTTATAGCCTTTACCCCAAACTGTTTTAATGAAAAGGGGTTCAGCAGGATTAACTTCAATCTTCAATCGTAAGCGATTAATGTGAGTATTGACGGTGTGTTCATAGCCATCATGTTGATAACCCCAGACCTGGTTAAGCAGATTGAGGCGGGAAAATACTTTCCCCGGATGTTTAGCAAAGTAGTAGAGCAGATCAAATTCGCGTCGGGTCAGAATAACAAGGTTATTGTGAAGCCATACCTCACGCGCCACCGGATCGATGATAAGCGTATCCAAATTCAATGTTCCCGCTTCCATACGGGAATTCATATTCATTGCTTTCTGGCGACGAAAAAGTGCTTTCAGTCGCGCAATGAGTTCTAAAACAGAAAATGGCTTCGGCAGATAATCATCTGCGCCCAGCTCAAGGCCTAATACACGATGTACTTCACTGGTACGGGCACTAATAATAATAATCGGTGTGTAATGCGTCATGGCGCGGGCACGTCGACAAATTTCCAGGCCATCAATTCCAGGCAGCATCAAATCCAGTATTAATGCATCCCATTGTTGCTCCTGCAGCAGCCCGGCCCCTAAATGACCTTCTGCTGCGT
Source organism: Pantoea sp. LMR881 (assembly GCF_027157825.1). Taxonomy (NCBI): domain Bacteria; kingdom Pseudomonadati; phylum Pseudomonadota; class Gammaproteobacteria; order Enterobacterales; family Erwiniaceae; genus Pantoea; species Pantoea sp. LMR881. Next base: position 2,253,982 of record NZ_JAPVOK010000002.1, read on the forward strand.
GTGTTATGTCATATCCTTCATCGCTTAAATGTAAACGCAATATCTCCGCAATTCCCTTGTCGTCTTCAATGATCAAGACTTTTTTGGCTGCATCCATCGGCTTCTCCCTTTTTATGTCGTGAATATTACCGTCAAACACAAGTAAAAACGCACGGTGAGTTATCATATTTTGTTTATGTTTACGGGAGGCTTTGCTAAACAAAGTTCCGCCATACTGATTTTATTGTTCTTGATGAAAGCCAGATAAGTAGGGCATGACGTGATCTCAGCATTGATTTTGCCAGATACACCAGGCTACAGACTTAATCATCCTCACGTCATGAATCGAATTTCACTTTTTAAACAAGGAGAGTCTGCATAATAATTTAACGTAATGTTAACGTATCCCTTGTTTATTAACTGTCTTTCATAATCGATTTATGCCGGGTTGACTGGCTTTTCTTTATTTCATGATTTGAAGTGATACTCACAAGGAATAAGAATAATGCAGACGGAAAAGATTAACGTGAATCCGTTATTCATTTATTTGAGTAAATCATCTGTGCCAACACCAACTTAATGATATTCAAAACAGGACGCAAAAATGAAAAAAATCCTTGTTGCTACTTTTATTTCAGTAATGACTGTTGCCTCTGCTTATGCGGCTGACTCTGTGAGCAAAGACGCGATGCAGAAAGATGAGATGGCAATGAAAAAAGATACCATGCAGAAAGATAAAATGAACAAAGAAAAAGAAGCCATGCAGAAAGATGCAATGAGTAAGCAGAATAATGAGATGAAGAAAGATGGGATGAGCCATTGATACTTCACAGCACGCCTTCCTGATGTTTAGCCATCATTTCAATGATGGCTTTTTTTTGCCGTAAGCAAGTTGCCTGTCAGTGTGTCGATAAACTGGTCAATGTGAGCTGAATCGCGCTAGCATTAAGTCAAACCCTGACTCAATGAGGACGTTATGGCAATTAAACTGATTGCGATCGATATGGATGGTACGCTGCTTAATCCACAGCACCTGATTACCCCAGGCGTGAAGTCTGCGCTTGACCGGGCACGTCAGCAAGGCGTCTCGATTGTGCTGGCAACCGGCCGTCCATTTGTTGGTGTGCAACGCTATTTGATGGAGCTGAATTTACAGGAAGATCAGTACTGTATCAGCAATAACGGCGCACTGGTACAGCGTGCCATTGATGGCGAATGCGTGGCGGAAGTTACGCTGACGTTTGATGATTACCTCTACGTTGAGCAGCTGGCACGCGAGTCAGGCGTGCATTTCCAGGCATTCGACAAATCTCATTTGTATACGCCCAATAAAGATATCAGCGAATATACCATCCATGAAGCCAGCCTGACCGGGATCCCGGTACGCTATCGTTCAGTGGACGAGATGGATCGCAACATGCGTTTTCCGAAGCTGATGATGATTGATAAACCGGCATTGCTGGATTCAGCCATCGAACGTTTGCCTGACCATGCCAGGGAAACCTATACCATCCTGAAAAGTGCGCCTTACTACCTCGAGATTTTAGATCGCCGCGTTAACAAAGGTCAGGGTGTGAAAATGCTGGCAGAAAAACTTGGCCTCAGGCAGGAAGAGGTTATGGCCATTGGTGATCAGGAAAATGATCTGGCAATGATTGAATATGCAGGCACTGGCGTCGCTATGGGTAATGCTATTGAATCTGTAAAGGAAATTGCGCAGTTCGTGACTAAAACCAATATGGAAGATGGCGTCGCGCACGCTATCGAAGAGCTGGTGCTTTAACCCTGCGGCGGCATGACTGAACAGCAAAGTGCCGCCACTTTTTTCTCACCCATGTCCGCAAATCGAAGCTGCATCTTGAACGCATTTGGCGTAGCGTGTGTGGCAACTTTTTTCTCAGGTTGCCCTTCATGCGCGAAAAACAGATCACTTTTGCCCAGCGTCATCATCAACTCACTAACATCAACGTCTGGACTGCCGACAGTCAGTGGTTAGCCTTTGACGTCAGGCCCTCAGGCGCCCTGTTTACCAGCCAGACCATTGAGCGCGTCAATGTGTTTACCGGCGCGGTTGAAGTGCTCTATCAAGCCAAAGAGGGCGCTCACGTGGGTGTGGTAACGGTCAGTCCTGATATGCCGCCGCGTTACGTCTGCATTCATGGCCCTGAGCATCCCGATGAAATCTGGCATTACGATTTTCATCATCGCCGCGGCGTGATTGTGCAAAACGGTGAAGCACATAATCTGGACGCCTGTGATATTACGCCGCCTTTTACCCCCGGTGCGCTGCGTGGAGGTTCCCATGTGCACGTTTTTAGCCCAGACGGGTCGCGGCTCAGCTTTACCTATAACGATCATGTAATGCACGAATTAGAGGTAAGCCAGGATCTTCGCAACGTTGGCATTGCCGTGCCGCTGCATGCGGTAACGCCGCAGAAGCAGCACCCGCGTGAATACGACGGCAGCCACTTTTGCCTGCTGGTAAGCCGTACAACAACGCAACCAGAACGCGGTAGTGATGAGATCAATCGTGCTTATGAAGAGTGCTGGATCGGCTCGCAAGGTTATCAAAAACCAGACGGCAGCTGGCAACGTTGGGCTATCGCTTTCATTGGCGACACGCTTACAGCTCAGGGCGATAAACAGCCAGATATCTTTATCGTGGATCTGCCAGAGGCACTTGAAGATTATGCACGTGCCGGTGACGCACCGCTGGAAGGAAGCAGTAAAACATTACCCGCGCCCCCTGCCGGAGTAAACCAGCGCCGCGTAACCTTTACAGGCCTGGCACAGCAGCCGCGTCACTGGTTACGTGCATCGCCAGATGGCAGCGCAATTGCTTTTTTAAAAGCAGATGATCAGGGCGTCATTCAATTGTGGACGGTTTCCCCTAACGGTGGCGCAGCGCAGCAAATCACGCAGCTGACAAACAGTATTCAGTCAGCATTTAGCTGGCAGCCAGAGGGTAAAGCGATTGCTTTTATCAGTGATAACAGCGTAATGCGTTGTGACATGGCAAGCGGAATGTGCCAGCGTTTAACCGATCGTCGCGATGAAGCACCCTCCGGCGACGCGGTGGTATATTCGCCGGACGGAAAACAAATTGCTTTTATGCGTGAAGTTAACGGCTGGCGTCAACTGTTCACGGTGACGGCTGGATAGTTGGCATTGGCTGTGCCTGAGCTAAATTTTCCTGCGTGCGTGCCAGCTTTTCACTCTGCAAGACGCGCGCACGCGGTGAATCCAGAGATTTATCATGATCGCTACGATAGTAATCCCACGGCAGCAGCAGCGTATCCATTACAGCTGAGAACGGCAGATCTACTAACGCCAGCGGCTTTAGCGCCCAGCTGGTGTTGTCATCCACTAATAAATCGGCGCTGGCACGGGTGCCGGGATAGTAACCCTGGCTCGCGCCAGTATGAGACATGACACTGGAACAACCGCTTGTCACAACAGCGCAGCAGATAACGCCCGCTAGCGGTAAGGCTTTTATCAATTTCATATTCATCATCCCTTCAGTCGCAGCACTGGCCTGACTGAGTTTGCTTGCCTGACCACGTCCACACTCTGCGGTGAAGTCCGTTCTGGTCAGTAAAGGTATCCCTGAGTGTATGCTATATCGTCAAATTGGCGAAAAAAATTACTTTTGCCCCTTGAAACGCCTCTTCTGGCACCCATTTTCATAGCACGGTCATACAGCGGGTCGCCGAAAGGGACACTGCAAAGACCAAACAACCTGTCCAATGGTGGAAGGTTGCCAAAACTTGCTGAATTTCAGGAGTCTTATAATGCGTAATTTTGATCTGTCCCCACTTTATCGTTCATCTATCGGTTTCGATCGCCTGTTTAACCTGCTCGAATCTAATCAAAATCAGAGTAATGGCGGTTATCCTCCTTATAATGTCGAACTGGTCGATGAAAACCACTATCGCATTACGATTGCGGTTGCGGGTTTTGCGCAAAGCGAACTGGATATTACCTCTCACGACAATATGCTGATTGTGCGCGGTGCGCACCCTGAAGAGCAGGTCGAGCGTAAATATCTTTATCAGGGCATCGCCGAGCGTAATTTTGAACGGAAATTCCAGCTGGCCGACCACATCATCGTGCGCGATGCACGTCTCGAAAATGGTCTGTTAAGCATTGATTTAGAGCGGATTGTTCCGGAAGAGGCGAAACCACGCCGTATTGAAATTTTGAAATAATCCTGAAAAACGCCGCAGCCTTGCGGCGTTTTTTATTATCTACGACTGCATACGCATCGCTAATCGTTGGCTCAACCGCCCACCAAATACATTCACCAGCAGGCCAATAATGATGACCGATGCGCCCAGCATCTGCTGCGCGGATAACGTTTCATCAAGACACAGCGCCGCACTGAGAATACCCACCACCGGCACCAGTAGCGAGAGCGGTGCTACGCGCCAGGTTTCATAACGGCTGAGTAGATTGCCCCAGATAGCGTAACCGATGATAGTGGCGGCAAAAGCCAGATAGATCAGCGCCATCACGGTTTGGAGCGTGATGTGCAGCAGGCTATAAACGATGGCCGCTTTACCTTCAAACAACAATGCACAGGCGAAAAAGGGACCAACAGGCACCAGTGCGCTCCATACCACCAGTGACATAACAGGCACCTTGCGGTTGCGCATAATGATTTTGTTTGTGATGTTGCCAAGTCCCCACGATAAAGCCGCTGCCAGCGTCAGCATCATGGTTGTCAGGGTAATTCCCGCCGTGGTTTGCCCTTCCATACCAGCCGTTGCCAGCATAAACATGCCCAACGTGGCGATAATGATCCCCGCTATATGATTCCAGCGCAGTTTTTCTGCCAGAAACAGCGCCCCCAGCAACAGGGTGAAGAAAGCCTGTGCTTGCAAGACTAACGATGCCAGCCCGGCAGGCATGCCAAGCTTGATGGCGAGAAAAAGAAACGCAAACTGACCAAAGCTGATCGTGATGCCATACACCACCAGCCAGCGCAGGGGAATTGCCGGACGACGCACAAAAAATATCGCCGGGAACGCCACCAGCGTAAAACGTAACCCGGCCAGTAAAAAGGGCGGCATGCCCTGTAGTCCCAGTTTAATCACGACAAAATTCACGCCCCACGCCACGACAACGCAAAGGGCTAACAGCATATCTTTCACGGACATGACGTCCTCCTTCTGCCGCCGTCAGGCGGTAATCGCCATCGGTGTGGCGATATCTGCACAACAGTTGTCACCTACAACACGAAAATAATCTTTTACCGCCAGTGCTATCGATTTTTCTAACACACCCGCGTTAAACCATAACGTACCGACATCACGCAGACGCGCATCGACGCGCAGCACCAACCGTTCATCAAAACTAAACGGTGGAACAGCGCCCATCTGGCAATCCGTCAGTGTCTGCGCTATTTCTGGCGGCGCAAAGCTTGACTTCTTGCCGCCAATTGCACGCGCGGCGCGCTTAAAATTGATTTTGCAATCACCCGGCACAATCGCCAGCAGATAGCGCGCCTCCGCGCCTTCTGGCATCGTGACTTCCAGTACCATGGCTTTTGCAGCCTGATTCAGCGCATTGCCACGAATGTCACTGATCAGATCAGTCTGGCCGATGGCATCATGTTCCACCACACGGTACTCCGCTTGCTGCTCGTCCAGTAATGCAGTGATTTTTCCAAATGTTGTCATTCCCCTCTCCTCATGTGACAAGCTCTGAATCAGCTCCAGGCAATCGCGTGCTTCATTTTTTTGTCGGTCAGGCCAAAGAAGAAGCCCATCGTGATGCGGGTATCGCCTTCGACCCGATCGATTTCGTGATAAAAAGCCGGATTAAACAGGTAGATATCGCCACTGCGCGGTGAGAATTCACAGGTTTCGCTGCAATCCGTTACGCCACTTTGATAGCCCAGTTCACCCGCCGTTTTGAAGCGTTCATCTTCGGGTGACCATTTCTTGTTATAGATGCGCAGCGCCCCGCCAGCGTTGCACTCTTGCAGGCAGACGACACAACTGAGTTGATGCAGAATGTGCGTTACCGCCAGATTCGTGCCAGCAGCATCACGCACGATATTGTCGTTATGCAGCGGATTCGCCACGCCGTGGGCATGAAAACGCACAATAGAACCGGCGTAATCGCCTAAGCCTGGCTCATGGGCCGTTTGCAGGCTCTCCAGCTTCAGAGCATGTTGTATCCAGTTAAAGATTTGCCCACGCAGGCAGCTGATTGATGGCGGCAGTGCAGGCTGAATATCACGCAGTTCGGTAAAATAATTTTCAGGTGCCGACGTGTGCTTCGCCAGATAAGGGCCCAGCGTGGTCAGTGCACCATTCGGATAGTGGGAGACGCGGATTTTTTCACGGCAAGACTGAAGATCGTCCACGACCGCTTCGCGCACCTCGGGTGTAAGAAAATTACGCAGCACCAGCAAAGGCACACGTGCAGTCACAATGTCATCCAGCCAGGTACTTTCAACGAACATTTTGGGATTAATAACGCGGATCTGATTGAAAATAGCCATCTATTTCACTCCCACAAAGGAATCTCATGAAGTTCATGATTGCTCATGCGCCGCCAGCTATCGGCACTGCCCAGTGTTGAAACAGGTTCAGAAGAGATAAACGTGCAGCCGTCCTGTTGGCGGCAATGCATCGTGAAATATTGCGGATACGGTGTGTCGTGTGGATACCATTGCCATGCCCAGGCTTTTTCACGCGTGACGAAGATGGCATTCCCGGCGCTACCGCCCGGCGTCACCTGCGCCATCTTGTTACGCAGATAGTCACGTGTGAAGTCCGCTGGCGTGACCTGCTCAACCAAATATTGCAGATACTCCGCCGAGTCAAAGCGCGATTCAGCCAGGCCAAGATGGCGGTAAATCGTGGGTAAAAAACCGTTATGCATCATGTACCACTGCGTACCTGCGCTGTGACGCTCCAGTGGGTGAGAAAAAGCCACCCCATGGTTTTTACTCAGCGTGGCGTGACGGACGTGCACCGCCAGAAAACGCCCGCGCAAACGGTCAATATCAATATCCGGCAGCGATTCAGCAAACGTACCCGTACCCTGTAGCGTCTGAATCTGCCCATTCTCAATCCACAGGCATCCCCAGCCGTTTGGATGCGCTTTGATCGGACCATCATGATTCGCGGTTTCGCCGCAACTCATGGCACGTGCGGCATCCAGAACCTTTTCGGCATCAAACTGGCCGTGAGCCAGAATCATCCTGCACATAACATATCGCTCCCTACCTTTACCGACTGCGCGGTCATCTGCTTAAATATCGCGAGAATGTCGTCACGCCCGTTTGCCGCCAGGCGAAAGGTGGCCAGAATGCCGGCATGACGGGTAAGATCGGCATATAACGACGATCGCTGTGACACGTTTAACGCAGGTAAATTAAGAGACGGCAACAGCGCCCCCTGTTGATGCTCTGCTATCCAGTTTTCTGCTGCACGTAGCTGTAACGGCTGGCGCAAACGCAACTGTCCAACCGCTCGCGGTGGCGCAAACACCAGCTTCGACAAAGGCTCACCCGCTTCCAGACGAAAACTGACTTCAGCCCAGTTTATGCCCGTCACCTCCTGAACCAGGTTCACCACGCCCATACCAGAAAGGCGAAAACCCATCTCAAGAAAGTGCGGCACGCCCTCCACGACGATGAAATCAATGTGAAACGCGCCCTGACGATAACCAAATGTTTCACAGCAAAAGGTCATCATGCGGGAAAAAGAAGGCGGTAATATTTCGGCTGAAGAGGCAACATGACCCGATTCATAAAAGCCTATCGCGCCTTCTTTATCACGATGCTGCTCTACTACTTTCTGACAGCAGGTTAACGCCTGCGGCACGCCGTTATGCACGACGCCCTGTAGTGAATATTCATCGCCCGCCAGCCAGCACTCAACGATAAAGCCTGAAAACCCCCGCCCGCCGTAGTTCACGGTATTGATCAGCTTATTCACAACCACTGACAGCTGGCTCTTTTCTTCGATTAGCCAGATACCCAGCCCGCCACCGCCATCCACCGGTTTAATCACGCAGGGATAAATCAGCGCGTCCTGCGCATCCAGAATGCTGAGCGGCGAAGCGAAAAAGCGAAACTCAGGTTGAGGAAAATCTGGCGACGCTTTTTTTAACGCCATGCGCTGGGCATATTTATCCAGCGGAATAAAGGTGGCGGGTGCATCCGGCCCGGCCAGCATTTCCCGCACCCGTCCGGCGCTGGCGTTATACGCTTCAAACCCTGCCAGCACGACGCGTGGATGTTCGAGCATGCCGGCATGCAGACAGGCCTGCATGACATCCCACGGATTTTCAGGGCGGTCGAGGCGTACAATCAGATCAAACGGCAGCGACAGGCTCAGAGACTGGTAATCAACAAAATCACTCATTTCCGCCAGCACGGTAAAATAGCCGTCGCGCTTCGCCACATCGCAGTAGGGATTTTGTCCGTCGCGGGTGGCGCCAATCTGCAGAAAAATCTTTCTCATTGCTTCGCCTTACCGGGTTTAGCGCCCGGAGATCACTTCGGTCACGGTATCCTGTAAAACACCGTTATTGACCTGTATCACCGCTTTGTGCGGATCAAAACGCAACACGCGCGACAGCGGATCGGCGTGCTTGCCGTCCAGCAACGAACTGACCTGTTTGCTCTGCCAGCAGTGACGCATTTGCGCCATCGTCATGCCTGAGCGTTGCGATAACTGCTGAACGAGCGTCGTATCGTGATGCTGCTGCTCAAAAAAGAGCGCGAACAGCGGTTTCATCCAGCGAAATATTTTGCTGCGTCAACCAGGTGTTGAGCTGTTTACCCCTTTCAATGAAAGGTGAATAGATCATGCAAATTAACTGCTCTTCACTTAAATTAAACGCCTGTTTGGCGAAATTACTCGCACGTTGCCGCTGACGTTCGATAGCAACATCATCCTGATAACGTGCCGCCATCTCATCGATCAGCTGTGACGGGAAATCTTTTTGCACCATCAACCCAAGGGCAAAGCGCACATATTCCCGAATGCCTTCGGCGTAGTTGCGCTGCAACAGCGTTTCTGCACGCAGGCCGCGAATATGTGCCATTAACGTTGGGTTACCACAGTCAGATTCAGAAAAGCTGAACATCAATTCATCAAAGCGGAAGCGCATGAAATCGTTGAGTAGCGCCCAGTGCGCACCGGCTTCATAGGCAGTATCTTGATAAATATTGAAAAACAGCGGATCGCGCGCCAGTTGATGCGTAATACGATGTGCAGGCGTCACCTGATCGGTGCCGTAGACATCGGAAAAATAACGCTCAGCGACGCCATCCAGGGTGTGTAAAAAGCCACTAAAGCCGCGGCGTTTATCCGCTACCGGCGTATCAAACAGGCGTGAAAGATGGCGGGCCCAGGCGACATATGCTGTTTGTTCCTGTGGTGAGTCACCAGTAATAATGACATCAACGCCGCCATCATAATCAGCGGCCAGGCCAAACGAATTAACCATGCTGAGGTTGCAGGCGTTGCAAAAGGTTGAGCGTGCATCGGCCCGGAAGCGATGTCCATTCATCAGCACATCATTGCGATTTTGCTGGCGTACAGCGTCCGGCATCGGCAGATGACGTTCGAAGGGGCGAATCTGTAATCCATCAACCACCAGGCATTCGGTAAATTCATCACCCGGAATAGCCAGCGACTGATAAACGCGATCAATATTCTCCATCACACTGTCGCTCATTGCGGCATGACGGTTGGTACTGATGCGCAGGCGAAAGGTATTGCCCTGCTGCTGCCAAATCAGTCCCTGAATATAACGCACATAAGCAACCATATAGCTGCTGTCTTTTCCACCGCCGTAAGCGAGCAGGACACGGTTATTATTAAGCTGGTGTGAATCTGGCAAAGCCGCAAGTAAACGTTCTGAACAACGATTAGCAGAGTCAATGATTGCAGGCGTGAGATAGCCTTCAATCTGGCTCATCAGGGTGGACAGATTATTCATTTTTCACTTTTTCCTTTGGCTAATAAAATCGCTTAAAATGACATGGAACTCACTGATTCCACGTAAAAACGCCACGGTATAATTAGCGAATGAATGTCTCGGTCATTGAGATCGCCAGACGCGCAGCGGCTACGGAGAAATAACCGTCTGGTGTCATGAATAATTAAGAGATGCAGCTTAAAGTACTTTGAATGTACTCTGGTGAATATGCACAGATCAGCGCGATATGGGGTAAAACAGATGACGGATGTGATCGGGGGACAGGAGAGTCAAAGTAGTCGTTACCGCCAGATAGCAGAGCAGATTAAACAGGCTATTCATACCGGTACCCTGCCGCCGGACAGTCGTTTGCCGTCTGTGCGTACTTTAGCCACGCAATACAATGTCAGCCTGACCACGGCACTGAAAACATTGCGCACGCTGGAAGATGAGCATTATGCGGTTGCGCGGCCCAAATCGGGCTTTTTTGTCGCGCCACGACTACAGGAAAAACATTCACTGGCGGTCATCAATGAGCAACCACGTAATATTGCGCCGCTGGATGAGCAGACAGAGTTACATCTGGCGATGCTGGGGTCTGACTGTCGCGTCAGACTCGATTTGGCCAATGGCGACAGCGCACTCTATCCGGTAAAGAAGATCGGTCTGCTCATGCGTCAGATGGGCTACAGTAAGCCCGCCCTGCTTGGCAACACGGTCAAAGGCACCGGTTATGCGCTGCTTAAAACGGAAATTGCCCGACGCGCCGTGGACTATGGCTGCAATATCAGTGCCGACGATATCCTGATCACTAACGGCTGTATTGAAGCTATTTCGCTGTCGCTGCGCGCAACCCTCAAACCCGGCGATATTGTCGCGGTAGAATCGCCCTGCTATTTCGTGCTGTTACAGATGCTGCATAACCTTAACCTGCGCGTGATTGAGGTTGAGGCGGGTCAGGAAGGTTACGTTAATGTTGAAAAGCTAACCGGACTGTTTCGTCGCAAAGCGGTGCAGGCGTTTTTGACTATTTGTAATATCAATAATCCGCTGGGAAAAAGCATTCCCAACGAGCAAAAAGCCTATATTGCGCGCCAGGCTGACGAGAATGATGTGGTGATCATTGAAGATGACATCTTTGGCGATACCGCTTTTGGTGAGCGTCGTCCGTTTCCGATGCGCGCTTTCAGCCCTAACGCCATTCTCTGTAGCGGCTTTTCAAAAACGGTCGCGCCGGGCATGCGTATCGGTTGGGTGCATAGCGTGAATTACATGCGCAAAATTGCGTCACTGAAATACACCTCAACCATGGGAACATCCATGCTGTCACAGGCCGCAATAGCTGAATTGCTCCGCAGTGGCGGCTACGATGCACACCTGCGCAAACTGCGACGAGAACTGGCCAGTCAGATTACAAAGATGCGGCAGGCCGTGCTGCAAGAATTTCCTGCCGGGACACGGGTTTCTGAACCCGAAGGCGGTTATGTGTTATGGGTAGAAATGCCACTTAAGGCGTTGAACGTGCGCTCGCTGTTTTGAAAGCGCGCAATGCCGGAATAGGCATTGCGCCGGGACATATTTTTGCTACCGATCACCGCTTTGATCACTGCTTCCGGCTTAATGCTGGTTTCGGCTGGAACGCTGAGGTGGAACAGGCAATTCGACAGCTGGCACAGTGGTGCCAGCAATCGTTAACAGATACGCAGGATTAATCGCGCCAGGCTTTTTCGACTTCTTCTGCCAAAATCTGCACCGCACGCTCAATTTTCTCTGCATCCGGGACATAATTCATGCGCATGCACTGGTGAGTATGCGGCCATTCATGCTCAAGACCCGGAAAGAAGAAGTGGCCTGGCACCATCAGCACGCCGCGTACTTTCAGCCGTTGATAGAGGGCTTCAGTGCTGATGGGCAAATCACGGAACCACAGCCAAAGAAAAATGGCCCCTTCTGGCTTATGGATCAGGCAGCGTTCTTCAGGCAGATAGCGGCGAATAATTGCCATGGTTTGCGCCACTTTCTCCTGATAAAACGGCTTAATGACCTCTTCCGACAGACGCAGCAGATCGCCACGACGAATCATCTCACAGGCTATCGCGGGGCCGATGCTGCCCGGCGCCAGGCTAATAATGCCATTCATGTTGCTGATCGCACTGATGGTTTTTTCATCGGCGATAATAATGCCGCAGCGAGCGCCTGGCAGGCCCAGCTTCGACAGGCTCATGCAGAGAATGATGTTGGGATTCCACAGCGGTCGGGCATCGCTAAAGATGATGCCGGGAAATGGCACGCCGTAAGCGTTGTCAATTAACAGTGGCACATCATGAAGCTGTGCCAGCGCATCCAGTTTTAACAGCTCATCGTCAGTGATAACGTTACCGGTTGGATTGGTTGGCCGCGAAACACAAATCAGCCCAACGTCATCATTCATCGGCAGATGTTCGAAATCGACGTGATACTTAAACTGACCTTCAGGCAAGAGTTCGATGTTCGGCTTTGCTGAGACAAACAGATCTTCATCAAGTCCGGCATCGGCGTAACCGAGGTATTCCGGTGCCAGCGGAAATAACACCCGTTTTTTGCTGCCATCAGCGCGACGACCCGCAAATAAATTAAACAGGTAAAAGAAGGCGCTCTGGCTGCCGTTGGTCAGGGCGATATTCTGCGCGCTGATTGACCACCCCAGATTTTCGCGCAGTAGTGCGGCCAGTGCCTCAAGCAGGACGGCTTTACCACGCGGGCCATCGTAATTGCAGAGCGCGTCGCTCAGCTTGCCCTCGTCGTGCATCTGCTGTAGCAGCTGCTGAAAATAGTCATTCATTGCCGGGATCTGTGCCGGATTGCCACCGCCAAGCATGATGGTGCCGGGCGTGCGCAGGCCTGCGCCCATATCTTCCATTAAGCGTGAGATACCGGAATTTTGCGTAAATTTGTCGCCGAACTGAGAAAAGGCCATAGCGGTTAAAAAGTTGTCATGACGAATGGGGATCCACCATAACGCCCACCACTGGCGGGCGCAATGGGAAGGGGCGCGGATTATTTCAACGCCTGGGGATTAACGCAGTTTTTCTCAACGTTACCGCTCAGCGCGGCGATCATGTTTTCTACCGCGTCCTGCATCATGCCGTAACGTGTTTCATGCGTCGCCGAGCCAATGTGCGGCAGTGTAACGACATTAGGAAGTTTTAGCAGCGGCGAGTCAGCCGAAACCGGCTCCTGTTCAAATACATCCAGCCCGGCAGCGTGAAGCGTACCATTCTGCAATGCAGCGATCAGCGCCTGCTCATCCACCACCGGCCCGCGCCCTGCATTGATCAGGATCGCGTCCGGTTTCATCAGTTTAAGCTGCTCTGCGCCAATCATATGATGGGTCTGTTCAGTCAGCGGCAGACTGATGCAGACAAAATCGCTCTCTTTCAGCAGCGTTTCCAGATCGCAACGCTGTGCACCGAAGCGCGATTGCGCCTCCTGATGTTCGCGTCGGGCATTATAAAGCACCTTCATGCCGAAACCGAAGTGTGCACGCTGGGCTAAAGCCATGCCGATGCGCCCCATGCCGAGGATCCCTATGGTTTTATGATGGACATCAATCCCAAACCGATCCGGCCCGATACTTTTTTGCCAGTTACCCGCTTTTACCCACGCATCCAGCTCGGTCACGCGACGTGCGCTGCTCAGCACCAGCGCCATCATGGTGTCAGCAACGGTTTCAGTCAGAACGGTAGGCGTATGCATTAAGACAACGTGACGCTGGCTGAGCGCCTCGACATCAAAATTGTCGTAACCGACCGACACGCTGGAACAGACGCGCAGCTTCGGCATTTTCGCCAGAAGCTCACCATTTACTTTACCGCCGGAGCCGAGTAAACCTTCCGCCTGCTGTAACGCTTCTGCATATTGCTGTTGGCTTTCTGGCGACAAATCTTTGATCTCAGTGACCGTACAGTGCGCATCAAGGCGGGCACGCAGATCGTCAGGCAGGCTTTTGTACAGAATCACAGATGGTTTCATCAATTGCTCCCTGTAAATAGGTGACGGGCGACACACAGGCCGCCCGGAAAAAAGTGTTAACGCTTACGCTTTCAGGCGTGTTTCGCACCGTGCAGCGGCGGCGTTTTGTTCTGTGCCGGTTTGACAATCAACGTTAACCAGACCGATATCAACAAGGCGCTGCCCATAAAGATGTACGATGCGGCCGGGCTGCCGGTTGCACCATTAAGATAGCCGACAATCCATGAACCAATGAATGAGCCAAGTGCACCCATACTGTTGATGAGCGCCATTGCGCCACCCGACACGTTGCGAGGCAACATTTCAGGAATGATGGCGAAGAACGGACCGTAAGGGGCATACATTGCCGCACCGGCAATCACTAACAGCGTATAGGACATCCAGAAATTATTTGAGCCAACCATGTATGAGCCGAGGAACGCCAGCGCCCCAATCAGCAGCAGCGGCCAGACAAATAGCTTACGGTTTTGCGTCTTATCTGACGCCCACGACACCACGACCATGGCGATAGTCGCGGCCAGATAGGGCACCGCTGATAACCAACCCGCTTCCACCATGCCCATTTGCGTGCCGTTACGCAGAATTGAAGGCAGCCACAGCACAAATCCATATACGCCAATACTCCAGGCAAAGTATTGCATGCACAGAATAATCACGTTGCGGTTACGAAAGGCTTCGCCATAGTTACGTACCGCTTTAATATTTTCCTGCTCTTTCTGCAATTCAGCCTGTAATGCTGCTTTCTCCGCTTCGCTCATCCAGCGCGCCTGAGCAGGTTTATCCTGCACCATGAACCACCAGGCAATCGCCCAAATCACGGCAGGGAACCCTTCGATGATGAACATTTCGCGCCAGCCAAAAGACTCAATCAAATAGCCAGATACGACTGACATCCACAGTACCGTGACCGGATTACCCAGAATCAAAAAGGTATTTGCACGCGAGCGTTCTGACTTAGTAAACCAGTTACTGATATAGATAAGCATTGCTGGCATCACTGCGGCTTCGACAACGCCGAGCGTAAAGCGGATCGCCGCCAGCATTGGGATATTACTCACCACACCCGTCAACGAGGCGCAGGCACCCCATAAAATCAGACACCAGAAGATCAGTTTCTTCACGCTGCGGCGTTCGGCATAAATTGCGCCGGGGATCTGGAAGAAGAAATAGCCAAGGAAGAACAGGGCGCCGAGCAGCGAAGACATGCCTTTCGTGATGCCTAAGTCATCGTTAATGCCTGCCGCCGAAGCAAAGCTAAAGTTCGCGCGGTCCAGATACGCCAGACTGTAGGTGATAAACACGATGGGCATGATGAACCACCAGCGTTTCGGCGCGATTGTCTGCGTTTTCATGGGATACTCCTCTGTTATTGCGTTTGAGGTGCGAGCTACTCATCGCCCAGTTGCTGACGCGTCGGCAAACCTTCGCTGTCGCCAATCACCTGAATCGCCAAAGAACCAATTTTGTTGCCGCGACGAATCGCCTGCGGCAACGTTTTACCTTCCAGTAGTGCGCTAATGACGCCCACGGCAAAACCGTCGCCAGCGCCTACGGTATCAACCACGTTGTCGACCGGAATGGCTTCAATCTGCCCTTTTTCACCTTCAGCAGTTTTGAACCATGCGCCGTCACAACCGGTTTTGATCACCACCGCTTTTACCCCTTTATCAAGGTAAAAGTCGGCGATCGCTTCTGGCTGGCTATAGCCGGTTAAAATCAATCCCTCTTTTTCTCCCGGCAGCACCCAGTCCGCGTATTCAGCCAGCAGGTTGAGCTGGTGACGCATCTCTTCTTCACTGCGCCATAACACCGGGCGAAGGTTAGGATCGAACGAGAGCGTTTTACCACGCGCGCGCATCTCTTTAGCGGTGTGCTTCAGCAGCGCCAGTGAGCTGTCAGAAAGTGCCGCCGCCACGCCGCTTAAGTGCAAATGCCGCGCAGAGCCAAAATAGTCATGATCAAAATCGTCAACAGAGAGATGGCTGGCCGCTGAACCTTTACGGAAATATTCGACCAGCGGATCCGATCCATCTTCAACTTTAGATTTAAGTTGAAAACCCGTCGGATAACGCTTATCTACCGTTACCTGACGATGATCAACACCCTCTTTTTCTAACTGCTGGCAAATAAAGCGGCCAAAGGCGTCATCACCGACGCGGCTTACCCAACCCACTTTTAAGCCCAGACGCGCCAGTCCGATCGCCACGTTTAATTCTGCGCCTGCGGCACGTTTAACAAAGGTTTCCGCAGCCGCGAGATCGCCGGTTTCTCGCGCAACAAACATAGCCATCGCTTCACCGATGGTCACTACGTCGAGCGTGCCGTTTTCATGCGTTGTCATGTTTGCTCCTTACACGTTGCGCAGCAGCGTCACGTAATGACGCGTTACCGCTGTCAGATCGCTGCCTGCCAACGGAAATTCAATGCCGCGCGGTGCGCTTGCCGGTAACTGTGCCAGCAGCGTGCGCCAGCTATCGTCAGCATCATCCAGCGCAATAGCGCGGAAACTCTCTTTATGCGGCACGGCAGCTTTGACGTGCACATAGCTGACATATTTACCCAGCGCGACGGCGGCCTGTTCAGCGTCTTCCTGCGTCCAGCACCAGTTAGCCATGTCAAACGTCATGCTAACGGGTAAGCCAGCCTCGCTTACCGCAGCAAAAAAATGCTGCGACGGTGCCAGCTTGCCGTGTTCAGTCTGATCGTTTTCTACCGCTAACTGCCCATCAAAATCAGCAAGCAGTGCACGCAGTTGTTCAGTGGCAAGATCGCCAGTGAAATTGCCCAACGCGATTTTTAATCGCTGAGCATTTAACTGACGAGCCTCTTCAACGTAGTGCTTTAACTGAGGATTTAACCCGCCGTCGTCACAAAACAGGGAATCAGGCACCGAATAACTGGTTTTCAGCTGATGGTGTTTAACCGCTTCTGCCAGCGCAGGCAGGTTCGCCAGCGTGGCGTCATCGAATAATTCACGGCGGATCTCCACGCCGTCCGCGCCCGCTTGCTGAATGATGGGCAATAACGCTAACTGACCGCCCAGCTCAGCGATCTGCTGGTGTCCATAAGCGGCGGTAACGACGATGATTTCTGCTTTCATGCTCGGCTCCTGACGGGATACTCCCCATAACGAATATAAAAACGTTAGATGGAACCGGTTCCAAAACAAAGTAGCAAAACATGGAATTATGATCGTGCTCACGAAGTGAGCACGGAAAGGCAGGGAAGAGTCTGAAAATCAGCGCAAGGGTTGGCTGGAGCCGCGAATAATGAGTTCGCCGGAAAAAACGCGCTCTGTCACGGGGATGTCGTTGCTTTCAATGCGCGCAATGACGCGCTCCAGCGCAGCATAACCAATCTGCCAGGTAGGCTGTTTTAAGGTTGTAATACCGGGGCCAGCCAGTGCAGCCCACTCCAGCTCATCAAAACCAAGCAGGCCAATATCATCACCCCAGCGCAGGTTGATCCGCTGCATAGCACGCGCAACTTGCAGCGTCATGGCACCGTTCGCCACCATTATCGCCCTGCGTTTTCCCGCATAGCGATGATAAAAAGCGTTAAGGGTTTCATCCAGCGCCGCAGCGTGATGCAGCGAGACTTCGGCGTTTTCATGCTGAATATGGGGATGAACAGCAAGTACCTGACGAAACGCCTGCAGGCGTTCACGCCGCGTATTTACACTGCCCAGCGGTTCACTCCAGGAACAACAAGGCTTCGTAGCCGTTATCAACCAAATGACGCGTCGCGACCTCTGCCGCTTCGGCATTATTCAATCCTACAACGTCGCAGGCGAAATCAGGGATTTTGCGATCGATCAGGACCATGGGCAGCAAGGATTGTTGCAAGCGACTGAGGACTTCTTCGCGCATCCCAACGGCATTAACCACGATGCCCTCTACCTGATAGCTGCTGAGCAGTTGCAAATAATGCTGCTCCAGATCCACTTCATTGTTGGTGTTGCACATCAGCAACGTAAAACCGCGCTCACGGCAGGCCGCTTCGATACCGCACATCACATCAACGGAATAAGGATTTGTGATATCGGCAATGATCAAGCCAATAAGACGTGTACGGCCACGCTTTAGTCCACGCGCCATCTGACTGGGACGATACTGCAGATCGGCAATCGCTTCTTCAATCCGTGCTTTCAGGTCGGCAGAAAGAAGATGTTGTTCACCGTTCAGGTAACGAGATACGCTGGTTTTTCCGGTTCGTGCCGCGTGAGCAACATCGCTGATAGTAGCGCGAGACGGCCTGATTTTCATGAATTACCCTGCTAAGTAAGAATCAGGCAGAGACTAGCACAGCCGCGCGCTGGCGCAAAAAGGGGTTATGCGTCACTGGGCAGCTGCAGCCAGGGCTGCCAAAGCGTCTGCAACTGCGCCAGCGGCGCGCCATCTAACATCGCTAACATCATTTCCGCCACCCTTTCGCCAGCTTCATTATGCGTCACCTGACGAATAGCAATAATGGGCTGATCGAGAATCGAATCTCGCGGTAAGCCATCCCAGCCAATCAATATGACCCGGTTTACCCCCTGCAAACGTCCCGCTTGCTGTAGCGCCATCGCCGCGCCTTCTGCAAGTGCACTGCAATCCGTAATGATTGCCTGCGGTATCCTTTTCTGTGCCAGCCAGGCACACGTTTGCTGATAACCGGCACGGCGCGAAGGTGTAATCGCCGCCATCGCAAAAGGTGGAATATCGCCCAGCGCATCGATATAGCCTTGACGGCGATCGCGAACAAAAGTGTAAGGTTCGTTACCGCCAAGCCAGGCGATTTTTGGCATATTCTGCTGCAGGCAATACTCAACCGCGAGTTGCGATCCCGCGTAGTTATCAACATCAAGCCAGGCGTAAGTATCAGGTAGATCACTGCGGCCAATCGCCAGAAAGCTAAAGCCTTTTTGCTGCAGGAAACGTAGGCGCGGATCCTGAGGCGTGGTGTGAGTGACAATGATGGCATCAACCGTGCGGCTACGCAGCGTGCGGTTTAAGGTGCGCTGGCTGTCCTGCGGTTTATCTGCAAGCAGTAACAGGTCAATTTCATCGCGAGTGAGACGCTGATCAAGCGCCAGTAGCATGTCGCTGAAGTGGTTATCCGTTAACGGAGGCGCACACACCGGATAAACTAACCCTATGGCATTCGCGCGACCGCTTTTCAGGCGACGCGCAGCGGCATTAGGACGATAACCACGTCGGTGAGCCTCTTCTTCCACGCGCTGACGTGTCTCTTCAGCCACATCCTCATAGCCATTTAATGCGCGACTGACCGTCGTCACTGACAAGCCTAACACCGCAGCAATGGCTTTTAACGACATGATGCATTACTCACCGATCAATTTTTGGTCAAGCTAGCATAAAGTACCGCCTGGCTCTATGAGCAAACTCATAATTGGAAACTTCAGCGCACTATTTACTTAAAATCGCCGAAAGAGAGTTAAAAATCGGCAGAGCGCCCTCTTTTCAGAGGGCGATATAAAATCAACCAAGCGGGCTGAGTGTAATTTCGACGCGACGGTTCTGCGCCTTACCCTCTGTGGTGCTGTTGCTGGCGATAGGGTTATCCGGTCCTGCACCTTGCGTACGCAGACGATTATTCGCTACTCCCTGCACAATTAACGCGCTGGCAACGCTTTCCGCACGCTGCTGCGATAAACGCATATTTAATTCGCGCGTACCGGTGCTGTCGGTATAACCGATCACATTAACCGCTGTTTTTGGATACTCTTTCAGCACCATTGCAACACCGGTCAGGGTATTGGCACCCGCTGGCTTCAGGCTGCTGCTGCTGGAATCAAACGTCACGTTGTTCGGCATGTTGAGCACGATACTATCGCCCTCGCGCGTGACACTGACGCCCGTCCCACGCATTTTGTCACGCAGTTTAGCCTCCTGCACATCCATGTAATATCCTACGCCGCCGCCTAATGCCGCACCGCTTGCTGCACCAATTAGCGCCCCTTTGCCGCGATCCTTTTTCGATGAGGAGAGCACCCCCACACCCGCGCCAACGAGCGCCCCTAAACCCGCACCCATCCCCGATTTACCGGCCTGAGATTCGCCCGTATAGGGATTGGTAGTACAACCTGGCAGTGCCAGACTGCCACTGAGTAACAAGGTGATCGCTAATAATTTCTTTTGCATATTCGTACCCTTACATTCAACAAGCAGGGGAAAAAGTCCCCCAAAGCGGCACGATTATGCCGCTTAACGATGAGGAAAGTTTTGAGGGAACGTCTTATTTTCTAAAAATTCGCAGCTAAAGGTTATCAGGATGGCAAAAACAGTTGGTTTGATGATCGCTAATCAGCCCACATGCCTGCATAAAGGAATAGCAAATTGTGGGGCCGATGAATTTAAAGCCACGTGCTTTTAACGCTCTGGAGAGCGCAACAGCGTGCTCTGAGGTTGTCGGTGCCAGTTTATAATCAGCATAATGGTGAATAATTGGCGCGTTATCGACAAATTTCCAGATGAAACGCGCAAAATCCTCGCCTTGAGCTTCCATGGCCAGGTAAGCCTTCGCATTGGTAATAATGGCAGCAATTTTACCGCGATGGCGAATAATGCCGCTGTTTTGCAGCAACGCCGTCTCTTGTTGCTCATCCATTAAAGCAATAATCTGCGGATCAAATTGGGCGAATGCCTCACGGTAATTTTCACGCTTCTTCAGTATCGTAATCCATGACAAGCCTGCTTGCTGGCCTTCAAGGCAGAGCATTTCAAACAGCTTTTGCTTGTCGGTTTGCGGAATACCCCACTCATTATCGTGGTACGCCAGATAGAGAGGATCCTGAGTCACCCAGCCACATCGTTGCATCGCCTTATTCCTTATTTTGGAAAAATTTTATCGCGGGCCTTGATCTTAAAATTAATGGGTTAATAGTTAAACAACAGGCGCAATAACTGACTGTAAATCAAGACGCCCTATCGTTCCTTCAGCCTGGTCTGGAGTGTTCATGTTGCAAAAAAGAGAGTGTGCAGGCCAGCGCCATCCGGTGCGGCTATTTTTTGGGACATTATTTTTCACCGTCGTGCAATCGGCCTTTGCGTGGGACGATTTTTCGTCCCTGTCCGCTATTCCGCAACCGCCACCCCATCTCGATTACAACACCCTTCTGGCAGAGAAAATTTCTCTCAGTCAGTTGGCGTTTACTGACGAACAACGAGGATTATGGGATGCGGCACTCAATGCGCCGGGTTCATCACCGCTGACGCTGCGTAGCGAACCCGCTACCGTCGGTGTCACATCGCTGGGTACGCGCTATAGCGCAGGCTGGAATGTGAAGCTCAGTCAGTCTGTTACCACCGGACCGGTGGCGCAATATTCAGCCGATCAGGCTTCACTTAACTGCCCACAATGCGAATTAAGCGATCGCCCCAGCCAGGAACAAGTGGCCAGCGTTGGCTGGCGGGTTAATTCCAGAATGGGCTGGATAACGCCCCCGGGCACAGTTAAGTTACAGCCATCAACTCGCGGATGAAAATACGCGCTATCAGGCTGATGAGAGCGAAAGCGGTCGTCAGGAAAACTGGCTCGATGTCAGCGTCGGGGCACATATGCCGCTTAACAATAATCTGGCGGCTTTTGCCTCTTTTTCACAAACTGATGCGCTTAATACTGGCGAAAAGTTCATTTACAGCCTGGGCGTAAGCGCCAGCTTTTGAAGCGCGGCATGAAATGAGAAAGGCGCAACCTTGAATAAAATATAATAAGCGCGCTAATCATAATACTGGTAATAATATGCGCGAAAATTTGACACTTATTGGCCGCGAAATCGCGGTTTTTCTCTTTGCAGCACTTTTCCTTGCTCTGATGATTACGCCGATTTATATCGACGTAACCTGGATGAACGATGCGCTGCATGAAACTTCTTTTACTGAAACCACCCAGGAGATATTACTGGCGATCACGGCTGCGCTGTTTTTTCTTGCCGCGCGTCAGCGCCCTGAACAGCGTGGTGCGCTGTCATTGGTTGGCGGTTTTTATACCTGCATGCTGATCCGTGAACTGGATTTTTTGTTTGATGTTATTCATCACGGAAGCTGGGTGTGGTTTGCGCTGGCGGTCACGGCAGGCAGTCTGGCCGTCGCGATGCGGTCGCCAAAGCTCACCGTGCAGAACCTGGCAGCCCTGCTACAACATCGCAGTTGGCCGGTAATGGCCAGCGGCTTTCTGGTCGTGCTGGTTTTCTCTCGCCTGTTTGGCACGACCACTTTGTGGCAACATCTGATGCTGGATGGCTACAATAGGGTGGTTAAAAATATGGCTGAAGAGGGTACAGAATTGCTGGGTTACAGCCTGTGCTGGTTGGCCTCAGTGCGCTATTTATGGCAAACGCTCCCGGTTAACAACATCGTCAGCGCGCCCGTGACCAAAACAGCAGCCGCTAAACTTCAACCGTCACCGGTTACGTCACACTGATTATCCGCTTTTTGAGCGATCCTGAGCGTTAAAAAAGGTACAATATGGACTTCTGCGCCGAAGCGTTAACGGCTTCGGCGCAAGGTGTTCGTTAATCTCAGGTCTCGTCATGTCAGTCAAAATTTTAACCTCAACGCTCATTGGCCTGGATGCCTTTCGTCAAGACCCGCTCAACGCCTTGCAGCAAGCTGATCAGGGCACACTGGCCGTGTTACAGGATTACGCGCCTGTAATGTATGCCGTCACGCCTGAGCGTCTGGCTCAACTACTGGCGCTGGAAGCTGCCGCGCAGCAACCCAATGATGTCACGCTGGACGAGAGCTTGTTTGACGATGCGCCAGCAGCTATTCATACGCCGGTTGGAAAATTTGCTATGTATGACGGCTGGCAACCCGATGCTGATTTTTCGCGTCAGGCTGCAATTTGGGGTGTGGCACTGAGCGAGCCAGTCACCGCAACTGAGTTAGCGGCATTTGTTGCCTACTGGCAAGCGGAAGGCCGTCTGTTTCATCACGTTCAGTGGCAGCAAAAGCTGGCGCGCAGCTTACAAATGAATCGTGCCGTACACGGCGGACAGCCGAAGCGTGATATCACACAGTTGCCAAACCCCGATCGTACTATTCCCGATGGTTTCCGAGGTGAGTAATGAAAACGCCCAACGATCTCTTTATCCGTCTGAAAAGGATGATGCCTGCGGGCACGCAGCCTAAATTTACTAAAGGCGAAGATCTGCTGGCCTGGAATCAGGAGCAAGGCCGTTTGCGCTCCGAATCCATTGTGCGTGAAAACCGCGCCATGAAAATGCAGCGTATTATGGGCCGTTCAGGCATTCGTGAGCTGCATATCAACTGTTCATTCGACAATTATCGTGTCGAAAACGAAGGCCAGCGTAAGGCGCTTGAGCTGGCGCGTCAGTATTCAGCCGAATTTGATGGCAGTATCGCCAGCTTTGTTTTTTCCGGTCGTCCCGGTACAGGCAAAAATCATTTAGCTGCCGCCATTGGTAACGATCTGATCTTACGCGGGAAAAGTGTGCTGATTGTGACCGTTGCCGATTTAATGTCGAGCATGAAGGGCACTTTTAGCGGCACCAGCGATATTACTGAAGAGCGGCTGATACACGATCTCAGTAGCGTCGATCTGCTGGTGATTGATGAAATTGGTATGCAAAGTGAGTCGCGTTACGAGAAAGTAATTATTAATCAAATAGTTGACCGTCGCTCCTCATCTAAACGTCCTACGGGCATGCTCTCTAACCTTGATCATGCTGGTATGAATGCTTTGCTGGGCGAAAGGGTGATGGATCGTATGCGCTTAGGCAATAGTCTGTGGGTGCGCTTTGACTGGGAAAGTTATCGCAGCCGGGTACGCGGCGACGAATATTGATCGTGCTTTGCCGCAGTTTTTTGTTTAACAAGGCCCGGCATTGCGGTGTTGTGTGAAACAGGGCGCAAAAGTGTGAGATAACCAATACGCAGACACTGATACACTGAGTCACTTCTCTTTGGTCAGGTATATGCGTTATGAAAGCCATCGGCAAAGGGCCGGCACTATTACGGCTAAATAACCAGAAGCGGGTAATGACGCAAATGCGCAAGGTGCGCGTGACATCACGCCAGGATCTTGCGCAAACATTATCGCTCAGTAAAAACACCGTTTCGCTGATTATTGATGACTTTCTGGAACAGGGTTTAATTGAAGAACTCGGCCCGGTCAGCGTTGCCGCTGCAGGACGGCCAAAGATTGAAATCGCGCTACGGCCGCAGAAGTTGCCAAGCGCCGGTGTGATGGTGGAGCGCAACTTTATCCACTGGTGCGTCTGTGATTACTTTTCCACAATAATTGCTGAAAAAACGCTTCGTACCGACACCAGCCAGCCAGCGAATCTCCTGGCTGAACTGGCGGTGCTCTGCCGCGAATTAGCGAGTAAATATCCTGACCTGTTGGGTATCGGGCTGGGTTTTCCTGGCATTGTCGATCCGCCAGGCGGCTGGATGCATTTTTCATCACATCTTGGCTGGCAGGATGTCGATCTGCTTACCCCGCTGCGCAAACATGTACGGTTACCCCTTCGCATTATGAATAATGCCAAAGCCGCCGCACTGCTTTCTGTACAGCATCTGGGGCTGGCAGCCGAGAATAGCCACTTTTATCTGCGAATTTCTGAAGGGATTGGCGGTGCGTTAGTACAGCACGGCGAAGTCTATACCGGCAGCAGCTGGACAGCAGGTGAAGTTGGGCATTTAATTCTTCAGCCAAACGGGCCGCGTTGCAGTTGTGGCCGTCAGGGCTGTCTTGAAACTTTAATCAGCCAACCTGCCATTAAACAGCAGCTCGCCCAGCGAGATCCCGGATTAACCTGGCAAAACCGCGACAGTGCACCGCGAGTCGTCAATGAAATAATGACGCAGGCAGGGGTTTTTTAGGTAAGGCCCTCAGCCAAATTATGTTGTTACTTAATCCAGCCAGTATAGTGATTGATTGTCCATGGAATGCGAATCCTGAATTTTGCGAAGCCGTAAGTAGCGTTGCAGAGTCCAGCGCACTGAGGTTTACTTTCCAGCACACGCAACTGCATTTTCTGCCTACCCGGCTGGACCCCGCCAATGGACTGGCGCTGGCCGTTATCGAGCAATCAGAACAGTATGTTCGCTAAACGGCGCACTAAATACAAAAAGGGCAGCGTTTGTTGCCCTTTTGTTTTATGACATTGCGGTTACCGGAAGAATAAAGGCAGAAGACAGGTAACATTCAGTGAGAAGAGAAACAGGAAGCTGGCGGAAGATCACAGGAGTCGAACCTGCCCAGGACCGCTGGCGGCCCTAACCGGATTTGAAATCCGGCCGCCTCACCGGAGACGACGATCTTCCTTTTTGATAAGGCCGCCGATTATAACAACTCCCCGATGCGCCACCGCGATGTAGATCAATTCCTTTGAATTGTGCAGTGCGCCATCCTCTGGCACAGAGAACAGCGCACAGAATGTTAGCCAATCGCGCCTAATGCATCTTCCCTGCTCTGCTTCTTCGGCAATAAAAACAGCGTGGCGACAATATCCAGCAGATAGATGAGTGCCAGCAAGGTAATTGCCGCCACGAATGAAAATTTGCTCGCCAGCAGGCCAATCACTACCGGGCCGAAACCGCCAACGCCGCGCCCCAGATTAAACAACACGTTTTGCGCGGTAGCACGCGCCTGTGGCGGAAACGTATCAGAGATCAACGCGCCATAGCCACCAATCATACCGTTAACAAACAGGCCCATTAACGCACCGGTAAACAGCATGACGGTGGGATCGCGCAACTGGGCATAAATAATCACCATCGCCACCGCGCCAAACTGATACAGCAGAAAAATTTTCCAGCGGGCAAAGCGATCTGCTAACACGCCAAACAGCCAGATACCGAACGTCATACCCACTACCGTTACTGCGGTCCACAGGCCCGATTTAGTCAGGCTAAAACCGAAGTTGGAAGAGAGATAGCTTGGCATCCAGATCATCAAGCCGTAATAGCCAAAGTTTTGCACTGAACAGAGAATAAATATACCAAGGCTGGCTTTTGCGGTGGCACGATCGCGCACCAGCAGCTTAAGCCGCGCCGGGAATGAGAGGGACGGCACATGCTTAACCTGCTGCGTATACCCTTCCGGCTCGCCCATGCTGCGGCGAATAGCGAATGAGACAACGGCTGGTAGCAAACCCACCAGGAACATGCCGCGCCAGCCAATCACGCTTAATAATGGCGGAGTAATAAACGCCGCCAGTAATACGCCGAACTGCCAACCGATGCCTACCCAGGCTGAGGCGCGATTACGCTTCTCTGACGGCCAGGCTTCGGCTATCAGCGCCATGCCGATACCAAATTCGCCGCCCAGTCCGACACCCGCCAGCGTGCGGTAAATCAGCAAATCCCAGTAACCTTGCGCCACTGCGCACAGTCCGGTAAAAACCGAAAAGACCAGAATAGTGACAGTCAAAACGCGAATGCGGCCAAAGCGATCGCTCAGATGACCAAATACAACGCCGCCAATGACTGCACCAATTAGCGTCCAGGTCACCAGCGAACCGGCCTGAGACGGATCGAGCGCCAGCGACACGCTGATAGCGGGCAGCATAAAACCGAGGATTAACAGGTCAAATCCATCCATAGCATAACCGCTAACGGCAGCCAGCATCGCTTTAGCAGGCGTCGCGCTCTGCTTAGGTTGAGAAATTTGGGGCATCAGTCAGCACCTGAAGAGAAGAGTGCCGCAAGTATAAAGAGGCGTTACAACGGGGTCCAACGAGAAAACCGAAACCGTACGTCAGGACGACGCACGGTTTGATCACAATCAAGACGGTTTATTACTGCCGTCATCACCGGACAGCAGTTCATCCAGCTTATCGCCACCGACGTGACGAAAATCCTGTCCTTTGACGAAATAGAAGATGATTTCGCAAATGTTCTGGCAGCGGTCACCGATACGCTCGATAGCGCGGGCGCAGAACAGCGCGGTCAGCACGCTTGGGATAGTGCGCGGATCTTCCATCATGTAAGTCATCAACTGACGGACAATACCTTCGTACTCTTTATCGACTTTCTTGTCTTCGCGGTAGATCTGGATCGCTTCGTTAAGATCCATACGTGCGAAGGCATCCAGCACATCGTGCAGCATCTCTACCGTGTGGCGGCCTAACGATTCCAGGCTCACCAACAGCGGCATATGCTGTTGACCAAACTTTTCCAATGCGGTGCGGCTGATTTTTTTCAGCCACATCACCAATGCGCTCCAGCTCAGAAATGGTCTTGATGATGGCCATAACCAGGCGCAAATCAATAGCCGTTGGTTGGCGTTTGGCGATGATGCGCACGCAGGCTTCATCAATCTCCACTTCCATCATGTTGACTTTCTGATCGCCGTCGATGACGCGCTGAGCCAGTTCGCCGTCCAGATTGTGCATCGCGGTGATGGCGTCGGTGAGTTGCTGCTCTACCAGGCCACCCATGATCATCACCTGGGTACGAATATGCTCCAGCTCTGCATTGAACTGACCGGAGATGTGTTTATTCAGATTTAAATTATCCATGGCGATCTCCTGTCAAATCAGCCGTAGCGACCCGTAATATAATCTTCTGTCTGTTTCTGTGCCGGCTTGGTGAACAGCGTGTCGGTATCGCTGAACTCAATCAGTTCGCCCAGATACATAAATGCAGTGTGATCGGAGCAGCGCGCAGCCTGCTGCATGTTATGTGTGACGATCACCACGGTATAATCCTGTTTCAGTTCAGTGATCAACTCTTCAATGCGACCGGTAGAGATCGGGTCAAGTGCTGAACAAGGCTCATCCAGCAACAGCACTTCCGGGCGAATCGCGATACCGCGGGCAATACAGAGACGCTGCTGTTGACCACCAGAGAGACTGTAACCGCTCTGATGTAGCTTGTCTTTGGTTTCATTCCACAATGCCGCTTTGGTCAATGCCCACTGAACGCGCTCATCCATATCCGCTCGCGACAGCTTCTCAAACAAACGCACACCAAAAGCAATGTTGTCGTAGATCGACATGGGGAACGGCGTCGGTTTCTGGAACACCATGCCCACGCGGGCGCGCAGCAGAGCGATATCCTGATGCGAAGCCAAAATATTGTCACCGTCTAACAGGATGTCGCCTTCAGCACGCTGTTCAGGGTAGAGCGAATACATTTTGTTGAAGGTACGCAGCAGGGTGGATTTGCCACAGCCAGAAGGTCCGATAAACGCAGTGACCTGATTTTTAGCAATATCCAGGTTGATGTTTTTCAGCGCATGAAACTTACCGTAATAAAAGTTCAGATTACGGACCTGAATTTTACCGGATGATGAATTCGCGATACTCATTGCTCGTCTCTCTTAAACGGTGCCGCGCAGGGCAGCATTAACCGTGTTTGCCCTTGGCAAAAATCACGCGCGCTATGATATTCAGCAACAGCACGCATAAGGTAATAATCAGTACGCCAGCCCAGGCCAGGCTCTGCCATTCAGCAAACGGGCTCATAGCGAACTTAAAGATAGTGACTGGCAGGTTAGCCAGCGGCTGCATCATGTCGGTACTCCAGAACTGGTTCGACAAGGCAGTAAACAGCAGCGGCGCGGTTTCACCTGCGATACGTGCAATCGCCAGCAGCACACCGGTGATAATGCCCGACACCGACGCTTTCAGCGTAATGGCAGAAATCATCTTCCATTTAGGCGTACCCAGCGCGTAAGCGGCTTCGCGCATGCTGTCTGGCACCAGGCGCAGCATGTTTTCAGTTGTACGGATCACAATCGGAATCTGCAGCAGAGCCAGTGCAATTACACCAGCCCAGCCGGAGAAATGCTGCATTTGCGCCACTACGATAGTGTAAACGAACAGTCCCACCACGATGGACGGCGCTGACAGTAAAATGTCGTTAATAAAACGAATCACTTCCGCCAGCCAGGATTTGCGCCCATATTCAGCCAGATAGACGCCTGCCATAATGCCCAGCGGCGTACCAAAGAACGTGGACCAGAAAATCAGCAAGCCACTGCCTGCCAGGGCGTTGGCTAAACCGCCACCAGCCGTGTTGGGCGGCGGAGTAGACTCAGTAAACAACGTCCATGACAGGCCATCGATACCGCGCGTTACCGTGGTGAACAAAATCCACACCAGCCAAAACAGGCCGAATGCCATGGTCAGCAATGACAGCGTTAATGCGATTTTATTTTTAGTGCTGCGCCAGGACTGCATCTTACGACGTGATTGTTCCAGCTCAGCACGCGCCTGCAATTCAATCGTGGTCATGAGCGCGCTCCTTCACTTTTCTGCAGGCGCAAAATCATTAATTTTGAAATCGCCAGCACGATAAAGGTGATAACAAACAAAATCAGACCCAGCTCCATCAGTGCAGCGACATGCACACCCGATTCCGCTTCAGCAAATTCGTTTGCCAGTGCAGAAGTGATACTGTTGCCGGGCATAAAGAGCGATGCGCTGTCGAGCTGATAGGTGTTACCGATGATAAAGGTCACCGCCATGGTTTCCCCTAACGCACGCCCCAGGCCAAGCATCACGCCGCCAATCACACCGTTTTTAGTAAACGGCAACACGATGCGCCAAATCACCTCCCAGGTGGTGCAGCCAATACCATAAGCGGACTCTTTCATCATGACGGGCGTCTGCTCAAACACATCACGCATTACCGAGGCGATGTAAGGAATGATCATGATGGCCAGAATCACGCCAGCGGCAAGGATCCCGATACCGAAAGCGGGGCCGGAAAACAGCTCGCCAACAATCGGAATGCCTGATAACACTTCGCCTACCGGTGTTTGAAAATATTCTGCAAACAGCGGGGCAAAGATAAACAATCCCCACATGCCATAAACGATGCTGGGAATGGCCGCCAGCAGTTCAATGGCGGTGCCCAATGGGCGGCGCAACCAGCCTGGTGCCAGTTCCGTCAAAAACAGCGCGATCCCAAAGCTCACCGGTACGGCAATAATCAATGCAATGAGAGAGGTAACGATAGTGCCGTAAATCGGAACCAGCGCACCGAATTGTTCGTTTGGCGCATCCCAGGTTTTGGTCCATAAAAAGAAAAACCAAACTTTTGAATGCTCGGCCAGGAGGAGAAAATCAGGGAGACGATGATGCCACCCAACAGCAACAGTACGATTAGCGCGGAAAGTTTTACCAGCGCACCGAATACTCTGTCACCTTGCTTGCCTGGGGCTTTGAATGCCGGCTTCGTTGCAGCCATAGAAGTCTCAGTCTTCAGAGGTTATCAGGGCGGCATAACGCCGCCCGTAGGGTCTGACCGAACCTGATGTCCGGTCAGGGTCATTCACTTACTGGTAAAGCGCCTTGCCAGAACTGTCTTTGATATTAGCTTTCCAGGCTGAACGGATCTGCTCGGTTACGCTGTCAGGCAGGGTCGCATAATCCAGGCTGGTGGCCGTTTTGTCACCGTTTTTGTAAGCCCAGTCGAAGAACTTCAGCACTTCGCTACCTTTAGCAGAGTTAGCCTGATCTTTGTACATCAGGATGAATGTAGTCGAGGTGATTGGCCAGGCGTTGTCGCCTTTCTGGAAGGTCAGATCCTGAGCAAAAGATTTGCTCCAGTCTGCGCCTTTGGCTGCGTTGCTGAAGGTTGATTCATCTGGCGCGACGGCTTTGCCATCTGCATCCATCAGCTTAGTGTAAGTCAGGTTATTCTGTTTGGCATAGGCGTACTCAACGTAGCCGATTGAACCCGGCAGACGCTGTACGAAGGCTGCAACGCCGTCGTTGCCTTTACCGCCCAGACCGGTTGGCCAGTTCACAGTGTTGCCTTTACCTACTTTGCTGTTCCACTCTTCGTTCACTTTAGCCAGGTAGCTGGTGAAGACGAAAGAGGTGCCTGAACCGTCAGCGCGGCGAACCACGTTGATGTTAGTTTCTGGCAGTTTCACGCCGGGGTTCAGTTTAGCAATCGCTGGATCATTCCACTTTTTGATCGTACCCAGGTAGATGTCACCCACCGTTTTGCCATCCAGCGTCAGTTCGCCCGATTTAATGCCCGGCAGGTTAACTGCCAGCACAACACCACCGATCACGGTTGGGAACTGGAACAGGCCATTTTTTTGCAGGTCTTCGTCTTTCATTGGTGCATCTGACGCGCCGAAATCAACGGTTTTGGCGATAATTTGCTTCACGCCACCAGATGAACCAATACCCTGGTAGTTAATTTTACTACCCGTGGCTTGCTGATATTCTGCTGCCCACTTGGCATAAACCGGCGCCGGGAACGTCCCGCCTGCGCCAGTGAGATCGGTGGCTGCATAAGCAGATACCGCGCTTACTGCGAAGGTGGCGGCGAGGATTCGGGCTACGGTGCTACGCATCAGTGTCATGTTCCCTCCAGGGAGTTAATCTCAGGCTCAAAGCCATTTTAGTAAGAGTCAGTGATTGCTGCAGGAGGGAAAATAGGACAGTTTGATGACAGCTAAATGTAGGAAATATGACAGTTATGTGACAGTGATTAAAAGGAGCGGGCCCGCACTGGGGCCCACTTTTTTATTCAACGGTAACTGATTTTGCTAAATTACGCGGTTGGTCGACGTCAGTGCCTTTTATCAGCGCGACGTGATAGGAGAGAAGCTGTAACGGCACCGTATAAAAAATTGGCGCAATAACATCTTCTACATGTGGCAAGGGAATAATTTTCATCCCTTCGCTGTCATTGAAACCGGCATCCTGATCGGCAAATACATACAGCAAGCCGCCACGTGCACGCACCTCTTCAATATTCGATTTCAGTTTTTCCAGCAGTTCATTGTTAGGCGCGACCACGATGACCGGCATGTCAGCATCAATCAGTGCTAATGGACCATGCTTCAGTTCACCCGCAGCGTAAGCTTCTGCGTGTATATAGGAGATCTCTTTCAGCTTCAATGCCCCTTCCATGGCGATGGGATATTGATCGCCACGCCCAAGGAACAGAGCGTGATGTTTGTCAGAGAAGCCCTCAGCAAGATTTTCGATCAGCTTGTCCTGCGCCAGCATTTGTTCAATGCGGCTTGGCAGCGCCTGCAAACCATGCACAATGTTATGTTCAGTTTCTGCCGCCATGCCGTTCAGACGACCCAGCTTCGCCACCAGCATTAGCAGTACGGTTAACTGAGTGGTAAACGCCTTGGTAGACGCCACCCCGATTTCGGTGCCTGCTTTGGTCATCAGCGCCAGGTCGGATTCACGTACCAGCGAAGAACCTGCGACGTTACACACCGCCAGCGCTCCGAGATAACCAAGCTCTTTCGACAGGCGCAGCGCCGCTAGCGTATCGGCAGTTTCACCAGACTGAGACAGGGTGATTAACAAGCTGTTTTTACGCACCGCTGATTTGCGATAGCGGAACTCAGAGGCGATTTCTACATCACACGGCAGGTTAGCAAGGGATTCAAACCAGTAGCGCGCAACCATGCCGGAGTTATATGAGGTGCCGCAGGCAATAATTTGAATGTGCTCAACCTGGCTTAACAGCGTTTCGGCTTGCGCACCCAGCTCACTGAGATCGACTTCGCCGTGACTAAAACGCCCGGTCAGGGTGTTTTTGATCGCCATCGGCTGTTCATAAATCTCTTTCTGCATGTAGTGACGATAAAGGCCTTTGTCACCCGCATCGTATTGCACACTGGATTCAATTTCTGTACGCACAACTGGCTTGCCCGCGCGATCGACGATCGTGACATCACGGCGCGTGATTTCAGCAATGTCACCCTCTTCCAGGTAGATAAAGCGACGGGTAACGGGCAGCAGCGCCAGCTGATCAGAGGCGATAAAGTTTTCACCTACACCACGGCCGATAACCAATGGGCTACCGGAACGAGCAGCCACCAGCAGTGACGGATCGCGGCTGTCCATAATAACCATGCCATATGCACCACGTAGCTGAGGGATAACGCGCTGTACCACTTCGCGCAGCGAGCCGCCCTGCTTTTGCTCCCAATGCACCAGATGTGCAACCACTTCGGTGTCAGTTTCAGAGGCAAAATGATAGCCACGCTCAATCATCATTTCGCGCAGCGGCTCGTGGTTTTCAATGATGCCGTTGTGAACAATAATGATGTGCTCAGAAATATGCGGATGCGCATTGGCTTCTGACGGCTCACCGTGGGTTGCCCAACGCGTGTGCGCAATACCGGTGCCGCCAATCAACGGCTGCTGTTCTGCGGCTTCCGCCAGCTTTTGAACTTTGCCTAAACGGCGCAGGCGCGTAACGTGCCCCTGACGATCAACCACAGCCAAACCGGCCGAGTCATACCCGCGATACTCCAGACGACGCAAACCTTCCAGCAATATCTCTGCGATATCGCGTTGCGCTACTGCACCAACAATTCCACACATAATGTTTTCCTGACTTCATGGCTCTTCGCCATTTTCGTTGTCATGCGACCTGATTTCCGGCTTTGCCGGTTCCCGAGCCTTGTAGAGAGTGGGGATTATAGTTTTGTTACTGCAACGGCCTGCGCAGGGCAGAACGTAAAATTCATTTCTTCTTCTGGGGACGCTGCCAGCCAGCTTTATGATTTTGCTCTTTGCGGTTATAAACCAGTGCTGCATCAGTGATGTCTTTCATTACCGTGGTGCCTGCCGCAATGGTGGCTCCCGCCGCGACTGTCACCGGCGCCACGAGCTGTGTATCGGATCCCACAAACACATCATCGCCGATAACAGTTTTAGATTTATTCGCACCGTCATAGTTGCAGGTGATGGTGCCAGCACCGATATTCACGTTAGCACCAATTTCCGCATCACCAAGATAGGAGAGATGCCCCGCTTTGGAGCCTTTGCCCAGGCGCGCTTTTTTCATTTCAACGAAGTTACCGACATGCGCTGATTGTGCCAGCTCGCTTCCCGGACGCAGACGAGCAAATGGCCCGACGGTGCAAGCCTCTGCCAGATTAGCATCCTCGATCACCGAATAAGGGCTGATTTCGCAGTCATCGCTAATCGTACTGTTTTTGATAATGCAGCCCGCCCCAATTTTGACGCGATTACCCAGCTTTACCTGACCTTCAATAATAACGTTGGTATCGATTTCAACGTCGCGGCCATGCGTTAGCGTTCCACGCAGATCAAAGCGAGCCGGGTCACGTAGCATTACGCCTGCCAGCAGAAGTTTTTCAGCATGCTCAGCCTGATAAGACCGTTCTAACGTAGCAAGCTGTAGACGGTTATTTACGCCATCCGTTTCACTTATCCGTGCCGGATGCACTGCATTAATTAAGCGACCTTCCTGATGTGCCAGTGCGATGATGTCGGTGATGTAATATTCACCCTGAGCATTGTTATTGGTCAGTTGCGCCAGCCAGCGTTTCATGTCGCCACCGTTAGCGACCAGGATACCGGTATTGATTTCGGTAATAGCAAGCTGTTCAGGACTGGCGTCTTTTTGTTCAACGATACCTGTGATTGTGCCATTTTCACGCACAATCCGACCATAACCGGTGGGATTATTGAGCACAACGGTAAGCAATCCAATGCCACCCTGCGGTTTTGCATCACACAACTGCTGAAGTGTGGCCTCAGAAATCAATGGCACGTCGCCGTACAGCATTAAAATATCTTCGTCATTAGCAAAAAAAGGTGCCGCCTGCTGCATTGCATGGCCGGTCCCTAACTGCTCAGCCTGTAAAACCCAATTGAGCGTGCTCTCGGTTAACGTGGCTTTGAGCCGATCACCGCCGTGACCATAAACCAGATGAATATGCTGTGCACCCAGCCCCTTAGCGGCATCAATCACATGCTGAACCATCGGTTTACCTGCAAGCGTATGTAACACTTTAGGCAGATCGGAATACATACGTGTGCCCTTGCCGGCTGCAAGGATCACCACACTCATTGCGCTGTTTGACATAACCATCCTGACTGAATTTTGACTTTCGAAACTTACACGGTTTAGCCTTGAGATTACTACATTTTTCTCGAGCCGAAATTAGGCTCGCTTCCCGCTTCATTAATCTTATCGCCTCAATAATTCAGATTGCAGGAAGGCAGAAAATGAGTAACAAACTGGTCGGGAAACGATTTTAACAGCATTTACGCCGCCCGCTGCGGGATGAGCCTAAAAGTTAAGGCTTCTTAATCCCGGAACTTACTTAAGTAAAGGATTCGGGTGAAAGACAAACCTGTCGGGAGAAGATTTGAACGCTGCAAAACAGCGGCCCCAGCGGAGCGAGGCTTAAACGAACCGAGAGAAGCCACCGCCCATGCGGCTGAAGTCTGGAGGAAATAAACAAAAAAATGCCAGCCCGAGGGGCTGGCATTTCGTGACGCATAAAGCCGGATTACATCGCTTTTTTGGTCAGCTCGATCACGCGCAGTTTCGCAATGGCTTTCGCCAGTTCGGCAGAAGCCTGTGCATAGTCCACGTCGCCGTGGCTGCTGTGCATGTGCTCTTCTGCTTTACGTTTTGCTTCCAGCGCGCGCGCTTCGTCCAGATCGGTACCGCGAATTGCGGTATCGGCCAGAACGGTGCTGCTGCCCGGTTGCACTTCCAGCACGCCGCCAGAGAGGTAAATAAACTCCTCTTCGCCGTGCTGTTTCACGATACGGATCATTCCAGGCTTAATGGCAGTCAGGAGCGGTGCGTGGCCGGGAAAATACCCAGTTCACCTTCGCTACCTGACACCTGAATTTTCTGTACCAGCCCAGAGAACAGCAGTTGCTCTGCGCTGACCACATCCAGGTGATAAGTCATAGCCATATCTTTCCTCCCGGGAAACCGTTATTACAGTTTCTTCGCTTTTTCTACCGCTTCGTCGATGGAACCGACCATGTAGAAAGCCTGCTCTGGCAGGTGGTCGAATTCACCTTCCATGATGCCTTTAAAGCCACGGATGGTGTCTTTCAGCGAAACGTATTTGCCCGGAGAACCGGTGAATACTTCGGCCACGAAGAACGGCTGAGACAGGAAACGCTGAATCTTACGCGCACGTGCCACCAGCAATTTATCTTCTTCAGACAGCTCGTCCATACCAAGGATGGCGATGATGTCTTTCAGCTCTTGATAACGCTGCAGCAGAGACTGCACGCCACGAGCAACATCGTAGTGCTCCTGACCAACAACCAGCGGATCAAGCTGACGGCTGGTGGAATCCAGCGGGTCAACGGCTGGGTAGATACCCAGAGAAGCGATCTGACGGCTCAGCGTTACGGTTGAGTCTAAGTGGGCGAAGGTGGTCGCCGGAGACGGGTCAGTCAAGTCATCCGCAGGAACGTAAACGGCCTGTACAGAAGTGATTGAACCTGTCTTGGTTGAGGTAATACGTTCCTGCAACACACCCATCTCTTCAGCCAGCGTTGGCTGATAACCTACCGCTGAAGGCATACGACCCAGCAGTGCAGAAACTTCTGTACCGGCCAGGGTATAACGATAGATGTTGTCGATGAACAGCAGAACGTCGCGGCCTTCATCACGGAATTTTTCCGCCATGGTCAGACCGGTCAGCGCAACACGCAGACGGTTACCTGGTGGCTCATTCATCTGGCCATACACCAGCGCAACTTTATCGATAACGTTGGAATCAGTCATTTCGTGGTAGAAGTCGTTACCCTCACGAGTACGCTCACCGACGCCAGCAAATACCGAGTAACCTGAGTGCTCAGCCGCGATGTTACGGATCAGCTCCATCATGTTAACGGTTTTACCTACACCCGCACCACCGAACAGACCAACTTTACCGCCCTTAGCGAACGGACACATCAGGTCAATAACCTTGATGCCGGTTTCCAGCAGTTCCTGCGAGTTTGACTGTTCTTCATAAGAAGGGGCAGGGCGGTGAATAGAGGAGATCTCTACTGCGCTGCCATCTTCTTCTTTCAGCTCGCCTTTCATGTCGATCGGCTCGCCCAGCACGTTCATGATACGGCCCAGGGTCGCTTTACCAACCGGAACCTGAATTGGCTTCTGCAGATCAGCCACTTCCAGACCGCGCTTCAGGCCGTCAGACGTACCCATAGCAATGGTACGCACCACGCCGCCACCCAGCTGCTGCTGAACTTCCAGCACCAGACGAGCATCACCATTCTGAACCTCAAGGGCGCTGTACACTTTCGGTACCGCGTCCTGAGGGAATTCGACGTCAACAACGGCGCCGATAATCTGGACAATCTTTCCAGTTGCCATCTTGAATCCTCTACCTAATTCCAAACCTGGTTAAACCGCGGAGGCCCCCGAGACGATCTCGGTAAGTTCCTGGGTGATGCTGGCCTGACGAGCTTTGTTGTAAACCAACTGCAACTCTTTGATCAGATTTCCGCCGTTATCGGTTGCAGCTTTCATCGCCACCATACGTGCGGCCTGCTCACTGGCCAGATTTTCCACCACACCCTGATAAACCTGCGATTCGACATAGCGACGCAGCAGGGTATCCAGCAGCGCCTTCGGATCGGGTTCGTACAGGTAATCCCAGGTCTTCGCCTTCATCTCTTCTTCACCTTCCGCTGGCGGTAACGGC
The DNA here is from genome assembly GCF_027157825.1 of Pantoea sp. LMR881. Classification (NCBI taxonomy): domain Bacteria; kingdom Pseudomonadati; phylum Pseudomonadota; class Gammaproteobacteria; order Enterobacterales; family Erwiniaceae; genus Pantoea; species Pantoea sp. LMR881. Next base: position 2,291,332 of record NZ_JAPVOK010000002.1, read on the forward strand.
AGCAGTTGGGTAATGGTCGGAGTCTGAGACATGGTGTTATTAAACTTGTTGCTGACGATATACAGCTTGTCGATGCGGCCTTCATCATAAGCCTGCAACATCACTTTTACCGGGCCAATCAGTTCTGACAGGGAAGGTCGATCTCCCATGCCATTGACTTGCGCCACGATGTTGCCACCTACAGAGCCGAAGAATGACATCCCTTTAGAACCGATAACCGCCAGATCGCTCTGTACGCCTTTATCGGACCAGGATTTCATATCTGCCAGCAATTTTTTGAACAGGTTAATGTTCAAACCACCACAAAGCCCGCGGTCAGTTGAAACGACCAGGTAGCCGACGCGCTTAACGTCACGCTCTTGCAGGTAAGGGTGCTTGTATTCCAGATTGCCTAACGCAAGGTGACCAATCACTTTGCGCATGGTGTCTGCATACGGACGGCTGGCCGCCATGCGTTCCTGCGTTTTACGCATTTTGGAGGCGGCGACCATTTCCATCGCTTTGGTGATCTTCTGCGTATTTTTTACGCTTCCAATCTTGTTACGTATCTCTTTTGCGCCGGCCATTAGCTTCTCCTCAAAGCCTTGCGGCCTGTCTTTTCAGACAAGCCGCCAGACATTACCAGGACTGGGTTGCTTTAAACGTGTCGAGGAGGCCTTTCAGCTTCGCTTCGATGTCGTTATTAAAGTTGCCAGATTGGTTGATTTCCTGCATCAGCTCGGCGTGATCGCGGTCAGCGAAGGCCAGCAGTGCAGCTTCGAAGCTGCCAATTTTCGCAATTTCAACGTCGTTCAGGTAACCGCGCTCAGCTGCGAACAGAACCAGACCCTGCTGCGCGACAGACATCGGCGCATACTGTTTCTGCTTCAGCAACTCGGTCACTTTCTGACCGTGGCTCAGCTGTTTACGGGTTGCATCGTCCAGATCAGACGCGAACTGAGAGAACGCAGCCAGTTCACGATACTGTGCCAGCGCGGTACGAATACCACCGGACAGTTTCTTGATGATCTTGGTCTGTGCTGCACCACCTACACGGGATACCGAAATACCTGGGTTAACTGCCGGACGAATACCGGAGTTGAACAGGTTCGATTCCAGGAAGATCTGACCATCGGTAATTGAGATTACGTTAGTCGGTACGAACGCAGAAACGTCACCCGCCTGGGTTTCGATGATTGGCAGCGCGGTCAGAGAACCGGTCTGGCCTTTCACTTCGCCATTGGTGAAACGCTCAACGTAATCAGCACTTACGCGTGATGCACGCTCCAGCAGACGAGAGTGGAGATAGAACACGTCACCAGGGAATGCTTCACGGCCTGGCGGACGGCGCAGCAGCAGTGAAATCTGACGATAAGCGATAGCCTGTTTAGACAGGTCATCATACACGATCAGTGCATCTTCACCGCGGTCACGGAAGTATTCGCCCATCGCACAACCTGCGTACGGTGCCAGATACTGCAGTGCTGCAGATTCAGAAGCAGACGCAACCACAACAATGGTGTTCTGCAGTGCACCGTGCTCTTCCAGCTTACGCACGACGTTAGAGATGGTTGATGCTTTCTGACCAATCGCAACGTAGACACATTTGATGCCTGAATCGCGCTGGTTGATGATGGCATCGATAGCCATCGCGGTTTTACCGGTCTGACGGTCACCGATGATCAGCTCACGCTGGCCACGGCCGATTGGAATCATCGCATCGACAGATTTGTAACCGGTCTGAACAGGCTGGTCGACTGACTGACGATCAATAACGCCCGGTGCAATAACTTCAACTGGCGAGAAGCCGTCGTTGTCGATCGCGCCTTTACCGTCGATAGGTGCACCCAGGGTGTTCACCACACGGCCCAGCAGGCCACGACCAACAGGAACTTCCAGGATACGGCCAGTACACTTGACCTTCATGCCTTCAGCAAGATCAGCATACGGACCCATCACCACCGCACCTACAGAGTCACGCTCAAGGTTCAGGGCGATAGCGTAACGGTTACCCGGCAGGGCAATCATCTCACCCTGCATCACATCGGCCAGGCCGTGTACGCGGATGATACCGTCACTTACAGAAACGATAGTACCTTCGTTGTGAGCTTCGCTCACGACATTGAACTGAGCAATGCGCTGCTTGATCAGTTCGCTGATTTCGGTGGAATTCAGTTGCATATGCTCCAGTCCCCTTAAGACTGCAAGACGTCTGCCAGACGCTCAAGACGGCCGCGTACGCTGCCATCAATAACCAGATCACCCGAACGGATAATCACGCCTGCCATTACAGACTTATCAATTTTGCAATTCAGCTTAACTTTGCGTGACAGACGTTTTTCCATCGCGGTGCTGATTTTGGTCAGCTGGTCGTCACTCAGCGTACTGGCAGAAATCACATCAACTTCCGCAATCGCTTCATAAGCGTCACGCAGTTGAATGAATTGTTCCAGTACAGCCGGAAGCGCTGTCAAACGTCCGTTTTCCGCCATCACCTTAATCAGGTTTTGTGCGGGTTCATCCAGTTGATCACCACAGACTGCGTTAAACGAAGCAGACAAAGCTTCCGGCGCCAAAGCACCGGAAAGGAGATCTGCCATCTGTTCATTGCGAGCCACTTCTGCGGCAAACGCCAACATCTGTTGCCAGCGTTCTATACTTTGATGCTCAACAGCAAAGTCAAAAGCTGCTTTGGCGTAGGGGCGAGCTACAGTAATCAGATCAGACATCAGCCCCTCCCTCCTTACAGTTCAGCGACCAGTTTATCAACGATGTCGCTGTTAGCAGCTTCATCCACGGAACGTTCGATGATCTTCTCGGCGCCAGCCATTGCCAGCAACGCGACTTGCTTACGCAGTTCTTCACGTGCACGTTTACGCTCGGCTTCGATTTCGGCCTGCGCTTGTGCAACGATGCGATTACGTTCGTTCTCAGCTTCGGTTTTGGCTTCGTCCATAATCTGCGCGCGACGCTTGTTCGCTTGCTCGATAATGACCTGAGCTTCTTCTTTGGCTTTTTTCAGCTGGTCGGTCGCATTAGCCTGCGCGAGATCCAAATCTTTTTTCGCGCGTTCAGCAGAAGCAAGGCCTTCAGCAATTTCTTTCTGGCGCTTTTCGATGGCAGCCATAATCGGCGGCCATACGTACTTCATGCAGAACGCGACAAACAGGATGAACGCGATGGCCTGGCCGAGGATTGTTGCATTAATGTTCACAGCACAATGCCTCTAGATTAAGTATTTAACTTTTCTGCCGTTATCAGTGATAAGCGGCAGAATCCGTTCACTCGTGCACATGTGCGTTGAGTGAACAAAGGGCTTTAGGCGACAGCAAACATCACGTAGAGACCCAGACCAACAGCGATCATCGGGATTGCATCCACCAGACCCATTACAACAAAGAACTGCGTACGCAGCAGAGGAATCAGGTCAGGCTGACGAGCAGCGCCTTCCAGGAATTTACCTCCGAGGATGCCGATACCGATCGCAGCACCGATTGCCGCCAGGCCCATCATCACAGCGGCAGCCATGTACAGCAGATCCATATTCAGGTTTTCCATGACAGTCTCCAGTTTGTTTCAGTTAAATGCTCCCTTCATCTTTCGAGCTGCAGCGGTGTTGGCTGCCTTCTCTCACCCCGATTACACACTCATGTATGCTCCCGGGGATTCGTTCAGTTGCCGCCTTGCTGCAACTCGAAATCTATAGGGAAAGTGTTGAGAAAAAAATCAATGTTCTTCAGATGCCATCGACAGATAGACAATCGTGAGGACCATGAAAATGAAAGCCTGTAGCGAAATGATCAGGATGTGGAAAATGGCCCACGGCACATTCAGCACCCACTGTGACCACCACGGCAACAGACCGGCAATAAGGATAAAGATCAGCTCACCCGCATACATGTTACCGAACAGTCGCAGACCGAGAGAAACCGGTTTAGACAGCAGGCTCACACCTTCCAAAATCAGGTTGATGGGGATGAAGATCGGGTGATTAAAAGGCTGCAGCGTCAGCTCTTTCGCGAAGCCGCCAATGCCTTTCATTTTGATGCTGTAGAACAGAATCAAAATAAATACGCCCAACGCCATAGACAGCGTGATGTTCACGTCTGCAGACGGCACGACGCGCAGCGCCGGCAGGCCTAAGAAATGCTCGCCAATATAAGGCAGCAGGTCGATAGGCAGCAGATCCATGAAGTTCATCAGGAAGACCCAGACAAAAATAGTCAGAGCCAGCGGGGCGATAAGTTTGCTCTTACCGTGATACATGTCGCGCACGTTGTTATCAACGAAACCGACAACCAGTTCGATAGCCGCTTGTAATTTCCCTGGCACACCGCTGGTGACACTTTTCGCCACTTTACGGAACAACACCAGGAAAATAAGTCCCAGCACCAGAGAGAAAAACATGGAATCGATATTTAATACCCAGAACGTCGCGGGAGCGTCGTGCGGATTCACTAACTCGAAAGTACGCAGGTCCAGCTGAAGGTTGTTCAGGTGGTGTCCTATGTAATCTTGCGGAGTAGAGATTTCTCCTGCAGCCATGATGCCTCTTACCCTTTGTTGTTAATTACCGCCGGTGCCAACATTTGAACCACCAGCACCGATAACCAGGTTATCCCGAGAGGCCAAAAGACCGCCCCGAAAACACCCAACGCCACAATGAGCAAAATAATGGTCGCGAACACTTTGGCTATTTCACCCAAAGCGAAGCTCCACGCGACTCGCCCCGAAGCTGGGGTTTGCCCCTGCAGGCGCCAGGCTAAAAACAAAAACAACACGTTTGGCAGCCAGGCTGCCGCTCCGCCAGCAAGAGCAGAAACGCCCCAGGTGACATCTTTCAGGGCAAAGAGAGCGCCACTGATGACAATCGTCACCAACTGAATGAACAACACAGTTCGGGCGAATTTCACACTGTAAAGAGACACTGACATGACGCTGTAACTCTCCTGCCCCGTCAGGGGTATGTCGCGTGTCGTATAAGACTGCCTTTACTCATTCGAGTCAAGCAGCAAAAGCCGTGCAAATTATACGGGCCGCACCTGCGATTTCAATCGCTAAGTAGCGAAAAGGTGAACAATTATTTAAATTTCTTTCTGGAGGGCTATTTTTTCAAAGATTGTCCTGAAAGAATTTGCCCGCTGGCTTCTGAAATCCCACCTGCGACTTGCTTTTAAAGCGTGCGATAGATCACATTATAAGCATTCACGCCAGGCCAGGTTTTACAAACGTACAAATTCCGCCGTTTAATAAACCAACAAATAACATAAATAATCAATCAGTTATAAATAATCATCGCTGTGTCGCAGCTTATTTTTGATAAAAACATGCTATTGACATCGAAGCGTGCATTAAAAGTGTGTAATTCATATTACGCACGCCGAGTAATTACTGCGATATATTTTCTGGCGTGACTATCCTTATTCCATAAACCGCGAAAACAAGTGATCTTCCTGATAAAAAATTGTGAATTAAACGTTAAATGTAACAGAAATTTTCGGATAATTTCCGTCGGCTTTTTTAACCTAATTTGGCTGAACGTTAATTAAAAATCAGGGCTATTCAAAAAATCGAATGCTTAATTTTTAGCCAGCCATTTTGTTAAGCCAAATCGGCTTTACCGTTAAATCCACACTATTAAAAGGCTTACTCGCGGCCAATGATCACTAAATGACGCTCACCTTCTAATTCAGGGACGTTAAGCGCGACAACAGAGTGCAGTTTATAACCTGCGGGCAGCGTCGCGATTTCATCATCAGGACGTACCCCTTTCAGCGCAAAAAAGCGGCCTTCCGGCGCAGGGAGATGATGACACCAGTTCACCATATCTTCCAGTGAGGCAAATGCCCGGCTAATCACGCCATCAAAAGGCGGTTCTGAAGGAAACTCCTCTACCCTACTCTGCACTGGCGTAATGTTTTCGAGGCCAAGCTCATGCTGTACCTGGCGTAAGAAGCGTACACGTTTGCCCAGACTGTCAAGCAGAGTGAAGTGTGCATCAGGCATTACAATTGCCAGTGGAATGCCGGGTAATCCTGGGCCGGTTCCCACATCAATAAAACGAGTACCGCTCAGATGCGGCGCAACCACGATACTGTCGAGAATATGGCGCACCAGCATCTGTTGCGGATCGCGTACCGAGGTCAGGTTGTACGCTTTGTTCCACTTGTCCAACAGCATGACGTAGGCCACGAGTTGCTGTTTTTGTTGATCGGAGAGGGAAATATTGGCCGCTTGCAGCAGCGAGGTGAGTTTGTTAATCACAGCGTGAGTCCAGTCAGCGGGGGCGAGTCACCTCGCCCCGTTTCAGGTCAGGCGCTTTTGCGCAGCAGCCCTTGTTTTTTCAGGTAAATAAGCAAAATAGAGATTGCAGCCGGCGTGATACCGGAAATACGCGAAGCCTGGCCAATTGATGTTGGCTTATGATCATTCAGCTTAGCGATCACTTCATTTGATAAACCATTTACCTGACGATAATCGAGATCGGCAGGCAGCAAGGTGTTTTCATTACGCAGTTGGCGATCGATCTCTTCCTGCTGGCGCGCAATGTATCCTTCATATTTGACCTGAATTTCAACCTGCTCAGCAGCCTGCTCGTCAGCCAGAGCCGGTCCAAAGCCTTCTAACGTCATTAACTTCAGATAGGTCAGTTCCGGACGGCGCAGCAGATCTTCACCACTGGCTTCTTTGGTCAGCGGCGCACTGAGCACGGTATTTACGTTAGCCACATTCTCTGATTTCGGATGAACCCAGATGTCACGCAGACGTTGACGCTCTTGCTCAATCGCTTCCAGCTTCTGGTTGAAGCGCGCCCAGCGTTCGTCATCCACCAGTCCCAGCGAACGGCCGGTTTCAGTCAGACGTAAATCAGCATTGTCTTCACGCAGCATCAAACGGTATTCAGCCCGGGATGTGAACATACGATAGGGCTCTTTGGTTCCCAGCGTACAAAGATCGTCAACCAGCACGCCAAGATAAGCCTGGTCACGACGTGGTGCCCAGCCCTCTTTGTCTGCTGACAGACGGGCAGCATTCAGGCCTGCCAGTAATCCTTGCGCGGCAGCTTCTTCATAGCCTGTCGTGCCATTAATCTGGCCCGCAAAGAACAGTCCATGGATAAATTTGCTTTCCAGCGTCGGTTTCAGATCACGGGGATCAAAGAAATCGTACTCAATGGCATAACCCGGACGCACGATCTTCGCGTTTTCCAGACCTTGCATTGATCGAACGATCTGTATCTGTACATCAAACGGCAGGCTGGTTGAAATGCCGTTCGGATAAATTTCATTACTGGTCAGTCCTTCTGGCTCCAGAAAGATCTGGTGTGCATTACGATCGGCAAAACGCATCACTTTGTCTTCGATCGACGGGCAGTAGCGTGGCCCGATCCCTTCGATGATCCCGGCATACATTGGGCTGCGATCGAGGTTATTGCGAATAACGTCATGCGTTTTTTCATTGGTATGGGTAATCCAGCACGGCACCTGCTGAGGATGTTTTGAAGCGTTACCCATGAATGAAAATACCGGCACAGGATTATCACCGTGCTGCGGTGTTAACACGCTAAAATCGATTGAGCGCGCATCGATACGCGGTGGTGTACCTGTTTTCAGGCGATTTACGCGCAGCGGTAAAGCACGCAGACGTTTTGCCAGCGGGACAGAAGGAGGATCACCAGCACGGCCACCGCTGTAATTATCCAGGCCAATATGAATTTTACCGTCAAGGAAGGTGCCGACGGTAAGCACAACCGTTTTAGCACGGAATTTCAGTCCCATCTGGGTCACCGCGCCAACAACACGATCGTTTTCAACAATCAGATCATCTACCGCCTGCTGAAAGATCATCAGGTTGGGCTGATTCTCCAGCGCAGTACGTACCGCCTGGCGATAAAGCACACGGTCTGCCTGTGCGCGCGTCGCACGAACGGCAGGCCCTTTGCTTGCGTTTAGTATCCTAAACTGAATGCCGGCCTGGTCTATTGCACTGGCCATCAAACCGCCTAAGGCATCCACTTCCTTTACCAAATGTCCTTTTCCGATACCACCAATCGCCGGATTACAGGACATTTGTCCAAGCGTATCAATGTTATGGGTGAGTAACAGGGTTTGCTGACCCATTCGAGCAGCAGCCATAGCGGCTTCTGTACCCGCATGACCACCACCAATTACGATGACGTCAAAAGGATCTTGATAAAACATGAAGTGGTACCTCGTTAATGGACGTTCAGGATCGTTGTCCCTGGGCCGTGGATTCTACTTAAATTCAGCTCAGGGTGAAAGCGGTGGGATCGTCAGGGTTTAAAAAGAAAGGATCTTTATTCTGTATATGATCTTTCTGTTAGATCTCTTATTAGGATCGCGTCCTCTTGTGGATATCTGCGAAAAGTTAAATTGAAACAGCAGCTTATCAAGGATCGTTTGCTGTGAATGATCGGTGATCCTGTTCCGTATAAGCTGAGATCAAAATAGCTGATTATCCACAGCTCAAAAAACAAACACGGGTTACTCTTTGGATAACTACCGGTTATACGCAGGAAAAAGGGGTAGTTATCCACAGAAGAATGACTTTCAGCAGGATAAATTCAGCATCATTCACTGGGGATCGTCACTATTTCCCGATCCCCTGCCAGATCAGATCTCACTTTTCCAGCCAACAACCCATTCGCCAGCCGGATCTTCGGGGATCTCATGCTCAAGCACATCAATTTCCAGGCGATCGCCGATCCGCTGTGCGCCACAGACGATCAGCAGTGCTTCAATATTACGGATCGCACCGCAAAACAGATCGTATTCGTGATTACCGATACCCACCGCACCGAAACGCACCGAGGAGAGATCGGGCTGAGTTTCATTGATCGCGTCGTAAAACGGTTGCAGGTTATCCGGCAACTCCCCGGCTCCGTGAGTTGAAGAGACAATCAGCCAAACGCCCTCCAGCGGCACGTCATCCAGTTCTGGCCCATGTAGCAGCTGCGTTGAAAAGCCAGCTTCCTGCAGTTTTTCTTCTAAATGCTCAGCGACATATTCGGCGCTGCCCAGCGTGCTGCCAGTGATTAACGTAATATCGGCCATCATGCTCTCCCGGACTAAAGGCGAGCATTGTACGCTGTGATCAAGCCGTGATCCACCTGTGGAAAACAGGGGTAATAGATCAATTGATCCGAACGCAGCCGTTGTCAGACGGCGCATTCATGGAGGATAAGGTTGTGCACAAAGCAGGGGACAATTAAGGCTTGATAGTACGCATGATCGGGTTTTGTAGTGAGATCAACGTTTCTGTGGACTGAATTTCATCAATCGTCTGAATCTTGTTGATCAATACCTGTTGCAAGGCATCAATTGAGCGGCACATCACTTTGATAAAAATGCTGTAATGGCCGGTGGTGTACCAGGCTTCTACGACTTCATCCAGAGCTTCAAGCTTACTCAGCGCCGCAGGATAATCGCGCGCGCTTTTCAGGATAATGCCAATAAAGCAGCAGACATCAAAACCTAACTGGCGAGGATCGATTTCAACACGGGTGCCGAGAATAATCCCAGCCTGTTTCATTTTTTCTACCCGTACATGGATTGTGCCAGGGCTGACGTTGAACTGTTTTGCTAATTCAGCATACGCAGTACGGGCGTTTTCCAGCAGAGCATTTAAAATGCCGCGATCGAGATTATCCAGTTGCAGGTGTTCGGCCATTTCATCCTCGTTGTGATTCTTCTTCATTGAACAGGTGAGAATGTGCAGCAAAACGCGGGATTAGGCAATGTATCGGCAGCGGCGATTGCCGCTGCCTGAGGGATTAACGACGCCAGTGGCGCAACAGGCGACTTTTCATGCCGGTATCAAAGCGCCAGATGTGATCAAAGATACGCATAATGCCGGGTTTACCGTGCGTTGACATCGCGACGGCATGAAAACGCTGTTGATGCTGTTGCTGACGCTGTTTGATGACCCGAACGGCCTCTTCCGGCAAACGCTGGGCGATAAAGTCAGAGACAATAACCGCATCTGCTTCTTGCCAGCTCGGGCCTTCCATGCGTTTCACTACTGCTGAGAGGCAAGCGGCAAGATCGGTACCACCGCGAAAACGCTGGCTCAGAAAACGAATAGCCTGCTCCAGGCCATCATCACCGGTTAACTCATAGCCAATAACTTCATGCGCAAACAGCATGATGTAGCAGCGCCGACGATCAGCCAGAGCCACTTTTAGTAAGGCCAGACAAAAAGCTTTGGCGCAGCGTTCATTGAATCCACCCATCGAGCCGGAGGTATCCACACAAACGATAAACGGGCCGCGAGGTTGTTCTTCGTGCTGTTGATGATTCACCGGGCGCAGCGTGACCTTTTCATGCCAGGTATCGCCCTGCAATCTGTAGGTAAGGAGTCGTTTTTCCACCAGCCGACGATAAAATTCCAGCTCCAGTTCGTTGATGCTCAGCGCCGCCAGCTCTGGTGGCAGCAAACGCAACACATCATCGCTTTGATGAATACCGCTGACCTCTTCCGGTACAGTATCCGGTTCATGCACCAGATGATGAAAGGCCTCCATTGGCGCATCTTGTGCAGGCACCGATTTCGCCTCGCGGCTGCGGCCAAGCTGCTGTGCCAGTTTCATCAGCTCGGGCTGCTGCGCTAAAAAATCGCCATATTGCAGCATCAGCTGATAATCACCGTGTTGCCGTGAGGCCTTACTCATATCCCACAAGCGACCCGCCGCCGCTTCATCATTGTCACTTAACACAGGCGCAAGCTGACCGCTGAGCGCCATACGCTGTTGCAGTTCAGCCATTAAGCGTTCGCGCTGCTGCTCCAGCAACTGCTCGTTTAACGTCAGGGTTTGTAACGTCAGACTGAGCCGCCAGCGTTGTAAAAACAGGGTATGTTGCGCACTGCTGAGTTGATGCGCGTCGTTGTGCTGGATAAGTCGGTTTGCTTCTTCGATAAAAGGTGAGGGCAGGCGCGCCAGCAGATCCAGCGTTTCAGTAAGCTGATGGTTAAAATCAGCGTGGCTTAACAGTTGCACACGCTGAAAAAGATGAAACTCCTGCGTCAGATTTTCCGGTACTGGCGTCGCTTTTAGCTCAGCATTAATTTCCGCCTTCCAGCGTGGAACATCCCGCAGCATGGCTTTTTTCAGACCGGGAAATTTTTCAAAAAACAGAGCAAGTTGTGGCGATGCCAGCAGCGCAAGGATCAACTCCTCAATCAACTCGGCTTCGCCAACAGAAAGCAGGGTGCTGAGGGTTTCCAGCGAAATCATTTACGCGCCTGTTTCAACTGTTCCGCAACATCCTGCAAGCTGGTTTCAATCCGCGCCAGCCAGTCATCACTGATAAACAGACATCGCTGATGCTGGCTGAAAAGGTGACGCTGCGCGCGCAGTTGAGTATCCAGCTCATCCAGTGCGTCAGTGATTTCAGTGGGCAGATCGTTGTTATTACTCGCGCCCGGCAGCGTCAGGCGTGCAGCTTGCAGGCTGACATCGCGCACCGCTAAACAGTGCTGGGCATCCACCTGTAAATCCAGCGTCTGGGCAAAGCCGATGCCATTGAGTTTGCCGCGAATATCGCCACCTTTTAGCAACCACTGATTAAGCGCATCGCGGGCAATGACAATATGGTTGACCTGTATATCGTGCAGTGTCAGCGGCTGTTGCAGCATCAGTGTAAGCTGTTCGTCAGTCAGGGTGTCGGGCAGTTCGTAATGGGGTTTGCGGCTGAACATGCCGCTGTGTTTCTCCAGCGTAATCGCCTGCGCAACGCTTTGCTGCTGCTGCAACGCCAAACGTCGCGCCTTAATTTGCTGCAATTTTAGAAGCATAGGTTGCTGCTGCCACGCATATTGCGTCATCAGCTGATCGATTTCACGATCCAACAACTGCATTGATGCGACGTCGTGCCACAGGCAATCTTTCAGCAGGATCAGATCAATCGGCGCAATAGTGGTACGCCCGCTGTAAAATGCGCTGGCCTGCAATAAATGGATGGCTTTTTTCCAGCGACGATCGGAAATGTAAGGCGCATCGGGCTGATTTTCCAGCTGCTGGCGTAGCTGATAGATCAGTTCAAACACATTATCTGGCAAACCGACCTGGCTGATGCTTTGCTGCCACTGTAAATACTCTTCGTCGCTGATACGCAACGTATCCGCGACCGGATTAGCATTTTCATCCTGCTGATGCGTTAACATGCTGCGGAAGTTTTGCTTTTCATGCACGTTATCCAGCCACAGACGAATTAACATGCGGTCATACAGGGCTTCCAGCCCGCTGTCAGCTTCCGGTAACTCATTGGACGCCGTCACCAGCAGTCGCATAGGAATTTTTTCTTCGCAATCACCGTTGCGAAAGCGGCGTTCGTTGATGGCCGTCAGCAAGGTATTCAAAATTGCCGGGCCGGCTTTCCAAATCTCATCAAGAAAAACGATTTCAGCATCAGGCAGATAGCCTTTGGTCAGCCGCTGATAACGCCCTTCGTCTTTCAGTGCCTGAATCGACAAAGGTCCAAACACCTCTTCAGGCGTTGAGAATCGGGTCATTAAATATTCAAAAGCGCGGGCATTCTGGAAAGCATATTTCAGGCGACGCGCAATCAGGCTTTTGGCAATGCCAGGTGGCCCCAGCAGAAAAACGCTTTCACCGCTCAACGCGGCCAGCAAACAGAGGCGAATTGCATGATGTCGCTCATATAAACCTTTTTCTAATGCATTGCTAAGGCGAGAAATTCTTTCTGCCAAAAGATGGGGTTGAGCCATAATCACATCATTGTCCTTTCTATCGTCGAGCCGCCACGCTTCAGCGAGCACCACACTTTATCGATTATGATGCGTGAAAGCGTTGATAGCTGTCAGCTTTTTTGTTTCAGAAGGTTCAGCAAGGTTAAAACATACATTAATTACCTGTTTTAACAGGTAAAAATGCCGGGTGGCTTAAAGGCAGAGAGTTTCAGGGTATAGGTTTTTTTGCGAATACGTGCATACTGTGCGCTTTTTGATGGCATGAGCGAGAGGATTTTGTGCCTCTTAGACTCCAACAAAAGATAACGCTATGAGCTCGGAAAATAAGCAGTCGCTCGGTGGATTAACGCTGGCCGCTATTGGTGTGGTTTACGGGGATATCGGCACCAGTCCGTTGTATACCTTACGTGAATGTCTTTCTGGTCAGTTTGGTTTCGGTGTGGAACGCGAAGCTGTATTTGGCTTTTTATCCCTGATTTTCTGGCTGTTAGTGCTGGTGGTATCGCTTAAATACATCAGCTACGTGATGCGTGCTGATAATGCTGGTGAAGGCGGTATTTTGACGCTGATGTCGCTGGCAGGCCGCAATACGACCGGGCGCGCCACGGCAGTACTGGTGATTATGGGGCTGATCGGCGGCAGCTTTTTCTATGGCGAGGTGGTGATTACGCCAGCTATCTCCGTTATGTCGGCGATAGAGGGGTTAGAAATTGCCGCGCCCTCGCTCGATCCTTTTATTGTGCCACTCTCCATTGCCGTATTGACGCTGCTGTTTGTGATCCAGAAACACGGCACCGGCATTGTCGGTAAGCTGTTTGCTCCCGTGATGCTGTTGTGGTTCCTTGTGCTGGCGGTGCTCGGCGTCAGTGGCATTATGAAAAACCCCGATGTTTTGCAGTCTCTGAATCCTGCGCATGCTGCTCACTTTTTCCTGCACTACAAAACGATCTCTTTCTTCGCGCTTGGCGCTGTGGTTCTGGCGATAACCGGCGTTGAAGCACTCTATGCTGACATGGGTCACTTCGGTAAAGTGCCGATTCGCCTTGCCTGGTTTTCCGTGGTGTTACCGTCGCTGGTGCTGAACTATTTTGGTCAGGGGGCGTTATTGCTGAGCGATCCTGCGGCGATTAAAAACCCGTTCTTCCTGCTGGCACCGGAATGGGCGCTGATCCCATTGCTAATCCTTGCGACGCTGGCGACAGTTATTGCATCGCAAGCGGTCATTTCTGGGGTGTTCTCGTTGACGCGTCAGGCGGTTCGTCTGGGTTATCTGCCAGGCATGCGCATTATTCACACCTCAGAAATGGAGTCGGGTCAGATCTATATTCCGACGATTAACTGGGTACTCTATTTTGCGGTGCTGATTGTGATCATCAGCTTCGAACACTCCAGCAATCTGGCGGCGGCTTACGGCATTGCGGTAACAGGTACCATGGTGCTGACCACATTCCTTTCCTGTACGGTGGCGCTGAAAAACTGGCACTGGCAAAAGCTGGCGGTCGGTTTGATTCTGCTGCTGCTGTTGTGCATTGATGTCCCGTTGTTTACCGCTAACCTGATTAAAATTTTCTCCGGTGGCTGGCTGCCTCTTTGTCTGGGATTAGTGATGTTTATCATCATGACAACCTGGAAAAGTGAACGCTTCCGCCTGCTGCGTCGCCTGCATGAACACGGCAATTCGCTGGAGGCGATGATTGCGTCGCTGGAAAAAAATCCACCGGTACGGGTTCCGGGCACAGCGGTGTATATGTCGCGTGCACTGAATGTCATCCCGTTTGCCATGTTGCATAACCTGAAGCACAACAAAGTGCTGCATGAGCGCGTAGTGTTATTAACGCTGCGCACTGAAGATGCACCTTACGTACATAATGTGCGTCGCGTTACCATCGAACAGCTTTCACCCACCTTCTGGCGCGTTGTGGCAAGCTACGGCTGGCGTGAAACACCGAACGTGGAAGAGGTATTCCATCGCTGTGGGCTGGAAGGATTAAATTGCCGCATGATGGAAACCTCATTCTTTATGTCGCACGAATCGCTGATTATGGGTAAACGTCCGTGGTATTTACGCCTGCGCGGTAAATTGTTCATGGCGCTGCAGCGAAATGCGTTGCGCGCACCCGATCAGTTTGAGATCCCGCCCAATCGGGTTATCGAACTGGGAACGCAGGTCGAGATTTAACCCAATGCGCCCGCTGGTTGGGCGTGAGCAGACCAGCGCAAGGTAACGCACAACCCGCCGCCTTGTCGCTGGCTAAAAGCAAGCTGCATATCATGAAGCTGCGCGATATTTCGCACTATAGATAACCCCAGGCCGCTGCCGCTTTTCTCCTGGCCCGGTGGCCGCCAGAAACGCTCCCCTAATCGCTGAAGATCGGCATCGCTGACGCCGCTGCCGTTATCTTCAATTTGCAAAGCGTTGGCCTCCAGCCAGACATCAACGTCACTGCCCGATGGCGTATAGCGAATCGCGTTATCGAGTAGATTGCGCACCAGCAATGAGAGCAGCAGCGGATGTCCATGGATCAGCGGTCTGGCCTGGGCGTGTAGACGTAATGACACACCGGCTTTATCAGCCAGGGGGATTGGGCAGCAAGCGTTTCCTGTAAGGTTCGCTGCAAGTCAACCGTTTTAAAAGCGTGGCGGGCATCATCCGCTTCAACGCGGGAAAGTGTCAGTAGCTGATCAACCAGCCGCGTAGCCCGCGAGATCCCCGCATCCAGTTGATGAAGCGCATGGGTACGCATGACCTCATCATCGGTGGCGAGTTGAATGACTTCACTCTGCACCTGCAGCGCCGCCAGTGGACTGCGCAGCTCGTGAGCGGCATCAGACGTAAAGCGCCGTTCACGTTGCATCATGGCGTTAATGCGATGGAATAATCCATTTAACGCAATGATGAGAGGCTGTACCTCTTTCGGTACGCGCCCGGTCTGTAAGGGCGTATCATCATCAGGCGCGCGCTGCGTCAGTTTTTGCGCCAGCTGTTTCAACGGGCGCAGCTCATACCAGACTAATCCAGTCAGCAGAATTAACATAAAAGGCAGCGCGATCAGCCACGGCATGACGCTGGCATTCACTAAATCTCTGGTCATATCATCACGATATTCCCACTCCTGGCCGACCACGACGCGAAACTGTTTATCTGGCGTAGTAAGCCAGACAACCCGCCACGGATCGTCGTCGCCGTTTAGATGAGTATCGTGAAAACCTTGATACTCCGCTTCAAACGGTAAATTTTTGCCGTTATCACCATCGTCCAGTACGTGTTTGCCCTCGCGGCTAAAGACCGCAAAAGCCAGCGCATCGTCGTCCTGATCGCCGCGATGATGGCGCAGCAACTGCCTGGTTTTTGGCAGTGAAACATTATCCAGCGTAGTAAAATCCAGGCTGAGCAGGCGCTTAGCCAGCAACATTTGCTGCGTATCAAATAATTCGTTGAGCGTTTCGCGCGTTTTATACCATGCGCCCAGGCTGGCACTGCCCCAGCAAATGCCCAGCAGCAAAACGACACCAATACCCAGGCGTAGAAACAGGCTCATTGATCGCATGCCACCTCTCCCAGCGTATAACCTACGCCGTGAACGGTACGAATAAAACGGCTTCCGAGTTTTTTACGCAGGTGATGAATGTGAACTTCTACCGCGTTGCTGGAGACATCCGCGTCCCAGTTATACAGCTTTTCCTCTAACTGGCTGCGCGTCAGCACCCGGCCAGGGCTGCGCATAAACAGTTCAAGCAGCGCCAGTTCGCGGCTTTTTAATTCTACAGCGGTGCCAGCCACCATCACGCTGTGGTTACCGGGTACAAGTACTACATTGCCATGGCGAAGTTCGGGTTGCAGTTGGCCATGACGTCGTCGAATGAGCGCCTGTAAACGTGCCGCCACTTCGGTTAACGCAAAGGGTTTGCACAGATAATCATCTGCGCCCAGTTGCAAACCTTCCACTCGCTGATCAAGCGCATCACGTGCTGTGAGAATTAAAACCGGCACGTCGTGTCCCTGCTGACGCCACTGACGTAAAATATCCAGTCCGTCGCGTTCTGGCAGAGAGAGGTCAAGGATCACTGCATCCCAGGGCGCAGCCTCTAATGCCTGATACCCCGCTTCGCCAGAGATAAACCAGTCGACACTGAAACCCAGTTTACTGAGCCCCGCTTTAATGCCGTCGCCAATTAAGCGATCGTCTTCTATTAATAAAATGCGCATCGATTTTCCCTTCAGTGAAAGCGAGTTATACGAAGCACGACGCGGCTTGTACAGCGGCTTTCACAAAAAAATGCTCTTTTTTCGCCTTAAGATCCCGTTAAGAACTCTGTGTTTAACTGGGTACAGCAAAACGGAAACAGGTTCATAAAAAGAGGTGAAAGTATGAAAAAGCAAGCTGCACTGTTAGCTATTGTCATGTTGGCGTCCGCCCCGGTTTTTGCCGCTCAGCAAGGTGGATTTATTGATCCCGACGCACCGAAAACGCAGGTGCAACAGGGTGGATTTAATGCTGACAGCACCAGCGTCGTGACCGTAAAGCAGGCTGAAGAGATGAAAGATGACAGCTGGATCACGGTACGAGGCCAGCTGGAAAAGCAGACGGGGGACGAAGATTATCAGTTCCGCGATCAAACCGGCACGATGACAGTGGAGATTGACCATAAACGCTGGAATGGCCAGACTATTTCGCCTAAAGACCGTGTTGAGCTGACCGGTGAGCTGGATAAAGATTTCAACAGCATCGAACTGGACGTCAAACACGTTAAGAAACTGCCTTAATCCTTCTCTTCAGGACCGCTACGGTGGTCCTGCTTTTCTTTCACGTCACGCTTAACTCAAATCCCTCCCGCTAAGCGCGAAACGTTTCGATAACGATCACATTTCTTTTACTACACGATTGAGTTGATAACGGCTTTTCATACACTGCTGTCAGCGAAACGTTTCGCTGTGGAGTGAATAGATGAAAAAAGGTCGCTTGTTAAACGCTGAACTCTCCTTTGTGATTGCCCGTCTGGGACACACGGATACGCTTACCATAGCCGATGCTGGCTTGCCGATTCCGGCTGGGCCACAGCGCATCGATTTGGCGCTTACCCCAGGTACGCCCGATTTTATACAGGTGGTCAATGCTGTCGCGCTGGAGATGCAGGTTGAGAGTGCCCTGATTGCGGAGGAGATTAAGCTGCACAATCCGCAGCTCCACAGCGCACTGATCGCTGTGCTCGAAGCCTTGCAACAGCACCAGGGAAATACCATTGCCGTAAGTTACACCAGCCATGAGCAGTTCAAACAACACACTCAGCGTAGTCAGGCGGTCATTCGCAGCGGGGAGTGCTCTCCGTTTGCGAATGTCATCCTGAGCGCCGGTGTCACTTTCTGAGGCCGTTATGCAACCTTTATTGCAACTCACAGAAATCGAGAAATCGTTTCCGGGCGTAAAAGCACTGAAAGGCGCATCGCTGGCGGTTTATCCCGGACGTGTGATGGCGCTGGTGGGTGAAAACGGCGCAGGCAAATCAACCATGATGAAAGTGCTGACCGGTATCTACAGCCGGGATGCCGGATCGCTACGGTGGCTGGGTAACGAAACGACATTTAGCGGGCCGAAAGCGTCGCAAGAAGCGGGCATTGGCATCATCCATCAGGAACTCAACCTGATCCCACAGCTTAGCGTGGCAGAGAACATTTTTCTTGGACGTGAATTTGTAAACCGCATGGGTCGCATCGACTGGAAGCGAATGTACGCCGAAGCGGACGCATTACTGAAACGACTCAATTTGCGGTTTAACAGTCACAAGCTGGTAGGCGATCTGTCAATTGGCGATCAGCAAATGGTCGAGATTGCTAAAGTTCTGAGCTTTAAATCGCAGGTCATCATTATGGATGAGCCGACAGATGCGCTGACTGATACCGAAACGCTGTCGCTGTTTCATGTCATCAAAGAACTCAAAGCGCAGGGCTGCGGCATCGTTTATATCTCGCATCGCATGAAAGAGATTTTTGAAATTTGTGATGATGTTACGGTGTTTCGCGACGGTCAGTTTATTGCTGAACGCGCCGTTAGCGATCTGACAGAAGAGAGCCTGATCGAAATGATGGTGGGGCGAAAACTGGAAGATCAGTATCCGCACCTCGAACAGGCACCAGGCGATGTGCGCCTGAAAGTCGAAAATCTCAGTGGGCCGGGCGTACATAACGTCAGTTTTTGCCTGCGTAAAGGTGAAATTCTGGGCGTGTCCGGTTTGATGGGCGCGGGCCGAACCGAACTCATGAAGGTGCTGTACGGTGCACTGCCACGCAGCGAAGGAAAAGTGTGGTTAGGCGAACGAGAAATTGTTACGCGTTCGCCACAGGACGGCCTGGCAAACGGCATCGTCTATATCTCAGAAGATCGTAAGCGCGACGGCCTGGTGCTGGGCATGTCAGTAAAGAGAACATGTCGCTAACCGCTTTACGTTACTTCAGCCACGGCGCTGGC
Source organism: Pantoea sp. LMR881 (assembly GCF_027157825.1). Lineage (NCBI taxonomy): Bacteria > Pseudomonadati > Pseudomonadota > Gammaproteobacteria > Enterobacterales > Erwiniaceae > Pantoea > Pantoea sp. LMR881. The sequence goes on from NZ_JAPVOK010000002.1 coordinate 2,310,504, forward strand.
AACCTCAAGCACGCCGCAGAGCAACTGGCCGTGGGCGACTTTATCCGCCTGTTCAACGTCAAAACCCCCTCCATGGAACAGCCCATTGGCCTGCTATCTGGCGGAAATCAACAAAAAGTGGCGATTGCGCGCGGTTTGATGACACGCCCGAATGTGCTGATCCTTGACGAACCGACACGTGGCGTTGATGTCGGTGCAAAAAAGAGATTTATCAGTTAATCAATCAATTCAAGGCTGAAGGGCTCAGCATCATTCTGGTGTCGTCGGAAATGCCTGAAGTATTAGGCATGAGCGATCGCATTCTGGTGATGCACGAAGGCCGCTTAAGCGGTGAGTTTAACCGTGAACATGCCACGCAGGAGAGCCTGATGGCGGCAGCCGTAGGTAAGCAACACAGCGAGGAATTAGTCGTATGAGTACCCAAACGTTACCTTCCAGCCGTCGCTGGTTCAGCAAAGCCTGGCTGATGGAGCAAAAATCGCTGATTGCGCTGATCGTACTGATCGCCGTTGTCGCCAGCCAAAGCCCGAATTTTTTTACCGTCGCTAACCTGTTCAACATTCTGCAACAAACCTCGGTCAACGCCATTATGGCGGTAGGCATGACGCTGGTTATTCTGACGTCCGGCATCGACCTTTCCGTCGGCTCATTACTGGCGCTAACCGGTGCGGTAGCGGCATCGCTGGTGGGGCTGGAAGTGAATGCTCTGGTAGCCGTTGCGGCCTCGCTGGCCTTAGGCGCGGCAATTGGCGCACTAACGGGGACGATTATTGCACGCGGCAAAGTGCAGGCGTTCATCGCCACGCTGGTCATGATGCTACTGCTGCGCGGCGTCACCATGGTGTATACCGACGGCAGCCCGATCAATACCGGCTTTAACGACAATGCCGATCTGTTCGGCTGGTTCGGTATTGGTCGTCCGCTGGGTATTCCAACGCCGGTGTGGTTGATGGCAGGCGTCTTTTTGCTGGCCTGGTACATGCTGCATCACACCCGTTTGGGTCGCTACATTTATGCGCTGGGCGGCAATGAGGCCGCAACGCGCTTATCCGGCATTAATGTCAATCGGGTGAAGGTGATCGTCTATGCGCTGAGCGGCATGCTGGCGGCCCTGGCTGGAACAATTGAAGTTGCACGACTCTCTTCAGCACAGCCCACTGCCGGCACCGGTTATGAACTTGACGCTATCGCTGCGGTGGTGCTGGGCGGAACCAGCCTGGCGGGCGGTAAGGGGCGCATTATGGGAACGCTGATTGGGGCATTGATTCTCGGCTTCCTGAATAACGGCCTCAACCTGATGGGTGTTTCTTCGTACTACCAGATGATCGTAAAAGCGGTGGTAATCCTGCTGGCGGTGCTGGTGGATAATAAAAGCAGTAAATAACTCTGACCTTTACACAGGATGAAATGATGAAAAAGTTGACCGCATTGGCCGTCATTCTTGGCGCTACGCTGAGCGCCAGCGCAATGGCAAAAGAGACCATCGCGCTGGTTGTTTCTACCCTCAATAACCCCTTTTTGTTTCATTAAAAGAGGGTGCGCAAAAAGAAGCGGATAAACTGGGTTACAACCTTGTAGTGCTGGATTCGCAGAACAACCCAGCAAAAGAGCTGGCTAATGTGCAGGATTTGACGGTACGCGGCACTAAATTATTGCTGATCAACCCAACCGATTCTGATGCGGTAGGCAATGCAGTGAAAATGGCAAACCAGGCGAAGATTCCGGTGATTACCCTCGACCGTGTTGCAGCACAAGGCGCAGTGGTTAGTCACGTGGCGTCGGACAACCGTTTTGGCGGTAAAATGGCGGGCGACTATATCGCGAAGAAAGTCGGTGAAAACGCTAAAATTATCGAATTACAGGGCATTGCGGGCACCTCTGCAGCGCGTGAGCGTGGTGAAGGCTTCAAACAGGCCGCTGATGCCCACAAATTCCAGATTCTTGCCAGCCAGCCCGCAGACTTTGATCGTACTAAAGGTTTGAATGTCATGCAGAACCTGCTGCAGGCCCATCCTGATGTGCAGGCAGTGTTTGCGCAAAATGACGAAATGGCGCTTGGCGCACTGCGCGCGCTGCAAACAGCGGGTAAAACCGATGTTATCGTGGTGGGCTTTGACGGCACCGCAGATGGCGTGAAAGCCGTTGAAGCAGGAAAACTGTCAGCGACCGTTGCCCAGATGCCCGATAAAATTGGCATGATTGGCGTGGAAACCGCTGATAAAGTGCTGAAAAATCAAAAAGTGCAGGCCGTGAATCCGGTTGACCTGAAACTGGTTACCCAATAAATCAAAGTAAAGCAGGGCATTGCGCCACTTTCCAGGGTGGCGCACTCTTTCTGGACTCTCCCAATGAGCAAAAACGCAAAGCTGACTGTTCTCGGCAGTATCAATGCAGACCATATTCTTAATTTGGCGCACTTTCCTCGTCCCGGCGAAACGGTGATCGGGAAGCAGTATCAAATTGCGTTTGGTGGCAAAGGCGCTAATCAGGCGGTTGCCGCGGGGCGTGCCGGGGCTGATATCGCCTTTATCGCCTGTGTTGGTGCCGACGACATGGGGGAGCGCATCCGCCAGCAGTTAGCGCAGGACAACATTGACGTAACCTCTGTTGAACGTATTGAAAATGAGTCAACGGGCGTGGCAATGATCTTCGTTAATGGTGAAGGTGAGAATAATATCGGCATCTATCCCGGCGCGAATGCGTCATTAACGGTGGATTACGTTGAGCGCCATCAACAGCTGATTGCCGACGCTGACGCGCTGCTTATGCAGCTGGAGTCGCCTCTGGAAAGCGTGCTGGCGGCGGCGAAAATTGCTCGCCGGCATCAAACCCAGGTGATCCTGAATCCCGCCCCGGCAACGAAATTGTCAGATGCGCTGTTATCACGGGTCGATATCATCACGCCAAACGAAACGGAAGCGGAAATCCTGACGGGTATTGCGGTGAACAGTGATGAAGATGCCGCGCGTGCGGCTGAGGTGCTACATGCCAAAGGTATTGCAACGGTTTTAATTACTCTGGGACGGCGTGGCGTATGGCTAAGTGAACAGGGGCAGGGTCAGCGTATTGCCGGATTTAGCGTAAAAGCTGTGGATACCATCGCAGCCGGTGATACGTTTAATGGCGCGTTTATTACCGCACGCCTGGAAGGTAAAGCAATAGACGACGCGGTACGATTTGCCCATGCCGCCGCCGCGATTGCGGTTACACGACCCGGCGCGCAGCCTTCTGTACCCTGGCGTGCAGAAATTGATGATTTTATGCAACAGCAGGATTAATCGCTTGGCCACCATGAAAGATGTCGCTCGCAAAGCGGGCGTCTCAACCTCAACGGTTTCTCACGTCATTAATAACAATCGTTTTGTTAGCGATGGCGTGCGAGAAAAAGTTGAACTGGCAATCCGTGAATTAAACTACGCACCATCAGCACTGGCGCGCAGTTTGAAAATCAACCAAACGCACACTATTGGCATGCTGCTTACCGCAAGCAGTAACCCCTTTTATGCAGAAGTTGTGCGTGGCGTTGAAGATAGCTGTTACGAACGGGGCTACAGCCTGATCCTGTGCAACACGGCTGGTGATGAAGAACGCATGAATCGCAGCCTGGAAACGCTGCTGCAAAAGCGTGTTGATGGTTTGCTGATCATGTGTACAGAGAGCCATCTGCCCTCAGCGGATATTCTGAATCGCTACCCTTCTATTCCTACCGTCATGATGGACTGGGCACCTTTTGAAGAGCGCGGTGACATCATTCAGGACAATGCGTTACTGGGCGGCGAGCTGGCGACACAGCATTTAATCGACAGCGGATATACACGTATTGCCTGTATTGCCGGGCCGCTCGATAAAACGCCGGCACGTATGCGCCTTGAGGGATATCAAAATGCCATGGCTAAAAACGGTTTGCCGATACTGCCGGGATACGTAGTGAACGGTGATTTTGAATTCCGGGGTGGCTATAACGCGATGATTGAATTGCTGGCGCTGGATACACCGCCGCAAGCTGTTTTCACCAGCAATGATGCAATGGCAGTGGGTGTTTATCACGCCTTGTTTCAGGAAGGACTTACCATTCCGCACGATGTGGCGGTGATGGGATACGACGATATCGAGCTGGCGCGTTATCTGTCGCCTCCGCTAACCACCGTTCACCAACCTAAAGATGAACTGGGCGAACTGGCAATTGATACTTTAATACATCGTCTGAGCGATCCCGACGCCAGCCCGCAAACGCTGGTCCTGACGCCGGAATTGGTCATACGTGGTTCTGCTTAAGCAGCTTTCTTCTTTTTATCGCGATTGGTAATCAGGTTGCGGCCATCACCATGACGCAACATCATGAATGTCAGTGCTGACAACACCGTGACCACACCCATGGTCAGGAACGTGGCATGAAACTGTTCCACAGTGCTGGTTTCAAACGCTTGATAGAAGCGCAGCACTGCAGCACTGACCGCGACCCCAAAACTGATCGCCAACTGTTGCGTAACGGCCAGCACACTGTTTCCACCGCTGGCGTTATCATCATCTAAATCGGCCAGGGTAATGGTGTTCATTGCCGTGAACTGCGTTGACATCGCCATGCCGAGAACAAAAAGCGGTATTAATAAGATGATGACGCTCTCAGCGGGCGACTGAAGGGCAAAGGTTGCAATCAGAATACCAATAATCACCGTAATGCCGACCAGAACGTGGCGATAACCAAACCAGCGTAGCAGTTGCGTTACCGTTGACTTAGCCAGAATGGAGCCGATTGCCGTGGGTGCCATCATGCAGCCAGCGATAATAGCGGAATAACCAAAACCGACCTGGAGCATTAACGGCATGAGAAAAGGAACGCATCCCGTTCCAAGGCGCGACGCAATATTGCCAATGATACCCACCGAAAAAGTGCGAGTTTTGAACATCGGTAAATTGATCAGAGGTGAAGGATGGCGACGCGCATGGGCTATATAAAGAAGAAGCAACATCACGCCGGTGAATAACACCCCGGCTGCCAGCCAGGCAGAAACGATGCGCTCACCAAACAGTTCGATGCCAATCGAAATCATCACCAGCCCAACGCCAAATAGCACAAACCCCAGAAAGTCGAAGCGACGCTTAGGCGTGGTGAAATCCGGCATATATTTACGTGCATAGAAAATGCCGAGAATGCCGATGGGAATGTTAATCAGGAAGATCCAGTGCCAGCTTGCGTAAGTCACCATCAGGCCGCCCAGTAACGGGCCTAAAATAGGCCCGACTAAACCCGGCATAGTGACAAAGTTAAGTACCGGTAGCAGCTCGCTACGGGGATAAGCACGCAGCAGAGCAAGACGTGCGACAGGCATCATCATTGCGCCGCCGATGCCCTGAATGATGCGTGACATCACCAGCACAGAAAGTGTCTGTGACAGGGCGCAGGCTAACGAACCTAAAGTAAACAGTGAAACGGCGGCGATAAACACTTTTCGCGTGCCATATCTGTCGGCAAGCCAGCCGCTGACAGGAATTAGCATGGCGACAGTTAGCGTGTAGCTAATAATGGCTGACTGCATGGCAAGTGGAGAACGTTCAAGGCTGGTGGCGATAGCGGGTAGAGCGGTATTAAGAATGGTGGCATCCAGTGCCTGCATGAAAAACGCCATGGCAGCAATCCATGGCAGACCGGCCATACTGCGCGCGGATCGGATCATTGAGCGTCCTTTTTAGAGGTTATCCGGTATAAGAAAGAAAAGAATAGCATTGGGCACAGCACGCGGTGAGCGCCTTTTGGTCTCTAACCGTGCTTTTTTGTGCGTTATTCCATCGGGAAATGGCTGCTTTTACAGCGATAGATTAAAAAAGAAACGGTCAGTAAAATTATTTGATATTACCCCTTGTCAGCCCGCAGGAACTCCCTATAATGCGCCTCCACTGACACGGCACACCGGCTTACGGAATGACGGGTCGGGAGGTTCAGGAGACTGAGCCGCCGGAGAAAAAACTTCGAAAAAAGAAGTTGACTCTGAAGGAGGTTAGCGTAATATACGCCACCTCGCGACAGACGGTTAACCCGCTGGTCGCACCGCTCTTTAACAATTTATCAGACAATCTGTGTGGGCACTCGCAGGATTGATATCAGCGTCTCCGGACGTAAAAAATATCAAGTCTCTGCTGGGTGAACACGTAATTCATTACGAAGTTTAATTCACAGAGCATCGCTTCACGGGTTGAAGCAAATCAAACTTTAAATTGAAGAGTTTGATCATGGCTCAGATTGAACGCTGGCGGCAGGCCTAACACATGCAAGTCGGACGGTAGCACAGGAGAGCTTGCTCTTTGGGTGACGAGTGGCGGACGGGTGAGTAATGTCTGGGGATCTGCCCGATGGAGGGGGATAACCACTGGAAACGGTGGCTAATACCGCATAACGTCGCAAGACCAAAGTGGGGGACCTTCGGGCCTCACACCATCGGATGAACCCAGATGGGATTAGCTAGTAGGCGGGGTAACGGCCCACCTAGGCGACGATCCCTAGCTGGTCTGAGAGGATGACCAGCCACACTGGAACTGAGACACGGTCCAGACTCCTACGGGAGGCAGCAGTGGGGAATATTGCACAATGGGCGCAAGCCTGATGCAGCCATGCCGCGTGTATGAAGAAGGCCTTCGGGTTGTAAAAGTACTTTCAGCGGGGAGGAAGGGATGAGGTTTAATACGCCTCGTCATTGACGTTACCCGCAGAAGAAGCACCGGCTAACTCCGTGCCAGCAGCCGCGGTAATACGGAGGGTGCAAGCGTTAATCGGAATTACTGGGCGTAAAGCGCACGCAGGCGGTCTGTTAAGTCAGATGTGAAATCCCCGGGCTTAACCTGGGAACTGCATTTGAAACTGGCAGGCTTGAGTCTCGTAGAGGGGGGTAGAATTCCAGGTGTAGCGGTGAAATGCGTAGAGATCTGGAGGAATACCGGTGGCGAAGGCGGCCCCCTGGACGAAGACTGACGCTCAGGTGCGAAAGCGTGGGGAGCAAACAGGATTAGATACCCTGGTAGTCCACGCCGTAAACGATGTCGACTTGGAGGTTGTGCCCTTGAGGCGTGGCTTCCGGAGCTAACGCGTTAAGTCGACCGCCTGGGGAGTACGGCCGCAAGGTTAAAACTCAAATGAATTGACGGGGGCCCGCACAAGCGGTGGAGCATGTGGTTTAATTCGATGCAACGCGAAGAACCTTACCTACTCTTGACATCCACGGGATCGGGCAGAGATGCCTGAGTGCCTTCGGGAACCGTGAGACAGGTGCTGCATGGCTGTCGTCAGCTCGTGTTGTGAAATGTTGGGTTAAGTCCCGCAACGAGCGCAACCCTTATCCTTTGTTGCCAGCGATTCGGTCGGGAACTCAAAGGAGACTGCCGGTGATAAACCGGAGGAAGGTGGGGATGACGTCAAGTCATCATGGCCCTTACGAGTAGGGCTACACACGTGCTACAATGGCGCATACAAAGAGAAGCGACCTCGCGAGAGCAAGCGGACCTCATAAAGTGCGTCGTAGTCCGGATCGGAGTCTGCAACTCGACTCCGTGAAGTCGGAATCGCTAGTAATCGTGGATCAGAACGCCACGGTGAATACGTTCCCGGGCCTTGTACACACCGCCCGTCACACCATGGGAGTGGGTTGCAAAAGAAGTAGGTAGCTTAACCTCCGGGAGGGCGCTTACCACTTTGTGATTCATGACTGGGGTGAAGTCGTAACAAGGTAACCGTAGGGGAACCTGCGGTTGGATCACCTCCTTACCTGAAGATTCCTTCCCGCGAAGTGCTCACACAGATTGTCTGATAGAAAAGTAATGAGCAAGACGGCTGCGAAGTCGTGACACTGACGTGTCCCCTTCGTCTAGCGGTTAGGACTCCGCCCTTTCACGGCGGCAACAGGGGTTCGAATCCCCTAGGGGACGCCACTTGCTTGGTGACAGGTGAAAGGTGTCGCTGCTCAGTATCTCAAAACTGATTTGGTCAGCTGATGACCGCATCACGTTTGAGATATTTGCTCTTTAACAATCCGGAACAAGCTGAAAATTGAAACGACGCGTCGCGCCATTTCTCCGTAACAGGGAGTGGCACAGCGATGCGGACGAGTCTCTCAAATGCTTGCAGTCTGCAGCGTTGCAAAACGCCTGTGGGTTGTGAGGTTAAGCGACTAAGCGTACACGGTGGATGCCCTGGCAGTCAGAGGCGATGAAGGACGTGCTAATCTGCGTAAAGCGCCGGTAAGGTGATATGAACCGCTACAGCCGGCGATGTCCGAATGGGGAAACCCGGTGCACTCAGTGCATCATTGCAGCATGAATACATAGTGCTGCAAGGCGAACCGGGGGGAACTGAAACATCTAAGTACCCCGAGGAAAAGAAATCAACCGAGATTCCCCCAGTAGCGGCGAGCGAACGGGGAGCAGCCCAGAGCCTGAATCAGCTTGTGCACTAGTGGAAGCGTCTGGAAAGGCGCAGGGTACAGGGTGACACTCCCGTACACAAAAGTGCACGAGCTGTGAGCTCGATGAGTAAGGCGGGACACGTGGTATCCTGTCTGAACATCGGGGGACCATCCTCCAAGGCTAAATACTCCTGACTGACCGATAGTGAACCAGTACCGTGAGGGAAAGGCGAAAAGAACCCCGGCGAGGGGAGTGAAACAGAACCTGAAACCGTGTACGTACAAGCAGTGGGAGCCTTGTTTATGGTGTGACTGCGTACCTTTTGTATAATGGGTCAGCGACTTATATTCTGTAGCAAGGTTAACCGTATAGGGGAGCCGCAGGGAAACCGAGTCTTAACTGGGCGTTAAGTTGCAGGGTATAGACCCGAAACCCGGTGATCTAGCCATGGGCAGGTTGAAGGTTGGGTAACACTAACTGGAGGACCGAACCGACTAATGTTGAAAAATTAGCGGATGACCTGTGGCTGGGGGTGAAAGGCCAATCAAACCGGGAGATAGCTGGTTCTCCCCGAAAGCTATTTAGGTAGCGCCTCGTGAACTCATCTCCGGGGGTAGAGCACTGTTTCGGCTAGGGGGCCATCCCGGCTTACCAACCCGATGCAAACTGCGAATACCGGAGAATGTTATCACGGGAGACACACGGCGGGTGCTAACGTCCGTCGTGAAGAGGGAAACAACCCAGACCGCCAGCTAAGGTCCCGAAGTCATGGTTAAGTGGGAAACGATGTGGGAAGGCACAGACAGCCAGGATGTTGGCTTAGAAGCAGCCATCATTTAAAGAAAGCGTAATAGCTCACTGGTCGAGTCGGCCTGCGCGGAAGATGTAACGGGGCTAAACCATGCACCGAAGCTGCGGCAGCGACGCCATGCGTTGCTGGGTAGGGGAGCGTTCTGTAAGCCGCAGAAGGTGGTCCGTGAGGGCTGCTGGAGGTATCAGAAGTGCGAATGCTGACATAAGTAACGATAAAGCGGGTGAAAAGCCCGCTCGCCGGAAGACCAAGGGTTCCTGTCCAACGTTAATCGGGGCAGGGTGAGTCGACCCCTAAGGCGAGGCCGAAAGGCGTAGTCGATGGGAAACAGGTTAATATTCCTGTACTTGGTGTTACTGCGAAGGGGGGACGGAGAAGGTTAGGTCAGCCGGGCGACGGTCGTCCCGGTTTAAGCGTGTAGGCTGGTTATCCAGGCAAATCCGGATAATCAAGGCTGAGGCGTGACGACGAGGCTCCACGGAGCTGAAGTGACTGATACCCTGCTTCCAGGAAAAGCCTCTAAGCATCAGGTAACACGAAATCGTACCCCAAACCGACACAGGTGGTCAGGTAGAGAATACCAAGGCGCTTGAGAGAACTCGGGTGAAGGAACTAGGCAAAATGGTGCCGTAACTTCGGGAGAAGGCACGCTGGCGCGTAGGTGAAGGGACTTGCTCCCGGAGCCGAAGCCAGTCGAAGATACCAGCTGGCTGCAACTGTTTATTAAAAACACAGCACTGTGCAAACACGAAAGTGGACGTATACGGTGTGACGCCTGCCCGGTGCCGGAAGGTTAATTGATGGGGTTATCCGTAAGGAGAAGCTCTTGATCGAAGCCCCGGTAAACGGCGGCCGTAACTATAACGGTCCTAAGGTAGCGAAATTCCTTGTCGGGTAAGTTCCGACCTGCACGAATGGCGTAATGATGGCCAGGCTGTCTCCACCCGAGACTCAGTGAAATTGAACTCGCTGTGAAGATGCAGTGTACCCGCGGCAAGACGGAAAGACCCCGTGAACCTTTACTACAGCTTGACACTGAACATTGAGCCTTGATGTGTAGGATAGGTGGGAGGCTTTGAAGCGCGGACGCCAGTCCGCGTGGAGCCAACCTTGAAATACCACCCTTTAACGTTTGATGTTCTAACGTGGGCCCGTGATCCGGGCTGCGGACAGTGTCTGGTGGGTAGTTTGACTGGGGCGGTCTCCTCCCAAAGCGTAACGGAGGAGCACGAAGGTCAGCTAATCACGGTCGGACATCGTGAGGTTAGTGCAATGGCATAAGCTGGCTTGACTGCGAGCGTGACGGCGCGAGCAGGTGCGAAAGCAGGTCATAGTGATCCGGTGGTTCTGAATGGAAGGGCCATCGCTCAACGGATAAAAGGTACTCCGGGGATAACAGGCTGATACCGCCCAAGAGTTCATATCGACGGCGGTGTTTGGCACCTCGATGTCGGCTCATCACATCCTGGGGCTGAAGTAGGTCCCAAGGGTACGGCTGTTCGCCGTTTAAAGTGGTACGCGAGCTGGGTTTAGAACGTCGTGAGACAGTTCGGTCCCTATCTGCCGTGGGCGCTGGAAAACTGAGGGGGGTTGCTCCTAGTACGAGAGGACCGGAGTGAACGCACCGCTGGTGTTCGGGTTGTCATGCCAATGGCACTGCCCGGTAGCTAAGTGCGGAAGAGATAAGTGCTGAAAGCATCTAAGCACGAAACTTGCCCCGAGATGAGTTTTCCCTGACCCCTCGAGGGTCCTGAAGGGACGTTGAAGACGACGACGTTGATAGGCCGGGTGTGTAAGCGCAGCGATGCGTTGAGCTAACCGGTACTAATGACCCGTGAGGCTTAACCTTACAACGCCAGAGGCGTTTTTGAGAGACTTTCAGCTTGTGACGGATAATTCTGCGCGGCCCTGCGGGCGGCGCGGAGACAGAATTTGCCTGGCGGCACTAGCGCGGTGGTCCCACCTGACCCCATGCCGAACTCAGAAGTGAAACGCCGTAGCGCCGATGGTAGTGTGGGGTCTCCCCATGCGAGAGTAGGGAACTGCCAGGCATCCAACAGAAAAGGCCCCTGCGTCTGCAGGGGGCTTTTTTACGTCTGCAGAAAAGTGCTTTCAACGCAGCGCAAGCCAGTTCTTAATAAAATCAGCAATAACAGCAGGTTGATTCAGATCTAAAACGGGCAATTCCAGCTGTAAACATCGATCACTGGCTACAGCAATCACATGCTGATCCAGCAACTCCGCTATCTCACCTTTAACACCCGCACGCCACAACACTATTTTAGGTACCGCTTCACCTTTAAAACCTTCAACCAAAACTAAATCCAGCTCAGCGGCATCCATACGACTGACCAACTGGTGCAAATCAACCGGTTCCGCCAGAGGTGTTTCACACATCAATGCCCAACGCTGTGAGCTGGCGACCATCACCTGTGCGGCACCTGCTTTCCTTAACACATAACTGTCTTTACCTGGCGTGTCGATATCCATTAGATGATGCGTATGCTTAATTAAACCCACGCGAACGCCGCGCGACTTTAGCAAAGGAATAACCTTTTCCAGCAGCGTGGTTTTTCCCGTACCGCTCCAGGCGGCAATAGCAAGTAAGGGTAACGTCATATCAAAAACCCCTAATCAGATCTTGCGGTGAATTAACGTTACGAAACGCGGATTCATCGTCATTAAGTTGCACGGCGTGACCACCTTGCTCAAGCAAGAATTGCATTAAACGGCGCTCGCCACGTTGTAAATACGCTTCGAGTGCAACCGCTACCTTTCGATGAATAAGGGCTAATGTCGGATGATCTCGTGTTTGTGAACGCACCCAGACAGCGGATGCCTCACCTTTTCGCTGCATTAACTGCTGCACGTAATCAAGAGGAACGGCTGGCGTATCGCAAGCGCAAAAAACGGCCCACTCACTGGAGATAACCTTAAGCGCACTCAATATGCCACCCAGAGGCCCAGGGTAATCAGGTACAGAGTCTTGTATTACCTGACAGCCGCTCATCTGATAGCGATCAATATTACGGTTGGCGCTAATCATAACAATGTCTACTTGCGGACTGAGTCGCAGAAGAACATGCTGGTAAAGCGGCTTTCCGTCGAGCAGCAATAATCCTTTATCGTGACCGCCCATGCGACGGCCTTGACCGCCAGCCAAAATGACGCCGGTTAATCCTGTCATGAAGATGCCCTCACTTTTGGCTTTCGATTAATTATATTTCGAGGAAGAAAAGATGAAATGCCATCGCCTGAACGAATTGATTGAACTGCTACAACCCGCCTGGCAAAAAGAGCCTGATCTTAATCTGGTGACATTTTTACAGAAACTGGCGCAGGAGTCTGGTTTCAGTGGCCCATTAAGTGAATTAACGGATGACGTATTGATTTACCATTTGAAAATGCGTGATTCAGCTAAAGATGATGAAATTCCGGGTTTAAAGAAAGATTACGAAGCCGATTTTAAAACAGCATTACTGCGTGCTCGCGGTGTCATAAAAGAGGGTGAGTAAGGTATCCTTGCTAACTAACAGCAACGGCTTACATGAGTAATGAACAGGTATATGGATGAGCGAAGCCGCATTTAACTTCCAGACGCTGAATCCCGACATGATCCTTGATGCGCTTTGGGATGCGGGAATTCGTGTCGAATCGGGGCTGACAGCCCTGAACAGCTATGAGAATCGTGTTTATCAGTTTAGTGACGATGAAAAACGACGTTACGTAGCAAAATTTTATCGGCCACAACGGTGGCGAGCAGAACAAATTGAGGAAGAGCATCTGTTTGCAACTGACTTACAGGCTGATGAAGTGCCTGTTGCCGCACCTCTTAAACTGCAAGGCCACACCCTAAAAACATATTCAGGCTTCTTTTTTGCTGTCTTTCCCAGCTCAGGCGGGCGGCAATATGAAACCGATAACGAAGAGCAGCTGGAATGGGTAGGCCGTTTTTTAGGGCGCATTCATCAAACCGGACGCAAATCGCTGTTTAAACACCGTCCAACAATGGGGATGGATGAGTATCTCCATCAGCCCCGGCTGACGCTGGAACAGACAAACTTAGTGCCTGCTAAGCTCAAAGCTGCGCTATTACAGGCTGTTGATAAGCTGGGTGATACGCTGCAACAACGCTGGCATAACGCGTGGCATCCGCTGCGATTACATGGCGATTGCCATCCAGGTAATATTTTGTGGCGTGACGGCCCTCTGTTTGTCGATTTGGATGATGCGCGCAATGGGCCGGCTGTTCAGGATCTCTGGATGCTGATCAATGGTGATCGCCAGGAACAGCGTATTCAATGGGATATTTTACTGGAGGCTTATAGTGAATTCAGTGAGTTTGATATTCATGAATTGTCACTGATTGAGCCTTTACGGGCGATGCGCATGGTTTATTATCTGGCCTGGATTGTGCGGCGTTGGCAGGATCCCGCCTTTCCACGCGCTTTTCCCTGGATGACCGATGAAGATTTCTGGCGCAGACAGATTTCGCAATTTACCGAGCAGGAGAAACTGTTACAGGAACCCCCTTTGCAGCTTACTCCGCAATTTTAATGAAGAAGTCAGGAGAATTTTTCACGATGAAAAAGATTTGGTTTGCACTGATTGGTTTAGTGCTGGCGTTTAGCGCATCTGCTGCACAATTCACCGACGGAAAACAGTACGTGAGTTTGCAGAAGCCGGTTGCAGGTGAGCCTCAGGTGATGGAGTTCTTCTCCTTTTTCTGCCCACACTGCTATCAGTTTGAACATGTTTATCACGTTAGTGATGCCGTGAAAAAGAACCTGCCAGCAGATGTAAAAGTCGTGAAATATCACGTCGATTTTCTTGGCGGAGATCTTGGCCCGGTCGTAACGCATTCCTGGGCCGTTGCGATGGCATTAGGTGTCGAAGATAAAGTCACCGCGCCTGTTTTTGATGGCATCCAAAAATCTCAAACTATTACCGACGCAGCCAGTCTGAAAGAGACTTTTATTCAGGCGGCAGGCATCTCATCTGAAGAATATGATGCAGCCTGGAACAGCTTTGCCGTAAAAGCCCTGGTTGCTCAGCAGCAAAAAAGCCGCTGCGGATATGAATCTTCAGGGTGTGCCTGCCATGTTTATCAATGGCAAATATATGGTCAATAATGGCGGCCTGGATACCAGCTCGATGGATAACTTCGTAGCAGACTATGCAAACGTCGTAAAATTCCTGGTCGATAAAAAGTAATTTCAGTCGATATAAAGCAAAACGCCAGATTAGCTGGCGTTTTTTTTGGTGAAAAACTCCAGATCAACGCCCCACACGCCAGGGCATAAATTTAATATCCACACAAGGGATCGCGTAATTAAAAATCGCGATCGAGTCACGGATTTTACTTAACCTTTTGTTATTAAATGATTTAGTGATAAGTGTGAATGTTTTTTAATGTAAATAACAAGACGTTAGAATTTTTACGCACAAACTTATCCACAGCATGATCTTTGCGATCGCTATGCCAGACTCATTAAAAAAGCGTGAAGATCTTAGCCTTAATTCAACATTCTTCTCAAGCTGTGGCATCCTTATAGGCCAATCCACGGCAACGAAGAATAGACAGACTTATGGCGCAAATAGCAGAAAATCCCCTGATTCTGGTTGATGGCTCATCTTACCTTTACCGCGCGTATCACGCTTTTCCGCCGCTGACTAACAGTGCAGGTGAGCCAACGGGTGCTATGTACGGCGTGCTTAATATGCTTAAAAGCCTGCTAAACCAATACAATCCAAGCCATGTTGCTGTGGTTTTTGACGCCAAGGGCAAAACATTCCGAGACGAACTGTTTGAACACTATAAATCTCATCGCCCACCGATGCCTGATGATCTCCGTGCTCAAATCGAACCGCTGCATGAAATGGTTAAAGCGATGGGATTGCCTTTACTGGCAGTAAGTGGTGTCGAAGCGGATGATGTTATCGGTACGTTAGCACTGGAAGCGGAGTCAAAAGGCCGTCCGGTGTTAATCAGTACAGGCGATAAAGATATGGCGCAGCTGGTGACGCCTGGCATTACGCTTATCAATACCATGACCAATACTATTCTGGGCCCGGAAGAGGTCGAACAAAAGTATGGTGTACCGCCATCATTAATCATCGATTTTCTTGCCATGATGGGGGACAGCTCAGATAACATTCCGGGTGTGCCTGGCGTCGGTGAGAAAACGGCGCAGGCGCTGTTACAAGGTTTAGGCGGCATGCATTCAATTTATGACAATCTGGACAATGTCGCCGGGCTTTCATTCCGCGGTGCCAAAACCATGGCGGCTAAGCTGGAACAAAACCGTGATGTGGCTTTTCTCTCTTATCAACTGGCCACCATTAAAACGGATGTTAAGCTCGATTTGCCGTGTGAGGCGCTCACAGTAAGTGAACCTGATGTCACTGCGTTACATACGCTGTTTAGTCGTTATGAGTTCAAACGCTGGTTAGCAGACCTGCAAGATGGAAAATGGCTACAGGGCAAAAAGAGCAATCAACAGGCACAGAAAGTCGTCTCAGAAGAACCGATTCCGCAACAGGCTGAAGCGTCAAGTGTGCTTTCCGCTGACGGCTACGTCACCATTCTTGATCAACAAACGTTTGAAAGTTGGTTAGACAAACTCAAAAACAGCGACGTTTTTGCTTTTGATCTGGAAACCGATTCGCTTGATACGCTGAGTGCTAACATCATCGGTATTAGTTTTGCGGTTGCGCCTGGCGAAGCGGCTTACCTTCCGGTGGCACATGACTATCTGGATGCGCCAGAACAGCTTGATCGCAAAGCGGTACTGGAACAATTAAAGCCGCTGCTGGAAGATGAAACAGCCTTTAAGGTCGGCCAAAACCTGAAGTATGATCGTGGCGTGTTAAAGAATTACGATATTGAACTGGCGGGCATTAAGTTTGACACGATGCTGGAGTCTTACATCCTCAATAGCGTGATTGGCAAACACGATATGGATAGCCTCGCGGCACGCTGGTTGAATCACAAGACCGTGACGTTTGAAGAAATCGCCGGTAAAGGTAAAAACCAGCTCACCTTTAATCAGATCGCGCTAGAGCAGGCGGCGCATTACGCTGCTGAAGATGCTGATGTCACGCTGCAGTTGCATCTGAAGATGTGGCCAGAAATTGAAAAAGAAGCGGGCCCGAAAAACATTTTTGAGCATATCGAAGTGCCGTTACTGACAGTCATTTCACGCATCGAACGTAATGGCGTACTCATTGACCAAAACATTTTGGCACAACACTCAAAAGAGCTGACGACGCGGCTGGCTGAGCTGGAACAAAAAGCGCATGAGCTGGCGGGAGAGCCTTTCAATCTCTCTTCTACAAAACAGTTACAGGTCATTTTGTTTGAAAAGCAAGGCATAAAACCGACGAAAAAAACGCCGGGCGGCGCGCCTTCGACCAGTGAAGAAGTGTTAGCGGAGCTGGCATTAGATTATCCACTGCCCAAAGTCATTTTGGAACATCGTGGCCTGTCTAAACTGAAATCGACCTATACCGACAAGCTGCCGCAGATGATTAATCCACTCAGCGGTCGCGTTCATACTTCCTATCATCAGGCAGTGACAGCCACAGGCCGCCTCTCGTCTACCGATCCCAATCTGCAGAATATTCCTGTACGTAATGATGAAGGCCGACGTATTCGTCAGGCATTCATTGCTGCCAGAGGGAACCGCATTGTAGCGGCTGACTATTCTCAAATCGAACTGCGCATCATGGCGCATCTGTCACAAGATAAAGGCCTGCTGGATGCATTCGCCCATGGAGAAGACATTCACCGTGCAACGGCTTCAGAAGTATTTGGTGTGGCGCTGGACAAAGTGAGCGGTGAACAGCGCCGCAGCGCAAAAGCGATCAACTTTGGTCTGATTTATGGCATGAGCGCATTTGGTCTGTCCCGCCAGCTCAACATTGGTGCAGGCGAAGCGAAAAAGTATATGGATCTTTACTTTGAACGTTATCCTGGCGTGTTGCGCTACATGGAGAATACCCGCCAACAGGCGGCAGAAAAGGGCTATGTTGAAACCCTGGATGGTCGCCGCTTGTGGTTGCCGGATATTAAATCCAGCAATGCCATGCGACGCAAAGCAGCGGAACGTGCTGCGATTAACGCACCGATGCAAGGCACTGCCGCAGACATCATCAAGCGCGCAATGATTGCCGTTGATGACTGGCTGGAGCAGCAGAACAACGATGCTGTGAAAATGATCATGCAGGTACACGATGAACTGGTGTTTGAGATTAATGCTGATGTGATTGATTCAGCCAGTCAGCAGATCCGCACGTTAATGGAAGGCAGCATGCAGCTGGATGTACCACTGCTGGTGGAAATTGGTGTGGGCGATAACTGGGATCAAGCCCACTAAACATAACACGCGGGCCGATGCCACCTGCCCGTCATCGGCCAGTCTGAAACCATAAGTTTATTGTTTACCTAATCGGTTCAGCCCGTGCTGAATTGACCGGGTAAACAGTAGGCGCACTAACTACTTATCGACTAAGCACTTTTTAGTAATTAAACTACAACGTCGCTCTGTTTTTGTGACGCGCTCGGTAAAAAAACCGCTTTTTCATGTAAGTAAGCAACAAAAAACGCTTTGTCGTCCACAAAAAATCAGGTAAAGTTCAAGGCGTAGGGTACAGAGGTAAGATGTTCTATCTTTCAGACCTTTTACTTCACGTAATCGGATTTGGCTGAATATTAGCCGCCCCAGTCATTATATGACTGGGGCGTTTTTTATTGGGCTTTTTCTGCTGTTAACGCATCAGCTCGCAACGCTGTAGTTACACAACAGCGTCGTTATCTTTGCTGTCACGTGCCGGTTCCAGATCATTAAACCAGCTGTCCAGTTTGTGTCGCACTTTATCGACGCCCAGCTTATTCAGCGACGAAAACATCTCCACCTGAACATCGCCCATAAAGGCCAGTGAAGCTTCACGCACCATATTTAGCTGCGCTTTTCGTGCACCCGAGGCGAGTTTGTCGGCTTTTGTCAGCAATAACAGCACGGGAATTTCACTTTCCACGGCCCACTGAATCATCTGCTGATCGAGATCTTTTAATGGATGGCGAATATCCATCAGGACAACCAGGCCTTTCAGCGCCTGACGTTTTTGTAAATATTCGCCAAGTGCGCGCTGCCATTTTAGCTTCATCTCTTCCGGTACTTCGGCATAGCCGTAACCGGGTAAATCAACCAGACGCTTACCTTCAGCCACTTCAAAAAGGTTGATCAACTGAGTACGGCCAGGCGTCTTACTGGTGCGAGCCAGACTTTTTTGGTTGGTAAGTGTATTTAGCGCGCTTGATTTACCGGCATTGGAGCGTCCCGCAAAAGCGACTTCAATCCCCGTATCAGAGGGCAGATGACGAATGTCAGGGGCGCTCAGCACAAAGCGGGTAACGTGATAATTAAGTTCAGACAAGGTAACACTCCAGAATACGCGTAAAGGCAATGGCGCTGATTATACGCATTATGGCGCTAAAGTGCTCAACGACGTCATTTCTCACAATTTTGTAAGCGATCAGCCATAAATACTGCCAGTAATGTCATCTTTTTATAGTAAAAGTAAAAATAAAAAAACATTTTTATTCAGTTAGTTACGCCAGAAGATTGCTGTTTGCGTAAAAATTAATGCCAGGTCTGGCTTGAGGGTTTTATCAATTGGTCTACATTATTCAGCAGTGCATGGTAGCACCCATCAGGAGGATGCGCTCAGGGATATCAGGATGATAAAGAGCACTGGAGTGGAAATGGTCATGGAATGCGGCCAGGCATGGAAAGGGAAACGCTCAGGAGTCGAGCTGGCACGGGATAAACCGGGATGTTATGGGCCAAAAGGATTTATAATGTAATTCCTTCTCTGGAAGGTATGAAATAAGGCGACAGCTTGAGCTGTCGCCTTTTTTCTTTGTCTGCTTTCTGCTAGATTTCGCCGCAATTCTATACTGAATAAAAAACGCCGAGACTAAATACTATGAAGCAACCTGCACGAGCTGCGAACGGCAAACCTGCCGCCAGGGCCAAACGCAAATCGCGTGAAGAAATAAATATGGAAGCACGCGATCGCAAGCGAGAGAAAAAACATCGCGGCCATGCGTCAGGCAGCCGTGCGAATCCTGAAACTCAGAACAGCAAAAGCGGGCGCCAGAGTCCTAAAGCGAAAGATCCACGCATTGGCAGTAAAAAACCTATAGCGTTGATTGCTGAAGGCCAAACCGCACCAGCAAAAGTGAAAAAAGCACCGACAAAACCCGTGGCTGAAAAAGTCCGCCTCAGCCCTGAAGAGGAGCTGGCGAAGCTGGAAAATGATCCCCGTCTGGATGAGTTGCTCGATCGCCTTGAAAATGGCGAAACGCTGACAGCTGAAGATCAAGGCTGGCTGGATGCAGCCCTTGATCGCATCGATGAGTTGATGGAGCAATTAGGCATCGCTATGGATGATGACGAAGATGAGCAGGCTGAAGAAGATATGTATCGCCTGCTGAAGGGCAACTAAGCTTTTCGATCGGCATGCGTGCAAACGCATGCCGTATTAAACAGGTAAACAACAATGTTTTGGCCTGGATCAATTTTCGCGCTGTTGCTGACGTGTTATCTGTTGTGGTTATTGATTAAACTACGACGCCTGTCGCGTCTGAAGCAACGTATACGTCGGGTCCCAACCCGCTCACCTTTTTCCTCTTCTGCATCGCGGCCTTCTCTAAGACGACGTCACCGGAAGGAGTGAGCATGTCATCGCAGCAGATTGAGTGGGATCAGAGCTTAATCGAAAAATACAATTACGCCGGTCCGCGCTATACCTCCTATCCCACTGCGCTGGAGTTCAGCGAAACCTACACAGAGAATGATTTCCAGCACGCTGTAGCGCGTTACCCCGATCGTGCTTTATCTCTTTATGTTCATATCCCGTTTTGTCATCGTCTTTGTTATTTCTGCGGCTGCAATAAAGTTGTGACGCGGCAGTTGCATAAAGCCGATCGCTATCTGGATGTGCTGGAGCAGGAGATACGTCAACGCGCACTTTTGTTTCGCCAGCGCCGCGTAACGCAGTTGCACTGGGGTGGCGGCACGCCTACTTTTCTTAATAAAGCGCAAATTACCCGTTTGGTTACGCTACTGAAGCAGCATTTCGACGTGTCAGATGATGCGGAAATGTCGATAGAAGTTGATCCGCGAGAAATCACGCTGGATGTTATCGATCATTTGCGCTCACTTGGCTTTAACCGGCTGAGCATGGGCGTGCAGGATTTTAATAAAGCGGTGCAGCAGCGCGTTAACCGCGAACAGGATGAAGACGTTATTTTCGCGCTGATGGCGAGAGCGCGTCAGCAAGGTTTTCGCTCAACCAGCATCGATCTGATCTACGGCTTGCCGCTTCAGACACCTGACAGCTTCGCCTATACCTTAAAGCGCGTGATTAAGCTTAATCCCGATCGTCTGAGCGTTTTCAATTATGCGCATTTGCCAGCCCTGTTCGCCGCACAGCGCAAAATTAAAGAGGATGAGCTGCCTTCCGCCCGGCAAAAGCTGCAAATCCTTCAGGAAACCATTGCTACGCTGACGCAGCATGGCTATCAGTTCATCGGCATGGATCATTTCGCCAGGCCTCAGGATGAGCTGGCAGTAGCACAGCGTGAGGGCTTGCTGCATCGTAATTTTCAGGGCTACACCACCCAGGGCGATAGTGATCTGTTGGGGCTGGGCGTCTCGGCAATTAGCATGATTGGCGACAGCTATGCGCAGAGCCAGAAAGATCTTAAGACGTGGTACAGCAGCGTGACAAGCAGCGGCAACGGTTTATGGCGTGGTTTGACGCTCAGTGAAGATGACTGCCTGCGCCGCGAGGTCATAAAAATGCTGATTTGCCATTTTGCGCTGGATTTTAATGCGATAGAAAGCCAATGGAATATTTGCTTCAGCGACTATTTCGCAGAGGATTTAGCGTTACTCAAACCGTTAATTGCCGATGGGCTGGTGGTACACAGCGCAACAGGGCTGCAGGTGACGGGCGTAGGGCGCTTACTGATTCGTAATATTTGTATGTGCTTCGATCGTTATTTGCGGCAGAAAGCGCGCCAGCAACAGTTTTCGCGCGTTATCTGACATACCGGGCTGGCTCGTGTTACGACGCCAGCCCGGTATTATCAATGCTATTCCATGCCAAGCTCTTTCAGTTTACGGGTCAGGGTATTACGCCCCCAACCCAGCAAACGCGCCGCTTCCTGCTTGTGGCCTTGCGTATGACGCAGCGCAGTCGTAAGCAGTGTGCGCTCCATCTCTGGCTGCGCTTCTGACAGCAGGTTCTGATGACCGGAACGCAACGCGCGATCGGCCCATTGCGCCAGCAGCGTTGCCCAGCTGTCAGGCAAAGATTGCACAGGGTTTTCCGGCGTACTGGATTCAAACAGTTCGGCGGGTAGATCCTGAATCAGCACTTCCTGACCGGCCGCCATCACCGTTAACCAGCGGCAGGTATTCTCTAACTGACGCACATTCCCGGACCAGTGCAAACGCGTCAGCGCCGTTTCGGTTTCAGGATGCAAAATTTTCGCTTCAACACCCAGTTCACGTGCAGCAATCTGTAAGAAATAACGCGCCAGACGAGGAATATCCTCACGACGTTCCCGCAATGGCGGCAGATGTACGCGGATCACATTCAGGCGATGGAACAGATCCTCACGGAATTTGCCCTCCTGTACGCGCAGCTCCAGATTTTGGTGTGTAGCCGCGATAATGCGTACGTCTACTTTCACTGGGGCATAGCCGCCAACCCGATAAAACTGACCGTCAGCCAAAACGCGCAGTAAGCGGGTCTGTACATCCAGCGGCATATCACCAATTTCATCTAAAAACAGCGTGCCGCCGTCGGCCTGCTCAAAACGCCCCTGACGAATTTGATTAGCGCCGGTAAATGCCCCTTTTTCATGACCAAACAGCTCAGACTCGATCAAATCTTTGGGAATGGCCGCCATGTTCAGGGCGATAAACGGTGACTTCGCTCGTGGGCTATGGCGATGCAGCGCGTGCGCAACCAACTCTTTACCGGTTCCTGACTCGCCGTTAATCAATACACTAATTGATGAGCGCGACAGGCGACCAATGATGCGGAACACATCCTGCATTGCGGGTGCTTCACCGATAATATCGGTTGTCGGCCCGCTAACCGGTTGATTACGTGGCTGTTGTTGCTCCTGATAGTGACTAATCGCGCGCTCAACCAGCGCAACCGCTTCATCAATATCAAAGGGTTTTGGCAGGTAATCGAACGCACCTTGCTGGTAAGCACTTACCGCTGCGTCTAAATCAGAATGCGCAGTCATAATGATGACCGGCAGCATTGGATGACGCTGTTTAATCTGTTTCAGCAGCGCCAGACCGTCCATGCCAGGCATGCGAATATCTGACAGTAAAACATCTGGGGTTTTGGTCGATAGCGCATCCAGCACCTCGTTAGCACTGTCAAAGGTTGCACAGCTCAAACCGGCTCCAGTGAGCGCGCGTTCAAGCACCCAGCGGATGGAGCTATCGTCATCGACGATCCAGACTATCCCTCGTTGCATAGAAACCTCACTGGCGAATAGGCAAGTAAACCGAGAATTCGGTATGACCCGGCCAACTGTTAAATTCTATTTTTCCTGAATGCTGATCGATCAGGCTACGGGCAATGGAAAGACCTAAACCCGTGCCACCTTCACGTCCGCTCACCATGGGGTAAAACAGCGTGTCCTGCAGTTGAGCAGGAATACCCGGGCCGTTATCTTCAATATCGATGCGTGCCACCAAACGATAACGCGTGCCGTGCAGCGTTAGTTGAAACGCCGTGCGGGTGCGAATAACGATTGTGCCGCCTTCTTCACCTAACGCCTGTAAAGCGTTACGCACAATGTTCAGTAAAACTTGTTCAATTTGATCGGGGTCGTGCGGCAGTTCAGGCAGGCTGGGATCGTAATCGCGCACCAGCGAGACATTATCTGGCAGCTCCATCGACACCAGATTTACCACGCGTTCAGCTACCTGATGAATGCTCTGAGTAATGTGCATACCGGGTTGCTGCGGCCCTAGCAGGCGATCCACTAAATTACGTAACCGGTCCGCTTGCTCAATAATGACTTTGGTGTATTCATTGAGCGACGGATCGGGCAGCGCGCGTGATAACAGTTGTGCAGCACCGCGCAGGCCTCCAAGCGGGTTTTTAATTTCATGCGCTAAACCGCGCACTAAATCCCGGGCGGCCACTTGCTGGGCATGCTGCAATTGTTCCTGACTGAGACGACGTTGATTATCCATTGGCGCCATTTCCATCAGGATAAAACCATCAGGCAAACGTTGTGCCGTCAGTGACATGATATGCGCGCGGCCATCCACAACCAGCGTCACTTCACTGTCGGTAAATCCCTGGCCAGCCTCAAGACTCTCACGCATCACCTCAACATTCAGCGAAAAGTAGCCGGTTAATTCAGGTAACGGCGTGCCGAACAATTTACGTGAGCTTTGCGCCAGTAATTGCTGCGCCGCCGGGTTGGCGTAATGAATAACCAGTTCGTTATCCACCAACAAAATACTGTTGATTAAGGAATTGAGAATCTGCCCCGCATCGGGCAGAGAGCCAGTTGCCATACAGCGTTCCTCTGCACAAATTTAGTGCATTGTGATCTTTAAGCCGACTTTCAGGCGAATGAACGATGAATTCGCGGAGAAAAAAGCCCATCCGAAGATGGGCTGAAAGTTTCCACGGCAACAAAAAACCTAAAACTTATTAAACGCTGTAGTACAGCTCAAACTCTACCGGGTGCGGCGTCATGCGAACACGGTCGTTTTCAGACTTACGCAGTTCGATGTAGGCATCGATGGTGTCGTCAGTGAATACGCCACCACGGGTCAGGAACTCGCGGTCTTCGTTCAGAGCGTTCAGTGCTTCTTCCAGGGAGCCAGCAACTTTTGGAATCTCAGCTTCTTCTTCCGGCGGCAGGTCATACAGGTTTTTGTCCATTGCATCGCCAGGGTGGATCTTGTTGATGATACCGTCAAGACCTGCCATCAGCAGAGCAGTAAACGCCAGGTATGGGTTAGCCGCTGGATCCGGGAAGCGAGCTTCAATACGACGTGCTTTCGGGCTGGCAACAACCGGGATACGGATTGAAGCAGAGCGGTTACGCGCAGAATAAGCCAGCATAACCGGCGCTTCGTAACCTGGAACCAGACGCTTATAAGAGTTGGTGGTCGGGTTCGCCAGGGCGTTGATTGCTTTCGCGTGCTTGATGATACCGCCAATGTAGAACAGCGCCATTTCAGACAGGCCGCCGTACTTGTCGCCAGAGAACAGGTTTACGCCGCCTTTAGACAGAGACATGTGGCAGTGCATACCTGAACCGTTGTCGCCAAACATTGGTTTAGGCATGAAGGTTGCGGTTTTACCGTAAGCGTGAGCAACATTGTGCACAACATACTTATAGATCTGAATTTCGTCCGCTTTTTTGGTCATGGTGTTGAAGCGGGTCGCCACTTCGTTCTGACCTGCTGTTGCGACTTCGTGGTGATGTGCTTCTACCACCAGGCCCATTTGCTCCATGGTCAGACACATTGCAGAACGGATGTCCTGAGATGAATCGACTGGTGGAACCGGGAAGTAACCGCCTTTCAGACCTGGACGGTGACCTTTGTTGCCGCCTTCGTATTCTTTGCCGGTGTTCCATGCTGCTTCGATGTCATCAATAGCAACGTGTGAGCCGGAAGTAGAAGAGCCGAAACGGATATCATCGAACAGGAAGAATTCTGGCTCAGGTCCGAACAGCACGGTATCCGCGATGCCAGAAGAACGCAGGAAATCTTCAGCGCGCTTGGCGATTGAACGCGGGTCACGATCGTAGCCCTGCATGGTGCCTGGCTCGAGAATGTCACAGCGGATGATCAGCGTAGAATCTTCGAAGAAGGGATCCATGACCGCAGTTGTTGCGTCAGGCATCAGCACCATGTCTGATTCGTTAATGCCTTTCCAGCCACCGATGGAGGAGCCATCGAACATTTTGCCTTCTTCGAAGAAGTCAGCGTTAACCTGGTGAGCAGGGATAGTAACGTGCTGTTCTTTACCTTTAGTGTCGGTAAAACGCAGGTCAACAAACTTAACTTCGTGCTCGTTCATCATCGAGAGAACGTGTTCAGCGGACATACTCAACTCTCCCGGAAATGGTCATTGTCTACATGGTGAGAGAACTTCGTTGCCTGGAATGCGTCTCTTGTTACAACCATCCCGAACCAACTGAATCTCGGCAAGCTCTTCAACCGTTTCTAACTGTCGTTTTCGCTTAAGTAGTACAAAGCGAATTCTGTGCCAACTTTATTTTTGAACGTTAAATCGCGCTACCATGCGCCCTGTTATCGTTCTGCAGCTGCACCAGGATGGTCATGATGCACTAAAATGGTGCTTTGAAGGTGAATTATGGCACTAAATTGGTGCACAGGACCAACTTAGTGCATTTTCTGCACCGGGAACAGTGCGAATTTCCGGCAATGCAATAAACTTTCAGTGAAAAGTGTGATCGTGTTCAGTCTTCCGCTTAATCCGTGTACAATAGCGCGCTATTTCTAATGCCTGAGGCAAAGCTGTGATCGAAAATTTGCGTAACATCGCCATCATCGCGCACGTTGACCATGGAAAGACCACCCTGGTTGACAAACTGCTGCAACAATCCGGTACTTTTGACGCCCGTACCGAAGCTACCGAGCGCGTGATGGACTCCAATGATTTGGAGAAAGAGCGTGGGATTACCATCCTCGCAAAAAACACCGCCATTAAATGGAACGACTACCGTATCAACATCGTTGATACCCCAGGACACGCCGACTTCGGTGGTGAAGTAGAGCGCGTCATGTCCATGGTGGATTCGGTGCTGCTGGTTGTAGATGCGATGGATGGCCCTATGCCGCAAACCCGCTTCGTGACCAAAAAAGCGTTCGCGCATGGTCTGAAGCCGATTGTGGTTATCAACAAGATTGACCGTCCTGGCGCACGTCCGGATTGGGTTGTTGATCAGGTGTTTGACCTGTTCGTCAACCTCGACGCCACTGACGAGCAGCTCGATTTCCCGATCATCTATGCTTCTGCGCTGCAGGGCATTGCGGGTCTGGACCACGCCGATATGGGCAGCGACATGACTGCACTGTATCAGGCGATCGTTGACCACGTTTCTCCACCACAGGTTGAAGTTGAAGCCCCGCTGCAGATGCAAATTTCTCAGCTCGACTACAACAACTATCTGGGCGTTATCGGTATCGGCCGCATCAAGCGCGGTAAAGTGAAGCCGAACCAGCAGGTCACCATCGTTGATAGCGAAGGTAAAACGCGTAACGGTAAAGTCGGTAAAGTGCTGGGCCACCTGGGTCTGGAGCGTATTGATACCGATCTGGCTGAAGCAGGCGACATCATCGCTATCACCGGCCTGGGCGAACTGAACATCTCTGACACAATCTGTGATCCGCAGAATGTTCAGGCGCTGCCAGCATTGAGCGTTGATGAGCCAACCGTAACCATGTTCTTCAACGTTAATACCTCGCCGTTCTGCGGTAAAGAAGGTAAATATGTGACCTCTCGTCAGATCCCTTGAGCGTCTGAACAAAGAGCTGGTTCATAACGTTGCGCTGCGTGTTGAAGAAACCGAAGATGCTGACGCTTTCCGCGTATCGGGTCGTGGTGAACTGCACCTGTCCGTACTGATTGAAAATATGCGTCGTGAAGGTTTCGAACTGGCGGTATCACGTCCGAAAGTTATCTTCCGTGAGATAGATGGCCGTAAACAAGAGCCGTTCGAAAACGTGACGCTGGATATCGAAGAAACGCACCAGGGTTCAGTCATGCAAGCCATGGGTGAGCGTAAAGGCGATCTGAAAAACATGGATCCAGATGGCAAAGGCCGCGTACGTCTCGACTACGTGATCCCAAGCCGTGGCCTGATCGGCTTCCGTAACGAGTTCATGACCATGACTTCCGGTACGGGTCTGCTGTACTCCACCTTCAGCCACTACGACGACATCCGTCCAGGCGAAGTGGGCCAGCGTCAGAATGGCGTACTGATCTCCAACGGTCAGGGTAAAGCCGTTGCGTTTGCTCTGTTCAGCCTGCAGGATCGCGGTAAGCTCTTCCTGGGTCACGGTGCTGAAGTATATGAAGGCCAGATTATCGGTATTCACAGCCGTTCTAACGACCTGACAGTAAACTGTCTGACCGGTAAGAAACTGACCAACATGCGTGCTTCCGGTACTGACGAAGCCACGACTCTGGTTCCGCCAATCAAGATGACGCTTGAGCAGGCAATTGAGTTCATCGATGATGACGAACTGGTTGAAGTTACGCCACAGTCGGTACGTATCCGTAAGCGTCACCTGACTGAAAACGACCGTAAGCGTGCTTCACGCGGTAGCAAAGATATTTAATCTGCTACGGTCATTTGATAAAAGCCCCGTTTAACGGGGCTTTTTTTTGCCTGCCATTATCTGATTTTCACCGTTCTTATGCCTCCCTCACTCACGGTGACCTGGCCCGCGCACTGCCGGGCGAGGACTTTGTTGCTCAATCTTCCACTTCTTATCTTTCTCGACGGCCTTGCCTGTTCAGCCTCAGCTTTTGCCGCTAGAGTGAATAATCCAGGGAACAGAAGGAGGCACCATGCTGTACATATTCGATTTAGGCAACGTAATTATTGATATCGATTTTAACCGCGTATTAGGCGTCTGGAGTGACCTTAGCCGTGTGCCGCTGGCATCACTGCAAAGTCACTTCCACATGGATGAAGAGTTTGAACAACATGAACGCGGTGAGATTAGCGATGAAGCGTTTGCGGTCGCACTGTGTGAGAAGCTTGAAATCGCCTTAAGCTATGAGCAATTTACTGCGGGCTGGCAGGCGGTTTTTGTCGGCGTGCGGGCTGATATGCTGGCGTTGATGAACTCGCTACGGGCTGAAGGCCATCGCGTCGTGATTTTGTCTAACACTAATAAGCTGCATTGTGCTTTTTGGCCGACGCAATATCCCGACGTGCAACAGGCGGCAGATAAGCTTTACCTGTCGCAGGAGTTGGGCAAGCGCAAACCAGAGGCGCGCATCTATCAACACGTGCTGGAGAGTGAAGGCGTCAGTGCCGATCAGGCGGTGTTTTTTGATGATAACGAGCAGAATATCGAAGCGGCACGCGCGCTGGGCATTGAAAGCGTGTTGGTCACTGACCGTAAAACCGTACCGGGCTGGTTTGCGAGTCATCCATAAACCATGATGTCTCGACAATTCCGTCCAGGGCTTCATGCGTTTTGGCTGTGGCTCAAACTGCTTTGGAAACGCATCGACGAAGATAATATGACGACGCAGGCGGGTAATTTAGCCTACGTCTCGTTGTTGGCGCTGGTGCCATTGATTGCGGTAGTGTTTGCGTTATTTGCAGCCTTTCCTGTGTTTTCTGACATCAGCGTTCAGCTCAAAAACTTTATCTTTACTAATTTTATGCCTGCAGCAGGTAATACGCTGCAGCGTTATCTTGAGCAGTTCGTTGCTAACGTAAACCGTATGACGGCAGTCGGCGCAGTAGGGCTGATCGTCACTGCGCTGTTGTTGATGCATTCAGTAGACACAGCATTCAATACCATTTGGCGCAGCCATAAAAAGCGACCGCTGGTTTATTCGTTTGCTGTCTACTGGATGATCCTGACGCTCGGGCCGCTGTTGGCTGGTGCCAGCCTGGCGATCAGTTCCTATTTACTGTCGCTACGCTGGATCAATGTCACTGGCGTGACCAGTCTTATCGATCAGCTGCTGCGTGTTTTTCCTTTGCTGCTGTCATGCATTGCATTTTGGTTGTTATACAGCATTGTGCCGACCCGGCGCGTGCCGCCGCGAGATGCATTAGTTGGTGCATTAGTTGCGGGTCTGCTTTTTGAGCTGGGTAAAAAGGATTTGCGCTGTATGTTACGATGTTTCCTTCGTACCAGTTGATTTACGGTGTGTTAGCCGTGATCCCAATCCTGTTTCTGTGGGTTTACTGGACCTGGTGCATTGTATTGTTAGGTGCTGAAATTACCGCCACCCTTGACGACTATCGGCAGCTAAAACAAGCACATCAGAGAAAAAAACAAGAGGAAACATGATTGCTTTGATCCAACGTGTGAAACATGCCAGCGTCACCGTCGATCAGATTGTTACTGGAGAAATTGGCACCGGTTTACTGATCTTATTAGGCGTTGAGAAAGGTGACGACGAAAAGCGCGCGGAGCGTCTCGCAGAACGCGTATTAGGTTATCGCATTTTCAGTGATGAGCAGGGCAAAATGAACCTGAACGTCAAACAAGCAGGCGGCAGCGTGCTGGTGGTTTCGCAGTTTACGCTGGCGGCAGATACGCAAAAAGGCATGCGCCCGTCATTTTCCGGGGGGCTGAACCGGCTGAAGCTGAACGGCTGTATGAGTATTTTAGTGACAGCTGTCGCAAGCAGGATATCACTACGGCAAACGGACGTTTCGCTGCTGATATGCAGGTCGCGCTGGTGAATGATGGCCCTGTAACATTCTGGTTGCAGGTGTGAGGTCGTTAGCCGAGCGGCAAGGGAACAGCCACGCAAGCTCCGAACGAGAGAATCATTATATGTATCATCTTCGCGTGCCCCAAACGGCGGAAGAACTGGATATGTATTATCAGTTTCGCTGGGAAATGCTCAGAAAACCGCTGCGCCAGCCACAAGGATCGGAACGTGATGCCTGGGATGCTTTAGCGCACCATCAAATGGTCGTGGATGAACATGGCAAGCCAGTCGCTATCGGCAGGCTATATATTAATGCAGATAATGAAGCGGCTATTCGTTTCCTGGCGGTTCATCCTTCTGTGCAGGGCAAAGGCCTGGGCACACTGGTGGCGATGACGCTGGAATCCGTTGCGCGGCAAGAGGGTGTCAAACGCGTGACCTGTAGCGCACGTGAAGATGCCGTGGCGTTTTTTGCCAAGCTGGGGTACGTCAATCAGGGTGAAATTACTGCCCCCAGACGACGCCGGTGCGCCATTTTTTGATGATCAAACCGGTTGTGACGCTGGATGATATTTTGCATCGTGCTGACTGGTGCGGGCAGTTACAACAGGCGTGGTACGAACACATTCCGCTCAGCGAGAAAATGGGTGTGCGTATCCTGCAATACACCGGGCAGAAATTTATTACCACCATGCCAGAGACTGGCAACCAGAATCCACACCACACCCTGTTTGCCGGCAGCCTGTTTTCGCTGGCAACGTTAACGGGCTGGGGATTGATCTGGCTACTGTTACGTGAACGGCATTTAGGCGGCACCATTATTCTCGCGGATGCGCATATTCGTTACAGCCAGCCGATCAGCGGACGCCCTGGTGCTATTGCTGATTTGGGTTCGCTGAGTGGCGATCTTGATCGCCTGGCTCGTGGTCGTAAAGCGCGTGTGCAACTGGAAGTTGAGCTGTTTGGCGATGAAAAACGCGGTGCGGTATTTGAAGGTGTCTATATCGTTCTGCCAGTCGATCCTGATGGGCCACTGGAAGAGGGCGGATCGGGCGCTCGTATCAATTAAAGCAAAAGGGCCAGCAATGGCCCTTTGTTCTATCTTACCTGGCCTGCCTGCATGGTTTGCTGTAATTGCTGGCTGTCGGTTGTCACCGATAAATTCCCTGTTACCGTAGGTCGCAGCGGTGAACCTGCTTTTATTGCCGCGTTCAACTGCAAGTGCAGATTACTGTCGCCGCTCAGTGGCAAAACAGGCCAGCCCCAGTTTTGCAACACATTAACCGGTACAGCACGTCCCGTAAGATCGAGTGTGAGCGGGCGGTCCGGCTGCTGACCAATACTGGCCGTTCCTTCCAGCAAACCTTTGCCATTAAAGGCACTCATTTCTGTCACCTGAATATGCTGATCGCTGGCGCTGATTGTTAGCGAAGGATGGCGTAAATCGGTACGGTTGAACGTTGCTTCAGCGGCATTCAGAGTCATCTTGCCCGACCATATTCCCCACTGATGCTGGCGTGCCAGTAAAAGATTTTCACCGCTGCCATCGAGCGAAGTCATCTGAAAAGGGAAGGCTGGATTAATATCAATAATCAGGTTGCGGTTAGAGGTGAAACGCGTCACCGATACGCTATCCAGCCAGGCGGGTAATGCGCTCTGCCAGCGATCGCGCCAGTTCTCAGGCAGGGTATATTCCAACCCGGCAACGGCCAGATTATTCAACATCAGATGTTTATCGCTGCGTGTCCAGTTGCCATCAGCACGAATAACGCCATTGGCCCAGCGTGAACTGAATTGCGTCAGCGTCACGCCCTGGGGAGAAAAATCCATATTGATGATCGGATCGTTTAGCTCAAAACGACCGTTAATGAAGTTACCTGCATTCATTGCCAGTGAGCCATCCTGGCTTTGCCAGTCGTCGCCCTGCCAGTGAAGATTTTTTAGCGTCAGATCGAGATCGGTAACAGCCCAGTCCGGACCTTGCAAACGCGCATCGGTCATATCCAGACGAGTGATAGCAATCGAAGGCACATTTTGTATCGGGCGCAAAAAGTCGCTCAGGCTATGAGTTGTTTGCAGGCGAATATCATTAAGGCGTAGCTGATTAATTTTCCAGTTACCCTGAGCATCGCGCTCACCGTTGCCGGTCATTGAACCTCGTGCTAAATCCGCACCGATATTGCTAAATAACATCCGGTCTTGCGTCACGCTGCCCTGAATCAAAACATTGTCGCCAGGTACGCCGTTCAGCGTCATGCTGCCGGCACTCATCTGGAACTGAGCATCGTGTCCAAGCATATCGCTGGAGGTTGGCTTCCACGGCACGATGCCGCCATTAACCTGTTGAGCAAATAGCGGCAGCATACTTTTCGGATTATCAATGCGCATATTGTTTAGCTGCAAGCGATTAGCCTGAATGGGTAGCGCGCTGTTGGGGGCCAGGTTCGCCAGATTCACTTCACCGTCACGTAACTCAATGCTGCTGAAATGTAGAGGGTGACTAAATTGCACCAGCGCCAGGCCCAGATCGACCTTTTTTGCCACTAATATCGCGGGCTGACCATCATGCCCAAAGCTAAAATCATCCAGTATGAGATGAGAGGGGAGGAAAAGTTGTGCTCAATCTTGCGCAGAGAAAGATGCCAGTCCGTTTTATCGCTCACCCAACGGCTAAACCAGCCCGCACCCCACTGCGTTTGCAGCAGGACATACACAATCACCAGGCCGAAAAGCAGCAATAACACTAAGGTAAGGAAAAACTTTCCAATAAATTTCATCGCATCCATCCCGATTTAAATCCGGTCAGAGGTTGTTATGCCTGAATTACCGTTACAGCTCAACAGCCTGGATGTAAATCCGAATAAATAGCAGGCAGGCCGTAGCCTGCCCCGGGATTACTTTTCTTGAGGAAAGATCAGGTTCAATACAATTGCCGTGATACCACCGGCTGCGATGCCTGAAGAAAGCAGGGTTTTCAGCCAGTCAGGTGCAAATTGTAGGATCAGCGGCTGTTGTGAAACGCCAAGACCGACCGCAAGCGACAGCGCAATAATCATAATGGCGCGACGGTTAAGTGGCTCACGCGACACAATACGCACGCCAGAAGCAGCAATAGTACCAAACATCACAATCGTTGCACCGCCAAGTACCGGTTCTGGAATATGCTGCACAAAACCGCTCACCGCCGGAAACAGACCCAGCACGATTAACATCAGCGCGACGACAAAACCAACGTAGCGGCTGGCTACGCCAGTTAACTGAATAACACCATTATTCTGACCAAAGCAGGAGTTAGGGAAAGTATTAAACAGCGCCGACACAAAAGAGTTGAGGCCATTTGCCAGCACGCCGCCTTTCAGACGCTTCATATAAAGCGGCCCGCTCACCGGTTGCTCAGAAACGTCAGAGGTAGCGGTGATGTCACCAATAGTTTCCAGCGACGTCACCATAAACACCAGCATCAGCGGAATCAGCAGATTCCAGTCAAAGCCAAGGCCGTAATAGAGCGGAGAAGGCACGGCAACCAGCGGCTGATCGCCTGGTGCAGCGGTTTGGGGCAACATATCAAGCGCCCAGGCAAGCAAATAACCTGCCGCCATCGCAATAACCAGCGAAGCCACCCGCAGGTAAGGATTTTTTTGCCTGTTAAGCAAAATGATCACTAACAACACGGCACCAGCAAGTAACAGGTTTTTCGGCGCGCCAAAGCTGTGATCGTTCATCGCGGCAAAGCCGCCACCAATCGAGGTTAAGCCAACCTGAATCAGCGATAGCCCAATAATCATCACAACGATGCCGGAGACCAGCGGCGTAATAATACGACGCGCCAGATGCAACACGCGCGACAGCACCATTTCCGTACAGGAAGCGATCATTAACGTACCGAACAGCGCAGCCATCATGGTAGGCACATCGGCTCCGCCATTTTTCAACGCCATGCCACCCATGATGAGTGGCGTCACGAAATTAAAACTGGTGCCCTGGATCGACAATAAACCGGAGCCAACGGGTCCCCAGGTTTTTATCTGTAAAATGGATGCCACACCTGAAGCAAACAGCGACATGCTAATGATGTGCTGCGTATCTTGCGCTGGCAGGCCGAGCGCCTGACAAATCAGCAAGGCGGGCGTAATTACCGCAACAAACATCGCCAGCAAATGCTGGCAAGCAGCAAACAGCGTTTGCGGCAGCGGTGGGCGATCTTCGAGACGATAAATTAATTCACTATGATGAGCGGAAAGTTGGCTTTGCTGCGGATTGGTGGACATCTTTTGCTGTTCCCAGAAAATAGTGTGGCGATTGTAATCATCCGCAAGGCAAAAGCAAACGTTTGCCCAACAGCAATAAAAAAGCCAGTCAGACGTTGGTATAGCGAGCGTTTTCCGGCAGCCAGCGTTCGATCAGGGCGCTGGCTTGTTCGGGATAATGCTGGTGGATGTGGCGTGCCACACGCTGCACTTCCGGTACCATCGCCTGATCGCGCAGTAAATCTGCCACTTTGAATTCAGCATTACCGGTTTGCCGCGTGCCCAGCAGCTCACCAGGACCGCGAATTTCCAAATCGTACTGTGCAATAACAAAGCCGTCATTGCTGTCACGCAGTACCTGTAAGCGTTTTTGCGCTGTTTTGCTGAGCGGCGCTTTATACAACAGTACGCAATGCGAAGCTACCGCCCCACGTCCGACACGGCCTCGCAATTGATGAAGCTGTGCCAGACCAAGACGCTCCGGGTTTTCGATAATCATCAGGCTGGCATTGGGCACGTCAACACCTACTTCGATGACCGTGGTAGCCACCAGCAGTTGAAGCTCGTTGGCTTTGAATGCTTGCATCACAGCCTGTTTCTCAGCGGGCTTCATGCGGCCATGCACTAAACCGATGTTCAAATCCGGCAATGCATTTTTCAGGGCTTCCCAGCTTGCTTCTGCAGCCTGCGCTTCTAACAGCTCTGATTCCTCAATAAGCGTACAGACCCAGTAAGCCTGACGACCTTCACGGCAGGCATGGTCAACCCGGGCAATGATATCGTCGCGGCGACTGTCTGGGATCGCGACGGTTGTTACTGGTGTGCGACCTGGCGGCAACTCATCAATGGTTGATGTATCAAGATCGGCATAAGCGGTCATCGCCAGCGTGCGGGGAATCGGCGTAGCGGTCATGATCAACTGATGAGGATGAAAACCTTGCTCTTCACCTTTTTCCCATAACGCCAGACGTTGATGCACACCAAAACGGTGCTGCTCATCAATAATCACCAATGCCAGGCCGTTAAACTGCACCTGCTCCTGAAACAGTGCATGGGTACCAACCACCATTGCGACGTCGCCACGGGCAATTGCGTCTTGCTGCGCCAGACGCGCTTTGCCTTTCTGTTTACCCGCCAGCCAGCCAACCTCAATGCCAAGGGGCGCAAACCACTGACGGAAATTATTAGCATGCTGCTCTGCCAGCAGTTCGGTAGGTGCCATCAGCGCCACCTGCTTGCCGTAAGCAATGACGTTGAGCGCGGCTAACGCCGCAACCAGCGTTTTGCCAGATCCTACGTCACCCTGCACCAGCCGCATCATCGGGAAATCATTTGCCAGGTCTTTTTCAATCTCAGCGACGACCCGCTTTTGCGCATTGGTTGGCGTAAAGGGCAGTGCCGCCAGCAATTTATCGCTTAAGGTATGACGTGCAGGCATCGGTAAGGCGTAATAACGCTGTGCACCCGCGCGTACCGCCAGCATGCTGAGATTATGTGCCAGCAGTTCTTCGAGAATTAAACGACGCTGAGCGGGATGCCGCCCGGTTTCCAGTTCACTCAGCTTTAAATCTGGCGGAGGGCGATGCAGCGTACGCAACGCATCAGGCAGGCTGATGAGCCCACCACGTAACGCCTGGGGCAGCAGTTCGGCAATCGGGCAGTTATCGAGTAACGTCAGCGCCTGATCGGTCAGATTACGCAGCGTTGCCTGACGAACGCCTTCGGTCGTGGGATAAACCGGCGTCAGCGTCTCTTCCAGTGTGACGTTGCTGTTTTCGCCCTGGATACGGTATTCAGGATGGATAATTTCGGCACCGCGCTGGCCTCGTTTAATTTCACCATAAGCGGTGACGCGACGGCCTGGCGCGAGCGCATTTTTCATTCCGGCGTTAAAGTTGAAAAAGCGCATCGTCAGTACGCCGCTGCCATCACTAATCTGGCAGACCATCATTTTTCGGCGGCCAAAGGTGACATCGGTGTGCAGCACTTCGCCTTCTACCGTAGCCCAGATGCCTGGCAGGAGATCGTTAATGGCGTAGAGTTGGGTGCGGTCTTCGTAGCGCAGCGGCAGATGCAGCAACAGATCCTGAATAGTATGCAGGCCGATTTTGGCCAGCTTTGCCGCCTGGCTGGCGCCTACGCCGGTCAGGGTACTGAGCGGGATGGCATCC
This sequence comes from Pantoea sp. LMR881, assembly GCF_027157825.1. Taxonomy (NCBI): domain Bacteria; kingdom Pseudomonadati; phylum Pseudomonadota; class Gammaproteobacteria; order Enterobacterales; family Erwiniaceae; genus Pantoea; species Pantoea sp. LMR881. Next base: position 2,346,638 of record NZ_JAPVOK010000002.1, read on the forward strand.
AGCAGGCGGCCTTTCATTTTTTACCTTTAGCTTGCATGGTTGCCCACCAGTCGGCATCAGCTTCGACTTCGCCTCGCGCATTGATGTGAGGATAGGGCAGACCTTTCTGATTAGCCACGCGAGCCAGTACCGGATAACCGCCTTCAAACAGCAACCGCTGCTGCTCATTCTCATCGAGCAAGCTGTGTTTACGCTGATACAGCCCGGCATTTTGCCGCTGACGCTGCGCTTCATACAAAATAAGCGCCGAAGCCACGGAGACGTTAAGCGATTGCACCATGCCCACCATTGGAATAATGATGTCCTGATCGGCCAGCGCCAGGGCTTCATCAGTAATCCCTGTTTTTTCCTGGCCCATCAGAATACAGGTGGGCCGGGTATAATCGATTTCACGAAAATCGACTGCGCTGTCAGAAAGGTGCGTGGCCAGTACCTGCATCTTTTGCGCTTTAAGATGTTTTACGGCTTCGCCGATATTGCGATGCGTGACGACTTTTACCCAGCTATTACTGCCCGCAGAAGAGGAGACCTGGGTGCGCATACGCTGGCTCGGCCAGACGGCGTGAACAGCATGAATACCCACCGCATCGGCAGTGCGTATAACCGCAGAGACGTTGTGCGGTTTATGCACCTGCTCCATGCAGACGGTGAGATCGTGCTGGCGCAAGGCCAGCATCTCCTGAATACGAGCAAAACGTTGAGCGTTCATTAACTAATTACGGTTACGGTGAACTTTGATTACGTCCGGCATCACACGAATTTTCCGCATGATATTAGCCAGATGGACGCGATCGCGCGCGGTCAGGCGGATAAAGGCGCTATAAACGCGGCCATCACGCTCTTCCGTATTCAGGCTCTGAATATTTGAACCGGCGGTGTTAATTGCTGCTGTCAGGTTTGCCAGCGCACCCTGATGGTTAAACATATCGACTTTAATCTCAGCAACAAATTCCTGCTCGGTCACTTTATCCCACTCTACCGGCATGAATTTTTCTGGCTCTTTCTGGTAGCCGCGAATATTTCGACAAGACTCGTGGTGAACCACTAAGCCCTTACCTGGACTGACGTGAGCCACAATCGGGTCGCCAGGAATGGGGCGGCAACATTTAGCAAAGGTGATCAATACGCCATCGGCACCTTTGATGGGCAATTTTTTACCACGTTTGCTGTTGGTTAACGGTGTCGTACCTGACTGCGTCAGATTTTTCGCCACCACCACGCTCATAGCATTGCCGAGGCCGATTTCTGCCAGCAGATCGTCCAGTGAGGTGAGTTTCATCCGATCAAGCTCATGCTTGATGTTCTCAACAGGCACTTCTGCCAGCTTACGACTGCCGCCCAACGCATGACTCAACAAACGACGTCCCAGATTCACGGAATCTTCACGCTTAAGGTTCTTCAGTAATTGACGAATCTTCGCACGCGCTTTTGAGCTGACGACAAAGTTAAGCCAGGCCGCATTAGGGCGAGCGCCTGGCGCAGTGATGATTTCGATGGTTTGACCGCTACTCAACGGCTGTGAGAGCGGATAAGGTTGACGATCGACGCGAGCGCCAACACAGGCATGGCCGATATCGGTATGCACTGCATACGCGAAGTCCACGGGTGTCGCACCGGTGGGAAGTTCGACAATACGGCCTTCTGGCGTGAAAACGTAGATCTCATCCGGGAACAGATCTGACTTCACGCTCTCAATAAATTCAAACGAACTGCCTGCGCTTTGTTGCAACTCCAGCAGGCTTTGCAGCCAACGCTGAGCGCGGATTTGCGCGGTGGTGCCACTTTCGCCCGCCTGTTTATAAGCCCAGTGCGCGGCGACCCCCATTTCTGCCATCTGATCCATATCTTCGGTACGGATCTGCACCTCAACCGGTACGCCGTGTGGGCCGATCATCGAAGTGTGCAGCGACTGATAGCCGTTAGCTTTGGGGATGGCGATATAATCTTTAACGCGGCCCGGACGCGGTTTATACAAACTGTGCATCTGACCCAGTACGCGATAACAGGTATCCAAATCTTTCACGATAACGCGGAAAGCGTAAATATCCATGATCGAGTGAAAACGCTGCTCTTTCAGGTGCATTTTGCGGTAGATCGAATAAAGATGCTTTTCGCGACCGCTAACCCGGCAGGGAATGCCGGCTTCCTGCAAACGGCCATCGATCTCAGAAAGGATTTTCTGGATCATCTCTTTACGGTTACCGCGCGCCGCTTTGACTACCTCTTTAATCACCCGATAGCGATTCGGATACAGGGCTTCGAAACCCAATTCTTCCAGTTCGGTTTTAAGGTGATGAATACCCAGACGGTGGGCCAGCGGGCTGTAAATCTCCAGGGTTTCCAGCGCGATGCGGCGACGTTTATCCGGACGTAATGAGCCCAGCGTGCGCATGTTGTGGGTGCGGTCAGCCAGCTTGATGAGAATGACGCGGATATCCTGCACCATCGCCATTATCATCTTGCGGAAGTTCTCTGCCTGCGCCTCTTTCTTGTCGCGGAACTTCAGCTTATCCAGCTTCGAAACGCCTTCCACCAGCTCGGCAACGCTCTTACCGAAGAGCTGTTCCATATCCTGATAAGTTGCAGGCGTATCTTCAATAACATCATGAAGCAGCGCGGCCATGAGTGTTTCATGGTCGAGCTTCATTTCAGCCAGAATACAGGCTACAGCAACCGGATGGGTGATATAAGGCTCGCCGCTGGAGCGTGTCTGTCCCTCGTGGGCATCACGTGCAACAAGGTATGCTTGCTGGAGGCGCTTGATTTGCTCCTCTGGCAAGTATTTTTCAATCAGTTGATTGAGGCTTTCAAACAGATACAAGGGTGACCTGCAGCTTGCTGTTAACGACGGCCTTCAGCGATAGCGGTAACGGCTTGTAATTCAGCGGCTTCCTGCTCTTGCTGCTCCTGACGGTCACGGACATCTAAAATCTGATTCGTGACCAAACCTTCTTCGATTTCGCGCAGTGCGATAACGGTTGGTTTATCGTTCTCTTCCGGAACCAGCGGATCTTTGCCGCCTACCTGCATCTGACGTGCACGACGTGCAGCGACCAACACCAGGTCAAAACGATTACCAACTTTTTCTACTGCGTCCTGAACGGTTACGCGTGCCATAGGTGTGCTACTCCACAGATGAAGAAATGACTGGGCATCATACTGAAACTGTATTCAGACTGCCAATAGTTTGCTGATTAAAGCATCATGGCGCGCCTTTTGACGGGCCATACGCAGACGCTCTGCACGAATAATGGTTTTAAGATCGGACAACGCCAGATCAAAATCATCATTCACAATTAAATAGTCGTATTCGGCGTAATGGCTCATTTCAGCCACCGCCTGTGCCATACGGCGCGTAATCACCTCTTCACTATCCTGACCTCGGCCACGTAGGCGGCGGTCCAGCTCATCTTTCGATGGAGGCAATACAAAGATACTGCGTGCGTTAGGCATTTTTGCGCGAATTTGCTGCGCGCCTTGCCAGTCAATATCAAGAAATACATCCACGCCGGTAGCAAGAACCTGCTCAATTGCTTTACGCGAAGTCCCGTAATAGTTGTCGAAAACTTTCGCATGTTCGAGAAAAGCATCGTCGGCAATCATCTGCTCAAATTCATGCTTTTCAACAAAATAGTAGTGCTCACCGTGCGCTTCGCCCGGACGCATACCGCGAGTGGTATGAGAAACTGACACCTGTGTATCGTAAAGCGGCTGTGTCTTCAACAGTGCCTGAATCAGGCTGGATTTACCTGCGCCACTGGGGGCGGAAACAATATAGAGCGTGCCTTGAGCCATGGTTTTTTTGAATTGAATAATAGCGGAGTCGATTTCCTGCACAGTATACACAGCTTCCCGCGTGCACGCAGCGTTTGCGCAGCGGCAGGAGGAAAACTTTTGCGCAGCGGGGCGCAAAAAGGTGTTGAACAATGTAACGCTGAAAAAACGCTTGCAGAGTACCTTCCATCTTTCACAAACGTAACTGGTTGAATTAAAGATAAAAGGGTGGAATGACCCAAAATCATCAGGAGAGTAAAGATGAAAGGGATATTCGCGATAGTTTTGGCTCTGCTGGCAACGCTCTGTCAGGCAAAAGGCGCGGTGTGTCCCCCCTGGACACCTCAGCGTGCTGATAACGAAATTAATCAGCTGCAACAGCAATTACGACACTGGGATAATGCTTACTACCAACAAGGCAGTAGCCAGATTGCGGATACAGATTATGACAGCCTGCAACTGCGGCTTACGCAATGGCTGCACTGCTTCAGAACAGCCGCCCTGGATGATGAGCCGCACTTACCTTCCGGTGGTGAGCAGTTACATCCCGTCGCGCATACGGGGGTAAAAAAACTGCCCAATAAACTGGCTGTGGCTTACTGGATGCAGAGCCGTGATGACCTCTGGGTACAGCCCAAAGTTGATGGCGTAGCGGTAACGCTGGTTTATCGCCACGGCAAACTGGTTTCACTGATCAGCCGCGGTGATGGTTTGCGCGGTGAAGAGTGGTTGAAAAAGGCGGCGGGTATTCCCGCCATACCCCTCACTATCGAAAGCAAACAAAATGAAGTGGTTCTGCAAGGTGAGCTGTTTTTGATGATGAACGGTCATTATCAGGCCCGCGCGGGCGGTAAAAATGCGCGAGCGCAGGTTGCGGGTGCGATGATGAGTAAGCAAACAAGTCCGTTATTACCTCATATTGGCGTGTTTATTTGGGGCTGGCCAGACGGGCCTGCTGATATGGCCGCTCAGCTGCATCAACTGACGCAATGGGGATTTGGTCTGGCCGGAGAGTGGAGTAAAAGCGTCAAAGATGAGGAGGACGTTGCTGGCTGGCGTGAACGTTGGTTTCGTGCGCCGCTTCCTTTCGTGACTGATGGGGTGGTTATTCACCAGGCTTCCCGCCCGGCAGGAAAAAACTGGTTACCCGGAGAAGGACACTGGGCTGCTGCCTGGAAATATCAGCCGCCTGAAGCCAGCACAGAAGTTTTATCAGTCAATTTTTCAATCGGGCGAACCGGCAAGATTAGTGTGGTGCTCAACCTACAACCGGTTCAGTTGGATGATAAAACGGTCAGGCGGGTAAACCTGGGGTCGTTACGTAGCTGGCGTGAGCACGATATTATTGCAGGCGACCAGATTACGATCAGTCTGGCAGGACAAGGTATTCCTCGTCTGGAGCGTGTTATCTGGCGAGTGAAAGAGCGTCACTATCCACTCATACCTGATGAGGAACGCTTTACGCCAACCAGTTGTTATTATCTGGAGGCAGAGTGTCAAAGACAGCTATTAGCGAGGCTGAGCTGGCTGAGTCAAAAATCAGTGCTGAATATTCCCGGCGTACAGCGCAGCACATGGCTACGGCTGCTTGAAATTCCAGAGATGGCACATTTATTTTCCTGGCTAACTCTCTCCGTTGAACAGATCGCGGCGGCTGCGGGCATTTCACCGGCGCGGGCGCAGCAGCTTTGGCATAGTTTCAATCTGACGCGACAACAGCCACTGCGCCGCTGGATCGCTGCTCTGGGACTTCCACTACCGCGTAAGGCCTTGAATGCGTTGACCGATAAAAACTGGGATACCCTATTGCAACGCGATGCACAAACATGGCAGACGCTACCCGGCGTAGGTAAGGTCTCAGCGCAGCGTATTGTTCATCAGTTGCAGGATGAACATTTGCGTAGACTGATCACTTTTTTGCAGCAGCAAAATATTCCTGCTATCCCATCAGTGCTCGGGGTGAGGGTAATTAAAAACAGGCAAGCCGAGACGGAAACGCAGCGCCAGTAAGCGAGCAAGAAAACCAAATAATAACGTAATAGTAATGACTGCTTCGTGTGCCAGCGGCGTTTTTAACAGCAGGATATACATCCAGCCAGAGGCAAAGGCAATGCCAGCATAGAGCTCTTTCTGAAACACCAGCGGGATACGATTACAGAACATGTCGCGTAGTACACCGCCAAACACGCCGGTAATCACTGCGCTAATAGCGGCGATAATCATGGCGTGCCCACTGCTCAAAGCAACCTGGGCACCAATAATAGAAAAAACCACCAGACCGAGCGCATCCAACACCAGGAATACCTTACGCAGATGGGTCATTAATGGCGCAACGACGGTAGTCACAACGGCAGCAGCAGCGACGATCATGACGTATTCGGGATGTTTTACCCAGCCGAGCGGATAATGTCCCAGCAGGATATCGCGTACTGACCCTCCGCCAATTGCCGTTACGGAAGCAATAATAATGACACCAAACAGATCCATTTTGCGTCGGCCAGCGGCAAGTGCGCCGGTCATGGCTTCGGCGGTGATACCAATAATATAGAGAACGGTAAGTAACATATCAGGCTCCAGAAAGTCGGTGGCAAGGCTACGTTGTTAAGCGCGTAACCACTACTGAGATTTTCTATCCCTTAGTTAACAGAAGTGAAAATGCTCATTGCTGCGTTTATAAATTCTTTTATTATCAATGCGATAATTTATCTTTAAGGCTTTTTCGCATAAGGTAATTTTATTCGATTATGGTCTCAGCCGGTAGCAGGGAACGAATAGCACTTAAGTAAGCATGGCAGTTCAAATGTTAGAGATGCCTACAACGAGTCTGCTATTCATACTGGCGTGGTTAAGCGTTGAAATCAAAAACACGGGCTGGACAAAAGAGCGGGATACTTTTTGTAGGTTGGTGCGTGAAAAACGCACTGAAAATTATAACAACCGGGACGCTCATTGAAGAGAATGTCAGTGCGGACAAACTTCATTAAATAAAATATCGATGCGTTACCGCGACAGTGAAAGCCATTTTACACACACCGATGATATATAAAAAAGGGGAGTTGGGAGATGGAAGCATGGGTTTTATTGCGGGAAGCACAGAAAAGAAAAAAGCGTGCTGATTAACAGCACGCGAACGCATCGTTTCAGATGCCCAGAGCCCACCATACAGATTTATTGTTATACGTGTCTTGCGCGAATTTGAGTGAATGTTTTCAGGTTGAAACGGTATTCAGGTTGGAACCATGAACGACCGTAATAGCAATATATCAGCATCCTGATTGATGCCATCGCCAGGTAACCCCAAATTGCGCATAATACCGATGGTGTTAACCAAACTGTAAATAATGTTACGCCGAGGCCTGCTAATACTGACGACGTTTCAGTAAACGCAATGCGCGTATATTGTTTCTCTCGCTGTAATATGGCGCGATAATGCTGGCCTTGTGGAATAATAATAAAAATGACTGAAACCATTTCTACCATTACTGCCAGTTCAGGCTGATTAAAGGTGCTACTCAGCAAGTCGCTGCTAAGGAACAATGCAGCACAGATTAGAATACCCAATAACACATTTCCCCAATACAACATGGAAAGATCGTTAATGGAAAGCATGCGATGTCGAATTAGCGAATTCGAGAACCCGCGATCCGCCAGTGTGTCGATAGCTAATAAACCAATAACGGCAATGGCTAGCAGGTTTAATTCATTCGCCTGCAAAATTTGTGCTAGTAAAGAGAGTTGCAGCACGCCAATGCCAATAATTTTTATTGATGAGAGAACAGACCATTTTGCGTCAGTCAGATTTCTTTCTCGTATCGCCATATTATGCTCGTTATGGTACATGTACCAGTGCAAATTGATACGTTGTGCAACATCAAGCTGTGATTGTTGTTACACGGTAAGTCAGTGCAATTTTTCCGGCCGAAGTCCTGAAATGCCCTTCCAGGCTTGCCATGTTATTATCGATTCAATTAAATGGTGTTCAGAAAAAAATAAATATCTCTGGAATATTCACTTTCTCGTGTAATGGCTGAATCTCCTGCTGTGAGCAAAAAGAGCGCCAAATCATGCATAAATCCTGTTGTGGTTGTATATTCTCCAGCCAGTATCCTTCCGGCTATCTCAACGAACTCTTTTTCTGATAACAAAGGATAAGTTGAGCGATCCATTATTTTCCCTGCTGTAGTTATTATGGGTATTGCTGTGTGTGAGACGATTTATACCGTGTTTTGTTTAAATTAACACCATGAGAAAAATCTGATAAGACAAACTCAGGAAATAATGGATTCAATTTTTGCATGGGAATAGTTAATTTTTTAAATAGGGGTTTATTAATGTTTGTTGAGGTTAATATTTAAAAATTTAGGGGATATTATCTCAGTATCAAAAAAACAGTTCTAAATCAGCCACAACAAGCCTTTTTCATCACATAAAAGCCAGGATTTTTCTGGCCTTTATGCTTAAGCATAATTTCTGTAATGGTGCATTGTGTCATGCATATCCTGAGAGAACGTTTATGCTTTCGATGAGATAAAAAATATAAATTTTTTACTATCTTCCAGCAATTAATAAAGTCTGTCTTTTTTAGGTAACTTATTGAAATTATTTGGTAAGCTTTGTATTGAGTTGAGCAAGATCACGTTTAACCCATTCAATATCTTTAGCGAATTTTTCGTCAGACATCAGGCGCTGACGGTAAACGGTGATCAACACCTCGGCACCTTGTTCATTAGCAATGACCCGCATTGGCATATAAATCTCTTTGCCTGACCCGGTATCAATCCAGTGATCCATTACGCCAAAGGGATTATGAGGGGAGAAACGAATTTTTACGCTTCCCTCTGGCCCACGTGCTCGCCAGTGATTGCCTTCAGGCTCCAGTGTACTGCTGCTCAAGCCGGACGCCCATTTTGGGAAAAATTCTGGTTTCCAAATGGTTTCATAAAGATCGAGCCAGTTGCGGGCAATGGTTATGCTTAAAGTATGAGAGGACAGCATGTTACCTCCTGACGGGAACAAAAATTGATTAAAGCATGGGGCGCAGGAGGGTAAAACGCTCTGCCAACAGAAGTGTGGGCCAGATACAGTTTCGCATCGGGTACGGGCAGACACAGGCGCTGCCCGTAGAGTGAAATCAGTTAAAGTTACCGCGTGCAGACACCGGTTCAGTTTCAGCGTGCCCATCAGCATGACGTAAAACAAAACTGTCTGATTGCGCCATAACGGCACAGCTATGGTTAGGAAAGATACGCAACAGGCTGCCAATGCGCGGTGCATTACCTTGATAAATCAAAAATCCATGCTCTTCTGACAGTTTACTGACGTCGAAAGTATTGCCATGCTCATCGACGGCAACACCAAAACCGCTGGCATTGGTGCCGTGCGGACCCTTATCTGAGCTCAACATTTTTGAACCGGCATCAACGATAGCAAAATGTTCATTGACCGCAACCACGCGCGTGATGACGCTGAGTGCCAGCTCGTCGACCTGGCTCAAACCCAGGCGGCAGGCAGTAAGATCAAGTAGCGCATAATTTCCTGGACGGATTTCATCAATACCAGGAGGCACTTGCGCTGCCAGCGCAGTTGGGGTTGATCCCACCGACACGGGACAAAAATTGAAGCCAGCCTCATGCAGCCTGTGTTGCAGAGATTGCATCAGCTGAGCTTCCTGCCCGGCTATTACGCTAATGGCAGAGAGATTTCCTGCACCATAGGCGTGCCCCGCGTGTGAGACCAAACCGGCAAATGGCAGGCTCTCTTTTTTCAATGCCTGTGCGAGGATTAATGCATCATCGCTATCTGGATTGACGCCCACTCGGTGTAATCCGACATCGACTTTAATAGCGACCGCCAGCTCACAATCTGGCTGCAGACGCTGTGCTTCAGCAATTGCCGTTACGCCATGCAGCGCATCAGCAATCAGGGTGATTTTTGCGCAATGATATGCCGCCTGGCGTAGAAGCTCAGTAATACTCTTTGCCTGTACGACAGGATAAGCCAGCAGTAAATCGCGCTCTCCGCCCCGTATAAAACTGATACCCTCGCTCGGTTTTGAAACAGTAATTCCTTTTGCGCCCAGTTCTCGCTGACGACGGGCAATCCACACACTTTTATGCGTTTTAATATGGGGGCGCAACGCAACGCCCGCTTCGTTGGCTCTTTTCTGCATACGCTGCAGGTTGTGTTCGAGGCGCTGTGCATCAATTTCGATATAAGGCGTCAGACGATCGTCAAAAAGAGGACGCTGCCAGTTGGCTTCGCTATTCATATCCATGCGAGATTCCTGCGGTAGCTTATGAAAGCGCCATCATTCACCAATTTTTAGACAGATGCCAGTTGGCTTTCGATGCCATCACGTTGGTTGACATCCGCACCAGCAAAGACCAGCCAGTTCAGATAAGCGCCTGTTTCGCTGAGTCTCGAAACAAAAGGCGAAAAAAGCAGGCGCGAGGCCTGCTTGATGATTAGACGTAGAGAGGGGCTTCGCCTGGCGGGCGGGTTTTAAAGCGCCGATGCAGCCAAAGGTATTGCTCCGGTGCACGCAGGATTTGATTCTCTATCACTTTATTCATATAAGCCGCGGCGGCAGATTCATCATTGTGAGGATAATTTTCTAGCACCGGTTCAATGATCAGCTGATAGCCATCATTATCTGGATTACGAATCAACACGATGGGAATCATCGCGGGTTTAGCCAGTCGTGAAAGAACAAAAGTGCCGTTAGTGGTAGCCGCTTTTTCTACAGCGAACAGTGGCGCAAAAGTGCTGCCCTTCGGGCCATAGTCTTGATCAGGCGCGAACCACACCGATTCACCTTGTTTAAGCGCATTGACCATGCCACGCAGATCGCGGCGGTCAATCATCGCTTTATTGGAACGCATACGACCTTTGGTTTGTACATATTCCATCGCGCGATTGTTATGCGGACGATACATCGCCATCATCGGCTGGCATAAACCGCTGATGCGGCCACCCAGTTCCAGCGACATAAAATGTACGCCAATCAGCATTACACCGCGCTTTTCATTTTGCGCGGAATGCAAGTTAGCGAGACCGGAAACGTTAAAAAGGCGTCTTACCGCACGATCGGACCAAAACCAGGCAATGCCGGTTTCAGCCAGCGCCATGCCAAGCGAGGCGAAATTACCCGCAATCATTCGCTCTGTTTCTTCTTCGCTGATGCCTGGAAAACAAAGTTCGATATTACGACGGGTAATACGTTCACGACGCTGTAAAAAATGACGTGAGAGTTTGCCGGCACCAGCGCCGAGGCGGATTAAGAGTGGATAGGGAAGCTGGACCAACAGCCAAAGAACAGCGAGGCCAAACCAGGTGAACCAATAACGCGGATACAGCAACGAGGTGCTAAATTGTCCGGTGTTTTTCATTACCAACCTTCATGGGATAAATGGATGTATCGCATAAGAAGCACTTCCATAAGTTCCCAGGCGGTACAGCTGTACTCTATTCGACCAGCACTTTATCAAATAGTGCGTTTAAAGAAAGGTAAACTCCAGAATCTACAGGATTGAGCAGATTCATGGATAACGCCTTGTCTGATTTAAAAAACCACACGACAAAAACAAAAATCACTTTTAACAAGGAGTTAAGCGAAACCGCAAGGTGGAAAACCGCAAAAATAATTATCGCCTGAGATCTTTCTGGAAATTAATTTTCACTTTTTCTTACGTACTCTTTACCGGAACACTGAAAAAGCGGCTTTAAACTGACAATCAGTGAGATGTTAAAGTAAGCAAAAGCGGAAATCTTTGATCTGAACGCAGCAATGGACAGGCGAAAAACAGACGATGCAGAAGGCGATAAAAAAGCCCCATTGCTGGGGCCAGTGAGTGGAGGTGTTTACTCGATATTCTGGATCTGCTCACGCATCTGCTCAATCAGTACTTTCAATTCGATAGCGGAAGCAGTGATGTCAGCATTTATGGATTTTGATGCCAGCGTATTCGACTCGCGGTTAAATTCCTGCATCATAAAATCAAGGCGACGACCTACCGCTTCTTTTTTCTTCAGAATGTTATAGGTCTCTTTAACGTGCGCATCCAGGCGATCAAGCTCTTCCGCCACATCAATACGCTGCGCCATCATCACCAGCTCTTGTTCGAGGCGATTGTTTTCAAGCTGCACGTCGGCATCTTCTAACTTCGCCACCAGACGTTCACGCTGCCATTTAAGTATTTCTGGCATACGGGCGCGCACTTTACTGACTTCCTGTGACACACCTTCCAGGCGCTGCTCAATCAGTGACTTGAGTGCCGTGCCTTCAGTTTCGCGTGCGATGATAAAATCATCCAGTGCAGCGTCCAGCGCCTGAAGCAACACGGTATTGATTGCATCAAGATCTTGTTCTTGCGCTGACATTACGCCTGGCCAGCGCAAAATATCCATTGGATTGATGGCGCCTTCATCGCTTTGCATTTTCACCCAGTTAGCTGCCTGTACCAACTGTTTGGCCAGCGTTTCATTCAGCATTAACTCGCCTTGCGCACTGGGATCGGCGTCAAAACGCAGATTGCACTCTATCTTGCCGCGGGTCAGGCGCTGACGAATACGCTCGCGGATCACCGGCTCCAGGCTGCGAAATTGCTCCGGCAAACGGATATAAGTTTCCAGATAGCGTTGGTTAACAGAACGCAGCTCCCAGGCGGCGCTGCCCCATTCGCCTTTAGCTTCGCGGCGGGCATAAGCGGTCATACTGCGGATCATAAGCGATACTCATTTTCAGAAAGATTGGGGCAAGTATAGCGAGGCAGGCGAGCGCATAACAGGCGTAAGCGCGTATCAATGCAGATAACGAATCATTTCCGCTTTGAGCAACAGGCACCTATGATAACGACTGGTTCACTTTGCGAGGAGTACGCATGTTTCGCGTGATTACCTTTCCTTTTGCGCTGGCCTTGTTACTGGCAGGCTGCCAGTCGCCACCCGCACCGCCAACCAGACCACAGCCGATCTGTGCCGGTGGTGACGTAATGATACAAACAACACTGTGGTTTGGGCTCAGTAAACCGCAAGGCGGCACAGTAAGCTCTCTCGACTGGATGAATTTCATCGATACAGAAGTCACTCCGCGCTTTAAAAAGGGTTTGTCGGTTTATGATGCGAAAGGTCAGTGGCTGGGGGAAACGGGCAACTGGTGCGTGAGAACAGTAAAGCTTTGTTGCTGATTCACGGTATTGATGCACAAAGCAATGCCGCCATAGAAGAGTTACGCACGCTCTATAAAAAACGCTTTAGTCAGGAGTCCGTAATGCGTGTCGATGCGCCAGCGTGCGTAGGGTTTTAAATAAAAATGGCGGCCTGTTTTGCCGCCGTCCTGCTCAGATAAAAAGTCCGGCAAACGCCGCCGAGAGCAGACTAACCAGCGTCGAGCCATACACCAGTTTCCAGCCGAAGCGTGAAACCACATTACCCTGCTGTTCGTTCAGGCCTTTAATCGCACCGGCGACAATACCAATTGACGCAAAGTTAGCGAAGGAAACCAGAAAGACTGACAGAATGCCTAAACCGCGTGGACTCATATTCATCGCCACTTTTTGCAGTTCAATCATTGCCACAAATTCGTTGGCGACCAGCTTCGTTGCCATAATGCTGCCCGCCTGCAATGCATCAGCGGCTGGAATACCAATCAGCCAGGCAAAGGGATAAAAGAGATAGCCAAGCAACTGCTGGAAGCTATAGCCAAACAGGGCGGCGAACAGGGCATTCACTGCGGCAATCAACGCAATAAAACCAATCAGCATCGCTAAGATGATCATGGCGACTTTGAAGCCAGCCAGGATGTATTCACCGAGCATCTCAAAGAAGCTTTGATCTTCATGCAGCTTATCCAGCACAATTTCCTGCGTCGTATCCTTACCGGGATTGATAATTGAAAGAATAATGAAGGTGCTGAACATATTAAGCAGCAGCGCCGCAACGACATATTTAGCATCAATCATCGACATATAGGCGCCGACGATAGAGAGCGATACGGTCGACATGGCAGTAGCAGCCATGGTGTAAAGCCGTTTAGCCGGAATATCACCGAGAATGCCTTTATAAGCGATAAAGTTTTCTGACTGGCCAAGAATCAGCGTGCTGACGGCGTTAAAAGATTCCAGTTTGCCCATACCGTTGACCTTAGACAGCAGCGTTCCCACCAGACGAATAAGCAGCGGCAGGATGCGCCAGTGTTGCAAAATGCCGATCAGCGCCGAGATAAAGACAATCGGGCACAGCACGCCAAGAAAAATAAAGGCGAGGCCTTGTTTATGCATACCACCGAAAACAAACTCTGTGCCTTGTGCCGCAAAACCCAGCAGGCTTTCGAAGAAATGCCCCACTAAACCCACCAGAGCCAGGCCGCTGGCTGAGTGCAGGAAAAACCAACCCAGTGCGGCTTCTGCCACGATCAGTTGAATAATAAAACGAAGACGAATCTGTTTAGGGTCGTGACTGACCAACAACGCAAGGGCAAAAATCACCACCAGCGCCAGCAGAAAATGAAGAATGGCTGCCATATTTTTTATTCATTAAAAGAGACATGTGAAAGGAGGGCGCATTTAGCCACAGTCGGAGAGTAATTTCATCCCGCAATGTGGCAGGCCGCAGCAAGAGACAGCAGACAAGTAAGTCCGTATAATGCGCAGCCAATCATTAGCAAGCCGGAGATTACCATGCGTCCAGCAGGCCGTAGCGCACAGCAGGTGCGCCCCGTCACATTGACCCGCAATTACACCAAACATGCTGAAGGTTCCGTTCTGGTGGAATTCGGTGAAACCAAAGTGCTCTGCACTGCCACGGTGGACGAAGGCGTTCCGCGTTTCCTTAAAGGGCAAGGCCAGGGCTGGGTCACCGCCGAATATGGCATGCTGCCGCGCTCAACGCACAGCCGCATGGCGCGTGAAGCCGCCAAAGGTAAACAGGGTGGCCGTACACTGGAAATTCAGCGTCTCATTGCCCGCTCACTGCGCGCCGCAGTCGATCTTAAAGCGTTGGGTGAATTCACCATTACGCTCGACTGTGACGTTATTCAGGCTGATGGCGGTACGCGAACGGCATCAATCACGGGTGCCTGTGTGGCGTTAGCCGATGCGCTTAATAAGCTGGTTGCTGACGGCAAACTGAAAGCTAACCCGATGAAAGGCATGGTGGCGGCCATTTCTGTGGGCATCGTTAACGGCGAAGCGTTGTGCGATTTGGAATACGTTGAAGATTCCGCTGCCGAAACGGATATGAATGTAGTGATGATGGAAGATGGTCGCATGATCGAGGTGCAGGGCACCGCCGAAGGTGAACCGTTCAGCCATGATGAATTACTGGCGCTGCTGGCATTGGCCCGTGGCGGCATCGATGAATTAATTCAGGCGCAAAAAGCCGCACTGGAAAATTGATGTAACAGGCGACCACAGAGTCGCCTTTTCTTTATTTGAGGAGTGAGAAATGAAAGCCTGGCAGCGTCAGTTTATTGAATTCGCCCTGAACAAGCAGGTGCTGAAATTTGGTGAGTTCACTTTAAAGTCAGGGCGTAAAAGTCCCTATTTCTTTAACGCCGGTCTGTTTAATAGTGGACGGGATTTAGCCCTGCTGGGACGCTTCTACGCGCAGGCGCTGGTAGATGGTGGCGTGGACTTCGATTTGCTGTTTGGTCCGGCATACAAAGGTATTCCTATTGCCACAACAACCGCTGTGGCGCTGGCCGACCATCATGACCGCGACGTGCCTTACTGCTTCAATCGTAAAGAAGCCAAAGACCATGGAGAGGGCGGTTTGCTGGTGGGTAGCCCGCTGCAAGGCCGCGTGATGTTGGTCGATGATGTGATTACCGCCGGAACCGCCATTCGTGAATCAATGGACATTATCAGTGCGCACAACGCAACGCTGGCTGGCGTGTTGATTTCTCTGGATCGTCAAGAGCGTGGACGCGGTGATATCTCCGCTATTCAGGAAGTGGAACGTGATTATAAATGCACAGTCACCGCTATTATCACGCTGACAGATTTGATTGCCTATCTGGAAGAGAAGCCGGAAATGGCCGATCACTTAGCGCAGGTTCGCGCTTATCAAAAAGCCTACGGTATTTAAATATAAGGCGGGGGTTACCCGCCTTATTATTAAATCAGCTGGGCGGCAATGAGTGGCCAGCGGGCGTCAAAGTCAGCAGTAGGACGGAAACGAAACTCAGAACGAACATAACGCGCCAGTAATCCTTCACAGAGTGCAATTAGCTGGCTGGCTAATAGCGTATCGTCAGTTTGAAAGCCTTCACCTTCACGCATTTTGCGCTCGCGCATGACCTGTCGCAGCTGAACTTCAATACGCTCAAAAAGCTGATTAATACGGCCCTGCAAACGGTCCTGTTCGAACATCAATGCATGTCCGGTTAAAATGCGCGTCAGCCCTGGATTACGCTCACCAAATCCCAGGATCAGTTGCACGATAAGACGCAGGCGCGCCATCGTCTCTTTCTCATCTTTAAGGATCAGATTGATGCGGGTAATCAGACTGTCTTCGATAAATTCGATCAGGCTGTCGAACATACGCGTTTTGCTGGGAAAGTGGCGATATAACGCTGCTTCAGACACGCCAACACTCGCCGCCAGTTTAGCGGTAGTAATACGCTGGCTGCCATCACTTGACTCCAGCATCTGCGCCAGTGCCTGCAAAATCTCTTCGCGACGATTCCGTTTCGCGATTTTTTTTCTGCCATGATTTTAAAGACCCCTGAAATCCACCATAAACAGGCAATACCTACGCATCTGCCACGAGAAAGCGTCTCATGGCGATGAGAAATAAGCTGGCGTAAGTAAGAATCGGTAGCGTGAGTTACTGACGGCCTGAGTGACCAAAGCCACCTTCACCGCGCAAGCTGGTGTCAAACTCATCCACCAGATTGAATTCAGCCTGAACAACCGGTACGAAGACCAGTTGCGCCATACGGTCGCCCGGTTGCAGCGTGAAGCTTTCCTGACCACGGTTCCAGACCGATACCATCAACTGGCCCTGATAGTCTGAATCAATCAGACCAACCAGATTACCCAGAACGATACCGTGTTTATGGCCCAGGCCTGAGCGCGGCAGGATTACGGCCGCCAGGCTCGAATCGGCAATGTGAATCGCCAGGCCGGTTGGCACTAACGTCGTGGTACCTGGAGTGATTTCTAAGGCATCATCAATACAGGCACGTAAATCTAACCCAGCGGAACCCGAGGTTGCGTAAGTCGGCAGCGGAAACGCCTTCCCGATACGCGCATCAAGAATTTTAACGTCTATTTTTTTCATCATAACGGCTGACAATCTCGTCTAATAACTGTTGGCCAAGGAGTGACTTATCGTTGAGCGGTAAGCGTTTTTCTCCGTCCTGCCAAAAAAGGTGAAGAGCATTGGTGTCGCTGTTAAACCCTTGTCCGGCTTTAGCAACGTCGTTCGCGCAGATTAGGTCCAGATTTTTGCGCACCCGTTTTTGCCGGGCGTATTCTTCCACATTCTGGGTTTCAGCAGCAAATCCAACCACAAAAGGCCGTCCTTTCTGCAATGCGGCGACACCGGCAACAATATCGGGATTCTTTATTAACTGGAGCGTGACGTTATCATCGTCGCCCTGTTTTTTTATTTTTTCGGCCGCAATTTCGGCTGCCCGGTAGTCTGCCACGGCTGCGCTTGCAATGAAAATATGTTGTTTATTTATCTCCGCCATCACTGCCGACTGCATCTCTAGCGCACTGGTGACATCAATGCGTTTTATATCGGCAGGCGTTGGCAGCGTAACCGGCCCGGCGATCAGCGTAACGTTTGCACCGCGTCGGGCTGCGGCGGATGCAATAGCAAAGCCCATTTTTCCGGAGCTGTGATTAGTGATGTAGCGCACCGGGTCCAGCGATTCCCGGGTAGGTCCAGCGGTAATCATAATATTGAGATGTTGCAGATCCTTTACGGGTGATGCCCACTGCACCGCGTGGTCAACAATGGTCAACGGGTCGAGCATACGACCTGGGCCAACATCGCCACAGGCCTGACTACCGCTATCCGGGCCCCAAACCAACAGGCCACGCGCATGCAAAGTTTGCAGATTTTGTTGCGTAATGGCAGCGCGGTACATCTGTTGATTCATGGCTGGAACCACAGCAATCGGGGCGGCGGTAGCGAGACAAGCCGTTGTGACTAAATCATTCGCCATACCTGCCGTGACGCGGGCAATGAGATCGGCTGTGGCGGGAGCCAGTACGATTAAGTCAGCCCACTTAGCCAGTTCAATATGGCCCATCGCGGCTTCGGCGGCTGGGTCGAGCAGATCATCAAGCACCGGATAGCCAGAAACGGCCTGTAGGCTGAGCGGTGTAATAAACGCTTTTGCTCCTTCGGTCATCATCACACGGACTTCAGCGCCACGATCGCGCAGACGGCGAACCAGCTCAGGCGTTTTATAAGCTGCAATGCCGCCGCTGACACCTAAAAGAATCTTTTTACCGGCTAATCCCATCATGTTGTTGACCTCTCAAAGCTGTCTGCCGCTTCTGATGCGACACAATGGATGAACTTTACCATAAAACGCCGTCATCCCTTTTTCACTCCCTGTGGTTTGCGAGCCGTCTCGTAAAATGTAACCGTGTCGCTGGCGATGCATGATGAGATTGATCAGGATAGCGGGTGCTCAAGGGAGAATGACGATGGAAAGTATGTCACCACGGGAAAAATTACAGCAAATGGGCGCTGAGAAACTAAGTGATGCGGAGTTACTGGCCATTTTTCTGCGCACCGGTTCGGCGGGACACAACGTTATGGCGCTGGCTCATCAACTGCTGCAAGAGTTCGACTCGCTTTACTCTCTCATGACAGCCAAAAAAGCGGCATATAGCAAAATCAAAGGGGTTGGCGACGCTAAGCTGGCGCAGCTACACGCGATTGCGGAGCTGGCAAAACGTTTTTTTGCCAGCCAGCTGGCACGTGAAAGTGTGATGGAGAATCCTAAAATCACACGGCACTACCTTCAAAGCCTGCTGGCGCATCAGGAGCGGGAAATTTTTATGGCGCTGTTTCTGGATAATCAGCATCGCGTTCTGCTGGCGCAAAAGATGTTTTCCGGCACGATTAGCAGCGTTGAGGTTCATCCACGCGAGATCGTCCGTGAGGCGTTAAAAGTGAATGCTGCGGCATTAATCCTGGCGCACAATCACCCTTCCGGCATGGCAGAGCCGAGCAAAGCAGACTGCGATATTACGCTTAAAATTGGCGAAGCCTGCCGCCTGATGAATATTCGTTTACTCGATCATCTGGTGATTGGTCATGGGGAATATGTCTCTTTTGCCGAGCGTGGATGGCTGTAAACAGGGGCTAAAGCGTGCCAGGTGGCGGCTTTTTACACGATCATTCGGGATCTTTATCTGTTCGGGACTTGAGCACTTGCGCCGAGCGGCGTATACTACGCCACCTTTGAGAATCTCGGGTTTGGCGGTTAGGCCAGCTTAGCGGGTTCCATGGAACTCGCCTGGCGGGCTGCAAGCCTGACGAGGCGGCCAAAACCTAATTTTTAAAGCTCGAGCTGATTTGATTTTTGGAGAATAGACATGTCACGAGTCTGCCAGGTAACTGGAAAGCGTCCGGTGACCGGTAACAACCGTTCCCACGCAATGAACGCGACGAAACGCCGTTTCCTTCCGAACCTGCACTCACACCGTTTTTGGGTTGAGAGCGAGAAGCGCTTCGTTACTCTGCGTGTATCTGTAAAAGGTATGCGTATTATTGATAAAAAGGGCATTGATACGGTTCTGGCCGATCTGCGTGCCCGTGGTGAGAAGTACTAAGGAACTGAATCATGGCTAAAGGTATTCGTGAGAAGATCAAGCTGGTTTCCTCTGCTGGTACAGGTCACTTCTATACCACCACGAAGAACAAACGTACTAAACCAGAGAAACTGGAACTGAAAAAGTTCGATCCGGTTGTACGTCAGCATGTAATGTATAAAGAAGCCAAAATTAAATAATTTTGGTGTTCTGCTAAAAACCCGGCTTCGGCCGGGTTTTTTGTTTGTGACATACGCTGAGGAGAGGTTATGCCAGAGTTACCTGAGGTGGAAACCAGTCGCCGCGGTATTGAACCGCATCTGGTGGGAGAAACTATCCTGCACGCCATTGTGCGTAATGCGCGCCTGCGCTGGCCGGTTTCACAGGAAATCCTTGCGCTGAGCGATCAGCCAGTTCTCAGCGTTCAGCGCCGTGCTAAATATCTGCTGGTGGAGCTACCACACGGCTGGATAATTATTCATCTTGGTATGTCCGGCAGTCTGCGCGTGTTATCGGAAGAGTTACCTGCAGCCAAACATGACCATGTTGATTTAGTGATGAGTAATGGCAAAGTGCTGCGCTATACCGACCCGCGCCGCTTCGGTGCCTGGCTATGGAGCAGTGATTTAGCGGGCAGCAGTGTACTTGCGCATCTTGGCCCGGAGCCGCTCAGCGATGTGTTTGATGGTGCTTACCTGTATGAAAAATCGCGCGGTAAGCGCACCGTAATTAAACAGTGGCTGATGGATAATAAAGTGGTGGTCGGCGTCGGCAATATTTATGCGAGCGAATCCCTGTTCACTGCCGGGATCTTGCCTGATCGACCCACAATGAGTCTGACCAGAGAAGAAGCTGAACTGCTGGTGACTACGATTAAAGCCGTATTGCTGCGTTCAATAGAGCAAGGCGGCACCACCTTACGTGACTTCTTACAGAGTGATGGCAAGCCAGGTTACTTTGCGCAGCAATTGCAGGTATATGGCCGGGCGGGAGAACCGTGCCGCGCCTGTGGCACACCGATTGTTAGCGGTAAGCACGGGCAGCGCAGCACCTACTGGTGCCCGAATTGCCAGCGTTAATTCGCGAGTTTAGCCTGTAAGGCCTGATGGACTGGCGCGGGCAGAAAAGCGGTGACATCGCCGCCGTGACGCGCCACTTCTTTTACCAATGAAGAGGAAACAAAGAAAAACCTTCAGATGGCATCAGGAACACACTTTCCAGCGTAGGCAGCAGATGACGGTTCATGTGTGCCAGTTGCAGCTCATATTCAAAGTCAGACACTGCACGTAATCCCCGTATCAGCACATTAGCCTGCTGCGTTCGCGCAAAATTCGCCATTAAATCGCTAAATCCGATCACACTAACATTAGGCAAATGTGCCGTTACCTGCTGCGCCAGCGCAACACGCTCATCCAGGCTGAACATCGGTTTTTTACCTGGACTTGCTGCAACGGCAACGATCAGGTGATCAAACATCTGCGTCGCACGCGTAACAATATCAAGATGGCCCAGCGTGACAGGATCAAAGGTTCCGGGATAAATGGCTTTAGTACTCATACGCGCCCTTTTGCCGTGGAGTGATTGAGCGCCCAAAGCGCCGAATATTTGTTGAACGTATATTGCGCATTCACGACTGCCAGAATCCAGCCTTGTTTCCCATCAAGAAAACCGGCCCGGAGCAGCAGCGTTTTTATAAAAGCGCCCAGCGTGTGACTAAAAATCGAGACTAACCCGCAACGTTTACCACGCTGATAACGTTCCTGTGCCCAGGCTTCAGCATAGGCTAACTGCTTACGCTGAAAAGCGATAAGGTCGCGGCAGGTTAAATGTTGCAGATCGCCTTTTAGCACCTGAACGGGCGCTCCCTGGGTATTCAGTGATTCATGAACCAGGTTGTCGTTGTAGCTTAAGGTGCGTGGGTACAGGCGCATCACGCGATCCGGATACCAACCACTATGGCGCATAAAGCGGCCAAGAAACAGATTGCTGCGGCTCAGGCTGTAAACAGTGGGGCTGGGTGGGGCGTTTAAGACATGTTCAATGGCGGCGCGCAGTGCTGGCGTAACGCGCTCATCGGCATCGATCATCAAAATCATTTCATGGCTGGCAAAACTTTGCGCCCGCTGGCGTTGTTTGCCATAACCTGGCCAGTTCTCAGCGTGATATACCTGAGCACCCGCTTCACGAGCAATCTGAACGCTGTTATCTGAACTGCCTGAATCCAGCACAATAATCTCGTCGGCCCAGCGAACAGAGGCGAGAGACTCTGGCAACAGTTCCGCTTCGTTTTTGGCGATCATTACCACCGAAAGACGTTGGCGTGTTGGCATTAATGGGCCCGTGGGGGTAAATGAGGTTCGAGTAACTGTAGCAGACGCTGTAACGCACCCTGATTCTGGTGCAGAACGTCAACCGCATGACGGCCATAATAGCGGCGGTAATCATCATCCTGCAGCAGGTTAGTGACTTCTTTTTCCAGCGAAATCACATCGGTGACCGTAATCAGGCCCTGTGCTTCCTGCAATTTGCTACAAATATCCTTGAAGTTCCAGATATGTGGGCCCATCAGTACCGGAATCGCATGTGCGGCTGGTTCAAGCGGATTATGACCGCCACGCTCCACCAGGCTGCCACCGACAAACGCCAGATCGGCAATGCCGTAGAGCAGCATTAATTCGCCCATCGTATCGCCAATCACGACCTGAGTTGAGCCGGACGGTATTTCACCGCTGCTGCGCAGAATAAAGCTGAAGTTGCGCTTTTGCGTGAGCACTTGCGCATCCTGAAAACGTTCCGGATGTCGCGGTACCAAAATTAACAGCAGCTCGGGAAAAGACTTCAGCAGGCGACGATGCGCATCCAGTACGATCGCTTCTTCACCTTCATGGGTGCTGGTCGCAATCCATACCGGACGGCGCGGCGCCCACTGGCGACGCAGCGTTACCGCTCTGGCCGCCAGTTCCGGCGTAACGGAAATATCAAATTTCAGGCTGCCGGTAATCGCCAGATGCGAGCGTTTCAGACCAAGATCCAGAAAACGGTCACCATCTTCATTGGTCTGCGCAGCGATCAGCGTGATGCTTTGCAGCAACCGGCGCATAAATTTGCCCAGCTTGCGATAGCCTTTGGCTGAGCGCGCCGACAGGCGTGCATTCGCTATCACCAGCGGTATTTGTCGCTGATGCAGGATGCGGATGATGTTCGGCCACAGCTCTGTTTCCATAATGATGACCAGTCGTGGATTGACGGTATCAAGGAAACGATTAATGGCGCCGGGTAAGTCATAAGGCAGGTAGACGTGATGGACATCTTTGCCGAAAGCCGAAAGCGCACGTTCAGAGCCGGTTGGCGTCATGGTTGTTACGGTAATCGGCAGGGTTGGATAGCGATGACGCAGCGCACGTACCAGGGGAACAGCCGCTAACGTTTCACCCACGGAAACAGAATGCAGCACAATGCCGTCAGGCTGTACTTTGCCGACACAATAGCCATAACGCTCAGCCCAACGCTTGCGATATGCCGGTGCCTTACGGCCACGCAGCCACAGGCGCAGCCAGATGAGTGGCTGTATAAGATAGAGCAATACGGTGTAAATGGTCGTCATAGTTACCGTTACGACACGTTGGCGTCAAAAAATACAATAAAGTTAGATTGCGGCATGTTATCAGAAACCCTGAGCGCACTCATCTCACTTTGTCAGTTGGTTTGCAGCACCTGTTGATAAAGTGAGGTAAGCGACTGAGCCAGTCTTTGCGGATTATAAGGCTCGATTCTGCGGCGCGCAGCCTCGCCCATCGCTGAATTAGCTGAAAGTGCAGGGATCGCCAGGAGAGCCTGGTTTAACGCTTTGATATCTAAAGCATCACACACGAATCCTTCCTGACCAGCAGTAATAAATTCTGCACCGCCACATCCGGTGCTGGTGATGACCGGCAAGCCACAGGCCATTGCTTCCAGGACCACGTTTGGAAAGGGATCGTAGAGCGTAGGCAGCAGCAAGCCATCGGCTGCGTGATAAAAGGCTGCACATCCTGTTGCACACCAACAAAGCGGATACGGTCAAGGCAGTTGAGACGATTCGCCAGTTGTTGATAACGCGGTAAGTGCTTATCCTGACCAACCACGATCAGATAACGATCGCTGTTAGCTAACGCCTCAATTGCCGCTTTTAAGCCTTTGCGCTCGAATCCGGAGCCGACATAGATGAGCACGGTGGCGCTATCCGGCAGATTCAGTTGCTGACGGGTAGCGTGACGCGTAGCCTCAGTGGCAGGCTGGAAACGCCTGGTGTCGATAGCATTATGAATAACATGAATTTTGCTGGCATCCAGTGAGAAACAGCGCAAAATATCTTGCTTCACCATCTCAGAATTACAGATAACAGCCTTCAGTGCGGGTGCCTCGAACATCTCTTCTTCCGCTCGCAAAACATAGCGGTGATAAGGACTAAGCGTGGCGCTTAAACGTTGCCAGGGTGAAACAATGCGCGCACGCTGCTCCAGCCAGACGCGATGCACACCATCACCAGCACGAAAAATATCACAACCGGCAATGCGCTCATGACTTTGCACAATATCAAATTTTTCCCGCTCCCAGCAGGCTCGCGCAGCATGAGCAAAGCCGCGCTCACGTGAAATGCGGCCCAGTTTAGGCGGGTTACAAATGTGCAGATGCCAGTCAGGATTAGGTGTGCCTTGCCAACTGCGGGTAATAATATTCAGCTCCAGTTGTTCGCTGCCTAATGCTTCTAACGCACGTGAGATAAAGCGTTCGGCACCGCCATCAGGGCGATATTTTTGACGAACGATCGCCAGGCGTAATTTATTCACTTAAATAGCTCCTTGCGGCGGCGACCACATCTTCAACCGGAATGGCGGAAAGGAAACGTTGTTCGGTGTTGGTATCAATCGAGTCGGGCGAGGGCAATGGCCCATAATCACCAGCCCAGATAACCTGGTTGTTTTCACCCCACGGACGCCAGTGCTGCAACTTTGTGGGTCCGAAAAGCGCAATGCACGGCGTATCTAACGCTGCCGCCATATGCATAGGCGCAGAATCGACGCCAATAAACAGGTGAGCCTGATCGATCAGTGCGGCAAGCTGCGGCAGAGACAATTTTCCGGCAAAGGAGACGACATCCGAGGATTGGCACAGCGACTGAATATGCTCAATCATGTGAAGCTCTTTTTTATCCGGCGCTGCGGTCAGCACCACTTTGCGGCCTGTTTGCGCAAGCTGATCAATAGTGGCGGCCACTTTTTCATCTTCCCAGCATTTAAATACCCAGCGCGACGTCGGTTGCACCACAATGAACGGCGATGAAACGGCGTTTTCAGCCAGCAGTGACAACACTTTTTGTTTGTCGGTTTCGCTGTAATGCATTGAGGCACGGGCATCGGTGCGGCTAATGCCCAGCGGTGCCAGCGCACTCATGTTTTGTTCAACGGTATGCAGTTTGCCGTGGTCAGCGGTAGAAACTAACTGGTTATGGCAACGTCGCCAAACGAAATTATCGCGTTTTTTATAAGCAAACCCGATGCGCAGCGGCGCGCCGGACAATAGCGTGATCATTGCCGCCCGCCACTGGTCAGCCAGATTGATCACTAAGTCATAATGACAAGCGCGGATATCAGCGAGCAGCGCACGTTCGTGCGCGAATTTGCGCCAGCTGCCTTCATTTTTCCATTTTCGATCAATCAGGTGCAGACGGCGAACTGCCGGGTGTGCTTCCAGCATCGGGCGCGTCTCCTGATAAAGCAGAACGTCGATACTGGCGTGAGGGTAGCGTCGACGAAGCGCATTGATAACAGGCGTAGTAAGCAGCATGTCGCCATGATGACGCAGCTTGATTAAAAGAATATTGTGCGGAGAGATGTTTACTGGAGTCGGGCTTGCCATAAACCATTGTTCTCACATTTTAATAAATCGATTGTAGGGCAAACCCTGAAGGGGTTAAAGCCAGCCTCATCGCTTATTTGTTACGCCAGCGATAGAGGCGACCAAGCCAAAGAAGCAATTGATACCACTGCTTTATGCCACGGGCATTACGTAACATACGGCGATGCGTTTGACTGGAAAAAACATCTGCAATCATCGCCTGGCGGGCTTCCGCATCAGGTTCCCGGCGTATGCTGTGACACACGCTAAGCGCCTCATGCGTAATTTGATAATGAAACGCAGGATAAATTTTTACTACGGCGTGATAACGCCTGTTGATCTCCTCCAGCAGGCGAGCAATCTTTAAATAGTGGCGTTGATACTCAACATTGCGCTGTCCGGTGCGTCTGCGGTTACTGATCGATGCATCATGCATGTAATAGCGATAAAGAATTTCATCGGTATAGCGCACGCGTTTCGCCAGCAGCATGAATTCAGTAGTCCAGGGAATATCCTGATGATGCAATCCTGGCTCGAACAGTAACTGATGTTCCTCAATGATTGCGCGGCGATAAATGCCCAGCCACACCACGTGCATATAGCGGCGTGTTTGCAGTGCGGTACTTAACCACTCAGCGCCACCAAGCACGGCTGTGCTGCGTAGTCTGTCCAGAGGGATTAAAGGTTTAACACGTTGAGTGCTTTTGAAAAACCACTCGGCATTACATTGTGCGGCGTCCAGACTATCAGCTTCAGCCATGCTGACCAGCGTTTGGTACATCTCTGGTTTCATCGCGTCATCCGCATCCGGGAAGGTGACATATTTACCCCGCGCAATCGCTAATCCCGCATTACGCGCTCGTGATACGCCGCCATTTTCCTGATGAATCACATGAACGTGCGGATACTGCTGTGCGTAGGCGTCAGCCCGTTCGCCGGAACCATCGGTTGAACCATCATCAACTATGATGATCTCCAGCGAGGTGAGGGTCTGCGCAAGTACAGCGTGCATAAATTCATCAAACATGCTGCCCGCGTTATACATCGGAGTAATGATGCTGAGCAGCGGATTTTGGTGCGGATCAGTCATGGAAAGTGTTGGCCGCGTTGGTTATTAGCGAATCGGAAGTGTGTCGCATCATCACAAAATAGCCCCAAATTAACAGAATAAAGTAAGGTGATTCGCGATTATAAAACTGTGAATCACCCATACTGAAATAGATCACCGGAATGGCGAGCAGTAAGCATTCATAGTGGCGTTTTTTCCCGCTCAACGGCACCAGCAGTAAGGCGGTAAAAAAGCGATCATCACGAAGCCGCCCATGATGCCTTGCAGTGACAGACTTTCGACGATGTCGTTGTGGGTATGATACTGAATATTCAAATAAGCAATGTTGTTGGCAGGCTGATGCCGATCAAGCCAGTGTTTAGCTTCCTGATTACGCATATCTGCCGACTGCCCCAGGGGATGCTGCATAAACGCCCAGAGACCCGCCTGCCACATGCCCACGCGACCACCAATCGAGGTGCTGGTATCGCCTTGCTGATACTGTTCAATTTCTGTTTGCACCGTTTCAACGCGATCAAACAGGCGATCAGAATATTTGGCTGCGCTAAACATGCCCACCAGCAGTAAGGCAGCAAACAGGCTGAGCCAAATAACGCGCGAACGCCAGGGTGACACCACAATATGGTGAATCATCGCAGCAAGACAAAACAGGCTAAAAAGCAGAATGGCCGAGCGGGTTTCAGAGACGCCTAATAAAATAAAAGAAACAATCAGTATCAGAAAAAACGGCACGGGATAGTGGCGCGGAAAGGCCTTGCGGATGGACCAAAGCGTCACCAGCGCCAGCAGCGTAAACATGTAAGCACCGGAAGTGGCTGCATCCGAATTGATTTTCGGACGTTCGCCCGTGGTGATCACATCGTGAATACCCACTACCGTCGCAGCGATGAGCATAACGCACAGCAACACTGTTCCAGCCTGAATCAGGCGCGGGAGAAATCTCCACCGGGGGCTAAGACGGTGAATACTATAAAGCACAAATGCACCTAATATCATTCGCTTACCACTGACACGATAATGTTCAGCAATCAGCGGCAAATCATGATTCGTTGTCAGCGTAGCCCAGAGCCATTTGCTGAGTCCCAGCAGTAAAAGCAGCACCGGGATCCAGTAAAAAAAACTTTTTTATCACGCCATATCAACCAGCCGGTGGTCGCAATGGCGAGATAAGTGAGTAAATAGTAAGCGTTGCGCGAGACTTCGCCTGAAAAAAGAAAAAGGCGATGGAAAGGAGTGTCAGGCAGTAAAACAGCGTTGCGCGTGTAGATTCCGTAAAGGTTTTTTTAGCAAGATCGGTAATGCGCATTGCTGCCCTCAATTAAAAAACTTATGTCTGACGTAGTTCAACATCCAGGTGATACTCTCAGCGTAATGTTTTTGATGCCATTTTATACGAGCAAACCTTTTCATTTCTTTATAATGTTCAGGCAAATCAAGTGACTGTGACGCCCAGGGTGAGCGTTGATAGTAATCAAAATAGAGCAGCGAAAGATCGCTGCCGCCCCACGCATGCCAGGGTTTACACTTACCGGTGAAGTGAATCATAACGGTATCATCCGGTACGCGGAATCGATGCCAGACCTTATTCGCAATGATGTCATAGATATGGTTGTAGCGTTCTGGCAGGATCAAGACCTCTTTTTCCAGCACGATATTCAACGCATCCTGATCGGGAAAACCAAACTCCGCGCCTCGTTTGACCAGGACATCCATGATCCGTTCCGTTGTCTTACTACCGGACCAGCGTGGGATATTAATCAGCATGAAGCCCGAATTAAAATAATTACCTGTTGTTAAGCCCAACTTACCGCATTGATTGTGCCGTGCGCGCAGCGTGTCGTTGCAGGCACAAACGGTGTACTGGCTAATATCAAGCGTGAACAGCGGCGAATAATCACCGACAACCAGCGTATCGGCATCGATATAAATAACGCGGTCGCTATAATGAGCAACGGTTTCAGGAATGAGAAAGCGGTAGTGAATGCTTTTAGGGTAGCGCCCAACTTCCGGCAGCGTGTCCAGCCAGGCGCTGTTGAAAAGATGCAGCGTAATAGCTATACGGTGGCCTTGCGCAAGTGTCTGCAACTTTTCAATATCACTCTCTTTCAGCGAGTCAGAAAAGATATGGGCGTGGAAAGCGGTATCTGGATGGTTTTTTAATAAAGAAAACAGGGTGATACCTAAACCACGTGCGTAAGCATGGTTAATGCCGAAGGCGACATGCACGGGCGAAGCGTCCATGTCAGAAAGCGTGTTGACTAAAAGTTTACTTTGCTGAACAGCGTCTACAAGCTGAGTCATTGCCATTACGCTTCACTATCCTAAGTTATTGTGAATAAACGCTTTTATTCTATTTATTTTTTCCAGGTCCAGCCCAAATAATTCTTCTGCTGGCTGATCAAAGCGAAAACGCGTAGCGAATACAAACGTCGATGCAGCCCCATTCTCTGGCCCGATAAACAAGACATTATTAACCGGACGTTGCTCTCTGACTTCACAAGGCCCGTAAAGCATAATTATAGGAACGGCTTGCGCATCAGCAATATAAGCATTTCCCGAATCTGATGAGATGTAAAAATCCATCTGCCCAATCGCCCAGGGAACCTCTTCTAACTTTAGCGCACCGATCAAACTGACAATATTTTCTTTTGGCCCGGTTAAGGCTAACAGTTCATCCAGCCACGGTTGTTCGGCTGGCGGCCCAAAAACATACCAGGTGCACGGCAGGTCAGACAGCGCATCCATAAGCTGCTTCCATACGCTGGCCGGAATGGTTTTGGCGCGATTTCCCGCTGAAATACTGATGCCAATTTTGAGGGTATCAGAAGGGGCTAGCAGAACGGCAGGCGGCGAAGGCGGTTGCCATAAAGGCGAAGTCGCATGTTTTGGAAAATCGCTATAACGATATTGCCGGTTGATTAACTTGAGATAGCTGTCCAGCGTCAAATCCAGCTTGCTGTGATCGACAATGCCACTGGCGCTGCGGTAGAACACGCCGTGATAAGACTTGCGTACATACGTGCGAAGAAACTGCTTATTCGGCGCATTACACAGCGCCGCGAAGAACAGATTCACACTGTTGGGCTGAACCAGATAAACATTGTCGTAGCGGTTCATTAACTGAAAGGCCAGCCTGATTTTGCTGAAAAAGCTGCGTTTAGCCTCCTCAATCAGGAAATAGTGCGCAATGGTATCGTCGTGACG
This sequence comes from Pantoea sp. LMR881, assembly GCF_027157825.1. Taxonomy (NCBI): domain Bacteria; kingdom Pseudomonadati; phylum Pseudomonadota; class Gammaproteobacteria; order Enterobacterales; family Erwiniaceae; genus Pantoea; species Pantoea sp. LMR881. Next base: position 2,376,341 of record NZ_JAPVOK010000002.1, read on the forward strand.
GGCAAGGGGTTCAACCGCTTTACTGAGCAAGACATCACTTTTCCCCAGCGCACGCAGCATCGGGGTAATGTTGATGAAGTCGCCTATTTTTGCTGTTTGAATCACTAAACTCCGGCCGGTTGGACGATAGAACAGCCGCATTACCGTCCGGAATGGCACCAGCAGCAAATAGATCAACACATAGTTCATTGTGTGTTTTCCGCTAAAACAGCCTGAAGTTTTTCAACTACCGTCTGGGCCGGAAGCTGTGCTAAATCACGCCCAGGCGCAATCAATGCCTGTTGGTTCTTGCCGTAACCGCCAATCAGGCCCGGATCGGTCGGCCCGTATAACGTGATATTGGGGCGATCAAGTGCTGCTGTCAGGTGGCTTAAACCCGTATCAACTGAAACAACTGCATGCGCGCCTGCAAGCTGTTGCGCAACCGCTTGCAGCGTCAGCTTCGGCAAGACTTCAACATGATCAAAACCACTCGCCAGACGCTGGGCACGCTGATGTTCATGTTCCGCACCCCAGGGCAATTTAATGCGCAGGTGACAGGATTGCAGCAGGCCAATCAGTTCACGCCAGTGATCTTCTGGCCAGTGCTTATTGTCTCGCGTAGTGGCGTGAAGAAAAACCAGATAAGGGGCAGAGGGGTGTGCGGTTTCAGCGGAGAAATGTCCGGCAATGGCATAATCACCCTGCGTCTGCGGCTTTTCATAACCGAGGCTTTTAGCAAACAGTTCGCGAGTCCGCTCTACCGCGTGCTGTTGTTTACTGACTTCATGGCGTTTGTCATACCACCAACTGGCAAACGGCTCACGTGCGCTACGGCTGTCGAGTCCGTGCTTGATGCCTTTCGACAGCCGGGTAACCAGCGCCGCGCTTTTAATTAAACCCTGCGCATCAATCACGATATCGTACTGACGCGACTGCAATTCACGTTTGAACAGCACGCGCTCTTCACGCTGCTGACTGCCAAACCAGTGTTTGCGCCAGCGGCGAATCGCAACCGGCAGCACGTTATCGACTGCGGGATGCCAGCCAGGAATTTGCGCAAAATTCTCTTCAACCACCCAATCGAAACGGATGCCGGGAATAGCCTGCATCGCGTCAGTGAGCGCGGGTAACGAATGAAGGACATCGCCCATTGAGGACGTTTTAACAATCAGGACGTGCATCTCACCTCCTGAGACTGGCTTAACAGCCCGGTCAGTTCCTGGTGCACGCGCGCGGGCTGAATATCGATCAGGCTTTGGTGATAACCATGCCCGGCATCGCCTTTACGCACTTTGTGATAGCCGGTAATCAGGCGAATAATGCGCGCCTGTTTAGCTAACGGCGGCGTAAAATCTGGGCTGCTTGGCCCGTACAGCGCGACCAGCGGACGATTGAGCGCCGCGGCGATATGCATTAAACCAGAATCGTTGCTGACCACCGCACAGCAGTGGGCCAGCAAAATCACGGCCTGCTCAAGCTGCGTATCGCCCGCGAGATTACGGCAGTGTGAATGCAGGTCATCAGGCAGGGCGGCGATAATCTCATCACCGGTTGGGCGATCTTTTGCTGAACCAAACAGCACCACCTGATAGCCATCATTAATCAGCTGCTGCGCCAGCGCAGCATAATGATAGTGGGGCCAGCGTTTAGCCGGACCAAATTCAGCGCCAGGACAGAATCCGATGATCGGGCGATCGGCAGAGAGCTGAAACTGTGCCGCCGTTTCGATTTTTTCCTGATCGTCAACGCTCAGTTGCGGCCACAACAGCGGCTGAGGCAGTTGCTGCGCGGAGACCACTGGTGTGTCATAGCCCAGCGCAACATAGCGTTCAACCATGAGCGGAAACGCAGCTTTGTCCAGCTTACGCAGATCGTTCAGCAGGCCGTAACGCATTTCGCCACGCCAGCCAACACGACGCTTAATGCCCGCGAAAAAAGGCACAAGAGCAGATTTAAACGAGTTAGGCAGCACGTAAGCACGATCATAACCGCTGGCACGCAGGGCTTTTCCCAGCCGACGACGTTCACCGATTTCCAACGCGCCGTGTCCCAGCGGCATCGCCAGTGCCTGATTCACTTCCGGCATGCGTGACAGCAACGGACGGCACCAGGCGGGTGCCATCACATCAATCACCGCATCAGGATGCTCGGCCTTGAGTGTGCGATAGAGACTTTGCGACATCATCATATCGCCGACCCAGGAAGGGCCGATAACCAGAATTTTCATTGCCGGTGCAGATTCCTTTATGCGTTGCGGTTCAGCCAGGCCATATATTCAGCCACACCTTGCGCGACTGTTTTAAACGGCTTGTCATAGCCCGTTGCGCGCAGATTAGTGAGATCGGCTTGCGTATAGGCCTGATAGCGTCCTTTTAATTTGTCCGGGAACGGAATGTATTCGATCTGGCCTTTCTGATGGAATTTCAGCACGGCATCAGCAACTTCCTGGAAAGATTCCGCACGGCCAGTACCGCAGTTATAAATGCCGGATATGCCATTTTCCCAGCACCAAAGATTAACGGCAGCGACATCATCAACGTGGATGAAGTCACGTTTAAAGTCATCACTGCCTTCAAACAACTTGGGATTTTCGTTATTACTGATTTGCGTATTCAAATGGAATGCGACGCTGGCCATGCTGCCTTTGTGGCCTTCACGGGGTCCGTAAACATTGAAATAACGGAATCCACATACCGGTGAGTTCGCTTCTGGCAAAATCTGACGCACATAATGGTCGAACAACATTTTTGAGTAGCCATACACATTCAGCGGCTGTTCATATTCGCGTTGTTCAATAAAGTTATCGTTACGACCACCGTAAGTCGCAGCAGAAGAGGCATACAGGAAAGGAATTTCGCGTTCCAGACAGAAATGCAGCAGCTCTTTTGAATACTGATAGTTGTTATCCATCATGTATTTGCCGTCCCACTCGGTGGTAGCAGAGCAGGCACCTTCATGGAAAACGGCTTCAACAGGGCCGAGATCGTCGCCAGCCATTACGCTGATAAGAAACTCTTCTTTGTCCATGTAATCGACGATATCCAGATCGACCAGATTCACGAACTTGGTGCCGTCTTTCAGATTATCTACCACCAGAATGTCGGTGTGACCGCGTTCGTTTAGCGCCTTGACGATGTTGCTGCCAATCATTCCTGCGCCGCCAGTTACGATAATCATGTTAATACCTTCAACGTTGAGGGGTGAAACAGGAGGTTTCACACGCTAATGCCCGACATCATAACATTTCATCAGGGTGCAGACAGCCAGATGACTCTGTAACGATTTGTGCTTAACCCGCCGGGGCGTGAACTATGCTGCAAAATTAACATTCTGTTAGCGTGTTTATCGTGATTTTGCTGACTGCTCAGTATGATGTGCCAAACCATGGCCTTCTGAGGAGAGCAATAATGTCAGCGCAATTTTATCAGCAAATACAACAGCAACTGAATGACGCACGCCATGAAGGCTTGTTCAAACAAGAGCGTATTATCACGTCGGCTCAGCAAACTAATATTGACGTAGCTAACGGCTCATCTGTGATTAATTTCTGTGCAAACAATTATTTAGGTTTAGCAAACCATCCGGCATTGATCCAGGCGGCTAAAGAAGGGATGGATTCCCACGGATTTGGCATGGCATCCGTGCGTTTTATCTGCGGTACGCAAGACACGCATAAGCAGCTTGAAAAAAACTGGCTGACTTCCTCGGCATGGAAGATGCGATCCTTTACTCATCCTGTTTTGATGCCAATGGTGGCCTGTTTGAAACGCTGCTGGGGGCCGAAGATGCCATCATTTCTGATGCGTTAAACCACGCATCGATAATTGATGGGGTGCGTCTCTGCAAAGCGCAACGCTATCGCTATGCCAATAATAATATGCAGGAGCTGCGTGCACGGTTGCAGGAAGCCCGCGATAACGGGGCCAGACACATTATTATTGCAACAGATGGCGTGTTCTCGATGGATGGCGTGATCGCTAATTTAAAAGCCATTTGTGACCTTGCCGATGAGTTTTCCGCGCTGGTAATGGTGGATGATTCACATGCAGTGGGGTTTGTTGGACACGCCGGACGCGGTACGCACGAATATTGTGATGTTATGGGTCGCGTCGACATTATCACCGGCACTCTGGGCAAGGCACTGGGCGGCGCGTCAGGCGGTTATACCGCTGGCCGGGCTGAAGTGATCGAGTGGCTACGCCAGCGTTCTCGTCCTTATCTTTTTCAAATTCTTTAGCGCCAGCGATTGTTGCCGCTTCGATTCGCGTACTGGAGATGCTGAGTGAAGGCGATGGCCTGCGTCAGCGTTTATGGGATAACGCACGCTATTTTCGTGAGCAGATGACGGCGGCTGGGTTCACTCTGGCTGGAGCAGATCACGCCATCATTCCGGTCATGCTGGGCGAAGCAAAAGTGGCGCAAGAGTTTGCCCAGTTGCTGCAACAGGAAGGCATTTACGTTACAGGCTTCTTTTATCCCGTAGTGCCAAAAGGACAGGCCCGCATTCGTACACAAATATCGGCTGCGCATACGCAGGAGCAACTTGAGCGCGCAGTTGCGGCGTTCACCCGCATCGGTAAACAGCTTGGCGTGATTGCCTGAGGAGTCGATGATGAAAGCACTTGCCAAGCTGAAAAGAGAAGAAGGGATCTGGATGGTGACGGATGCGCCAGTGCCTGAGCCTGGACATAACGATCTGTTAATTAAAATTCGTAAAACAGCCATCTGCGGCACTGATGTGCATATTTACAACTGGGATGACTGGTCCAGCAAAACCATTCCGGTGCCGATGATTACCGGCCACGAATATGTCGGTGAAGTGGTCGCAATCGGTCAGGAAGTAAAAGGTTTTAATATTGGCGATCGCGTTTCTGGCGAAGGGCATATCACCTGTGGCCACTGCCGCAACTGCCGTGCCGGGCGCACACACTTATGTCGCAATTCGGTTGGTGTTGGCGTAAATCGCCGGGGTTGCTTCGCTGAATATCTGGTTATTCCCGCCTATAACGCTTTCAAAATCCCTGACAACATTTCCGATGAACTGGCCGCTATCTTCGATCCTTTTGGCAATGCGGTTCATACTGCGCTGTCGTTTGATTTAGTCGGTGAAGACGTGCTGATTTCGGGCGCCGGTCCGATTGGAATTATGGCGGCTGCCGTCTGTCGTCACGTAGGTGCGCGCAATGTAGTGATTACTGACATCAATGACTATCGGCTAGAGCTGGCGCGCAGCATGGGCGTCACGCGCGCGGTTAACGTCGCGCAGGAAGATCTTCACGATGTGATGCACTCACTGGGGATGACAGAAGGTTTTGACGTTGGCTTAGAAATGTCAGGCGCTCCGCCAGCATTTCGCAGTTTGTTAGACGTGATGAATCACGGCGGACGCATTGCGCTATTAGGCATTCCACCGGGCGAGATGGCCATTGACTGGAATCTTGTCATCTTCAAAGGGCTGTTTATTAAAGGGATTTATGGAAGGGAAATGTTTGAAACCTGGTACAAAATGGCGGCGCTGATCCAGTCTGGTCTGGATTTAACCCCCATTATTACGCATCGCTATCACATTGATGATTTTCAGCAGGGCTTCGATGAGATGCGTTCAGGGCATTCAGGAAAAGTCGTGTTGAGCTGGGATTAATTTTCGGCCGCGCTGGCGGCCGAAGGGTTATGCCTGTTTTTTTCTTCATCGGTCAGGTAGCGGACTTTACGTGTGTAGTCCTGGCCTTTGAATGTCAGCGGTTGACGTGGATCTTCAAGGTATTTTTGCCACTCTGACAGCGGAAATCCCCCGTGCGCACCAACGACCTCGGCCGGAATAACCGCAGCCAGGCCGCCAATCTTTTTCGACACAGGCCAGTTTGCCCATTCACCAAGATTAACGGTTTTGATATCCAGCATATCCAGTAACGCCGCCAGTGGTAACTGATCGGTCGGCGGCTGGCTGTCATTCATCAGGTTCCACGTATCGTTAAACAGCGTCATCCACAGCGGAGAGATGCGCTGCCACACTTCACGTGTTGCAGCCAGATAAGCGCCATTCACATGATCAACTAAATAAGGGCGAATACTGGTTTTGTAATAGGCCGGAACAACCTCGTTTGCGGCACCTTCCAGTTTGGCAATCATCTTCCCCTGTCGAAAGCTGGAGTAGAGATGGCCTGACTTCATCTGAATATCTGGCATTTTTAGCAGGTTAAGATCGGAATCGATCATCAAAATCCCTTCGCCTTTGGCCTGAAGCGGTGCCTGCAATTTGATGAGACGGCTGCGGTAAATCTGCTTGTAGCGATAGCTCGCTTCACGATGCGGCACATCAAGCGTTACCACGCGCGTTTTTGCCGGTAGCTGGCCGAAATCAGCGACGGGTTGGTCACTGACAATCACGATCTCTTCGGCCTGGGTAGCAAAACGTTCTGCAAACAGCGCGCTGAGCTTTGCCTCTTCGATGAAATCTGCCCCGGTACAGGGAATAACTATCGAGGTAACAGGCACGCTGCCCTGCGCCTCTGCCTGCGAGTAGGAAAGATTATGTCGGGCGCGAATGTGGCGATAACGTGGATTTAAAAAGTTAAGCATGTTGCTTTTCCCTGACAACACTTTGAAGAATGTTTTCGACGCCATTGACATAAGATTCAATGGCGTACTGTTCGCGTACACGTTTGGCAGCGGCGACAACCAGCCGTTGACGCAGTTCATTATCCTGCCACAGAGCGGTCAAATGCTGTGTCAACTGCACCACGTTGCCATAATCAAAAAGCAACCCGGTTTCGTCATGGCTGATCAATTCGGCAGTGCCGACCACGCGTGAGCCCACAACGGCGGTGTTGACCAGCATGGCTTCCAGTACCACGCGCGGCAAACCCTCACTGCGTGAAGCCAAAATGAAGGTATCAAAAGCGGTGAGATACTCCAGCGCGTTGTTTTGAAAGCCTGTGAAGATCACCTGGTTTTGGATATTTTCGGCAGTGGCCAGTTGTAACAGTGGCTGAAGTTCCGGGCCCGCGCCCACAATCACCATTTTCCAGTCCGCATCAGGATTGGCGCGCTTGAATCGGCCTAACGCTTGTAAAATATGGTGGTTGGATTTGCGTAAGATTAGCGATCCAATTGAACCGAACACAAAGGTATCGGGCGACAGTTTAAAACGCTGACGTACTTCAAGCCGATCCGGAAGCGGCTGATGAATATCGATAGCATTGGAAACGGTAAAGCAGCGTTCAGCCAGAACACCGCTGTTGCATAACGTCTTATTTACGCCATGTGAAACAGCAATAACCGCCTGGCAATCGTGGTTAACTATTTTAACCAGGCGTGCATCCATTAATGGATCAATACGACAGTGCTGTACAACTGCAACGTCCAGCCCGCGTGCAGCAATATACCCTTCCACATTGGTGCTGGGCTGGTTATTCATATAAAGCGTGTCGTAATTGCCGAGCTGTAGCAGTGAGTTTATTTTGAGAGCGTTCGGCGCAATACGCCAACGCTCATCAATAAGATCGATAAGCCGCTTTCTCAGCTTTCGGTTAAAAAACAAGAGAGTGCGCGTTGCTTCTTTAACAATTTTTGCCCAGCGTGGTTGCTTGATTTGAGGAATGAAAAACACCTGAATATCGAGCGAATTGAGGATAGATTCTATCGTCTCACCATTGCCGCGCGTATAGTTATGATAAAAGCAGCAGGTGATATCAAATTTTTGACGATCGATTCGTTTCAGCAGCTCTAACATACTGTTAGTGCCGCCGCCCCATTCTTTGCCGTTGTCCAGCAGCAGGATTTTCTGTTTATTCATCGTCATCCATCTCAACTTTCCCGCGTATCGCCTGCATTATACAGGCGTAAATTATAATAATTTCTGCGGGCAATTGAATGCAAAGCCGTGGGCTGAGCACGCTTAGTGAATTCAAAACAACTTTTCCAGCGTAGTAAACAGCGGACTCTGACGGAGGCTTTCGCCCACGACATCTAACGCACGCGTGGCCGGAACCGGCGTCAGCGGCTGTTGCGTTTTACACTCACCAGGCGGCTGGAAGTGAGGCTCAGGCCTGGCTGGCGGTGGATTCACTGGTTTACTGCCAGCATGACCGCTGCGCAACGGCTCATTAAGCAACTGACTTGGCCGCACTAATGTAATGTCAGCAGGCAGCGTCGGCAGCATTTGTTGCAGTACACGCACGGTATTGGGATGCGGATGGCCAATCGCAATGGCGTAGCCGTCTCGCTGAGCCAGTTTGACGGCGCGGGTAAATTGCTGGCGGATAGCGTTGATATCCTGACTGTCATCAAGGAAAACACGACGCTTCAATACTTTAACTCGCGTACCTTGCGCTGCCGGAACAGACTGGCTGTTGCCGATAGTCATGCTGTCAAGGAAATAGAAATTGTATTGATTAAGTGCCTGCATCATCTTTTTGCATACCAAACAGGCTGGACGTCATTTTGCTGCCCATATGGTTGTTCAGTCCAACCGCGTAAGGCACGTTATTGGCGGCATTACGAATAATGCGTTCAATTTCAGCACTGCTCATCTCAGGCGTTAAGGTATCTTTTTCCAGCGGTTGCTTACTGAGGGGAGCCATGGGTAAATGAATAAGCACTTCATGTCCGCGCTGGTGTGCTTTTGTCGCCATATCACGCGCATGTGGCGCATTGGGCAATACCGCAACCGAAATCGCAGGCGGCATCTGCAAGACTTTATTCTCTTCTGTGGGACGGTAGCCAAAATCATCAATGACAATGGAAAGCTTACCTGCATGAGCGGCAAAGCTGAGTAGCAAGCTGCTCACAATGGCAGAAATTTTTCGAAGATGAGGCAAAACTTATTTTCCTAACCACGGAAGTGGATTGACGGCCTGTCCCTGGCGGCGAATTTCAAAATAGAGCGATGGCGTGCCACGGCCGCCGCTGGTGCCCACCAGAGCAACAGGCTGTCCTGCTTTCACTTGAGCACCTACGCTCACAAGTGCACTTTGGTTGTAGCCATAAAGACTCATGTCGCCTTTGCCGTGCTCCAGCACCACAACAAGACCGTAACCCTGGAGCCAGTCAGCCATCAAAACGCGACCATCAGCGATAGCTTTGACTTCGGTGCCTTCTGGCGCATCGATGACTAAGCCTTTCCAGCGTAACTCGCCCTGCAACTGCTCACCAAAGCGGTGCTCAATCCGACCGCGTACCGGCCACATCGCCTGTCCGCCGGGACGGCCCAGCCCTCCCGTACGCGCCATTAATTCGCGCTCGCTTTGTGTCGGCTGATAACGAGAGCCTTTTGCTTTCGCCTGTTCCTGACGTTGGCGCACTTTTTCAGCTTCACGCGCTTCCCGGGCAGCACGCTCACGCGCTTCACGTTCGGCGCGAGCAATCTTATCCTGCAAGCGGCTTTCGTTCTGGCGCATCTCTACTAAGTCGGCCTGATCTCTTTCCAGAGAACTTTCCAGTGCGCTCAGGGTTTTCTTGCGTGCGGCGCTCGCCTGTTGCAGTTTCTCCTGCTGGCCTTGCTGCTGGGCTAACAACGTTTTTTGCTGCTGCTGTTTTTGTTCCAGCGCACTGCGCTGCTGGCTGAGATCGTGTCGCGTTTTTTGCAGCGCCTCGATGCTCTGCTGACGCGCATCGTTCAGATAGCCAAAATAAGCCAGAATACGTTCGCTACGCTGGCTCTCCTCGCCACCTAACAGCAGTTGCAGGCCATTGTGCTGACCCTGACGAAAGGCCGCGTCCAGCTGCTGGGACAGCAACGTTTCTTGCTGCGTCTGCTGCTTTTCGAGGCGGGTAATGGAAGCTGCAAGCTGACTGACTTCATTATTCAACGTGGTAAGGCTGTTGCGCGTTTCTCGCAGCTGACGACTGGCTTGCGCAATGATCTTTTCCTGACTCTGCAACTGATCTAACAGCTTGCTGCGTTGCAGCTTTTGCGCTTTAACAATTTTCTCTTTTTCAGCAATATTTTGCTGAATAGATTGTAGCTGTGATTTGTTGTCTTCCGCGCTTTGCGCAACGACAGGCAGCAACAGCGCGCCCGCACAAAGCAGACCGAATGAGAGAGTGGACAAGTGTGTGAACAACGGCAGGTTAACACCGTTGCGACGGGTCCTTGTGTGTAAAACGGTTGTTTTTCCCTTCATAGACCAATGATTATTCCACGATGAACAGCCGCTTACCAGCGCGCCAGATCAGCATTTCCTTTTCCAAACGTGTCTGTTATCGGCTAAAGCAGGGATAAGCGTTACGTCATTTTTGCCATTCGGCCACTTTTTTTTGGAAAATGGCGCACAAATCTTAACTCTGCCCGCTAAGCGTCTGTACATGCGAAGTGGCGCAGGTATACTCAGAACCCTTGTTTTAGCTTATTAGCCCGGTCTGGAGTCGTTACCCCTCATGCAAGAAATTATGCAGTTTGCAAGCAATCACCCCATCCTGAGTCTGGCATGGGTCGTTTTACTTATTCTGGTGATTGTAACTACCGTTAAAGGGATGTTCTCTAAGGTAAAAACAATCAGCCGCGGTGAAGCAACCCGCCTGATTAACAAAGAGGACGCGGTAGTAGTAGACGTGCGTTCGCGCGACGATTATCGCAAAGGACACATTTCTGGTGCACTGAACGTAGCCGCGGCAGATATTAAAAAAGGCAGCTTTGCCGAACTGGAAAAGCATAAAGCACAGCCCATAATTGTGGTGTGCGCAACCGGACAAAGTGCTGCTGAACCTGCTGCACACCTTAGTGCTGCAGGCTTTACTCAAGTTTCTGTATTAAAAGATGGCGTTAGCGGCTGGAGCGGTGAAAACCTGCCGTTAGTACGCGGTAAATAATCTCACTGAGGTACAAGCTATGGCGAATATTGAAGTTTACACCAAAGCAACTTGCCCTTATTGCCATCGGGCAAAGGCGCTGCTCAGTCAGAAAGGCGTATCGTTTCAAGAGATTCCTATTGATGGGAACATGGCGAAACGCGAAGAGATGATCAAACGTAGCGGTCGTACGACTGTGCCTCAGATTTTCATTGACGCGCAGCATATTGGCGGCTGCGATGACCTTTTGCGCTTGATGACCGCGAAGGTTTAGATCCGCTAATTAAGGCGTAATTTACGCCGAACATTCTAACTTAAAGGACTTAGTCACATGTCAGAACACAACACCAATGAAATGCAGTTCCAGATTCAACGTGTATATACCAAAGATATCTCTTTTGAAGCGCCAAACGCACCGCAGGTTTTTCAAAAAGAGTGGGAGCCGGACGTAAAACTGGATCTGGATACTGCATCTTCACAGCTGGCTGACGAAGTTTTTGAAGTGGTACTGCGTGTGACCGTAACTGCCAGTGTGGGCGAAGAAACCGCTTTTTTATGTGAAGTGCAGCAGGCGGGTATCTTTACCATCAGCGGCATTGAAGGTACACAAATGGCCCATTGCCTGGGTGCCTATTGCCCGAACATTCTGTTCCCGTATGCGCGTGAATGCATTACCAGCCTGGTTTCACGTGGTACTTTCCCGCAGCTTAACCTGGCGCCGGTTAACTTTGATGCGCTGTTCATGAACTATCTGCAGCAGCAACAGGGTGAAGAAGGCGCTGAACAACATCAGGATGCCTGATGACTAATAACGCTTCGATCAGCGTCATCGGTGCCGGTTCATACGGCACCGCTTTGGCGATTACGTTGGCTCGTAATGGCCATCCGGTCTTGTTGTGGGGACACAACCCTGCGCATCTGGCGCAACTTCAGTCTGACCGTTGTAATACCGCTTTTCTGCCTGATGTGCCTTTTCCCGACAATCTTACTCTTGAGCCTGACCTGGTAAAAACCATTGCTGCCAGCCGTGATCTGCTCATCGTAGTGCCGAGCCATGTTTTTGGCGATGTGCTTAGCCAGATCAAACCGCATTTGCGTGCGGACTCGCGGATTGTCTGGGCAACTAAAGGCCTGGAAAAAGAGACCGGACGACTATTGCAGGATGTCGCACGTGAAATTGTTGGCGAGTCGATTCCGCTGGCTGTTATTTCAGGACCGACGTTTGCAAAAGAGTTGGCAGCAGGATTGCCGACGGCGATTGCGTTAGCGTCGACCGATGCGCAATTTGCTGATGATTTACAGCAAAAGCTACATTGCGGCAAAAGTTTTCGCGTCTATAACAACCCTGACTTTATCGGCGTACAGCTGGGCGGGGCAGTAAAAAACGTTATCGCTATTGGTGCCGGTATTTCTGACGGCATAGGTTTTGGCGCAAATGCCCGCACTGCGTTGATCACGCGCGGTCTGGCTGAAATGAGTCGTCTGGGCGCTGCTCTGGGCGCTGATCCTACAACCTTCATGGGCATGGCTGGTTTAGGTGATCTGGTTCTGACTTGTACCGATAATCAATCTCGTAATCGTCGTTTTGGCATGATGCTGGGACAAGGTGAAGATGTAGATAGCGCGCAACGCATTATCGGACAAGTTGTAGAAGGTTACAGAAACACCAAAGAAGTCAAAGCATTAGCGGCAAGAGTTGGCGTGGAAATGCCTATCACTGAACAGATTTATCAGGTGCTATATTGCGAAAAACCGGCGCGAGATGCAGCATTGAGCCTGCTGGGGCGTACAAGGAAGGACGAAAACAGCAGCAGCTAAAGCAGGGAGCGAAGCGTAATCACCTGTAGCGCCAATTCAGGCGCTTTTTTTATCGGGAGAAAACAGCAATGTCGTCTGATGAGTTAGAACTGGTCTGGAATCATATCAAAGCGGAAGCGCGCGCACTGGCTGATTGTGAGCCTATGCTGGCCAGCTTCTACCATGCGACATTGCTCAAGCATGAAAACCTCGGCAGTGCGCTGAGCTATATGCTGGCAAATAAACTGGCTAATCCGATTATGCCAGCGATCGCTATCCGCGAAATCGTTGAAGAAGCTTACCGAGAAGATCCTCAATGATTGCGTCGGCTGCTTACGATATTCAGGCGGTACGTCAGCGCGACCCTGCGGTGGATAAATACTCAACGCCATTGCTTTATCTCAAAGGCTTCCATGCCTTGCAGGCTTATCGAATCGGCCACTGGCTATGGAATGAAGGTCGCCGTGCGCTGGCGGTTTATCTGCAGAACGAAATCTCTGTCTCGTTTGCCGTTGATATTCATCCGGCAGCGAAGATTGGTTACGGCATCATGCTTGACCATGCGACCGGCATTGTCATTGGCGAAACAGCCGTGGTGGAGAATGATGTTTCCATCCTGCAGTCGGTAACGCTCGGGGAACAGGCAAGACCAGCGGCGACCGTCATCCAAAGATTCGCGAAGGTGTAATGATTGGTGCCGGAGCAAAAGTTCTTGGAAACATTGAAGTCGGGCGTGGTGCGAAAATTGGTGCTGGCTCGGTAGTATTACAACCGGTGCCGCCGCATACAACCGCGGCGGGTGTGCCTGCCCGTATCGTCGGCAAGCCCGGCAGTGAAAAACCGTCAATGGATATGGATCAACACTTCAACGGCAGCCTGGCAGGCTTCCAGTTCGGTGACGGCATCTAGCTTTTAAGCAGCGCGCCAGCATAGTCCAGTTGGCGCCATGCTTCATAGACCACGACTGAAACAGCATTCGACAAATTCATGCTGCGACTTTCTGCTCTCATTGGAATTCTGATTTTCTGCTGTGCCGGTAAAGCATTTAAAATTTCAGCTGGCAAGCCACGACTCTCTGGACCAAACAGCAAATAATCTCCCGCCTGATACTGCACCGCGCTGTGTGCTGGTGTGCCTTTCGTGGTTAAAGCAAACAGCCGCTCAGGACGTTCAGCATCAAGGAATGCCTGATAATCCGTATGCTTCCTGATAGCGGTAAATTCGTGGTAATCGAGGCCGGCACGACGCAGACGCTTATCATCCCAGGTAAACCCGAGGGGCTCAATCAGGTGTAACTGAAAACCTGTATTGGCGCAAAGGCGAATGATGTTGCCGGTATTAGGTGGAATTTCTGGTTCAAATAAAACGATATTTAGCATAAGGCCCCGATAACGAGGGCCGAAGCATAGCAAATTATTGGCGAGCAGAGGAGTAGAGTGGTAGCCAGATGGTCAGACGCAAGCCACCGAGCGGGCTGTCATCCGCTTTCACCCAGCCATGATGTTGCTGTATAGCCGTATCAACAATGGCCAATCCTAAGCCCGTGCCGCCCGATTCACGATCGCGTGCTTCATCGGTGCGATAGAAAGGGCGGAAAATCTGCTCACGATCTTCAGCACTTACGCCTGGGCCGTCATCATCGACGTGGACTGTAATGCCGGCAATATCGACTGAAAAGCTGACGCTGATGTGTGAATGCGAATAGCGTAGCGCGTTGCGGACAATATTCTCTAACGCACTTTCCAGTGCATGTGGGTTGCCATAAAGCGGCCACGGGCCAGGAGGATAGGGAATATCCAGCTTTTTACCCATCTGTTCCGCTTCAAATTTGGCATCTTCCAGCACGCCATTCCACAAATGGTTCGCCTTCATCGCTTCGCTGATCAACGCGTTTTTATGCTGTGTGCGCGACAGGACCAGCAGGTCATTGATCATGCCATCCAGACGCTGGGCTTCCGTCTCTATGCGCTCAAGTTCTTTACCTTCACCGTGGCGACGCCGTAGTAATGCTGTTGCTAACTGTAGGCGGGTCAGTGGTGTTCGCAGCTCGTGACTAATATCTGACAGCAAACGTTGCTGGCCATTCATCACGCGTTCCAGCGCGCTTATCATTTGGTTGAAACTGGCACCAGCGGCCAAAAATTCCTGCGGGCCAGATTCCAGTTCGGGATGTTGACGCAGGTTGCCGCTCGCAACCTCATCTGCGGCATATTTGAGTTTGCGCGCCGGACGCGCCAGGCTCCATGCCAGCCACAATAACAGCGGCGAGCTGATTAACATGGTGACAATCAGCAGTAGCAGTGGACGGTCAAACAGCAGGTTGACGAAATCGAGCTGTGAACTGGTGGCAGGACGAATCATATAGAGCTGGTAATTATCTTCGCCGTCTCGTACGGCAAAAGGCCCGACTAACTCTACGCGGCCATATTTTTTCTTCTGCGGATGATCGGCATTATCGGACTGCCCGATAAAGTTACGAATCACTTGCATCTCGTTGTGCTGTGCGCCAATCACGCGACCTTCGCTGGTCACTAACAACAAACGCTGACCTGGAGGTGCCCATTTTTCCACGGCGCGAAAAAGACGACGCCACCACATCAAATCGTTGGGCGGATCCTGCAGCAGTTCCGCTTCTACGTGTTGCTCAATCATGATGCCTTGCCGCTGTTCACTCTCCAGCAGCGAGGTCATTTGACGTGAATCGAGTTTGGGCACCATAAGCACCAGCATCAACACTAACGCCAGCGTTAACCAGAAGATGGCGAAGATACGGGTTGTTAAACTTCCAATCATGATGCCGAAACCATCAGATAGCCGCGGCCACGCAAGGTTTTAAACCATGGATGTCCATCGCGGCGCTCTGGCAGTTTACGGCGCAGGTTAGAGATATGCATATCAATAGCGCGGTCAAACGGGGTTAGACGCTTGCCCAGCACTTCCTGACTCAAATGCTCGCGTGAAACTACCTGGCCGAGATGCTGAGCCAGAAGATAGAGCAGGGTAAATTCGGTTCCCGTCAGATCCAGCGTTTCATTATCAAAACTGGCTTCCTGACGGCCCGGATTAAGACGCAAACAATCCACCTCCAGCGTTGGCGAGCTGTTGTCATGTTGCTGCTGCTGTTCGCTCCAGTTTGAGCGGCGCAAAATAGCACGGATGCGCGCAACCAGCTCACGATCGTTAAACGGCTTCGGTAAGTAGTCATCGGCACCCAGTTCCAGACCAAGAACCCGGTCCAGTTCGCTGCCGCGTGCGGTCAACATAATCACAGGTGTCTGATACTGCTGGCGCAATTCTTTTAAAGTATCGATGCCGTTTTTCTTCGGCATCATGACATCAAGTAAAAGCAAATCAATTGAGTTGTCGAGCAGGTTCAACGCCTGTTCACCATCGCTGGCAACCACAACGTCAAACCCTTCCATTTCTAAAAGTTCTTTCAAAAGCGAAGTTAATTCGCGGTCATCATCTACCAACAGGATTTTATTCATTTTTGTAGCCCTCCGCAGGCAAAATACCGTGTTCCTACAGCACCAATCCATCGCTTTACGTAGTTTTACACCCCCTGACGGATGTTTGCAGCTTTCGCCGTACACTGGCTCTCGTTGAATCGCAAAACGGAACGAACTGGAGTAAACGATGCGCAAGGTAACCGCCGTCGTATTTGCCTCAGCGATGGTTCTCAGTCACGCCAACGCAGAAGCAGCCGACACGACGACGATTGACGAGATGCATCACGGCGGATTGACGACAGGCAGTATGACGCAAAATCCGCAAAGCCACATGTTCGATGGCATCGAGTTGACTGAACAACAACGGCAACAGATGCGTGACCTGATGCAACAGGCTCGACATGAACGTCCGGCGATAAGTATTGATGATATCGCAGCCATGCACGAATTGGTGATTGCAGACACATTTAACGAAGCGGCGATCCGTGATAAGGCAGAAAAAATTGCCCGCGTTCAGGTAGAACAGCAAGTTCAGATGGCCCGAGTAAGAAATCAGATGTATCACCTGTTAACGCCAGCGCAGCAAGCAACGTTGCAGAAGAATTATCAGCATCGGATTAATGAGTTACGTGAATTATCGAATTTGCAGTCTGCGTCACAACTGCAAGCAGTGAGTAGTACCGGCAGTAACCAGTAACATAGTATCCCTGTTTTCCTTGCCATAGACACCATCCCTGTCTTCCCCGCCATGATGGCGGGGTTTTTTTGCCCAACGTTTAAGTAGTATTTTTTGATTATCATCTTGCCTTCGTCTTAACCGCTTTCCTTAGTTCTTTAATCTAAAGGCTCGGCCTGCTGATGAGTTTTATGTGGTTAAAACAGAAACAATTATTCTGTTTTTTATGGCTGGCTTGATGTGCTGTATATTTTTTTCATTTATTTAAAAGTAGTGTGAATTAAATACCAAATATTTCTAAAATTATTTAAACCATTAATAATTAATGATTTAGCATTCGGCTTTAATTTTTTTAATTATTTAAATCAATCATTTAAGTATAAAACGCTTCGCTTGCGTAGGGGAGCTTGCCTTCTATACTTAGTTTTGTCGCAGCACGGAAGGCTGTATGTTTCGGAAAAAGGAAGCAGTAACCACATCATGTAGTCCAAAATGAGTCTATTAACGGAGTAAATTATGGCAGAACATCGTGGTGGTTCAGGTAATTTCGCAGAGAACCCGCAGAAAGCGTCTGAAGCTGGCAAAAAGGCGGACAGAGCAGCGGCGGTAACTTTAAAAACGATCGCGAAAAAGCCTCTGAGGCAGGTAAAAAAGGCGGCAAAAGCAGCGGCCGCAGTTAAGCCTGATCTTGGCAGAACCTGTTAATTTGGCGCTTATGAAAATAAGCCATATGCCCCGTCCTTTTTCCGAGGTCGGGGCACGTTTTTATCTGCATCATGCTAAAAACACACTTCATTTCACCTCACGCTTCCCTCATCATCATTGCACTTTCATGTGCGACCGCAACGCGAGTGTTAAACTTTAACCCTACCTGTTTTGGATACGCATCCGATTAGCGCAGCATATGGAGCCTGACATGCAACCGACCTATGCTCGATTAGTGAAAAGCGCGGCATTAGCAGCCACGATCCTTGCGTCTGCTTTACTGATCGTCAAGATATTTGCCTGGTGGTACACCGGCTCGGTGAGTTTGCTGGCGGCTTTGGTCGATTCACTGGTTGATATTGCCGCATCACTGACCAATTTATGGGTGGTGCGCTATGCACTGCAACCTGCGGATGCCGATCATACATTTGGCCACGGTAAAGCGGAGTCGCTGGCTGCACTGGCTCAGAGCATGTTTATTTCTGGTTCAGCCCTGTTTTTATTTCTGACAGGTCTTCAACACCTCGCGTCACCCAATGTATTACGCGCACCCATTGTTGGCATCATAGTGACTATCGTGGCGCTGTTTTCAACTCTTTTGTTGGTCACTTTTCAACGTTGGGTGGTACGTAAAACGCGTAGCCAGGCGATTCGTGCTGACATGCTGCACTACCAGTCTGATGTCATTATGAATAG
Organism: Pantoea sp. LMR881; assembly: GCF_027157825.1. NCBI lineage: Bacteria > Pseudomonadati > Pseudomonadota > Gammaproteobacteria > Enterobacterales > Erwiniaceae > Pantoea > Pantoea sp. LMR881. The sequence continues at coordinate 2,394,434 of NZ_JAPVOK010000002.1, forward strand.
CGCGATTCTGGTCGCGCTGGTGTTGAGCGGATACGGATTCGCCCGAGCTGATGCATTATTTGCACTCGGTATTGGTGCTTTTATTCTCTACAGCGCACTTCGTATGGGGTATGACGCGGTTCAGGCTCTGTTGGACCGTGCATTGCCGGAAGAAGAACGGCAAAAAATTCTTTATATCGCAACGCACTGGCCCGGCGTACAGGGTGTGCATGATGTGCGTACACGTCAGTCCGGGCCAACTAAATTTATTCAGTTGCATCTGGAGTTAGAGGATCAGTTGCCTTTAGTACAGGCGCACAGAGTCGCTGATCAGGTTGAAAAAGCCCTGCTAAAGGCGTTTCCAGGGTCGGATGTCATCATCCATCAGGACCCCTGCTCTGTAGTGCCGCTTGAACGTCAGGATTCATTTGGTTTTTAACTAAAATAATCAATTCATTATGAAAGAAAATGACGTGGTGCTAACAATGCTGCAAAAAATAGTGAAAACTTGTCTGACCTGAATCAATTCAGCAGCAAGCCTTTGATATACTATCTGCCATCACGTGTCGCGCTTATCGCAAAAAATACTCAGCGGCGCCCGACAGGCAGGATTAACCCTTCGTTTTGAACAATCCAGAGGTTGTCATGATCAAAAAAATCGGTGTATTGACCAGCGGCGGCGACGCCCCTGGCATGAACGCAGCCATTCGCGGAGTTGTACGTTCCGCGCTGAGTGAAGGACTGGAAGTTTTTGGTATCTATGACGGCTATCTGGGGTTGTATGAAGATCGCATGATCAATCTTGACCGCTATAGCGTGTCAGACATGATCAATCGCGGCGGTACTTTTCTCGGCTCAGCCCGTTTTCCAGAGTTCCGCAACGAAGAGATCCGTCAGGTTGCTATCGAAAACATGAAAAAACGCGGTATTGATGCGTTAGTGGTTATTGGCGGTGACGGCTCTTATATGGGCGCAAAACGCCTGACGGAAATGGGTTTCCCTTGCATTGGTTTACCCGGCACCATCGATAACGATGTCGCGGGCACCGACTATACCATCGGCTACTTTACTGCTTTAGAAACCGTAGTCGAAGCCATTGACCGCTTGCGTGACACTTCATCTTCACATCAGCGTATTTCGATTGTTGAGGTAATGGGGCGTTACTGTGGCGATCTTACTCTGGCTGCAGCGATTGCAGGTGGCTGTGAATTTATCGTGTTGCCAGAAATCCCGTATACGCGAGAAGAGCTGGTAGCTGAAATCAAAGCGGGCATTGCGAAAGGCAAGAAGCATGCAATCGTGGCGATCACTGAGCACATTTGCGATATCGACGATTTGGCGCGTTTTATCGAATCTGAGACCAAACGTGAAACACGTGCAACGGTGCTTGGCCATATTCAACGCGGTGGTGCACCCTGTGCTTATGACCGCATCCTGGCATCGCGCATGGGCGCCTATTCGATTGAACTGCTGATGCAGGGTTACGGTGGTCGCTGTGTTGGAATTCAGAATGAAAAGATGGTGCATCACGACATCATCGATGCGATCGAAAACATGAAGCGTCCGTTTAAACGTGACTGGCTTGATACCGCCAAACAGCTTTACTAATCTCTCCAGGGTGTGCCATCGGGCATGCCCTTTATCCCTGCTATATTCCCTCAAGTTATATTGGCTTGTTTTTAATTCTTTTAGCTCTGGAATGGTTTATGTCACGCTTATCCCATAACGACATTGGGAGAGTGCGCAATGAACAAGTGGAGTATCGGTTTTACCCTTTTGCTGGCATCCACCAGCGTACTGGCGAAGGATATTCAGTTATTAAACGTTTCCTATGATCCAACCCGTGAGTTGTATGAACAGTACAACAAAGCGTTTAGTGCGCACTACAAACAGGAAACCGGTGATAACGTTGTCATTCGTCAGTCGCACGGCGGTTCCGGTAAACAAGCCACTTCAGTCATTAATGGCATTCGTGCTGATGTCGTCACGCTGGCGCTGCAATCAGATGTGGATGCGATTGCTGAACGCGGACGTATCGATAAAAACTGGATCAAGCGTCTGCCGGAAAATTCCGCGCCTTACACTTCCACCATTGTTTTCCTGGTCCGTAAAGGCAATCCCAAAGGAATTCATGACTGGAGCGACCTGATCAAGCCGGGTGTGTCTGTTATCACGCCAAATCCCAAAACATCTGGCGGTGCACGCTGGAACTATCTGGCGGCCTGGGGTTGGGCGCTTGACCACAATAATGGCGATCAGGCTAAAGCACTCTCTTATGTAAAAGCGTTATTTAAGAACGTTGAGGTACAGGATTCCGGGGCGCGTGGCGCAACCAATACGTTTGTTGAACGCGGCATTGGTGACGTACTGATTGCCTGGGAAAACGAAGCCTATCTGGCTGTGAACAAGCTGGGCAAAGACAAGTTTGAAATCGTGACGCCGAAAGAATCGATTCTGGCAGAGCCAACGGTTTCCGTGGTTGATAAAGTTGTTGATGACAAAGATACACGCAAAGTTGCGGATGAATACCTGAAATATCTCTACTCTCCGGAAGGCCAGACGATTGCCGCGCAGAATTACTACCGTCCGCGTGATGCTGAAATCGCGAAGAAATTTGCCAGCGCCTTTGCCCCGGTAAAACTGTTCACGATTGACGACAAGTTCGGTGGCTGGACACAAGCGCAAAAAGCACACTTTGCTGATGGCGGCAGCTATGATCAGGTGATGAAGCCGTAATCGCGACAGCCTTTCTGCACTAAACCCTGAAAGCCGGGCAGCCGGTGAGTAGGGGTTTTTTGTTTCACTGTTATTGCGGGTGTTCAGGGCGACAAAGCAGGCGTGACATTTAACGTGCGCCAGGCGAGGATGCGAACTGGTTAAGACAGAGGAAGCTTTGCTATGCGGGCGAGTCGTCGTGTCATCAGTCTGATTGTTATTCTGTTTGCATTAATCATTACAGCGATGCTGATCGCGGCTGCTCACTTCAAAAAAAATTCCGATGCTTTATGGCAGATTGTCAGTGAAAAGTGCGTGCCAAACTTGCAGCAAACAGGCCGGCCAGCGCCCTGTCAGCGTGTCGTGCTGGCTCAGGGCTATGCGATGCTGAAAGATATCAATGGGCCGCTGCAATATCTTCTTATCCCGACAACGAAAACCAGCGGCATTGAAAGTCCGTCGTTGCTAAATCCCACCACGCCGAATTATTTTCTTTTTGCCTGGCAACAACGCCATGCGCTGGCGCAGCGGCGTAAAGCACCCATTGACGATAATGCGCTGTCGTTAGCTATCAATGCTGAGTATGGCCGCACGCAGAATCAGCTACACATTCATATCTCCTGCTTACGGCCTGACGTGCGTCAGCGACTCGATACGCTTGCACCTTCACTTAATGAGCAGTGGCAGACAGCCACGCTCCGCAAGCATCGCTATCTGTTGCGCACGCTGACCAGGGCGGAACTGGCACAGCAAAGTCCGTTTATTCGGTTAGCGACGGAAGTGCCGCTGGCACGCGGGGAGATGGGAAAATATGGAATCGCGATGGCGAGCTTAACCGATGGGCGTTTAGTGCTGATGGCGATTGAGCGCAACTGGCTGTTACTGAACAGCGGCTCGGCGGAAGAGGTGCAGGATCATAGCTGTAAAATGTTGCCGCCAGTAAAAAGGCGGCTTAGTCGCCGCCTTTATTCACAAATTAAGCTTTTGCTGCCGCGGCGGCTTTCACGATCACGGTGAAAGCATCTGCCTTCAGTGAAGCACCGCCAACCAGCGCGCCATCAATGTCTGGTTGAGTAAACAGCTCCGCAGCATTTTTATCATTAACGGAACCGCCGTACTGAATGATTACTTGTTCGGCAATTGCGGCATCTTTCTTCGCGATGTGATCGCGAATGAACTTGTGGACAGCCTGCGCCTGCGCTGGGGTGGCTGATTTGCCGGTGCCAATAGCCCAGACAGGTTCATAAGCGATAACAGCATCTTTAAATGCTTCTGCACCTTGCGTTTCCAGCACGGCATCAATCTGGCGAGCACAGACTTCTTCCGTTTTACCGGCTTCGTTCTCGGCTTCGGTTTCACCAATGCACAGAACAGGCGTCAAACCTGCAGCTTTCAGCACGGCATATTTTTTTCGCGATGAATTCGTCGCTCTCTTTATGATAAGTACGACGCTCGGAGTGGCCGATGATGATGTATTTCGCGCCGATGTCTTTCAGCATGTCCGCTGAAACTTCGCCGGTGAATGCGCCAGACAGATTCACATCCACGTTCTGCGCACCCAGAGCGATATGACTACCGGAGATAGCGTGCTTTGCCTGATCGAGGTAAATCGTCGGTGGTGCAATGGCCACGCCACAGCCTTCAACGCCGGAGAGTTCTTTGCGCAGACCGTCGATTAACTCGGCTGTCATCTGCTTGCTACCATTCAGTTTCCAGTTACCCATAACCAGTGGATGTCGCATTCTATCCTCCGCATAACGCGATTCATGAAATAGCACTGCCGGCAGGCAGCGTTGTCTGCCAGACAGTATAGAGATCAAATGTGCCGATGGCTTTGCTTTTCGTCATTTTTGCCCGCCCGATCAGGGGGTAGCGAGCGTCAGTTTAAGCGGCTCAATGGCGAAGGTTAAGCCCTTGTCGCCGTTGTCAGCGACCACAAAGCGCAGCGCGCCTTCGTTGTGGGCAAAATAGTGCGATCCTTTGCCGTCACTCAGTAAACCTTCCAGCTTTTCACGTCCCTCTTCAGGCGTCAAACCCGGGACGAAAAAGCGTAACATTGCCGTCATATAATCCATTGCCTTCGCTTGCGAGGCGCTCTGATCCGGCCCCGGCAAGGGAAGCCAGGTAATCTGCAACGTTTTAATTTTACCGGTGCCAGGTTCCAGTGCAGTCGATGCGTATAAGGTCTCACTGATCTTGCTGGCAGCTCGTGTCAGGTTGCTTTTGTCGCCACGATTGTCGATGGCACGGTATTCCATTAGCGGAAGCGCAGGATTGGCAGCGTTATACTTCTCGCGGAACTGGCCAATCGACATATCAAACGTGGGTGCGCCAGATAACAGATAAGGCGCGGCGGGCATATGTTCGGCCCGATCCAATGGTTGTGGGTCGGCGGCAAATGCCGGAACCGTCAGCGCAGCACTCAACAACATTGCGCCTGGCAAATTCTTCATTTTGTCGATCCTAACCAGTAAACTCAGTTCCAAATTAGAACGGTTTTTATCCGCAAGGTCAAAAGCGCGGCGGCTTAAATTTATCGCAGAGTGATAAAGCATGACGATACAGCAATGGTGTTTCTCGTATCGCGGTCGGTTAGGGCGACGCGACTTTTGGATCTGGCAGGCTGTCTGGCTGGTATCCACTACGCTGTTGTTTGTTTTAGCCGGTAACGATCTGCTTGATACGCAAATGGCAGCCTTTGGTGTGGTTTGCTTGCTCTGGCCTGCCAGCGCAGTGTTGGTCAAACGGCTGCACGATCGCAATCGCCGCGGTTACTGGGCGCTACTGCTGATTGTGGCGTGGATGCTGGTGGCAGGAAACTGGAGCATGTTAGACGGTGTGCTGCCATGGCTGGTTGGACGCGCAATTCCCTTTATTATTTTTGGCGCACTGTTGCTGGATGTGGGTGTGTTTCGCGGTACCAAAGGAAAAAATCGCTTTGGTACCGCCACGTTGCCTGTGCGTTACCGATCTGCGGCTCACCAGTAATGTTCGCTGGTCATATGACCCGGCTTGCGTTTGAGATGCTTACGCATATCGCGCGTCTCTTTCAGCAACTGCTGGGTATCACGCACCATTTGTGGATTGCCGCACAGCATGATGTGGCTGCTTTCCGCCTCCATGGTTAGCCCAACTGCGCGCTCCAGCTCGCCATTTTCAATCAGCGCAGGCACCCGGCCCGTCAGCGAACCCGCGATCTCTTCACGACTGACCACCGTTTGGATATGAAGTTTGCCACGGTAAGTTTGTTGAAGCTGCTGCATGAGTGGTAAAAAACTTAAATCGGCGGCATAGCGCGCCGCATGCACCAGTACAATGTTTTCGAAGCGATCGAGGCCTTCGCCCTGTTGCAAAATCGACAAATAGGGGCCGATCGCGGTGCCGGTTGCCAGCATCCATAACGTTTTGCAGTCCGGCACTTCATCCAGCACAAAAAAACCAGCGGCCTCTTTGGTTAGCATAACCTGATCGCCAGGGCGCAGCGCGTGCAGATGCGGACTCAGTTTGCCTTCAGGTACCGTCACCAGATAAAACTCCAGCAGAGGATCGTCAGGTGCATTGACATAGGAATAAGCACGCTGCACCCGCTCACCGTCGATTTCCAGTGCCAGCTTGGCAAACTGACCTGCCGTAAAGTGCTCAATGGGTGCCTGAACCCGAAGGCTAAACAGCGCGTCCGTCCAGTTTTTTACTTCTATTACTTGCGCATTGACCCACTCGGCCATAATCACTCCTTGGTTGATTTTCAGGCGTGTGAATATCTTCGCGACTGAACGGTGAGATTTCTACCCTGCTCAGGGTTAAAAGCTCTAATCGACAAACTGTTGCGCTACATTTACAAGCTGGTGCATAAACTTGACGCGTGCAAGTTTATTGCTTTTCACTCGCCACTCGCTTTGTCATTGAATCCTGATATTTTGCCCGCCAGTCACCTGTTACAGCCTGATTAATGGCTGCTTTATCTTTACTTTTTAGACAACTTTCTCGCACATATAAAATGAAAAAACTGGAAAATCGCCCTTTGCTGGTGATGTTGATTGTACTGGTTGCCGTAGGTCAGATGGCACAAACCATTTATGTTCCGGCAATGGCCAGCATGGCTGAAGCCCTTAACGTGCGCGACGGCACGTTGCAACGCGTGATGGCGGCTTATTTGATGACCTATGGAGGATCGCAGCTGATCTACGGTCCGCTTTCCGATAGCGTTGGGCGTCGTCCCGTGATCCTGATCGGCATGATGATCTTTATGATCGGTGCGATCACCGCCCTGTTAGCGCCCTCACTCAATGTACTGGTGCTTGGCAGTGCCATTCAGGGCATGGGAACAGGCGTGGCGGGCGTAATGGCCCGTACGATGCCGCGCGATCTCTATTCTGGTCAGGCGCTGCGTCAGGCCAACAGTCTGTTAAACATGGGCATTCTGGTCAGTCCGCTGCTGGCACCGGTCATTGGTGCGCTGTTAACCCAGCTATTTGGCTGGCACGCCTGCTTCGCCTTTCTGCTGTTACTGTGCCTGGCGGTAACAGTGGCTATGGCGCGCTGGTTGCCGGAAACCCGTCCGCACAGTGCTGAAGTCACGCCCTTTTTTAAGCGTTACGCCAGATTATTAAGCGACACAAATTTTGTACGCTATATCATTTTGCTGATTGGTGCGCTGGCGGGTATTGCAGTCTTTGAAGCCAGTTGTGGTGTCCTGCTGGGTGGCGTTTTAGGCCTGAACAGTTTAACGGTGAGCATTCTGTTTATTCTGCCGATTCCGGCTGCTTTTTTTGGTGCCTGGTTTGCCGGACGCGAGCAGCGTTCATGGCATAGTCTGATGTGGTGCGGGGTAAACAGTTGCCTGCTGGCGGGATTGTTGATGTGGCTTCCGGCATGGTTTGGCATCATGAACATCTGGACATTGCTGGTGCCCGCCGCGCTGTTTTTCTTCGGCGCAGGCATGCTGTTTCCATTGGCGACATCTGGCGCAATGGAACCTTATGCGTGGCTGGCAGGGAGCGCAGGCGCACTGATTGGCGGTATGCAGAATCTGGGATCAGGATTGATTGCCTGGATGTCAGCGTTGATGCCCCAGCGCGATCAGTTCAGTCTGGGTATGCTGATGTTTTTCACCGCGCTGGTGATGCTGCTCTGCTGGTTGCCGCTCTCACGTCAGCCGGAGCGCGGCAACCAACCGGTTACAGGATAAAAGCATGAAGCGCCGCGTCTTTGCGGTCGAGGTAGTGAATCGACTGGATGCGGCGAATAGTGCGAGATTTACCCCGAATCAGTAAGGTTTCACTGGTGGCGATGTTGCCCTGGCGCGTAATGCCTTTTAGCAAGTCGCCGCTGGTGATTCCGGTAGCGGCAAAAATCACATTGTCATTACGCGCCATCGCATCCAGCATTAAGACTTTATCCGCTTCAATCCCCATTTCAGCGCAGCGCAATAGTTCCTGCTCGCCTAACTGACGATTCTCATCGCTGTCGCCTTTTACCTGATGACGGGCCAGCAGCCTTCCTTGCATGTCGCCATCCAGTGCCCGGATCACCGCTGCAGAGATTACGCCTTCAGGCGCGCCACCGATGCCATACAGAACATCCACTTCACTGTCTGGCATGCAGGTCAGGATTGAAGCTGCGACATCGCCATCCGGAAAGGCGAAAACACGCACGCCAAGTTGTTGAAGCTGTTTAATGACCGCATCGTGGCGCGGTTTGGCCAGAATCGACACCGTCAGCTGTGACAGCGGTTTGCTCATGGCGGCGGCGATGTTTCTCAGATTCGTTTCCAGCGGCAGATCAAGATTGATATGCCCACGTGCGGCGGGTCCAACGATTAGCTTTTCCATATACATGTCAGGCGCGTGCAGAAAACTGCCTTTATCGCCTACCGCCAGCACAGCCAGCGCATTGGCCTGGCCCATGGCGGTCATGCGAGTGCCTTCAATTGGGTCGACCGCAATATCTACCGCATCGCCATTGCCGGTTCCGACGTTTTCACCAATGTAGAGCATCGGCGCTTCGTCGATTTCGCCTTCGCCAATTACAATCTGACCGGAAATATCGATCGTATTTAATACCTGACGCATTGCGTGAACAGCGGCGCCGTCGGCAGCGTTTTTATCTCCACGACCTAACCAGTGATAACCTGCCAGCGCGGCAGCTTCAGTTACGCGGGAAAATTCAATGGCAAGTTCTCGTTTCATGGCATCTACCTGACAAAAAACAGGCAGGCAGTGTAGCACAGCGAGGAGAGGGCGGGGAAAAGGCCCGCATCAATGTGATGCGGGCGGTACAGCATTACTCCTGTTCTTCCCACGCTTGCGCGCGAGCAACCGCTTTTTTCCAGCCAGCATAACGATAGTTACGCTCGGTGGTTTCAAGGCTTGGACGGAATTCACGCTCAATAACTGACTTGGCACGAACCTCTTCCAGATCCTGCCAGAAGCCAACCGCCAGTCCTGCCAGGTAAGCGGACCCCAACGCAGTGACTTCGCGTACTTCAGGACGTTCAACGCGCGTGCCGAGAATGTCAGACTGGAACTGCATCAGGAAGTTGTTGGCAACCGCACCACCATCTACACGCAGCGCCTGCAAGCGCGTGTTGGCGTCGTTCTGCATCGCTTCCAGCACGTCACGCGTTTGGTAAGCGATAGACTCCAGCGTGGCGCGGATGATGTGGTTAGCATTCGCACCGCGTGTCAAACCGAAGATGGCACCGCGCGCATACGGGTCCCAGTAAGGCGCACCCAGGCCTGTAAAAGCTGGCACCATATACACACCGTTGGTGTCTTTAACCTTCATGGCAAAGTATTCAGAGTCAGCCGAATCGCTGATCAGCTTCATCTCGTCACGCAGCCACTGAATGGATGCGCCGCCGATGAATACCGCACCTTCCAGTGCATAGTTCACTTCACCACGCGGACCGCACGCGATGGTTGTCAACAGACCATGCGTTGACGTTACCGCTTCAGTACCGGTGTTCATCAGCATAAAGCAGCCGGTGCCATAGGTGTTTTTCGCCATGCCAGGCTGAACGCACAGCTGGCCATACAGCGCAGCCTGCTGGTCACCGGCGATACCCGCGATAGGAATACGTGTTCCGCCTTTACCACCAATGTTGGTCTGGCCGTAAACTTCAGAAGAGGATTTCACTTCCGGCAGCATTTCACGTGGAATATCGAGAATATCCAGCATGCGCTGATCCCATTCCAGCTTGTGAATGTTGAACATCATGGTGCGCGACGCATTGGTGTAATCCGTGATGTGTACGCGGCCCTGGGTCATTTTCCATACCAGCCAGGTATCAACCGTACCAAACAGCAGTTCGCCACGTTTCGCACGTTCACGCGCGCCTTCTACGTGATCCAGAATCCATTTTACTTTAGTACCGGAGAAATAAGGGTTAATCACCAGACCGGTGGTGTGCTGGATGTACTCTTCCAGACCCTCTTTCTTTAACTTGTTACAGTAATCCGCAGTACGTGGGTCCTGCCAGACAATGGCGTTATAAATCGGTTTGCCGGTCTCTTTATCCCAGACGATGGCGGTTTCACGCTGGTTAGTGATACCAATTGCCGCAATTTCGTCGGAACGGATGTCGGCGTGCGCCAGCACTTCTACCAGCGTTGAACTTTGTGAGGCCCAGATATCCATTGGATCATGCTCAACCCAACCCGCTTTAGGGTAGATTTGAGTAAATTCGCGCTGCGATACGGCTACGATGTTGGCGTCGTGATCCAGTATCACCGCACGTGAACTGGTTGTGCCCTGATCGAGCGCGACGATATATTTTTTATCGGTGGTAGTAGTCATAAATTCTTTCCTGATGATAAAGGTGAAACTTACGCTTTACGCTGCTGAGCGCGGGCGACCGGTTTTTCTGTTGTCGTGCTGGCAATTTCTTTTGCTGCGCCAGGCAGATGGCGACCAATCAGGACGCGATAACCAAAGGCACCCAAACAAGCACCAACGATGGGGCCAAAGATCGGCACAAGGAAGTAGGGAATATCACGGCCACCCGTGAATGCCACGTTACCCCAGCCTGCCAGCCATGCGAAGATCTTCGGTCCGAAATCACGTGCCGGGTTAAGGGCGAAGCCGGTTAACGGGCCCATTGCGCCACCAATAACAGCGACCAACAGACCAATCAGCAGCGGTGCCAGCGGGCCACGCGGCAAACCGTTACCGTCGTCGGTCAGGCCCATAATGACGGCCATCAGAACGGCGGTAATCACCATCTCAACTAAAAACGCCTGACCCACACTGATGTGTGGATTCGGATAGGTTGAGAAGATGCCTGCTAAATCGAGGCTTTCGACACTGCCGCGCACCATCTGATGACTGGTTTCGTAATCGAAGAACAGGCTGTAGTACAAACCATACACCAGCGCCGCTGCACAAAATGCACCCGCAATCTGCGCCACAATATAGGGCACCACTTTGCGCCCTTCAAAGTTAGCAAACAGACAAAGCGCAAGCGTGATAGCAGGGTTAAGGTGCGCACCAGACACGCCAGCGGTGAGATACGCTGCCATGGAAACGCCTAAACCCCAAATAATACAGATTTCCCACTGACCGAATGCGGCACCGGCGAGCTTCAGCGCAGCGACACAGCCTGCACCGAAGAAAATAATCAAGCCGGTCCCAATAAATTCGGCAATACACTGGCCTTTGAGCGTGTTAGTTGTCTGACTCATAATGTTGTTCCTGAAGCGAGGTTAAATTTTATCAGTTTTTGTTCTCATTCCATGAGTCACCCACCTCTTATGTAGGGCTGTTGTAAATTTATCGTTAACGAACATAAACGAGAAATAGCGAACTTAATTTTTGTGTGCTGTGTCATAAAAATGCGCGTTTTCGCGTATTTTTGCTTTCTTTAAGCATCATTCGCGCATTCTTGAATGGTGAGCGCGATCGCGCAAAAACGCGTCAGCACGATTCTTAGGCATAGGCTGAAAAGTGTTACAGACTCAGCGTGGAAGGTCAGCGTTACTGGACTTGCGCGGTGAGGCTACATACAATCGGGAAATCGTTGCTGGCTGAAGCGCCGTGCGCTTAGCTGGCATCATCAACGCCTTGCAAGATTTAGGAGAGGTCAGAAAGATGTCATTTGAAGTGTTCGAGAAACTGGAAGCGAAAGTACAGCAGGCGATTGATACCATCACCCTGTTGCAGATGGAAATTGAAGAACTGAAAGAACAGAACAACAGCCTGCGTAACGACGCACAGCAAGCGGCGGGTAATCACGACGCGCTGATGCGTGAAAATCAGCATTTGAAAGAGGAGCAGCATGTCTGGCAAGAACGCCTGCGTGCGCTGCTGGGAAAAATGGAAGAGGTTTAAACCTCAGCTGATGCGAAAAACGGGTGCGCAGGCACCCGTTTTCGTTGGCAGACTTATTCGATGTCCAGCGGATCTTCTGACAAAATCATACCTGTATTGTCAGCATATAAGTGGTCACCCGAAAAGAAGGTCACACCACCGAAGTTAACGCGCACATCGCTTTCGCCAACGCCTTCACCCGCAGCACCAGCCGGAATCGCAGCGATGGCCTGAATGCCAATCTCCAGCTCTTCAAGCTCATCAACCTGACGTACCGAACCGTAAACCACGATACCTTCCCACTCGTTTTGCGCCGCCAGACGCGCAAGCTGCGCATCCACTAAGGCGCGACGCACTGAGCCACCGCCATCCACTAACAGCACACGACCCCGGCCATTCTCTTCCAGCAGATCGTAAAGTAAGCCGTTGTCTTCAAAACATTTCACTGTGGTAATCTGACCACCAAATGAGGTGCGTCCACCAAAGTTTGAAAAAAGCGGTTCAACAACGTTCACTTCTTCATGGTAGATGTCGCAGAGTTCAGAGGTATCGTATTTCATAAGGGTTTCGTCTGTTTGCCACAGGAGCGGTAAGTATATCGCTTTATGCGGATTGTTGGCAAAATCATCAACGGATAAAAAGGGCGATGCATCAGCAGCATGCAAATAAAAAAGCCCAACCAAATGGCTGGGCTTTGCGTAAACGCATGGAATACGAATCAGAGAATAAAGCGGCTCAGGTCTTCGTCAGCAACCAGCTGATCCAGATGTTTGCCAACGTAGTCGGCATCAATAATCACAGATTCACCGTGGCGATCGCTGGCATCATAAGAGATGTCTTCCATCAAACGCTCCAGTACGGTGTGCAGACGACGAGCACCGATGTTTTCGGTGGTCTCGTTAACCTGCCATGCGGCTTCAGCAATACGGCGAATACCGTCATCGGTAAAGTCGATGGTCACGCCTTCGGTATTCATCAACGCTTTGTACTGCACGGTAACCGAGGCATTGGGTTCGGTCAGGATGCGCTCGAAATCATTTACCGTCAGTGCCTGCAATTCAACACGAATTGGCAAGCGACCCTGCAATTCCGGGATCAGATCAGAGGGGCTGGCAACCTGGAACGCACCAGAAGCGATAAACAGAATGTGGTCGGTTTTGACCATGCCATGTTTGGTTGACACCGTGCAGCCTTCAACCAGCGGCAGCAAATCGCGCTGCACACCTTCACGTGACACGTCCGGACCGCCAGAAGACTGACCGCCGCGCTTACAAATTTTATCGATCTCATCAATAAACACGATACCGTGCTGCTCTACAGCTTCGATCGCGTCTTGCTTCAGTTCTTCCGGATTCACCAGCTTGGCCGCTTCTTCTTCCACCAGCAGCTTCATCGCTTCTTTAATCTTCAGCTTGCGTGGCTTCTGTTTTTGACCGCCCAGGTTCTGGAACATGGATTGCAACTGGCTGGTCATCTCTTCCATGCCAGGAGGCGCCATGATTTCAACACCCGGTGCTGTGGCCGCGAGATCAATTTCAATCTCTTTGTCATCCAGTTGACCTTCGCGCAGTTTCTTGCGGAAAGACTGACGTGCCGCAGAAGGCTCGTTGCTTTGCTCTGGCTGACCCCAGTTATTTTTTGCCGGTGGGATCAGGACATCCAGAATGCGTTCTTCCGCCATCTCTTCGGCACGGTACTTATTCTTTTCAATCGCCTGCATGCGTACCATTTTCACAGCAGCATCGGTCAGATCGCGAATGATAGAATCTACTTCTTTACCGACATAACCCACTTCGGTGAATTTGGTGGCTTCGACTTTAATGAACGGTGCGTTAGCCAGCTTGGCCAGACGACGGGCAATCTCGGTTTTACCTACACCGGTCGGGCCGATCATCAGAATATTTTTTGGCGTCACTTCATGGCGCAGCTCTTCGTCGAGCTGCATACGGCGCCAGCGGTTACGCAGCGCGATAGCCACGGCGCGCTTTGCGCTGTCCTGGCCGATAATAAAGCGATCAAGTTCGCTGACGATTTCGCGAGGAGTCATCTCAGACATGGTTAAATCCTTACGCCTTGGACGGTAATTCTTCGAAATTAACGTTGTGGTTAGTGTAGATGCAGATATCACCGGCGATATTCAGCGATTTCTCCACGATGTCGCGAGCACCCAGCTCGGTATTTTCCAGCAGCGCACGGGCAGCAGCCTGAGCAAAAGGGCCGCCTGAGCCGATGGCAATTAAATCGTTTTCGGGTTGGATCACATCGCCATTACCACTGATGATCAGCGACGCAGACTCATCAGCTACCGCCAGCAAAGCTTCCAGGCGGCGCAGCATACGATCGGTGCGCCAGTCTTTTGCCAGCTCAACGGCTGCTTTCACCAAATGGCCCTGGTGCATTTCAAGTTTACGTTCGAAGAGTTCAAACAGGGTAAAGGCATCTGCAGTACCGCCAGCGAAACCGGCGATAACTTTATCGTTGTACAGACGACGCACTTTTTTAACGTTGCCTTTCATTACGGTATTGCCGAGAGTAGCCTGGCCATCACCGCCAATCACTACCTGGCCGTTGCGTCGTACACTTACTATTGTTGTCACGGGCAGACCCCTTGTTGCAGTCGGAAAAAGCGCCGCGCACGAGGCGCGGCGTATCATGCAAACTGATATGGGGCGAGTTTGTCGGGTTTCAACCCCCGACGGCGAGCGGAATGCAGCTTGAGTGTCCTGAACTGCGTAAGCGTTTTAAGGTGCTGTCAGCCGTTGCACGATCTTTATACGGACCAATGACGACACGGTTCCAGCCGCCGCCCGTGGTGATGCGGCTTTCAAAGCCTTCAAAGGCTAAGCCCGCACGAACAGATTCAGCCTGATCGGTGCCTTTAAAGGAACCACATTGCACCATCCAACGCTGTGATGACGCTTTTTCAGATTTTGTCTTCGCTGTTTCTTGTGGCTTGGGTTGAGTGGCCGGTTCATGTGTTACAGGAGCAGGTTGCGTCTGGCGCTGAACATTTTGCTGTTGCTGCTGACGTTGCTGCTGTAACTGCTGCTGCTGACGTTGTTGTTGCAACTGCTGTTGACGCTGCTGCTGGGCCTGCTCCTGCTGACGCTGCATTTGCTGTAACTGCTGTTGATGCTGCAGCGTAACCTGGCGCTGTGCAGGCGTTTGCTCGTTCCACGGCACTTCGTTCAGCTGAGTTGGCTGCTGACGCATGTCTGCCTGCATCTGTTCCAGTAACTGACGTTGTTCATCTGTGAGCTGGGTTTGCGATTTCACTTCGCCACCCGCAGATGGTTCAATCGGCGTTGGCACTGTGACCTGACGATTTTCCAGCTCTTTGATGTATTTCCAACGCTCTTCCGGTTTCGGCGGTAAGCCATTGCCGTTGGCTTTATGATCCGTAATGACCGGCGCGTCTTCTTTTTATGATGCGCAAGGAACCATAAACCACCGGCAAAGGTCACCAACACCGCAACCGCCAGTCCAATCATTAATTTAGATATGCCCGAGCTACCTTTACTTTTTTTACCACGGCTGGGGCTTTTCTTGCGACGCGTCCCTGTTGAACGCCCGCGGCCTACATAATCTTTTTGTGCCACTCTCGTCCTGATACCCTTCAAAAATAGTGCCAAATGGGCGATTTTGTTGCTTTTAACCCGCCCGACAAGGAGTCCGCCATGTTACTTAAGGGTAGGAACTTTGACCAGCGGTGTTCGCCTTAAGAATCTACTGAAAATAGCCAGTGAATGCGCTTATTTTTCACGCTTTTTACCTGGTGCTGTGCTGCCACGTACTGCCAGCTCGGCCTCAAGCAAGCGTGAGCCATTGTTTACACGTTTACCCTGTAGCTCATCTAACAGCAACAGCATGGCCTCCCGGCCAATCTGATAACGCGGTTGTGTCACGGTGGTTAGCGGCGGCTCGCAGTAGCGTGCAAGCTCGATATCATCAAACCCCACGACGGACAGATCCTCCGGAACACGTAACCCCATGCGCTTTGCCTGATTTATCGCGCCGAGTGCCATGATATCGCTGTGGCAAAACAGTGCCTGCGGCGGTTGGGCCAGGGCCAGCAGTTGCTTCATCGCGGCCACGCCAGCTTCAAACGTGAAATCGCCGCGTACAATATAAGTTGGATCGACAGTTAATCCGTTGCGACGCATCGCTTGTACATAACCTTGTAAGCGGTACTGGCAAAGCGGCATGGTTTCGGGACCGGCAATGCAGGCGATCTGTTTATGACCCAACTGTAAGAGATGATTAACCGCATTGAAGGCAGCGGTCAGATTATCAATATGAACGGTAGGCAGTGACATTTCAGGCGCGAATTCATTTGCCATCACCATGGGCGGCAGGTTGCGCTGTTCATCCAGGCTCGCCTCAAATGGCAACTGAGAACCGAGCAGCACCATGCCGTCAATTTGCCGCGTCAGCATTAAATTCATAAAGGTTTTTTCTTGCTGATTTTGGTGGGCGCAATCGCCAATCAGCACCAGATAGCCTTCCTGCGCCGCCGTAACTTCGACGCCACGAATGATTTCGCTGAAAAAGGGATCGCAAATATCGGGCACAATCACCAGGATGGTTTGCGTTTCGCCGCGGCGTGTATTGCGCGTCGCACCATGCGCCGCATAGCCAACGGCAGTAACAGCCTGCTCAACTTTCTGACGGGTTGCGGCAGAGACTTTTTCCGGATTCATGAGCGCGCGCGAAACGGTAGCGGTCGATACGCCCGCTTTTTCCGCCACATCTTTCATCGTCGCGGCGGACGGTTGTTGATTCTGCTCCAACACTGTCTCCTGACGCGTTAAGCGCGTTCGAATGTTTGTTTTGTCTGGCTGAAAAAGCGAGCCGGGCAACATTGTTAACGATTGCCCGGCAAGGTTGTTACTTAATTTGCATAAAAATTGTGACTTATGCGACTTTTTTCGATCTGGCTCGCAGCCTGACGTGATTTAACTTTCGGTGGGGTCGATATCCAGCGTCCATTTCACTTTGCGCGCAGCCGGTAAGGTGGTTATCAGTGGCAAAGTGCTGCTCAGCAATTGCTGCAGGCGCTTACGTGAAGGGTGCTGAATTAAAAGCTGCCAGCGCCAGCGTCCACTGCGTTTTGGCTGTAACGCAGGCAGCGGACCCATTAGCCACATCGCTTTATCGTTAAGCGGGCTGGCTTCCAGCAAATTACGTAGCTGCTGTAAAAATTCGGCGGCTTGCTGGTTATCATGATCTTCAGCCCGAAACAGCGCGTGACTGGTCCAGGGAGGCAGAGAAACGGACTGGCGCTCCAGCAGCGTTTGCTGGGCAAAAGCAAAGTAACCCTGGTGCAATAAAATTTGCAGCAGGGGGTGTTCTGGATGGTGGGTTTGCAGCAATACTTCGCCCTGCTTACCGGCTCGTCCAGCGCGCCCGGCAACCTGCGTATAAAGCTGAGCGAACCGCTCAGCCGCACGGAAGTCAGCAGAGAACAGGGCGCCATCGACATCCAGCAACGCTACCAGCGTTACATCGGGAAAATGATGGCCTTTAGCCAGCATTTGTGTGCCGACCAGAATACGGGCTCCGCCGCGATGGACATCCGCCAGATGCTGTTCTAATGCGCCTTTTCGGCTGGTGGTATCGCGATCGATACGCGACACTGCAACGCCAGGAAACAGCGTGTCGAGCTGCTGTTCAAGCTGCTCAGTGCCGACGCCAACCGGCATCAGGTGGGTTGAACCGCACTGTGGACACTGATTGGGCAGCGGGCGCTGACTGTCGCAATGATGACAGCGCAGCTGGCGCTGATGCTGATGAAGCGTGTAGTAGCGATCGCAACGCTGACATTCCGCTATCCAGCCGCAGTCATGGCACAGCAGCGCAGGCGAAAAACCACGTCGGTTCAGAAACAGCAGCACCTGGTTATTGGCCTGTAAATGCTGTCGCATTTTACCCATCAGCGCCGGTGCAAGGCCGCCAGTCAGCTGTACGCCTTTTAAATCAATTAACTGTTGCAGCGCGGGTTTTGCATTTCCGGCGCGCTTAGTGAGATCGAGCTGACGATATTTACCATTGCGCACGTTTTGCAGCGTTTCCAGTGCAGGCGTCGCCGAACCCATGACGATGGGAATATCTTCTTCATGGGCTCGAAACACGGCCAGATCGCGCGCCTGATAGCGCCAGCCTTCTTGCTGTTTATAAGAGCTGTCATGCTCTTCATCAATAATGATCACGCCAGGCCGCGCCAGTGGAGTAAACAGCGCCGAGCGCGTACCGATGATGATCGCGGTTTCACCACGTCGCGCACGCAGCCACACCGCCAAACGTTCACTGTCGTTAAGTGCGGAGTGCAATACATCAATCGGCGCGTCAAAACGCTCGCGAAAGCGGGCAATGGTTTGGGGTGTTAAACCGATTTCAGGCACTAGCACCAGCGCCTGTTTGCCGCGTGCCAGCACATTTTCCAGTACGCTAAGATAGACTTCGGTTTTACCGGAGCCTGTTATACCTGCCAGCAGCCAGGCGGCGTAGTGCTCATCTTCGCCGCGTATCGCGCCGACCGCCATAGCCTGATCGGTATTCAGCCGCAGGCGTTCGCCCTTAACGGCAAAGCTCTCACGCCAGTCGTGCATCTGCGGTTGATGCTCATAAAGTTCACATAGCCCTTTCGCCCGCAGCGCCTGCATGGCTGCATCGGTTAAGTCATGTTCGCTTACCTGATGGCGATAAAGCGGCTTTTGACGTAAAGCCGCTAATGCCTGCTGCTGTTTTGGTGCACGCTTCAGGCTTTCTGGCGCGGTCGCCCGTCCCTGTTCGGTGATTTGCCACTGCCAGAGCGGGTTGTCTTGCGCGGGTTTGCCCTGACGTAGTAACACCGGCAGGGCATGACTCAACACGTCGCCCAGTGGAGAGTGATAATAATTCGCCGCCCAGTTAAGGATGCGCCACAGCGAGGAGGGAAACAGCGATTCGCTATCCAGCACTTCATCGACTTTTTTTAACTGCGCTTCGGGCAGATCGCTGGTTTCACGCAGGGCAACAACAATGCCAATCATTTTTCGATTGCCAAACGGCACGCTCACGCGGCCACCAATAACTGGCTGCGCGCCCTGTGGCTGCAGATAGTCAAACAGGCGGGGTAAAGGAACGGGCAGGGCAACCTGAACAACGGGCATAGCAATCTCTTTCCGGTTCAATAAGCGGGAAGTTAGTGTACACGCTGGTGCGTTGAGCGGATATATCAGCTTATATTTGCAGCAAGCTACAGATGTCTGTATACTATGCCGCCTTCGATGAGAAAAGTCTGGTCGAAGTTTACTTTAATGTTCAATCGCGTGTGGTGCTGTGCAGGTTTTATCCCTGGCACGGAGAGCGACACGGCCTTATATGAGGTTTTCCATGAAACAAGGTATTCACCCAAAATACGAAGCAGTGACCATCAACTGTACTTGCGGTAACGTGATTCATACGCGCTCTACGCTGACTCACGAACTGAACCTGGACGTATGTGGTCAGTGCCACCCGTTCTACACCGGTAAGCAGCGTGAAGTTGCAACTGGTGGCCGTGTTGACCGCTTCAACAAGCGTTTCAGCCTGCCAGGCAGCAAAAAATAAGATTACGGCATTCGAATCAGTCCGATTCGACGGCAACAAAAACCCAGCTTCGGCTGGGTTTTTGTTTCAGGCGACTCAGTATTCCCAGGTATCAGGATCGATGCCCATATCACGCATGATCTTTTCGCTTCCTCGGGAATTTCATCACTGCGTTCTTTACGCAGGTCAACATCGTCCGGCAGAGGTTGACCGGTAAAGGCGTGTAAAAAGGCTTCGCACAGCAGTTCGCTATTAGTGGCGTGGCGCAAATTATTTACCTGACGGCGGGTGCGCTCATCCGTTAAAATCTTTAGCACGCTCAACGGGATAGAAACCGTAATCTTTTTAACCTGCTCGCTCTTCTTACCGTGCTCAGCGTACGGGCTGATATATTCGCCGTTCCATTCAGCCATGGGTTACCTTAATCAATAAAAGTTAAATGTTAGGAAATCAGCGGATTATGCCTGATTTTTTTAATGCCTGGCCCCTTAAATGGCGGGTTTTCTCCGTTCAGTAATCTCTCGCAACAAAGTTGAACGTCAGGCGATGACGCGTAATTTTAGCGGGTATTGCGATTTTGCTCAATCTATACGCAAAGACATTTAGATGTCCAGATGTATTGACGTCTAATTACGGGGTGCTATCCTGTTGCCTCATTATTTCACTCTTCAGGAACAGTTAGCACCATGACGCGTAAACAGGCAACCATCGCAGTTCGCAGCGGTTTGAATGATGACGAGCAATATGGCTGCGTTGTCCCACCGATTCACCTCTCCAGCACCTATAACTTTTTAGACTTTAATGAGCCGCGCGCTCATGACTACTCACGTCGCGGCAACCCTACACGTGACGTAGTACAGCGCGCACTGGCTGAACTGGAAGGTGGCGCAGGTGCGGTATTAACCAATACCGGTATGTCGGCAATTCATTTAGTGACAACCGTGTTCCTGAAGCCTGGCGATCTGTTAGTGGCACCTCACGACTGCTATGGCGGCAGTTATCGCCTGTTTGACAGCCTGAGCAAGCGCGGCGCGTATCGGGTGAAATTTGTCGATCAGGGTGACAAAGCAGCGTTACAGGCTGCGCTCAATGAAAAGCCCAAACTGGTGTTAGTTGAAAGCCCAAGCAATCCGCTGCTGCGCGTAGTGGATATTGCGGCTATCTGTGAAGCCGCGCGTGAAGCTGGTGCCATTAGCGTGGTCGATAACACTTTTCTGAGCCCGGCGTTACAAAATCCGCTGGCGCTGGGCGCTGACCTGGTTATTCACTCTTGCACTAAATACCTCAACGGCCATTCAGACGTGGTTGCAGGAGCAGTGATAGCCAAAGATCCACAGCTGGCTACCGACCTTGCCTGGTGGGCAAACAATATTGGCGTAACCGGCGCCGCTTTTGACAGCTATTTATTACTGCGTGGCCTGCGTACTCTTGCTCCGCGCATGGCAGCCGCCCAGCGTAATGCTCTGGCGATTGTTGATTACCTGAAGCAACAGAAATTAGTGAAAAAGTTGTATCATCCTTCGCTGGCGGAAAATGCCGGTCACGAGTATGCGGTACGCCAGCAGCGTGGCTTTGGTGCCATGCTCAGTTTTGAGCTGGATGGCGATGAAGCGTTGCTGCGTCGCTTCCTGAAAGCATTGCAGCTCTTCACGCTGGCTGAATCACTCGGCGGCGTGGAAAGTTTAATTTCTCACACTGCCACCATGACGCACGCAGGCATGTCTGCCGAAGCGCGTGCCGCAGCAGGTATTTCCGAAACGCTGCTGCGTGTTTCGGTCGGCATTGAGGATCACGAAGATTTAATTGCCGATTTGGATAATGCATTCCGGATCGCAGCCGAGGGTTAAGCATGACGATTTCAGCAGGCGCGGGAACGCCGAACAGTAAGCAGTTGCACAAATTTGGTGGCAGTAGCCTGGCGGATGCGCGTTGTTATCAGCGCGTGGCCAGCATTATGGCGGATTACAGCCAGCCGGGCGATATGATGGTGGTCTCGGCCGCAGGTTCAACCACCAATCAGCTGATCAGTTGGCTGAAACTCAGCCACAGCGATCGGCTGTCGGCGCATCAGGTGCAACAGGCTTTACGGCGCTATCAAAGCGACCTGATCGCGGCTTTATTGCCTGCTGACATTGCCGAACCGATGATCGCTACGTTTATTCGCGATTTAGAAAAACTGGCTGCGCTACTGGATGGCACAATTACCGAGGCGGTATACGCCGAAGTCGTCGGGCATGGCGAAGTCTGGTCGGCACGTCTGATGGCGGCAGTATTAAGCCAGCGTGACATTGAGGCTTGCTGGCTGGACGCACGTGATTTCCTGCGTGCCGAACGCGCGGCACAGCCACAAGTTGATGAAGGAAAATCGTGGCCGCTACTGCAAACACTGCTGGCGCAACATCCGCATAAACGCATCGTTGTAACTGGATTTATCAGCCGCAACGAAGCGGGTGAAACGGTGCTGCTGGGCCGCAACGGTTCTGACTATTCCGCTACGCAGATTGGCGCGCTGGCAGGCGTCGGGCGTGTCACCATCTGGAGCGACGTTGCCGGGGTTTACAGTGCTGATCCACGCAAAGTTCCTGATGCCTGCCTGCTTCCGCTGCTGCGTCTCGACGAAGCCAGTGAACTGGCGCGTCTTGCTGCGCCAGTTTTACACACGCGCACGCTGCAACCCGTTTCGGGCAGTGATATTGATCTGCAATTACGCTGCAGTTACCAGCCGGAGCAAGGCTCTACACGTATTGAGCGCGTGCTGGCATCGGGAACCGGTGCGCGTATTGTCACCAGCCATGACGATGTCTGCCTGATTGAGATCCAGCTGCCAGAGCAACATGATTTTGCCCTCCTGCAGAAAGAGATCGATTTATTGCTCAAGCGGGCACAATTGCGTCCACTGGCCATCGGCGTACATCCCGACCGTTACTTGTTGCAACTCTGCTACACCTCGGAAGTGGTGAACAGCGCCTTCACGCTGTTACAGGACGCTGGCTTGCCGGGGCATCTGCAACTGCGTGACGGGCTGGCGCTGGTCGCGCTGGTGGGCGCTGGCGTCACCCGCAATCCACTGCATACGCACCGCTTCTGGCAGCAAATGAAAGATCAGCCGATAGAATTTATCTGGCAATCAGAAGATCACATCAGCGTTGTGGCGGTATTGCGTGTTGGCCCCACGCAGCATCTGGTGCAGGGTTTGCATCAATCCCTGTTTCGTGCAGAAAAGCGTATCGGGCTGATGCTGTTTGGTAAAGGTAATATCGGTTCACGCTGGCTTGAGCTGTTCGCACGCGAACACGAAACGCTTTCTGCACGCACGGGCTTTGAATTTATCCTGGCGGGTGTGGCAGACAGCCGTCGCAGCCTGCTGAGTTATGAAGGGCTGGACGCCAGCCGTGCGTTAGCCTTTTTTGATGATGAAGCGGAAGAGCGCGATGAAGAGTCGCTGTTCCTGTGGATGCGTGCGCATCCGTTTGATGATTTAGTCGTTCTGGATGTCACTGCCAGCACGCCGCTGGCGCAGCAATATCTTGATTTTGCCAGCCACGGTTTCCACGTCATCAGTGCAAATAAAGTGGCGGGCGCGTCAGACAGCCAAACCTGGCGTCAAATCCGTGATGCCTTTACTAAAACGGGACGTCACTGGCTCTATAACGCGACGGTGGGTGCAGGTTTACCGATTAACTATACGGTGCGCGATTTGCGCGACAGTGGCGATACCATTTTAGCTATTAGCGGTATCTTCTCTGGCACACTCTCATGGTTATTTTTGCAGTTTGACGGCTCGGTGCCCTTTACCGAGTTGGTGGATCAGGCGTGGCAACAGGGATTAACCGAGCCCGATCCGCGCGTTGACCTTTCTGGTCAGGATGTGATGCGCAAGCTGATAATCCTGGCGCGTGAAGCGGGTTACAACATCGAACCCGATCAGGTGCGTGTTGAGTCGCTGGTACCTGGCAACTGTGAAAATTGTTCAGTCGATCATTTCTTTGAAAACGGCGATGAATTGAATGAGCAGATGTTGCAGCGTTTTGAAGCGGCGCAGGAGATGGGTTTAGTGCTGCGCTACGTCGCGCGTTTTGATGCCAATGGCAAAGCGCGCGTGGGTGTGGAAGCAGTACGTCCGGCTCATCCTCTGGCCTCGCTGCTGCCGTGCGATAATGTTTTTGCGATTGAAAGCCGCTGGTATCGTGATAACCCATTGGTGATCCGCGGGCCTGGCGCGGGGCGTGATGTCACCGCTGGGGCGATTCAGTCAGATATTAATCGTCTCGCTCAACTGCTTTAGTTAGTGTGGACAGGCGTTCACTGCGCCTGTCCTGCCATCCTTTTATCCCCCTCAAATGCATTTCTTTCAGGTTGTTTGAACATTTATCACCGTTCTCAATCATTTTTAAGTTGACGCTGCGCTAAGAATCGTTCATTTTGAGCATCTGGACGTCTAAACGTATGGATGTTCACGGGGCAACAGTTAACCGACGTGATCAATGAGGTAGCAGGATGAGTTTCTTTCATGCCAATCAGCGCGAAGCACTTAATCAAAACCTGGCAGAGCTGAACGGCCAAATTAATGTCTCGTTTGAATTTTTTCCGCCGCGTACCAGCGAAATGGAAGAGACTCTGTGGCACTCTATCGATCGCTTAAGCAGCCTGAAGCCAAAATTTGTTTCAGTAACCTATGGCGCTAACTCAGGGGAGCGCGATCGCACTCACAGCATCATTAAAGGCATCAAAGATCGCACTGGCTTAGAAGCGGCACCGCATTTGACCTGTATCGATGCGACACGCGATGAATTACGCACCATCGCCCAGGATTACTGGAATAATGGCATTCGTCACATCGTGGCGCTGCGTGGTGATTTGCCCGCTGGCAGCGGCAAACCTGAAATGTACGGCTGCGATCTGGTGTCGCTGCTCAAAGAGGTCGGTGATTTCGATATTTCTGTCGCCGCTTATCCGGAAGTGCATCCGGAAGCAAAAAGCGCGCAGGCCGATCTGATTAACCTGAAGCGTAAAATTGATGCGGGTGCTAACCGTGCCATTACCCAGTTTTTCTTTGATGTTGAAAGCTACTTACGCTTCCGTGATCGCTGTGTGGCAACCGGCATTGATGTGGAAATTGTGCCGGGTATTCTGCCGGTCTCTAACTTTAAGCAACTGCAACGCTTCGCTACCATGACTAACGTGCGTGTGCCAGGCTGGATGAGCGCCATGTTTGCCGGTCTGGATGATGACGCAGAAACGCGCAAAATGGTTGGTGCCAACATCGCTATGGATATGGTGAAAATCCTGTCCCGCGAAGGCGTTAAAGATTTCCATTTCTATACGCTGAACCGCGCTGAAATGAGCTATGCGATTTGCCATACGTTAGGCGTACGTCCGATAGTCGCTGCGTAATGCAGCTTAGCTAAGCCGCTGGCCGTTAGATTTTTAAAACCGTTATCACCGCGAGGGATAACGTTTTTTTATTTTGCAGGAAATTAAACCTGGGAATAGCTGTTATGCTGTTTTTAATGAACACGTTTATATTACGCCAATGAGTAAAGCTTACTGTTAATAATATAAGATTGAATGGGTTTTAGAATAACACTTAAATCTCATCGGTAATTAATTCAGTCTGAGTGTATGTGTTTTTTATTTAGTCTTGTTTTTAATCTCTTGTGTTTGACCTCAGCTTTTCATGGTAATAATTGATATTCCCCCGCAGAAGAATTAATTTTAGTGATTGGCGTTGGCTCAGGAAGGAATGCTGGCAGTAATTGTCACTCGACTGGCACCTGCTCATGATATTCACCAAGAGAAGATTAAATGAAGCCTGTGTTATACCAGGTATATTAATCGCTTCGACTTTTTTAGCTCCCTGTGGGTTATTGCCTAATAGTTGGCTTAATTTCCTTTCGACGGGTTTCGCTAAAATTATGATTATCGCCAGCTCATTTTGTGGTTGCATTGAATTAACAAGAAGAGTCGTTTCCTTATGTGTGACAGTCGATGAAGAGCGCAAAGATAATTGATAAGCAACAATATTAATAAAAGGCTCATTTCAGTGAGCCTTTTATTGTTGCGTTCGGCTTGTGATGCCAGTTACAGATGACCTTCTGCATCCAGGCATGTTTTACCGCTAGCCGGTGTTACGCATCCCGGCGGCTACGCCCGCAATCGTTACCATCAGCGCCTGTTCAACCCGTGCATCTGGCTCGTTACCACGCTCTTCCTGGGCGCGTGAGCGATGCAGCAGCTCCGCCTGAAGAACATTAAGCGGATCGGTATAGACGTTGCGCAGGGCAATCGACTCCGCAATCCACGGCTGGTCAGCCATTAAATGTGCATCGTTGGCGATGGTTAATACCGCTTTAATATCCGCATCTAACTGATCGCGTAACTGTTTGCCCAGCGGCCACAGCGATTTATCCACCAGACGCTGATCGTAGTATTCCGCCAGCCACAGGTCAGCTTTGGAGAACACCATTTCAAGCATGCCGAGGCGGGTAGAGAAGAAAGGCCAGTCGCGACACATCGCTTCCAGCTGATCCTGATGTCCCGCGTCCATTGCCTGTTGTAAGGCGGCACCGGCACCCAGCCAGGCTGGCAGCATCAAACGGTTTTGTGTCCAGGCAAAAATCCACGGGATGGCGCGCAGGGATTCAACGCCACCGGCGGGGCGACGCTTCGCCGGACGCGAGCCGAGCGGCAGTTTACCCAGCTCTTGCTCAGGTGTTGCCGAGCGGAAGTAGGGCACGAAATCAGGATTTTCACGGACGTAACCGCGATACATAGCGCAGGAATCGGCAGAGAGCTGATCCATGATGCTGCGCCACTCTTTTTTCGGTTCTGGCGGCGGCATCAGGTTGGCTTCCAGAATTGCACCGGTATAAAGCGACAGGCTGGCGATGGTGACCTCTGGCAATCCGTACTTAAAGCGGATCATTTCACCCTGTTCCGTCACGCGCAGGCCGCCTTTCAGGCTGCCTGGAGGTTGCGACAGCAGTGCCGCGTGAGCAGGCGCACCGCCACGACCAATGGTGCCGCCGCGTCCGTGGAACAGCGTTAATGAAATACCTGCTTTTTCACAGGTTTTGATCAACGCATCCTGCGCCTGATACTGCGCCCAACTGGCGGCCATGACTCCGGCATCTTTCGCCGAGTCGGAATAGCCAATCATCACCATCTGTTTGCCCTGAATAAAACCGCGATACCAGTCAATGCTGAGAAGCTGGCTCATCACGTCATTGGCGTTGTTCAGGTCGTCGAGGGTTTCAAACAGTGGTGCCACCGGCATGGCAAAAGAAATACCGGCCTCTTTTAACAGTAAATGCACAGCCAGCACGTCGGATGGCGTTTTTGCCATCGAAATCACGTAAGCAGCAATGGAGCCTTGCGGCGCTTCAGCCGCAACGCGGCAGGTTTCCAGCACTTCACGTGTATCGTCGCTGGGTTCCCAGCTACGCGGCAGCAGAGGACGTTTGGAATTCAGTTCGCGGATCAGGAAAGCCTGCTTGTCAGCTTCTGACCAGCTTTCGTAATCGCCGAGGCCCAGATAACGGGTGACTTCAGCAATGGCTAAGGTATGGCGGGTACTTTCCTGGCGCAGGTCGATACGTACCAGCGGTACGCCAAAACACTTAACGCGGCGCAGCGTGTCGAGCAACTGGCCGTTGGCGATAATCCCCATACCGCACTGCTGCAATGACTGGTAAATCGTGTAAAGCGGCTGCCACAGTTGGTCATTGGAAACCAGTAAATCTGCCGGACGCGGCAGGCGTTCACCTTTCAGGCGACGTTCCAGATAAGACTGCGTGGTCATTAGCTGGCTACGGATGCGTTTCAAAATCATGCGGTAAGGCTCAATCGCCTCTGGATCGCCACATAACTCACGCACGTCATCGCTACATTCAGACATCGACAGTTCAGAAATCAGTACGCCAATATCGCGCAGGAACAGATCGGCGGCTTTCCAGCGGCTCAACTGCATGGCATGGCGGGTAATCGATGCCGTGACGTTTGGGTTGCCATCACGATCGCCGCCCATCCAGGAAGTAAACTGCACCGGGACAAAATCGACCGGCAGCTTAATGCCAAATGACTCTTCAACCTGCTCGTTCAGTTCGCGCAGGAAAGCAGGCACGCCTTCCCACAGGCTGTTTTCCACCACCGCAAAGCCCCATTTGGCTTCATCAATTGGCGTTGGACGGTATTTACGGATTTCATCGGTATGCCACGCTTGCGCCACTAACTGACGCAGGCGACGCATGATCTGGTTACGTTCGTAGTCAGAAATATCACTGTGATCGAGCTGCTTCAGACAGCTATTCACTTCAACCAGTTTATGGATCAGCGTACGACGGGTAATCTCTGTCGGATGAGCGGTCAGAACCAGTTCCAGTGATAAGGACTCAATCGCGGCGCGGATGGCGCTTTCGCTAATATCGCTCTGCTGCTTGAGGTTTTCGAACGTTTTCTTCAACAGTTCCGGATGATTCGCCCCTTCGCCGTTGTGAGAGATGGTTTGATACTGTTCAGCGACGTTGGTGAGATTGAGGAACTGACTAAAGGCACGCGCAACCGGCAGGAGTTCGTCATTAGACAGATTTTGCAGCGTATTGAGCAGCTCCTTGCGATGAGTGTCATTTCCCGCACGGGATGACTTGGAAAGTTTGCGGATGGTTTCTACCCGCTCAAGGATGTTCTCTCCAAGCGCATCCTTAATCGTATCCCCGAGCAGTTTGCCGAGCATACTGACATTACTTCGCATTGCGGAATATTGTTCGTTCATTTGACCCTGACACCCTCATCGTCTTTTAAACTTCTACACCCACCGGGCATAACATCGTCTTTTATCTAGCCACGTAATGTTCCTTTCGTCAATTGACTTAAACTGACGCAAACGTGCCGCTAAATAACGGAAATTCATAGAATTTAATTAAGGCGAAGCGGGATAAGTTATTCTTATCATTAAATCCCGCAGAATGACAGGGCATTTTGCTGCTTTTGCAGTGAAATGCCCCATTTGATGTTAATCAGTGACAAAAATGCTGTACAACCTGACTGATAAGCTCACGAGTGGGCTTTATAAATGCCGTATCAATAAATTCATCTGGCTGGTGCGCCTGATTAATTGAGCCTGGGCCTAACACCAGAGTTGGACACAGCTGCTGAATGAACGGTGCTTCGGTGCAATAGTTCACCACTTCAGTTGGCGTACCCAGTAATTTCTCTACCACTTTCACCAGTTCATGGTTAGCCGGACACTCATATCCCGGAATGGGTGGGTGCAGCTCGCCCACGTTGATTCGGCCTGGCCAGCGCGCGCTTACAGGTGCCAGCGCCTCGTTGAGTAATTCATCTAAATCGCTCAGCGTCAGGCCTGGCAGCGGACGAATATCCATATGCAATTCGCAGCAGGCGCAAATACGGTTAGCAGCATCACCGCCATTAATATGACCAAAATTCATGGTGGGATAAGGGATCGCGAAACCCTCATGGTGATAACGCTCTTTCAGCGTGTTACGCAACTGCATTAAATGACTGATAGATTCATGCATTAACTCAATCGCGTTAACGCCACGAGCCGGATCGCTGGAGTGTCCCGATTTACCTTCGATGCGAATCGCATGGGAAAGATGGCCTTTGTGGGCGCGCACGGGCTTAAGAGATGTCGGTTCACCGATGATGGCGCAGTCCGGACGCCACTGGGTGGATTCAGAAAAATACTTAGCACCCGCCATGGTTGTTTCTTCATCAGCGGTAGCCAGAATGTAAAGCGGTTTGCTCAGCGTTGTCACATCAACATCACGCAGCGTATCAAGAATGAAAGCAAAGAAGCCTTTCATGTCTGCAGTGCCTAAACCGTAAAGTTTGTTGTCGTGTTCGGTTAGCGTGAAAGGATCGCGCGTCCAGCGACCATCATCAAAGGGTACGGTATCGGTATGACCTGCCAGCAGCAGGCCACCGGCGCCGTTGCCGGTGCGGGCCAGCATATTGAATTTGTTGCGCGTGCCGGGTACCGGCTGCACTTCTACGCTGAAGCCGAGGTCACGAAACCAGCCAGCCAATAAATTGATTAAAGTTTCATTACTCTGATCCAGTGCAGCATCCGTTGCGCTGATTGATGGTGTTGCGATCAACTGGCGGTAGAGTTCGATAAAAGGCGGTAATTTTGTCTTCACTGTTGACGGTCCTTGAGTTAGGATGTATCAATATTCATGCATTAATAGTGAATAAAAATACAATAACGTCGCTTGCTTGTGAACTTAAAATCTCGGCAAACGGCATCGTGGGCAACGGGGCAAGGCCGCGACCCGGAACGTGTGACTGTAATAAGGTATACAGCCTGATGTTGAATACGCTGATCGTTGGTGCCAGTGGTTACGCTGGCGTAGAGCTTGCCACCTTCCTGAATCGCCATCCACATATGAACATAACCGCTTTGGCGGTTTCAGCGCAAAGCCCAGACGCCGGTAAACGCCTCTCTGATCTGCATCCGCAGCTCAAAGGCGTGGTCGATCTGCCGCTACAGCCGTTGAGCAGTGCTTCAGAGTGGGCAGATAAAGTCGACGTCGTGTTTCTGGCGACGGCCCATGAAGTCAGCCACGATTTGGCTCCTGAATTTCTTAAAGCGGGCTGTGTGGTGTTTGATTTGTCGGGCGCGTTCCGCGTCAACGACGGCGAGTTCTATAACCAATATTACGGTTTCACACATCAGCACGGCGACTGGCTGGATAAAGCCGTTTACGGTTTGGCTGAGTGGCAACATGAGAAGATTAAAGAAGCGCAGCTGGTTGCCGTGCCGGGCTGTTACCCAACGGCTGCTCAGCTGGCATTAAAACCGCTGGTGGAAGCTGGCTTGCTGAATGAAACGCAGTGGCCAGTGATCAACGCCACCAGTGGGGTGAGCGGTGCCGGGCGTAAAGCTAATGTTGGCACCAGCTTCTGCGAAGTTAGCCTGCAACCTTACGGACTGTTTTCTCATCGTCACCATCCGGAAATCGTTGCGCATCTTGGTACGCCGGTGATTTTTACGCCGCATCTTGGCAGTTTCCCGCGCGGTATTTTGGCCACGATTACCTGCCGGCTGAAAGCAGGCATTGGTCGTGACGATGTTGCCGATGCCTTCCACAATGCTTATCACGACAAGCCGCTGGTGCGCGTCTACGAGCAAGGCGTGCCTGCCCTGAAGGCGGTTGTAGGGTTGCCCTATTGTGATATCGGCTTTGCCGTGCAGGGCGAGCATCTGATTGTTGTCGCCGCCGAAGATAATCTGCTTAAAGGCGCAGCCTCACAGGCGGTACAGTGTTTAAACATTCGTTTCGGCTTCCCTGAAACGCAGTCACTGATTTAACGGACGAGTAAATTAGCCATGACCAATCCTTTAATTATCAAACTTGGCGGTGTGCTGTTAGACAGCGAAGAGGCGCTGGCCCGTTTGTTTGACGCGCTGCTGACTTATCGCAATACACATCAGCGCCCGCTGCTCATTGTTCACGGCGGTGGCTGCCTGGTGGACGACCTGATGAAAAAGCTGGCGCTGCCGGTGAAAAAGAAAAACGGCTTACGCGTCACGCCTGCCGATCAAATCGACATCATTACCGGCGCACTGGCGGGTACGGCAAATAAAACGCTGCTGGCGTGGGCGAAAAAATATGGTATCAACGCAGTAGGCTTGTGCCTCGGCGATGCAGGTTTGGTGAATGTTACTCAGTTCGATGAAGAACTCGGCCATGTGGGTAATGCTATGCCGGGTAACCCTGCCTTACTGAATACACTGCTGGATGCTGGTTATATGCCGGTGGTTAGCTCAATCGGTATTACTGATGGCGGCGACCTGATGAATGTCAACGCGGATCAGGCAGCAACCGCGCTGGCTTCCACCCTCGGTGCCGATCTCGTCTTGCTGTCTGATGTCAGCGGCATTCTGGACGGTAAAGGTCAGCGTATTGAAGAGATGACTGCAGACAAGGCCGAGCAGTTAATCGCTCAGGGCATCATTACTGATGGCATGATTGTTAAAGTGCATGCAGCACTTGATGCTGCCCGCACGCTGGGCCGCCCGGTGGATATCGCCAGCTGGCGTCATGCTGAGCAACTGCCCACTCTTTTTAACGGCGTGTCGATTGGCACCCGGATTCTCGCTTAACGACTCTGATTCAAGGATTACGAAATGCAAACGCAAGGTATCAAAAAAATCGTTCTGGCTTACTCCGGTGGCCTTGATACTTCAGCCATCATTCCATGGCTGAAAGAAAATTACGGCGGCTGTGAAGTTGTCGCGTTCGTGGCAGATATTGGTCAGGAGCGTAGCGATCTTGAAGGCGTTGAAAAGAAAGCGTTGCAGTCCGGCGCATCAGAATGCCACGTCGTTGATCTGCGTGAAGAGTTCATCAGTGATTATGTTTATCCGGTGCTGCAAACTGGTGCGCTGTATGAAGGCACTTACCTGCTGGGCACCTCAATGGCGCGTCCCATTATTGCTAAAGCACAGGTTGAGCTGGCGCTGAAAGTTGGTGCTGATGCGCTGTGCCACGGTGCAACCGGTAAAGGTAACGATCAGGTACGTTTCGAAACCACCTACACCGCGCTGGCTCCTCAACTGAAAGTGGTGGCGCCGTGGCGTGAATGGAACCTGCGTTCACGTGAAGCACTGCTGGACTACCTGAAAGAGCGTAACATCCCAACCACCGCATCGCTGGAAAAAATCTACAGCCGTGACGAGAATGCGTGGCATATTTCTACCGAAGGTGGCGTGCTGGAAAGCCCGTCAAACGCGCCAAACAAAGATTGCTGGGTCTGGACCGTTGATCCCCTGGAAGCGCCCGATCAGCCAGAAAACGTGACCGTGACCGTAGAGAAAGGCCGCGTTGTGGCGGTAAACGGTGAAAAGCTGAGCCCGTTCCAGTGCCTGGAAAAACTCAACGTGATCGGTGCAAAACATGGTGTAGGCCGTATCGATATCGTGGAAAACCGCCTGGTTGGTATTAAATCTCGCGGCTGCTACGAAACCCCAGGCGGCACCATTATGGTGAATGCCCTGCGCGCGGTTGAGCAGCTGGTACTGGATCGCGACAGTTTTAAATGGCGTGAGCAGTTAGGTCAGGAAATGTCCTATGTGGTCTACGATGGCCGCTGGTTTGCGCCACTGCGTAAATCTATCCAGGCGGCGGCTGAATCACTGGCCGAAGAGGTGAATGGCGAAGTGGTGCTGCAACTTTATAAAGGGCAGGCCACCGCCACGCAGAAACGTTCGGCAAACAGCCTGTACTCAGAAGAGTTTGCGACCTTTGGCGAAGACGAAGTTTACGATCACCGTCATGCAGGCGGTTTCATCCGTCTTTTCTCGCTCTCTTCACGCATTCGCGCCCTGAACGAGCAGAAAAAATAATTCTCAGGCGAGGTGCGCCTCGCCTCACAGCATAACCTCAGGGGCGGCATTTATGCCGCCCTTCGTTTAACGATTTGAAGGAGATTTCACATGGCACTTTGGGGTGGACGGTTTACCCAGGCAGCAGATCAACGTTTCAAACAGTTTAACGACTCGCTGCGCTTCGACTATCGCCTGGCGGAGCAGGACATCATTGGTTCAATCGCCTGGTCCAAAGCGTTAGTGACGGTAAACGTACTGAGCAGCGATGAGCAGCAGCAGCTGGAAGCCGCGCTGAACACGCTGTTAGCAGAGGTTCGCGCGAATCCCGAACAGATTTTGCAGAGCGATGCCGAAGATATTCACAGCTGGGTTGAAGGAAAGCTGATTGAAAAAGTCGGTGCACTGGGGAAAAAATTACACACCGGCCGCAGCCGTAACGATCAGGTCGCGACTGACCTGAAACTCTGGTGCAAAATGCAGGTGGAAGCGTTATCTGACGCGACCCGTGAATTACAACAGGCGCTGGTGGCCACTGCAGAAGCCAATCAGGATGCAGTAATGCCAGGCTATACCCATCTGCAACGTGCGCAGCCGGTGACGTTTGCTCACTGGTGTCTGGCCTATGTAGAAATGCTGGCGCGTGACGAGAGCCGTTTGCAGGATACGCTGAAACGTCTTGACGTAAGCCCACTAGGCTGTGGCGCACTGGCGGGGACGGCGTATGAAATTGATCGCCAGCAGTTAGCCGGCTGGTTGGGTTTTGCTTCTGCAACGCGCAACAGCCTGGACACGGTTTCCGATCGCGATCACGTTCTGGAATTGTTGTCTGATGCCGCTATTGGCATGGTGCATCTATCGCGCTTTGCTGAAGACATGATTTTTTTCAACACCGGTGAAGCGGGTTTTATTGAGCTGTCGGACAAGGTTACTTCTGGGTCATCACTGATGCCGCAAAAGAAAAACCCGGATGCGCTGGAGCTGATCCGTGGCAAGTGTGGCCGTGTACAGGGCGCACTGACCGGCATGATGATGACACTGAAAGGTTTACCGCTGGCGTACAACAAAGATATGCAGGAAGACAAAGAAGGTCTGTTCGACGCGCTGGATACCTGGCTCGACTGCCTGCATATGTCAGTGCTGGTGCTGGATGGTATTCAGGTTAAACGTCCACGCTGTCAGGAAGCCGCCGAGCAGGGTTACGCCAACTCCACTGAACTGGCGGATTATCTGGTCGCGAAAGGCGTACCGTTCCGGGAAGCACATCATATTGTGGGGGAAGCGGTGGTGGAAGCGATTAAGCAGGGCGTGGCGCTGGAGTCACTGTCACTGGCACAGTTACAGCAATTTAGCGCAGTGATTGAAGAAGATGTTTATCCGATCCTTGCGCTGCAAAGTTGCCTTGATAAGCGCAATGCGCAGGGTGGCGTTTCGCCGCAGCAAGTTGCACGCGCCATTACAGAGGCGAAGCAGCGTCTGGTATAAATTGCAGATAAAAAAAAGCGGGCACAGGAAATGCCCGCCAACCTCTAGCTTCAGAATTACTTTTTTATAGGCACATCATCAAAGGGTCAGCTTTCCTGCTGACACTGAGATTTTTTGCTGTAGTGACAGTCTTTATTTGATGTGTGCATTATTCCTATCGCCGCTTGATAGGGCTAATCGTTCATTGCTATTCTATCTATCGCCACGGGCTATCGTGGTTTGGAGGGTAACAATGAATATTCGTGATCTTGAATATCTGGTTTCGCTTGCTGAGCACCGTCATTTCCGCCGTGCTGCGGATGCGTGTCACGTTAGTCAGCCAACGCTGAGCGGGCAGATTCGTAAATTAGAAGATGAACTGGGCGTCATGCTGCTGGAGCGTACCAGCCGCAAAGTTTTGTTCACCCAGGCCGGTTTATTGCTGGTGGATCAGGCGCGGACCGTATTGCGTGAAGTGAAAGTGCTGAAAGAGATGGCGAGCCAACAAGGTGAAGCGATGTCAGGCCCGCTGCATATTGGTCTCATCCCAACCACCGGCCCCTATTTGTTGCCGCAAATTATTCCGATGTTGCATCAGACCTTTCCCAAGCTGGAAATGTATCTGCATGAAGCACAAACCCAGCAGCTGTTGGCGCAACTCGACAGCGGCAAGCTCGACTGCGCGATTCTGGCGTTAGTGAAAGAGAGTGAAGCGTTTATAGAAGTGCCTCTGTTTGATGAGCCGATGAAGCTGGCGATTTATCAGGACCACCCGTGGCGCGATCGCGATCGCGTGCCGATGTCCGATCTGGCTGGTGAGAAATTGCTGATGCTGGAAGATGGCCACTGTTTACGCGATCAGGCGATGGGCTTCTGCTTTGAAGCGGGGGCGGATGAAGATACGCATTTCCGTGCAACCAGCCTCGAAACGCTGCGTAACATGGTTGCGGCAGGCAGCGGCATTACCTTGTTACCTGCGCTGTCGGTGCCACCGGAGCGCGTACGCGATGGCGTCTGCTATTTGCCGTGCTACAAGCCAGTGCCGCAGCGCACTATCGCATTAGTCTATCGTCCGGGTTCACCTCTGCGCAGCCGTTATGAACAACTGGCAGAGGCAATTCGCACGCATATGCAGGGCTATCTCGACAGCACGTTAAAACAGGCGGTTTAAGCCATTTAACGCGGCTACGCGATAGGCCTCTGCCATCGTGGGGTAGTTAAAGGTGGTATTCACGAAATATTCAATCGTGTTGCCGCCGTTTTTCTGTTCCATGATGGCCTGACCGATATGAATGATCTCAGCGGCACGCTCGCCAAAGCAGTGGATGCCTAAAATCTCTTTGGTTTCACGGTGGAATAAAATCTTCAGGCTGCCCACGTTCATCCCGACAATCTGCGCACGCGCCAGATGTTTGAACTGGGCGCGTCCCACTTCGTAAGGCACTTTCATTGCGGTTAGCTGCTGCTCAGTTTTACCCACTGAACTGATTTCTGGAATGGTGTAAATCCCGGTGGGGATGTCTTCAATTAAGTGCGCTGAGGCCTCGCCTTTAATCAACGCTTGCGCCGCAATACGGCCCTGATCGTAAGCCGCTGATGCCAGGCTTGGATAACCGATAACATCACCCACTGCGTAGATATGCGGCTGGGCAGTCTGATACATGCTGTTTACTTTCAACAAGCCGCGGCCATCCGCTTCCAGCCCAACATTTTCCAGCGACAGCGAATCGGTGTTACCAGTACGACCGTTCGCATAGAGCAGGCAATCCGCTTTGACCTTCTTGCCCGACTTCAGGTGCATGATCACGCCGTCGCTAACACCTTCAATCTTCTCAAACTCTTCGTTGTGACGGATCACTACGCCGCTGTTCCAGAAGTGATATGAAAGCGAGTCGGACATCTCCTGATCAAGAAAAGCCAGCAGGCGATCGCGGGTGTTAATCAGATCGACCTTGACGTTCAGACCACGGAAAATTGACGCATATTCACAGCCAATGACCCCTGCGCCATAAATAATGACGTGACCCGGCTCGTGGTGCAGATTGAGAATCGAATCGGAATCGTAAATACGAGGATGGGTAAAGTCGACGTCTGCTGGGTGATAAGGACGAGAACCACAGGCGATAACAAATTTTTCTGCTGTCAGGCGCTCACGCGAACCATCCGGTTGTTCAATTTCAACCGTATTGGCATCGACAAAACGCGCATCGCCCTGATAAAGCTCACAGCGGTTGCGTTCGTAAAAGCCCTGGCGCATAGCCGTTTGCTGGCTGATAACGTTTTCGGTGTGGTTGAGAATATCGGCAAAGGAGGAGCGAAGAAGTCGGGTGTGGTCACTGTAAAGCGGGTTTTGATTGAACTCAATGATACGACTCACTGCATGACGAAGGGCTTTAGAAGGGATGGTGCCCCAGTGCGTACAACCGCCGCCAATGTTGTGGTAGCGTTCAATCACCGCGATGCGCGCTCCCTGCTTCACCAGCCCCATCGCCGCACCTTCGCCGCCAGGTCCTGAGCCAATCACAATGGCATCGTAATCGTAAGACTTTTGCATACCGATACGTCCTATTATTTATACATTTTTACAACGGGATTCTAACATCTCGCCGCGCACATCTGAATTCTATCAGCGATTTTCCACGCGGTTTGACAAAGAGTGAGGTTCACAGGCGATCACAAAGTTTGCGCATATGTACGCTGAATATTTTGTTATAGTGCCCCTTCAACACCGCAAAAGGCAGAGAGAATGGGCGTCAGAGCGCAACAGAAAGAACGTACACGACGTACACTGATTGAAGCAGCTTTCAGTCAGCTCAGCGCCGAACGCAGTTTTGCCAGTTTAAGCTTACGTGAAGTCGCGCGTGAAGCCGGGATCGCACCGACTTCCTTTTATCGGCATTTTAAAGATGTTGATGAGCTCGGGTTGACGATGGTGGATGAAAGCGGATTAATGCTACGCCAGTTAATGCGCCAGGCGCGACAGCGCATCGCCAAAGGCGGCAGCATCATCAAAACGTCTGTGGCGACGTTCATGGAGTTTATCGGCAACAATCCCAACGCATTCCGCCTTTTACTACGTGAACGCTCTGGCACGTCTGCTGCTTTTCGCGCCGCCGTTGCGCGTGAAATTCAGCACTTTATTGCTGAACTGGCCGATTATCTTGAGGTCGAAAATCGCATGCCGCGTAGCTTTACCGAAGCGCAAGCGGAAGCGATGGTGACCATCGTATTTAGCGCGGGTGCGGAAGCGTTGGATGTCGATATTGAGCAACGGCGCAAGCTGGAAGATCGTTTGGTATTGCAGTTACGCATGATTGCCAAAGGCGCCTATTACTGGTATCGCCGTGAACAAGAGCGGCTGGCGGTAACCCTGGATAAACCCGAAGAGTAATGAATAAGGATAATGCTATGACCCAACAGGTTCCTCGCGATAAAGGCACGCTAATACTGGCTTTTATTACCGGTTTAGCGATTAACGGTTCATTTTCCGTGCTGTTTAGTGCTTTTGTCCCTTTTTCGATCTTTCCATTGATTGCGCTAGGTTTAGCGGCATGGTGTCTGCATCAACGCTATCTGAACTGTAATATGCCAGAGGGTATGCCGGGGCTGGCCGCTGCGTTTTTCCTGTTGGGCATTCTGGTGTACAGCGCGCTGGTGCGCGCCGAGTATCCCGATATGGGATCCAATTTTGTTCCCACCATTTTGATGGTGGCGCTGGTGTTCTGGATCGCGAGCCGCATCAGACGCAGACGGAATCGATAAAGTAGAAGCGGGAACCTCTGGGTTCCCGTTTTTTTAGGCTTTGCGCGTAAGCAACACGCCGCATTCCATATGATGGGTATAGGGAAACTGATCGAACAGCGCCAGGCGCGTGATGTCATGAGTTTGCGCCAGTGTTTGCAGATTGTCGCACAGCGTTTGTGGATTGCAGGAGATATAAAGGATGCGCGGATAAGCCTGCACCATTTTCACCGTTTCATCATCCAGCCCGCTGCGCGGTGGATCGACAAAAATGGTTTCACACTCATAACTTTGCAGATCAATGCCCTGCAAACGGTTAAAGCTGCGCGCGCCATTCATTGCCTGCGTAAACTCTTCGGCTGCCATGCGAATGATTTGTACGTTATCGATCTGGTTGGCTTCAATATTGAACTGTGCCGAAGCCACCGACGGTTTAGCAATTTCAGTGGCCAATACCCGGCGGAAATTGCGTGCCAGTGCCAGTGAAAAGTTACCGTTACCGCAATAAAGTTCCAGCAAATCGCCGCGTGAACCTTCCGTCGCCTTCAGCGCCCACTCCAGCATCTGAATATTCATTGCAGCATTAGGCTGGGTAAAACTGTTTTCGACCTGACGATAGATCATTTCGCGGCCCGCAACCGGTAAGCGTTCATCGACATAGTCGCGATCCAGGCAAATTTTCGTTTTAGTCGCGCGACCAATGAGTTGTACGTCAAAACCTTGTGCCCGCAACGCATCGCGCAATTTGCTGGCGGCTTGTTGCCAGACCTCGTCCAGCTTGCGGTGATACAGCAGTGAAATCACAATCTGCTGGCTCATGGTGGATAAATAATCGATCTGAAACAGCTTATGGCGCAGCGTGTTGTTATCACGGATCGCTGCGATCATTTTTGGCATCAGTTGATTAATCAATTCGCTGGCTGCCGGGAACTGATCGACGCGGATGCGTTCCCGCGTCTGCTGATCGAAAATGATGTGATAAATATCATCGCCATCGTGCCACAGACGAAACTCTGCGCGCATACGATAGTGGCTGACCGGTGAGCGAAACACCTCCACTTCCGGCGCAGCAAAAGGTGTCATCATCGTGGTTAAACGACTGACTTTTTCGGCCAGCTGCGCGTCATATTGTTCAATAGGGAGATGTTCGGGTGTCATGATCAATCCTGGTTAATAGCAAGCTTGCCGGGCGATTGTAGGCATTCACTTGCTGATGTCCAGTGCTGTGCAGATAAGATGTGTAGCAGTCTGGACATCTACAGGCACCATCCGTAGACTGCGTGCGCCGGTCTCAGCCTGAGTTAACAGGGAATCCAGTGCGAATCTGGAGCTGACGCGCAGCGGTAAAGAATGTCGTGGTGATTGCAATTGCAGACACTGTCCTGCGGGATGGGAAGTCTTCACCATTTATGATTCCCAGCCCGAAGACCTGCCGGCGTGACGTCGCAACTCGTATAATCATCGCGTGCTATTGATTGTATGCCTGCGGCATCCTGCTTCGTCTATTGGATGCTATAAAAAATGAAAAAACCAAAGCATCGCTGTGCGCTTTCAGTGCAACGGCGATCTCTCTCTGGGCGCAAAATGGTTTCGCTCAGGTGAATGATGATACGCAAATTGTTACTGCTAATCGTTTTGCACAACCAGTGTCGAGCGTGTTAGCGCCAACCACAGTAGTGACGCGTAATGATATCGATCGCTGGCAAGCAAAAAGCCTGACGGATGTCATGCGCCGACTGCCCGGCGTCGATATTGCGCAAAACGGTGGGGTAGGGCAAACCAGCTCTTTATTTATCCGCGGCACCGGTTCTAACCATGTTCTGGTGCTGATTGATGGTATACGTCTTAATCAGGCCGGCATTACCGGATCGTCCGACCTCAGCCAGATTCCTGTTTCATTAGTACAGCGCATTGAATATATCCGCGGGACGCGCTCTGCTGTGTACGGTTCTGATGCAATAGGTGGCGTGGTGAATATTATTACCGGTCGTGCGCAAACCGGCACCACGCTGACAGCCGGTGTCGGTTCACATGGCTATCAGTCTTATGATGGCTCGACTCAGCAGATGCTGGGTGACGCGACTACATTAACCATGGCGGGTAACTATACCTACACCAAAGGCTATGATGTCATTGCCAATTATCCCGACAACTACGGAACACCGGCTCAGAAAGATCGCGATGGTTTTATGAGCAAAACATTGTATGGCGCGCTGGAACATCAATTCAGTGAGCAGTTCAGCGGTTTTGTACGTGGCTATGGATTTGACAATCGTACCGCTTATGACGGTTCAGCAACCTACGTTGAGCCAGATACTTTTGTTGATACTCGTCAGTTATATAGCCAAAGCTGGGATGGCGGCCTGCGTTTCAGTCAGGGCATCTATTCTACCCAACTGATCGCCAGTTACAGTCATACCAAAGATTACAATTACAGTCCGGCGCTGGGTCGTTATGACAGCAGCACGGCGACGCTGGACGATATCGAGCAATATAACCTGCAATGGGGCAATAACTTGCAGGTCGGCCACGGCACGGTAAGTGGTGGTGTTGACTGGCAAAAAGAGAGTACCGAGCCGGGAACAAGCTACCTGACCGAAGGTTATGAGCAGCGTAATACCGGACTTTATGCCACTGCGCAGCAGCAGTTTGGTCAGCTAACGCTCGAAGGCGCGTTGCGTGGTGATAATAACAGCCAGTTTGGCTGGCATACGACGTGGCAAACGGCTGCCGCCTGGGAATTTATCGAAGGTTATCGTGTTTTCGCCAACTACGGCACGGCATTTAAAGCGCCGCAGTTTGGTCAGTTGTATGGCTCAGGCTATGGCAATCCCGATCTTGATCCCGAATCAAGCAAGCAGTGGGAAGGCGGTTTTGACGGTTTGACCGGCCCGGTAAGCTGGCGTTTTTCCGGGTATCGTAACGATATTGATGACATGATTGGCTTTGCTAATAATCGTTATTACAACGTTAACAAGGCACGCATTAAAGGCGTTGAAGCGACGGCCTCGTTTGATACCGGGCCAGTAAGCCACACTCTTTCATACGATTATCTTGATGCACGTGATGCTGAAACCGATCAATGGTTGCCGCGTCGTGCTAAAGAGCAGTTGAAATACCAGCTCGACTGGACGGTATATGACTTTGACTGGTCTGTCAGCTATCAATACCTGGGTGAACGCTACGACACAGATTACAACACTAATAAAAGAGTGACGTTAGGTGGTGTAAGCTTATGGGATCTCGCAGTGTCGTATCCAGTCACATCACATCTCACGGTTCGTGGTAGAATTGCCAACCTGTTCGACAAAGATTACGAGACAGCGTATGGCTATCAAACTCCCGGGCGAGAATATTACTTCAGCGGCAGCTACAGCTTCTAATCTCCGTCCCACCGTGTTGGTATTCGACTCTGGCGTTGGTGGGCTTTCCGTTTATGAAGAGGTTCGGCAACTTCTGCCGGACCTCCATTATCTTTATGCTTTTGATAATGCGGGCTTCCCTTACGGCGAGAAAACCGAGACGTTTATTATTGAACGCGTTGTGGAAATCGTTGAGGCCATTACCCAGCGTTACCCGCTTTCTCTGGTCATCATCGCCTGTAATACCGCCAGTACTATTTCTTTACCTGCATTGCGCGAACGCTTTGCCTTTCCGGTTGTCGGTGTGGTTCCGGCAATAAAGCCTGCGGCACGCTTGACGCGCAACGGCGTCGTGGGGCTTTTGGCTACGCGAGCAACAGTACGCCGTTCTTATACCCATGAGTTAGTCACTCTGTTTGCTAAAACCTGCAAAATCGAAATGCTGGGTTCTGCAGAGTTGGTGGAACTGGCTGAAGCTAAATTGCATGGTAATAAGGTGGCGCTGGAAGAAGTGCGGCGTATCGTACAACCCTGGTTGCGTATGGCTGAACCGCCTGACACCGTGGTACTAGGCTGTACGCATTTTCCTTTACTGCGTGAAGAGCTTCAACGTGTGTTACCGGAAGGGACGCGCCTGATTGATTCAGGTGCGGCCATTGCACGCCGGACAGCCTGGCTGTTAGAACATGAAGCGCCTGAAGTCCGTTCTTCTGAGGAGAATGCAGCGTTTTGCACCCGCCTGGATGGTGAAGCGGTACAATTATCACCCGTTTTGCAGCGATATGGCTTTCCTTTGCTTGAAAAACTAGCGGTTTAATGCCTTTTAGTTGAAAAAAACAGCAGTCAGCAAATTATTTGAAATTAGCCCTTGTCAGCCCGCAGGAACTCCCTATAATGCGCCTCCACTGACACGGCACACCGGCTTACGGAATGACGGGTCGGGAGGTTCAGGAGACTGAGCCGCCGGAGAAAAACTTCGAAAAAAGAAGTTGACTCTGAAGGAGGTTAGCGTAATATACGCCACCTCGCGACAGACGGTTA
The DNA here is from genome assembly GCF_027157825.1 of Pantoea sp. LMR881. Taxonomy (NCBI): domain Bacteria; kingdom Pseudomonadati; phylum Pseudomonadota; class Gammaproteobacteria; order Enterobacterales; family Erwiniaceae; genus Pantoea; species Pantoea sp. LMR881. The sequence continues at coordinate 2,436,962 of NZ_JAPVOK010000002.1, forward strand.
ACCCGCTGGTCGCACTGCTCTTTAACAATTTATCAGACAATCTGTGTGGGCACTCGCAGGATTGATATCAGCGTCTCCGGACGTAAAAAATATCAAGTCTCTGCTGGGTGAACACGTAATTCATTACGAAGTTTAATTCACAGAGCATCGCTTCACGGGTTGAAGCAAATCAAACTTTAAATTGAAGAGTTTGATCATGGCTCAGATTGAACGCTGGCGGCAGGCCTAACACATGCAAGTCGGACGGTAGCACAGGAGAGCTTGCTCTTTGGGTGACGAGTGGCGGACGGGTGAGTAATGTCTGGGGATCTGCCCGATGGAGGGGGATAACCACTGGAAACGGTGGCTAATACCGCATAACGTCGCAAGACCAAAGATGGGGACCTTCGGGCCTCACACCATCGGATGAACCCAGATGGGATTAGCTAGTAGGCGGGGTAACGGCCCACCTAGGCGACGATCCCTAGCTGGTCTGAGAGGATGACCAGCCACACTGGAACTGAGACACGGTCCAGACTCCTACGGGAGGCAGCAGTGGGGAATATTGCACAATGGGCGCAAGCCTGATGCAGCCATGCCGCGTGTATGAAGAAGGCCTTCGGGTTGTAAAAGTACTTTCAGCGGGGAGGAAGGGATGAGGTTTAATACGCCTCGTCATTGACGTTACCCGCAGAAGAAGCACCGGCTAACTCCGTGCCAGCAGCCGCGGTAATACGGAGGGTGCAAGCGTTAATCGGAATTACTGGGCGTAAAGCGCACGCAGGCGGTCTGTTAAGTCAGATGTGAAATCCCCGGGCTTAACCTGGGAACTGCATTTGAAACTGGCAGGCTTGAGTCTCGTAGAGGGGGGTAGAATTCCAGGTGTAGCGGTGAAATGCGTAGAGATCTGGAGGAATACCGGTGGCGAAGGCGGCCCCCTGGACGAAGACTGACGCTCAGGTGCGAAAGCGTGGGGAGCAAACAGGATTAGATACCCTGGTAGTCCACGCCGTAAACGATGTCGACTTGGAGGTTGTGCCCTTGAGGCGTGGCTTCCGGAGCTAACGCGTTAAGTCGACCGCCTGGGGAGTACGGCCGCAAGGTTAAAACTCAAATGAATTGACGGGGGCCCGCACAAGCGGTGGAGCATGTGGTTTAATTCGATGCAACGCGAAGAACCTTACCTACTCTTGACATCCACGGGATCGGGCAGAGATGCCTGAGTGCCTTCGGGAACCGTGAGACAGGTGCTGCATGGCTGTCGTCAGCTCGTGTTGTGAAATGTTGGGTTAAGTCCCGCAACGAGCGCAACCCTTATCCTTTGTTGCCAGCGATTCGGTCGGGAACTCAAAGGAGACTGCCGGTGATAAACCGGAGGAAGGTGGGGATGACGTCAAGTCATCATGGCCCTTACGAGTAGGGCTACACACGTGCTACAATGGCGCATACAAAGAGAAGCGACCTCGCGAGAGCAAGCGGACCTCATAAAGTGCGTCGTAGTCCGGATCGGAGTCTGCAACTCGACTCCGTGAAGTCGGAATCGCTAGTAATCGTGGATCAGAACGCCACGGTGAATACGTTCCCGGGCCTTGTACACACCGCCCGTCACACCATGGGAGTGGGTTGCAAAAGAAGTAGGTAGCTTAACCTCCGGGAGGGCGCTTACCACTTTGTGATTCATGACTGGGGTGAAGTCGTAACAAGGTAACCGTAGGGGAACCTGCGGTTGGATCACCTCCTTACCTGAAGATACCTTCCCGCGAAGTGCTCACACAGATTGTCTGATAGAAAGTAAAGAAGCAGTAAAACCCCGGCAGGCTTGTAGCTCAGGTGGTTAGAGCGCACCCCTGATAAGGGTGAGGTCGGTGGTTCAAGTCCACTCAGGCCTACCAGTTCTTGCGTACTCTTCGTTGTGACCCCGGAACGCACAGTTCAGCGTGCCTGGCGTCGCCACGTCCTGATTACAGAAGAATCATGGTCACGGGTTTTACCTATTTGGGGCTATAGCTCAGCTGGGAGAGCGCCTGCCTTGCACGCAGGAGGTCAGCGGTTCGATCCCGCTTAGCTCCACCATCAACCTGCGGTTGATACCCAAAACTTCAGAATGCATTTTCGAGTGCATTGCGAAGTTTTACTGCTCTTTAACAATCCGGAACAAGCTGAAAATTGAAACGACGCGTCGCGCCATTTCTCCGTAACAGGGAATGGCACAGCGATGCGGACGAGTCTCTCAAATGCTTGCAGTCTGCAGCGTTGCAAAACGCCTGTGGGTTGTGAGGTTAAGCGACTAAGCGTACACGGTGGATGCCCTGGCAGTCAGAGGCGATGAAGGACGTGCTAATCTGCGTAAAGCGCCGGTAAGGTGATATGAACCGCTACAGCCGGCGATGTCCGAATGGGGAAACCCGGTGCACTCAGTGCATCATTGCAGCATGAATACATAGTGCTGCAAGGCGAACCGGGGGAACTGAAACATCTAAGTACCCCGAGGAAAAGAAATCAACCGAGATTCCCCCAGTAGCGGCGAGCGAACGGGGAGCAGCCCAGAGCCTGAATCAGCTTGTGCACTAGTGGAAGCGTCTGGAAAGGCGCAGGGTACAGGGTGACACTCCCGTACACAAAAGTGCACGAGCTGTGAGCTCGATGAGTAAGGCGGGACACGTGGTATCCTGTCTGAACATCGGGGGACCATCCTCCAAGGCTAAATACTCCTGACTGACCGATAGTGAACCAGTACCGTGAGGGAAAGGCGAAAAGAACCCCGGCGAGGGGAGTGAAACAGAACCTGAAACCGTGTACGTACAAGCAGTGGGAGCCTTCGTTATGGGTGTGACTGCGTACCTTTTGTATAATGGGTCAGCGACTTATATTCTGTAGCAAGGTTAACCGTATAGGGGAGCCGCAGGGAAACCGAGTCTTAACTGGGCGTTAAGTTGCAGGGTATAGACCCGAAACCCGGTGATCTAGCCATGGGCAGGTTGAAGGTTGGGTAACACTAACTGGAGGACCGAACCGACTAATGTTGAAAAATTAGCGGATGACCTGTGGCTGGGGGTGAAAGGCCAATCAAACCGGGAGATAGCTGGTTCTCCCCGAAAGCTATTTAGGTAGCGCCTCGTGAACTCATCTCCGGGGGTAGAGCACTGTTTCGGCTAGGGGGCCATCCCGGCTTACCAACCCGATGCAAACTGCGAATACCGGAGAATGTTATCACGGGAGACACACGGCGGGTGCTAACGTCCGTCGTGAAGAGGGAAACAACCCAGACCGCCAGCTAAGGTCCCGAAGTCATGGTTAAGTGGGAAACGATGTGGGAAGGCACAGACAGCCAGGATGTTGGCTTAGAAGCAGCCATCATTTAAAGAAAGCGTAATAGCTCACTGGTCGAGTCGGCCTGCGCGGAAGATGTAACGGGGCTAAACCATGCACCGAAGCTGCGGCAGCGACGCTTGCGTTGCTGGGTAGGGGAGCGTTCTGTAAGCCGCAGAAGGTGGTCCGTGAGGGCCGCTGGAGGTATCAGAAGTGCGAATGCTGACATAAGTAACGATAAAGCGGGTGAAAAGCCCGCTCGCCGGAAGACCAAGGGTTCCTGTCCAACGTTAATCGGGGCAGGGTGAGTCGACCCCTAAGGCGAGGCCGAAAGGCGTAGTCGATGGGAAACAGGTTAATATTCCTGTACTTGGTGTTACTGCGAAGGGGGGACGGAGAAGGTTAGGTCAGCCGGGCGACGGTCGTCCCGGTTTAAGCGTGTAGGCTGGTTATCCAGGCAAATCCGGATAATCAAGGCTGAGGCGTGACGACGAGGCTCCACGGAGCTGAAGTGACTGATACCCTGCTTCCAGGAAAAGCCTCTAAGCATCAGGTAACACGAAATCGTACCCCAAACCGACACAGGTGGTCAGGTAGAGAATACCAAGGCGCTTGAGAGAACTCGGGTGAAGGAACTAGGCAAAATGGTGCCGTAACTTCGGGAGAAGGCACGCTGGCGCGTAGGTGAGGGGACTTGCTCCCGGAGCCGAAGCCAGTCGAAGATACCAGCTGGCTGCAACTGTTTATTAAAAACACAGCACTGTGCAAACACGAAAGTGGACGTATACGGTGTGACGCCTGCCCGGTGCCGGAAGGTTAATTGATGGGGTTATCCGCAAGGAGAAGCTCTTGATCGAAGCCCCGGTAAACGGCGGCCGTAACTATAACGGTCCTAAGGTAGCGAAATTCCTTGTCGGGTAAGTTCCGACCTGCACGAATGGCGTAATGATGGCCAGGCTGTCTCCACCCGAGACTCAGTGAAATTGAACTCGCTGTGAAGATGCAGTGTACCCGCGGCAAGACGGAAAGACCCCGTGAACCTTTACTACAGCTTGACACTGAACATTGAGCCTTGATGTGTAGGATAGGTGGGAGGCTTTGAAGCGCGGACGCCAGTCCGCGTGGAGCCAACCTTGAAATACCACCCTTTAACGTTTGATGTTCTAACGTGGGCCCGTGATCCGGGCTGCGGACAGTGTCTGGTGGGTAGTTTGACTGGGGCGGTCTCCTCCCAAAGCGTAACGGAGGAGCACGAAGGTCAGCTAATCACGGTCGGACATCGTGAGGTTAGTGCAATGGCATAAGCTGGCTTGACTGCGAGCGTGACGGCGCGAGCAGGTGCGAAAGCAGGTCATAGTGATCCGGTGGTTCTGAATGGAAGGGCCATCGCTCAACGGATAAAAGGTACTCCGGGGATAACAGGCTGATACCGCCCAAGAGTTCATATCGACGGCGGTGTTTGGCACCTCGATGTCGGCTCATCACATCCTGGGGCTGAAGTAGGTCCCAAGGGTACGGCTGTTCGCCGTTTAAAGTGGTACGCGAGCTGGGTTTAGAACGTCGTGAGACAGTTCGGTCCCTATCTGCCGTGGGCGCTGGAAAACTGAGGGGGGTTGCTCCTAGTACGAGAGGACCGGAGTGAACGCACCGCTGGTGTTCGGGTTGTCATGCCAATGGCACTGCCCGGTAGCTAAGTGCGGAAGAGATAAGTGCTGAAAGCATCTAAGCACGAAACTTGCCCCGAGATGAGTTTTCCCTGACCCCTCGAGGGTCCTGAAGGGACGTTGAAGACGACGACGTTGATAGGCCGGGTGTGTAAGCGCAGCGATGCGTTGAGCTAACCGGTACTAATGACCCGTGAGGCTTAACCTTACAACGCCAGAGGCGTTTTTGAGAGACTTTCAGCTTGTGACGGATAATTCTGCGCGGCCTGCGGGCGGCGCGGAGACAGAATTTGCCTGGCGGCACTAGCGCGGTGGTCCCACCTGACCCCATGCCGAACTCAGAAGTGAAACGCCGTAGCGCCGATGGTAGTGTGGGGCCTCCCCATGCGAGAGTAGGGAACTGCCAGGCATCCAATTAAGACCAGCTTTCTGGTCGTGACCGTTCTGGTGACGCAGAGCGGGTGAAATACCTGAAGTCAGCCTGCGGGCAGACGTCAGTACAGAATCGGTGGAGCGGTAGTTCAGTTGGTTAGAATACCTGCCTGTCACGCAGGGGGTCGCGGGTTCGAGCCCCGTCCGTTCCGCCACCCTATTTAGGGGCGTAGTTCAATTGGTAGAGCACCGGTCTCCAAAACCGGGTGTTGGGGGTTCGAGTCCCTCCGCCCCTGCCAGAAAAAGAAAAACCTTTGCTTATGCAAAGGTTTTTTTTGCTTAAAATCAGGCAAAAAATTAAGTCAGTTAATGGTATAACTGGCTTAATTCACTTCACTATCTGCTATTTTTACTCAGAAAACCTTTAACGTGCCATGACCGGAAACTTTAATAATTGCCGAATATGTGCCTGCTGATCGCTATTTTGTAGCCAGACTGCATAAAGTGGACGAACCGCGATCGGTGTATCAGGAATAACCATCAAATCGCTATAAAGCCCATGCCAAAAATCAGGCAAAAATGCGCAGGCACCCGTAGTATGTAACAACTCACGGGTGACATGTGCTGATGTTGTAGTCAACACCGGAACATCATCCCCACCTGAGAGATAACTTTCATGCTGGTGAAAATCAGCTCCCCATTCCAGTTTTATATAATCATACTTTTCCTGCTTCTCGGTCTTACGTGCGCGGAACAGGGCCAACGAAATATGGCCAATTTGCTGGCTGGTTAGCTCATCCATTTTAGGTGCTTCCGTCGTCACTAACAGATCAAGCTGCCGTTCGTGCAGTTGCTTTACCAGCAGATGCCGTTGTGCCACACGCGCTTCTAAATGCAGGTTCTCACGGTTTTCATAAAGCGTTTGCAGCCAGGGCGTTAAATAGGCCTCCCACAGTGACGCACTGGCTCCTATAGAGAGCTCATGATGCTGCTGTGTATGTGAAACTTCTTTCTTCGCCATTAGCCAGGTATTCATTAAGCTTTCAGCGTAGGGCAGTAAACGCTCACCAGCAGATGTCAGCCGTATGTTATTGCGATGGCGAGTAAAAAGGTTAACACCTAGCTGATTTTCTAACTGACGGATGCGAAAACTGACAGCAGATTGCGTTAAGTAAAGTGCTTCTGCAGCACGCCCGAAATGGCGAGTTCTGCTCACTTCCAGGAAAGTTTTCAGTAATTCCGTATCCACAGCGTTCTCCCAAAAAATGTTTGTCGTATAGATTTAAATGTTTTGTTTTACACTCTGTCAAGCCTATCTAATACTCCGCGCCATAAATAGCACGGCCATACGAGAATCAGGAGCGTGTAACATGGCGGAAAGCTTCTCAACACAAAATCGGTTCTTTGATAACAAACATTACCCGCGTGGGTTTTCGCGTCACGGTGACTTTACTATTAAAGAAGCGCAGCTTCTTGAACGCCACGGTTTCGCTTTTAACGAGCTGGATTTATCAAAGCGTGAACCGGTAACGGAAGAAGAACGTTTGTTTATTGAAGTATGTCGTGGTCTGCGTGAGCCGCAAACGGAAGCTGAGCGTGTATGGTCGAAATACACCGCACGCATTAAGCGTCCTAAGCGTTTTCACACCTTGTCTGGCGGTAAACCACAGATGGATACCGTTGAAGACTACAGCGACAGCGACGATTAATAAAAAAGGGGCCAGTGCCCCTTTTTTATTGCAGGCTTTATGCAAATAGATCATCAGACGATCAATGCTGCGATAACTCACTGCTTCCTGAATATGGCTTCGGCTAATATCTTGCTCCCCCGCTAAATCAGCCACGGTGCGTGCCACCTTTAAAATTCGCTGCCAGGCTCGCACGGATAAGCCCAGCTTATTTAAGACAGCTTCAAGCCACTCTGCATCCTCCTGACGAATGTCACACCAGCATTGAATATCTGAATTACTCATATGAGCATTAATTTTACCTGCCCGCGTAAGTTGCATTCTTCGGGCTGACAATACGCGCTCACGTACCCTGGCCGATGATTCACCCGCTTGTCGTTTCTGACTCAGCATACCGCTGGGCAGGAGTGGGACTTCTAATGAAAGATCAAACCGATCAAGGAAGGGGCCAGAGAGCTTACTGAGATAACGCAACACTTGCTGAGGCGAACAGCGATTGTGCTGCCCCTGATAATGTCCGGTTGGGCTGGGATTGAGCGCGGCAATTAATTGAAAGCGCGCGGGATAGGTTACTTTCGCTCGGGCGCGCGAGAGGGCTATTTCACCAGATTCTATCGGCTCTCGTAGCGAATCCAGCACCTTACGATCGAATTCGGGTAGCTCATCCAGGAAAAGTACGCCGTTATGCGCCAGCGAAATCTCTCCAGGACGCGGCAATGAGCCTCCGCCGATCAACGCATAGAGAGACGCGCTGTGATGAGGCGATCTGAAAGGCCGTTTACGCCACTGTTGATGCACATTGCCGCTGTTTACCAGGCTGGCAATCGCGGCGCACTCTAACGCTTCCTGATCGCTTAAAGGCGGCATAATACCGGGTAAGCGGGTCGCAAGCATGGTTTTGCCGGTGCCGGGTGGTCCGATTAACATCAAATTATGCCCGCCCGCAGCAGTGATCTCTAACGCTCGTCGACCCTGATCCTGACCAATAATATCACTCAAATCATCCCCGATATTTTCCAGACTTTCTGCCTGTGGCTCGGCAATGCTCAACGCGCTTTGATTGTGTAAAAAGGCGCAGATGTCGAGTAAATGCGCACCGACTAACGATGCCCCTTGCCGAATGAGTCCAACATCAGCCTGGTTTTCAACGGAGAGAATTAACTGTCGCCCCGCAGCAAGGGCCGCCATTGCTGCCGGAATTGCGCCCTGTACGCGACAAATTGCCCCATCAAGTGCTAACTCTCCCAGAAACTCATGATGTATCAGCTTATCGGCAGGAAGCTGCTCAGAGGCGACAAGAATGGCTAGCGCCATCGGCAGATCGTAACGTCCTCCCTCTTTGGGTAAATCAGCCGGCCCCAGATTGATGGTAATTCGCTTCGCCGGGAACTCAAACCCGCTGTTGATAATCGCGCTTCGCACCCGTTCGCGCGCTTCTTTAACCGTTGTTTCAGGCAAGCCCACTAATGTTAAAGCTGGCAGGCCATTACTGATATGCACTTCAATGGTGACCAGCGGAGCCTCAACTCCTAAAGCCGCGCGCGTAAGAACTTTAGACAATGCCATAATTGCTCCTTGTTGCCGCAAGTCTGTCGAATTGTGGTAAGTCTTACGAAAGGGAAAATGCAGGTATACGAGATGCCATCCAATAAAACGGCTCACGTACATTTATTTTGCAAATCATCAGGAGGGCGAGCATAAAAACAGCAAAAGATTATTACGTCACTAAAGTGATGAATATTTATCATCCTGAAATTATTCTTTTAATTACAAACTGTTAACGCTTGACTTAAATCAATGCAACGAAAAAAGATGATGAAAAATATTGTCATCACACCACTAACTATGATAACTCTGTAGGCATTACTTCGAACACGTAAAAGAATTGAACAGCAAATGAAAGCCCTTCTACAAGTGATTAGCCTAGTCGTGATTAGCGTGGTGGTGATTATTAACCCACCGTGCGGGGCATCGCTTGGAGAAAGAAAGGCTTAAAAATCAAGCCCGGACTTCGAAAAACCCCCGCACCGACAGGTCCGGGGGTTTTTTTCGACCAGGCAAAATATCAGCTAATCATTAAGGAACAAACAATGAACAGTAGCATAAAATTCTGTTGTTCCCGTCAGGACGCAGGAGAATAGTGATGACAGGTGCACAGTGGGTGGTTCAGGCTTTACGCGCGCAGGGTGTTGATACCGTATTTGGTTATCCTGGCGGCGCAATCATGCCGGTATACGATGCGCTCTATGACGGCGGCGTGGAACACCTACTGTGTCGGCATGAGCAAGGTGCGGTGATGGCGGCGATTGGCTATGCACGCTCAACCGGTAAAACCGGCGTTTGTATCGCCACTTCCGGTCCGGGCGCCACCAACCTGATTACCGGTCTTGCTGATGCCATGATGGATTCTGTTCCCGTTGTGGCGCTGACTGGCCAGGTTTCCTCCGCGTTCATCGGTACTGACGCCTTTCAGGAAATTGATGTGTTAGGGCTTTCCCTGGCCTGCACCAAACACAGTTTCCTGGTGGAATCACTTGATGATTTGCCTGCGGTAATGGCGGAAGCCTTTGCCATCGCTCAATCTGGCCGTCCTGGCCCAGTATTAGTTGATATTCCTAAAGATATTCAAATTGCGAAAGGCGAGCCGACGCCCCATCTGCAGCCAGTTGAAGAGATCATGGCGCTGCCGCACCAGGCGATCATCGAAGCACGCGCGATGATGGCACAGGCAAAGAAACCGATGCTGTATGTGGGTGGTGGTGTGGGCATGGCGCAGGCGGTACCGGCATTACGCGCACTGGCACAAGAAACAGGCATTCCAGCCGTTGCCACCCTGAAAGGCTTAGGCAGTGTGGATGCAAATAGCGAGGTTTACCTGGGTATGCTGGGTATGCACGGCACCAAAGCCGCTAACCTGGCTGTGCAGTGTTGTGATTTATTGATTGCGGTTGGTGCGCGCTTTGATGACCGCGTAACAGGCAAACTGGATACCTTTGCCCCGCTCGCCAATGTTATCCATCTGGATATCGATCCTGCTGAACTCAATAAATTACGTCGTGCCCATGTCTCCCTTCAGGGCGATTTAAATCATGTGTTACCTGCGTTAAGTCAGCCGTTACAGATTGATGCATGGCGCGAAGAGGTGAAGGCGCTCAAGGCGCTGCACGAATGGCGTTACGATCATCCGGGCGAAGCCATTTATGCGCCATTGCTGTTAAAGCAGTTGTCCGATCGCAAGCCAGAAAACAGCGTTGTTACTACAGATGTCGGACAGCATCAGATGTGGGCTGCGCAGCATATGGCTTTTAACGCACCCGAAAATTTCATCACTTCCAGTGGGTTAGGCACGATGGGCTTTGGTCTGCCTGCGGCTGTCGGTGCTCAGGTTGCACGACCACAGGATACCGTTATCTGCGTCTCTGGTGACGGCTCGATCATGATGAATATTCAGGAGCTGGGTACCATCAAGCGTGGCAAGTTGCCGGTAAAAATTGTGCTGTTGGATAACCAACGTTTAGGCATGGTACGCCAGTGGCAACAGCTGTTTTTTGATGGACGCTACAGCGAAACTAATTTGTCCGATAACCCCGATTTCCTCACGCTGGCCAGTGCGTTTGATATCCCCGGCCAGCGTATTACCCGTAAAGAACAGGTCGACGCCGCCCTTGATGCTCTGCTGAACAGTGAAGGTCCTTACTTCCTGCATGTTGCGATAGATGAGCATGAAAACGTCTGGCCATTGGTACCACCCGGTGCCAGCAATGCAAACATGATGGAGAAAACCGCATGAACCAGCATCAATTGTCTATCGAAGCGCGCTTCCGCCCTGAAATATTAGAACGCATTTTACGCGTAGTCCGTCACCGTGGTTTTCAGGTGTGCTCCATGAACATGGCGTCAATAACCAGTGCTGACAGCATTAATATTGAAATGACCGTTGCCAGCCAACGCTCAGTCGATTTACTGTCTTCGCAGTTAAGCAAATTAATGGATGTCGCGTGCGTCCAGATTCAACAACAGACAACACAACAAATCCGCGCATAGTCGCGAAAGGACATAACAATGAGCACGAAGAAAGCAGACTTTATTTGGTTCAATGGCGAGATGGTTAAGTGGGAAGATGCAAAGGTCAGCGTCATGTCCCACGCATTGCACTATGGTACTTCCGTATTCGAAGGTGTGCGTTGCTACGACTCTCACAAAGGACCCGTTGTGTTCCGCCATCGCGAGCACATGCAACGTCTGCACGACTCTGCAAAAATCTATCGCTTCCCTATCTCCAGCAGCGTTGATGAGCTGATGGAAGCTTGCCGCGAAGTTATCCGCGTCAACAAACTGAAAAGTGCTTATATCCGTCCGCTGGCCTTTGTTGGCGACGTAGGCTTAGGCGTAAACCCGCCAGATGGCTATACCACCGACGTGATCATTGCGGCCTTCCCATGGGGAGCCTACCTGGGCGCTGAGGCGCTGGAGCAGGGCATCGACGCGATGGTCTCTTCATGGAACCGCGTTGCACCCAACACTCTGCCAACGGCTGCGAAAGCGGGTGGTAACTATCTGTCCTCTCTGCTGGTAGGCAGCGAAGCGCGCCGTCACGGTTATCAGGAAGGTATCGCGCTTGATACCAACGGCTACATCTCTGAAGGTGCTGGTGAAAACCTGTTTGAAGTGAAAGATGGCATTCTGTTCACGCCACCGTTCACCTCATCTGCGCTGCCAGGTATCACGCGTGACGCCATTATTAAACTGGCGAAAGAGATGGGAATCGAGGTTCGTGAGCAGACTCTGTCGCGTGAATCTCTCTATCTGGCTGATGAAATCTTCATGTCAGGCACGGCGGCAGAAATCACCCCGGTACGCAGTGTTGATGGCATCCAGGTTGGCGAAGGCAAACGTGGTCCGGTTACCGCACGCATTCAGCAGGCATTCTTTGGCCTGTTCACTGGCGAGACAGAAGACAAATGGGGCTGGTTAGATCCGGTTAACCCATAATCAGATATTGCGCGGGCGTCATACGACGTCCGCGAGCTTATTCTTACTGGAGTAAATAGAGCATGCCTAAGTACCGTTCCGCCACTACCACCCATGGCCGTAACATGGCGGGTGCCCGTGCCTTGTGGCGCGCGACAGGAATGACCGACGCCGATTTTGGCAAACCCATTATCGCCGTCGTCAACTCATTCACCCAATTTGTACCGGGCCACGTTCACCTGCGTGACCTTGGTAAACTGGTCGCCGAGCAGATCGAAGCGGCGGGTGGTGTAGCCAAAGAGTTCAACACCATTGCCGTGGATGACGGTATTGCCATGGGACATGGCGGCATGCTGTATTCACTGCCTTCGCGCGAGCTGATTGCCGACTCGGTTGAGTACATGGTGAACGCACACTGTGCTGATGCCATGGTCTGTATCTCTAACTGCGACAAAATCACCCCCGGTATGCTGATGGCGTCACTGCGCCTGAATATCCCGGTGATTTTCGTCTCTGGCGGCCCGATGGAAGCCGGTAAAACCAAACTTTCTGACAAGATCATCAAGCTGGATCTGGTTGATGCGATGATTCAGGGTGCCAACCCGAACGTCAGTGATGCTGAAAGCGAGCAGATTGAGCGATCCGCCTGCCCGACCTGCGGTTCCTGTTCAGGCATGTTCACGGCCAACTCAATGAACTGTCTGACTGAAGCGTTAGGCCTGTCGCAGCCAGGTAACGGCTCTTTGCTGGCTACGCACGCAGACCGCAAAGAACTGTTCATCAATGCTGGTAAGCGCATTGTTGGTCTGGCGAAAAAATATTACGAGCAGGACGACTACAGCGTATTGCCGCGCAGTATTGCCAGCAAAGCGGCGTTTGAAAATGCTATGACGCTGGACATTGCGATGGGCGGTTCTACTAATACCGTTCTGCATCTCCTGGCCGCCGCGCAGGAAGGCGAAATCGATTTCAATATCTCTGACATCGATCGTCTGTCACGTAAAGTGCCGCATCTGTGTAAAGTTGCGCCAAGCACCCAGAAATATCATATGGAAGATGTGCACCGCGCAGGCGGCGTGATCGGTATTCTGGGCGAACTGGATCGTGCCGGACTGCTGGATAACCAGGTGCGCAACGTGCTGGGTCTGAGTCTGCGTGAAACACTGGATCAGTACGATATCATGCTGACTCAGGATGAGGCGGTGAAGAAAATGTTCCGCGCCGGTCCGGCAGGCATCCGTACCACACAGGCGTTTTCCCAGGAGTGTCGTTGGGACACGCTGGATGATGACCGCCAGGAAGGATGTATCCGCACACGGGAATTTGCTTTCTCGCAGGACGGTGGCCTGGCAGTGCTGTACGGCAACATTGCTGAAGATGGCTGCATCGTGAAAACGGCTGGCGTAGACAAAGAGATCCTGACTTTCAGCGGTCCCGCCAAAGTTTACGAAAGCCAGGATGACGCGGTCGAAGCGATTCTGGGCGGTAAAGTTGTCGCGGGTGATGTCGTCGTGATTCGCTATGAAGGGCCAAAAGGTGGGCCGGGCATGCAGGAAATGCTCTATCCGACCACTTACCTGAAATCCATGGGACTTGGCAAAAGCTGTGCGCTAATCACTGATGGTCGTTTCTCTGGCGGTACTTCCGGATTGTCTATCGGTCATGCGTCACCAGAAGCTGCCAATGGCGGCACCATCGCCCTGGTAAAAGATGGCGATACCATTGAGATCGATATTCCAAATCGTGGCATCAGGCTGGCGGTTCCGGATAACGAATTGCATGCACGTCGTGAAGAGCAGACAGCGCGTGGCGATGCAGCTTACACGCCTGTTAATCGTCAGCGTGAAGTCTCGTTTGCGCTGCGCGCTTACGCTTCCCTCGCCACCAGCGCAGACAAAGGCGCAGTGCGTGATAAGAGCAAGCTGGGAGGCTAACTGATGGCCGAGTCTCAACCGCTACCCGATGCGCCCTGTGGCGCAGAGTATTTGCGCGCGGTGTTGCGTTCCCCGGTATATGAAGTTGCCCAGGTTACGCCGCTGCAAAAATGGAAAAAATTTCATCGCGTCTCGGCAACACGATTTTAGTGAAGCGCGAGGATCGCCAGCCGGTGCACAGTTTCAAACTGCGCGGCGCTTACGCGATGATTGCCGGGCTGAATGAAGAGCAAAAAGCGCGCGGTGTGGTGACGGCTTCGGCCGGTAACCATGCGCAGGGCGTGGCGCTTTCTGCCAGCAAGCTGGGCATCAAATCACTGATTGTGATGCCGCTGGCAACAGCTGATATCAAGGTTGATGCGGTGCGCGCATTTGGCGGTGAGGCTTACCTGTTCGGTGCCAATTTTGACGAGGCGAAAGCCAAAGCGATCGAGCTGTCAGAGCAACAGGGCTACACTTTTGTTCCACCGTTTGATCATCCGGCGGTGATTGCCGGACAGGGCACGCTGGCAATGGAGCTGCTGCAACAGGATGCACATATCGATCGCGTATTTGTGCCGGTCGGTGGCGGCGGTCTGGCGGCGGGTGTGGCGGTGTTAATCAAACAGCTAATGCCGCAAATCAAAGTCATTGCCGTTGAGTCAGAAGATTCAGCCTGCCTTAAAGCGGCACTGGAAGCGGGTCATCCGGTTGATCTGGCGCGCGTCGGGCTGTTTGCCGAAGGCGTGGCGGTGAAACGCATCGGTAGCGAAACCTTCCGTCTTTGTCAGGAGTATCTGGATGACATCATCACCGTTGACAGTGATGCCATCTGCGCGGCCATGAAAGATCTGTTTGAAGATGTTCGGGCAGTGGCTGAACCCTCTGGCGCACTGGCGCTGGCGGGGATGAAAAAGTATATCCAGCAGCATGACATCCAGGGCGAGCGACTGGCACATGTGCTTTCCGGGGCTAACGTTAATTTTCACGGCTTGCGTTACGTTTCTGAACGCTGCGAGCTGGGTGAACAGCGTGAAGCTTTGCTGGCAGTAACGATTCCAGAACAGCAGGGCAGTTTCCTGAAGTTTTGTCAGACGCTGGGTGGACGCTCGATCACTGAGTTCAACTACCGTTATGCGGATGCCGACAAAGCCTGCATTTTCGTTGGCGTGCGCTTAACCCGCGGGCTGGAAGAGCGCAGTGAGATCATCGCTCATCTGGTTGAAGGCGGTTATCAGGTCGTTGATCTGTCAGATGACGAGATGGCCAAGCTGCATGTGCGCTACATGGTGGGAGGACGTCCGTCCAAGCCGTTGCGTGAACGCCTGTTTAGCTTTGAGTTCCCAGAAGCGCCGGGTGCTTTGCTTAAATTCCTGCAAACGCTCGGCACCCACTGGAATATTTCGCTGTTTCACTATCGCAGCCATGGCACCGATTATGGCCGCGTACTGGCAGCGTTTGAGCTGGGCGATATTGAACCGCGTTTTGAAGAACACCTCGCCGACCTGGGTTACGACTTTCACGACGAAACCCATAATCCCGCGTTTCGTTTCTTCCTCGCCGGTCAGTAATTACAACTGACTCCAGAAAGCACTGATAAGCGGCTCACCGAGCCGCTTTTTTTGTACGCACACGCCAAGTTCGAACGGTGCTACCGACTCCACATTTTCCAGCAGCAAGACGCGATTACGTACCGGCTCGGGGCTGTTTTCCAGCACCACATCGGGCAATAAAGCGATGCCACAGCCCAGGGCGACCATGGACACGATCGCTTCATGGCCCGACACCGTGGCATAAATCAGGGGATTGGGAATGCGATGGCGACGAAACCAGAGATCGATGCGGCGTCGGGCAGGTCCCTGTTCCGGCAGGATAAAAGGCACCTGCGACCAGTCCGGTGTCGCCTGGGTGGCCTGGGTACGCACAGCACAGGGCAACGCTGGCGCGATCAGCACCAGCGGGATCAATCCCAATGGCATAAAATCAATGCTGGCAGGCAGCGTTTCAGGCCGCCCGGCGATGGCCAAATCGGCATCACCCGATTGCACTTTTTCTACTGCATCAGCGGCATCACCGGTATTGAGCTTAATTTCAACCTGTGGATGTTCGGCGCGGAAGCGGTCAAGGATCGGCGGCAAGTGACTGTAAGCCGCCGTCACGGAACAAAACAGACGCAGTTCACCGCTCAGCGACGGGCCGTTCAAATCCATTACGTGGCGCAACTGCTGATACTGCAACAGGGTTTGCTGTGCGAACTGGCGCAGGCGTTCACCCGCTTCAGTCAGCGTCACGGTGCGGTTATCTCGCAAAAACAAGGCATGGCCGACATCTTCTTCAAGGCGCTGAATCTGGCGCGAGAGGGTTGAAGGGCTGACATGCATTGCGCGCGCGGTGCGGCCAAAATGGCAGCTTTCAGCCAGATGAAGGAACAGTTTCAGGTCTCGTAAATCCATACGCGTATCGCCTTAAAGTGATATTGCAAATAGTGCAACGTGACGTTGTTAATATATCAATTTAAGCAACAGATTTCCTGTCATATGATGGGGTCATTCGCGGCGCATCACAGTGCGTCGACCCTGAACAAAAACAGTAAACACAACCTCACTGGAGTACCCATGGCCAATTATTTCAACACATTGAATTTGCGTAATCAGTTAGCGCAGTTAGGTAAATGCCGTTTCATGGCACGCGATGAATTCGCTGATGGTGCCAGCTTTCTGAAAGGCAAAAAAGTTGTCATCGTTGGCTGCGGTGCTCAGGGTCTGAACCAGGGCCTGAACATGCGTGATTCAGGTCTGGATATCGCTTACGCCCTGCGTGCGGAAGCGATCGCTGAGAAACGCGCTTCCTGGCGCAAAGCGACCGATAATGGTTTTAAAGTGGGCACTTATGAAGAGCTGATCCCACAGGCGGATCTGGTGGTAAACCTGACGCCAGACAAGCAGCACTCTGCTGTGGTTCAGGCTGTTCAGCCGCTGATGAAAGATGGCGCTGCATTAGGCTATTCGCACGGTTTTAACATCGTTGAAGTGGGTGAAACGATCCGTAAAGACATTACCGTTGTGATGGTTGCGCCAAAATGTCCAGGCACTGAAGTGCGTGAAGAGTACAAGCGTGGTTTCGGCGTACCGACGCTGATCGCGGTTCACCCGGAAAACGATCCGAAAGGTGAAGGCATGGCGATTGCTAAAGCCTGGGCAGCCGCAACCGGCGGCGATCGCGCTGGTGTGCTGGAATCGTCCTTCGTTGCAGAAGTGAAATCTGACCTGATGGGTGAGCAGACTATTCTGTGCGGTATGTTGCAGGCGGGTTCACTGCTGTGCTTCGACAAGCTGGTGGCCGAAGGCACTGATCCTTCCTATGCAGAAAAACTGATTCAGTTCGGCTGGGAAACCATCACCGAATCGCTGAAGTTTGGCGGTATCACGCTGATGATGGATCGCCTGTCTAATCCGGCCAAACTGCGTGCTTATGCGCTGTCCGAGCAGTTGAAAACTATCATGGCACCCCTGTTCCAGAAACACATGGATGACATTATCTCTGGTGAGTTCTCTTCTGGCATGATGGCTGACTGGGCCAACGACGACAAAAATCTGCTGACCTGGCGTGAAGAGACCGGTAAAACTGCGTTCGAAACCGCTTCTCAGTACGAAGGTAAGATCGAAGAGCAGGAATATTACGACAAAGGCGTGGTGATGGTCGCAATGGTGAAAGCAGGCGTTGAACTGGCCTTCGAAACCATGGTTGACGCTGGCATCATCGAAGAGTCAGCTTACTATGAATCACTGCATGAACTGCCGCTGATCGCCAATACCATTGCGCGCAAGCGTCTGTATGAAATGAATGTGGTTATCTCGGATACCGCTGAGTACGGCAACTACCTGTTCTCCTTTGCGGCGGTGCCGCTGCTGAAAGAGTTCATGACAACGCTGCAGCCAGGCGATTTGGGCAACGCGGTTGAAGGTACCCAGGTTGATAACGCACAGCTGCGTGACGTGAACGAAGCGGTTCGTCATCACCCAATCGAAGCGGTTGGTCGCAAACTGCGTGGCTACATGACTGACATGAAGCGCATTGCTGTTGCTGGCTAAGTAGCGACACAATTTTCAGCAGATAAACCCCGGCTTGCCGGGGTTTTTTTATGGCTGTCAGCTCTGGTTCAACGCCAGCTTAGTGCAGCGTCTCTCTTTGGTGGAAAAGAGGGGTGATGGCACCAGGCTATCGCCGACAGAGACAGAAGATCCGCGCCCATAAAAAAGCCTGGCATTAAGCCAGGCTTTTCACGACAGCATTCACATCACGCTTCGTAAAGCGTCTGATGGCGCGTCTCTTTACAGGCGATCAGCGCGATCAGTGTTAACACCGCCATGCTTGCCAGATAGAACCCGACGGCCTGCAAACCGTAATGGGTATTCAACCAGGTGGCGATGTAGGGTGCGACAGAGGCGCCCAAAATCGACGACAGATTATAGGAGAACGAGGCGCCGGTATAACGCACTTCCGTTGGGAACAATTCAGGTAACAGCGCGCCCATTGGGCCAAAGGTCAGGCCCATAATGCTCAGGCCGAGCAGCAGGAAGCCCATCACCAAAATCTGTGAGCCTGAACCCAACAGCATCGGAAACATGAACGAAAACAGAATAATCAGCAGTGTAATAGTGATCATGGTTTTGCGGCGACCAAAGCGGTCAGCCAGCAGACCGGCAATCGGCACCATCACGCCAAAGCCAATCACCGCGACCATCAGCATCCACAGGAAACTATTACGCGAGAAGCCAAGCCCCGCCGGAGCCGGTGCCGTACCGTAACTCATGGAGTAAACGGTCATGATGTAAAACAGCGTATAGGTGGCAAGCATGATGAACGTCCCCAGGATGGTGGCGGTTAAATGCTTGCTGAGCAGTGCTGCGATGGGCACGCGCACTTGTTTCTTCTCTTTCTGCACTTTGGCAAATACCGGGCTTTCGTGCAGCGATACGCGCACATATAACCCAATCAGTACCAGCACCGCAGACAGGACAAATGGCACACGCCAGCCCCAGTCCATGAACTGCTGATCGGTAAGCAGCCATGAGAGCAGCAGGAAAGTACCGTTAGCAAAGAAGAAGCCAATCGGCGCGCCCAGCTGCGGAAAGGAGCCGTATAGTGCACGTTTTTTCGCTGGTGCGTTTTCCGTTGCCAGCAGTGCGGCACCGCCCCATTCACCGCCAAGGCCCAGGCCCTGACCGAAGCGCGCCAGCGCCAGCAGCAGCGGTGCCATCACGCCAATGCTTTGGTAGCTCGGTAACAGGCCGATGACCACAGTTGAAATACCCATAGTAAGCAGCGAAGCCACCAGCGTGGCTTTACGGCCTACGCGATCGCCGAAATGACCAAATAGCGCGGAACCAATTGGGCGCGCCACAAAAGCAATGGCAAACGTGGCCAGCGATTGCAGCGTGGCAACGGTAGCATCACCTTGAGGAAAAAAGATGTGCGGAAAAACGATAACGGCGGCAGTGGCATAAATATAAAAATCGAAGAATTCGATGGCCGTACCGACCAGCGACGCAACGACCACTTTGCTACGCGAGTTGACCGGCGTTGGCTCATGTTGCTTGTCGAGTGATTCTGAGATGGAGGCTTGCATAACAGTTTCTTATTTGTAAATGAGACCAAGAATCTTACGCACCTGAATGGCGTCATTCAATGGCGAAAAACCGCGCCACGACAGGCTTTGCAGGGCAAAAAGAGGATAATTTCTGACTCTGAGGTAATGTCGGGTTATGGCAAGGTGAAGTGGCTTAATTTTGGCGAGATACTCTACAAAACCGCTTAATTAAAGTGACCCCTCAGCAATTCATCCTGTGATTCGGATGAAAATTAGCCGAGGGGGAAAATTTTCCGCTACCTTTTACGTTTTGTCATCATCCGTTACGTGATTTGCTGCCCACTTCGGACATGCGGGGATCATCTTTATATTTTGCTGTGGCGATCCACGCGGCACAAAACAGCGTCAGACGCGCAAAGAAATAGAAAAATGCCATCAGGCCGAGTACCGATCCAAATGCTGCACCGGAAGGGGATGTTGCCAGCTTCGGCAGTGTCAGCGTCATGACAAATTTGATCACTTCAAAGCCAATTGCTGCGAGCAACGTACCACGCAACAAGGCTTTTTTCCGTGGCTTGTGGCGCGGTAAAATCCAGAAAATCCAAAGAAAAAGCAAATAGTTAGCGAACACGGATATGGAGGTGGCAATGATGGTCATCGCCGGACGCAGCCATTCAATACCGCCCAGCCCCAGAGCATTAACAATGGTCGCCTGTGCCGAACCCGCAACTGAGGTCAGTGATAAGGTCAGAATCAGCGCCAGCATCAAACCGGTGAGAGATAAAAAATCGCGGATGTAGCGTTTCCAGATTTTTTCTTTTTCATCTGGCTTGCGCTCCCAGACATCACGCGACTGTGCACGAATCGCTTCGCGTAAATTACCCATCCAGTTAAGACCCGAATAGAGCGCCAGCAACAAACCGGTAATTCCCACCGTCGCGCGTTGCTGTATTGCGGTGTTCACCGTATTTTTCAGGGTCGTTGCCAGCGTAGGATCGCTGATGCTGCTGACAATTTTATTGATGATGTCAGTGAGCAGATCCTGATTCGATGCCAGTATAAAACCGACGGCGGCAAACGAGACCATCAGAATAGGGATCAGTGATAAAAATGAAAAATAGGTGATGGCTGCACCAAACTGACTGCCTAAACGATCGTTAAAGCGGTCCAGCGCACGAATAAAATGCGCAACCGCCGGAATCGCCTGAAACCATGCCGCAAAGCGCGACACGCGGACAATGGATTTATCGACCGATTTATTACCTGTTTTAATATCAATCAGCGGCTTCTGCGGCTGCGTATCCTCTGTTTTTTCCGGGTTGTCTGTCATAGACGATCATTATCCTGTTATTAAGCAAATTCAAATTATAGCCCGTCAGGTCACGTACTCCTGCAAGACCTGACTTAACCACTCCATAAACACCCGAACGCGACGTGCAACGTTACGGCGATGCGGATAGAGCAGATGAATCGGCATCGGCTTTGCCGGGAAGTGATGCAAGACTTCAACTAACTGTCCCGATTCCAGCAGTGGCTGGATACCTATTGCCGGTACCTGAATAATACCGAGTCCGGCCAGGCAAGCTGCACGGTAGGTTTCGGTACTGTTCACCGTGACTACGCCGCCGGTTTGTACGAAGTGGCACTGTTTACCGTCGAAATATTCGAAACCAGCAGAAGGCTGACCAAGCTGCTGGGTGTAATGCACCATGGCATGTTGCGACAAATCTTCAAGGCGAAGAGGCATGCCAAAACGCGAAAGGTAGCCAGGGCTGGCACAGTTGATCAAGCTATAGCTGCCGATTTTACGGGCGATCAGTCCTGAATCTTTTAACTCACCCACGCGGATAACACAGTCGAAGCCTTCCCGAATCACATCGACCTGACGGTCGCTGCTGCTGAGTTCAAGTTCAATACCGGGGTAATGTTGTAAAAATTCAGGAAGCCGCGGCAGGACAAAACCCGTTGCCATCGCCACCGACATATCAACGCGCAGCTTGCCACTTAACGTCGCAGGATCGTGCTGAAACAGGCTGTCCATATCATCGATAATCGACAACAGATCCAGACAGCGATCGTAATAAACCAGCCCATCCTGGGTCAGCTGCACGCGCCGCGTCGTACGATGCAGCAGCCGCGTGCCCATTTGATTTTCCAGCGCCTGTAATTGCCGCGACACGCTTCCTTTAGGAAGGCCTAAACTTTCTGCAGCGCGGGTAAAACTGCCCATTTCGGCCACCCGGACGAACACCTGCATTGCATGAATTTTATCCATTTTGTTCACCGATTGTTGTTTTAATTGAAACAGTGCTGCGTATTTCTCTGCGTTTATAGATCAGTTATTCGTGAATATCCTTAAATCGTGTTCAATTTTGCAACAGGAGACAAAAATGAGTCGTAAAATTGCGTTAATAACCGGTGGAAGCCGAGGTTTAGGTAAGAATGCGGCGCTGAAACTGGCCGCAAAGCAGACTGATATTATATTGACCTACCGCAGTCAGGCTGAAGAGGCACAGGCGGTTGTAAAGGCGATCGAGGCGCTTGGCGGTCGCGCAGTGGCGCTGGCACTGGATGTCGGCGACATCAGTCAGTTCGACAATTTTATCGGCACGGTAAAAAACGAACTGCAAAATCGCTGGCAGCGTGACAGTTTTGATTACTTATTGAACAACGCCGGAACAGGTCACTACAAGCCTTTTGCTGAGACAACAGAAGAGGAGTTCGACAGCCTGATCAATGTGCATTTTAAAGGGCCATTTTTCCTGACGCAGAAGCTGCTGCCGCTTATCGTGGACGGGGGCGCATCCTGAATATCTCCAGCGGACTGACGCGCATTACGCTTCCTGGCTCCGGCACTTATGCGTCAATTAAGGGCGCAATGGAAGTGCTGACACGTTATCAGGCAAAAGAGTTGGGTGAGCGGCGTATTCGCGTCAATATCCTGGCGCCGGGCGCGATTGAAACCGATTTTGGTGGCGGGCGCGTGCGTGATAATCCGGAAATGAATAAGCATATCGCCTCGTTAACGGCACTGGGCCGCGTTGGGCTGCCGGATGACATTGGCGATGCGGTTAGCGCACTGCTCAGCGATGAAACGGGCTGGATCACCGGTCAGCGCATCGAAGCCTCAGGCGGGCAAGCGATATGATCAAACGGGCGACAGAGGTCGCCCGTTTTTTTATACCTCAATGGTGCCATCAATTACCGTCACAGTTTTGCCACCGATCCAGATAGCGTCGCCGTCAAAATCTACCTGCACACGGCCCGCTCGTTGGATCGCGGTGCCCTGACGCACGCGATAAGCCGCAGTTTGGCCCTGCGAGGCAAAATAGCGCGCCAGGCACGCATTGGCACTGCCTGTAATCGGATCTTCCGTCAGGCAGCCCTGTTCAACCAGTAATCCGCGCACTTCATACTGTTCGGCCTCGCCTTCAGGCAGGCGGCCAAACGGCATTACGCCGGTAACATTTGCGTGTTTCAGCAGGCGTTGCAGGTCACTGACATTGGGCTGAATGGCCAGCACCGCCTCAGCATTCACCATCGGAACCAATAAAAAGCGGATTCCCATATCCACAACGGTTGCGGTATGTGTCAGATCAAAAGCATCGCTGTTTAAGGCGTTGCTCATCAGCGCATCGCTAAATGGCGTCAGGGTTGCGTCTGGCGCTGCAAACGCCAGGATACCCTCATCCGCAATTTTCACCGTAACGTTGCCGACACCGCACTCCTGTACGATGACACCCGGTTTTTGGGTTGGCCAGCCCGCTTCCAGCAGGGCATGAGCGGTGCCCAGTGTGGGATGGCCGGCAAAAGGTAACTCACCTTCCACGGTAAAAATACGCACCCGGTAATCAGCCTGCGGATCCTGCGGCGGCAAGACGAAAGTGGTTTCTGACAGATTGGTCCAGCGCGCAATCGCGGCGAGCTGCTCATCGCTGAGTCCCTGTGCATCCATGATTACCGCTAACGGATTGCCGTTAAAGGCTGACGATGTAAAAACATCTACTTGCTTAAACGCGACCTTCATTGTCACTCCTTCCTCATTATGGTCTGAAAAGGGCTTTTCTTTGCCTGGCGATTGCTTATCGCCGTTAACAGGGCTATGAATAAGTTAAAGATTTCGCGAGAGCCTTTTATGTTGAAAATCCTGGGACGCGCCTCCTCAATCAATGTGCGCAAAGTGTTATGGCTGTGTGACGAGCTGGACCTTGATTACGAACGCGAAGAGTGGGGCGAAGGTTCGAAATCGCAACACTCACCTGAATTCATGGCACTTAATCCCAACGCACTGATCCCCGTTATTAAAGATGATGATCTGGTGCTGTGGGAATCCAACGCCATTCTGCGTTATCTGGCAGGTGCCTATGGCGGCGACTGGCTCTATCCAGCACAGCCGCGTGCCCGTGCGCCGATCGATCAATGGATGGACTGGCAATCCACCGAACTCAACACCTCATGGCGCTATGCTTTTATGTCGCTGGTGCGTAACTCGCCTGCACATCAGGATCCGCGCCTGCTCGCAGCCGCGTGCAAAGGCTGGTCCCACACCATGAGCATTCTTAACAAACAGCTCGAAAAAACGGGCCGTTACGTTGCGGGTCGCAACTTTACGCTTGCCGATATACCGATCGGCCTTGCGGTGAATCGCTGGTTTGAGACACCGCTGGATCACCCCGATTATCCGGCAGTGCGTACTTACTACGAGCGCCTGACGGAACGCCACGGCTATACCGTCTGGGGACGCAACGGCACGCCGTGATCCTGACCTGGTGGCAAGCCTGCCAGTTCACAGGCGACAGCACCGGCACGCCTGATGGCCCATGTATAGCGTTCGTCGAACGGATAACAGCAGGAGAGGCGCAGCGCGTGATTGTAACGCTCGCTGAGTGAATAGAGCGCGCCTGGCGTGACGCAAATCTGTTCCTGCAATAGCCGATCAAACATCTCTGTGGTATTCACATTGCCTGGCAGTTCGACCCAGAAAACAAAGCCACCGCGCGGCAGCGTCGCGCGCGTACCCTGCGGAAAATGACGGGCTATTAATCCACGAGCCTCATCAAGATTGGCAGCGTAACGGCGGCGTAGCGTGCGCAGATGATGATCGTAGCCGCCATTCGCCAGAAACGCCGCCAGGGTTTCAGAGAGCAGGCTAGATTCTGCCATTGAAGAGAGTGCTTTCAGCCGCGCGACAGCATCATGGAAACGGCCTGCTGCAATCCAGCCGATGCGAAAATCGGGAGCAATCGTTTTGGTGAAGCTGGTGCAGTAGAGTACCCAGCCTTGCTGATCGAACGCTTTCACCGCCGGCGAGAGCGGCCAGTCAAACTGCAATTCGTCATAGAGTCCATCTTCTAACAGCGGAACCTGGTACGTATTCACTAACTTCGCCAGCCGCTTTTTGTTTTCCAGCGACATACAGTAGCCCAGTGGGTTCTGTGCGCTCGGCATGGCAATCAGTGCCTGAATACGTTTCTCCTGAAGCAGCATTTCTAACGCATCCAGCGACAGGCCATGCTGTGGATCGGTGGGGATCTCCAGCGCCTTCAGGCCAAGCGAGGCTAACAGCGGAAACAGG
Organism: Pantoea sp. LMR881; assembly: GCF_027157825.1. Lineage (NCBI taxonomy): Bacteria > Pseudomonadati > Pseudomonadota > Gammaproteobacteria > Enterobacterales > Erwiniaceae > Pantoea > Pantoea sp. LMR881. The sequence goes on from NZ_JAPVOK010000002.1 coordinate 2,462,023, forward strand.
AAAAAGTAGGTTGGCGACTCCAGCCCCACGCAGTCACCCGGTTGTGTCACCGCACGCAGCGCCAGTTGCAGGGCCTCTATGCAGCCATGCGTCAGGGTAATTTCATCGGCGGTGAGTGAATGTCCGGCATGTAAGGCGCGTCGTGCGATCTCCTCCCGTAAGTACACACTACCGGGTGGAAGCGCATAACGTCCTATCAGATTGGGTTGCCGACGTAATAACGAGGCCGTGATACGCGCGATGCGCGTTGACGGAAACAGTTCGCTATCCTGGGGACAGGCCAGCGAAATGTTGGTGTAGTCAGGATGGTTTTGCGCCGCAAATACTTTATCAATTAAATCCAGCTTTTCGCTGCTGGGGTCGCGTACCCGCGCTTTATGTTGTCCGGCACGGGTAACGGCGGGTAGCATGCCGCGCACGTAATAGCCGGACTGTGGGCGCGCTTCAATCAAACCGCGATCTTCCAGCAATTGCCAGGCGTTGAGTACCGTATTCACACTCACCTGGTGAGACTGTGCCACGCGACGAATAGCAGGCAGGCGTTTACCGGGTTTCAGCGTGCCCTGATGAATGGCTTCGGCAAAGTTATCGGCTAATTGTTGATACAGACGCTGATCGGTTGAGGACGCAAGGGACACAGAAGCCTCCGGAAAGGATGGGTACAATTTAAAATAATAATAACTGTATCCATCACAATAGTAATTTTGTGTCTCTGTTACCATTATTTTTATCGCCGTAGCATGAAGCTCTGTTCATCAACCGGTAAGTCATTATGCTCGATCCCTCTTTTTTCAGTTACGTCACCGTGATGTCTATTACGCCCGGTCCGAATAACCTGCTGCTTGCCACCTCTGGTGTGAATTTTGGTATGCGCCGCACTCTACCGATGGTGTTCGGCATTTTGTTCGGTTGTGCGGTGCAAACGGTGATTGCGGGCGTGGCGCTGGAAATATTGCTGCACTGGATGGCGGCGATCCGACTGCCGCTGACGCTGGCGGGTTGTGGCTATTTGCTTTGGCTATCGTGGAAAATTTTTCGTGCCGGTGCGCCAGAAGTACGCACAAAACCACAGCCGATGACACTGTTAGGCGGTGCCTGTTTCCAGGCCATCAACCCCAAAGCCTGGCTCATGGCGAGCAATGTTGCCTTGCTTTATAGCGGCAGCAGCGGCGTACTCACAGTAATGGCTGGTTTTATGTTGCTTAATCTGCCCTGTATTCTGGTCTGGGCGGCGCTCGGCGATCGCCTGCGCAGCCACTTACAGGTTGCCTGGAAACGCCAGCTATTCAACAGCCTGATGGCGCTGTCGCTGGTGGCAACGACAGCGTGGATGTTGATGGATGCCCTTCAGGCAGCTTAATCAGGCGCGCCCGGCGCTGCCTGTGATGGCCAAAGCCAGTCGCGTACTTCCGGCACATCTTCGCCATATTCACGCACGTAGCGGTGATGTTCGGCGATGCGCTCCTGCAAATCATCCAGCAGTTCCGGGTGTTGGTCAGCCAGCCCCGCCACGCGCAGAATTGCCTGCTGCGCCAGATGATAGCGATCAAGCTCGTTCAGCACGGTCATATCAAACGGCGTGGTGGTGGTGCCTTCTTCATTAAAGCCCCGCACGTGGAAGTTGCGATGATTGTTGCGCTGGTAGGTCAGGCGATGAATCAGGGTGGGATAGCCGTGGAAGGCAAAAATCACTGGCTTGTCTTCCGTAAACAGCGCATCAAATTCCTCATGGGATTTGCCGTGTGGATGCTGATCCTGCGTTTGCAGCGCCATTAAATCCACCACGTTCACCACGCGAATGCGCAGATCGGGCAGATAGTTGCGCAGCAGATCGACAGCCGCCAGCGTTTCCATCGTCGGTACATCACCGGCGCACGCCATCACCACATCGGGCGATTCGCCTTCTGGTGTCGTGCCTGCCCAGCGCCATTCCCCCATACCCGCTTCACAGTGTGCAATGGCGCTTTCCATATCCAGCCACTGCGGCGAAGGCTGTTTGCCCGCCACAATAACATTGATGCGATCCCCGGTACGCAGGCAGTGATCGCCCACCCACAGCAGCGTATTGGCATCAGGCGGTAAATAGATGCGAACAATATCCGCTTTCTTATTGGCAACGTGATCGATAAAGCCGGGATCCTGATGGCTGTAGCCATTGTGATCCTGACGCCAGACATGCGACGAAAGAAGATAGTTAAGGGATGAAATTGGTTTGCGCCAGCCCAGCTTGCGCGTCACTTTCAGCCATTTCGCATGCTGATTAAACATCGAATCGACGATATGAATAAAGGCTTCGTAACAGTTAAACAAGCCGTGTCGGCCGGTTAACAGATAACCTTCCAGCCAGCCCTGACACTGGTGCTCGCTAAGAATTTCCATCACCCGACCGTCGCGCGCCAGCTGCTCATCGTAAGGTTTGACCGCTTCAAGCCAGGTTTTCCCGGTTACGTCAAACACCGGCGTTAAGCGGTTCGACGCAGTTTCATCCGGGCCAAACAGACGGAAGTTATCCTTATTGCGCTGAAAAATGGCGCTCAGGTAGCGACCAAGTTGTTCCGTGGCCTGCGCCTGTTGCGAGCCGGGGTGCTGCGTATCAAAAGCGAACTCGCGGATATCGGGCACATTCAGCTCCCGACGCAATATGCCACCGTTAGCAAACGGCGATGCACCCATGCGCTTGTCGCCCTGGGGTATCAGCGCGCGCAGTTCTGCTTTTAGCTGCCCCTGCTCATCGAACAGATCGTCAGGCTGATAGCTGCGCATCCACTCTTCAAGAATTTTGCGATGCTCGTCATTCTCGCGACAGGCTGATACCGGCACCTGATGCGCTCGCCAGAAATCTTCGACTTTTTTTCCGTCCACCGTTTGCGGGCCGGTCCAGCCTTTGGGGCTGCGCAGAATAATCATCGGCCAGCGCGGCACCGCATCACTGGGCTGACCGCTGCGTGCTGCCTGCTGAAAAGCCGCAATTTTCTCAAAAGCGTTATCCAGTGCTTCAGCCATCTGCACGTGCATCTTCTCTGGCTCGTGTCCCGCAACAAACAGCGGCTCATAGCCGTAACCGCTGAACAATTGCTGCAGGTCATCATCGCTGGCGCGTCCGAGAAGAGTGGGATTAGCAATTTTGTAGCCGTTGAGATGAAGAATCGGCAACACAGCGCCGTCGCGCTCAGGATTGAGAAATTTAATGCCGTGCCAGCTTGATGCCAGCGGTCCGGTTTCAGCTTCACCGTCACCGATTACGCAAGGCACCACCAGATCGGGATTATCGAAGGCTGCGCCAAACGCATGTGACAGTGAGTAGCCCAGCTCGCCGCCTTCGTTGATTGAACCCGGCGTTTCGGGTGCTGCATGGCTGGGAATGCCGCCAGGAAACGAAAATTGTTTAAACAGCCGCTGCATGCCTTCTGCATCCTGGCTGATGTGCGGATAGATCTCACTGTAACTGCCTTCCAGCCAGGTGTTCGCTACCATTCCCGGTCCGCCGTGGCCAGGCCCACAAATATAGATAAGATTGAGATCGCGCTGGCGAATGATGCGGTTCAGGTGCGCATAGATAAAGTTCAGTCCAGGCGTGGTGCCCCAGTGCCCGAGCAGGCGCGGCTTGATGTGTTCCGGTTTTAGCGGCTCACGTAACAGCGGATTTGCCATCAGATAAATTTGTCCGACTGACAAATAATTGGCGGCGCGCCAGTAGCGATCCAGCAGGGTGAGTTCATCAGCGGCGGTCGGTTGAGACATGCAATTTCCTCCTGATTTAGCGGGCAGATGATCTGCAGCACATCACTAACCCTAATAGAGAATCGGCAAGTCGACCAGGCGGGCAGAAAATAATAAGGCCTCGCAATGCGAGGCCTTAACAGAAGGATCAGTAGGTTACTTTCCCACGACATGGGCGGTTTCGCGGCCCTCGTCGTTCGCTGCCACTGGCGTAACCGGCGCATAATCAAGCTGCAATATGCGGCTGGTTTCTGCCAGCACTTTTTCCGTCAGCGCAACGTCACCGTTGAGCCTGCGGCCCCAGGAAGGAATAACGGCACGGATTTTATTTTGCCATTCCGGCGATGCCATCTGCTCAGGATAGACCTTACGCAGCAGCTCCAGCATGATGGGTGCCGCAGTAGAGGCGCCAGGCGATGCACCCAATAGCGCCGAGATCGATCCATCTTCAGATGCCACCACTTCTGTGCCGAGGCGCAACACGGCACCCTCTTTCTCATCATTTTTGATGATCTGCACGCGCTGGCCTGCTGTTACCAAACGCCAGTCTTCCTGCTTCGCCTGCGGCACGTAGGCACGCAACGCATCCATTCGGTCACGATCGCTCTGTAAAACCTGATCCATCAGGTATTTCACCAGGTCAAAACTCTTCAGACCCACCTGCATCATGGGCAGCAGATTAGTGGTGTTCAGTGAAGCGAACATATCCAGCAGTGAACCCTGCTTAAGGAATTTGGTAGAGAAGGTCGCAAACGGGCCAAATAGCAGCACCTGTTTACCATCCAGCACGCGCGTATCAACGTGCGGCACCGACATCGGCGGCGCGCCCACGCTGGCTTTGCCATAAACCTTCGCCATGTGCTGCTGCACCACGTCCGGATTTTCAGTCACCAGGAACGAGCCGCCGACCGGGAAGCCTGCATAGCCGTTCGCTTCCGGGATACCCGCCTTTTGCAGCAGCGGCAGGGCGGCACCACCGGCACCAATAAACACCGTTTTCGCCGTCAGCGTCCGGCGCGTACCGCTTGCCAGACAGGTGAGGGTTACCTGCCAGCGGCCATCTTTCAGGCGAGTGATGTCACGCACCTCCTGACGCAGGCGCAGGCGGAAATGGGGTTTTTTCGCCAGCGAGGCGATCAACTGACGGGTGATTTCCCCAAAATTGACGTCAGTTCCCATCTCGGTCCAGGTCGCGGCCACTTTCTGGCTGCGATCGCGGCCTTTCATCACCAGCGGGATCCACTCTGCAATCTGCCCGGCATCTTCTGAGTAGTCCATACCGCGGAACAGCGTGCTTTTTTGCAACGCCTGGAAACGCTTGCGCAGGAACGAGACGTTATCGTCACCCCAGACAAAGCTCATGTGTGGCGTGGTGTGAATAAAGCTTTTCGGGTTCTGCAAATTGCCTTTTTGTACGTGGTAAGCGTAAAACTGGCGTGAAATCTGAAAGGATTCATTGATCGCCACCGCTTTAGAGATGTCGATGCTGCCGTCAGCCTTTTGCGGCGTATAGTTCAGCTCGGCCAGCGCGGCGTGGCCGGTGCCTGCATTATTCCACCCGTTAGACGACTCTTCAGCCACGCTGTCCAGACGTTCAACCATTTCGATCGACCAGTCTGGCTCTAAATCCTGTAGCCAGGCACCTAACGTTGCACTCATGACGCCCGCGCCAATCAGCAAGACATCAACATCTTTACGCTCCTGCGCCGGGGTAGTGTCCTTTCCAGTGGCACTCATCGCGAGCGCAAGGTTTACAGCAGATTTGCACATGAGGCGACATCTCCTCTTCTGTTGACCTGAAGCTCAACAGGTTTGCAGGCGAAATAGACACGCTTCTTTCGGCGCGTTGCGCTATCTCTCAAAGGTTAAGACTCAGGTATAGGTTAAAGCGGTAATAACGGTTAACTGCACGTTATGCTTTGTCTTGCGAATATAACATTCTCGCATCTGAATTAAACATTTGTTTATTTTTTAAATGCAGAAATGATTCAGCATAAGAATTAATCATCATAGCAGACAAGGTATAAGTGATTTTTTATTGTTAACTCAGTAAGTTAGTGACGGGAAATGTTACAGGAATGATTTGACCAAATTTGCCTGAAAATGCACGTTAAAATCGGTCTGTCTGTTTAAGTGATTGATTTTAAGGTGTTAAAATAGAGTTGAGAAATTGTAGATTTTTTTGGTTACGTGATGTAAATCACGCTACTGTAAAGGTAATGTTACAAATTTGTGATGTTTGGATAGGCTGCGCAAGTGCGCAGCCATCATGCTTTGTTATCGCTGGACGCGAGTGATGTCGCGTTTCATCGCAAGCTTAAACGCTGAACCAGCGACGCCAGATAAAGCGAATGACAAAGAATTCCACTGCGCCTAACAGTAAAAACCACACGCAAAAAACCACGGTATAGAGCTGGCTGAGATCCTGAAAATGGAATATCTCCATGAGATGCTGGGCCAGGTTGATACCGAACGCGGGCGCGGGCAGGAGCAGGGCAGAAAGAAAGCCAAGCAGCAAAATGCCGCCAGGGATAATGAGCGTTTCAAATGGGTTATTCATGACAGGCGTTTCCTCAATTTCAGCCCGGCATTTTCCGGTAATCTGCCATGTGGTTCAATGCCAGGCGGTAAAAGAGGATAAAACGGCGTTTGATGAAGCAGGAGCGGCTGGAGAAAACGCTTTAACACCATTAACTTAGCGCAAAAGCCTGGCGCAAAGGAAAAGTTATAGCCTTTGCTATACTTAAAGCCATGATTTTACTGTCTTTTTATATGCAGGGATGCGTGCTAGACTGCGCGCACTTTTTCATTACTGAACAAAATGTGTGGTGAAATCAGCGTGAACGCTGGCTTTTTTACCGCAACAGTAGAAATCATGACTTTTATCGCCACGCTCATTCTTGCTTTGGGTATGTCCATGGATGCTTTCGCCGCTGCACTCGGCAAAGGTGCGACGCTGCATCGTCCAGGTTTTAAAGAAGCATTGCGTACCGGTCTGATTTTTGGCTGCATTGAAGCTTTAACGCCACTCATTGGCTGGGCTATCGGCCTGGCTGCCAGCCGCTACATCATGGCGTGGGATCACTGGGTTGCCTTTATCCTGTTGGCCTTTCTCGGCGGACGTATGATGATGGAAGGTTTTCGTCAGACCTCAGCCGAACCCTGTGAAGCACCGCAACGACACGGTTTTATGGTACTGGCTACCACTGCCGTAGCGACCAGCCTTGATGCGCTGGCAGTAGGCGTCGGCCTGGCCTTTTACAGGTCAACATCATTGCCACCGCATTAACTATTGGCGCAGCCACAACCATAATGGCCACGACCGGCGTGCTGGTTGGGCGTTTCATTGGCCCGGTTCTTGGAAAATGGGCCGAGATCCTGGGCGGCTTAGTATTAATTGCCGTAGGCTCCACCATTCTGATACAGCACCTTGAGTTGTTCAACTGAGCACAGAGAAGTTAAAAGCCGCGTTTTGTGATCTACTTCAAAATTTATTGCCTGTAAAACGGCTGGAAGCTATACTTTTCGCGTATTTCTTCAACAAATTTTGAATCAGGTGAGACATGAAACGCTTTATGAAGTACGTGTTCCGCGCATACGTTGAGACTTTCAAACACGTACCGCCGGGTGCATTAAATTAAGCATCCCGCAAGAAACCCTCGATAATCGCGGTCAGGGATCGACCGGTGATTATCACTTTCTCTCCGCCCTGCCTGCCAGCAACATCCTTTTCAGCGCCTGAACCTACGATAAGCAGAACTGTGTACGATTTTCAGCTCATCTTTTGTTACCCTGCGCGCGAAATTCTATAATAACGAGGCCGTAATGCAGCTTTGCAGTTTTTATCTTCCTGACCAGGAAAGAAAAAGTTTTGGTATTGTGCGGGAAAATGGCGTGATCGATCTCGGTTTGCGCTTTGGTGCAGAGTCTCCTGACCTAAAAACTTTCCTCACCCGCTCGTCACTGGCGGATCTGAATGCGTTTCGTGCTATGCCCGTCGATTACGCCTTTTCAGCACTGCGCTTCCTGCCCGTCATTGAAAATCCCGGTAAAGTATTTTGTGTCGGCATGAACTATGCGGATAAGCGTAAAGAGTTTGCTGAAACCCTTGAAGCGCCAACGCTGTTTATCCGTTTTGCCGATTCACTGACAGGACACGAGCAGCCGCTTCTTAAGCCAGCTACCACGCAGGAGTTTGATTACGAAGGCGAGCTGGCCGTCATTATTGGTAAAGCGGCGCACCAGATAACAGCAGAAGATGCGTTAGATGTGGTGGCGGGTTACAGCTGCTTTATGGATGCCACGGTGCGTGACATGCAGTTTACCTGGTTTACCGCCGGGAAGAACTGGCCGCAGACCGGTGGGTTCGGTCCGTGGATGACCACGGCAGATGAGATTGCCGACCCACAGCAGCTGGCGATTAAAACCTTTCTTAACGATCGTGAAGTGCAAAACGATAACACCGGCAGCATGGTGCATTCGGTGGCAAAGATTATTGAATATATTTCGGCATTCAGTCCGCTGTCGCCTGGTGACGTTATTATCACTGGCTCGCCGGGTGGTGTCGGTAAGAAGCGCACACCGCCGCTGTTTATGTTTAGCGGCGACGTTGTTGAAGTCGAAATTGAAAAAATTGGCCGACTCAGGAATACCCTTTCCTGACACGTTGCGCCGTATCGGACAAAAAACCACGCAGGCGGTTGTGATTCAGCCGCCACCGTAGCGGTTAACCTCACCTTGAATCGTAAAGCATTTTTTGCTGCGCGCTGCTGCAATCTGTTATCCCCTTAATCTGATTACCCGCCTGCCGTTAAATCCCGTCCTACACTGAAATACACCGTCTGAACAGGAGCAACGGATGAGACGAACGATTCAGAGTAAGCGACGCAAGCAAGTGGCACTGGTGGCCGGCATTGGCCTTGGGGCGGCAGCTGTGGTGTGGGGCATGAAAAAGTGGCAACAGCTCAGGCAAACCCCACCGGTATCGCCACGCAGTCATCAGGCTGGCCTGGCCGGTTATTACCAGCAGATAGGCGACTGGCGCATTTTTACGCGCGTGACGCCGAACGAAACGCGCGGTTTACCGGTGGTATTGGTCCACGGTCTGGTGATGTCGGGCCGCTCAATGGAAGAGCTGGCACTGGCACTGAGTCGTGATTATCACGTTCTGGTCCCTGATTTGCCCGGCTTTGGGGCCAGCGCGTTACCGGCAAAAGCGCCGATACTTTCGGTTGATGAGCTGGCGGAAGCCCTGTGGCTGTGGCTGCAACACAACCATTTTCAGCGTGCCATCTGGATCGGTAACTCATTCGGCTGTCAGATTCTGGCGGCATTAGCAGTCAAATATCCTGAAGCGGTCGCTGGATTAGTGTTGCAAGGCCCGACCATTGACCGCCATGCACGCAGCCTGCCGCGTCAGATGTGGCGAGACTGGCGCAACGGACGGCTGGAAGCACATCGCTCACCAAAAAAACTGACGCAAATTGATTACGCGAAGGCGGGTTTGTGGCGTGCTTTTGGCACCATGCGCGCCATGATGCGCGACCGCATTGAGCGTCGCCTGATTTACGTCACTGCACCGACCTTACTGTTACGCGGTTCACGCGATCCGGTCTCTCCGGCGCGCTGGTTTGAGGAACTCGCCGCCTTGTTAGCCAACGGTGAAACCATTACCCTGCGCGGCGGCACCCATACGCTGCATTATGTTTATCCCTGGAGTTTTTGTCGCGCCATTCGCCCCTTCCTGGCGCGCATTCAGCAGGAGAATCATCATGAGTAAACCGCCAAAAGGTATTGCCCGCTTCGACTCTTCCGCTGCAATGCTGGTTGCACTGGCCCATGCGTTACACGATCGTCCCTTTGACAGTCCCAGCCAGTCGCCGACGCTGGATCGTCTGCTGCCTTCACTCAACAAGCTGCCAACGCGGCTACGCGAATGGGGCTATGCCATTGGCGGTATGGCGGAAGGCATCAACGAAAACCAGGCAGGCAATCTGGATATTGAAGGCATTGCGGAGTGGATGGTGAGTGAGTACCCGCAGCAATCCTATCCGGCGGCGTTTATTGGCTCCTCAAACGGGGCGATCACGCATCTGGCAGCCGCAATGGGTGTGCCGTGGCTACCGCAAACCTTTCTTTGTCCGGTGCGGGCACTGAATAACGATCCTGACGATGCGCAAGCCGGATTTGAGCAGGGCAAGCAGGTGGCGGCTGCTCTTTTGGCCGCCTGGCCTCAACTGGCGGTGCATCATATGCAGGATCCTAATCAGGACCGTCTGATGCTCGATCAGATGAGCTATTACCGGCTGAAATTACGTGGGTTGCCCTGGCGTTTAACGAGTTTTTGATGGGGAGCCTGCCGGAGAAAGCCACGCTGTTTATTACCCACTGCACACGTCAGTGGCCTGTCACCCGCACCAGCGACCGCTCTTTTTCCAGTTTGGGGCGTTAGGTGGCGCGACGGAAAAAGAGTATATGCAAGGTGGGCCGCGCGTGGCTAGCTATCTGGCGCATTATGGTATTGAACGTAAACGATGGGATCCGCCCGCCATTACCGACACGGTGCCGGAAGCGGAGTGGGGGCTGGATGAGTATCTGATCCCACCGCTGAAAAATCTGGCGACGTCGCAGGGGCTGAGGCTGATGGAGATCCGTTATGAAGATCCTGAGGCGCTTAGCTTTGTTGTTGCGGAAATTTATCGTGACTGGTATCTGGCGGCGGGCATTTTACCGACGCGCCTGACGGTAGACAGCTTTCTGTTAATGGATCCGTGGTGCACCATGCGCCAGCACGCCATTCCCTTCTGGCTGATATTTTGCACCTCACCGTCGGCGGCGACATTGCAACGATTCCTCGAAAAGCAGCCGCCGTTCCGTAATATTGACATGATGCTGTTTTCGCACGGCACCGACAGTATTGGTCTGGCAGCGATCTCGCGCTGGCAGGAGCTGTTGAACTTTGCCAAAGAAAAGGGGGATTTCGTGGGTGTGGATACCGAACGTTTTCCACGTGATTTCGCTACGCTGGCGCGATTTGATACAGCCTTACGCGAACGTGCGCCGCTGTTGCCGCCTCCGCCGCCACTCAACGTAGAAAAAGTAATTGCGGGTATTCAGCGTTACGGCGTGCGGTATGGTGTGACATTGACGGCGCTGAACTGAGGCAGCGCCGTCAGAGAGGGATCAATCGCCGTCGGTAATGGGTTTACGCACCAGCACCAGGTACGCCAGTGCGCCCACCAGCGTCACGCAGGCACAAATCATCAGCGCCAGGCTAAATGATTTGGTGGTATCGAGAACCCAACCGGTAATCACCGGCGCGAATGAGGCAAAAATGAAGCTGGCAAAGTTCTGTATACTGCCGACTGATGCTGTCATACGTGCCGTAACGTTAGCGTGGATCAGGCCCCAGCATGAAGTACCGGCGAAGTGGATACAGAACAGCGCCATACCGATCAGCGTTACTGCACTGGTGGTTTCCGTGGCGCGGGTCACAATCGCGGTGAAGGCGGCTGACAGCACCATGCCGCTGACGATGCATACTTTACGGGTTTTCACTGCATCAAAGCCGCGACGTACCAGCGAATCGACCACATAACCGTTTAACAACATGCCTGCTGCACCGAACAGGAAAGGAATCGCTGCCAGCAGACCGGTGCTTTTCAGATCCAGGTTATAGGTTGATTGCAGATAACCCGGCAGCCAGGCGATATACAACCATGCGGTGTAGTTGATGCCGCTGAAGCCAATCATCATGCCCCACATGGTGCGCTGTTTGAACAAACCGCGCCACGCTTTGAAGCTGATCGGTTCTTTACGAGAGGCCACGCTGCCTGCTTGCAGATAATGGATCTCTTCTGCGCTCAGTTTGCTGTTATCACGGTCGCGATAAATCATGTACCAGCCGATGGCGAGGAAAATACCCAGAATCCCGATGGTGACGAACATACCGCGCCAGCCCAGAACCAGCATCATTGCCGCAAGAATAGGCGGGGCAACTGACAGGCCGATCATCGAGGCGGCGTTGAACATCCCCATTGGCATGCCGCGATCTTTGATGTTGAACCAGTCGTTGATCACTTTTACGCCGCACGGGTTCATGGGGGCTTCGCCAATGCCGAGACCGATACGCACTAATACAAACTGGGTGAAATTGTGCACCGGGCCAGACGCTGCCTGAAACAGCGACCAGAAGAACATGCCAATGCCTAACATAATGCGTGGGCCTTTGCGGTCCAGCAGTGCGCCGCACGGTAGCTGCGCCAGTCCATATGCCAGCGAGAACGCCGACAGCAGTACGCCAATTTCTGTTGCGTTCAGCCCCATCTCTTCACGTATCGTCATGTTAGCCACAGAAAGCGAACTGCGATCGAGATAGTTGATGATGGCAGCGAACAGTAACAGCAGCATGGCTGTTATCTGAATTTTGCGGATGCGTGGCGAACGCACCACGTCACTGCGCATCGGGATGTAATCCTGACCCGCTGGCTCGTTGGGCGAGGTATCGCGGCCGGTAACCGATGTATTGCTCATTGCAACCTCCCGAAACTGGGTACTTATCGTTATGGTGAAAGTCAGTGTCGCGTGGCGGTAAAAAGGGCCGCCATGACGTTGCAGTCGAGACTAGAAGCAAAGATATGACGATGTTGCAAAGATGTATCTGATTCGTGCGGAAGCTAATGCTTTGTGGTTTTTAATCGGTTTTTAATTGTACTGCCTGATCGAACGCACCATCGACGTTTTGGCCGTGGCGAGATGGTTATGCAGCGCGCACAGTGCATCCACATCCTGTCGACCAATAAGAGCGGTAAGAATGGCCATATGTTCTTCCAGCGCCACGATATTACGCTGTTTTAAATCGCTCTCATCCCATTGATAATGCGAGTGAAAAATCACCGAGATAATCTCCAGTGACTGATTAAAAAACGGATTGTTTGCGGCGGATAAAATCAGCGAGTGCATCTGTTTATCCAGGGCGGCAAAGTGGCGATAATTGCTGGCAATGGTGTCGCGCATCGATCGATGACGATCCAGCAGATCGCGTGCCTGGATCCAGCGTTCATCATCGGCAGGCAAATTCAGGAAGCGGCTCAGAGCGTGGGTTTCCAGCATCTCGCGCAGCTCAAACAACTTCTCAGCATAATCTTTGGTGAATTTTTTCATTTTCCACTGGCCGCGTCTGACCGGCTCCAGCAGGTCATAGCGCATAAAACGCAGCAGAAATTCACGCACCACGACCGGGCTGACGTTAACCTGCTGCGCCAGTTGCAGCTCGCTAAAGGTATCGCCGGGAGTAAGCTGTCGCTGGTTAATCATATTGAAAAACGCCTGCTCAAACTGGCTGGCCTGCTGCTCAATTGGTGGCGTCAGCGCGCTGAACCCATCTTCTTCCGTCGGCTCGCGAATAATGACGTAGGTCTCGTTAACTTTTTCCAGCACGCCCCGCTGATGCAGATAATGCAGTGTATGGCGCACCGTGGTGCGGCTGATATTGAACATCTCCGCTAATGCCGCCTGTGGCGGTAACGGCGAACGAATGTGGCGCTGCGTGATGCTTTCAAGCATTTGGTTGATCACGTTGTGACGCAAATTCTGGCTTCGACTCATACCGCCTCCGGTTTTTTATTCATTAAAAACCATTCAAAGCCCAAAAAAATCGCCGCGCTTCACAATTTCAGCAGCTTAAATCCGCTGTTCTGCTGGGATTCGCCATAACTGCGTGCAAGACAACGGGAGAATCACCATGACGACAATGAAAACTTTGCTCCTTGCCGAACCACGAAAAATGATCTGGACCACGCGCGACACACCAACACCTGCTGCAGGTGAGGCGTTAATTAAAATTCTCACGGCGGGCATTTGTGGCACCGATATCCATGCATGGGCAGGCAATCAGCCTTTCTTCAGCTATCCACGAGTGCTGGGGCATGAACTCTGCGGCGAAGTCGTGACAACCGGCAGCGATGTCAGCGATTTCGAGCCGGGACAACGCGTGGCGCTGATCCCTTATCTCTCCTGTCAGCGTTGCGATGCCTGTCAGAGTGGCAAGACCAACTGCTGTGAGAAAATTTCAGTTATCGGCGTGCATCAGGATGGTGGGTTTTGCCAGTATCTCAGCGTGCCAGCCAGCAACCTGTTAGCGGTAGATGATGTTGCGCCTGAAGCAGCTGCGCTGATTGAGCCGTTCGCCATCAGTGCTCATGCGGTGCGGCGCGCTGGGATCGAGGCGGATGAACATGTGCTGGTGGTCGGTGCAGGGCCGATTGGTCTTGGCGTGGCAGCAATTGCGGCTGCGAATGGCGCAAAAGTCGTCGTCGCAGATACCAGTGCGTTTCGCCGCCAGCACGTTGGTGAAAAGTTAGGGCTGGCGGCCCTGAATCCAGCTGATGAGGGTTTTTATGACGCGCTACGTGAGCAGTTCAACGGCAGACTGGCGCTGAAAGTGATCGATGCCACCGGCAGTCCGGCAGCGATGAATAACGCGGTAAATTTGATGCGTCACGGCGGCACCATTGTTTACGTGGGCCTGCACAAAGGCGATTTGGTGATCCCGGACACCGAGTTTCATAAAAAAGAAACCACGCTGATGGGCAGCCGGAATGCGACGCGAGAAGACTTTGATCGCGTACGCGCCCTCATGGCCAGCGGCAGGCTTCGCGCCGATATCATGCTGAATCAGGAGTTTGCCTTTTCAGCGTTGGCGGAAACCTTTGAGCCGCAGGTCATCAATAATCGCGAACTTATCAAAGGCGTGATCTATTTTGACCGCTAAGGCTACACCGCGTGCTGTTGCGATAGGGATTATCCCGCGCCAAGCGTAGAAAAGAAGTGCGTGCGCACCGCTTCTGCATCCACATCCAGGGCGATGCGCTGCGCAGGCAGGCCGTGAAACGCATCTTCACGTGATGCCAGCGCGCTGCGTTTACGCACCGTCTGACCACTGGCGATCCCTTCGGTTATCACGCGCAGCGGGCTTTCTGCCAGCGTAAAGGCATCAGGTATGCAGAGCCATGACAGGGTCAGGGTGTCATGCAGCGCCATGCCTGCAAACCCTTCTTTTGCCAGACTGTAGGCAAGATAGGGTTGGCAGATGGCGCTCAGTACCGGTTGGTTGAGCTGCTGTACTTCTTCCTGACGGATCAGAACTTTATGTGTGACATCTAAAGGTATCAGTACAATGGGCAGGGCTGATGAGAGCACCTGATCGGCAGCGTGGGGATCTTTCCACATATTAAATTCGCTGAATGGCGTAACGTTGCCTGAATGTCCCCCGGTGCCAAACGCACCACCCATAATCACCACCTCTTTCACCAGCGAAACAATATCCGGCGCCTGATTAATGGCGCTGGCGATATTGGTCAACGGGCCGATCGCCACTAACGTGATCTCATGTGGCTGCGCACGCACGCTATCGATGATGAATTGCACTGCGCCGGGTGCCTGGTCGCTGTAGGGGTTTTCAAACACATCACCCAGACCATCTTCACCATGCAGCTTCGCGGGTGCACTCGGCGCGAGAGCCAGCGGGCGTGAACAACCGCGAAAAACCGGCACTCTGATTGCTATTTTTTCGCAAAACAGGCGCGCATTTTTTGTCGCCTGACCGACAGCAACGTTGCCAAAAACCGTGGTGATGCCCAGCAAACGCTGCGTGCGTGCCGCATAGGCCAGCGCAAAAGCGTCATCAACACCGATATCAGTATCAAAAATCAGGGTACGCATTAGCTTTCCACCACAGGTTTATCGATATGTGATCAATTTTTCTGTTTTAAACTCAAGATAAAAAATGAGCAACAGTGCCTTTTGTATTTAACTTATTGATTTTAAACCAGTAAAACAAGTGATGCGGTCTGTTATATTTCAGTATGCCACTGAGATTAAGGCAGTCCCAGGCGTTTTTTAATATTTTATTATCTCAATAATCAATAAAGTAATTAGTGATATGCCGTTAAACTTACTCTTGAAAATCAGGATATTATATGCCTATAGTCAGTTACCTTCGTGCAACGCTTTGTAATAGTAGTATTGCTGCATATAACCTTGCCGTAGACTCACCAAAGTATGCCAATCTGGCAAAAAGTATTATCTCAGCTAAAAATAGTAGGGCCAAATTAAAGCTGCAATCTTTTAATAAAGTGCAGCATCATTCACCTCTGTCACGCGCTTATTTAAAGCAATCCAAAGAAAATAAAGTGGCCAATGAAATAAAGAAGTATGATTCTTTTTTGAAAGGCCTGTCTGAAATTAACGTTAAGCATGATTTTGCTAATGAGTTAACGGTTTCTTCATCGTGGAAAAATGTTCACTGGAATAGAATGAATGTTACGGATATAAAAAATCAACAGCCGATGCGTGAAAATGCTGCCTTAACGAAAGGTTTAAGTATACCCGTTTTAGTGTGGACGGAAAATGTTCCCAAATCATCCCTTAACGTATAAAGCAGAATTATTATTGTACACGCTTTCGATGCTGCTAAAAATACAGGATTAAGCATTATCAGGCCCCTTATATCAGTATGAAAAGAGATCGTGATAATTTGATTACCATTAAATTCTGGCAGGTATCTTAATTTTTACATTTTAAATCAGTGAACTGCCGCGAGCGTTTGCGGTAATTCACTCACATGCATGAGGATGATATGCAAATAGTTAATTATTTACGGGCAACGCTTTGTAATAGCAGCAATGCTGCTTTTAAGCTGGCGCTACATGCGCCAAAATATGCGACATTAGCTCACAAGATTATTTCATTTAAAAATATACATGCGTCTTTTACCCTACAGGTGAATAATTACAAAATGAACAACACTTGTCACAGTGCAGATAAAACCAGTTATAGCAAAAAGATAGATGAGAGTTTTCAGAAAATAAATAAGTATAATGTCTTTTTAGATAAGCTTGATTTTATTATGCCTAACAGTGATGATTATTATTCTATAGGCCCATCTTTCTCTGCGAATAATGCCTGCGTAAATGAAACGCAAAGGGAAAAAAGAGATTTTGCCGTGCCAGAAAAATAATAATGCCCGAGGATGCCGCTCTTTTTTAAGTATATTTTTCTGTTTGCTGAGTTGCCAGCCTATACATTACATCGTATTATCATCGGCTTAAGATAAGGGCGCTCCACCATCTCCAACCGCCTGCGGGTATTACTCGCAGCTGATGACGCCTGACATAAACCGTAATCTTGTTGCAGGAGCGGATGTGTCAGGCAGTATGTTTCCCGTCACACTGGCCCTGCACTTAAACAGCCATCAGGAGCCTGTTCCATGTTGAAGTCTCTTTTCGCCGTTATGATCGGCGGCGCAGTCGGTTGCTCATTACGCTGGTTAATTTCGCTACGTTTCAACGCACTGTTCCCCAGTCTGCCGCCCGGCACCTTAATGGTTAACCTGACGGGCGGTTTCATTATTGGTGCCGCGCTGGCGTGGTTCGTTAAACATCCGCATATTGATCAAGCCTGGAAGCTGCTGATCGTCACCGGCCTGTGTGGCGGCCTGACCACTTTTTCGACCTTTTCTGCTGAAATTGTCGTGCTGCTACAATCAGGTAAATACCTTTGGGCCATGTCGAGTGTACTGATCCATGTTGTCGGTTCATTGCTGATGACGTTTGCCGGTTTTGCGCTGGTGAATGCGCTGGGCTAAACCCCTTTATCACATCGCGCTTGAAATAACCCTTCAGAGGTAGATACTGTGTCAGGTTCTGTAAAGCGCGGCACGACCAGGCGCGACAGTATCAGACACAGTCACCGATTATTCCGGACGATTAAGGAGCACGTTGATGAGCCACAACCCTAAATTCCTTAACCTGGTGCTGTTAAACGGTGGGCCTGCGCAGAAATTACAGGCGGCACGGGCTGCAGGTTTTGACCAGGTCGAAATTTGGCGTGAGGATGTGCAAGCCTGCGAACAAGGTGCAGCAGCGTTAGCGCAGTTTGCCGGTCAGCAGCAGATTGGTTTTACTAACCTGCAAGTTTTGCGCGATTTTACCGGCGCATCGGATGGCTTACGGGTTCAGAAGCGCGAAGAGCTGCGGCAGTTTATCCAGATTGCTCAGGCACTGGGCTGCGACACTATTCAGGCCCCGGCGACAACACGTGAAGATTGTATCGCTGAACGCATCGACGATGACTTGCGCTGGATGGCTTCCGAAGCGGCACGTTACAACATGCGCATCATGTATGAGCCGATGGCGTGGTGTCGTGTTGATAATAGTTTGCCCTGGCCTGGGAACGCTTGCAGCGGCTCGATCAGCCCAACATCGGTTTGGTCATTGACCTGTTCCACATCTGTGCGCTGGGTGGCGATGCGTCACAACTGGATGGCATTCCTGCCGATCGCATTTATGAAGTGCAGTTATGCGACATGGCTGAAAAACCGTCGCAGAACAAAGAGGCGCTGATGGATATGGCGCGTCATCAGCGTTTATTACCAGGCGACGGCATTATCGAAATCGAGCATTTTGTCGATAAGTTGAAAAGCGCAGGCTATCAGGGACCGGTGGGTATTGAAGTCTTTAATGACGCGCTAAAACGCTTGCCGCCTGCCGAGGCTGCTCAACAGGCGTGGCGTGCGCTAAATCGTTACTGGTCTTAATCCTGCAAACACTGAGCGATAAACGCTGCGGCGCGCATTACACCTTGTGATGAAATGGTGTGGCCGGTTGTTGGTTCAAACAGCGTTTCGGTAGGCACGTCGGCACTTTTCAGCCGCAACGCCGCCGATTCGCTTTCACGCCACGGAATAACCTCATCCGCACGCCCATGTATCAGCAGTGCAGGCGTATAGGGCCGTGGCGTCAGCGCACCATCGAACGCCAGGCGACCTGAGAAGGCAACCACGCCTGCCAGCGGATAACGTCCCTCAGCCAGCGCATCCAGCGCCATAATCGAGCCTTGAGAGAAGCCAACCAGAATCAATTTTTCCCACTGATTCGCCAGGTCGTGCTGCGCCATCATCTCGCTGAGCGTGGCATCAAAGGCGGCACGGGCCTCACGCACGCGTTGAGGGCGATTTTCAACCGTCACATCCGTCAGGCTAAACCACTGATAGCCAAAACCCTGCTCAAAAGCGTAGGGTGCATTGGGGGCAGCAAACACAACATCGGGCAATAAGGGCATCCAGTGTTGTCCAATCGGTGCGAGATCATCGCCATCGCTGCCTACACCATGCAGAAAAACAACCAACGCTTTTGCCATTGTTGACTCCTTAAAAGCCGTAATCACTCATATCTGGTCCCGCAGGCACAATGCCGTTTGGGTTTAGCGCCTTAATAGAGTAGTAACCCTGTTTGATATGATCGATATTCACCGTTTCACGTATGCCAGAGACGGACAACATACTTTTCAGATAGCGATTGAGCAACGGATAGTCACGCAGCCGACGTTGATTACATTTAAATAAGCCATGATAAGCCGCATCGAAACGGATCAGAGTAACAAACAGCCGGATATCGGCTTCCGTAATGCGCTCGCCCAGCAGGAAAGTACGGCCATCACTGAGTCGCTGCTCCAGTTCATCCAGTTGGGCAAACACATCGTTAAACGCCTGCTGATAACTGATTTGCGTGGTGGCGAAGCCCGTGCGATAGACGCCATTGTTCAGCCGCGGATAGATCTGCTCATTCAGCGCATCAATCTCGCTGCGCAAATTGTCAGGATAGAGATCAATACGGTTATCTGCCGGGTGCCAAAACCGCTGTTAAACATGCGCACAATATCAGCCGATTCGTTACTGACGATAGTGCCGTTCTGTTTGTCCCACAGCACCGGAACGGTAGCGCGACCGGTGAAGCCAGCCTCCGCGCGCGTATAGAGTTCGTAAAGGTATTCAGCGTTATTTAGCGTGTCACGGTTTGCGCCGGGATAATCACCGAAGCGCCAGCCTTGTTCGCCTAACCGGGGTTCAACCACGGAGACGCTAATCAGCGATGTTAATCCTTTAAGCTTGCGGGCGATTAATGTCCGCGATGCCCACGGGCAGATCAGTGCCACATAAAGATGATAACGATCCGGTTCGGCAGCGAACTCAGTTGATCCATCGCTGCTGATCCAGTGACGAAAAGAAGAGGTTTGACGGACAAAACCGCCTTGTTTATCGGTGGCCTGCACCGGATGCCATTCTGCACTCCACTTACCGTTCACTAACATCGCATCACTCCTCATTGATAATGAGTGGCAGCTTAACGTGCGACCCGTTTGGTGATAATCCGGGCAAAGCGGTAATGATCCCTTCCATTTTGGAAGGAATCAGCTAAGCGGGTAGTGCACAAAGTGATCCACTAAAAAATCGATTAACAGGCGTGATTTTTGTGCCAGATGACGAGCCGGTGGGTAGAGTGCAAACAGTCCGAGCGGGGGATCTCAAAATTTTCCAGCAACGGAACAATGTCTCCGCGCTGCACGGCGGGAGCGGCAATAAAACCGGGTAGCCGGGCAATGCCCAACCCGGCTACCGCAGCTTGCAGACAGGCCTCGGTGTTCGCAAATCTTAAACGGCCCCGGATCGGTATCGTGACTATTTCGCCGTGACAACTGGCGAACGGCCAGTGCCAGGGATCGCGAAAATTGGTGTCCGTAATACATTGATGTTGAGCGATGTCACGCCAGTGCTGCGGCGTGCCGAACTGTTCTAAATAGACCGGCGCGGCGGCAACGCGCACATGCACCTCGCCCAGCTTGCGCGCAATCAGACTACTGTCACTCAGATTGCCAATACGAATCGCTAAATCAAACCCTTCGTCGACAATATTCACGGCGCGATCAGAAAAACTCACATCCAGTTCAATCAGCGGATAACGCTTAGCAAAGGCAACCAGTACGGCAGAGAGCACGGCGGTACCAAACGTACCGGGCGCGCTTATCTTCAGGCGGCCTGTGGGCGTGCTGGCACTTTCACGCACCGTGGCGTCAAGCGTATCGAAAGCCTCCAGCAAATGTTTTACACGTTCATAATAGGTCTGCCCGACGTCAGTCGGCGACAGTGCACGGGTGCTGCGTTTGAATAGCTGTACGCCAAGCTGCTGCTCCAGTTTTGATACCAGTTTAGAAGCCTGGCCGCTGCTGGTGCCCAGTCGCATCGCCGCGGCAGAAAAGCTCCCCGTTTCCAGCACCGCCACAAACATTCGGTCACAATCGAGTCGATCCATCTTATTCTCTGGCCGTCATCATCTCTGCTGAGTATACGGCGTGTGCCAGTGGCCCGCAGCCTTCACATTGCGTGCCCTGATGCTTTCCCTGTGCAGCAAAACCTGCTTGACTGATCTTTCCCGTTCTTGTCTGGAGTTGTTAATGTCGCTGTTTCACCTTTCTTCGTTAGCAGAGGTCTCTGCCGCCGAGTGGGATGCGCTGTTACCTGACGATCAGCCTTTTTTACGCCATGCCTTTTTACTCACGCTTGAGGAAAGCGGCAGTGTGCGCGCTGAAACGGGCTGGCAGCCCGATCACCTGCTGTGGCGCGAGAACGGCCTGCTCACGGCAGCGATACCGGGTTATCGCAAACGCAATTCGTGGGGCGAATATGTATTTGACCATGCATGGGCGGATGCCAGCCAGCGGGCAGGTATTCGCTATTATCCAAAATGGCTCGGTGCGATCCCCTATAGTCCGGTGACCGGCGCACGCTTACTGGGCAATCCGGGTGCCGCAGAGCAACTGCTGGCCGCCTTGCCAGACACGCTACTGAGAAATGGCCTGAGCGGAGCGCACATAAACTTTACCGACGCACAGGCTAACCTGCTGCTGGAAAACGCACCTGACTGGCTGGCGCGGCTCGGCTGCCAGTATCACTGGCACAATCGCGGCTATCGTGATTTCCAGGATTTTCTCGATACGCTGATGTCGCGCAAGCGTAAACAGTTGCGTAAAGAGCGCGAACAGATGTTACAGAGTGGATTTGAATTTAGCGGCTATAAGGGTGATCGGCTGCGTGAGGATCAGTGGGACTTTGTTTATACCTGCTACGCCAACACCTACGCGGTGCGTGGACAGCGTCCCTATTTAACGCGCGATTTCTTCAGCTTGCTGGCAGAGCGTATGCCGCAAAATATTCATGTGGTGATTGCGCATCTACAACAGCAACCGGCGGCAATGGCGTTTTATCTGAAGGACAGTACCACGCTGTATGGGCGTTACTGGGGCTGTCTGGCTGAATTTGATCGGCTGCACTTTGAAACCTGTTTCTATCAGGGAATGGATTTTGCGATTGCCGAAGGATTGCAGCGTTTCGATGCAGGCGCGCAGGGAGAACACAAGCTGGTGCGCGGCTTTGAGCCACAAATTACGCAATCATGGCATTACTTATTGCATCCGGGATTGCGTGATGCCGTTGACGACTTTCTTCAGCAGGAAAGGGAGGGCATGCGCGCATGGGCTGATGAGGCGCGCGATGCCTTGCCTTATCGACGAGGCGATTAATCGACGCCGACAAATCCCCCAGTCTGATGCTGCCACAAGCGGGCGTACAGCCCGTTTTTCTCCAGCAGTTCGTGGTGGCTACCTATCTCAACAATTTCACCTTTTTGCAGCACCACTAAACGATCCATTTTGGCAATGGTGGACAAGCGGTGCGCAATAGCAATCACCGTTTTACCTTCCATCAACGATTCGAGGCTTTCCTGGATAGCCGCTTCCACTTCCGAGTCGAGCGCGGAGGTCGCTTCATCCATGATCAGGATCGGCGCATCTTTTAGCAGTACACGTGCAATGGCGACACGCTGGCGCTGACCACCGGAGAGCTTGACGCCGCGCTCACCTACCTGGGCATCCAGCCCGGTGCGGCCTTGTGTATCGGAAAGCAGCGGAATAAATTCGTCTGCACGGGCGCGATGAATAGCCGTGAGTAACTCCTCCTCGCTGGCATCCGGGCGGCCATACAACAGATTCTCACGAATCGAACGGTGCAGCAGCGACGTATCCTGTGTGATCATGCCAATCTGGCTGCGCAGACTCTCCTGCGTCACTTCCGCGATATCCTGGTCATCAATCATGATGCGCCCGCCATTCAGGTCATACAGGCGCAGCAACAGATTTACCAGCGTCGATTTCCCGGCACCAGACGGGCCAATCAGGCCGATCTTCTCGCCCGGTCTGATGTCGAGATTAAGGCGATTAATCACCTGACGGCCATCACCATAATCGAAGATAACATTTTCAAAGCGAATATTGCCGTGTGGCACTTTGAGTGCCTGCGCCTGTGGCGCATCCTGCACGCTAATGGGCTGGGCAATTGTCGTTACGCCATCCTGCACCATGCCAATGTTTTCAAAGATGCCGTTAACAACCCACATGATCCAGCCAGACATGTTAACCAGGCGAATCACTAACCCGCTGGTCAGCGCAATGGCACCTACGCTGATCAGCGACTGACTCCACAACCAGAGTGCCAGCCCTGACGTTGATACGATCAGCAGGCCGTTTAGCGCGGAGAGCGTGATATCCATGCCACTGACCATACGGCTGGTAAAGTGGGATTTTTCCGTCAGTTCCTGAATCGCCTGGCGTGCGTACTTGCGTTCTAACTTACTGTGTGCGAAGAGTTTAATGGTCGCAATATTGGTATAACCATCAACAATTGTGCCCATGAGTTTCGAGCGAGCCTGGGCGGATATAACAGAGCGCGCTTTAACGCGCGGCACGAAGTAGCGCAACGAGGCGCTGTAAGCCAGGATCCAGATGATGAGAGGTATCATTAAGCGCCAGTCAACTTCTGCAAACAGCACCAGCGAAGTGATGACATAAATCAGCACATGCCAGATGGCCTCCGCCAGCTGGACTGCCGAATCACGGAGTGCATTGCCGGTTTGAATTATGCGCTGGGCGATACGACCGGCAAAATCGTTCTGGAAGAAGTTTAAGCTTTGTCGCAGTAAATGATTATGGTGCTGCCAGTTCAGCATGCTGGTCATGTTGGGGTTGATGTTTTGATGAACCAGCATGTCATGCAGCGCAACAAATATTGGGCGCAGGATCAGGGCAACAAACCCCATCCACAGTAAAGTGGGCCAGTTTTCACTAAACAGGCTGGCAGGCGTAGAGTTGTTAACCATATCGATAATGCGGCTCAAATAGCTGAACAGCGCCACTTCAATCAGAGCTGAAGCCAGACCTACCACCAGTAGCGCGACAAAACTTGGCCAGACCTGGCGCAGGTAATAAGCATAAAAGTGCCACACTTGCGCGGGCGGTGTTTCGCTGGGCGCATCCTGAAAAACATTGATAAAACGTTCAAAACGGCGATACAACATAGAAACACTCTTTCTGTGCGCTGAAGAGTACAGCTTAGTGCAATAAAGATGATTGGCTAACAGGAGACGCTATGGAAATTACCGTTCGTGGACGTGAACCGCATGATGCTGCCGCTTACCAGCGTCTGTACAGTCACCCTGACGTTTACCCCTGGACACTGCAGTTGCCTTATCCAAGCGTAGCCACGTGGGAAAAGAAATTTATAAAAATGGATGCGGAGGGCTATGTCGCTTTTATTGCTGAAATTGACGGCCAGATGGCAGGGGAGTTAACGCTGTTTGTGGATAATAAACCGCGCACGCGCCACTGTATCAGCTTTGGCATTGGTGTCGATCCGACTTATGCGGGACGGGGTGTGGGTGAACGTCTGATTCGCACGGCGACCGATTATGCACAAAACTGGCTGGGCGTAACGCGCATCGAACTGGAAGTGTTTCACGATAATCACCGTGCACTGCGCTTATATGAACGTCTCGGCTTTGAGCGGGAAGGGGTACGGCGTCAGGCATCACTGCGTGAAGGCAAGTTGTATGACGTGGTGATGATGGCAAAGCTGTTAAACGTCTGATAAACAGCCGGAGCGGCGATGTCACCGCCCCGGCTGTTTATTTACCTTGTTCAACCTATTGCTGCGGGCCTGTTTCATCATCGACTTCAGGGCAACGTATTAATAACGTTTTAATTTACTGCTTTTTATTCCGTGCTGCGCGACCTCAGCGGTGTTGGCCCCCATAGCTTCAACCCTGGTCGGTTTCTTCGATCTGGCGCACATTCCTCATTAAAAATTGTCTGCTTTGTTAGCTTATGTGCTGCGCCGCACTGCACGTTGTGGCAGACGCCAAAATTATAACCAAACTCGTCCGACAATCTCACCAAACGCACAATGACCTTTAGTTAGGCTCCTATCTATATTTCCTTCACAAGGGAATCTCAGCGGTATTCCTGAAAAAAACTATGCGGCATGGAGCTGCCCCTTTTAAGGAATTCACCTCATGTTGAAAGATAAACTCGTTACCCGAACAACCCATGTTCGCATCTGGATTTTGGGTCTCATCCTGTTTTTATCGGTAGTGGCCTATGCCGATCGCTCGATCTTGTCGATCTCAGGATCGGCGATCAAAGATGAATTTGGTCTGTCAGCGATCCAGCTTGGATTGATCCTGTCGGCGTTTAGTTGGGCTTACGTGATCGGCCAGATCCCAGGTGGGCTGTTCTTAGATCGCTTCGGTGCAAAGAAAGTGTATGGCGTTACGCTGGCCCTTTGGTCGTTATCGACTATCGCGATGGGGTTTGTCGGCGAGTTCTCCAGCGGCATGACTGGCGCGCTGGTGCTGATGTTTGGCCTGCGTTTTTTACTCGGACTGATTGAAGCCCCCAGTTTTCCCGCGAATGCGCGCGTTGTGATCATGTGGTTTCCGGGTGCGGAACGCGGTCGCGCGTCGTCACTGTTTAGTTCGGCGCAATATTTCGCTGTGGCGATTTTCTCCCCGCTTTCTGGCTGGCTGGTATCCCGCTACGGCTGGGAATGGCCTTTCTTCGTGCTGGGCGGAATTGGCGTGCTGGCCGTATTCGTCTGGGCGGCCTACATGCGTGAGCCACGTAACCATCCGGGGGTATCAGAAAGCGAGCTGCGCCATATTGTAGAGGGTGGCGGGCTGGTGGATATCGATGCCGCAAAAACGTTGAAAGAGCGTCCGGCACTGAGCAAGGCAATCTTTAAAAAGCTCCTCACTAACCGCATGTTGTGGTGCGCTTATCTTGGGCAATATTGCATCATCGCGCTGAGCTATTTTTTTATTACCTGGTTCCCTATCTATCTGGTGCAGGCCCGTGGAATGAACATTCTTGATGCGGGTTTAGCCACCATCGCGCCGGCGCTGTTTGGTTTTCTGGGCGGCATTAGCGGCGGTTATATCTCTGACAAATTGATCGCAAACGGCTGGAGCGTTTCCTGGGCGCGTAAAACGCCCTATATCGTTGGCATGCTGATGGCGGCCAGCCTGACACTCGCCGCCATCATCCCCAGCAACGTTGGCATTATCGCCATTATGTCATTTGCTTTCTTTGGCAAAGGCGTGGCGGCAGGGGCAGGAACCTGGACCGTGATTAGCGATACCGCGCCGAAAGAAGCCGTGGGTCTGGCAGGCGCTATTTTTAACGGCGTGGGCAATATTGCGGGTTTCACCACGCCGCTGCTGTTCGGCATCATCGTTGGCCTGACGGGCAGTTACAGCATCGGCCTGGCCTTTGTGGGGGCGCACTGTGTGGTCGCCGCCGTGTTGTTCTTGTTCGTGATGGGGCCGATTGAACGCGTCGGTGAAGAGCAGCAAACCCATCAAAATGTCAAAAAACAGGGGAAAGAAGATGGCATCAAAGCAATTTAATGTGCTGATCAAAGGGAAGTTTTTGCCGCCGCGCCTGATGGCAAATCTTGAGGCTACGTTTACAACCTTTCGCCTGTGGGAAGCGGCAGATCAGAATGCATATCTGAATGAGATCGGATCAAAAATTGATGCCATCGTCACCAGCGGCAACGCTGTGATGGGGGCCTCTGCGGCATTAATTGAACGGTTGCCGAATCTTAAAGTCATTTGCAGCAACGGCGTGGGCTATGACGCTATCGACATCGAAGCCGCGCGCGCGCGTGACATCATCGTAACCAACACGCCGGAAGTGCTTAATGACTGCGTAGCCGACTTGGGTATGGCGCTGTTGCTGGATGTGGCGCGGCGCGTCAGTGAAGCCGATCGCTTCACACGTGCAGGAAAATGGACTCAGGGGCGCTTCCCGCTGAGTTGTAAAATAGGGGGCAAAGTGTGTGGCATTGTCGGGCTGGGCAACATTGGCCAGGCGGTGGCGAAACGGGCGCAGGCGTTTGGTATGGACATTCACTACTATACGCCGCGCTCCCGACCCGATGTGCCGTTTACGCGCCATGAGACCATTATGTCACTGGCGCAGCGCGCTGATTTTCTGGTACTGACATTGCCAGGCGGAGCGGCAACCCGTCATCTGATTAATGCAGACATTTTGCAGGCGCTCGGGCCAAAAAGTTATTTGATCAATATTGCGCGCGGCAGCGTTGTTGATGAGCAGGCACTGATTCAGGCATTAGAAAAGGGTCAGATCGCCGGCGCCGGCCTGGATGTGTTTGAACAAGAGCCACAAGTCCCGGAGGCGCTGCGTCAACGCGATAATGTTGTGATCACGCCACACATTGCCAGCAGCACAGAGGAAACTATGGGCGCTATGGCAGATCTGGTATTTGAAAACTTACAGGCTTTTGCGCGAGGCGATGCCGTGTTAACACGTGTCGTTTGAGTCAGCCAGCACCATCCTCTCTCCGGTGGGAGAGAGGGATCTCAGATCGCAAATGACCAGAGGACCTACCACACAGATTGCACAATTCTGCCTGAAGAAAATTTCTGCCATTGCCGATATTCCCTTACCCCCCACAGATATTATGGAGCGATATCGTGTTAAAGCTGATGACCGTTGACGAACTCCGTCCGGGAATGTTTATCCACAAACTGGACGTTTGGTGGATCAAAGACACACGCATTCGTAACCAAATGCTGATCACCGATCCACAGCAGATCGCGCTGCTACGCAACGAAGGCATACATCAGCTCTGGGTCGATATCAATAAATCGGTTCAGGCTCCGCTTAAACCACAGGAAAAAAAAGCCATTGCTAAGACGCCGTTTTTTCAGGAATTAGATCAGGCGCAGCAGATTTTCCAACAGGGTAAACCGCAGGTACTGGCAATGTTTAACGAAGCCCGCCTCGGCAATAGTATCGATCTCTCTTATATGATCGATTTGGTGGATGAAATTTCCGGCTCTATTGAACGTGAACCCTCAGCCCTGTTAAGCGTTGCGCGTTTGAAAAATCACGACGACTACACCTATCTGCACTCAATGGCCGTGTGCGGCCTGATGATCTCGCTGGGAAGAAAAGTGGGTTTGAACGCACAGCAACTGCGTCGTGTTGGCATGGGTGGGCTATTACACGACGTCGGCAAAGCGGCCGTGCCGCTGGATATTCTGAATAAACCCGGCAAGCTGACTGAAGAAGAGCTCACCGTTATGCGCCAGCATCCCATTGTTGGTGCGCAAATCTTGATGGAGGCGGGGGCAGGCCACGATTTGCTGGATATCGCGTTACATCACCACGAAAAATTTGACGGTAGCGGCTATCCGCACGGCTTGAAAGGGGAAGAAATTACGCTCTTTTCGCGTATGGCTGCGGTATGTGATGTTTATGATGCACTGACCTCAACACGGCCTTATCGCAAAGGCTGGACGCCCGCAGAGGCGATGCACAATATGCTGGGCTGGCGCGGGCATTTTGACAGCCAGTTATTGCATAGCTTCGTGCGTACTATTGGTATTTATCCCGTAGGATCGCTGGTGCGCCTGGCGTCAGGGCGCGTTGCGCTGGTGGTTAAGGCAGGGGAAACATCGCTGCTTCGTCCGCAGGTTCATGTCTTTTGGTCGTTGCATGCGCAGCGCGAAATCAAACCCGAAATCGTCAACCTTGGCGACAGTTTCTGTACTGACAGCATCGTGGGTGCAGAAGACAGCAACCTGTGGGTTAACGTCGATCTCAATCGCATTTGGGCACTTGAAGTGGCCTGAACATGGGGCTTGTTCACTGGCCTCATTTTTTTCCCGGCAATCTGCTTTAGCCCTGGCGCATCAGCCAGCGCGGCGGTAATTATCGCGGCTGTTCCCTTTGAAATTTCTCATGATGGATTGAAATAACTTCACAGTTCATCAGTTATACTGCCTCACTCTTTTCATTATTATTGGGAATGTATGGAACGTTTTACCGAAAACCTGATGTATGCATCGCGCTGGTTGCTGGCTCCGGTTTACATTGGTCTTTCGCTGGGATTGCTGGCGCTAACCATTAAATTTTTTCAGGAAATCTTTCACCTGTTGCCCAACATTTTCAGCATTGCGGAAAACGATCTGATTCTGCTGCTGCTGTCACTGGTGGATATGACGCTGGTAGGGGGCTGCTGGTGATGGTAATGCTGTCGGGCTACGAAAACTTTGTTTCTAAACTCGATATTGGCGAAAACAAAGAGAAGCTGAGCTGGCTGGGAAAAATGGACTCTGGCTCGCTGAAAAATAAGGTTGCCGCCTCGATTGTTGCTATTTCTTCCATTCACCTGCTGCGTGTCTTTATGGAAGCGCGTAATGTCGCTAACGATAAACTCATGTGGTACGTGATTATTCACCTGACCTTCGTGCTGTCAGCGTTTGTGATGGGCTATCTGGATAATATGTCGCGCGGTGATAAGAAAGATCATTGATCATCTCTGCGCGCTGATGCTCCCACCCCAGCCCTCTCACAGCAAGAGGGCGAGAAACAGCGCGCGAACTCTCAACGCTAACCCGACGCGGGGCGGGTTCCCGCCAGCGTTGGCATCACATCTTTAATCATCTCAAAAAATTTTCTTAACCTTGCCGGGTAATAGCTCGCCCATGGATAGGTCAGCCAGATGGGCAGCGGTGGCGCTTGCCACGCTGGTGTCAGTTGAATCAGCCGTCCTTGCGCCAGATCGTCCTGCACCACCCATGCGGAAGCAATCGCCGCACCCATACCGGATAAGGCAGCTTTACGCACTGCATATAAGCTGTCGCTGCTCAGCCTTGGCTGAATGGGCAGATTAACGGGCTGGCCATCCTGAATACGCTGCAACGCAATCTCGTTACGGTAAAAACTGGTCAGGGCCAACCAGGGTAAATCAGCCAGTTGTTCAACCTGTTCAACAGGGGCGTGCTGAGCCAGTAATGCAGGTGAGGCCACCACGATGCGCGGCACTTCAGCCAACAGAATGGCAACTATCGAGGCGTCACCCGGTGCGCCGACCTGAATCGCACAGTCGACATTTTCAGCCATGAAGTCCGGGGTGCGATCGTTCAGCATCCATTCGACATTCAGACGCGGATAGCGTCGTAAATAATCCGTTAAGGGTGCAATGAGCTGATCCTGTCCAAATGCGTGCGGCGCACGTACCCGCAGTGTTCCCACCGGCTCGTCGCTCGCACCAGTTAGTTCATCCTCTAATGCGTGCCAGGTTGCGACTAGCTGACGCGCCTGCGCATAACAACGTTCACCATCATCCGTTAACTTTAACGCATGGGTCGTACGCAGAATCAGCTTTAGCCCGAGCCGCTGTTCCAGCGCCTGTAACCGACGGCTAATGGTGGGTTGCGTTGTGCCTAACTGCGCCGCAGCGGCTGATAAACTGCCGCTCTCAACGATACGGATAAAAGTTTGCATTAATTCAATACGATCACTGCTGTTTTGATTATTCATACGTAGCACGCATAACGGTTTTGCCTGATGCCAGTCTACCGCGTATAG
This sequence comes from Pantoea sp. LMR881, assembly GCF_027157825.1. Classification (NCBI taxonomy): domain Bacteria; kingdom Pseudomonadati; phylum Pseudomonadota; class Gammaproteobacteria; order Enterobacterales; family Erwiniaceae; genus Pantoea; species Pantoea sp. LMR881. The sequence continues at coordinate 2,492,368 of NZ_JAPVOK010000002.1, forward strand.
CCGCTCTGCGCTTTAATGAACGCAACCATTGAGGAGAACAGATCATGTCAGCAGTGAATAGCATTAAAGCGGAACAGCGCGCAGCCCTTCCCGGCCCGCTGGTTTTTACCCTGGCCGCCGGGGCCGGACTGAGCGTAGCGTCGATTTATTACAGCCAGCCGATGCTGGACATCATTAGCAAACAGTTCAATGCAGGTGTCGGCGCGGTGGGTATGGTGCCGATGCTGACGCAGGCGGGTTATGCACTGGGTATCTTATTACTGGCGCCGCTGGGCGATCGTCACGATCGCCGCACGATCATTTTGATCAAGGGCCTGCTGCTCATGGCTGCACTACTGCTTTGTGGTTTTTCCGGTGGGTTGAACGCACTGCTGATTGCCAGTTTCGTCACCGGTTTGACGGCGACTGTCGCGCAGGACATTGTGCCCGCTTCAGCGGCGCTGGCACCTGAACGCAGCCGTGGTAAAACAGTAGGCACTGTTATGACCGGCTTGCTGGTGGGTATTTTATTGTCACGGGTTGTCAGCGGCGTGGTGGCGGAATATTTCGGCTGGCGCACCATGTACATACTGGCTGCACTGGCCGTCTTGCTGATTAGTCTGGCGCTGTGGCGAGTCCTGCCCCGGTTTACGCCTGGCACTTCAGTCAGTTATCCCCGTTTACTGCTGTCGCTGGCGCATTTGTGGCGTCATCATCAAACGCTGCGTCGTGCCGCCCTGGCACAGGGTTTATTATCCGTTGGGTTCAGCGCCTTCTGGTCAACGCTGGCATTAATGCTCAGCGAACGTTTTCATTTCGATAGCGCCGTGGCAGGAGCCTTTGGTTTAGCCGGGGCCGCTGGTGCACTGGCCGCTCCACTGGCAGGCAGCGTTGCGGATCGCATCGGCCCGGCTCGTGTTACCCAGGTGGGTGCCGCCCTGGTGACCGTTTCTTTCGCTCTGATGTTCCTGCTGCCGCTGCTGCCCATGCCGGGTCAACTCGCCCTGATCATACTCAGCACCATCGGTTTTGATTTAGGTGTGCAGGCCACCCTGGTGGCGCATCAGACGCTGGTATATGGCCTGGCACCGGAAGCGCGCAGTCGCCTTAATGCGCTGCTGTTTACCGTGGTGTTTATCGGCATGGCGAGCGGTGCCGCATTGGGCAGCCTGGCATTGGCGCACTGGGGCTGGAATGGTGTCGTTGCGCTTTCCACTTTGGCGGGTGCAGCAAGCCTGGCGGTGCGCATCGCCAGTCGTCATCTTAAAAACTGATTTCTTCAATAAATGTGCCAGGATTAGAAATAAACTCAAATTAAAACGGAGCGTTATGCATTTTCTCGCCTGGACAGCAGCAGCAGGCTTTCTGTTGCTGCTCATGTCACTGGCCGCCGGTTGGATACACCGTGGCCCGGTGACATCATTTGGTATTTTTTAGTCACGGGTTTGCTGTGCGGCCCGTGGATGTTCGGCGTGCTGCATATCGATATTCTTAAACATGCCGATCTGGTGGCGCACATTACCGAAATCACCATGGCAGCATCGCTGTTTATTACCGGCTTAAAATTGCGTTTACCGCTCAAATCCCGGAGCTGGCGTACAGGTATGCGGTTAGCCTTTCCGGCGATGTTACTGACGGTGGCGGCAATGACAGTGCTGATGCACTGGATAATGGGTTTCGACTGGCCGCTTGCGCTGGCATTTGGTGCCATCGTTGCGCCTACCGATCCGGTACTGGCCAGTTTGATTTCAGTGAATGACGCGCGTGATGACGATGCATTGCGCGTAGCCATTTCCAGTGAAGCGGGGATGAATGACGGTTCCGCGCTACCCCTGCTGGTGTTGGCGTTATTGCTGTTTAATGGCGAAAGCCTGAATGGTGCGATGTTGACGCACTGGACTGCCAAAGAATTGTTGTGGGCGATCGGCGGTGGTCTGCTGATGGGCTTTACGCTGGGGCGCTTAATCGGTCTGATGGTCACCTCCCTGCGCAGTGCGCACGGCGACATTGCGCACAACGACTTTTTAGCTTTAGCTTTGATTGCGCTAAGTTATTCGCTGGCGCAATGGTTAGGCGCATCTGGCTTCCTTGCTGCCTTTGCTGCTGGTGTTGGCCTGCGTCGTGCTGAACTACGGGTATTCAAACGTTACCGACCCGATGACATGAGTGAAAAAGAGCGCGATTTACCCGCTGAAGCTCTGGTCAACCCCAATACGCGCATGGATGAACAAGACAACAATATGGTGAAATCGGTGGGCCTGGTGGTGGGTGATGTGCTCTCATTTGGCGATACCATTGAGCGTTTGCTGGCCGCTTTGATGATGGTGGTGCTGGGCGCCACGCTGGCGCATCACTGGAATATCTACGGCGTACTGCTTGGTCTGCTACTGTTTGTGGTGGTGCGCCCTCTGGCGGTGTGGCTGGTAACGATCCGCGCAGGCATTCCGGTGGTACAACGCCTACTGATTGGCTGGCTGGGTATTCGCGGCATCGGCAGTCTCAACTATATCGCTTTTGCCTGGGTACACGGCATGGAAGGTGAGCAGGCTGAGCTGATGGTAGATATGGCGTTGACGCTGGTAGTGAGCAGCATTGTCATTCATGGCGTAACGGTAACGCCGCTGCTTAACTGGCGTGAAAGACGGCTCGAAGCGCGGCAACGTAATCCCTGATTTGGTTTAACCCGTAATAACAGGAGTATTCAATGAAAATGCGGCAAATTCTGCTGCTGGGCATGCTGGTTTCCGGCAGTGCACTGGCAGCCAATGATAACGAACAAAACGTCTATGCCAGCCAACTGTGTCACATTGTGAGCAGTGAACAGTCGGTTTCCAGTGCCAATCAATATGTCGAAAAAATGAAAACTTATGTGGCGCAAAGCCAGTCTCCATCAGCCCTGAATCAACCGCAGTTTGATGAAGAGACCGCAAATGAAGTGGCCAGTGCCTGGCTGCAACTGGGCGACGACGAGCGAGCGAAGCTGCGTAGCAATGAGCAGCAGTGCGAACAGACAGTCCTGACCCAGTTCCAGCAAGAAGATTAAGCCAGTGGGATTAAGAATAAACGCGCCTGCGGGGCGCGTTTTTTATGGATTTCAACCGGGTAGTGCGTACATAATCGCCTGCGTTTGGCACTGCACTTGCATTACATACTGACACTTCGGTAAGCCGCAACGGCTTGCTGTCCATACAGGCATTTTATCAACAGGCATTATGATTACGCGTCGACGCTTTATTCTCGGCACGGGAGCCGTTGCGCTTTCCATGACCACCGGCAGTTTGTTTGCTCGCGATGAAGTCATTCCGCTTTGGCCGGACGATCCACCAGGCGGTGGCGGGCCAACGGGCAACCTGCATGTCAGTAAAAACGGTTCCTGGTCCAATATCGTCAGCCCGGCAATACAACGCTTCAGGCCAGAAAATCCTAACGGTGAAGCCGTGCTGATTGCAGCGGGTGGCGGCTACCGCTGGATCGGTATGGGGCGAGAAGCCTGGCCGGTTGCGCGCTGGTTAAATGCCAATGGCTACACCGCTTATGTGCTCAGCTATCGACTGCCGCATGAAAAATGGCAGGCCGGGCATCTGGCACCGCTACAGGATGCCCAGCGCGCCATTCGCCTGGTGCGCTCGTTCGAACGTAAAGTGCACGTGTTGGGGTTTTCAGCTGGCGGGCATCTGCTGGGTATGGCTGCCGCACGGCCTGCTTATCGATCCTATGCACCGCAAGATGCATTAGATGAAGTGGTGCCTAAAGTAGACAGTGTCGGCCTGATTTATCCTGTTATTACGCTGGAAGCGCCTTATCAACACACCACAACCCATTTGATGATGGTGGGCAAAAATGCCACACCGCAGGATGAGGCCAGCTGGTCAGTACAAAATTATGTGACGCGGGCTTATCCGCCTACTTTTTTGGCCCAGGCGGAAGACGATCACACTTCAAATCCATTCAATACTGAACTCATGCGTGATACCTGTCGCCGCAATCGGGTACCGGTAGAGCTAATCCAAATCAGTAAAGGGGGCATGGTTTTGGCCTCGGTAAAGCGGGAACGCCAGCCGCATTATGGGATCAGGCGTATGCGCGCTGGCTGGATCGGCTCAGTTAAACTGCACTATTAAAGCGCGCAGATGCACCAGCAGATTTCAGGAACAGGGCCGGATAATGCAGCTTTAATTGCAGCAATATTGATGCTTTAAGCCACAAAAAAGCTGCCGAAGCAGCCTGGTTAAACGCATCAATACGGGTGTGATTAACGCATCGTCACAAATTCTTCCGCTGCGGTTGGGTGGATCGCCACGGTATTGTCAAAGTCCTTTTTGGTCGCGCCCATTTTCAGTGCGACGGCAAAGCCTTGCAGCATTTCATCCATACCGAATCCGATACCATGAATGCCGACAATCTTTTCTTCTTTACCGACACACACCAGCTTCATGCGGCACGGCTGACGGTGCTGCGTGACGGCGGTGTACATAGCCGTGAATGAAGAGGTATAAATTTTCACCTGGTCATCGCCATGCTGCGCGCGCGCCTGGGGTTCGGTCAGGCCCACGGTGCCAATCGGCGGGTGGCTGAATACCACCGTCGGGATATTGTTGAAATCCAGATGCTCGTCCGGTTTGTTGTTAAACAGGCGCTCGGAAAGACGACGGCCTGCCGCAATGGCTACCGGTGTTAACTCAACCGCGCCAGTATTATCGCCGACAGCATAAATGCCAGAAACGTTGGTGTTCTGGAATTTATCGACCTTGATGTGGCCTTTTTCAGTCAGCTCAATGCCGGTCACTTCGATATTCAGCTTGTCGGTCTCGGGCTGGCGTCCAATCGCCCAGACCAGGCAATCTACTGTTTGCTCACGGCCATCTTCCAGCTGCAGCGTCAGGCTGCCATCGGCGTTTTTTACCACCGCTTTCGGCGTAGCGTGTGTATGCAGCGTTGGGCCTTCCGACTTCATGGTTTCAACCAGCGTGTCGGTGATCATCGGATCAAAATGACGCAGCGGTGCATGTTTGCGCACAAACAGATGGGTTTCAGAACCCAGCGCATTAACCACGCCCGCCAGTTCAACCGCAATGTAGCCTGCGCCCACAACAGCAGTGCGTTTTGGCAGCGCATCCAGTTCAAAGAAGCCGTCAGAGTCGATGCCATATTCTGCACCCGGAACAGAAGGGTGACCCGGGCGACCGCCTGTGGCGATCAGGATGTGATCGGCGGTAATGATTTCACCGTTCACTTCTACCGTGTGTGTATCGACAAACCGGGCAAATCCTCTAATCACATCAACCAGATTCTTACCCAGCACGTTGTCATAAGAGGTATGAATACGATCGATATAGGCGCTGCGGTTTTTCACCAGCGTCGCCCAGTCGAAGCGGTTGACCGTGGTATCAAAACCATAATCCGGACCATAAAGATGGATGGCTTCGGCAATCTGTGCAGCATGCCACATGATTTTTTTCGGCACGCATCCCACATTCACGCAGGTGCCGCCCAGTGCTTTGGCTTCAATCAGAGCACATTTTTTTCCATACATCGCTGCGCGGTTAATCGAAGCGATGCCACCACTGCCGCCGCCAATGGCGAGGTAGTCATAATGTCGGGTCATTGAGTATCCATCCGGTTACAAGAAAATTGACATAGAGTGTAACGCTGCGGGCCGAATTGACGCAAAGTTTGCACCTATGATTGTAATTAGGGTTCTGACTTTTCACCATTAACAGGGACATAGCATGCATCTCACTTTTTTAGGCACCGGTGCCGGTGCGCCCAGTCTGCAACGCAATGTGACGTCTATTGCCTTTACTCGTTCGATTCGCGGTGAAACCTGGCTGTTTGATTGCGGTGAAGCGACTCAGCATCAGTTCATGCGTAGCGCGCTAAAACCGGGGCGGCTGGATAAGATTTTCATTACCCATTTGCATGGCGATCATATTTTTGGTTTACCCGGCTTGCTCACCAGCCGCTCAATGGCAGGTCTCAGCGAGCCATTTACTGTCTATGGCCCAAAAGGCATTAATACCTTCATTGAAACTGCACTGTCGCTCAGTGGATCGTTTACCACTTACCCCCTTGAGATCGTCGAAATTGAAGCGGGTTTAGTATTGGATGACGGTGAATTTCGCGTTACCGCCTGGCCACTTAATCATGTCATTGAATGCTACGGCTATCGCATTGAGCAATACGATAAGCCTGGCTTTCTTGACGCGCCGCGACTAAAAGCTGAAGGTGTGCCGCGTGGGCCGTGGTATCAGCAACTGAAACAGGGCAAAAAGATTACGCTGGAAGATGGCCGGGTCATTAATGGTGCCGACTATCTTGGCCCTGCCATCAAAGGTAAAACCCTGGCGATTTTTGGCGATACCGCGCCAACGGATATCGCGCTACAACTGGCCGCACATGTCGATGTAATGGTGCATGAAACCACGCTGGAAGCGGCAATGCTGGAGAAGGCCAACGGACGCGGCCACTCCACTACGCTTCAGGCGGCAGAGGTTGCCAAAAAAGCAGGCGCTAAGCGCATGATTGCCACACATTTCAGCTCGCGCTATTTACCTCAGGATATGGCGCGCCTGCTGGCAGAGTGCCAGTCCATTTTTCCTGCTACCGAGCTGGCACAGGATTTTGCCGTGTTTACGCTGTAAGCCAGTCAGTGCTGAAGCGCGGGATAGGTGAAAAACAGCAGATGCATCATATTAAAGGTGAAATGTACACCGGTGGCGACCCATAATCGTCCACTCCAGTGCCAGGCGAGGCCGTAAATTACGCCAGCCAGCGTGGCAAAAATCACCAGCAGTGCGCCACCTGAAAAGTGCGCCAGGCCAAACAGCAGTGACGTCAGCAGTAACGCTTTGCTGCCACCTGCCCACTGGCGCAAACGATGCTGAACGTAGCCACGAAAAAGGCTTCTTCCGCCAGGCAGACGAAAAACAGATTGGCCAGCATGAAGGTGCCGATCCAGTCGGGGAAATGTGTTTCAAGCCCCAGTCCACCCAGCAGAACGGCGAGAAAAAGCAGCAGCGGCATCGCTGCAAACAGGCCAACCCATGACAAATAATGACGCGGTGGAAAAGCAGCGGTTTTAAACAGCGTCGGCATGCAGGCCAGCAGCAAAAAAGGGATCAATGCCTTATCGAAATTAAAATAGAAAGAGAAAGGCAGACTTTGCGGGCCTGCTTTTACTGCCTGGATTTGCGGTGGATTATGAAAGCCGGGAAAGACGTGTAAAAACAGGCCAATTGATGCTGTAACCAGCAGCAATTCTGTTATTTCTTTTACCCACCGGTTTGCATCAATATATCTTCGCAGCGCGGCAAGAGCAGCCAGCGCAAGAAGCAGCGTCACGGCAGGCCAGGTCACAACACCCTGATACAGGGCAAGCAGGGTGGAAAGCAGCAGCAGAAATAATGCGACACGCTGGCGCGGCAGTATAGCCAGCGCGCCAGCCAGTATTATCCACATGGTAAACATCCTTTTTTACCCGCAGCCCAGCGCCGCGACAGCTAAATCTATGGCGAGAGTGCATCCTCAGGCAAGCGTAAAGGACGCACTTTGCGAGGCCGCTCGTTATTCCGCAACGATCTGCGTGACGCTGAAGTGCCCGGTTCCGGCTGGAACCAGCTTTTGATGCAGCCACGGCAGGAGAGTCTCCATTTGCTGCGCCAGCTTCCACGGCGGGTTGATGACAATCATGCCAGAGGCGGTCATGCCGCGCTGATCGCTGTCAGGACGTGTAGCCAGTTCAATTTGAAGAATATTGCGAATGCCGGTCGCTTCAAGGTCGCGCAGCATATGTTTAATCTGCTGACGTAATACCACCGGATACCACAAAGCGAACACACCAGTACTAAAACGTTTGTGACCTTCCTGAATGCCTTTCACTACTGCCTGATAATCGCTTTTCATCTCGTAAGGCGGATCGATCAGAATCAGACCGCGACGCGACGGTGGCGGCAGTTTTGCTTTTAACTGCTGATAACCATCGGCGCGATCAACCCGTGCTCGTTTGTCTTTGCTGAACTCATTGCGCAGCAGCGGATAATCGCTGGAGTGCAATTCAGTGAGTTGCAGTTTGTCATCTTCGCGCAGCAAATGACGCGCAATCAGCGGCGAACCGGGATAATAGCGCAGCGTGTTATTGCGATTGAGCGCATGAATCGCATCAAAGTAGGGGTGCAGTAATTCTGGTGCATCCGGCTGCTGCCAGATGCGTGCGATGCCTTCCAGATATTCGCCGGTACGTTCAGCGTGCTCACCGCTCAGTTGATAACGTCCCGCACCTGCGTGAGTATCAAGGTAGAAGAACGGTTTTTCTTTCTCTTTCAGCGCAGTGATGATCAGGCTTTGAACAGTGTGTTTCAGCACGTCGGCGTGGTTGCCGGCATGAAAGCTGTGGCGATAGCTGAGCATATTTCTTTATCCTGTTGAATTTATAAGGTTTTAATTGATTAAAATCAATAAATTACAATTATTACCCCACGTATTAACCCACAGAACGGCGCACAGCAACGGATGCAGGAAAAGCATGAGAACCTTGAAAGGTGGTGGATTATATCAGGGATAACTGCCCGATGGACGGAGAAAGCATAAGATCAGATTGTTGTTTTTGCGCGTTTATCTTTTTACCCGTAACCGTTACGTGCAATCTTTTGAAAAATAAAATAAATCGCCTGACAACGAAGGCAAAAAGCACCAATAAGATGCGTCTCACAAAACGTCTTTTTGTCTCCGTTAAACACATTCACAGATGACTTAAGTCAAATTTACAGCACCTCTTCAACCCTGCAGTGGCTGCTCTTTTCACCAGCAATAACAACAGGGAATCATTCATGACCATTCCGGCTTATTTATGGCTTAAGGATGATGGCCAGGCCGATATCAAAGACAGTGTGAATATCAAAGCCAGAAAAGAGAGTATTGAACTTCTCAGTTTTATGCACGGTTTAAATATTCCTACGGACAGCCACACCGGCAAATTAACCGGAACGCGCATTCACAGCGAGATGGAATTTGAAAAAGAATTTGATTCCTCCAGTCCTTATTTTTACAAAGCCGTAGCCACGGGGCAGACACTAAAAAGCGCCGAAATAGAATGGTATCGCATTCATTATTCCGGACAGGAAGAGGGATATTTCAATATGCAGCCTGTAGGGGTAAAGTCGTTTCGATTAACCCAATCATGCACAATGTTACGTCTGTGGAGAATATGAATCATCTCTAATCGGTAATGTTAAGGTATGAGAAAATCGCCTGGAAATATTGCGATGGTAATATTCAGTTTACTGATTCATGGAAAACCAGAACATTAAGAGGCTATGGTGCAGGAGTGCGTCATTTATTAACGCAAGGAGAGATGCAATGGCCTGGGTTTATAATGTCAGAACGCTATCGTTTACGCTTAATGGTGTATATCAGTTTGATGAAAACAATCTGTTTACATGCAAATCCCATGAATATCATTGTGCGGTTTGATTATGTTAATAAAGAGAACAAGCATAATATTACACTTGCATCATTAGTCGTTAGTGAAGCGGAGTGTTCAATAAGCTTCAATGGCTACATTATCGTCAAGCGCGAGTTTTAGCCTCATGCCTGTACGGGGTGCGTCCCGCCGTGGAAATCTTCACGATTTCATCCCTTCTCATCGCTATGCGACCGTTTCTTCCGCACTCATCCCGGCTGCCATTGATTTTCGCTACACTTAGCCGCATGTTAATACGATTGCATTGCGCGACCTGTCGCGCCTCATACATTGATAAAGGACTGCGCTATGACCAATCCGCTTCTTACATCTTTTACTCTTCCGCCTTTTTCCGCTATCCAACCTGAACATGTTGTTCCTGCCGTGACTGAGGTATTGAATGACTGTCGTGCCATGGTGGAGAAAGTGGTGGCGCAGGGCGCACCTTACACCTGGGATAATTTAGTGCAGCCTCTGGCGGAAACTGATGATCGTCTGGGTCGCATTTTCTCACCGGTAAGTCACCTTAATTCGGTAAAAAACAGCCCGGAACTGCGTCAGGCTTATGAGCAAACGCTGCCGCTGCTGTCTGAGTACAGCACCTGGGTGGGCCAGCATGAGGGGTTGTATCAGGCGTATCGCAACCTGAAAGAGGGTGAGCATTACGCGGCGCTGGATTTAGCACAAAAAAAAGCCGTCGATAATGCGCTGCGTGATTTTGAGCTGTCGGGCATTGGCCTGACGAAAGAGAAACAGACGCGCTATGGCGAAATCGCTGCGCGTCTCTCTGAGCTGGGTTCCACTTACAGTAATAATGTGCTCGACGCCACTATGGGCTGGAGCAAGCTCATCACCGACGAAAGCGAGCTGGCAGGTATGCCAGAGAGCGCAATGGCGGCAGCTAAAGCGCAGGCTGAAGCCAAAGAGCAGGAAGGCTGGCTGTTGACGCTGGATATTCCAAGCTACCTGCCGGTGATGACGTATTGCGACAATGCCGCGTTGCGCGAAGAAATGTATCGCGCTTACTCAACACGTGCTTCCGATCAGGGTCCGAATGCCGGTAAATGGGATAACAGCCCAGTGATGGCAGAAGTGCTGGCGCTGCGTCATGAGCTGGCGCAACTGTTGGGCTTTGATTCCTATGCCGACAAATCACTGGCCACTAAAATGGCAGAAAACCCGTCTCAGGTTATCGATTTCCTCAATGATTTGGCTAAACGCGCCCGTCCACAGGGCGAGAAAGAGCTGGCACAGCTGCGCGCTTTTGCAAAGCAAGAGCACGGCGTAGACAACCTGAATCCGTGGGATCTGACCTACTACGGTGAGAAACAGAAGCAGCATCTTTATACCATCAGTGATGAACAGCTGCGTCCCTATTTTCCTGAATCACGCGCCGTTGCTGGCTTGTTTGAAGTGGTGAAGCGCATTTACGGCATCACCGCTAAAGAGCGTACCGATGTCGAGGTTTATCATCCGGATGTGCGCTTCTTCGATCTGTTCGATGAAACCGGCGAGCTGCGCGGTAGCTTCTATCTCGACCTCTACGCGCGTGAAAACAAGCGCGGCGGGGCGTGGATGGATGATTGCGTCGGTCAGATGCGTAAAGCTGACGGCAGCCTGCAAAAGCCAGTGGCGTATCTCACCTGTAACTTTAACCGTCCGGTGAAAGGCAAACCGGCTCTGTTTACCCATGATGAGGTCATTACGCTGTTTCATGAGTTTGGTCATGGCCTGCACCATATGCTGACGCGCGTGGAAACCCCAGGCGTGGCGGGAATTAGCGGTGTGCCGTGGGATGCCGTCGAGCTGCCTAGCCAGTTTATGGAAAACTGGTGCTGGGAGCCGGATGCACTGGCGTTTATTTCGGGACATTATGAAACCGGTGAACCGCTGCCGAAAGAGCTGCTGGATAAAATGCTGGCGGCGAAAAATTATCAGGCAGCACTGTTTATTCTGCGTCAGCTGGAGTTTGGCCTGTTCGACTTCCGCCTGCATACCGAATTTAAGCCGGAAAAAGGCGCACAAATTCTCGACACGTTGCGTGAAGTGAAAAGCCAGGTCGCCGTGGTGCCAGGCCCGGAATGGGGCCGTTTCCCTCATGCCTTTAGCCATATTTTTGCTGGCGGATATGCAGCGGGATATTACAGCTACCTGTGGGCAGACGTGCTGGCTGCGGATGCTTATTCGCGCTTTGAAGAAGAGGGTATTTTCAATCGCGAAACCGGGCAGTCATTCCTGGACAACATCCTGACGCGCGGCGGCTCGGAAGAGCCAATGGAGCTGTTTAAACGCTTCCGAGGTCGTGAACCTCAGCTGGATGCGATGCTGGAACACTACGGCATTCAGGGATAAAGCGTTACGTGAAAATCTGTTTGCTCGATGAAACAGGCGCCGGGGACGGCGCCTTATCGCGTTTAGCGCAGCGTTGGCAGTTAGAGCATGACGACGATGCTGCGCTGGCGCTGGTACAGACGCCAACCCATCTGGAATTACGCAAGCGTGATGAACCAAAACTGGGCGGCATTTTTGTGGATTTTGTTTCAGGCGCGATGGCGCACCGTCGGCGTTTTGGCGGCGGACGCGGCGAAGCGGTTGCAAAAGCGGTAGGCATCAAAGGCAGTTATTTGCCGGATGTGATTGATGCCACCGCAGGTCTGGGACGTGATGCCTTTGTATTAGCAGCACTGGGCTGCCGGGTGCGCATGCTGGAGCGCCATCCCGTGGTTGCGGCACTGCTGGAAGATGGTTTACAGCGTGGCTATCAGGATGCTGAGATTGGTGGCTGGCTGCGCGAGCGACTGACCTTAATCCATGCCGCCAGTGCGCAGGCGCTAAATGATATTACGCCCGCACCGGATGTGGTGTATCTCGACCCGATGTATCCGCACCGCCAGAAAAGTGCGATGGTAAAAAAGGAGATGCGGGTTTTTCAGTCGCTGGTCGGTGCCGATGAAGACGCTGACGCGCTACTGGAACCGGCTCGTCGTCTGGCGAAAAAGCGTATTGTGGTGAAGCGCCCTGATTACGCGCCACCGCTGGCAGGTGTGGTAACACAATCCGCGGTGGTGACGAAAAGTCATCGCTTTGATATCTATACGCCCTTAGCGAATGAATAATAAAAAAGCCGGTTTACACCGGCTTTTTTACAGGCAAAGCATCACTATTCATCTTCATCATCGCGCAGCGGCACAATCAGCATGTCGATATGTACGGTGTTAATCAACTGGCGCGCTGACGACATCAGCTTGCTCCAGAAATCCTGATGATGACCGCAGACCACCATATCTACATCATACTTTTTAATCGCATCAACCAACACCTGAGCCAGATCACCGCTGCCACTCAGGGTTTCGCTGATGGGATAGCCTGCCGAATCTGACAGGTCTTTCAGTGCCTGATGGGTTTCATGCGAAATACGCTTCTGCATATCGCCAAGATTAACATCAATCAGACCGGTGTAGAGGTCGGAGTAATTCACATCAACGTGAATCAAAGAGATTTTGGCATCGTAAGGACGTGCCAGCGAAACGGCTTTATCCACCAGTAACTGGCTTTCTGGGGAAAGGTCTACTGCAATCAGGATATGTTTATAAGCCATGATATAACTCCTTTCACAAGATTCAGGATGGCAACCAGTCTTCCTGCCGCGTCACAGCTTAGCGTAATCCTTTGCGCGAACGGGCGATGAGCACCACCAAACTATTTAGCAGATGTCATGTTGTTATACCTCAGAGTATAGCTGCCAATGTAAACAAATGCTTCTGTCACCGCTACGGTTGTGAATCAGATCAAAGGCGAGCAATTTTTGCTCGCGCCGAACGAAAATCATCGCTGGAAAAAAATGAAACATTTCTCCTACACTGAAAAGACGGTCATTTACGCATGGCTCTGACCGCCCAGGCTTGTCAAAACAAAATCGCCGTCTGGTTCATTCAGTGGTTGGGAATTTCTGTGGAGCGTTTACAGCGTTACGCTGCTGCATTCGTCTCTGCCGCTCCAACTGGGAGGGGAACATGATTAGCACTATCGCGCTTTTTTGGGCTCTGTGTGTGGTTTGTATTGTGAATATGGCGCGCTATTTCTCTTCTCTGCGCGCATTGTTAGCGGTACTACGTGGTTGCGATCCGCTGCTGTATCAGTACGTTGATGGCGCGGGTTTTTTCACTTCTCATGGACAGCCAAGCAAGCAGGTGCGGCTGGTGCGCTATATCTGGGCAAAACGTTATCTTGATCATCATGACGACGAGTTTATTCGTCGCTGTGAGCGGGTACGTGGTCAGTTTATTTTGACCAGTGCACTGTGCGGGTTAGTGGTGATTAGCCTGATTGCGATGGCTATCTGGCATTAAAAAGGGCGACTAATGTCGCCCTTGATAAATTACACCAGTTTTAGCGCAATCCAGTACAGCGAACCTGAAAGTACGATACACACCGGCAGAGTAAATACCCATGCCATAGCAATGTTCTTAATGGTTCGCCTCTGTAATCCGCCGCCGTCTACCAGCATCGTACCGGCGACAGAAGAGGAGAGGATATGCGTGGTAGAAACCGGCATGCCGGTATAGCTGGCAATACCAATTGACAACGCAGCGGTAACCTGTGCGGACATACCCTGCGCATAGGTCATGCCCTTCTTACCGATTTTTTCACCGATAGTGGTTGCAACACGACGCCAGCCAATCATGGTGCCGGTGCCCAGTGCTAACGCAACCGCCACGATAATCCAGACAGGCGCATACTCAATAGTGCCTAACAAATCGCCTTTCAGCTTGTTGAGGAAGCGTTTGTCATCCGGGCTGGTTTCCGGCAGCTTGGCTGCTTTGTCGGCGGTATCAGAGATACACAACAGCAAGCGGCGCATCTGGCTACGCTGATCAACAGACAGTTGATCATAGCTTTGTAGATTATTCAGCAAGCCTTGTGCACGCTGAACAGCCTGTAATGCCCGGGCACTATCGCAATGGAACTCATGCGGACCTGACGGCACCTCTTCCGGTGTCGGCAGCGCAGGCGGCGCCATTTGAACAACATGCGTCAGCGATTGATTGTGTTGCTGATAATATTGCTCAAGATGATTAACCGCATCGCGGGTACGTGTAATGTCGTAACCGGATGAATTCATATTCACCACGAAACCTGCTGGTGCAACGCCAATCAGAACCAGCATGATCAGGCCAATACCTTTCTGACCATCGTTTGCGCCGTGCGAATAACTCACCCCAATAGCGGAGATAATTAACGCAGTGCGCGTCCAGAACGGCGGCTTTTTCTTGCCATCGATCTTCTCACGGTCAGCAGGCGTCATATGAATACGTGCACGTTTTTTCGTACCGCTCCAGTAACGGCGCAGGATAAAAATCAACCCACCCGCAATCAGCAGGCCGACAATCGGCGACAGAATCAATGACAGAAAAATGTTAATGACTTTCGGAATGTTAAGCGCATCAACGACTGACGTGCCATTCATTAATGCGTTGGTAAGACCGATACCGATAATCGCGCCGATCAGGGTATGGGAGCTGGAGGCCGGTAACCCTAAATACCAGGTACCGAGGTTCCAGATGATCGCCGCCAGTAGCATAGAAAACACCATGGCGAGACCGTGAGCCGATCCGACATTTAACAACAAGTCGGTGGGAAGCATGTGAACAATGGCATAAGCAACACTCAAACCACCGAGCAGTACACCAAAGAAGTTGAATACGCCGGCCATAACCACAGCAAGCTGGGCGCGCATGGCACGAGTATAAATGACCGTCGCAACTGCGTTGGCCGTGTCGTGGAAGCCGTTGATTGCTTCATAAAACAATACAAACAGCAGGGCAAGAACCAATAACAGGCCGGTACTAAGATCCAGGCCAGCAAACAGATGTAGCATAAACGTTACGCCATTTTGGGAGGACATGAACGCGGCGCATTATCCGCGACAACGTGCTGTATGGGAAAGGAAAATATAGCCTTAATTTGTCGTAAACCTGTAATTCACCGGGTGTGGAAAGACAAAAAGGTTTAAAAATTAATCATTTACAATATGACACATTTGCGGCATTTTTTTGACACTGGCGTCTGTATGAGCAGATCACTACAATCAGCGCCTTTCAGGTAAAGCGGGTAATTAGCAGTGGAACAGTTTGACGTTATCATTATTGGCGCGGGTGCCGCAGGGCTGTTTTGTGCCGCACAGGCAGGCCTTCGCAGCCGCCGCGTGCTGTTACTGGATAACGGCAAAAAACCAGGCCGGAAAATCTTGATGTCAGGCGGTGGCCGCTGCAATTTCACTAATCTTTATACAGATGCCTCAGCTTATCTGTCGCATAACCCGCACTTTTGTAAATCTGCACTGGCGCGTTATACCCAATGGGATTTCATTGATGCGGTCAATAAGCATGGCATTGCCTGGCACGAAAAGACGCTTGGCCAACTCTTTTGTGATGATTCAGCGCAGCAAATCGTCGACCTGCTGATGAAAGAGTGTGAAAAAGGGCAGGTGACGCTGCGCCTGCGTACTGAGGTGCTGAGCGTAAGCCGCGACGATGCGGGCTATACGCTGCAACTTAATGGCGCAACCGTCCGGGCCGAAAAACTGGTGATTGCCAGCGGCGGTTTATCAATGCCGGGTCTGGGTGCCTCGCCGTTCGGTTATAAGATTGCCGAACAGTTTGGTCTCAGGGTGTTTCCAACCCGCGCTGCGCTGGTGCCGTTTACGCTACACAAACCTTTACTGGAGCAGCTTCAGACGCTTTCAGGTGTCGCCCTCGATACCTCTATTGAAGCGCAGGATGGCACACTCTTTAAAGAGGCGATGCTGTTCACCCATCGTGGTTTATCAGGCCCGGCCGTGCTGCAAATTTCCAGCTACTGGCAGCCTGGCGAATTCGTTACCATCAATTTATCGCCCGCCAATGACCTGGATGGCTTTATCAATGTGCAGCGCGAAACCCATCCTAATCTCAGCCTGAAAAACAGCCTGGCAAAGTTGCTGCCTAAGCGGCTGGTAGAAATTCTGCAAGAGATGAAGGTGGTGCCGGATGTCAGTCTGAAGCAGCTCAACAGTAAACAACAGGCTGAACTGGTGAAAACGCTGCATCAGTGGCGTGTACAGCCAAACGGCACGGAAGGTTATCGCACTGCTGAAGTCACCCTGGGAGGGGTTGATACCACCCAGCTTTCCTCCAAAACCATGGAGGCGCGTGATGTGCCTGGACTCTACTTTATTGGCGAAGTGGTGGACGTAACGGGTTGGTTAGGCGGTTATAACTTTCAGTGGGCCTGGAGTTCAGCCTGGGCGTGTGCGCAGGCACTGTAGCGATCAAGATAAAACAGAGAAGGGTTAACTTAATACAGCAAAGAAAACCCTTTTCTTTTCCTAATTAATCAATAATCGCGCGCTAAATTAATTAATCTTATTTTTCTGCGCTGATTTTTATTTCCTGCGTTACAGTAAGCCCCTGATTTAGTAGTGTGTTTTTTATTTTTGATTAGCGACTTCATGATAATGTTTTCAACTCGCCAGTAGGCTTTTGCCTACGAAAGTGTGTATTAATACAATTACGTGTTAAGTGTTTTACTATTTATTTTCCTTTTTGTTGCCGATAATATTTTTCCTGCCCTCTCCCATGAGAGACGACATAAATAAGGAAATATTATGCGTTTATTGACGAATGAAGAAATCGAACAGATATCTGGTGCAGGGAATTATGCTGATAAGCATGGGCCAGGCAGCGGTAACAATCGTGGTGGCGGTCGCTCAAATGGTAAAAGCGGTAACCCACGTTACAACGATCCAAATGTAGCAAATTGTAATAATGGCATTTTGGGTGGCGTTGTTTCTGGACTATTAGGAGGATTGCCTGGGGTAGCTTTAGGAATAGTGGGAGGTGCTATATCGGGAGGGTGCTTTAAAGGAGGAGGTTCTCCAAACACATCTTCTTCTGCCTGCAATGGCAGTAACAATAGCAGCGCCGGTGGTAATTACGGTGGACAATGTTCGCGTTAAAGCAGCGTATCCCGACATCCTGTCGGGATCTGTGGAGGTGCTATGAAGATTATTAAGTATATAACGATTTTTATCAGCACCCTTCTTGGGGCATCACTGCTTAAAGGGGCGGGGGTAGGTTATGACAGTTGGTACGCGGCACCAGCAGGCCTTTCAAAACTGCTTATTATCATATTAACGCTCTTAGCATTGACAAAAATTTCACTTTACCTGGTAGAGTTTTTTTATAATCTTTTTTACAAAAAATAGCTTTTATTGAGGCGTGGTAATTCACGTCTCAAGAAAGCTAAAAATATTTTCACGTCAAGCTGATTATTACTGGGTAATAACACAGAGATTTATATTTAAGTGGTCTAGATAATTATCTGATTTAAGAAATTTTAGTGATAATAACATGGCGGTAACGCAGTTCCGGTCACATACTTATCTTTTAAACTAAAAAAGTGACCATTATGTTTAAATACGTTCTTTCCGTTTTTGCCAGTCCAGAGAAATTTTTGCAAATCATGACCCGTAAGGACATCAATGATACGATTGCTGATGGTGAGCGCATCATCATCGACGAAGATGGTAATGCCTCGGTCAATATCCTTAGCGATGAAGTAAAGGAAGACTTTGAACGACATGTTAATGCTCTAAAAGAGGTGTGACATGGGTACAGCGATATTTATGGTGCTCATGGTCAGCGGCTATTGGTATACCAGTCGGGATCTCTCCAGTCGGTTTAAGATCCGTCGCTCCTTTGGCTGGGATGTCTATTTTCTCGTCGCGCTGTATGGCTGCATCTTCGTTTTGCAGGGCGTCTTTGCCACTGGCATTATCTGGCTGATTTTATTGGGTATATCTTCGCTGGCTAATGCCTTTCAGGAAATTCCAGGCGTTAATTTGAAATGGCAAATGGAATTCATGAACTGGAGCTTTCTTGGCATCCAGGCACCTGTGGTTGTGATGCTGGCCTTTGCGATACTTTTTTGTCTTTACCGCTCAAACTGGTCCGGCAGTGCAAGACTGAATGCGCCGGGTCGAAAAGATCTTTATCAACGGCTGTCGCGCTCAAACGGCGTCGAACAATTACTTTTTCAATGTATGGAAGAGGGTGAACTCGCCTGGATCACGCTTAAGTCACGTCGCATCTATATCGGCATGATTCATGCTGCAACCTTCGAATATGAAACGACGGCCAATATCGTTGTCATTCCGATGCTGAGCGGTTATCGCGACAGTAAAACGCTGAAGCTGGCAGTGGAGCATAATTACAGTAAATGGTATGCGGAACATGAAATTTCGCTGACATCCGAGCCGAAAAATGCAATGGCTTTTCGTAAAGTCATCATGGTCGATCAAATTGAGAGTCTGTCATTATTCGATCCGGCCAGCGCCAGTGCTTTGGAAAAAGGCGATCCGCAAGGCGTGACAAAAAGCCCGCACGCCTGACACGCAGCAGCGTTTTACTCTGTTAAAAGTCAGTGGCAGGCTGGCCAGCGTTAAGGCAAACCTCAACCTGCCCACGCCTGCGGGCCTTTTACTGCGTTAAGCCGCTTAATGTTTGGTCATTATATTAAGCGGCATAATCTGATTATGTTATGCCTGATGGGCTAAAAACATTAATTCTGCTTTATGCTTATTTGCCTGTTTTTCCTACAGTGATGTCATTCCGCTGCCGTGTGCACTGATTCGCGCATTCCCGGCGAATCCCTTTTTACGCGAAAACATTAAAAGTCATCGATCTAATTATGAAGCTTATGTTTCATTTTTATTACATTGAGTGATAATCATTTGCAGCAAATAATATTCATAATTATTTTGAATGCTTCGCTTATCTGATCGGTTCCACCACGTCCTCTGGAGAGTGCTATGAGTGACACTGCGGCCCTTACCCTGCGTATTCCCCTGCGTTAAAGGAAAAACTTAAAGCTGTTGCAGAACAGCAGCAGACAAGTCTGAGTCAGACTGTCACGACGCTGCTGGAAAGTGCGCTGAGTCAGCAGCAAAAAAGCGAGACAAATAGCAATGACAGCACTAAACAGGCGTCGTTTAAAGCAGATGCGGACGTGCCTGCGCTGTCGGCCAAAGAGATTAAAGCGTTACGTAAATTACTGAGGAAAAAGTAAATGGCATTAATCGACACTCTGACCGCGGAAGTTAGCGCAAAGGATTTGCAGCAAGCGCGTACCCTTTGTCTTTCCGGCAATTATGAACGTGTGCGCCTGACCTGGAATATCAGCAGCGACCAGTTCTTCACGCTGGCCGCCGAATTTGATGCGGAAGATAACATCCGCATGGCGCGTGATAATAAGGGCTTCTATCTGGAGCGTTATTCTGCCTGATACCTGTCAGAGCGGCTTCCTCTGCCGCTCTTAATACCGGCTTTCTGCCGTAAACCCTCTGCTTCATCCGTGCCGGAAAAAGCTGACGAGTAAACTGTCATGCGCTGACGTGGCACAGCGCCTAAAATCATCAACATAGCACAGGGTATCAATACCTTTTTCACTGCGGCGTGCCAGGCTTAAACTCCTTTTTATCGCATGGAGAAAACCAGGATGAGCCCGACACACGTGTTGAAGAAATCGCTTGGCATACTCACCTCGCTGGCTTTATTCAGCACCGCACCGGCTATCGCCGCCAATGTCTATGGCGAGCAGTTGGAAGGATTTCAGTATCCTTATACTTTGCAGCATTTTAATTTTTCCTCACAGCAACAGCCGCTCAGTATGGGCTACATGGATGTCAAACCTGCGCAAAATGCCAATGGTCAAACCGTGGTGCTGATGCACGGTAAAAACTTCTGCGGCGCGACGTGGGAAGAGACGATTCGTGCACTGAGCCAGAAAGGTTATCGTGTGATTGCGCCGGATCAGATTGGATTTTGCAGTTCAACCAAGCCGGCTAACTATCAATACACTTTTCAGCAACTGGCTGAAAATACGCATCAGCTACTGAGTCATCTGGGCGTTGAGAAAGCAATAATTATCGGCCATTCCACCGGCGGTATGTTGGCGACCCGCTATGCACTCATGTATCCGGCGCAAACGCAAAAGCTGGTATTAGCGAATCCGATTGGGCTGGAAGACTGGAAAGCCAAAGGCGCGCCCTGGCGTAGCGTTGATCAATGGTATCAACGTGAATTAAAGCTCAGCGCCGCTGGCATCAAAAAGTATGAGCAGAACACCTACTATATGGGGCGCTGGAAACCCGAATATGACAAATGGGTTGATATGCTGGCCGGGCTGAACAACGGGCCGGGCCATAAGAAGGTGGCATGGAACTCTGCCCTGATTTACGACATGATTTTTACCCAGCCGGTGTACTACGAATTTAAAGATCTTAAAGTGCCCACCACTTTGCTTATCGGTACGTCTGATACAACCGCGATCGGCAGCGATATCGCCTCACCAGAAGTGAAAGCGAAGCTGGGTGATTATAACGTGCTGGGGAAGGCGGTGGCGAAGCAGATCCCTGGCGCACGGCTGATTGAATTCCCTGGTATGGGACACGCGCCGCAAATGGAAGAGCCAGCGAAGTTTAACCAGACGCTGATTGACGATCTGGCTCGCCAGTAAAGGCATCAGGCACGCGGCACCTGTGCAGGCTTTGCGTTTTTAAACGCATCGCAGCGCCCGTTATTCCAGGGTTTGCCTTGCGGCTAAGAAAAAGAGAGCGGCTGTAGCGATACAGGCGCTCTCTGCAGAGAAGGGATCAGAGCACTTTTTGCTCAGCGAGATCGAGGGCAAAGTAGCTGAAGATCAGGTCGGCACCGGCGCGCTTAATGGCACCAAGGCTTTCCAGCACGACATTATGTTCATCGATAGCACCGGCCTGTGCGGCAAATTTGATCATCGCGTATTCACCACTGACCTGGTAGGCAGCCAGCGGCAGCTCAGTGCGTTCACGAATATCACGCAGGATATCAAGATAAGCGCCAGCAGGCTTAACCATTAACGAGTCAGCGCCTTCAGCAGCATCAATCAGTGATTCACGAATCGCTTCACGGCGGTTCATGGGATTCATCTGGTAAGTCTTACGGTCACCTTTCAGAGCAGTGCCAGCCGCTTCACGGAACGGGCCGTAGAAAGACGAAGCAAACTTGGTGGAGTAAGACATAATTGCCGTTTGGGTAAAGCCAGCGGCGTCCAGAGCCTGGCGAATCGCCTGCACCTGACCATCCATTGCTGCCGAAGGTGCGATAAAGTCAGCACCGGCTGCTGCCGCAACAACAGCCTGTTTGCCAAGGTTGACAAGCGTCGCGTCGTTATCGACACCGTGATCGCACAGCACGCCGCAGTGGCCGTGGCTGGTGTATTCACAGAAACAGGTATCCGACATCACAATCATTTCGGGCACGGTATCTTTGCAAATACGCGACATACGCGCGACCAGGCCATTTTCATTCCATGCATCGCTGCCGGTGGCATCAAGATGGTGAGAAATGCCGAACGTCATAACCGAGCGAATACCGGCTTTAGCAATACGTTCAATCTCATAAGCGAGGCGTTTTTCCGGAATACGGACCACGCCAGGCATAGCCTGAATCGCTTTATAATCATCAACACCTTCTTCAACGAAGATTGGCAGTGCCAGATCGTTCACGCTGAGAGAGGATTCCTGAAACATTGCGCGCATCGACGCGCTGGAGCGCAGCCTTCTTGGGCGCTGGATAAGAGAATAATCAGACATAATCATTGCTTACCAGTATAAAAAAGTGTCAATAGTTTACTCCCTTTGTCAACAAGGGATGAAGGTTTGTGTGCGGCTTAAGGCAAAAGAAGAAAAAAATCTCCCGCCAGGCGGCGGGAGAGAGCAGTTACTCGTTAATGTCCGGGTGCTGCTGCACCAGGGTTTTACGTTTTGCTTCGAGGCGGGCAATTTCTTCGTCGATATCTTCGATTTTTTGCTCGATGCTATCGTGATGCTCCTGAAGAATTTCACGCGCTTCAGCCAAATCAGATGCGGCAGGTGTGGCGCCTTTCAGCGGCTTGTTCGCCGTCTCTTTCATGTAAATGCCCGTCACCAAACCAATTACCGCAATGACCATCAGATAGTAAGCTGGCATGTAGAGATTGCTGGTGGTCTCTACCAGCCAGGCGGCAAGCGTTGGCGTCAGACCGGCAATCAGCACGGAGATATTAAAGGCGCTGGCTAATGCACTGTAACGAATGTGCGTAGGGAACATGGCGGGCAGTGAAGAGGCCATCACACCGGTGAAGGCGTTGAGGATCACCGCCAGCAGCAGCAGCCCGGCAAAGATAAGCCCGATAACACCGCTGTTAATCATCATGAAGGCGGGAATGGCAAAAAGCAGCAGAGCAATACTGCCAATAATCACAAACGGACGGCGACCAAAGCGGTCGCTTAACATGCCCATGACCGGCTGAACAAACAGCATACCGATCATGATGGCAATAATGATCAATACGCCGTGATCTTCCGAGTAGTGCAGGTTATGCGATAAGTAACTCGGCATGTAGGTCAGCAACATGTAATAGGTCACGTTGGTCGCAATAACCAGTCCCACACAGGCCAGCAGGCTACGCCAGTGTTTGGTGGCAATCTCTTTGAACGAAACTTTCGGTCCATCGCGCAGGCCTTCACGATCGCCTTGCTCCAGCTTATCTACATGCTGCTGGAATGCGGGTGTTTCTTCCAGCGCATGGCGCAGGTAAAGACCGATAATACCGAGCGGCAGTGCCAGGAAGAACGGCAGGCGCCAGCCCCACGACAGGAAACGCTCCTCACCAATAATGGTTGAGATCAGCACAACTAAACCCGCGCCAAGTACAAAGCCCGCTATGGAACCAAAGTCGAGCCAGCTACCCATAAAGCCGCGTTTGCGGTCAGGGGAGTATTCAGCGACGAAGATAGATGCTCCGGTATATTCGCCACCGACTGAGAAGCCCTGCGCCATTTTTGCGACTAACAGCAGAATCGGTGCCCAGATGCCAATGGAGGCATAAGAAGGTATCAGGCCGATACAGAAAGTACTTATCGACATGATAACAATGGTTATTGACAGTATCTTCTGGCGACCATATTTATCGCCCAGCATGCCAAAGAACAAGCCGCCTAGCGGACGAATCAGAAAGGGAACCGAGAAAGTCCCGAGTGCAGCAATCATCTGAAGGCCGGGTGAGGCATCCGGAAAAAAGACTTTACCTAACGCGTAGGCAACAAAGCCATACACACCAAAATCGAACCACTCCATCGCGTTACCCAAAGAGGCCGCGGTGATGGCTTTACGTAAACGGGCATCATCGATGATAGTAACGTCATCAAGCCCAATCGGTTTTACACGCTTCCTACGCAATTTCATAGAATTACCCTGTAATAGAACATGAAAGTCCTCAACGGCGCGAACCGAGCAAATGCCTTCAGACCGCTGCGTTGAGGAAATTTAAGCATAGCCTTAATGGGGCGTTTTCCCTTGGCCATAATCACAATAATTCCTGTTGAAATTATTGCATCACGCGACAGAGTATACCGTTTTTGTGTGATCTTTGTCATGTTTGAGCTGAAAATGACCATTTCTGACGAGCAAGTGAGACATGCCAAAGCCCTGGAAAATATTGCCAGTAGCTCTCGATTGATGGCTTTCTGCGCAAGCGCCAAAGCCCCTTTTTTTGCGGCGTAATGACGTTAAAGGTAAGTTATTTTTATGTGTTAATTTAAAGACAGATGTAACTTGCCAGATCTAAAACCTTCGGTAATACTCTGCGCCTCATGTCTGCGGAGGATACATGACAAGGAAAGCGGTTCGACCCTTCGATAATCCCTGGCTGTCACAACTCGACAGTGTAGAAAAAAAATTAATGAATGCGGTGCCCGCGCATCGACAGGCCTTTTCCGTCGACACGCGCCCACACGTCTGGCTCCAGTGTAATCAGGATACTGAGCAGGTACTGCATCAACTGACGCAACATTCTGATGATCTGTTGCAGGACGCAAACGGTTGGCTCCAGGCTGGCTGGCTGTCACAGCAGAGCAGGGAAGACGGTCAGCAGCTTCAGCAGCCTGGTAAGTGGTTACAAACCGCATCCGGCAATAACATGTCGCAAACCGAGGAGTATCAGCGGCTGGTTGGGCAGCTAATGCCGACGCTGAAACGCATTAATCAGCGACGCAATATGCAATCTTTTCAGCCAGTCTGTTCGCGAATAACCAAAGAAGATCCGGTGGAAGTCGCATTACGCGTCGCCATGAAACGACGCGCGCCGCTGTTGAAGCAGTAAATACAGGTTTGTTTTGCCTGAATAAAGCCGATGCGATCTGATCCGCCCAGCAAATACATACTGCAAACATCACCCAGGGCGCTGCACAGAGTGATCATCTTTCTCAGCGTGAATAGGCCGTGGGCCTTTCTCTTTAGCCAGGTGATCAGCGTGGCGTTGTCCATTGGCCGCGCATAATAGTAGCCCTGGATAAACACCACGCCGCGCTGTTGCAGATAAAGAAGCTGTAACGCTGTTTCGACGCCTTCACCCAGAACTTTCAGACGCAATTTCAGGCTCAGGTTGATAATGGCATCCAGCACCGGCGTTTCGCCGCCTAACGACTCGATCGCATTAATAAAGCCGCGATCGATTTTCAGATAGTCCAGCGAGAATGTTTGTAAATAGCTGAGCGAACAGTGACCTGTACCGAAGTCATCAATGGCAACTTTCATACCGGCTGCGCGTAACTGCTCCAGTTTGAGCGCAACCTCATCACCATCTTTGATCAGGCTGCGCTCGGTTAATTCGAGCGTAACGGTAAACTGCTTATGCTCCACGCGGGCAGCAAATGCCAGCATATCGCTGACAAACTCAGCATGCTGTAAATGCTCGGCGGCAACATTAATGGCCAGATGAAATCCCGGCTCAACCTGCCACGCCTGAACATCCTCTACGATCAGTTCGATTAAATGGCGCGTCAGCGGCACAATCATCCCTTCCGCTTCGGCGGCACTGATAAAAATATCAGGGCGAATGACGTCGCCATTGGGCAGCGTCCAGCGCATTAACGCTTCTGCGCCCGTACATCGCTGAAGTTGATTGTTATAAACCGGCTGATAATGAACCCTGAACTGGCGAGCATTGATGGCGCGGCGAATCTCATCACGCCATGAAATTCGGCGTTGCAGCCAGTTAGCGGTAAGTATCATCAGCAGAATGGAAAACACCGCCGCCACCGGCAGAAAGATAAACAATACCTGACCCCATGCGCGTGATACCTCCGAGCCGGGGGCAATAATGCTCACGCTTATCGGGTAACGATTTGAGGTTGTCTGATAGGGCTGCGCCTCAAAAAAGCGGCTTTGTGCTAAATCCTGGTTGCCGAAAGAGACAGGAGCGCCGTTGTCAAAACGCATTGAAAGTTGATAACCATGCGACTTGCCGATGGCGCTCATAAAATCAATTAAATACTGACCGTCGATAATCGCCCAAAAACCTTCACTGTCTGGTAACTGACGTACAAATATCACCGCAGGACGATCGGGTACGCCAGCCGTACCGGCAATTGACAAGCTCCACCAGGCGCGACCCGTGATCGGCGGCTCACGGCGAATCATTTCGCTAAACGAGCCTGCGTTCAGTCCATACGCTGAGGAGCAGGTGATGGAATCGCCCTGCATTTTTCCAATGGCACGAAAATAGGCATTCAGCGTGCCTTTGCGCTGCAACTCATCTTCAATTTCGTTACAGGGGCGATAATGATACTGACGCAAAGACGTAATCATGTCCCAGCCGGTGTCACTCATTTTCTCAGCCTGAGATAAAAGCATACTGGCGGCACTTGCCTGCTGTTGGTGGACCGTATGGCGAGCATCGATCGCTGTAAGAATCAGGCCAAGAATCAATGGCAACGCACCGGCAAAAATAATGATTATCTTTGCGAAGTCGCGTTTTCGTTTCAGTGGCGGCACCGCAAAATCCTCTGAATGTTTATCCGTTTTGAGGAGGTGCTATTGTGACAGCGCAGCATAGCATGTCCTCGAGCAGTGCAGGGTAGCGTTTTGATTATTTTCAAAACTGCGTCAGGTCAATTATCGACCGGACATTGCATTTATTGACAAATTTTTGGCATTTCACCGCGCAAAAAAGGTCGTATCAGGATGTATTGCAAACAGATTCCCGGTGACACGGATCGGACAGAAGTATGGCAGCCCTGGCTGCATCTTCCCTGCAACAGTGCGTAAGCGGCGCCGAGTGGCCAACGCGGGTAAAGCGTGCTCAGACTAAGGTTTTAGCTGCAAAGCCACGCTGCCCCGAGCATATTGACCTCTCTTCTGCGTGATGGGTGTCGGGCGATGAGCCTTAAGGCTTACGGAAGCGTGGGATGACGCCTGTCCTGAAACATTAGTTAAGATTGATATTGACGGCAATATCATTGACGGTTCTGGTGATATTCGGGCCGTGATGCCGGAAGAGATCGCTAAGGTACAGAAGGGATCGGATCTGTTCAGTGGGTTAAAAACGCTGCCGAACGCGATCAACGTAGAGGCACTGACCGATCGTTTGGTATGGAGTGCGGCGTAGTAAGCGTGAAAAGCCCCGCAACGGGGCTGAGTGTGACAATCAATCCTGGAAAAAACATTGCCGCAGCGCCACTTCCACGCCGCGCAGCTCCGCCAGACCTTTCAGGCGGCCAATGGCTGAGTAACCTGGGTTGGTGCGTTTGTGCAAATCGTCCAGCATCTGATGACCGTGGTCGGGGCGCATAGGGATCGCACGTTGATTACCCGCCTGACGACGACGCTGCTCCTCGGCCAAAATCACGTTAATCACACCGACCATATCAACATCGCCCGTAAGGTGCGCCGCCTCATGGAAACTGTTGGGGTTATCTTCGCGTTTGGTGGCGCGCAGGTGAATAAAGTTAATGCGATCGGCATAGGTTTTGGCCATTTCAACCAGGGCATTATCGGCGCGTACACCGTATGAACCGGTACAGAAGCAGAAGCCGTTGTGCAGGCTATCCACCGTCTCTTTGAGCCACTGCATATCTTCCTGAGTAGAAATAATGCGCGGCAGGCCGAGGATTGGACGTGGTGGATCATCAGGATGAACCGCCAGCTTAATGCCTGTTTCTTCCGCCACCGGCACGATAGCACGTAAAAAAGTCGCCATGTGTTCACGCAGTCTGGCCTTGTCGATACCGTTGTACTGCGCTAGCTGTGACCGGAATTGTTCCAGCGTGTAGCCTTCTTCTGCACCGGGTAAACCTGCAATGATATTGCGTACCAGCGTCGCTTTTTCATCATCGCTCATCGCCGCAAAGTAGCGGCTGGCTGTCTCTTGTTCCGCTGCGCTGTAATCTTTCTCAGCGCCGGGACGTTGCAAAATATGCAGTTCAAACGCGGCGAAGGCATCCGCATCAAAGCGTAATGCTTTTGCGCCATTCGGTAATTCCCAGGCCAGATCGGTGCGCGTCCAGTCGAGAACCGGCATAAAGTTGTAGCACACCGTATCGATGCCGCAGCTCGCCAGATTGCGAATCGATTGCTGATAGTTAGCGATATAGCGTTGATAATCGCCACGCTGCGTTTTAATGGACTCATGCACCGGGATGCTTTCCACCACCGACCAGACTAATCCTTTTTCCGCCAGCAATGCCTGACGCGCTTTGATCTCTTCCACCGGCCAGACGTCGCCATTTGCAATATGATGCAACGCCGTGACGATGCCCGTTGCGCCTGCCTGACGCGCATCATCCAGCGAAACCGGATCGTTCGGGCCATACCAACGCCAAGTGTGTTCCATTTTCACTCCTTATGTGATTTGGCCCAGTGGTCAGGCCGCTGGACCAAGAGTATGATAGTGACCCAGTAAAGGCCGTGATCGGGATCGCAGCATGAAAAAATGTGATCGCTGCGGCACTTCGTCTACCCGCTTGCGACAAGGAGAACAGGATGGCGCTAACCGTACTCAAAACGGAACGTCTCTATCGTCAGATTGCTAATGCGATTATGGACGGCATCAAAGAAGGGGATTTTGTTCCTGGCGGGCTATTACCACCCGAGCGTGAACTGGCGAAACAGCTCGGCGTGAGCCGCTCTTCGGTACGTGAAGCATTAATTGCACTTGAAATGACCGGCTGGGTCGATATCCGTACCGGCAACGGTGTTTACGTGGCGCAGTTGCTACCGCAAAGCACCGACAAAGCGGTGGAAAGCTTTAGCCTGCAGGATTTGCTTCAGGCGCGTGAGGCTTTTGAGGGCATGCTGGCTGCCTTTGCCGCACGTAACGGCACTGCACAGCAGCGCGCCGATTTACAGGCATTAACCATCGCGTTACAGCAGTTCAGTGAGAATGATGCCGCGTTTCTTGAGCAGGATAAACGTTTCCACTTACTGATCAGCGAGATGAGCGGCAATGACCTGCTGCGCGATATGATGGAATATTTGTGGAACAAGCGTAACAGTCCACACTTCAGACGGCTTGAGCGCCACTATGCTGACAATGCTTTTGCTCACGATATGAACAGTGATCATCAGCGTATTGCTGAGGCGATTGTGTCAGGGGATGAAGCCGCTGCACGTACCGCAATGGAAGATCATTTGCGACACGTGCAGCAACGCTTACTTGGTTAATCCTTTAACGCGCTTAGGCCGTCCGGTGCCAAGCATAATCGCCAGACGACTGCCGCCTGGCGTGGTTTCCATCAGAATTTTAGTAATGCTGGTTAGCGGTACTGAGAGCAGCATTCCCACTGGTCCCAGCAGCCAGCCCCAAAAGATTAATGATAAAAACACCACCAGCGTGGATAAACCCAGGCCGCGTCCCATTAACCGTGGCTCCAGCATATTGCCAAATACCATATGAATTGCCGCGAACAGTGCGGCTACCATAAAGGCATCGAACACCGTGTTAAGTAATAACGCCTGAATAACGGGTGGGATACCAGCAATAATCGGCCCGATGTTAGGAATAAAGTTGAGAATAAATGCCACCACGCCCCACAGCAGCGCAAACTTAACGTCCAGCAGCAACAGGCTTAACCAGACTGACGCGCCCGTGATTAAACTCACTACGGTTTTCAGGGCCAGATAGTGCGTCACCCCTTTTAACGCCTTGTGCAAACCTGCAATGCGAATCTTGGGGTTCACCAGAGAATTACGCATTTTGTAAGGCAGGTGATGCACTTCAAACAGCATGAATACCACCGTCAGTATCAAAAGAAAGATGTTAGTCATCATGCCTGAGAACTGAGTGAGCACCAGGGTGGCCACATTCATGATTGCGTTGGGATCAAATCGCTCAACTAATGTTGTGGTGGAAACATTCAGATGAAACTGCGCCGCCAGCTGTTGAACCACCACCATTCTTTGTTCCATGGTGGCACGTATCTGCGGATAAAGATCGGAGAACTCGCTGACTGAGCTGGCAAGCACGGCTATCAGCAGTAACATCACAAAGAAGATCACCGTGATCACCAGCGTAATGGCTAACCCACGACGAAATCCGCGCTTCATCAACAGGCTTACCAGCGGATTAAGCACGATTGCCAAAAAAGCGGAGAGTAAAAAAGGCACTAAAATTTCAGAAGCAGCCCGCACGCCAGCGAGGATGATGACCAGCATCGCCAGTTTGATCAGTATATTTTGTCCAATTTTTTCCTGCTGTAATTCACTCACATTCCCTCTCCTGATAATCAAATTGGCTGAAGAAAGTGTAGCTGAAGCAAAATTAACGGCCTGATTTATCAGAGAAACGACAAGATCGGTACGGCGATGTATCAGCCCCCATGATCCTCTTTTGCCTTTCGCCACGTATTACGCAGTAAAAAAACGAGCACGCTGGCAAAGAGAGCAGCTGCCAGTGCCAGCCCGATGCTGTAGAAAAGGCTGCCAGCGTATCGCTCACCTCTGACAGCCAGACTGGCGCTGAGCACACGAACCTGAATTCAGGCGTGCCAGCAAACTCTTATTTTCTTTAGAGTTTAGTGGAGGCGCATCCCGGCAGGGGGCGTGGTGAAAAGATAAACAGCCAGGCATCATTAGCAGGCGTTATGATGCGCGCCGGGTGAAAAGGCGTATAGTGAATACTCAAGCATAAAAATTTAGTCAAACACGAGCGCAATTACTCATGCCAGACCAACCTGCAATGGGATCTGCACCACGTAGTTTTCAGATTACCCTCCTGATCCTTTCCATTGTGATGTACAACTTTGCCAGCTATCTCACCATTGGTTTGCCGCTGGCAGTGTTACCCGGTTTCGTCCATGACACGCTGGGTTACAGCGCCTTTTGGGCCGGTTTAGTGATCAGCCTGCAATATCTCGCCACACTGCTGAGCCGCCCCCATGCCGGACGCTATGCTGATCTGTGGGGGCCGAAAAAAGTGGTGGTGTTTGGCCTGGTGGGCTGTCTGATTAGCGGATTATGCATCTTGCTGGCGGCACTGACGCTCAGCACGCCAACATTGAGTCTGGCGCTGCTGTGTGTGGGACGTTTAATTCTTGGCATTGGTCAGAGCTTCGCCGGAACCGGTACGTCACTGTGGGGCGTGGCGCGCGTCGGCTCTTTGCATATTGGCCGGGTTATCTCCTGGAACGGCATCGTAACCTACGGCGCCATGGCGATAGGCGCGCCGCTTGGCGTGGTGATTTTCCGTATGGGTGGGTTGCTGTGGTTATCGCTAATCATCGTGATTATCTGTCTGGCCGCTATTGGCCTGGCGCTGCCACGTCCGGCCGTGACAGGCAGCAAAGCCAGACCGCTGCCTTTCCGGGCGGTGTTGGGTAAAATTTCCGGCTTTGGACTGATCCTGGCGATGGGCTCGGCAGGGTTTGGCGTCATCGCCACCTTTATTACGCTGTTTTATCAGGCTAAAGGCTGGGACGGTGCAGCCTTCGCATTGACGATGTTCAGCGCCGCGTTTGTTGGCGCACGCCTGTTGTTTCCCAATGCGATCAATCGCCATGGCGGCTTGCGGGTCGCCAGCGTTTGCCTGGCCGTAGAAGCAGTGGGCCTGTTTCTGGTCGCGGGTGCCTTCGATCCGTGGATGGCGAAAGCGGGGGCTTTCCTGACCGGCGCAGGTTTTTCTTTGGTCTTTCCGGCAATCGGCGTCGTCGCGGTAAAAGTGGTACCGCAGCAAAACCAGGGCAGTGCGCTGGCAACCTATACGGCATTCATGGATTTGTCACTGGGTATTACCGGGCCGATTGCCGGATTTATCATGAGTTATGCCGGGATCCCGCTGGTTTATCTGCTGACGGCACTGCTGGTCTGTTTCGCCCTGTTTTGTACGCTGCGCATGATTCGTCGTCAGCCCGATGAGCCTGTTGCAGAGATCAAAGAAGGGTAAAAAAGCGGCCTCCGACCGAGGCCAAAAAATGTGTCACGAGACACAGATAAGGGTAAGGTCACGCGGAGCACCGGCTTTGCTCCGCGCAGAGGATTAGGCTTGCAGCAGTGCGATGCTGTGACGGATCTGACGCTCGATTTCGGTGGGTGTCCAGTTACTGAGTTCCGACGAGAAAGGCTCAAAGGCGTAAATTCCCTTATAGCCCAGCATCTCCAGTCGTTTCACCTGCGCCACGCTATTCAGCACATCACTGTCGCTCAGCATAATGCGTTCTTCATCGGTTAATTCAGCTGTCGGGCGCGTATCTTCTACACCTGAAAGGTGTACCAGGCCGATCTGATTAACATCAATCTCTGCCTGAAACGCCTGTTCAGCATTTTCATACAGATGATGATGAAAGGTATCCAGTACCAGCTTAAAGGGCACCTGCGCATCACGGATTAATCGCTGTGCCTGCACTGCCGATCGCAGCGAACTCACCGGAAAACCCAGTGGCTCAACCAGCCCCTGTATGCCGTAGTGCGCAAAGCGCGGTGCCAGTTTTTGCATCGCTTCCAGCGTCTGCTCCGGCGAAATCGCCACACCTTCATTGAGCGGGCACATCACCAGTGCTTTGGCCCCGATGCCTTGCGCCTCTGCTAACAACGCTTCCGCTTTCGCCAGCAGTTCTTCATCAGCGCGATTGAACGGATAGAGCGCATTGATGGTAACGATCTCAATATCATATTTTTCTGTTAATGCACGCAGCTGCGCGTGGGAGAGATCGTCTGTCACCTTGCCGCTCGGCATGTCATTACGCAGTTCTACTTTGCTCAGTCCCAGCCGTTGTACCAGCTGGAAGAAAGCTTCCAGCGAGAGGCCTGGGGCAATTTTGCGATTAATACAGAAACGAGTGGGATCGATGGCCATGCTATGGCTCCTGTTATAGAGAGGGGTAAGATGGAATTAAAGAAAACATTTATTTCATTGTCAGGAAATAATGAAACGTTAATTATTAGATCTGCTTCGCAATAATTTCATATTTCGGTTCGCGAATCACTTTTGCGATGGGCTTTCAACGTTCAAATAGCAGGAAGGAAGCGTCACCGTTCTGACACGATTGCCGGGCTTAAGCACCCCTTTTCACAGGTAATCGGGAGCTTAAACAGTGATCTCTTCAGCCAGAAGAAAAAATGCGATCTGTGCCGCTAAAAGAAAATTTTCCAAAAAGAATTATTTGAAAAATTTATTCCACTGTAATAGCTTCATATCACGCTTTTGGCTTTGCCTGGTCAGGCAACGTGACGCTTAGCACACTCAGTCTGCAGGGAACGTGAACCTTCAAAGAGGCAACAACATGAATATCGTAGGAAACTTTATTGGCGGTAAAATCACCCACAGCGCCAGCAACGAAACCATTCCTGTTTATGATCCAGCAACCGGCAAAGTGGTACGCGAACTGACGCAAAGTACCGCTGATGAAGTCGCCCAGGCGATTGAAGTGGCACACAATGCGTTTCCGGCATGGTCAAAAACCTCTCCATTACGCCGTGCCCGCGTGCTGTTTAATTTCAAAGCGTTGATGGAACAGCACCGTGATGAACTGGCGGCCTTGATTGTTTCTGAACACGGCAAAGTCTGGTCTGATGCGCTGGGTGAACTGACGCGCGGCATCGAAGTCATTGAGTTTGCGTGCGGTATTCCGCATCTGATTAAAGGGGAATATTCGCCGAATGTCGGAACTGGCGTAGACAGCTTTTCGCTGATGCAGCCGGTTGGCGTTGTTGCAGGCATCACGCCGTTTAACTTCCCGGCGATGGTGCCGTTGTGGATGTTCCCCATTGCCCTGGCGTGCGGTAACACTTTTGTTCTGAAGCCACCTGCGCTGGATCCGTCAGCGACAGTGCGTATGGCTGAACTGTTAACCGAAGCGGGTTTGCCTGATGGCGTATTTAACGTGGTTCACAGTTCAAATGAAGATGCTGAACAGCTGTATAAAGATCCGCGTATCGCCGCCGTGAGTTTCGTCGGCTCTTCCGGTGTGGCAGAGCATATTTATAAAACGGCCAGTGCTCACGGTAAACGTGTTCAGGCGTTTGGCGCAGCGAAAAACCACGCCATTGTTATGCCCGATGCCGATCTGGAAGCCACCGTTAACGCCATTATGGGCGGTGCGTTTGGTTCGGCAGGTGAACGCTGCATGGCATTACCGGTAGTGGTTGCTGTTGGTGATGACACCGCAGACAAATTGATCGCCAGCCTGACACCGCTGGTCAAAGCCCTGCGCGTGGGGCCTGGTATCAATAAAGGTGCAGAAGAGAATGAGATGGGCCCTGTGGTTTCGGCGGCGCATCAGAAAAAAGTGCTTGGCTACATCGATAAAGGTGAGCAGGAAGGTGCGAAGCTGGTGGTAGATGGACGTAACTATCAGGTCGCAGATCATGCGGAAGGCTATTATGTTGGCGGCACCTTGTTCGATCATGTCACCTCTGACATGGTGATCTGGCGTGAAGAAATTTTTGGACCGGTCCTGAGCATCATGCGTGCGCCAGACTATGAAACGGCGTTAAAACTGGTCAACAGCCACGAATTTGGCAATGGCAGCGCCATTTTTTACCAGCAACGGCCACACCGCGCGTGAATTCGTACAGGATGTTGAAGCGGGCATGGTCGGTGTCAACGTACCGGTTCCGGTTCCTATGGCTTTTCACAGCTTTGGTGGCTGGAAACGCTCAGTATTCGGTGCGCTCAATGTGCATGGCCCGGACGGCGTGCGTTTCTATACCCGAATGAAAACCGCCACAGCACGCTGGCCGAGCGGTCAGCAAACCGTGTCAGAATTCAGTATGCCAACGCTGGGCTAACAGGAGGATTGGGATGTCTTTACTTTCGAAAGCGCAACAGCCAGATAGCCAGGGCCGCATTCAGCATGTCACTCCGGAAAGCGCGGGCTGGCGTTATGTCGGCTTCGATGCTTACCTGCTGAAAAAGGAGAAACCCTGCGTCTTACCAGCGGCGATAAAGAGCTTTGTCTGGTGTTAGTCGCAGGGCTGGCATCGGTGAAAACGCGCCATGCTGATTTTCCTGGCATCGGCAAACGTATGTCACCTTTCGAACGCATTCCGCCTTATTCGGTGTATGTGCCGCACAATGACGAAGTGGAAGTGCGCGCTGACAGCGATCTTGAGCTGGCAGTCTGTAATGCACCGGGTCAGGGCAATTTACCGGCACGCCTGATTTCGCCTGATGATGTGGGTGTTGAGCAGCGTGGCAAAGGCCGAAACAAGCGCCTGGTGCATAACATCCTGCCGGATGATAAGCCAGCGGACAGCCTGCTGGTAGTGGAAGTTTATACCGATGAGGGCGATACCAGTTCTTATCCGAGCCACAAGCACGATCAGGAAAACAGCGAAAACGAAACCTGTCTGGAAGAGACTTATTATCACCGTTTTGATCCAGAACCGGGTTTCGCCATGCAGCGCGTTTACACCGACGATCGTTCACTGGATGAATGTATGGCACCCTATAACCGCGATGTCGTCACTGTGCCGCGCGGTTATCATCCGGTGGCGACTATCGCCGGTTATAACAACTATTACCTGAATGTCATGGCAGGACCGGTACGGCTGTGGAAATTTACCTGGGAGAAAGATCACGCCTGGATAAACAGTGATAACTATCCGCGCAGTTAAATAAAACGCCCTAACAAAGCAGCCCAGCGAGGCTGCTTTTTTAGGGCTGAAACTTACTGAGCCGTAGCGTTATTTAAAGCGAGAGAAACGGCCAGGGTCTGTGCCAGACACAATGACGCGACCTGAGAACGGAAGCCATCAACCTGCGCTTCACGCACCACGAAGCAGACATCACTAAACGCCGCCAGTGGGCTAACCTGACTATCGGTAATGGCAATCTGATGCGCGCCGCGCTTCGCGCCGAGTTCAACCACCTCAACCGATTCACGCGCATAAGGCGAATAGCTTATCGCGATTACCACATCTTTAGGATTCACCAGGCTGAGCTGTTCGGTGAACATGCCACCCAAACCATCAATCAGAAAGGCACGACGCTCAAGATGACGCAGCGCATAAACCAGATACGAGGCAACACTGAAAGAGCGACGCAAGCCAATCACATAAATATTTTCAGCGTCGTTTAGCAGCTTAACCGCTTTATTTAGCTGGTCCGGATTAACCTGCATCGCCAACTGCTGTAACGCCTGGCTATTGACCATCGTGAAGACGTTCAGGATCTCTGCCGGACTTTCGGGTGCGCTGGCACTGTCATCAGTGGATGTCTGACGGAACAGACGCGCGCGTTCAGTGTAGTTAACGGTTTCTTCCATCAGATGCTGACGAAAGACTTGTTTCATTTCATTGAAGCCGCTAAAGCCGAAGGCGTTGGCAAAGCGGATCAGCGTGGAGGGCGGCACATCCGCCTGTTGAGCAATGGATGCCACAGTGTCGAAAGCAATGCTGTTACTGTTATCAAGGATATAACGAGCAACCTGTTTTAGACGTTTGCTAAGTGTTTCATAGCGGCTACGAATATCGTCCTGCAACAGGGAAAGTTGAGTTGGGTTGTTGGTCATTACTTCTGCCCGTTTAATAAGAATATTGGCTGGATAATGAACGCTATAGTACCAGATGGATGGAAAATTTCATTTGTTTGCGCCGAATGAGGTCTTTATTTCATCGGATTATGAAATGCCTCACAAAATGAAGGGGTAGGGGTGGTCCGGCCCGCAGTGCGGGTAAACACTCCGTGCGGGTTCCGCCCGCCGTGCGGGTAAACACACTCCGTGCAGGTTCCGCCCGCCAGGCGGGTAAACACACTCCGTGCGGGTAAATACTCCGTGTGGGTTCCGCCCGCCAGGCGTGCGGCAGTTTCAGCACCTCCGTGCAGGCGGACGTGTCAAGGGGGCGTCGCGGCCCCTTAACAATCCCCGCGCCCGGCAGCCTCTGCTGTACCTTCGTCTCTCGCTGCGGCCTGACGGACCGCCCGGACTTGCCAGTCCCTGGCGCGTTCCGGCCTCTCGCCGACGTCCTGTCGGCTCGTCCTGGCCTGCGCTCTTTCCTCAGCGCGCCGGATGCCTCCACCAACCCCGCCTGTGATCCTTTTATTTATTAAAACAGATTCGTGTTGTCTGAGGTTTTGAAACGCAAAAACTCACCGCCATGAAGTCTGTAAAGAACGGAAGCTGCGGGTGCAGCGGGGGTTTGTCAGAGGCCTTCCTGCACGCTGAGCGGATGAGGGATTTCAGGACGAGCGGCATGGATGCCGCGAAGAGGCTGGAATGAACCACGGAGGGTGAATTCAGCCGTTCCGTCAGAAATCCAGAAAGAGCGAAGGGACCGCGGAGCGGCGGGCGGGCAGGCCGGAAGCGCGGGTCAAGGGTTGCCGCTCAGCAACCCTTGTCGGTCGCCTGCAGCGGGGAAAATGAAACTGCCCGGCTGGCGGGCGAACGAAACCTTCTCCGTGCCTGTTCGCGCAGCGAACAAAACCCGCCGTGCGGGTAAATACTCCGTGTGGGTAAACACTCCGTGTGGGTTCCGCCCGCCAGGCGTGGGGCAGTTTCAGCGCCTCCGTGCAGGCGGACGTGTCAAGGGGCGTCGCGGCCCCTTAACAATCCCCGCGCCCGGCAGCCTCTGCTGTACCTTCGTCTCTCGCTGCGGCCTGACGGACCGCCCGGACTTGCCAGTCCCTGGCGCGTTCCGGCCTCTCGCCGACGTCCTGTCGGCTCGTCCTGGCCTGCGCTCTTTCCTCAGCGCGCCGGATGCCTCCACCAACCCCGCCTGTGATCCTTTTATTTATTAAAACAGATTCGTGTTGTCTGAGGTTTTGAAACGCAAAAACTCACCGCCATGAAGTCTGTAAAGAACGGAAGCTGCGGGTGCAGCGGGGGTTGTCAGAGGCCTTCCTGCACGCTGAGCGGATGAGGGATTTCAGGACGAGCGGCATGGATGCCGCGAAGAGGCTGGAATGAACCATGGAGGGTGAATTCAGCCGTTCCGTCAGAAATCCAGAAAGAGCGAAGGGACCGCGGAGCGGCGGGCGGGCAGGCCGGAAGCGCGGGTCAAGGGTTGCCGCTCAGCAACCCTTGTCGGTCGCCTGCAGCGGGGAAAATGAAACTGCCCGGCTGCCGGGCGAACGAAACCTTCTCAGCGCCCGGTTCGCGCAGCGAACGAAATCAGCGCCGGTTCGCGCAGCGAACAAAACCCGCCGTGCGGGTAACACTCTGTGCAGGTTCCGCCCGCCAGGCGTGGGGCAGTTTCAGCACCTCCGTGCAGGCGGACGTGTCAAGGGGGCGTCGCGGCCCCTTAACAATCCCCGCGCCCGGCAGCCTCTGCTGTACCTTCGTCTCTCGCTGCGGCCTGACGGACCGCCCGGACTTGCCAGTCCCTGGCGCGTTCCGGCCTCTCGCCGACGTCCTGTCGGCTCATCCTGGCCTGCGCTCTTTCCTCAGCGCGCCGGATGCCTCCACCAGCCCCCGCCTTTGATTTCTGAATTAATGCCTTAACAAGGTGTTGTCTGAGATTTTGAAACGCAAAACTCAAAAACTCACCGCCATGAAGTCTGTAAAGAACGGAAGCTGCGGGTGCAGCGGGGGTTTGTCAGAGGCCTTCCTGCACGCTGAGCGGATGAGGGATTTCAGGACGAGCGGCATGGATGCCGCGAAGAGGCTGGAATGAACCACGGAGGGTGAATTCAGCCGTTCCGTCAGAAATCCAGAAAGAGCGAAGGGACCGCGGAGCGGCGGGCGGGCAGGCCGGAAGCGCGGGTCAAGGGTTGCCGCTCAGCAACCCTTGTCGGTCGCCTGCAGCGGGGAAAATGAAACTGCCCGGCTGCCGGGCGAACGAAACCTTCCCCGTGCCTGTTCGCGCAGCGAACAAAATCAGCGCCCGTTGGCGCAGCGAACGAAACCTTCCCCGTGCCTGTTCGCGCAGCGAACGAAATCAGCGCCCGTTGGCGCAGCGAACGAAACCTTCTCCGTGCCTGTTCGCGCAGCGAACGAAACCTTCTCAGCGCCCGTTGGCGCAGCGAACGAAATCAGCGCCCGTTGGCGCAGCGAACGAAACCAGCGCCTGTTCGCGCAGCGAACGAAACCCGCGCCGGTTCGCGCCCGACCCTCACCTCATTCTCGCGCGGCGCGCCAGTACTCAATGAGTCGTAAATAGTTGCTTTTCACGACCTCTGTCAGCGCCTGATCATCCAGCTCGCCTTGCAGCCACTGACGTGAAGGTTGACCAAAAATGGTACGGCCTACGGCGAAGCCTTTTACCCAGGGCGCTTTTGCAGCTGCGGCGAAGCCCGCTTTCAACTTCTCTTCTGGTGCATCCAGACCCAACAGCAAAATGCCGCGACAGTATGGATCCTGTTGCTCGATCAGGCCGCTGATGGCCTCCCAGGTTTCTGCGGACAGTGGGGGCAATTTCCACCAGTCTGGCTGGATACCCAGGCTGTAAAAATGGCTGAGTATATCAAGATAATAAGACTCACTATGATCGGGATTGCTCTCAGGCAAAATCACTTCCAGTAGCAGTTCATGGCCGCTCTTGTTACAACCTTTCCACACGTCGA
Organism: Pantoea sp. LMR881; assembly: GCF_027157825.1. Taxonomy (NCBI): domain Bacteria; kingdom Pseudomonadati; phylum Pseudomonadota; class Gammaproteobacteria; order Enterobacterales; family Erwiniaceae; genus Pantoea; species Pantoea sp. LMR881. Next base: position 2,531,636 of record NZ_JAPVOK010000002.1, read on the forward strand.
GAATGACATCGTCCTGCTCTTTGCGCAGTTCGGCGCTGTCATGGGGATGGTAAAAAACCAAACACTTCACGACGTGTTCGGCAGGCCAGTCAATTAATTGCGAGCCGATATTGCCGTGCTCCAGGCGTAGCGGACGTGAACCTGGCAGCTCAACCGGGCGACCAATCCACCAGTTTTTTCCGGTGATGGCGTTCAGGGCTTTTTGACCATAGGTGGTGTCCGCCAGAATACCGCTCTTGTTCTGCAAGCCCGCTTCCTGTGCTGCTTCTTCCGCTGCTTTTAACAGCAACCGTTTCAACTGTGGGATCCCGCTTTCATCAACGCCAGCTTCCCGCGCCATATCGGCGAGTTGTTTACGGTGATCAAAAGCAAAAACACACAGCTCAGGCCACTGCTGTTTGCGTGTCGTTACGCGGTGCAGATGATTTAATCGGCTGTCGCGATCGGGACGTTTCACCTCTGTATCGCGGCTCAGGAAATCATCCAGCTCGGTTTTGGTTGGCATAGCGGGTGCACAGCCGTGGCGAGAAACCACCAGCGCACCGCAAGCATTGGCATAACGACAGGCCTGTTCCCAGCCTTCATCGTTCAGCCAGCCGCGCAACAAGCCAGACATAAAGGCGTCGCCCGCGCCCAGCACGTTTAACACATCGACGCGCACGCCCGTGTGCAGTCTGGTCTTTTCCCAGCTATCAGGAATGTCTCCTTCAAAAACCACGCAGCCCAACGGGCCACGTTTGCACACCAGTGTCGCCTGACTTGCCTGGCGCACGTTCTTCAGTGCGGTCAGTGTGTCGGTGCTGCCACCGGCTATATGAAACTCTTCTTCGGTTCCTACTATCAAATCGAAGTAATGCACCACTTCCTGTAACTGCTGCGTTACCTGCGCGGACTCAATGAAACGCGTTTCACCGTCACCCAGTGAGGTCAGCCCCCATAATACCGGTCGATAATCGATATCCAGCGCGGTGCGCAGACCGTTGCTTTTGGCGATTTTTAACGCTTTCAACACAGCTTCGCGCGTTTGTGGATGGGATAAGTGAGTACCCGTCACCGCCACAGCGCGGGAAGACGCAATAAACTCTTCTTGAATATCTTCCGGCACCAGCCCCATATCAGCGCAGTTATCACGGTAGAAAATCAGCGGAAAGGTCTCTTCATCTTTAATGCCGAGGATAACCATACCCGTGAGGCGCTTCTCATCAGTGATCAATCCCTCGGTATTACAGCCCACGCGCTGCAATTCTTCACGCAGGAAGCGACCGTTATGCTCATCACCCACACGTGCCAGCATGGCGGACTTTAACCCCTGAATGGCGGTACCGTAAGCGACATTTCCCGATGAACCGCCGAGATACCTGGCAAAAGAGGTGACATCTTCTAAGCGTGCACCAATCTGCTGGCCATAAAAATCGACGGCGATGCGCCCGATACAAATCACATCAAGCCGCTTCTGTTGTGTACTCATACCTGTGGTTTCCTTCTGTGATAAGCAGACACTGTCGGCGAAAAGCCCGACATCGCGCGCTTTGCTTCCGGGGTCTCAAGGTGCCCGATTGGCTATGAGGGCAGTATGGGGAATAAAAATTCCAAATTCAATATGAAATGAAACGTATGTCGCGATTTTGTGAACCAGGTAAAACTCTGGAAAGCGTACAAACCCACAAGGCATGAGTCACATCGCTCCTTGCCATTTCAGGCTTGTGAGGCAGATCTCAGGAGTAGCTGAATAAATAAAGGAAGCTACTGAAGTGAAATGAAATTTCTTATATATGGCTTAAGCTTACTGAATATTCCACTTTTCGATCATAAAGCCTTTTTCAGCATCCCGTTACGTCCTTAAATTTGATCTCACTCGCAAAATGAAATGTTTCTTCTGTAATCATGTTTTATGGAAAAAATATTTGTTTATAATCGCCTCACGTTTCAATTATCCCTGGTCGCCTTTTCCGACATCTTACTTCGCTTCACGCGTTGTACCGGAATTCAGGTACCACCAGCATGTAAAGGAAGAGCATATGGGCACAATCAGGCTGACTACCGCGCAGGCGTTAGTTAGATTTCTTGATAATCAATATATTAATGTTGATGGCGTTGAAACTAAGTTTGTAAAAGGCATCTTCGCTATTTTCGGACATGGCAACGTTCTTGGCCTGGGCCAGGCGCTGGAGCAGGATAGCGGCGATCTGGTGGTACATCAGGGACGTAATGAACAGGGTATGGCACATGCGGCAACTGGCTTTGCCAAACAGTCCTTGCGCCGTCAGATCATTGCCTGTACCTCTTCCGTCGGGCCAGGCGCGGCAAACATGATTACTGCTGCCGCCACCGCCACCGCTAACCGTATTCCGCTGTTGCTGCTGCCGGGCGATGTGTTCGCTACACGTCAACCCGATCCGGTGCTGCAACAAATTGAGCAGAGCTACGATCTCAGTATCAGCACCAACGACGCTTTCCGCGCTGTGAGCAAATACTGGGATCGCGTAAGCCGTCCTGAACAATTAATGACGGCCTGCATCAATGCGATGCGCGTTTTAACCGATCCGGCTGAAACGGGCGCGGTAACGCTTTCTCTGCCGCAGGATGTGCAGGGCGAAGCCTGGGATTACCCAGAATATTTCTTCCAGAAACGTGTGCATCGTCTGGATCGTCGTTTACCCACCGCAGCACAGTTAGAAGATGCGCTAACGCTTATTAGCCGCAAACGTAAGCCAGTTATTATTTGTGGGGGCGGCGTGAAATATTCTGAAGCGGGTGAGGCGCTGCGTCAGTTCGCTGAACGCTATCAGATTCCGTTTGCGGAAACACAGGCAGGTAAAGGCACTTTGGTTTCTGATCACCCTCTTAACGTGGGCGGCGTCGGTGAAACAGGCTGTTTAGCGGCCAACCTGCTGGCTAAAGAAGCAGATTTGGTCATTGGCGTTGGCACGCGGTATACCGATTTTACTACCGCGTCGAAATGGATTTTCCAGAACCCCGATGTCAGCTTCCTCAATATCAATGTCAGCAATTTCGACAGCTACAAGCTGGATGGTGTGCAGTTGCTGGCGGATGCGCGTGAAGGTCTTACGGCGTTGAGCAGTGCACTGGCTTCACAAAATTACAGCAACGACTGGGGCAGTCAGATTGAGCAGGCACAAAGTAAGTTACTCAAAGAGACGCAGCGTGTTTATCAGGTGGAATACAGCGAAGGCTTTATCCCTGAAATTGCCGATCATATTGATCGCGAAGCGGTATTTGCGGAATTTAATCGTTTGACGCAATCCCTGCTGACGCAAAGCAGCGTGCTGGGCACCTTAAACGAGCAGCTCCCAAAGAATGCAGTGATTGTGGCGGCAGCGGGCAGCTTGCCGGGCGATCTGCAGCGCGTATGGCGCACCAAAGATTACAATGCGTACCACGTTGAATATGGCTATTCCTGCATGGGCTATGAAGTGAATGCCGCGCTGGGCGTTAAGCTGGCGCAGCCGCAGCGTGAAGTGTATGCGCTGGTCGGCGATGGCTCTTTCATGATGTTGCACTCCGAACTGGTGACCTCTGTTCAGGAAGGCGCAAAAATCAACGTTGTGCTGTTGGATAACATGACCAACGGCTGTATCAATAATCTGCAAATGGAACACGGTATGGACAGCTTTACCACTGAGTTCCGCTTCCGTAACCCGGAAGGCGGCAAACTGGATGGCGGTTTTGTGCCCGTCGACTTTGCCGCTATTGCTGCCGGTTACGGCTGTAAAACCTATCGCGTGACCACCCTCGATCAGCTCAAAGCAGCACTGGAAGATGCGCAGAAACAGACGGTTTCCACGCTGATCGACATCAAAGTATTGCCAAAAACCATGGTGCACAAATATTTCAGCTGGTGGCACGTAGGCGTGGCGCAGGCTTCGGATTCAGAACGCACTCAAGGTGTCGCCGATAACCTCAACGCCCATCTGGATCAGGCACGTAAGTATTAATCTCGGGGCTGGTTTCCGGCCCCTTTTTCTTATCTGAAAGAACCCTACAGGTGCAATTATGACTTTGAAACTTGGCGTGATTGGTGCAGGTGCAATTGGTCAGGAACATATTCGCCGCTGCAACAATGTATTACAGGGCGCAAAAGTGGTTGCCGTTTCGGACATCAATGTTGACGGCGCGCGTGCGGCGCTGCAACGGCTGAATATCGAAGCGGAAGTCTATCAGGATGGTCATCAGGTGATTCAGTCGCCAGAAGTGGATGCTGTATTGGTGACGGCCTGGGACCCGACTCACGAAGAGTTTACGCTGGCTGCGATTGCTGCCGGTAAGCCGGTATTTTGTGAAAAACCGCTGGCGCTGAGCGCAGAAGGCTGCCGCCGCGTGGTGGATGCTGAAATCAAACACGGTAAGCGTCTGGTGCAGGTTGGTTTCATGCGTCCTTACGATGCCGGCTATCGTGCGCTGAAAAAAGTGATCGCGGACGGTGAAATCGGTGAGCCACTGATGCTGCACTGCGCACACCGTAATCCAGTCGTGCCAGAAAGCTACACCACTGATATGGCGATCACCAACACCTTGATCCACGAGCTGGATGTGCTGCGCTGGCTGACCAATGATGATTACAAAAGCGTGCAGGTGGTTTTTCCCCGTGTGACGTCCAAAACCCACGCCAGACTGAAAGATCCACAAATCGTCCTGTTCGAAACCCAGAAAGGCGTGCGTATTGATGTCGAAATCTTTGTTAACTGCGCCTATGGCTACGACATTCAATGTGAGGTAGTTGGCGAAACCGGCATCGCTAAGCTGCCAGAGCCTTCCTCCGTGCAGATGCGTAAAGAGGCCAAACTGTCGAATACCATTCTGGTCGACTGGAAAGATCGCTTTATCGACGCCTATGACGTTGAGCTGCAGGCGTTCATCAACGATGTGAAGGCGGGTGAACTGACCGGACCCTCAGCCTGGGACGGCTTTGCTGCCTCTGTCGCAGCTGATGCCTGCCTCAAAGCCCAAAACAGTGGTGCAATTGAGCCAGTGGAAATGCCACCGCGTCCCGCTTTTTACAGCAAATAATCCGGTTTCATTGTGGGCAGCCTGGCTGCCCCTGTCGACAGGGATAACAAGATGAACAAAGATAACGTAAAACTGGCGATTGCGCCGATCGGCTGGACCAATGATGACATGCCGGAGTTGGGCAGCGAAAATACCTTCCAGCAAACGGTAAGCGAAATGGCGCTGGCCGGTTTTACAGGAAGCGAAGTTGGTAGCAAATATCCTCGCGATCCCGCCATTTTGAAACCCATGCTGGATATTCGCGGCATTCAAATCTGTAACGCCTGGTTCAGCACTTTTTTTGCCAATGGCGACAAAGCAAAAACCATTGATGAGTTCATTAATCACATGAACTTTTTACATGCGATGGGCGCACGCGTCATTGGCTGTTCTGAACAGAGCAAAAGTATTCAGGGAACCACACTGGCGGTATTAGAGCAGAAACCGATTTTCACCGATGAAGAGTGGCAGCTGACAGCAGAAGGTTACAACGCGCTGGCAAAAATCGCCGCTGAGAAAGGCATGCGCGTCACGCTGCACCATCATATGGGGACCGGCATTCAGACCACAGAAGAGATTGACCGCTTTATGGCACTGACGGATGAAAGCGTCGGGCTGCTTTACGATACCGGCCACATTTACTATTCAGAAGGATCGCAGGCGAAGATGCTGGCGGTGTTGGAGAAATACCTGCCGCGCATTTTCCATGTACACCTGAAAGATGTGCGCGATGAGGTCGTCGCGGAAGTGCGTCAAAACAAGCTTTCATTTCTTGATGGTGTGAAGAAAGGCACTTTCACTGTGCCCGGCGACGGCGTGATTGATTTCAAACCGGTGTTCAAAATTCTCGATGATTACGGCTATAAAGGCTGGATGGTGGTTGAAGCGGAACAGGATCCGGCACTGGCGAATCCGTTTGAGTACGCAGTTAAAGCGCGTAAGTACATTCGGGAAAAGGCAGGCATTTAGTTTTCTGGACGTTGTGCCCTCTTCCTGTCGAAGGGAGAGGGCATCGACGCACTGAAAACCGCCTGCGTGACTTATTTCAGCGTAATACTCTTAACGATATTATCGGCATCGCTTTGCGCTTGCTGCTGGTTATCGCCCGGCAGCGTGATCTGCAACGTCAGTAACTTGCCATCCACTTTTGCCAAAATCACTGATGACCACGATGTCTGATTATTGGCTGAAATCACCGTATCCAGCTGCTGTGCCGGTTGGTCTTTCAGCGTCACGGCTTTATTGGAAACTACCTGTAACTGCGGATCGCGGTTACGCTGCTGCTGTTCCATGCGCTGTGACAGCACATCCAGACTATCGTTGGTTGGATCACCGGCAATCACGATAATGGCACGCGCACCGGTTTCATCCGCGTACACGTGCATATTTGTCGCCTGAGAACCCAGTTTGCCGCTCTTATCGGACATGCCCGGCGGCAGTGAGAAACTCAGCTTTCCATCCATCAGCGTCACTGTCTGTGTGGACTGACTGGCGCTGACGCCATTGTCATTTGCTGCTTCGTCCTGCTTCTGATCACAGGCGGCTAAGCCTAAAACCAGTAAACCAATTCCCGCATATTTTACGATGTTGCGCATCAGAATCCCTTTTAAGTATCCAGCCAGGCGTTTATACAACAGGAATCAGGTTGCAAACGCAACCTGATGATTGTCAGCAAAGCTTAGCGTGTCACGATAAAAGGCTCTATTTCCGTTTAGCCGAAATTGACCTGCGCGCGAGTTGAACGTGCTGAGAGGCGTTTCAAAGTGGCATTGAGCAAAACGCCATAAGCCGGCAGGAAAAACACCATGCAGATCAGAATTTTAAAGCTGTAGTCGACCAGCGCAATTTCAATCCAGTGCTGCGCCATGAAGGGATCGGGACTTTTATAAAACGCGATGAAAAAGAAGGCCAGCGTATCGCTGATGTTGCCAAGAAACATCGCACAGCCAGGCGCAATCCACCACTGCGGTAAACGACGCAAGCGGTTAAACACATGCACATCAAGAATCTGACCGAGCGCGTAAGCCATAAAGCTGGCGCAGGCGATGCGGGCCACAAACAGATTAACCTCTTGCAGCGCGTGCCAGCCTTGCCATTCACCCTGATAAAACAGGCAGGAAACAGCATAGGAAACAAAAAGCGCAGGGATCATCACCGCCAGAATAATGCGACGGGCCAGCGGTGCGCCAAAGATGCGCACGGTCAGATCGGTAGCAAGGAAAATAAACGGAAAGCTGAATGCGCCCCAGGTGGTCGTGAAGCCAAAGATGGAAACAGGCAACTGCACCAGATAGTTACTGGATGTGATCACCAGCAGGTGAAACAGCGACAACCAAAACAGCGCGTGCATGCGCTGACGCGACGTGAATGCGAGCATAGTAAGCCTTTTAATGTTGGGGTGAGGGAACCCATTGCAGGATATTGTCAGGCAATAGTCTGCGGTTTAATGGATAAAAAGCGGCGGCATATTACCGCGTTGTGCTATTTATGCAATGGTTAATTTTAACGCAATCGTTATCGCCTTGCGTCAGTTAACTGAGGGGTTAGAATAAGCGCCCCAAACCAGAATCGAGTCCATTATGAGTGATGTTTTCACCTCGGCTGACCATCAGCTTGATGCGCGTGGCCTGCGCTGCCCGGAGCCTGTGATGATGGTGCGCAAAACCGTCCGTAATCTACAAAATGGCGAAACGCTATTGATTATCGCCGACGATCCCGCCACAACACGTGATATTCCTGGATTTTGCCGGTTTATGGAGCATCGTCTGTTAGCCCAGCAAACCGAAACGCTGCCGTATCAATACCTGATTAAAAGGGGCTGGAAGGGTAACGGCGGCCGCCTGCCGCCGCCTGTTTTATGCCGAACGCGCCCGCAGCAACCGTAAAGCATTGGCTGTGACCAGTGCGGTGGCGCCTGAATCAGCCAGCACCGCCAGCCATAATCCCGTCATGCCCAGCAGGGTTGTCACCAGAAACAGCGCCTTGAGACCTAACGCCAGCGCGATGTTCTGGCGAATAATGCTGCGCGTGCGACGTGCCAGCGCAATCATCGGTGCCAGATTGCTTAACTGATTACGTGTTAATGCGGCATCAGCCGCTTCCAGCGCCACGTCAGTGCCGCTGCCCATTGCAATGCCCAGCGTCGCTGCTTTCATGGCTGGCGCATCATTAATACCGTCGCCGACCATCGCCAGCGGATGTTGATGACTAAGCTGGCGAATGACTTCAACTTTATCGCCAGGCAGTAAGCTGGCGCGATAGCTGATATCCAGCTGTTGGGCGACAGATGCCGCCGCACGGGGATTATCGCCGGTTAACATCAGGCTGTTGATGCCCAGTTTTTTCAATGCCTGAACAGCAGCGATGGCATCGTGACGTAGCGAATCCTGCAACGCCAGTGCGCCCAGCGGCACGTCATCGCGTAATAAAACGATCAGCGTCTGTCCCTGCGCTTCTTGCTCAGCGATCAGGGCTTGTTGCGCTTCATTCAGCGTTGTGACACGAACCGGTGCCAGCAATTGCACCTGCTGGCCTGCAACCCAGGCGCTGATGCCGCTTCCCGCTAACGCCTGTTGTGACTGTGCCTGGGGCAACGGCAGGTTACGCGCCTGGGCGGCCGCAACGATCGCAATGGCCAGAGGATGGGTTGACCCCTGTTCTACAGCGGCGCTGAGCACCAGGAGTTCCTCCTCGCTGTTGTCGGCAAAACGCAGCACGCGGGTAACCTGCGGTTTACCCGCAGTAAGCGTGCCGGTTTTATCAAACGCAACCATTTTCAGTGCGCTTAATCGTTCCAGAGCCGCGCCGCCTTTAATTAACGCGCCCTGCCGGGCGGCGGCGGCAAGCCCGGAAGTAATCGCTGCGGGAGTGGAGATCACCAGTGCACAGGGACAGCCAATTAGTAACAGCGTCAGGCCCTTATAAATCCACGCCAGCCAGGCACCGAAGCCGAGCAGCGGCGGCAGCACCATCACCAGCAGCGAAAGCAGCATGATGGCTGGCGTGTAAACCCGGCTAAAAGTATCGATAAAACGTTCAACCGGGGCGCGATGGCTTTCCGCCTCTTCAATCAGTTGCAGAATGCGGTCGATGGCGCTTTCACCCGGTTCAGACACCACCTCCAGCGTAATCAGGCGATCAATACTGGTTGCGCCTGCCAGGATTTTTTCACCGCTTTCGCGCGTGACCGGCAGCGATTCGCCGGTTAATGCACTTTCATCAAAGCTGGCGCTGTCACTTATCAGGCGGCCATCAACCGGCAGCCGTCCTCCTGCGGCGACTTCGATAATATCACCGGGTTGAAGGTCAGCTAACATCACCTCGCTGCGCGTTGCGCCTGAAAGACGTGTGGCAGACTCTGGGCGCAGCGCCATCAGGCTGGTTACCCCGCTGCGCGCTCGTGACGCGGCGTAGGCTTCAAGCCGCTCGCCCAGCTGGAACAGCAGCAGCACCATCGCAGCTTCGGCATGGGCGCCAATCAGCAATGCACCGCCAGCCGCCAGCGTCATTAACATTTCTATAGTGAATGGAGAACCGCTGCGCAGGCGCTGAATCGCACTGACAGCGACGGGCCACAATCCGATCACAGTGGTGATGATAAACAGGCGATCGCCCCAAACCGCACTGAACTGGCTCAGCAACACGCTGGCGAGCATCAGCAAGCCGAGTACGATTACGCCGCGACTGGCGTACCAGGGTGAAGGCGCAGCACGCTCTTTCGAATGTGGAAGGAGCTGGAAACCGGCTTTTTTAACCGCGTGCTCTACAGCAGACGCCATGTTGCTGTTGGCGCTGACGACCAGCTTTTCACTGGAAAACAGTACGCGGGCCTGCGTGATGTCAGGCAACTGGCAAACCGCGGTTTCAATGGTGCGGGCGCAGCCTGGACAATCCATGCCGCTGATGTGCCAGCTGTATTGATACGATGTTAACGTTCGCCGATCGCTTTCCTCGTCGGCGTCACTGCCGGGGCTGTTCTGATCCTGAGGACAGCAGCCTGATGGCTCAGCCATGACCGGTGTTGCGGCGCTAATCGTAAGCGATGCCGGGCGAACACTGCGCACGTGACAAAGCGGTTTTGCCGCAGCGTGAGCGGCGCGGGGTTTGCCGCAGCCACAGGAGTGATGTTGATGCATGTGACCTCCGGATACAGAGCGGACCGGAATGTCCGCTCTGATATCCTACACTCTGGAGTTCACTCCAGAGTCAAGAACCAGGTCATTTTTTCTTCATTAGAGCCAGAGCGAACGCACAATCATAAAGTGACCGGCAAAATAGCAGGCAGCAATGATGGCGCTGTCGGCACTGAAACGGCGGCGATAGTGGGTAATGAACCAGATCACGTTAGCCAGTAACAGCAGGCTGGCCCCGATCATAATCGAGAAGCTGTAATCGGTAGGGCGGAAGAAATATTGCTCAGTTGCCATCCATGTCATCACTAATGTCATGCCAATAAAGGTACAAACTGGCCAGCGCAGATCAGCCAGTTTGCGCCAGATAATAGCGATCACCACCGCGCCAATGATCAGCAGCGTGAGCGGAATGGGCCAAAAGAAGGTCATCGTCATGTTCGCAGCAAAGCTCAGCGTATAGAGCAAATGCGAAAGGAAGAAGGCTCCCAGCGCATAGAGCATTTGCTGGCGCGGTAACAGCGTCAGGGCATCGCCAGCTAGCGTGGCGACCAAACCGGCGAGAATCAGATAGTCGGTGGTATTCAGGGTCGGAGCTTGCCATGCCAGGCCTACCAGCAGGAGAAGCGTAACCGGTTTAAACAGCCAGCGTTGCCATTGTGGTCCACGATAAGAGGCATCGACATACAGCCAACCGGAGAAAAGTACAGCGAGGAATGACCAGAGCATTGTTTCTCCCTTTTCCTACTCAACATCTTTCACGTTTCAGGCGTGTGGACTTCGCTTGCTCTCCCGAAGCACGGATTTCCGTCAACTGCGGGATTGCGCCTTTGCCGCCTTTCTGAAACGCGAATTATTTTGAGTATAAATTGTGAAAGTTCCCAAAATGTCGATCTCAGTTTAGGTTACGCCTTGACGATGTGACAATCGGGTAACTCTGGTTGTATGCTTTGCCGCGCAACAAATTTCCCTGTTATTCATTAAGCACGAGCAAAAATATGAGCAAACCACCGCTACTCTTTTTTATCGTCCTGGCCATTATCGCTATTCTGGCGACCCGTCAGTTCATAAAGCAACGGCGTGAAGCCGCTGTGAATGATGTCTCACCGATTCGCAGTCTGACGGTGCAGGTGAAAACCAAACGCGAATTTCCGGCTCCCAATCGCCGCTCACGCCAGCGTGAAGTGATTGCAGGGGAAGAGATGCGTTATGAAGCCTGGTTTCATCCGCTGAACGGAGCCAGTGATATCAAAGTGCAGGTGAATGAAGCAGACTATCACCAGATGGATAAGGGTTTGAAAGGCGAGTTGAAAATGCAGGGTTCGCGCTTTGTGAGTTTCACACCCGCGCAGTAAAAGCGGGCATTACGCCCGCGTTTTTCACTATTTCCGTGGAAAATGTTTTTTTTGCCAGGCGACCAGTTCAAACACGCCAAACAGAAACACTTTCGCCTGCGTCACACGATCAATGGGTGGCGCATCTTTGGTTTGGGTGGCACGCAGCAGCACCAACTGCAAGCCGTGCATCAGGATCATGAAAATCAGCGCGACATTAATAAAATAGGTCAGCGGCTTCGGATAAGGGTGGAAAACATTCAGCAGTAGAAAAGCCCAAACGCACAGCATCAACAGGCGTCCCAAATTAAGTAACATCATGCGTCTCCTGTTGACGTTGATACAAACGATAAGCCACTTGCCCGGCGATTTTCTCGCGGTGCAAATCCCAGTTAGCGGGCACCGGCGGTGTGCCGTTCTCTACTTCACTTTCGACGTAAATTAAAGCGTCGTCGGCCAGCCAGTGATTCTGCTCCAGCAGTTGCAACGTCTGCTCCAGCAAGCCTTTGCGAAACGGCGGATCGATAAACACCACATCAAACGGCTCGCCGGTTTGCGCCAGCCAGTTTAGCGCATTCGTTTGAATTACGTTGCCATTGCTGGCATTAAGCGTGTGGAGATTTTTCGTCAGTTGCTGTGCGACCGGACGTTCAAGCTCCAGTAGCGTGGCTGAGCCGGCATAGCGCGACAGGGCTTCTAAGCCGAGCGCGCCGCTACCGGCAAAGCAATCAAGACAGCGGGCTTGCTGAATATAGGGTGCCAGCCAGTTAAACAGCGTTTCACGCACGCGATCGGTGGTGGGGCGCAGACCGGCGCTGTCCGGTACGGGCAATTTTCGGCCGCGCCACTGACCGCCAATAATACGGATTTGCCCGGCGCCACCTGTATTGCGAGGGGTTTTTATCATCTTGCTCACAACTCGTCATAATTTGTTGCGTAGTTTAACGGGCGAAACGGTGAGAAGAAACGTTAAAAAAGGGTGCTGTGGTGAGCTGGCTGGAAAGTGTTAGACTACTGAGTTGCTGAAGTCATGCATAATTCTACGGTTTTACGCCAGCCTGGCGTTTACCACCAATACTGATTTTACACCTGGGAACAACGTGCGACCGGGATGAAGCCATCGAGGAGTGTGGTCACACAATGGCAAAAGAGAAAAAACGTGGCTTTTTTTCCTGGCTGGGATTTGGCAAAGAGGAAGAGAAGCAACAGCCGGCCGAAACGCCTGAGCAGGAACATCTGCCTGCTGAGACTGAAGTTGAGCAGCCAGCGCAGCAATCACCGGCCTTAAGCGAGGCCGAAGCGGAAGCGAAAGAGACTGTCGCCATCACCGAAACGGTGGCCGAACAGCAACGCGAAGCAGACGTGGAGCCTGCGCCAGAGATCATCGCTGAACCAGAACCGGTGCGTGCCGATCCTGAAGAACTGCTTGAGGTCGAACCTGCACCCGAACGCCCGGTGGCCGAGGCTGTGCCGGTAGCCGAAACAGAGGCGGAAGCGGTTGAAGATGAGATGCCGCTGAGCGACGAAGAGCTGGAAGCCCTGGCTTTAGCGGATGCTTCACCTGTTGAAGAAGCAGAAGTCATTGAGCCGGAAGACACCGTCAGCGATCTACCGTTAGCGGCAGCACCGATTATTTCTCAAGAACAGGAACGCCCGACGAAAGAGGGCTTCTTTGCGCGTCTGAAACGCAGCCTGGTTAAAACCCGCCAGAATCTCGGTTCCGGCTTTATTAGCCTGTTTCGCGGTAAAAAAATCGATGATGAACTGTTTGAAGAGCTGGAAGAGCAGTTACTGATTGCCGATGTCGGGGTAGACACTACGCGACGCATTATCACTAATCTTACTCAGCAAGCGAATCGCAAACAGCTACGTGATGCTGAGGCCTTATATGGCCTGCTGAAAACGGAAATGGCTGACATCCTTGCAAAAGTAGATGCGCCGCTGGACGTTACAGGCAAAACGCCTTTCGTTATTTTAATGGTGGGCGTTAACGGTGTGGGTAAAACCACCACCATCGGTAAGCTGGCGCGTCAGTATCAGGCCGAAGGCAAATCAGTGATGCTGGCAGCGGGCGATACTTTCCGTGCTGCTGCGGTAGAGCAGTTACAGGTTTGGGGCCAGCGCAACAATATTCCGGTCATAGCTCAGCACACCGGGGCCGATTCTGCCTCCGTTATTTTTGATGCTATTCAGGCCGCCAAATCGCGCGGTGCTGATGTGCTGATTGCCGATACCGCAGGTCGTTTGCAGAACAAATCGCATCTGATGGAAGAGCTGAAGAAAATTACCCGAGTCATGAAAAAGCTGGATGATTCGGCACCGCACGAAGTGATGCTGACGCTGGATGCCAGTACCGGGCAGAACGCTATCAGCCAGGCCAAACTGTTCCATGAAGCGGTGGGGTTAACCGGGATTACCCTGACCAAGCTGGATGGCACGGCGAAAGGCGGTGTGATCTTCTCGGTTGCCGACCAGTTCGGCATTCCGATCCGCTATATCGGTGTCGGGGAAGGCATCGAGGATTTACGGCCCTTTAAGGCTGAAGATTTTATTGAGGCACTGTTTGCCCGAGAGGACTAATTGGGATGATTCGCTTTGAAGAGGTCAGTAAGGCATATCTCGGTGGACGTCAGGCGCTGCAAGGGGTGGATTTTCATCTCCGTCCCGGAGAAATGGCGTTTCTGACGGGCCACTCTGGTGCCGGTAAAAGTACGCTGCTAAAGCTGATTTGTGGCATTGAGCGTCCAAGCGCCGGGCAAATTTGGTTTAGCGGCCATGACATTTCCCGACTGCGTAACAGCGAAGTGCCTTTTCTGCGTCGTCAGATCGGGATGATTTTCCAGGATCACCATTTGTTGATGGATCGTTCGGTCTACGACAATGTTGCGATTCCGTTGATCATTTCCGGGGCCAGCGGCGAAGATATTCGTCGCCGTGTCTCCGCGGCGCTGGATAAAGTTGGCCTGCTCGACAAAGCGAAAAGTTATCCCATTCAGCTTTCTGGCGGTGAACAGCAGCGCGTCGGAATTGCACGTGCGGTCGTTAATAAGCCTGCGGTGCTGCTGGCAGATGAACCCACCGGTAACCTGGATGATGCGTTGTCAGAGGACATTTTGCGCCTGTTCGAAGAGTTCAACCGCGTTGGCGTCACGGTGTTAATGGCGACGCATGACAGCGGTTTGATCGCGCGTCGTCGTTATCGTGTTATGACGCTGAATCAGGGACGCCTGCACGGAGGCCATGATGGTCAATAAACGCAATAAACGCCCAGCGGCACCGAAAGCGAAGCAACCGTCAAAAAGCAAAGCACTCAAAGGCGGCTGGCAGGAACAGTGGCGCTACGCCCTGCGCGGCACGCTGTCTGATATGTGGCGTCAGCCCTTAGCGACACTGCTGACGGTAATGGTTATCGCTATTTCTCTGACGTTACCCAGTGTCTGTTACATGGTGTGGAAAAACGTCAGCCAGGCGGCAACGCAGTGGTATCCCGCGCCGCAGTTAACGGTTTATCTCTCTAAAACGCTGGATGACACCGCCGCCGAAAATGTGGTGGCGCAGCTCAAGCAGGTTGATGGCGTGGATAATGTGAATTATCTGACGCGTGAAGAAGCTCTTAATGAGTTCCGTAACTGGTCCGGTTTCGGTGGTGCAATGGATATGCTGGAACAAAATCCGCTGCCTGCGGTGGCGATTATTACGCCGAAGCTTAATTTCCAGAATTCAGACACCATGCAAAACCTGCGCGACAGCGTGTCAAAAGTGCAGGGCGTGGATGAAGTGCGCATGGATGATAGCTGGTTTGCCCGGTTGGCGGCATTGACTGGGCTGGTCGGTCAGATTGCGTCAATGATTGGTATTCTGATGATAGTCGCCGTGTTCCTGGTGATTGGTAACAGCGTGCGGCTCAGTATCTTTGCGCGCCGCGATACCATTAATGTGCAGAAACTGATCGGTGCAACCGATGGCTTTATCCTGCGACCTTTTCTCTATGGCGGCGCGCTGCTGGGCTTCAGCGGTGCGGTTTTATCACTGGTGCTGTCAGAAGTCCTGGTGTTGCGTTTGCAATCGGTGGTGGCGCAGGTTGCGGCCGTTTTCGGCACCACTTTTTCGCTTGAAGGCTTCTCCTGGGATGAAGCCTTGCTGTTACTGCTTATCGCCGCAATCATTGGCTGGGTAGCGGCCTGGCTGGCAACGGTACAACATTTACGTCGTTTTACGCCGCAGTAAACGCCTGCAACATTTTTTTGGTATAATGTTCCTCTGCTGCCGACAACAGGAAGCAGAGGATCTTTCCCCGCTTTCTTTCTTGTCATCTGTGTGTAAAATATGCACTGCTACTACTGAACTTGTGGATAACTTTCGTGTCTCAGGAAGTAGCACAGATTGCTTTCGGATTTTCAGCGTCGTTGACATACTGTAACGTCTGCTGAAGGATACGCGCAGCAATTCCACTTATTTTGTGAGGGTTTGAATGACCAAAGAAATGCAAACTTTAGCTATTGCTCCTCTTGGCAACCTGGAATCTTACGTTCGGGCCGCCAACACCTGGCCGATGCTGTCGGCAGAAGAGGAAAAAGCGTTGGCTGAACGGCTGCATTACCAGGGCGATCTGGATGCGGCTAAGACGCTGATCCTGTCTCACCTACGCTTTGTAGTTCATATCGCTCGTAATTATTCCGGCTACGGCTTACCGCAGGCTGACCTGATTCAGGAAGGTAACATCGGCCTGATGAAAGCAGTGCGTCGCTTCAACCCTGAAGTTGGCGTGCGCCTGGTCTCTTTTGCCGTGCACTGGATTAAAGCCGAGATTCATGAATACGTTCTGCGTAACTGGCGTATCGTGAAAGTCGCTACCACTAAAGCACAGCGTAAGTTGTTCTTTAACCTGCGTAAAACCAAGCAGCGTCTGGGCTGGTTTAATCAGGATGAAGTTGAAATGGTCGCGCGTGAACTGGGCGTGAGCAGCAAAGATGTACGTGAAATGGAATCGCGTATGGCTGCACAGGATATGACCTTCGATATGTCCGCTGACGATGAGAGCGGTGAAGGTAAATCTATGGCACCCGTGCTTTATCTTCAGGATAAAACCTCTGATTTTGCTGACGGCATTGAAGAGGATAACTGGGAATCGCATGCTGCTGATAAACTGAGCTATGCGATGGAAGGCCTTGATGAGCGTAGCCAGCACATCATCCGTGCACGCTGGTTAGATGAAGACAACAAGACTACGCTGCAGGAGCTGGCCGATCAATACGGCGTCTCGGCAGAACGTGTTCGACAACTTGAAAAGAACGCCATGAAAAAACTTCGTATGGCGATCGAAGCATAAAAAAGGGCGACGGAGAGTCGCCCTTTTTGTTGTCTGCGTTTTATTTTATCCAGCCATCTGTTTGCGCTCTGAATCCACAGGCCTGCATAAAAGCTGCCCGCACGCTCTGATCGTCGCTGCCATCATCCGCTATCCACCAGTCTGCCAGCGATGCGTTCTGCTGCATGGTTTCTTCCAGCAAATATTTCCCCACGCCGCGCCGCCGCGTTGCGTCACGCACTTCAAGATGATGTACTTTTCCCTGCGTACCCACGATTTCTAACTGTAAAGCCGCCAGTAAACGTTCGTTAAAGCGTGCCGCGTACAGACGATAATTTTCGCCCAGCGAGTGCTCTAACTGTTTAATGTCTTGATCCGGCCAAATTCTACTTAAATCGATGCGGTCCTGTGGCGTAAACGCCGTTAAGCGCAGGATAGTGAGCTTCATGACAAACACCTGTACTGGTTCAAAGGGCAAAGTGTAGCGAAATTATACAGCGCGCGTGCCAACAGTTTTTTCTGAATAAAACAGGTCAAAAGTTGGCCTGGGTGCCAGGATAATAGTGGTAAACAGGGTTGGCTGATGACAAAAGCAGCATAACACGCTGGCAAACTGGTGAAAAACCGGCCATTGCAACCAGTTAATTATGCTGTCTGGTCCAGCTATTTCTAAACATCTCAGTTGATTTACAGAAGAAACTTCCTGTTTAATAACCTGAAAAATAAAGCCTTATTAACTATAAATGCCAGAAAAGCGTGCTAACTCATTATTGCTAAATCAGTTTTCATCTTTATCTGGCAGAAAATAAACAACTCACAACAAACACGACAAATCAGATGGGGAAGTTCGGATGAAAATGAAAGGTCGCGCTTTACTGGCAGGATGCGTTGCATTAGCCATGAGTCACACAGCTTTGGCAGAGGATATCAAAGTGGCCATCGTCGGTGCCATGTCCGGTCCGGTTGCACAGTATGGCGATATGCAATTTGCGGGTGCTACCCAGGCGATTGAAGACATCAACGCAAAAGGCGGCATCAATGGTGACAAACTGGTTGCTGTGAAATATGACGATGCCTGTGACCCAAAACAAGCGGTTGCGGTGGCTAACAAAGTCATTAACGACGGTATTCGCTACGTTATCGGCCACCTGTGCTCATCCTCAACCCAACCCGCCTCTGATATTTACGAAGACGAAGGCGTGCTGATGATTACCCCAGCCGCCACTGCTCCCGATTTAACCTCACGCGGCTACAAGCTGATCATGCGTACTACCGGCCTCGATTCTGACCAGGGCCCGACCGCTGCGAAATATATGATGAGTGAAATCAAACCTCAGCGCATCGCCGTGGTACACGATAAACAGCAGTACGGCGAAGGCCTGGCGCGTTCCGTTCAGGACAGCCTGAAAAAAGCCGGTGCTAATATTGTTATGTTCGAAGGGATCACCGCAGGTGACAAAGATTTTTCCACGCTGGTGGCACGCCTGAAAAAAGAGAACGTTGATTTCGTTTACTTTGGCGGTTACTACCCCGAAATGGGTCAGATTGTACGTCAGGCACGTGCGGCAGGCCTGAAAACGCAGTTTATGGGACCAGAAGGCGTGGGTAACGCTTCCCTCTCTAATATCGCGGGGGCGGCCTCCGAAGGCATGCTGGTCACACTGCCGAAGCGTTACGATCAGGTGCCGACTAACAAACCTATCGTTGACGCGCTGAAAGCGAAAAACTCGATCCAACCGGTCCATTTGTCTGGACCACCTACGCTGCGCTGCAATCAATGGCGGCCGGTATGGAACGTAGCAAAAGTGAAGAACCGGAAGATATCGTTAAGAACCTGAAAGAGGGCGCAGCTGTCCCAACCGTGATGGGCGACCTGAGCTGGGATCAGAAGGGCGATCTGAAAGGCTTCGAATTCGGTGTCTTTAAATGGCACGCCGACGGCACGTCTACTGCTGTGAAATAAGCCAGGCTATTTTCTGGCCCTGACGGGCCTGTGACAATAACGCCTGGTGCTTAGCGGCCAGGCGTTTTTTGTATCCCGTTTGGCAACGAACGGATAAGTAAGGGTTAAGGTATGTCCGAGCAGTTTCTCTATTTCCTTCAGCAGATGTTTAACGGTGTTACCCTCGGCAGCACCTACGCGCTGATCGCCATCGGTTACACCATGGTCTACGGCATTATCGGCATGATCAACTTCGCCCACGGCGAGGTATACATGATCGGTAGTTATGTCTCTTTCATCGTGATTGCCGCCCTGATGATGATGGGCATCGACACCACCTGGCTGATGATTGCCGCAGGTTTTGTCATGGCGGTGATCATCTCCAGCGCCTATGGCTGGAGCATTGAGCGCGTGGCCTACAAGCCGGTGCGCGCATCCAAGCGCCTGATTGCATTGATCTCCGCTATCGGGATGTCAATATTCCTGCAAAACTACGTCAGCCTGACACAAGGATCTCGCGATCTCGCGCTGCCAAGCCTGGTGACGGGCCAGTGGACATTAGGCGAAAGCAATGGCTTTGCCGCCACGCTCTCTTCAATGCAAATTGTTATTTGGGTCGTGACTTTCCTTGCCATGCTGGCATTGACGCTGTTTATCCGCTATTCGCGCATGGGCCGCGCCTGTCGTGCCTGTGCTGAAGATCTGAAAATGGCCAGCCTGCTGGGCATCAATACTGACCGCGTCATTTCACTCACCTTCGTTATTGGTGCGGCAATGGCCGCTGTGGCGGGAGTATTGCTGGGTCAGTTCTACGGCGTTATCAACCCATTCATCGGCTTTATGGCCGGGATGAAAGCCTTTACCGCAGCGGTACTGGGCGGCATTGGCAGCATTCCTGGTGCGATGATCGGTGGCCTGGTGCTTGGCATTGCTGAGGCGCTGACCTCAGCTTATCTCAGCACCGAGTATAAAGATGTGGTCTCCTTTGCCTTGCTGATTGTCGTGTTGCTGGTGATGCCGACCGGCATTCTGGGCCGCCCGGAGGTCGAGAAAGTATGAAGACCCTGGTTAATGCATTGATCTCTTCTGTGATGTTGCTGGTGCTGGCAACCTTCTTCATGGGGCTGCGACTGAACCTCGATGGCACGCATTTGGTGGTGCAGAATGCGGGCAGTGTCCGCTGGGAATGGATTGCTGTCGCTTGTGTAGTGGTGTTTCTGTTCCAACTGCTGCGTCCGGTATGGCAAAAAGGCCTCAAAAAGTTTTCCGGCCCTGCGCTGGTGCTGCCGGGAATTGATGGCTCTACCGCAAAGCAAAAGCTGGTCATGGCGGTGATCATCGTTGCGGCTGTCGCCTGGCCGTTCATGGTCTCACGCGGTACGGTTGATATTGCCACCATGACGCTGATCTACGTCATGCTCGGGCTTGGCCTGAATGTGGTGGTTGGGCTGTCAGGTTTACTGGTGCTGGGCTACGGCGGCTTTTACGCTATCGGCGCCTATACCTTCGCCTTACTTAACCATTATTACGGGCTGGGATTCTGGCAGTGTCTGCCGCTGGCGGGCATGATGGCGGCGCTGTTTGGCTTGCTGCTGGGCTTTCCGGTGCTGCGTCTGCGCGGCGATTATCTGGCGATTGTAACGCTCGGCTTTGGCGAAATTGTCCGTATTCTGCTGCTCAACAACACTGAAATTACCGGTGGGCCGAACGGGATCAGCCAGATACCGAAACCGACTTTATTTGGTCTGGAGTTCAATCGCAGCCCGCGTGATGGTGGCTGGGACACATTCCATAACTTCTTTGGCCTGAAATACGATCCCAGCGACCGCATCATTTTCCTCTATCTGGTCGCGCTGCTGTTGGTGGTACTGACGCTGTTTGTCATTAACCGCTTGCTGCGTATGCCGCTGGGCCGTGCCTGGGAAGCGTTGCGTGAAGATGAGATTGCCTGTCGCTCACTCGGCCTGAGCCCAACGCGCATTAAGCTGACCGCCTTTACCATCAGCGCCGCCTTTGCCGGTTTCGCTGGTAGCCTGTTTGCGGCGCGTCAGGGATTCGTCAGTCCGGAATCTTTTACTTTTGTCGAATCAGCCTTTGTACTGGCGATTGTGGTGCTGGGCGGCATGGGTTCACAGTTCGCCGTTATTCTTGCCGCTATCTTGTTGGTGGTTTCGCGTGAACTGATGCGTGATCTCAACGAATACAGCATGTTAGTGCTGGGTGGTTTGATGGTGTTGATGATGATTTGGCGTCCGCAAGGGCTGCTGCCGATGAAGCGTCCACATTTGAAGCTGAAGCAAAAACAAGGAGAGCAGGCATGAGTCAGCCTTTATTAGCCGTTGAAGGCCTGATGATGCGCTTCGGCGGCCTGTTAGCCGTGAATAACGTGGCGCTGGAGCTGCGCCCGCAAGAAATCGTGTCGCTGATTGGCCCAAACGGCGCGGGGAAAACC
The DNA here is from genome assembly GCF_027157825.1 of Pantoea sp. LMR881. Taxonomy (NCBI): domain Bacteria; kingdom Pseudomonadati; phylum Pseudomonadota; class Gammaproteobacteria; order Enterobacterales; family Erwiniaceae; genus Pantoea; species Pantoea sp. LMR881. Next base: position 2,552,808 of record NZ_JAPVOK010000002.1, read on the forward strand.
ACGGTATTTAACTGCCTGACCGGTTTTTACAAACCGACTGGCGGCAGCATCAAACTGCGCGATCAACATCTGGAAGGCTTGCCAGGCCAGAAGATTGCACGTATGGGCATTGTGCGCACTTTTCAGCACGTGCGCTTGTTCCGTGAGATGACAGTGATTGAGAACCTGTTAGTCGCCCAGCATCAGCATCTGAAAAGCGGCGTGTTTTCCGGATTGCTCAAAACGCCCGCGTTTCGCCGTAGCGAAAGTGAAGCACTTGATCGTGCCGCCACCTGGCTGGCGCGGGTCGGGCTGCTTGAGATGGCTAACCGCCAGGCGGGTAACCTCGCTTATGGTCAACAGCGTCGGCTGGAGATAGCGCGCTGCATGGTGACACGTCCTGAAATTTTGATGCTGGACGAACCGGCTGCCGGTCTGAACCCCAAAGAAACCCACGAGCTGGATGAGTTGATTGCCGAACTGCGTGGCGAGCATCGGGTTTCGGTACTGTTAATCGAACATGATATGAAGCTGGTGATGGGTATTTCTGATCGTATTTATGTGGTGAACCAAGGGACGCCATTAGCCAACGGCACGCCGGAAGAGATTCGTAACAACCCGGACGTGATTCGAGCCTATTTAGGAGAGGCGTAAGATGGCAAGCATGTTAACCATTGAAAACGTAAGCGCCCACTACGGCAAAATCCAGGCGTTGCACAATGTCAGCCTGTATATCAATCAGGGCGAAATCGTTACCCTGATTGGGGCGAACGGTGCGGGGAAAACCACGCTGCTCGGTACGCTATGCGGCGAACCGCGTGCCAGTCAGGGAACCATTACCTTTGATGGTAAAGCGATAACCGACTGGCAAACCGCGCGTATCATGCGTGAAGCGATTGCGATTGTGCCGGAAGGCCGCCGCGTTTTCTCACGCATGACGGTAGAAGAGAATCTGGCGATGGGTGGCTTTTTTGCCAGTCGTCAGCAGTATCAGGAGCGCATTAAACGCGTTTATGAACTGTTTCCGCGTCTGGAGGAGCGCAAAGTGCAGCGTGCGGGCACCATGTCTGGCGGCGAGCAGCAGATGCTGGCGATTGGTCGTGCGCTGATGAGCCAGCCGCGCCTGCTGCTGCTGGATGAGCCATCGCTCGGTCTGGCACCGATTATTATCCAGCAGATTTTCGATACCATTGAGCAACTGCGTAGCGAAGGAATGACGATTTTCCTGGTGGAGCAAAACGCCAATCAGGCATTGAAGCTGGCCGATCGCGGCTATGTGCTGGAGAACGGTCATGTGGTGCTGGAAGATAGCGGCGAAGCGTTGTTATCAAATAAAGCTGTGAGAGATGCTTACCTTGGGGGATAATAACCAAGGGTAACGAATGCGCGTTGCCCGAGACAGAATGGCATGGAAGCCATGCCATTCCGTGACAAGGAGCAAGCATGCTATTTAAATTCTTATCTGTCGTATTCATCGCATTACCGCCTGCGTCGGCATTCGCTAACGACTTTTCCTATAAAGACTCAGGTGACTATTCTCATTTGATTGAAAAAAAAGCAGCAAAACCCCTTCCTGACAGCCCGTTTTTTCCTACCGACGAACCCGACACCCTGCATTGGGGAAAAAGTATAAACACGCCTTTAACCTCTTCTGAGAGGATGAAAGAGAAGAATAAAAAATGTCGGTTTTTTTACTCTTCAGTATGCATAAAAGAGCAGAGCCCGCTGTTTCGTGGAGATGCGCATATGAAGCGGCGAGAAGAGCCACCCTCTAAAAGGCCGTTTTTTAATTTTGACCAGGAGTAAAACAACGAAAAGGCAGGCACTGTTTCACCTGCCTTTGTTTTGTCATATTTTCGCCATATTAAAACTATTTTTCCTTCATTTTTCCGTGTCATGTTACTTCGCGAACAAAAAATGTGTGATTTCACACGTACCTACCTGCACAGGAAAATAATATGTCCGTGTTTACTTTTCGTCGTAGCCTGATGAGTGCGGTGCTGGGCCTGACGCTCAGCGGCAATGCGCTCGCCGCCACTGAAATTCCTTTTTGGCACTCAATGGAAGGTGAGTTAGGCAAAGAAGTCGACTCTCTGGCACAACGTTTTAACCAGGCGCATCCTGATTACAAAATTGTTCCCACTTACAAAGGTAACTACGAGCAGAGCCTGGCCGCAGGTATCGCAGCAGTGCGTTCTCATAAAGCGCCCGCTATTTTGCAGGTATACGAAGTTGGCACTGCAACTATGATGGCGTCGAAAGCCATTGTGCCAGTGCATCAGGTCTTTCAGGACGCAGGCATCTCGTTTGATGAAAAGCAGTTTGTGCCTACGGTGGCGGGTTATTACAGCGATTCACAGGGCCGTCTGATCTCTCAGCCGTTTAACAGCTCTACGCCGGTGCTCTATTACAACAAAGACGCTTTCAAAAAAGCCGGTTTGGATCCAGAACAACCGCCTAAAACCTGGCAGGAACTGGCAAAAGACGCCGATGCACTGCGTAAAGCGGGTATGAGCTGCGGCTACGCCAGCGGCTGGCAGGGCTGGATTCAGATTGAAAACTTCAGCGCCTGGCATGGGCTGCCGGTCGCCACCAAAAACAACGGCTTCGATGGCACCGATGCGGTACTGACGTTCAATAAACCGGTTCAGGTTCGTCATATCCAGATGCTGGAAGAGATGAATAAAAAGGGGACTTCACCTACTTTGGTCGTAAAGATGAATCGACCGCAAAGTTCTACAACGGTGACTGTGCCATCACGACGGCCTCTTCGGGTTCGCTGGCGGATATCCGTCACTACGCAAAATTCAATTTTGGTGTAAGCATGATGCCGTATGACGAAACGGTGCCTGATGCGCCGCAAAACGCCATCATTGGCGGTGCCAGCTTGTGGGTAATGAAAGGCAAAGATGCCAATACTTACAAAGGTGTTGCCGAATTCATGCAGTTTCTGGCGCAGCCTGAAATTGCCGCAGAATGGCATCAAAAAACCGGTTACCTGCCAATTACCACCGCAGCGTATGAGCTGAGCAGACAACAGGGCTTTTACGATAAAAACCCTGGCGCAGACATCGCGACGCGACAGATGCTAAACAAAGCACCCTTACCATTCACCAAAGGGATGCGTCTGGGCAATATGCCGCAGATTCGTACCCTCGTTGACGAAGAGCTGGAAGGCGTCTGGAGCGGCAAGCAATCACCACAAAGCGCGTTAGATAATGCTGTGAAGCGTGGCAACGATCTGCTGCGCCGCTTCGAGCAGCAGGTTAAGTAATGCGTCCTTCAGGGCCAGCTACGGCTGGCCCTTGTTCTCTTTACGCAGAGCACGCTATGTCCTCATCTCGTCCGGTATTTCGCACCAGTCTGCTGCCTTATCTTTTGGTGCTACCGCAACTGCTAATCACGGCTGTTTTCTTTCTCTGGCCCGCCGGAGAAGCCCTTTGGTATTCGCTGCAAAATCTCGACCCGTTTGGTCTTTCCAGCACGTTTGTTGGGCTGGATAACTTTAAGCGGCTGTTTGCCGACGATTACTACCTCGCCGCTTTCTGGACCACAATAAAATTCAGCGGGCTGGTCACGGTATGCGGCATGGTGTTTTCGCTACTGCTGGCGGCGCTGGTGGATTATGTGGTGCGACTGCGCAGGCTGTATCAAATGCTGCTGCTGTTGCCCTATGCCGTCGCGCCAGTGGTGGCTGCGGTGTTGTGGATGTTTTTGTTTAATCCCGGCCTGGGCCTGTTCAGCTTTTTGCTGAACCATATCGGCTACAACTGGAACTATGCGCAGAACAGCGGTCAGGCGATGTTCCTGATCGTGCTGGCCTCGATCTGGCAGCAGATGAGTTACAACTTCCTGTTTTTCTTTGCGGCGCTGCAATCCATTCCGAAATCCCTGGTTGAGGCGGCAGCCATTGACGGCGCGGGTCCGGTACGGCGTTTTTTCAATTTATCACTGCCGTTGATTACCCCGGTGAGTTTCTTTCTGCTGGTGGTCAACCTTATCTACGCTTTTTTCGATACCTTCCCGGTGATCGATGCGGCGACAGGCGGCGGCCCGGTACAGGCGACCACCACGCTCATCTATAAAATCTATCGTGAAGGTTTTACAGGTTTGGATCTCTCATCCTCAGCGGCGCAGTCGGTAGTGCTGATGCTGCTGGTTATCGGCCTGACGATAATTCAGTTCCGCTTTGTCGAGCGTAAGGTGCAATACCAATGACAGAGAATCGACGCGGGCTGGATATCTTCAGCCATATCGTTTTAATTCTGGGCGTATTAACGATTTTGTTTCCGTTGTATATCGCCTTTGTGGCTGCCACGCTGGATAACGAAGCGGTATATCAGGTGCCGATGACGTTAATCCCCGGTACGCATTTATGGGAAAACGTCTCGCGTATCTGGTCTCAGGGGGTAAATGGCAGTGGCCCGGCGTTTGGCCTGATGCTGCTTAACAGCCTGATCATGGCGCTTGGCATTACTGTGGGCAAAATTGTCGTGTCGATTCTGTCTGCATTCGCGCTGGTGTGGTTTCGTTTTCCGCTACGCTCGCTGTTCTTTTGGCTGATTTTTATCACTTTGATGTTACCGGTCGAAGTGCGTATTTTCCCCACGGTGCAGGTAATCGCCGATTTGAACATGCTCGACAGCTACAGCGGCCTGACGCTGCCGCTGATGGCGTCCGCTACTGCCACCTTCCTGTTTCGCCAGTTCTTTATGTCGCTGCCGAATGAGCTGGTCGAAGCCGCACGCATTGATGGTGCCAGCCCGATGCGCTTCTTCTGGGATATCGTTCTGCCGCTCTCTAAAACCAACCTGGCGGCGCTGTTCGTGATCACTTTTATCTACGGCTGGAATCAGTACCTCTGGCCACTGCTGATTATTAATGATGCCAGTTTAGGCACGGCGGTGGCGGGGATTAAAAGCATGATCTCCACCAGCGGGGGCCAACGCAGTGGAACGAAGTGATGGCGGCGATGTTACTAACCTTAATCCCACCGGTTGTGGTGGTATTTGTCATGCAGCGCGCCTTTGTGCGTGGCCTGGTTGAGAGTGAGAAATAAAAAATGGCAGGCGTAACGCTTCAGGCGGTAACAAAATCCTATGATGGTAAGAATCAAATCATTCAGCCGCTCAATGTCACGGTAAACGATGGTGAATTTATGGTGATGGTAGGGCCATCCGGCTGCGGTAAATCTACGCTACTGCGGATGGTTGCCGGACTGGAGCAGGTCACATCCGGTGATATCTATATCGATGGCAAACGTGTTACCCATGAAGAGCCTAAAGATCGTGGCATTGCGATGGTTTTTCAAAACTACGCTCTCTATCCGCACATGTCCGTGGAAGAGAATATGGCTTACGGGCTGAAGATTCGCGGCATGGGTAAGGCGCAAATTCGTCAACGTGTGCTGGAGACGGCGCGCAGTCTGGAGTTGGAAAACCTGCTGAGTCGCCGTCCGCGTGAGCTGTCGGGTGGGCAGCGCCAGCGCGTGGCGATGGGTCGGGCCATTGTACGCGAGCCAGCGGTTTTTCTGTTTGATGAACCGCTGTCTAACCTTGATGCGCGGCTGCGTGTGCAGATGCGTCTGGAACTGCAACAGTTGCATCGCCGACTGAAAACCACCAGCCTGTATGTTACTCACGATCAGGTTGAAGCGATGACGCTGGCGCAGCGCGTGATGGTAATGAACAAAGGCATTGTTGAGCAGATCGGCACGCCGGTTGAGGTGTATGAGCGGCCCGCCAGCCAGTTTGTCGCCTCGTTTATCGGCGCACCGGCGATGAACCTTTGCCGGGGCAAATCAACGGCGACGGCACGCGTTTCAACCTTAATGGCGCTGCACTGCCGCTGGATAAGAGCAAAGCCAAGTGGGCCGATCGCCCGGTCACGCTCGGCATTCGCCCGGAGCATATTCAGCTCTGCCGTGAAAATGAAGGTATTCCTTTACAGGTGGAAACGCTGGAAATGCTGGGCGCGGATAATCTTGCGCACGGGCGACTTGGCAAGGCGCGTTTAGTGGTTCGTTTGCCGCACAGCGAGCGCCCGCAGGCGGGCAGCACGCTGTGGCTGCATCTGCCGTCAGATGCGTTACACTTCTTCGATTCAACTCACGGAAGGCGTCTGGAATGAGTCAACACTACTGGCCTTACCCGCACATCGTTGCTCATCGTGGCGGGGGTAAACTGGCACCGGAAAATACCTTAGCAGCCATTGATATCGGCGCGAAATATGGTCATCAGATGATTGAATTTGATGTCAAACTTTCAGGTGATGCGCAGATCTTTTTGCTGCATGACGACACGCTGGATCGCACCAGTAATGGCTGGGGTGTCGCGAGTGAACTGCCCTGGGAGAAGCTGGCGCAGTTAGATGCAGGTGACTGGTTTAGCCATCAATTCACGGGTGAACCGCTGGCGCGCCTGGATGCTGTGGCTGCGCGCTGTCGTCAGCATCAGATGATGGCCAACATTGAAATTAAACCCACTACCGGCAGTGACGTCGAAACCGGACGCGCTGTGGCCTTGGCTGCGGCAGAACTGTGGCAGGGACAAACCGCACCGCTGCTCTCCTCTTTTTCCTTTGAGGCGCTGGAAGCGGCAATGCAGGCGGAACCGACACTGCCACGCGGATTGTTGTCGCACAGCTGGGATGCGCAGTGGCAAGAAAAAACGCGCGCCTTAGACTGCGTATCGATTCATCTCAATCACAAGGTGCTGGATGAAGCGCGCGTCGCTGAACTGAAAGCGGCAGGCTTACGTATTTTAGCCTATACCGTGAACAGCCCGGAACGGGCACGGACATTACTCAAGTGGGGCGTCGATGCTATCTGTACCGACTGCATCGACATTATTGGCCCCGATTTCGCTTAGTTTTGATTTTGCTGCTGGCCCGGCTGCGTACGAATAACGCGCTGCTGGGCACTGTTTCGCTGCTCCTGCATTTTGCGCTGTAAATCCTGATTTTGCCGCTGCTGATCCTGCTGCAACTTCGTTTGCTGCTGCTGCTGCTGGATCTGCATCTGGGTTTGCATCCGTTGCTGGCTGGGGTTATAACCCGGTTTGTTTGGATCGTTTGTGCTGTTCAGCATGTTCGCCATGCCGGTTAACGGTAATAATGCCGCAAAAATAATTAGCCATTTCTTCATAACATCCTCCGTAAAGGCAGCCGCTACTGTGTGCAACGCGCTGAATTTGTGCGCATGGGCCGCCTGCATAAGTTTATGCAATATCACAGACTCCACATTCAGGTATGTGCCGAATTTGACTTAGCTGCCATTTTTTTGCTGTATTTGTAGCCACTTGTAGAAATGATAATAAATGTAAATTAATAAAGGTGGTGGCAGGATGAAAAAACAGAACCGTATTCGCCAGCTCTGCTGGTCATTATTGATGAGTTTCACCGTTGTCAGCGTGGCCGGTGCAGCACCCCATTCGTCGCCACCGGTTTCCTATGGAATTGAAAGCGACACGTTCCATCCGGTAAAGGCGCAGCACGGCATGGTTGCTTCAGTCGATGCCATGGCAACGCAGGTGGGTGTTGATATTCTGCGCCAGGGCGGCAACGCGGTTGATGCCGCCGTTGCGGTTGGTTTTGCCCTGGCCGTGACTCATCCGCAAGCGGGTAATCTTGGCGGCGGCGGATTTATGCTGCTGCGCACCGCTTCAGGCCGCACGACGGCCATCGACTTCCGTGAAATGGCTCCTGGCCGCGCTTCACGCGATATGTTCCTGGATAAGCAGGGCAACGCCGACAGTAAATTATCGCTCACTTCTCATCTGGCTTCAGGCACGCCGGGCACGGTTGCTGGTTTCGCCCTGGCCGCGCAGAAATATGGCACGCTGCCGCTCAGCAAGCTGCTGCAACCCGCCATCAAACTGGCCCGCGATGGCATTGTGGTTAACGATGCGCTGGCAGATGACCTGAAAACCTATGGCACAGAAGTGCTGCTCAGTCATGCCAACAGCAAAGCGATCTTTTTCAAACCGGACGGCAAACCATGGCAGAAGGGCGATCGGCTGGTGCAGAAAAATCTTGCACGCAGTCTGCAACTGATTGCTCAGCAAGGGCCTGAAGCTTTTTATCAGGGCGAGATTGCCGCTGAAATCGCTGGGGAAATGGCCCGAAACAACGGCTTAATTAACAAAGCTGATTTAGCTGCCTATCGCGCCGTTGAACGCAAGCCCGTCAGCGGCACCTATCGCGGCTATGAGGTCTTTTCGATGCCGCCACCGTCATCAGGTGGGATTCACATCGTTCAGATCCTCAATATCCTTGAAAATTTTGATCTGGCGAAAATGGGGTTCGGCAGTGCTGATGCCATGCAGATCATGGCAGAAGCGGAAAAATATGCCTATGCCGACCGCTCCGAATATCTTGGCGATCCCGATTTCGTGAAGGTGCCGCAGCAGGCACTGACCAGCAAAGCTTATGCGAAGTCGCTGGCACAGCAGATTGATGTTGCCAAAGCGCGCCCGTCCAGCGAGATCAAACCCGGCAAACTCGCGCCTTACGAAAGTAATCAAACAACCCATTTCTCGGTGGTGGATAGTAAAGGCAATGCCGTTGCTGTGACCTACACGCTGAACACCTATTTTGGTAGCGGCATCGTGGCGGGCAACAGCGGCATTCTGCTGAACAATGAAATGGATGATTTCTCAGCCAAGCCGGGCACGCCAAATGTCTATGGCCTGGTGGGTGGCGAGGCTAATGCGGTACAACCCGCTAAACGCCCGCTCTCCTCCATGTCGCCCACTATCGTCGCGAAAGAGGGCAAAACCTGGCTGGTGACCGGTAGCCCTGGAGGCAGCCGCATCATTACTACCGTGTTGCAAATGGTCGTGAACAGCATTGATTTCGGCATGAACGTAGCGGAAGCGACCAACGCGCCGCGCTTTCATCATCAATGGTTACCGGATCAGTTACGTGTTGAAAAGGGCTTCAGTCCGGATACGCTTCGCCTGTTGGAAAACAAAGGCCAACACGTAAAAGTGCTGCCTGCGATGGGTAGCACGCAAAGCATCATGATTGGTCCGGACGGCATGTTGTATGGGGCATCGGATCCACGCAGTGTTGACGATCTCAGTGCGGGCTATTGACCTTCGCTGGTAAAACCTTTTTAACATCAAGGGATTAAAAATCAATGTGCGTGAAATCATTCGCAAAAATCCTTTACAAACGCGAATGATAATGATTATTATTGCCTTGCGTTCCCGGGATCTCTACTGACCCTGCGGAAAGCACGACATTGCTCACATTGCTTCCAGTGTTTCTTAGCCAGCCGGGTGCTGGCTTTTTTTGTCTGCCATTCATGCCTTGTCAAACTGCTTGACCCACTTTTGCCTGATCGTTCATTTTTTTTGAACAGAGAAGTGAACTTTTTCAGCTATCAATCCCGGCTCCTCAAGCACAGACTATGAAAAAACATTGAGGAGAATTGAACATGATTTACGTACGTAAAGCGGAAGAACGCGGTCATGCCCGGCACGGTTGGTTAGAGAGCTGGCATACTTTTTCTTTTGCCAATTATTATGACGCTAACTTTATGGGCTTTTCCGCGCTGCGGGTGATTAACGAAGATATTATCGACGCGGGCCAGGGTTTTGGTACTCATCCGCACAAAGATATGGAAATTCTGACCTATGTCCTGTCGGGCACCGTGGAACATCAGGACAGCATGGGCAACAAAGAGCAGATTCCGGCAGGTGAGTTTCAGATCATGAGCGCCGGTTCGGGTGTGCGCCACTCTGAATACAATGCCAGCAACACCGAGGCGCTGCATCTGTATCAAATTTGGATTATCCCTGAGCGCACTGGCATTGAACCGCGTTACGATCAGCGTCGCTTCCCGGATGTAAAAGGACGTCAGTTTGTCCTGACGCCAGACGCACGTGACGGCTCGTTAAAGGTTTATCAGGATATGACGCTGTCGCGCTGGGTGTTGGCCGCTGGCGATAATGACAGCATTGAGATCGAAGCGGGACGTCGCATCTGGATTCAGGTAGTAAAAGGTGATGTCACTGTGAACGGCCAGGCTGTGGGAACCAGTGATGCGCTGGCGATTTGGGATGAATCTGCCCTGATCCTTCAGGCAGAGCGTGATGCTGAAGTGCTGCTGTTTGATCTGCCACCGGTCTAAAGCGTGATGGGGCGCATCGTCGCGCCCCATTGGCTATTCTGTGACAATTTAATGATAGACTCATCGTAACTCTGTCCCCAGGCGCTTACGATGAAGAAAAAAGACCGGTATTACAGGATGTTGCCGATCGCGTCGGCATCACAAAAATGACCGTCAGCCGCTATTTGCGCAATCCTGAGCAGGTCTCCCTCGCACTGCGTGAGAAGATTGCTGTGGCGCTGGATGAACTCGGTTATATCCCTAACCGCGCCCCCGATATGCTTTCCAACGCCACCAGTCGCGCCATCGGTGTGCTGCTGCCTTCACTCACCAACCAGGTTTTTGCGGATGTGCTGCGTGGCATCGAAGCGGTGACTGATGAAGCGGGTTATCAAACGCTGGTGGCTCACTTTGGCTATAACCCGCAAAAAGAAGAGTTGCAGTTGCGTTCGCTGTTGGGCTGGAATATTGACGGGGTGATCCTGACGGAGCGCAGCCATACGCCGGGTACGCTGCGTATGCTGGAAGTTGCAGGCATTCCGGTTATTGAAGTGATGGATTGCGTCACGCCGTGCCTGGACATGGCCGTGGGTTTTGACAATGTTGAAGCGGCGCGTCAGATGACCCAGGCTATCCTGAAAAAGGGACATCGCCACACGGTTTATTTGGGCGCTCGCCTGGATGAGCGCACGCTACAAAAGCAACGTGGCTATGAAAAAGCCATGCGCGAGGCGGGGCTGACGCCGCGTAGCGTGATGATGGAAGATGCGTCGTCGTTCAGCGCCGGTGGCGAACTACTTCGTGAAGCCCAGCGCCTTTACCCTGAAACTGACAGCCTGTTTTGTACTAATGATGACCTGGCCGTTGGCGCAATGTTTGAGTGCCAGCGCCAGGGGTTACAGGTGCCTGCGCAGATGGCGATTGCAGGTTTTCACGGTCATGACATCGCTCAGGTAGTGACGCCGCGTCTGGCAACGGTGCTTACGCCGCGTGACCGAATGGGGCGTGAAGCTGCGGCACTGTTACTGGCGCGTATTGCAGGCGATCACAGCGTAACAGAGCCGTTAGATGTAGGTTTTGAGATCGCGGAAGGCGGCAGCATCTGATTCTGACAAATTTATGAGTCAGTTCACACTTTTGTGCTTTTCCAGGTAAAAAGGTTGCCAGGCTGTTAAGTGGTCAAGACAATGAGAACCGACATTGTTATCGGTAACATTGGCAAATTCACCTGCCGGAGCAGAAAAATGACAACGCATTCCCCGTCGCATCACGTTTTTATCCTGATGGGCGTTTCAGGCAGCGGTAAATCTGCTGTCGCTAATCAGGTTTCTCATCAACTGAATACCGCCTTTCTCGACGGTGACTTTCTCCATCCGCGTGCCAACATCCTGAAAATGGCGGATGGCCATCCGCTGGATGATGACGATCGTCAGCCCTGGTTACAGTCGCTGAATGATGCCGCTTTTGCCATGCAGCGTACCCAGGCCATTTCGATCATTGTCTGTTCGGCACTGAAAAAGCGTTACCGTGACAGCCTGCGTCAGGGCAATGACAACCTGAGCTTCATCTACCTGAAAGGGGATTTCGACACCATCGAAGCGCGTCTTAAAGCGCGTAAAGGCCACTTTTTCAAGCCACAAATGTTGGTGACGCAGTTCGCCACGCTGGAAGAGCCAGGCAGCGATGAGGCTGATGTATTAGTCGTGGATATCGATCATCCACTGGACGAGGTTGTAGCGGCGACGGTTGCGACCATCAAGGAAGCAATCAATCAAGGCTAGTCAATGAATACCGCTACACTCGTTTTGACCGCAGCAGGCTCTGTCCTGCTGCTGCTTTTTTGGTGATGAAAGCGCGTATGCATGCCTTTGTCGCCCTGATGTTGGTGTCGATTGGTGCCGGGCTGTTTTCCGGCATGCCGCTGAATAAAATCGCCGAGACCATGGAAAAAGGGATGGGCGGCACGCTCGGCTTTCTGGCCATCGTGGTGGCGCTGGGTGCGATGTTCGGCAAAATCCTGCATGAAACCGGCGCGGTCGATCAGATTGCCATCCGCATGCTGAAAACCTTTGGCGAGAGCCGTGCACACTACGCGATGGGCATTGCCGGTTTGATCTGCGCACTGCCGCTGTTTTTTGAAGTGGCTGTGGTGCTGCTGATTAGCATTGCGTTCGCTGTGGCGCGGCGCACGCAGGGCAATTTAGTCAAGCTGGTGATCCCGCTGTTTGCCGGTGTGGCCGCGTCCGCCGCCTTTCTGCTACCGGGCCCTGCGCCCATGTTGCTGGCTTCACAGATGCACGCAGATTTTGGCTGGATGATCCTGCTCGGTCTGTGTGCTGCCATTCCAGGCATGCTGATCGCTGGTCCGTTGTTTGGCAATTTCATCGGTAAGCATGTCTCTTTCAGCTCACCGCCGGAAGATCATCAACCGGATGTCGATGAAAGTCAGCTACCCTCGTTTGGTTTCAGTCTCTGTCTGATTCTGTTCCCGCTGGTTCTGGTGGGGCTGAAAACCATTGGCGCACGGTTTACCACCGAAGGAACGTCGCTTTATCAATGGCTGGAATTTATGGGTCATCCGTTTACGGCCATTCTGCTGGCCTGTCTGGTGGCTATTTATGGTCTGGCTTATCGTCAGGGCATGGATAAAGAGAAAGTGATGCAGGTGTGCGGCAGTGCGCTGCAACCGGCGGGTATTATTCTGCTGGTCATCGGCGCAGGCGGCGTGTTTAAGCAGGTACTGGTTGATTCAGGCGTGGGGCCGGTGTTGGGTAATGCTCTGACCGGTGCCGGGCTTCCTGTTGCGCTGGCCTGTTTTATTCTTTCTGGCGCAGTGCGTGTTATTCAGGGTTCCGCGACCGTGGCATGTCTGACCACCGTTGGCTTGATTATGCCGGTAATTGAACCGTTACATTACAGTGGTGCGCAACTGGCAGCCTTATCCATTTGTATTGGCGGCGGGTCAATTATTATCAGTCACGTGAATGACGCGGGTTTCTGGCTGTTTGGCCGTTTTACCGGTGCCAGCGAAGCGGAGACGTTAAAAACCTGGACGCTGATGGAAACGATTCTGGGTACGGTGGGCGCAGTGGTTGGCATGATTGCGTTTGAGTTGTTGTCTTAAGCTGTTGCGGTTTACTATTCTCACCTCAATCTTCCCCGATCAGAGGAGGATTGAGGTGGAGAAAGCGGGTGCCATGCCTACAATTTCAGGTAAGCCCGAATCCCATCTAAAAACATCTGTGTCGCCAGCATAATCAGGATCAGCCCCATCAGTCTTTCCAGTGCGTTAACCCCTTTATCGCCGAGCAGCCGCAAAAATACGCCGGAAAGCAGTAAAATCACCACGGTAACGCCCCAGGCAATCAACAGCGCACCGACCAGATGTGACATTTGGTGCGGGTATTGGTGCGATAACAGCATCAACGTTGCCAGCAGCGAAGGGCCGGCAACCAGCGGGATTGCAAGCGGCACCAGAAACGGTTCTTCTCCGGCAGGTAAACCGGTACTGCTGGTTTCGGGCGAAGGGAAAATCATTTTGATGGCGATTAAAAAGAGAATAACGCCGCCAGAGATCGAAACTGTTTCAGTGCGCAGGTTCAAAAACGCCAGAATGCGTTCACCCGCAAACAAAAACAGCAGCATAATCGCCAGCGCAATCAGCATTTCGCGAATTAACACCATGCGGCGACGTTTAGGCTCCAGATGCTTTAAAACCGACATAAAAATCGGCAAATTGCCCAGCGGATCCATTATTAACAACAATAATATTGTTGCAGAAATCATTTCAGTCATCTGTTTTATATCGACTCATGGTTAAGAAAAGCGTGTTATTAGATGTGCTGCTGAAAAAGTTAGCGCCATCGAATTAATTCACTTGCCAGAAATTGTGCATTTTGTAGAGTTGGTGGTCATATTATTACGCAGAGTGGGGTGAAATTGGCACTCCGCTCTTCCCCTCGGTTGAAAATCAGGTGTGACATCGCCTGAGACGGATACGACATGAAGAATGTAGGTTTTGTTGGTTGGCGCGGTATGGTCGGCTCAGTGCTGATGTCCCGCATGAGTGAAGAGCGCGATTTTGATGTTATCAATCCGGTCTTTTTCTCGACGTCGCAGCATGGTCAGGCGGCCCCGGAATTCGGTGGCAAGCATCATGGTGCACTTCAGGATGCCTTTGATATCGATGCACTAAAAGCACTGGATATCATTATCACCTGCCAGGGCGGCGACTATACCAGTGAAGTCTATCCTAAGCTGCGCGCCAGTGGCTGGAAAGGTTACTGGATCGATGCGGCTTCTACGCTGCGTATGAAAGACGATGCCATCATTATCCTCGACCCGGTTAACCATCAGGTGATTCGTCAGGGCATCGACAACGGCATTAATACTTTTGTTGGCGGTAACTGCACCGTCAGCCTGATGCTGATGTCGCTCGGCGGCCTGTTTGCACAGAACCTGGTGGAGTGGGCGTCTGTGGCAACTTATCAGGCCGCATCGGGCGGCGGTGCACGACATATGCGCGAGCTGCTGACGCAAATGGGTATGCTGCACGACCACGTGGCAAAATCACTGCACGATCCGGCGTCAGCCATTCTTGATATTGAGCGCAGCGTGACGGATTTACCCGTTCCGGCACTTTGCCGACAGACAACTTTGGTGTACCGCTGGCGGGAAGCCTGATCCCATGGATCGACAAACAGCTTGAAAACGGTCAGAGCCGCGAAGAGTGGAAAGGCCAGGCAGAAACCAACAAGATTCTGGGTACGCAACACACCATTCCGGTAGACGGTTTATGCGTACGTGTTGGTGCGCTGCGCTGTCACAGCCAGGCCTTTACCCTGAAGTTGAAAAAGATGTGCCGCTGGCGGAGATTGAACAGCTACTGGCTTCACATAACGAATGGGTCAAAGTGGTGCCAAATGACCGCGAACTGACAATGCGTGAACTGACGCCTGCCGCCGTTACCGGCACGCTGACCACGCCGGTCGGTCGCCTGCGCAAACTCAATATGGGGCCAGAATATCTCTCGGCCTTTACCGTGGGTGACCAGCTGTTATGGGGCGCTGCGGAACCGCTGCGCCGTATGCTGCGTCTGCTGGTAGACTAAATCTTAAACTTTTCAAAAAGGCTGGAAAATCTCCGGCCTTTTTGGCTTTTTATCCTCTAATAAGTCAAATGACTTATCCTCTGGAAGTGATCAGCTTCCCTTTTTGCTTGCTCGTGAAGAATTTTTTGTTTTCTGGCCTGGCAACTTCTATCGCCAAGCTATGATTTAACAATGATGTGCCGCTTGTTGACTGTTTTGCTTTTAGAACTGAATGGTTGTTGTACACGGCAAAGAATCTTTCCCACGGACTGGCTTAATTTCCTTGTCGTTGTACGCATGGCTCAATGAAGAGCAGTGCATCTGATGCGTGTTGCGAATACGCCCATTTCGCCTGCCACTATCACAGGAAGAAAGTCATGTCAGAGCTTCCCGATCGCCAGGCGATCAATGCCCTGTTTGAGGGGAATTACGCCGATCCCTTTTCAATATTAGGGATGCACCAGACGGAAAAAGGCCTTGAAGTACGGGCGCTGCTGCCCGAGGCTTCAGAGGTTTGGGTAATTGAAACGAATACCGGGCGTAAACTCGCCCAGCTAAAATGTGTTGATTCTCGTGGCTTCTTTAGCGGTGTGGTCCCACGTCGCAAAAACCGTTTTCGCTACCAGTTAGCCGTAAACTGGCACGGACAGCAAAACTTGCTGGACGACGCTTACCGTTTCGGCCCGTTGCTGCAAGAGATGGATGCATGGCTACTGGCGGAAGGGACACATTTGCGTCCCTATGAAACGCTGGGTGCACATGGCGCAGTGATTGATGACGTGAACGGTACGCGCTTTTGCGTCTGGGCACCCAATGCACGTCGCGTATCGGTCGTCGGCGATTTCAATTACTGGGACGGTCGTCGCCATCCGATGCGCTTGCGTCAGGAACTGGGCATCTGGGAACTGTTTGTACCGGGCGCTTTCAATGGTCAGTTCTATAAATTTGAAATCATTGATGCGAGTGGTCAGCTGCGCATTAAAGCTGATCCGTTCGCCTTTGAAGCGCAGATGCGTCCGCAAACCGCCTCAACAATTTGTGGGCTGCCTAACCTGATTGAGATGAAAGCTGAGCGCAAAGCCGCCAATGCGTTTGATGCGCCAATCTCAATTTACGAAGTGCATCTTGGCTCCTGGCGCCGTCACACCGACAATAATTTCTGGCTCAGCTACAAAGAGCTGTCTGAACAACTGATCCCTTACGTCAAAGAGATGGGCTTTACCCATATTGAACTGATGCCAATCAACGAGCATCCCTTTGATGGCAGTTGGGGTTACCAGCCTCTGGGTATGTACGCGCCCACCCGTCGCTTCGGGACGCGCGACGAGTTTCGCGACTTTATTGCCAGCGCGCATGAGGCTGGCCTGAATGTATTACTGGATTGGGTGCCGGGCCACTTTCCCAGCGATGACTTCGGCTTAGCAAAATTTGACGGCACTGAGCTTTATGAACACAGCGATCCGCGTGAAGGCTTTCATCAGGACTGGAACACGCTGATCTATAACTTTGGTCGCCGCGAAGTCAGCAACTATTTGTCAGGCAATGCGCTCTACTGGCTTGAACGTTTTGGCATTGATGGTTTGCGTGTCGACGCGGTTGCGTCAATGATTTACCGCGATTACAGCCGCGCAGAAGGTGAATGGGTTCCTAATTATCAGGGGGCCGTGAAAACCTCGAAGCGATCGCTTTCTTACGTTACACCAACCGCACACTCGGCCAGGTAATGCCAGGGACAGTGACCGTAGCAGAAGAATCCACCGATTTTCCTGGTGTGTCACGTCCACCTGAAGATGGCGGACTGGGCTTCTGGTTTAAGTGGAACCTTGGCTGGATGCACGACACGCTCGACTACATGAAGCTTGATCCAATCCATCGCCGCTATCATCACAACCTGATGAGTTTTGGCATGATGTACAACTACACCGAGAACTTCGTGTTGCCGCTGTCACATGATGAAGTGGTGCATGGCAAACGTTCCATTCTTGATCGTATGCCAGGCGATGCGTGGCAGAAGTTTGCCAACCTGCGTGCCTATTACGGCTGGATGTGGGCATTTCCTGGCAAAAAATTGCTGTTTATGGGCGGTGAGTTTGCACAGGGAAGAGAGTGGGATCACGACTCCAGTCTCGACTGGCATCTGCTGGAAGGTGCAGACAACTGGCACCATGGTGTGCAGCGTCTGGTACGCGATCTCAACTTCACTTATCAACACCATAAGTCGCTGCATCAACTCGATTTTGATCCACAAGGGTTTGAGTGGCTGGTGGTCGATGATTTTGAAAACTCGGTGTATGTGTTTGTGCGTCGCGACCGTGACGGCAATGAAATGATTATCGCCAGTAACTTTACCCCTGTGCCGCGTCCGGGTTATCGCTTTGGCGTTAACCAGGCGGGTAGCTGGCGCGAAGTGATGAACACCGATCAGCATGAATATCACGGCAGTGATGTGCGTAATCACCGGGTACATACCGATTCACAGGAGAGTCATGGTCGTCCGCAATCCCTCAGTCTGAATCTGCCGCCGCTTGCCACTGTCTGGCTGGTGCGTGAGGAGAATGAATGACAGTCAATCCCGGTAGCCCTGAACCTTTAGGTGCTAATTACGATGGTAAGGGCGTCAACTTTACGCTGTTTTCTCATCATGCCACACACGTTGAACTCTGCTTGTTTGACGCGCGCGGTCGTGAACAGCGTATTGCATTACCGGGTCGCAGTGGTGATATCTGGCATGGTTACGTGGCAGGCATCAAACCTGGCCAGCGTTACGGCTATCGGGTGCACGGCCCCTGGGCGCCCAGGCAAGGGCATCGTTTTAATCCCGCGAAATTACTGGTTGATCCCTGTGCCCGCGCGGTAGAAGGGGATATTCCAGACGATCCCTGTTTTCACGGTGGAGAAATCGAACCGGATCTCGTGGATAACGCTGCCTTAGCGCCTAAGTCGCTGGTGGTCGCCGAAGATTTTGACTGGGAAGAAGATGTTGCGCCCCGCACACCGTGGGGCAATACAGTGATTTATGAAGCGCATGTGCGCGGCCTCACCAAACGACATCCGGAAATTCCGGAAACGCTGCGCGGGACTTACGCAGCGTTAGGCCATCCTGTTATGGTGGATTATCTGCGTTACCTTGGTATTACCGCCATTGAGCTGTTACCGATTGCGCATTTTGCCAGCGAGCCACGCCTGCTGCGTCTCGGTTTAAGTAACTATTGGGGCTATAACCCGTTTGCGTTGTGGGCCGTTGATCCTCGTTACGCCTCCGGGCAAGACGGACTGACGCCGTTGCAGGAATTCCAGCAGGCGGTGAAAAATCTGCATGCTGCAGGCATCGAAGTCTTGCTTGATGTGGTGTTTAACCACAGCGCCGAGCTTGAGGAAATTGGCCCGACCGTTTCTCTGCGCGGTGTGGATAACGCCAGTTATTACTGGCTAAACGAGCAGGGTGAATATGTAAACTGGACCGGGTGCGGTAACACCCTCAATCTCAATCATCCTCAGGTCATGACGTGGGCGTTAGAGGCACTGCGTTACTGGGTGCGCGTATGTCACGTTGATGGCTTTCGTTTTGATCTGGCGACGGTTCTGGGCCGGACGCCAGATTATCAGCGTGACGCACCGCTGTTTAGAGCGATACGTGCCTGTCCGCTGCTGTCATCAGTGAAGCTGATTGTCGAACCCTGGGATATCGGGCCTGATGGCTATCAGGTGGGGCACTATCCTGAACCGTTTGCTGAATGGAACGATCAGTTTCGCGATACCGTGCGGCGCTACTGGCTGCATGGCGAGGTTACTAACGGTGAGTTTGCTCGCCGTTTTGCCGCATCCAGCGATCTGTTTCAGCACCAGACGCGGCAACCCCACGCTACCCTTAATTTGGTAACCGCCCATGACGGTTTCACGCTGTGTGATTTGGTCAGTTTTAACCACAAACACAATGAAGCCAACGGCGAAGACAACCGCGATGGTCATGGCAACAATTACAGCCATAATCATGGTAAAGAAGGATTGCAGGTCAGCTTTGATGTGTTTGAGCGTCGGCGGCTTAGCGTGCATGGCTTACTTACCACGCTGCTGCTGGCACAAGGCACACCCATGCTGCTGGCGGGTGATGAGCGTGGTCACAGTCAGCACGGTAACAACAATGCCTACTGTCAGGACAATGCGTTAACCTGGCTGGACTGGCAGGCTGATGAAAAAGGATTGGTCGATTTCACCGCTGCGTTGATCCACTTACGCCAGCGCATTCCTGCGCTGACGGCGGACCGCTGGTGGCAGGAAGGTGACGGCAATGTGCAGTGGCTCAATGCCAGCGGCAAACCACTGCAGCACGACGAATGGAAGCAGGGGGCGCACAGAATGCAGATCCTGCTCTCCGGCCGCTGGTTAATAACAATAAACGCCACGGAATCGGTGAGTGACATCGCCTTACCAGACGGAGAATGGCGTGCCCTTCCTCCTTTCGCCGGGGACGATAACCCCATCCTGTTAACTGTCTGGCATGGTCCCGCACACGGTGTGTGCGTGTTCCAAAAGCAATCATAAGGAGTCAGACATGGTTAAATTAGACAGAACAGATCATCTGATGCTGGCTCGCCAGCTCCCTACACAAACGGTTGCCCTGATCCTTGCCGGAGGACGTGGCACACGCCTTGTTGACCTGACCGCGGAACGCGCCAAACCTGCCGTACACTTTGGCGGTAAATTCCGTATCATCGACTTTGCGCTCTCCAACTGCGTGAACTCCGGCATCCGCCGCATTGGCGTCATTACTCAATATCAATCGCATACGCTGACCCAGCATATTCAGCGTGGCTGGTCGATCTTCAACGAGGAGATGAACGAATTTGTTGATTTACTGCCAGCGCAGCAGCGTTTCTCTACTGAGCACTGGTATCGCGGCACTGCCGATGCGGTGACGCAAAACCTCGATATTATTCGCCGTTATGATGCACAGTACATCGTGATTCTTGCCGGGGACCATATTTATAAAATGGATTACTCGCGCATGCTGTTGGATCACGTAGATAAAAATGTAAAGTGCACCATTGCCTGTTTACCGGTTCCGGTTCACGAAGCCACAGCCTTTGGGGTGATGGCGGTGAACGAGGAAAATATGGTGGTTGATTTCGTTGAGAAACCGCCTAAACCCCCTACCATGCCAGGCGACGATACTCAGTCGCTCGCCAGTATGGGCGTCTATGTCTTTAATGCAGACTATCTTTACCAGCTATTAGAAGAAGACCTGCTGGAACCCAATTCGAATCACGATTTTGGTAAGGATATCCTGCCAAAAATCGTGGCAAGCGGCGAAGGCTACGCTCATTCGTTTGCCCTTTCCTGTGTGCAAAACGATGACAAAGCAACGCCCTATTGGCGCGATGTGGGAACGCTGGAGGCTTACTGGCGTGCCAATCTTGATCTGGCCTCGGTTACACCAGAACTGGATATGTATGACCACACCTGGCCAATCCGCACGCATATGGAACCGCTACCGCCTGCTAAATTTGTGCAGGACCGCTCCGGCAGTCACGGCATGACCATGAACTCTTTAGTTTCTGGCGGCTGCATTATTTCGGGGTCGGTGGTCGTGAATTCTGTGCTTTTCCCGCGCGTGCGCGTTAATTCTTTTGCAATATTGATTCTACCGTGCTGCTGCCTGATGTGGTGGTTGGCCGATCCTGTCGTCTGCGCCGCTGTGTGGTTGACCGCGCCTGCGTGCTGCCAGAAGGGATGGTGATTGGCGAAAACCCTGATGAAGACAGTCGCCGGTTTCACCGTTCGGAAGAAGGCATCGTACTGGTTACCCGCGCCATGTTGGCCAAATTGGCTAATGCGGGGCAGTAGGCGATAAGCGGCACACGCAATGGGCACGCGGATCGTGCCTGATAACTTAATGAGGTCGAGGATGCAGGTTTTACATGTCTGTTCAGAACTTTTTCCGCTGCTGAAAACTGGCGGGCTGGCTGATGTAGTCGGGGCATTACCTCAAGCACAAATTGCGGGTGGAACGGATACGCGGGTGGTGATCCCCGCGTTTCCAGCATTGCGCAAAGGTATACCAGATACTGAAGTGATTGCTGATTTACAGACCTTTGCGGGTCCTGTGCGCTTACTGCTGGGGCATTTTAACGGCGTTAATATTTATCTCATTGATGCGCCAGGTTTATACGATCGGCCAGGCAGCCCATATCACGATGAATCACAGTACGCTTACGTGGATAACTATCTGCGTTTTGCGCTGCTGGGCTGGATGGGCTGCGAACTGGCATGCGGGTTAGATCCTGCCTGGCGGCCAGACATTGTGCATGCACACGACTGGCACGCGGGGCTGACCTGCGCTTATATGGAGGCGCGTGGACGTCCGGCAAAGTCGGTGTTTACCGTGCACAACCTGGCCTATCAAGGTTTGTTCGCCGCGCATCATCTGGATCAGATCCAGTTACCCAGCGCATTCTTCAACATGCACGGGCTGGAGTTCTTTGGTCAGATCTCCTACCTGAAAGCCGGGCTGTTCTACGCCGATCACATCACTGCAGTAAGCCCGACCTATGCACATGAGATCACCTCAGCCGAATTCGGGTACGGTATGGAAGCATTGCTGGCGCAGCGCATGTTGGAAGGCCGCTTAAGCGGTGTCCTGAACGGTGTGGATCCCTCAATATGGGACCCGGCGCACGATCTGCTGCTGAGTGCCCGCTACAACCGCGACACGCTGGAAGCTAAGGCGGAAAACAAGCGTCAACTTCAGGTCGCGATGGGGCTAAAGGTGGATGATAAAGTCCCGGTCTTTTGCGTTATCAGTCGCCTCACCCGCCAGAAAGGACTGGATTTGGTGCTTGAAGCGTTGCCAGGCTTGCTGGCCCAGGGGGACAACTGGTACTGCTGGGACAGGGTGATGCGGAACTGCAACAGGGCTTCCTGGCGGCTGCGGCCGAACATCCAGGAAGCGTAGGAGTACAAATCGGTTATCACGAAGCTTTCTCGCACCGCATTGTCGGTGGTGCAGACGTTATTATGGTGCCAAGTCGCTTTGAACCCTGTGGCCTGACGCAGCTTTACGGGCTGAAGTACGGCACGTTGCCGCTAGTACGCCGCACCGGCGGTTTAGCGGATACGGTGAATGACAGCTCGCTTGAAAACCTGGCGGACGGTATCGCCAGCGGCTTCAGTTTTGAAGACAGTAACGCCTGGTCGCTTTTACGTGCGATTCGACGTGCTTTTGTTTTGTGGTCTCGTCCTTCTCTCTGGCGTTACGTTCAGCGTCAGGCAATGGGAATGGATTTTAGCTGGCAGGTGGCAGCACAAGCCTACCGCGATCTTTATCAACGTTTGTTGTAACGGATTGGGAAACTGGATATGAATGCACCTTTCACTTACGCCTCACCGACGTTGACGGTTGATGCTTTAAAGCACTCGATTGCTTACAAGCTGATGTTCACTATTGGTAAAGATCCCTCTATCGCCAATAAGCATGAGTGGCTCAACGCCGCGCTGCTGGCGGTGCGCGATCGCATGGTTGAGCGTTGGTTGCGTTCCAGCCGCGCCCAGTTATCACAGGATGTCAGGCAGGTTTATTACCTGTCGATGGAATTCCTGATGGGCCGCACGCTGGGAAATGCACTATTAGCGATGGGCATTTATGAGGATCTCAATCAGGCGCTGGACGAAATGGGTCTCGATCTTGCCGAACTGATGGAAGAGGAAAACGATCCTGGCCTCGGAAATGGCGGTTTAGGTCGTCTGGCAGCCTGCTTCCTGGATTCGCTTGCCACGTTGGGCATGCCAGGGCGCGGTTATGGCATTCGCTATGATTACGGCATGTTCAAACAGAACATTATTGATGGCGAGCAAAAAGAGTCACCCGATTACTGGCTTGAGTATGGTAATCCCTGGGAGTTCCAGCGTTTCAATACCCGCTACAAAGTGCGCTTTGGTGGACGTATTCAGCATGAAGGATCGAAGGTGCGCTGGCTGGAAACAGAAGAGATCCTGGCGATGGCTTACGATCAAATCATCCCAGGCTTTGATACGGATGCCACCAACACGCTGAGGCTGTGGGGCGCCCAAGCCAGTAACGAAATCAATCTGGGTAAGTTCAATCAGGGCGATTACTTCGCAGCGGTTGAAGATAAAAACCACTCAGAAAACGTGTCTCGTGTGCTTTATCCTGATGATTCAACCTATTCAGGTCGCGAGCTGCGTTTACGGCAGGAATATTTCCTGGTGTCCGCTACGGTTCAGGACATTCTTAATCGCCACTGGCGTATGCATCAAACCTGGGACAACCTGGCTGACAAAATCGCGATTCACCTGAACGATACGCACCCGGTTCTGGCGATTCCAGAGCTGATGCGTTTGCTGATCGATGAACATAAGTTTTCCTGGGACAACGCTTTTGAGGTGTGCTGTCAGGTGTTCTCTTACACCAACCACACTTTAATGACGGAAGCCCTGGAGACCTGGCCGGTTGATATGTTGGGGAAAATTTTACCGCGTCATCTCGGCATTATTTTTGAAATCAACGACTTTTTCCTCAAAACGATTCAGGATTATTATCCTGACGACTGGGATTTGCTGTCACGTATCTCGATTATTGATGAAAAAGAGGGCCGTCGGGTCCGCATGGCGTGGCTGGCGGTGGTTGTGAGTCACAAAGTCAATGGTGTATCAGAACTGCACTCTAATTTGATGGTGCAGTCACTGTTTGCTGATTTCTCTCGCCTGTTTCCTGGACGTTTTTGCAATAAAACCAATGGCGTTACGCCACGACGCTGGTTAGCACTGGCGAACCCGGCACTTTCCGACGTGTTAGACGAGGAGATTGGTCGCAACTGGCGCACCGAGTTGAGCCAGTTAAACGAGCTCAAAGCGCAAATTGATTACCCGGCCTTTATTCAGAAAGTTGCAGAGGCGAAGTTGCAAAACAAACGTCGGCTGGCAGACTGGGTAGCAAAAAATCTGGATGTTGTACTCGATCCGAATGCGCTGTTTGACGTACAAATTAAACGTATTCATGAATACAAACGTCAGCTCTTAAATGTATTGCATGTGATCACCCGCTATAACCGCATCAAAGCCGAGCCGGGAGCCAATTGGGTGCCGCGCGTCAATATTTTTGCGGGTAAAGCGGCCTCAGCGTATTACGTCGCCAAGCATATTATTCATCTGATCAATGACGTTGCTCAGGTGATCAATAATGATCCGCAGGTCAAGAACAAGCTGAAAGTTGTTTTTATTCCCAATTACAGCGTTAGTCTGGCACAGATCATTATTCCTGCCGCCGATCTTTCGGAGCAGATCTCTACCGCAGGAACCGAAGCGTCGGGTACCAGTAATATGAAATTCGCTCTGAATGGCGCATTAACTATCGGTACGCTGGACGGGGCTAACGTGGAAATGCTTGAGCATGTGGGCGAAGAAAATATCTTTATTTTCGGTAATACCACGCCGCAAGTAGAAGCACTGCGTCGCGACGGTTATAACCCACGTAAATATTACGAAGAGGATGCTGAACTGCATCAGGTACTGACGCAAATTGCGTCTGGCGTTTTCAGTCCACAGGATCCGGGCCGCTATCGTAATTTATTCGATTCACTGGTGAACTTCGGCGATCACTACCAGTTACTGGCGGATTACCGCAGTTATGTCGATACCCAGGATAAAGTCGATGCGCTTTATCGTCAGCCTGATGAATGGCAACGCCGCGCCGCGCTAAATATTGCAGGCATGGGGTATTTTTCATCGGACAGGACGATTCAGGAGTATGCCGATGAAATCTGGAATATCGCACCAGTAAGGTTGTAGTCGCCACTGCGTGGGAGGCTGCACGCCGTGCGGGTAAACACACTTTGTGCGGGTTCCGCCCGCCGTGCGGGTAAACACACTTTGTGCGGGTTCCGCCCGCCGTGCGGGTAAACACACTTTGTGCGGGTTCCGCCCGCCGTGCGGGTAAACACACTTTGTGCGGGTTCCGCCCGCTGTGCGGGTAAACACACTTTATGCGGGTTCCGCCCGGCGTGCGGGTAAACACGCTCCGTGCAGGTTCCCGCCCGCCAGGCGTGCGGCAGTTTCCAGCACCTCCGTGCAGGCGGACGTGTCAGGGGGCGTCGCGGCCCCTTAACAATCCCCGCGCCCGGCAGCCTCTGCTGTACCTTCGTCTCTCGCTGCGGCCTGACGGACCGCCCGGACTTGCCAGTCCCTGGCGCGTTCCGGCCTCTCGCCGACGTCCTGTCGTCTCGTCCTGGCCTGCGCTCTTTCCTCAGCGCGCCGGATGCCTCCACCAACCCCCGCCTGTGATTTCTGAATTAATGCCTTAACAAGGTGTTGTCTGAGATTGTGAAACGCAAAACTCAAAACTCTAAACTCAAAAACTCACCGCCATGAAGTCTGTAAAGAACGGAAGCTGCGGGTGCAGCGGGGGTTTGTCGGAGGCCTTCCTGCACGCTGAGCGGATAAGGGATTTTCGCATGAGCAAATAACGATGACGTTATGAAAACAGGAAACCGCGGGTGCAGCGGGGGTTTGGCAGAGGCCTTCCTGCACGCTGAGCGGATGAGGGATTTCCGCATGAGCAAACAACGATGACGTTATGAAAACAGGAAAGCTGCGGGTGCAGCGGGGGTTTGACAGAAGCCTTCCTGCACGCTGAGCGGATAAGGGATTTTCGCATGAGCAAATAACGATGACGTTATGAAAACAGGAAACCGCGGGTGCAGCGGGGGGTTTGGCAGAGGCCTTCCTGCACGCTGAGCGGATGAGGGATTTCAGGACGAGCGGCATGGATGCCGCGAAGAGGCTGGAATGAACCACGGAGGGTGAATTCAGCCGTTCCGTCAGAAATCGTGAAGAAGAGAAGGGACCGCGCAGCGGCGGGCGGGCAGGCCGGAAGCGCGGGTCAAGGGTTGCCGCTCAGCAACCCTTGTCGGTCGCCTGCAGCGGGGAAAATGAAACTGCCCGGCTGCCGGGCGAACGAAACCTTCTCCGTGCCTGTTCGCGCAGCGAACGAAACCTTCTCCGTGCCTGTTCGCGCAGCGAACGAAACCTTCTCCGCGCCCGTTGGCGCAGCGAACGAAACCTTCCCCGTGCCGGTTCGCGCAGCGAACAAACCCACGTCAGTTGGCGATCTGACTCAGGACGCCAGTGATAGGGCTGGCTTGGCGGCCAGCCACTCCGCTACACGTGCCTGCTGTTCTTTAGTCAGCCACATACCCTGTTTTGTACGGCGCCAGATGGCATCATCCAGTTCACGAACCCACTCGTTTTGAGCCAGGTAGCGAAGCTCCGCTTCGTAAAACTCATGGCCAAAGTTTTCACCCTAAATCAGCCAGGCTTTTTGCGCCGTCGAGCAGCAATTCACTGTTGCTGCCGTAAGTCCGTGAATAGTGACGTGCCATCTGTTCACTGATAAACGGATAACGGCGACGCAGGCTGGCTGCGTAATCCTCACGCGTTCCGGAAATGTTACCACCTGGCAGCACACACGACTTCGTCCATGCCGGTCCGGCATGAGGGAAATACTTACTCAGTTTTTCCATCGCGTGCTCAGCCAGCTTGCGATAGGTTGTCAGCTTACCGCCAAACACCGACAGTAGTGGGGCCTGACCATTTTCGTCTCGCACGTCGAGCGTATAGTCGCGGGTAATCGCTTGTGGTGAATCAGACTCGTCATCGCACAGTGGACGCACGCCTGAATAAGTCCAGACGATATCTTCAGAGGTCAGCTGCTTCTTGAAATGGCCGTTGTAAACCTTCAACAGATAATCGATCTCGCTGTCATCGATTTTAACGTTCTTTGGATCGCCTTTGTATTCCACATCGGTGGTGCCAATGATGGAGAACTCATCCATCCACGGGATCACGAATACAATACGATTATCTTCGTTCTGCAGGATATAAGCCTGCTTTTCATGGTGTACGCGCGGCACGACAATATGGCTGCCTTTAATCAGGCGAATACCGTAAGGCGATTTCAGCTTCAGGCCATCGTCAAACAGCTGCTTCACCCACGGACCCGCTGCGTTCACTAAACCTTTAGCGCGCCAGGTAAAGGTTTTACCGCTGTCGACATCTTCTGCTTCAACCATCCACAGGTTGCCTTCACGCCAGGCTCGGTTTACGCGGGTGCGCGTTCTTACTTCGCCGCCGTGTTTCACCACTTCCTGAGCATTGAGTACAACCATGCGCGCATCGTCTACCCAGCAGTCAGAATATTCGAATCCGCGCGTGATCTCAGGTTTCAAGGCCGAATCCGCGCCAAAACGCAGACTTTACTGCCTGGTAAACTGGTGCGTTTACCCAAATGATCATACATAAACAGTCCGGTGCGGATCATCCACGCCGGACGCAAATGTGGGCGGTGCGGCAGGCGAAAGCGCATGGGAAAAGCGATGTGTGGTGCCATTTTCAACAGCACTTCGCGCTCTGCCAGTGCTTCGCTCACCAGACGGAATTCATAGTGTTCAAGGTAGCGCAGGCCGCCGTGAATCAGTTTTGAACTGGCAGAAGAGGTCGCGCAAGCCAGGTCCCGCGCCTCCAGCATTAGCACCGACAGTCCGCGTCCTGCAGCATCTGCTGCAATGCCGGCACCGTTGATGCCGCCGCCGATCACGATCAGGTCTTTGGTTTCCACGTCATCTCCTCCGATGTTCGGAATAGTTCATTTATGTTCGTTTTCGAGCATAATAATAATCGCAAACCAACATTGATGCCAGCATTTAACCCGTTAAAAACATTTTTGCGTGATACAGCTAACATTCTGTGAGTGAAAAAAATACAAACCCGCAATGATTGTCAGGTTATTGGCGCTGATTCTCGGGTTACACTAGGCAATAAATGTGACACAGCAATGAGAGACACCATGGAAACCTTCGAATGTATTAATGTCCAGCAGGCTCAGGAGCACCTGACACAAGGCGCGCTGCTGGTGGATATCCGCGATCCACAAAGTTTTTCCCTTGGGCATGCAACAGGCGCGCTGCACCTGTCAAATAGCAATCTCAATGAGTTTATTGCCAGCGCCGATCAGACATTGCCCGTGCTGGTGATGTGCTATCACGGCAACAGCAGTAAAAGCGCAGCGCAGTATCTGTTAAGTCAGGGATTCTCAGCGGCTTACAGCATTGATGGCGGTTTTGATGCCTGGCGCGCCGCCTTCCCGCTGCAGGTCGCCAACGGCAGCGTCTAAAAAGCCCGTCGTCACATGGAGAGTTACGTATGATGCGCATTACCCAGTTCAACCATCCCCGCATGGCGCAGGCGTTCGTCGACTATATGGCAACGCGTGGCGTTACGCTGCGTATTGAGCATGAAAGTCATTACGTCATCCTGTTAGATGATGAAAGTAAACTTTCTATGGTCGAAAACGAACTTCAACAATTCGTCCGCGACCCTAATCACCCACGTTATCAGGCTGCCAGCTGGCATAGCGGCAAAACCGATAGCGGCTTGCGCTATGAACGCACGCATTTCTGGGCGAACATTCGGGAACGCGTAGGCCCCCTCACCATGACGATAATGGGACTCTGCATCGCGGTGTTTATTGTGATGCAGGTGGCAGGTGACCGCACCGTACTCTACTGGCTGGCCTGGCCGGCAGACCCGGATCAATATCCTGAAGTGTGGCGCTGGTTCAGCCATGCCTTACTGCATTTTTCGCTGCTGCATATTTTATTCAATCTGATGTGGTGGTGGTATCTCGGCGGTGCCGTGGAGAGGCGGATTGGCAGTGGCAAATTATTTGTCATCATGTTGATTTCCGCGCTACTGAGCGGCTGGATGCAAGCCAAATTTAGCGGTATCTGGTTTGGTGGTTTGTCAGGTGTGGTTTATGCCCTGATGGGATATTGCTGGTTGCGTGGCGAGCGCGATCCCGATAGCGGCATTTATCTTGAACGTGGCTTAATCGGTTTTGCCATCGTCTGGCTGGTGATTGGCTGGTTTGGTGCGTTTGGTTTGGCGATCGCCAATGCCGCGCACGTAACCGGCTTAGTGGTGGGATTAGCAATGGCCTTTGTTGACACGCGCAAAGTGAAACGCCATTAGCCGCAGGAAAAAGTATACGCGGTCACGGGCCGCAAACAGGAGAGTAATGTGAAGCAGACGCAACGTCATGACGCCATTATCGATCTGGTCCGGCGTCAGGGATATGTCAGTACCGAAGAGCTGGTGGATCACTTCGAAGTTAGCCCGCAAACCATTCGTCGCGATCTGAACGACCTTGCCGATCAGAATAAAATTCAGCGTCACCACGGCGGTGCGGCACTGCCATCCAGTTCGGAAAACACGGCCTGGCAAGATCGTAAGATGATGTGGTCAGCGGAAAAAGCGCGTATTGCCCAACGTGTCGCCAGTCAAATCCCGGATGGCGCAACGCTGTTTATCGACATTGGCACCACACCCGAAGCCGTGGCGCATGCGTTGCTTAATCATAACGATCTGCGCGTGGTCACGAACAATCTCAACGTGGCGATGCTGTTAATGGGCAAACCCGATTTTCGGGTCATCATCGCAGGTGGTGAAGTGCGGACCCGCGACGGCGCTGTCATGGGCGAAGCCACACTCGACTTTATCTCTCAGTTCCGACTCGATTACGGCATTCTCGGTATCAGTGGTATTGATATGGATGGCTCATTGCTCGAGTTCGATTATCACGAAGTGCGCACCAAGCGTGCGATTATTGAAAACTCACGCTGCGTGATGCTGGTGGTCGATCACTCTAAGTTTGGTCGTAACGCCATGGTTAACCTCGGTAACATGAGCCTGCTCGACTATCTCTATACTGACCAGACGCCGCCTGCGAGCGTAATGAAAGTGATTGAACAGCACGACGTCCATCTCGAACTTTGCTAACAGTCTGCGCCAGCGTGTTAACGCTGGCGTCTTGCTACCAGCGTAAATTCATACTCTTCCGTTTTGAAAAAATTCCGGCTGACTTCAAATACCGTACCCTGATTTTACGGGCAGGGAGTGATCCTCTTCTGCCCGGATCCTGCTTAACCGGTAAGCCCACTGTTTTGTGCCATTTTTTCCCTGCCAGTCGATTTTTTTCTTAATGCCGTCTTAACTTAAGGCGTTGCTGAGGTGACCGCGTTTAAACGGCTTTAGGCTGGAGTCGTTCCCCTCAACCGATGACGCCACACCAAGGCTGGTAAGCCAAACGTTAAGGAGCGGCATGAAAGAGAATTCACTCGATAAGGCAGCACGCGCTGCCGGTATTTCGTTAACGCATATCAACGTCAACGGTGAAACCGAGGCGATCAGTGATGAAACCAAGCGTGCACTACTGGCGGTGATGGATAATCCCGGCAGTAACAAAAAAACGCCTTTGCCGCCGGTTGCGGTATTCAGTGGTAATGCCAAACGCCAGCTTACTGCACAAGGTCGTGGCGTGTTTCACTGGCAGTTGCGCAGTGAGAAAGGCGCGGTTTTTGAAGGGGAATTACAGGGCGGCGAGCTGTTTACGCTGCCCACACCGCTCGGGCAGGGATATCACCAGTTAACGCTCAGCAAAGGCAGGCAGCAATGGCTGACGCGAATTATTGTTACGCCGCGCCGCTGCTATCTGCCGCCCGCGCTGCGCGAAGGTGAAAAGCGGTGGGGAGCACTGGTGCAGTTGTACACCGTGCGCTCAGCTAACAACTGGGGCATCGGCGATTTTGGCGATTTGCAACAGTTGCTGGAACAGCTGGCGCTACGCGGCGGTGACTTTGTTGGCCTTAATCCTTTGCATGCACTCTATCCAGCCAGCGCAGGTTTCGCCAGTCCATACAGTCCTTCGTCCCGGCGCTGGCTTAATATCATCTACATAGACGTGTCGCAGGTTGCGGATTTTCAGCAAAGTGCAGCGGCACAAAAGTGGTGGAAAAGCGCCAAAACCCAGCGTGCGCTCGCTAAAGCGCGTGAGAGTGATTTTGTCGATTACGAAACGGTAATGGCGCTGAAGCTCGCGGCGTTACGTTATGCGTGGGCAGAGTTTCAGCTGCACAATGAAGAGAATGAGGATAAGCGGGCCTTCGCCGCCTTTGTCAGTGAGGGCGGCGACAGCCTGCGTTATCAGGCGGCTTATGATGGCATTCAGGCCGCGCGGCGCGCGGATAATGCAGAACACTGGGGCTGGCCGGTCTGGCCTGAAGCGTGGCGCAACAGCCAGCTTCCTGAGGTGCAGCAGTGGTGTAAACAGCACGAAGACGAGATCGCCTTTTGGCAGTGGTTGCAATGGCTGGCGCAACAACAATTTTCACGCTGCTGGCAAGCCAGTCAGGCATCAGGCATGAGCGTGGGGCTGTATCGCGATCTGGCCGTTGGTGTGGCTGAAGGCAGCGCCGAAACCTGGCACGATCCCGAACTCTATCGCCTCAAGGCCTCCGTGGGTGCGCCACCGGATCGACTGGGCCCGCTCGGGCAAAACTGGGGATTACCGCCCATGGATCCCCATGTTATGCAGGCACGAGGCTATCAACCCTTCATCGATATGCTGCGCGCAAATATGCGCGACTGCGGCGCATTGCGCATCGACCATGTTATGTCGCTGCTGCGACTCTGGTGGGTGCCTGCCGGGGAAACCGCTGATAAAGGCGCATATGTGGCCTATCCGGTAGACGATCTGCTGGGCATTCTGGCGCTGGAAAGCCAACGTCATCGCTGTATGGTGATTGGCGAAGATCTTGGCACGGTGCCGAAAGAGATCATCAGTATGCTGCGTGACAGCGGGATTTTTTCATGGAAAGTGCTGTGGTTTGAGCAACAGCAGAATGGAGAGTACCGCTCGCCAGATGAATATCCACGTCAGTCAATTGCCAGCGCCAGTACGCACGATCTGCCAACACTCAACGGTTTTTGGGGCGAGGGCGATTTGTTATTAGGTGAGAAGATCGGCCTCTATCCTGATAAAGCGGTGATGCAGTCGCTGCAACAGCAGCGGGCCGCACAAAAACAGGCTCTACTGGAGGCGTTACAGCAGGCTGGCGCGTTGCCGGCGCGTAGTGCGAAACGAGCCGAAACGTTAGCAATGTCACCGCAGCTTAATCAGGCCATTCATCGCTTTCTGGCCGATACCAACAGCGCATTACTTGGCTTACAGCCGGAAGACTGGTTAGGCATGACCGAACCGGTCAACGTGCCGGGCACAACCAATGAATACCCAAACTGGCGCCGTAAGCTGGCACAATCGCTGGAGGAAATTTTTGCGGATAAAGAAGTGAATAAACTGCTGAAAACCGTAAGCCAGCGTCGTAAAGCGGGCTGAAAGGAAAAGCGCGACAGCTAACCTGTCGCGCTTAATTATCAGTAATAAGAGTGCTCGCCACGCTGATGTTCAGTCAGATCACGCACGCCTTTCAGTTCCGGGAAGGCAGCCAGCAGCTCTTTTTCGATGCCATCTTTGAGTGTCACATCGATCATTGAACAGCCGTTGCAACCGCCGCCAAATTGCAGGATCGCGTAACCGTCATCGGTGATTTCCATCAGCGAGACGCGACCACCGTGGCCCGCCAGCTGTGGGTTGATTTGCGCCTGTAGCAGATACTCTACGCGCTCAACCATGGGCGCATCGTCAGAAACTTTACGCATTTTGGCATTGGGTGCTTTCAGCGTAAGTTGTGAGCCAAGGTTATCCGTGACGAAGTCGATCTCAGCGTCTTCGAGATAGGGCGCGCTCAGTTCATCAACGTAAGCGGACAATTTTTCAAATTTCAGTTCAGTATCTGTGGCTTCAACGGCATCGGGTGGGCAATACGAAACACCACACTCGGCAGTTGGCGTACCCGGGTTAATCACGAATACGCGAATCTGGGTGCCATCTTCTTGTTTGGATAGCAGTTTTGAGAAGTGCTCTTGGGCAGAATCAGTAATTCGGATCATGTCGATTGCTCAATAGTTGACTAATTTAGTTGGTTATAATACGCCCATCACCGACGCTCTACAAGGTACGGCACAGGCACCAAACCTGCACGCTGGCTGCGCCTTGCGCCAGCAACAGACGGCTAATCTCTTCCACCGTACTGCCGGTGGTGACCACATCATCAATAAGAGCGATATGGCACCCACGCACCGCTATTTCAAGCTGAAAAGCGCCGCGTAAATTGATGCGGCGTTGCTGTGCGCTTAACTGATGCTGCACTGCACCCTGACGTCGTCGCCGTAATCCGTGGCTGAATGTGCATCCCAGCCAGCGCGCCAAAGGTTGTGCCAGAAGCGCAGTTTGGTTGTAGCCACGCTGCCAGCTACGGCGTTGATGCAGAGGGACACACAATACGATATCCGGACGCGGCAACGCACGCGTGCGGTAAGCATGAAGCCAGCTTAGCAAAAGCAGCCGAGCCAGCATCACCCTGAGTGCGGTCACGCGAGAAAATTTCAGTTGATGTACCCAGTGACGAAGCGGTGGCTGATAATCGCCGACGCAAACCAGTGCCTGCCACGCGGGCGGTGAACGCAGGCAGCGACCACAGGGAAGAGAGGTTGATGTGGCGGGTAAACCACAGCGTGGACACAGCGGCGGCGGTGTTGCCAGGTTGCTCAGGCACCGGCTACACAGGCCGTGATGTGCAATGCGCAGTGGTAACTGGCATAGCCAACAAAGGGCAGGCATTGGTAGCATAGCGATCTCCTTATCATTTTTGGGATAGTAACTGATGACGTCGCTTTACTGGCACACCTGCGGGGAAGGAAAAGTCGATCTTGTGCTGCTGCACGGGTGGGGACTGAATGCGGAAGTGTGGCAAAGCATTGTTCCGCGACTCAGCACGCATTTTCGCCTGCATCTGGTCGATCTGCCGGGATACGGCCGCAGCCAGGGTTTTGCTGCGCTGACGCTTGAAGAAATGGCTCGCCATCTGACGCCATTATTGCCGCAACGCGCCATTGTGTTGGGCTGGTCGTTAGGAGGGCTGGTGGCGACGCAGCTGGCACTGACCGTGCCCGAAAAGCTGCGTGCGCTAATCACCGTTGCCTCATCGCCCTGTTTTACGGCATACGATTCATGGCCAGGCATCAAACCAGAGACACTGCAAGGCTTTCAGCAGCAGTTGAGTAGCCATTTTCAACGCACGGTTGAACGCTTCCTGGCGCTGCAAACGCTGGGCACTGACAGCGCACGCGCAGATGCCCGACAGTTGAAAGAGATTGTGCTGTCGCAGCCGATGCCGTCGGTTGATGTGCTGGAAGGTGGGCTGGATATTCTGCGCCAGGTTGATTTGCGCGACGCGCTATCCGACATCTCACTGCCATTCCTGCGGCTGTATGGCTCACTGGACGGCCTGGTGCCGCGTCGCATTGCGCAGCAGCTGGATGAACAGCTGCCTTCTTCTCCTTCTGTTGTGATGGAGAAGGCTGCGCATGCGCCTTTCATTTCTCATCCCGAGCCGTTCAGTCAACAAATTATGCAATTCATCAACACATTACCGGCTTAACGGCGTGACGACTGGCAAAATCGCTGGCAGCGGCAATACTTCAATGCGTGAGCAAGGCCGCTGCACTTATATGTGATTAGTCTGGGATTTGACTATGCCGTTCCATATTGCCTTACGCGTTTCGCGGCTGCTTACATCTCAATAATGGATCTAAGAGGGTAAACATATGAAGGTTTTGAAATGGGTTGTGGCTTCAGTGATGATGGGTGCAGTGTCATTTTCAGCTTTGGCGGCGAAGGAAGTCACTAAAGAAGATGTGCAGAAAATGAATCTTGAGAAAATCGGTACGGTGAATACCACGGCGGAAACCACCTCACCGATGGATGCTAAACGCGAGCTGTCAAAAATGGCCGATGAGAAGGGCGGACGCTACTTCCTGGTCATCGCAGGCCGTGAGCACGGTAAATTTAGCGCCACTGCCGACGTGTATAAGTAATCAGCCTCGTAGCCACATGAACTGCCAGGCATCCAGCGTTAATGGCTGGGTGCCATCTATTTTTTCACCGCTGATCACGTCCTGTAGGATGCGCGCCTCGGGCAGATGCGTTTTGACCTGCCGTCCACTGAGATTAAACACGCACAATAACCCCTCTTCACTGTTGGCAAGATGACGCTTCAGAACCAGCAGGGCATTTTCACTGTCGTACAGCGTCATCGGATTATCGGGATGAAAGGCTGACTGACGCTGGCGAAGTTGAATGAGCTGGCTGAGCTGGATATAAACCTGCTGTCGCAGCCAGTCTCCTCCTGCCAGCGCAGTCTCGATCTCCTGCAAATGATATTTCTGTCGGTTGATGGCGCGGTTATGGCCTGCCATCCGCACGCCATCATAATCGTTACGTGATCCCAGCATGCTCTGAATGTAGATGGCGGGCACACCCGGAAATGCCAGCAAAATCGCGTGCGCTAAAAGAAAGCGTTTGAGGCGCGTTTTATCGTCATCATCCTGACGGCTGAGTGCATCAAGATAGGTGACGTTGATTTCATAGGGGCTGGTGGTGCCATCCGGGTTATTTTTATAGGAAACTAACGCCCCTTCCAGTGCCAGATCGCGCACCAGCGCCACAATTTCTATTTCTGTCAAAATGCCGCGCGCCGGATTCAACCCGATCCCGTCGTGCGAGGCGAGGAAATTAAAAAGGTGGTGCCGCCAGTGCTCAGATCGAGCGAACTGGCCCATTGGCGCAAGGCACGGCCTGAACCAGAGTGGATCGCATGTAACACCAGAGGCGGCAGCGAAAACTGATACACCATCTGCGCTTCGTCATAGCCATCGCCAAAGTAGCTGATGTTGTCTTTATGTGGCACGTTGGTTTCGGTAATGATGACCGTGCCGGGCGCAACCACGTCAGATATTGCACGAAACAATTTCACCAACTGATGCGTTTTTTCCAGATGAATGCAGTTAGTGCCGGGGGTTTTCCACATATAACCCACCGCATCCAGCCGCACATAATCGGCACCACGTGTCAGGTAGTCGAGCAGCACATCCACGATACGAATCAGCACCTCAGGGTGAGCAAAATTGAGGTCGATTTGGTCAGCACTAAAGGTTGTCCAGATAAAGCGGGTTTCGCCATTCGCCATTTCAAACGGCGTGAGAAGCGGCGAGGTGCGCGGTCGCGTTACGGCGCTGAGATCGGTTGCGGGTGGCATGCTGATAAAAAAGTTATCCCAGCCAGGATCCTGTGCCAGAAAGTGTTTAAACCATGCGCTGCGGGCCGACATATGATTACAGACAAAATCAAACATCAGCCGGGTTTCCTGATGCAGCGTAGCAATATCCTGCCATTCACCGCATAACGGATTGACCTGATGGTAATCAATGACGGAAAAGCCGTCGTCAGATGAATAGGGGAAAAACGGCAGCAGATGCACCAGCGGAAACGTCGTTTGCAGATGTTGCTGGTAGAAGTGTGAGAAGCTCTGGAGCGTTGGCTTGTCTGGCTCACGGAACTGGTCGGCATAGGTAATGAGCACCACATCCAGCTCATCCCAGTGAGCCTTGCGCGGCAGCTTTATCGCGTCGCGGGCTTTGGCAACGTTGGCAAGCAAACGCTCGCGCATGGCCAGTGGAAAGGTGTCAGCATAAATCTTATCGATTAAAGCAGTGATCGTTTCCATCGCGAATTGGGTGCCACAGCGGATGTAGTTTTTATGACAGGCGTATTGTTAGCGTAGCGCCCCGATGAAGATTTTCAACTTAATTGTTTGGAGCTTCAGGCGCAACTGCCCTTATTCCAACCCTTCCCACGTACAGGAAGGGTTGAGGAGAGAGAAAGCGGGAAGGGTGCTGAAACTTATCGTTTCTTACCAAAAGCCGCTGCCAGCGCATCACCCATTGCGCTGTTACCCGCAGGCAGGCTGGCTGGACGCTGACGCCCTTTGCTCGCAGCCGGACGGCTGTTTTCACGCGGCGCGCTGCGATTACTGCTGCGCGCGTTGCTCTCACCGGGCTGCTCGTCAAGGCGCATCGTCAGCGCAATACGCTTGCGTGGCAGATCAACCCCCATCACCTTCACTTTGACAATATCGCCTGCTTTCACCACCTGATGCGGATCTTCAACGAACTTGTCAGAAAGCGATGAGATATGCACTAAACCATCCTGATGAACACCGATATCAACGAACGCACCAAAGTTAGTCACGTTGGTCACGGCACCTTCCAGAATCATGCCTGGCATCAGGTCGTTCAGCGTTTCAACGCCCTCGGCAAACTGAGCAGTTTTAAATTCCGGGCGCGGATCGCGGCCTGGTTTTTCCAGCTCTTTTATGATGTCAGTGACGGTGGGCAGACCAAAACGCTCATCAGTGAAATCAACCGCTTTCAGGTTACGCAGGCCAGACGGATTACCCATCAGCTCATTAAGGGCCTGCTCGGTCGCGGTCAGAATACGTTCCACCACTGGATAGGCTTCCGGGTGAACCGTTGAGGCGTCCAGCGGGTTATCACCGTGGCTAATACGCAGGAAGCCGGCGCACTGCTCAAACGCTTTTGGTCCAAGACGGCTGACTTTCAGCAACTGCTGACGGTTCTGGAAACGACCATTTTCGTCACGCCAGCTGACAATATTCTGCGCCATCATGCGCGTCAGGCCAGCGACACGCGTGAGCAACGGTACGGAAGCGGTATTCAGATCAACGCCAACGGCGTTCACACAATCTTCCACCACTGCGTCCAGCTTCTTCGCCAGCTGGCTTTGGCTGACGTCGTGCTGATACTGGCCTACACCGATCGATTTCGGATCGATCTTCACCAGTTCTGCCAGCGGATCCTGTAAACGGCGTGCGATAGAGACTGCGCCACGCAGGGAGACATCCAGATCCGGGAACTCCAGCGCCGCCAGCTCAGAGGCGGAATAAACGGATGCGCCCGCTTCGCTGACAATGACTTTTTGTGCGGTAATCTGCGGATACTGCTTTTGTACTTCAAGGAAGAATCGCTCAGTCTCGCGTGAGGCGGTGCCGTTACCGATAGCCACCAGTTCAACCTGATGTTTAGCGCAGAGCGCCGCGACCACCGTGGCGGCTTTAGCCGCCTGGCCGGTATGCGGATAAATAGTATCCGTTGCAACCAGCTTGCCGGTCGCGTCGACTACCGCTACTTTTACGCCAGTACGCAGGCCCGGATCCAGGCCCATCGTCGAACGCATACCCGCAGGCGCTGCCATCAGTAAGTCGTGCAGGTTACGCGCAAACACGTTGATGGCTTCCTCTTCTGCACGCTCGCGCACGCTGCCCATCAGCTCCGTTTCCAAATGCAGCATCACTTTAATGCGCCATGTCCAGCTGACTACCGCTTTACGCCAGCTATCCGCCGGAGCATTATTCAGGCGCAGATTCAAATGGTCGGCAATCAGCGTTTCGCCATGACTTTCACGCGGTGCTTCATCAAATTGCGGATCGGCATTCAGGGAGAGTTGCAATACACCTTCGTTACGGCCGCGCAGCATCGCCAGCGCACGGTGGGAAGGCACACTGTTTAACGCTTCGTGATGATCGAAATAGTCGCGGAATTTTGCGCCTTCTTCCTCTTTGCCTTCGACAACACGCGAGACCAGATGGGCGTTTTTCCATAAATAGTTACGCACTTTCGCCAGCAGCGTCGCGTCTTCGGCAAAACGCTCCATCAGAATATAGCGCGCACCGTCTAATGCCGCGCGCACATCGGCCACGCCTTTTTCGGCATCAACAAATTGTGCGGCTAACTGCTCAGGATCGTGCGACGGTTCTTGCCATAGCGTATCCGCCAGCGGTTCCAGACCCGCCTCAATGGCAATTTGTCCCCGGGTGCGGCGTCTGGGTTTATAGGGCAGGTAAAGATCTTCAAGCTCGGTTTTGCTGAGGGTGGTGTTAATGGCTTTGGCGAGATCGTCGGTTAGTTTGCCTTGCTCATCAATGGATTTCAGAATCGACTGGCGACGCTCTTCTAATTCACGCAGATAGCTCAGACGGGTTTCCAGTTGACGCAACTGGGTATCATCCAGCCCGCCGGTCACCTCTTTACGATAACGTGCGATAAAGGGCACGGTATTCCCTTCGTCCAACAGGCGAACGGCAGCGTCTACTTGCTCTGCCCGCGCCTGAAGCTCACTTGCAATTATGTGGCTCAGAACTTTCATCATCAGTGCTGTCTTGCTTACAGGGTTGAGAAACAGCGGACAGTTATACGGATTGATGGTGAAAATTGCCAGAGAAGCGGGCGGCTTTCAGCGATATTCTGAGTCGCTATTCCTGATAGCGAATGTTGTTAACATACCAGATTGCCGGACCGGCTGGTGTCTCTACCGTCGCCGCATCGCCGACCTCTTTTTTCAGTAAGGCACGCGCCATCGGTGAGTCGATGGAAATATAATCTTTGCGGCCAAATATCTCGTCGTAACCCACAATACGAAAACGTTTAAGATCGCCATCATCGTTCTCAACTTCGACCCATGCGCCAAAGAAGACTTTGCCGTCTTGCTGGGGGAATAGTCAACGATGCGAAGCTGTTCCAGGCTTTTGGTTAAGTAGCGTACCCGGCGATCAATCTCACGCAGACGCTTTTTATTGTATTGATAATCGGCGTTTTCACTTCGATCGCCAAGGCTGGCAGCCCAGGTGACTTTTTTGGTTACTTCAGGACGCTCTTCACGCCAGAGATAGTCGAGTTCGGCTTTTAACTGATTAAAGCCTTCACGGGTAATGAGTCGGGTTTTCATGCCACAGCAGTCAGAAAAGTCAAAAGAGACTCAGTGTATAGCAAATATCATCGCAAAAAAGAGTCGGGGAAAGGGTTTTAAAAGTTAAAACCCCACGTTGACATCCCCGGTGGCGAAACTGGCTGACACAGAAAGAATGATCTAAGCGCGTTAAAGCAGTGAGTTATTTTCCGGCCTGCGTTGCCGTTGTGGTTGACGTACCGTTGCCATGTCCGTCGCCACCGCCTGCGGTAGCGAGCGCAACGCCAAACAGAGCTGCAACAGCGCCGACACCGATGGCATTGGAATTCCCTTGTGCGGTGGTTGATGCCTGCGCGCCTGCGGCTTCACCGACCACGGTGGCAGCATAAACGGGATTCAGCGCAGTCAGCACCAGTGCACTTAACAGCAATGCTGTTTTTTTCATTGTTATCTCCCTGTCGTCACATTATAAGAAGCGGTGCTGATGCAGTCTGATGGAAATTGTTCAGAACGAAAAGTTGACGTTAATGATTGATTTAGCGCGGTTTATGCTTGAGTGGATCTGGCGGGCTGGTTCATGGAGTTAATCCGAGAGAGGAAACGTCAATGCGCCCTTAATTACAGCGTCTTATGCTGCTGTGAACGCCACGGAATGGATTATTAGCCGCTTCAACAGGTTTATGGCTGAACAATTAAGTCAAATTCTCCGCTAACACGCTGAATTTGTTCAATCAATAAAAGATGGCGTTAATCTGGCACCAGTTAATGTAAGAAAAAACGCGCATATTTCAGATTTGTCGTGCTCTACTCAACCCATTGTGTAACGAGCCTTTTCAGGCTGCTCGAAGCGCAAAAAATAAAGATAAGCTGCTGTTTAATATGCTTTGTAACAATTTCGGCTAGAATATAAACCATTAATGACTGTCACTATAAGGCATCTTTTTTTAACAATATCGGCACAGGCAATAGCGCCTTTGGGAGTAAATAATGCAAGAGAACTACAAAATTCTGGTCGTCGATGACGATATGCGTCTGCGCGCACTGCTGGAACGCTATCTCACCGAGCAGGGCTTTCAGGTGCGTAGTGTCGCCAATGCCGAACAGATGGATCGTTTGTTAACCCGTGAATCTTTTCACCTGATGGTGCTGGATTTAATGTTGCCGGGAGAAGATGGTTTGTCTATCTGCCGCCGCCTGCGTAGTCAGAGCAACCCGATGCCCATTATTATGGTAACGGCGAAAGGGGAAGAGGTGGATCGTATTGTTGGGCTGGAAATCGGTGCGGATGATTACATTCCCAAACCGTTTAACCCGCGCGAACTGCTGGCGCGTATTCGTGCGGTGCTGCGTCGTCAGGCTAACGAATTGCCGGGTGCGCCATCGCAGGAAGAAGCGGTGATTGCGTTTGGTAAGTTCAAACTCAATCTCGGCACACGTGAAATGTTCCGTGAAGATGAGCCAATGCCGTTAACCAGCGGCGAGTTTGCCGTGTTAAAAGCCCTGGTCAGCCATCCACGTGAGCCGCTGTCGCGTGACAAGCTGATGAACCTGGCGCGTGGTCGTGAATACAGCGCAATGGAGCGATCAATCGACGTACAGATCTCCCGCCTGCGTCGCATGGTGGAAGAAGATCCAGCGCATCCGCGCTATATCCAGACCGTTTGGGGTTTGGGCTACGTATTTGTACCGGACGGCAGTAAAGCATGAGGCGGCTGCGCTTCTCGCCACGTAGCTCCTTCGCACGCACCCTGCTGTTGATCGTTACCTTGCTGTTTGTCAGCCTGGTAACGACCTACCTGGTGGTGCTTAACTTCGCCATTCTTCCCAGCCTGCAACAGTTTAATAAGGTTCTCGCTTACGAAGTGCGTATGTTGATGACCGACAGATTGCAGCTGGAAGACGGGACGCAACTCGAAGTGCCGCCCGCTTTTCGGCGGGAAATCTATCGCGAGCTGGGTATTTCGCTTTATACCAATGCGGCGGCGGAGGAGAGCGGCTTGCGTTGGGCGCAGCACTATGAATTTCTCAGCGAGCAGATGGGGCAGCAGCTTGGCGGTCCCACCGATGTGCGCGTAGAAGTTAACAAGAATTCACCGGTCGTGTGGCTGAAAACCTGGCTCTCGCCCGATATCTGGGTGCGTGTACCGCTAACGGAAATTCATCAAGGCGATTTTTCGCCGCTGTTCCGCTACACCTTAGCCATTATGCTACTGGCGATTGGCGGTGCCTGGTTATTTATCCGTATTCAAAACCGCCCTTTAGTCGATCTTGAACATGCGGCGTTGCAGGTCGGGAAAGGCATCATTCCTCCGCCGCTGCGTGAATACGGGGCGTCTGAAGTTCGTTCAGTGACACGTGCTTTTAACCAGATGGCAGCAGGTGTGAAACAGCTGGCCGACGATCGTACTTTACTGATGGCGGGTGTCAGCCACGATCTTCGCACGCCGCTGACGCGCATCCGTCTCGCCACTGAAATGATGGGCGAAGAAGATGGCTATCTTGCCGAGTCGATTAATAAAGATATCGAAGAGTGTAACGCCATCATTGAGCAATTTATTGACTATCTGCGTACCGGTCAGGAGATGCAAACTGAGCGCGCCGATTTAAACAGCGTGCTTGGCGAAGTGGTGGCCGCTGAGAGCGGTTACGAGCGTGAAATCGAAAATGCGGTGATGCCGGAAGAGTTAATGCTTAACATTAATCCTCTCTCCATTAAGCGTGCACTGGCCAATTTAGTGGTCAACGCCGCGCGTTACGGTAATGGCTGGATTAAGGTCAGTAGCGGACGTGAGTTGCATCGTGCCTGGTTCCAGGTAGAAGATGATGGTCCGGGTATCAAGCCGGATCAGCTTCAGCATCTGTTCCAGCCGTTTGTGCGCGGCGACAGCGCCCGTAGCACCAGCGGCACGGGGTTAGGGCTGGCCATTGTACAGCGTATTATCGATGCGCATCAGGGATCGCTGGAGATTGGCGACAGCGAGCGTGGCGGATTACGTATTCGCGCCTGGCTACCGTTGGTGGAAACGCCTGCGTCGGGCCATAGCGTTCACGCACAAAGCTAAAACAGGCGCGGCACGCGTGCCGCGCCGGGTTTTACAGCTGTGGACCCGCTTTTACCAGTGCGGCACCGGCGGCGTTATCGGTATATTTCCCGAAGTTAGCAATAAAACGCTGCGCCAGATCCTGAGCAGCCTCCTGCCATTTCTCTTCACTTCCCCAGCTACCCCGCGGATCAAGCATCGCGGCATCCAGCGTACCGAGGCTGGTTGGCATCTGCAGATTGAAAATCGGCAGCGTTTGCGTTGGCGCATCATCCAGTTCGCCTGCCAGAATCGCGTTGATAATGGCGCGCGTATCTTTCAGCGAGATGCGCTTGCCGCTGCCATTCCAGCCGGTATTCACCAGATAAGCTTGCGCACCTGACGCTTCCATGCGCTTTACCAGCACTTCAGCGTACTGCGTGGGATGCAGCATCAGGAAAGCGGCACCAAAGCAGGCAGAAAACGTTGGCGTAGGTTGCGTCACGCCGCGCTCCGTGCCCGCCAGCTTGGCGGTAAAGCCTGACAGGAAGTGATATTGCGTTTGCTCCGGCGTCAACCGCGATACTGGCGGTAACACGCCAAAGGCATCGGCAGTGAGGAAAATCACTTTCTTTGCATGGCCCGCTTTCGATACGGGCTGGACAATATTATCGATATGGTTGATCGGATAAGACACGCGGGTGTTTTCGGTTTTGCTGCCATCAGCATAATCAACGCTGCCGTCAGCCCGCACCACTACGTTTTCCAGCAGCGCATCGCGGCGGATTGCACGGTAGATTTCTGGCTCAGCTTGCTCTGAAAGGTTGATGGTTTTGGCGTAGCAGCCGCCTTCAAAATTGAACACGCCATCATCATCCCAGCCATGTTCATCATCACACAATTAACTGACGCTCTGGGTCAGTCGAGAGCGTGGTTTTGCCGGTGCCAGATAAACCAAAGAAGACGGCAACATCGCCCGCTTTGCCGACGTTAGCCGAGCAGTGCATTGACGCGATACCTTTAAGCGGCAGCAGATAGTTCATGACGGCAAACAGGCCTTTCTTCATTTCGCCGCCGTACCAGCTTCCGCCAATCAGTTGCATGCGTTCAGTCAGGTTGAAAGCAATGAAGTTTTCCGAATGGAGTCCCTGCTGTTGCCAGTCTGGATTGGTACACCGGGCACCGTTCATCACCACGAAATCGGGTGTGAAATCGGCCAGCTCAGCCTCATCAGGGCGAATAAACATGTTTTTGACGAAATGCGCTTGCCACGCCACCTCGGTAATGAAGCGTACGCTAAGGCGGGAATCTGGATTCGCGCCGCAAAAGGCATCAATCACAAATAAACGCTTACCGGAAAGCTGCTGCGTAACACAGGCTTTCAACGCTTGCCACGTTTCCTGAGAAAGCGGTTGATTATCGTTTTTACCGGTTCCCTGATCGTTCCACCACAGGGTATCGCGCGTGGTGTCGTCACGAACAATGTATTTATCCTTTGGCGAGCGCCCGGTAAAAATGCCGGTGTCCACTGCTATTGCGCCGCTTTGCGTCAGGGTGCCACGTGCAAAACCGTCAAGCTCCGGGCGAGTTTCTTCCTGGAAGAGCGTGTCGTAATCAGGGTTGTAAACCACTTCCGTGGTCTCTGTGATGCCCAGATTGACAAGGTCTTGCGAGGTCAGGCCGTTAACGCGCATTTTACTGCTCCTTAAATCGGTATCTGTTCTGCAAAGGCAGAGAAAG
This sequence comes from Pantoea sp. LMR881, assembly GCF_027157825.1. Classification (NCBI taxonomy): domain Bacteria; kingdom Pseudomonadati; phylum Pseudomonadota; class Gammaproteobacteria; order Enterobacterales; family Erwiniaceae; genus Pantoea; species Pantoea sp. LMR881. The sequence goes on from NZ_JAPVOK010000002.1 coordinate 2,597,318, forward strand.
GTTGGGATCGTGCACATTTAATGCCGCCCGGTTTTGGGCAGCCGCATGATCGCGCGCAGTTTACTCCTCCTGGCGTTTGGTAAAAGCGTTGGCTGTTAAAAATGCGACTCAGGGCGCGCTAAGAGGGTGTTTCAACTGTTTTTAAGGCGTTATGAAACTAAAGAAAGATATTTTTTTATGTAAATTAAGGGGATAGGCGAGACGGCAGAAGTGCGGGCGGCGAGGCCGCCCGGCAGAAATTAGTGCAGACGATCGCTGTTGTCGACCGAATGAGTGCGCAAAGCAGCAATATCGACCGCATCAAAAATATAGTGCGAACCGCAATAATCGCAGTGCATATCGATCTTGCCATCTTCTTCGATAATCTCATCGACTTCTTCCTGCGGCAGCGTTTTCAGCACGTCACCGCAACGCTCTCTTGAGCAGGTACATTTGTAGATCACTGGCTGTGGATCGTACACCGTTGCCTCTTCCTGATGATAAAGACGCCACAGAACATCGTTGGCTGGCAAATCGATCAGCTCTTCGCTCTTGATGGTTTCAGTCAGCGCAGCGAGGTGGTCAAAATCTTCTTTACTGGTCTCTTGCGCAGGCAAAACTTGCAGCAAGATTCCGGCAGCGCCTTTATCGTTAGTGCGAATAAACAGACGCGTCGGTAACTGCTCTGAGCGCATAAAATAATCTTCCAGGCACTCGGCAAGCGTTTCGCCTTCTAAACCCACAACGCCCTGGTAACGTTCACCTTTTTCTGGCGAAATTGTAATGACCAGATAGCCATTGCCGACCATGCTTTTCAGTGTGCTGTCAGCAGGAATCTCACCTTTGTGACGCGCAACACCGCGCAGTTCCTGCTTGTTGTTACCGTTGATCACTGCCAGCGAAAGTGGGCCGTCGCCCTGCAACTGCACAGTAATTTCGCCATCAAATTTCAGCGTCGCGGTTAACAGGCTGGTTGCCACCAGCAATTCCCCCAGCAGCGTCTGCACTGGCGCAGGATAGTCATGATTTTTAATGGTTTCACGCCAGGTATTGGAGACGTTCACCAGCTCGCCGCGCACGGCCGCATTTTCAAACAGGTAACGATGCAGTTGATCTTGTACAGACATAGGTTTTCTCTCGATAGGGGCGAGGCAGGTTAGCGCCTGAAAATACCCGTTGCAGCCCAGGCTGCCATGCAGTGACTGCTTGCATTCACCCGAATCACTTACATGCGTAACGTCATCGGAATTCATGGATTTGCCGTCTTGCGGCAGCCTGAAAGCCTCAGGGTATTGTTCTATTCATCGCCTGATAATTTAAATTTCATCAGATCGCGCCGCTCTTTTTTATCAGGGCGACGATCGGGATGCGGCATGGTCAGCGCATTCATTTTGCGCGCCTGGGCCATTTTTTCGCGCTTTTCAATACTGGCTTCGGTTTCGCGATAAAGCTGTTGTGCTTCACTGGCGGGCCGCCGCTGATCGCTGATTTCGGCAATCACTACGGTGCGCTCATCATTCCCCTGACGCAGCGTAAGTTCGGCATCAATCTCCACTAACTTACTGGGCTTGCTGCGCTGCCCGTTGTAATGCACTTTGCCGCCTTCAATCATTTCACGTGCGATTGAGCGGGTTTTGTAGAAGCGCGCAGCCCACAGCCATTTGTCGAGGCGCACGCCTTCGCTGTTTTTCTCTTTCATTGCTGCTCCTGTTTCAGATCAGCTTACGGTAATCGCTGACTGCGACATGACGTTGAAAGATCTGCTCAGGGCGACCTGAGTCGGGATTACTCACCCCTAAGCACCAGCCGATGCCCCAAATCCTGGCGGCATCCAGAATCGCTTCGTTGTCATCTATGAACAGCGTGCGCGAATTAATAAATCCGGTTTGCTGTTGTACCGCTTGCCATAAACGTTGGTCTTCTTTCGGATACCCAAAGGTGTGGGTAGAAAGTAATAAATCAAGGTGTGGCGCTAAGCCGGTTTGTGCCAGTTTCACATCCAGATTGTAAGGATGCGCATTGGTGAGCAAAATGGTGCGTTTTCCGGCGCGGCGCAAAGCCTGAAGAAAGGGCAGCGTATCTTCACGCATCGTCGCGCGGCTACGCTTTTCCCAGGTCATGGCGCGAATATCCAGCGCCAGCTCCTGCGCCCAGTAATCCAGACAATACCAGTTTAGCGTATGCGCTACGGCCTGATACTTTTCCGCAATGATCTGCTCAGCCTGCGCCAACGTGATGCCGCGCTGTTGACTGAGCGTTTCTGGCACGTGCTCCAGCCAGAAATGGCGATCGAATGCCAGATCGAGCAACGTACCGTCCATATCGAGCAGTACGGTGTCAATGTCAGACCAGTTGAGCGTCATAAACGTTACCCCGCAAAAAACAGGGCGACAGGGTAGCACAGAAGGGAAGGGCTCAGAATAACGAGCGCACGCTCTGCATAGTGCCGAGGTTGTGATTGAAGCACTTATCGTAATATTGCTGAATATCAAGCATGCGCTGACGGTTGCGGTGCATACGGCGCAGCGCCAACAGTCCATTTATCACACAGCAGGCCACTAATATCAGCAGTAACAGCGTAGTGCCAAGATAGCGCCATTTCGCCATCGCATCTGGCTCATTGTGCAGCGCGATATGTCGCGTGCCGTTCGCATCGGTGGAAATACTGGTAATAATGCCTCTGGCGCTGAACGGTGTATGCAGCAACATTGCAGACATCCGCTGCAATTCTTGCCATTGTGACGGCGCATCAAGATCAAACAGCGACACGCCAGGCTGCGGCTGATTAACCAGTTGACGGCCTTCGTCGCTGAGAATTAAAAAGCCACCCGGCGGTGGGCTATTCAGATTCTCCGCTGCACGGCGCGTTTCGCGAAAAAAGAAAGTGGAGGTCGCGGTATTAACCAAATTCTCCAGAGCTTCGGCACTGACCGGACGGAGCAGTACGTTCATGCCATTTAACTGCCCGGAATCCGCGCGGGCGACCAGGGCTTCCCAGTCTTTCGCGTTACCTAAGTTCACCAATGCATTTTTCAGTCGTACGCAATCTTGTTGTTGATTACATAAGTCCTGCGTTTTCAGCACTAAATCGGAAAAATCATCTAACAGGATCATGCCTGATTTCTGAATCGCTGACGCCAGCTGCGGGTTGAGCTTAGGATCGGTATTGGTTTCAGGATGCAGCTGTCGGGTTGTGGTATCTAACAGTGCGGCAGCCTTATCAATAATATCAGACTGCGGCTGCGGCAATGGCGTGGCGTTATTCCAGTAAATGGCCGAACAGTCGAATGGCATATAAGCATAGCTACGGTTGCTCTGATAATTGCCAGGTACAGAACACATGCCCGTCCCGTTCACTTTCAGGCTGTCGCCGATATTCAGCGCCACGCTGTTAAGTTTATCGACGCTGTTCACTTCCAGGCTGTCAGTGCCTTTAACCCAGGCCAGGCTGAGTTTGATCGGCATGCTGAGCGGGATCCACGTGACCAGCAATGTCAGCACCAGCAGCGAGCCGCAGGCCAGCGCCACGTTTTTACGCCAGCGTTGAATCGGGAAGTTTTTGACTTCATCCTGCAAAGATAAAAAACGGCCCTGGCGCACAACCTGCCGATTAAGGTAGATCTCAACATCTGTGATTTGACCCAGATCGTGCGCGACATAAGGTTGCCAGTGCTGCGGATAAGTCAGATCGATGATCCCCAGCGTAATATTGCTCTGTTCCTGATTGGATTCACCAAACAATCCCCAACGCTTCGGCGCACCTCGCAGGCAGTGGATGTCGCGTAAGCCATGTTCGGCTGGAAAGCGATACAGCAGCCACAGGCTCACTGCAATCAGCGCGCAGCCGGTCAGCACCAGCCAGAGCATCAGGGCAGGTGGCACCAGCAAACTAATAAAAAACAGCAGGAAAGCCAGCGAAATGGTCACGGCTTCGCGTGTGCCGTCGGGACGAGACAAGCGATACTCTTCCGGCGTCTCTTTCCGCACCTGCAACAGTTCAACGTTTTCACTTTCTGCTTTGCGAATCGAGGCGTTAGCGGAAACAGGACGCATCAGCGTAGGAAGCGCGGGTTGATCAGCGGCGTAATCAACCAAAGAGTGACCATTCAGCGAGATCACTAACGGAATAGATTGGGTGCGTATCAGCTCAACGTAGTTCTCATCGGTGATGTACTGTTCCCATAATGGCGGCAAATGAACTTCGACTTCATCAAGGTAATAGCGCCACTTGTGCGGATCATCCGTTGAAAGACCATAACGCGTAATAGCGCGCGTGACCGGATAGACATTATTGCTTTGAGCGGTGAGCGCGAGTCGATCATTGCTGGCACGTTTTTCACCCGGTAGCGCCGAACGAGGATGCTTTTCTAATGTCGCGACATATTTTTCAACAGCACTACGCTCTTTATCAGAAAGTTTACGGCAGGGTGGACTGATAAATGGCAGCGGTTTCGCCAACGGCGGACGATGCCGCATAGCGTACCAAAAACCAATTCCTGCCAGAATTGAACAGGTTAGCACTACGGCCAATATGATAATTATTGTGCTCATGCTTTGCTCAATTCAGCCAAAATACTGCCTTCACGTTAAATACGTACTCCCAGATGCTCCCACAATTTAAGACAAATTATGCGGGAATAAACAGCCATGGCACCTTAAACACCAGATGAAATACTACTGCAAATCATTTAATTAGAAGTTATTACACCATGCCTTGTCGGAATGGTAACCATCAAATACTGAATTAAAAATCGGTATTGTCTGAATTTTCTTTAGAGACATTGACTAATAGAAAAAATTGCTTAGCAACGGGTACAGGAACATCTCTCAGGCCGAAGCCGCATTAACTGACTGTCGCACAATTGTCTTCGGTTAGGTATGCTGATCCGCTCCTGGCAGCTGGCGTTGCAAAGTTTGAGGCTGATATGAAAAACCCCTTAAAAAAACCGAACATCCTCAATGTCGAAGCCGTGGCGCGCTCGCGGTTGTTTACTATCGAAGCGGTGGATTTGGCTTTCAGCAACGGTGCACGTCGCGTTTACGAACGCATGAGACCGTCTGAGCGAGAAGCCGTAATGATCGTGCCTGTTATCGATGACCATCTCATCCTTATTCAGGAATATGCTGTTGGGTTGGAAAGTTATGAGCTTGGCTTTCCAAAAGGATTGATCGATCCGGGTGAATCCGTGGATCAGGCAGCCGATCGTGAACTCAAAGAAGAAGCGGGATTTGGAGCAGGTACGCTGACATCGTTGGGTAAACTCACCATGGCACCGTCTTATTTCTCCAGCAAAATGAATATAGTGCTGGCAGAAAACCTTTATGAAGAGAAGCTGGAAGGGGATGAACCAGAACCGTTAATTGTGCGCCGCTGGCCATTAAATAACATGCTGGCACTGTTACAGGAGCCTGATTTTCGTGAGGCCCGCAACGTCAGCGCGCTGTTTATGGCGCGCGAATGGCTGGTACAGCAAGGCCGAATAACGTATTAACCCATAAAGAAGGCTGACAATTGTCAGCCTTTGCAGTTAAAAGATCGGCCTGTTTATCAGAACAGTTCCTGGCTCTGACCGTTATCCATAATAGTGGTTCCAACGTCGTGAACAGAATACTCGGTCGGTTGTGTGCCGTTGATAAAGTATTCCTGACGTGTATTACCGCCACCGTTTGCCAGCTTGCCGGTGCTGCGATCGATCGTGACCGTCACAACTCCGTCCGGCGGCGTTAACGGCTGAGGCGGCACGCCATCCAGCGCGGTTTTCATGTAATCATCCCATGCCGGTTGCGCGCTCTTCGCGCCGCCTTCATAACCTGAAATCTGATCGGGAATGGCACCTGACAGCGTGCTACGACCCAGATCGCGACGCGCATCGTCAAAGCCTATCCACACTGATGTCACCACGCCCGGGCCGTAACCTGAGAACCACGCATCTTTTGAGCTGTTAGTGGTACCGGTTTTACCGCCAATATCATTACGCTTCAAATCGCGCGACGCGCGCCAGCCCGTGCCCATCCAGCCCGGTTCGCCAAAAATGTTGGAGTTCAGTGCGCTCTTAATCAGGAACGACAGCGGCGTGTTGATCACATGTGGTGCATACTGTTGATCGCCGTTCTGCGCCTGAGCAGGAACCTGTTCCAGTTCCGGCTGCGGCACAGCCTGGTTTTGATTCTGATCAGAAGGCGCAACGTTTTCTACGCTCTCTTCATTCAGCGCCAGGGCTTTTTTGGTATCACCATAAATCACCGGCAAATTGCATTGCGGGCAAGCAATTTTCGGCTGCTCTTCAAACACCGTCTGACCCTGTTCATTCTCAATCTTTTTAATGAAATAAGGATCGATCAGGAAGCCACCGTTCGTCATCACTGAATATCCGCGCGCTACCTGCAATGGGGTAAACGAGGCGGCACCCAGCGCCAGCGATTCGGTATGCACGATGTTTTGCGCCGGGAAACCGAAGCGTTGTAAATACTCAGCGGCATAATCCACACCCATGGCACGCATCGCACGCACCATCACCACATTCTTCGACTGACCTAAGCCCTGACGAAGACGAATTGGGCCATCATAGGTTGGCGGTGAATTTTTTGGACGCCAGTCAGCACCTGCTCCTGCATCCCAACGGGAAATCGGCACATCGTTCAGAATAGAGGCCAGCGTTAAGCCGCGATCCATTGCTGCGGTGTACAGGAAAGGTTTGATGTTTGACCCGACCTGACGCAGCGCCTGAGTTGCACGGTTAAACATGCTCTGGTTGAAGTCGAAACCGCCAACCAGCGCGCGCACCGCGCCATCATTTGGATCCAGTGACACCAGGGCTGAATTCACATCAGGCACCTGTCCCAGCCACCAGTCATCGCCGACTTTACGTACCCAAATCTGCTGACCCGCCTGCAAAACTTGCGTCACGCTTTTTGGCGTTGCGCCTTGCAGCGTGTCTGATTTATAGGCACGCGCCCAGCGTACGCCTGCCAGCGTTAAAGACACATTGGTGCCGTCTTTCAACATGGCTGTGGCTTCATTGCTGTTTGCGTCTGTTACCACCGCAGGAATCAAGGGACCGTAAATCGGCAGATCTTTTAGTGCCTTTTCGATTTGCGTCTGGCTCCAGGCCGCTTCACCCACTTTCCACAACACGTTAGTCGGGCCGCGATAGCCATGACGCATATCATAAGCCATCACGTTATTCCGCACTGACGCCTGCGCGGCTTGCTGCAAACGGCGCGTCACTGTGGTGTAAACTTTATAGCCGTCGGTATAAGCATTGTCGCCGTAACGTTTCACCATTTCCTGACGCACCATCTCGCTGAGATAAGGTGCAGAGAACGCGATTTCCGGGCCGTGATATTTCGCAATCAGTGGGGCATCACGCGCATCGTCATATTGCTGCTGGGTGATGTAGTGCTGATCCAACATACGTGCTAATACCACATTGCGACGCGACAGGGCACGGCTGTGAGAATAGAGCGGGTTAAATGTGGAGGGGGCTTTCGGCAGGCCAGCAATCATTGCTATTTCGCTCAGAGAAAGCTGATCCACCGGTTTACCAAAATAGACCTGTGAAGCCGCGCCGACACCGTAGGCGCGATAGCCGAGATAGATCTTATTCAGGTAAAGCTCAAGGATCTCATCTTTCGTCAACAGTTGCTCAATGCGAATCGCCAGAAACGCTTCCTTTATCTTACGCATCAGCGTGCGTTCAGGGCTAAGGAAGAAGTTACGCGCAAGCTGCTGCGTAATGGTACTCGCACCTTGTGAAGCGTGGCCTGAGATTAGCGCAATACTGGCGGCACGGAAAATACCCACCGGATCGACACCGTGATGCTCATAAAACCGGCTGTCTTCAGTGGCGATAAAGGCTTTCACCATCTCAGGCGGAACCTGCTGCAAGCTCAGCGGGATACGGCGCATTTCGCCGTACTGCGCCATTAATTCGCCATCGGCACTGTAAACCTGCATAGGGGTTTGCAGGCGCACATCTTTCAGCGTGTTAACGTCGGGCAGCTGCGGCTCTATGTATTTGTAGAGACCATAAATCGAGCCGGCTCCCAGCAAAATGCAACACACTGCAAGGATTAATAAATACTTTACGAACTTCACCTGAGATTTCCCATCTGTTGTCAATTGGGCAGTTTATAAACAACCGCGCGGTAGTATAAAGGCAAGCCAGACGCTTTGATATGTCCATTTTCCCCTGACGATAAGGAGATCGCGCGCATGGCTTTTCATACATGGCAAATTGGACTGGATATTCAGAATAGGCAGCTTTGTGCCCTTGCCGTCCAGCGTCGTCGTGAAGGCTGGCAGTTGTGCCACTGGTGGCAACAGCGGCTGCCGCAAGATACGTTAAGAAACGGCGTGCTGCAATCTTCGCCTGAATTACTGGCTGCATTAACAACGTGGCGTAAACGCTTGCCTAAACGCTACTCACTGCGTGTCGGGCTGCCTGAACAGTTGGTATTGCAGCGATGTTTACCCCTGCCTGCGCAGCCCTTACGCGAGCCTGCGCTGCGCTGCTATGTCCAGGCGGCAGCGCAAAAATTGTTCCCGGTCGCACCAGAAGCACTGGCGCTGGATTATCGACTCGATAGCCAAAGCGGCCAGTTGTGTGTCACTGCCGCGCGGCAAGCGGTCATCGATCAATGGCTCGCGCCGTTACGGCAAGCAGGCCTGAAACCGTCGATATTTGACCTCACTACTCACGCGCTTCAAAAGGTAACCGAAGTGGCGCAACTGTCGCCTGGGTGTGTGCTGGTGTTGCCGCGTGAAACGGGCTGGCTGTGGTGCGAAGGAAGAGGTGTAGCCTGTTCGAGCGACGTTGCCACACTGGCGGAGCTACAGCAGCTCTTTCCCCAGCCGATGAAAATTTATCTCTGTGATACGGCTGAGAACGCACGCGCGAGGGAGGCTGAACCGTTTTCACCTTTTGCGCTGCTTCGTTATCAGCAGCCGCCGCTGCCTGATTGTAGCGGTGAGTTCACGCTTGCTGCAGGGCTCGCGCTACGTAAGGACGATCACTAATGGTCGCCGTCAATCTTCTTCCCTGGCGCGAACACCGCTGGCAACGACAGCGGCAGCACACTATTCGCCTGAGTGTCTTGCTTGCAGGCAGCATTGTACTGACAGTGGCGTGTCAGGCGTGGCAAATACAGCAGGCTAAGCAACATGTTATGCAGCAGCAGGCAACCCTTACACAGGCGCTGAATGCCATCGCTCAGCGTCTGGCACTGCAAAAAAATGCACTGGAAGCCCTGAGCCAGCAACGATCGCGTCTGGAAAAGCAGCAGCGTGAGGCGGAACAATTTGCTCACTGGCAGCAGTTTTGGCTGGATTTACCCGGCTTATTGCCTGACGCTCTGTGGCTGCAACGAATTGAAAAGCAGGACTTACAGCTGCGAATTGAAGGCCAGGCGCAGGATATGCAGGCGATTGGTCATTTTCGCCAGCAGCTGGCTCTCCAGCCGCTGTTTACACAGGTTCGGCAAGGCAACGTAAAGCGTCAGGCTGAAGGCAGTTACCATTTTAGCCTGCGGGCGCAGCTACAGGAGCAGCCCAATGAATGAGCGGCTGTACCGCTGGATGCAAATCAATCCACTATTGCGCTATGCCACGCTTCTGGTAGGGACAGCAATCTTTCTGCTGTTGTGCGGATTGCTGTTACTGCGTCCGCAGCGTCTTGAACTTGATGTTCAGCGCCGTGCGCTTGAACAACAGCAGCAAAATTTGCAGCAGCGTCAGCGGCAGCTGGCGTTGAACCCTTCATCAGAAACGCTACAACAACACCTGACGCACATACTGGCGCAGCTGCATCCAGATTCCTCAACTTCTGCGTTAGAGCTTATTTTAGCGACACGCGGTCCACAACTGGCGCAATGGCAGCCTGAAGCGCAGCCACGTTCGCTAACGCTGCATTTGCAGTGGCCGCAGTTTCAGCCGCTGTTTGCCGAGCTCGCCCAGGCTGCTGCACCGTTTCCGCACCGTTTTCAACTGCTGGCACAGCCATCATATCTGGCGGTTGAGCTTTGGCTGGAGCATGAAGATGTGTCGTAGCTTTCTGATTTTTCTAATTTTTCTGCTTTTTTGCGGTATTGCGCAGGCCCGCGATCCGTTTAAACCTTACCCTGGCGCGGCCTGCATTAAACAGGTTGAACCGCTGCAAGGCTGGCTTTTACAAGGCGTGATAGGACGAAAGGATCGCTTCCAGGCCTGGCTGCTAAGTCCGCAAGGTAAAGCGATTAAGGTTCGTACCGGACACCCCTTTCCGCTGCCGCCATGGCAACCTGAAACCCTGAACAGGCGCAGCCTCTCACTGACAGTAAAAAATAGCTGTTTGCCGCAGAACATCTCATTTCAATTAAAAGGACGCATACGTGATAAGGACGATCATTTTGCTGCTGGCACTCTGTTGCCTGACGTCGACCTACGCAAGTGATGAAGGAAAATTAAGCCTGGCTTTCGATAACACGCCAGTTGAGCGTATTTTGCAGGCGCTGGCAGACTATCAGCAGATTAATCTGCTCATCGCACCGGGTGTCCAGGGGGCGCTTTCGCTACGGCTGGATGATATTTCATGGCGACAGGCGCTAAGGCTGGTGTCGCGTATGGCAAACCTGACGGTGATCGAAGAAGAGAACGTTCTGCTTGTTTATCCTGAGAGCTGGCAGCAACAGCAACAAAAAGAGCACAAGGCGCAGCAGAAGAAGCAAGAGCTGCAGCTTCCCTTAAAGCAGCGGACCCTGGTGCTGCACTATGCTAATGCGACGGACATACACCGTAGCCTGCAAAGCGAGCGAGACTCTTTAATGACGTCACGCGGCAGCGTAACGGTGGACAGTCGCACCAATACATTGCTGCTACGTGATACCGAAGCCGCGTTAAAAGAGACTGAGCAGTGGTTACGGGCGCTGGATATTCCGCTGGAACAGGTTGAACTGGCGGCTCACATTGTGACCATCAGTGAAGAGCACCTGCAAGAACTTGGCGTAAACTGGGGGCTGCATTCAGGCGAGGGCGCTGTAGTCGAAGCATTACATCATCCCCGGCTGGCTATTCCTTTAGCCGTCAGTTCACCGGGTGCCAGCGTTGGCGTCACGCTGGCACGTATTGGTGGGCAACTGTTAGAGTTAGAGCTGAGTGCGTTGGAGCAAGAAAATCAGATCGAAATCATCGCCAGCCCCCGTTTGTTTACCTCTCATCAGCAAACTGCATCAATCAAGCAAGGCACAGAAATTCCTTATGAAGTTTCAGCAGGCAACAGCGGGGCCACCAGCATTGAATTTAAAGAGGCGATTTTAGGGATGGAGGTGACGCCCAGCGTACTCGGCAACGGGCGCATTCAGCTTAAAATTCGCATCAGTCAAAACGTCCCAGGCCGTAGCATCCAGACGGGGAAATCGGCGGTGCTGTCGATTGATAAACAGGAAATTGAAACCCAGGTCACGTTAAAAGATGGGCAAACGCTGGCGCTTGGCGGCATTTTTCAGCAGCAGCGGACTCAGGGGAAAAATCAGGTGCCGCTGTTGGGCAATATTCCGCTCATTAGCGCACTGTTTCGACATCAGTCACAAGAACATAAAAAACGCGAGCTGGTTATTTTTATAACACCACGATTGGTCAGGGAAGCATCGCTTACCGCCGGATAAAGCGGAAAATGTGGCCTCAAATGCCAACTGCGTTGACGCAGGACAGGAATTAGCATACAAGGTTTAGCGATTTTCAATACGTTGTAACCGTCCATGTTGGATAAAACCCAGCAAACAGATCAGAAATCTCCTCTGAAAGCGGCGTTGTAAAAACGCAGCCCTGACGCGTTACAGTTTCGCGAACGACAGACCAATTCAGTAATGAGTGTGCTGCAAGCAATATAATCGGTTGCCAAACAGCCTTGAGTGTTGAGATAATTTTTCGTCTGACTCTTGCTAATGCTCATGAGGTCTCAGTTCCTGTCCCGCCAGCGAGAAGCTGAACGCGGGGTATCATTAACGAATTCTTAGTAATACCGACAAAATGGCAGAGAAACGCAATATCTTTCTGGTTGGGCCGATGGGTGCCGGCAAAAGCACTATTGGTCGTCAGTTGGCTCAGCAACTCAATATGGAGTTCTTCGATTCCGATCAGGAAATTGAGCGACGCACCGGGGCGGATGTGGGCTGGGTTTTTGACGTCGAAGGCGAAGCTGGCTTTCGCGATCGCGAAGAAAAAATCATCAATGAATTGACCGAGAAGCAAGGCATTGTCCTGGCGACTGGCGGTGGATCCGTTAAATCCCGGGAAACGCGTAATCGTCTCTCCGCTCGCGGTGTCGTGGTTTATTTAGAAACCACTATCGAGAAGCAGCTGGCGCGCACGCAGCGTGATAAAAAGCGTCCGTTGCTGCAGGTCGATTCCCCTCCGCGTGAAGTGCTTGAGGCATTGGCTGACGAACGTAATCCACTTTACGAAGAGATCGCTGATGTCACCATCCGTACTGATGATCAAAGTGCGAAAGTGGTGGCGAATCAGATTATCCACATGTTGGAAAAAAATTGATCCAACGCCTAAAGGCTCTGTAACAGGTATTGAGCATCATGGAGAAGATCACCGTTTCATTGGGGGAGCGTAGCTACCCCATCACTATCGCCGCCGGACTGTTTAACGATCCGGCTTCTTTTTGGCCGCTAAAAGCGGGCGACAATGCCATGCTGGTGACGAACCAGACGCTGGCGCCGCTCTACCTTGATAAGCTGTCGACGCTGCTAAAGGCGGCGGGTGTAAAAGTGGATCAGGTGATTTTGCCCGACGGTGAGCAATACAAAACGCTTGCAGTAATGGAGCAAGTTTTTACCGCATTACTGCAAAAGCCGCACGGTCGCGATACGACGCTGGTTGCCTTAGGCGGGGGCGTCATTGGCGATCTTACCGGTTTTGCTGCTGCCAGTTATCAGCGTGGTGTGCGCTTCATTCAGGTGCCGACCACGTTGTTATCACAGGTTGACTCTTCAGTCGGCGGCAAAACAGCGGTAAACCACTCGCTTGGCAAAAACATGATCGGCGCCTTTTATCAGCCTGCTTCGGTGGTGATTGATACCGATTGTCTGCGTTCGTTACCGCCGCGCGAATTATCTTCCGGCCTCGCTGAAGTCATTAAGTACGGCATCATCCTGGACGGTGAATTTTTTCAGTGGCTGGAGCACAATGTAGACCGGCTGCTGGCGCTGGATAACCAGGCGATGGCGTATTGTATTCGTCGTTGCTGTGAGCTGAAAGCTGACGTGGTTGCGGCTGATGAGCGTGAAACTGGCCAGCGCGCGTTATTAAATCTGGGCCATACCTTTGGTCACGCGATTGAAGCGCATATGGGCTACGGAAACTGGTTGCACGGTGAAGCTGTCGCCGCAGGGATGGTCATGGCTGCACGTACTGCCGAACGCCTGGGGCAGTTCAAAGCAGAAGAGACCGATCGTATCATCGCGTTACTGCTGCGTGCGGGTTTGCCGGTGCACGGCCCGGAAACGATGACAGCTGAAGCGTATTTACCCCATATGATGCGCGACAAAAAGTGTTGGCAGGCGAACTGCGTCTGGTGCTGCCGTTGTCGATTGGCCGCTCTGAAGTGCGTGGTGGCGTCGCTCATGATATGGTGCTGGCAGCAATTAACGATTGCCAGAAAATTTGATATTAAGCCGTTAAGTGGTGACGTGGCGCACAACATACGCCACGCACTATGCCGCTTGACGCAGGAGGCAAAATGGATGAGTTCAAACCGGAAGACGAGTTAAAACCTGACGCCAGTGACCGCCGTCCCTCGCGCCCACGAAAATCGTCTTCTGCACCCAAAGTGCCGGTTTCCCGTCAACATATGATGATGGGCATCGGCATTTTGGTTTTACTGCTGTTAGTGCTGGGCATTGGTTCAGCATTAAATGGCCCGGACGAGAGCAAACCGGCGTCAAATAGCAGCAATACTGCATCTTCAACGGGATCGGGTGCAGACAGAAATATCGATCTGACGGGATCAACGTCAATGAGTGGTGCGCAAAATGCACCCGCAGAAACTGGCACGCCTGCAGCAGGTGAAAATGCCAATAATGCGCCGCGTGATGTTTCTATGCCAGCGGTTTCCCCGTCGCCAACTCAGGCTGCGCCTGTCGATGCGCCTGAAAATCAGCAGCGTGTTACCTTACCGGGCGATCTCAACAGCGCGTTGAGTAATCAGCAGCAGCAGATCGATGATGCGGCGCAGGGTGCACAGAACGGCAGTTCATTGCCAACAGCCCCGGCTACCGTTAGCGCAAGTAGCGGTGCGGCTGCGCCAGCCAGTCGCCCTGCGCCGGTTAAAACCACAACGCCAGCGCGCACTCAACATGAGACACCGCACAAAACCGCTTCTAAACCTGCGGCCAGTGAAAGCAGAACGCACACTACGCCAGCGCGTCCGGTGACCAGCGGTTCGGGCGCCACTAAGGCAAGTAGCGCAAGCAGCAGCACGACAAGCAGCACTTTGCCCGGCGGCAATTACACCCTGCAGTTGAGCGGGGCATCACGTGCCGAAAGCCTGAATGCCTGGGCGAAAAAGCAGAACCTGAGCGGTTATCACGTTTATAAAACCACCCGCAACGGTCAGTCCTGGTACGTATTAGTGAGCGGATCCTATGCTACACCCGCAGAAGCTAAGCGCGCTGTCGCTTCCTTGCCTGCTGACGTGCGTGCACAAAATCCCTGGGTTAAGCCGCTGAGCCAGGTAAAGAAAGAAGCTCAATAATTGATGTGGGGTCAGCCAGGCTGGCCCCGTTTTAAGCGCAGATCTGCTGTCGGTCCAGCCACAGCCTCACAATAAGATGTAAGAACCACGACAGCATGAAGAAAAACCGCGCTTTCCTGAAATGGGCAGGGGGAAAATTCCCTCTGGTAGAAGAGATCCATCGCTATTTGCCACAAGGCGACTGCCTGATAGAACCCTTTGTCGGTGCCGGCTCGGTGTTTCTTAACACCGACTTTGATCGCTACCATCTTGCTGACATCAACAGCGACTTAATCAATCTCTATAACATCGTTAAAACGCGCACTGCTGATTTTATCCGGGATGCACAACAGTTGTTCACGCCGGAAGGGAATAACGAAGCCTGCTTTTATCAGCGCCGTAGTGAATTTAACACCAGCACTGACAGCTATCAGCGTGCGCTGCTGTTCCTTTATCTCAATCGTCACTGCTATAACGGTTTATGTCGTTATAACCTGCGTGGTGAGTTTAACGTGCCTTTTGGCCGTTACCGCAAACCCTATTTTCCAGAAGCAGAACTGCTTTGGTTTGCCGAACGGGCGCAGAAAGCAACGTTTGTCTGTGAGTCATACGATGTTACCCTGACCAATGCCTCTAAAGGCTCCGTGGTGTATTGTGATCCACCGTATGCGCCGCTGTCAGCAACAGCGAATTTTACGGCTTATCACACCAACAGTTTTAGCCTGCGCGAACAGCAGCATCTGGCGGAACTGGCAGCCAAACTGGCAGAAGAGAGCCGGATCCCGGTTCTGATTTCCAACCATGACACTGCATTAACCCGTTTGTGGTATCAGGATGCAGTGTTACATGTGGTCAAGGCCCGGCGTTCTATTAGCCGAAGCATAGCCGGTCGCACGAAGGTTGACGAACTGCTGGCGCTTTATAGCTAGTCTGTTTCGTCCGCGACCAACGCATTACGCCAGCCGCAAGGCTGGCGCACAACAGTGGGAGAATCGGATGAAACAATATTTGCTGGCCCCTTCAATCCTTTCGGCGGATTTTGCTCGCCTCGGCGAAGATACCGCAAAAGCGTTGGCGGCAGGAGGCGACGTGGTTCACTTCGACGTGATGGATAACCATTACGTTCCCAACCTGACCATGGGGCCAATGGTGCTGAAAGCACTGCGCGACTATGGCATTACTGCGCCAATTGATGTGCATTTGATGGTAAAGCCCGTTGATGCGCTGATCCCTGAATTTGCTAAAGCCGGTGCGACTTATATCACTTTTCATCCTGAAGCCAGTGAGCATGTTGATCGCACATTGCAGATCATCAAAGAGCATGGCTGCAAAGCGGGACTGGTGTTCAATCCTGCCACACCGCTCAGCTACCTTGATTATGTAATGGACAAGCTGGATATCATTTTGTTGATGTCAGTGAATCCCGGTTTCGGTGGACAATCTTTTATTCCCGGCACGCTGGATAAACTGCGTGAAGCGCGTAAGCGCATTGATCAGAGCGGCTACGATATTCGCCTTGAAGTTGATGGTGGTGTGAAAATCGATAACATCGGCCAAATCGCGGCAGCAGGCGCGGATATGTTTGTCGCCGGTTCTGCTATTTTCGGTCATCCCGACTACAAAAAAGTGATTGATGATATGCGCAACGAGCTGGAGAAGGCCAATGGCTCATTTCACTGATGTTCGTGCGCTGGCGTTTGATCTCGACGGCACGTTGGTAGACAGCGCGCCGGGCCTGGCTGAAGCGATTGATCGCACACTGGCAGATTTAGCATTGCCTGCAGCAGGCGTCGAGCGCGTCTCTACCTGGATCGGCAATGGCGCTGACGTGATGATGACGCGCGCAATGACTTACGCGCTGGGCCGTGAACCGCAACCCGATGAGCAACGCGATGCGCGTGCGCTGTTCGACAAGCATTACGCTGATACGGTAGAAGCGGGCAGCACCCTGTTTCCACAGGTAAAAGCGACGCTGGAAACGTTACAGGCCAGAGGCATGCCGATGGCAATTGTGACCAATAAGCCTACGCCATTCGTTGCGCCTTTACTGGCCTCGCTTGGCATTGCTGACGCGTTTTCGCTGATCATTGGCGGAGATGATGTGATTGTTAAAAAACCGCACCCGGCCGCGATTTTCCTCGTACTGGGTAAGTTTGGCGTGCTGCCTGAACAATTGCTGTTTGTTGGCGATTCTCGTAATGATATTCTCGCTGCCCAGTCGGCTGGCGTACCCAATATTGGTATGACGTTTGGCTATAACTATGGCGAACCGATCGCTACCAGCCAACCCGATTTAACGCTCGACTCTTTCGATGAACTTCTGCCCGCGATCGGGCTGTAATTATCAGGACAAAAGAATGAAACCCATCGTTTTCAGCGGCGCGCAGCCGTCCGGCGAACTGACCATTGGCAACTATATGGGTGCACTGCGTCAGTGGGTACAGATGCAAGATGATTTTCATTGCATTTACTGCATCGTCGACCTGCACGCCATTACTGTTCGTCAGGATCCTGCTGCGCTGCGTAAAGCGACGCTGGACACGCTGGCACTCTATCTCGCCTGCGGTATCGATCCTGAAAAAAGCACCATTTTTGTTCAGTCACACGTGCCAGAACACACGCAACTGAGCTGGATCCTTAACTGCTATGCCTACTTTGGCGAACTGAGCCGTATGACGCAGTTTAAAGACAAGTCGGCGCGTTACGAAGAGAACATCAACGCCGGTCTGTTTGATTACCCGGTTCTGATGGCGGCAGATATCCTGCTCTACCAGACCAACCAGGTGCCGGTGGGCGAAGATCAGAAACAGCATCTGGAGTTGAGCCGCGATATCGCGCAACGCTTTAATGCACTGTATGGCGACATTTTCAAAGTGCCTGAGCCGTTTATTCCAAAATCAGGCGCGCGCGTGATGTCACTGCTGGAGCCGACCAAAAAGATGTCCAAGTCAGACGATAACCGCAATAATGTTATCGGCCTGCTGGAAGATCCGAAATCGGTGGTGAAGAAGATCAAACGTGCCGTGACTGACTCTGAAGAGCCGCCAGTAGTGCGCTATGATGTGAAAGAGAAAGCCGGTGTATCGAACCTGCTGGATATTCTGGCTGGCGTCACGGGTAAGACTATTGCCGAGCTGGAGAAAGAGTTCGAGGGGCAGATGTATGGCCACCTGAAAGGGGCGGTAGCAGACGCGGTATCTGGCATGTTGGCAGAGTTGCAGGAACGCTATAACCGCTTCCGTAATGACGAAGCTTTCCTTGAGCAAGTTATGCGTGATGGCGCGACAAAAGCCCGGGCACAGGCGCAGGAAACGCTGAAGAAGGTTTATCAGGCCGTGGGATTTGTCGCCCAGCCTTAATCACTCAGTGATAAAAACAGCAACGGCGGGCAGGCAAACCCGCCGTTTTTTATTGTGTGTGGATAAGTGACTAAAACCAGCGCAAGGTATCGCGCAGGCTGACGACGCTGCCTACGATGATCAGGCTCGGACTGGTTACCTGCCGGGATAATTCATCTAACTGAATAAGCGTGCCGGTCACGACACGTTGATCCGTGCGCGTCCCGTTTTCCACCAGTGCTACCGGCATATCAGCGCGCATCCCGTGTTGCAGCAACTGATGCTGGATCTCCGACGCTTGTGCCAGCCCCATATAAAACACCAGCGTTTGCTGGTCGGCAGCCAGCTTTTGCCAGCCGAGCCTGCCCTCATGTTGCAGATGTCCGGTTACCAGGCGCACACTTTGCGCATGGTCTCGATGTGTAAGTGGAATACCGCTGTAAGCGGCGCAGCCTGATGCAGCCGTAATGCCTGGCACCACGCTGAAAGGGATATGATGCCGGGCAAGAAGTTCCAGCTCTTCGCCACCTCGCCCAAAAATAAAGGGATCGCCGCCTTTTAAACGCACCACACGTTTACCGCGCTGCGCCTGCTCCAGCAGTAACTGGTTAATTTGCGCCTGTGGAACGCAATGATCTCCGGCTCGCTTGCCAACAAAGACCCGCTCGGCGTCACGTCGCACCAGGTTAAGGATCTCCTCAGAAACCAGTCGGTCATAAACGATGACATCCGCCTGCTGAATATGCTGTAAGCCTTTCAGGGTCAACAAACCCGCATCACCAGGACCGGCCCCCACCAGCGTGACATCCCCGTGAGTTTCAGGTGCTGCATTAAATAGTGTCTCAGTCAGGTCGTTAGCTCGCGCCATGTCACCGTTAGCCAGCGTTTGTGCCAGCCGGTCACTGGAGAAAAAACGCTCCCAGAAATGGCGACGTTGTGACACAGAGGCAAACTGTTTTTTCACCCGTGCGCGCAGCGTGCCGGCAAGCCGGGCAAGCTGGCCGAGATGCTGTGGCAGCATCGCTTCCAGCTTTTCACGCAGTAAGCGTGCCAGCACAGGCGCACGTCCGCCAGACGACACGGCGATCATCAACGGTGAGCGATCGATTATCGACGGCATAATGGCGCTGGCTTGAGCTGGTGCGTCGACTAAGTTGCAGAAGATCCTGCGCGCATCAGCAGCGTCAGCGACGTGCTGGTTTACCTGGTCATTATCGGTGGCGGCCACCACCAGCCAACAATCGGACAGCCAGCAGGTATTAAAACTGCCCTGTAGTAAGGTCACTTTTCCCTGTTGCGCCCACTGATGAAAAGCAGCAGAGAAATTCAGCGCACCGACATGCAGGTCTGCGCCTGCCGCTAACAGCAAGCGCGCCTTACGTTCAGCGACTTCGCCACCGCCGACTAACAGGCAGCGTTTGCCTTGCAGGCGGCAAAACAGGGGAAAATATTCCATAGTGGATCCTGAAAAAAGCCCGCACAGTGCGGGCTAAAATATGTGAGTTAAACGGATTTAAGCGGGGCGGTTTGTAGGTGTGGCTGTGGGCGCTGCGCCCGTGGAGTGGCGTACCAGTAGCCGAGGCCCATGAATACCATGCCAGATAGCATGTTACCCAGTGTTACCCACAACAAGTTATGGCCGATACCGCTTAATGTCAGATGGCTATTATGCTCACCAAACCATGAGAGAGCAAAAACCGTCATGTTAGCGATAGAGTGCTCATAACCTGAGGCGATAAACGCCAGCAGGCACCACCAGATAGCGATAAACTTAGCCGACCCCTCGGTACGCAATGCCATCCAGATTGCCAGACAAACTAACCAGTTACACAGCGCACCTTTAAAAAACAGGGCCGTTGCCGGTTGGGTGGTTTTAGCCAGAGCTGCCCCATGAATTAACGCATCGCCATTTGGCAAGAGCGCACCAGCGGCAAAATAGTAAATTAACGCGACGGCAACGGAGCCGACCAGATTACCCAGCCAGGTTTGCGGCAGAATACACCACATCTGACCTTGAGAAATGGTGCCCGCTTTCACTCCGATGGTAAGAAACATCGTATGACCGGTAAAGAGTTCGGAACCCGCGATGATTACCAGCGTCAGGGCGATACCAAACGTGGCCCCCATCACCAGCGGGCGCAACGCCGGATCGGCGAGGTTACCAAGCGTAAAGATAAGAATGATCGCCAGGCCGACGTAAGCGCCAGCCATTGCTGAGCTGATCCAGAACGCGAGTGGGCTTTGCTGTGCGGTACGGACAATACGCGCCGCATTGTCCGCGCTTTTATTTAAGGTTTCAGTAAACATAGTGGTATCTCATAAAAAAGAATTCAGGCACAGATTTCCACCTGGCCGGCGGTGACGCGCACGGGCCAGGTGGCAACCGATAACGCTTCATCTTCCATACACAGGCCGTCACTCAGACGAAACCGCTGCTTTTTCAGCGGGCTGGCTACCCAGAGCTGGTTCTGGTGCTCAGCGATAATGCCGCGTGATAACACGCTGGCCTGGGCAAAGGGATCAATGTTGCTGATGGCAAACAGCACTTCATCATCGCGTGGACGGAAGATGGCAATCTGTTGGCCATTCACCAGCGCGCAAACACCGGTTGCAGGCAGGATTTGTGTTAGCTGACATACCGCAGTCCAGTGGCTCATGCTTCGCTCTCCTCAATTTGCGTCACGGCGATGCGCTCTGCCGGACGTGCCGGACGATGTTGATCGCGTTCACTCACCATTTGCACATTAGGATCGCGCTGTGACGAGTTGATAAAGTGTGCGAAATGCGTCGGGTTTTGCGCATCATGCAGTGCTTCTTTCCATTCACAACTCACGCTGCTACGCAGGCGGTTTAGCTCATTTTCGAGTTGAGTATTTATGCCCAGCTTGTCGTCAATAATCACACTGCGCAGGTAATCGATGCCGCCCTCCAGGCTTTCCAGCCACAGCGAGGTACGTTGCAGGCGGTCGCCGGTACGGATATAGAACATCATGAAGCGGTCCAGACAGGTGACCAGCGTTTGCAGATCGAGATCAGCAGCCAGTAAGTCGGCATGGCGCGGTTTCATACCGCCATTCCCACAGACATAAAGATTCCAGCCTTTCTCAGTGGCAATAACGCCTACATCTTTGCTCTGGGCTTCGGCACACTCACGAGTACAGCCTGAAACGCCAAACTTCATTTTGTGTGGTGTACGGA
Source organism: Pantoea sp. LMR881 (assembly GCF_027157825.1). Lineage (NCBI taxonomy): Bacteria > Pseudomonadati > Pseudomonadota > Gammaproteobacteria > Enterobacterales > Erwiniaceae > Pantoea > Pantoea sp. LMR881. Next base: position 2,618,550 of record NZ_JAPVOK010000002.1, read on the forward strand.
TGCCTTTGTAACGATTTTCCAGCATCACGCCAGTGCCAAGGCTGTCACCGACGCCAAAGCGACACCACGCACTGCCGACGCAGGTTTTCGCCATACGCAGGGCTTTTGCATAGGCCTGCCCGGTTTCGAAACCCGCAGCAATCAGTTGTGACCAGATGGCAGGCAGATCGTCTTTCTGGGCACCAAACAGGCCGATACGCTGCGAGCCGGTGATTTTGGTGTAGAGATGATATTGCTGTGCAACCTGGCCAATGACCTGCAGCCCCTGCGGGGTAATTTCACCACCCGGTGAGCGGGGGATCACCGAATAGGTGCCATCTTTTTGAATATTACCGAGGAACATATCATTGCTGTCCTGAAGCGGTGTATGTTGCGGCTTCAGCACATACTCATTCCAGCAGGACGCCAGCAGGGACGCGACGGTAGGTTTACACACTTCGCAGCCGTAGCCCTGGCCATATTTCGCCAGCAGCGCCTCGAAACTTTTTATCTCTTCCACACGAATCAGGTGATACAACTCCTGACGTGAGTAGGGGAAATGGGCGCATAAATTGTTACTGATTTCGATGCCCTGGCGGCTGAGCTCACTGTTCAGCACCTGAGTAATCAATGGAACACAGCCACCACAACCGGTGCCCGCCCGGGTTTCACTTTTCAGGGCTGCCAGGGTATGACAACCCCCTTGTACCGCTTTAATGATGTCGCCTTTGCTGACATCAAAACAGGAACAGATTTGTGCGCTGTCGGGTAACGCCTCAACGCCCATAACGGGTTTTTCGCCGCTGCCTGCAGGCAGAATCAACTCTTCAGGAGAGGCTGGCAAAGGAATCGCATTGAGTACCAGTTGCAACAGATTGCCGTAATCGTGGGTATCGCCTACCAGCACGGCGCCAAGCAGTGTTTTTTGATCTTCGCTGATGATTAAGCGTTTATAAACCGATTTGCTCTCATCCAGCCAGACAATGCTGCGCGCCCCTGGCGTGCTGGCGTGCGCATCGCCGATACCGCCCACATCAACGCCCAGCAGCTTCAGTTTGGCGCTCATGTCTGCACCGGCGAAAGCGTTGTCTCGGCCCAGCAGGCTATCGCTTGCGACCTGAGCCATTTTGTAGCCCGGAGCCACCAGGCCGAAAACGCGATCCTGCCAGGCGGCACACTCGCCAATAGCGAAAATGGCCGGATCGCTGGTGCGGCAACGATCATCAATGGCGATCCCGCCACGCGCGCCAGTCGCCAGACCGCACTGTTTTGCCAGCTTATCCTGCGGACGAATGCCGGTTGAAAAAACAATAAAATCGACCTGCAATTCACTGCCATCGGCAAACTGTAATGTCTTACCGCCTTCGTCGTGATGGATGATTTGCTGGGTATTTTTGCTGGTATGCACCTGCACGCCCATCTGTTCGATCTTACGGCGCAGCAGCTCGCCGCCTTGCCTGTCGAGCTGCTCCGCCATTAGCACCGGTGCGAACTCAATCACATGCGTTTCAATACCCAGATTTTTTAACGCGCCTGCGGCTTCCAGCCCCAGCAGGCCACCGCCAATCACGGCGCCACGCTTACTGCGGCGTGAACAGGCTTCAATCGCGTTGAGATCTTCAATGGTGCGATAGACAAAACAGTTACTGCCTCCTGCGCCTTTGATTGGCGGTATCCATGGATACGAGCCGGTAGCGAAGATCAGCGTGTCGTAATGTACTGCACGACCCGTAGTGGAATGGATCAGCTTCTCATCACGATTGATGGTGATGGCGCGCTCGCCCAGCAGCACGCTGACCTGATGCTTTTCGTAAAATCCTTCACGAACTAATGACAGTTCTTCGGCGGTATGGTGGGAGAAGTAGGCGGAAAGGTGAACGCGATCATAGGCGACGCGAGGTTCTTCACAAAAGACGGTTATCGAAAACTGGCCGGCTTCGGCTTTATCGATTAATTCTTCTATGAAGCGGTGGCCGACCATGCCGTTACCAATTATGACGACATTGTGCTTGCTCATTTTTGCCCCAAATTTGCGATATCTGCGGCTACAATAGCGCGCTATATCCGGGGATTATTGATGTAAATCAATTGCGTTGTTATATACCTATTTAGAGGTATCTGGTTGATTTTGATAGAATTACTTAACCCTTTTAAATCCCTCAACAAAGTGCCAACTGGCGCGATCGTGTTTTAAAGCTGAATCGTGCTAGCTTTAACCTGAAGCGTTCAACAGGAGAACAGATTGCGATGATAAAAACTTCACTGAAGTGGATTAATAATTTGCGTCTGCCCGGACGCGAGGGGTTGTGGCAAATCGGCATTGATGAAGGAAAGTTTACCCATATTCAGGCGCAGCCACAGCACCTTCAGCCAGATAACGAATCACTGGATGGTGAAGGCGGGCTGGCCTTTCCACCTTTTATTGAGCCGCATATTCACCTTGATACTACGCAAACAGCCGGTGAACCTGCATGGAATCAGTCCGGCACACTGTTTGAAGGCATTGAGCGTTGGGCCGAGCGCAAGGCGCTGCTCAGTCATGAAGATGTGAAACAGCGCGCCAGCCAGACCTTGAAGTGGCAAATCGCTAACGGGATTCAGTTTGTTCGCACCCATGTGGATGTTTCCGATCCTACGCTGACCGCGCTCAAAGCGATGCTGGAATTAAAAGCAGAAATGGCTCCGTGGATCGCGATTCAAATCGTGGCTTTTCCACAAGAAGGGATTCTTTCCTATCCCAACGGGGAAGTCTTACTGGAAGAAGCCCTGCGAATGGGAGCCGATGCGGTGGGTGCCATCCCACATTATGAGTTCACCCGTGAATATGGTGTGGAATCGCTACACAAAACGTTTGCGCTGGCCAACCGTTACGACAAGCTGATCGATGTGCATTGCGATGAGATTGACGATGACCAATCGCGCTTCGTTGAAACCGTGGCGGCGCTGGCGCATCGTGATGGTCTGGGTGCGCGCGTTACCGCCAGCCACACCACGGCAATGCATTCCTATAACGGTGCCTATGCCTCGCGCCTGTTTCGGCTGCTCGGACTTTCTGGCATCAATTTCGTGGCTAACCCGCTGGTCAATATTCATCTGCAAGGGCGCTTTGACAGCTATCCCAAACGGCGCGGTATTACGCGGGTAAAAGAGCTGCTTGAGGCAAATATCAATGTCTGTTTTGGTCACGACGATGTGTTCGATCCATGGTATCCGCTCGGCACCGCCAATATGCTTCAGGTATTGCATATGGGACTGCATGTTTGCCAGCTTATGGGTTATGAGCAGATTGATAGCGGACTGAATCTGATTACACATAACAGCGCCAAAACGCTTAATTTAACCGGCTATGGCCTTGAACAGGGCAACGATGCCAGCTTAATCATTTTGCCCGCAGAGAGTGGCTTTGATGCGGTGAGGCGGCAGGTGCCGGTGCGCTATTCCATCCGTCGTGGTGACGTTATCGCAGCAACGCAACCGGCGCAGAGTGAGATCTATTTGCCGGAAAAAGAGCAAGTGAATTTCAAACGCTGAACAGAGCAGGGCGGCGGGCAACGCCGCCCAAAAAAATCAATGTGTGATATGACCGTGTTGACGATGTTTAGTCACAAAGCCAAGCAGCGCACACATGATAAACACGACCGCATATAAACCGTTAGCGGTTGTGAGTGCGGTATGCACACCACTCTTCTCAACAATCGGGCCGGTGACTACAAAGGTCAGCATCGTCCCTACGGTGCCGCAGGTCAGAATAAAGTTGACCAGCTTTGGCGAGGCCACTTTAGTTTGCAGCGATCCAAGCGTGATGATAGTGGTATAAATGGCGCTGGAGCTGAAGCCCAGAATCATAATAATCCAACTCAACATACTGGCGTCACGGCTGCTGACAAACCAGTACATCAACAGGGTAGCAAGACCCGCTAATACCATCAGAATGCGCTGTAGATCGAAGAACCGCAGCAGGAAGCTGAATACCCACATGCCGACCATGTAAGCTGTCCAGAAATTGCCGACTAACTGACCTGCGCTGGCGATATCCATGCCCATAGTTTTGGTGGCATATTCTGGCACCCAGGAGATAAAACCGAGCTGGCCCAAAATGTAGCACAATGCCGCAATCGACAGCAGCAGCACACCCACACCCCATTTCTCTTTCTCGACGGTGGGGCTGTTTTCTGGCTTGCGCAATACCGGAAATTCAACGAACAGCGTCAGCACGAAAATCGCAACGTAGATGACGCCGATACAGACATAAACCCAGTACCACGGCAACTGCCGCGCCAGGAGGATACCCGCCAGTACCGGGAACAGGGTTCCCGCCATACTGAAGAAGGAGTCGGTAAACAGCAGACGGGAACCACGCTGCCTGCCTTCATACATATGCGTAATCAGGAATGTGCCAATCGACATAGTAATGCCGCTGACCACGCCCAGCACGAACATGCAAAGCGAGAAAATGGTCAAATCGCGGCTGGTCATCAGGCCAATGATCGCCAGTACCATGAGAATGAAACCAAAAATGAGTTGGCGTTTTAATGGCACAATAACCATGAGCCAGGCATTAAGAAATACGGCTACCAGAATGCCGGTGTTAAGGAAAGTAAAGGTATTGCTCATGCTGGAAACAGGGATCTGAAAATCCTTCGCAATATCCCCCATTACCATGCCGGTAACAATTACCAGCGCGCCGGTAAGCGCATAGGAAAAAAAGCTGATCCAGGTAAGGCCTAGTCGATTTCGGTTTGTCATGTTCTGAACCTGTTAAGAACCGGAAGGTCGGCAAAAGTGTCAGAAAGTGTAAACGGAACTGTGATCTTAATAAACAACCAGTGAAAATCGAGATCCAAATTTCACTAGTTGTGTGATTTTCGTCACGCATTGCTGCAACTTTATCGTTTGCGCCATATCGTTAAGACCAGCGTAAATATAGGTAAAACACTGGCTCTTGAAAGACATGCTCTTTACAATCAATTTCGTTTTGAGCTCGCTCTCCAAGGTAAGGGATCTTTTATGTTTAAACGTACTTTGACAGCGGCAGTTGCCCTGTTTGCGCTCTCCTCAGTTTCCGCCTCAGCTCTGGCCGCTAAAGGCGACACTCATGTGCTTCTCACCACGTCTGCCGGTAATATCGAACTCGAACTGAACGATCAAAAAGCGCCGGTTTCAGTGAAAAATTTCGTCGATTACGTTAATAACGGCTTTTATAACAACACCATTTTTCATCGTGTCATTCCTGGCTTCATGATCCAGGGCGGTGGATTCACCACAGACATGCAGCAAAAGCAGACCCAGGCGCCGATCAAAAACGAAGCGGACAACGGTTTGCGTAACCTGCGCGGCACCATTTCGATGGCGCGGACCGCAGATAAAGACAGTGCCACCAGTCAGTTCTTCCTGAACGTGACAGACAATGCCTTCCTCGATCATGGACAACGTGATTTTGGTTACGCGGTATTTGGAAAAATTGTCAAAGGCATTGAGGTCGCAGATAAAATTTCTCAGGTCCCAACAAAAGATGTGGGTCCTTATCAGAATGTACCGGCAAAACCCGTCGTTATCCTTAGCGCAAAAGTGCTGCCTTAACCCGCTTCGTCGCCATCTGCGGATGGCGATCATCGCCTCGTCTCCGGCAAAGGAAAATTTTGCTCTTATACTTAGGGCAAAACCCAGCCAGGAGGCGACATGGCAAACAAACTCACAGACAAACAAAAATCTACGCTTTGGCAACAGCGGCGAGGCGTGAGCTATCAGGCAAGCTGCCGCCTTGAAGGTCTGGCGCTAAATGAAGCGATCAAAGGCGAAGATGCGCAGGCGCGCTTAGCGTCGTTAAGGAGGCAGTATGGCAAATAATGCTGCTGTCTCTCGCGATCCGTATCTCTGGCAAAACGATGATGTACTGAAAAACCGCCTCGATATTCATGATGCCGCTCAGTTACGCAAAGCTGAGCTGAGCTTTAGTGCTGCTCGTCTTGCTACGTTAGAGCTTGGCACAAGTACGCTGGGCCTTCCTTATCTTTGTCACATTCATCGCACCCTGTTTCAGGATGTCTATAGCTGGGCGGGTGAGCTACGCACCATCGACATCTGGCGAGATGAAACGCCGTTTTGCCACTTCGAGTACATCGAAAAAGAGGGCAATACCCTGATGAGCGCGCTGGAAGAGGAAAAAGGCTTAACCGATCTGCCTCGTGAAGAATTTGTGCAGCGAATTGCCCACTACTATTGTGAAATCAATATGCTGCATCCATTCCGCGAAGGGAATGGCCGGGCACAGCGTATTTTTTTCGAGCAACTGGCGCTGCATGCGGGTTATTTGCTGGACTGGAATAAAATCGAAGCTGAGCCGTGGATCGCCGCTAACCAGGCTGGCGCATCTGGCAACCTGGAACCGCTGGAAAAGGTCTTTGCGAAAGTAGTGAGTGAGGCGGACTAAACGCGTAGAATAGCAGCGCCATCAACCTCTCTGGATTGATCATGCTGTTGCTCATTGATAATTACGACTCTTTCACCTGGAACCTTTACCAGTACTTTTGCGAACTTGGGGCTGAGGTGCGCGTGGTGAGAAACGATGCGATCAGCCTCGAAGAGATTGACGCGCTCCCTCTGACGCATCTGGTGATTTCACCCGGTCCCTGTACGCCGGATGAATCAGGCATTTCACTGGCAGCGATCCGCCATTATGCGGGGCGCGTACCTGTGCTGGGCGTCTGCCTGGGGCATCAGGCTATCGCGCAGGCCTATGGCGCTAAAGTGGTACGTGCGCGGCAGGTGATGCATGGCAAGACATCTGTGATTCAACATACCCACTGTGGCGTGTTCCGCAATTTGAATAATCCGCTTACCGTAACGCGTTATCATTCATTAATCGTCCAACGCGATACGCTTCCCGATATTTTTGACGTCACGGCCTGGAGTCTGCGTGATGGCCAGCCTGATGAGATTATGGGGTTTCGCCATAAAACGCTGGCGCTGGAAGGCGTGCAATTCCATCCTGAAAGCATACTCAGCGAACAGGGGCATCAACTGCTGCGCAATTTTCTTGAACAGTAAAGTTCTGTTTGCCTTTGAGTGATTTTTTATGCATATTTTGTGATTATTATTTCACATTGGCTCAACAAATAATCAAACGAGGTCGTCAATGGCAACGGAAAAAATTGCGGTAACGCGGGAAACGTTCGATAACGTCATTTTGCCTGTTTATGCACCTGCGCAGTTTGTGCCGGTGAAAGGCAAGGGCAGTCGCATATGGGATCAGCAGGGCAAAGAGTATATCGATTTTTCTGGCGGTATCGCGGTCACCGCATTAGGCCATTGTCACCCGGCGTTAGTCGAGACCCTGAAAAGCCAGGGCGAAACGCTATGGCACACCAGTAACGTTTTTACTAACGAACCGGCACTACGTCTGGCCAGTAAGTTAATCAATGCCACCTTTGCGGAGCGCGTATTTTTCGCTAACTCAGGCGCAGAAGCCAACGAAGCCGCATTCAAACTGGCGCGTTATTATGCTTATAAACGTCATAGTCCGTTTAAAAGTAAAATCATCGCTTTCCACAACGCTTTTCATGGCCGCACGCTGTTTACGGTCTCGGTCGGCGGACAGCCAAAATATTCCGATGGCTTTGGTCCGAAGCCAGCGGACATCGTACATGTTCCCTTTAACGATCTTGATGCCGTCAAAGCGGTGATTGACGATCATACCTGCGCCATTGTGGTTGAGCCGATTCAGGGCGAAGGTGGCGTGATGCCCGCAACGCAGGAATTTATGCAAGGCCTGCGCGAGCTTTGCGATCAGCATCAGGCGCTGCTGGTGCTGGATGAAGTGCAAAGCGGTATGGGACGCAGTGGTAAACTGTTCGCTTATGAACATTATGGCGTGACACCAGACATTTTGACTTCAGCCAAAGCCCTGGGCGGCGGCTTCCCGGTGAGCGCAATGCTGACCACTCAGGACATTGCTTCAACGATGACACCTGGCGTACACGGCACCACCTATGGCGGCAATCCGCTGGCCTGTGCCATTGCGGAAACTGCGCTGGATATCATCAACACGCCTGAAGTGCTGGAAGGCGTTGAAACCCGTCGTCAGCAATATGTGGAAGCGTTAAAAGCCATTGATGCGAAGTATGATCTGTTCGCCGATATTCGTGGTAAAGGCTTACTGATTGGTGCTGCGCTGAAGCCACAGCATGCAGGTAAAGCACGTGACATCCTCAACGCCGCAGCGGCGGAAGGGGTAATGATTTTAGTCGCTGGCACGGATGTGATCCGTTTTGCGCCTTCTCTGGTGATTGAGCCAGGCGATATCGAGGAAGGCATGGCAAGATTTGCTGCCGCAATAGATGCCGTGCTGAAGGCATAAATTCATTCCGCCATTTATTTTCTCTGACGGGTTATCTCTTGTAACCCGTCAAGAAACCCCTGCAAAACCCCACCTGTTGATTCTTTCGCCGTAGCATTACCCGAATTTCTCCCGGTTATTATCTCTGTTAAGTATTGGGCTTTGACACAGCGGTAGCGGATTTTTCAATTGATAAAACTTATAAAAATATTAACTTTATAAATAGTGTTTAAATGCTAGTGCTAATAAAAGGCGTGCCTCTTTTCTGTTTGTGGTATTGGTCACGGAATATCAAAAACAGATAAAGGTTATTTTGCTTTTTAAACTGTTAATTTTTTGCAAGACTATTCTTTATTTGCTCAGTTTTTAATTTTATCCTCATTGAAATAATTTTGGAAAATGCATAAATTTTATTTGCAAGGTCACTGTTATTTATTGTTATCGATGTGCGTAATAGTTTAGCTTAATGCAAGGCATGCTTTATCACTACCCTACTAATAATTAAGGGTTATATTGTAAGTAAAATCTCATTATCTTTAGAAGAAGGTTTACATGATATGTAAACCGATGGAAATGTCTCTTTTGAAGAGTTCTAATCTTTGCGTGATGAAGCGGATAGAAGCTGGGATCGCGTTCGCGGTGAGATGGGTTCAAACCGGACGCTTGAATCATTTCAAAAATCAATGGACATTGCAATGCATCTGCTATTTTTAAGCATTGAAAAGGTGCGGGATCAGGAAGTAACCGATCCTGGCGAAGCGATGGTTAAAGATGCCGTGTTCGCGCAAACTGAATATCTCAAAGCCGGTGCAGATTTAACATTAAAGATGGTGGCAGTAGGCGATAATACGCCATAATGTTAATTCGAATCAACCTGGATTTAATAATGTTGTAATTCTTCATAGAATAAATCCATTTTTCAATTTTTGTTATTTAAAAGAGTGCGTTTTTTTAAATACGCTCTCATTCACTCTTTAAATTATTCTTTTCTTAGTTTTTTCACCAGCCAGCGGCCATGCTGTGGTCGCTGGTTCCACGCCAGAGACGAAATCGTGTGCATCACGCTCAGGTGTCCCAGAATGCGTTTTACATGTTGCTCAACGATAGTGATCGGCCCTTCATTAAGATTCTCGGGTCCTTCCAGTATATTCGTTTGCGAACCGGGACCATCATATTCCAGCCGTTGCTGACAGCGTTGCAGCGCAATCTCACATGACTGCAAATATTGTTGCGCCAGCGAGGCGGTTAACATGGTGTGCTCGCGTGCCAGAATTGTCATTGCGTTAATATGTTCGACAATAAACTGACTGTGCGTGACCCACATACGCATATCTTTTAAATATTGTGCATTAAAAGCCGGTTCCTGCATCGCCTGGTTAAGTGAGTTAAACAATGCGTTATGGGCCTGATTCACCGTTACGCGCTGATAGGCCAACTTTTCTGGCGACTGTTCAGGGCCAAGTAACATACGCAACGCTTCCTGATAGGTTTCCAGCGCATCATGTGCGTTCTGCCTCAGTAATCCGCTTTGCCACTGCGGCCACAGCCACACCATGCCACCAAAAGCAATCAGACAGCCCATTAGCGTGTCCATCAGGCGGGGCAGCAAAAACTCTGCGCCGTTCAGTGACAAGAGTTGCAGACAGTAAACCGCCGTCACGGTGAAACCGACCATTGACCAGCCGTAAAATTTGCGTGTAAACGCATAGCTGATAAAGGTAATCGCCAGCATGATCAGCAATATGAGCGATTCAGGCACCGCGAAACGCAGTGTGGCGGCGGCGATCACCAGACCGGCAAAAGGTGCCTGCGGCCCGGTGCTGAATACGTACTCGCGTTGCGCTATACCCATTTTGACTGACGAACATAATGGTCATCAGGATCCAGTAAGGTTTAGGAATATTGAAAAACATAGCCAGCGCGCTGCCAAACATCAGCATCACTGCAAAGCGCCCGGCAGTGCGTAGCGCGGCGGATTTTAGTGAGAGATAGCTGCGTAAAGCGGGGATCAGGGGCAGGCGGCGTTGGCGATCGGCCATCAGGTCGCGTTGATACAGCGGCTTGTGCGTACGCAGCACCCGCGCAATGCGGTTAAAATGATAAAGACAGAAATTGCCGACCGGGTTGTCTGGATGCTGACGCGCAATCTTTTCCAGCGCGCCGAGCTGTTTGTCCATTGAAAAGCGATCGGGCAGTTGGTGATACAAAATGTCATCAGCCAGCACGCGTAACCGCGCGGAAATCGTACTGGCGTTCCAGCGAATCACCGCTTCAGCATGGCTTTGCTCCACCAGCTTTTGCACCTCTTCCGGCTGATGCAGGCTGACAGAAATGTGTTCCTGTAAATCCAGCGCCATCTGAAAAGCGCGTTTCAGCCGCTTATGGCTTTCGTCGCCATTCGCTGACAGCATATGCATCTGCTGATAGCAGGTGTTAATCATATCGATCACTTTCTGCTGGCGCGCCAGCAAAGGAGGCAACGCTTTTTCAGGATCGGTAAGCTGGGTTAACAGGGTATATTTTGCATCGCAATAATCTGCCAGCTCGCGGTAAATCAGGCTCAGGCTTTCGCGCATCGGCTGCTCTTTCCACAGCCTGAACCAAAACCAGTTGAATACGCCGTACCACAGCGTACCGCCGATATAGAGCAGTGGCGGCACCCAAATCGGCATATGTCCCATCAAACTCAGAGTAAAAATTGCAGCAATAAGCGCACCCGGCAACAGGCGCCCATGCAGTGGACTGATTTCACCTGTCACACCGAGCAGCAGCGGCATAGCGAACAGAATGGCTGGCAACGGAATGCCCTGCAGCGTCAGCCACTGGATAAGAAAACTGCCGAGTGCGAACAAACTGCCGCCGACAATCAGGCGTTTGAAGAAGCGTTTATGCGGTGTATCCAGACCGGCAATGTTACAACAGGCGGGAACTAACGAGAACAGCAGGCCATTTTGCAGATCGTTAAACAGCCAGCCGAGCGTGACAGGCAGGCACAGCACCAGCGTCTGCCGCAGAGCATAATTGACTTCGGGGTGATAGATGATTCGACGCCACATAGGACAGCAACAATAACGGCGTGATGTTGCCATCACGCCGGAGTGACAGAAATTAGCGGGTGCCGTAAACGACGATGGTTTTGCCGTGTGCGGAGATCAGGTTCTGGTCTTCCAGCATCTTCAAAATACGGCCCACGGTTTCACGTGAGCAACCAACGATCTGGCCAATTTCCTGACGAGTAATTTTAATTTGCATGCCGTCGGGATGCGTCATGGCGTCTGGCTGTTTGGCCAGGTTAAGCAACGTCTGTGCAATGCGGCCAGTAACATCGAGAAATGCAAGGTTACCTACTTTTTCTGACGTTACCTGCAGGCGACGCGCCATTTGCGACGACAGTCGCATCAAAATATCCGGGTTAACCTGGATCAACTGGCGGAATTTCTTGTAAGAAATTTCTGCCACTTCGCACGCGGTTTTAGCACGTACCCAGGCACTGCGTTCCTGACCCTCTTCAAACAGGCCAAGCTCGCCGATAAAATCCCCCTGATTCAGATACGAAAGAATCATCTCTTTGCCTTCTTCATCTTTGATCAGAACCGCGACGGATCCTTTCACGATGTAATAAAGCGTTTCAGCTTTTTCACCTTGGTGAATCAGCGTACTTTTGGAGGGATACTTGTGAATATGGCAATGGGACAAAAACCATTCGAGTGTAGGGTCTGTTTGCGGTTTGCCGAGAACCATTCGCTATTATCCTCTGTTGTAATCGTGCCCAAAATACAGGGGGCAGTTTTCCCTGTCAGGCGATGAAAGCTTCAAGCGTTTTTCCATTCAGGAAATTATTCGGGCTGCATTCGGCGCAGTGCGCATAATTCTTCCCGGCTTCGCCATCGAGTGACGAAAAATATTTTCAGCTCTTTTTGTAGCACAGCTTTTGCCGACTGTCTTCTGTTGTCTCGCTTCAGCAAAGGGCGGATTTCTCTGGATTGCTGTTTATCAGGTGAAAGCGTACTCTGGCGGCAAAACCCCCTATTCTGGAGAAAAAAACATGCAGGCAAGAGTGAAATGGGTGGAAGGTCTGACGTTTCTCGGTGAGTCATCGTCTGGTCATCAGGTATTAATGGACGGTAATTCTGGTGATAAAGCACCAAGTCCGATGGAAATGGTATTGATGGCAGCGGGCGGTTGCAGCGCGATAGATGTGGTATCCATTTTACAAAAAGGGCGTAACGATGTGCGCGACTGCGAGGTAAAGCTTAAGTCAGAACGCCGTGAAGAAGCCCCGCGTATCTTCACGCATATCAATCTGCACTTTATTGTCAGCGGCAAAGATCTGTCGGACAAAGCGGTCGCGCGTGCGGTTGATCTTTCGGCTGATAAGTATTGCTCGGTGGCAATTATGTTGGGCAAAGGCGTGGAAATTACCCACAGCTACGAAGTCGTTGCTACCGCATAACGCCACTCATATTTGTCACAACGTTGCCGTAACAGGTTCAGAAATCGCTGTGAGCTTAAGGTGAGCGGCGATTTTTTTGGCCAGATCACGCCATAATGCGCTTCCGGGATCGCTGACAGATTGAGAATAGTCACTTCACTGCCGAAAGATCGGGCCATCGGCTGCGCCACTACCGCCAGAAAATCAGCTTCCAGCACCAGCCTCAATCCGCAGACTACCGAGTCAGTACGCAACGGTGGCGTTGTCAGGGACGGATAAAAATCCGCCATGTATTCAGAGAGTAACGGATAATATCCCATCTCCGTTTCTGGAATTATCCAACGCTGATCGCGCAGCTGATCAAAACTGCGGACGTGCTGACAGGCATGATCGCGACGCGCAATAACACAGAATGGCACGTTAAACAGCGGTTCGACATGCAGTGCTTCCAGCGGCAAATGAGAACTGAGCGAGCCAATGGCAAAATCTAATATGCCTTCGCGTAAAGGGGTCAGCAGCGTTGAAAGTTGCGCTTCTTTAATCGTAAAGCGCGTGCCGGGATAGTGCTTCTCGTAGCTTTTAATTGCGCCAGGTAAAACGGTAAACGCTAATAAAGAGGAGAGGCCAAATGCAACGGAACCTTGTGAAGAGTGATTGATAACATCAATTTCATCTGTGGCGCGCCGCAATTCTTCGAGAATAAGCTGCGTACGTGAAGCCAATACTTTTCCACTTTCTGTCAACATCACACCTTGTGCACTGCGAATAAATAGCGTGGTGTTTAACGTCTGCTCCAGTTCTTTCAAGGCCCGGCTGATGGCTGGCTGGGACTGATGAAGTGCCCGTGCTGCCGAGCGAATGCTTCCCTGTCGAATAACAGCCTGAAAAACGCGTAACTGTTGCAGCTTGGGCAAATAGGCCATCGCTGTGTCTCCCTGATGCCTTATCGCTATCACTGATAGCAAAATACCATCTTATCTTGGGCCGCTGATTATTTAATGATACGGGAACGTTATAAGTCACTGAATGTTATGTGATTGTGAGAGGTATCACATCTTTTTCCTTTACTTTATCATTCCCAGAGCAACGAGGTTGCGATGACGACACGATCCCGTCCCATGATGATTGCCATGCTTTTTACCGGGTATGTCCTGGTCTATATCGATAAAACGGTAATGGGGTTTGCGTTATTACCCATCGAAAAAGAGTTTGGGCTGAGCACCACCCAGCTTGGTTATATCACCGGTATTTTCTTTCTCGCCTATTCGCTGTTTCAAATCCCGGCAGGTTGGCTTAACGATCGCTTTGGTTACCGGGCGATGACATTTCTTTCGCTTTGTCTGCTGGGGCTGTTTGCTATCTGCTTTGGCCTGATGGGATTCAGCCTGGGACTCCTCATCGTTTTCCGCTTTTTATCAGGCGTAGGGCATTCTGGTTATCCCTGCTCTTGCGCCAAAGCGGTAACCGAAAACTTCGCCGTTGAACAGCGAACTTTTGCACAGTCGATACTGCTCTCATCATCCGGTCTGGCAATGACAGTCGGGCCAGTGATCACCGTCGCGGTGTTGAACATGGCGGGCTGGCGTCACGCCTTTATCGGGCTTGGCCTGCTGGTGATTGTGGTCGCAGCCCTGATCCTGCTGATCTTACCGCGTCAACATTCATCAGCTTCGCAACAGCGCGCCGCCATGCCGTGGTCAGAGATAATCAAAAACCCGCTGGTTATCATGCTGTTTATTGCCATTTTTTGTATCAACATTCCGACCTATGGCTTACTGGCATGGTTGCCCAAGTTTTTGGTTCAGCAGCGGGAGATTCCGGTACATATCTCCGGTTTGATTGTAGGAGCGGGAGGGTTAGGCATCTGGATCTCCTCACTGACCACCGGCTGGCTGGTTGGACGCTATATGCAGGGCCATGAGCATCGGGTGATCAGCCTGAGTGCGTTGCTCAGTGCCGCAGGGATTTGGCTGGTTTACGTCAGTGAAAACGCCTGGGTAATCGGTTTATCGCTGTTTTTTGCCGATATCTTCCTGATGGCGGCTTTCGTTACTGTTTTTACCTTGCCAATGAAGCGGCTGCCGCAGCAGGTGATGGGCGCCACTATTGGTTTAGTGAATACCGGCGGGACGCTAGGCGGTTTTGTTGCGCCGATTGTGATGGGCTATTTACTGGCGTTAACAGGAGATTACAGCGCCGTGTTTCTGTTTCTGGCTGGCGCAATGCTGCTTGCTGGTCTGGTTATTCTGCCAGCCGCCGCTTATCGCGTACAGCCGCAGGCTCACTAACTCAGGGCACTTATTATGCGAGAAAATTTAACGGCGTTACTCGATAAGATTGCGCCACAGGTCATTGCCTGGCGTCGACATCTGCACGCTAATCCAGAACTCTCTTTCCATGAACAACGCACAGCCGACTATATTGCACAGCAGCTCGCGGCAATTAAAGGGCTAAGCATTTCCCGGCCCACGCCCAATAGTGTGGTAGCGGACCTTACCGGCGCTATGCCTGGCCCCTGTTATGCGCTGCGTGCAGATATTGACGCTTTGCCGATTGAGGAGCTTAACGATGAACCGTTCCGCTCGACAAATCCTGGTGTTATGCACGCCTGTGGTCATGATGCACATAGCGCAATGCTGCTGGGCGCAGCCTGGGTACTTAGCCACGTTCAGCCACAGCTCAAAGGATCTGTGCGCTTTATTTTTCAACATGCTGAAGAAGTGCCACCCGGGGTGCACTCGACTTAATCGAGAAGGGTGTTTTGAATGATGTGGCAATGATTTTTGGTCTGCATGTGTTTCCTAATATACCGACCCACTCAATTGGCTTCGCTGAAGGCGTGTTTAGTGCCTCCAGTGATAACTTTGATATTGTACTGGAGGGTAAAGGCGGACATGGCTCGATGCCGCATTTGAGCTGCGATCCAGTGGTGCTGGGAGCCGAAGTCGTATTGAAACTGCAACAGATCGTTTCACGTCGCCTCGATCCGCTTGATAAAGCCGTTCTGACAGTCGCTTCGTTTCGGGCTGAAGGTGGTTACAACGTGATCCCTGATAGCGTTGAGTTAGCAGGCACCTTGCGAACCCACAGCGCAAAAGTGCGTGAGCAGGTGCCTGTGCTGATAAAAGAGATGCTCGACGGACTGACAATGGCACAGGGTGCGCGCTACACGCTAAAGTGGACGAAAGGCTACGCCATCGGCTTTAACCATCCTGATGCGTGTCGCATCGCTGAACGGACCGTGACTGTCGCGATGGGCGAAAATACGCTGCAAAAATTTCCCAATCCCATGTTTGGAAGTGAAGATTTCTCTTCTTATCAGGAAAAAGTACCGGGATGTTTTCTGTTTATTGGCAGCGGCAATCCTGAGAAAGGGACAACCTGGAGCGTACATAATCCTCGCTTCAAACTTGACGAAGAGGCGTTACAGGTTGGTGTAAAAACACATATAAGCCTTATTGAGCAGCTGCTGCTTTAGACTCTTCAGGACGACAGGGAGGTCGTCCTGAAAAAAGGTTATTCAATGCGTTTCCCTTCCATGAGTCGTTTCACCAGCGGCCCCATAATTAACTCCATCGCCAGTCCCATTTTGCCCCCGGCACCACTAACGTATTGATATGGGATATAAACGAGCCTTGTAGCATGGCGAGCAGATAGGGGAAATCAATATCTTCCAGTGCCTGGAAATGAATCACCACGAAGCTTTCATCCAGTGACGGGATGGAGCGTGCCGCGAAGGGATTAGAGGTATCAACGGTCGGTACACGCTGGAAGTTAATATGCGTACGCGAAAACTGTGGCGTAATAAAATTGATGTAGTCTTCCATTGAGCGCACCACGGAATCCATCACCGCCTCGCGTGAATGACCACGTTCGCTGGTGTCACGTACCAGTTTCTGAATCCATTCAAGATTAACAATCGGGACGACCCCCACCAGCAAATCGACGTTCTCAGCCACATTGTGTTGGGCCGTCATTACTCCGCCGTGCAGCCCCTCGTAAAAGAGGATATCGGTATTGGCTGCCAGCGGCTGCCAGGGCGTAAATGTTCCCGGCACCTGATTCCACGGCACGGCTTCATCATAAGTATGGAGATACTTGCGCGACTGACCCTGGCCGCTTTTGCCATATTCGATAAATGTTTGTTCCAGCAGCCCGAAATCGTTCGCCTCCGGGCCAAAATAGCTGACATGTCGTCCAAGATCGCGCGCTTTGCGAATGGCCATATCCATTTCCGGGCGCGTGAAGCGGTGAAAGCTGTCGCCTTCAAGCTCCGCAGCATGCAAATTCAGCTGTTGGAAAATTTTACGAAATGCAAGGCTGGTGGTGGTTGTTCCTGCACCACTGGAGCCGGTCACTGCAATAATTGGATGCCGTGCAGACATAGAAAAGCTCCCTGAGAGATCGGGCGAAGCGCATTGTTAGCACGAATTTTCATCCAACGCATCAACCGCGAAATTCGCTGCGCGGCAAAATGTTGATCGTTTCATGCAGCTCAGACCACACGATCACCACCTCGCCACGTTCAAGCTGACGGCGTACATCAGCCACTTTCTCTGTCAGGCTGCGCTCTTGCTCGCCGTAATCTGTGCCTTCGCGCAGGACAAAAGTTTCGATGAGATTTTCCAGCGTTTCAGGTGAAATTTGTTGCCAGGGAATAATCACGATTTAGCTATCCAAAAAGGTGAAAGCCATTGCGGTACGCGCTGTTCCAGCCACAGCTGAGGTTGCCTCAGCGTACCGCCTACAAAGCCAACATGTCCGCCATGTTGCGTCAGTTGATAAGTAATAGTGGCAGATAATTGTTCCTCACGCGGGATCACCTCATCGCTCATAAACGGATCGTCTTTAGCGTGGATAATGAGCAGCGGCTTACGCACCTTGTGAAGCAAGGGCAGGGCGCTGGCGCGGCGATAGTAGTCACCCGCATCAGCAAAGCCGTGTGCCTGAGCGGTAATGGCATCATCAAAATCGCGCAGGCGGCGTAATGCTTTCAGTTGGGTCAAATCAACAGGCAAGGTTTCTGGCCACGCGTGCAACTTCCGTGCAGCATTTTTCTTTAGCTGGGCCAGCAAATAGTATTGATAGAAACGTGAAAAGCCGTGCTCCAGCCGCATGCTACAGGGTTCCAGCATCAGGGGTGCCGATACGATAACTCCGGCATCGACTAAAGCAGCATTTCCTTGCCTGCCGAGCAAACATCCCAACATATTGCCGCCTAATGAAAATCCGACAGCGGCTGTAGGCACCTCACCCCAGCGCGTTTGCAGCCACTGCAGGAAAAAGCTGGCATCGTCTGTTTCGCCAGAATGATAAATACGATTCAGGCGATTGGGCTCGCCGCTGCATCCGCGAAAGTGCATGACAACGGCCAGCCAGCCGCGCGCCTGACAAGCCAGCATCAGGCCATGTACATAAGGGCTGTAAAAATTGCCCTCTAAACCATGAAACAGCACCACGCGCGGTTTATGTTGCGCTTGTTGCGGGTCTTCGCTCCAGGCTAAATCAACAAAATCGCCGTCAGGCAGATCGAGCCGCTGCCAGTGAGGCTGTAAAACCACGCGACGACGCAGCAGACGTGGCAGCACGGTTTGCAGATGCGGATTACGTAAGCCGGGCAGCCCGGTGAATCGCTCTGCTTCATTACCAGAAAATTTCATGTCGTAAAGGCTTGTCTGTTCCATATCACACTGTTAGCTTCGATAAGTTTTTTTGCTTGATGGGGGTGAGGAGCACCCAATTTTCATGGAACTGAGTCTTTTTTTATCAATGCTGGGCTTTCTGTGGGTCGCCGCAATCACACCAGGCCCTAATAATATGTTACTCACCGCCTCGGGCGCTAATTTTGGCTTTGTGCGCACCATACCGCTGATGATTGGCATTATGATTGGCATGCAGGTGATGCTGCTCATGGTGGCATTTGGCGTAGGTGGCCTGATTCTGCTCTATCCCTCACTGCACCTGATCCTTAAGATTGCCGGCAGTCTTTATCTGCTGTGGCTGGCATGGAAAATCGCTACTGCAACCTATGAAAAGCTGGACACCGATCAGGCCCAGGCGGCTCCAATGCCATTTTGGCAAGGCGGTCTGCTGCAGTTAATTAATCCAAAAGCCTGGCTAATGGCACTGGGCGCGGTCGCCAGTTTTAGTCTGGCTGGCGACGCTTATCGACATTCCGTGGCTGCCATCAGTCTCGGTATGTTCAGTGTGAATCTGGTGTCGGGGATCATCTGGATGGGCTTTGGCGCTATGATTGGCCGCATTCTGCGCAGTCGCCGTGCCTGGACCATTTTTAATCTGGCAATGGGCTTATTAACCGCAGCCTGCGTCCTGTTAATCTGGCACTGAAATGCAGGGAAGCGCATCTGGCGCCTCCCTGATCTTACTTTCGAAACGCTTTCTGTCCCTTGAAAACCCTGAATCGCTATTTGCAGCTTGTAACAATGAATCTGCGTTGGTCATTTCCTGTGCATTGTCTTGCGGCGGTACGAACATTTGGCGTTTGTACAGCGAGTAAAAAACTTATGATGCCATCATCTGCTCTAACTTTTCTTGCGCATCCAGCCATGCCATTTCTGCCTCTTCCAGAGCGGATTTACTTTCAGCCTGGCGCTGTAGTGCCGCGGTCAGATCGGCTTTACGGCTCTGCTCGTAAATAGCACTGTCAGAAAGCTGCGCTTCAGCTTCAGAAAGCTGGCTCTGCCACTTACTCATCTGCTTTTCCAGCTTCTCAATCTCTTTACGCAGCGGCTGCGTTTGCGTACGCAGTTCAGCTTCGCGGCGCTTCTGATCTTTGCGCGCCTGGGCACTGTTGCCATTATCCTGCTTAGGGGCAGCATCCTGTTGCGCTTGCTGTTTCTGCAGGTCACTCAGCCACTGTTGATAATCTTCCAGATCGCCTGGGAACACATCGACTTTGCCATCGTGAACCAGATAGAGATCGTCTGTCGTGGCGCGCAATAAATGACGATCGTGCGATACCACTACCAGCGCACCTTCAAAATCGATGAGGGCTTCAGTCAATGCCTGACGCATATCCAGATCGAGGTGGTTGGTAGGCTCATCAAGTAGCAGCAGGTTAGGGCGCTGCCAGACAATCAGCGCCAGTACCAGGCGTGCCTTTTCGCCGCCGGAGAAACGTTCGGTCATTTCACTGGCTTTATCACCCTGGAAACCGAACCCGCCCAGATAATCGCGCAACTGCTGCTCCAGCACTTTAGGCGCAATGCGCGCAAGGTGTTGCAGTGGTGATTCATCGGCACGCAAAAATTCCAGCTGATGCTGCGCGAAGTAACCCAGTTTGATGCCTTTCGCCAGGCCAATTTCACCCTGCATGGCATCCAGTTCACCCGCCAACAGCTTGATAAGGGTCGATTTACCGGCCCCGTTTCGCCCCAGCAAACCTATCCGTGAGCCAGGCACCAGGTTAAGTTTTATCGCGTCAAGAATGATGCGATCGCCATAGCCTGCGGTGACTTTTTCCATTTTCAGCAAGGGATTAGGCAAGTTTTCTGGTGGACGAAAACTGAAACTGAACGGGTTATCGACATGCGCGGGCGCAATCATCTCCATGCGTTCCAGCATTTTGATGCGGCTCTGCGCCTGCCTGGCTTTAGAGGCTTTGGCACGGAAGCGATCAATGTAGTTCTGTAAATGCGCGACTTTTTCTTGCTGACTCTCATACAGCGACTGCTGCTGAGCGAGTTTAGCGACGCGCTGGCGCTCAAACGAGGTGTAATTGCCGGTATATTCAAACAGCGTTTGCTGTTCGATATGGATAATCTTATCCACCACCGGATCGAGAAAGTCACGGTCGTGAGAAATCAGAACCAGTGTGCCTTCATAGCTTTTCAACCAACGTTCGAGCCAGATTACCGCATCAAGATCGAGGTGGTTAGTCGGTTCGTCGAGTAACAGCAAATCAGAACGGCAAATCAGCGCCTGCGCCAGGTTAAGACGCATACGCCAGCCACCCGAAAAATCACTTACCGGGCGTTGCAGTTGTTCCTGATTAAAGCCCAGCCCGTGCAGCAGGCTGGAGGCGCGCGCCTGAATACTCCACGCCTGAATCGCATCCAGTTTGCCATGCAACAACGCAATGGCATTGCCCTCGTTGCGGGCATTGGCTTCGGCTAATTCAGATTCAAGCTGACGAAATTCGCGATCGCCATCAATAACATAGTCGAGAGCGGGTTTGCTCAGGGCCGGCGTTTCCTGGTTTACCCAGGCTAACGCCCAGTTTCCTGGAAATGTCACGCTGCCGGCATCGCTGGTGATCTCACCTTTCAGCAGCGACAGCAGCGTGGATTTACCACAGCCGTTTTTACCCACCAGACCGACTTTTTGGCCGGGATTGATGGTTGCGGTGGCATTGTCGAGCAAGACGCGGATGCCGCGGCGTATTTGTAAGGAAGAGAAGACAATCATAAGCGCCGTATCGTCAGAATATGTTAATTTACAGGCAACATAATTAGAATTTGCTGCGTCGTGCATGGTAGCGGAAATCCGCCGCAATGACGACGCTTTGGAGCGTAACGATGTCGCAGCCACCAAAAATTTTGCTGCTATATGCCCACCCCGAACCGCAAGATTCGGTTGCTAACCGAATTTTATTGCAATCGGCTCAGGCGCTGGAACATGTCACGGTACGCGATCTCTACGCGGTCTATCCGGACTTCTTTATTGATATTCATCGTGAACAGCAATTGTTGCGTGAACATCAGATCATCATCTTTCAGCACCCACTTTACACCTATAGCTGCCCGTCGCTGCTTAAAGAGTGGCTGGACCGCGTGCTGTCTCGCGGCTTTGCCAACGGTATTGATGGCAATGCGCTGGAAGGAAAATACTGGCGCAGCGTAGTGACGACGGGCGAGCCTGAAAGTGCTTTTCAGCAACAGGGACTGAATCGCTATTCCATGAACGACATCATGCGCCCATTTGAACTCACTGCGCAGATGTGTCGCATGCACTGGATGCCACCAATGATTGTTTATTGGGCTCGCCGTCAGCAACCCGATTTAATGAAAAATTATGCCCGCGCTTATGGCGACTGGCTGGCAGCGCCGCTGCCGAATGGAGGGGTGTAATGGAAGGACAAACGCTGCTGACCGCAGGCGTCATTTACTTGGTTGCGGCGGTACTGATTGTGCCGGTGGCTGCTCGCCTCGGTATTGGTGCCGTTTTAGGTTATCTGCTGGCGGGCATCGCTATCGGCCCCTGGGGTTTAGGATTTATTAGCGACGTCGAAGAGATTCTGCATTTTTCAGAACTCGGTGTGGTATTCCTGATGTTTATCATTGGCCTGGAGCTGAATCCCTCCAAGCTGTGGTCGCTGCGTCGCTCTATTTTTGGCGTTGGGGCTGCACAGGTGATCTTCTCTGCGGCTATTCTGGGCGGGTTATTGTGGTTCACTCATTTTAGCTGGCAGGCCGCTGTTATAGGCGGCATCGGCTTAGCAATGTCCTCAACGGCCATGGCGTTGCAGGTCATGCGTGATAAAGGAATGAACCGCAGCGAAGCCGGGCAGTTGGGCTTTTCCGTGTTGCTGTTTCAGGATCTGGCTGTGATCCCGGCACTGGCGCTGATTCCTATCTTAGCGGGCAGCGACAGCGGACATATCGACTGGCTAAAGCTGGGCATGAAAGTGCTGGCTTTCGCGGGAATGCTGATTGGCGGGCGCTATTTATTGCGTCCGATTTTTCGCTATATCGCGGCCTCTGGCGTGCGTGAAGTCTTCACTGCCGCGTCGCTGCTGCTGGTACTCGGTTCGGCGCTGTTTATGGATGCGCTGGGGCTGTCAATGGCGCTGGGCACCTTTATTGCCGGTATCCTGCTGGCAGAAAGTGAATATCGTCATGAACTGGAAGTAGCTATCGAGCCGTTTAAAGGTTTGCTGCTTGGTTTGTTCTTTATCTCGGTAGGTATGGCGCTTAACCTTGGCGTGCTTTATACCCACATCGTCGAGATCCTGCTGGGTGTGGTTATTCTGGTCGCCGTGAAGACGCTGGTGCTTTACGTGCTGGCGCGCATCTTTGGTTTGCGTAGTTCGGAGCGCCAGCAGTTTGCCGTCGTGCTGAGTCAGGGCGGTGAGTTTGCCTTCGTTCTCTTTTCGGCTGCGTCGTCCGCAAAGCTATTTTCCGGCGATCAACTGCCCATGCTTTTGGTAACGGTAACGCTGTCGATGATGACCACGCCACTGCTTATGCAGGGTATCGATCGTATGCTGGCGCGTCGCTTTAACGAGCCAGATGATGATGCAGAAAAGCATTTTGTTGAGGACGATCAGCCGCAAGTCATTGTGGTAGGCTTTGGGCGCTTCGGTCAGGTGGTTGGCCGTTTGCTGATGGCAAATAATAAGCGTATCACCGTGCTGGAGCGTGATATCAGTGCGGTCAGCCTGATGCGCAAGTATGGTTATAAAGTGTACTATGGTGATGCAACTGAGCTGGAGTTGTTACGCGCAGCGGGAGCGGCCAGCGCCCAGTCCATAGTGGTGACCTGTAGCGATCCAGAAGACGCGATGACAATTATTCATCTTTGCCAGCAACATTTCCCACAGTTACAAATTCTGGCGCGTGCGCGTGGACGTGTGGAAGCCCACGAGTTACTGCAGGCAGGCGTGACACAATTCTCGCGTGAGACCTTCTCCAGTGCGCTGGAATTAGGTCGTAAGGCGCTGATGTCGCTAGGCATGCATCCCCATCAGGCCCAGCGCGCGCAGCTCCACTTCCGTCGCCTGGATACCAATATGCTGCGTGAGTTGATGCCAAACCATGCTGATAGTGCGCAAGTTTCTCGCGTACGTGAAGCACGACGAGAACTGG
The DNA here is from genome assembly GCF_027157825.1 of Pantoea sp. LMR881. Taxonomy (NCBI): domain Bacteria; kingdom Pseudomonadati; phylum Pseudomonadota; class Gammaproteobacteria; order Enterobacterales; family Erwiniaceae; genus Pantoea; species Pantoea sp. LMR881. The sequence continues at coordinate 2,642,122 of NZ_JAPVOK010000002.1, forward strand.
AAGATATCTTCCAGCGTGAGATGCAGCAGGAGAGGCGGCAACTCGATGGCTGGGATGATGATCGGTAAAAAGACTTAAACAGGCAGGACATAATGCGTAAACGTTTTATTGCCGGTGCGGCCTGTCCGCACTGTCAGGAAAAAGACACGCTGGCGATGTGGCGTGAAAACAATGTTGATGTTGTTGAGTGCGTTAAATGTGGTCATCAGATGCGTGAAGCTGATAAACAGGCTCGCGATCAGGTGCGCACCAATGAGCAAGTTATCGGGATTTTCCATCCAGAGTAGCGGAATGGCGCAGCTTTTTTTAAGCTTAAACTTACAGCGGGATTGAATTCCGTTACAATCGGCGCCATTAACGCTGAGGTCGCGAGAGACAGTAAATCCCTCTCGTACTCAGCCCCGAACCTTTCTGGTTGGTGTTATTGCACGCAAAAATAGACCAATGAGACGGGATCTCAGCTCTCAACGGTTAGGAGATATCATGAAAGTAGCAAAAGACCTGGTGGTAAGCCTGGCCTATCAGGTACGTACAGAAGACGGCGTGTTGGTTGACGAGTCACCGGTGAGTGCACCGTTGGACTATCTGCACGGTCATGGTTCCCTGATTTCTGGACTGGAAAATGCCCTAGAAAATCACGTAGCAGGCGATAAGTTTGACGTGCATATCCCGGCTAACGATGCCTACGGTCAGTACGACGACAACCTGGTGCAGCGTGTACCAAAAGATGTGTTCATGGGTGTTGACGAACTGCAGGTTGGCATGCGCTTCCTGGCAGAAACCGATCAAGGTCCGGTTCCGGTTGAAATCACTGAAGTGGAAGACGATCACGTTGTTGTTGATGGTAACCACATGCTGGCGGGTCAGAACCTGAACTTCAACGTTGAGGTTGTTGCGATTCGTGAAGCGACGCCGGAAGAACTGGCTCACGGCCACGTTCACGGTGCAGATGGCCATCATCATGACCATGATCACGATCACGATCACGACCACGACCACGACCACGACCACGGTAAAGGTGGTTGCGGTACGGGCGGTTGCGGCTGCAGCCACTAAGCAAAGCGATATGATAAGGCCACCTCCAGGTGGCCTTTCTTTGGTTTCTACGATCCGAAAAAAGCGCGAGAGCGGAACATTTCACGTCACGCTGACACAGCCTGCTGATGGCGCAGCTCTGTTAACGATTAATAGTGAGGAGGGGGCGTCTCTTCCGACTGCGAAGCAATCATCGACGGTGCGCTGGCTTTTAGTTTATCCAGCAGTAACCGCAGCTGTTCGCGCATTTTTCCCATCTCCAGTTCGTGTTGCACAACGGTATTGTTTAGCTGATCGATGGTCATTTCCTGAAAGGCCAGTTTGCTTTCCAGCGTCTCCAGACGTTGTTCCCACTCGGCTTGTTGCATGACCCTTCCTCATAATTGCATTCGATATGGTTGACGTATGACATGATTTTACGGCCTGATGGCGCAGAATTATCTGATTTTTTGATCTTACCTGGCGTTTCGCTTGAAAAAACCCTAAAGCGGCATCATCTCTGATGAAACTTCCTGATGCAAAAAGGTCGGAGGTAAACCGGGTAATTACGTTGTGGGAGTGTTCGCCACTGCCACGTACAGTTATAGTGTGGACCCTCAGTCCGCAATGATATTCCCGAGGTGAGAGGCTTCGGTTTTGGAGAAAGGATGAAATCACTGTTTAAAGTCACATTGTTAGCTACCACCATGGCCGTCGCGCTAAATGCTCCGCTGGCAATGGCTGCAGAAACTGCCACCACACCAGCAGCAGCAGCGACGACTGCTCCACAGGCTCCAAAAAATGCGGCCTTCAAAAACGAAGACCAGCAATCCGCTTATGCGCTGGGTGCCTCGTTGGGTCGCTACATGGACAATTCCCTGAAGGAGCAGGAAAAACTGGGCATCAAACTGGATAAAGATCAGCTGATCGCTGGCGTTCAGGATGCGTTTGGTGGCAAGAGCAAGCTCTCTGACGAAGAGATTGAACAGACTCTGCAAGCATTCGAAGGCCGTGTGAAAGGCGCTGCTCAGGCAAAAATGGAAAAAGACGCGAAAGAGAATGCTGACAAAGGCAATGCTTATGCGACCAAATTTGCGAAAGAGAGCGGCGTGAAGAAAACCGAAAGCGGCTTATTGTACAAAGTTGAGAAAGAAGGCAAAGGTGACGTACCGAAAGACAGTGATACCGTTGTTGTAAACTACAAAGGTACACTGATCGATGGTACTGAATTCGATAACTCTTATACCCGTGGCGAACCGCTGTCATTCCGTCTGGATGGTGTTATCCCTGGCTGGACTGAAGGCCTGAAGCACGTGAAGAAAGGCGGCAAGATCAAGCTGGTGATCCCACCGCAGCTGGCTTACGGTAAAAACGGCGTTCCGGGCATTCCGGCTAACTCCACGCTGGTGTTCGATGTCGAGCTGCTCGACATCAAACCTGCACCTAAAGCAGATGAAAAAGCGCAGGCACCTGCTGCTGACGCGAAAAAAGCGCAGTAATCTGTTCACCGCCGCCTTCGGGTGGCGGTTTCATTTCTACACGGTGACAAACCTCTGGCATAAGCGGGCGACATTTGCCAGACTAGCGCCTGCATAACTATCCCAATATTGAGTCTGCCCTGCAGCGCCTGTGACAGGCTCCAGCCACTTAGGGTGATGTCTTCAATGTCTAATCCATTTAATCCCGGCGAACTGAGTGACTTCGATCTTCTGGAGCAGCGTCCGTTCGAGCAAACTGATTACGATATTTTGAAATCGTACGAGGCCGTTGTTGATGGCCTGGCGATGCTTATTGGCTCGCACTGTGAAATTGTCCTGCATTCTCTGGAAGATCTGAAATGCTCAGCAGTACGCATCGCTAATGGTGAGCATACAGGGCGAAAAGTGGGATCGCCGATTACCGATCTGGCATTACGCATGTTGCATGATATGCATGGTGCGGACAGCAATGTCTCCCGCGCCTATTTCACCCGAGCCAAAAGCGGCGTGCTAATGAAATCTGTCACTATCGCTATTCGCAACCGCCAGCAACGGGTTATCGGACTTTTGTGCATCAACATGAATCTTGATGTGCCATTTTCGCAAATTATGTCGACCTTTATGCCGCCAGAAATGCAGCAGGTTGACTCGAACGTCAATTTCGCCAGCTCGGTTGATGATTTAGTGATGCAAACTCTGGAATTTACCATTGAAGAGGTGAGTGCAGATCGCAACGTATCGAATAATGCCAAGAATCGCCAAATCGTATTGAATCTGTATGAAAAGGGCATTTTTGACATTAAAGATGCCATTAACCAAGTGGCCGATCGCCTCAACATTTCCAAGCACACGGTCTATCTCTATATTCGCCAGTTTAAAAATGGCGATTTTCAGGGGCAGGATCGTTAATGCGTTATACCTTGCTGGTTACTGGCCCGGCTTATGGTACGCAGCAGGCCAGCACTGCCTTGCAGTTTGCGCGTGCCTTGCTGGCGGCGGGGCATCAACTGGACAGCATCTTCTTTTATCGTGAAGGTGTGATGAATGCGAATCAGCTGACCGCACCAGCAAGTGATGAATATGATCTGGTGCGTGCATGGCAAACATTACATATAGAAGAGGGTGTGGCGCTGAACATTTGCGTAGCTGCGGCATTACGACGCGGCGTAACGGATGAGCAGGAAGCGAATCGCTTACAGCTGGCGGGTAATAATCTACAGCCCGGTTTTGAAATGAGCGGCTTAGGTGCGCTGGCAGAAGCCGCGCTAACCTGTGATCGCATGGTGCAATTCTGATGAAGCGTGTCGCGTTTGTCTTTACGCACGCGCCGCATGGCAGCAGTGCGGGACGAGAAGGATTAGATGCGGCGCTGGCAACGGCAGCACTCAGTGAGGAAATTGGCCTGTTTTTCATTGGTGATGGCGTGCTGCAAATTACAGCCGGACAGCAGCCAGACGTCATTCTTAGTCGGCACTATGCTGCGACCTTTGGTGTGCTGGCACTGTATGATATCGAACACTGCTATCTTTGTCTGGACTCACTGACGAGGCGAGGCTTGCCCGCAGAAATGACACGGGTGCTGGATGTTGAGATACTGAATGCCACTGCGCTACGTCAGCAGTTGGCGAGTTACGATCGCATTTTGACTTTTTAAGAGATTTTGATGCTGCATACTTTGATGCACTCGCCCGCTTACAGCGATCTTGATACCTTGCTTCTGCTAATCCAGGCAGAGGATGATGTATTGCTGCTGCAGGATGGTGTATTAGCTGCGCTGGAAGGCAGTTATGCACTGGCACGGCTGTTAAGCTCTGCTGCCACCGTGTCGGTGCTGGAAGAAGACCTGACAGCACGCGGCCTGGCTGGACAAATTTCAACCAAAGTGCGGCCAGTGAACTATACTGGTTTCGTCGCGCTAACGGTAAAACATCAACAACAAATGGCCTGGTAATGAGGAAAGCCTGGTTATTTCTTGACACCCTTTTGACACAGCCCTAAAATTCTGCCTCCTCGTAGTCATACGAGGCGATTTATCACGTGTTTACGAAGCAAAAGCAAATCCAGGAGCTATTTAATGGCAACAGTTAACCAGCTGGTTCGCAAACCACGCGTCCGCAAAGTTGCAAAGAGCAACGTGCCGGCGCTGGAAGCTTGCCCGCAAAAACGTGGCGTTTGTACTCGTGTGTACACCACCACTCCTAAAAAACCAAACTCAGCACTGCGTAAAGTTTGCCGTGTGCGTTTAACCAACGGTTTTGAAGTTACCTCCTATATCGGCGGTGAAGGTCATAACCTGCAGGAACACTCCGTGATCCTGATCCGTGGCGGTCGTGTTAAAGACTTGCCAGGTGTGCGTTACCACACCGTTCGTGGCGCGCTGGACTGCTCAGGTGTTAAAGACCGTAAGCAGGCTCGCTCCAAGTACGGCGTGAAGAAGCCAAAGGCTTAATGGTTCTCCGTTAAGTAAGGCCAAACGTTTTAACTTAAATGTCAAACTAAACTCGTAGAGTTTTGGACAATCCTGAATTAACAACGGAGTATTTCCATGCCACGTCGTCGCGTCATTGGTCAGCGTAAAATTCTGCCAGATCCGAAGTTCGGATCAGAACTGCTGGCCAAATTTGTAAATATCCTGATGGTAGATGGTAAAAAATCTACCGCTGAATCAATCGTTTATACCGCGCTTGAGACCCTGGCTCAGCGTTCAGGTAAAAACGAACTGGAAGCCTTTGAAGTAGCCCTTGAAAACGTACGTCCGACTGTCGAAGTTAAGTCACGTCGCGTTGGTGGTTCTACCTATCAGGTACCAGTAGAAGTCCGTCCGGTTCGTCGTAATGCTCTGGCAATGCGTTGGATCGTTGAAGCTGCTCGTAAACGCGGTGATAAATCTATGGCTCTCCGCCTGGCGAACGAACTTTCTGATGCTGCAGAAAACAAAGGTACTGCAGTTAAGAAACGTGAAGACGTTCACCGCATGGCAGAAGCCAACAAGGCGTTCGCTCACTACCGCTGGTAACAGCCAGGTAGTTGTTGTTAAACCAGCGGGCGCTCAAACAGCCAACCCGCTGGGGTCGACTTACTTTGAACGTCCGAGAATCAGAGGAATCAAATGGCTCGTACAACACCCATTGCGCGCTACCGTAATATCGGTATCAGCGCACACATTGACGCCGGTAAAACCACAACTACCGAGCGTATCCTGTTCTACACCGGTGTTAACCACAAAATCGGTGAAGTGCACGATGGCGCCGCGACCATGGACTGGATGGCACAGGAGCAGGAGCGTGGTATTACCATTACCTCTGCTGCAACCACCGCATTCTGGTCTGGTATGGCTAAGCAGTTTGAGCCGCACCGCATTAACATCATCGACACCCCTGGACACGTTGACTTCACCATCGAAGTAGAACGTTCTATGCGTGTTCTTGATGGCGCAGTAATGGTTTACTGTGCAGTTGGTGGTGTTCAGCCACAGTCTGAGACCGTATGGCGTCAGGCTAACAAATATAAAGTTCCACGCATTGCGTTCGTTAACAAAATGGACCGCATGGGTGCAAACTTCCTGAAAGTTGTCGGCCAGATCGAATCACGTCTGGGTGCAACTCCGGTTCCTCTGCAGCTGGCTATCGGCGCAGAAGAAAACTTTACCGGTGTTGTTGACCTGATCAAAATGAAAGCGATCAACTGGAACGATGCTGATCAGGGTGTGACCTTCGAATACGAAGAGATCCCAGCCAACATGCAGGAACTGGCTGAAGAATGGCGCGGTAAGCTGGTCGAAGCGGCTGCTGAAGCGTCTGAAGAGCTGATGGAAAAATTCTTTGGCGGCGAAGAGCTGAGCGAAGAAGAGATCAAGACTGCTCTGCGTAAGCGCGTTCTGGACAACGAAATCATCCTGGTAACCTGTGGTTCTGCATTTAAGAACAAAGGTGTACAGGCGATGCTGGATGCAGTAATCGAGTATCTGCCAGCACCGACCGACGTACCGGCAATCAACGGTGTGTTGGACGATGGCAAAGATACCCCAGCTGAGCGTCACGCTGACGATTCAGAGCCGTTCTCTGCACTCGCGTTTAAAATCGCAACTGACCCATTCGTAGGTAACCTGACGTTCTTCCGTGTGTATTCTGGTGTTGTTAACTCCGGTGACACCGTACTGAACTCAGTGAAATCTGCTCGTGAGCGTTTCGGTCGTATCGTTCAGATGCACGCTAACAAGCGTGAAGAGATCAGCGAAGTTCGCGCGGGCGACATCGCTGCTGCGATCGGTCTGAAAGACGTTATTACTGGTGATACCCTGTGTGATCCAAACGCGCCAATTATTCTGGAGCGTATGGAATTCCCTGAGCCGGTAATTTCAATCGCCGTTGAGCCGAAAACCAAAGCTGACCAGGAAAAAATGGGTCTGGCTCTGGGACGTCTGGCGAAAGAAGACCCGTCATTCCGCGTATGGACTGACGAAGAATCTAACCAGACCATCATCGCTGGTATGGGTGAACTGCACCTCGACATCATCGTTGACCGCATGAAGCGTGAATTCAACGTTGAAGCGAACGTCGGTAAACCACAGGTTGCTTACCGCGAAGCGATTCGCTCAAAAGTTACCGATATCGAAGGCAAACACGCGAAACAGTCTGGTGGTCGTGGTCAGTATGGTCACGTTGTGATCGACATGTACCCACTGGAGCCAGGCTCTAACCCGAAAGGTTATGAGTTTGTCAACGAAATCAAAGGTGGTGTGATTCCTGGTGAATACATCCCTGCGGTTGACAAAGGTATCCAGGAACAGCTGAAATCAGGTCCACTGGCTGGTTATCCGGTAGTAGACTTGGGTGTTCGTCTGCACTTCGGTTCTTACCATGATGTCGACTCCTCAGAACTGGCGTTTAAACTGGCCGCTTCTATTGCCTTTAAACAAGGCTTTAAACAAGCGAAACCAGTTCTGCTTGAACCTATCATGAAGGTTGAAGTTGAAACTCCAGAAGAGCATACCGGTGATGTCATCGGTGACCTGAGCAGACGTCGTGGTATGCTTAAAGGGCAGGAATCCAACGCTACTGGCGTTCAGATTCACGCTGAAGTTCCGCTGTCTGAAATGTTCGGATACGCAACTCAGCTGCGTTCTCTGACCAAAGGTCGTGCTTCTTACTCCATGGAGTTCCTGAAGTATGACGATGCGCCGAACAACGTAGCGCAGGCCGTTATTGAAGCTCGTGGCAAATAAGGCTACGGTTTAAATTTGAACTGATGCCTTCATCCAGACGATGAAGGCATAACGTAAGGAATATCGCCATGGCGAAAGAGCAATTTCAACGTAACAAACTGCACGTAAACGTGGGCACCATCGGTCACGTTGACCACGGTAAAACCACCCTGACTGCAGCAATCACTACCGTTCTGTCTAAAACCTACGGTGGTCAGGCTCGTGCATTCGATCAGATCGATAACGCGCCAGAAGAGAAGGCTCGTGGTATCACCATCAACACCTCTCACGTTGAGTACGAAACCCCGACTCGTCACTACGCACACGTTGACTGCCCAGGCCACGCCGACTATGTGAAAAACATGATCACCGGTGCTGCGCAGATGGACGGCGCTATCCTGGTTGTTGCTGCGACTGACGGCCCAATGCCGCAGACCCGTGAGCACATCCTGCTGGGTCGTCAGGTTGGCGTTCCTTACATCATCGTGTTCCTGAACAAGTGTGACATGGTTGATGACGAAGAGCTGCTGGAACTGGTTGAGATGGAAGTGCGTGACCTGCTGTCTCAGTACGACTTCCCAGGCGACGACACCCCGATCGTTCGTGGTTCTGCGCTGAAAGCACTGGAAGGCGAAGCTGAGTGGGAAGCAAAAATCATTGAGCTGGCTGAGCACCTGGACAGCTACATCCCAGAACCAGTTCGTGCTATCGACCTGCCGTTCCTGCTGCCAATCGAAGACGTGTTCTCAATCTCTGGTCGTGGTACCGTTGTGACCGGTCGTGTTGAGCGTGGCGTTGTTAAAGTCGGCGACGAAGTTGAAATCGTGGGTATCAAAGCCACTGCGAAATCAACCTGTACTGGCGTTGAAATGTTCCGCAAACTGCTGGACCAGGGTCAGGCGGGCGAGAACTGTGGTGTTCTGCTGCGTGGTATCAAGCGTGAAGATATCCAGCGTGGTCAGGTTCTGGCTAAGCCAGGCACCATCAAGCCACACACTCAGTTCGAGTCAGAAGTTTACGTTCTGTCTAAAGACGAAGGCGGCCGTCATACTCCGTTCTTCAAAGGCTACCGTCCACAGTTCTACTTCCGTACAACTGACGTGACCGGCTCAGTAGAGCTGCCAGAAGGCGTTGAGATGGTAATGCCGGGCGACAACATCAAAATGGTTGTTACCCTGATCCACCCAATCGCAATGGACGAAGGTCTGCGCTTCGCAATCCGCGAAGGCGGCCGTACCGTTGGTGCGGGTGTTGTTGCTAAAGTTATCGCTTAATTGTGATACTTTGCGTGGCCGTGAAAGCGGCCACTGCAACGGAAAGAGAGCACTTCGGTGCTCTTTTTTTTTGCTGTTTTTTAGCTATGGAGGTTAATTACCACACAAAGCCTGGGTTTGAAATAAAAACCATTCGCATTTAAACTAAGTTTAGAAAATGTACCAGAGTGAACAGTAAATGTACGTCTGCCTGTGTAATGGGATAAGTGATAAAACCATCCGCGAAGCGGTGCGCCGCTATCAGCCAAAATCTATTCAGCATTTGCGCCAAATCGTCCCTGTCGGTAAGCAATGCGGAAAATGTATCCGTGCGACACGTGAAATCATGGATGAAGAGATGCAACATATCCCGTTATATAAAGAAATAGCCTGACAACTTCGCTGTACGTCACTGCAAATACCCACAATATCTGTCGCGCTTTTTTGACTTCTTTTTATCCGCATCTACGCTCATAGTATCTGGAAGCGGAGGAAGCAAAATGAAGGGCGATATCAAAATCATAAGTCACTTAAATAAATTATTGGGAAATGAATTGGTTGCGATAAACCAGTACTTCCTGCATGCACGTATGTTTAAAAATTGGGGGCTGATTCGCCTCAATGATGTTGAGTATCATGAATCAATTGATGAGATGAAACATGCCGACAAATACATTGAGCGCATCCTTTTTCTCGAAGGCATACCGAATTTACAAGACCTGGGCCGACTGAGAATTGGTGAAGATGTCGAGGAAATGCTGCGCAGCGATCTGACGCTTGAACTGGAAGGGGCTAAAGACCTTCGTGAAGCTATCGCCTACGCAGATAAAGTTCACGACTACGTGAGCCGCGATATGATGATCGAGATACTGGCAGAGGAAGAGCACCATATTGACTGGCTGGAAACTGAACTCGATCTTATCCAGAAAATGGGTATTCAAAACTACCTGCAGGCACAACTCAGAGACGAATGATCCCACTGTTTTTATCTCTGTTCGCCCGTTATGGCCAGAAGTGGCATTGAAGTTGCGGGCGCTTTATTCCCTCTCTTGTTTTTGCTTTCCTTCATCCCCTGGACGTCTGAACATAACCGTTACCGCTTAAAACGCATTTTTTAGCGACAAATGACGGCTAAAAACAGAACACGGGTTGCTTCCTGAACGTATTTACGTATAATGCGCGGGCCTGCCGATATTGGCAGGCGCGATTCGAGCAGAATCGCAGGCGGCAGGATGTTGGGCCGTCTGACAATACTCCCAATTGGGGAGTTATATGCTGAACGATTACACTCTCCCATCAATCGTAATGGGTTCGAGTAGTAATTTTTTTCGTCTATAAAAAGTTTGGAGCTCTGGTCTCATGCAGAACCAAAGAATCCGTATCCGTCTTAAAGCGTTTGATCATCGTCTGATCGATCAATCAACCGCGGAAATCGTTGAGACCGCCAAGCGCACTGGTGCGCAGGTTCGTGGTCCGATCCCGCTGCCAACCCGCAAAGAGCGTTTTACCGTTCTGATCTCTCCGCACGTAAACAAAGATGCGCGTGATCAGTACGAAATCCGCACTCACAAGCGTCTGGTAGACATCGTTGAGCCAACTGAAAAAACCGTTGATGCTCTGATGCGTCTGGATCTGGCTGCCGGTGTTGACGTGCAGATCAGCCTGGGTTAATCAGGTCATCGAGCGATTGAGAGGTTGAAACAATGATTGGTTTAGTCGGTAAAAAAGTGGGCATGACCCGCGTCTTCACTGAAGATGGCGTATCTATCCCCGTCACCGTAATCGAAGTTGAAGCGAACCGCGTTACTCAGGTTAAAGGCCTGGAAAACGATGGTTACCAGGCAATTCAGGTTACCACCGGTGCTAAAAAAGCAAACCGTGTGACCAAACCTGAAGCTGGTCATTTTGCTAAAGCTGGCGTTGAAGCTGGCCGTGGTCTGTGGGAATTCCTCACCACTGAAGGTGAAGAGTATTCTGTAGGTCAGAGCATCAGCGTTGAGATTTTCGCTGAAGTTAAGAAAGTTGACGTAACTGGCACCTCTAAAGGTAAAGGTTTCGCTGGTACCGTTAAGCGTTGGAACTTCCGTACCCAAGACGCTACCCACGGTAACTCCTTGTCGCACCGCGTTCCGGGTTCTATCGGTCAGAACCAGACTCCGGGCAAAGTGTTCAAAGGCAAGAAGATGGCAGGTCAGCTGGGTAATGAGCGTGTAACCGTTCAGAGCCTGGACGTAGTACGTGTTGACGCTGAGCGCAACCTGCTGCTGGTTAAAGGTGCTGTCCCGGGTGCGACCGGTAGCGACCTGATCGTTAAACCAGCTGTGAAGGCGTAAGGGGATAGCAATGGAATTAGTATTGAAAGACGCGCAGAGCGCGCTGACTGTTTCCGAAACTACCTTCGGTCGTGATTTCAACGAAGCGCTGGTTCACCAGGTTGTTGTTGCTTACGCATCAGGCGCCCGCCAGGGTACTCGCGCACAGAAAACTCGCGCTGAAGTAACCGGTTCAGGCAAAAAGCCTTGGCGTCAGAAAGGCACCGGCCGTGCGCGTTCAGGTTCTGTTAAGAGCCCGATCTGGCGTTCAGGTGGCGTGACCTTCGCTGCGAAGCCGCAGGACCACAGTCAAAAAGTTAACAAAAAGATGTACCGCGGCGCGCTGAAAAGCATCCTGTCCGAGCTGGTACGTCAAGATCGTCTGATCGTTGTCGAATCATTTGCTGTAGAAGCACCGAAAACCAAGCTGCTGGTACAGAAACTGAAAGACATGGCGCTGGAAGATGTGCTGATCATCACCGGTGAACTGGATGAGAATCTGTTCCTGGCTGCGCGTAACCTGTATAAGGTTGACGTGCGTGATGCAGCGGGTATCGACCCAGTTAGCCTGATCGCCTTCGACAAAGTCGTTATGACTGCTGATGCAGTTAAGCAAGTTGAGGAGATGCTGGCATGATCCGTGAAGAACGTCTGCTGAAAGTGGTGCGCGCGCCGCACGTATCTGAAAAAGCATCTAGCGCGATGGAAAAAACCAATACCATCGTACTCAAAGTAGCTAAAGACGCGACCAAAGCAGAGATCGTTGCTGCTGTTGAAAAACTGTTCGAAGTTGAAGTTAAAGACGTGAACACCCTGGTAGTCAAGGGCAAAGTTAAGCGTCACGGACAGCGTATCGGTCGTCGCAGCGACTGGAAAAAAGCTTACGTCACCCTGAAGGAAGGCCAGAATCTGGACTTCGTCGGCGGCGCTGAGTAAGTCGGAGGAGAAAGACAATGGCAGTTGTTAAATGTAAACCGACATCTCCGGGTCGTCGTCACGTAGTTAAAGTGGTGAACCCAGAGCTGCACAAGGGCAAGCCGTTTGCCCCGTTGCTGGAAAAAACAGCAAATCCGGTGGCCGCAACAACAACGGTCGTATCACTACCCGTCACATCGGTGGTGGTCATAAGCAGGCTTACCGTCTGGTTGACTTCAAACGCAACAAAGATGGTATCCCGGCAGTTGTTGAACGTCTTGAGTACGATCCGAACCGCTCTGCGAACATCGCACTGGTTCTGTACAAAGACGGCGAGCGCCGTTATATCCTGGCCCCTAAAGGCCTGAAAGCTGGCGACCAGATTCAGTCTGGCGTTGATGCTGCGATCAAAGCAGGTAACGCTCTGCCGATGCGTAACATCCCAGTAGGTTCTACCGTTCATAACGTAGAAATGAAACCAGGCAAAGGCGGTCAGATTGCTCGCTCTGCTGGTGCTTACGTGCAGATCGTTGCGCGTGAAGGTTCCTACGTAACCCTGCGTCTGCGTTCAGGTGAAATGCGTAAAGTCGAATCTGACTGCCGCGCAACTCTGGGCGAAGTCGGTAACGCTGAGCACATGCTGCGCGTTCTGGGTAAAGCCGGTGCAACCCGTTGGCGTGGTGTTCGTCCGACCGTTCGTGGTACTGCGATGAACCCAGTTGATCACCCGCACGGTGGTGGTGAAGGTCGTAACTTTGGTAAGCACCCGGTCACTCCGTGGGGCGTTCAGACCAAAGGTAAGAAGACCCGTAGCAACAAGCGTACTGATAAATTTATCGTACGTCGCCGTAGCAAATAATATTAGAGGATAAGCCATGCCACGTTCTCTCAAGAAAGGTCCTTTTATTGACCTGCACTTGCTGAAGAAGGTAGAGAAAGCGGTGGAAAGCGGTGACAAGAAGCCTTTGCGCACTTGGTCCCGTCGTTCAACGATCTTTCCTAACATGATCGGTTTGACCATCGCTGTCCATAATGGTCGTCAGCACGTTCCTGTTTTTGTTTCCGACGAAATGGTTGGTCACAAACTGGGTGAATTCGCGCCGACACGTACTTATCGCGGTCACGCGGCTGATAAAAAAGCCAAGAAGAAATAAGTAGGAGGAAGAGATGGAAACTATTGCTCAACATCGCCATGCTCGTTCTTCTGCTCAGAAGGTACGCCTTGTGGCTGACCTGATTCGCGGTAAGAAAGTGTCGCAGGCACTGGACATTTTGACCTACACCAACAAGAAAGCGGCTGTACTGGTCAAGAAGGTTCTGGAATCTGCCATTGCTAACGCTGAACACAACGATGGCGCTGATATCGACGATCTGAAAATCACGAAAATTTTCGTTGATGAAGGTCCGACCATGAAACGCATTATGCCGCGTGCCAAAGGTCGTGCAGATCGCATCCTGAAGCGCACCAGCCACATCACTGTGGTTGTGTCCGATCGCTGAGACTCTGGAGACTAGCAATGGGTCAGAAAGTACATCCTAATGGTATTCGCCTGGGTATTGTAAAACCATGGAACTCTACCTGGTTTGCGAACACCAAAGAATTCGCTGACAACCTGGACAGCGACTTTAAAGTACGTCAGTTCCTGACAAAAGAACTGGCTAAAGCGTCTGTTTCTCGTATCGTTATCGAGCGTCCAGCGAAGAGCATCCGTGTGACTATTCACACCGCTCGTCCGGGCATCGTTATCGGTAAGAAAGGCGAAGACGTAGAAAAACTGCGCACGGTCGTCGCGAACATCGCTGGCGTTCCTGCACAGATCAACATCGCCGAAGTCCGTAAACCGGAACTGGACGCAAAACTGGTTGCTGACAGCATCACTTCACAGCTGGAACGTCGCGTGATGTTCCGCCGTGCAATGAAGCGTGCTGTTCAGAACGCCATGCGTCTGGGCGCGAAAGGTATCAAAGTTGAAGTTAGCGGCCGTCTGGGCGGTGCCGAGATCGCACGTACCGAATGGTACCGTGAAGGTCGCGTGCCATTGCACACTCTGCGTGCTGACATTGACTACAACACCTCAGAAGCGCACACCACTTATGGTGTAATCGGCGTTAAGGTATGGATCTTCAAAGGTGAGATCCTGGGTGGTATGGCTGCTGTTGAACAACCGGAACCGGCTGCTCAACCTAAAAAGCAGCAGCGTAAAGGCCGTAAGTAAGGAGAGTCGCTGATGTTACAACCAAAGCGTACGAAATTCCGTAAAGTGCACAAAGGCCGTAACCGCGGTCTGGCTGCCGGTACGGATGTCAGCTTCGGTACTTTCGGTCTGAAAGCTGTTGGCCGTGGTCGTCTGACTGCTCGTCAGATCGAAGCAGCACGTCGTGCTATGACCCGTGCAGTTAAGCGTCAAGGTAAGATCTGGATCCGTGTATTCCCGGACAAACCAATCACCGAGAAGCCGCTGGAAGTGCGTATGGGTAAAGGTAAGGGTAACGTTGAGTATTGGGTTGCCCTGATCCAGCCTGGTAAAGTCCTGTATGAAATGGACGGCGTACCAGAAGAGCTGGCCCGTGAAGCATTCAAGCTGGCAGCAGCAAAACTGCCTATCAAAACCACCTTTGTAACTAAGACGGTGATGTAATGAAAGCAACTGAGCTGCGTGAAAAAAGCGTTGAAGAGCTAAACACTGAGCTGCTTAATCTGCTGCGTGAGCAATTTAACCTGCGCATGCAGGCAGCATCTGGCCAGCTGCAGCAGACCCATCTGCTGAAGCAAGTTCGCCGTGATGTTGCGCGCGTTAAGACTTTACTGACTGAGAAGGCGGGTTCGTAATGACCGATAAAATCCGTACTCTGCAAGGTCGTGTCATTAGTGACAAAATGCAGAAATCTGCTGTTGTTGCTATCGAACGTTTTGTGAAACACCCGATCTACGGTAAATTCATCAAGCGTACGACCAAGCTGCACATCCATGACGAGAACAACGAATGTGGTATCGGTGACGTGGTTGAAATCCGCGAATGCCGTCCACTGTCTAAGACTAAATCTTGGACGCTGGTTCGCGTTGTAGAGAAAGCGATTCTGTAATAGAATTCGCCCTCTTTAAAAATCGAATGAACGGCTCGAAAGAGCCGTTCATTTTTTCTACCCATCTGCGAGAACCGGTGTTATAATGCCGCGCCCTCAATTATGGGGCTTTCTAACGACCTGAGGTTTAGGTCCCGAAGTAGTAGTTGACATTAGCGGAGCACTAAAATGATCCAAGAACAGACTATGCTGAACGTCGCCGACAACTCCGGTGCACGTCGCGTAATGTGTATCAAGGTTCTGGGTGGCTCGCACCGTCGCTACGCAGGCGTCGGCGATATCATCAAAGTTACCATCAAGGAAGCAATTCCACGTGGTAAGGTGAAAAAAGGTGATGTCCTGAAGGCGGTAGTGGTGCGCACCAGGAAGGGTGTTCGTCGCCCGGACGGTTCTGTCATTCGCTTCGATGGTAATGCATGCGTTATTTTAAACAATAACAGTGAGCAGCCTATCGGTACGCGTATTTTTGGGCCGGTAACTCGTGAACTTCGTACTGAAAAGTTCATGAAAATTATCTCTCTGGCACCAGAAGTACTCTAAGGAGCGAACAATGGCAGCTAAAATCCGTCGTAACGACGAAGTTATCGTGTTAACCGGTAAAGATAAAGGTAAGCGCGGTAAAGTTAAGAATGTCCTGTCTTCTGGTAAGGTCATTGTTGAAGGTATCAACCTGGTGAAGAAACATCAGAAGCCGGTTCCGGCTCTGAACCAACCAGGCGGCATCGTTGAAAAAGAAGCTGCAATCCAGGTTTCTAACGTTGCTATCTTCAATGCGGCAACTGGTAAGGCTGACCGTGTAGGCTTTAGATTCGAAGAAGGCAAAAAAGTCCGTTTCTTCAAGTCTAATAGCGAAACTATCAAGTAATTTGGAGTAGTACGATGGCGAAACTGCATGATTACTACAAAGACGAAGTAGTCCAGAAACTCATGACAGAGTTTGGCTACAATTCTGTCATGCAAGTCCCTCGGGTCGAGAAGATCACCCTGAACATGGGTGTTGGTGAAGCGATCGCTGACAAGAAACTGCTGGATAACGCAGCAGCTGACCTGGCAGCAATCTCCGGTCAAAAACCACTGGTCACCAAAGCACGCAAATCAGTTGCAGGCTTCAAAATCCGTCAGGGCTATCCGATCGGCTGTAAAGTAACTCTGCGTGGCGAACGCATGTGGGAGTTCTTTGAGCGTCTGATCACCATTGCTGTACCGCGTATCCGTGACTTCCGTGGCTTGTCCGCTAAGTCATTCGATGGTCGTGGCAACTACAGCATGGGTGTACGTGAGCAGATCATCTTCCCAGAAATCGACTACGACAAAGTCGATCGCGTTCGTGGTTTGGATATTACCATTACCACTACTGCGAAATCTGATGATGAAGGCCGTGCTCTGCTGGCTGCCTTTGACTTCCCGTTCCGTAAGTAAGGTAGGGTTACTTAATGGCTAAGCAATCTATGAAAGCACGCGAAGTTAAGCGTGTGAAATTAGCAGACAAATTCTTCGCAAAACGCGCTGAATTGAAAGCGATCATTTCTGATGTGAACGCTTCCGACGAAGATCGTTGGGATGCTGTTCTTAAGCTGCAGAGTCTGCCGCGTGATTCCAGCCCTTCACGTCAGCGTAACCGCTGCCGTCAAACAGGTCGTCCGCACGGTTTCCTGCGGAAGTTTGGGTTGAGCCGTATCAAGGTCCGTGAAGCCGCTATGCGCGGTGAAATCCCGGGTCTTAAAAAGGCTAGCTGGTAATTGTCACCAATTGAATCACGGGAGTAACACAGATGAGCATGCAAGATCCGATCGCGGATATGCTGACCCGTATCCGTAACGGTCAGGCCGCGAACAAAGTTGCGGTCACCATGCCTTCCTCCAAGCTGAAATTGGCAATTGCCAACGTGCTGAAAGAAGAAGGCTATATTGAAGATTTCAAAATCGAAGGCGACATCAAGCAAGAACTGGAACTTACTCTTAAGTATTTCCAGGGCAAAGCTGTTGTAGAAAGCATTCAGCGAGTAAGCCGTCCGGGCCTGCGCATCTATAAGAAAAAAGATGAGCTGCCAAAGGTAATGGCTGGTATGGGCATCGCTGTAGTTTCTACATCTAAAGGTGTCATGACTGATCGTGCAGCGCGCCAGGCAGGTCTTGGTGGCGAAATTATCTGCTACGTAGCGTAATCGGAGGATACTATGTCTCGTGTTGCTAAAGCACCTGTCGTTGTTCCTGCCGGCGTAGAGGTAAAACTCAACGGTCAGGTAATTTCGATCAAAGGTAAAAACGGCGAGCTGACTCGTACTATCAATGATGCTGTTGAAGTTAAGCATGCTGACAACGCTCTGACTTTCGCTCCGCGCGAAGGTTTCGTTGACGGCTGGGCGCAGGCGGGTACTACTCGCGCGCTGCTGAACGCAATGGTTATCGGTGTTACCGAAGGCTTCACTAAGAAGCTGCAGCTGGTTGGTGTAGGTTATCGTGCTGCCGTTAAAGGCAACGTGGTAAACCTGTCTCTGGGCTTTTCTCATCCAGTCGATCACCAGCTGCCCGCGGGTATCACTGCAGAATGTCCGACTCAGACTGAAATCGTGCTGAAAGGCGCTGATAAGCAGGTGATCGGCCAGGTTGCAGCTGACTTGCGCGCCTACCGTCGTCCTGAGCCTTATAAAGGCAAGGGTGTCCGTTACGCCGACGAAGTCGTGCGTACCAAAGAGGCTAAGAAGAAGTAAGGTAACACTATGGATAAGAAATCTGCTCGTATCCGTCGTGCGACCCGTGCACGTCGCAAGCTCAAAGAGCTGGGTGCTACTCGCCTGGTGGTACATCGTACCCCGCGTCACATTTACGCACAGGTAATCGCCCCGAACGGTTCCGAAGTTCTGGTCGCTGCTTCTACTGTAGAAAAAGCTATCACTGAACAACTGAAGTATACCGGTAATAAAGAAGCCGCAGCTGCTGTAGGTAAAGCTATCGCAGAACGCGCAATCGAAAAAGGCATCACAGGTGTTTCTTTCGACCGTTCCGGTTTCCAATATCATGGTCGCGTCCAGGCACTGGCAGATGCTGCTCGTGAAGCTGGCCTTCAGTTCTAAGGTAGAGGTCTAAGATGGCACACATCGAGAAACAAGCTGGCGAACTGCAGGAAAAACTGATCGCGGTAAACCGTGTATCTAAAACTGTAAAAGGTGGTCGTATTTTCTCCTTCACCGCACTGACTGTAGTGGGTGATGGTAACGGCCGCGTTGGTTTTGGTTACGGTAAAGCGCGCGAAGTTCCAGCAGCGATCCAGAAAGCGATGGAGAAAGCCCGTCGCAATATGATTAACGTCGCGCTGACCAACGGAACTCTGCAGCATCCTGTTAAAGGTGCTCACACGGGTTCCCGCGTGTTCATGCAGCCGGCTTCTGAAGGTACCGGTATCATCGCCGGTGGTGCAATGCGCGCCGTCCTGGAAGTCGCTGGAGTTCATAACGTTCTGGCTAAAGCGTATGGTTCCACTAACCCGATTAACGTGGTTCGTGCAACTATCGATGGCCTGGGCAACATGAAGTCTCCGGAAATGGTCGCTGCCAAGCGTGGTAAATCCGTTGAAGAAATTCTGGGGTAATCACGATGGCTAAGACTATTAAAATTACACAAACCCGCAGTGCAATTGGCCGTTTGCCTAAGCATAAAGCCACACTGGTTGGCCTGGGTCTGCGTCGTATTGGTCATACCGTTGAGCGTGAAGATACGCCTGCTGTACGCGGTATGGTTAACGCGGTTTCCTACATGGTTAAAGTGGAGGAGTAAGAGATGCGTTTAAATACTCTGTCTCCGGCCGATGGGTCTAAACACGCACCTAAGCGTTTAGGTCGTGGTATTGGTTCTGGCCTCGGCAAAACCGGTGGTCGTGGTCACAAAGGTCAGAAGTCTCGTTCTGGCGGTGGCGTACGTCGCGGTTTTGAAGGTGGTCAGATGCCTCTGTACCGTCGTCTGCCGAAATTCGGTTTCACCTCTCGCAAAGCAATGATCACCACAGAGATTCGTCTGTCTGATCTGGCGAAAGTTGAAGGCGGTATTGTAGACCTGAACACGCTGAAAGCGGCCAACATCATCGGTGTACAGATTGAGTTCGTTAAAGTCATTCTGTCTGGTGAAGTTTCTGCACCGGTAACGATTCGTGGTCTGCGTGTCACCAAAGGTGCGCGTGCTGCAATCGAAGCTGCTGGCGGTAAAATTGAGGAATAAGTAGCAGATGGCTAAACAACCGGGATTAGATTTTCAAAGCGCCAAAGGTGGCTTTGGTGAACTGAAACGCAGACTTCTGTTTGTAATCGGTGCACTGATTGTCTTCCGTATTGGCTCTTTTATTCCAATCCCTGGTATTGATGCCACTGTACTTGCCAAACTGCTTGAGCAACAGCGTGGCACCATCATTGAAATGTTTAATATGTTCTCTGGTGGTGCTCTCAGTCGTGCTTCTATTTTCGCGCTGGGTATCATGCCGTATATTTCGGCATCAATTATTATCCAGTTGTTAACGGTGGTTCATCCAGCGTTAGCGGAAATCAAGAAGGAAGGGGAGGCTGGCCGTCGTAAGATTAGCCAGTATACCCGCTACGGTACGTTGGTATTGGCTATATTCCAGTCGATCGGTATTGCTACCGGTCTGCCGAATATGCCTGGAATGCAGGGCCTGGTATTAAATCCAGGCTTTGCTTTCTATTTTACCGCTGTTGTAAGCCTGGTTTCAGGAACGATGTTTCTGATGTGGCTGGGTGAACAGATTACTGAGCGAGGTATCGGTAACGGTATTTCGATCATTATCTTCGCGGGTATTGTTGCGGGTCTTCCGCCGGCCATTGGCCATACCATCGAGCAAGCGCGGCAAGGTGACCTGCACTTCCTTCTGTTGCTGTTGGTTGCAGTTCTCGTATTTGCAGTGACCTTCTTTGTAATTTTTGTTGAGCGTGGTCAACGCCGCATTGTGGTGAACTATGCGAAACGTCAACAAGGTCGCCGTGTATACGCTGCACAGAGCACACATTTACCGTTGAAAGTGAATATGGCGGGCGTAATCCCGGCAATTTTCGCTTCCAGCATTATTCTGTTCCCGGCAACGATTGCATCGTGGTTTGGGGGCGGAACCGGTTGGAACTGGCTAACTACAATTTCGCTGTATTTGCAGCCAGGACAGCCGCTTTATGTGCTACTCTATGCGACTGCAATCATCTTCTTCTGTTTCTTCTATACGGCGTTGGTTTTCAACCCGCGTGAAACAGCAGATAACCTGAAGAAGTCTGGTGCATTCGTACCGGGAATTCGTCCGGGAGAGCAAACGGCGAAGTACATCGATAAAGTAATGACACGTTTGACCTTAACCGGCGCCCTGTACATTACATTTATCTGCCTTATCCCGGAGTTCATGCGTGATGCGATGAAGGTTCCCTTCTACTTTGGCGGTACATCACTGCTCATCGTAGTGGTCGTCATCATGGACTTTATGGCTCAAGTGCAAACTCTGATGATGTCAAGTCAGTATGAGTCTGCATTGAAGAAAGCTAACCTGAAGGGCTACGGCCGTTAATTCAGGTGGTTGAGAAGTTACGGAGAGTAAAAATGAAAGTTCGTGCTTCCGTCAAGAAATTATGTCGTAACTGCAAAATCATTCGTCGCGACGGTGTCGTTCGTGTGATCTGCAGTGCCGAGCCTAAGCATAAACAGCGCCAAGGCTGATTTTGTCACATATTTTTCTTGCAAAGTCGGGTTGAGCTGGCTAGATTAGCCAGCCAATCTTTTGTATGTCAGTGCGTTTCCATTTGAGTATCCTGAAAACGGGCTTTTCAGCATGGGACGTACTTATTTAATTATAGGAGTGCATAGTGGCCCGTATAGCAGGCATTAACATTCCTGATCAAAAACATACCGTCATCGCATTAACTTCGATCTTCGGTATCGGCAAAACACGTTCTAAAGCCATCTGCGCTTCAACGGGTATTGCTGAAAATGTTAAGATCAGTGAGCTGTCTGAAGAACAAATTGATCAACTGCGTGATGCAGTTGCTAAATTCGTTGTAGAAGGTGATCTGCGCCGTGAAATCACCCTGAGCATCAAGCGTCTTATGGACCTTGGTTGCTATCGTGGTTTGCGCCATCGTCGTGGTCTGCCGGTTCGCGGTCAGCGTACCAAGACCAACGCACGTACCCGTAAGGGTCCGCGTAAACCGATCAAGAAATAATCGGGGTGAGTAAATAATGGCAAAGGCACCAGTTCGTGCACGCAAGCGTGTAAGAAAACAAGTCTCAGATGGCGTGGCTCATGTCCATGCTTCTTTTAACAACACCATCGTTACCATTACTGATCGTCAGGGTAACGCACTGGGTTGGGCAACCGCCGGTGGTTCCGGTTTCCGCGGTTCACGTAAATCCACTCCGTTTGCTGCTCAGGTCGCTGCAGAGCGCTGTGCAGAAGCGGTAAAAGATTACGGTATTAAGAACCTGGAAGTTATGGTTAAGGGTCCGGGTCCGGGTCGCGAATCAACAATTCGTGCTCTGAACGCCGCTGGTTTCCGCATCACTAATATTACTGATGTGACTCCTATCCCTCATAACGGTTGTCGTCCGCCGAAAAAACGTCGCGTATAACGCCCGTTTTTTAGGATAGTTGGAGAAAGAAAATGGCAAGATATTTGGGTCCTAAGCTCAAGCTGAGCCGTCGTGAGGGCACTGACTTATTCCTTAAGTCTGGCGTTCGCGCGATCGATTCCAAGTGTAAAATTGAACAAGCGCCTGGTCAGCATGGTGCGCGTAAACCGCGTCTGTCTGATTACGGCGGTCAGTTACGTGAAAAGCAAAAAGTTCGTCGTATCTACGGTGTGCTTGAGCGTCAGTTCCGTAATTACTACAAAGAAGCAGCACGTCTGAAAGGCAACACCGGTGAAAACCTGTTGGCTCTGCTGGAAGGCCGTCTGGACAACGTAGTTTATCGTATGGGCTTTGGTGCCACTCGTGCAGAAGCACGTCAGCTGGTGAGCCATAAGTCTGTTCTGGTAAATGGCCGCGTTGTTAACATCGCTTCTTATCAGGTATCTCCGAATGATGTCGTTAGCATCCGTGAGAAAGCCAAAAAGCAATCTCGCGTGAAGGCCGCTCTGGAGCTGGCTGAGCAGCGTGAAAAGCCAACCTGGCTGGAAGTTGATGCGACTAAGATGGAAGGTGTGTTCAAGCGTATTCCTGAGCGTACTGATCTGTCTGCGGACATTAACGAACACCTGATCGTCGAGCTTTACTCTAAGTAAAGCTTAGTACCAAAGAGAGGACACAATGCAGGGTTCTGTGACAGAGTTTCTAAAACCGCGCCTGGTAGATATCGAGCAAGTGAGTTCGACGCACGCCAAGGTGACCCTTGAGCCGTTAGAGCGTGGCTTTGGCCATACTCTTGGTAACGCACTGCGCCGTATTCTGCTTTCTTCCATGCCGGGTTGCGCGGTGACCGAGGTTGAAATTGATGGTGTACTGCATGAGTACAGCACCAAAGAGGGCGTACAGGAAGATATCCTGGAAATCCTGCTCAACCTGAAAGGGCTGGCGGTAAGAGTTCAGGGCAAAGATGAAGTTATCTTAACTCTGAATAAATCTGGCATTGGCCCTGTGACTGCAGCCGACATCACCCATGATGGTGATGTCGAAATCGTCAAGCCTCAGCATGTAATCTGTCACCTGACTGATGAAAACGCATCTATTAGCATGCGTATCAAAGTTCAGCGTGGTCGTGGTTATGTGCCGGCTTCTGCCCGAATTCATTCGGAAGAAGATGAGCGCCCAATCGGCCGTCTGTTGGTTGACGCTTGCTACAGCCCTGTAGACCGTATTGCCTACAATGTTGAAGCAGCGCGTGTAGAACAGCGCACCGACCTGGACAAGCTGGTCATCGAAATGGAAACCAACGGCACAATCGATCCTGAAGAGGCGATTCGTCGTGCGGCTACCATCCTGGCAGAACAACTGGAAGCTTTCGTTGACTTACGTGATGTACGTCAGCCGGAAGTAAAAGAAGAGAAACCAGAATTCGATCCGATCTTGCTGCGCCCAGTTGACGATTTGGAATTGACTGTCCGCTCTGCTAACTGCCTTAAGGCAGAAGCTATCCACTACATCGGTGATCTGGTACAGCGTACCGAGGTTGAGCTGCTTAAAACGCCTAACCTGGGTAAAAAATCTCTTACTGAGATTAAAGATGTGCTCGCCTCACGTGGACTTTCTCTGGGTATGCGCCTTGAGAACTGGCCACCGGCAAGCATTGCTGATGAATAACCGGATCACAGGTTAAGGTTTCACTGAGAAGGATAAGGTCATGCGCCATCGTAAGAGTGGTCGTCAACTGAACCGCAACAGCAGCCATCGTCAGGCTATGTTTCGCAACATGGCTGGCTCTTTGGTTCGTCATGAGATCATCAAGACGACTCTGCCGAAAGCCAAAGAGTTGCGCCGCGTAGTTGAGCCGCTGATTACTCTTGCCAAGACCGACAACGTAGCTAATCGTCGTCTGGCATTCGCCCGCACTCGTGATAACGAGATCGTGGCAAAACTGTTTAACGAGCTGGGCCCGCGCTTCGCGAGCCGTGCCGGTGGTTACACTCGCATTCTGAAGTGTGGCTTCCGCGCTGGTGACAACGCTCCGATGGCTTACATCGAGCTGGTTGATCGTCCAGAAGCTCAAGCAGAAGCTGCTGCAGAGTAATCTGTAGCAACGTAAAAAACCCGCTTCGGCGGGTTTTTTATTGTCTGTTATTTGCCTTTTTCACTATGCTGATCCTCATGCATATCTTAAGGAGGTGCTTATGTGGTTAATTGATCAGCTTGCTGAACAACATATCAAAGCGGCAGAGGAAAAAGGTGAATTCAATAACCTTCCTGGCGCTGGTAAACCTCTCAATCTTGATGACAACAGCCATGTTCCGCAGGCGTTAAGAGCCGGATATCACTTGCTGAAAAATGCCGGGTTTTTGCCACCCGAACTGGAGCTACGCCGGCAGACTATTGAAGTGAATGATCTTCTTAAGCAGCTTGATCCAGAGGATCAGCGTTATAAAGATCACAGCAAACAATTAGCGATCCCGGAAATGAAACTTCGTCAGGCAGGCATGAGTACGGATTTTCTTCATGGTGAGTACGCGGCCGCCCTTCATCAGCGATTCGGGCGGGAGATCTAAATGTATCGTATAGGGCAACTGGCAAAACTGGCTGACGTTACGCCAGATACAGTTCGTTTTTATGAAAAGCAGCATATGATGGATCATGAAATCCGGACGGAAGGTGGCTTTCGGCTATACAATGATAAAGACCTTCAGCGCCTTAAATTTATTCGCTATGGACGACAACTCGGATTCAGCCTGCAGGCGATAAGAGAATTACTTTCAATTCGTGTTGCTCCTGCGCAACATACTTGCCAGGAATCGAAATCCATTGTGCAAAAAAGGCTTAATGAAGTAGATATAATGATTGCTGAATTACAAACCATGCAACGTTCACTTCAGCACCTTTCATCTGCTTGCTGTGGCGAAAACCATAGCACTATTTCCTGCTCTATACTTGAAGCTCTGGAAAGGGAGCAGTTGCTGAAAAGAAATAATTTATACGTTTTAACAGAATAATGAGCCAGGTAATTCTTAACGGAAAAAATGATGAATAAATATCACCATACTAAAGGGCAGATACGTGATAACGCTCTTGCGGCTTTACTTAACGATCCGCTGTTTCGCCAGCGCATTGAGGTGAACCAGAAAGGAAAGGGCAGTTTTAAGCGTAAGGATAAATACGTAAAAAATCGTGGCTGGGAGACCAGAGATAAGATAAGTTCTTATCTCTGGTCTTCTGTTTTAAGCGATAAAAAAACCGCCATGATGGCGGTCTAATAATCAGATTTTTGTATTTTGCTGCTTCAGTAAATCACGGATTTCGCTTAACAGCACTTCTTCATTAGAAGGCTTTGCGACCGGCTTTTCAACTTCTTTTTTCTTATGCAATTTATTCATTAACTTGATCGCCATAAAAATAGCAAAAGCCACGATGATGAAATCAAATACCGTCTGAATAAAGATACCGTATTGCATCACCACGGCAGGCGTATCTCCAACCGCAGGTTTCAAAACCCAACTGAATGATTTGAAATCGACTCCGCCAATCAGTAAGCCCAGTGGTGGCATAATAATATTCGCAACCAGCGAAGAAACGATCTTGCCGAATGCCGCGCCAATGATGACACCGACTGCAAGATCAACGACATTTCCGCGCATTGCAAAATCACGGAACTCTTTTAATAAACTCATGCTTTTCTCCTTGCCCTGACCAATCCTTAAAGTCTAACAAAGCTTGCTGTATTTGCCATTATCACAATGAATTTAGCGGAATTATCTGGAAGCGGCGCTTAAACGTACGCTTCCTTTTGGCTAAACCTCACAGAAAGAAAGGGCTTGGCTGGAATAAACGTTCAACATCGGGAACAAACTTTTTATCGGTTAAAAACATGATTACGTGATCGCCTTGCTCAATACGCAAATTATCATTTGCAATCATTACGTCATCGCCCCGAACGACCGCGCCGATAATAGTCCCCGGCGGCAATTTGATATCATCTATTGATCGCCCAACGACACGAGAAGTAGTTTCATCCCCATGCGCAATAGCTTCGATTGCTTCTGCAATACCGCGACGTAAAGAAGAAACGCCAACGATATCCGCTTTACGCACATGCCCCAGTAGGGCAGAAATCGTTGCCTGCTGCGGTGAGATAGCAATATCGATAACACTTCCTTGTACCAAATCGACGTATGCACGGCGTTGAATCAATACCATTACTTTTTTAGCACCCATTTTCTTTGCCAGCATCGCCGACATAATGTTTGCTTCGTCGTCATTAGTGACAGCAATAAACAAATCGACCTGCTCAATATGCTCTTCTGCCAGTAACTCCTGGTCGGAAGCATCACCATAAAAAACGATAGTATCTTGCAGTTGCTCAGCAAGTTCAGCAGCACGCTGAGGGTTACGTTCGATAAGTTTAACGCTGTAATTTTTTTCTAGCTTTTGCGCGAGGCCAAAACCGATATTACCGCCGCCAACTAACATGATGCGCTTATAAGGCTTTTCCAGCCGCTGCATTTCGCTCATGACGGCGCGAATATTTTGACTGGCTGCAATGAAGAACACTTCATCGCCCGCCTCAACAATCGTTGAGCCCTGAGGTCGAATCGGACGGTCCTGACGAAAAATAGCCGCAACACGAGTATCAATATGCGGCATATGCTCACGCAGAATCGAGAGAGGATTACCAACCAAAGGACCGCCATAGTAAGCTTTTACTGCGGCGAGACTCACTTTTCCTTCGGCAAAGTTTACAACCTGCAGCGCCCCAGGATATTGAATCAAGCGATAGATACTATTGATCACTAACTGTTCTGGTGAAATCAAGTGATCAATGGGCACTGCTTCAGGAATAAACAGCTTATCTGCATCGCGTAAATAATCTGCCGCTCGAATACGCGCAATTCTGTTCGGTGTGTTAAACAGTGAGTAAGCGATTTGGCACGCGATCATATTGGTTTCATCGGAGTTTGTAACAGCAACCAACATGTCGGCATCTTCTGCGCCCGCTTCGCGTAAAATACGTGGGTGGGAACCATGTCCCTGAACCACGCGAAGATCAAATTTATCCTGCAACTGACGCAAGCGCGTCGAATCAGTATCGACAACAGTGATATCGTTATTTTCGCCGACTAAATTTTCTGCCAGCGTACCACCAACCTGACCGGCACCAAGAATAATGATTTTCATCGCTTAACAACGCTCATCTCTATTCACGCTACGCTTTTTTAACCAGCTTAGCGTAGAAAAATCCATCGCCGCCATTAACGCTGGGAAATACCTGTAGACCTGTCTCAGGTGCTCCGGAAATCGCCTGCGCTGTGGCATCGCTATGACGCGCCAGAAAGGCGCTTATTTGCATCTGGTTTTCATCAGGCAGTATGGAGCAGGTTGCGTATAATAACGTGCCGCCGGGTTTGAGATGCGGCCATACAGCCTCAAGAATTTCGCTCTGCAACTTTGCAAGCTCTGCAATATCGCGATCGCGGCGTAACCATTTGATATCAGGGTGACGACGTATTACGCCTGTAGCAGAGCAGGGCGCATCCAACAAAATACGATCAAACTGGCGATTTTCACACCACGCTTGCGGCATACGCCCATCGCCTTGTTTTACTTCCGCTTGCATACCAAGTCGTTGCAAGTTTTCATTTACGCGCTTAAGCCGCTGAGAATCTACATCCACCGCCAGAAGTTGTGCTTCCGGCGCGATTTCCAGAATGTGGGTCGTTTTGCCACCCGGCGCAGCGCAAAGATCAAGAATCTGTTCGCCGTTTTGTGGTTCCAGCAGTAAAGCACAACGTTGGGCGGAAAGATCTTGCACCGTTACCCAGCCTTTTTCAAAGCCAGGAAGCTGACTAACGGGAGCGGGTGTTTCGAGCCGTAGCGCATCGGGTACATCTGAATCGGTATAAGCTGTTTTTTCGTTTTCTGCCAGCAATGCCAGCCAGTTATCACGAGTATGATGCTGGCGATTAACGCGCAGCCACATCGGTGGGCGGGCATTGTTTGCTTCAATGATTTGCTGCCATTGCTCAGGCCAGGCTTGTTGCAAACGTTTAAGTAACCAGCCTGGATGAAGATAACGCTGCGGACCCTCTGCGATACTTGCCAGCAGCTCATCCTGTCGGCGCTGAAACTGACGTAAGACACCGTTCAGCAAACCTTTCAAATTAGCGCGCTTAAGCACTTCGGCACCAGCAACCGTTTCAGCCAAAATCGCATGTGCCGGAATGCGTGTATAGAGCATTTGATACAACCCGACCATGAGTAGATAATGCAAAACTCGCTGTTTACCGGTTAGTGGGCGTTCCATCAATTTGCCAATCAGGGCTTCCAGCTGTGGCAACGTGCGTAGCACACCAAAACATATTTCCTGCACTAACGCACTGTCTTTATCAGACAGTTTTTTCTGGGCATGAGGAAGCGCGGTATTAAGTGATTCGCCTTTATCGACAATACGTTCGATGAGCTGAGCCGAAAGGCTTCGCAGGTTCGTAGGTTTATTCATCATATTGGTCATTAAACAAAAAGCCCGGTCATTAACCGGGCTAAAGAATCAGTCCAGAATGGTTCCGGGTTCAAACCATTCACGGCGTGAGTTAAGCAAATCCTGAGCCGACATGGGTTTTTTACCCGAAGGCTGGATCTGAAGCAGATTTAGCACGCCATCTGCTGTGGCAATCTGGATACCAGATTTATCAGCCGCAATGATTTCGCCAGGCTGCTTGTTAGCATGAGGCAATACTGTAGCTTTCCAGACTTTAACCGGCTGCCCGTCAATGATAAAAAAGCTTACGGGCCAGGGATTAAATGCGCGAATACAGCGTTCAAGTTGCACCGCCGAAAGCTGCCAGTTTAAGCGTGCTTCTTCTTTGCTCAGCTTCTCAGCGTAATTCGCCGATGCTTCATCTTGCTTTTCCGGTTGGGCAAGACTGGAGGCAAGCTGCGCTAACGTATCAAGCATGCCTTGTGGGCCTAGCTGCGCTAGTTTGTCATAAAGCGTTGCACTGGTATCTTCAGGAGTAATCGGGCACGCAAGTTTATACAACATATCGCCCGTATCCAGCCCGACATCCATCTGCATGATGGTAACACCCGTTTCGCTATCACCTGCCCATAATGCACGCTGAATAGGTGCTGCACCTCGCCAACGTGGCAGCAAAGAGCCATGCACGTTGATACAGCCCAATCGCGGCATTTCAAGCACTGCTTTCGGCAAGATTAAGCCATAAGCCACGACAACCATCACATCAGCCTGAAGCTCGGCGATTAACTGCTGATTCTCTTCAGGGCGTAACGATTTAGGCTGGAATACCGGGATGTCATGTGCCTGAGCAAGAACTTTTACCGGGCCTGCTGTCAGCTTATTTCCACGTCCGGCGGGGCGGTCGGGTTGTGTAAACACACCGATAACCTGATGCTCAGAAGCAAGCAGCGCGTCAAGATGACGCGCTGCAAAGTCTGGTGTGCCAGCAAAAATGATTTTTAGCGGAGCAGACACGTTTATCCCTTCTTAAAGTATCAAGACTCGCGCGCGTTTTGACGCGCCAGTTTCTCTAATTTCATTTTGATGCGCTGGCGCTTAAGAGGCGACAGGTAATCAATAAACAGTTTGCCATCCAAATGATCAATTTCATGCTGGATACAAATTGCCAGCAAATCACCCGTTTCCAGTTCAAAGCTGTTGCCGTCACGGTCAAGCGCGCGAACCTTTACAAATTCTGCTCGTGGCACAAAAGCACGTTGTTCAGGAATAGAGAGGCAGCCCTCTTCAATACCGGTTTCGCCGCTTTTTTCCAGCAATTCTGGGTTAATCAAGACCAGACGTTCATCACGGTTTTCAGAAACATCAATAACAATGATGCGCTGATGAATATCGACTTGCGTGGCGGCCAGGCCAATGCCTTCTTCGGCATACATCGTTTCGAACATATCATCCACGATACGCTGAATGTCTGCGTTAACTTCTTTTACTGGCGTGGCGATTTTGCGGAGACGCTCGTCAGGGAAATGTAATACCTGCAAAACTGACATAAATTTCCAGATCTGTGTTCGGTTAAGAAAAGATTACTTCCTCATATTGTAGACTTTTTGAGGCCTGATTGACAGCATTCCACCACAGCAAGCCATGAGTAAAAAGGACGCGAATAATGGAAAAACTGGCGCTCTGTTTGCGGTTAGCCGCTGTAAGTGGAATGGCAGGAAAAGCTTGGGTGGATATCGCTAAATTGCTGCTTGATGGTCAAGACAGCGCAACGGTTTTTGCCCAGTCTGGATTCAGTAAAAGCCAGATTAACCAGTTTTTTATATTTCCGGAAGCCGCAGTAGATGCTGTGCAAAAATGGCTAAGCAGTGATCGAACACATCATCTCTTGACCGCTCTTGATAAGCATTATCCCGCACAGTTAGCAGAAACTAAACGCTTCCCGCCAGTTCTTTATATTAAAGGCGATCCTGCTGCCTTAAACACACCGCAACTGGCCGTGGTTGGCAGCCGAAACTGCTCACATTATGGCCGTAACTGGTGCGAATGGTTTACTCAACAGTTATCTCTGAGTGGCTTAACCATCACCAGCGGATTAGCGCGTGGAATTGATGGGATAGCGCATCGGACGGTTGTCGAGGTTAAAGGCAAAACGATCGCGGTATTGGGTAGCGGCCTGCAACAGCTCTACCCCAAAAACCATCATGCGCTCGCTGAAGAGATCGTGGCAAACGGCGGGGCCGTCCTGTCAGAATTTCCGTTAGATATGCCGCCATACGCAACCCATTTTCCTCGACGCAACCGTATTATTAGCGGGTTAAGCCGGGGCGTTTTAGTTATCGAGGCTTCATTGAAAAGTGGTTCATTAGTGACTGCCCGTTACGCCTTAGAGCAAAATCGCAATATTTATGCTTTACCCGGTGTGTTGGGAAACCCGAATAGTGAAGGTGTAAACTGGTTGATTCAGCAAGGCGCTATGCTGGTGGCACATCCTAATAACATACTCGAGGATCTACGTAGTACACTTAACTGGTTACCTGTTACACAATCAGACGAAATTTATTCTGATGACAGTGTCGATGCTCCATTGCCATTTGCCGATGTGTTGGCTAACGTAGGTGATGAGGTTACACCTGTTGACGTTGTCGCTGAACGTGCCGGCCAACCTGTGCCAGTTATCACAGCTCAGTTGCTGGAACTGGAGTTAGCAGGATGGATCGCAGCTGTACCCGGCGGCTATGTCCGATTGAGGAGGGCATGCCATGTTCGACGTACTCATGTACTTGTTTGAGACATATATCCACAACGAAGCAGAAATGGGTGTTGATCAGGACAGATTGACAGATGACTTGACGGATGCCGGGTTTCATCGTGAAGATATTTATAATGCGTTGAACTGGTTAGAAAAGCTGGCGGATTATCAGGAAGGACTGGTCGCGCCAATTTTGCTGGCAAACGATCCGCTCTCGATGCGTATCTATACAGATGAAGAGAGCCAACGTTTAGATGCCGAAAGTCGTGGCTTCTTGCTTTTCCTGGAACAAATCCAGGTCTTGAATCTTGAAACACGCGAAATGGTTATTGAACGTGTCATGGCGCTCGATACGCTTGAGTTCGATTTAGAAGATCTCAAATGGGTAGTGTTGATGGTACTGTTTAATATCCCTGGATGTGAAAACGCTTATCAGCAGATGGAAGAACTGCTATTCGACGTCAATGAAGGTATGCTGCATTAAATTTCCTTTCATGCATTCACCGTTATGAGTAAAGCAGCACTTTTTACCGTGCGAAAACAGGATCCTTGCCCCGCTTGCGGGCAGAACTGGTTGTTCGCTCCGGCAAACACGGTCCTTTTCTGGGCTGCGCAAATTATCCTGCGTGCGACTATATTCGTCCGCTAAAAAATCAGGGCGATGGGCATGTAGTTAAAGTGCTGGAGGGGCATGCTTGTCCCGAGTGCGGTGCTGACAAAGTTTTGCGACAGGGACGCTACGGCATGTTTATCGGTTGTAGTCATTATCCTGAATGTGACTATACCGAAACCATCGATAAGCCAGACGAAACGACGATAGAGTGCCCTCAGTGTCATCAAGGGAAACTCATTCAACGTCGCTCCCGTTACGGCAAAACGTTCCATGCCTGCAATCGTTATCCTGCTTGTCAGTTCGCCGTCAATTTTACGCCAGTTGCCGGAATTTGCCCGTACTGCCAGTTTCCATTGTTAGTTGAGAAAAAGACGGCGCAAGGCGTGAAACGTTTTTGTGCCAGTAAAAGTTGTAGCAAAGCTATTACCGAAGAGAAATAAGAAATCAACATGCATAATCAACACCCTTCTGGCTCGCTATCTGATTGCGTAAGCCATCTGAATCGTCATGAGGTTATTGCGTATCCCACTGAAGCCGTTTTTGGCCTGGGCTGTGATCCTGATAGTGAAAAAGCTGTGATGGCCTTACTGGCATTGAAGCAACGCCCGGTTGAGAAAGGTTTAATTTTAATTGCCGCTGATTATGCGCAGCTGGAGCCTTATATTTCTGACCGTGAGCTTTCAGTGATTCAGCGTGAGCGGATGTTTGCTTGTTGGCCCGGTCCTGTGACCTTTGTTGTGCCGGCGCCACCGCATACACCACGTTGGTTAACCGGGCAATTCGATTCGTTAGCAATACGCGTCAGTGATCATCCTGATGTACAAGCATTGTGTCGCGCATTTGGCAAACCCTTAGTGTCCACCAGTGCCAATCTTTCGGGGCAGCCGCCGTGCCGTACAGCTGAAGAAGTGAAGCAGCAGTTCGGCGAGCAATTCCCCGTGCTGCAAGGAAAAACGGGAGGACGTCTCAATCCTTCTGAAATTCGCGATGTGATTACCGGCGATCTTATACGTCAGGGATAATTCATGGATAACTTTGCCGTTTTTGGCCACCCAATTAATCACAGTAAATCGCCCTTAATACATCGCGCATTTGCGAAACAGACCGGGATTGATCATCGCTATGGGCGTATTTGTGCACCGCTGGATGGTTTTCCTGACGCGATCGCTGAGTTTTTTGCACAAGGCGGCATCGGTGCAAACGTCACTTTGCCGTTTAAACAGCAGGCGTGGGAATTTGCTGATGAGTTAAGCGAGCGCGCGGCGCTTTCGGGCGCGGTGAATACTTTAAAAAAGCACAAGGATGGCTATATTCTTGGCGACAATACCGATGGCATTGGATTATTAAGCGATCTTGAACGCCTCTCGATGATCAATCCAGGCGACAGAGTTTTGTTAGTTGGAGCAGGAGGGGCTGCCCGTGGAGTAATTCTGCCGTTACTTTCATTAGGGGTCGCGGTGACGGTAACTAACCGTACGCTGTCTCGGGCAACGGAATTAGCGACACTCTTTCAGCACAGTGGTGCGATAAGGGCTTGTGGGGTCGATGATCTGAATGGCATGGCATTCGAACTCGTTATCAATGCCACTTCTAGCGGAGTAGATGGACAGATACCATCACTGCCAGCCTCCTTGATACAGGCAAACGTGCGCTGTTATGACATGTTTTATCAAACGGGGCTGACACCTTTTTTACACTGGTGCCAACAACAGGGTGCGATTCATCTGGCAGACGGTTTAGGAATGCTGGTGGGTCAGGCTGCACATGCTTTTCATTTATGGCACGGCATTATGCCCGAAATCTCGCCTGTAATTGAACGCCTGAAAAGCGAAATGCATCCATGAATCAGGCGATCCAGTTTCCCGATCGTGTATATCTTGATCCCGAACGAAACGCTGTTTGTTTTCCGGTATTAGTAAATGGAATGGGATTAACCTGTGCCATTAACATCGAGGCATTACATCAACGCTTCGGCGAAGGCGACACGATGGCGCTATTCAGCGACCATCGTTGGGATCTGGAAGAAGAGGCTGAAGCCTGTATTCGTCATGAACAGGTTGATAATCAAGGCTGGGTTTGGCTGGCTTCAGCAAGATAATCATTTTTCCAGCCAACGTAGTTGTTAGCGGAATAGAGTAGCCCCTCAATTTCCTTTTGATTAAGCGGCCGGATCTGTTTAACCGGACTTCCCAGATAGAGATAGCCGCTTTCTAAACGTTTACCCGGAGGAACCAAACTACCCGCGCCAATCATCACATCGTTCTCTACTATTACCCCATCAAGTAAAATCGCTCCCATTCCTACTAATACGCGATCGCCAATCGTACAGCCATGTAGCATCGCTTTGTGCCCAACCGTGACGTCCTCACCAATAATAAGAGGAAAACCTTCTGGGTTTGCCGCAGATCTATGTGTCACATGCAGGACACTGCCGTCCTGAATGTTGCTGCGTGCGCCAATACGAACCTGATTTACGTCGCCGCGGATAGCCACTAATGGCCAAATACTGACGTCATCTTCCATAATGACGTTGCCAACCACTACGCTACTTGGATCTACCATTACGCGCAGACCCGATTGCGGAAACATCTCTTTATAGGGGCGTAAGGCTGTCTTCATAATAGGGCTCCTTTATTAATTTCCTGGCAGCGTGATGTGATTTCAGACGGCAGGCAAGGGGTTTTTGCCTGAGATCGATGATGATCTCATCAATCTGGATGAATTCTCGACACTCGAAAAAAAGATCTAAAAAAAGGCTTGTGCTCTGAAACCGGATCCCTATAATGCGCCTCCACTGACACGGCACACCGCCTTACGGGATGACGGGTCGGGAGGTTCAGGAGACTGAGCCGCCGGAGAAAAACTTCGAAAAAAGAAGTTGACTCTGAAGGAGGTTAGCGTAATATACGCCACCTCGCGACAGACGGTTAACCCGCTGGTCGCACTGCTCTTTAACAATTTATCAGACAATCTGTGTGGGCACTCGCAGGATTGATATCAGCGTCTCCGGACGCAAAAAATATCAAGTCTCTGCTGGGTGAACACGTAATTCATTACGAAGTTTAATTCACAGAGCATCGCTTCACGAGATGAAGCAAATCAAACTTTAAATTGAAGAGTTTGATCATGGCTCAGATTGAACGCTGGCGGCAGGCCTAACACATGCAAGTCGGACGGTAGCACAGAGAGCTTGCTCTCGGGTGACGAGTGGCGGACGGGTGAGTAATGTCTGGGGATCTGCCCGATGGAGGGGGATAACCACTGGAAACGGTGGCTAATACCGCATAACGTCGCAAGACCAAAGTGGGGGACCTTCGGGCCTCACACCATCGGATGAACCCAGATGGGATTAGCTAGTAGGCGGGGTAACGGCCCACCTAGGCGACGATCCCTAGCTGGTCTGAGAGGATGACCAGCCACACTGGAACTGAGACACGGTCCAGACTCCTACGGGAGGCAGCAGTGGGGAATATTGCACAATGGGCGCAAGCCTGATGCAGCCATGCCGCGTGTATGAAGAAGGCCTTCGGGTTGTAAAAGTACTTTCAGCGGGGAGGAAGGGATGAGGTTTAATACGCCTCGTCATTGACGTTACCCGCAGAAGAAGCACCGGCTAACTCCGTGCCAGCAGCCGCGGTAATACGGAGGGTGCAAGCGTTAATCGGAATTACTGGGCGTAAAGCGCACGCAGGCGGTCTGTTAAGTCAGATGTGAAATCCCCGGGCTTAACCTGGGAACTGCATTTGAAACTGGCAGGCTTGAGTCTCGTAGAGGGGGGTAGAATTCCAGGTGTAGCGGTGAAATGCGTAGAGATCTGGAGGAATACCGGTGGCGAAGGCGGCCCCCTGGACGAAGACTGACGCTCAGGTGCGAAAGCGTGGGGAGCAAACAGGATTAGATACCCTGGTAGTCCACGCCGTAAACGATGTCGACTTGGAGGTTGTGCCCTTGAGGCGTGGCTTCCGGAGCTAACGCGTTAAGTCGACCGCCTGGGGAGTACGGCCGCAAGGTTAAAACTCAAATGAATTGACGGGGGCCCGCACAAGCGGTGGAGCATGTGGTTTAATTCGATGCAACGCGAAGAACCTTACCTACTCTTGACATCCACGGGATCGGGCAGAGATGCCTGAGTGCCTTCGGGAACCGTGAGACAGGTGCTGCATGGCTGTCGTCAGCTCGTGTTGTGAAATGTTGGGTTAAGTCCCGCAACGAGCGCAACCCTTATCCTTTGTTGCCAGCGATTCGGTCGGGAACTCAAAGGAGACTGCCGGTGATAAACCGGAGGAAGGTGGGGATGACGTCAAGTCATCATGGCCCTTACGAGTAGGGCTACACACGTGCTACAATGGCGCATACAAAGAGAAGCGACCTCGCGAGAGCAAGCGGACCTCATAAAGTGCGTCGTAGTCCGGATCGGAGTCTGCAACTCGACTCCGTGAAGTCGGAATCGCTAGTAATCGTGGATCAGAACGCCACGGTGAATACGTTCCCGGGCCTTGTACACACCGCCCGTCACACCATGGGAGTGGGTTGCAAAAGAAGTAGGTAGCTTAACCCCCGGGAGGGCGCTTACCACTTTGTGATTCATGACTGGGGTGAAGTCGTAACAAGGTAACCGTAGGGGAACCTGCGGTTGGATCACCTCCTTACCTGAAGATACCTTCCCGCGAAGTGCTCACACAGATTGTCTGATAAAAAGTAATGAGCAAGACGGCTGCGAAGTCGTGACACTGACGTGTCCCCTTCGTCTAGCGGTTAGGACTCCGCCCTTTCACGGCGGCAACAGGGGTTCGAATCCCCTAGGGGACGCCACTTGCTTGGTGACAGGTGAAAGGTGTCGCTGCTCAGTATCTCAAAACTGATTTGGTCAGCTGATGACCGCATCACGTTTGAGATATTTGCTCTTTAACAATCCGGAACAAGCTGAAAATTGAAACGACGCGTCGCGCCATTTCTCCGTAACAGGGAGTGGCACAGCGATGCGGACGAGTCTCTCAAATGCTTGCAGTCTGCAGCGTTGCAAAACGCCTGTGGGTTGTGAGGTTAAGCGACTAAGCGTACACGGTGGATGCCCTGGCAGTCAGAGGCGATGAAGGACGTGCTAATCTGCGTAAAGCGCCGGTAAGGTGATATGAACCGCTACAGCCGGCGATGTCCGAATGGGGAAACCCGGTGCACTCAGTGCATCATTGCAGCATGAATACATAGTGCTGCAAGGCGAACCGGGGGAACTGAAACATCTAAGTACCCCGAGGAAAAGAAATCAACCGAGATTCCCCCAGTAGCGGCGAGCGAACGGGGAGCAGCCCAGAGCCTGAATCAGCTTGTGCACTAGTGGAAGCGTCTGGAAAGGCGCAGGGTACAGGGTGACACTCCCGTACACAAAAGTGCATGAGCTGTGAGCTCGATGAGTAAGGCGGGACACGTGGTATCCTGTCTGAACATCGGGGGACCATCCTCCAAGGCTAAATACTCCTGACTGACCGATAGTGAACCAGTACCGTGAGGGAAAGGCGAAAAGAACCCCGGCGAGGGGAGTGAAACAGAACCTGAAACCGTGTACGTACAAGCAGTGGGAGCCCTTGTGGTGTGACTGCGTACCTTTTGTATAATGGGTCAGCGACTTATATTCTGTAGCAAGGTTAACCGTATAGGGGAGCCGCAGGGAAACCGAGTCTTAACTGGGCGTTAAGTTGCAGGGTATAGACCCGAAACCCGGTGATCTAGCCATGGGCAGGTTGAAGGTTGGGTAACACTAACTGGAGGACCGAACCGACTAATGTTGAAAAATTAGCGGATGACCTGTGGCTGGGGGTGAAAGGCCAATCAAACCGGGAGATAGCTGGTTCTCCCCGAAAGCTATTTAGGTAGCGCCTCGTGAACTCATCTCCGGGGGTAGAGCACTGTTTCGGCTAGGGGGCCATCCCGGCTTACCAACCCGATGCAAACTGCGAATACCGGAGAATGTTATCACGGGAGACACACGGCGGGTGCTAACGTCCGTCGTGAAGAGGGAAACAACCCAGACCGCCAGCTAAGGTCCCGAAGTCATGGTTAAGTGGGAAACGATGTGGGAAGGCACAGACAGCCAGGATGTTGGCTTAGAAGCAGCCATCATTTAAAGAAAGCGTAATAGCTCACTGGTCGAGTCGGCCTGCGCGGAAGATGTAACGGGGCTAAACCATGCACCGAAGCTGCGGCAGCGACGCTTGCGTTGCTGGGTAGGGGAGCGTTCTGTAAGCCGCAGAAGGTGGTCCGTGAGGGCCGCTGGAGGTATCAGAAGTGCGAATGCTGACATAAGTAACGATAAAGCGGGTGAAAAGCCCGCTCGCCGGAAGACCAAGGGTTCCTGTCCAACGTTAATCGGGGCAGGGTGAGTCGACCCCTAAGGCGAGGCCGAAAGGCGTAGTCGATGGGAAACAGGTTAATATTCCTGTACTTGGTGTTACTGCGAAGGGGGGACGGAGAAGGTTAGGTCAGCCGGGCGACGGTCGTCCCGGTTTAAGCGTGTAGGCTGGTTATCCAGGCAAATCCGGATAATCAAGGCTGAGGCGTGACGACGAGGCTCCACGGAGCTGAAGTGACTGATACCCTGCTTCCAGGAAAAGCCTCTAAGCATCAGGTAACACGAAATCGTACCCCAAACCGACACAGGTGGTCAGGTAGAGAATACCAAGGCGCTTGAGAGAACTCGGGTGAAGGAACTAGGCAAAATGGTGCCGTAACTTCGGGAGAAGGCACGCTGGCGCGTAGGTGAGGGGACTTGCTCCCGGAGCCGAGGCCAGTCGAAGATACCAGCTGGCTGCAACTGTTTATTAAAAACACAGCACTGTGCAAACACGAAAGTGGACGTATACGGTGTGACGCCTGCCCGGTGCCGGAAGGTTAATTGATGGGGTTATCCGCAAGGAGAAGCTCTTGATCGAAGCCCCGGTAAACGGCGGCCGTAACTATAACGGTCCTAAGGTAGCGAAATTCCTTGTCGGGTAAGTTCCGACCTGCACGAATGGCGTAATGATGGCCAGGCTGTCTCCACCCGAGACTCAGTGAAATTGAACTCGCTGTGAAGATGCAGTGTACCCGCGGCAAGACGGAAAGACCCCGTGAACCTTTACTACAGCTTGACACTGAACATTGAGCCTTGATGTGTAGGATAGGTGGGAGGCTTTGAAGCGCGGACGCCAGTCCGCGTGGAGCCAACCTTGAAATACCACCCTTTAACGTTTGATGTTCTAACGTGGGCCCGTGATCCGGGCTGCGGACAGTGTCTGGTGGGTAGTTTGACTGGGGCGGTCTCCTCCCAAAGCGTAACGGAGGAGCACGAAGGTCAGCTAATCACGGTCGGACATCGTGAGGTTAGTGCAATGGCATAAGCTGGCTTGACTGCGAGCGTGACGGCGCGAGCAGGTGCGAAAGCAGGTCATAGTGATCCGGTGGTTCTGAATGGAAGGGCCATCGCTCAACGGATAAAAGGTACTCCGGGGATAACAGGCTGATACCGCCCAAGAGTTCATATCGACGGCGGTGTTTGGCACCTCGATGTCGGCTCATCACATCCTGGGGCTGAAGTAGGTCCCAAGGGTACGGCTGTTCGCCGTTTAAAGTGGTACGCGAGCTGGGTTTAGAACGTCGTGAGACAGTTCGGTCCCTATCTGCCGTGGGCGCTGGAAAACTGAGGGGGGTTGCTCCTAGTACGAGAGGACCGGAGTGAACGCACCGCTGGTGTTCGGGTTGTCATGCCAATGGCACTGCCCGGTAGCTAAGTGCGGAAGAGATAAGTGCTGAAAGCATCTAAGCACGAAACTTGCCCCGAGATGAGTTTTCCCTGACCCCTCGAGGGTCCTGAAGGGACGTTGAAGACGACGACGTTGATAGGCCGGGTGTGTAAGCGCAGCGATGCGTTGAGCTAACCGGTACTAATGACCCGTGAGGCTTAACCTTACAACGCCAGAGGCGTTTTTGAGAGACTTTCAGCTTGTGACGGATAATTCTGCGCGGCCTGCGGGCGGCGCGGAGACAGAATTTGCCTGGCGGCACTAGCGCGGTGGTCCCACCTGACCCCATGCCGAACTCAGAAGTGAAACGCCGTAGCGCCGATGGTAGTGTGGGGTCTCCCCATGCGAGAGTAGGGAACTGCCAGGCATCAAATATAGTGTGCTGATATGGCTCAGTTGGTAGAGCGCACCCTTGGTAAGGGTGAGGTCCCCAGTTCGACTCTGGGTATCAGCACCAGTTTCAGAATAGGCATGAGTTCGGTAGAAAAGAATTTGCCTGGCGGCAGTAGCGCGGTGGTCCCACCTGACCCCATGCCGAACTCAGAAGTGAAACGCCGTAGCGCCGATGGTAGTGTGGGGTCTCCCCATGCGAGAGTAGGGAACTGCCAGGCATCAAACAAGAAAAAGCCCTTTGCATTTGCAAAGGGCTTTTTTCGTTGTATCTCATTTTTTCCGCAGATGCGCTATTTCTTCTTTTCAGTGGAAACTTTTACCGGCGAAAAATTCAACCAATTGAAAAGATAAAAAACCCGACAAAAGCAGCCGGGTTAGATTTAAAAAATAATCACTCATTTAGTGGATTACTTGTGACAGGAAGGCGCGGGTTCGTTCCGATTTAGGATGCGCAAAGAACTCCTGAGGTGGCGCAACTTCAACGATCTCCCCTCTGTCCATAAAGATCACCCGGTCAGCTACAGTGCGGGCAAAGCCCATTTCATGCGTTACGCACAGCATTGTCATACCATCTTCCGCCAGGCCAATCATCGTATCGAGAACTTCTTTTACCATTTCTGGATCAAGAGCCGAGGTTGGTTCATCAAACAGCATAATTTTAGGTTTCATACACAAAGAGCGTGCTATA
The DNA here is from genome assembly GCF_027157825.1 of Pantoea sp. LMR881. NCBI lineage: Bacteria > Pseudomonadati > Pseudomonadota > Gammaproteobacteria > Enterobacterales > Erwiniaceae > Pantoea > Pantoea sp. LMR881. The sequence continues at coordinate 2,682,694 of NZ_JAPVOK010000002.1, forward strand.
GCAACGCGCTGTTGTTGACCACCAGAGAGCTGCCCAGGAAACTTATGCGCATGCTCTGCAATACGAACGCGCTCTAAGTAATGCATGGCAAGCGATTCAGCTTCTTTTTTCGGTATTTTGCGCACCCATGACGGCGCCAGTGTGCAGTTCTGTAAAACCGTCAAATGTGGAAAAAGGTTAAAGTGCTGAAACACCATGCCAACTTCAGTACGGACACGCTCAATGTTACGAACATCATCATTGAGGTGAATACCATCGACAACAATACGTCCCTGTTGATGTTCTTCAAGATGGTTAATACAACGAATAGTCGTTGACTTACCTGAACCTGAAGGGCCACACAGTACGATACGCTCGCGCGGTTTTACCTGTAGGTTAATGTCTTTCAGGACGTGAAATTGCCCATACCATTTATTCACGTTTTCGAGCGTAATCATCATAGCGTCAGAAGAATGAGTTGTAGTTTGTGTCATGTAAAACCTCAATGCGATTTACGGCCGGTGTGAAAGCGTTTTTCCAAATACTGGCTGTAACGCGACATACTAAAACAGAAGATCCAATAAACGAGTGCAGCAAAAACATATCCTTCGGTAGACATGCCCAGCCAGGCCGGATCGACCGTGGCTTGTTGAACGCTGCTAAACAGATCAAACAGGCCGATGATGATCACCAGACTGGTATCTTTAAACAGCGCGATAATCGTATTAACCAGGCCGGGAATGGTGAGCTTCAGTGCCTGAGGCAGAATCACCAGCATTTGGGTTTTCCAGTAACCCAGCGCCAGAGATTCAGCTGCTTCATATTGTCCTTTTGGCAATGCCTGTAATCCGCCACGTACAACTTCAGCAACATAAGCTGACTGGAAAAGAATCACACCCACAAGGGCACGGACTAACTTATCGATCGTAGTGCCTTCAGCCATAAACAGTGGCAGCATAACGGACGACATGAACAACACGGTAATCAGCGGAACGCCGCGCCAAAACTCGATAAAAATAACCGATAACGTACGGACCACAGGCATACGTGAACGACGACCTAAAGCCAGTAGAATGCCCAGCGGAAGCGCACCAGCGATACCAACGGAAGCGATAATCAGCGTTAATGTCAAACCGCCCCATTGGCGTGTTTCAACACGTTCGAGACCAAAATAGCCGCCGTACATCAGGAACCAAACAATAACCGGGTAAGCAACCGCCCAAATCGCAATATAACGTCCGCGATATGGCAAGCTTTTCAGGAACATGGGGATGATGGACAACAGACCAATAACCAATGCCAGGTTGATACGCCAGCGCAGCTCGTGTGGATAAAGCCCATACATAAACTGACCGAAGCGTGCATGTATAAATACCCAACAGGCCCCTTCTTTAGTGCAGTCAGCGCGCGTAGTACCGAACCAGTTTGCCTGGAAAATAAGCCAGTTCAGCGCCGGTGGAATGACGCTCCAGATGACCCAGATGCAAAAAAGTGTCAGAAGCCCGTTAACCCAACTGGAGAACAGGTTTTTACGTGCCCAGCTCCAGGCGCGACTAACAGGCGTTGTCGGCACTGGCGGTGTTTCATGAGTAGTAACAGACATAGATAACCCGTTCTCTTAACGCTCAACCAGCGCGATTTTGCGGTTGTATAGGTTCATCAGCAGTGAAATCAGCAAGCTGATAATCAAATAAACGCCCATGGTAATAGCTATGGTTTCGATTGCCTGACCGGTCTGATTAAGCACGGTTCCGGCAAACAACGACACCATATCGGGATAGCCAATTGCCGCCGCCAGTGAGGAGTTTTTAACAATATTCAGATACTGGCTGGTAAGGGGTGGAATGATTACGCGCATCGCCTGTGGAATAATGACCTGACGCAACGTTACAGGATTCGGTAAGCCTAACGAACGTGCAGCCTCATGCTGGCCATGCGGCACTGACTGAATGCCAGCACGAATAACTTCGGCAATGAACGATGAGGTATAAATCGACAGCGCCAGCGTTAATGCCGCCAGTTCAGGGATCATTACGAAACCGCCGCGGAAGTTAAAGCCACGCAACTGTGGCACATCCCAATGGGTGGCTGCACCAAATCCCAGATGCGCAATCAAAGGAAAAATTACCAACATGGCGATAGCAGCGGGCCAGGAACGGCGTAATTGTCCGGTTTTAAGTTGATGGGCGCGATTGAAACGAAACAGTCCATAGCTGCCGATAACCGCCAGTGCCAGCGCAATAATAAATGGCCAGGTGCCGGGCGCATAAGACGGCCACGGCACATATAAACCCCGGTTGCTCACAAAAGCTAAATCGAATGCATTTAAAGCCTGGCGTGGTCCGGGCAAATTACGTAATACCGCAAAATACCAAAAGAAGATCTGCAGCAGCGGGGGAATGTTGCGGAAGATTTCAATATAAACGTTAGAGATTTTGCGCAGAAGCCAGTTATCAGACAGACGAGCAAGGCCGATAAAGAATCCCAGGATTGACGCAAAAATGATACAGAGCGCAGAAACCAACAAGGTATTGGTTAATCCCACCAGAAAAACACGCGCGTAGGTGTCACCTTCCGAGTAATCAATAAGATGCTGAACGATGCCGAAGCCAGCATTACGTTCCAGAAAAGCAAATCCGGATGTTATGCCGCGATTAGACAGGTTGATCACAGTGTTGTGGATGAGATAACCCACCACCGCAAACACGGCCACTATTGCGATTATTTGGTAAAGCCAGGCGCGAACCGTAGGATTACCGAATGAAAAATCCATTTTCACGGTTGGGCGTTGTGACATGTTGAAACCTCAATGACGAAAGCTTTGGTGGGGCACCGCAGAATACGGTGCCCGACTGGTGAGGTGTATTAACGTACCGGTGGTGCGTACTGAATACCGCCTTTATTCCATAGCGCATTCTGACCACGTGCAATTTTCAGCGCGCTGTCTTTACCTACGTTGCGGTCAAAGCTTTCCTGGTAGTTACCCACTTGCTTGATGATGTTGTAAGCCCATTTATTATCGAGCTTCAGATCTTTACCAAAATCACCTTCTGCACCTAACAGATGCGCCATATCAGGCGTGCTTGGTTTAGCGACCATCTGATCAACATTTTTAGAGTTGATGCCCATCTCTTCAGCGTTCAGCATGGCATACAGCGACCATTTCACGATGGTGAACCAGTCATCATCGCCACGACGCACGACCGGGCCCAGCGGTTCTTTTGAGATCACTTCCGGTAAAACGATAAATTCATCAGGTTTGCCTAACTTAATGCGCAGCGCATACAGCTGAGACTGGTCAGAAGCCAGCGTATCGCAGCGTCCGCTATCCAGTGCCTTTGCTGACTCGTCAGAACGGTCAAAGGTCACTGGGGTATATTGCATATTGTTAGCTTTAAAGAAGTCCGCTACGTTCAGCTCAGTATCTGTTCCCGCCTGAATACAAACAGTCGCACCATCCAGTTCTTTAGCACTTTTGAGGCCCGCTTTCTGATGCGTCAGGAAGCCGATACCATCGTAATAGTTCACGCCGGCAAACAGGAAGCCCATGCCGCCATCGCGTGAAGAGGTCCAGGTCGTATTACGTGACAGGATATCCACTTCGCCTGATTGCAGAGCGGTGAAACGTTCTTTAGCGGTCAGCGGCGTATACTTCACTTTGGTTGCATCACTAAACACTGCAGCTGCCGCTGCACGGCAGACGTCTACATCAATACCCGTAAACTTACCGCTCGCATCCGCATAGGAGAAGCCTGGCAAGCCATCACTGATACCGCATTGAATGAACCCTTTCTTCTTAATTGCATCCAGCGTGGTACCTGCATGCGCTTGCTGGGCAACGGCAAATAAAGAAGCGGCAGCGACCAAAGTGGAAAGCATCATCTTTTTCATAAAGCATCCTGTGTGGCGAAATCGTGTTGTTATGTAATGCGCACTTTTTTGTGCGTTTTTCCTGTCTGTGGCAAGAAGCCATCCACGACTTTGCAAAGCTGATGCCAGGTTTGCAGAATCCTGAATTTACTGGAAAGATCTATTAATAATCTGTAGCACTCAGAAAGTTCCGCTAATATCGCGCACCATAAGAAAGCAAGGCGAGCCGACGCGATCACATTTAGTGCAAAAAGTTTCACTATATAGAAGCAATGTGAGCAGGCGCTCAGTGGTAGATGTACAGATAAGAGGTGTTGCTAATAAAAGGGAATAAGATCACATAAGCCCTGCATATAAGGATTGCAGGCTTTTTTAATTTTTTTAATAAGGATGAATATCAGGAATAGTGCGGAGAAATAAACAGCGGATAATGACGTCAGCAATTGCAACTATAGTTACCATATCTGCGTTCATTGTTTCAAACGTTTCTGTTTTTTTTTAAGAGCAGACAGACAAATAAAAACGCCAGCCCGAAGGCTGGCGTTTTTAACACAGATGAACTGAATCAGTTCATGCCATATTTTTTCAGTTTCTTACGCAGCGTACCGCGGTTGATACCCATCATCAGGGCAGCGCGGGTCTGGTTGCCACGGGTGTACTGCATCACCATGTCCAACAGAGGCTGCTCGACTTCAGCCAAAACCAGCTCATACAGGTCACTAACGTCCTGACCATTCAATTGAGCAAAATAGTTCTTCAGTGCTTGTTTTACCGAATCACGTAGCGGCTTTTGCGTTACCTGATCCTGTGAGTTAACGGTAGAAACAGTCAGTACGTCAGAATTTACGCGTTGTTCGAACATAGTTCTTTCAGCTCTTTATTTCGTTACGCAAGATTTTCGAAGTATGCCTCCAACGCCTCCAGCTGTTCGCTGGCATCCTCAATGGCGTTGAATGTGCGCCGAAACTGGTCATTAGGGGCATGCTCCTGGAGATACCAGGAGACGTGCTTCCGCGCTATACGGTATCCTTTGCCTGGACCATAAAAGTCGTGCAGCTCACGTATATGCGAAACAAGCAAGCGCTTCACCTCTGCCAGAGGCAGTGGAGCAAGCAGCTCCCCAGTGTCCAGATAATGCTGGATTTCCCGGAAGATCCACGGTCTTCCCTGAGCGGCGCGTCCTATCATCAGAGCATCAGCTCCGGTGTAGTCAAGCACAGCTCTGGCTTTATGCGGGTCAGTTATGTCTCCGTTCGCGATAACCGGAATAGAGACACTCTGCTTAACTGTCCGAATGCTGTCATATTCAGCTTCTCCGTTGAACAGGCAGGCACGAGTGCGGCCATGTATCGTCAGAGCCTGAATGCCACAGCGTTCAGCCAATTGGGCAATCGCGACACAGTTCCTGTTTTCAGGATCCCAACCAGTGCGAATTTTTAGTGTGACCGGCACATCAACAGCGTTTACCACCGCAGAGAGAATAGATTCCACTACCTCGGGGTATTGCAGTAAGGCCGAACCCGCCATTTTGCGGTTCACTTTTTTCGCAGGGCAGCCCATATTAATGTCAATTACCTGTGCACCGGCATTAACGTTAATGCGCGCAGCTTGCGCCATTTCGCTGGGATCGCAACCGGCAATCTGCACGGCGCGAATACCTGGCTCATCACTGTGAACCATACGTAAGCGAGATTTGTCACTGGCCCAGACTTCGGGATTAGATGACAACATCTCCGAAACAGCCATGCCTGCGCCCATCTCGTGGCAGAGCGTCCTAAAAGGCCTGTCGGTAATACCGGCCATAGGCGCTGCTATCAGTCGATTTCTCAGCTGGAGGTTTCCAATACGCATGAAGTAGAGATGGCCATACTGTGTCTGCAAGGCGGCGTATATTACGCATTTTTTCAGGAAGATGAAAGGCCAAACTTTGAACAATAAGCAAGGAAAGATCAAGGAAATGGCATAGTTGACTGAGGTTAAAGAATTTTTATCTTAAATTTCAGTGCATTAATGATTAATGATGAAATTGTGAACAAACGTTTTTCCGATAAAGTAGCCTGAATTGCCACATATTAAACGTCACATAGCGTGATTAACGATACAAGCAACGGGCCTGTAAAGCACAAAATAGTCTGCTTTAACGATTTTCAGACTATTTAGTAATCAGGCTGCTTACACTGGTAATGCTTCACTATCCTGCCTGCGATTAAGCGAAGCGTGAGCGGGCGGAAAAGAGAATTTCATGGGCCAGGAGTAGCTGAAAAAGCCCCGACATAGATGGCAGGGCATGACAAAATTTACTGTCAGATAGCTGTGCTTCAGGTGCAGGCAAGACCGCTAGCTGTGTTTGATACCGGTAATGCGGCACCACTCTTCTTTCACCGCAATCGGATCCAGCGCAAACTGCTCTTGATAAGCCTCACATACGCCTTCAGCCTGGCTTTCCAGTACACCAGACAGACCCAGATGGCCGCCTTGTTTCGGCAGAACGCTAATTAGCGGAGCCAGTTCGCGCAATGGACCGGCAAGAATATTAGCGACCACAACGTCAGCCTGCAGGTTTTCAGGTTGTTGATGCGGCAGATAAAGCGACAGGCGATCCGCAACGCCGTTACGTTCAGCATTATCGCGGCTGGCCTGAATAGCCTGGGGATCGATATCAATACCAATGGCCTGTGCTGCACCCAGTTTTAACGCCGCGATTGCCAGAATCCCGGAGCCACAGCCAAAATCAATCACGGTTTTGCCTGTCAAATCCAAACCATCCAGCCAGGCCAGACAGAGTGCGGTGGTGGGATGCGTGCCGGTTCCAAACGCCAGTCCCGGATCAAGCATTACGTTTACGGCGTCGGGATCCGGTACATCACGCCAGCTTGGGCAAATCCATAAACGCTCACCAAAACGCATCGGATGAAAGTTTTCCATCCATTCACGTTCCCAGTCTTTATCTTCGATCTGTTCGATCTTATGGCGAAAACCGGCCCCCAGTAAAGGATGCTGCGATAATTCAGCCACTACGGCATCCATATCGGTTTCTGCGTCGAACAGACCAATGACGTCTGTATCACCCCACAGGCGAGTTTCGCCCGGTAGTGGTTCATAGACGGGCGTATCATGACTATCCTGAAAAGTCACCGATACTGCGCCCGTTTCCATCAGCACATCGCTTAGCGTCTCCGCGTGTTCGCCCGAGCTGTTAATTTTGATTTGAATCCACGGCATAATAGTTCTCTTTTACTTATTGTTGTGGCGCATCAGCCGATTGCGGGACGCGTCCAAACAGGTTGCCGACTAAAAACGCCAGCAGACTTAAAAGCAGGGAAGGCACGATAGGGTGAAAGCCCCCGATCTGCCAGTTAAGGCTCGCCAGAAAAGCGTAGCAGCCTCCGCCAACCACCATTCCGCTAATCGCACCTGCAGCGTTAGCACGCTCCCAGTAAAGACCGAGCACCAGTGGCCACAGGAAGACCGCCTCGAGACCGCCAAAAGCCAGCAGATTAAGCCAGATAATCATATCGGGCGGATTCCAGGCTGCGATTAACAATAAAATGCCCAACACGAAAGTAATGGTGCCAGATAAGATGCGCAGTCGCGCTTCATTTTCCATTTGCTGCGGCGCAACGCGCAAATAAAGATCTTTCACCAGAGTCGCCGAAGCTTGCAGCAGCTGTGCATTAATGGTTGACATGATGGCTGCCATTGGCGCAGCAAGAAACAGCCCTGCCGCCAGCGGAGGCAGCACTGTGATCATCAATGTCGGAATGACCCGATCGGGAATGGTGAGATCCGGTAAAACAGCGCGGCCCAGCGCACCCGCCAGATGCATACCTGACATCAGAATAACCACCACAATCGTGCCAAGAATAATCGCGCGATGAAGGGCTTTGCTGTCTTTATAAGAGATACAACGCACCGCGGTATGCGGCAGGCCAATCACACCAAAACAGACCAGCACGGTAAATGACATCAGAAAGGTGGGAGTAATAATATCGCCGGGGCCTTCTGGCGACAGTAATTTAGGATCAATGGCGTGAAGCTTATCCACCGCAGTGTGCAGGCCACCTGCGTGGTGAATAACGGCAAACAGCAGTAAAAGGTGCCAATCAGCATCACAATGCCCTGCATCGCATCGTTGAGCACACTCGCGCGGAAACCACCAAAAGCTGTATACAGCGCAATTGTGCCACCAAAAATCAGCAAGCCGGTGTTGTAAGGAATACCGGCAGCCGTTTCCAGCAGACGCGCTCCACCAATAAACTGAACCGTCATGGCACCAATAAACGCCACCAGCAGACTCAGGCTGGCCAGCCAAATAAGAAGAGGGCTGCGATAGCGTGCATACAGCATATCGTTGAGGGTTACGGCATTGTGACGGCGAGCAAGGATAGCGAATTTCTTGCCCAAAACGCCGAGCGATAACCAGACGGCGGGTACCTGAACCATCGCCAGCAGTACCCAACCCAAACCGTACTTATAGGCTGCACCGGGGCCGCCAATAAACGAACTGGCGCTGATATAAGTCGTGGTGAGCGTCATCGCCAGCACAAATCCGCCCATGGAACGGTTGCCGAGGAAATACTCAGACAGGAAGTTGCCCTGACGTTGCTTACGGGCTGCAAACACAGAGAGCGCAGCGATCACCACCAGGTAAGCTAATAAAGGAAGGATAATTTCAGTTGTCACCTTCATCCTCCAGTGACATGTTGCGGAAAATTAGCCGCACCATAAGCCAACATAAAAAAATGAACAGTAGCGGTGCAAAAATGCAGGAAAGTTCAAACCAGCGCGGCAAACCGGTTATGCCGGTTTGATTGCCTCCCAGCCAGGCTGAAAAACCCCAAACAGCCAGCCAGGCCAGTGTCAGATAAAGTGACCAGCGCGCTTCTTTATGTGCCTGTAAAAAACGAGCGTCCATTGTTCAACCTCAACGCCAGCGGCAAAGAAAAAGGCCGGATTAACCGGCCTCCAATTCACTCAGCGTTACGTTTACTTCTCGTTCAGACCGAGCTTTTTCTCCAGATAATGGATGTTAGTGCCACCCTGCTGGAAGTTTTCGTCGGACATGATTTTCATCTGCAGTTCGACGTTGGTCTTAATGCCATCGATGATCAGCTCCGCCAGCGCATTCTTCATGCGCGCAATCGCCACGTCACGGGTTTCACCGTAGGTGATCAGCTTGCCAATCATGGAATCGTAGTACGGCGGCACGCTGTAACCGGCGTAAATGTGCGATTCCCAGCGGACGCCAAAGCCGCCCGGCGCGTGGAAGCGGGTGATTTTACCTGGACTCGGCAGGAAAGTGTTGGGATCTTCCGCGTTAATACGGCACTCGACCGCATGGCCACGGATCACTACATCTTCCTGTTTGATCGACAGCGGCTGACCGGCAGCAATACGCAGCTGCTCTTTGATCAGATCCACACCGGTGATCATCTCAGTCACCGGATGCTCCACCTGAATACGGGTGTTCATCTCGATGAAGTAGAACTCACCGTTTTCGTACAGGAACTCAAAGGTACCCGCGCCGCGATAGCCGATCTCAATACAGGCTTTCGCACAGCGGTCACCGATGAAGCTGCGCAGCTCCGGCGTGATACCCGGTGCAGGGGCTTCTTCCACTACTTTCTGGTGACGGCGCTGCATGGAGCAGTCGCGCTCACCCAGATAGAGGGCGTTGCCCTGGCCGTCGGCCAGCACCTGAATTTCAATGTGGCGCGGGTTCTCAAGATACTTTTCCATGTAAACCATGTCGTTGTTGAAAGCCGCTTTGGCCTCCGCCTTCGTCATGTTAATGGATTCTTCCAGATCTTTGTCGCTGCGCACTACACGCATGCCGCGACCGCCGCCGCCGCCAGACGCCTTGATGATCACCGGATAGCCGATGCGCTTCGCGAAGGCACGGTTCTTTTCCATGTCATCGGTCAGTGAACCGTCAGAGCCAGGAACGGTCGGCACGCCCGCTTTTTTCATCGCGTTGATGGCAGAGACTTTGTCTCCCATCAGGCGGATAGTGTCCGCTTTCGGGCCGATAAAGATAAAGCCTGAACGTTCAACCTGCTCGGCAAAGTCAGCGTTCTCAGAAAGGAAGCCGTAGCCGGGGTGGATCGCCACCGCGCCGGTAATCTCCGCAGCGGAAATCAGCGCCGGGATATTCAGATAGCTTTTGACCGACTGCGCGGGGCCAATGCAGACGGTTTCGTCTGCCAGCAGGACGTGCTTCAGGTCACGGTCCGCGCTGGAGTGCACCGCCACAGTCTTGATGCCCAACTCTTTACAGGCACGCAGAATGCGCAGTGCGATCTCACCGCGGTTAGCAATTACAATTTTATCCAGCATGGTTCGCCTCGTTATTCGATGACGACCAGCGGCTCGTCGAATTCAACCGGTTGTCCGCTTTCCACCAGGATCGCTTTCACCACGCCAGATTTGTCAGCTTCGATCTGGTTCATCATTTTCATGGCTTCAACGATGCACAGGGTGTCACCGGCGTTCACTTTCTGGCCAACTTCAACGAAGGCTTTGGCATCCGGGCTTGGTGTGCGATAGAAGGTGCCGACCATCGGCGAGCGTACAATGTGGCCGCTGATTTCAGCTGGTGCCGCTTCCGTTACGGCGGCAACCGGTGCGACAGCTGTCGCCAGGGCAGGCTGTGGTGCTGGTGCAGCATAAGCCTGCTGCATAACCGGGTAGCTCACATTTGCAGGTGCACGACTGATACGAACGGACTCTTCGCCCTCGGAGATTTCCAGCTCAGAGATGCCAGACTCTTCAACCAGTTCGATCAGTTTTTTAATTTTACGAATATCCATGAGTGGGGTTCCGTACTCAGTTTGATTAATTAGTTTGAGACAGGCGTTTTACTGCCGTTTGTAAAGCCCATGCGTAGCCGTCAGCGCCAAGCCCACAGATGACGCCAGCAGATACATCAGAAAGATAGGAATGATGGCGGAAGGGCTCGCGGGCATGCACGTTTGAGAGATGCACCTCAATAAACGGAATATTCACCGCCAACAGGGCATCACGCAGTGCTACGCTGGTATGCGTAAACGCGGCAGGATTAATGATGATGTAATCCACATTGCCTTTGGCCTCATGAATGCGATCAATAAGCTGAAATTCAGCATTGGATTGCAAATGGCTCAGTTTCACATTTAAACGGTCTGCCTGCTGAGACAAATCGCAGACGATCTGATCCAGTGTGGTGTGGCCATATTTTTCAGGCTCACGCGTTCCCAGTAAATTTAAATTGGGACCGTTCAAAAGCAGAATGTGTAATTTATGCGCCATCTTGCTGCCATCTCCCGCAATCATTGAGGCATCGCGTAAAATACCTTGCCTCTCTTCGTTTGTCACCCGTTAGGGCGAAAAAGAAGACGTGGCTTGCAATAAAGCCGGGCATTATATCCGTTTCGTGGCAATTCGCAGCAAAATACTGGTCTTATCTGCGAAGTTGATCGGATGTGGCCCGTAAGCCACACCTTTTATCAGAGAGTGCAAGAGGAAAACAACGGCAGAAGGGTTAAAAGGGCCACCATTTACGGAATTTTTTGTAACGCCACGCTAACAGTATGAAAGCGAGTGCCGCGTAGATAAGCGGCTGTGGCGACACAGTTTTCACTGACCATATGTAGTGCACCGGCGCAAGAATAGCCACGATGTAAATGCCGTTGTGCAGCGTTTGCCAGCGTTTGCCGAGTTTGCGTTGCATACTCTGGAAGGAGGTAACGGCAAGCGCGAGTAAAATCAGCCAGCTAACGATGCCCAGCGTCAAATAAGGTCGCGAAATCAGCTCGCTGCCCAGTAAACGCAAATTATCAATACCCAGCTCAAGTAAGTAATAACTCAGCAGATGCAAACAGGCCCAGACAAATGTCCACACGCCAAGCAGGCGGCGCGTGCGAATTAACAGGGGCTGTCTGGCTAAGCGCGTGAGCGGGGAAACCAGCAGCGTGGCCAGCAGCAACTTCAGTGCCATACGCCCGGTAAAGTGTTGAATATCTTTCGCCGGATCGGCGCTTAATCCGCCCTGACTGGCCGCCAGAACCAGGTAAACCAGGGGCAAAAACGCCACCAGATGCAAAATAACTTTCAGCCAGGTAATCTGCTTAATCGACAGTCGCACTCAATAGTTCTCCCGCAAATCAAGGCCACGATAGAGTGAAGCGACCTGGTCCGCATAGCCATTAAACAGCAGCGTTGGCTGACGTTCGACCTTAAGCGAGCCGCCAGGACCGATAAATCGTTCGGTTGCCTGAGACCAGCGCGGATGATTCACGTGCGGATTCACATTGGCATAAAAGCCGTATTCATCAGCGGCGATCTGATTCCAGGTGGTAGGTGGCTGATTGCGTGTCAGGGTAATTTTGACAATCGACTTGATGCCTTTAAAACCATATTTCCAGGGCACAATCAGACGAATTGGCGCGCCGTTCTGCGGCGGTAACGCTTTGCCATATACTCCGGTGCTGAGAATAGTCAGCGGATGCATGGCTTCATCTAAACGTAAACCTTCGACGTAGGGATAATTCAGGCCACCGCCAATAAAGCGGTCTTTCTGCCCAGGCATTTGATCGGGTGCATATAATGTCTGAAAGGCGACGAAGCGCGCATTGCTGGTGGGTTCCGCCAGGCTAAGTAATTTGTTTAATTCAAAACCCACCCAGGGCACCACCATCGACCAGGCTTCTACACAGCGCATACGATAAATGCGTTGTTCCATCGCGAAGCGTTTGAAAATCTCATCCATGTCCAGCGTGACAGGTTTGGCGACCTCACCATCAATGGTTAATTTCCACGGATCGGTTTTAAGCGTGCCCGCGTTGGCTGCGGGATCGGCCTTATCCAGACCAAATTCATAGAAATTATTGTAGCCAGAGACTTTTTCAGCCGGGGTTAAGGTCAGATCGGCTTGATACTGTGCAGGCTTACTGAAATCCAGCGGGCGTCCTGCTGGTGCCGGCGGGCGATCGTTACCTTTGAACCAGCTAAGGAGATCGGCATTGGCGATACCGGGCACGCTTATCGCCGCCGCACTCAGACCTAAGGTTTTCAGCACCTGACGGCGCTGCATGTTAAAAATGCTTTCCGGCGTGACGTCGGCTTCAGTCAGTTTTTTTGTGGTTTTCATGCTGCATTCTCCAGACGTGATGTTCGCTTCCAGCATGAGGTATCGTGCGGATGCTGGCGAATTTAGCGGCCAAAATGTGAAATTTCCTGGTAAACCCTGCCAATGAGAATAGACCGAAAATAAGGCCGCTAAGCGCCCGCTGTTATCTGGCGGCGGTATACTGCCTCATCACGCATTGTGACGCTGCCGCCTGCCGCAAATTATGTTATTTTGCTCGCGTTTTCATCAGACCGGTTCGGCGCCACCTTGCAGGAACGTGATTCGGTTATTACCGTAGTATTACAGGCACAGGGATGCGATTAACCACCAAACTAACTGCATTTATTACATTTCTTAGCGTACTGGCCATGTTGCTCATGCTGGTAGGCTGTGCTTTTAGCGTTTTCTGGTTAAGCCATCAGCGCGTTGAGAATCGGGTTCAGGTACTTGCAACCGAAATCGATAAAGCCATGCTCAGCCAAACGCCTGCGCAGCTTAATGACTGGTTAACACGTATGATGCCAGTAATGAATGCTGAGCAGCTTTCATTGCATAGTAACCATCATACGCTGCTTAAACTCTCGCGCCATGAACATCAAATGATTGAAGATGAGCCTAATCGTTTTATTCAGTTTGACGTTCCGCTGATGCATCAACCTGGTGTGAGTTTACGCATCCTGCTACTCGATCCGGCAAAAACCTGGCTGCGTTCTATTACAGCGGCGTATACGCTTGGCGTGCTGCTGTCGGTGGTGTTGGTGATGAGCCTTCTGTTGCTGCTCATGCACCGCTGGCTTACGCGTCAGTGGCGTGGCATGGAGCAACTTGAGGTACGTGCAGACGCGATTATCGAAGGTGAGCGCCAGACAGCGCGCAACAGCGATATTGATGAGTGGCCGCCTAAAGCAAGCCGTGCACTGGATGTCTTGTTAGCCGATTTACAGGAAGCGGGCCAGCAGAGGTTGCGTATTGATACGTTAATCCGCACTTTTGCGGCGCAGGACGGACGTACCGGCTTGAATAATCGGCTATTTTTTGACAATCAGTTGGCCACGTTGCTGGAAGATCAGGAGACCGTGGGCACTCACGGTGTCGTAATGATGGTGCGCCTGCCTGACGTAGATACGCTCAGCGCAACGCTAAGTCCGGCGCTAATTGAAGAATATATGTTTGACCTCGTTAATATGCTGTCAACTTTCGTGCTGCGTTATCCGGGCGCGCTGCTGGCGCGCTATTTCCGCAGCGATTTTGCCGTATTGCTGCCGCACCGCAGTTTGAAAGAGGCGAACAGCATTGCCGATAAACTGATAAATGCTGTCGATTCACTGCCGCCGATGCGCATGGTCAACCGCGACGATATTATTCATATTGGCATCAGCGCCTGGCGCAGCGGGCAAAGCGTGTCGCAGGTTATGGATAATGTCGAAATGGCGACCCGTCGCGCAGCCTTACTTGGAGGCAATAACTGGTCAAACGGTGAAGGCAACCCACTGGATGCAGGACGAGGTAGCGTGCGCTGGCGTACCTTACTGGAAAATACCATGAGCCGTGGCGGACCGCGCCTCTATCAAAAGCCTGTAGTGAACAGTGAAGGCAAGGTGCAGCATCGCGTCATGCTAACCCGTATCTTTGATGGTGATAAAGAAGTGCTGGCGGCAGAGTATATGCCGCTAGTCCAGCAACTGGGTATGTCTGACAGTTGGGATCGGCAACTTGTTACGCGCATTGCCGCTTTATCTGAATGGTGGCCTGAAGAAACGCTGGTTATGCCCGTCAGTATCGATTCTCTGCTGCAACGTCCTTTTGTACTGTGGTTGCAAAATATGTTGCTGCAGTGTCCCAAAGCGCAAAGAAAACGATTTTTATTTGAACTTGCCGAGGCAGATGTTTGTCAACACATCAATCGTTTAACATCCGTTTTTCGCGCGTTAAAAGCATTTGGTTGCCGTATTGCAGTGAACCAGGCGGGGTTAACAGTTGTCAGCAGTGCTTACATCAGGCAATTACCGGTTGAGCTTATCAAGCTCGATCCGGGTTTGGTGCGTAATATTGAGCGTCGTACTGAAAACCAGCTGTTTGTGCAGAACTTAATCGAAGTCTGTAAACCAACCCATACTCGTGTCTTCGCTGCAGGAGTAAGAACACGTGACGAATGGCAGACGCTGGTGGGGTTAGGTGTAGCCGGCGGGCAGGGTGATTTCTTTGCACCTTCGCAGCCAGTGAACAGTAACGTGAAAAAGTACTCTCAACGTTACGGTATTTAGCCGATTGGATCGCATTAACTCATTTACACTCTGTTAATGACGCAATAGTTGATCTGCAATGACAGAATTTTAGGCCGGAAATGTTAAATTTTATGTCCAGGACGGCTGAGGTAAACAGGATGAAACCCGGCTGATAACGCCTGTTTTCGCCGTTCCGCTCATGTTAATGCCTCGCTTAGATCACTTAAACGCAATGTGGCGTATTTTTTCACCGAAGCAGAACGTTCTTGCGCCTTGTGGCAGCTTCGTGTGGTTGGTAAAGTAAGCGGATTTTATTTTCCGCCCCCAGCTTGCAGGATTATCCCTTAGTATGTTTAAAAAATTTCGTGGCATGTTTTCCAATGACTTGTCCATTGACCTGGGTACCGCGAATACCCTGATTTATGTAAAAGGACAGGGCATCGTGCTGAACGAGCCTTCCGTGGTGGCTATCCGTCAGGATCGCGCCGGCTCACCCAAAAGTGTTGCGGCCGTTGGTCATGACGCAAAGCAGATGCTTGGTCGTACGCCAGGCAATATTGCCGCTATTCGTCCGATGAAAGACGGCGTTATCGCTGACTTCTTCGTAACCGAAAAAATGCTGCAACACTTCATCAAGCAAGTCCACAGCAACAGCTTTATGCGTCCCAGCCCGCGTGTGCTGGTCTGTGTGCCAGTGGGGGCGACACAGGTAGAACGTCGCGCAATCCGCGAATCGGCGCAAGGTGCGGGTGCACGTGAAGTATTCCTGATTGAAGAGCCAATGGCGGCAGCGATTGGTGCAGGTTTGCCGGTTTCTGAAGCAACCGGTTCGATGGTCGTTGATATCGGTGGTGGTACGACAGAAGTCGCCGTCATCTCCCTGAACGGCGTGGTTTACTCCTCTTCTGTACGTATCGGCGGTGACCGCTTCGATGAAGCTATTATTAATTATGTGCGTCGTAATTACGGCTCACTGATTGGTGAAGCAACAGCAGAACGTATTAAGCATGAGATCGGTTCGGCCTATCCGGGCGATGAAGTGCGTGAAATTGAAGTCCGTGGACGTAACCTGGCGGAAGGTGTGCCGCGTGGCTTTACGCTGAACTCCAATGAAATTCTTGAAGCACTGCAAGAACCGTTAACCGGCATCGTCAGTGCGGTGATGGTTGCGCTGGAACAGTGTCCACCAGAGCTGGCATCAGACATCTCCGAGCGTGGCATGGTGTTAACCGGAGGGTGCGCTGCTGCGTAACCTTGATCGTCTGCTGATGGAAGAAACCGGCATTCCGGTTGTTGTCGCAGAAGATCCGTTGACCTGCGTTGCACGCGGTGGCGGTAAAGCGTTGGAAATGATCGACATGCATGGCGGCGATTTGTTCAGCGAAGAATAATCGCCTCAACCGGCTGGACCCTTAGTCATAATGCGCAGGGAGTAGCGTGTAAGCCGGCGTTGCACGTGTCGGTACGATACGTCCAGCCCAGGGAAGTGCGGTATTTTTCCGTACTTCCTTACCTGTAGTCGAGGAACACGCAGAATATATGAAGCCGATTTTTAGCAGGGGACCTTCCCTGCAGTTGCGTCTTTTTTGGCCGTAATCATGGCAATTGCCATTATTATCGCTGACAGTCGTGTGGGTTCTTTTAACCAAATACGCAACTATCTGGATACGTCGGTCAGTCCGTTTTACTTCCTGGCCAACGGGCCACGCCAGATCCTTGATGGCGTGTCAGAAACGCTGGCATCGCGTCAACAGCTTGAGCTGGAAAATAAAGCCCTGCGTCGCGAGCTCTTCCTGAAAAACAGTGACCTGTTAATGCTGGGGCAATATAAGCAGGAAAACGCGCGCCTGCGTGAACTGTTAGGTTCGCCGCTGCGCCAGGATGAGCAAAAAATGGTGACGCAGGTGATTTCCACCGGCACTGACCCTTACACCGATCAGGTGGTCATCGATAAAGGCAGCGTTAACGGTGTCTACGAAGGCCAACCGGTGATCAGCGATAAAGGCGTTGTCGGACAGGTTATTGCTGTCGGCCAGGTGACCAGCCGCGTATTACTGATTTGCGATGCCTCACATGCCTTGCCGATTCAGGTGCTGCGTAACGATATTCGCGTTATCGCTGCCGGTAACGGCTGCACCGAAGATCTGCAACTGGAACATTTGCCAGGCAATACGGATATTCGCGTAGGTGATGTACTGGTGACATCAGGCTTAGGGGACGTTTCCCGGAAGGCTACCCGGTGGGTGTTGTCTCATCAGTAAAAGTGGATACGCAACGTGCTTACACCGTTATTCAGGCACATCCAACCGCAGGTTTGCAGCGTTTACGTTATTTGCTGCTGCTGTGGGGAGCCGATCGCAATGGCGATATGCCAATGGCGCCGGATGAAGTGCATCGTGTTGCAAACGAACGTCTGATGCAAATGATGCCGCAGGTGTTACCGCCTGCTGGCGAAATGGGACCGCCCGCGCCAGCAGTGCAAATGGGTCCTCCCGCGCCAACGCAAAGCGAGGGTAGCGCACCTGTTTCGCCGGCTCGCACGCGCGGAGGTCAGCCTTGAGTCGATATCGCAGCCAGGGCCGTTGGGTTATCTGGCTGTCTTTTCTCGTTGCCCTCGTTTTACAGATTATGCCGTGGCCGGAACAAATCTATATGTTCCGGCCATCATGGCTTCTGTTGATCCTCATCTATTGGGTATTAGCGTTACCGCATCGTGTTAACGTCGGTAGCGGCTTTTTGTTGGGCGCAATCATGGATTTGATCGCTGGCTCAACCCTCGGTGTACGCGCGCTGGCGCTAAGCATCATCGCCTATCTGGTTGCCTTTAAATTCCAACTTTTCCGCAACTTAGCGTTGTGGCAGCAAGCGTTAATGGTTATGGTGCTGTCGCTGGCTGTGGATGTGATTGTCTTCTGGGCGGAATTTTTAGTGATCAACGTCTCATTTCGACCTGAGATTTTCTGGAGCAGTGTCGTCGACGGTATTCTCTGGCCCTGGCTATTCTTATTAATGAGAAAGATCCGTCGTCAGTTCGCTGTTCAATAAGGAAATTTATGGTAACCCTGTATCTTGCTTCCGGTTCACCGCGTCGGCGTGAACTGTTGACTCAGCTTGGCCTCACCTTTGAACGTCTCGTCACTGATGTGGAAGAGCAGCGTCAGCCCAATGAAGCGGCGACGAGCTATGTGCGTCGCCTGGCGAATGAAAAAGCACGCGCGGGCGTCGCACTGGCCGCACAAGATTTACCGGTGCTGGGTGCGGACACGATTGTCGTGCTGAACGGCGAGGTGTTAGAAAAACCTCGCGATGCCGCACATGCTGCTGAGATGTTAGGTAAATTATCGGGGCAAACGCATCAGGTTATGACTGCCGTTGCGCTGGCCGACCGCCAGCAATCGCTCGATTGCCTGGTGACTACCGACGTCACATTTCGCGTCTTAACAGCATCAGATATTAGCGATTATGTTGCGACCGGCGAGCCGATGGATAAAGCCGGGGCATACGGTATTCAGGGCACAGGTGGAAACTTTGTCCGCAAAATCAATGGAAGCTATCACGCGGTTGTCGGATTACCTTTGGTTGAAACAGGGGAATTATTCAGCCATTTTCAGTCACTGCGTGCCTTAAGAGGTCAACAATGACGGCTGAATTGCTGGTGAATGTCACACCTTCTGAAACACGTGTGGCCTATATCGACGGTGGCATCCTGCAGGAAATTCATATTGAGCGGGAAGCACGGCGAGGCATTGTCGGTAATATCTATAAAGGGCGCGTGAGCCGTGTGCTGCCAGGTATGCAGGCTGCCTTTGTTGATATTGGCCTGGAAAAAGCGGCTTTTCTGCACGCATCCGATATCATGCCGCATACCGAATGCGTTGCGGGTGACGAAAAGAAAAATTTTATCGTTCGCGATATTGCTGAGCTGGTGCGGCAGGGGCAGGATTTAATGGTTCAGGTGGTGAAAGATCCGCTTGGTACCAAAGGCGCACGCCTGACGACAGATATTACTTTACCGTCACGTTATTTGGTTTTCATGCCGGGCGCATCGCATGTTGGCGTCTCACAACGGATTGAAAGCGAAAAAGAACGTGATCGTCTCAAAGCCGTTGTTGCAGATTACTGTGATGACCTTGGTGGCTTCATCATCCGTACCGCAGCCGAAGGTATTGGGGAAGATGAGTTGGCGCAGGATGCGGCTTTCCTGAAACGGCTCTGGACCAAAGTCAGCGAGCGTAAAAAACGCAATCAAACCCGTTGTCTGCTGTACGGCGAGCTGGCGCTGGCACAACGTATCTTGCGTGATTTTGCCGGTGCTGCGTTAGATCGCATCCGCGTAGATTCACGTCTGACCTGCGATCTGCTCGTGGAGTTTACCAGCGAATATATTCCGGAGATGGCCAGCAAGCTGGAGCTTTACAACGGCAAACAGCCGATCTTTGATCTGTTTGACGTTGAGAACGAAATCCAGCGTTCGCTGGATCGCAAGGTGGAATTAAAGTCAGGCGGCTATTTGATCATCGATCAAACAGAAGCGATGACCACCATCGACATTAATACGGGGGCGTTTGTTGGTCACCGTAATCTTGATGAAACTATCTTTAACACCAACGTTGAAGCCACCCAGGCGATTGCCCGGCAGCTGCGACTGCGCAATCTTGGCGGCATCATTATCATCGACTTCATCGATATGAGTAATGACGATCACCGCCGCCGCGTATTACATTCACTGGAAAGCGCACTGAGCAAAGATCGGGTGAAAACAGGCATTAATGGGTTTTCAGCCCTTGGCCTGGTGGAGATGACGCGCAAACGCACGCGTGAAAGTATTGAGCATGTGCTGTGCGAAGATTGCCCGGTTTGCAAAGGACGGGGCACGCTGAAAACAGTAGAAACCGTCTGCTATGAAATTATGCGAGAAATTGTGCGTGTTCATCACGCTTATGACTCTGATCGCTTCCTGGTTTATGTCTCGCCAACCGTTGGCGAAGCGTTAAAAACGGATGAATCGCATGCGTTAGCGGAGGTCGAGATTTTTGTTGGCAAACAGGTTAAGGTCCACATCGAGGCGCTTTATACCCAGGAACAGTTTGATGTAGTGATGATGTAATGTCAGGCTAATGTTGGCCCGATGAACGCTTTTCAGCGGATGTCGGGCTGAAAACAGAGCCTTATTTGGGTTAAAATGCGAGTCCATACCGCTTCAGGTCTGATAACGGTTGAGTATGAGAAAGAATCCGCTGCCGTTCGCGGAAGGCAAGGAGAGGTGTGAGTGAAGCAGTTGCCGAGAATTTTGTTACTGCTGGTCGCAACGATCATTGTGATTGTGGCGTTGCTGGTCAGTGCGCTGCGTCTGGTGATGCCGCATCTCGACAGCTATCGCAGCAACATCATGCAGTTTGTCTCTGCAACCAGCGGATTACCGGTAACGGCAGGCAAGCTGCAAGGCAAATGGGAAAACTTCGGTCCAACACTCCAGATCCGCGACCTGGACGTGGCAATGAAGGACAATGGCAGGCTCACTATCTCTCGCGTCAACCTGGCGCTGGATGTCTGGCAATCGCTGCTGCACTGGCGCTGGCAGTTCCGCGATCTGACCTTCTGGCAATTGCATCTCGACAGTAATCGCCCGCTGCTGGCGAATGACAAAGAAAAAAACAGCTTTAAGCCAGCCCAAATTAATGAACTCTTTTTACGCCAGTTCGACCACTTCGATCTGCGCGACAGCGCCATTCGTTTTTTAACGCCATCCGGCCAGCATGCTGAACTGGCGATCCCGAAACTCACCTGGCTCAATGAAAAAACGCGCCACCGCGCTGAAGGTGAAGTCAGTCTTTCCAGCTTTACCGGCCAGCACGGCGTGGTGCAGGTACGGCTCGATCTCAACGACAGCAACGGCTTACTCAATGACGGGCGCATCTGGATGCAGGCGGATGATGTTGATGTACGCCCGTGGCTGGGGCGCTGGATGCGTGACAATACACGTCTCGACAGTGCGCGTTTTAGCCTGGATGCCTGGGTCAGTTTGCGTGATGGCGATATCTATGCAGGCGACTTACTGTTGCGTAAAGGCGGTGCCAACTGGCAGGGCGAAAACGCTCCGCACCGGTTAGAGGTAGATGGCTTAACAGCGCATTTGTCACGCTTTCAAAATGGCTGGATGGTTACCGTTCCACAAACGCGCCTCAGCACCGACGGCTCGCCGTGGCAAGCGGGTCATTTTTCACTGTTGTGGCGACCAGAAGATAAGCAGTTATTAGGCGCCAGCCAGCCGGCAGAAGTGCGCATCCGCGTCACGCAACTGGATTTACAGCACATCGCACCGGTAGTGCCTCTGTTTGCGCCTTTATCTCCGGCGCTGTTTGAAAACTGGCGCGCGCTGCGTCCGCAGGGCCTCATCGACGGACTGGCGTTAGATATTCCATTACAGCAGCCCGATCAGACCCGTATGCAGGTGAAATGGCGCGACTTTAGCTGGCAACACTGGCAGCTTTTGCCCGGTATAAGCAAGCTAAGTGGCGAAGCGCGCGGCAGTCTGAGTCACGGTCAGGTAAAAGTTGCTATGGGCCAGGCGACTGTGCCGTATGGCAACATGTTTCAGGCGCCGCTGGAAATTAATCACATTCACGGTTCGCTGGGTTGGTTGCGCGATCAACACGGCCTGACGCTGGATGGTCAAAATCTTGATGTGCAGGCGCGCTCGCTATGGGCGCACGGTGACTTCCGTTACCAGCAAAACACAGGTAGCCAACCGCGACTGGATATCCTGGCCGGTATTCGTGTCACCGATGCGGGCGACGCCTGGCGCTATTTCCCGGTGCCTTTTATGGGGCATGGTCTGACACAGTATTTGAGTGGGGCGATCAAAGGTGGCAAGGTCGATAACGCCACGCTGCTGTTTGCCGGTAATCCTGAGTTATTTCCGTTTAAGCATAACGATGGCATGTTCCAGGTTTGGGTGCCACTGCGTCAGGCAACCTATGCCTTCCAGCCCAAATGGCCTGACATTAACAACCTCGATATTGATCTGAATTTTATCAACGATGGTCTGTGGATGAACGCGCCAGCAGCAAAACTGGGCGAAGTAGACGCGCG
The DNA here is from genome assembly GCF_027157825.1 of Pantoea sp. LMR881. Classification (NCBI taxonomy): domain Bacteria; kingdom Pseudomonadati; phylum Pseudomonadota; class Gammaproteobacteria; order Enterobacterales; family Erwiniaceae; genus Pantoea; species Pantoea sp. LMR881. The sequence goes on from NZ_JAPVOK010000002.1 coordinate 2,704,966, forward strand.
CAATGTCAGTGTCACTATTCCCGATTATCTGAAAGAAAAGCTGCTTGTTGATGGTGATGTCAGTGGTGAAGGCAGCCAAATTGCGGATTACTTCCAGCAGACACCGCTTAAAACTTCGCTGGGCGCGGCGTTAGAGCAGTTGCAAATCAAGGGCAACACCAAAGGTCATCTTAAGCTTGATATTCCCCTGGATGGTAAGCTGGTTCATGCCAGCGGTAACGTAATACTGAATAATAATGATCTGCATATCAAACCGCTTAATACCACGCTCACGCATCTTACCGGTCGCTTCCGATACAACAACGGTAATCTGGAAAGTGAAGAGATGCAGGCGAACTGGTTTGGTCAGCCGCTTGGGGTCACCTTCAGCACCAAAGAAAATCCAGATGATTTTGGGGTTAACGTTAAACTACTGGGTGACTGGCAGCCCGGTAAAATCACCCAGATCCCTCAACCCTTCCGCAAGCAGCTTGATGGTCATTTGCCGTGGCGTGGCAACGTTGATATCACACTGCCGCACAAAGGTGGCGCGCAATATGACATTGCGTTAAACGCTGAGGCAAAAGAAGTAAGTAGTCGCTTACCTGCGCCGCTGGATAAAAAAAGCGGGGAAGCGTTACCCGTGACGGTAAAAGCGCATGGCGATCTGCGCCGCTTTGATCTGAGCGGCAGCGTAGATGAGCATCACCGCTTCAACAGCCGCTGGATCCTGACACCACAACTGCGTGTTGAACGGGGAATCTGGCTAAATGACGCGAAACGTACTCCAGCCTTACCTGAAACAAAGGGAATGGTATTGGACTTACCTGCTATGGATGGTGAAGCCTGGGCCGCCTTAATGGGCGCAGGCGGTGGCAGCGCCGGTAATAAAGGCGCACGTCAGGTTGGCGGCGCGCTAATTCCAGGCAATATCGTTTTGCGTAGCCCGGCAGTCAAACTGGCGGGGCAGCAATGGCATGATGTTGATGCATCGCTGGCAGAAACCACCAGTGGCGCAACGCTGGTAAGCGTTAAGGGTAAAGAGATTCGCGGACAGCTTGTCATGCCAGCTGCTGCGCCGTGGCAAGTCGCACTTGATTATCTCTATTACAACCCGCAGTGGGGCGACAGCCAAAAGCAAAGCACTTCGCCGCTGGCGCAACAGTCGAAACAGATTAATTTCAGCGGCTGGCCCGCTTTGCAGTTGCGCTGTGCTGAGTGCTGGATTCTGGGGCAAAAATATGGCCGGATGCAGGCAAACTTGCAACCGAAGGGCGATACGTTAGCACTTACTAACGGTTCGGTAGATACAGGCAGCTCACAGTTGGCCCTAACCGGCGAATGGGTTAATCGTCCCGACGATCAGCGCACCTCGTTGAAAGGAACGTTGAAAGGGCAGAATATCAATAATGCCACCAACTGGTTTGGCATGAACACACCGCTGCGCGACGCGCCCTTTAACATAGAGTACGATCTGCACTGGCGCTCTGCGCCGTGGCAGCCTTCAGAAAAAACGTTGAGCGGCACGCTGAAAACACAGTTTGGTAAGGGGCAAATCGCTGATGTTAATACCGGCGCGGCAGGACAACTCTTGCGGCTGGTGAGTTTCGACGCCTTACTGCGCAAGCTTCGCTTTGATTTCAGCGACACCTTTAATGACGGCTTCTACTTCGATTCGATCAACGGCACCGCATGGATTGAAAATGGTGTGATGCGTACCGACAACCTGTTAGTGGATGGGCTGGAAGCTGACATCGCCATGCAGGGCAAAATGGATTTGGTACAGCGTCGGATTGATATGGAAGCAGTAGTTGCGCCAGAAATCTCCGCTTCAGTAGGCGTCGCGACTGCATTCGTGGTAAATCCAGTCATAGGGGCGGCGGTATTCGCCGCCAGTAAAGTGCTGGGGCCGCTCTGGAACAAGATTTCGCTGCTGCGCTATCACATCAGCGGCCCGCTGGATAAACCGGAAATCAACGAAGTGCTACGCAAACCGCGTGAAAACAGCAGTAAGTGAATTTGACGCCGTACCGGAATTGCCGCAGGCTATGATTATCCGAGCACATAATGAGTGAGAAACGATGACTCTGAACCTGGTAAGTGAGCAGTTGCTAACTGCTAACAACATTAATCAGCAGGACCTTTTTTCCCTGTTAGGGCAGCTTTCAGAACGTCGTCTGGATTATGCCGATCTCTATTTTCAGTCCAGCTTCCACGAATCCTGGGTGCTGGAAGATAAAATCATCAAAGATGGCTCCTACCATATTGATCAAGGTGTTGGCGTACGTGCGGTTAGCGGTGAAAAAACCGGTTTCGCCTATGCCGATCAAATTACGCTGAACGCTCTGCGTCTCTCATCTGAAGCGGCTCGCAGCATTGTTCGTGAGCAGGGCAACGGCAAAGCGCATACCCTTTCTGCCGTCGTAAACCGCTCGCTGTATGCTCCGGTTGATCCCCTCAGCAGCCTGACGCGTGAAGATAAAATTGCGCTTTTGCACCGCGTTGATCAGGTGGCGCGTGCGGCTGACCCGCGCGTGCAGGAAGTGAATGCCAGCCTGAGCGGCGTTTATGAGCAAGTGCTGGTGGCTGCAACAGACGGCACGCTGGCTGCAGATGTCCGTCCATTGGTACGTCTTTCAATCAGCGTGCAAGTGGAAGATCAGGGCAAGCGCGAGCGCGGTTCAAGCGGCGGCGGTGCGCGTACCGGTTATGAATTTTTCCTTGCTGATGAAAGCGGTGACGTGCGCGCCGATGTCTGGGCGCGTGAAGCGGTGCGTATGGCATTAGTAAACCTTTCCGCTGTCGCTGCGCCCGCAGGTACGTTGCCAGTGGTTTTGGGGGCAGGCTGGCCAGGCGTATTGTTGCACGAAGCTGTTGGTCATGGTCTGGAAGGTGATTTTAACCGTCGCGGTACCTCTGTCTTCAGCGGAAAAATGGGGCAACTGGTTGCCTCTGAGCTGTGTACGGTTGTGGATGACGGCACGATTGATGGCCTGCGCGGTTCGCTGGCCGTTGACGATGAAGGTGTGCCGGGTCAGTACAACGTGCTGATCGAAAATGGCGTGCTGAAAGGCTACATGCAGGACAAACTGAACGCACGACTGATGGGAGTGAATCCCACCGGAAACGGCCGCCGTGAATCCTATGCCCATCTGCCGATGCCGCGCATGACCAATACGTATATGCTGGCCGGTAAATTGACGCCGCAAGAGATTATTGAAAGCGTGGAGTATGGTTTGTATGCGCCGAATTTTGGCGGCGGTCAGGTTGATATTACGTCGGGTAAATTTGTTTTCTCAACGTCCGAAGCCTATCTGATCGAAAACGGCAAAGTGACTAAACCAGTGAAAGGTGCCACGCTGATTGGTTCAGGGATTGAAGCCATGCAGCAGATCTCTATGGTCGGTAACGACCTGGCGCTGGATAAAGGTGTCGGGGTCTGCGGTAAAGAAGGACAAAGCGTGCCGGTTGGTGTGGGGCAACCGACACTGAAGCTGGACAAGCTTACGGTTGGCGGCACCGCCTGATGTAAAAACAACCCGCCACTCTGGCGGGTTGTTAGTTTTTACGGTGCTGTTGATACTGTTCAGCGACCTGCGCAAAATACTCTGTCAGATAATCGATACAGACCTGTACCTTCAGCGGCAGCTTATCCTTTTCGGTATACAGCGCATAAACGGGCCGGGGATCGGACTGATATTGCGGAAACAGAATATCGATTTCTCCCGCCGCGATTTCATCACTCACCCACATCATTGGCACATAAGCGATACCGTTTCCGGCTTTCAGCCAGCGTATTAGCGTGAGTGAATCATTGGTGACGAAGCGGCCCTGTGGCGACAATCGCGTCACTAATCCTTCCGGTGCAATGAGCTCAAAATTATTGTCGGGCCGTACGCTGTACTCCAGCCAGGCAAAATTACTGATGTCCCCTGGCTTCTCTGGGGTGCCGTGTTGCGCCAGATAGCTTTTCGCCGCGCACACAACCATTGGCATGGCACCCAGGCGGCGGGAAAACAGGCTGGAATCTTTTAACGCGCCGACGCGGATCACTAAATCCAGCCCATCGGCAATCAGATCGGGAGCCGGAATACCGGTGACCAGATTAACGCTCAGTCCCGGATACTCGCGCAGCATATTGCTGGTCATCTCAGCAAGAACGTTTTGCGCCATGGTAGAAGAGCTGCCAATGCGCAGCACACCAATGGGCGTGTTGTTGAAAGCATAAAGCTGCTCGTGGACCTGCATCGCTTCCGCCAGCATACGCCGACAGCCCTGATAATAAATTTTGCCCGCTTCCGTAAGTCCAATGCTGCGTGTACTGCGGTTAAGTAGCTTTACCTGCAGTTCATCTTCCAGTTTCGCGACTATCTGACTAATAGACGAAACGCTAAGGTGCAACTGACGTGCCGCAGCAGTAAAAGAACCTAATTCAACCACTTTGGCAAAAATCGACATGCCTTTAAGTCGTTCCATTATTTACTCTGGCTAAAAAGTGATTTAGTTCACATTCTGTAGAAAACGTATAGTCAAGCGCGTTACTATAAGCACGCCGGGGTATTTCCCGGTGATTCTGCATTGTCTGTTATCACCCGATGATACGCTATTATTAAGCCATCCGTGGTTCGGATGTGGCAGCTAAGCTGCATCTCATCAGGTTAAGAACATGCGTTCCGTCAGGCAACGGAGTATCCCGGCAACGTCGAACTAAGGATTTCTGATGAGTGTGCTTCCGGTATTTGTCGTGTTTGGGCTCTCTTTTCCGCCCGTTTTCATCGAATTAATTATTTCACTTATGCTGTTCTGGTTAGTGAAACGCGTGCTGACGCCCAGCGGTATTTACGATCTCGTCTGGCATCCGGCACTTTTTAATACAGCACTTTACTGCTGTGTGTTTTACCTTGTATCCCGTCTATTTGTCTGAGGTTTAAGTGAAAGCACTTATAAGAAAAATCGCGCGTTACGCGATTACTCTCCTGCTCGTTATCATTGCTGTCATCATTATCTTTCGTGCCTGGGTGTTCTACACCGAGTCACCGTGGACGCGTGATGCCCGATTCTCTGCTGATGTTGTGGCGATCTCGCCGGATGTAACCGGCTTAATCACGGATGTGCCTGTACATGACAACCAGCTGGTGAAAAAAGGCGATACGCTGTTTGTCGTTGATCGCCCGCGCTATCAAAAAGCCCTCGATCAGGCCCAGGCAGACGTCGAGTATTATCAGGCGTTAGTCAGTGAGAAACGTCGTGAAGCGGGACGCCGTAACCAGTTAGGCACCGTTGCGATGTCGCGTGAAGCTATCGATCAGGCTAATAACGATCTGCAAACCAGCGAACACCAGCTGGCCAAAGCCATTGCAACCCGCGATCTGGCAAAGATTGACCTTGAGCGTACCACTATCAAAGCGCCGTCCGATGGATGGGTGACAAACCTCAACGTATTTGGCGGTGAGTACATTACGCGCGGATCGGTGGCGGTGGCGCTGATTCAGCAACACTCATTCTACGTGCTGGCTTATCTGGAAGAGACCAAACTGCATGGCGTTCAGCCGGGATTCCGCGCTGAAGTCACGCCGTTAGGTAGCAACATTGTCCTGCGTGGCACCGTTGACAGTATCGCGGCGGGCGTGACCAACAGCAGCAGCTCGGTGGACACTAAAGGCATGGCTACCGTGGATTCGAATCTTGAATGGGTTCGCCTGGCGCAGCGCGTACCGGTGCGTATTCGTCTCGACCAGCAGCCTGGCAACCGTTTCCCGGCGGGTACGACTGCAACAGTCGTTATCACCGGTAAAGCGGATCGTCAGCATACTGATGCCTCGCCAATGACGAAGCTATTCAATCGACTGCGTGAGTTTGGTTAAGCGTTATGATTGAGTTCCTGCGTTTTCCGGTAAAGCTGACGTTTGCGCTGGTGGCTGCGCTGATGATCGGCTTTCATCTGGACTTAGAAACACCGCGCTGGGCAGTAATGACGGCGGGCATCGTGGCAGGCGGTACTGCATTTGCGGCTGGCGGCGATCCCTATTCAGGTGCGCTGCGCTATCGGGGCATTTTGCGTATTATCGGCACCTTCATTGGCTGTATCGCTGCGCTAACGATTATGATCGCCACAGTACGTGCGCCGGTTGTGATGCTGCTGCTGTGCTGCATCTGGGCGGGATTATGCGTCTGGCTCTCTTCTCTGATCAAAGTCGAAAACTCCTACGCGCTTGGTCTGGCGGGTTACACCGCCTTGATTATCGTCGTGACTGCGGATGCCAGCGGCGGGCTGATATTAGCGCCGCAGTATGCGGTTGAACGCTGTAGCGAAATCGTATTAGGCATTTTATGCGCGATCCTGGCGGATATGATCTTCTCACCGCGATCGATTAAAAAAGTGATCGATCAGGAAGTTGATTCACTGCTGGTGGCACATTATAAGTTGCTGCAACTCTGCGTGGCGCACGGTGACAAAGAGGAAGTAGATAAAGCGTGGAGCGCACTGGTTCGCCGTACCACAGCGTTAAACAGTATGCGCAGTCAGTTAATGATGGAATCTTCGCGCTGGCAGAACACCAGCCGCCGTTTGCAAATGCTTAACACGCTCTCGCTGACGCTGATTACCCAGGCCGCAGAAACCTTTCTGATCCAAAATGCTCGCCCCGATTACATTGCGCCGCAGTATCGCCTGCTGATTGAAAAGGATGTCGAAAACGTTGATGACGTGCATAAACGCATGAAAATCATGCGCAGGGTAATCAGCGCCAGCAGTAAAGCCACGCCGCTGACGCTGGCGAGTTGGGTTGGAGCCGCAACGGAATATCTGCTGTTAATCAACGGCATCAAAAGCAACAGCCGTATCACCACGCTGGAAGAGCGCATTTTGCAGCGCGAAGTTGTCATTCAGGCGCGTTCCGCCGAAACGCATCACGCGATGATTAACGGTATACGTACCTTTGTGGCAACGGCGCTGGGGTCGTTATTCTGGCTATATACCGGCTGGACGTCAGGCAGTGGCTGTATGGTGATGCTGGCGGTTATCACTGCGCTGGCGATGCGCATGCCGAATCCGCTGATGATGGCCAAAGACTTCCTGTATGGCATGACGGTAGCGGTGCCGCTAGGCGCGCTTTACTTTATGTATATTTTACCGGCCACTCAGCAAAGTGCTGTTCTGCTTTGTATTGCGATTGGTTTGCTTGGCTTTATCGGCGGTATCTTTGTTCAGCGACGCCAGCTCGGTACGCTTGGTGCGCTGATCGGTACTATCAACGTAATTGTGCTGGATAACCCCATGCAATTTGAGATCAAGGTGTTCCTTGATAACGTGCTGGGCCAGGTCATTGGCTGCTTTGTGGCAATGATGGTGATCTTGCTGATTCGCGATAAATCCAAGGCGCGCACGGGTCGTAAGCTGCTTAATCGTTTTATGTATGCTGCGGTTTCGGCAATGACCACTAATCAGGCGCGGCGCCGTGAGAACCATCTGCCTGCGCTGTATCAGCAGCTGTTCTTGCTGTTGAATTTGTTTCCTGGCGATATTGATAAATATCGCATCGCGCTCACGCTGATTATTGGCCATCAACGCTTACGCAACGCAGAAATACCGATAAATGAGGATTTGTCCGCTTATCATCGGCAACTGCGTTATACCGCCGATCGCGTGATTTCTGCCGGTAGCGATGAGAAACGCCGTTACTATTTTGAGCGGTTGCTGAAAGAGTTAGCGATTTATCAGGAGAAGCTGGCGCATTACGAGGCACCAGCGAGCGTCACCGAGCCGGTGAAGCGGCTGGCAACAATGTTAGACAAGTATCAAAACACCCTTATCCAAATCTGAAACCAGCCGCTGCCTTCCGCAGCGGCTGACACAATCCCATCTCGTCACAAAACCTGTCGTTTTTGCCAACTATACTTTCTTCATGGAAAGCGAAACTCACAGGAGCGATCAATGAATTCTTCATTACAAGACAGCGAACTGTTTCAAACGGGTTTTCTGGCGGGTGGCCAGTGGCAGACCACAACAGCGACGTTTGATGTAACCAATCCGGCCACGGGTGAGGTTATCGCGCAGGTGGCGAAAGCGGGTAAAGCTGAGACGGAAAAGGCCATTGCTGCCGCTGCGGCTGCTTTTCCGGCCTGGCGTGCGCAAACCGCCAAAGCGCGTGCTGAGATCCTTAATCGCTGGTATCAGCTAATGATTGAAAACAAACGCTGGCTCGGTCAACTCATGACGGCTGAACAGGGCAAGCCGTTGAAAGAAGCCGAAGGTGAAGTGGAATATGCCGCCAGCTTCATTCAGTGGTTCGCGGAACAGGCCAAACGTGCCAATGGTGAAATCATTCCTCCGGCAAAAACTGGCTCGCGCATTCTGGCGACACGTGAACCCATTGGTGTCGTGGCAGCGATTACGCCGTGGAATTTTCCCATGGCGATGCTGACGCGCAAACTTGGCCCGGCGTTAGCCGCAGGATGTACTGGCATCATCAAGCCTGCCAACAACACACCACTGAGTGCATTCGCTTTACTGGCGCTGGCAAAAAAAGCGGGCGTGCCCGACGGCGTACTGAATGCAGTCGCGGGTGATACGCATGCGATCAGCGATGCGATTATGGCCAGTAAAGAGGTGCGAAAAATTTCTTTCACCGGTTCGACTGAAGTCGGCAAATTGTTGATGCGCAACGCGGCTGAAACAATGAAGAAAGTGTCGATGGAACTGGGGGGAACGCGCCTTACATTGTGTTTGAGGATGCTGATATTGATGCAGCCGTGCAGGGTGCGATTGCCAACAAGTTCCGCAATGCCGGGCAGGTATGCGTTAGCGTAAACCGCTTCTTTATCCACAATGCGGTTTACGATCGCTTTGTGAATCAACTCGCCGCGGAAGTGAAAAAGCTCAAAGTCGGAAACGGCATGGAAGAGGGCGTGGTTGTCGGCCCGCTGATCGAACCCTCAGCGGTCGAAAAAGTTGAGCAACATGTTAAAGATGCGCTCGGCAAAGGGGGAAAAGTGCTGACGGGAGGCGGTCGTCATGAGCTGGGCGGTAACTTCTGGCAGCCAACCGTGATTGCCGATGTGAATGAAAGCATGCAGTTAGCGCGAGAGGAGACCTTTGGCCCGGTTGCAGCCTGCTTCCGTTTCGATGATGAAGATGAGGTCATTCGACGCGCTAACGATACCGAATATGGCCTTGCCGCTTATTTTTATACTCAAAATTTACAGCGCGTATTTCGCGTTTCCGCCGCGCTGGAAAGCGGCATGATTGGTATCAACGAATGCGCAGTCTCTACAGAGCTGGCTCCGTTCGGTGGCGTAAAAGAATCGGGCCTGGGACGTGAAGGATCGGTACTTGGCATGGAAGAGTATCTGGAGATCAAAACGCTGCACCTTGGCGGCCTGAGCTAGTTTCACATCACCGGGCGGCGAATGTCGCCCACCGTTGGAGGATGGGAGCGGTCCGCATGAAAACCGAGCGTTTTGACTTCAATGAGATTGTTGATCAGGCGCATTTCTTTCGCCAGTTCAGCGAGCGTTTTGCCATAGAAGACAGGCGTATATGCGATCTGGATGGCTTATGGGATGTGGTCACCAGCGCAACGCTACCGATGCCGCTGGAAATTGAATTCGTGAATTTGGGAAAAGGGCAAAAAAGGCGCTACGGCGCACTGATTTTATTATTTGATGAAGCAGAAGAGGAGCTGGAGGGCCAGTTCCATTTCAACGTGAAATAAATTAAAAAGGGCCCCGGAGAGCGGGGCCAAAGGGTTCGTCAAAAATTGACGAGGAATTATTTATAGAGTTCTGCAGTGATGTGATAGTTATCGCCGGTACGCGCTTCAATCACTTTATAGGCACTGGCACCTTGTGCATCGGCTTTCTGTGAAAGCTGAGCACGATAATCCATTGGCGCACCTGCAGTACCGCTAATGGTTATGGTACCCGCAGGCTGCATGTTTTGTGCTTGCTCACCGGTAACCAGTTGGGCAGCGGAGGCACCAAAAGCGATAACGGAAAGTAAGCTAACGGTAGCGATGGTTGTTTTGATTTTCATAGTTTATCTCCTCATTACAATCAACAACCTGCGGCGTTAAAAAAGAGAGCGGGTCGTCGATTTCTTCAGGCATTTTTCAAACGCCGGATGGGTTAATCTTTATTTCAGCTAATTATTTATACAGCTCAGCAGTGACGTGATAAGTGTCGTCCTGATTGTTCTCAATAATGCGATAGTGGCTTGCGCCCTGTGCATCTGCTTTCTGCGACAGTACCTGGCGGACGTTGGTCTGGTCGCCGTCACGGCCACTCACGCTGATGGTTTGGTTCATTGATTGCAGGTTCATATCCTGTGCCTGCTGATTTGAAATCAGGCTGGCAGCGTTAACGCCAAATGACAGGGCAGAAAGCATACTCAGGGTGGCGATAGTTGATTTAATGTTCATGAATATTTTCCTCGTCGTTGGTTTTTCTCTTTTTATTGATGTGATTTGCATCACGAAAAGAAGTATAGAACTAATAACGTCAGAAATTAATACTCTGCTAATAATGTTTTTTTGTGATTCTTTATCCTTATGGCAACTTTTAATAACCATGAGTTATAAAAACCGATGAATAAGTGAGCATAAGTGGTTAATTTCATGTTAAAACAGTAATATGCGTCACTTTATCCTTTTGTGCGAAAAATCATGGTCGATAAGGCTGTGGTTTAATTTGAAAGCAGGAAGAGACACTAATTGTCAGGTGTAAAGCAGCGTAAAGTAGCGAGAGAGGTTATCACGATTAAAAGGTCTGACCCATTTTTCAGGCAACAAAAACGGGACAATCAGCGCACGTATGCACTGTTTTAATAATTAAAACAAAAAATTAATGTTGTAGGGATGGTGCGAGACAGGACGTAACCGGCAGGTTAACTGCCGGTAGACAAAGCGATATTTAAAGCTCTTGTTCGAATAACACCAGAATGGCGTCGTGGAGTTGCTTAACCGTAAAGGCGCGCGCAGGGGTAATGAAGATAGTGTCATCGCCCGCAATGGTGCCAAGAATCCCTTCTGATTTTCCTAACGAATCAAGTAAACGTGCAATAAGCTGCGCTGCGCCAGGGCTGGTATGAATGACCACTAAGGCATCGTTATAATCGATATCTAACACTAAATTCTTGAGCGGGCTGGTGGTTGTCGGCACGCCCAGTTCGGCCGGAAGGCAGTAAACCATCTCCATTTTGGCGTTACGTGTGCGTACCGCGCCAAATTTAGTCAGCATACGAGAAACCTTTGACTGGTTGATGTTCTCGAAGCCTTCCTCTTGCAGCGCCTGCACAATTTCCCCTTGGGAACTAAATTTTTCTTCTTTTAATAGAGCTTTAAAAGCTTTGATCAAATCGTCTTGTTTTGATGGGTTTCGCATAGGCTACCAATAAAAATAGGGAATAACCGGGATTCAGCCCACGGCAGAGCGAGGATTATGCATATAAATGAATTTTTATGCAATTGGTTGGTAAGTGAACAGCATGAATCGGTTAGCGGGCGGGGATAATAACAAAAAAATGTGACCGGGCCAAAAGGCTCCTTAAGCAGGCAAACAGACAATGGTTGCAGAGTTGTTATACTATGGGTGATGTAGCAACAGATAACGATTACGGCCGTTCTCTGTCTGCCCTCGGCAAAGTTGTCGGTCATTCAGGTTATATCCGGCATGCTTCAGGCTGCTAAGCAATTGACTGCGCACCTTTTTCCGCACTGAGTAAACTCATCGGGATCATGTGTCTGTCATCTGCCTGCACCCTGAAACATCAAGGTAAGTAGATGATTAGTCAGTTATGAATCCGGAAATTAAGTGCGCAAGCACGTAGAATGAGTGCGGATACTCGTCATCGCCTGAGCAGTTGATTAAGGTCTGACACAGATGGAATTTCGGCTCTTCTCTGCCCCACCTTAATAAGGAGTTAAGAATGAAAGTTGCCGTTCTCGGTGCCGCGGGTGGCATAGGCCAGGCGCTCGCACTTTTACTCAAAACGCAGCTTCCTGCGGGTTCAGAACTGTCCCTCTACGATATTGCACCGGTTACGCCGGGCGTTGCAGTTGATCTCAGCCATATTCCCACTGCTGTAAAAATTCAAGGATTTAGCGGTGAAGATGCTACACCTGCACTACAGGGTGCGGATGTGGTGCTGATGTCTGCTGGCGTCGCGCGTAAGCCAGGCATGGACCGTGCCGACCTGTTCAATGTCAATGCCGGCATCGTGCGTAACCTGATCGATCAGGTGGCACAGACAGCGCCTAAGGCCCTGATTGGTGTGATTACTAACCCGGTCAACACCACCGTGGCCATTGCCGCTGAAGTCCTGAAAAAACACGGCGTGTATGATAAAAACCGGCTGTTTGGCGTGACGACGCTGGATATTATTCGTGCCAACACCTTTGTGTCGGAGCTAAAAGGCAAATCGCCAGGTGAAATTGAAGTGCCGGTAGTCGGTGGGCATTCAGGTGTGACTATTTTGCCGCTGCTGTCACAGGTCAATGATGTCAGCTTCAGCGATCAGGAAATCGCAGATTTAACCCGGCGCATTCAAAATGCGGGCACTGAAGTGGTTGAAGCCAAAGCCGGTGGCGGCTCAGCGACACTCTCTATGGGACAAGCAGCAGCGCGATTTGGCTTATCGCTCGTGCGGGCGCTTAAGGGTGAAGAGAACATAGTGGAATGTGCTTATGTTGAGGGCGACGGTGAGTATGCGCGTTTCTTCTCACAACCTTTGCTGCTGGGTAAAAGCGGTATCGTTGAGCGCAGGCCTTTAGGCAACTTAAGCCGTTACGAACAGCAGGCGCTTGACGGCATGTTAGAAACCCTGAAAAAAGATATCGAGCAGGGCGAAGCGTTCGTTAAGCAGTAACCAGTCGTTAAAACGCCCGGACCAGCCGGGCGTTTTTTTGCCTATAAGCCGCCAGATTTAAAGGTTCGTGCAGCAGGCGCACCATTGCTGGCAGGCATCTTTTTGCCCAGCGTTTCCATACGCACCTGAAATGGCGGGAAGGGCATTTCAATGCCGTGTTGCTCAAAGCCTTTCAGAATCAGTTGGTGCAGTTCATGTCGCAATGGCATGCGATGCCCCATCTCTGCGGCATGAATACGCAGCTCGAACAACTGGATACCCTGTTGTAGATCGACCAGGAATATTTCTGGCGGCGGCATATCCAGCACATAGCTACAGCGTTCAGCCGCCTGCTTCAGTATGTTCGTCACTTCTTCGCTGTTCACTTTGGCAGGCGCCGGGATCGTCAGAACCACACGCGTGACCGAATCTGACAGCGACCAGTTAACGAACTGCTCAGTGATAAAGGCCTTATTCGGCACAATAATCTCTTTGCGGTCCCAGTCGGTGATGGTGGTTGCACGGGTATTGATGCGGGTAATGCTGCCGGTCAGATCGCGAATCGTCACGGTATCGCCAATACGAATTGGCTTCTCAAACAAGATAATCAGACCAGAAATAAAATTGGCAAAAATCTCCTGCAAACCAAAACCTAATCCCACACCGAGCGCGGCGACCAGCCATTGCAGTTTTGACCACTCAATACCAATCAGCGAAAAACCGATCAGGCCACCAATCAGTAACAGCAGATATTTGGTTAAAGTGGTAATGGCGTACCCCGTACCCGGTGTCAAATCGAGGTGCTGCAACAGAGCCAGTTCCAGCAGGGCGGGCATGTTGCGCACCATCTGCGTTGTGATAATAAACACCAGAATGGCAATCAGCACTGAACCAAGCGTAATCGGCTGAATGCTCTCTACGCCCTGAACAGACGTGCTGACATCCCACAGGCGGATATTCTCCAGAAAGCCAAAGGCTGAATGGATTTCTGACCACAATACAATCACAGAAACCAGAGCGATTAGCGTAAGAATCGAACGAACCAGCCGCAGCGATTGCGCACTGATCGCGTCGAGATCGATAACAGGCTCTTCCACTTCAATGGCATCAACATTCTGCGCGCTTTGCTCTTTTTCCTCTTCACTTCGTGCGCGGTTAGCGAGCATGTCAGCACGTCGCTGTCGGGCACGATCAAAACCAAGGCGGCGACGCTGAATCAGCATCCAGCGACGAATGATATGGTAGATAATTAACAGCAGAAACCAGATTGCCACCGACGTTTCCAGACGGGCCAGCAGCGCCTGCGCCGTTGCCAGATAACCGATCGCCGAGGCGAGGGCGGCCAGTAACGGAATCGCAATCATCAGGTTCCACAGTACGCGGTTGATGATATTGTCACCATTGCCCTCTTTATCGAGATAGAGCGGTATCCCGGCACGTTTCAGGCTCACCGTGACCAGGCTAAGGGCGCCGCAAATCAGGATAAAACAGAGACGACCAAGCGATGAGGAAAACTGACGATCTTCCAGGTTGCCAAAGGCAATCAGCAACATAATCAGCGGCACGATCAGGCCAATGCTCAATGAGTAATAGCGCATTGCGCGTGCGACGCGGGTTTGTGGCCACCGAAAGTGGACAATAAACAATCCGTTAGAACGCGCAAACGCGGCACTGATCATAAATGCCCAGAGCAGCGGCAGCGTAGCCGTGATGCCATCACCAATCGCCACGGCAACCGGATAGGGCCAGGCATTTTGTAAGCCGTAACCGAGCGCGCCCCACAAAACAGGCAGCGGTAACGCAACCAGAATTGACCAGAACACAGTGCGAATGGTTAAGCGGAAGCGATCCTGTGTGACCTTACCGACTTTACCGGCGGCACGCGCCAGAAACGCATTAAAATGACGGCGAGAGCTGATACTGAATCCCACCAGCAGTACCGCACCTAAAATCGGTAACACCGTTGCCCGGCTGGTAAACATCATCGCCAGGGCTTTGCCCAATTGGCCTAACGTATCAAGCGACAGCAGGCGTGACAGATCCCTTGCTAAATCAACGGGGTAACTCAGGCTGACGGGGCTGACGTCAGCGGTCCAGAACAGATAGCGATGCGTGGCATCTTTAACTTCGGTCAATGCGTCCTGGAGCTGAGTGTTAGCCACTTTTAACTTGGTAATCTCAAGGATTAACGTATCACAGCCAGAGATCAGTGAGTTAAGCAGCTCTCGTTGTGTTTTTAACTGGGCATCAAGAATGCGTTTCTGCTCAGGGGTAAATGGCTGACCATCGGCCTGATGGGCTTTACGTAACGCATCCTGACGTTCCAGCAAATCTTCATAATAGAGACGTTGCACGCGCAGCTGCGCCATTTCATTGTCAATTTGCTGAGATTTAGGCATCTCCGGTAAGCGTGCAACCTGCGCGCGCAGAGCCTCGCCTAGCAAATTTGAAGCCCCCAGCCATTGGGATTGCTCACGTAAAGTAGTGAGGGCCTGACGTACCTGAATAATCTGATTGGTGGCAAGACGCTGCTGCGAAGCGACCAAATCCATGCGCTGCGCCTGCTGATTCAGCGAGCCGGAGAGGTCACGGTTAATCCGAAACTGATCGCTGATCGAGGAGGGGAGATCACCGCTGTTTTCAGCTAGCTGCTCTGTGCGAGCCAGCGCCAGTTCCGCCTCACGCTGCCGTTGTTCGTTGAGCTGATTGCGCAGCGCCTGCAAATAATTATCTAACTGCGCAGCTTTACGCTGATGAAGCTCCGCACGCATCCGCGCCAGCTCCTGGCGATTGTTAGCTGACAGCTGTGCCAGCTCCAGTTCATCAACACGCGCTTTATTGGCCGCATTTTCTGCCTGACGTGTGGTCAGCTGAGTCTGAGCCTGCGGTGTGGCGTTATCAGCCCCCTGCAAACGGCGTCCGCTTTCTGTCATTGCACGGCGCGCTTCGGTCTGCTGCTGTGGAAGTTGTGACAGCGAATCGCTGATTTCGCGTGCGCGATCCTGCTCCTGCTGTGCCTGACGTCCCTCTTCCAGCAACTGGCTACTGACCTGCAAGATCTCCTGATCCAGCTCGGCGCTGCTCATATTACTGCGAATGGATTTACTGCTGTCGTTGAGAGAGGCTATTTGCTGGCGTAATTCACGGGCGAGGCGCGGAAAGTCATCAATGACCTGCTGATACTGCTTTGTCCGCTCCAGAGAATCATCACGCTCGCTGAGAAAGTTAAGCGCGGCTTCGATCGACTGGATCTGTTCCGCCTGAGCAGGCGAGCTTTTAGCGGCTTTCACCTCTTCAAGCTGCTGTTTTAATGAACTGGCATCAGGAACACTGGCTGCTAATGCTGAAGTGCTGAGCCACAGGCTCAGCAGCAGGAAAAGGATCGAACGCACGGGGGAACACTCAATTATTTAGCGATAACATCAGCGGCTTCAGCGGGCAACGGCAATGTCATTGCCAGCGGCTGACCCAGACGCGTTTTGCTTTCGGCTTCCAGACTGGCAGCCAGTCTGACACGACCAGGCGTGAACAGATTGATAACAGTAGAGCCGAGTTTAAAACGGCCCATTTCCTGGCCCTTCAGCAACACAACCGCACCTTCATCATCGGCAGCCGGATAGTGCCAACGCTTAATCACGCCTTCGCGTGGCGGCGTAATCGTACCCGCCCAGACGGTTTCAATGCTACCCACAATGGTTGCGCCTACCAGAATTTGCACCATTGGGCCGATATCGGTATCGAAATAGCAAATAACGCGCTCGTTACGGGCAAACAGATTAGGAATATTGCGCGCTGTCAACGGGTTCACCGAGTAGAGATCGCCTGGCACATAAATCATTTCACGCAGGATGCCATTACAGGGCATATGCACACGGTGATAATCACGCGGGGCCAGATAGATCGTCACAAACTCACCATCGCGGAACTGCGCCGCCATCTGCTCATTGCCCGCCAGCAATGCCTCAAGCGTGTAATGATGGCCTTTAGCCTGGAAAATCTGGTTGCCATCAATATGGCCCAACTGGCTGATCGCGCCATCTGCAGGCAGGACAACCAGGCTCGCATCAGGATCAACCGGGCGTGCGTCATCTTTCAGTGGGCGCACAAAAAAGTCGTTAAACGTCCGATAGCTGGCGGTATCTGGCTTGCGTGCTTCTGCCATGTCAACTTTGTAGAACCAGACGAAAATGTCGATGACCAGTTTAGTCAGCCAACCCGCACGGCGGCTTGCGCCCCAGCCAGCAAGTTCAGTCAGCCATTTCTTTGGGAGAACATGATTCAAGGCGAGTTTAAAACGATCAAACACCGTAGCCTCCTGGCTATATATCGCGACATTAATAAAAAAGGGAGCGGATTGTAGCAGCGCCCCGGTCCGATGGCGACTCTGCCCGCTATACTTCACGCCACGGCGTGTATTATTTGGCCAGAGAGGCAGTGATGCCGGTTAATCTTCGTTAGCGAAGTTTTTACGTGTTTTTACCTGCGCCATGCTTTCCAGAATGCGGTGATAGTTATCGAACCGGGAGACATCGATTTTACCCTCGTCTACCGCTTCGCGAATAGCGCAGCCGGGATCGTTGCCGTGTTTGCAATCACGGAATTTGCAATTGCCGAGAAATTCACGAAATTCGACAAATCCGCGCGTGATTTGTTCCGGTTCAAGATGCCATAAACCAAACTCACGCACGCCAGGAGAATCAATCACATCGCCGCCGTGCGGAAAGTGATACAGGCGCGCGGCGGTGGTGGTATGTTGACCAAGGCCGGAAACGTCAGAAACATCGTTAGTCAGGATCGCCGTTTCTTCTTCACTATCCAGGCCGAGCAGGGCGTTTAACAGGCTGGATTTCCCTACACCAGATTGGCCCGCAAAAATGCTAACGCGATCGGTAAGCGCAGCCTGTAGTTCATCAAGGCCATTCTTCGCCCGGCTGGAGACCATCAGGACGCGGTAACCAATCTGACGATAGATAGTCATCTGCTCATCGACAAAAGCACGCGCTTCGCTATCCAGCAGATCGGTTTTGTTCAGCACCAGCAGCGGTTCAATACCCAGCGTTTCACTCGCCACCAGATAGCGGTCGATAATATTCAGCGATAATTCCGGTAAGATTGCCGACACAATAATAATTTGATCGATATTGGCGGCAATGGGTTTTACGCCATCGTAGAAATCGGGTCGGGTTAGCACGCTGATGCGTTCGTGAACGGCCTCAACGATGCCTTTACCGCCGCTGTGCGCAGGGCGCCAGACGACGCGATCGCCGGTCACCAGTGAACGGATCGTTCGACGAATGTTGCAACGATGGGCGATGCCAGCACTGTCTTCGACATCGGCATGCATGCCGAAGCGGCTGACCACTACGCCTTCAGCTGCCTCGCCAAACAGATTATCGTCCGCTTCCGGCTGATCTTTCCGCTGGTTAAGACGACGCTGATGGTTAGCACTTACACGGCGTTGTTGACCTTTCGACAGTTTATTTTTACTCACTCATCCTCACACGGCGGTTGCCAGGCTTCGCCCTGCTGGGCAAAACGTCTATGATACACCCTAAACACCGTTATTGACGACTACAGCAACAGCAGGAAACAGCATGGCTACTGGAAATGAAAACAATTTAATCTGGATTGATCTGGAGATGACCGGTCTCGATCCGGAACGCGATCGCATTATTGAAATCGCCACTATTGTCACCGACGCCAATTTAACTATTTTGGCGGAAGGCCCGGTGATGGCGGTGCATCAGTCGGATGCGCAGCTGGCGCTGATGGATGACTGGAATGTGCGTACTCATACCAATAGCGGCCTGGTGGAACGCGTAAAAGCCAGCCCGTTTGACGATCGTGCAGCGGAACTGGCTACCATTGAATTTCTCAAACAATGGGTTCCGGCTAACACCTCGCCGATTTGCGGTAACAGTATTGGTCAGGATCGTCGCTTTTTATTCAAATATATGCCAGAACTGGAAGCCTACTTCCACTATCGCTATCTGGACGTCAGCACGCTGAAAGAACTGGCGCGTCGCTGGAAACCAGACATTCTACCCGGCTTCAAAAAAACCGGTACGCATCAGGCGTTGGATGATATTCGCGAATCGGTTGCTGAACTGGCTTATTACCGTGAACATTTTTTACAGCTCTAACCGGCTGCATTGTTCATGTTAAAAGCGGGCAGGGCGCCTGTCCGCCCATTTGGTAGCCTCGCGCCTGTGACGCGTCGAAAATAGCGGCAAAAATAAACCTTGTTGCTACAGGTTACAGGAACAGGGTGCGTAATAAGTCGTCATATTGCTGCTTTAATCAGCAAACGCATCGAAAGCGAAAAATTTTGCTTTCAGACGCTTGCAGCAGAAACGATTTCTCGTATAATGCGCACCCCGTACCGGTGAAGAATTTATTAACGGTACAAGGCGCGGGAATAGCTCAGTTGGTAGAGCACGACCTTGCCAAGGTCGGGGTCGCGAGTTCGAGTCTCGTTTCCCGCTCCAAATTTGTTTTAGCAGTACCCTCTTTGCGGGAATAGCTCAGTTGGTAGAGCACGACCTTGCCAAGGTCGGGGTCGCGAGTTCGAGTCTCGTTTCCCGCTCCAAAATTTGTTTAGCAGTACCCTTCTATGCGGGAATAGCTCAGTTGGTAGAGCACGACCTTGCCAAGGTCGGGGTCGCGAGTTCGAGTCTCGTTTCCCGCTCCAAATTTTTAGTCAACGTTAAATCAGTCTTTTGTTAACTTGTTGATAAATGCTGTTGTGACATCCTTATCCAGGGTTATCCACAGCATGACGCACCGTTAATGACGCTATTCAGGGCGATCTACAAAAGTGTTTTGAACAGAGTTATCCACAGGCTGCTCTGATAAATACCTCGCTAGCCTAATTCTCAAATAAACACAACTTCAAGATAACTTATTGAAAATTAAGATAATGTAAATATTTCAATTTGTGATTTAGCTTATCTGATAACGTTACGCCAGTTGAATGACAACAGCTTTTTAATTTTATTCACAAGGTGTGGAAAAGCAGTTTAACTCTCCGGTTGCGCAATCACGCATCACGCGGCAATCCTTTCTCTACTGCACGAACCAACCGTTTTGCTGCGCAGGCTGCACTTCAACGACAAGCTGTTCGCGTTTCTCCTGCTGTTGCCGCAGCGCCCACTCAATATGTTCATCCAGTAGCGCATGTTCGCCGCGTCGCTGCATCAACGCTGAGACAACGTCTGCTGACCAGGGCGCATTTCCCAAAGCGACAGCAATATTACGCAGCCAGCGCAAATGCCCAATACGTCGAATGGCTGAGCCTTCCGTAACACGTAAAAACTTAGCCTCGTCCCACTGAAACAGGGCAATCAATTCAGGCGCATGCAGCGCAGCGCGTGGAGAAAAATCTGTTTCGTCGCTGAGCTGGCCGTAGCGGTTCCACGGACAAATAAGCTGACAATCATCACAGCCATAAATCCGGTTGCCCATTAAAGGGCGAAATTCTTCCGGGATGGCACCTTCCAGCTCAATGGTGAGATAGGAGATACAGCGGCGGGCATCGACAACGTAAGGTTCAACGATGGCATTGGTTGGACAGATCGTCATACAGGCGACGCAACGTCCACACTGCTCTTCTTGCGGCTGATCGACGGGCAATGGCAGATCGATCAGTAACTCACCAAGAAAAAACCATGAGCCTGCTTCGCGGTTCAATATCAATGAGTGTTTGCCTGTCCAGCCCAGACCGGCTTTTGCCGCCAGCGGGCGTTCCAGCAGCGGTGCCGAGTCGACAAACGGACGAAAATTAAGCGTTTCACAGGCTGACTGAATCATTTCTCCGAGCTTTTTCAGTCGATTGCGCAATACTTTGTGGTAATCACGTCCCAAAGCATAACGGCTGACGTAACCCAACCGGGGGTTTTTCAGGGTGCTGGCAAAGGCGGCTTTCGCCGGGAGATAATTCATGCGAACGCTGATGACGCGCAGCGTACCGGGCAATAACTCATGCGGCCTGGCGCGCATCATGCCGTGGCGCGCCATCCATTCCATCTCGCCATGATATTGCTTATCCAGCCACGCTTGCAGGCGCGGCTCCTCGGCACTGAGATCGGTATCGGTAATGCCGACCTGCTGAAAGCCGAGATCCAACCCCCACTGTTTAATCTGTTGAGCGAGTTGATGAAGATCGAGAGGATATGACATGAGTGACCAGGATTCAGAGAAAAACAGCCGCAGTTTACCATATTCTGTCTGGCCTGCGCAGGCGCTGGCGGCGCTGGAGCGCAATGCTGCTGACCAACTGGGCATAACGCTGTATGAATTGATGCAACGTGCGGGTCAGGCAGCCTATGAACATATTCGGGCGCACTGGCCGGATGCACAACACTGGTTGATTCTGTGTGGTCATGGCAACAATGGCGGTGATGGTTATGTTGTTGCACGCCTGGCGCAGGCAGCGGGAAAGCAGGTCACGCTGCTTGCCTGTGAGAGTGAAAAGCCCTTACCTGAAGAGGCGCAAACGGCGCGCGATGCGTGGCTGAAGGCGGGCGGAGAGATTCATGCGGCAGATACGGCGTGGCCAGAACAGGTTGATATTATTGTCGATGCGCTACTGGGCACAGGCAGTAATCGGGCACCCGTTGCGCCTTATTCAACCCTTATTCAGCAGGCTAACGCGCACGCGGCGCCTGTTTTGTCTGTTGATATGCCATCGGGGCTTTCTGCTGCCAACGGTAGCGCAGCAGGGGATGTAATGGCCGCGACTCATACATTAAGTGTGGTCGCGCTGAAACCGGGCCAGATAACCGGCAAAGCGCGTGATTTTGTCGGCGCGTTGCATTACGCCGATTTAGGCCTGAGTGCCTGTCTGGCGGGCGAATCCGCACCGATGGCGCGTTATGATGCAACTTTTTTATCGCACTGGCTCAAACCCCGCAGGCCGACCTCACATAAAGGCGATCAGGGACGCCTGCTGGTAGTCGGCGGGGACACTGGCACTGCGGGTGCCATTCGCATGACATCAGAAGCAGCACTGCGTACCGGTAGCGGCTTGGTGCGAGTGCTTACTCACAAAGATAATATCGCCCCTGTTCTTACTGCCCGACCAGAAATTATGGTAGATGAATTAACGGATGAACGATTGACCGAAGCTCTGGAGTGGGCCGATGTCATCGCGATTGGTCCAGGTTTAGGGCAGCGTGAATGGGGTAAGAAGGCGCTGAAAAGCGTGGCAGGCAGTGAAAAGCCCATGCTTTGGGATGCTGATGCGCTTAACCTGCTGGCAATCAGCGCAGAGAAACGTCAGAATCGCATCATTACGCCGCATCCCGGCGAAGCGGCACGTTTGCTGGGAATAAAGACCAGCGAAATTGAGAGTGACCGCTTACATGCAGCGCAGGCTTTAGCGAAACGCTATGGTGGTGTGGTGGTACTGAAAGGCGCAGGCACAATTATTGCCAGTGAGGCTGGCGAAATGGCGTTCGCGGATGTTGGAAATGCCGGGATGGCTTCAGGCGGTATGGGCGATGTGCTGAGCGGCATTATCGCTTCGCTGATGGGGCAGAAGCTGGCGCTTTTCGATGCTGCTTGTGCAGGCTGTGTCGCACACGGCGCAGCAGCAGACGCGGTGGCAGCACAGCGCGGCACTCGTGGCATGTTGGCAACAGATTTATTCGATCTGTTGTGGCAGTTTGTTAATCCAGAGATGAATCAAGAAGCATGAAAACCTGTGTTATTCCTCTGTCTGACGAGGCGGCAACCCTTGAATTAGGCGCTCAACTGGCTCGTGCATGTCGCAGCGCGGCGGTAATCTATTTATATGGCGATCTTGGCGCGGGCAAAACCACCTTCAGCCGCGGTTTTCTGCAGGCGTTGGGCCATCAGGGCAATGTAAAAAGTCCGACTTATACCCTGGTCGAACCCTACACTTTAGGTGAGCGTTCCCTTTATCACTTTGATCTTTATCGCCTTGCCGATCCTGAAGAGCTGGAGTTCATGGGCATACGTGACTATTTCACTGGTGACGCGATTTGCCTGGTGGAATGGCCACAGCAGGGCGCTGGCGTATTACCGCCACCGGACCTGGCACTGACCTTACGTTATGTTGGCGAAGCGCGTGAAGCGGAACTGATGGCACAATCGCCGCTGGGCCAGACATGGATTGAACAGATTGATCAAGGCAGGGATCAGGCATGATATCACGGATGAGAATCGCAATAGTGACGCTGCTACTGCTGGTAACCGCGCCACTTTTCGCCGCCAATCTTTCTGATATAAAAGTCTCAAACGGTGACAGCCAGGCAACGGTTACCCTGAGCTTTGCGGGTCAGCCGGTTTACGGCTTTTTCCCGCTGCGTAATCCCGATCGCGTCGTGCTGGATATTCGTCAGAGCGGCGTGATTCAGGGCTTACCGCTTAACTTTAGCGGTGAGAACATCGTTAAGCGCATTCGCACCAGTACGCCAAAAGATAAGCAGAGCGTGCGGCTGGTGTTTGAACTCACCCAGCCGGGTAAAACCCGCGCGGTGACGCAGCGCCAGGGTAATAACTACAGCGTAGTGTTTACCATTAAGGGGACGCAATCCGCTACGCGCAGCACCCCTTCACGCGTACCGACGCAGAATGCTTCAAAGAGCAATCCGTTTGATGCTAACCCCGTCACAGCGGTGACCAGCACAGCAAACACCGTGCGCCCCGGTAGCCGCGTTAGCCGCAACGATACCATCATCGTCGCCATTGATGCGGGTCACGGCGGTCAGGATCCGGGGGCGATGGGCCAGCACGGTTTAAAAGAAAAAAACGTCACCATTGCGATAGCGCGCAAGCTGAAAGTGCTGCTGAATAACGATCCGATGTTTAAAGGTGTACTGACGCGTGACGGTGATTATTTTATCTCGGTGATGGGCCGCTCCGACGTGGCGCGTAAAGCCAACGCCAACGTACTGGTTTCGATTCACGCAGACGCTGCGCCAAGCCATGCTGCATCCGGTGCGTCTGTTTGGGTGTTATCGAATCGCCGCGCTAACAGTGAGATGGCGAACTGGCTGGAGCAAAAAGAGAAGCAGTCAGAGCTATTAGGCGGCGCAGGCGATTTGCTGGCAAACAGCCAGGCCGATCCCTATCTCAGCCAGGCGGTGCTGGATTTGCAGTTCGGGCATTCGCAGCGTGTTGGTTATGATATTGCCGTTAAAGTTTTGCAGCAATTGCGCGGCGTAGCTTCACTGCATAAACGCCTGCCTGAGCATGCCAGCCTTGGTGTGCTGCGTTCACCGGATATTCCCTCTTTGCTGGTGGAAACCGGTTTTATCAGTAATAACTCGGAGGAGCGACTGCTTGGCAGTAGCGCACACCAGGAGAAAATTGCGCAATCGATCTATAAAGGTCTGCGCAGTTACTTCCTGGCGCACCCGCTACAATCGGTCCCAAAGGAGGAAAACCGACCGATCGGCTCGCCGCCGACGGTTAGCGTTGCCAGTCATCCGGCGACAGGCGTAACGCAGTATATCGGGGCAACGCAACGTCACACGGTTACTCGCGGTGAAACGCTTTCGGGTATTGCAGTAAAATATGGCGTCAGCATGGCGACGTTGCGTGAGATGAACAGCCTCAAGCGTGATGTCGTTTGGGTAGGGCAGCGGTTGAAAGTGCCCGCCAGTGCCACAACGGCTCAATCATCTGCGCCAGTACGCCATAAAGTTGTACGTGGTGACTCACTGACCGGCATTGCTGCGCATTATGGCGTAAGCGCCAAAGCGATTATGCAGGCCAATAATCTGAAATCGACCAACGTCATGTTGGGTCAGAACCTGAAGATCCCTGCATCCTGATTGTTCGCCCGGCTGACAGGCCGGGCTGCCAGTTAAAAGGATATCCACCATGCCGATACAAATTTTACCGCCACAACTGGCTAACCAGATTGCGGCGGGTGAAGTGGTTGAGCGTCCTGCGTCGGTGGTAAAAGAGCTGGTGGAAAACAGCCTCGACGCCGGTGCGACACGCATCGAAGTTGATATTGAAAAGGGCGGCGCCAAACTCATTCGTATCCGCGATAACGGCTGCGGCATTCACAAAGCTGAGCTGGCAATGGCGCTGGCACGTCACGCCACCAGTAAAATTGCTTCGCTTGACGATCTGGAAGCGATCATGAGCCTTGGCTTTCGTGGCGAAGCCCTGGCCAGTATCAGCTCCGTTTCGCGTTTAACGCTGACATCGCGTACCGCTGAACAGAATGAGGCCTGGCAGGCTTACGCGGAAGGGCGCGATATGGATGTCACGGTCAAACCCGCAGCGCATCCATGCGGCACCACGCTGGAAGTGCTCGACCTGTTCTACAACACGCCCGCGCGCCGTAAATTCATGCGCACCGAAAAAACCGAATTCAACCACATCGATGAAGTGATTCGCCGTATTGCACTCGCACGCTTTGATGTTGCGATCTCGCTCAGTCATAACGGCAAGCTAATGCGTCAGTATCGCGCCGTGACGGATGAAAAGCAGCGCGAGCGCCGTTTAGGCGCGATTTGCGGCACTACGTTTATGCAGCATGCGCTGCGCATTGACTGGCAGCATGACGACCTTGCGCTGCGCGGCTGGGTTGCCGATCCAAAGGGTTCTCGTCAGGTCAGTGAGTTACAGTATTGCTACGTTAACGGGCGCATGATGCGCGATAAGCTGATCAATCATGCCATTCGTCAGGCGTTTCAAACGCAGTTACAGGACGATCAGCAGCCAGCTTACGTGCTCTATCTGGAGATCGATCCGCATCAGGTGGATGTCAATGTGCATCCGGCAAAGCATGAGGTGCGCTTTCATCAGTCCCGGCTGGTGCACGATTTTATTTATCAGGGTGTGATGAGTGTACTGCAAGCGAGCGCAGCCCCTGTTTTGCCGACCTTGCAGGCTGAAGATAAAGAGCCTGCGCCGCGCTGGCAGCAGGAGAATCGGCAGGCTGCGGGAAGAAATCATTTTCCCAGCCTGCCCCAGGACGCAGTGGAAACGCCCCCGCGCCCGGCTGGCAGGCAAAAGAGAACAGCTACAGCAAGCGTGAAGGTAACGTTTATCAGCAGTTACTGAAAACCCCGACGGTTAGTGCGCCAGAGCCTGTTTCGCCTTCGGCAGAACCTGCGCCGCGTCCGGCAATAAAAGAGTCGCCTTTAGCCGCGCACGCACAGAGTTTTGGCCGGGTTTTAACGGTGGTGCAAAATCAGTATGCGCTGTTAGAGCAAGATGAAAAGCTGATGCTGATGGCGTTACCGGTTGCGGCGCGCTGGCTAAAACAGGCGCAGTTACAACCGGGTGAAAACGGCTTAAAACCGCAGCCGCTGTTAATTCCGGTACGCATGAAATTCGAGGCGCCTGAGCGGAAAGCTGCAAAGGAAAATGCCAGTCTTCTCAGTGAGATGGGAATTGATTTGCAGCCAGAAGGCGATCGTGTGACGCTACGCGCGGTGCCTTTACCATTACGAACACAAAATTTACAAATCTTGATTCCTGAACTGTTAGGCTATCTGGCCCGACAGCAGGAGAACTCTGCTACGCAGCTGGCGCAATGGCTGGCGCGACGAGAACCAGCAGAGGCTCCAAACTGGAATCACTCGCAGGCGATTACATTGTTGGCGGAGTTAGAACGACTTTGCCCGCAATTATTAAAATCGCCGCCTTCAGGCTTATTACAGGCCCTTGAAATTGAGAGCGCGATCAACGCATTGAAGCATGAGTGAACGAAACCAGGCTGGCCGGCCTAAGGCTATTTTTTTGATGGGACCCACTGCTTCAGGCAAAACTGCTTTGGCGATTGAACTGCGTAAGCATTTGCCTGTGGAACTTATCAGCGTAGATTCTGCCTTAATCTATCGTCAGATGGATATTGGCACGGCGAAACCGTCGGCTGAGGAGTTAGCATTGGCGCCCCATCGTTTGCTAGACATCCGCGATCCCAGCGAAGCCTATTCGGCCGCAGAGTTTCGACGTGATGCGTTAGCCGAAATGGCGGATATCGTTCAGCATGGACGTATTCCGCTGCTTGTTGGTGGAACCATGCTCTACTTCAAGGCGTTACTGGAAGGATTGTCGCCGTTGCCCTCGGCCGATCCCGACGTTCGTCAGCGGATAGAGCAAATGGCGCGTGAAAAAGGGTGGGAAGCCTTACACCGTCAACTGTGTGAAATCGATCCGGTTGCAGGTAGTCGTATTCATCCGAATGATCCGCAGAGACTTTCGCGAGCACTGGAAGTTTTTTTATTTCGGGTAAAACTTTAACGGAACTGACAAAAACGTCCGGTGAAGCGTTACCCTACGACGTGTATCAGTTTGCCATCGCCCCCGCGAACCGCGAACTGCTACACCAGCGCATCGCGTTACGTTTTGAACAGATGTTAGCGTCAGGATTTGAAGCGGAGTCTCGGGCCCTGTTCGCACGAGGTGATTTGCATACGGATATGCCTTCCATTCGTTGTGTGGGTTATCGACAGATGTGGTCTTATTTAGCTGGCGAAATCGATTACAACGAGATGGTTTATCGGGGAATTTGCGCGACCCGGCAACTTGCTAAGCGCCAAATCACCTGGTTACGCGGCTGGGAAAATGTTCACTGGTTAGAGAGTGACGAACCCCAGTTAGCGCGTGATACGGTGCTACAGGTTCTTAGTGCGAAGCATGGGTGATTGTGTACAATTGGCTGGTTATCGTGCGCAAATTTTTACGCAGTTTTTTCAGAACCATAGGTTCTACAAGTAACAAACAACAAGCATATAAGGAAAAGATAGAATGGCTAAGGGGCAATCATTACAAGACCCGTTTTTGAACGCACTGCGTCGTGAACGTGTTCCGGTTTCGATTTATTTGGTCAACGGTATTAAACTGCAAGGTCAGATTGAGTCATTTGATCAGTTCGTAATTTTGTTGAAAAACACGGTAAGTCAGATGGTTTACAAGCACGCCATTTCTACCGTGGTTCCATCGCGCCCGGTTTCTCACCATAGCAACAATACCGGTGGTGGCAGCAATAATTACCATCATGGCGGCAGCAATCCATCTGCGCAGCCACAGCCACAACAAGACGGTGATAACGCAGAGTAAAGCGTCACCGTACAGCCAGGGCTGGAGAGCATAGTTCGTTTTCCGTCCTGGTCTTTTATTTTTAGCGAGGTTATAGCTTGTTTGACCGTTATGATGCCGGTGAGCAGGCCGTACTGGTACACATCTGGTTCTCCCAAGACAAAGAGATAGAAGATTTACAGGAGTTTGAAACCCTGGTTTCTTCTGCTGGCGTCGATGCACTGCAAGTGATTACTGGCAGTCGTAAAGCGCCACATCCCAAATATTTTGTCGGTGAAGGAAAGGCCGTTGAAATTGCCGATGCGGTGAAATCAAGTGGAGCATCGGTCGTATTATTCGATCATGCTTTAACGCCCGCTCAGGAACGAAACCTGGAGCGTATATGCGAATGCCGTGTGATTGATCGCACAGGCTTAATCCTTGATATTTTTGCCCAACGCGCTCGCACTCACGAAGGTAAATTGCAGGTCGAGTTGGCACAGCTTCGCCATCTGGCTACGCGCCTGGTGCGTGGCTGGACTCACCTTGAGCGCCAAAAAGGCGGTATCGGCTTGCGTGGTCCGGGTGAAACACAGCTTGAAACTGACCGTCGCTTGTTGCGTGGTCGCATTAGCCAAATTCTTTCCCGTCTTGAACGCGTTGAAAAACAGCGCGAGCAGGGACGACAAGCGCGCGCTAAAGCCGATGTGTCGACCGTTTCGCTGGTTGGTTATACCAACGCCGGTAAATCTACCCTGTTTAACGCAATGACATCCGCCAATGTGTACGCTGCGGATCAACTGTTTGCAACCCTCGATCCTACCTTACGTCGCCTGAACGTGGCAGATGTCGGTGAGGTCGTGTTAGCGGATACGGTGGGTTTTATTCGTCATTTGCCGCACGATTTGGTGGCAGCATTTAAGGCGACGCTGCAGGAAACACGTCAGGCTGCGTTGCTGCTCCACGTTATTGATGGCGCGGATGTTCGGGTAAACGAGAACATCGAAGCCGTCGATACCGTGCTGGAAGAAATTGAAGCGAACGATATTCCTGTACTGTTGGTTATGAATAAGATCGATATGCTCGACAGTTTTGAGCCGCGTATCGATCGTAATGAAGAAAACCTGCCTGTTCGCGTCTGGCTCTCGGCTCAGACCGGGGCGGGAATTCCTTTGTTGTGGCAGGCGCTGTCGGAGCGTTTGTCGGGTGAAATTGCCCAATATGAATTATGTCTGCCACCCGACGATGCGGGGCGCTTGCGCAGCCGCTTCTACCAGTCGCAGGCGATTGAAAAAGAGTGGAATGAAGAAGACGGCAGTGTAAGTTTACAGATTCGAATGCCAATTGTTGACTGGCGCCGTTTATGTAAACAGGAACCGTCGCTGACCAGTTACATTGTTTGATATTGCCCAACGCATTTACCTGAGAAATTGACGATTGTTGCGACGAAGGTTGCCAGCCTCAAGATGCAAGATTGACCCGAGTATTTCGGATTGCAGCAAGGCGGCAACTGAGCAAGTCCCCTGGAGCCTACATCAGTAGGTAACAGGGGCGTGTGAAGGCAGCCAACACAGCTGCAATCCGAAAGATGACGGGTAAAAACCGCTTATACAATAAATGGAGTAGAAACATGGCGTGGAATCAGCCCGGAAATAACGGACAGGACCGCGACCCGTGGGGAAGCAGCAATAATCAAGGCGGCAACTCTGGGGGAAATAAAGGAGGTCGAGATAAAGGACCACCTGATCTGGATGATATCTTCCGTAAGCTGAGCAAGAAGCTCGGTGGACTGGGCGGTGGCAAACAGAGTGACAATGGCCAACGTGGCTCAGGCAGCGGCGGCAAAATTATTGGCATTGTGGCTGTTGCTGCTGTGGTCATCTGGGCCGCTAGCGGATTCTACACCATTAAAGAAGCGGAACGTGGCGTCGTGACGCGCTTCGGTAAATTCAGCCACTTGGTTGAACCAGGTCTGAACTGGAAGCCGACATTTATCGATCAGGTTCGTGCCGTTAACGTTGAAGCGGTGCGTGAACTGGCTGCATCAGGCGTGATGTTGACCTCGGACGAAAACGTGGTGCGCGTTGAAATGAACGTGCAGTACCGCGTAACGGATCCTGAGCGTTACCTCTATGCCGTGACCAGTGCTGATGACAGCCTGCGTCAGGCAACGGACAGTGCCCTGCGCGGCGTGATTGGCCGCTCAACCATGGACCGCATCCTGACAGAAGGTCGTACCGTGGTGCGTAGTGAAACGCAGCGTGAGATCGATGAAACAATTCGCCCTTACAATATGGGCATAGCGGTACTGGACGTTAACTTCCAGGCCGCGCGTCCGCCAGAAGAAGTGAAATCTGCATTTGACGATGCGATTGCCGCGCGTGAAAACCGTGAACAATACGTACGTGAAGCTGAAGCATATGCTAACGAAGTGCAGCCTCGTGCTAACGGTCGGGCGCAGCGTATTCTTGAAGAAGCACGAGCTTATAAAGAGCGCACCGTTCTGGAAGCGCAGGGTGAAGTGGCGCGTTTCGCCAAAATTCTGCCGGAGTACAAAGCTGCGCCAGAAATTACCAAAGAGCGTCTCTATATTGAAACCATGGAACGTGTACTGAGCCATACGCGCAAAGTGCTGGTTAACGACCGTGGCAATAACCTGATGGTGCTGCCGCTTGATCAACTGATGCGTGGCATGCAGTCATCAACCGGACAAAGTGGGCAAAAAGGCAGCAGTTCGTCCGCTTTACCGCCGCTTTCTGACCGCAGTGCCAGCCGTAGTGACAGCTCGTCATACAGTCCAGACAGCATCATGGATCAGCGTCGGGCCAATGCTCTGCGCAACGATACCCAGCGCGAAGGGAGAGAGTAATCGATGCGTAAGTCCATAGTCTTTTGTTAATTGTCGTGCTGGTGGTGCTTTATGCGTCACTGTTTGTGGTGCAGGAAGGCCAGCGTGGCATTGTGCTGCGTTTCGGCAAAGTTTTGCGTGATGATGAAAACAAGCCGCAGGTTTACTCACCGGGCCTGCATTTCAAGATTCCGTTTATTGAAACGGTTAAATCTCTGGATGCACGTATTCAAACCATGGATAACCAGGCCGATCGCTTTGTCACTAAAGAGAAAAAAGATCTGATCGTCGATTCCTACATTAAATGGCGCATCAGTGATTTCAGCCGTTATTACCTGGCAACAGGCGGCGGTGACGTTTCTCAGGCTGAAGTATTGCTGAAGCGTAAGTTCAGTGACCGTCTGCGTTCTGAAATGGGACGTCTGGATGTTAAAGATATCGTAACTGACTCACGTGGTCGTTTAACCACTGATGTACGCGATGCCCTGAACACCGGTAGCGCAGGTGGCGACGATGAAATCGCGACACCGGCTGCCGATGATGCGATTGCCAATGCGGCAGCACGCGTTGAGCGTGAAACCAACAGTAATGAACCTGCGCCAAACCCAAACAGTATGGCAGCGTTAGGTATTCAGGTTGTTGATGTGCGCATCAAGCAGATCAACCTGCCGACCGAAGTCTCAGACGCTATCTTCAACCGTATGCGCGCTGAGCGTGAAGCGGTAGCGCGCAGTCAGCGTTCACAGGGTCAGGAAGAGGCAGAGAAATTGCGTGCTCAGGCTGATTATCAGGTAACGCGTACGCTCGCCGAAGCGCAGCGTGAAGCACTGATTACGCGCGGTGATGGTGATGCAGAAGCGGCGAAACTATTTGCTAATTCATTCAGCCAGGATCCCGATTTTTACGCCTTTATCCGCAGCCTGCGCGCTTACGAAAATAGCTTTAATGAAAATCAGGACGTCATGGTGTTGAGTCCAGACAGCGACTTCTTCCGATATATGAAAGCGCCCTCTAACGCCACACGTTAAGAACTGATATAACCTACAGGCCGACAATTTTGTCGGCCTTTTTTGGACGATCAGAATGAACACAAGTATCTGGATGGCGTTAGCTTTGGTGTTAGTGCTGGAAGGGTTGGGACCGATGTTTATGCCTCGTGTCTGGCGACGTATGCTTCAGTCGATGACGCAGCTGCCCGATCGCCTGTTGCATCGCTTTGGCGGTGGCTTAGTGGTCGCCGGGGTCGTGATTTATTGTATGTTAAGTCTGCATGGCAATGTGTAGCGAGAAAGGTATCACCGCTTAAATTGTGCTTTGAAAGGTCATTATCCCCAACATGTTGTAGTGATCAAAACTCAGGCAAAAAAGCGCGCAATCGTATGCTAAAAGTGCTGAAAGCGGCTGGATCAGATGGTAGAATCCATTTTTAAGCAATCGGTGATTTTGAGAAATGGGTAAGAACGTCGTCGTACTGGGCACCCAATGGGGTGACGAAGGTAAAGGTAAGATTGTAGACCTTCTGACTGAACGCGCGAATTACGTTGTGCGTTATCAAGGCGGCCACAATGCGGGCCACACACTTGTCATCAACGGTGAAAAAACCGTCCTCCACTTAATCCCTTCTGGCATTCTGCGTGACAACGTTACCAGCATTATTGGTAATGGCGTGGTTCTCTCTCCTGAAGCATTAATGAAAGAGATGAAAGGCCTGGAAGAGCGTGGAATTCCGGTACGCGAACGTCTGCTGATTTCTGAAGCTTGCCCGTTGATTCTGCAATATCACGTTGCCATGGATATGGCGCGTGAAAAAGCACGTGGCGCGAAAGCGATCGGCACCACCGGTCGTGGCATCGGCCCAGCGTACGAAGATAAAGTTGCGCGCCGCGCTCTGCGTGTGAGCGATCTTTTCAATAAAGAAACTTTTGCAGCCAAGCTGAAAGAAGTGGTGGATTACTACAACTTCCAGCTGGTGCATTACTACAAAGAAGATGCGGTCGACTACGACAAAGTGCTGAATGATGTGATGGCAGTTGCTGACATCCTGACCAGCATGGTTGTTGACGTTTCAGAACTGCTGGATGGCGCGCGCAAGCGTGGCGATCTGATTATGTTCGAAGGTGCGCAAGGCACTTTGTTGGACATCGATCACGGTACATATCCGTATGTTACTTCGTCTAACACCACCGCAGGCGGCGTTGCGACCGGTTCTGGCATTGGCCCGCGTTACGTTGATTACGTGCTGGGCATTGTCAAAGCCTACTCTACTCGCGTGGGTGCAGGTCCGTTCCCGACCGAACTGTTTGATGAAACCGGTGAATTCCTGTGTGCGAAAGGCAACGAATTCGGTGCGACTACCGGTCGTCGTCGTCGTACTGGCTGGTTAGATGCCGTTGCAGTACGCCGCGCGGTACAGATCAACTCACTGTCAGGTTTCTGCATGACCAAGCTGGACGTGCTGGATGGCCTGGAAGAAGTGAAAATCTGTGTGGCTTACCGTATGCCTGACGGCAGCGAAGTCACCACCACGCCGTTGGCTGCTGAAAACTGGGAAGGCATTGAGCCAATCTATGAATCAATGCCGGGCTGGAGCGAAACCACTTTTGGCGTGAAAACGCTGGAAGGCTTACCGCAGGCAGCGCGCGACTACATCAAGCGTGTTGAAGAAGTG
The DNA here is from genome assembly GCF_027157825.1 of Pantoea sp. LMR881. Lineage (NCBI taxonomy): Bacteria > Pseudomonadati > Pseudomonadota > Gammaproteobacteria > Enterobacterales > Erwiniaceae > Pantoea > Pantoea sp. LMR881. Next base: position 2,738,311 of record NZ_JAPVOK010000002.1, read on the forward strand.
ACTGGCGTTCCGGTTGATATTATTTCAACAGGCCCCGATCGCAGCGAAACGATGATTCTGCGCGATCCATTCGACGCATAATCACGCAAAGGCCGGACACTGTCCGGCCTTTGTTTTTCCGTTCCCGACTTGCCGCCAATTATCCCTTCGCTTGCCAAATTACCTCCTGGCTTAAAAAAACGCCCAGCCAATCAGAGTCTGGTTTATCATCTTACGTAATCGCGAAGCGAACCGGGTTAAGACTAAAATTCGTTACCAGGCTGACGAGCGAATCAATGCAATGTTAAATGATTCAGCGAGGTTAATGTGCAGCTGACAAGTTTTACCGATTATGGTCTCAGGGCGTTGATATACATGGCGACGTTGCCGGAAGGCAAACAGACCAGCATTACGGAAGTCACTGAGATTTACGGCGTGTCGCGTAATCACATGGTTAAAATCATTAACCAACTCAGCAGGCTGGGTTTTGTGGCGGCCACCCGTGGGAAAAATGGAGGCATTCGCCTGGGCATAAAGGCGAATCAAATTGTCATTGGTGACGTCGTACGCAAGATGGAGCCGCTACAATTAGTGGATTGCAGCGCCTGTGTTATTACGCCCGCCTGCCGTCTGAGAAAAGCGTTATATGACGCGGTGCAGCTATTTTTAAAAGAGCTTGATCGCTATACGCTGGCGGATCTGGTTGATGGCAATAGCCCTTTATATGAAATCATATTGTCCGAACCGCCGGTGGCAATAAATATTAAATGACATCGGAGGAACCGTTATGTCAAAAGATCCTTATCAGGATAGAGAAGCTGAAAAATACGAAAACCCGATCCCAAGCCGGGAGTTTATCCTGGCATTATTAGAAAAGCGTGAAAAGCCCGCCAGCCGCGATGAGCTGGCGCAAGAAATGAATCTGCAAGACGAAGAGCATCTTGAGGCGTTGCGTCGTCGTTTACGTGCGATGGAGCGCGATGGACAGCTCGTTTTTACCCGTCGTCAGTGTTATGCCCTGCCGGAACGCCTTGATTTACTGCGTGGCAAAGTCATTGGTCACCGTGATGGTTACGGCTTTTTGCGCGTTGAAGGGCAAAAGACGATCTTTATCTCTCTGCTGAGCAGATGAAATTCTGCATGCACGGTGATGTGATTCTGGCGCAACCGCTGGGCGCAGACCGTAAAGGACGCCGCGAAGCGCGCGTGGTGCGCGTGCAAGAGCCGCGTAATAATCAAATCGTTGGGCGCTACTTCACCGATGCGGGCGCTGGTTTTGTCGTACCAGACGATAGTCGTCTGAGTTTCGATATCCTTATTCCGCCTGAAGAAACCATGAATGCGCGCATGGGAACGGTGGTGGTGGTTGAGCTGATTCAACGCCCAACGCGCCGTACTAAAGCTATCGGTAAAGTCGCCGAAATTCTGGGCGATGACATGGGCACCAGCCTGGCCGTTGATATGGCGCTGCGTACCCACGAGATCCCTCACACCTGGCCGCCAGAAGTTGAAAAACAGGTCAGTAAGCTGAGCGAAGACGTCCCGGAAGAGGCCAAACAGGGACGCGTTGATTTACGCCAGCTTCCACTGGTGACCATTGATGGCGAAGATGCCCGCGATTTCGACGATGCGGTGTACTGCGAGAAAAAGCGCGGCGGCGGCTGGCGTTTATGGGTTGCTATTGCCGATGTCAGCTATTACGTTCGCCCAGGCACACCACTCGACAATGAAGCACATCAGCGTGGCACGTCCGTTTACTTCCCTTCGCAGGTTGTTCCTATGCTGCCGGAAGTACTCTCTAACGGCCTCTGTTCGCTTAACCCGCAGGTTGATCGCTTGTGTATGGTGTGCGAAATGACCGTGTCGGCCAGAGGCAAGCTCACCGGCTTCAGACATTACGAAGCGGTCATGAATTCGCATGCGCGCCTGACCTACACCAAAGTGTGGAATATTTTGCAGGGCAATGAAGAACTGCGCGAGCAATATGCACCGCTGGTTAAAGATCTGGAAGAGCTGCATAACATGTATCAGGCGCTGGAAACCGCGCGTGAAGAGCGTGGCGGCATCTCGTTTGAAACAGAAGAAGCGAAGTTTATCTTCAATGCCGAGCGCCGGATTGAGCGTGTTGAGCGCGCTTCACGCAACGATGCGCATAAGCTGATCGAAGAGTGCATGATTCTGGCTAACATCGCCTCAGCGCGTTTTGTTGAGAAGAATGAAGAACCGGCTCTGTTCCGCGATCACGATCGCCCCAGCGACGACAGCATTAAAAGCTTCCGCACCGTTTTAAACGAGCTGGGACTCAGCTTGCCGGGGGAAATAAGCCGCAGCCGATAGATTATGCTGCCTTGCTGGAGCAGGTTGCGGATCGCCCGGATGCAGAAATGTTACAAACCATGCTGCTGCGCTCGATGAAGCAGGCCGTATATGATCCGGAAAACCGTGGTCACTTTGGCCTCGCGCTGGCTTCCTATGCACACTTCACTTCACCGATTCGCCGTTACCCGGATTTACTGCTGCACCGCGCCATCAAATACCTGCTGGCTAAAGAGCAGGGCGAAGTGAAAAGCCTCACCACGGAAACGGGCGGCTATCACTACGAAATGCAGCAAATGTTGCAGTTGGGGCAGCACTGCTCACTGACGGAACGCCGTGCAGATGAAGCCACACGCGATGTTGCGGACTGGCTGAAGTGCGACTTCATGCAGGATCAGGTCGGTAATGTGTTTAACGGTGTGATCTCCAGTGTTACCGGTTTCGGTTTCTTTGTGCGTCTGAACGATCTGTTTATCGATGGTTTAGTACACGTTTCATCGCTCGACAATGATTACTACCGTTTTGATCCGGTGGGTCAGCGTCTGGTTGGCGAATCCGGTGGTCGTACCTATCGTCTCGGTGATGCGGTAGAAGTGCGTGTTGAAGCGGTACACATGGATGAACGTAAAATCGATTTTGCTTTGATCTCCAGCCAACGCCAGCCGCGTGGCGAAGGCAAAACTGCACGCGATCGGGCAAAACGTGAAGGCAAAGCGCCGCCGAAGCGCCGTCGCGATCTGAGCAAAAAAGGGACTTTCGAGCCGGACTCTGCCTTCCGGGGGGTAAGAAGAAGTCCGCAGCGACGAAGACAGAAAAAAGCAAAAAGTGTCGGAAAAAACCCGTAAAATCGCCGCCGCCACGAAGGCTAAGCGCGCCACGAAGAAGGCAAAACCTCTCTGATGCGCGTTCAGGCCCTCTCTCATGTGAGAAAGGGCCTGTTGTAATCCATTCATTCCCAACCACTGAGCAGATTGATGAGCGAAATAATTTTTGGTATCCATGCCGTGCAGGCGCTGCTGGAGCGCGATCCACAACGTTTCCAGGAAGTCTTTATTCTCAAAGGCCGCGACGATCGTCGCCTGCAACCGCTGGTGACCGCGCTGGAAGCTCAGGGGATCGTGATCCAACTGGCAAACCGTCAATGGCTCGACAGCCAGGTTGAAGGCAGTGTGCATCAGGGCATCGTGGCACGCGTGAAGCCGGGACGTCAGTATCAGGAAGGCGATCTGCCGGATCTGTTACAAAGTCTGGAAAAACCGTTTTTGCTGGTGCTCGATGGCGTTACCGATCCCCATAATCTGGGTGCCTGCTTGCGTAGTGCAGATGCTGCGGGCGTGCATGCGGTGATTGTGCCGAAAGATCGGTCAGCATCGTTAAACGCCACGGCGAAAAAGGTCGCCAGTGGTGCAGCAGAAAACGTGCCGTTGATTCGCGTCACCAATCTGGCGCGCACGCTGCGCCTGTTGCAGGAATATAACATTTGGGTCGTCGGCACTGCGGGCGAAGCCGATCATACGGTGTTTCAAAGCAAAATGACTGGCCCAATGGCGCTGGTGATGGGGGCTGAAGGCGAAGGCATGCGTCGACTGACCCGTGAACACTGTGACGAGCTGATTAGCATTCCGATGGCGGGCAGCGTTTCTTCCCTGAATGTTTCTGTCGCAACTGGCGTCTGTCTGTTTGAAGCAGTGCGTCAACGCAGCCTTTAATTCCCGGACGGCGTGATCGCCGCCGCAAAAGTGTTTCTGTACCAGGCATAACTGCACGTCGCTCCCATAATTAGGAAGTGACATCCGCGAGGAGTAGTTATGACCTGGACAACCCACACTGTTTTCAATCAGCCGCAACCCCTGGCCAACAGCAATTTATTTCTGTCCGATACGCCATTGTGCGACGCGTTACTTCGTGAAGGCGGAGAATGGGATCGTGAATGGCTGGCCTCGGTAGGTATGCAACTCGGCAGTGCCGAATCGCTGGAGTTAGGCAGGCTGGCTAACGCCGAACCGCCTGAACTGTTGCGCTACGATGCGCGCGGTGTTCGGCTGGACGAAGTGCGCTTTCATCCTGCCTGGCACTTGCTGATGCAGGGCGTCTGCGCCAGTCGCTTGCACAATCTTACCTGGCAACCTGATGTGCGTGAGCGCGCCAGCGTGGCACGCGCGGCACGTTTTATCCTGCATGCACAAGTGGAAGCCGGCACGCTTTGCCCCGTTACCATGACGCACGCTGCTATTCCGCTGTTGCAAAGTTATCTTCCTCAAACTTTTGAAGGCTGGCGCGATCCCCTACTCAGCGATCGCTACGATACGCATGCTCAGCCTGGCGATCAAAAACGCGGATTGCTGATTGGTATGGGAATGACAGAGAAGCAGGGCGGTAGCGATGTGCTAACCAATACCACGCGCGCAGAACCGCTAGGGGCGCGCGGTCCCGGTGAAGCCTATCGCATTGTGGGGCACAAATGGTTTTTCTCGGTGCCGCAAAGCGATGCCCACTTGATTCTGGCGCAAACCCAGCATGGTTTGAGCTGCTTCTTCCTGCCGCGCCTGCTGCCAGACGGCACACGTAATGCCATTTTTATCGAGCGCCTCAAAGATAAATTAGGCAATCGCTCGAACGCCAGCAGCGAAGTGGAATTCAAAGATGCCACCGGCTGGTTGCTGGGCGAAGAAGGCGAAGGCGTGCGGCTGATCCTTAAAATGGGCGGCATGACGCGCTTCGATTGCGCGCTCGGCAGCCACGGCCAGATGCGGCGCGCGTTCTCCGTCGCGCTGTATCATGCGCACCAGCGCCAGGTAATGGGTAAAAACCTGGTGGATCAACCGTTGATGCGCCAGGTGCTGGCGACTCAGGCGTTGCAGCTAGAGGGACAAACCGCGCTACTGCTACGACTCGCTCGGGCGTGGGCACAGCCTGCCCAGCCGCATGAAGCCGGTTTTGCCCGGTTGTTTACCCCCGCAGCGAAATATGTCATCTGCAAGGCAGGCATGCCTTTTGTGGCGGAATCGATGGAAGTAACAGGCGGTATCGGCTATTGCGAAGAGAGCGAGCTTGCGCGGCTGTTTCGGGATATGCCGGTCAACAGTATCTGGGAAGGTGCGGGCAATGTGATGTGCCTTGATGTCTTGCGGGTGCTGGCAAAGCAGCCCGGCATGATGGAAATGTTGAATCAGGAATTTGATGCTGTAAAAGGCAGTAATCGGCATTTTGATACACGCTGGCGTCAGCTAAAACTGCGGTTGGGGAAAGCGCAGGAGGCGCAGGCGCGTGAGTTAACCTCTAACCTGTTACAACTGGCGACGGCTGCGCAATTGCTGAAATATGCAGAGCCGCCAATTGCAGATGCCTGGTGCTTACAGTGGATCGATCAGCGCGGATCGCGTCCGTTAGAACATGCGCTGACCGATCGTTTACTTCTGCGTGCCAGTGGCAGTTGAGGCACCATACAAAATGGCTGTGCTGTACCACAGGCCTGGCATTACCGTTTCACTGAGCATCACAATTTGGTAATAGGTTGCCCCGGCCCGATTCGCCTGCGCAGCAATTTCACGTTCGGCATCATCCGGTGAACCACGCACGTTGACACTAATGTTGCCGATCTTTGGCAAACCGTTGCTTTGGTCGCGCGAAATTTCTTGCGCCTGGCTGGTGGGAGCGGGCGGCGCCTTTGGCGTATTCTGAAATGCTGCACAGCTACTCAGGAGCAGGCTTAAAGCCAGAAAATAAGCGTAACGCATAGCTGATCCTTAGTTGGGACGATGGTTTAAGTGTAAGCTAACGTCCCATAAGATCACGATTTGAGGTTAAAAACGCTCACTAATTGTGTCAGATGATGCCCTTTCTGGCTCAGATTCTGAGCGGTGCTTTCTGCCTGCGCCACCAGGTCGCTGTTCTGATGCGTTGCCTGACTGATCTGGTTCATCGCCAGATTGACCTGACCAATCCCCGCCGCCTGCTGCTGCGCAGCAACGTTAATTTCACCCATCAGCGCCTGAACCTGCTCAATGTGCGTCACGATGTTCACCATCGCTTCACGCGTTTGCTCCGACAAGGTATGGCCTTCCGACACATTTTTGATTGAAGTCGCAATCAAACCCTCAATCTCTTTAGCGGCCTGCGCCGATCGTTGTGCCAGCGCACGCACTTCGGCGGCAACCACGGCAAAGCCTCGACCATGTTCACCGGCACGCGCCGCTTCGACCGCCGCATTAAGCGCCAGAATATTGGTCTGAAAAGCAATTGACTCGATTACATGCGTTATATCGGCAATGCTCTGCGAAGAAATTTTGATGGCTGACATTGTATTAACGGAGTGCACTACAGTTTTACTGCCGTGATTAACCATACTGTTCGCTTCTGAAACCAGTGCCATGGCCTGACGTAAACTGTCAGCGGTGTGCTCCACTGTGGCGCCAAACTGCTCCATGCTGGCGGAGGTTTCTTCAACACTGCTCGCCTGGCGGCTAATCTGGGCGCTGATATCCAGACTGCTGGCCGCGATAGTGTCGGTGCCGTCGCTAATCTCCTGCGCCGCGCCGCGCACCTGAGCAACAATTTTCTCTAAACCGTCGCCGATGCCGTTAATCGCATTCACCAGCTGTCCGACTTCATCTTTACGTTGGGTATCAAGATGAAACTGTAAATTTCCCGCCGCGTATTGTTCCGCCAGCTGAATAACCTGCTGCAACGGCTGAGTAATCGCCCGACGGCTGTACCAGACAAAGCCAGGCGCAAAGAGCATTACTAACAGCAGGCCAGTGATCATAAACACGTTACGGCTATGAATAATCGGTGCCAGCAGGCTGGCGCGGCTGACTTCACCAACAATTATCCAGTTCCAGTCAGGCAACTGCTGCCAGGCCAGTATTTTATTTTCACCTGCAACCTCGGCTTCCAGAATGCCTTGTGGCTGCGTCAGTAGCTGCTGCTGAACCGCCTTGTCCCATGTTGGCAGATCGCCTTCATGTTGCTTATCGAACAGATACTGGCCCTGTGCTTTTCCTGGCGTACCGTTCAGAACATAGAAATGACCACTTTCACCCAGACGACGCGCCAGCACTTTTTCGCGCATTAGAGCGTACTGATTATCAATTTGCACACCCACAAACAGGATGGCGATTACCGTGCCGCTGTCATCTTTCACGGGTTGATACTGGGTGATATAACGATGACCAAACAGCGTGGCGAGACCGCGATAAATTTCGCCCTGGTTAATCTGTTTCCAGGCGGCGCTGCTGCGATCCAGCTGCGTACCGATTGCCCGACTGCCGTCCTCTTTCTTCAGTGATGTCGAAATACGAATAAAATCATCACCGTCACGCACAAAAATCGTCGACACGGCGGCAGTCCGTTCTGTGAAATCATCTACTGAGGTCTGATCAAGATTGAGGGTTTTCAGTCCGGCTCGCAGCGTGGGGGTTGAAAATTCACCGACCTGAATGCGGGAACTTTCGTCACGGCTAAAGCGTTTTGGCAGAAAGCTGGTGAAAAGACGGGTGTAATTACTGACTTCTTCGGTCAGAGTGGCGTTAAACATCGTCGCCATTTCGCTAATGCCTTGCACCTGATTGTGCATATCATCCATCGCCAGGCTTTCCAGCTGACGAGAAGCATTGTGGCTTTGAGTCAGTGTCAGCACGAGCAAAAGCAGCGCAACGCTGAGAGACGTCAGTACAGACAGCTTCACTCCAAGACTCAGGCCGCTGAGAGAGAGACGCTTCATAAATTACCTTAAGGTTATGTTAGGAGGGTACAAGATCAACGGCAGGGCGCGAGAAAAGTTTAGTGTTGCAATTATTTAAATGAAATGTGAACAGGCTCGCATTTCAATCGGCAGAACGTACACTTGAATGGCAAGTCTTAACCATCACGCAGGAGGGAGCATGATTGAACTTAATACGGAAACGTTCGCGGGCATTGAATGCCTTCACGCAGCACCTGCGGGCCAGCGCCACGCCCGGTTGCCAACCGTACTGTTTCACCACGGATTCACCTCATCAAAAGACGTTTATGCCTATTTTGCCGTGGCGTTAGCGCAGGCGGGTTTTCGTGCGGTGATGCCTGATGCTGATATGCATGGCGCGCGCTATAACGGCGATGCCGAATACCGACAGAGCCATTTTTGGGACATTCTCAGACAAAACATTGATGATGTGCCGCACCTGGAAGCGGCGCTGCGCGAAAAAGATCTGATTGCTGAAGCGCGTTTTGCGGTGGCAGGCGCGTCAATGGGCGGTATGACCGCTTTGGGTGCAATGGCGCGTTATCCGCAAATTCATAGCGTCGCCTGTATGATGGGATCGGGCTATTTTATGCAGCTGAGCCAGACGCTGTTTCCGCCGCTGGTGGCACGCACACCGGAACAAAAAACACAGTTCGCCGAACGCATGGCTCCGCTGGCGGGTTACGATCCCTGCATGATGCTGGACAAGCTGGCTAACCGGCCGCTGTTACTCTGGCATGGTGAAGCTGATGAAGTTGTGCCGTTTGCTGAAACCACACGGCTTACGAACGCCCTGCGTGAACAGGGACGGGATAGCCATCTGACGTCGCTGTCAGAGAAATATATCGGCCACAAGATTACCCCGTCCGGTCTCACGGCGCTGGTGACTTTTTCAAACATTATTTATAACGAAATCGGGCTGATAGCACGCCACCAGCCCGTTACGTTACAGGGCATCACATCTGGTTCGATAACCGTTCCGCCGCACTACTGCTGGCACTGGCATGAATACTGCCCGGCGCATCCAGTCGATTAACGTAAACATAGCCTGAAGCCGCGTTGCTAGTATTACTTCTTATCTGCTGCGCACAGTCAGCACTGCTGGCAAGAGCGGGTGGAGACAGGAAGAGACCCAGTAAAGTGGCGATGACGAACGTTTTCATGCTCGACTCCTCACTACAGGGAAAACACTCTGCTGGACGCCAACACGCTAACCTTGACGTCTGTATAAAGTTTAGTGCTTCGCTAATATGACGCCAACCGGCACTATTGAACGTCTTTATCAGTCCTGTTGAACAATCCCGGTCCAACCGCTTGTATTTCCTCTGATAGCACAAAATGCGCCAGCTTTTGGCACGCTACGCCAGATTTGATGAAATGTGCGCTTGAGTTTAATGGGTTACATCAGTATGATTACGCGTCAATTTTTCAGCCGCATTCTCAGGCGGTGTCCCGTGATAAATGGGGCACTGGCTATAACGTTCCTTGCTTCCACGGGCCGCGGTTGACCCTGACAGGAGGCTGAATAATCCGTAAGGAGCAATTTCGATGCGTCATTACGAAATCGTATTTATGGTCCATCCTGACCAAAGCGAACAGGTTCCGGGCATGATCGAGCGTTACACTGGTGCTATCACTGGTGCTCAGGGCACGATCCACCGTCTGGAAGACTGGGGCCGCCGTCAGCTGGCTTACCCGATCAACAAACTGCACAAAGCACACTACGTTCTGCTGAACGTTGAAGCGCCGCAGGAAGTGATCGATGAGCTGGAAACGAACTTCCGCTTCAACGACGCCGTTATCCGTAGCATGGTTATGCGCGTTAAACACGCGGTAACTGAAGCATCACCGATGGTTAAAGCGAAAGACGAGCGTCGTGAGCGCCGCGAAGACTTCGCTAACGAATCCGCTGATGACTCAGATGCTGGGGATTCTGAAGAGTAATCCATCGTGACGGTTAATCGACTGCGTTTGTCTGGCACGGTGTGCAAGACGCCGGTTCGAAAAATTAGCCCGTCAGGAATTCCTCACTGTCAGTTTGTGCTAGAGCACCGCTCAGTGCAGGAGGAGGCCGGATTTCACCGGCAAGCCTGGTGTCGGATGCCGGTGATTATCAGCGGCAGCACCCATCAGGTGATTACTCAACATATAACGGTCGGCACGCAACTCATTCTCGAAGGTTTCATTAGCTGTCATCAGGCACGCAATGGACAGAGTAAAATGGTGTTACATGCCGAGCAGATTGAATTGATAGATTCTGGAGACTAGCCAAATGGCACGTTATTTCCGTCGTCGCAAGTTCTGCCGTTTCACCGCGGAAGGCGTTCAAGAGATCGATTATAAAGATATCGCAACGCTGAAAAACTACATCACTGAAAGCGGCAAGATCGTACCGAGCCGTATCACCGGTACTCGCGCAAAATACCAGCGTCAGCTGGCTCGTGCTATCAAGCGCGCGCGTTACCTGTCTCTGCTGCCGTACACTGATCGTCATCAGTAATCGGCCGCTGTCCATTAACGACTTTAAGAGGATAAGGTAATGCAAGTTATTCTGCTTGATAAAGTAGCAAACCTGGGCAGCCTGGGTGATCAGGTTAACGTTAAAGCGGGCTACGCTCGTAACTTCCTGGTACCACAGGGTAAAGCTGTTCCTGCTACTAAGAAAAACGTTGAATTCTTCGAAGCACGTCGTGCAGAACTGGAAGCCAAACTGGCTGACGTTCTGTCTGCAGCTAATGCTCGCGCTGAGAAAATCAATGCACTGGGCACCGTTACCATCGCGTCTAAAGCAGGCGACGAAGGTAAACTGTTCGGTTCCATCGGTACTCGCGACATCGCTGACGCTGTAACTGCAGCTGGCGTTGAAGTGGCTAAGAGCGAAGTTCGCCTGCCGAACGGCGTTCTACGCACCACCGGTGAGCACGAAGTGGACTTCCAGGTTCACAGCGAAGTATTCGCGAAACTGATCGTGAAAGTAGTGACTGAGTAATTTATTACTGAGTTATGCAGAAACGCCGGCCCTGTGCCGGCGTTTTTGTTTATTGGGCGCGGATAAAGTTGCCGTCCGGTTGACGGGTAAACAAAACCGGGCCGTTTGCGCCATCAACGGTTAATCCGGTGACTACACCTTCTGCGTTCTGACGAATCTTCACCCGTTGACCACTTTGCAGCGTACTGAGCGGCTGATCGTTTCCTTCCACGCGCGCCATAGCAAACACATCATTCACTGGCAGGTCGTTGTCACGAAACAGCTGTGCCAGCGTCTGGCCTGATGCTACGGTATAACTGCGCCACGCGCCCTGAGAATCAGCCTTCGTCTGCGTTGGCTGCTGTGCAGGTACGTTATTGTATATATCTGCCTGTAATGGCACATCTTTCTCCGCCGTTGGGGGGCAGGTCGTTCTACCGGATATTGCGGCGTGCTTGTTGGCCAGAGAAAGGCCAGTAAGACCACCAGTAACGCGATGACGATGCCGCGACGATGGGGAGCGGGGAGCGGATCCATCCAGCGAATATGATCCGTTAAATGCCAGAGGCGATAAAGCCAGGTGGGCAAGCGGGATGACGCGTCTGAAGCCATTCGTGGTTCCTCCTCTCCGGCAGAATGCTGCGGCGTGCGCGCAGGCAGCCAGGCTTGCAACCGGGATAAAATACGCGGTGTGCGCTTCCTGCGGCGTCGTGGGGCGATCTGGCCCATAATTTCTCTCTTTATTCAGCGTGACTAACAAGGTTAACCTTGTCGATAGTTATAGTATGGGCAATGCGGGCGGGAAGTGCCTGCCAGCATTGATAAATTTGACCTGCGTATTGTTTCTCTTTCATCACGAAAAGTCATCTTTGATGCAGGGCATTTTACGCCAGCGGCCTGCGCTGCTATGCTGCCGGTTCGAATTTATCCGAGAGTGAAAGGAACGAAGATGACAACCCCTTCTTTCGACAGCGTCGAAGCACAAGCAAGTTATGGTATTGGTTTACAGGTTGGCCAGCAGTTGCAGGAATCTGGCCTGCAGGGGCTGCAGCCAGAAGCACTGCTCGCGGGCCTGCGCGACGCGCTGGAAGGGAACTCGCCGGCAGTTCCGGTTGATGTGGTACATCGCGCCCTGCGTGAAGTCCACGAGCGCGCTGAAGGCGTGCGCCGTGAGCGCACTGAAGCTATGGCAGCACAAGGCCAGGCGTTCCTGACTGAATATGCGCAGCGCGAAGGCGTGAGCAGCACCGAATCGGGTTTGCAGTTCAGCGTAATCACTCAAGGCGATGGCCCAATCCCTTCTCGTCAGGATCGCGTACGCGTTCACTATACGGGCAAGCTGATCGACGGCACCGTGTTTGACAGCTCGGTTGCACGCGGCGAGCCAGCAGAATTCCCGGTAAGCGGCGTGATTGCCGGTTGGATTGAAGCGTTAACCCTGATGCCAGTTGGCTCAAAGTGGGAACTGGTGATCCCGCACAACCTCGCTTACGGCGAGCGTGGCGCTGGCGCATCCATCCCACCATTCAGCACCCTGGTATTTGAAGTGGAACTGCTGGAAATCCTGTAAAACTTAAGGGCGACCATTACGTCGCCCTTATCTCTCTTATTTCTGCAAATCTACCTGCCACAAAGCAAAGCCAATATCATCGCTGCCTTTGGGCTGCATGGGATATTGTGCGTGCTGCTGAATAAAGCCAGTAGCTTTATCTCCTGGCGCGGTTTCAAAACGGATATCCAGTGGAACAGCTGTCATTATCGGGGCCAGCCGCCAGTTGTTATCCGCCTGCGGTTGCACTTCCCCCTGTTTTTTTGTTTCCGCACTGATATAGGCGGCAACGACAGAGCGGTTCTCATCAGGTGAGGCGAACGCAACATAGCTATCGCCAGTACCTGCAAACTTGCCGCCATAAGCGCGATAATTATTCGTCGCGACGAGGAAAGTCGCGTTTGGAGCAACCGGCTTGCCTTGCCAGGTAAGCTGTTTAATACGCGAAGCGTCAGGGTTTATCATCTGGCATTCCGCGTCGTAGCGCGCCGGTTGCGTCACATCAATCTGATAGTTCACCCCGTCAATGACATCGAAGTTGTAGGTGCGAAAACCCCAGTTAATCAAAGATTGCGGTTTGCTGCTGTTGGTATCAATTTGATTAAACTGTCCTGCCGAACACTCCAGCCACTCTTTTACCTGGGCTCCGTTGATTTTCATGACGACCAGCGTGTTGGGGTAAAGATAGAGATCGGCTGCGTTACGGAAGGTGAGTGGGCCTTTTTCCACTTCAACATAACTGGCAGGATCGTTTTTGCGTCCACCCGCTTTAAAGGGTGCGGCAGCAGAGAGCACGGGCAAACGTCCTAAATCAGGATCGCCCTGAATAAAATGTTCAACATACGCGCGCTGGGCATTGTTAACAATTTGCACTGTCGGATCGTCCTGCACCAGCGACAAATAGCTGTACATGACATCCGCAGATTTTCCGATGGGTTTAGCGACAAATTCCCGCGTGGCACGATGGTCATCAGCCAGCAGGTTAACTAACGCCGCATCTTCGGCGGCCAGCGACTTTTTCTGCGCTGTATCATAAATTGGGCGCGCTTCGGCTTTTGCCTCACTCACCTGCCAGCGACCGCTGTGGTTATTTAACACCAAATCAATGATGCCAAGATGATCGCCCCACATACCCGGCATCACGGCAGGAATACCGTTTAGCTTACCGTTAGCGATATCCGCCCCTTTAACGGCCGCGAAATCTTTGCTGGGGAAAACCGCATGTGCATGACCAAACAGGAGCGCGTCAATGCCCGCAACCTGGCTGAGATAGTAAACTGAGTTTTCCGCCATGGCGTGATAAGGCTCGCTGCTCAGGCCTGAATGAGCAACAGCGATAATGACATCAGCGCCCTGGGCACGCATTTCCGGCACATAACGGCGTGCCGTTTCTGTGATGTCCTCAACCCGGACTTTGCCTTGCAGGTTCGTTCTGTCCCACACCATGATTTGTGGCGGCACAAAGCCAATGTAGCCAATCTTAAGGGTCTGAAGTTTGCCGTCTCGATCAACGACAGCGGTGGGTTTAATCAGATAAGGTGTAAACATCGGCTTACCGCTTTTTATCTCGATCACGTTGGCGTTGATATAAGGGAAGCGCGCGCCGGAGAGTGCCTTTTTCAGGTAAGGCAGGCCATAGTTGAACTCATGATTGCCGAGATTTCCAACGCTGTAATTCAGCGTATTCATCGCTTTATAGATGGGATGAATTTCGCCCTCTTTTAATCCTTTCGCTGCCATGTAATCACCCAGCGGGCTGCCCTGGATAATGTCACCATTATCGATTAACACGCTGTTTGGCGCTTCCTGCCGGGCAGCATGAATCAGAGTTGCGGTGCGTACCAGACCAAACTTCTCGGTTGGCGTATCCTTATAGTAATCGAAATCCATCATGTTGCTGTGCAGATCGGTGGTTTCCAGTATGCGCAAATCCACGCTTGCTGCCTGTAGCGCGCTGGAAAAGCCAAGCGCCAGTAACATCACATGCTTCAACATGCTTTCTCCTGCGGGTAAAAACAGTAGGCTCTCAAATTAATGTAAATGCCTGATGAAGGGTCAGATTAAATCGTGATGGATATAACGTTTTGACGCATTTGGAACGCTGCTCGCAGATTTAAGATTTTGGCGCGACGCCACAAGCATGGCGATGAGGTATGAACTATGATATTGATATATCTATGAAATGCTCCACTGTAGTGCCGAATTTTCGGCGGGGACAGCGGAACTACTGAAATGGAACCGGTCTGGCGCTGTTATTGCGTAGAGGGCCGCATAAACCGAGGTGAAAAATGTTAGAGCAAATCTGCCAACTGGCGCGCGAAGCAGGTGACGCGATCATGCACGTTTATAATGGCGCAGCACCGCTTGACGTTTCTCACAAGTCAGACGATTCACCGGTGACAGCTGCCGACCTTGCTGCACATAAGATTATTATTCAGGGACTAAGCCAGCTTTCTCCCGATGTGCCGGTACTGTCAGAAGAAGATCCACCCGCCTGGGAGGTTCGTCAACACTGGCAGCGTTACTGGCTGGTTGACCCGCTGGATGGCACCAAAGAGTTCCTCAAACGCAACGGCGAGTTTACCGTTAATATCGCACTGATTGAGCGAGGCAAACCGGTGCTGGGCGTGGTTTATGCGCCTGCGTTAGGCGTCATGTATTCCGCTGCAGAGGGCAAAGCCTGGAAAGAAGAGTCGGGACAGCGGGTACAGATTCAGGCGCAGGATGCGCGTCCGCCATTGGTGGTGGTCAGTCGCTCACATGGCAATGATGATGAAATGAAAGAGTATCTGAAACAACTGGGTGAGCACCAAACCATTGCCACCGGTTCATCGCTGAAATTCTGTCTGGTCGCAGAAGGTAAAGCGCAGCTTTATCCACGTTTTGGACCCACTAATATCTGGGATACCGGTGCAGGTCATGCGGTGGCGATGGCTGCAGGTGCGCATGTACATGACTGGCAGGGCAAAACGCTGGATTACGCGCCGCGTGAATCTTTCCTTAATCCGGGCTTCCGCGTTTCACTGTTTTAATCCGTTCAACGGGAGGTTTGCCTCCCGTTTTTGGCACAATATATTCAGAATGCTTACTGTTTTAGCAAACTCGCTATCAGCGACATTACCTGCTGCACTTCTTCTTGCGATAATGCGCCGTCTTTTATAAAACGCACCCGACCATTTTTATCTAACACCACAATCGCTGAGCTTGCGCGCTCAAGTTGCCAGGCTTTTTGCACATTGCCTTTATTATCAACAACAAACTGCGACCAGGGATAATGCTGTTTATTCGTCTGGATGCTGCTGCGCACAAACATACCCGTGCCGGGGATCGCATCGTCAGTGTTGACGATAGTAGTTGTTTGATAGCGATCGTGAGGAAACTGCGCTGCTTTTATCGCCTCAATCAGTGCAGCATTCTTCTCTTTTGCTGATGATCGACCGGCAATATGCTGAATAACACGCACTTTTCCACTTAGCTGCGCACTGTTCCAGTTTTTATAGCTAAACTCATTGTGTTGCCATACGAGTTCGCCCTTGTCGTTAACCCCCACAGCGGGAACGCGTTCGCCTTGATGTAGATCATCAGCCTGAGCAAAGTTGCACACCGAAATCATTAAAGTTGTGACCATCACTGTCGATATTATTCGCATGGCATTGTTCCTTGAGTGATCTGACCAGTTAGTCATTTTATTGCAATAGTAAGCAGGGATGATGCGGCTGTCTTTGAAAGGTGTCAGGTTTGTTAGCAATGCCACAATTATTTAACAAGCGATGGTTTACACTGGGTTCTGATAACGCAATAACAGAGTATTCTGTAATTGTGTGTCAATTCAGTAAAAAAGTTCATTTTTCGGAACACAGCTTGCGCAGAGTGTTCTATAGTTTATCCGCAATTCGCGCTTCATGGGCTCGTACCTATTTTGGAAACGGCGAAGCGTGCTTATAAATGGTCAGGAGTTAAACAGCATGAAGATCTTCCAACGCTATAATCCACTACAAATAGCGAAATACGTAAAAACGCTGTTCAAAGGAAGGTTATATATCAAGGACGTTGGCGCGTTTGAATTCGACAAGGGAAAAGTCTTGATTCCGCGCGTTAAAGACAAACAACATCTGAGCGTAATGTCTGAAATTAATCGCCAGGTTGTTCGTCTCAAGCTTGAGTTCAACTAAGCAAAAAAAGGGCGCCGCTGGCGCCCTTAGTATATCTACTCTTCGCTGGTTTTCGTCACGTTCAACACCGGTGGTCGTTCGTCAATCCGGGTTACCAGTAGCTGATCAATGCGATAGCTGTCGATGTCAACCACTTCAAATTTATAGCCAGCAAACTTAACAAAGTCAGTTCGCTTCGGAATTTTACGCAGCATATACATCATAAAGCCGCCAATGGTTTCGTAGTTGCCAGACTGCGGAAAATCGTCGATATCCAGCACGCGCATTACATCATCAATTGGCGTACCGCCCTCTACCAGCCATGAATTTTCATCACGCGCGACGATCTGCTCTTCCATACCCTGGCCAACAAGGTCGCCCATCAGGGTGGTCATCACATCGTTCAGCGTAATAATGCCGACTACCAGCGCATATTCGTTCATGATTACCGCAAAGTCTTCACCTGCGGTTTTGAAGCTCTCCAGCGCCTCAGAAAGCGTCAGCGTATCCGGGACAATCAGTGCCGAGCGAATTTGCAAGCCGCTGTTTAGCGTCATGCTTTGATTACCTAACACGCGCAGCAGCAACTCTTTGGAGTCCACATAGCCGACGATATGGTCGATATCGCCACTGCACACGAGAAATTTAGAGTGTGGATGCTCGGCGATTTTGGTCTTCAGGCTCTGCTCTTCTTCATTCAGATCAAACCAGACGATGTTTTCACGTGAGGTCATTGAAGAGGGAACCGTACGTGATTCCAGCTCAAATACATTTTCGATCAGCTCATGCTCTTGCTTACGCAGTACGCCTGCCAGTGCACCAGCTTCAACCACGGCGTAAATATCATCAGAGGTGATGTCATCTTTGCGCACCATGGGCAGTTTAAAAATGCGAAAGAAGACGTTAGCCAGACCGTTAAACAGAAACACCAGCGGACGCATGATCAGCAGGCAAAAGCGCATGGGATTGATAATGCGCAATGCAATGGTTTCTGGCGCGATCATACCGACACGTTTTGGCGTCAGATCGGCAAAAAGAATAAACAGGCTGGTAACGATGGTAAATGAGCAGATGAAGCTAAGCTGTTCGGCGAGGTCGGGTGCCATAAAGCGGTTGAACAAACTGCTGAAGGCGGGTGAAAAAGCGGCATCACCCACAATACCACCAAGAATAGCCACCGCATTTAAACCAATCTGCACCACGGTAAAGAACATGCCGGGCGTTTCCTGCATCTTTAATACACGCTGTGCATTAACGTTGCCTTCATCAGCGAGCAGTTTAAGTTTGATCTTACGGGCGGCCGCCAGCGAGATTTCTGAAAGAGAGAAAAAAGCACTAATGACGATCAATAAAAGGATGACAAGTAAGCTATCTAACATAAGAGATCCAAAGGGTTATCCACTTGTCATTTTTGGCCTGGGCAGCGTGCGGGTAAGAGCGTACATCGTGTACTCACCAGTCAGTCAGGGCTATCCGTGCCAAAAATGTCTGCGCCAGTTCGACAAAAAAAGCGATGTCGGGGCAGAAATGAAAACAGGCGAAATGCCTGTGGTGGCTGATTATAGCAGCAGCCACAATGTTGCCGCCAGAGGATGAATAGCGGCATGAAGCGCAATCGCCAGAAGAAAACGCAAGCCGCAACCTAAGATTAGTCTGAGTGCGTCACCCGGTACGGTCATTCTGCCGTCTGGTTGTTGTATCGCCCCCGGCATTTACCGACAATAGCCGCCACTGACGTATATGTCGTTTTAAGCCGCCACCAAGTGAAAAGTGTGGCTATGATGAGGATGTTGCCTTAGCGTTGGGGTTGACCAGGCAAAGATGATTAATTAGCGCCCTGTGGAAAAAGGGCTGGCATAATTAACAGGAGTACAAGTGCCACGACTTCATATTTATTGTATGGCCAGCTTACTGCTCGCCGCGCCAGCCCTTGAGGCCGCGACAGTGCGATTGCAGGTAGAAGGGTTAACCGGGGATTTACAGAAAAATGTCAGGGCCAGCCTGTCAACCATCGGCAGTGACGAAGTCTCAAACGATGGCCGTTTTCGTGCACGCGTATCGGAAGCGGTAAAAGATGGCTTACGTGCACTGGGCTATTATGAACCTGAAATCGATTTTGAATCGCGTCCGGCACCCGCTGGAGGTGGACGTCCGGTACTGATTGCGCACGTTAAACCGGGCGAACCGGTGAAGATTGGCGGCAGCACTATTGTGGTTGAAGGGGCCGCGAAAAACGACGCCGATTATAAAGCCTGGGTAGAGCAGGGCCGTCCCAAAGTCGGCTCCCAACTCAATCACGGCCAGTATGACAAATTCAAAAGCGGTTTCTCTAACCTTGCGCTGCGCAACGGCTATTTTGATGGTGATTTCAAACAAAGCCAGTTAGGTGTCTCGGTTGAACGACGCGAAGCGTTCTGGGATATCGACTACGACAGCGGACCACGCTATCGCTTTGGCGATGTAAGCTTTGAGGGTTCGCAAATTCGCGAAGAGTATCTGCAAAATCTGGTGCCGTTTAAAAAAGGCGATTATTACAGCTCGCGTGACTTAGCGGAGCTGAACCGCCGCATCTCAGCCACTGGCTGGTTTAACTCCGTGGTGGTGGCACCAGAATTCGACGAAGGCAAAAAACCAAAGTGCTGCCGCTGAGTGCGGTCGTCTCGCCGAGAACGGAAAATACGCTGGAAACCGGTGTGGGTTACTCAACGGATGTAGGGCCGCGCCTGAAGGGAACCTGGAGAAAGCCGTGGGTAAACGATCGTGGACACAGTCTGACGGCCAGCGCCTATGTTTCTGCACCGGAACAGCAGCTCGATCTCAGCTATAAAGTCCCGCTGCTAAAAAACCCGCTTGAGCAGTATTACACCTTTTCAGGTGGCCTGAAGCGTACCGATCTCAATGACACCAAAGCGGATACCTCGACACTTGCTGTCTCGCGCTACTGGGATAACAGTACCGGCTGGCAAAAAGCGATTAACCTGCGCTGGAGTCTCGATCACTTTACCCAGGGTAGCGTGACCAATACCACCATGCTGCTTTATCCAGGCGTGAGCCTTAATCGCACACGTTCGCGTGGCGGCCTGATGCCCACATGGGGTGATTCACAACGTTATTCCATTGATGTTTCGGATACGACCTGGGGTTCAGACGTCGATTTCCTGATTTTACAGGCGCAGAACGTCTGGATACGCACGCTGGGCGATAAACACCGCTTTGTGGCGCGAGGCAATCTCGGCTGGATCGAAACCAATAACTTTGACAAGGTGCCGCCGGATCTGCGCTTCTTCGCAGGTGGTGACCGCAGTATTCGCGGTTATAAATATAAAGATATCTCGCCGCGCGATGAAGACGGCAAGCTGACGGGGGCCTCAAAACTCGCTACCGGCTCAGTGGAATATCAGTACAACGTAACCGGTAAATGGTGGGGTGCGGTATTTGTCGATTCCGGTGAAGCGGTTAACGACATCAAGCAAAGCAATTTTAAAACCGGTGCAGGCATTGGCGTGCGTTGGTCATCACCGGTAGGGCCGATCAAGTTCGATATTGCCCGACCCATTGGTGATGATGAGGAACATGGATTGCAATTTTACGTAGGACTGGGGCCTGAACTATGAAGTTATGGAAAAAGGTCCTGATCGGCATCCTGATTTTTCTGGTGCTGGTATTGGGCGGCGTAGCGTTTTTAATTGGCACCACGCCAGGTTTGCATCTGGTGTTAAATGGCGCATCACGCTGGGTGCCGGGCTTATCGATCAAGCAGGTCGAGGGCGGCTGGCGTAATCTTACCATTAGCGGGCTGCGCTATGAGATGCCAGGGGTCAGCGTTGATGCCGGTAACGTTCACTTAGCCGTGGATCTCAACTGTCTGCTGCACTCTTCGCTGTGCGTTAATGATCTCTCGCTAAAAGATATCAGCGTGGTGGTCGACAGCAAAAAGATGACGCCAGCCAGCGAGCCGCCGCCGGAAGAGGAGAGCGGAAGCACTAATCTCAGTACGCCATATCCGATCGCCTTACGCCATCTTGGTCTGCATAACATTAATGTCAAAGTGGATGACACGGCTATTTCGCTGCTTGATTTCACCAGCGGATTGCAGTGGCAAGATCGGGCGCTGACGCTGAACCCGACGCATATCCAGAGCTTGCTGATTGCCCTGCCAAAAGCGGCGGAGGTCGCAAATGAGCAGGTCATTCAACCTAAAGTGCAGCAGCCGCAGCCGGATGAAAAGCCGCTGGGGAAACGCTGCAAGCGATGTTTGATCAACCCCTGTTGCCAGCGTTGCCTGATTTCCGTTTGCCGCTGGATATCGACATACAGGAAATTCTGGGCGAACAACTGCGCATCACGGGCGACACGGACATTTCAGTGCAACGCCTGCTGGTGAAAGCCAAAACGGCCGATCGTCAAATGCAGCTACAGACGTTGGAAGTAGATTCTAATTTAGGACAGCTCAACGGCAGCGGTCAGGCAACGCTGGCCGATAACTGGCCGGTAGATTTTTCTCTCAATGGGGCGGTGAATGTCGACCCTGTTAAAGGCGAAAACATTAAGCTGAAGCTGAATGGCGCGATGCGTGATGAGTTGACGCTGGCGTTGAATCTTTCCGGTCCGGTGCGTGCGCAGTTAGATGCCACAACGCAACCGGCGGTGGCAGGTTTGCCGCTGTCGCTGAAGTTGACCAGCCCGCAGTTGCGCTGGCCGCTGACCGGTCCGGTACAGTACCAGGCTGAGAATCTTGATTACCAGTTCAACGGCAAAGCCACCGATTATGTCATGTCGCTGCGCACCGCCGTGAAAGGGGAAGCGGTGCCGCCTGCCAACATCTCGCTTGAGGGCAAAGGCAATGTGCAGCAATTTAACCTCGACAGGCTGCGTGTTGGCGTGCTGCAAGGTAACATTGATCTTACGGCGCTGGTGGACTGGAGCAAAGCGATCAGCTGGCGTAGCGAACTGACTTTATCCGGCATTAATACTGCCAGAGCGTACCCTGACTGGCCAGCGAAGCTGGATGGTAAAATTACCACCCGTGGCAGTGTATACGGGGGCAGCTGGCAGATGAGCGTGCCGCAGTTGCAGTTAAAAGGAAACGTGAAGCAAAACGCGGTGTCTGCTGAAGGATCGCTAAGCGGCAACAGCTATAACCAGTGGACGATTCCGGGTGTGAGGCTGGCGCTGGGGCGTAACCATGTTGATGTAAAAGGCGCGCTGGGTGATACCCTCAACCTGGACGCGAATATTGATGCGCCCCAGTTGAACAACGCCTTACCAGGCTTAGGCGGCGTAGCAAAAGGTACCATCAAAGCGCGTGGCACCTTACAGGCACCGCAGCTGCTGGCCGATCTTAATGCCAGCGGGCTGCGCTGGCAGCAGTTGCAGATCCGCCGCGTTACGCTGGATGGTGATGTGCGCTCCAGCGATCAGGTTGCGGGCAAGCTACAGCTGCGTGTGGAGCAGCTAAAACAGGATGCACTGAGCATTAATCTGTTAACGCTGAATGCCGACGGCAACGAAAAGCAGCATCAGCTCAAATTAAATGTGCAGGGTGAACCCGTTTCGGGCCAGCTTGCCCTGAGCGGCAGTTTTGATCGCAAGGAGCAGCGTTGGAAAGGTTCACTGAACAACACGCGCTTCGATACGCCCGTGGGTGAATGGCGTCTGACACGTGCGATGGCAATTGATTACCTCAATGCTAAACAGACCGCGACTATCGGGCCACACTGCTGGCAGAACCCAAATGCGCAGCTGTGCATCCCGCAACCGGTGGAAGCGGGGCCGAGCGGACAAGCGCATGTGGTGCTCAACCGCTTTGATTTAGCCATGATCAAACCTTTCATGCCTGATGCTACGCAACTGGAGGGGGTCTTCACTGGCGATGCGCGCGTGAACTGGACTGCTGACGGTGGCTTGCCGACCGGCACCATCGCGTTGAAAGGGAACGGCGTCAAAGTGGCACAGGATGTACAGGGCAATACGCTGCCCATTGCCTTTGATACGCTTAACCTAAACGCCGCACTGCGCAACGGGCGAGCGCAACTCGACTGGCTAATCCGCATCGCGAATAACGGTCAGCTTGATGGCAACGTACAGATTAACGATCCTGAAAATCGTCGTACCCTGGGCGGCAACGTCAATATCCGCAACATCTCACTGGCGTTGCTTAACCCTGCGCTGATGCAGGGCGAGAAAATCACAGGCAATCTTAACAGCAGCCTGCGCCTTGGCGGCAGCGTGCAGCAGCCGCAGATTTTTGGGCAGCTTGGTCTGCAAAATGTGGATGTTGAGGGCAGTTTTATGCCCGTCGATCTTACTGCCGCGAATCTCAATCTGGTGTTCAACGGCATGAGTTCAACGCTGAATGGCTTGATTCAAACGGCGCAGGGCAACGTCAATCTGAACGGTAACGCGGACTGGAGTCAGCTCGATAACTGGCGCGCTCGCGTTGCCGCACAGGGCAGCAAAATACGTGTAACTGTGCCGCCAATGGTGCGCATGGATGTCTCGCCAGATCTGGTATTCGAGGCGACGCCAGCAGCGTTCAACCTGGACGGGCGCGTGGATATTCCGTGGGCGCGCATTACTGTTCAGGAAGTGCCGCAAAGTGCCACCGGCGTCTCGTCAGATGAGGTCATGCTGGATGAGAACCTCAAACCGATTCAGCCTAAAACCACTGCGATCCCGATCAACAGTAATCTGGTGATCCATGTTGGCAACGATGTGCGGTTATCGGCCTTTGGCCTGAAAGCCAAACTGAATGGCGATCTTAAACTGGTTCAGGATAAGTCGGGGCTGGGATTAAACGGACAAATCAATATCCCGTCTGGTCGCTTCCATGCTTATGGACAGGATTTGCTGGTGCAGAAGGGCGAACTGCAGTTTGCCGGCCCGCCGGATCAGCCTTACGTGAACCTTGAAGCGATCCGTAATCCAGAGGCGACGGAAGATGACGTAACCGCCGGGCTGCGTGTGACCGGCTTAGCTGATGAGCCTAAAGTTGAAGTCTTTTCCGATCCAGCCATGTCACAGCAAGAGGCATTGTCTTACCTGCTGCGCGGGCAAGGACTCGACAGTGACGGCGACAGCAATGCATTAACCTCAGCATTGGTTGGTCTGGGGTTGCACAAAGTGGGCAGGTTGTGGGTAAAATCGGGGAGACATTCGGCGTCAGCAATCTTGCTCTCGACACCACTGGCGTTGGCGACAGCCAACAAGTGCAGGTCAGTGGCTATGTGCTGCCGGGTCTACAAGTAAAATATGGTGTTGGCATTTTTGATTCACTGGCGACGCTAACCTTACGTTACCGCCTGATGCCCAAACTCTATTTGGAAGCTGTGTCCGGTGTGGACCAGGCTCTCGATTTGCTCTATCAGTTTGAGTTTTAGCAATGCGAATAATTGTTTACGGCAGTTTACGGCGCAAGCAGGGAAATAGTCACTGGATGACGAACGCGCAATGGCTGGGTGATTATCCGATTGAGGGCTTTGAGCTCTACAGTCTCGGTCATTATCCTGGCGTCGTTCAGGGCAATGGAACGGTATATTGCGAAGTGTACCGCATCGATGCCTCAACCCTTAACGAGCTGGATGCGCTTCGTACTAAGGGTGGAGAATACAAACGTCATCTGATTCAGACGCCGTTTGGCAGTGCATGGCTTTATGTCTATCAACGTTCAGTGGCGGGACGCCAGCGTATAACGAGCGGAGACTGGCTAAAGCGCGATGAGGAACCAAACGCCTAAACAAAAACACCGTCCAACTGGACGGTGTTTTTTTATCTGACGCGTGTATCAAACGAAACAGCAGAGTTATTTCTTCTGTGCGCGTTCGAAAGAGGAAATGATTTCAGCTTTTGCAGCTTCAGCATTATCCCAACCGTCAACTTTCACCCACTTGCCTTTTTCCAGATCTTTGTAGTGCTCAAAGAAATGGGTGATTTGCGCACGCAGCAGTTCTGGCAGGTCGTTCACATCTTTGATGTGATCGTACTCTTTTGACAGCTTGGTGTGTGGAACGGCAACCAGTTTGGCATCTTCGCCAGACTCGTCAGTCATTTTCAGCACACCAACCGGACGGCAGCGGATCACAGAGCCTGGCTCCAGCGGATACGGGGTTGGCACCAGCACATCAACCGGGTCACCATCCAGTGACAGCGTGTTGTTGATGTAGCCGTAGTTGCATGGATAGAACATGGCGGTAGACATAAAGCGGTCTACAAACAGGGCACCAGACTCTTTATCAACTTCATATTTGATCGGATCGGCATTTGCCGGGATCTCAATGATTACGTAGATATCTTCTGGCAGGTCTTTACCTGCTGGCACCTGGTTCAAACTCATCGGGCATTCCTTCAGTGTCGTGTGTTGAGTGACGGCTATTATAGCCAACTGACTCTGAAAGTATGCCCCTTTTTGGCGTTTAGGAATGCTCCTCGACGCTTACTTTTGCGTGACAAACAGCGAGACAATGCCTGCTGCAATTAGCGGGCCGACCGGTACACCACGAAAAAACGCCACGCCAATCACCGTACCGATGAGTAAACCACCAATTACCGTAGGGTTGGCGCTCATCATATTGACGCCACGGCCGCCCAGCCAGGCAACGAAAATACCCACCAGAATGGCTACAATTGATTTCCAGTTCGCGAACGATTTCAGCAGCGTTTCTGCGGGCAGCGAACCGCTGGCCAGCGGTGCCATCACCGCCACGGTAAGAATAATGATGCCTAACGTGATGCCCTGTTTTTCGACATAGGGAAAGAATTGCGCCAGCGGCGTGATTTTAATCGCCAGCAGGATCAGTATCGAAATAGTCACAGCACTGTTGTGAACGAAATAACTCAAAATGGCGAGGCAAACAAGGATCAGTGTTGAGGCATAAGCAGCCATGGTTTCTCCGTGAAGTAATTAAATGCGCCGACCGGCAACTGTCATTAATCAACAATCATCCGGGTTAGCGCAACTGCCGTCATTCAATGATTGCAACATACGAGCCTGATTACGCACCAGACTAACGGCTTGTGCGCTAAGCGAAAGTGCGCGCAGCGTCCCCTGATCGCGGTAACGGCTTTGGCTGGCCTCCAGCCAACTGTCACGGTAAGCCAGCCAGGCGCGCTGCGCCATGCGCAATTTATTTTTGGCTCGCCGGTTAATTTTCCCATCAGCTTTCCATACTGATGGTTCATCTCGCTGTCCCAGGCCTGGCTGGCTTCGTTATAGCATGCCGACATGGCTGCCGTGGTCGATGCCCCGTTCAGACACTGATTCAGCCTGCTGTCGACAGGGGAGCTTTGCGCCATGGTGCTACCAGTGATAAGTATCAATGTTAAAAGCAGAGCGGTTTTCATAACGGTTTCCTTAAGCAGGATAAAGCGGCGTAGAGCCAGGTTGAGTGGAAACGCCAGTTCAGACATTAACCGGCATGATTAAAGTTTATTCTTCCCTTTGCCGATACCTCATCCGAGTTAGGGAAGTTGCATTTATGCCTTTTTACTCCTCACAGGAAATCTATCTGAATGAAACAGTTATCACTTCGCACCGGCTTGCTGGCTATGCTGGGGTTTATGACGCTGCTGTTGCTGGCGGTAAGTTTTATGGGAATTTTGGCTATAAACAAAGGAAACCGCTCACTGGATGCGATCAATCGTATTCAGGGTGTTGAATTAAACAGTCTTTATCAAAGTAATGCAGAACTGATGCACGCCCGCACTTTAGCCGCACTGGCGGTGCGCAAAATCGAAATTGGCTTACTCGACGATGGCGCAGCCGTGACGAAACAGGCGCAGGCGGATCTGGCTACATCACAGAAAAATTTAAAACAGTTTATCGATGCAGGAACGGTTACTGCTCATGGCAAAACGCTGGCTGACGCAGTGGCATTAAGTTTCAACCGCTATCTGGAGCAGGGCATCAAGCCAATGATGTCGGCTTTGGATAAACAGTACACCGATGAATATTATCAGTTGCTGGAAGGCAATCTCTCTACTCTGGCAGACAATTACAGCAAGGCGGTGGGAGATTTCGCCCAGTACGCCAACGAAGTGAGCGCAGCACAGCTGGCGCAAGCTACCTATAACGAAACCAAAATGAAGCTATTGATCGCTGTAGCAGTGGGGCTGTCGCTGCTGTTACTGGTGCTTGCCTGGCAGCTTCTGCGGCGTATGCTGCTGCGGCCTCTGGATAAGGCGATTGGTCACCTTGAGCAGATCGCAGCGGGCGATTTATCGCAAACCTTACCGCTGGCAGGCAACAATGAACTGGGCCGGCTCAATAATGCCCTGGCAGGCATGCAGCAAGCCCTGCAAATATCAGTCAATCAGGTACGTGAAGCCAGCCTGCAAATTGATGTTGGCAGCCGTGAACTGGCTGCAGGAAATATTCATCTTTCCCAACGCACGGAAGAATCTGCGGCTTCGCTTGAACAGACCGCGGCCAGTATGGAGCAGTTAACCGCTACCGTGCGCCTCAATGCCAGCAATGCGCAGCAGGCGCATAAACTGGCTAACAGCGTATCGGATACCGCCGATCGCGGTGCAGAAGTGGTGTGTTACGTCATGGAGAAAATGCATGAGATCACCGACAGTGCTAATCGCATCGGCGACATTCTTAGCGTCATTGACGGCATCGCTTTCCAGACGAATATTCTGGCGCTTAACGCATCCGTCGAAGCCGCTCGTGCGGGCGAGCAAGGCCGGGGCTTTGCCGTGGTTGCCAGCGAAGTACGAAATCTGGCCCAGCGCAGCGCCAATGCAGCGAAAGAGATCCGCACATTGATTGGTGAATCGCAGGCGCGCGTGAAAGAGGGCAGCGAAATGGCGACACGCGCAGGCGAAACCATGGATGAAATTTCTGGCGAAGTAATGCGTGTTACGGCGTTGATGAAAGAGATTTCAATGGCGTCCGAAGAGCAGAGCCGTGGTATTGAACAAGTTAATCAGGCGGTGACGCAGATGGATGAAGTGGCACAGCAGAATGCTGCGTTAGTTGAGCAGGCAACAGCGGCCACGCAGTCGCTGGAATCGCAATCAGAACAGTTACAGGCAACCATGGCGCAATTCCGCTTGAGTGAAGCCTGACATAAAAAAGGGCGCGATCATCGCGCCCTTTCTCATTTAGCCCTGGCGGCACTCAGGAAATTCGCGCAGGAAACGCTCGACATCGTCAACCATTGCGTCGTTACCACAGTAGAACGGGCAACGCTGGTGCAGGGTAACGGGTGGAATGTCCAGAATACGTGTCTGGCCATCGCTGGCTTTTCCGCCCGCCTGTTCAGCAAGGAAGGCCATCGGGTTGCACTCGTAAAGCAAACGCAGTTTGCCTTGCGGATGGCTGGCCGTGCTTGGATAAAGGTAAATACCGCCTTTCAGCAAGTTACGGTGAAAATCAGCTACCAGCGAACCAATGTAGCGTGAAGTATAAGGACGCCTGGTTGACTCATCTTCTTCCTGACAGAATTTCAGATATTTTTTTACGCCCTGTGGGAAGCGGATGTAGTTACCTTCGTTGATGGAATAGGTGTAGCCCTTTTCCGGGAAGGTCATACGTTCATGGCTCAGGCAGAACACGCCCAGCGACGGATCGTAAGTAAACGCATGTACGCCACAACCGGTGGTATACACCATCATGGTTGAAGAGCCGTAAACGACGTAGCCAGCAGCAACCTGCTTGTTACCGGGCTGCATAAAGTCCGCTTCAACGACCGGTGTGCCGGGTTCACTGACGCGGCGATAAATTGAAAAGATGGTGCCGACGGAAACGTTCACATCGATATTGGATGAACCGTCCAGCGGGTCCATTAATACGACATATTTGCCATTTTCTTCGCCTTCGAAGATAACAAACTCATCTTCTTCTTCAGACGCGATACCGGCAACGATGCCACGTGCTTTCAATGCTGCTTTCAGTTTTTCATTGGCGAACAGATCCAGTTTCATCTGCTGTTCACCCTGAACATTTTCTACACCACTGGCACCCAGAATATCCACCAGACCGGCTTTGTTAATGTCGCGATGGATAATTTTGGCCCCGAGCTTGATAGCTGAAATCAGCGCGGTCAATTCGCCGGTAGCATGCGGAAAGTCGTGTTGCTTCTCGACGATGAATTCGCCTAACGTTTTCATAACACATTCCCTGAATCTTCGATGGAGTGGCAGCATGCGTAACAAACCGCCAACGTATGCGTACGCAGTTTAGCCGATTGAACTTTAAAAACCATAGTCCTAATCCGTTTCTTCCGTCTGCGAGCGGCGTTACACTGTGCGCCGAACTTTTGAGTAATGGATCTCGTTATGCGCATTCACATCCTTGGGATTTGTGGCACTTTCATGGGCGGCCTGGCGATGCTGGCCCGTTCGCTTGGACATCAGGTGACCGGCTCGGATGCCAATGTTTATCCACCAATGAGTACGCTTCTGGAACAGCAAGGTATTGAATTAACTGAAGGTTATGATGCCAGCCAGCTTGATCCCGCGCCGGACATGGTGATCATTGGCAATGCCATGACGCGCGGAAATCCTTGTGTGGAAGCGGTACTGGAACGCAATATTCCTTATTTCTCTGGCCCACAATGGCTGCACGATTTCGTACTGCGCGATCGTTGGGTTGTCGCCGTGGCCGGAACGCATGGAAAAACCACCACAGCCGGTATGGCCGCGTGGATTTTAGAGGCCTGTGGCCTTGAACCTGGCTTTATTATTGGTGGCGTGCCGGGTAATTTTGATGTGTCAGCAAAATTAGGAAAAAGTCCATTCTTCGTGATCGAAGCAGATGAATATGACTGTGCGTTTTTTGACAAGCGTTCCAAGTTTGTACATTACTGCCCCCGCACCCTGATCCTCAATAATCTTGAGTTTGATCATGCTGACATCTTTGACGATCTGCGGGCGATCCAGAAACAGTTCCATCATTTGGTGCGCATCGTGCCAGGCCAGGGCAAGATCCTGCTGCCGGAACACGATCATAACCTCAAGCAGGTAATGGCGATGGGCTGCTGGAGCGAGCAGGAAAGCGTGGGTGAACATGGCCGCTGGAAAGCGAAGAAGCTGAAGCCCGATGCTTCACAATGGGAAATCTGGCTCGACGGCGCCAAAGTGGGCGAGGTGAACTGGGCGCTGGTGGGCGAGCACAACATGCATAACGGTCTGATGGCAGTGGCTGCCGCGCGACATGTTGGCGTGAAGCCGGAAGATGCGGGGCTGGCGCTAAACAGCTTCCTCAATGCGCGTCGTCGCCTCGAACTGCGCGGTGACGTAAAGGGCATCAAAGTGTATGACGATTTCGCTCATCACCCGACGGCAATTTCAGCCACGCTCGCGGCACTACGCAGCAAAGTGGGCGGCACGGCACGCATTCTTGCGGTGCTGGAACCGCGCTCTAATACGATGAAAATGGGCGTCAATAAGAACGAATTAGCCCCTTCACTGGTGCGTGCGGACGAAGTTTTCCTGTTCCAGCCTCATCATATTCCCTGGCAGGTGTCTGACGTTGCAGAGGCTTGTATGCAGCCTGCCCATTGTACTGCGGATATCGATACGCTGGTTGAAATGGTGGCGAAAGCGGCTCAGCCGGGCGATTCTGTTTTGGTGATGAGTAACGGCGGTTTTGGCGGGATACATCAAAAGCTGTTGGATCGTTTAGAGCGTTAATACACAGCCCTAATCCCCCTCTCCCTGGCGGAGAGGGTTGGATCAGGCCGCTGAGGAATTACCCCTCAGCCAGCTCACGCAAATACTGGAAAATCAGACGAGCAGACTTCGGCGGCTTGTTGCCCGCTTTCTCTTTTTGCGCATTACGGATCATGCTACGCAACTGCTGGCGATCGGCCTGCGGATAAAGCGCAATCACTTCTGCCATCGCATCATCGCCTTGCTCAATCAAGCGATCGCGCAGCGACTCAAGCTTATGGAACAGGGCAACCTGCTGGTTGTGACGATTCTTTAGCTTATCCAGTGCCTGACGGATCGGTTCGACATCCATGCTGCGCATGATTTTACCAATCAACTGCAACTGACGGCGACGTCCCTCTTTTTTGATACGCTGCGCCAGTTCAATCTCGGTGCGCAAGCGTTCATCCAGCGGGATCTTATCCAGGGCGTTTTTACCCAGATCGACCAGTTCGGCACCCAGGCGTTTTAGCTCTTCAGCATCGCGTTTAATTTCGCTCTTACTGACCCAAATAATCTCTTCATCTTCTTCTTCGTGATTATCTGGCACATCGTCGAGCCACTCATCGGGCTGTTTGGTCATGTCTGGGCTCCAAAAAAAGAGGCTAATCCTACCAGTTTATCGGGTGACTGCGAAATTGTTCTCTGACTCTGATAGACTCAAAATATTCATACATAAGATTAGACGGCAGGTCGATGAACGTATCTACTCAAGTTGCAGAACAGCGAAAGGTGTTGGAACAGGCGATTGCGCAAGCACTCGAACTGGCAAAAGCAAGCACTGACAGCGCAGAGGTGGCGGTAACCAAAACGACCGGCATCGGTGTCAGCACGCGCTATGGCGAAGTGGAAAACGTCGAGTTTAATAGCGACGGCGCGCTTGGCATCACCGTTTATCATCAAAATCGTAAAGGCAGCGCCTCGTCTACTGATCTCAGCCCGGATGCTATCAGGCGTACCGTGCAGGCGGCGATTGACATTGCACGTTACACCTCCCCGATCCGTTTGCCGGCCCGGCAGATGCCGATCTGCTGGCTTATGACGCACCCGATCTTGATCTTTACCATCCGTGGGAAATTGACGCCGATCGGGCGATTGAACTGGCGGCGCAGGCTGAGCTGGCAGCACTCCAGGCGGATAAACGTATCACCAATACCGAAGGCGGCAGCTTTAACAGCCATGTCGGCATTAAAGTATTTGGTAACAGCCATGGCATGTTACAAAGCTACTGTTCAAGCCGTCATTCGCTTTCAGGCTGCGTGATTGCCGAGCAGGATGGCAACATGGAGCGTGATTACGCTTACACCATCGGCCGTGCGATTGAAGATCTGAAAAGTCCGGAATGGGTGGGCGCAGAGTGTGCGCGTCGCACATTATCGCGGCTGGCTCCGCGTAAACTGTCGACCATGAAAGCGCCGGTAATTTTTGCGCCAGAAGTGGCTACCGGCTTGTTTGGCCATCTGGTTGGGGCAATCAGCGGCAGCAGTGTCTATCGCAAATCGACCTTTTTGCTTGATGCAATGGGGCAGCAAATTTTGCCTGAATGGCTCACTATTCAGGAGCAGCCGCATCTGTTAAAAGGGCTGGCCTCTACGCCGTTTGACAGCGAAGGCGTGCGCACCCAGGCACGCGACATCATTAAAGAGGGTGTGCTGCAAACCTGGCTGATGACCAGCTACTCGGCGCGTAAACTTGGCCTGACCAGCACCGGTCATGCGGGCGGCATTCACAACTGGCGTATTGCCGGACAAGGACACAGCTTCAACGATTTACTGAAGCAAATGGGCACCGGTTTAGTGGTGACCGAGCTAATGGGCCAGGGCGTAAGCGCCATCACCGGTGATTATTCTCGCGGCGCGGCGGGCTTCTGGGTTGAAAACGGCGAGATCCAGTATCCGGTAAGCGAAATCACCATTGCCGGTAATCTCAGGGATATGTGGCGCAACATGGTCACTATCGGTGACGACATTGAAACCCGCAGTAATATTCAGTGCGGTTCGGTTTTGTTACCAGAGATGAAAATCGCAGGTCAGTAGAATCACCGTTTTCGGAAAGCAGCCAGCAGGCTGCTTTTTTTTTGTCATAACTTTTACTTATTTCTTTACCTGCCACGCGCCTGCATCTGCGATTCGTTTGCATGATTCATGCATGATTTTTTAATTTCATCTCCGTTCCACGCATAACGCGATGGCGATCTCACTAAGCATGCATCCTGCGATCTGGCGCACAGTGCTCACCTCGATTTCCACTTCCATCCGGAAAAGATGCGTCTCCAAAGCCTGGTACTCTCCGCGTACTTTGTTTTCAACGCGATGTTCCAACAGGAGTAATAAGGTGAGCAATAACGGCGTTCCGGTACAAGCGACGTCACCGGAAAAAGTACAGCAGTTAGCTGAAAGGATAATGCAGCAGATTGCGGCGATTTACGCCCGGCACGGCATTTACCCTAATGCGGTTCAGCAGCAAATGCTGGCCTCACACGTTTGCGCCATGGCGTCGCGTTCACTGAGTGGTGAACCGCTACCGGAAGTCGAAGCCGATCTCTTTGAGGATATCTCGCCAGAAACGATGCAGTTGGCCCGGCAGATCGTGGATCTGTTTGGCAATTTGCCACGCGAAGAAGCGTGGCTGCTTTCAGTACATATCGAAGTGGCCAGAGCGAATTAACACCTGGCTTACTCGCCGGTATGCCACCGGGCAGTGCCCGAAATCCTGACGTATTTCAGTACGCTCTGGTTTCTGCGCTGGCCGACGTCAAACTGACTTTGCCGGCGAAGGTGAAGCAATCATGAACATTAAACACATAAAAACCAAAGACATAACAGGAGAATGACATGGTAACTGTAGTGATTGGCGATCGTTTAGGTAAAGGGCAAAAAGTCGCGGCGGGTATTGAGAAAGCGGGTGGCCGTGCCGTGGTTGTGCCGGGTGTGGCAGCGGACATGAAACTTGGTGACGTAATGAAGAGCGAAAATGCTGACTTCGGTATTTCTTTCTGCGGCAGTGGCGGCGCTGGTGCGATCACGGCACAGAACAAATATGGCTACAAAGCCAAACACGGTATGCGTTCGATTGATGAAGGGGTGACCGCTATTAATGAAGGTGCCACCGTACTCGGTTTTGGCTTTATGGATAAAGAAGAGCTGGGCGAGCGTTTAGTGCAGGCCTGGAACAAGAAATACGGCAGCTAACCATGAAAGAACACTACGTTACTCAGGTGACGGTACAGGGCAAAGGCGACACCAAAGCAAAAGCGTTCGCAGATGCGCTGAGTCGCGTGCAGAACCAGGTTCTGCGCACGACGCAAAAGATTCTGTTGCGCATTGAACCCGAAGATGTCCGGGTGCTGCGCGCGCAGGAGAGCGTCAAAAGCGAGAAATTTTTATTCTTCTTTTTGGCGCGCCAATGGCGGAGCTACAGCGTTGAGCTGGAGATCACCGTCAGCGTCACCGTAATCGATACCGAACAGGTTGCGTTTACGGCGGCTCCCTGAGTTTACCCGTCACGCTTTGCGTTGCAGTTGCACTGGCGACGCCTCTCCGTCTGCGCGTTTTATCTAAACCGTTTTCGGGATGCACATCTTTGCCGCCGCGCTGTTACTCAACGTGCCTGGGTAAATAACGACAACAAAGGTAAAAAAATATGTTTTTAATCATTTTGTTTAAGTCGTTGATCATTGGTGGACTAGTCGGTGTGGGCGTTGGCGCAGGCGCGGCACGCATGTTTCACGCTCCCACAACACAGGGCATGGGGGCATTTCGTACGCTTGGCGAACTGAACGCGTGCGAGGGCGATCCTGCTTCCCATTTCTCCTTTGGTCTCGGTTTTTTCTTTAACGCCTGGGCTTCATCCGTTGCGGCGGGGGCTTTCACACAAGATGTTGATCATCGCATCATTCCCAACTGGGGGCGGCGGCGTTGATGATAAAAAATCGCAACGTAGCGGAAACGCTGCACGATCCCAAAAGATGGCTATCGCCTGCGGCATCATCGGTATGATCGTCGTGGCTTTTCTTAACTCAACCGCTTCAGCCGTTCCTGCGGCATTGCAGGTTACCGCCGTAAAAGTGCTGGTGCCGGCTGCCAATCTGCTGGTCAACACCGTGATGCCAGTGATTTTCTGGTTAGCGGCGATCGATGCAGGCAAGAAATCAGGTTTTTGGGCCACCATCTTTGGCGGCTTAGCGCAGCTGATCATGGGGAATGCCGTACCGGGATTAGTGCTGGGCATTTTGATCGGTAAAGGCGTTGAGGAGTCTGGCTGGAACAAAGTGACCAGAGTGATGATGTTTGCCATCGTTCTGCTGTTTGTACTCAGCGGCTTCTTCCGCGGCTTCGACATGAAGCTGTTGCAGTCCTTCCAGCTGGGCATTCCGGGCTGGCTTGACATGATCCACAACTCCCTGAGTGGCAAATAAGAGGCCATCGCCATGAACGAAAATAAAGGCTTTTGGTACGCTGACTGGTCTTTCCCGATTTTTGTCGGCTTGCTTTCATCGGGCGTGTTCGCCGGTACGCACATGTACTACCTGTATGGCATCGGCGCATTCAACGAAGTGGCATTCGTGTCAATGCTACGTTCGGGCATGGAAACCGGTGTTTATGGTGCGGTCGCGGCCTTTGGTGCCAGCTTTTTGTTTGCGCGCATCATTGAAGGCTCGCTGGTGGGCATCCTGGATATTGGCGGTGCGATTCAGACCGGTGTTGGCCTTGGCGTACCCGCATTGCTGCTGAGCGCAGGCATTGTGTTTCCGGTTGCGAACTTTGCCGCCTCGCTGGTTACCGGCCTGGTGATTGGCGTGGCGATTGGCTACGTGATTATTCTGGCACGTAAATTCACTATTAATCAGAGTGACTCTACCTACGGGGCTGACGTGATGATGGGCGCAGGTAACGCGTCAGGCCGCTTCCTTGGCCCACTGATCATTCTGTCCGCTATGGCAGCCTCTATCCCTATTGGGCTGGGCTCGCTGCTCGGTGCGCTGCTGTTCTATCTCTGGAATAAGCCGATTACCGGTGGCGCAATTCTTGGCGCAATGATTTTAGGGGCTATTTTTCCGGTTGCGATTTGATGCTTCAGGCGGCTCGTCAGCGGGTTGCCTGCAAGGAGTTACCATGTTTGACATCATTATTCGACATGCACGGTTAAGCGATGAGCAAATCGCCGACATCGCCATAGTGGATGGCAAAATTGCCGCCATTGGCGATGTGCAGGGCGAAGCGAAAAGCGAACGCGATTTAGCTGGCCGTTATTATCTCAGTGCGGGCTGGATCGATTCCCACGTCCACTGTTATCCAAAATCCCCGATTTATCATGATGAAGCCGATGCGATTGGGGTAAGCCACGGTGTCACCACGGTTATCGATGCTGGCAGCACTGGCGCGCAGCACATTGATGATTTCTATCAACTGACGCGCGCAGCACAAACCCAGGTTTATGCCCTAATCAATATCGCCCGTACCGGCATCGTTACGCAAAATGAGCTGGCAGACATGGCGCAGATTGATGGTACAGCGGTTGAGCAAGCCGTCGCGCGCTTGCCCGATTTTATTGTGGGCCTGAAAGCGCGGATGAGCAGCAGCGTAGTGGGCGAAAACGGTATTCAGCCGCTGATTAAGGCCAAAGCGATACAGAAAGCCACAGGCAATCTACCGCTGATGGTACACATCGGGAACAACCCGCCTAATCTGGACGAAATCGCCGATCTGCTCACCTCTGGCGACATCATCACTCATTGCTATAACGGCAAACCGAACCGCATTTTAACGCCGCAGGGTGAACTTAAAGCGGCAGTAAAAAGTGCCATCGCACGCGGCGTGCGGCTGGATGTGGGCCACGGCAGCGCCAGCTTCAGCTTTGAGGTAGCACGCGTCGCCATCGCTCAGGGCATTTTGCCCGACAGCATCAGCTCCGATATCTACTGCCGCAACCGACTCAACGGCCCGGTACATAACCTGGCACATGTCATGTCGAAATTTTTCAGCGTTGGCATGACGCTGCCGCAAGTTATTGATTGCGTGACTCGCAAAGCGGCAGACGGTTTGCGCCTGTCGCAAAAAGGCCGGCTTGAAGTGGGTTATGACGCCGACCTGACCATTTTTACCGTCAAAGAGGAAGCTCGTCCGTTCGTTGATGCTGAAGGCGAACGGGTTGAAGGCGAAAAACATCTGATTCCACTGGCTGCTGTGGTTGCCGGGCAGTGGATTGTGACTGAAGAAGGGAAAGCCAATGTCTTCGATTTATGAAAAATATGGCCTGAAACAGGTGATTAACGCGTCTGGACGCATGACCATTCTCGGCGTATCGACACCGTCGGCTGACGTCGTCGATACGGTGAAATATGGTTTAAATCACTACTTCGAAATGAAAGATTTGGTAAATAAAACCGGCGCTTATATAGCCGGTCTGCTGCAGGTTGAAAATGCCGTTGTGGTTTCTTGCGCATCGGCGGGCATTGCCCAGTGCGTGGCGGCAGTGATTGTTAAAGACAACGACTGGCTGCTGGATAATCTCCATGCTGCGCCGCTCAGCGTGCCGCATGACATCGTGGTGCCAAAAGGCCACAACGTCAATTTTGGCGCGCCGGTTGGCAGCATGGTGACGCTTGGTGGTGGCAACCTGATCGAAGCGGGCTACAGCAATGAGTGCTCAGCAGAGCAATTAGCCGCGGCAATCACACCGCAAACGGCAGCGATACTCTATGTAAAATCGCATCACTGCGTACAAAAAAGCCATCTGAGCGTAGAACAGGCTGCCATTGTAGCGCGCAAGCATGGCGTACCTTTAATTGTTGATGCCGCCGCCGAAGAAGATTTGCAGTGCTATTACCGGTACGGCGCGGACCTGGTGATTTACAGCGGTGCTAAAGCGATTGAAGGGCCTACCAGCGGCCTGGTGGTCGGTAAGCATCAATATGTGGAATGGGTGAAGCGTCAGAGCAACGGTATCGGGCGCGCCATGAAAGTGGGCAAAGAGAGCATTCTTGGCCTGACGCAGGCGATTGAAAATTATCTGACGCTGGAAAAAACCAGCGGCGCGCAGATGGTCGAAAAAATGATGCCTTTTATTGAAAACCTCAACACGCTGAATGGCGTAACCGCACGGGTTGTATGGGATGCCGCCGGGCGTGATATTGCCCGAACCGAAATCCATTTTGATGAATTAATCGTTAATCAGCGCACCGGTGATTTAGTGCAGGCGTTAAAAAAGGGCACCATTGCGATCTATTTCCGTGGCTATAAAGCCAATGAAGGCATTATCGAAGCGGATGTGCGCAGCGTGAGCGCCGACCAGCTTCACACTATTTTTACCGCAATTCAGTCACTATTAAACGGAGCGAAAAACGCATGACGCTGACCCCGAATTTTTATCAGGATCGTTTGTGCCTCAATGTGTTGGCAGGCTCTAAAGAAAATGCGCGTGCTGTCTGGCAGGCGGCGGAAGGTCATGTGTTGGTTGGCGTACTGTCGAAAAACTATGCCAGCAATGAGGCGGCGATCGCGGATATGCGTGAGTATGCGGCGCTGATTGATAATGCGCTTTCTGTGGGGTTGGGTGCTGGCGATCCCGGTCAGTCAAAAATGGTGAGCGAGATCTCTGCCATTCTGCAACCGCAGCACGTTAATCAGGTATTTACGGGGGTCGCCACCAGCCGTGCGCTGTTGGGGCAATCACACACCGTGGTCAATGGTTTGATTTCCCCCACCGGTACGCCAGGTAAAGTGAAAATTTCAACCGGCCCTCTCAGTTCTCAAAGCAGCGACGCCATTGTGCCGATCGAAACCGCGATCGCCATGTTGAAAGATATGGGCGGCAGCTCAGTAAAATATTTCCCAATAGGTGGACTACAGACGGTAAATGAATATCGTGCAGTGGCTGACGCGTGCGCAAAGCACGATTTCTGGCTGGAGCCCACTGGCGGCATCGATCTGGATAACGTTGCCGGGATCGTGCGGATCGCGCTGGAGGCGGGCGTCAGTAAAGTGATCCCTCATATCTACAGTTCAGTCATAGATAAAGCCAGCGGCGAGACGCGGGTTGAAGATGTGCGCCAGCTTCTGGCGATCTGCAAAAAACTGTTAGCCTGACGGCTGAACCTGACTCCCTGCGCACAGGCATCGGCGCAGGGATAAACCAACATAAACGTTCAGTGAACATCCTCGTAGGCTAAGGTTCTGGAAGGCTTTTTCCAACGGCTGCAACAGGTAAACTATCGTGAGATTTCCCAATCAACGCCTTGCGCAACTGTTTGACGCATTGCAAAACGAAACGCTGCCGCAGGATGAGCTGGCGCGGCGTTTTGCTGTATCAACCCGTACTGTGCGCACTGACATTACCGCGCTCAATGCGCTGCTGGAGCAGCATGGGGCGCAATTTATCTTAAGCCGCGGTGCGGGTTATCAGCTCAAAATCCGGGACGCGCAACGCTTTCACCACTTGCAGCAACAAACGCCATCACCGCTGCGGGTGCCACGCACGTCACCGGATCGTATTCGCTATCTGTTAACGCGTTTTCTTACTGCCGCCTATTCGCTCAAGCTGGAAGATTTGGCTGAAGAGTGGTTCGTTAGCCGCGCAACGTTACAGAATGACATGGCTGAAGTGCGCGAATGGTTGGGGCGTTACCATCTCACAATTGAGAGTAAGCCGCATTACGGCATGAAACTGTTTGGCAGCGAAGTGGCAATTCGTACCTGTTTAACCGATCTGCTATGGCAAATCGACCAGGAACAGCCCGACAGCCCACTGGTGACTATCGAGGCGCTAAACAGCGGCATCCTGGAGAGATTGCAGCCCATGCTGCAACAGGGTTTTGCCCGTCACAATATCCGTCTCAGCGACGAGGGTGAACGCTATTTGCGCCTCTATTGTGCTGTGGCAGTACGTCGCATCAGTGAAGGCTATCCGCTGACCGATGCCGGTGCAGAGGATGTCGGTGATGAAGTGCGTGAAGCCACACAGGATCTGATTAACCTGATGCGATCGCTGGTCAGCAAACCGATATCGCCAGCGGAAGAGAACTGGCTGCGGGTTAATATCGCCGCACGGCGAATTCAGGAAATTGCACCCAGCGCCATCAACGCGGATGATGCCGATGCGCTGGTGGATTATCTGTTGAGCTATATCAACAGCCACTACAACTTTAATCTGCAAAACGATCAGCAATTGCGGGCCGATCTGCTCACCCATATCAAAACCATGATTACGCGGGTACGCTATCAGATTCATATTCCTAATCCGCTGTTAAGCAATATCAAACAGCACTATCCAATGGCCTACGATGTCACGCTGGCAGCGGTGAGCAGTTGGGGAAAATATACGCCCTACGTTATCAGTGAGAATGAAATTGGCTTTTTGGTGCTGCATATCGGGGTGGGGCTGGAGCGCCATTACGATGTGGGTTATCAACGCCATCCGCGGGTTCTGCTGGTGTGTGACAGCGGTAACTCTACCTTGCGCATGATTGAAGCGATGCTGATGCGCAGGTATCCCCAGTTGCAGGTAACGGAACGCTTATCACAACGCGAATATGAGGCGCTGAATCGTATTGATGAAGACTTTGTTATTTCAACCACACGTCTCAGTGAAAAAACCAAGCCGGTGGTTGTGATGTCGCCGTTTCCAACCGGCTTTCAGCTGGAGCAGATCGGTAAGCTGGTGCTGGTCGATCGCACGCGCCCTTATATGTTGGAGAAATTTTTTGATGAGCAGCATTTTTTAATTGTGGATCGCCCGATGACACAGTCGGAACTCTTCAGACAGGTATGCGGGCAGCTACAGGATGAGGGATTTGTCGACGGCGAGTTTTATCCGTCAGTAGAGGAACGCGAAGCGATTGTCAGTACCCTGTTAGGCGAGGGGATCGCCTTGCCGCACTCGCTTGGATTGCTGGCGAAAAAAACAGTGGTCTATACCGTACTGGCTCCGCAAGGAATCAGCTGGGGTGATGAAACGGCCTGTGTCATTTTTTTGCTGGCGATCAGCAAAAGCGAATATGAAGAAGCCATGGCTATTTATGATTTGTTCGTGACGTTCATGCGCGAGCGGGCCATGACAAGGTTGCGCGACAGCCGCGATTTCGCCAGTTTCAAAAGCGTGGCAATGGATTGTTTAAGCCGGTTGTAGATCGGCTTTACAGCACGCCGTTTTCCTGCGTCAGAGCATAGCGGCGAAAATATTCTACCGGGCCGTTCCTTTCCCCGTTTGATGGGGAAAGGTCAGGAGGGGCCAGCACGCACGCCATTCATATCACTCAGACGGAGCTGGCAATCAGCCCTTTTTTCGCCAGCAAACGGGGAATTTCGCGCAGGCACCACGCTTTTGCTTCGCCCATGCTGTCGCGACGCCAGGCCATAATAATATCGATCTCGCGGGTATATTCAGGACTCACCACGCGCAGGCGACCCTCTGCAATATCCTGTTCTACCAATGAATAGGGCATGGTTCCTATTCCCAAACCGGCCAGCAGCGCACGGCGCTTGTCATCCATGCTGCTCACCGTCAGACGCTGCTGCTTATCCAGCAGTTGCACGGTTAAAACCGGCCGTTCACGCGCGGTATCCGCGACCGCAATGCCGCGATATTTAACGCGAGTCACTTCCGACTGTGGTTCAGGTTCGTTGTGAATGGGATGGTCGGCGCTGGCAACATAGACACTCATCGTGGTGTAAAGCTTGCGGGTATTGATTTCAGTTGAGGCGCGAAAATGCATATCCGGCGCAATGACAATATCGGCACGCCCTTGCTCCAGACGTTCCCAGGCACCCGCCAGCACTTCAGTCATCAGCGAAATCTGGGTGTTGGCTTTATCGGCCAGCCGTGTAACCAGCGGAAACAGCGCGTCAGTAGGCACCAACGCTTCGGTCACGATAGTGAGATGGGTTTCCCAGCCCCGGGCTAACGCTTCGGCATCCGTGGTGAGCTTGTCGGCAGCTTCTAACAAGACCCGCCCGCGCTCCAGTAACATGCGACCGACATTGGTAAATTTGGTGCGATGGCCAGAGCGGTCAAACAGCACAACATCCAGCTCTTCTTCCAGCTTTTGCATGGTGTAACTGAGTGCTGACGGGACGCGTCCCAGCTCATCTGCCGCGGCGGCAAAGCTTCCGCGACGATCGATTGCGTCCATTACACGTAAAGCTTCAAGGGTTAACGCGCGCTCTTTAGCCATCCCGTTTCTCTGTCAGTAAATTTGAATATGCCTGGCAGATTAACTGGCTAACAATCCGCCGTCCAGCCTTTTACCATAAGTGTATAACGTCTGCGGCAGCCCTTCGCCGCAGGAAGCTGGAGGTAAATAATGATAACGACACGCAGTGCGTCCGCTTGTGGTCAGGCCGATTTTGGCTGGTTGCAGGCGCGCTACAGTTTTTCTTTTGGCCACTATTTCGATCCCAAATTAATGGGTTATGCCTCGTTGCGTGTATTAAACCAGGAAGTACTGGCACCGGGCGCATCGTTTCAGCCCCGTACCTACCCCCAGGTAGATGTATTAAATATCGTGCTGCAAGGTGAAGCGGAATACCGCGACAGCGAAGGCAATCACGTTATTGTGCATGAGGGCGAAGCGTTGTTGCTTTCCACTCAGCAAGGGGTCAGCTACAGCGAAATCAATCCGAGCAAAGAGCGTCCCTTAACGCGCATGCAGCTCTGGCTGGCGGCGTGCCCGGAGCGTGAAAATCCGCGTATGCAAAGATTACCCTGCCTGACGGCCAGACTTCACAGCTACTGGCGTCGCCAGATGGCACTGAAGGCAGCCTGCAACTGCGTCAGCAGGTGTGGATCCATCAGGTGGAGCTTGCGCCAGGAGAGCAGCATCAGTTACCACTGCACGGCCCGCGCGCCTATCTGCAATCTATTCATGGGTCGCTGGAAGCGTCTTCGGGTCAGGATCAGCAGGAGAAGCTGGGCTGTGGTGACGGGGCTTTTTGCAGGAAGAGCAGCTGGTTCGGCTGCAAGCGAAAACGCCGACGCGAGCACTGGTTATTGATATTCCGATATAAAAAGGGCGGCCAGGCCGCCCTTAAAACAGCATCACTCACTTATTTCAAAATGGTAAACGCAGTGGTGACGTGCTTCACGCCGCTAACACGACTGGCAACATCTGCCGCCGCCTGTGCTTCCTGCGGCGTAACCAATCCTAACAAGAAGACTTCGCCATTTTCGGTGGTGACTTTGACGTTTGAAGATTTCACCTGATCGCTACCTAATAGCTGCGAGCGAATTTTTGTAGTGATCCGGGTATCTGACGAAGATGTGCCAAGCGTGACTTTCTGTCCGATACGGATCTCGTTGTAGACTTCCGTTGCGCCATCTACGCCCATAGTGATCTGTTTGGCGCGGTTAGCCATTTCCTGGGACGGCGCCTGGCCTGTCAGTAAAACTTTTCCCTGATAAGCGGTAGCAACAATACGTGCATCCGTTTTTAACTGCTGATCTTTGGCCAGGGCATTGCTGACGCGTAATTCCAGTGTACCGTCGTCAACCTGAGTGCCGACTGTGCGCGGATCCGTGGCCGTTTTTGTGGCGACGGCGGCGCTACCCGCGACGACAGCAACACAGCCCTGCAACATCATGGCGGTTAAGAGAATGGCTACAGCGTTCAATGCTTTCATTATTGCTCCTTCAGCTATTCCTGGTGCGGAAACAAAGTGTTATCGATAAGGTCGCACAAACAGTTGAGCGTCAACATATGCATCTCGTGAATACGTGCGCTTCGGTGCGAAGGAATGCGGATTTCCACATCATGCGGTCCCAGCAATCCGGCCAGTTCACCGCCATCATAACCGGTAAGCGCAACGATAGTCATATCGCGCGTCACGGCAGCTTCGACGGCTTTAACGATATCTCGCGTATTGCCACGAGTCGAAATGGCTAACAGCACATCGCCCGCCTGGCCTAATGCACGTACCTGTTTGGCATAGACTTCGTCATGCAGGCGATCATTACCGATTGCCGTCATCATGACATTGTCCGCACTCAAGGCGAGTGCGGGCAGGCTTGGACGCTCGGTTTCGAAACGGTTAATCATACTGGACGTGAAATGCTGAGCATTGGCTGCTGCTGCACCGTTCCCACAACTGAGGATTTTGTTACCGTTTAGCAATGACTGCACCAGCGTCATTGCCGCACGGGAAATCGCATCAGGCAACGCTTCGGCTGCCGCGATCTGAGTCTGAATACTTTCAGTAAAACACGCTTTAATTCTGTCCTGCACACGACCACCTGGTTCTAAAGGTCTGCATTAAAGGCATTAGGCAACCATTCGAGCGCCGTGCCGGTAATGGCAATGATGTCGAAACGGCAATTCACTGTTTCAAAACTGCCGCCACGTTGCGCCAGCCAAAACGCTGCCGCACGCAGCAGCTTATGTTGTTTCTGACGGGTAACGCTGGCGAGTGCGCCACCGAACCGTGTATCACGTCGATAGCGTACCTCAACAAATACCCAGCAGTTTTTGTCCTGCATTATCAGGTCCAGTTCGCCACCGCGACTGTGGACATTACTGGCGACCCATTTCAGCCCGGCCCGCTCAAGATAATGGCGGGCGCGCTGTTCCTGCCCGGCGCCAATCTGGCGGCGGTTTAGTTGACCGCCCTGATTTCGCCCTGACGATACTGGTTCCATGTCAACTTCCTGTTGATCACACAATCCGTGTTGGCGCTGAGCTTGCCGGTATTACCGTCCAGCGTAAAACCTGGCACCTGACGCATCTGGTTAAAATGATTTGCCAGTGTCCAGGCATCGATGCCCATGGCATACAGGCGAACCAGCGAATAATCATTGTTAAACGATCTCGCGGCCTGCTGCATCAGCCCTGGGTTCGTGCCGGAGAGCAGTGGGATATCACTGAACTGCAAACCTTCCATCTCCAGACGAAAATCGGGACCCGCTCCAGCCTGGAAACTGCGTGAGCTGGCATACAGCGACACATTACTGCGGCTGCCGGTACGCATCGCAATCATCGGCTTGATGAGTTGCATTTCATCCTGCGTCGAGACGATATAGACCGAATCAACATTG
This sequence comes from Pantoea sp. LMR881, assembly GCF_027157825.1. Classification (NCBI taxonomy): domain Bacteria; kingdom Pseudomonadati; phylum Pseudomonadota; class Gammaproteobacteria; order Enterobacterales; family Erwiniaceae; genus Pantoea; species Pantoea sp. LMR881. The sequence continues at coordinate 2,782,671 of NZ_JAPVOK010000002.1, forward strand.
CCGCTGCTGGTGCTTGCTGCCTCTGGCGCGCTTTGCTGCTGCGGTGCAGGAATGGTTAATCCGGCAATAGCAATTGCCTGTGGCTCGGCAGGCGTTGCATTAACCGGTGTACCGCTCAGTGCGATGCCTGAGCCGCTGTTGATGCCCTGTTTCAGTTCTGATACTGAACCAAAACGTTGTTGCATCACCAGGCTACCGCCCAGTGATTGCCACTCTTGCGCAAAGGCATTGGTTACCCGATCGCCAAAGCTGTTTCGTGGGGCCAGCAGCAATGGCTGACGCTTGCCTTGCTCCCAAATATGGTGAGCGGCATCACGCGCTTCGTCTTCAGGAGAAAGCGCAAAATAACAAATATTCGGATGACTCTGGATTTTTTCCGGTTCGTTAAGCGCCAGGACATTCAGTGTAGTTTGGCTATTAGCGACCGCTTCAACGTTATTCTTCAGCAGCGGCCCCACGACCAGGGTAGCACCGTCCTGTTGCGCCTGTTGCATCACCTGTTGAATCGGTTGACTGCTGGTATCGTAAACTTTTATCTGTGCATTGCTGGCCGGTGCACTGACTGGCTCGGAGGGGGGGACTTCTGCCGTCTGCGGCGGCTGTGATGGCGCAGCATCAGCCGCAGCCGGGCTTACCACCGCATTGGGATCGGCGGGTTGCTGTGCGGTTGCATTCGCCTCGGCTGGCGCGGGCTGTGCTGGTGCTGCCTGCGGTGCCGCAGTCAGGATGCCGTTTTTTGCATCGTTGAAGCCTTTTTCAATGGCACTGGCAAAAACCTGGGCCTGGCCGTTCAGTGGCAGTAACAGCGCAATGGTACTGGTCGACGCCTTGGTAAAATTCTGTACCTGGCTCAGCTGCGTGGGCAGATTTTTGGCACCCGGGTTTTGCGGATAGCGTGTTTGCCAGTCTTTAATGCCCGCTTTTAACATCTCGGCGTCTTGCGCATTTGCACGCCAGACCGCTAACAGATCAAGCCAGCCCTGCAAAACATTTTCATCTGCGTTGATCACCAGACTATTGATCTCCTGCGGAGGCATTTGCGTCAGCGTTTGCCAGGTCGCATCAATATTGTTTTGGTGATCGGCACCTGACAGCAGCGGCTCCTGGGCGATATAACTGCGCAGCAGAGATAAAGAGGGACGTCCTTGTGCGGCGGCAATCTGTAAGCCGTAATAGCGAGCCAGCTCATCTTTCGACAGTTCACCGGTTTTCACCTGGCCGAGCAACTGCAGCGCGTCGTTCACATTCTGCTGCGCGATTTGATACTGTGCCTTTAACAACAGCAGCTCTTGTTGCTGAATATCGGAAAGCTGGCTCGGCAACTGATTCAACTGTTGATTGGCTTGCGGATACTTTCCTTCCTTCAACAAGGCGCGGATTGCAAGTAATTGCCAGTCGGTCTTGCTATCATCGCTGCTTTGCTGCACTTGTTGCAGATAGTAAGCAGAACCACCCGTAGCGGGACCCTGAATATTGACGGTTGAGGTTTGCGGCCCTTGACCGCTACATGCGGCTAAAATCAGCCCAGCAAGAAGAACAGGCACAAAGCGTCCTGCTTTATGACGAACGACTTTTGAAGGAAGCATACTGTATCCAGTGATGTTTTTTTCAAGATGCTCAATATTAAATCGGCAATTCGGATGAAACAATGAAACAACTCGATCGGGCAGAGATTTCTGCCAGCACGCTCTACATCGTTCCAACCCCGATTGGTAATTTGGGTGATATCACCCAGCGGGCGCTAACGGTGCTTTCGAGCGTCGATCTGGTCGCTGCGGAAGATACACGTCATACCGGACTGTTGCTACAACATTTCGCCATCAATGCGCGGCTCTTCGCACTTCACGACCACAATGAACAGCAGAAAGCCGAACTGCTGCTCACGAAGCTGCAGGAAGGACAAAGCATAGCATTGGTCTCTGATGCCGGTACGCCATTAATCAACGATCCCGGCTATCATCTGGTGCGCCGCTGTCGTGAAGCGGGCATCCGCATCGTCCCTTTACCGGGTGCTTGCGCAGCGATTACAGCATTAAGCGCAGCGGGGTTACCGTCCGATCGTTTCTGTTACGAAGGGTTTCTGCCAGCGAAAACCAAAGGGCGCTGCGATGCCTTACGCGCCCTGGTTCAGGAGCCACGCACACTTATTTTCTATGAATCCACGCATCGTCTGTTGGATAGTCTGCAAGACATGGTGAATGAATTAGGCGCCGATCGCTACGTCGTGTTGGCGCGTGAACTGACCAAGACCGGGAATCGCTCCACGGTGCACCGGTAGGTGAATTGCTGGCGTGGGTAAAAGAGGATGAAAATCGCCGTAAAGGCGAAATGGTGCTCATTGTTGAAGGGCATAAAGCGGATGAAGAAGCTTTACCTGCCGATGCGCTGCGCACTCTGGCGCTGTTACAAAAAGAGTTACCGTTAAAAAAAGCGGCAGCGTTAACGGCTGAAATCCATGGCGTGAAAAAAATGCGCTATATCGCTTCGCACTTGATCAGCAAGGGGCGTGACAAATGCAGGCGAATGCCCTATGATCCCGCGCCGAAGCTGACCAGACAGTCGCCGCTTTGTCGTCGTCCCCACTTGTGGGGAGACAGGCAGAGGGGAGGAAAGTCCGGGCTCCATAGGGCAGGGTGCCAGGTAACGCCTGGGAGGCGCAAGCCTACGACCAGTGCAACAGAGAGCAAACCGCCGATGGCCCAGAAATGGGATCAGGTAAGGGTGAAAGGGTGCGGTAAGAGCGCACCGCGCGGCTGGTAACAGTTCGTGGCACGGTAAACTCCACCCGGAGCAAGGCCAAATAGGGGTTCATAAGGTACGGCCCGTACTGAACCCGGGTAGGCTGCTTGAGCCAGTGAGCGATTGCTGGCCTAGATGAATGACTGTCCAAGACAGAACCCGGCTTAACGGTCAGCTTCGACTCTTACTCAAAAACCCCGCTGCGGCGGGGTTTTGCTTTTGTGGAACGGAGCAGGATGAATGACTGTCCAGGACGCTCTTTATAAAGAATGCGGCTTAACGGTCAGCTTCGACTCTTACTCAAAAACCCCGCTGCGGCGGGGTTTTGCTTTTGTGAAACAGAGCAGGATGAATCGCTCCCACTGTTTAGCCACGACCGTGTGGTTCATCCCAGTCGAATGCCGGGCCGACAGAAATCACACCGTTCGGATTGATCGTTTTATGGCTGCAATAATAGTGATGGCGAATATGCGGCAGATTAACCGTTTCTGCGATACCCGACATTTGATAAATATCGCGCAAAAAGCCATTCAGGTTGAGAAAATCACTAATACGGTGGCGATCACACTTAAAATGCGTGACATAAACCGGATCGAAACGCACCAGTGTGGTCCATAAGCGCAGATCCGCTTCAGTAAGCTGATCGCCCGTTAAATAGCGATGCTGGCCCAGTATCTGTTCCAGGCGCGACAGTGAATGAAACAGCGCAGTAACGGCTTCATCGTAGGCTTGTTGCGAGGTAGAAAATCCTGCTTTATAGACACCGTTATTCACCGTGTCATAGATCCAGCCATTCAGTTCATCGATTTTTTCACGCAGCGCAGGGGGATAATAATCACCAGCACGCGCACCAACGGCATCAAATGCACTATTAAACATGCGAATGATATCAGCAGATTCATTGCTGACGATGGTGTTTTGCTGCTTGTCCCACAGCACCGGAACGGTGACGCGACCGCTGTAATGGGGATCGGCATGCAAATAAAGCTGATAAAGAAATTCATTCTGATACAACTTGTCGCCCGTGGCATCCGGGAAACTGTCATCAAAAGTCCAGCCATTTTCCAGCATCAGCGGGTGAACCACCGATACATCAATCATGCTATCCAGCCCTTTCAGCTTACGCATTAACAGTGTGCGGTGCGCCCAGGGACAGGCAAGAGAAACGTATAAATGGTAACGATCGCGCTCAGCGGTAAATCCAGCTTTGCCGCTGGGACCGGCGCTGCCATCGGCTGTTACCCAGTTGCGCCATACCGATTCTGATCGTTTAAATCGTCCACCGGTTGATTTGGTGTCGTACCAGGTATCATGCCAGACACCTTCAATTAATTGACCCATATTGCCCCCAATGCAGACAGGGCGAAGAACAATCTCCGCCCTGTTGTATTCATCTAAATTCAGAGAATAAGTATATGTGGCATTTCGTCTTTTGTGCGCTTAGCGCACTAACGCAGCCTGCGGTTTTTTGCTGATCAAACGATCAATACTGTAGGCACCCGGACCCACCAGACCCAACACCACGAAGCCACCAGCAATCGACAGGTTTTTCATAAACATTAACTGGTTAACGCCTTCGGCAAAGTTACTGTGGAACAGGAACGCTGTCAGTATGGTGAAAGCGGCAGTGAACAGTGCGGTAAAGCGCGTCAGGAAACCAAACAGAATGGCCAGACCGCCACCGAACTCAAGCAGAATAACCAGTGGCAGCATAAAGCCAGGCACACCCATCGCTTCCATATACTGTTGTGTCCCGGCGTAGCCGGTGATTTTTCCCCAGCCAGCCGTAATAAACAGGATGGGCATCAGAATGCGAGCCAGCAACAGACCGGTATCTTCGAATTTTTTCATCATCTACTCCAACGTATAAATAAGGCAGGGCTTTAACACCTGCATTGATTATTCCCGCAGAAAGCAGACTCGCAATTCATTGGGCTGATAGCTGGAGATAATAGTCGCGCTGCGGAAAGGTTGTAAGCGAGATAAACTGTCGAAGTTTTTCAGTAAAACTGACAGAAATAAGCCAGCCGGTAAAAGCTGGCTTTAAGAGAGGTTAACGCGGAGGAAGTGCAGCTTTAAACATGCGCCAGGTACTCCACAGGCCGAAACCCCGTTTCGCCCAGCGCATTATTTTATTCGGACTTCGTACGGACCAGATAGCTAATGCGCTGGTGCCAATAGCCAGATAACGACGCATGCTGAGAAAAGTCAGCCAGCCACGATCATACTGCGCCGTACCGTAAAGCCAGTCGCGTCGCGCCGCGCTGAGATCCAGGCGCTGTTGCTGAACCTGATTGAGCAATTCATGGATGTGTTCTTCCCGCAGACGTCGGCTCATCGATGCTGATCCTCCAGTATCGAGCGGTCTGTCTCCAGCTCTTTACGTGTATGACGCAGTAGCGTTGACTGGCGTGTTTTGCGTAAGGTCCAGAGGCCAAATATCAGTGCTAACAAAAACAGCACTGCGGTAGTGATACCGATAGCCATCAGACGATACTGCGCATCAACTGCCCAGATAATCAGTACCATCAGGCTCATTAAACCGAAAGCGGTAAACAACATTGTCAGACCAACCATAATCAATAACTGAATAAGGTTGGCTTTCTCTTCTTCCAGTTCAGCCACTGCCAGACGCACGCGCGTTTCAACCATGCCGACCAGCGTCGTGATGATGCGCTGACCGATATTGATGACCCCTTTGCCCGGGCCGTGGTTCTGCTGTGATTCAGCCATAATTAACGTCGCGAAATGAGGATACCCAGCGCGACGCCAATGGCTGCACCGATACCAACACCATGCCAGGGATTTTCGCGCACATAGCCTTCCGCTTTCTGCGCCGCTTCACGGGTCGTTGCTGCCAGGCGCTCACCTGAGTCACCTAAACGCTCGCGTGAACTGTCCAGTGCTGCGCGTGCTTTGCTACGCAACTTATCCAGCTCGCTTTTGGAGCGTTCACTGCTGCTGCTTAACACCTCTTCCAGGGTGTCAGCCAAATTTTTCAGCTCAGCACGCAAATGATCGGATGATGTATCTTTAGACATGAAGTACTCCTTTGACATCAGTAGATTGAATACGATTAATAAGGCTCCGCCTGTAACTTTTTCAGTTCCTGGCGTGCTTCTTCCAGTTTTTGTTCACGTTTAGCAATCTTTTCCTTGTCGTTACCGTCCTGACGCTCTTGCTTCAGTTCATCTTCGCGCTCGGCAACTTTCTGTTTCTGCGTATTGATTCTTTCCAGGTGTGCAGCTTCAAGCTTTTTATCGGTGCAGCTGGCGCGAACTTCGGTTAATGCACGCTCAAGGCCATTAACACGGCGCGGGTTGTTGTTCTTCTGCGCCATATCGATTTCATGCCGGATATCCTGCTCTTTTTGCTGACAAAGTGACTCAGCCGCTAACAGCGAGCCTGAAAAAGAGAAGAGTGCCAGTGCCAGCGGTAAAGTACCTTTCATCAGGCTAATCACCTTCCATTGCGACGAACCGTGCGAGGCGTGTTCCTGGTCCGTCTTTACATGCGCCATCGGATAAGCATAGACACCCGCTGGAAAAAGTTCAAAGAACACCGGGAGATACAGGTAAGTCCAGGCGGCTGTCATAAAAACAGCCGCCTGGATTGTTGCAAGAGAAGAAAGAGAGAGGGGCTACGCCAGTGACTGGCGCTCTGCCTGGTCGTACTGAGCGACGATAAAACCTTGTGGCAGCAGGCGGCGTAACACCTTCTGCGCCGCCAGGCTTTGTTCTTCGCTTTCAAAATGGATCACCAGCGCATCTCCGGAAGGCGTAATACTCTTGATACGAATGCCCTGTGCCGTCAGTTGCTGGTAAAGGTAAAAACCATCGGGCATAGGCGCGCCAGCATGTGAAACGCGAATTTGTACCACCGTGTCATGGCGCATCAGTGTGGGGGTCAGCGTCAGGGCGAGCAGGGCAAAAGCGCCACCAATCAACCAGGGTAACCAGCGTTTGGGAATAGCCTGTAGCCATTTCATTAGTCGATTTTCCCGTTTTGACCGGCCTGACGTTTCCGCCACAATACGACTAATGAACCCACCAGTCCGATAACCAGCAAGGCCAGTGGCAACATCATCAGAAAGAACATCAATTCGTCTTCATAACGACGAAAGATCGGCGTCTTGCCCAATGCAAAGCCCATCACCGTGAGAATAAGCACCCACAAAAAGGCGCTTACCCAGTTAAAAAACTGAAAGCGCGTATTGCTCAGGCCAGACAGGCCAGCAATGGTGGGTAGCAAGGTACGAACAAAGGCAATAAACCGGCCAATAAGCAGTGCTGATAAGCCATGTCGATGGAACAGGCTGTAAGCACGTTGATGATACTGGGCTGGAAGGTGAGACAGCCATTTTTGTACCGTTGGCGTGTTGCCGAGCCATCGTCCCCTGGATATAACTCACCCAGCACCCTAGGCTGGCGCCTGTGGTTAAAACTAAAATAGTCAGAGGGAAACTCATGGTTCCTTTGGCAATCAGCACGCCAACTAAAATCAGCAGGCTGTCACCCGGCAGGAAAGCGGCAGGCAGTAAGCCGTTTTCCAGAAATAAAATCATGAATAACACGCCGTAAATCGCCCAGACCAGGGTTGGATCGGAAAGGGTTTCATAGTCCTGTTGCCACAAGGCATGCAGCAACGCTTGCAAAATATCCATCAATCATTCCCGAACATCATTGTTAAACATGCCCCGAAGGACTTAAGCGCAGACCGGTGTTTGGTTATCATTTTTAGGAGCGCAGCCTGAGCAGAATTTTTCGGGTCCTTCCGAAATTGATTGTTAAATCAGCGACTTTATAAAGCCCTGTCGCAAAGGGTAAGAAAAGGGCGATAACTGTAACAAAAATTACCCGACTGAGACAGGATAAACTGCCAGCAAGCTGGAGTTTTACCTTTTGATACGGCATGTAAAAAGGAGTTTTACATGACCTGACACTATTGCAGATTTACTGACCGATTTGAGCGGTTTTTCAGCAGAATCAACGTGGGATTTTGGAACCATCAGGCAGGATGACCGGATTCTCACCAAACATGTAACGATCCACATTAAATTCAAAATCATCGGCGGTCGCGTTAAATAACATCTGCTTAGTATTTTCCAGATGTTGCCACATTGCCAGCTTACTGGCGGCAGGATCTTTGCGCATAAGTGCTTTCAGGATGTGATCGTGATCATCACACCAGCTGAGAATGCTGCGCTGGTCGATATGTTCGTGCAGTTTTATCCAGTAAGGATTATGCAAACGATGCAGCCACATTTTTTCTACAATGGCAGCGAGCGCGCTGTTTTGCGTGGATTGCGCAATACGGACGTGAAACTGCATATCCCATTCGGAGTCACGGAAATGGTCTTCCTGACGCGCTTTTTCCTGAATCGCCATTAAGTCGATAATGTCCTGACGCGTCACCTGCGTGGCCGCAAATTCCGCGACATTACTTTCAATCAACTGGCGTGCCTGCAACAGTTCAAACGGGCCGAACGTGGCGAATTCCAGCTGGCTCGACGTTACAACACGATTTTGTTGCTGGCTGGCAATAACATGAATACCTGATCCTTTACGCACCTCAACAAAGCCTTCGACCTCAAGCATGATGATCGCTTCTCGTACTACGGTGCGGCTGACACCTTTCTCTTCTGCGATTAAACGCTCGGCAGGCAGCTTATCGCCAATAGAATAGATCCCGGCTTCAATACGGCGTTTTAGCTCACTAGCCAGCTGTTGATAAAGTCGACGGGATTCAGTGGTATCCATGGCGCAGTCCAGAGTGACAAAAGATAAGTTGTTATACCACTTTGTGAGAAGGGTGAAAATGGGCTGGCGCATGCCAGCCCAACTGATTAGCTGCGAACCGCGGCAGCTTCAGGAGCGTGAACTTCCTGCTCCAGTTCTGAGACAGGTTTGTTTTTCAGTACGGTCCAGATCACGATGGCACCCAGCAAGTCAAACACGGCCAGCGCGGCGAACAGCGGACTGAAGCCCAGCGTGTCGGCCAGCGCACCAACAACCAGCGCGAACAGGGTGCTGGCGGTCCAGGCGGCCATTCCGGTCAGGCCATTCGCCGTCGCGACTTCATTACGGCCAAAAACGTCAGATGATAGCGTAATCAACGCGCCGGAGAGCGCCTGGTGTGCGAAGCCACCGACGCAAAGCAGGGCGATAGCGATATAAGGGCTGGTAAACAGACCAATGGTGCCGGGACCAATCATCAACACGGCGCCCAGGGTAACCACCAGCTTACGCGAAACGATTAAGTTAACGCCAAACCAGCGTTGGAACAGCGGCGGCAGGTGCCCCCTAAAATACAGCCAAAGTCGGCAAACAGCATGGGCATCCAGGCAAACAGCGCAATCTCTTTCAGGTTGAAGCCGTAAACTTTAAACATAAACAGGGGGATCCAGGCATTGAACGTGCCCCAGGCCGGTTCAGCCAGAAAGCGCGGTAGCGCAATTCCCCAGAACTGGCGATTACGCACGATCTGCATGGCCGACATTTTACGGTTATTGCCGGTTTGATGCTGTGCTTCCTGGCCTGAAATAATGTAATGGCGCTCTTCGTCACTCAGCTTAGTTTGCTGTTTAGGGTGTTTATAAAACACCAGCCAGCACAGCGCCCAAATCATGCTGAGCACACCGGTAATGATAAAAGCCATCTGCCAGCTATGCGCCACGATCGCCCATACCACCAGCGGCGGGGCCAGCATGGCACCAATTGACGACCCGACGTTGAAATAGCCCACTGCGACCGAACGTTCTTTTGCCGGGAACCATTCGCTACTGGCTTTCAGGCCCGCTGGGATCATCGCTGCTTCGGCTGCGCCAACTGCGCCACGTGCCAGGGCAAAGCCGCCCCAACTGCCCGCCATTGCTGTAGCGGCACAAAAAATTGCCCACAGGACGGCAAACACAGCATAGCCCACTTTCGTACCCAGCAGATCCAGCACGTAACCTGCGACCGGCTGCATCAGGGTATAGCAGGCTGAATAAGCTGCCACAATGTAGGAGTATTGCTGCGTGGTGATGTGTAACTCAGTTTGCAGTGTAGGTGCGGCCACCGCGATCGTATTTCGTGTCAGATAGCCCAGTACCGTACCGAGTGTCACCAGCCCGATCATGTACCAGCGTAACCCTTTGATCTTACGCATTCTCTACCTCTTCCAGTTCTGTATGCGGTCTTGCCGCTGTTGTTATCTGGAGCGGGACAACTCGTGATACGGCTCTGCTCACGCCCGCAGGCCCTGAAGAGCGGCCTCTGTTTACCTTGCCTTGATGTACGTCAGACAAAAACGCACGATGGGACGAGAGCCTAACTTGTTATACAACTTTAAAAGTTGAGAGCCATCACAAAAACCTTTTCTGCCTTGTGGGATAGTTTGAACAGCCGTAACTACAGGGATTTAGCGCGCTGCAAGCGGTAAAGCGAGCAATAAGCGTAGGGATTTGCTGCTGTTTATGTGAGCGAGATCGCAAACAAATCTGCAATTCGCCAAAATTGGTATGATAACTTTATGCCATTGGTTCAGCCCACGAGGATGTAAGCATGTCGCGTTTTATGACTGAGGATTTTTTGCTGGATACCGAGTTTGCTCGTCGTCTTTATCATGATTACGCAAAAGATCAGCCGATTTTTGATTACCACTGTCATCTGCCGCCGCAGCAGATCGCTGAAAATTATCGCTTCGCCAACCTCTATGACATCTGGCTGAAGGGCGATCACTACAAATGGCGTGCGATGCGTGCGAATGGTGTGCCGGAAGCATTTTGTACCGGCGATGCCAGCGACCGCGAAAAGTTTGATGCCTGGGCGCGTACCGTGCCGCATACCATTGGCAACCCACTTTATCACTGGACCCATCTCGAACTGCGTCGTCCATTTGGTATTACCGGTACGCTGCTCAGTGAAAAAACGGCTGACAGCATCTGGCATCGCTGTAACGAACTGCTGGCGCAGGATGATTTTACCGCGCGCGGCATCATGCAGCAGATGAATGTGAAAATGGTCGGCACCACTGACGATCCCTCGACGATTTAACCCATCATCGTGCGCTGGCCGATGACGCCAGTTTCCAGGTAAAAGTGTTGCCAAGCTGGCGTCCGGATAAAGCCTTTAACATTGATGCTGAGACATTCGTGCCGTGGATCCAGAAGCTGGAACGCATTGCTGACGTTAGCGTGCAACGCTTCGACGATCTGCTACGCGCCCTGACTAAACGGCTGGATTATTTTGCTGCCCACGGCTGTAAAGTCTCCGATCACGCGCTGGATGTTGTCTGTTATGCCGAAGCGGATGAGACAACGCTTGATGCCATTCTGACGCGCCGCATGAGCGGCAAGACGCCCAATCCACAGGAAGCCGCCCAGTTTAAAACAGCGGTGCTGGTGTGGTTAGGTAGCGAATATGCCCGGCGCGGCTGGGTGCAGCAATATCACATTGGTGCGCTGCGTAATACCAATCGACGCCAGTATGAACTGCTGGGGCCGGATGTCGGCTTCGACTCCATCAACGATCAGCCGGTAGCAGAACCGCTGGCACGTTTGCTGGGCGCACAAAACCTGCATAACGCACTGCCTAAAACCATTCTTTACTGCCTCAATCCCCGCGATAACGAAGTGCTGGCGACCATGGCGGGCAATTTCCAGGGCGAAGGCGAAGCGGGAAAAATGCAGTTTGGTTCAGCCTGGTGGTTCAACGATCAGCTTGATGGTATGCAGCGTCAGATGACGCAACTGGCGCAGATTGGTTTGCTGAGCCGTTTTGTTGGCATGCTGACTGACAGCCGCAGCTTCCTCTCATACACCCGTCATGAATATTTCCGCCGTCTGCTGTGTCAGATGATGGGGCGCTGGGTTGAACAGGGTGAAGCGCCTGCCGATGAAGCACTGCTGGGTCAGATGGTGCAAAACATCTGCTTCAACAATGCCCGGGATTACTTCGGCATTGAGCTGGGGGCCTGATTATGCAGCGGCTAAATCGTCACGACTTTCCCGGCAGTTTCTATAACGAACGTGTTATTCAGTTCGGCGAAGGTAACTTTTTACGGGCGTTTATTGACTGGCAAATAGACTGGCTCAATGAACATCACGGCATTGATGCCGGTATCGTGGTGGTAAGGCCGCGCAACCGTGAAGTCAGCGACAGCCTGAACCAGCAACAGGGTCTGTATACCACTCTGATTCGTGGCCTTAACGAGCAGGGTGAGCGGGTCAGTGAAACGCGGCTGATCCGCAGTCTGAATCGTGAAATCCATCCTTATAAGCAGTTTGATGATTATCTGGCGCTGGCTGAAAATCCGCAGTTACGCTTTGTTTTTTCCAATACCACCGAAGCGGGCATCGCCTTTGTCGGGACGGATGCGTTAACCGATCAACCCGCCTCCAGCTTTCCAGGCAAACTGACCCAACTGCTGTGGGCGCGCTTTACTCACTTTAACGGCGCGGGTGATAAAGGCTGGCTGATTGTGCCGTGCGAACTCATCGATCATAACGGCGACACGCTGCGTGAGACAGTGCTGCGCTACGCTGATCACTGGCAACTGCCTGCGACATTCAAAACGTGGATCAACGAGCACTGTGCCTTTTATAACACGCTGGTGGATCGCATTGTTACGGGCTTCCCGCAAGATAGCGCCCAGATTGAAACAGAGCTGGGCTATCAGGATCGCTATCTGGTGGCGGGAGAAGTCTATTACCAGTTTGTGATTCAGGGCCCGGCAATGCTGGCTGATGAGCTCAAACTTAATGCGCTGGCTCCACAGGTCCGCATGGTGGAAGACATTGCGCCCTATAAAGCGCAGAAAGTAGCGATCCTTAACGGTGCGCACACTGCCATGGTGCCGGTGGCGTTTCTTGCCGGACTGGAAAGCGTGGGTGAGGCGATGGACGATTCGGCCATTTCCCACTTCGTAGATAAACTGCTGCGGGAAGAGGTGATCCCAACGCTGGATTTACCCGCTGATGAACTGCATGCCTTTGCCGACGCGGTACAGCGCCGTTTCCGCAATCCATTTATTCGTCACGCCTTGTTGTCGATTGCGCTAAATGGCATGACAAAATTCCGTACTCGGTTATTAACGCCCCTGCTGACATCGCATCAGAAAACAGGTCAGTGGCCGCCGCACCTGACGTTTGCGTTTGCGGCACTGATCGCTTTTTATCGCGGTGAGTCAGAAGGCAAAAGCTGGCCGTTACAGGACGACGCGCAGTGGTTGCAGCGTTATGCCGAAGGCTGGAAAGCACTACAGGACGATCAGATTTCCCCAGAGCAACTGGTGCACAGCGTATTAAGCGATGCGCACCACTGGGGAGAAGATTTAACCCTGCAACCGGGACTGGTCGCAGCGGTTAGCCAACACCTGCAAAACATCATCGCCCACGGAATGCGTGAGGCGCTGAGTCAACTGAGATAACGCTATGCAAGACGCGATTAAAATACATTCCCGCGACAACGTAGCTGTGGCGTTGCGTGACTTAGACGCCGGAGCCACCGTTGCGTTGCCAGCAGCGACAGTTAGGCTGCAACAGGCAGTTGGGCGCGGCCATAAGTTTGCGCTGCAGCCTCTGGCGCAGGGGGAACTGGTCATTAAATATGGCTTACCGATTGGTCATGCAACGCAGCCGGTTGCCGAAGGCGAGGTCATCCATTCCACCAACTCACGCACCAATCTCAGCGATTTGGATGAATATGATTACCAGCCAGCGTTTGTCGACGTGCCGCCTCAGCCGGGCGATCGCGAGGTGCAGATTTATCGCCGGGCAAACGGCGAGGTCGGCATTCGCAATGAGTTGTGGATTTTACCGACCGTGGGCTGCGTGAACGGTATTGCGCGTCAGATCCTGCAACGCTTTTTGAAAGAGACACAGGAGGCCACTGATATCGATGGCGCGTTCCTGTTTAGTCATACTTTTGGCTGCTCCCAGTTGGGCCAGGATCACGATAATACCCGTACTATGCTGCAAAATATGGTGCGCCATCCGAATGCGGGCGCGGTACTGGTGATTGGCCTGGGATGTGAAAATAATCAGGTAGATGCCTTCCGTGAAACGCTTGGCGCATTCGAAAGCGACCGCGTGGAATTTATGGTGTGTCAGCAGCATGATGATGAAGTGGAGGCGGGTGTTGAACGTCTGCATGCGCTGTATGAAAAAATGCGCCATGATCAACGTGTGCCAGGCAAACTAAGTGAACTGAAGTTTGGTCTGGAATGTGGCGGTTCAGACGGTTTTTCAGGCATTACCGCGAATCCGCTGCTGGGACGCTTTTCCGATCAGATGATTGCCAACGGCGGCACCACCGTATTAACTGAAGTGCCGGAGATGTTTGGTGCCGAACGCATCCTGATGAGCCGCTGTCGCGACGAAGCCACCTTTGATAAAACCGTGGCGATGATCAACGATTTCAAACAGTACTTTATCGATCATCAGCAGCCAATTTATGAGAACCCGTCGCCAGGTAATAAAGCGGGCGGCATTACTACGCTGGAAGAGAAATCGCTGGGCTGTACGCAAAAAGCGGGGCAAAGCCAGGTGGTTGACGTACTGAAGTATGGCGAGCGGCTGAAAACACCGGGCCTGAATTTACTGAGTGCGCCGGGCAATGATGCTGTTGCAACCAGCGCCTTAGCTGGCGCAGGCTGCCATATGGTGCTGTTCAGTACCGGACGCGGCACGCCTTATGGTGGGTTTGTGCCCACGGTAAAACTGGCAACCAATACGCCGCTGGCAGAAAAGAAACCACACTGGATCGATTTTGACGCGGGTCGGTTGATTCACGGCATGAGCATGGATGAGATGCTGGCGGATTTCGTCGATACCATTGTGGCGATTGCGAATGGTCAGGCGACGAAGAACGAAAAGAATGATTTCCGCGAACTGGCCATCTTTAAAAGTGGCGTCACGCTGTAATCATAAAAATGGCGGCCCTTAAATAAGGGCCGCCATAACGGGACGGCTGTTTATACACGGCTCGGTACGCGTTCCGCTTCAGCCTGGCAAACGGCTGCCGTAAACAGAATATCGGTTGATGAGTTCAGGGCCGTTTCGGCTGAATCCTGCAACACGCCAATGATAAAGCCGACGGCCACCACCTGCATCGCGACATCATTTGGAATGCCGAACATATTACACGCCACCGGGATCAGCAACAGAGAGCCGCCTGCAACACCTGATGCACCACAAGCACACAAAGCGGCAACCAGGCTCAGCAGGATTGCGGTGGGCACATCAACACTGATGCCAAGCGTATGCACCGCCGCCAGCGTTAACACCGTGATGGTAATTGCTGCGCCCGCCATGCTAATGGTCGCACCCAGCGGAATCGAGACGGAATAGGTATCTTCATCCAGATTCAGTCGTTTCGCGATAGCCATGTTGACCGGAATGTTAGCGGCAGAGCTGCGGGTAAAAAACGCCGTCACGCCACTTTCGCGCAGGCAGGTAAACACCAGCGGATAAGGGTTACGACGAATTTTGCTGTAGACCAGCAGCGGATTCACAACCAGCGCCATCAACAGCATGCAGCCAATCAGCAGCGTCAACAGGTGGGCATATTGCCACAGCGCACCAAAACCGGTTGAGGCCAGAATCGAGGCAACTAAACCAAAAATCCCTACGGGGGCGCAGCGAATCACGCAGCGTACCAGCCAGGTTGCGGCATTCGACGCATCTGTCAGAAACGCGCGGGTGCTGGGCTGGCTGCGACGAAACGCCAGACCGAGACCAATCGCCCACACCAGAATGCCAATGTAGTTCGCATTCATCAGCGCGGTAATCGGGTTAGCCACCATGCTCATCAGCAAGCCACGCAGCACTTCAGTGATGCCCGAAGGCGGCGTAATTTCAGTAGTGCCCACCGCCAGCGTCAGCGTTTGCGGTATCAGGTGACTGAAAATCACCGCGACAACCGCTGCAAAAAAGGTGCTGAGCAGATAAAGCATCACGATCGGTTTAATATTGCTTTTCTGGCCTTGCTGATGGTTAGCGATCGAAGAGATCACCAGAACCAGCACCAGTACAGGCGCGACAGCTTTCAGAGCGTTGACGAACAGATCGCCCAGCAGACCAACGGCTAATGCCGCATCGCGTGATAGCCAGGCCAGCGCAACACCGGCGACAAGCCCGATCATGATTTGTTTCACCAGGCTTCCTGCGAACAGCGAGCCCAGTCGTGCGGAGAGAGTTTTCGGCATAGTGTTTTCTGTATTTTAGCGAGATGTAGCTTCAGTCGTAAAAGTACTTCACGTCTGAAACGGTTTGCCTGGCGGAGTATAAGGAAAAGATTGAGCGAGAAAAGAGATAATTCTGCCAACGTGGGCAAGGTCGAATTTTTATTATGCTGGATTGTGGAAGTGTGACAGAGGTTAGAAATGTCTGAAACCGCAGGTGCAAAATAAAACAGGGGCAGAAGCTGCCCCTGTAGAGAATTATGGTGTGATCTTCTTCTGGTCGTTTCTGTGGTTAACCCAGGCATTGATCAGCAGGGTTATGCCCAGAATGCTGCCCACCACGCTTAACGAGATCCCGACCGGAATATGGTAAAAATCGACGATCAGCATCTTAATACCGATGAACACCAGCACAATCGCCAGGCCATATTTCAGCATTGCGAAACGTTCCGCCACGTTTGCTAGCAGGAAATACATGGCACGTAAGCCGAGAATCGCGAACAGGTTTGAGGTCAGTACGATAAACGGATCTGTGGTCACCGCGAAGATAGCGGGAATACTGTCGACTGCAAAAATAACGTCGCTCAGCTCAACCATGATCAATACCAGCAGCAGCGGTGTCGCAAACAGCACGCCATTTTTGCGGATAAAAAACTTTTCCCCTTCCAGGGAGTCCGTCATGCGTAAATGGCCTCGCAGCCAACGCACCACGGGTTTTTCACCTACAGCACCTTCTTCGTCTTCTTTCGCGAAAGCCATTTTCAAACCAGTAAACAGCAGGAAGGCGCCAAAGATGTAAAGGATCCAGCTGAACTGGGTAACCAGCCAGCTACCGGCAAAAATCATAATGGTACGCAGAACGATGGCACCCAGCACGCCATAAATCAGTACGCGGCGTTGCAAAGCAGCCGGGATGGAGAAGTAGCTGAACAGCATCAGCCAGACGAAAACGTTATCCACCGCCAGTGCTTTTTCAAGTACATAGCCAGTCAGGAAAGCGAGGGTTTGTGCGGTGGCGATTTCACGTCCGGCGCTGCCTTCGAGATACCACCAAAAAGCGGCGCTGAAGAGCAGTGAGACGGAAACCCAGATGAGCGACCAGACGGCAGCTTGTTTAAATGACATGGTTTGCGCGCCGCGACGTCCCTGTAAAAAGAGATCAATCGCCAGCATGATAAGTACTACTACCGCAAAACTGCCCCAAAGCAATGGCGTTCCCACAGTTTGCATAATCGTATCCTGTCCAAAAAATAAAAAGGCTGAAGTCAGAAGACGTCAGCCGCTTTTTTGCTGCAAGCAAACCTCGCCTTCCGGCAAGGTCTCACTTACAACGCAGAATCAGATTCCGGGTTGCCTGATGACCGGATGCTTGCGCAACGTAATGACGATCAATCAGCTTTTAAGTTACTCCCCTTTGCAGAAGCGTAAATTACGGATTAATCCCTTACGAAGCAATCATTGTCAGTCATATTTAGAAATATTTACACATCAGCGTGATCGGCTGGAAAAATAACGCCGGTTTGGCGGCGAATTTCTGTTAACAGCGCGGCGGTAATGCGTGATACCTCCAGTGCGGGATGATCAACCTGGCGCTGCTCAACCAGACGTATAAAAGTTTCAGCTTCATACAGCATGGTATTGATGTGCTGGGGTTGGCTCAAATCCTGCTTATCGCTGCCGCGCGGGATAAAACTGAGTTGCTGACACTCAGAAATTTTATGGATAACCAGTGCGCCCGCTTCACCCTGTATTTCGCTGGGGAGGGTTGAGTCGCTGACTTTTGAGTGCAAAATTGTTACATCGAATTCGCCGTAATCCAGTACCACCACGCCATGGGCATCGACGCCGCTTTCCAGCAGTGTCGCTTCGGCCTGCACCTTTTCCGGCTCACCCCAGAGCGTTACGGCACTCGCTAAACAGTAATAACCGATATCCATAACAGAGCCGTTCGACCAGCGTGGATCAAAGGTATTGGGGTTTTCACCATTGAGATAACGTGGATAACGTGATGAATACTGACAATAGTTAAACAGTGCCTTCCGCAGTTTACCCAGTTGCGGCAGCGCCTGTTGCAGTTGCAGGAAATTGGGTAAGCTGGCGGTTTTAAAGGCTTCAAACAGGACAACCTGATGCTGACGTGCGCAGGCGATCATCGCCTCAACCTCATGAAGATTAGAGGCCAGCGGTTTTTCACATATCACATGTTTGCCGTGTGACAGGAACAGCAACGCCTGTTCACAATGCAATGCGTTCGGACTGGCTAAATAGACTGCGTCAATCTCGGGGCTGGCGGCTAAGGCCTCAAGCGAGGTAAACGTCTGCTTGCAGGGATAATCCGCAATAAATGCATCGGCCTGCTGCTGGCTTCGCGAATAGACAGCACCGAGTTTCATACCGGCTTCATGCGCAGCATCTATAAACTGGCGCGTAATCCAGTTAGTTCCGACAATAGCAAAACGAATCACGACAACTCTCCTGCACGTGTAAAGCGGCAGAGTAACATGCCCGGCGACACACGCAACGCAGGGGGCAGATGCAAATTTGATCCTGCGATCTGCATTCCAATATTATGCTGGCGCAACGGTTTTTGGCAGAGAAGGAGCGCAGGTGAAAGGAAGTAAACACGCACTAAACTGGACCACGCTGTTCATTGCCATTCCGGTTGGCTTTGTCGCATCGCTGGTCACGCTGGCGTTTCGCGGCGTGATTGAGCTGATTAACCATTTGCTGTTTGGTAGCAGCAATGAGATCACCGAGGCGATGCACGTCTGGCCGTGGCTACTCTGGCCGCTGCTGGTGGGGGCGGGAGGAGTGCTGGCGGGCTATTTTTTGCGTTATGCGGTAACTATCGAACAGCAACAAACGGTAAAGACCGATTACCTGGAAGTGATCAATGCGCGACTCGATGCCGTTCCCACCAAAACCTCTCTTTTTCGTGCCTTATCGTCAGTTGCCAGTATTGGCAGCGGCGCATCGATCGGTAAAGAGGGGCCGATGGTGCAGCTTTCTGCGCTGTGCGGCAGCCTGACAGGGAAGTGGCTGCCCCCATCCCTCAATTTAAAAAACAGCGACGTGGTAGCGATGGCAGCAGCGGCGGGGCTGTCTTCGGTTTATCACGCCCCGCTGGCGTCGGCTATTTTCGTGGCGGAGATAGCGTTTGGTATTTCAGCGTTACAGCGACTAATCCCACTGATTGTCTCTTCCGCTGTAGCCGTGATGACGATGTGGTCGTTGGGTTTTCGCAGCGCACTCTATCCGCTGGCTGACGTTAACTTTCACATGGATGTCAGCAGCCTGCTGATGACTGTGATAATTGGCTTATGCGCCGGGCTGGCGGGCTGGTTGCTGATTAAACTGATTGCCCGCAGCAAAACCCTGTTTGGTCGGGTGCGCTCGCTGCCGCTCCGGCTGGGAGCAGGTGGCTTTGCGGTAGGGTTACTGGCACTCATCTCCACCGATATTTTAGGTAATGGCTACGAAGTGATTGTAAAAGTCATGGCGGGCCATTATTTGCTGCCAGGCTTACTGCTGCTGCTGGTGTTAAAGACGCTGGCGACCAGTTTATCGGTAGGATCGAATGCGGTGGGCGGTTTATTTACGCCGTCATTGCTGATTGGCGCGCTGTTAGGCGTGACACTGGCGCTGTGCGGCGCGGCGCTGCATCTGCCGCTCGGCAATACCTTGCTCTATGCTGCGATTGGCATGGCGGCCGTATTAGCGGCCGTTAGCCAGGCACCGCTGATGGCCATCCTGATGGTGCTGGAAATGACGCTGAACAGCAGCTTGCTGTTTCCGCTGATGATCGCAGCGGTGCTGGCATCAATGGTGGTGTATCGACTGCAATCTGCCAGCACTTATCCGGTGGTCAGTTATCACTTCAACCGCTCAGAAGCTAAATATGACTTCGATAATATGCGGGTTGCGGAGCTGATTATTCCAGGCGCGGCACTCCGGCCGCACGAGTCGGTGGGTCAGGCACTGGCGGTGAGTTCGCTGAAGCGTGAACGTTATGTCTATGTCATTAATGATGAAGGTGCGTTTCTGGGTGTGGTATCAATTCATGAGATATCACGCAAAGTGTTGTCACAGGAAATTACGCTGCATTCACCGGTGCAGCAAGTAATGGACAGTAATTTCCCCTGCGTTTATCAGTATCAAAGCATGCATGAAGGGTGGGAAGCTTTCGCCATGGTCACGCTGGAACGCTTACCAGTATTGAATAACCCCCAGGAGCGCCACTTTCTCGGCGCCTTGACTAAAACCAGTTTGATTCAGAAAGCGCAGGAATTTCTCTAAAAGTCAGCTCAGTCAGGCGTCATTTTTGCAGGCATTTTGAACCTGAACAGCGCGCAACACCCGGATCGTACACGAAGTACGTGAGGAGAGTGAGCATTGCCCAGGTTCAAAAGGGCAAATAAAATAGCCTGCAGGACAGTATTCAGGCGGCATTTCCATGCATCGCTTGCTCGGTCATCCACAGTCGCGCATCAAACTCAAGCTGATGGTAATCCGGCTCCATATGGCAGCACAGCTGATAAAAGGCTTTGTCGTGATTTTTCTCTTTAAGATGCGCCAGTTCGTGAACCACAATCATTCGTAAAAAAGGTTCCGGGGCGACACGGAAAAAGGTCGAAATACGAATTTCAGCTTTGGCTTTCAGGTTTCCCCCTGCCACGTGAGACGGCGCTATGTAAACCCAGCGCGTGCTTCATTACCTTGATCTTATTATCCCAAATCACTTTACTGATGGGCGGCGCATTGCGCATATAGCGGTTTTTTAACGCTTGCGTGTAGTCATACAACGCTTTATCGCTAATGATGTCGTGCGATCCTGGATAACGCTTCTGTAAAAATGCCCCCAAACGCTGATGTTCAATCAACGTCTGAACCTGGCTGAGAAGGTGCTCAGGATAACCCTGAAGATAGATAAGTGAGGACATTAGGGATTCCGGGTGAAAGACAGTATACTGCGCCCCCTTTTTAGGGCGAAAATCGACCAAAGTGTACCATGCCGGAGAATTCATGAGCCAACTTGAACTGAACGATCGCACACTGATCCTGCATCGTTTCCCGCAGATGCGTGACGAAAGTCCATTACAAGCCTGGGATGCGGCAGATGAATACCTGTTGCAGCAGGTGCTGCCTGATGGGCCAGTACTGGTGTTCAACGACAGCTTTGGTGCCTTGACCTGTGCGCTGAATCCCCGTCCGGTCTGGCACATCAGTGATTCCTGGTTAAGCCAGCAGGCGACACGTCAAAACCTGCGTCTTAACGCGCTGGATGACAGCGATGTCCATTTTATCGACAGCCTTGCCCCTCTGCCTGCGGCACCGGCGGCAGTATTACTCAAAGTGCCAAAAACGCTGGCGCTGCTGGAACAGCAGCTGCGAGCGTTGCGTCAGGTGATTACGCCAGAGACGGTGATTTTAGCGGCAGCCCGCGCTAAAGAGATCCACAACTCGACGCTGCAACTGTTTGAGCAAATTATTGGCGAGACAAAAACCTCGCTGGCGTGGAAAAAAGCGCGTCTGATTTACAGCCATTTCACGCAGCCCGCGCTGCGCGAACAGTCATCAACCACCGTCTGGCCGCTGGACGGTACGCCTTACCAGATTCATAACCACGCGAACGTTTTTTCCCGCGCCTCGCTGGATATTGGTGCGCGCCTGTTTATTCAGCATTTACCGGAAAATATCGACGGTGAAATTGTCGATCTGGGCTGCGGCAACGGTGTGATTGGTTTAATGGCGCTGGAGCGTAATCCGCTGGCAGAGGTACACTTTCTGGATGAGTCCTACATGGCGGTTGAGTCGAGTCGTCTGAATGTGGAAACCAATCGCCCGGATGATGTGGCACGTTGTCAGTTTCGCGTGAATAACGTATTGAGCGGTTATCCTTCCGATCGCCTGCATGCGGTATTGTGTAATCCGCCCTTTCATCAGCAGCACGCCGTGACCGATCATCTGGCGTGGCAGATGTTTCGTGATGCAAAACGTTGTCTGCAGTATGGCGGCGAATTGCGCATCGTGGGCAATCGCCACCTCGATTATCATCACAAACTGAAAAAGCTGTTTGGCAACTGCACGCTGATCGCATCGAACCAGAAGTTCGTGATTTTGCGTGCGGTAAAAATGCGTTAAATCGTTAATGCTAGCTGTGTCGCCTGCGCGATGGCGCGACGCGCATCCAGCTCCAGCGCCACGTCAGCGCCGCCAATCAGCCTGACCACTTTTCCTGCTTCACGCAGCGCGACCTCAAGTTCGCGCTGCGGCTCCTGTCCCGCGCAGATAATCACGTTATCAACGGGCAGCACCATCATTTTACCTTCGCGTCGCAGATGTAGCCCTTCATCATCAATCAACAGATATTCAACGCCGCCCCAACTCTGCACGCCGCGTGACTGTAGGCTGGCACGATGGATCCAGCCGGTGGTTTTTGCCAGCATCGCGCCGGGCTTACCTGCTCTGCGCTGTAGCAGCCAAATTTGCCGTAAGGCGGGAGAAGGCTGCGGGCGCATTAAGTCACCGCGCTGCGTCAGGCTGTGATCGATGCCCCATTCACTGTAAAACGCTGCCAGCCGGGCCTGTTCTGGCGGGTGTGACAAATATTCTGCGGTATCGAAGCCGATGCCGCCTGCGCCAATAATCGCCACCCTTGCGCCAACCGGCTTTTTATCACGCAGCACGTCGAGATAGCTAAGCACTTTTGGATGAGTGATGCCGGGAATGGCAGGCGTACGCGGCCGAATTCCCGTCGCCAGAACCACTTCGTCAGCCTCCTCTAACTGGGCCGCATCTACCCGACAGCCCGTTTTGATTGTCACACCCGCTGCGTGAAGCTGATGGCGAAAATAGCGCAGGGTTTCACTGAATTCCGCTTTGCCGGGAATCTGACGGGCAAGAGTAAACTGGCCGCCAATTTCAGCGTCAGCCTCATAAAGCGTTACCTGATGACCGCGCTGCGCAGCCTGTAAAGCAAACGCCATGCCCGCCGGGCCTGCACCCACCACCGCCAGATGCTTTGGTGTATCGCTGGCGATCACCGGCATTAACGTTTCGTGGCAGGCGCGTGGATTCACCAGACAGGAGGTCACGTTACCGACAAAAATCTGATCCAGGCAGGCCTGATTACAGGCGATGCAGGTATTAATCGCTTCCGCCTCACCGCGCTCAGCTTTACGCACGAACGCGGCGTCAGCGAGAAAAGGACGCGCCATTGAAACCATATCGGCATAGCCATCCTGTAAGAGCTGTTCCGCGACATCGGGGTGATTGATGCGGTTAGTGGCGATGACGGGCACCGCAACCGCTGCCCGTAAACGCTTCGTTACCCAGGCAAAAGCAGCACGCGGCACGCAGGTGGCAATGGTGGGAATACGTGCCTCATGCCAGCCGATGCCGGTGTTAAACAGCGTGACGCCGCACTGCTCAAGTTCACGCGCCAGCAACAGCGTTTCTTCCAGCGTACTGCCTTCATGGATTAAATCGAGCATCGACAGGCGAAAAATAATGATGAATTTTTCGCCGGTTGCCTCGCGTACTGCACGGGTGATCGCCAGGGCAAACTGCATGCGCTGTGAAAAATCGCCGCCCCAGCGATCGTCGCGCTGGTTAGTCTGCTTCACCAAAAACTGATTAATCAGATAGCCTTCTGATCCCATAATCTCCACGCCGTCGTAGCCTGCCTGCTGGGCCAGTCGCGCACAACGGGCAAAGTCTGCAATGGTTTGCTCGATCTCTTCATCGCTCATTGCTTTGGGGGTATAACGGTTTATCGGTGCCTGCAGGGCTGAGGGGGCAACCAAATCTTTCTGATAGCTGTAGCGCCCGGTATGTAAGATCTGTAAGGCAATCTTCCCGCCGTGTAGATGCACAGCGTCGGTAATCTGACGATGCCAGTCGCACTGCCTTGCCTCTGTCAGCATCGCGCCGTGTGCCATGCCAACGCCTTGCGCATTGGGGGAGACGCCCCCGGTGACGATCAGCGCCACGCCTGCACGTGCACGCTCGGCATAAAACGCGGCCAGCCGACTGGCGCCTTCACGGTGCTCTTCCAGGCCAGTATGCATAGAGCCCATTAAAAATCGGTTTTTAAGTTGGGTAAAACCCAGGTCCAGCGGCGCGAATAACGCCGGATAATTAGCATTACGCACAGTCATCACTCTCAGCGAAGTGGTCGGATGAGTTAACTGTATCGGCTTCTGGGTTAAAAAGAAGGGGCAGCGCGTCAGGGTGTGAGAGATATCAACATTGTGAGCAAAAGTGCTGATGCACGTTCACCCACCGCTTTACCGCTAGCCTGATGAACGCCGCCGGATCCACGAATAGCGCGACTGATAGCCGCTGCTAAAATGGCTGTTATAGCGATAACTCGATCCCGCTTCTGCCATGCAATAAGTACAAACCTGGATATGGTCGATGTGCGCGGCTGGAATACCGGACGCCATTAACATCTGTTTTGCCAGCCCGGGCAGATCAAACCAGATACCCTGTTGCTGTGCTTGTGCCTGCGCACGTACTGCCTGCGGATTGTGAGGCTGCTGCTGATGCCAGCGCACCGGCTGCGGTACGCCAGCGGTTTGTGCTATCTCTGACAGCATGTTTTGGCCTAATTCGTAACAGCAGGGAGCAATCGCGGGGCCGATCGCCAGGAACAGGCTGTCAGGCGTTGCGCCACGCTCACACAATTTTTCAACCGCGCGATATAGCACACCGCGTAAGGTTCCTTTCAGCCCAGCGTGTACGGCAGCAACATGTTTTTGCTTATCGTCGGCAATTAATACCGGTAAACAGTCTGCGGTATACACGGCGACCGCACGATCGCCTGTTCCGATTATGCCGTCAGATTCACAGCTTTTTGGCGGCACATTTTCGCTATCCATTACCACGCTGGCGCTGTGACGCTGGTGGCCATACGCCGCATCGGCGGGCGGGGCCGCGCCCGCTGGCTGGAATGCATAATCAACCCAACCCAGCGAATCGAGTAACGATGAGCGTGAATTTAGCGCCATAAGCGTCTCCTCTCATAACAGCATGCGTTTATCTGCCCACAGCTTACGTTAACCACACCGTTTTAAAAGCTTTTCAGGTTATGGCTCTTACTGCTTTCGAAAGTTAAATAACAGCATGAAACAAGAACGGTAAATAATTCGTCAGGCAAAACAACGTGCTGCTTTCAGGCTATTTTTCGGGCTGGTACTGATTTACTTTCCTGTGAGATTATTTTCCTGCAAATTAAAATTATTATCTCTCACTCCTGTTCTGCCCTGAGCGCAGCATATAAAACCAGGTGTAATCATATTAGCCAGTTAATTACGCTAATCTTAAATTTTATAATTAAGATTTTTCCTGGGTATAAGGTTCGCTTAAAACAACCTTAAGTAAAACCATTATTATTATGCGTGTATTTTTCTGTCAGGCAGAAAAGGGAGCATGAATTATTTCCAATTATTAACTGTATGTAATTTATGTTTTTTATCAAAATCCTTTCTCGCTTGTGGCCTCGCTTTAAACTATTTAGATTTACATTGAGCTGACGTTTATTTAATTAAATTTTACGTTACAACGGGCTTGTTTAGGGCTGGAAATATTTGGTGTGCATTCGTAATGATTAGCGTCTATAACCTTTTTCTGTGATGGAGTTCCTGTTTCGCTGCCAGCTTGCCATTAATTAAATGCGCCCTTTCCTGAATGTTTGCCTGGAAGCGAATTTCCCGGTCGTAGAGAGAAGATGATTGTGACGACACTTAAACCCTTATTAGCGAAAAATCGCAGTTGGGCATTACAGCGCCGCCAGCGTAATCCGGACTATTTCGAAAAATATTTGCATCAACAAAAACCGCATTCGTTGTGGATTGGTTGTTCAGACAGCCGCGTTCCGGCTGAAGTCCTGACGGGTTCGCATCCTGGTGAGCTGTTTGTGCATCGCAACATTGCCAATATGGTGGTGGAAGATGATGACAATCTGCTCAGCGTCTTGCAGTACGCCATTTTTTATCTCGGCGTAAATCGCATTGTGTTAAGCGGACACTATGGCTGTGGTGGCGTTCAGGCGGCGTTAAATCTACCGGAAAGTCCGCTGGCAGATGAGGATTCAGCACTGGCAAGACGTATTGCTGCATTACGTCACGCATTACAACAGGGTTTAGCGGAATTTCATGCTTCAACGGAAGATGAAACCGGCAAGCTCAATCGCCTGGTTGAGGCGAATGTTATTGCGCAGTTTTCGCGCCTGGTCGCATCAGAACCGGTGCGGCAAGCCTGGCAATCAGGTCAGGAACTGGATGTGTTCGGCTGTGTCTACGACCTGCAATCGGGTCACCTTAAAGAGTTAATCCAGCAATCTGCAGAGGAGCCTTTACCATGAATCTCGATACCCTGAAGCGGGATATTCCCGCTGGTCTGGTGGTTTTTCTGGTCGCGTTGCCGCTCTGTCTGGGTATTGCTCAGGCCAGTGGATTGCCGCCCTTTGCGGGTCTGCTAACGGGCGTCATCGGGGGCTTGATAGTGACGTCACTCAGTCCGTCGCGCTTTGCCGTAAGCGGACCGGCAGCAGGTCTGGTCACCATCGTGGTAGCGTCAATGGCCACGCTTGGCAGCTTTTCTGCCTTTCTCACCGCCCTGATTATTGCAGGCGTGTTGCAGTGCCTGCTGGGCGTGCTGCGCGCCGGACGCTTTATCTCTCTGGTGCCGGGTAGCGTAATTAAAGGCATGCTGGCGGCGATTGGCCTTTTGCTTATCATGCAGCAAATTCCGGTGGCGCTGGGCGCGGCAAGTGATGCGGAACTGATTTCGGTGGTCAATGGTGAGATGACATTCTCGCTTTCAGCCATGCTTGTTGCAGGGGCTGGGCTGGCGATTCTGTGCCTGTGGACCACACCGGTGATAAAACGGGTTAAAGCCCTGGCATGGATCCCAGGACCGTTAATTGCGGTACTGTTTGGCTGTCTGGCGACGATTCTGGGAAGTCGTCTGTTCCCGTCAATGGCTAACGAACTGCCGCGCATTTCATTACCCGCGTTCGATAGCCTGTCGGCGCTGGCTGCTCAACTGGAAACACCAGACTGGCTGGCGTGGCAGGATCCACAGGTATGGATCGTCGCTGTGACGCTGGCGTTAGTGGCCAGTCTTGAAACCCTGCTCAGTCAGGAGGCGCTGAAAAAGTTGCGGCCGCAGCATCCCGCGCCATCACCGAACAAAGAGATGTTTGCCCAGGGGATCGGTAATTTAACCGCTGGATTTCTGGGCGCGATGCCCATCACTGCCGTCATTGTGCGCAGTTCAGTGAACGTCAGTGCTGGCGCGCAGACGAAGCTGTCAATTTTAATCCACGGCGTACTTTTGCTGATTTGTGGCGTGTGGTTCAGCACATTGCTCAATGCTATCCCACTGGCGAGCCTGGCGGCGGTGCTGCTCTATACCGGCTATAAACTGGCGACACCGCGACTGTTTATCGAACAGTTTCGCCTGGGCGCGCAACAGTATGTGCCGTTCCTTGCCACCATCGTTGGGATTATTACGCTTGGCATGCTGGTCGGCATTGGCATGGGTATTGCCACGCAAATTCTCTACAGCATCTACAAAAGTCACCGTAATGCACTGCAACTGACGCGTTATGACGATCATTACGTTTTACGCTTCCAGCAAAACCTGACCTTTATGCACAATCCGAAGCTGCAAGGGTTGCTGGATGAGATCCCGGAAAACAGTGTAGTGATTGTTGATAACGATAATGCGGAATATATCGATCCCGATGTCAAAGCCGTGCTGAAAGATTTTGGTGAAAATGCGAATAAACGTGGCATTCGTCTGAGCCAGTGGCCGGTGGCAGTGAAATAGCAGCTCAATTAAGCGGTTTAGCACAATACTTAAGAAAAAATCGGATATCTCGGATGTCCGATTTTTTTGTTTGCAAGGCATAATTAGCGCCATTTTCTGTCGCCGTCTGGCTTATTGCGTATCGAAACGCGCGTTTTGCTGCGCCAATGCAAATTAAGCTTATGATTTTTTTGTTCTTTTCGGTCGATTGTTTCAGGTGCGTTCAGGGTTTAATCATTCTGACGCCATGTATCGGTTATGCTGGCGTGTACCGCTGGTGTTTCGGGTAACAAGGTCCAGGCATATGCGCGTTAAGCTGTTTGAAGAGCACAATTGTAAAAAGAATGTCCTTTCGCTATTTGTTATCACTCTGCTGTTTTGCTTTGTCAGTGGTCATTTGCGCGTCCCGGAGGAGTTGTCTCTGTTTTGGCCGGTGAATGCGCTGATTGCCGGATTGATGGTACGAAATCCTTTTTTACATCGAACCCGCTATTACGCTGCCTGTTTTGCCGCGATGGTGTTTAACGACACGGTGTTCTCTGGCTGGGCGCTTCCTGCATTTACGCTTAATATTGCCAATATTTTGTTTATTCTGGTGGCTGTTTCCGTGCTGGCTAAATATTTTCAGCCTGTATCGGGCAGCGAACGCATCACCAATGCATTACGCATCTATCCGGCCTGTTTACTGGCAGCATTCGTGTGCGCAACCTGGGGCGCGCTGGCGCAGGAAGGGACGTTTGATGCACAGCTCTTTACCGCGTGGGGGGACTGGTTAAGCGAGCAGTTTTCTACCGGCTCAATGCTGCTGCCTTTTTTGCTGACCCGCGACTGGCAATCCACTCCTTTACGCAATTTGCTGCATATCAGCAGGCTGTCACCGATATTCGCGGTAATTCTTTCGCTGATTGTCGGCGCAATGATGGGTGGGGCAGGGAGCCTGACCTTTCCGGTACCGGCCTTAATCTGGTGCGCGCTGGTGCTGCCAATTCCTTTAACCAGTCTGATCATTTTACTTACCGGTATTACCGAAATTATTTTGGTGTCACATGGCGTGATGAACGTGCAGGGCGCTGGCAATCTCTTGCCGTTGAGCCCTCTGACCTCCGCACGATTAGGCGTTGCGACCATTGCTATCAGCCCACTGATCGTCGCCGTGAGCATGGACGCGATTCGTCAGCTCAACCAGCGGTTAGCTCTTCGCGCCAATTTTGACTTCCTGACACAGCTTCTCTCTCGCTCCGGTCTGTATGAAAGCCTGAAAGAGGAATATTTTACTTCCCGCCGTGAAATGGGCGTCATTATGATTGATGTCGACTACTTCAAAACCATTAACGATAATTTTGGTCACGATGCCGGTGACAGAGTGCTGGAGGAAATGGCGCGTCGTTTACAGGATGTGGTTGGCGAAACGGGATTAATCTGTCGTTTCGGCGGTGAAGAGTTTGTGGTGATACTGTTTGATCACAACGCACAGCAGCTTTTCGATATGGCTGAAACACTCCGCCAGGCCATTGCGAAAGAGAAATTCTGGTTACAGGGCAATACGCTTACAGTGACCGCCAGCCTTGGCCTGGCGCTTGGCAGCGCGACGGACGATCGCAACTGGCATAGCGTGGCCCACCGCTTGATCTCAGCGGCGGATAAAAACCTCTATCTTTCAAAAAGAAATGGCCGAAATCAAACGTCGCCGGTGAATGCGCAACGCGCATTCACCAGTGACGTAGCCTGACTTAGCTCACGCTGCTTTTTAACTGGCTGGCCTGTTGATGACGCTCCAGCGCCAGTTCAATCAATCGTGTGATTAATGCCTGGTAACT
This sequence comes from Pantoea sp. LMR881, assembly GCF_027157825.1. NCBI lineage: Bacteria > Pseudomonadati > Pseudomonadota > Gammaproteobacteria > Enterobacterales > Erwiniaceae > Pantoea > Pantoea sp. LMR881. The sequence continues at coordinate 2,812,208 of NZ_JAPVOK010000002.1, forward strand.
GACACCCGCTGCCTGCCACAGTTTGGGATACATACTGATATTGGTGAAGCCAGGCAATGTATTGACTTCATTAACAATAATTTGATTATCTTCCGTTAGAAAGACGTCAACGCGCGCCATGCCGCAGCACTCAAGCGTGCGATACGCTTTTAACGCAACATCACGAATAGCCTCACTGATTGCGTCTGGAATAGCCGCCGGAATCACGGTTCTTGCACCGCTTGCACTGATGTATTTAGTGTCGTAAGAATAAAACGCATCGTTGACCACCACTTCGCCACAGGGACTGGCTTGCAGCTCATCATTTCCCAGAACCGCACACTCAATTTCGCGTCCGTTAATGGCGCGCTCAATGATGACTTTACGATCAAACTCAAAAGCGTGATCCAGTGCCGTATTGAACGTCTCAATCCGGGTGACTTTACTCACGCCCACAGACGAGCCCTGATTAGCGGGTTTGATAAACAGCGGCAGTCCAAACCGGGCAATAATCGCATCGACATCAAGCCGCTCGCGCTGCGCCTGCGTCACGCTCAGCCAGGGCGCAACCTGCAAACCAGCATCACGCAACAGCCGTTTGGTGAAATCTTTATCCATACTCACCGCCGATCCCAGGATATCAGATCCGACAAAAGGCAGGGATGCCATGCGCAACAGGCCCTGCAAAGAGCCATCTTCGCCTGACGTGCCGTGAACAATAGGAAAAATAACGTCAACCTGTGCAAGCGGGTGTGAGTTATGACTAATAATCAGCTGCTTTTGCGACTGGCCGGGGATCAGCGCCACCTTGTCCGCTGCACGGTTAAGCGCAATAAGCGCCGGATTGTCTGCATTCAGCAGAAAACTGGATGCGTCGTTCCTGTACCATTGGCCTTGTTTATCAATGCCTAACAGCACGACTTCAAACCGCGTTTTATCAATCGCATCGAGAATATTTTTAGCCGATTGCAGAGAAACTTCGTGCTCAGCTGACTTGCCACCAAACACAATTCCTACCCGCAGTTTTGTCATTGTTCGCTGTCCGATTGCTGTTACATAAAAAGCTAAGATAACACGGGGATTAGCGCAGGGTGCAACGGGGAAAATAAGAAAAGTAGCGGCCCGCAGGCCGCCGAAACCTCATACACAGAGAGCTATGAGGAAGTAGAGGCAATATAACAATGATGAAGGTTTACCCTTTCACGCCGCCAGCGGTAAGACCGCTTACCAGCCAGCGTTGAGCCAGCAGGAAGACCAGCGTGATCGGAATAGCTGAGAGCACCGCCGCCGCGGCAAAGTCGCCCCACAAATAGTTTTGGGGATTTAAATATTGCTGCATACCAACCGCCAGGGTGTAACTGTTGACGTCACGCAGTAAAAGCGAAGCTACCGGGACTTCAGTGACCGCCGCGATAAATGCCAGAATAAACACTACCGCCAGAATCGGTACGGAAAGTGGCAATAATACCAGACGGAAGGCCTGCCAGGGCGTTGCGCCATCCAGTGAAGCTGCTTCTTCCAGCGAGCCATCAATGGTTTCAAAGTAGCCTTTGATGGTCCAGACATGCAGTGCGATACCGCCGAGGTAGGCGAAAATAACCCCGCCATGCGTATTCAGGCCGATAAAAGGCAGATACTGGCCCAGGCGATCAAACAGCGCATAAAGCGCCACCAGCGAAAGCACCGCCGGGAACATCTGGAAAATCAGCATGCCTTTCAACAGGCTGGCGCGCCCGGCGAAACGCATACGCGCAAAAGCATAGGCGCAGGTTGTTGAAAGCGCCACAATGCCAATGGCACTGATAGCGGCAATTTTTACCGAGTTCCACAGCCAGAGCAACACCGGGAAAGGCGGCGGTGTTTTGCTGCCATCGGCGTGCTCTATGCTAAAGCCCAGCGCCAGCCGCCAGTGTTCCCAGGAGATTTGTTCCGGGATCAAACTGCCGGTGGCAAAATTTCCTGCGCGCAGTGAGATTGCTATCACCATCAACAGGGGAAAAAGAATGGCAGCGATAAATGCCAGCAGCAGCAGATGCGTCAGCAGCAGACGCAGCAGTTGCGATTTGGGTTGCACCATAGCCATAACAGCTCCTTAAAATTTCATGCGCGTGGCTTTGAGATTGATGACTGCCAGCGCACCCACCAGCAGGAAAATCAGGGTAGCGATCGCTGCCGCCAGGCCAAAGTCCTGCCCGCCACCGCCTTCAAAAGCGATGCGCCAGGTATAGTTCACCAGCAGATCGGTATAGCCTGCCGGTGTGGTGGTGCCAAGGCGATCCGGGCCGCCGTTCGTCAGCAACTGAATGAGCACGAAGTTGTTAAAATTAAAGGCGAAACTGGCGATCATCAGCGGCATAAGCGGTTTGATCAGCAGCGGCAGCGTTATAAGGAAGAAGTTCTGTAACGGCCCGGCCCCGTCCATTGCCGAAGCTTCGTAGAGATCGTCCGGGATCGCTTTTAACAGCCCCATACACAGAATCATCATGTAGGGATAGCCGAGCCAGGTGTTGATGATGACCAGCATGGCGCGCGCCAGTGTCGGATCGCTAAACCAGGCGGGCTTAAAGCCGAACAGGGCATTCAACATGACGTTGATCTCGCCAAAACTCTGGTTAAACAGGCCCTTGAAGATCAGGATCGAAATAAATGCCGGAACGGCATAAGGCAGAATCAGCAATACACGATAGATCGCTTTGCCTTTTAACGCTTCCCATTGCACCAGGCAGGCGAGCACCATCCCCACTGCGACGGTAAGCAGTACCGTCAACAGAGAAAAGAGCAGTGTCCAGGCGAAAATCGCCAAAAACGGTTTTTGAATGCCTTCATCGGTAAAGACGCGCAGGAAATTTTTCCAGCCGCTGTTGACGGTATAACCGGGACTGAGCTTCTCGCTGTTCCAGCTGCCGTCAGCGTTCAGCGCCTGATAAAAACCGCTGTCACCGTTCGGACGATAAACCGTGCCGCTCTGCTGATTTTTCAGGTCGCCATTGCTGGAGAGAAGGTAAAGCGGGCGCGTACCTGAAAATTGACGCAGTGAGCTCATCACCAGTTGACGGCCGTCCGGCAATTCAGCACTGATTTGGCCCAGCGCCTGGCGATTGCCGGTAATAATGCGCAGTGTGGCACGCTCACCCGCAGGCGGCGGTGCACTGGCCATTTTGAGCTGCTGCTCTCCGCCAAAGGCAAAAGGGGGAAACAAATGTCTCGTCGCCTTCCGTTAAGACTAACTGCCAGCGATCACCTGCCGGGAACAGCGAAAAGCTAACTGACTCGCCTGACTGATAATAACGGCTCAACAGCACCTGCTGTGCCCGTTCAAACGTGAGCTGGTTGGTGCTGCTGTAATTGGTAAAAGCGATGGCGACGGTACAGGCGAGAGGAAACAGGACAAACAGTGCCATACCCGCAATACCAGGATAAACGTAGCGCCAGGCATAGGCGCGGCGGTTAGCATAAATCCAGATACCTGACGTGCTGAGGATCAGGGCAAGTATCGCAAACAGATACTCGCCCTGTGCATACATCATTACCAGCAGATAGCCGACCAGCAGACAGCAGATCCCCACGAGAAGGCCTTTCAGCAGCGTATGAAGCCGTCCCGTTTTCGGTTTTCCTGACATGATTCGGTTTTCCTTAACAGTCACGGAGCCGGGCAGATCCGGCTCCGGGGAAGGGGATTACTTATTCAGACGCGCCTGGGCATCTTTCAGCGCCGCGTCAACGCTCTGGCGACCACCTAACGCATTCAGCGTGGCGGTGCGCATGGCGTACCAGAAAGCAGCCATTTGAGGGATGTTTGGCATGATGTCGCCGTTACGTGCGTTGTTCATGGTGGCAGCGATGCGTTCATCTTTTTCCAGCGTCTGCTGGAATGACTTCAGCGCAACGGCACCCAGCGGCTTGTCTTTATTCACTGCATCCAGGCCGTTGTCCGTCAGCAGATAGTTTTCAAGAAACTCTTTTGCTAACTCTTTATTTGGACTGGCAGCATTAATACCGGCGCTGAGTACCCCCACGAAGGCTTTTGATGGCTTACCGTTCAGTGACGGCAGCAGCGTAACGCCGTAATCAATACCGCTTTTGTCAATGTTGCTCCAGGCCCAGGGACCGTTGATTGTCATCGCGGTTTCGCCCTTATTGAACGCAGCTTCGGCGATAGAGTAATCGGTGTCAGCATTCAGCGTTTTCGCCTTTACCTGATCGACCAGGAACTGCATTCCCGCTTTGGCACCAGCGTTATCGACACCGATGTCTTTCACGTCATAGCGTCCATCAGCATATTTGAACGCATAGCCGCCACCCGCCGCCAGCAATGGCCAGGTAAAGTAAGGCTCTTGCAGGTTAAACATGATGGCGCTCTTGCCTTTTCACGCATCTGTTTATCAATGCCTGGGATCTCTTCCCAGGTTTTTGGCGGAGCAGGCAACAACGCTTTGTTGTAAATCAGCGCCAGTGATTCAACCGAGATGGGGTAGCCAATCAGCTTGCCTTCGTAGCGCACTGCATCCCAGGTGAAAGGAAAGATCTTCTCCTGGAAAGCCTTGTCCGGCGTGATTTCAGCCAGCAGACCAGACTGCGCATAACCGCCGAAGCGATCGTGCGCCCAGAAAATAATATCCGGGCCGTCGCCCGTGGCGGCAACCTGCGGATATTTCTCTTCCATCTTATCGGGGTGCTCCACCGTCACCTTGATGCCGGTATCCTGTTCAAACTTTTTACCCACCTCGGCGAGGCCGTTATAGCCTTTATCGCCGTTGATCCAGATGACCAGCTTTCCTTCTTCAATCTTTGCTACAGCAGAAGCCGAAAACAGCACGGCGGTGAGGGCGGAAAGGGCCAGAATTCGTGCGCCGGTTTTCATCGTCATACATCCATCCTTTTAGCGGAAACGCGCGGAAGCGGAGAGTGCTCTGTCCGCCACATTGTGCGAATCCGCTGTGACTTCTCATCCTCCTGCGCTCTACGCCTTTGCCGTATGAGTTGTGATCGCACTGGCAAAACCAGCCCGTTATCGTGGGCTGGCGCATAAAAAGTTCACTTCCGATCTGGATCGGCGATCACAAAAATCACATTCAGCCGCCCGAGAGCTATCCCACATGCACAGGCTCCTCCTCCCGCCTCCTCCCCATCGTGTTGCATGCTGGCGGAGGATGTTACAGGCGGTCTCCTTGCCCATAGTGAGTGCCGGGGTCTGTCTGCCACAGCGCAGGCAAGGACAGGTTAGCTAAGAGGAAAAGGAACATGGCGAGCGTCACGTTACGCAATGTCACAAAAGCCTGGGGCGACACGGTGGTATCGAAGGATATCGATCTCGATATTCCCGAAGGCGAATTTGTTGTGTTTGTCGGTCCTTCGGGCTGTGGGAAATCGACGCTGCTGCGCATGATTGCTGGCCTGGAAACCATCACCAGCGGAGACCTGCTGATTGGCGAACAGCGCATGAATGAGGTGCCGCCTGCCGAGCGCGGTATCGGCATGGTGTTCCAGTCCTATGCGCTTTATCCCCATCTGTCGGTTGCGGAAAACATGTCTTTTGGCCTGAAGCTGGCCGGCGCTAAAAAAGCGGAAATTCAGCAGCGGGTTAATCAGGTCGCGGAGGTGCTGCAACTGGCACATCTGCTTGATCGTCGCCCCAAAGCACTGTCTGGTGGACAGCGCCAGCGCGTGGCCATTGGCCGCACGCTGGTGGCAGAGCCGCGCGTTTTTCTACTGGATGAGCCGCTTTCCAACCTTGATGCTGCGCTGCGCGTGCAAATGCGCATTGAGATTTCACGCCTGCACAAGCGCCTGAAGCGCACCATGATTTACGTCACACACGATCAGATCGAAGCGATGACGCTGGCAGACAAGATCGTGGTGCTTGATGCCGGGCGCGTGGCCCAGGTCGGTAAGCCACTCGAACTTTACCACTATCCCGCTAACCGCTTCGTTGCTGGTTTTATCGGCTCACCCAAAATGAATTTCTTGCCGGTCAAAGTCACGGCTACCGCTATCGATCAGGTGCAGGTCAGACTGCCTAATCAGCAGCTTGTCTGGCTGCCAGTAGACAGCGCGGGCGTTCAGGTCGGCAGCAACATGTCGTTAGGCATCCGTCCCGAGCATCTTCTTTCCAGCGAGATCGCTGACGTCACCCTTGAAGGGGAAGTGCAGGTGGTCGAACAGCTGGGACACGAAACGCAAATCCATATCGAGATTCCCGCCATTCGTCAAAACCTGGTGTACCGCCAGGAGGACGTCGTGCTGGTAAAAGAGGGCGCCATATTGGGCATCGGCCTGCCGCCGGAGCGTTGTCACCTGTTCCGCGAGGACGGGAGCGCCTGTCGCAGGCTTCATCAGGAGCCCGGTGTTTAGCCCGGCCAAAACAAAAAAAGCAATGACTTCAGGAGATAGAAAATGTTAACTCTGCGCAAACTTCCAATCGCTGTTGCCGTCGCGGTGGGGACGCTTTCAGCCCCGACGATGGCGGTCGACTTTACCGGCTACGCCCGTTCTGGTATCGGCTGGACCGGCAGTGGCGGTGAACAACAATGTTTTACGGCGACCGGTGCTCAAAGCAAATACCGTCTGGGTAACGAATGCGAAACCTATGCCGAACTTAAACTGGGCCAGGAAGTGTGGAAAGAGGGCGATAAAAGCTTCTATTTCGACACTAACGTTGCCTATTCCGTCTCTCAGCAAAATGACTGGGAAGCGACATCACCCGCCTTTCGTGAAGCCAACGTGAAAGGGAAAAACCTGATCGAAGCACTGCCGGGTTCAACCATCTGGGCCGGTAAACGCTTCTATCAACGTCACGACGTTCACATGATCGACTTCTACTACTGGGATATTTCCGGTCCTGGTGCGGGTCTGGAAGATGTTGATCTCGGCTTCGGTAAGCTGTCGTTCGCTGCCACGCGCTCTTCTGAAGCGGGCGGATCTTATACTTTCTCCAGCGATCAGATCCGTGACTACGCCACCAGCACCGCCAATGACGTGTTCGACATCCGTCTGGCCGGACTGGAAACCAACCCGGACGGCGTGCTGGAACTGGGTGTTGACTACGGCCGTGCTAACGCGCGCGACGGTTATCGTCTTGAAGATGGCTCCTCTAAAGATGGCTGGATGTTCACCGCTGAACATACCCAGAGCATGCTGAAAGGCTACAACAAATTTGTGCTGCAATACGCAACCGATGCGCTGACCTCTCAGGGCAAAGGCGTACCGCAAGGCACCAATATCAATAACAACGGCAATATGTATCGCATCCTCGATCACGGCGCGATCACGCTGGCCGAACGCTGGGATCTGATGTATGTCGCCATGTATCAGAATATCGATCTTGATAACAATCGCGGGACAGAATGGTACACCGTAGGCGTGCGCCCGATGTACAAATGGACACCGATCATGAGCACCCTGCTGGAAGTAGGCTACGACAACGTCAAGTCGCAGCAGGTTGACGAACGCAACGGCCAGTACAAAATCACCCTTGCCCAGCAGTGGCAGGCAGGCGACAGCATTTGGTCACGTCCGGCACTGCGTGTGTTTGCGACCTATGCCAAGTGGGATGAAAAATGGGGTTATAGCAAAGATGCCTCAGGCGATCTTACCTCTTTTGCCTCCGCTGACAGCACCGGCAATGGCCTGTTTACCAACAGCCGTGGCGATAACGATGAGTGGACATTCGGCGCTCAGATGGAAATCTGGTGGTAAACAACGTTCACGCAAGAAGGGGGCGGAAAGTCGTTGCTTTTCGCACCTGACAGGTCACTTCGGCAGCGACGCGCTATTGCCTGGCTAACGTCGCTGCCTGACAGCTCTTCTGAGGTAACCATAATGAAAATGACCAAAACCTTCGCTGCGCTCTGCCTGAGTGCGGCACTGCTGGCGGGCCAAAGCCTGCCAGTACGCGCTGAGATCAACCTGGTGCCGCAAGATCTCTCTGCAGCACCAGCACTGTCTGCCGCCAGTCTGCATCAGCTGAGCTGGCAGCCTGTCGATCCGTCGAAAACGCAGATCACTACACTCGCTAACAACGGCCAGCGCCTGAATGCTGACACACTGGCCGGGCCGGTTGCCGCCTATAGCCTGCCGGCCAATATCGGCGAGCTGACACTAACGCTGACCAGCGAAGTGCAGCGCAACCAGGTATTTGCGCCGAATGTCCTGGTGCTGGATGAAAATATGCGGCCTGCCGCCTGGTTTCCCAGCCGCTACTTCACCTACCAGCAGCCGGGCGTGATGTCGGCCGATCGGCTGGAAGGCGTGATCAAGCTTACGCCTGCCCTCGGGCAGCAAAAGATCTATCTGCTGGTGTTTACCACGGAACAGGATCTGACCCAGACCACTACCATGCTCGATCCGGCTAAAGCCTATGCAAAAGGCACGGGCAATGCGGTGCCTGATATTCCTGATCCGGTGGCGCGCCACGTCAGCGACGGTACATTAAAACTGAAAGTGAAAACTAATTCTGGCTCATCGATTCTGGTGGGGCCACTGTTCGGCTCATCAGGGCCAGGACCGGTAACTATCGGTAATACGCCTGCTGCCTCTGCACCGGTAAGCTACACCCCGGCTGCCGCACCCGCTGCGAAGCGCGAGCCGATGCTGAACGATACTGAAAGCTATTTTAATCAAAACATTAAACAGGCGGTTGAGCGTGGCAATATTGATAAGGCGCTGAAACTGCTGGATGAAGCAGAACGTCTGGGATCAACCTCGGCACGTCAGGTTTTTATCAGCAGTGTAAAAGGCAAGGGGTGAAACGGCCCCGACAGTGCTGATGTTGCCCCACCTGGTGCGCTGCGGCGCACCCTTTTATTTGCCACACAATAAACCTCACTGCGCAAGCAGTGAGGTTTTGTTTATTTGCGACGACGACGACGATTGAGATCGCGTAGCAGGGTGTTGATGCCTGCATCGCTAAAGATGCTCTCCAGCGGGGCGCTTAATTTACGCCGCCAGTTGCGGTATTGATCGCTGGTGCCTGGCACATTAACCGGCGCAGCCATATCCAGCCAGTCTTCAGGCTGCAAGCCGAGCAGGGCGCTGTTGCTGTCCGCCAGATAACGTTGCAGACCGCGGTTCAGGACAGGATTCATCATGCTACGGCGCGCCACTCTTCCCGCACGTTTCGGCAGGCTGCCCGCCTGATGCAGGCTCTGTAACAGCGCCTGTCTGGCGGTCAGTCGATCTTTATGCAGCCCGGCCAGAACGTATTTATCGGGATAAAGCCCCAGCTGTTCGCCTAGCGTAAGATCGTCACTTTGCCACCAGCCGCGTAATGTCGGCAGATCGTGCGTGGTGGCGACCGCCATCGCCTGGCGCGGCCAGTCTGCGGGCTGACGAAAATGCTGCGCTGAGCACTGTTCAAAATAGAGCACTTTATACGAGTAAACCCCGCCATCATGCAGTTTACTGACGATTTCAGGGGAACAGTGCCAAGATCTTCACCAATTACCATGCAGCGATGACGCTGGCTTTCCAGCGCCAGGATCGCCAGCAGATCGTCAATGGGATATGAGACATACGCGCCTTCGGCTGCGCTTTCACCCCGCGGGATCCACCAGAGGCGCAGCAGCGCCATCACATGATCGATACGCAGCGCGCCGCAGTCACGCATGTTGGCACGCAGCAGTGCGATCCATGGATCGTAAGCTTGCGTACGCATTACGTGTGGATCCATCGGCGGCAGCCCCCAGTTCTGGCCCAGCGGACCAAGAATATCGGGCGGTGCGCCAATGCTCGCCTGCAGGCAATAGAGATCGCGTTCGCTCCAGGTTTCTGCGCCCCCCTGTGCCACGCCGACAGCCAGATCGCGATAGAGTCCAATTGGCATTGCCTGCTGCTGGCAAACCTGCCAGCAGGCCGCGAACTGCTCTGTAGCCAGCCACTGAAGCCAGAGGTAAAAGCGCACCTCATCCTCGTGCTGATGATGAAAAGCGCGCACCGCTGGCGCGTCAGGGTGCTGCAACGCTTCCGGCCAGGTCGGCCATCCCCATAGCAGCGGATCGTCGCCGCTCAGCCTGGCGTGTAGCGCATCAAATAACGCCTGATGCAGCAGGCTTGTGCCGCCTTCGTCGATAAACGCGGTAAAGGCACACACCTCTTCGTCTTCCGCTGCACGCAGCTTAAACCCTGACCACGCCAGGCGCAGTGCCTCCAGCTTCAGCCGGGTAACGGCGGTATAATCGACCCACTCGCTGGCACGTGCTGCCTCCAGTGCCTGCTGCGTTGCGGGTGATCGCCACCAGGCCTGGGCCTCATCCGATTGCTGAAAATCTGTTACGGCCGTCACGTTGATATAGAGAATGTTGAGCCAGCGCCGCGAAGAGGGACTGTACGGGCTGGCACTTTCCGGGTCAGCGGGGAAAAGCGCATGCACCGGGTTAAGACCAATAAAAGCACCGCCACGCTGTGCAATCTCCTGCAGCATCTGTTGCAGATCGCCAAAGTCACCTATGCCCCAGTTATGCGTCGATCGCAGCGTATAGAGCTGGACGCAGGCGCCCCATAACGATTTACCGGCCAGCAGCGCAGGCGGTTCGTAGCAGCGCGTCGGTGCCACAATAATGCGGCAATGCCACTGCTGGTCACCCTGATGCAGAGTGAGCTGATGATACCCTTCCGGCAGGCGCGGCAAATGCAGCGACTCATCCATTAAACATTGACCAGTCCAGTTTTTTCCCGCTTCGCTCACCAGCTGCCAGCGCGTCTGTGCAGCGATCTTTGGTGTCAAAATCAGCGGCTGACGGTGACGAAAAATCACTACCGGTGGCAGTGGCGTCGCCACCCCTGACGATGGCCGCATGGCCGCCAGCAAACGCTGACGGGTAAGAAGAGAAATAGCCTGCGGCTCGCCGTGAGCATTAATATAATCGGCTGCGATACCCGAGGCAGCAATGTTATCCAGATGGTTTTTAGGTTTCATGGCGTTCCTCAGCGCGCTGCCTGCCAGATACGTTGCTGATAGTCGCGAATAGCGCGATCGGAACTAAACATGCCGCAACGTGCGGTATTCAGGATCGCGGCGCGTGTCCAGGCTTCTTCATCGCTCCACAGGGCTTCGGCCTGCGCTTGCGCCTCTAAATAGGGCCGGAAATCAGCCAGCACCAGATAGGGATCACCCCTTTGGGGCCAAGGCTGTGCAGCAATGCGTCGAACGCGGTGGTGTCGCCGTCACTGAATGTGCCATCCTCCAGCGCCTGAAGCACCTGATGCAGCTGCTTGTCTTTTTGCGCCACGCCAGCGGCGCATAGCCGTCGGCTTTCAGCGCACAGACTTGCTCCACGGTATGACCAAAAATAAAGATATTTTCGCTGCCCACCTGCCCGGCAATCTCAACGTTTGCGCCGTCCAGTGTGCCGATGGTCAGTGCACCATTCAGCGCCAGCTTCATGTTGCCCGTGCCAGAGGCTTCTTTACCGGCGGTAGATATTTGTTCAGAAAGATCGGCTGCCGGGATCAGCCGTTCAGCCACGGAGACGTTGTAGTCAGGCACAAAAACGACTTTTAAACGATCGCCTACGCGCGGATCCTGGTTAATGGTTTCTGCCACCTTGTTGATCGCATAAATAATGTTTTTAGCCAGCGAGTAGCCCGGCGCCGCTTTAGCGCCGAAGATCACGACGCGCGGCACGCGGTTAGCCTGCGGATCGCTGACGAGAGTTTGCCACAGCGCGATAATATGCAGCAGCGTCAGGTGCTGACGCTTGTACTCATGCAGGCGCTTAATCTGCACATCAAACAACGCACTGGGATCGATATGAATGCCGGTGCGCGTGGCAACCCAGCGCGCCAGCTCAAGCTTATTGTGTTGCTTAATCGCCCGATACTCAGCGCGGAACGCGGCATCGTCGGCGTACTGCTCCAGCTCCTGCAGCGCATCCAGGTTGTTCAGCCAGGGTTTCTGTAAGGTTTTATCGATTAACGCTGCCAGGGCTGGATTACACTGATTAATCCAGCGACGTGGCGTAATACCGTTAGTGACGTTATGAAACTTCTGCGGCCAAAGCTGATGATATTCAGGGAAGAGATCCTGCACCACCAGTCTGGAGTGCAGCGCAGCCACACCGTTAACCGCAAAACCCGCGGTAACGCACAGGTTCGCCATGCGTAACTGATGGTTATGCACCAGCGCCAGTTTGGCCCATTTCGCCTCATCGCCCGGCCATTCTGCCACCACCTGCTGTTTTAGCTGCGCATTCAGGAGATTAATAATCATCATGTGGCGCGGCAACAGGCTGCGTACCATGCGCACATCCCAACACTCCAGCGCCTCTGGCATCAGCGTATGGTTGGTGTAAGCGAAGGTGCGTTGGGTGATTTGCCAGGCCTTTTCCCAGCTCATGTCGTGCTCATCAATCAGCAGGCGCAGCAGCTCAGGAATGGCCAGCGTCGGATGAGTATCATTTAGCTGGATCACTTCGTGGTCGGGCAGGGTCTCAATGGTGCGTCCGGCCTGATGATGACGGCGCAGAATATCGGCTAATGCGCAGGCACACTGAAAATATTGCTGCATCAGACGCAGCTTTTTACCCGCCTGGTGGTTGTCGTTGGGGTAGAGTACTTTAGTGAGTTTTTCAGCATCAATGCCTTGCTGTTCAGCACGCAGGAAATCCCCGTCATTAAAACGATCGAGATTAAACGGCTGCGCATGTCTGGCCTGCCAGAGACGCAGCGGCTGAGTCACGCCATTTTGATAGCCGACCACCGGCAGATCCCAGGCTTCCCCTGTAAAATAAAAGCGGGCTGCCAGCGTGAGCGGCCCTCTTCATTGAACACTTTGCCGCCGAGGCCCACCTGCACATTTAACGCGGCATTGTGGTTAAACCACGGATAAGATTCGCGCTGCCAGTTATCAGGTGTTTCGTGCTGCGCACCCTCAACGAAACGCTGCCGGAACAGGCCATATTGATAATTGAGACCGTAGCCGGTTGCGGGCTGACCCACGGTTGCCATCGAATCGAGAAAGCAGGCTGCCAGACGACCAAGCCCGCCATTACCGAGCGCGGGATCGGTTTCACGCTCCAGCACCTCGCTCAGTGTCACATCCCAGGTGGCGAGCGCATCGTTAACCGCGTTATACCAGCCAAGATTGAGCAAATTATTGCCGGTCAGGCGGCCAGTCAAAAATTCCATTGAAAGGTAATTGACGTGCCGCAGCGGCGCAGTTGCTGGCGCGACAGGTTGCGCTGCCAGCATATCGGCCAACGCGCCGCTGATTGCCTGCCACCACTGCGATTGCGTCATTTCACGCGCATCGCGCAAGCCAAAGCGTTGCCACTGACGCGTCAGGGCATCGTTAAAGCGTGGAAGATTGAATTCTGTCATTGAAATATTTCCTGTCAGAGCGGTAATCGGATAGCGATCCAGTTTGCCCGTCCAGGTGCTGGCTCTCTTCATCCCGTCGCTAATTTCACCAGGAGGAGGAGCAGGGTGGAGAACGTTAAAGTTTTTCTGAAAGCGGCGCAGGAATGTGATTACGTCGAGCTTTGTAAGGATTGCTTCATGGGTTCGCTTGCTTTCGGCGCGTGAATGTCTGAAGTTGTGTGAATATTAATTACGAAGCGTAAAAAAATGATGCGCGATGCCCAAACAATTCGCGTTGCGATAAGCAAGCGCAGCCAACGTATTTGCAGCATGAAAGCACAGAGGTATAACCCTTTCTGGAGATACGAACGCCTATGTTAATACCCTCCAAACTCAGCCGCCCCGTGCGCCTTGATGGTACCGTTGTACGTGAACGCTTGTTACAGAAGCTGACTGTATCCGGTAACTACCGGTTGGTGTTAGTCACCAGTCCGGCGGGCTATGGTAAAACCACGCTGGTATCACAATGGGCAGCGGGCAAGACAAATTTGGGTTGGTATTCACTCGACGAAGGGGATAATCAGCCTGAACGCTTTGCTGATTACCTGATTGCCGCTATACAGCAGGCCAGCAATGGCGGGTGTGTACGTAGCGAAGCCCTGGCGCAGAAACGTCAATATGTCAGTTTGTCCGCGCTTTTTTCCCAACTGTTCGTTGAGCTGGCGGAGTGGAAGCTACCGCTCTGGCTGATTATTGACGATTACCATCTCATCAGTAATCCCGCGATTCATGAAGCGATGCGCTTTTTTTTACGCCATCAACCGGAAAACATCACGCTCATTTTACTGTCGCGTAATCTGCCGCAATTAGGCATTGCCAACTTGCGCGTGCGCGAACAGTTGATTGAGCTGGGCAGCCAGCAGCTGGCATTTACGCATCAGGAAGCAAAACTGTTTTTCGATCATCGTCTGGCTTCACCACTGGAAACAGAAGAGAGCGGCCGCCTGTGCGACGACGTCGCGGGCTGGGTAACGGCGCTTCAGCTGATTGCGCTCTCTGCACGCCAGGGTGCCACTTCAGCCCAGCACTCAGCGCGCCGGCTTTCCGGTATTAACGCCAGCCATCTTTCTGATTATCTGGTGGAAGAAGTGCTGGATAACGTCGATTTGCCGACGCGCCATTTCCTGTTAAAAAGTGCGCTGTTGCGATCAATGAACGACGCGCTAATCACCTGTGTTACCCGTGAAGAGAACGGGCAAATGCGGCTGGAAGAGATCGAACGCCAGGGGCTGTTTTTACAGCGCATGGACGATTCAGGTCGCTGGTTCAGCTATCACCCGCTTTTTGGCAATTTTTTGCGTCTGCGTTGCCAGTGGGAGTTGGCGGCAGAGTTGCCCGCCATACACCGTGCGGCAGCAGAAAGCTGGATGGCGCAAGGGTTTCCCGGTGAGGCGATTCACCATGCGCTCGCCTCCGGCGATGCTCTGATGTTACGGGATGTGCTGCTAAAACATGCGTGGACGTTGTTCAATCAGAGCGAACTGGTGCTGTTAGAGGCCTCACTTAAGGCGCTGCCGTGGGAGACATTAGTCGAGAATTCCCGACTGGTGTTGCTACAGGCCTGGCTGATGCAGAGCCAGCATCGCTATTCTGAAGTAAACAATTTGCTGATGCGATTTGAACAGGCGTGTCGCTGCGATATTGATGAGGCGCTGCACGGGGAGTTTAATGCGCTGCGTGCGCAGGTGGCGATTAACGATGGTGACACCGAAGAGGCGGAGCGACTGGCCAGAGTGGCGCTTGATACCCTGCCGACTCACTGTTACTACAGCCGCATTGTTGCGACTTCGGTACACGGTGAAGTGATGCACTGCAAAGGCGATTTGGCCAATTCCCTGCAGCTGATGCGTCAAACCGAACAGATGGCACGCTGCAACGAAGCCTGGCATTACGCGCTCTGGAGCCTGATTCAGCAGAGTGAAATTCTTTTCGCTCAGGGTTTTTTACAAGCGGCGTACGAGACGCAGGATCGGGCGTTTTTGCTGGTTAAAGAGCAGCATTTAGCGCAGTTTCCGCTGCATGAATTTTTGCTGCGTATTCGCGCACAGCTGTTGTGGGCCTGGGGCAGGCTCGACGAAGCGGAGCAGGCGGCACGTGAAGGCATGCGCGTGTTAGCGGGTTATCAGCCGCAGCAGCAGATTCAGTGTCTCGGGCTGCTGGTGCAGTGTTCTTTGGCGCGCGGCAATCTGGATAATGCTCGCAGCTTCCTGAGTCGACTGGAAAATTTGTTAAACAACGGCAGTTGGCACAGCGACTGGATCGCAAATGCCGACAAGGTGCGCATTATCTACTGGCAGATGACTGGCGATGCACAAAGTGCTGCTAACTGGATGCGGCAAACAGCCAAACCCGCCTTCGCTAACAACCATTTTCTGCAAGGGCAGTGGCGCAATATTGCGCGTGCGCAGATTTTGCTTGGCGATCTCAACCAGGCGGAAGTGGTGCTGGAAGAATTGAATGACAATGCCAGGGCGCTGCGACTGATGAGTGATCTAAACCGCAACCTGCTTTTGTTAAATCAAATCTACTGGCAAACCGATCGCAAAGCAGAGGCGCAACGCACGCTTATTGAGGCGTTGAAGCTGGGACGCAGCACCGGTTTTATTTCACATTTTGTCATTGAAGGCGAGATGATGGCGCAGCAGCTGCGTCAGCTTATCCAGATTAATATTCTGAGCGAGCTGGATAACCACCGGGCCCAGCGCATCCTGCGTGAAATTAACAAACATCACCGTCACAAGTTTGCGCATTTCGACGAAGGTTTCGTTAATCGCCTGATTAATCATCCTGATGTGCCAGAACTGATTCGCACCAGTCCACTAACCCAGCGCGAATGGCAGGTGCTGGGGCTGATCTACTCGGGTTACAGCAACGACCAGATCGCTGGTGAGCTGGCGGTAGCGGCAACCACCATCAAAACGCACATTCGCAACCTTTACCAAAAGCTGGGCGTGACACATCGTGCCGCAGCAATGAATCAGGCGCAATCACTGTTGAGGATGATGGGATATGTTTGAGTGTTGTCTCTCAACGTTGCCGTTTGTCAGCCATACTTGACTAGATAATGCGCGACAATCGCGTTTGTCTGTGTTTATATACAGCTTATTTACAGTCTGACAGTCAGTCGGTAAAGGTGAGTCAGGAGGAGAGATGACACGACTTTTCCAACGTAGTGTGAAGCATGTTTTAGCTGTGCCAGGTAAATTCATGCAGCAAATGGTACAAAAAAACATTCAGCAGTCTGATAGCAGTAAAATTACTACCGATGCGAATGGCGCCGCCACGTTAAACATGAGCAACAAACAAGTTCGTGAATCTATGCGCGCACGTATGGAAGAATTAGCGTCAAAAGGCTAAGGAAACGGCATGGGACCTTTAGTGATCATGGTCGTGTTGGTCTGTGGATTCTGGTATACAGAAAATCATTACCCCTCCCGCATACGTCAGGAACGCACAGATGGCTGGAACGCCTACTTTTATGTTGCGATGCATGGATGTAAGTTTGCTGTTCAGGGGTTCCTGCTGGGCATCGTTATTTTCATTTTCTTGTTTTTCCTGAGCGGCATTATAAATTTATTAGGTTTTATCTGGCCCAGATTGCACTCAGATATACATCTGTGGCTTTTGAATGAAAAAATAATGTCTTATCCTATCTTTGTCTGGATCTCTTTATTACTCGCAGTCTTTATCGCTTATGAAGCAGGGAATAAAGCCAGAAAAGAGTTAGAAGATGAAAATAAAAGACAGGCGATGTATCGGGAGATGGCTGCGCAGGATGGGATTGAATCCTTGCTTGTTCAGGCTATTGACGAAGATAAGCTTATTTTTGTCACGCTAAAGTCCAGAAAAGTCTACATAGGCTATGTTGCCGCGCCTCGCATTGAAAATTCCCATACTCAACATCTCGCAATCATTCCATATATTAGCGGTTATCGAGATAAAGATACGCTCAGGTATCATGAGCAACACCGTTATTATGAACTCTATTTAAGCGCAAATATTACACCTGACTCAATCCCTTTAAATTTACAGCATTTCAGACACGTTATCCCTATGGAAGAAGTTGAAGCAATATCGTTATTCGATACGGCAACATATAAAACATTTGATCGCTTTTCTGATGGGGATGAGGATGTTGTTTATCATAAAGAACACTGAAAAAGCGCGGACGAGTGATTTTTGTTGATGTTTATGTTGTTAACCAGTTAGTTGTTTAAATGAATGAGAAGAGCAATGAGGCAGAATTAAATGCACTTAACGCTTCTCTTTTAAAATTATTTAGGTTGTGACTAATTTATCTGTTAAGAATAACAATAATCTATTGCTGTTTAATCTGTTAAAAAGTAAGAAGCTTTCCATTGGAGGGCGAAAAAATTCTTGTGAAAGGAAAAAGCAAAAAGACCCAGCCAGTTTCCTGTCTGAGTCTTGCAAATTTGGTGGCCCCTGCTGGTTTTGAACCAGCGACCAAGCGATTATGAGTCGCCTGCTCTAACCACTGAGCTAAGGGGCCAGCGGAGCGGGGATTATAAAGTATCTAAGCAAGGCGATCCAGCATTCAGCTGCTGGTTGCTGAAATAATCAGCATTCGCTGAGCCTTTGATTTAGCTCATAATATCCTGAATTCTTTCCGATTAGCCTTACCGGTTGCTTTGGATTATCTTCTGATACTGCAAGGCAGCAGGGATTGTCATCCCTGACCAACGCGCCTGATGCAGCCACCCCGTAAACTTTTTCTCCGCTTATCGCCTGCTCAACGATAACGCGAAGCTGATTGATTACGTGACAAGAACGGCAGCATGGCACCGCGTGCACGGTCATATTCTTGCCACAGCGCCAAATCTTCCAGCGCCGGAAGGGTCACGGCTTCGCCAGCCTCAAGACCGACAAGTGCCGCATCAACCATCTCATCAACATCCA
Organism: Pantoea sp. LMR881; assembly: GCF_027157825.1. Classification (NCBI taxonomy): domain Bacteria; kingdom Pseudomonadati; phylum Pseudomonadota; class Gammaproteobacteria; order Enterobacterales; family Erwiniaceae; genus Pantoea; species Pantoea sp. LMR881. The sequence goes on from NZ_JAPVOK010000002.1 coordinate 2,830,457, forward strand.
TCAACATCTCAGCGGGAATTTGGTTAATTGGTGTGCCTGAACGATCAAAAATCTCTGTTCGCGTTGCGCCGGGCAGCACTGCCTGTACCTGCACGCCGCTTTCAGCCAGTTCACGCTGCATAGCGCGGGTCAGTGTCAGTACATAAGATTTTGTCGCGTTGTAAGCACCGTTGAAGTTCTCATGAATCAGCGACAGCACGGAGGCGATATTAATAATCGTCCCTTTGCCACGCGCCTTAAAAAGCTTGCCCGGCAATATGTGCAAGGCGCGTAGGTGCCAGAATATTTAATGCCAGCATTGTGTTAATGCGTTCGATATCGGCACTCAGGAATTCACCCGCCACGCTCATGCCAGCATTATTCAGCAACAGAGTAATATGCTGATTGTTGATTATCTCATCTTCTACGCGCTGCAGGTCGTCAGCGTGGGTTAAATCCGCCCTTAAAACTTTTACCTGCACGCCATATTGTTGGATGAGCGAGGCCGCCAGTGCCTCAAGACGTGTCTGATCGCGCGCCACTAAAATCAGATCGTAACCGCGGGCTGCCAGTCGTTTAGCGTAAGTTGCACCGATACCGCCAGAGGCGCCAGTGATCAAAGCCAGGTCTGATGTTGATGCGATTGCCATAATTTACTCCTCATATGATGATTGTCATAATTACAGTAAATATGACGGTCATCATATTCTTCGTCAAGCTGGTATATGATGGTCATAATAATTATTATGACTGGCAGAACGAGTGCAAAGCAAAAGCAGTGGTAATGATATGGAAAAACTGACGCACAAAGCGCGCACGCGCCAGCGCATCCTTGATGAAGCGGCGCGTGTGATGCGCGAAAACGGCACAGAAAGCATTGGCGTTGCAGCATTGATGAAGCGGGTAGGGTTAACGCACGGTGGCTTTTATGCGCACTTTCATTCGCGTGATGACCTGGTACAGGAAGTCATGAAACAGATGTTTGCTGATTCAGCGCAACGGCCTGCACCGGGTGCGCAGGAAGAGCAACCGGCACAGCGACTGGCAACTTTTATTGATTACTACCTCTCCGAGACGCACCGTAACAGGCCAGCGGAAGGGTGTCCGTTGCCTGCACTGGTGAGTGAAGTAGCCCATCTGCCGCTGGCAGCGCGTGAGATATTTGCCGAAGGAATAGACTCAGTGCAGACACGGCTGTTGCGTCCGTTAAGCGACTTAGGTCATGCGCAGCCAGAAGCGTTGGCAACCAGCATGTTGGCGGAAATGGTTGGCGCGCTGGCGTTAGCGCGTGCCTGTCCTGATGATCAACGCGCCAGTCAAATGCTGGCGCTGAGTCGCCATGCGTTGAAGGTCCGTGCAGGTCTGGAGGCGAAATGAGCGAACACAACATCAGCGATATTATCGCAACCGATCTTAACGTGTTGTTCTGCGGTATCAATCCTGGCTACTCGACGGCACATTCCGGTTATCACTTTGCGCACCCCGGCAATCGCTTCTGGCGCGTCATTCATCTGGCAGGATTTACGCATCAACAGCTGAAACCAGAGGATGAGCATAAGCTGCTGGAAACCGGTTGCGGTATCACGATGCTGGTTGAGCGTCCTACAGTGCAGGCAAATCAGCTGGCAGCGGCAGAATTACGTGAAGGCGGACAACGCCTGATGAAAAAAGTGCTGCACTACCAGCCAAAAGCGTTAGCCATACTGGGTAAGGATGCCTTTAAGCGTGCTTTTCAGCAAAGTAAAGTGGAGTGGGGCGCACAGCCGACTTTCATGGGGAAAACGCAGGTATGGGTATTACCAAACCCCAGCGGTCTGAACCGGGCATCGTTAGCAGAGATAGTCGAGGCGTATCAGCAATTGCAGGAAGCTGTAATGAAACGCAGTGACTGAAATATCACCGTGGCAGAAATAAAAAACCCCGGCTTGCCGGGGTTTTTATCTGACTTAATCGTCGAGGAAGCTACGCAACACTTCCGAACGGCTCGGATGGCGCAGTTTACGCAGTGCTTTGGCCTCGATCTGACGAATACGCTCGCGCGTTACGTCAAACTGTTTGCCCACTTCTTCCAGCGTGTGGTCAGTGTTCATATCGATACCGAAGCGCATACGCAGCACTTTCGCTTCACGCGCGGTCAGACCAGCCAGCACGTCATGCGTGGCAGAACGCAGGCTTTCTGACGTCGCTGAGTCCAGCGGCAGCTCCAGCGTGGTGTCTTCGATAAAATCGCCCAGATGTGAATCTTCATCATCACCAATCGGCGTCTCCATTGAGATCGGCTCTTTAGCGATTTTTAACACTTTGCGAATTTTATCTTCTGGCATCAGCATGCGTTCAGCCAGCTCTTCTGGCGTCGGCTCGCGGCCCATCTCTTGCAGCATCTGGCGAGAAATACGGTTGAGCTTGTTAATCGTCTCAATCATATGCACCGGAATACGGATGGTACGCGCCTGGTCAGCGATAGAACGGGTAATTGCCTGACGAATCCACCATGTTGCATAAGTTGAGAACTTATAACCACGGCGATATTCAAACTTATCAACCGCTTTCATCAGGCCGATGTTACCTTCCTGAATCAGATCCAGGAACTGCAAGCCACGGTTGGTGTATTTCTTGGCGATTGAGATCACCAGACGCAAGTTGGCTTCCACCATCTCTTTCTTCGCGCGACGCGCTTTGGCTTCACCAATCGACATGCGACGGTTGATATCTTTCACCTGTTCAATGGTCAGACCGGTTTCTTCTTCGATCTGTGCCAGTTTTTGCAGGGAGCGCATCACGTCATCCTGCACTTCCAGCAGCTTTTCCGACCAGGGTTTGTTCATTGCCAGCGCCGCTTTGAACCAGCTCTCGTTGGTTTCGTTGCCGGTGAACAGCGTGATAAAGTTTTTCTTCGGCATTTTGCACAGTTCAATACACAGCTTCATGATCAAACGTTCCTGAGTACGGACACGTTCCATCATTTCACGCATATTGTTTACCAGGTAATCGAACTGCTTCGGTACCAGGCGGAACTGTTTAAAGACGTCAGAAAGATTCTGGATTTCGGCAATGGCGTCAGCGTGGCTGCGGCCTTTGCTTTTGATCACGGTACGCGTGACTTCATACTGCGCGCGCAGGTCAGAGAATTTTTCACGCGCCAGTTCAGGATCAATAGAGTTATCGTCTTCTGAACTGTCGTCATCGTTCTCTTCATCGTCATCATCATCGTCGTTACGATCTTCTTCAGACAACTCAGAACCCACGTGTGTTGCGGTCGGCGCTAAATCTTCTTCTGCGTTGGGATCGACGAAACCGGTGATCAGATCCGACAGACGTGATTCGCCTGCTTCAACTTTGTCATACTGATCCAGCAGATAAGTAATCGCTTCTGGATATTCAGCAACAGAGCATTGAACCTGGTTGATGCCGTCTTCGATACGTTTCGCGATGTCGATTTCGCCTTCACGTGTCAGAAGTTCAACGGTACCCATTTCACGCATGTACATGCGGACCGGGTCAGTGGTACGGCCAATTTCAGATTCAACGCTGGACAATACCTGAGCGGCGGCTTCCGCGGCATCTTCGTCAGTATCGGAGCTGTTTTCGTTCAGCATCAGATCGTCGGCATCCGGGGCTTCTTCAACCACCTGGATGCCCATGTCGTTAATCATCTGGATGATGTCTTCGATCTGATCGGAGTCGACGATATCTTCCGGCAGATGGTCATTGACCTCAGCATAGGTCAGATAGCCTTGCTCCTTACCACGGGTGACAAGAAGCTTAAGCTGTGACTGCGGGTTTTGCTCCATAAGACGGTATCCACACTTCTGTTAATTAGATTGGTGTCGGTCGGCAGCGAGCCAACAATAGCAGTGAAGGCGTTGTATTCTTGCCGCTGCCCTCGTCGCGGCGTGGGCTTTGCCCATCATTAATCGGCACTTAAGCCGCAAACTTTTACTATCCGGGTCTGGCTTACTCGCCATTTTCAACTCCGGCAGTGCGCGTAATCCTCACGTACTTTAGTACGCTCCGGTACTTTGCGCTGGCGGTGACGAAACTGGCTTCGACGCTGATGACCCTGGAACGGTATTCATGTTGGGTTCTAAAACCCTAAATTGTAAGTAAGCCTGTAAATCATGCCGGCCCGCTTTTTAATGGTTCCGAAAAGCAGGCCAGGTAAAAGTGTTATTTTTTCGCCAGCGCCTGGCTTAATGTCCAGAACTCGCGGCGTTCCTCGGCGCTTAACCCTTGAGTACGATCCCGTGCGATTAACGCTTCAAGACGCTGTTCAAGCGCGGAGTCGTAAATACTGGCCAGCGAATCCTGAAATACGGCTTCCGCTTCCTCATCTACTATCATGTGGTTCCAGATCGCCAGGGTTTCAAGAGTCTGACTAAAATTTGTTCCGCGATATAACTCTAGTAGCTGGCCGGTGGTCAAGCCAGGATTCTCGTTACATCTGCTGACCAGTTCAATAAACAGCGGTAAACCCGCCATCTTTGACTCTGAAAGACCATCCAGTGATGGCACCAGGGCAGCCAGTTGCGGATTCTGTATCAGTAACGCCACTAATACGCGCATGGTGGTGCGCTTTAGCGGCGGCGCAACCGGTGCCGTTCCGCTTGCAGCCTGCCTGGGCATCAACTTTTCAAGCTGATTGTCATCCAGGATACCCAGCTTATTGCCGAGCGACTGGCGCAGATAAATGCGCAGGGTTTCACCTGGAATCTGCGTAATCAAAGGCAGCGCCAGCGTACTCAGGCGCGCTTTACCGTCGCGTGAACTGAGGTCAACCTGCGGCAGCAACGTATCAAACAAAAGGAGGAGAGCGGCATTGCCTGCTCCATCCGCGCTTCAAACGCCTCTTTGCCCTCTTTGCGTATCAGCGTGTCGGGATCCTCGCCGTCAGGCAAGAACATAAAGCGTAGCTGACGACCATCATTCATGTAAGGCAGAGCGGTTTCAAGCGCGCGCCATGCCGCTTCGCGACCAGCGCGATCGCCGTCATAACAGCAAATAACGTTGTCGGTGCTGCGAAACAGCAACTGAATGTGTTCCGCTGTGGTTGACGTCCCGAGCGATGCAACGGCGTAATCAACACCAAACTGCGCCAGCGCAACCACATCCATATAACCTTCAACTACCAGTAAGCGGGCAGGTTCAGGATGATTTTTCAGTGCTTCGTACAGGCCATAAAGCTGACGGCCTTTGTGAAAAATCGGTGTTTCCGGCGAGTTAAGGTATTTAGGCGTTTCGTTGCCTAATACACGTCCGCCAAAACCAATAACGCGGCCTCGCTTATCGCGAATCGGGAACATAACGCGCTCGCGAAAGCGGTCATAGCTGCGCCCTTTGTCATTGGTGACTAACATGCCCGCTTCCATCAACGATTCACGATCGTCTGGCTGCGTACCGAAGCGTTTGAGAACGTTGTCCCAACCGGCTGGCGCATAACCAATCGCAAAGTGATTGATGATGTCGGCGCTCAGGCCACGACGATCAAGATAGTCGCGGGCGGGTTGTGCAGTGGATTGCTGCAGGCTTTGCTGATAAAAGCCGTTCAGATTATCCATGAGCTGATACAGACTCTGGCGCTGATGGCGTTCCATCTGCGTGGGGCCATTGCCGGCTTCATAGGGCACTTCTAAGCCGTGGGAGGTGGCCAACTCTTCAATACTTTCAACAAACTCAAGACGATCGTAGTTCATTAAAAAATCGATAGCGTTGCCGTGGGCACCACAGCCGAAACAGTGATAAAACTGTTTCTCACCGTTTACGGTAAAAGAGGGCGTTTTCTCATTATGAAAAGGACAACACGCATGGAAATTCTTACCCTGCTTTTTCAGCTTAACGCGGGCATCGATAAGATCCACGATGTCCGTGCGGGCAAGTAAATCATTAATAAATACGCGTGGAATTCGTCCAGCCATATGCCCCGGTTTTTCAGCTCATAAACGGCAACAAGCCGCGCTTCCTTTCGGAAAGCACGGCCTTTTACTTGACTCTGTCTGCGTGTATCACGCGGTGGAGGAGAACCTCCAGAAGAACTTAGTACAGACGAGTGCGGCGTGCGTTTTCGCGAGCCAGTTTCTTGGCGTGACGCTTAACAGCAGACGCTTTAGCGCGCTTACGTTCGGTAGTCGGTTTTTCATAGAACTCACGACGACGAACTTCAGCCAGAACGCCTGCTTTCTCGCAGGAACGCTTAAAGCGACGCAGTGCTACGTCGAACGGCTCGTTTTCACGTACTTTAATTACCGGCATGTAACTCTCACCTCAATAAAATTCGGTTTTTGCTGCTGACTGCGGCGCCAGCACATTTCAAAATGGTGCAGCATTTTACTCCAACACGAGCTGGTTTGTAAAGCACCATGGATAATTTGAAACCAACAGGAGCGTTTGCCTTTGCGGCTGCCGGTTTTTTTTCAGGGGCGGGAGTATAGCGCACTCTTTAGGCGACAGAAAATCACTTTTTGCAAGCAACCATCGCCCTTACTGCACATTTGCTGTGCTAAACTGCGCGCCGCAAGAAAGAGGTGATGCAATGCGAATTCTGGGTATTGAAACGTCGTGCGATGAAACCGGCATCGCAATCTATGATGACGAGGCCGGACTGCTGGCTAATCAGCTTTATAGCCAGGTAAAACTGCACGCCGATTACGGCGGCGTGGTGCCCGAGCTGGCGTCACGCGATCATGTGCGTAAAACCGTGCCACTGATTCAGGCGGCGCTGCAGCAAGCAAATTTACAGCCACAGCAAATTGATGCGGTTGCGTATACCGCAGGGCCGGGTTTAGTGGGGGCATTGCTGGTGGGAGCGACTATTGGTCGTGCACTGGCCTTTGCCTGGAAAGTACCGGCGGTGCCGGTTCATCATATGGAAGGCCACTTACTGGCACCTATGCTGGAAGATAATCCGCCAGAATTTCCTTTCGTTGCTCTGCTGGTTTCCGGTGGTCACACGCAGCTGATTAGCGTAACCGGAATTGGCGAATATGAACTGCTGGGCGAATCGATTGATGATGCCGCCGGTGAGGCATTTGATAAAACGGCTAAGCTGTTGGGGCTGGATTATCCCGGTGGCCCGATGCTGTCGAAAATGGCGCAGCAGGGCACGGCTGGACGTTTTACATTTCCGCGTCCCATGACCGATCGCCCTGGACTGGATTTCAGCTTTTCTGGCCTGAAAACCTTCGCCGCTAACACGATTCGTGGCAACAGTGACGACGATCAAACACGCGCTGACATTGCACGTGCCTTTGAAGATGCCGTGGTCGATACGCTGGCGATCAAGTGTAAACGTGCGCTAGATCAGACGGGTTTCAAACGGTTAGTGATTGCTGGCGGCGTCAGTGCAAACCGCACCTTGCGTGAGCAGATGGCTAAAATAATGCAGGCGCGTGGCGGTGAGGTGTTTTACGCACGTCCTGAGTTTTGTACTGATAACGGCGCGATGATTGCCTATGCAGGTATGGTTCGCCTGAAAGGCGGAACGCGCGGAGAACTAGGCGTCAGTGTTCGGCCACGCTGGCCACTGGCGGAGTTGCCCGCTATCTGATACGAAAAAAGCCGGCTGGCCGGCTTTTTTATTTTTCACGCTTTTTCTTACGCTTCCAGATTTTGCTTTCCTGTCCACGCCATAAACGTTGAATGTTGTCATGATGACGCAACAATATCAGACAAGAGAGCATCGAAACCGGGAAAGTAAACTGCGGTTTAAACCACCAGACGTAAAAGGTGCAATCAGTGCACTGACAATCGCGCCCAGTGATGAATAGCCGCTCAACAGAACGGTCAGCAGCCAGGTGCCGGTCATCAGCCCGGTCAAATCCCAGCCAATCGGTGCAATGGCACCAAACGCCGTCGCCACGCCTTTACCGCCACGAAAACGAAAGAAGACGGGATAAATGTGGCCGAGGCAGGCCGCAATCGCCGTTAAGCCGAGGTAGAGCGGGGAAACGTGCAGCAAATAGGCCAGCCAGACTGGCACCATGCCTTTCAACACGTCAAAAACTAAAACGCAAATTGCTGCGGCTTTACCGCCAACGCGAAGCACATTGGTTGCGCCGGGGTTTCCAGAGCCGTGGGTGCGAGGGTCGGGCAGGCCGGCGAGTTTGCAAACCAGAATCGCACTGGAAATTGAGCCGCAAAGATACGCGAAAATAATCATACCAAGCGCGATAGCACTCATAACACGGTACCGTTTCCTTTAGGGTCGTTTTGTTCTCTTCAACCGTGGATAATACGCATAATCCGCCGGAAGTGGTATCCGGCTTAGCCAAAAACAGAGACTGACATCATGGATATCGTATTTATAGAACAACTCACGGTGTTCACCACCATTGGCGTTTACGACTGGGAGCAGGGCATTCAGCAGAAGCTGGTGCTCGATGTCGAAATGGCCTGGGATAACCGACAGGCGGCCAGCAGTGACGATGTAAAAGATTGTCTGAGCTATGCCGATGTGTCGGAAGCTATCCTGACGCACTTAACCGGCAGCCGTTTTGCCCTGGTTGAGCGTGTGGCTGAAGAAATCGCGGATCTGTTGATGAACCGTTTCAATTCGCCTGGTGTACGTATAAAGGTAGCAAAACCGGGGGCTGTGGCGCAGGCAGCGCAGGTTGGCGTGCGAATTGAGCGCGGGACTATTCCTAAATAACCGCGACGTGATTGCCATCACAATGAAACCAAACCAAATTACTGTTTGTCATAGCAGGTGCCGTTTCGTTCTTTAACGCAAAATGGTTCAAAACCTTCAGGTTTTATTCAGGCGAATGCAGATATGTTTTCAGGCGATAGCACTTGCGCTACCGCCTTTTTAACGGTTTTAACACGGACAGAGGGAAATTTTGATGGCAGATATTCATCAGCTTTGGGTAGCTGCAATCCTGGGCGTTGTAGAAGGGTTGACTGAGTTCTTACCAGTCTCTTCTACCGGGCACATGATTATAGTGGGGCACCTGCTGGGATTTGAAGGCGAAAAGGCAGAAACCTTTGAAGTGGTTATTCAGTTAGGTTCTATTTTGGCGGTGGTCGTGATGTTCTGGCGCCGTTTATTTGGTTTGATCGGTATTCACTTCGGTGAAGTGAAGCATGAAGGTGTAGGCCGTGGCCATTTAACGTTAATCCATATCCTGCTGGGCATGATTCCGGCAGTGGTGGTGGGACTGGTGCTGCACGATCAGATCAAAACGCTGTTTAACCCTATCAACGTTATGTATGCGTTAGTGGTGGGCGGTGTGCTGCTGCTGGCGGCAGAATATCTCAAGCCTAAGTTACCTAAAGCCATGGGGCTTGATGACATCACGTATCGTCAGGCGTTTATGATTGGTTGCTTCCAGTGTCTGGCACTGTGGCCGGGCTTTTCTCGTTCAGGCGCGACCATTTCCGGTGGAATGCTGATGGGTGTGAGCCGTTATGCTGCGTCTGAATTTTCATTCATTCTCGCGGTGCCGATGATGATGGGCGCAACCGGGCTGGATCTGTACAAAAGTATCGACTTCCTGACAATGGATGATTTACCGATGTTCGCCGTCGGCTTCATTACCGCTTTCGTCGTCGCGATGATTGCCATCAAAGTTTTCCTTGAGCTGATCAAACGTATCTCTTTCGTTTCGTTTGCTATCTACCGCTTTATCGTCGCCGCAGCGGTTTACATGGTGTTCATGTAAACCCCTTCGCGGTCAGCTAGTTTGACCGCGAAGCCGCAATCCCTTCCGCGACGGCTGCAATGCGTCGTCGCGTTAACTCTTCCCGCACCTCAATGCCTTTAAATCCCGCCTCCACAACCGCTTTGGTTGAAACCGCCAGAGCCGAGGCAAAAGCACGGCGCAAATAATCGCCTTGCGGGTACGCCATGCTTTCTAATCCGGCGCGGCCGCGCGCATCCGCTTCGCTGGTCAGTGCCATCTGTTCAACGCGCTGCGGTTTACGCCAGGCATCAATGCGATCAAACAAGGCAACCAGCGATTCTGCCGACTGACGCTCAATCGTATGCACCACATCATGGAACTCGGTAACAATTAATGCTAAATCACGCACCGCGTTGGGTACACGCAGGCGCTGACACAACGCCTCAACCAGCGGAACACCGGCAGGGCCATGACCATGGTGGCTGGGCCACTTATCGGGCGGCGTAAGGGCTTTACCGACATCATGAAACAGGGTGGCAAAACGCACGTCGAGCGAGTCAGATAACGCCGTTGCGATAGCGAGCGTCATTAGCGTATGTACGCCAGTATCAATTTCAGGGTGCCATTTTGCAGGGGCCGGAATGCCAAACAGATTATCCAGCTCAGGAAACAGTATCTTTAACGCGCCGCAGTCGCGCAGTACCTGAAAATAGACCTGAGGATTACGTGAAGTCAGGGCTTTTTCGGTCTCTTTCCAAACGCGTTCAGCCGTTAAATGCGCCAGCTCGCCGCTTTCAACCATTTCACGCATCAGGGCCTGAGTTTCGTCAGCAATACGGAAGCTGAGATGGGCGAAACGGGCAGCAAAGCGTGCCACGCGCAACACCCGCAGCGGATCTTCCTTAAAAGCAGCAGAGACGTGACGGAGCTGGCGCTGTGCGATATCACGCTGACCATGATAAGGATCGAACAACTCACCTTTTTCGTCGCGCGCAATGGCATTGATGGTCAAATCGCGCCGCTGTAGATCCTGCTCCAGCGTGACATCCGGCGCTGACCAGGTAACAAACCCGGTGTAACCTTTACCGTTTTTGCGTTCGGTACGGGCCAGCGCATACTCTTCACGGCTGTCAGGGTGTAAAAAAACCGGGAAATCGCGACCAACTTGTTGATAACCTTGCTCAAGCATGGCTTCTGGCGTCGCACCCACGACAACCCAGTCTTTATCTTTAACCGGCAGTTTTAACAGCGCATCACGCACCGCGCCACCTACAAGAAACGTCTTCACTTAACAACTCCAGAGATAAATAAGTGACTTGCGCGCCTGCGGCTTCCTGTACCTTTAATCAGGCGTGCATGTTGGTCTATTGTTGCACATATTCGCTAAATTGCAGGCATGCCAAAAAGGGCATCTGACGATCCCCTTTCAAAAAGCAGGTTTAGACTTAATTCATCCAGCGATCATTTTTCTTACGACGCGGCACCATATGCGGCAATACTAAGCCTAAAAGTAAGCCTACGCCCAGCACACCGCCGCCGTACATAAACCACTGCATAATGATGGTGCGCTGTTTGTCGTCGAGCTGGACGTTAGCCGCATTCACTTTTTTTCTGCGCGACGATCAGCTCGTTTTTAAGCTTTTGATTCTCATCTTTTAGCCCGTTAATCACGCTGTCGCTGTTCGCCACTTTGTTCTGCATTTCTGAGGTGCGTTGGTTCCAGCTGTTGTCGATGTTATCCAGTTTGGCCGTCAGATCTTTGACCTGCTGCTCAAGCTGCGGTACACGGGTACGCAGGCTGGGACTGGCGCTCAACTGCGAAAGTGGGATCCATGTCGTCCGACCTTCCGAATCGCGAATTTGTCCGTAATTCGTATCGTTATTAGTTTGCAACAGCTGCACTTCTTCACCCGCGTTCAGCTTGCCGAGCAGGCGAAATTGATCGCCTGGTCCGCTACGAACCCAGGTGGATAACTCATCGGAGATATAGCGTTTTTCTTCGGCGTGGGCAGGTGCAAGCGTGCTGAGGACCAGCAAAGTAATTCCAGCGAGAGTGATTTTTTTCATTAGATTTCGATTTGCGTAATGACCAAAAAAATTTACCGGCACAGTCTGGAGAGGCTTCGCATAAATCTGAATGAGAACTATCCTGGTCTCATTTGCCTGCGAAAAGGGCCGCGAAAGCACAAAGAAAGCAGAGACAGCCCGGCTTCTGTGCATTACTCTTCGCCTGATATACCCTTTAGCTTTCAAGCTACAGCAACAGTAACATGCTGGTTACGGCTCGAAATATGCGGGTGAAATCCTCTTAAATGCCAGCGGCGTATTGAATAAAAAATTATGACCATTGAAATCGAATTAAAGTTCATTGCTACCACGCACAGTGCTGAGAAATTGGCAGAAACGCTTGCGGCGTGGCCGCATCAACATCAGGCTGCGCGCGAGTTAACCAACATCTATTTTGAAACCGACGACAACCAACTGCGGCGTTGGGATATGGGGTTGCGTATTCGCGGGGTTGACCAACGTTATGAAATGACGCTGAAGGGCGGTGGCAAAACGCTGGGCGGCCTGCATCAGCGTCAGGAATATAATGTTGATTTAGACGAGGCGACGTTAGATATCGCACGGCTACCTGCGGATATCTGGCCGCAGGGAACGGACATCGCGGCGTTGCAGCAACGTTTGCAACCCTTGTTCACTACTCACTTTCAGCGTGAGACCTGGCTGGTAACGGTTGGCAGCAGTGAAATTGAAGTGGCATTCGATCGCGGTGAAGTATTAACAGATGCATTTAGTGAACCGCTGATTGAAGTCGAGCTGGAATTAAAGCGTGGTGAGCGAAGTGACATGCTGGGCTTTGCTCAAAAACTGATTGCAATGGGTGGCTTGCGAATGGGAAGCCTGAGTAAAGCCGCTCGCGGTTATCAGCTGGCGCAGGGGAATCAGTTGCGTCCGATCCGTGCTTTCCCCGTACTGAAAGTTGATGCAAAGGCAACGGTTGAAGAGGGCATGATTGCGGCGTTGTCGGCTGGCCTTAACCACTGGCAATATCATGAAGAAGTCTGGCTACGCGGTAATACCTCCGCGCAGGAAGCTGTACGTGAGGCGCTGGAGGTTCTCCGCCAGGCGTTTGCTCTGTTTGGTGCGCTAGTGCCACGTAAAGCCAGCAGCGAGCTGCGACAAAAGCTCACAACGCTGGAAGAAATGCTGAATGACGAAACGGTTAATGCGGAAACGTTCTGTTTTTCTCCGCTTTCAGTAGAAACCCAGTTAGCACTGACTCACTGGTTGATTGAATCCCAGTGGCAGCAATGGATTGACGAGAAAAGCAAAGCCAAACTGCAGGGATCGTTTAAGCGATTCAGCGACATCATGCTGGCCCGCATCAATGCCGATTTGCGTGAGACTTTTAACTCAATCAAGCAGCCCAATGAATATCACGACAAAGCAACGCGCCTGTCGCGCCAGTTGTTAGCCGTTCATTTACTGGCTGGTGCTTATACGCCAGAGGCGGTCACGCTATGGCTGGCGGCCTGGCAACAGTTGCAGTTGGCTATCCAGTCACATCAAGAAAACGGATTAACCTGGCTGGCCGTACAGGCAATCAAACAGCCTGGTTTTTGGAAAAGCAGCGGCCCGGCACGCTAAACCTGCATACGCCATCAGGGAGGGATTATGTTGTCAGAATTACCTGCACTATTACGCACACAAGCTGAACGCGCAGCCGAGCGGCTGAACCTGACGCCCGACACGCTCAGCGCGGAACAGGCCGCTGGCCTGGCATTCAGTGATTTCGTGGTTGAAAATCTGCAACAACACCCCGACTGGTGGCGAGACCTTCAGCAGCGATCGCCTCAAGCGAATGAGTGGCAGCATTATGCTGAGTGGCTGGCTCAGGATATGCACGCAGTAGAAAATGAGGCGGCTCTGATGCGGGTATTGCGGCTGTTTCGCCGCCGCATGCTGGTGCGTATCGCCTGGATGCAGTGCCTTAACCATGCAACCACTGAGCAAAGCCTGCAACAGCTAAGCGTATTAGCAGAAGTGCTGATTGGATGCGCGCGCGACTGGGTTTATCAGGATTGCTGCCGCGACTTTGGCACGCCTTGTAATGCCGAAGGCGAGGCTCAGCCGATGTTGATTTTAGGCATGGGTAAACTCGGCGGTGGCGAACTTAACTTCTCTTCTGACATTGATTTGATCTTTGCCTGGCCTGAAAACGGCGTGACGCAAGGTGGCCGCCGTGAACTTGATAACGCCCAGTTTTTTACCCGGATGGGGCAACGTTTAATCAAAGTTCTCGATCAACCCACCGTTGATGGCTTTGTCTATCGCGTTGATATGCGTCTGCGCCCGTTTGGCGACAGCGGCCCGCTGGTGCTGAGCTTTGCGGCGCTGGAAGATTATTATCAGGAGCAAGGCCGCGACTGGGAACGCTATGCTATGGTCAAAGCGCGCTTGATGGGGGATGAGCAGGATCGCTGGAGCCTGGAATTGCAGCAGATGCTGCGGCCCTTCGTTTATCGTCGCTATATCGATTTCAGCGTGATCCAGTCGCTGCGTAATATGAAAAGCATGATCACGCGAGAAGTACGGCGACGAGGCTTGAAAAACAACATCAAACTCGGTGCAGGTGGCATTCGCGAAACTGAATTTATCGTTCAGGTTTTTCAGCTTATTCGCGGAGGGCGTGAGCGTTCGCTTCAATTGCGCGCTTTAATGCCTACGCTCTCGGCGATTGGGGCGCTGTCGCTGTTACCGATGGAGCAGATTGAGACGCTGCGCGCAGCATATCTGTTTCTACGCCGCCTGGAAAACCTGCTGCAAAGCATTGCGGATGAGCAAACCCAAACGTTGCCAGAAGAAGCACTTCATCAGGCGCGTCTGGCATGGGCGATGGGAATGGATAGCTGGCCCGCCTTGATGACGCAGCTTGAAATGCACATGGCCGCCGTGCGCGCCATTTTCGATGAGCTGATTGGCGAAGATACGCCCGATATTGACGATCAACGCGAACTGGCAGAGTTTACTGTGCTGTGGCAGGACGATTTGGATGAGGGTGAACTGGCGCTGCTGATGCCGCAATTAAGTGATGAACAGCGTTATTCGCTGCATCAAACGCTGACAGCGTTTCGTCAGGATATTAGCCGCCGCACCATTGGACCACGTGGCCGTCAGGCCCTTGATCAGCTTATGCCGCGTTTGCTGAGTGAAGTATGCCCGCGAGCGGATGCGGCAATAACTTTCCATCGTTTAACGCCGCTGCTGCTGGGCATACTGACGCGCAGCACTTATCTGGAGTTATTAACCGAATATCATGGTGCGCTGCGTCATTTGATCCGGCTTTGTGCCGCTTCGCCAATGATTGCCAGCCAGTTAGCACGTCATCCGCTGCTGCTGGATGAGCTGCTTGATCCCGCCACGCTCTATCAACCAACAGCCACCGACGCCTATCGCGACGAGTTACGTCAATATTTAATGCGTATTCCTGCCGACGACGAAGAGCAACAGCTTGAAGCGTTGCGTCAGTTTAAACAGGCGCAGCATTTACGCATTGCCGCTGCTGATATTGCCGAAACGCTGCCGGTAATGAAAGTTAGCGATCACTTAACCTGGCTGGCGGAAGCCATTATCGAATCGGTGGTTCAGCACGCCTGGAATATGATGGTGCAACGCTATGGGCGTCCTTCCCATCTTACTGACGAAAACGCGCGCGGTTTTGCCGTGTTGGGGTACGGCAAACTGGGGGCTGGGAACTGGGCTACAGCTCTGATCTCGATCTGGTGTTCCTGCATGATTGTCCGCTGGAGGCCGTGACTACGGGTGAACGCACCATTGATGGCCGCCAGTTTTATCTGCGTCTGGCGCAGCGCATTATGCATCTCTTTAGTACCCGAACCTCATCCGGTATTTTGTATGACGTCGATGCGCGTCTGCGCCCATCAGGTGCTGCAGGGATGTTAGTCAGCACGTTTGAAGCGTACAAAGATTACCAACATCATGAAGCCTGGACATGGGAACATCAGGCATTAATACGCGCCCGCGTGGTATTTGGTGAAGCGTCGTTGGGTGAGCGTTTCAGTGAAATTCGACGCGGCGTTTTATGTTTGCCGCGTGAAGGCGTTGCGCTCCAGACCGAAGTGCGAGAAATGCGTGAAAAGATGCGCACGCATCTCAGCAACAAGCACAAAGGGCGTTGGGATATTAAAGCGGATGAAGGTGGCATCACTGACATTGAATTCATCGCGCAATATCTTGTCTTACGCTACGCCGCTCAGCAACCTGCCTTAACGCGCTGGTCCGATAATGTACGCATATTTGAACTGATGGCGAAACATCAAATGATGCCGGAAGCCGAAGCGCAGGCGCTCACTGAAGCTTACGTCACGCTGCGTGATGCGCTGCATCATCTGGCGTTACAGGAATCGCCTGGTCATGTTGAACCCGAAGCGTTCGCGGCCGAGCGGCAAACGGTGAAAGAGAGCTGGCAACGCTGGTTAATTTCGCCGATTTCTCTCTGATCGCAAGGCTGATAGCACAAATCGCAACTGTGCTATCATCCGCGCACTATTTTTACAGCAGTCTGGAGTGTCTGGAATGAAAGTTACTCTGCCCGCATTTGGCCGCGCCTCTGTGCTGGTCGTTGGCGATGTGATGTTGGATCGTTACTGGTATGGCCCAACCAGCCGCATTTCGCCTGAAGCGCCCGTACCCGTGGTGAAAGTCGATACGGTTGAAGAGCGTCCCGGCGGCGCAGCGAACGTAGCGATGAACATTGCTGCGCTTGGTGCAGCATCACGTTTGATCGGTTTAACTGGCGAGGATGATGCGGCGCGCGTGTTAAGCAGCACGCTAAAAGACGTCAACGTTAACTGTGACTTTGTGACGGTGAAAAGCCATCCAACCATTACCAAACTGCGCGTGCTTTCCCGCAATCAGCAGCTTATCCGCCTCGACTTTGAAGAAGGTTTTGAGCAGGTTGATCCTGAGCCTATCCATCAGCGCATGCGTCAGACGTTAGCGGATGCAGGTGCGCTGGTGCTGTCTGATTATGGTAAAGGCGCGCTGAGTAGCGTTCAGACCATGATCACCCTGGCGCGTGAAGTGAAGGTGCCGGTGTTAATCGATCCAAAAGGCACCGATTTCGCACGTTATCGCGGCGCTACGTTGCTGACGCCTAACCTGTCTGAGTTCGAAGCGGTGGCGGGCAAATGCAAAAGCGAAGAGGATATCGTCACGCGCGGCATGCAGTTAATCGAAGATTATGAATTGTCGGCGCTGCTGGTAACACGTTCAGAAAATGGCATGACGCTACTGCAGCCTGGTAAAGCCCCGCTGCATTTACCTACGCAGGCGCAGGAAGTATATGACGTCACCGGGGCAGGCGATACGGTAATTGGCGTATTAGCGGCAACATTGGCAGCCGGTAATTCACTGGAAGAAGCCTGTTTCCTTGCCAACGCGGCGGCTGGCGTCGTGGTAGGTAAGCTGGGTACATCAACGGTCAGCACGATTGAACTGGAAAATGCTATTCATGCGCGCCCGGAGCAGGGTTTCGGCATCATGAATGAAGCGGCGTTGAAAGTTGCGGTTGAGATGGCGCGCAAGCGTGGCGAAAAAGTGGTGATGACCAACGGCGTGTTTGACATTTTACATGCGGGCCACGTGTCTTATCTTGCGAATGCTCGCAAACTGGGTGATCGCCTGATTGTCGCGGTGAACAGCGATGCCTCAACCAAACGACTTAAAGGTGAAAGCCGTCCGGTTAATCCGCTGGAAAATCGCATGATTGTTTTAGGTGCGCTCGAAGCGGTGGATTGGGTGGTCGCGTTTGAAGAAGATACGCCACAGCGATTGATCGCTGGGATCCTGCCTGATCTGCTGGTTAAGGGCGGTGATTACAAACCGGAAGATATTGCTGGCAGCAAAGAAGTCTGGGCAAATGGTGGCGATGTACGGGTGCTGAACTTCGAAGATGGCATTTCTACCACTAACATCATTAAAACCATTCGTGGAAATTGAGTGATGTAACAAGCGGGAGAATTTTCTCCCGCTTTGCCTCTTATTCCGGTGTGTTGTCCGATTTCACACGGGTATCAGAAGGGGTGGCCGGAGCTGATGAAGCGGGGGTCTGCGCAGGCGCAGATGCCTGAGTAGAAGCTGGCGCCTGGGTGGAAAGCGGAGCCTGAGTAGAAACTGGCGCCTGGGTGGAAAGCGGCGCTTGCGCTGAAGTCGCAGTCGGTGCTGATGCACTTTGGCTTTCTAGCTGTGCCAGACGCTGTTCCAGCGCCGCCAGTTTTTCACGTGTACGCAGCAGAACCTGCGTCTGCACATCAAATTCTTCACGGTTGACCAAATCCATGCGCGTCAACTGCGCCTGAAGAACCTGACGGATTTTCTTTTCGACATCGTCACCAAATTCACGAATTCCCTTCGGCATCGCTTCGTGCACCTGACGTGCAATTTGTTCAATTTTTTTCGTGTCGATCATGATGATTTCCTGGTTACGGGTTGCCGATAACAGCATTTTTGCAGATTCAGTATTCTTTAAGTGTAATGCCAGAAACGAAAAGGTTAAACCTCAAATCAGCAACGCAAGAAATGCAAAAGTATTTGCACTTTTGTTGATTGCTGCTCTGGATGATCGGCGCTATAGTAATTTCGCTTATTCTCAGGGCGGGGCGAAATTCCCCACCGGCGGTAAATCAGCTTTGGCTGAAAGCCCGCGAGCGCTTCACAATCGATCGTGAAGGTCAGCAGATCCGGTGTAATTCCGGAGCCGACGGTTAAAGTCCGGATGGGAGAGGGTAACGACATTTGCTGGGCTTTTGCCCAAGTCACGTTATTGCCACGTCTTTTTGACGTCACTCCTAAGCTCGCCCTGATTCTGGTAACTCATTACATTTAAAAGGTTTTATTACCATGAATCAGACGCTACTTTCTGAATTTGGCACGCCTGAACAGCGTGTAGAACGTGCTATCGCCGCACTGCGTGACGGACGCGGGGTGATGGTGCTGGACGATGAAAATCGTGAAAACGAAGGCGATATGATCTTCGCTGCCGAAACCATGACTGTTGAACAGATGGCGCTGACCATTCGTCACGGCAGCGGCATTGTTTGCCTGTGCCTGACCGAGGAGCGTCGCCAGCAGCTTGATTTGCCGATGATGGTGGAAAATAACACCAGTGCTTACGGCACCGGCTTTACCGTCACTATTGAAGCTGCTGAAGGCGTTACCACCGGCGTTTCAGCCAAAGATCGTATTACCACCATTCGTGCAGCCATCGCTGATAATGCCAAACCGGGTGATTTAAACCGTCCTGGCCATGTTTTTCCGTTACGTGCGCGTGACGGTGGTGTATTAACCCGTGGCGGTCACACCGAAGCGACTATCGACCTGGTTACGCTGGCAGGCTTTAAACCCGCTGGCGTACTGTGTGAACTGACCAATGACGATGGCTCAATGGCCCATGCGCCAGAAGCGATCGTATTTGCAAAACAACATGCTATGCCGGTCGTGACCATTGAGGATTTAGTGGCTTATCGCCGCGATCGTGAAACACGTCAGGCAAGTTAGTCAGCGTCTCCTGTTAAACAGGCCGGTAATCCGGCCTGTTTTGTTTGAGCTGACATCCGTAATCATCCGTCCGTGCATATTCAACCTATACCGGTAGTTTGCAACAGCGTCAGGCTCAGGCCCATTACCGTCATACCGCATAAAACGCCGTAGCTCGGATTGTTGTGCGGATCGATTTCGCGTGCCAGCGGCATCAGTTCATCAACTGAAAGAGCAACCATAATCCCGGCAACTGCTGCCATGACCGCAGCGATAACGACCGGTGAAACCAAGGGTCCCAGCAGCATAAAGGCGATAATACCGCCTAAGATCTCTGCCATTCCGGAAACGCAGGCCCAAAAAATAGCCTTCATTTTCGACCCGGTTGCCGCATACATTGGCCCCGCTACTGCCAGCCCTTCCGGAATATTATGTATCGCTACCGCCAGCGCAATGCCCATTCCTAGCTCCATGTCACTGCTGGCTGTCACGAAGGTTGCCACGCCTTCCGGAAAGTTGTGTAAGCTAATGCCCAGCGTGAGCAAAATAGCGGTACGGCGTAAGTTAGCTGGACGGCGGTTCGTCACCATCATGTCCTGCGGATGCTGATGCGGTAACATGCGATCCAGGGCAAAATAGCCCAGCAGACCGAGCATAAACATGCCGTAGCCTAAAACAGGCGACATCCCTTCTGCATGAAGCGCAGTCGGCAACATCTCCATCAAAGAGATCAGCAACATAATGCCAGCTGCAAATCCGAGGGCGAAAGCCAGAACACGATTAGACGGCTTTTGCCCCATAACGCCGAACAGTGCGCCTATGAACGTTGCTGCGCCTGCCAGCACGGTTAGCAGTAAAGGTACTGACATTGCACTCTCCTTAAATGATAATTATTCCCAATAAAATTACCTTTAACCTTACAAAAGATCGAGTTTTGTTACGTAAAGAAATGTCGACTTAAGTTTGTTCAAATTATCTGAATATGATCATCACGCTTATCCGCGTGATAAGCTGAACAAACGGCGTATCGTAACGGCCAGTCAGCCTGCGCCTTTTAAGGATTTTGTATGAGCCCGTTACGTATGCCTGCGCTTTTTTTGGGTCACGGCAGCCCAATGAACGTATTGGAAGAAAATCGCTACACCGAAGCCTGGCGTAAGGCGGGACAAATCCTGCCGCGTCCACGCGCAATTCTCGTAATATCTGCACACTGGTATACCCGTGGGACGGCTGTAACAGCCATGGAAAATCCACGCACCATTCACGATTTTGGCGGCTTTCCACAGGCGTTATTTGACACGCATTATCGTGCACCGGGTTCGCCTGCCTTAGCGCAGCAGATTGCCGAAATATTGATGCCGGTTCCGGTGCAGCTGGACATGGACTGGGGATTCGATCACGGATCGTGGGGAGTGCTGAACAAAATGTATCCTGATGCGGACATCCCTGTGGTGCAACTGAGTATTGACGCCACACAGCCTGCGGCATGGCACTTTGAGCTGGGTCGTAAGCTGGCAGTATTACGCGAGCAGGGTGTGATGATAATAGCCAGCGGCAATGTGGTGCATAACCTGCGCAGAGTACGTTGGGGCGGTGACAATGATATTTATCCGTGGGCCACAAAATTTAACCAGTTTGTTCGGGAAAATCTCGCTTTTCAGGGAGAAGCGGACACGCACCCGCTGGTGAATTTTATGCAGCATGAAGGGGCCGCACTGTCGAATCCCACGCCAGAACACTATTTACCGTTACTCTATATTTTGGGCACACGTCAGGCCGATGAAGCCATAAGTATTCCGGTTGATGGCATAGAGCTGGGCACCATCAGTATGCTGTCGGTTCAGGTGGGTTAAAGAGGGCAAACAGGCCAGTAAAGCTGGCCTGTTCAGTTTTATTCAATAAACGCATGCGGATAAAAACGTGAGAGATCTTGCGTGATCAGGTCACGATCTTCGCGTAGACCGATACCGGCAGGCTGATCGTCAATCAACCAACTGCCAATCAGCGTGTAGCTGTCACCAAATTTAGGCAAAGGATGAAATTGTTGAACAATCATTCCTTCTTCACCATAGGGACCTTCCACGCGAGCAATTTCAGTGCCATTTTCAACAATACGGATATTGGCACCTTCACGTGAGAACAGCGGTTTCACCACATATTTTTCCATAGGTGGAACCTCATCCTCGGCAAAATAAGCAGGCAGTAAATTAGGATGATCAGGGAACATTTGCCATAACATCGGCAGGAGTGCTTTGTTCGACAGAATACTTTTCCAGGCTGGCTCGAGCCAGCGAACACCCGCGTCAGCCAGCTTAGTGGAAAACATTTCGCGCAGCATGAATTCCCACGGATAGAGCTTAAACAGATTACTGATCACCTGATCGTGCGCATCAGTAAACTCGCCTTTTTCGCCCAGGCCAATTTCATCAATATAGAGAAACTCGCTGGGCAAACCCGCTTCTGTGGCGCAATCCTGCAAATACTGAACAGTGCCGCGATCTTCATCAGTATCACGACAACAGGCGAAATGCAGCCAGTTAAAACCGTGTTCTTGATGCAAACTGGCGAAGCGATCGATTAACTTCTCCTGCAGGCTGTTGAACTGATCGCTGCCTTGCGGCAACTGACCTGCATTTAGCTGATCTTCCAGCCATAGCCACTGGAAAAAGGCTGCTTCATACAGTGAGGTAGGCGTGTCAGCATTGTTCTCTAACAGCTTCGCATCGCCTTTGCCGTCCCATGCCAGATCGAGACGAGAATAGAGCGACGGCTGACGCTGCCGCCACGAATCGCGCACAAAGTCCCACGTATGTTTGGGAATGCGAAATTTAGTGAGTAACGCTTCGCTGCTGACAACTTTTTCCACCACCTGTAAGCACATCTGATGCAGTTCTGCGGTGGTGGCTTCAAGCTGTTCGATCTGCGCCAGCGTGAACTGATAATAAGCATCTTCACACCAGTAGGGTTCACCGTGCATGGTGTGAAAACGAAAGCCAAATTCGGTGGCCTTTTCTCGCCAGCCGGGACGCTCGGAAATAGCAATGCGTTGCATATTGCTGTGTTAGCCTCCCAGCGAGCGGGTTGATGTGCCGGTAGCACTACTGCGCTGCATTGTGTTTTGCTTCGCAACAGTTTCACCGAAACCACCGCGCGTGATGGTTGAGGTAGTAGCCGGTTTAGGCGCTAACGCGGTTTTTGGCACGTTCATAGTACGGCCTGATGTCGCTGAGCCATAATTGCGCCCTGAAGCATCAACAAACTGTCCGTTTGCCGGGCTGTTAGCGGTTTTAGGAGAAAACAGCGGTTGTTGAGCAAAGCCTGCGCCGCCGCCCATCATGCGACCCATCATATAGCCCGCCATTAATGGCATCCAGAAGCTGCCGCTTTGCTGTGTTTCAGCATTCGTTGTGCCAACACCTGCTTGTGCAGGCGTCTGCTGGCACTGATTTTCACCGAATTCAGCTACGCAATCTTCACGGGTTGCGTATTTTGGTGCGGTGCGTTCCGCTTCCTTCAAGGCGTTATTATATGCAGTGGTGCACTGTGCGCTCTGGTTTGGATTGGCTTTTGCACAATCATCAGCGTTTTGGTAGAGCGACACGGTTTCATCATTTTGTTCGCAACCCGCCAGCATGAATACCGCTGATACAGCGATAGCCACCGGCGTTAAGTGTCGTGCCTGCCAGCTCTTGCGAAAAGCGGCATAGCGAATGGATTTTGTCCGTTTCATTATTGTGATCCTGTGCCCAAAGATAGTGCATAGAATAGGGGATGAGTGGTGAAAAATGAAGCTGGAGGCTTGATGCAGAAGGGATCTTTACGTAGCTATACGTTGGATAGAGAAGCGGGCCGCAAAGCGACCCGCAACGCATTTAATTACCGAAAGGATTGCTGCTGTTTTGTTGTGCTGCAGGACGGGCTGTAGCTGGCGTCGCTGCCGCGGCAGGGCCATTATCGACACGTGCCGTTTGCTGTGCATTTTCCGGAGCAACCGTTTCTGGCGAGGTGGGGATCTCTTTGCCTAACTGGCTGTTCAGCACTTGCAGGCTCTGCTCGTTTAAGGTACCCAACGCATAGCTGATGTTCAGCTGGTTGATCAGATAGCTGTAACGGGCATCAGACAACTGCTGTTTAGCGTTATACAGCACGGTCGTTGCGTCTAATACATCAACGATAGTTCGCGTTCCTACCTGATAACCCGCTTCTGACGCGTCCAGTGAACTCTGCGCAGAAACTACGGCTTGTTTATACGCCTCAATACTGCTGATAGACGCATTCACGTTATTATAAGAAGAACGCACGGTTTGCACGGCAGAGCGGTGCGCACCCTCTAACTGTTCGCTGGCGCTAACAAAGTTGTATTGCGCCTGCTTTACTTGTGAGGTGACTGAACCGCCGCTGTAAAGCGGTAGGGAGAAGCTCAGGCCAACCTGATTGGAACCGGTAATGGAGTCCGTTGAACCAGCGGTCTGGTTCGCGCGGCTTCCGCCATATTTGGTATTAGACATACCGGTTGAAGCGGTTAAGTTCACCGTCGGCAGGTGGCCGGTTTCGGCTGAACGGATTTGCTCACGGGCTAAATCCTGATTCAAACGGGCAGTTAACAAGTTCAGGTTACGGCTTTCAGCTTGTTTCAGCAGTGCGTTCACTGGCTCAGGCTTGTTGGTTTTGAAACGCTCAATATTCAGTGACGCCAGAGAGAGATAATCCATACCGGTAATCTGGCGCAGCGATTCAACCGCGTTGTCGAGGTTATTGCGCGCGGTGACTTCATTTGCCAGCACGCTGTCATATTGCGCACGGGCGTTTTGAACGTCAGTAATCGCCACTAAGCCGACATTAAAGCGTTGGGTTGTTTGATCCAGTTCGCGATAGATAGACTGCTTCTGCGCCTCGGTGTACGAAAGGGTATCAATTGCTTCAAGCACGTTGAAGTAGGCTGTAGCGGTATTCAGGATCAGATCCTGCTGTGAAACCTGATAGCTGACATCCTGAATACCCGCTGTTTTTTCCTGCAGCGTCAGGGCACGCCATTTTAACATATCAAAAATGGTCTGTGTTAATTGCAGCGACCCGCTGGTCGTGTTGGAATGAATTCCGCTACTGTCGCGATAACCGTTGTTGTAGGCGTAATCTGCACCCAAACCGAGTTGTGGTAATAAAGGGCTACGCGCTTCATTGATTTTCTCAAAGGCTGCGTCACGATTCGCCGCAGCACTGCGCAAATCAGGGTTACTCTGACGCGCTTGTTGATAAACCTGAAGCAGATCTTCTGCCTGGCTGGCGAAGCTGAAACCGCCCAGGCTCAGCCCAATAAAAAATGGGAGCAGTTTTTTCATTTGCATTCCTTGTGTTGCAGCAAATTGTGGTAGTGCGCTGCCGGGTAAGCCAAAAAATTATCGCCGATTCTAGCAGAGTGCAACTGTATGATAAGTTGGCTGAACGTGCCTTCTGCGCCTAATTTACGCAATTAATTCAGAAAGAACCACTCGGTTAGCGCACAAGGGTTGGCTTTTATTCGCTTCATCCCAATCTGCATAAGGAACCAGACGATGACGGAAGAAAAAAAATCTCCTGTGACTTTCACAAAAAACGATGTAGAAATTATTGCACGCGAAACAGTCTACGATGGTTTTTTTCTGTCGTGCGTTATCGTTTTCGCCACCGTCTTTTTAATGGCGAAATGAGTGCTGAAGTGCAGCGTGAAGTTTTTGAACGCGGACATGCCGCCGTCCTGCTACCTTATGATCCCTTACGTGATGAAGTGGTGCTGATCGAACAGATCCGCATTCCTGCTTATGACGCCGGTTCAACGCCGTGGTTGCTGGAGATGGTGGCGGGTATTATCGATCCGGGTGAAAGCGTGGAGCAGGTTGTCCGCCGCGAAGCGGTGGAGGAAGCAGGATTGCAGGTTGGGCGCATTAAACCCATGCTCAACTACTTCGCCAGTCCCGGTGGGACGAGCGAAAGATTATCAGTTTTGGTCGGAGAAGTGGATGCCAGCCAGGCACAAGGATGCCATGGTCTGGAGGAAGAGAATGAGGACATTCTTGTCCATGTGGTGAGCCGCGAACAGGCTTATCGCTGGGTGGAACAGGGGATTATTGATAACGCCGCGTCTGTCATCGCACTGCAATGGCTGGCGTTGCACCATGAGAAATTAAGAGAAGAGTGGACACAAAGATGAAACAGCGTTATACCCCTGATTTTCCTGAAATGATGCGTCTGTGCGAAACCAATTTCGCTCAGTTACGCCGCCTGCTGCCGCGCAGTGACGAGGCGGGCGCATCGGTGGTTTATCAGGTGAGTGGCGCCCGTTACCAGTTAACCATTGAAGAGTCGACGCGTTACACCACGCTGGTGGAAATACGCCAGGTTGCGCCAGCCGTCAGTTACTGGAGTCTGCCTTCAATGTCTGTGCGGTTGTATCATGATGCCATGGTCGCTGAAGTGTGTTCCACGCAGCAGATCTATCGTTTTAAAGCGCGCTATGATTATCCTAATAAAAAATTGCATCAGCGCGATGAGAAACACCAAATTAATCAGTTTCTCGCGGACTGGTTGCGCTACTGCCTGGCGCATGGCGCAATGGCAGTACCGGTTTGCTGAATGCGTATAATGCATTAAATAGCGTGGAGATGAAGGAAACGCTTTGGATAGCCTGCTAACTCTGCCTGCGGAAAAAGGATCCGAAATCAGGATTTTACAAATTACGGATACCCATCTTTTCGCAGGTAAACATGAATCGCTGCTTGGGGTGAATACCTGGTCGAGCTTTGACGCCGTTTTAGACGCGATCATTGCCCAGCAACGCGAGTATGACCTTGTTATGGCAACCGGCGATCTTGCTCAGGATCACTCTGTTGATGCCTATCAGCATTTTGCTGAGGGCATTGCTCGTTTACCGAAGCCGTGCGTTTGGCTGCCGGGTAATCATGATTTTCAGCCCGCGATGTTTGACACCCTGGCGGAAGCAAAAATTAACGCTGATAAACATGTGCTACTGGGCGATCACTGGCAGTTAGTGCTGCTGGACAGTCAGGTGTTCGGTGTACCGCACGGCATGTTGAGTGAGTATCAACTGGAGTGGCTGGAAAAAACGCTGGCGCTTTATCCGCAACGCCATACTCTGGTGATACTGCATCATCATCCTCTGGCTTCCGGTTGTACGTGGCTCGATCAACACAGTTTACGCAATTCACATCAGCTGGATGCGGTACTGCAAAACTATCCGTTAGCGAAAACGCTGGTGTGTGGGCACATTCACCAGGAGATGGACGTTGAATGGCACGGGCGACGCGTTCTGGCCACGCCTTCAACCTGTGTGCAGTTCAAACCGCACTGCACCAGTTTTACGATTGATACCCTTGCCCCCGGCTGGCGATGGTTTACGCTGCATGCAGATGGCCGGGCTGAAACCGAAGTTAATCGCCTGCAAACTGAGGCTTTTCGTCCCGATCTTGATTCAGAAGGATATTGATCAATGGCGGCGCTGCTCTATCTGCACGGTTTCAACAGTTCACCGCGTTCGGCTAAAGCGACACAATTTCAGCAATGGCTGACAACTCACCATCCCGGCATTGAGATGATTGTGCCTCAGCTGCCGACTTTTCCAGCCGAGGCAGCAGCGATGCTGGAAGATATTGTCATGGGCCGAAGCGGAGAAACCGTGGGCATAGTGGGTTCTTCGCTGGGGGGCTATTACGCTACGTGGCTTTCGCAGTGCTTTATGTTACCGGCGGTGGTGGTCAATCCTGCGGTGCGTCCCTTTGAGCTGCTGGTGGATTTTCTTGGCGAGAATCAGAATCCCTACACCGGTCAGCAATATGTGTTAGAGTCACGCCACATTTACGATCTGAAAGTTATGCAGATTGACCCGTTGGAAGCGCCCGATTTGTTGTGGTTACTGCAACAAACCGGCGATGAAGTACTCGATTACCGTCAGGCGCTCGACTATTACAGCGCGTGCCGCCATACGGTAGAAGAGGGCGGCAATCATGCTTTTATCGGATTCGAACGCCATTTCCCGCAGATTCTGGATTTTCTGGGCTTGAATCACCCATAAATGATGCGGAAATCGCAACCATTTACCCTTCTAATCAGATATTTACGATGAGTCAATCAAACTATAACGCGGATGCCATTGAGGTCCTGACTGGCCTTGAGCCTGTTCGCCGTCGCCCGGGGATGTACACCGATACGACGCGACCCAACCATTTGGGTCAGGAGGTGATTGATAACAGCGTTGATGAGGCGCTGGCAGGTCACGCAAAGCGGGTAGAGGTCATTTTACACGCCGATCAGTCGCTGGAAGTGATTGATGACGGTCGCGGTATGCCCGTTGATATTCACCCTGAAGAGGGGTGCCAGCAGTTGAGTTGATCTTTTGTCGCCTGCATGCGGGCGGTAAATTCTCGAATAAAAACTATCAATTCTCTGGCGGCCTGCATGGCGTAGGCATTTCGGTGGTTAACGCCCTGTCAAAGCGCGTGGAAGTCACGGTTCGTCGTAACGGTGAAGTCTATAGCATGGCGTTTGAGAATGGCGACAAAGTACAGGATCTCACTGTCACTGGCACAGTCGCGAAACGTAATACCGGGACACGCGTTCAGTTCTGGCCGGACGAAAGCTTCTTCGATAGCCCGCGCTTCTCAGTGACGCGCCTGACGCACTTGCTGAAAGCCAAAGCGGTATTATGTCCCGGCGTCGAAATCGTTTTCAAAGACAAGCTGAATAACACCGAACAACGTTGGTTCTACGAAGATGGCCTGACAGATTATCTTTGCGAAGCCGTTAACGGCTTGCCAACGCTGCCAGAAAAACCCTTTGTGGGAGCCTTCGCGGGCGATGTTGAAGCGGTTGACTGGGCGCTGCTGTGGCTACCCGAAGGCGGAGAGCTGCTAACCGAAAGCTACGTAAACCTGATCCCAACCATGCAAGGGGGACGCACGTTAACGGCTTGCGTCAGGGGTTGCTGGATGCGATGCGTGAGTTTTGCGAATACCGCAATATTCTGCCACGCGGCGTTAAGCTGTCTGCCGAAGATATCTGGGATCGCTGCGCGTACGTGTTATCGGTGAAAATGCAGGATCCACAATTTGCCGGTCAGACCAAAGAGCGCCTGTCGTCACGCCAGTGTGCGGCGTTTGTTTCGGGTGTGGTGAAAGATGCTTTCAGCCTGTGGCTGAACCAGAACGTTCAGGCCGCTGAACAACTGGCTGAACTGGCCATCTCCAGCGCGCAGCGTCGTATGCGTGCGGCGAAAAAAGTGGTGCGTAAAAAACTCACCAGTGGCCCAGCCTTACCCGGTAAACTGGCAGACTGCACCGCGCAGGATCTGAATAAAACAGAGCTCTTTCTGGTGGAAGGAGACTCCGCAGGCGGCTCGGCCAAGCAGGCGCGCGACCGTGAATACCAGGCTATCATGCCGCTAAAAGGCAAGATCCTGAATACCGGGAAGTCTCCTCTGATGAAGTGCTGGCGTCGCAGGAAGTGCATGACATTTCAGTGGCGATCGGCATCGATCCCGACAGTGAGGATCTCAGCCAGTTGCGTTATGGTAAGATCTGTATCCTCGCCGACGCCGACTCCGATGGCTTGCACATTGCCACGCTGCTTTGTGCACTGTTCGTCAAACATTTCCGTTCGCTGGTCAAAGGCGGACATGTATATGTTGCGATGCCGCCACTCTACCGTATCGACCTGGGTAAAGAAGTCTATTACGCGCTCGATGAGGATGAAAAAGAGGGTGTGCTGGAACAGTTAAAACGTAAAAAAGGCAAGCCTAACGTTCAGCGTTTCAAAGGGTTGGGTGAAATGAACCCGCTGCAGTTGCGAGAAACCACGCTCGATCCTAACACCCGCCGCCTGGTGCAGTTGACCATCAGCGACGAGGATGTCGAACAGACGTTACGTGTGATGGATATGCTACTGGCTAAAAAACGTTCTGAAGATCGCCGCAACTGGTTGCAGGAAAAAGGCGACACGGCAGACCTCGAAGTCTGAAAATCGGGACGCTACGGCGTCCCTTTGTTTTTTGTCTGTCCGTTAATACTTTTCTCAACAATGCTGCTGGCAGACCTTTACCCGCTGTTCTGGAACGATTGTGAAGATAACACTGGAAGAATTACGCGCCTGGGTTGCGGTCGTGGATAGCGGATCGATTACCGCCGCCGCAGAACAGCTGGAGCAGACCAGCTCAGGCATCAGCCGGGCGTTAAGCCGCCTGGAAAGTAAATTACAAACCACGCTGCTACACCGCACTACCCGTAGGCTGGCGCTTACCGAAGAGGGGCTGATTTTCCTTGAGCATGCCCGTCAGATTCTGACATCAGTAGAGCAGGCAGAAGAGCAGATTGCCCAGCGACGCGAAATTCCTGCGGGACGCCTGCGCGTTAACGCCGCCGCGCCGTTCATGCTGCACGTCATTGTGCCGTTAGTTGACGCGTTTCGCCGCAGCTATCCGCTGATTCAGCTGGAACTGAATACCGATGACATCGTCATCGATCTGCTTGAACAGCAAACTGATATTGCCATCCGCATCGGTGAGCTGCGTGACTCAACCCTGCGCGCCAGAATGCTGGGCAGCAGTCTGACCCGTTTAATGGCCAGTCCCGCTTACCTTGAGCGAAACGGCACGCCCACCACCGTCGATGCGCTGGCGGAGCATCAGCTGATTGGGTTCAGCGCCTCTGATACGCATAATTTCTGGCCGGTATGGCAACGCGAAGGGGAGTTTTTGCAGATCAAACCCACGCTCTCCGCTTCCAGTGGCGAAACTATCCGTCAGTTAGCTTTAGCCGGGCAGGGCATCGCCCGTCTTTCCGATTTTGTTACACGCGAGGATCGGGCTGCGGGCCGGTTGATACAGGTACTGGAAGCGGAAACCCATGTATATCGGCTGCCGATTCATGCTGTTTATTACCGAAACACGACGCTCTCAACCCGCATTACCTGTTTTCTGGATTTTCTGCGCGACCAGATCGCAGAGCAACAACTTTTCTGAGCACGTTGTCGGGAAATAAAAAAATCCCTCATTAAAATGAGGGCTTTTTTGCGGTCAGTCACTTATCAGGCTGCGGGTTCAAGCACTAAAATTTTCACGTCAACGACATCGTCTTTGATGCGTTCACGGTGCTTTTCCATATGCGCCATCTGCTGATGCTGCTCCAGATGACGCAGGGATCCCCACTGCTCCAGCATAAAAATCGAGTCAGGCGAATTGTGTTTCCATGGCATCTGCGCCTGGTGATCCAGCAGCGCATCGTATTGATGACAACCTTCTTCATCCAGCACGGTCGGGATCAATTGCTGGATAGCTTCCAACACCACCTGACGGCGGCCTGGTTTGACACAAATTTCAGCAACAACGGTTAACATGCGCGTTTCCTCTTTCGCAGCGAAACTCTATTTAAGCAAAGATTTGGCTGAGATGAGTCCGATAACGTTCGATATCGCGTGGCACATCGGGTTGTTTAATCACATCGTTACAAATGAAGGTCGGTAACGCTTCCATTCCCAGGAACTGGTTGGCTTTGTGAAAATGGAGATAAAGACCATCAACACCAACGCCTTCAAAGAACTGCTCAGGATCGGTAAAGGCTTCCAGCGGTGCATTCCACGTTAAAGAAAGCATATATTTTTTGCCCTGAATCAGGCCGCCAGAGCCATATTTTTTCGCCGCATCTGAGCGGGTACGACCATCACTGGCATAGAGTGAACCGTGCCCTTCTGTAAACACATCGTCGATGTAACGTTTGACCGTCCACGGCTCGCCCATCCACCAGCCCGGCATCTGGTAAATCACGACATCACTATCGAGATACTTTTGTACTTCTTCGGCAACAATATAATCGCTGTCGGCAACGGTCACGATCACTTCGTGTCCGAGGTCACGTAACTGGCTGGCCGCCACGTCTGTTAAGGTATGGTTCAGTTCACCTTTTGAGTGAGCGAAGGTTTTACCACCATCAATAATGAGAATTTTGCTCATTGGTTTGTCCCGTTTTTTTAAGATGGGGCAGAGTTTACGCGCGAAGCGGCAGCGGAAAAAATGGAAGCAGGATCACAACACTTTTGCTAAAAAAGCAATAATACTTCGGTTTATGCCCACTTTCGTTTGCAAACTAACCTCATGCAGCGCACACAAACTGGTCAGGCTTATTCAGCGTGTTTAATCACTGGGTTAACCATCGCAGTACTGCTCACTGTGCCGTGCTTCCCCTGTGACTAAATCTGGCGAATAAGGTACTATCCACGCCAAACAACCGCCGGGTGTCTTGCCGTTGTGAGACACGATGTGAGGATGAGAACGTAATGAGTGAATTGACGCAGGATGGTGCAGAGCGTCTTGCCTTGCACACCTTTACTGAGAATGCGTACCTGAATTATTCGATGTACGTCATTATGGACCGCGCCTTGCCTTATATTGGCGACGGTCTGAAGCCCGTGCAGCGCCGCATTGTTTATGCCATGTCTGAACTGGGGTTGAACGCCAGCGCAAAATTTAAAAAATCAGCACGTACAGTGGGTGACGTGCTGGGTAAATACCATCCGCACGGCGACAGCGCCTGTTACGAAGCGATGGTATTAATGGCGCAGCCGTTCTCTTACCGCTATCCGCCTAGTGGATGGCCAGGGAAACTGGGGTGCGCCGGACGATCCTAAATCGTTCGCCGCCATGCGTTATACCGAATCACGCCTGTCAAAGTATGCCGAAGTGCTGCTGGGTGAACTGGGACAGGGCACGGTAGATTACACGCCTAACTTCGACGGCACACTGCAAGAGCCGAAGATGTTGCCTGCGCGTCTGCCAAACATCCTGTTAAACGGCACTACCGGCATAGCTGTTGGCATGGCGACAGATATTCCACCGCATAACCTGCGTGAAGTGGCGCAGGCGGCGATTGCCCTGATCGACCATCCTAAAACCACGCTTGATGCCCTGCTGGATATCGTACAAGGCCCCGATTTTCCGACTGAAGCGGAGATCATTACGCCACGCGACGAAATCCGCAAAATCTATCAAAACGGTCGCGGCTCGATTCGTCAGCGTGCCGTATGGAAAAAAGAGGACGGCGAAGTGGTCATCACGGCGCTGCCGCATCAGGTTTCGGGTGCGCGCGTGCTGGAGCAAATTGCCAACCAGATGCGCAACAAGAAATTGCCGATGGTGGAAGATCTGCGTGACGAATCCGATCACGAGAATCCTACCCGTCTGGTGATTGTGCCGCGCTCTAACCGCGTCGATCTCGATCAGGTAATGAATCACCTGTTTGCCACCACCGATCTGGAAAAAAGCTATCGCGTTAACCTGAACATGATCGGCCTTGATAATCGTCCGGCGGTGAAAAACCTGCTGGAGATCCTGTCCGAGTGGCTGGTTTTCCGTCGCGATACCGTGCGTCGTCGTCTCAATTACCGCTTAGAGCGCGTGCTGCGTCGCCTGCATATCCTTGAAGGTTTGCTGGTGGCGTTCCTTAATATTGATGATGTTATTCACATCATTCGTACAGAAGATGAGCCAAAGCCGGTACTGATGTCGCGCTTTGAGATTAGCGAAACGCAGGCTGAAGCGATCCTCGAACTGAAACTCCGCCATTTGGCGAAGCTGGAAGAGGTGAAGATTCGTGGCGAGCAGAACGAACTGGAAAAAGAGCGCGATCAAATCCAGGCGATTCTGGCTTCTGAGCGCAAAATGAATACCCTGCTGAAGAAAGAGCTGCAGGCCGACAGCACCGCTTATGGCGACGATCGCCGTTCGCCGCTGCGTGAGCGTGAAGAAGCCAAAGCGTTGAGTGAAACCGATCTGGTGCCTTCAGAGCCGGTCACGATTGTGCTGTCACAAATGGGTTGGGTGCGCAGTGCTAAAGGTCATGATATTGACCCAAGTGGACTGAGCTACAAAGCGGGTGACAGCTATCTGGCTGCGGCACGCGGCAAGAGCAACCAACCCGTGGCGTTTATCGACTCTACCGGCCGCAGTTACACCCTCGATCCAACATCGCTGCCTTCAGCCCGCGGTCAGGGCGAGCCACTGACCGGCAAGATAACGCCGCCGCCGGGCGCGGTAGTTGAACAAGTGCTGATGGAGCCGGACGAGCAAAGACTGCTGATGGCATCGGATGCGGGCTACGGCTTTATTTGTACCTTCAACGATCTGATCTCGCGTAACCGTGCGGGCAAAGCTCTGTTAACGCTGCCGGACAATGCGCGCGTCATGACGCCTCTGGCGGTTCATCACGAAGATGACATGCTGCTGGCGATTACTCAGGCCGGACGTATGCTGATGTTCCCGGTAGGCGAACTGCCGCAAATGTCGAAAGGCAAGGGTAACAAGATTATCTCTATTCCGTCAGCAGAAGCGGCAGCGGGCCAGGACAAGCTGGCCTGGCTGCTGATCCTGCCGCCGGGCAGCGCCATTACGCTGTATGTGGGTAAGCGCAAACTCCTGTTGCGCAGCGAAGAGCTTCAAAAATTCCGCGCCGATCGTGGTCGTCGTGGCACGCTGTTACCGCGTGGCCTGCAAAAAATCGATCGTGTGGAACTCGATGCCCCAGCGCGTCCGGGTAAAACGGATAGCGAAGCGTAAGCAACCGGGCTGACAACCTTGTCAGCCACGGGACAATGAGGAAGCTATGTTACTAATACTACGTACTATTTTCGTGGTTATTTATTCGATACTGTTGTGTGTTTTTGGTTGTGTCTGGTGTTTGTTTTCTCCGCGTAATCCGCGTCATGTGGCGACGTTTGGTCATTTGTTTGGCAAACTCTCTACCGTATTTGGCGTTAAAGTTGAACTGCGGAAACCGCAGGGCGCAGAGAATTACGGTAATGCGATTTATATCGCCAACCACCAGAACAATTACGACATGATCACCGCGGCCAAAATTGTGCAGCCAACCACAGTCACGGTCGGGAAGAAAAGCCTGTTGTGGATCCCGTTTTTTGGCCAGCTTTACTGGCTGACCGGTAACCTGCTGATTGACCGTGATAATCGGGCTAAAGCGCATGGCACCATCGGTGAGTTAGTGGAGCAGTTCAATAAAAAACGCATCTCGTTCTGGATGTTCCCGGAAGGTACGCGCAGCCGTGGACGCGGCCTGCTGCCTTTTAAAACCGGGGCTTTTCATGCTGCAATGGCGGCGGGTGTCCCGATCATTCCCATTGTGGTCTCTAACACGCATGGCAAGATCGATCTTAACCGCCTGAAGAACGGGTTGGTTATTGTCGAGATGTTGCCGCCAGTGGATGTCAAAGCGTTTGAGGCCTCTTCAGTGCGTAAACTGGCGACGCACTGCCGCGAGTTGATGTCGGCGAAGCTGGAAGAGCTCAACGCCGAAGTCGAAGATCGCGAAAAAAACGGTAAAATCTGACCGGCGAACTCATCGCCGACTATCCTGCAGGGATGCCGCACGGCAACGGGGACTTTTCCGTTGCCGTGAACGCAGCACAGCAAATACAGCAATAAAAACAGGGTTGGCGTTTTAGCGCCACGCGTAAAAGGTCAGAAGTTTTATGTCTTTCAGCAGACGTCAGTTCATCCAGCTTTCTGCTGGAGTGGCGCTTAGCGCCGGTGTTATGCCTCATGCGGCCCGTGCCGCCTCAAATGCCAGCGGTGACAGGCCGCTTCCGGTACCTCCGCTGCTTGAGTCACGTCGCGGCCAGCCGCTGTTTCTGACGTTGCAGCGCAGCCATTGGTCTTTAGCGGCGATAACAATAAAGTGCCGGTGTGGGGCGTTAATGGCATGTATCTTGGCCCGACGGTGCGTGTTTACAGTGGCGATGACGTCAAAATGATTTACAGCAATCGTCTTAACGAACCGGTTTCCATGACCGTGAGTGGTCTGCAACTACCGGGCGCGTTGATGGGCGGTGCACCGCGCATGATGTCAGCAGGCGCTGACTGGGCACCGGTTTTGCCGATTCGCCAGGGCGCATCAACCTGTTGGTATCACGCTAATACGCCAAATCGCATGGCACCTCATATTTATAACGGCCTGGCAGGAATGTGGCTGATTGAAGACGAGGTGAGCAAGCAATTACCTTTGCCGAAGCACTATGGCGTTGACGACTTCCCATTAATCATTCAGGACAAGCGTCTGGATACCTTTGCCACGCCGGTTTATGACCCACCGCAGGATGGCGGCTTTTTAGGCGATGTGCTGCTGGTTAACGGCGTGCAAAATCCCTATGTGGAAGTCTCACGCGGCTGGGTGCGCTTGCGCTTGCTGAACGCCTCTAATGCGCGTCGCTATGATATGAGCCTGAGCGACAACCGTCCTTTTACCGTTATCGCCAGCGACCAGGGCTTTTTGCCAGCACCCGTTGCGGTACAGCGACTCACGCTGGCACCGGGGGAACGCCGCGAAGTGTTGATTGATATGTCGCAAGGGGATGAAGTATCGATTACGGCGGGAACGGCGGCGGGCATTATGGATCGCCTGCGCGGCTTCTTCGAACCCTCTTCGATTCTGACCTCCACGCTGGTCCTGACGTTGCGCCCCACGGGATTGTTGCCGCTGGTGACGGATAATTTACCGATGCGCTTGCTGGCCGATCAAATCCTTGATGGCGCGGCCGTGCGCACGCGGGAATTCCGTATCGGCGACAGTATGCCGGGCATCAATGGTGCCATGTGGGATATGAACCGCATCGACACCACGGCGCAGCAGGGGACGTTTGAACGCTGGATCCTGCACGCTGATCGCCCTCAGGCATTGCATATTCAGGGCGTCATGTTTTTGATTAAAAGTGTGAATGGCGCCCAGCCGATGGGCGAAGATCGTGGCTGGAAAGATACCGTGTGGGTAGATGGCGATGTGGAGTTGCTGGTGAGTTTCCCGCAGAGTTCGTCAGATCACTTTCCGTTTACCTACTACAGCCAGACGCTGGAACTGGCCGATCGCGGTACAGCAGGGCAGTTGCTGGTACAGCCGTCGGTTTAACCTTTATCCTCCCCTATTTTAGAGGGGAGGATAACCTGCATTCACTCAACCATTAAAGGTTTCGGGGTTCGGTCCCAAACGATTCCCGCTGTCCAGTTTAGCGATTTCGCTCACTTCGTGTTTATCCAGACGGAAATCAAACACCTTAAAGTTCTCTTCAATACGGGCAGGCGTAACTGATTTAGGGATCACCACCAGGCCGCTGTCGAGATGCCAGCGAATCACAATTTGCGCGGCAGTTTTACCATATTTTTTCGCCAGCGTTTTGATGACTTCCTGATCAAACACCCCTTTACCGCCTTGTGCCAGCGGACTCCAGGATTCGGTCTGAATTTGATGCATCGCATTCCAGGCGTGCAGCGTGCGCTGTTGCAGCATGGGGTGTAGCTCAATCTGGTTAACCACAGGTGTCACACCCGTTTCATCCAGCAAACGTTTCAAATGTGCTTCATGGAAGTTACATACGCCGATGCTCTTCGCCAGCCCTTGCTGTTGAAGCGCAATCATCCCTTTCCATGCCTCAACATAGTGGTCTTTTTCCGGGCACGGCCAGTGCATTAAATAGAGATCGACCTGATCCAGTTTGAGCTTTTCCAGGCTGGTTTCCATCGCCTGTTGCACGTTTTGCTGATCATCATTCCACAGCTTGGTGGTGACAAAAATCTCTTCACGCGCAACGTCAGTCTCCTGGAGTGCCTGACCAATTGCTTCTTCATTTTTGTAGGCTGCTGCCGTATCAATAGAGCGATAACCGACTTCCAGCGCCTTCAGCACCGCTTTGCGTGCATCCTCCATGCTGGCCTGCCACACGCCGAGTCCCAGCTGCGGCATCATGTTACCATCGTGCAGTTTGATAATGGCCTGGTCTGCCATAAATGCTCCTTATTTTGCTGTGAACCTGTGATGTTTACAGTGTGTAAGTCTAGACAACAATTCCTGCGCTGCTTTTCATGATGGTAGGCAAACGCCGTTTTTGCACTGCCTGATCCTGTTTGCTTCTTGCCTGATTCTCTTTTCCACTGGCGAATCAGATAATGTCGCGGCAGAATTATTTTTATTTTTTGAGGGATGTTTATGGCACACGACGCCTTGTGTCATCGCCTGGCGAATCAGGTGGTGGCGTTAATGACGCATAATCGCGATCGGTTGTGCGAGCTTGCTAACGTCTCGCTAATTTACGCCAGTCAGTATCGTCCACGCACGCCGATGATGTATCAACCCGGCATCGTTATCCTGTTTCAGGGCAGTAAAACGGGCTATCTTGGCAGCACCGTTTTTCAGTATGACGCCACCAAGTATTTAATGCTTACCGTGCCGCTACCGGTAGAGTGCGAAACCTGGGCGTCGCCTGAAAAACCTATTGCGGGTATGTGCCTGAATGTGGATACCGCCAGCCTGCAGGATTTGCTGATTGAGATTGGCGATGATGAAAGCTTTCAACCGCAGCCGCAAACGTCAGGTATTCATTCCTCCTGGCTGACTGAGCCAATGCTGTGCGCGGCTGAACGCCTGCTTGATATCATGACGCAACCGCGAGACGCGCGCGTTCTGGGGCCGCAGATCGTAAGAGAAATTATCTATTATGTGCTGACGGGGCCCTGCGGCGGTGCGTTGCTGTCACTGGTCAGTCGCCAGACGCAGTTTAGTCAGATCGCGCGTGCGTTACGCCGCATCGAAAATCATTATGCGGATAACCTCAGCGTGGATGCGCTGGCAGCAGAAGTGAACATGAGCGTCTCGGCGTTTCACCATAACTTTAAAGCCGTGACGCAAACCTCACCGCTGCAATATCTGAAACGTTACCGGCTTCATCAGGCGCGCTTATTGATGCTGCACGATGGAATGAAGGCCAGTGTGGCGGCGGTGCGAGTGGGCTATGAAAGCCCGTCGCAGTTTTCACGGGAGTTCAAACGTTACTTTGGCGTGACGCCGGGAGAAGAGATAAATCGCGTGCGACAGACTGTGGCAGAACCGCCAGCCTGACGCCGCCTTAACGTGTCAGCTCAGTTTTTGACGACGTTTTTTCCAGATAACCACAATGCTGCCAGCCAGACCGAGAAACAACAGCACCATCGGCAATACCATCAAAATTGCCATCACCTGATCTTCATGGCGTTTGATGAAAGGCACCTGACTGATGCCATAACCAAACGCCACCACAATGCCGACCCATAGCATGCCGCTCAGCCAGTTAAACAGTTGGAAGCGTCCATTCTGCAAGCCAGAAATGCCCGCCATGGTAGGTAAAATAGTGCGGACGAAAGCCAGAAAGCGGCCCACTAGCAGCGCCATCAAACCGTGGCGGTTAAACATATTCCATGCCCGTTGATGATATTGCGCCGGTAAGTGCATCAGCCAGCTTTTGACAATTTTGGTATTGCCCAGCCAGCGCCCTTGCAAATAGCTCAGCCAGCAGCCAAGGCTGGCGGCGGTGGTTAAAATAATCATGGTGGGGACAAAATCCATTACGCCTTTAGCCACCATCGCACCCGCTAACAACAGCAAGCTGTCACCAGGTAAAAAAGAGGCGGGTAACAGCCCATTCTCCAGAAACAGCGTCAAAAACATGACGCCGTAAACTACCCAGACCACATCTGGATTAGCCAGCGCAGCAAAATCCTGATGCCAGAGCGCGTGGACAATCTCGTGTAAAACACCCATCTCTTATCCTGTTAAGTCGCAAGGATTCTATTTTAGCGGTTAACCAGCAGGATTTATTGATCCCAGCCAGTGACCATCCTGTGGTTTAGGTTTCGTTGAGATTTTAACTCGCCAGACGTTCAAAACCCGCCACAAGGTCGGCCAGCAAATCATCAACATGTTCCAGACCGATGTGCAGTCGCACCAGGGTGCCGTCAAAATCAATGCCGCCTGCCGGACGAATCGCGGCTAACTCTTCGGGCTGACTGGCCAGAATCAATGATTCATAGCCGCCCCAGGAATAGGCCATGCTGAAATGGTGAAAATTATCGAGGTAGTGCGCTATCTGCTCACGGCTCAGCTTTTCCTTCAGCACAAATGAAAACAGGCCGCTGCTGCCGGTGAAATCACGCTGCCAGAATTCATGCCCTTTACACTGCGCCAGCGCGGGATGGTTAACGCGTGCCACTTCAGGACGGGCGGCCAGCCATTCGGCAACCTGAATGGCGCTTTCCTCATGCTGACGCAGACGCGTACCCAGCGTGCGCAAGCCGCGACTGGCCATATAAGCCGTATCGGCATCGACCATCTGGCCCATTAAATATGAATTTTCACGTAACTGATCCCAGCAACGCGCATTTGCGACGGCGGTGCCAATCATGGCATCACTGTGACCAATCAGATATTTAGTGCCTGCCTGGATAGAAATATCGACACCATGAGCCAGTGCATTAAACAGAATGCCCGCCGCCCAGGTGTTATCGATCATGATAATGGCGTCTGGGGCTTTCGCGCGAACGGCCGCGACAATCGCCGGAACGTCCTGCACTTCCATGGTAATGGATGCGGGCGATTCCAGAAACACTACGCGGGTGTTTGGCTGCACTAACGCACCAATTTCACTGCCGATGCCATGATCAAACCAGGTGGTAGAGACCTGCAGTTTGCTGAGGATTTTAGTGCAGAAATCCTGAGTCGGTTCGTAAACAGCGCCGCTCATCAAGATATGATCGCCCGCTTCCACAAAGGCGAGAATGGCATTTGAAACCGCTGCTGCACCACACGGATAGAGCACACATCCGGCACCGCCTTCCAGTTCGGTCATCGCCTCTTGCAAGGCGAAATGCGTCAGTGTGCCGCGACGTCCATAAAACAGCTCTCCTTTGGCCCGACCTGCGGTGGC
Organism: Pantoea sp. LMR881; assembly: GCF_027157825.1. Lineage (NCBI taxonomy): Bacteria > Pseudomonadati > Pseudomonadota > Gammaproteobacteria > Enterobacterales > Erwiniaceae > Pantoea > Pantoea sp. LMR881. The sequence continues at coordinate 2,870,380 of NZ_JAPVOK010000002.1, forward strand.
GCGTTTTTTATCTGCCACCGTATCGAAAACCAGTGAAGAAGCGCGCTGAATCACGGTGTTTACCGAACCTTGCGTATAACGTTTGCTGCGTCCTGCGCTGACGAGCGTGGTATCAATCTTTTTGGTCGCCATTAATCTCTGCCTTGCCGCTTCCAACAAAGCCTTCACGTTAACATGAATCGGCCTGCAAGGTTGACCCCGAATGGCGATTATCAGAGTGGGGAGGAGGCAAAAAAACGGGCCAGCCTGGCCCGTCTTCTCCTTTATTACATCACACCCATAATGTGAGGCAGCCAGAGCGACAGCGAAGGAATATATGTCACCAGGAGCAGGATCAGGAAAAGCATGCAGTAAAACGGCAGCATTGCTGTAACCACTTGCTCAATCTTCTGTTTTCCGACCGCACTGGCCACAAACAGTACCGTACCCACTGGCGGCGTAATTAGCCCAATACCGAGGTTAGTGAGCATAATCATGCCGAAATGTACCGGATCGACACCCAGTGATATTGCCACCGGCAGTAACACCGGCGTCAAAATCAGGATCAGCGGTGCCATATCCATGAGCGTGCCAACCACCAAAAGCAGTATGTTGATGCACATCAGAATCACATACTTATTGTCTGAGATGCTGGTAAAGGCTTCGGTAATCAGGGTAGGTAACTGCATAAAGGTCATCACGGCGCCAAAACCCGCAGCAAAGGCGATTAACACCATAACAATGGTAACCGTTTTGATGGTGCGAAAGACCAGGATATGAAGCTGGTTCCATTTGAAGTCACGGTAAATAAACATGGTGACAAAAAGGCCCACATGCAAGCGATGGCTGCCGATTCCGAGGCGGTAAAGATGCCGGATAAAATGCCGCCGAGAATGATAACAATGGTAAACAGGCCCCAGAACGCATCGACGAAAATCTTCAGAGCCTGACGAAAAGGAATACGCTCACCTTTGGGATAGCCACGCTTGCGGGCAAAACCCAGACACATCACCATCAAACTCAGACCCAGCAATAACCCCGGCACAATCCCGGCCACAAACAGCGATGAAATCGTTACCACGCCGCCGGTCGCCAGTGAATAGATCACCGAGTTATGGCTGGGCGGCGTTAATACCGCCTGGACTGAACCACTGGCTGTCACGGCGGCGGCAAAATCGCGTGGATAACCTTTCTCTTCCATTTGCGGGATCATTACCGAGCCGATGGATGCCGTATCTGCCACTGATGAACCGGAAATCGCGCCAAAAAAGGTCGATGCCACAATATTCACCAGCGATAACCCGCCACGAATAAAACCAACAAAAATATAGGCAAAGTTGACCAGCCGTCGGGCGATACCACCTTCCGCCATAATCGCGCCCGCGAGAATAAAGAAAGGAATGGTCAGCAGAGAAAATTTATTAATGCCGTTCGTTATCTGGATAACCACCGCTTCCAGCGGCAGGTCGATCCACCACGCGCCGATAAACGCGCTCAGGCCGACAGCAAAGGCCACCGGAAAGCCCAGCAGCAGTAACACTACCAGGCTGCCAATCAAAATCAGTGCGTCCATTTTTGTGCTCCGCTTAGTGAGTGCCGCCAAGGGTAACGATCGGCCGCTGGCTTTGATCGCCGCTTAGCAATCGCTCAATAACAAACAGCAGGGTGAAGATTGAGCCAACGGGAATAGGCAGATACATTTCGCCGTAAGTCACCATAGGCAGCGAGGCGAGTGACTGAATCCACATCGCTTCACACAGGTTGTAACTGGCTTGAAAGATGATCAGACAGGTGGCGATCATTAACAGATCGCAGACGCGCAGCAGCAAACGTTGTACCGGGAGCGACAGGCGATCGGTCATCATCGAAACACAAATATGTGTACCGGCGCGATAGCCTACCGGTGCACCGATAAAAGTAAAAATTACCATGCAAATGATCGCGACCGGTTCCGGCCAGGCAAGCGCACTGTTCAACACGTAGCGGGCGAAAATCCCGATCGGGATCACCGTCACCATTATCAACAGCGCGACGGCGGCGATCGTCATGCACAGCAGATAAAGCCCATCCATCAGACGTGAATATGCAGTCATAATCGATACCTGAATAAGTTCGCCATGCAGAAGCATGGCGTAGAGAAGGTTATTTCACGTCGGCGATTTGCTTCATCAGATCCTGATATTTACCGCCAAACTGATCGCGTACCGGCTGCGTGGCTTTCATGAAATAGTCACGATCAATTTCCTGAAAAGTCACGTTACCGGCTTTCATTTTTTCCATTGATTGCTGGGTATAAGTTGCCCACAGTTGGCGCTCTTCATCCTGCGCTTCTTTACCCAGTTTTTTGAGCAGCGCCTGATCGTCAGCAGAGAGACGATCCCACAGCGGTTTAGAGTAAAGAATCATTTCTGGCTGAATGAAATGACCGGTCAGGGTGTAATACTTCGCGACAGGCAGGTAGTTGTGCGCAACAAAGGTTGGTGGATTGTTCTCAGTGCCGTCCACGACGCCGGTTTGCATGGCGCTGAACACTTCACTCACGCCCATGGCGACCGGGTTCGCGCCCATCGCTTTCAGGGTAGCGAGAGAAATGGCGCTGTTCTGCACGCGGATTTTCATGCCTTTCAGATCTTCCGGCTTCGTGATGGGTTTCTTGGTGATCATGTTGCGCACGCCTGCATCGGTCCAGCCGAGGAACACCATGCGGGCATTTGGATCCTTATCAAATTTCTCTACAATCTGTTTGCCGACTTCTCCGTCGAGCACTTTGTGCATATGATCCTCGTCGCGGAACACATACGGCAGCGTTAATACACTGGTCTCTGGCGCAATAGACGTAACGGGGGCCAGCGAGACGCGGATCATATCGATCGCCCCTAACTGGACCTGCTGTAAGGTCTGCTCTTCATCACCTAATACGCCGCCAGCATAGACTTTCATTTCTAACCGTCCATTCGTCGCCTGTTTGAGCTTCTCGCCCATATGTTCCAGCGCGACCACGGTTGGATAACCAGCAGGCTGAACCTCAGCCACTTTAATTACTTTGGCAAACACCACGGCAGGGCAAAGTGCCACAGCGGAAGATAACGAAACTGCGAGTAGTAATTTTTTCAGTGTCATTCTGTTTTCTCCAGCATAGAAAGGGCGGTAAAGGCGGCGCATAGGATTTCCGCAAGCAAGGTGGCCGCGTGCAGCCAGCATAGTGAAAACGCGACGCGAGAAAATATGACAATGACGATTGAATGAATGCCATCACATTTTGAAACGATGTTTTAATAAATTTATGTGTGTCGTCACATTTTCAAAACATCCCGATAAAGTGTGATCAACCTATAAAGATCGCAGCATAAAAAATGGCCCTTTCGTTTGTAAATAGTAATGAGAACCACTATCAATTCGCTGATTTTTTTGCTATCATTCGCGCTTATTCTGTATCCGTGCACATCAGTTGGAGAAGCAGCGTGGTAGCCAGTGATTTGATGCAAACGGACCTTTCCGTTTGGGGCATGTATCAACATGCCGATATCGTGGTAAAAATGGTGATGATTGGCCTGTTACTGGCCTCAGTTGTGACGTGGGCGCTTTTCTTCGGTAAATATGCCGAACTCAGCGCAGCCAAACGCCGCCTTAAGCGCGAGCAACTGGCTCTGGGCGAAGCCCGCAGTCTCAATGATGCCGCACGTGCTGCCCAGCAATTCCACAGCAACAGCCACAGCGCCGTGCTGTTGAATGACGCGCAGAACGAGCTGGAACTTTCTGCCGGTGCCGAAGATACCAACGGGATTAAAGATCGCACCAGCTTCCGCCTTGAGCGCCGCGTTGCTGCCTTCAGCCGTCATGCCGGTCGTGGCAACGGTTTCCTGGCGACTATTGGTTCTGTTGCGCCGTTTATCGGTCTGTTCGGCACCGTATGGGGCATCATGAACAGTTTTATCGGCATCGCAAAAACGCAAACCACAAACCTTGCTGTCGTTGCACCGGGTATCGCAGAAGCGTTGCTGGCAACGGCGATTGGTCTGGTTGCTGCGATCCCAGCCGTCGTGATTTACAACGTCTTTGCCCGCATGATTGCCAGCTATAAAGCGTCGCTGGGTGATGTTGCTGCACAAATTCTGCTGTTACAGAGCCGTGATATCGATCTGGGAAACGTCGTGGTTCAGCCTGAAGCTGCACGTCCAGTGGCTACTCAGAAACTGCGCTTAGGATAAGTTTTTTATGGCAATGCGATTAAACGACGACCTGGAAACCGATGGTGAAATGCATGAAATCAACGTTACGCCGTTTATCGACGTTATGTTGGTTCTGCTGATCATCTTTATGGTGGCTGCGCCGCTGGCGACCGTGGATGTACGCGTTAATCTGCCCGCTTCCACCAGTGCACCGCAGCCGCGCCCGGAAAAACCTGTTTACCTCTCTATCAAAGCTGACAAGCAGTTATATATCGGCAACGAGCAGGTCACGGCTGAGTCGCTGGTTAACGTGTTGAGCAACCAGACGGAAGGCAACAAAGAGACCACTATTTTCTTCCAGGCAGACAAGAGCGTGGATTATGAAACGCTGATGAGCGTGATGGATCAGCTCAGAACCGCAGGCTATCTGAAGATTGGTTTGATGGGCATGGAAACGGCTCAGAAGTAACGTTTCTGATTCAGGAAATAAAACAGCGCCCTCGCGTTTTATCTTTTCCCGCTGAATAAAGGCCCGTATGAACGGGCCTTTATTTTTTGTATTGCCTCTTAACAGCTGACTTATACCCCTTTGCGTTTCTTTCCCGAGTGAGCAGATGCCGGACTGATGAGGGATCACGCCGCTTATACTCTGATTCAATCCGCTTTTTTCTCACAGAGATAGCGTATTGAATTTTGACGGGCCATTTGCAGGCTAAAAATAAGGGGAATCAACAAAAACCGGATTAAACGTTATGGCGTTAATACGGTAAGCCAGTCCTGCAACCGATCGCTGCCGTACAGGCCGTTTCCGTCTTAAAAGCAGCAACATCAAACGATCGTGCTGCCCAGGCTAATTTGTTAATTTCTTGTTACCCAACTACACACTTTTGTAAAGTGGAATGGTGAATTGCATCACATTATTTCCCGCTCCGGCAGGCTAAAAGGGGATAAAAAACCCAGGAAGCCGTTATGAGCCACACTCAGTCTTTACAAAGTCTACGGGCACAGCCCGTACTGTCTTCACCGTTACCAGCGGTAACTTTCTCGAAATGTATGACTTCATGGTGTTCGGCTATTACGCCAGCGCCATTGCGAAAACGTTTTTTCCCGGCGATAACCCGTTCGCGTCGCTGATGTTGACCCTGATGACCTTTGGTGCTGGCTTTCTTATGCGCCCGCTTGGCGCAATTATTCTGGGTGCTTACATCGATCATCATGGTCGGCGCAAAGGATTGCTGCTGACGCTCGGATTGATGGCGTTCGGCACATTAACCATTGCACTGGTGCCAGGCTACGCGACATTGGGCGTAGCAGCGCCAATCCTTATTCTGCTGGGACGGCTATTACAAGGTTTCTCGGCAGGCGTTGAGTTAGGGGGCGTGTCGGTTTATCTGGCTGAAGTGGCACCAAAAGGGCGTAAAGGGTTCTTTGTCAGCTGGCAATCCGGTAGCCAACAGGTTGCCGTGATTTTCGCTGCACTGCTGGGTTTATTGCTGAATCATCTGCTGGCGAAAGAGGCCGTGACAGAATGGGGCTGGCGTATTCCGTTTGTCATTGGCTGCATGATTGTGCCGTTCCTGTTCTGGATCCGCCGCATGCTGGAAGAAACAGAGGCTTTCAGCCAGCGCAAACACCATCCCAGCATGGGCGAAATCATGCGTTCGGTTGCCAGTAACTGGGCGCTGGTGCTGGCAGGCATGTTGATGGTGGTAACGACCACCGTGATGTTCTATATGATCACCGCTTTCACGCCCACTTTCGGTAAAACCGTGTTGATGATGAGCGATAAGCAGAGTTTCCTTGTCACGCTGTGCGTCGGGCTTTCTAACCTGATTTGGTTGCCGCTAATGGGATCGCTGTCGGACCGCGTAGGGCGTCGTCCGCTACTGATTGTTTTCACCTTGCTGATGATCGTGACCACCTGGCCAGTGCTGCACTGGCTGGTGGGATCAGCCAGCTTTGCTCACTTACTGGAGGCAGAGCTGTGGCTCTCTTTCCTTTATGCCAGCTACAACGGGGCGATGGTGGTTTACCTGGCAGAAATTATGCCGGCTGAGGTGCGTGCGGCAGGTTTCTCGCTGGCTTATAGCCTGGCAACGGCGCTGTTTGGCGGCTTCACGCCAGCCATCTCCAGTTACCTGATTCACGCCACTGGCGACAAAGCGATGCCTGGCGTCTGGCTGACGTTTGCAGCGATCTGTGGTTTGACGGGCACGCTGCTGATTGGACGAATGGTGAAACAGTATCAGGCGCGCCATAGCGATAGCGGCGCGCCAGTTAATGCTTAAAAGGCGAGATCCACCACCACGCTGTCGCTGTAGTTTCCGGCTGGCGGCGTGTTCTGCGTGGTTAACACGCGCGCTGTATAATTATAGCCACGCGTCAGGCCATTAGTGCTGACGCTGCTTGACGCGGTGCTGCTCCAGCGTTCCGTGCCGCTGGGGCCCCAGCGGTTACTGGTGGTGCCTTTATAAATCTCATAGCTCAGCCGGTTGGTTCCGCTTGCCATATTCCTCACGCTGCCCGACGCATAGTTGCCGTTGCTCAATCCCACCGTATAAGTACTGCCTTTGCTGCATAGCACATTAATGGTTTGCGATACGGCAGAGAAACTGCCGACCAGCGGCGCGCTGCCAAAGCTGATGTTTGGTGCGGTGATGGCGGTACAATCGTTACTGAGCACCACAGTGACAGTAATGGGAATAATGCCGCTGCCCGTCTGCGGCGTCAGGCACAGGCCCAGCAAACTAATACTGGTACAGACGTTATAGGTCACCCTCATGTTCAGCGTGACGGTATAGGTTCCGGCAGCGACGGTTTGACCGGTTACCGTACGCAAATAGACCGGAATGGCAAAATTCAGGCTGCCAAGCAATCCCGCCATGTTGATCAGCGTGGCTGAGTTATAAACATACGCCGCTCCGCCAATGGTCAGTTCACTGGCGCAGGCGCTGTCGGTACATAAACGCACCGGAATATTATCTGTCCCCGTATCGCCGCTGCGCTTTAGCGTGCCGCGTGTGCCGTTGACGTTGGTTGCGCCGGTGAGCTGAAAGCTAATCTGGTTACCCGATAACAGCGACAACGCTGCACCAGCGCCACAGTTGACGTTGGCATTGGTTGATGTCGAGCTGACGGTGTTATTTGCTACAAAGGTGGTGACTGAACCGAAGCTGGCACTGGCCGCGGGTAACGCGCAGGCTGCCTGCGCCAGCGAAGGAAACAGCAACAGCAAACCCAGCAGGAGTAAAATTTTTTTCATGGCGTAATACCCGCAGTAGAGTTATCAGGATTTGCCACCGGCGTGCTGGCGCTTGCAGGCGGTAGCGGACAGGTCAACGGACCGTAGGTTTTCAGGGCTTGTGGTTGCCCGTCGGGGATGATCAGCTCAGTATCACAGGCGCGTCCATCAGGCGTGACGATATGAATCGAATTGTTCGCGGTGAGGTTATCCATCCAGGCGATGCCATCCCAGCCGACATAGCCGGTTGCTTGCCCTGCACGCAAGACCTGGCTGGAAACCGGTATCGGCTGGTTATTGCTGTCATGCAGGATCACACTGGCCGCCCGCAGACGCTCAATCGGGAAATTCAGCAAAAAGCCGCTCTGTCGCTTCACCGCGAAACGCTGTTCAACTTTGGGTGACGTCATATCGGCAGGCAAATCGAGCGTGTCGATATCATATTTGGCGGGATAATAGCTGCTAATAGAGGGCACAAGCAGGTAGCCATTCCTGTCTGTGCGGCCCATCGACTGATTCTCATAGCGCACGTTGACGTTGGGATAGTGAGTTTTCACGACGACGAAAGCATCGTTAATCTGATTGGCAGCGAACATCTGGTTGTCCATGAACACCACCGAACCCGTTAAATCTGCCCACTGGGTATTGTTGTCATCATCGCCGTAAAAACCAGCGGAGGTATCAATTTTATTATTGCGGTAACGCAGGCTGCCCTGACGGTAATCGCCGCTGTTACCACTTTGATTCGCCCAGGAAGCATTCCATGAAAGTCCTCCGTCGCTTGGCATCGCGCGTGACAGGTAAACGCGCTGATTATTCTCCCCTTGCTGATCGCGCTCCATGCTGAGCGAGGCGCTGCCATGCTCGCCGAAAGGGATCACCAGCGAGATGGCGCCGCTCCATTCTCCCTGCTGTTGATCGCGGCTGGCGGAAACATACAGACTGGAGTTGCCCCACAGGCTCTTGCTCCACGACAGGTTCCATAAGCGTGTGCGTTCGTTATCACCACTGGCGATATCGATGTAAGCCGCGCCAATACTGCCGTAGTGATTGAGCGCGAGGCTGGCGCTGTATTGCGAAGTGCGGCGGGCGAGACTGTAACTGGAAGGTGAACGGGTGCCGCTCTGGTTGCTCAGCAGCGCCAGGTTACCAAAGTCTGCCGTGCGTATCGTGTGCTGAGTGCCCAGGCTAAACCAGCTATTGTTGTACTGATATCCCCAACTGTATTGGATGCCGGGCTTCCCCTCATACCGACTTTGCGCCACCGCGCCATTCAGCACGCCCCAACTCGCCACTTTAAATTGCGCGCCTGCGCCACCCATAGCCAGGTTATCACTGCCTTCGGCGTGGCTCTCCAGCGTGAGCCAGTCGGTCAAACCGTAACGCCAGGAGCCACTGCCTGCCGCTGCACCGTAATCGAAGTTTTTGATGCCATAGTTTTCGCGAATAGCACCCGCTGAAAATGCGTAATCTGACAGTCCGGCTTTTAACAGACTGCTCGAAACGTAAAACGGCAGGGTAGTCACAACCTGACGGCCAACGGCGTCGGTTGTGGTAATAACCGCATCGCCTGCGCCGTTAACGAACGGCACGTTAGTCAGTGACCAGGGACCAGGCTGAACGCTGGCCTGGCTGGATCGATAACCGTTTACAAACAGATCAACGGTGGAAGGTACCGCCGCCTGGCCCGAAAAAGCGGGCAGCGGATAGGTAATAAGGTCGGGACGCACACTAAAGTCACGGCCAATCTGTACGCCGCCTAAGCGCACACTGCTGCTCCACGACAAGGCATCGCTGACTAAATCACCGACGCGCCAGCTCAGAATGGCGTTTTCATCTTCGTTGCTCCACCAGGTGTCATAACGAATGTAGCCATTTCCCTGGCCGCTGTTTTCACCCTCAAGCTGCTGCTGCCAGACGCCGTTGCTGGAGAACTGACCAGCGTCGCCGAAGAAGCGCAACTCATTCCAGGCTGAAAGCCGGGTGCCGGCATTGTCGGTGCGGGTAGCATAAAAATCGTAGTTAATCAGAGCGCCCGTACTGGTGCGGCCGGGATAGCGCGGGCCGTTTCTCTGCTCGCCAATCGTCTGGTCAGGCAACCAGGCGGGCGGCACGGTGAGCAACAGGCGCTGGCGGCGATCGTCATAGTCCACTTTCATCTCTGCGAGCTGATTCACATCAACCTGTTGCTGTCCCTGTAACATCTTTGAAGGAATACCCGCTCGTTGCAGATCGCCGGCACGAACCATGAAATGGCCGTTGCGCTGTTCAACCGGCACGATGTCGCCACGCGCCTGCTGATTAACAACCAGCTCAAGCATGTACTGTTGGCTGCTGGCACTGTTGTTCAGCGTGGGCGGTGGCGGTAAAGACGAGTAGGTCTCCGCCCGGGAGATATCGGGCGTCAGACAACACAAACTGGCTACAGCCAGCGCAAGCGGATGAGGCGTAAAACGCATCGTTACGCGCTTAACGGCTGGCGGCGCTGCGCCACTGACCTTTGTTCATCTCTGCGGTCAGCACGCCGCTCACGGCCGTTTTCAATGGCCAGCGATTACTGCTGTCAGCCAGCACGTAACCAAATAAACCGTTACCTAATTTGCGGCCGCCAATGGTCAGGTTACTCAGACGCGCATGTCCGCTGCCGCGATTGGTGAGTTGCAGATAACGTTGACCGCCTGTGTTGACCGTTTGCCAACTGAGCTCTGGGCGGGCGCTCTCTTTGGTCAGTCCTTCGCCATAGACGAAAAGCGGGACGGAATAGCGCATCTGAAAATTCAGTCCGGCCTGATCCGCACCCGCAGAGCGCGGCGTCGGGATTTCATCCAACACCACACGATACGCCATCTCTTTGCCGGCTGCGGGAGGGATCTGTTTAATCAGACGAATCAGCTGTTTTTGCCCCGGCTCAATACGCACCAGCGGCGGGCTGGCGACAACCTGTTGTTGCGTTTGATACTGCTCCTGGTTGTTGACCTGCTGCCAGGCAAAGATGCGCACCTGCATCAGCGTGGTGGCACTACCCCGATTCTCAAGCCACAGCTCGCTGGCTTTTTCATCTGGATTGATTGCGGGATCGATAGGCCAAATCATTACCGAGTTGGCCGCGTGAGTCTGAGAAGTTAAAAACAAAGCAAGCAGCAGAAACAGGTTGCGCAGCGATCTCATTATAAAGCTCCTTAAAAACATCATCACCAGCTCAACGTGACGGTGAGGGTGTCGGTGTAAACCCCGGCGCGGGTTGAGCCGGGCAATTGCAGCAGGCCGTAAATCGGTAAGGTTATGTTGTTAGCGTTGCTGTAGGTCAGCGCCACGGGTTGTCCTACCGGAATGGCGTTGGTATGCGCAGCATTGGTATAAAGGTAATAGGGCAGCGTATTACTGCTGCTGGCGAGTTTAAGATTGCGGGTGGAGGTGTAATTATTGCCGCCATTTATCGTCATGCTGAGCGTAGTGCCCGGCGTACAGGCGAGATTAATGGTGGAACTTTTCACAAAGCTGGTACTGACACTGTTCGTTGCCACGCCCGATTGCGTACCGAAATCAAGCGTGCCAAGCACACCGATATTGGTACCGGAGATCACGCAGCCCGCCACAATCGAAGCGGAAACCTGAAACGTGGTTGAGCTGGTGGTGATACTCCACGCACCAGCACTCCACAGCAACAGCGATAAACCACGTGCCAACGTGAATATTGACCGCTTTACAGCCACCAAAAAATACTCAAATTGCGACTCAGTAATTAACGGCCACGTTAATCGTATCGGTATAGGTTCCTGCTGGAATAACGGGGTTAAAGCCGCCCCCGACGACCTGACCATAAATGGCGTAGTTCGTCCCGAGCGTAGGGTTGGTTGTGCCGCTTGGCGCGATATTGGTGTTATCAGCGATAGCGGTAGTAAAGGCGGCGTCGCTGTACAGGGTGTAAGCGATACCCTGTGTATTATCGGTGCCCAGCACTAAATAACGCGGCGCGCCGGTGACGCTGCCATAAACAGTGGCTGGGGCAGGATTGCTGCTGGTAACCTGAACGTTGAAGGTTTGGTCAGTTGTACAGCGAACAAAAATGCCGTTCCCTGCCGCGCCAACCAGCGTGGCATTGAGCGTATCGAACGTCGCCGCGCTGCTACCAAAGTCCAGAGTACCGAAGTTAACGCCGGTCGTGGCTGACTCTCCATTCACCAGACAGCCGGTTGTCAGGGTGAGCGTGGCATTGATAGTTCCGGTGGTGGTGGCAGCAAATGTCATTGACGGAAATGCCGGGGCAAGCGCCGCAGCCGCGAAGAGAAAAAGCTTGAGTTTCATAATCATTCCTTACTGATTATCCAGTGTCAGTGCTTTTTCGCCCGGTGTTACTTAACAATCCAACCAAAAATTAACAGGTAAATGAAGATAATTATTCTGTTTTGTCGTGCCGCACTAAGAAAAGCCATAGATGCGAGCCCGGTGATTTATATCAATTTTATTTACTATAGAACAGCAAAATCTTAACGGTAAAAATTCACACTGTTTTTTCACTAATCTGTCAGTGGCTTTCGCCGATAACCCAATAATGACAAGGGATTGGCAACATGGAATAAAAGTAAAGCGAGAGTTATTTCGCCTACTACCACCCTGTCTGCTTCGGTGATATGTTCATGCAACAAACAGCCATCTTTACGTTTTTTCAATCTGGTCCACTGTTATGTAAATAAAAAGTCCTGAATCACGAAGGACGGCTTTGTTTGGCCTTAATTTCTTAAAAATATAAGTCGAGTTACTTTCACCCTTGCGGTGTTTTTTAGATTGACTGTTGAAGACACACAGCACCTGCGAGGCCGCAGGTGGTGAGGAGTTGCACATGTTGCTAGTCACCTGGGATGGCGTTCTGATTTGCGTTTCGCTGATCGTCGCTTTTATTGCCTCTTTTACCGCGCTGGATACCGCAGGACGGGTGGCCGTTTCGCACGGGCTAACCGCGCGCTTATGGTTGGTGGTTAGCGGCACCGCGATGGGCATTGGCATCTGGGCGATGCACTTTATAGGCATGCTGGCCATGATGATGCCAATGACTATGCGCTACGACGTCAGACTCACGGCGATTTCGCTGGGCGTAGCGATAGCCGCTTCGATTTTAGCTTTTAGCCAAACGGTTGGTAATCAGCAGTTAACGCGCCGCCGCCTGCTGAGCGGTAGCCTGATAATGGGGGCGGGCGTGGTAGTGATGCATTATCTCGGCATGAATTCACTGATGATATCGCCCGCGCCGCACTGGGATCTCACGCTGGTGGCAATCTCAGTCCTGATTGCTTTTTTTGCTTCAGGATCGGCGTTATGGCTGGCTTTTCATTTGCGTCAGGGTGACAAAAATCTGCTGATTATGCGCGGACTGGCCTCACTGCTGATGGGAGTGGCCATTGCCGGAATGCACTATGTCGGCATGGCAGCCGCGACGTTTGATCATACCAGCCGCATGTATCCGCGCGGCGCCAGTGAACAAGGCCTCGCCGTTTGGGTCACTATCATCTCACTTTCTATTCTCGGCCTGGCCTTATTGAGTTCGATGCTGGATGCGCAACTGCGTGCCGCGCGGCTGACAGCGAAACTCAACCGCGCCAATCTTGAGCTTCGCCAGCTCGCCATGCATGACACGCTCACGACGCTGCCGAATCGCGTGATGCTCGAGCACAAGCTGGACATTGCCATTAAACAGGCGACGCTGCATAACGGCGGGTTTGCTGTAATGTATATGGATCTCGACGGCTTCAAAGCCGTTAACGATACGTGGGGACATCATGTTGGTGACCGCTTGCTCATTGCCGTAGCGGAACGTCTGCGTCACGCCTTAGATCAGCAGACATTACTGGCGCGATTAGGCGGCGATGAATTTGTGCTGCTGTATGAAAACGGCGACGCCAACAGCGCCTGTGCCCTGGCGCAGAAGCTGGTGAAGATCACCGATGCGCCGTTTGAACTGGATCGCTATTCGCTGCGCGTGTCGCTGAGCGTCGGTATTGCCCTCTTTCCTCAGCATGGTCGCAACAAGCAAGAGTTAATGTTTAATGCCGACTCCGCGATGTATCACACCAAACACAGCGGGCGTAACGGCTGGTGTTTGTTTGAGCCTTCAATGAGCACCACGGCGCAGCATGAGCTTGAGCTGGCTAACGATTTGTGGAAAGCGATAGAGCGGCAGGAAATGCGCCTGTTTTATCAGCCAAAATTTCGTTCAAACGGCAGCGAACTGATGGGATTTGAAGCGTTATTGCGCTGGGAACACCCGTCACGAGGTTTACTGATGCCCGATTTATTCCTGCCGCGTGCCGAAAAAACCGGGCAAATTGTTGCGCTCGGTAACTGGGTCATCAATGAAGCCTGTCGTCAGTTAAAGCAGTGGCACAACAAGGGTCACAGCCGCTGGACCGTGTCCGTTAACCTCTCCGCGTTGCAGTTTCACCAGCGCGATTTGCCCGACACTGTTAGCCAGATATTAGCGCAGCATCAACTGCCGAGCGGGGCGTTGATGCTGGAAATCACCGAAACCATTGCTATGCGCGATCCAGAGTTCAGCCAGCAGCGCATTCGTGAGTTGCAGCAGTTGGGCGTCAACATTGCCATTGATAACTTCGGCATCGGCTACGCCAACCTGTTGCATCTGAAACACCTTGATGCCAGCGAACTGAAAATCGATCGCAGTTTTATTAACTGCCTGCGGGCAGACAGCGAAGATGCCACCGTCGTGAGTGCCATGTTAACGCTGGCCCAAAGCCTGAATTTACGCATGGTGGCAGAAGGGGTAGAAACAGAGGAGCAGCAGCGTTTACTGACCGGTTTAGGCTTCGATGCATTGCAGGGTTACCTGTTAGGTAAACCGACACCGGCTGAGCGCGTGAATGAATTTACCGCCTCAGCGGCCCTGCCTGATCGGGTGACCAAACGCCTGACGCCGCTCACCGACGCGTGACGATTGATTTTAGCTTTCACAGGCATCGGAAGGTTTCATCATAGATGCTTAAGTAAGTGTTTAGCATTGCCGATAACTTGTACAACAATACAATCCTTGTATCTTTTTTAATGACTAACACTACGGGCCTGCACGGCTCTTTTCGGGATATCACTATGTTAGTGACCTCATATGATGCTTTTACCGTCATCGTTTCGATTATTGTTGCGATGCTGGCTTCGTTTACCGCCTTAGATATGGCGGGGCGCGTGGCCACCTCAACCGGCAAGGTTGCCATTGTCTGGCTGATTGGCGGCGGTTTCGCGATGGGCATCGGCATCTGGGCCATGCATTTCATCGGAATGCTCTCCATGAGCATGGAAATGGTGATGAGCTACAACCCGTGGCTCACCGCCGTTTCAGCCGCCATTGCTGTGTGTGCCTCCATTTTTGCCCTGTGGCTGGTTTGCCAGGGTGAACTGCCAGTGCGACGATTGTTGGGTGGAGCCATTATCATGGGCTCAGGCGTCGCGGCAATGCACTATACCGGCATGGCGGCGTTGATGTTTTCACCCGGTATCGTCTGGAACTGGGGCTGGGTGGTAATGTCAGTCATCATTGCGCTGGTGGCTTCTGGTGCGGCGTTATGGCTGGCGTTTAATTTACGGGAAGGCACCACCAGCCGTGTCACTGTGCTGCGCCTCGGTGCGTCAGTGCTGATGGGCTTTGCTATTGCGGGTATGCATTACACCGGCATGATGGCCGCTGAATTTCCCATGCACAGCCATCCCACGCAGGACGGTGTCAACAGCAACTGGCTGGCTATTCTGGTGACGGTGGTCACTATTGCCATTCTCGGCATTACGCTACTGGTTTCGATGCTGGATGCACGTTTGCAGGCGCGCACCTCGATCCTCGCCAGCTCACTGGCAGAAGCGAACCGGGAGCTGGCACAGCTTGCGCTGCATGACAATCTCACACGTTTACCCAACCGTATTTTGCTGGAAGATCGGCTGGAGCAAGCCATCAATAAAGCCAATCGTGAACGCACCCAGTTTGCGCTGATGTTTATGGATCTGGACGGTTTCAAAGCGGTCAACGATGCGTTCGGTCATCATATCGGGGATAATCTGTTGATTGGCGTGACGGAACGAATGAGCCAGCAAATGCAGGGTTATTACACCCTGGCGCGCCTGGGCGGCGATGAATTTGTGCTGCTCATTGAGATTGACGATCCTAACGATGCAGCGGCCGTGGCCGACAATCTGGTGAAAGCGGTTGATCGTCCTTTTGATATTTCGCGTTATGAACTGATCGTCTCACTGAGCATTGGCATCGCGGTTTATCCGGGAGATGGCGCAGATGAGCGAGAGTTAATGTTTAACGCAGATGCGGCGATGTACCACACCAAAAACAATGGCCGCAACGGCTATACCTTCTTTCAGCCCTCAATGAATACGCTGGCCCAGAGCCAGCTACAACTCAATAACGATTTGTGGCATGCGCTGGATAACCATGAGCTGCGCCTGTTTTATCAACCGAAATATTGCGCGCCGCGTGGCCCGATTCTCGGTTTTGAAGCCTTGCTGCGCTGGCAACACCCGACGCGAGGGTTGCTGACGCCGGATCACTTCCTGCCGATGGCAGAGAAGACCGGGATGATTGTAAGCATCGGCAACTGGGTTATTCTCGAAGCGTGTCGGCAACTGCGTCAGTGGCATCTGCAAGGTCATCCGCACTGGTCGGTGGCGGTCAATCTGTCGGCACTGCAATTTGAACAGAATAGCCTGGTTGAAACGGTCACCGAGGCGCTGGCGAAACATGACATTCCGCCTGAGCTGTTGACGCTTGAAGTGACAGAAACTACGGCGATGCGCGATCCTGATGAGAGCGTGCGTATTCTTACTGAACTGACGAAGCTGGGAGTAAAAGCCTCCATTGATGACTTCGGTACGGGCTATTCCAGCCTGCTGTATCTGAAACGTTTACCGGCCAGCGAACTGAAAATCGATCGTGCCTTCGTGAATGAACTGCAACACCAGACAGAAGATGCCACTATCGTGTCCGCCATCGTTGCGCTGGCACAGTCGCTGCAATTAAAAGTCGTGGCAGAAGGTGTAGAAACGCCTGAGCAGCAGGCATTTTTAACCGGTTTAGGCTGTAACACCTTGCAGGGCTATTTGCTGGGCAAACCGCTCCCCCGGAGCGTATTAACGATCTGAGCAATTTCGTGGGCGAAGAAGCAAACGAACTGGCAGCAGTGAAATAAACGTCGCTGACAAGAAAAAGGGTCGCCAGAAGAGGCGGCCCTTTTTGTTTGCCGTGATGCTCAGCGCCAGCAGAAGAGGGTGACATTTTTAAACAATTTCAGGCAGCAAGGACGGTTGCCCTAAAGGCGATTACTGAACAGGGGTAGTTTTGTTAATCGGTTATTTGACTTTAGTTAGAAAAATCAGTGGATTGTGTGAAATATGTCGACTGGCGCACATTGCATTGCGGCAGGAGTTTGCCACACTTAAGCAAAAACCGGAGAACCTGTATGACTGCCAACACTTCCAGTCTGATGTTGCTGATGTCCTTCGCTGCTGGCACTTTCTCTGCTGGCGCCTCTGACAATCCCCAGCATTTGATGTTATCAAGCCCAGCGGGCGGTGTCCCGAATAACCCTTTGCCTCTGATTATCTGGCCGCGAGTGGCCCCCGATGAAGAGGAAGAAGATATTGCCGCGTGGTTTGAGAAAACGTTTGCACAAAACGGCTGGCCGCCCGCCTGGCGCTATCCCATTTTCCCTTATACCCATTATCATCCTAATACGCATGAACTGCTGGGCGTGGCAGAAGGCTGGGCAGAAGTGCTGTTTGGCGGCGACAGTGGGCGTATGGTGACGCTACGCGCTGGCGATGCCGTGCTTATTCCAGCCGGTGTTGGGCATAAACAGATTCATGCCAGCGACGATTTTATTGCGGTAGGAGCCTACCCGCAGGGCATGTCTCCTGAAACGCTGCGTGATGAACCCGAAAAATTGCAACAATCGCTGGAAAAAATCAAACAGGTGCCGATGCCCACCCGCGATCCTTTCACAGGACATGAGGGAGCGATGACAGAGATCTGGACACCAATTGCTAATATGCACCAATAAGGTGCAGAAGAGGTTGATGCCCTGACAGGGCAGCCCTTTCCTGCAGGAGAGGGTGGCGCAGCCATAATGCAATTACCGGGGTGGGAAACAGAGCACACTTACCTGGCACACTTTGTGCAATCTTTATGCATGTCCTCTGACACGTGCCGGGTAAACCATGAATAAAAGTTACCAGATAGCGCCACACTTCTATGATGAGATGTTGATGCGCGACGGTCAGTACCGTGCGCACTATCAGAATTACTGGAAATGGTTACAAAACGCGGACAAAGAGGCGATTGCGCGTAAGCGTCAGGAAGCGGAGCTGCTGTTTCACCGGGTGGGCATTACCTTTAACGTTTACGGCGACGACGGCGGTGCGGAACGTTTAATTCCCTTCGATAGCGTCCCCCGCATCATTCCTGCAAGAGAGTGGATGATGCTTGATCGTGGCATCCGTCAGCGCGTTCAGGCGCTTAACGCTTTTCTACACGACATCTATCATCAGCAGCACATCCTGAAAGCGGGCATCATTCCGGCGGAACAGGTGATGGTGAACGACCAGTATCAGCCTTGTATGCAGGGCATCGATCTGCATCGCGACATCTACGCACATATTGTGGGTGTCGATATGGTACGCAACAGCGACGGCGACTATTACGTACTGGAAGATAATCTGCGCACCCCTTCTGGCGTCTCCTACATGCTGGAAAACCGCAAGATGATGATGCGCCTCTATCCGGAACTGTTTGCCGAGCAGCACATTGCGCCGGTGGAGCGTTATCCATCGCATCTGTTGCAAACGCTGCGCGAAAGCTCACCCGTTAACGATCCGGTGGTGGTGGTGTTAACACCGGGTCGCTTCAACAGTGCCTATTTCGAACACAGCTTTCTGGCTCAGCAGATGGGCGTGGAATTAGTCGAAAGCGCCGATCTGTTTGTTAAAGATGGGGCGGTGATGATGCGTACCACTGCCGGGCCGTGCAAAGTTGATGTGATCTACCGTCGTGTTGATGATGCGTTTCTCGATCCGCTGGCGTTTCGCCCGGAATCAATGTTGGGCGTACCGGGACTGTTATCGGTGTATCGCGCCGGTAATGTGGTGCTGGCAAACGCCATTGGCACCGGCGTTGCCGACGATAAATCGATCTATCCCTATGTGCCGGACATGATCCGCTTTTATCTTGACGAAGAGCCGATCCTCAATAACGTGCCCACCTGGCAGTGCCGCAAACCCAAAGATCTTTCTTACGTTCTGGCTAATCTTCAGCACATGGTCGTGAAAGAGGTGCACGGTGCAGGGGGTACGGCATGTTAATCGGTCCCGTCGCCAGCCAACAGGAACTGAGCGACTTTCGGACCCGGCTGCAGGCGCGACCCGACAACTACATCGCGCAAAACACCCTCGCACTTTCGACATGTCCAACTTTTATCGAAAACGGCCTGGCGCCGCGCCATATCGATCTGCGCCCGTTTGCCTTATGCGGCGCGGAGATCCGCCTGGTGCCAGGCGGTTTGACGCGGGTTGCGCTTACAGAAGGCTCGCTGGTGGTGAACTCATCACAGGGCGGCGGCACTAAAGATACCTGGGTTTTGGAGGATGATGCATCATGCTAAGTCGCACAGCCAGCGGTCTCTACTGGATGGCGCGTTATCTGGAACGCGCTGAACAGCTTGCCCGGGTTTTAGATGTTACCAATCGTTTGTCGCTGATGCCGGTACGCGGCAGCCATGATGATGAGTTGATATTGCCGCTAAATTTTACCGGTACCCGACAGCTGTTTGAAACGCTAAACGGACGTTTTACTATGGCGCAGCTGTTCAACTTCTTTGCCCTGGACGATCGCAACCCCAGCAGCATTTTCAGTTGCTGGCAGTCGGCATGGAATAACGCCCACGCGGTGCGTGGCAGTCTCTCTTCTGAAGTGTGGGAGAGCATCAACTCAACCTGGATTGAAATGCGCAAAATCCGTCAGCGCGGCTTAACCAGTGCCGGTGCTGACAGCTTTTTTGACTGGGTAAAAGAGCGTTCGCATCTGTTTCGTGGCGCGATGTTCGGTACATTATTACGCGGCGATGCCATGTGTTTTATTCGCATCGGCACCTTACTGGAGCGTAGCGAAGGCACTGCGCGCCTGCTCAGCGTTAATCAACAACTTCTGGAGCAGAATCCCGATTCCGTCCGTGAATATTACAGCCTGGATAATTTGCTGCGGGCGGTCTCTGCGCGTGAAGCTTACAACGCTATCTTTAAAGAGCAGTTATTGCCGGATAACGTCAATGAAATGCTCATCCTGCGCAATGAAAGTCCACGCTCGCTGCACTCCTGCATTGAAGAGATCGCTAATCAGCTTGAAATGATTGGCAGCAGCGGCGAGGACCGGCCACGCTATTTGATCACCGTGTTACTGGCGCAGCTACGTTTTAGTACCTGGGAGAGCCTGACGCGCAACGGGCTGCAAAGCTGGCTGAATACTTTTCTCGGCAGCTGCAACGAACTGGCCGAAAGCATTCATCAAACGTATCTGGAGGCGAAATGAGACTCAACATCGAGCACAAAACCTGGTACGCCTATGAGCAGCAGGTCAAACTCAGCACGCAGTATCTGCGCCTGACGCCGCAAAATTCGGTGCACCAGCACATTTTGTCCTGGGATCTTCTGCTGCCGTGTGAAGCCACGCGCACGCTGGATGCTTACGGCAACGTGATGCATGTGTTAACGCTCGACACGCCGCATCAGACGCTGGAAATTGCGGCGCGTGGCGAAGTCGACATTCTGGACGATGGCGAAATGGCCGCCGATCCCGATAGTGCTTTA
Organism: Pantoea sp. LMR881; assembly: GCF_027157825.1. Lineage (NCBI taxonomy): Bacteria > Pseudomonadati > Pseudomonadota > Gammaproteobacteria > Enterobacterales > Erwiniaceae > Pantoea > Pantoea sp. LMR881. Next base: position 2,890,627 of record NZ_JAPVOK010000002.1, read on the forward strand.
TCGCCGCTGATCTTTTTACGCGCCACGCCGCTGACCCAGCCAGACAGCGCCATCACCGATTTTGCGCTGCGTTACTGGCGGCCTGAAGTACCGCTTGCCAGCCTGGAAAAACTGATGGATGAACTGTTGCTGAAAATGCCTTACCGGCCCGGCAGCACTCAGGTGACGGATGCGGCGTCAAAAGTCTTTGCTGCCGGTTCAGGCGTTTGTCAGGATCACAGCCATGTGTTTCTTGCCTGCTGCCGCAGTTTAGGCATCCCGGCTCGCTATGTAAGCGGCTATCTCTATACTGACAATGTTGAACACGTCGCCACTCACGCCTGGGTTGAAGCCTGGCTGGATGGCCATTGGCACAGCTTTGACATCACCAATAATACCCGCAGTACACGACAGCATTTACGGCTGGCGGTAGGTGTGGATTATCTCGACGCCTGTCCGGTGCGCGGTATGCGCCTGGGCGGCGGCGGTGAAGATATGCTGGCGATCGCGGCGGTACAGAAAGTGGCACCGCAGCAATAACTCTTTACGGGCGTAACGATGACTTATTGTGTAGCAATGCGTTTATCGTCAGGGATGATCTTTGTATCCGACTCGCGAACCAATGCGGGTGTCGACCATATTTCTTCATTTCGCAAACTGCATATTTTCCAGGTAGACGAGGAGCGCACGCTGGTGCTGCAAAGTGCAGGCAATCTGGCCACGACGCAAAGCGTCATGAGCCTGCTGCGACGCGGCTGTGAAGATGAGCATCAGCCGAACTTACTTAACGGTAAATCGTTATATGACGTGGCGCTGCTGGTCGGCGACACCCTGCGTGAAGTGATAAAGCGCGACGGTGATGAGTTCGGCGGATCGCTGCTGCTGGGTGGACAAATTCGTGGTGAAGCGCCGCGGTTGTTCCAGATCTATCCGCAGGGTAATTTTATTGAAGCCAGCGTCGACACGCCTTACTTTCAGATTGGTGAAAGCAAATACGGTAAGCCAATTATTGATCGGGTATTGCGCTTTGAAACACCGCTGAGCCAGGCGATGCAGTGCGCATTGATTTCCATGGATTCAACCCTGGCGAGTAACATTTCTGTCGGCTTACCGCTGGATGTCATGATGTACCGCAGCGACAGTTTTAGTGACAGCGAGCAGTATCATATTACCGAGCAGCATCCCTATTTCTCACAGATCCGCCAGCTATGGAGCAAGGGGTTACTGAGCGTCTTTTCTCAGCTCCCGCCTTTACAGCTTTGATCGCGGTGCCGCCGGACATCTATCGGCGGCACTGTTTCCGTTTTTGCAGCCACGCTTCACCAGAGTTTTTTAGTCATTTTTATCCTGCCGTGTACAACTTACCCTTCATAAAACTGAAAACATCCCGATTTACTTTCGATGCGTCACTCAGGTACGCATAAAAGGGTAATCATGTTTTCCATCGATCAGGTTGTTGAAAATTACTGGCCCAACCACCGTCCCGCCAGTTGGCAACGGCGCTTGCTTAAATGGGCGCTGCGCGAAGCTGATTTTCAACAATTCGCGGCACGTTATCCCCATTTAAAAGGGCTGGATATGGTGGAACAGGTGCTCGAACACCTGGATGTGCGCTGTGAATTGAGCGAACGCGATCTGGAGCAGATCCCGCCACGCGGCCCGGTGGTGATTGTTGCGAATCATCCGCTGGGTGCATTAGATGGCCTGGCGCTATTGTCAGCCGTTTCTCAGGTGCGCCGCGACGTGAAAATTGTTGCTAATCGTCTGCTGATGTCGCTTGAGCCCCTAAACAGCCTGATGCTGCCGGTAGACAATATGGGTAACCGTACCAACCGCCAGCAGCTGCAACGCATGCAGCAACACCTCAATAATCAGGGCGTGCTGATTATCTTTCCGGCGGGCGAAGTCTCGCGCCTGAGCAGCAGCGGGGTACGCGATCGCCGCTGGCATCACAGCTTTTTACGGCTGGCGGCACGAGCGCGTGCGCCGCTGGTGCCGGTGCATGTTGAAGGACGCAACAGCACGCTCTTCTACGCAACAGCGAAAGTTGCGCCGCCGCTGGCCATGTTGATGCTGGTGCGTGAAATGTTCAAACAGCGGGGATCGCGCATTAAATTACGCATCGGTGCGCAAATCCCGTTTGCCCACTGGCACGACGGACACACGCCGGGCAAAGAGCTGGCGAAGCGGCTGCGTAAGCATCTTTATCGTCTGGGACAAGGACGTAAAGGGCTGTTTCAGACCGAATCCGCTATTGCCCGTGCGGAAGATCGCGCCGAGTTAAAAAAAGCGTTGCTTGAAAGCGAGCATCTCGGCACAACCGGCGACGGTAAGCAGATCTACCTGTGGCGACGCAACGGCGCAACCTGGGTGCCGCTGCTGCGTGAACTGGGGAGGCTGCGTGAAATTGCCTTCCGCGCCGTGGGTGAAGGCAGTGGTCGCCGCCGCGATCTGGATAACTTTGATGATGATTATTATCACCTGATTTTATGGGATGATGAACAGCTGGAAATCGTAGGTGCCTATCGCTTTATTCCAGGCGAAGAGCAGTTAGCGCGTCGCGGTATGGAAGGGTTTTACAGCCACAGCCTGTTCCATTATGACGAAAGAATGTTACCGATCTTGCAGCAAAGCATTGAGCTGGGGCGCAGCTTCATTCAGCCAGCCTACTGGGGCAAACGTGGGCTGGATTATCTCTGGCTCGGTATCGGCGCTTATTTAGCGAAATATCCGCAAACCCGCTATCTGTTTGGGCCGGTCTCAATTTCCGGTGGAATGCCATTAGCAGCCCGCGATCTGCTGGTGGCTTTTTATCGCCTCTATTTTCCAACGGAGCTGCCGTTAGCGACGTCACGCCGCCCTTATCCTGCATCGCTCCCGGACGTGCTGGCGCAGTTTTGCGGCAACGACTATCAAGAAGATCTGCGTCGCCTGAAACAGCTACTGGCGAATCTGGGTGTCGCCATTCCCACACTCTATAAACAATATTCTGAGCTGTGCGAACCCGGCGGCGTACAGTTTATCGATTTTGGCAGCGATCCTGACTTTAATCACTGCATTGACGGTTTAGTGCTGGTGGATTTAACGCGGGTCAAAGCCGCGCGTTATGAGCGTTATATCGCCGTGCATCTGGCGCACTAAAATGACGGCTGTCACGGTATTGTCATTAAACTGTCGTAGCGTCTTGCGCTGAAAATATCCCGCAAAGGCGGAACTAAATGGCCGCGATAACCTTAACCGGTTTGCACAAAGCGTTTGATGCGCAGCCGGTGCTTCAGGATGTCTCGTTACACATCAAACAGGGCGAGTTTGTCGCAGTGTTGGGACCTTCAGGCTGCGGCAAAACTACCTTGCTGCGGCTGTTGGCCGGTTTTGAAACCCTCGACAGCGGTGAGATTCAGGTTGGCGATCGTCAGTTTGCTGCCGACCAGTTTCACCTGCCGCCGGAATTACGTGACCTTGGCGTGGTGTTCCAGAATTATGCGCTGTGGCCGCATATGACGGTGGCAGAGAATGTCTGTTACAGCCTGAAAGTAAACGGCGTCGGGCGGCGCGAGCGTGACGAACGCACCCGGCAGGCGCTGGCGCTGGTAGGGCTTGAAAATTTTGCCGAACGGCGTCCGGCTGAGCTTTCTGGCGGTCAGCGGCAGCGTGTGGCGCTGGCTCGCTGTTTAGTGGCGAAACCGACGCTGGTTTTATTAGATGAACCGCTTGCCAATCTTGATGTGCATCTGCGCGCTACCATGGAAGAGGAATTTCGACGCTTCCATCAACACAGTGGTGCAACCTTACTCTATATCACTCACGATCAACGTGAAGCGATGGCGCTGGCCGATCGCATTGTCGTGCTTAACGGCGGCAAAGTGATGCAGTTCGCTACGCCGCAAACACTGTGGCGCGAACCCGCCAACGAAATGGTGGCGACCTTTATTGATGAAGGACGTGTTCTGCCGGTGAGCGACATTGAGCCATTAGATGGCGGTTTCGCTTCAGCCACGTTGTGTGGGATGCGAGTGGTATTGCGCTGTTCACCGCAGCAGCATGTCGAACCGCACGGTAAAGCCAGTTTTCACAGTGCCAGTTTCCATCTGGCGCGTCCGGAGGAACGTCAGTTTGCGGCGCGTGTGGATCGCATCATCTATCGCGGCGCGCATGAGCAGATTAATCTGCGTCCGCTGGCGCATCCCGACATCACCCTTTCGCTTTTACTCGATTCACATTCTCTTGCGGTGGATGACACCCTAGGCATTGCCGTTGATGACGGCTGGATTCTTCCTGGATAAAGGATGCAGACATAATGAAAATGGCTCTACGCACCACGGTAAAAACGCTGCTGTTAATCGCTGGACTGGCGACATCAACGCTGATTCAGGCAGCAGACGCGCCAGATGGCAAACTGGTTATTTACACCTCGCAGGCACCGGAAATAGCGCAACAAACGGTGGATGCGTTCAAAGCAGCCTATCCCAACATCGAAGTGGAATGGACGCGCAACGGCACTACGCAACTGATGAATGTGCTGCGTACCGAGATGATAAGCGGGCAGGTGAAGCCAGACGTGCTGCTGGTGGCGGATGCGATTAACCTCGGCGCGTTAAAAAAGAGGATCGTCTTTATCACTATAACGATGCGCCAGTAAGTAACCTTAACGTCTCGTTTTATGACAAAGACAAAACCTTTTTGGCACCAAAATCATCGCCACGGTGATCGCCTATAACACCCAGCGTGCCAAACCGGTCGACAGCTGGAAAGCCCTCCTGCAAGCCGATAATAAAGGACAGATTGCTGTGCCAAGCCCGCTCTATTCTGGCGCGGCGCTCTATAAGCTGCACACGGATATCAACACGCCGGCTATCGGTTGGGACTTCTACAAACAGCTCGCGGCACTGGGAATTGCGCCCCAGGGCGGCAATGGTCCGGCTTTGAAAGCAGTTGCCAGCGGGCTGGATAAATATGGCGTGATCACCGATGCCGACATCATCCGCGCCAAAAAGCAGGGCTCGCCAATCGATCTGGTCTATCCCCAGGAAGGGGTTTCCTACGTAACAGAGCCGGTTGCCATCATGAAGTCAGTGCATAACCTGCCTGCCGCGAAAGCCTTCGTTGATTTTCTGCTGTCGGAAAAAGGGCAGCAACTGGTTGCACAGCAGGGTAATCGTCCGGTTGATAGCCGAGTGGCCGCACCGGAGGGCTTCACGCCAGTCGATCAGATAAAACTGCTGACGCCGGACGTGGCGAAAGCCGTTGCGGATGATGCTAAGGTCCGCGACGAATTTACCGCACTGTTTGGTGGCTGATTGTGAGCGTGTTGAGCAACGAATGGCGTCGGAGTGCAGCCACGCGCAGGCGGCTGCGCGCAGAGCCGTTGGTGCTGGCGCTGCTGGTGGTGATTATCGGGCTGCTGTCGGTGGCACCGTTTGGCCGCCTGATCTGGACGGCACTGGCACCGCAAGGCATGCCCGATGTTGCTCATTTGACGCGGCTGCTTGCCAACAGGCGTGTGATAAACGCAACGCTCAATACGCTTAGCATTGGTATGGCATCCACACTGTTATCGTTACTGCTCGGTACGCTGGCGGCGTGGCTGGTGGCGCTGACGAACTTGCGAGCCAAAGCCGCATGGGTTTTTGCCTTTATTTTGCCGCTGATGATACCGCCTCAGGTGATTGCACTGGCCTGGCTCCAGGCGCTGGCACCGGGAAGTACGCTGGCTGCGCTGTTTAACGCCGTTGGCCTGCCGTGGTTTTCACCGGGCGAGCAGCCGCTTTATTCCTGGGCCGGTATCGTGTTGCTGCTGGGTCTGCATAATGCGCCGCTGGTATTTTTAACGGTGCGAGCCGGGCTGCGTCGCCTGCCTGCCGAGCTGGTGGAAGCTGCTCGCATTAGTGGCGCATCACATGGGCAGATTGCGCGCACGGTGATTCTGCCTTTGGCGCGTCCCGCAATCTTTGCCGGTGCGACGCTGGCATTTGTCGCGGCAGTAGGAAACTTCGGCATTCAGGCGATGCTGGGTATTCCGGCGCGGGTGCCAACCCTGATTACTTTGGTTTATCAACAGTTAAATAGTATTGGTCCGGGCGCACTGCCGAATACCGCTGTCTATTCGCTGCTGATTGCCATGATTACCCTGGCGGGTATGGCGCTCAGCGCCTGGCTGGGAAACAAACGCGATGTACGCGTCAGCGGTTCGCCACGCCCCTGGCATCAGACTTTAGGAAGCGCACGCTTACCCACTGAAATTGCCGCCTGGGCGTGGATGCTGCTCACCCTGGTTCTGCCGCTGAGTGCCTTACTGACGACCGCATTGACGCGTGGTTTTGGTCAGGCGCTGAACTGGCAAACCCTGACGCTGGAAAACTTCCAGCAGGCATTATGGGGTTATCCTGCGGTGCGCCACGCTTTCTTCACCAGTCTGTGGCTGACCAGCCTGGCGGCAGTTGTCCTCACTGTGATGGCACTATTTTTAGCCTTTTTCCTGAGCTGGCAACGCACACGCCTGGTGCGCGGTTTATGGTTCGCCAGCGAACTCACCTATGCGTTGCCGGGCATTGTCACAGGCGTGGCGGCGATGCTGTTTTTCCTGCGCCCGCTGCCGCTACTGGAGTTTTCGTTGTACGGCACGGTGTGGATTATCCTCGCGGCTTATCTCTCTAATTTCCTCGCATTAGTATTGCGGCCAACATTAGCGGGATTTGCGCAGATTGAACCCTCGCTGGACGAAGCTGCTCGCTTATGTGGAGCGGGATTCTGGCAGCGAATGCGTGACATCCTGCTGCCGTTAGCGGCCCCGTCGGCGCTGGCGGGTACGCTGCTGGTGTTTCTTACTGCCTTGAATGAAATTCAGGTTTCAGTATTGCTGGTGACATCAGAAACCCAGACGATCGGCCCCACCATTATCTTTCTTGATGAAGGCGGATCGGCACCACTGGCGGCTGCAGTAGGGTGTTTGATGATCGCCGTGGTTCTGGCACTTATGCTGTTAGCTTCGCGACTGACGGTTCGCCTGCCGCAAGGCGTATTACCGTGGCAAGCCTGAACGGCGTAAAAGTCGCTTACTCGGCAATTCTATTTTTCACTGTCCTCACGCCAGAAAAGGGCCAGCTGAATATTCAGTCAAGACTACAGTACGAACAAGATTAACAACTGAGCGTTTTCTCTCCATTGCCGATAACTAACCTACTAACTTTTGTCATTTCACTAAATGCACTTGTGATCACACTCCTTTGGGCTTTAGTCTGACAACGATTAGGACTTTTCTTAAGCCGCACCAGGGCTTAACAGCAGCAGGCAAATAAAAATGGATAATAATTCTGATGTTATGTATCGAGTGCTGGTACAAAGCGTGATTGATTACGCTATTTATATGCTGAAACCGGATGGAACTGTCGCGAACTGGAACAGAGGTGCAGAACGCGCAAAAGGTTACTCGCCGGAGGAGATCGTCGGTAAAAATTTTGCGCTGTTTTATAGCGAAGACGATCGTCAAAAGGATTACCGCAGCGCGGGTTAAATACCGCCGCGTTAAGCGGTCGCTTTGAAACGGAAGGCTGGCGCTATCGCAAAGATGGCAGCGCATTTTGGGCGCATGTCGTGATCGACGCCATTCGTGACGATGACGGCGTCCTGCTGGGCTTCGCTAAAATCACTCGCGACTGCACGCACCAACAGGAGCAGCAACGCAAACAACGTGAGCACGAAGAACGCTTCCGCTTGCTGGTCGAAGGGGTAACAGATTACGCCATCTATATGCTGGATCATGACGGCAATGTCGTGAACTGGAACGCCGGTGCGCAGCGCACCAAAGGTTATGTGGCAGAAGAAATTGTCGGCCAGCACTTCTCTCGCTTTTACAGCGCCCAGGATCGACTCGCCCATATCCCGACTAAAAACTTAGAGACTGCGTACAGAACCGGCCGCTTTGAAGATGAAGGCTGGCGCTATCGCAAAGATGGCAGCGCCTTCTGGGCGCATGTGGTGATTGATGCCATTCGTGACGATGCCGGCAAGCTGATTGGCTACGCCAAAATTACCCGTGACTGCACCGAGCAGCAGCGTATTCGTCGCGAACAGCATGAGCAAGGGGAGCGGTTCCGCTTGTTAGTTGAAGGCATCACTGATTACGCTATCTATATGCTCGACATCAACGGCCACGTCGTAAACTGGAATGCGGGTGCTCAACGCGCGAAGGGTTATGTGTCTGAAGAGATTGTGGGTCAGCACTTTTCCATTTTTTACAGTGGGCATGACCGCCAGATGCGTATACCAGAGAGCAATCTGAACATTGCGTTAACCGCCGGCCGCTTTGAAGATGAAGGCTGGCGCTATCGCAAAGATGGTAGCGCGTTCTGGGCACATGTCATTATTGATGCCATTCATGATGAAGAGGGCAGGCTGCTTGGCTTTGCGAAAATCACCCGCGATAACACCGAGCGCCGCGAACAACAACAGCAGTTGCTGCGCGCTAAAGATCTGGCAGAAGCGCAAAGCGCGCAAAAAACCGCACTGTCGAAATTCCTTGATAACATCATCACGCATATTCCCTCATGCGTGATTGTGGAAGATGCCATTACCCGGGAAATTTTGCTGGTTAATGACAAATCACAGCAACTGTTTGGCTTAGCCAAATCGCTGATTGTTAACAAGCGTCCACATGAGTGCATGTCAGCGGAGTTAAGTGATTATTTCAACAGCCTCGCGGATATGGCGCTGCGCAGCGAAGGGATCCACGAGCGTGAGCAGTTACTGATGACCGCCAGTGGCGAGCGCATTCTGCATACGCGAGCCACGGCAATCAATGGACAGGATGCCCGGCAAAATTATCTGATGCTGATCGTAGAAGATGTGACTGACCAGCGGGCAGCAGATGCACGCATTCATCACATGGCGCATCACGACAATCTCACCAGCTTGCCTAACCGCATTCTGTTTCGTCAGCGCCTCAGCGAAGCGTTGCGTAACGATGGTCACAGCGTGAAACAAACCGCGGCGCTCTGTCTCGATCTCGACAACTTTAAAAATGTTAACGATGCGCTGGGACATCAGATTGGTGACGATCTGCTGCGCGCCGTGGCAAAACGTCTGCGCAATACCCTGCGCGATCACGATACCCTGGCGCGTATTGGCGGCGATGAATTTGCGATTGTGCTGCCTTCGGTTACCAGCGGTGAGGAAGCGAGCGTGGTGGCACAGCGCCTGATCGAAGCGATTCGCCCCCCGTTAACGTCGAAGGACACAACTTGTCGGTCGGGCTGAGCGTGGGCATCGCCTTAAGCTCCTCTGTTACCAATACACCGGAGCAGCTCCTGCGCTGTGCTGATATGGCGCTGTATGAAGCCAAGCGCAACGGGCGCAACCGCTATGAGCATTTCACGCTGGCGATGGATGATGTGGCGCGCAGCCGCCGGATTATCGAAAACGATCTGCGGGAAGCGATCAGCGGACGTCAGCTCAAACTCTACTATCAGCCCATCACCAACGGCGATAACAAAACCATTATCGGCTATGAGGCGCTGATGCGCTGGCATCACCCGCTTAAAGGGCTGATTATGCCAAACGACTTTATTCCGATTGCTGAAGAGAGCGGGCTAATTCATATGCTCGGCGCATTTGCGCTCTATGAGGCCTGCCGTGAAGCCGCCAGTTGGGACAGTGAACAGTCGGTATCGGTCAACCTGTCGCCGCTGCAATTTAAAAACAGCTCGCTGGTGTCGGTGGTGGAAGGTGCGCTACGTGAGTCGGGGCTGCAACCAAGCCGGCTCGAAGTAGAAATCACCGAATCGGTATTGCTGGATGATTCGCTTGGTAACATTCGAACCCTGGAAAATCTGAAAGCCCTTGGCGTACAGATTGCGCTGGACGATTTTGGAACCGGTTATTCATCCCTGAGCTATCTGCGATCCTTCCCGTTCGATAAAATTAAAATCGACAAATCGTTTATTAACGATATGGGTGACAGCCGCGAGGCGCTGGCTATTATCCGCGCTATCACCGGCATGAGCCGCAGTCTGGATATCCAGATCACCGCCGAAGGGGTTGAGAACTGCGATCAGTTCGCTAAATTGCGCGAAGAGGGCTGTACGCTGTTCCAGGGGTATCTGTTTGGGCGACCACAACCGTCAGAGCTGCGTTTAAAAGTGCTGGATTAATCGTACAGGCCGTGCTGCTCAACGGGAGCATGGCTGAGATTATCGCGAATACGGCGTACCGACTCGCGCACCACCAGCTTGCCGTTGAGCAGCAGGGTGCCGGGCGGCGCGCCGGGATGCAGCCGTAGCTGCTGTAGCATCCTTACTGCCGCTTCGCCCAGTTCATCACGTGGCACCTGCACTGAGGTGAGCGGGATATCGTGAATCGCGGCAAGGTTAAAGCCATCCATACTCATCACCGAAACATCCTGCGGGACACGCAACCCGGCCTGTTGTAACGCCGTGACGGCGCCGGCCGCAATGTAATCGCCACTGGCCAGAATGGCGGTAGGGCGTTGCGCCTGCGGACAATGACGTAAATATTCACTGAGACGCTCTGCTGCCTCATTGCTGCTAAAACTGGTCAGCGTCAGCAGATGCTGGCGGCTGTCGAAGCGCAGATTCATGGCGTGCCATGCATCACGTACCCCCTGAAGGCGCTGCTCCATGGTGTAACGCCGCAGGCAATGCAATGACAATATTTGTCGATGTCCCTGTTCAAACAGATAACGCGCCGAATATTCGCCAATCAGCTGATGATGTGGCGCGACCGAGGGCAGGCGCATACGGCGATCCAGCGCATTGATTAACACGCACGGCTTGTTCATCTCTGCCGCAAGCTGGTGAATGTGTTCGTCATCAATCCCAATCAGTAATGCTGCTTCGGTCTGCTGCATCTTTTCGATAAACAGTGCGGCGTCGCTTTCGATCTCCTCCAGCGAACAATAGCGCAGCCGGACTTCATGCGGCTCAACCGCCTGACTGATGCCCTGAATCACTTTGTAGTAGAAGATATCGCTGCGCACATCAAAAGCGCGTGGCGGTGCAAATACCATCAGATTATTCAGCAGCAAGCGTCCGCTATGCAGGTTGTCCAGTACGCCTTGCTGTTGTGCTGCTGCCAGCACCTTATCGCGCGTGCTGGGGCGGGTATTAGATTTCCCTGCCAGCACGCGCGAAACCGTGCTGATCGAGACACCCGTCAGGGCGGCAATTTCACTCACTTTTAGCCTTTGTTTCATTCTGTGATCGCCATCAAATCTCCAAATGAAAAATTTTTCACAACGGCTGAATCGCGTCAGATGGGGTAATTGCCACTGTTTTTCGCTGAGATTCAGCTTGCCATGAAAATGTTTGCAAAAAAGTGGCTGTACCCACGTTTTCGGCTTTTCTATGTTCGGTGCAGGTAAACGTGGTACGCCGCAAGGCGAGGTGAAGTATTCACAGCCATCTCAGTTTTCACAGGAGTTGCACATGAGCATCGAATCAACAACCAAGCCCATCGGCGCCTCGCGCACGGTGCGGGCGATTAAACATCTGCGCTGGTGGATGCTGGGGATGTTTCTGCTGGGTGTCACCGTTAACTACATCACCCGTAACTCGCTCGGTATTTTGGCGCCTGAACTGAAAAGCAGCCTGAGCATGAGCACCGAGCAATATTCCTGGGTCGTTGCGGCTTTTCAGCTCGCTTACACCCTGTTCCAGCCCGTTTGCGGCTGGCTGATTGATGTTATTGGCCTGAAGATGGGCTTTCTGATCTGTGCGCTGATCTGGTCACTGACCTGTTTGCTGCATGCCGGAGCCGGAAGCTGGCTGCATCTGGCGCTGCTGCGTTTTGTGATGGGTGCATCCGAAGCCGCCGCCACACCCGCGAATGCCAAAGCCATTGGTGACTGGTTCCCGAAAAAGGAGCGTCCGGTTGCTGCCGGTTGGGCAGGGGTCGGTTTCTCGGTTGGTGCGATGCTGGCACCGCCAATTATCTACGTAGCGCATATCTCATTCGGCTGGCAGGGTGCATTTCTGCTGACCGGCGGGCTGGGTTTGTTGTGGGCCGGTTTATGGTGGTGGGGCTATCAGTCACCAGAACGCCATCCGCGCCTGTCAGATGAAGAACGTGCCTTCATCAATCAGGACAACGAAGCGGTGGGCGAGAAGTTGCCTTTTTTCAGCGCACTGAAAGTGATCGGCAAAGAGAAAAAATTCTACGGTATCGCCATTCCCGCTTTTCTGGCGGAACCGGCGTGGGCCGTGCTGAGTTTCTGGGTGCCACTCTATCTCGCCAATGAACGCGGCATGGATCTTAAGCAGATTGTGATGTTCGCCTGGCTGCCTTTCCTGGCCGCCGATCTTGGCAGCGTCGCCAGCGGGTATCTGACCAAACTCTATGTGCGCTGTTTTGGCCTGACGCGTGTCAATTCTATTGTCGCCAGTTCGGTGACCGGTGCGGTGTTGATGGTCTCATTGGGCCTGGTGACGCTGGTTGACGACCCTTATCTTGCTATCGCCTTGATTTCTGTGGGCGGCTTTGGCCATCAGGTGATTTCCTGCATGTTAAGCGCGCTGGTGGTGGAAAAATTCGACCGCCGTCAGATGGCGACCGTCAACGGCATGCGCGGCTCCTGCGCCTGGATCGCCAGCTTTATTTTCTCTCTGATTATCGGCGTAACCGCCGACACCCTCGGCTTTAATCCCCTGTTTATCGCCATGGGCTTCTTTGACCTGATTGGCGCAGTTTTCCTGGTGATGTTTATCGCCGAACGCCGTCAACGCAACGCGAATCAATAAGGACAGTAAGATGAAAACCCTGAAGAACTGGACGCTGCATCAGCAGGCCGATCACTTTGTTGAGCTTAAAGTCGAAAATCGCCATATTCTTCGCGTCTGTGTACTGGAGAGCGGTTTGATGCGTGTGCTGTTGAAGCGTGACGGCGAACTGGCACTGAATCGCACCTGGAGCATTGCACCAGAGGAGGATGTGCCGTGGCAGGGGCGCGATCGTGAGTCACTTGAGGGGTTTACCCTGCCAGCGTTCCAGGTGACGCATGACGCACAGCAGCTTGTTCTCGCAACCGATAGATTACGCGTGACAGTGCATCAACCACTGTGTCTGAGCTGGGAACATTTTGATGGCGAAAACTGGCTGCCGCTGGCTGCCGATCGTCATACCGGCGCTTATCTTTTGAATGCCCACGGCGACGGTGTTGAACACTATCAGCGTCGCCAGCCGCAGGATCGCGTTTATGGACTCGGTGAAAAAGCCGGTGATCTCAACCGGGTTAATCGCCGCTTTGAGATGCGTAATCTCGATGCGATGGGGTACAACGCGTACAGCACCGATCCGCTTTATAAGCACATTCCTTTTACCCTGACGCAGCGTGACGGCGTGAGTTTCGGCCTGTTCTACGACAATCTCAGCAGTAGCTGGCTCGATCTGGGCAATGAGCTGGATAACTATCATCTGCCGTATCGTCGTTATCGCGCCGAAGCGGGCGATCTCGACTACTACATGCTGCTGGGGCCGAGGCTGCTGGACGTCACCAAAGCCTTTGTCAGACTGACGGGTCGCACGCTGTTTCAGCCTAAATGGAGTCTTGGCTACAGCGGCTCAACCATGCATTACACCGATGCGCCAGACGCGCAGCAGCAGCTACAGTCGTTCATCCGCCTGTGCCGCGAGCATGAGATACCCTGCGACTCGTTCCAGCTTTCCTCAGGCTATACCTCAATTAACAACAAGCGTTACGTGTTTAACTGGAACTACGACAAAGTGCCTAATCCCAGTGCCATGAGCGAGGCGTTTCATGCGGCAGGAATGAAGCTGGCAGCCAATATCAAGCCCTGTCTGTTACAGGATCATCCTCGCTATCAGGAAGTGGCAGCGCAAGGGTTGTTTATTCGCGACTCAGAGCAGGATCGCCCGGAACGTTCGGTGTTTTGGGATGATGAAGGTTCGCATCTCGACTTTACTCATCCGCAAGCGGTGCGCTGGTGGCAGGATAACGTCACTGAACAGTTGCTGGAAAAGGGCATTGATTCAACCTGGAACGATAACAACGAATATGAAGTATGGGACGGCGAAGCACGCTGTCACGGCTTTGGCCAGGAGATCGCCATTAAGCATATTCGTCCGGTAATGCCGCTGCTGATGATGCGTGCATCGATGGAAGCGCAGCAGCGTTTTGCCCCAGAAAAACGACCTTACCTGATTTCACGCTCCGGCTGTGCTGGTATGCAACGCTATGTACAAACCTGGAGCGGTGATAACCGCACTAACTGGCAGACGCTGCGCTATAACATCCGCATGGGGTTAGGCATGAGTTTGTCGGGACTGTTTAATGTCGGCCATGATGTGGGCGGTTTTTCCGGTGATAAGCCCGACGCCGAGCTGTTTGTGCGCTGGGTACAGAATGGCGTGATGCATCCGCGTTTTACCATTCATTCATGGAATGATGACCATACTGTCAATGAGCCGTGGATGTATCCCGAAGCGACCCCAATGATCCGTGAAGCGATACGCCTGCGCTACCGTCTGATGCCCTATCTTTATACGCTGGCATGGCAGGCCAGCGCGTATGATGAGCCTGTGCTGCGGCCAACCTTTCTCGATCATGAAGAGGATGAGATTACTTATCAGGAGTGTGACGACTTCATGTTAGGCCGCGATCTGCTGGTGGCCAGTGTGGTAGAGCAGGGCGCACGTCAACGCGAAGTTTATCTGCCGCGCAATACGCATGGCTGGTATGACTGGCACAGCGGCGACTGGTATCCTGGCGGTGAGCGCGTAACGCTGGATGCACCGCTGGATCGCTTACCTCTGCTGGTGCGTGCCGGTGCAGCAATTCCACTGGGGCGCTGCGAAAGTACCACTAACGCGCAGCTGGATAACGTGCGGGAACTGCAATTGTGGCCAGCGCCCGGCGATGCCATCAGCCAGGGAGAACTGTTTGATGATGATGGAGAAAGTCACGGCTGGCGCGAAGGCAACGCGCTCTGGCTCAACTGGACGCTGAAAGGCAGCGCAGCGCGGCTCGATCTCACGCTGGAAAAACGCGGCGATTATCAACCGGCATGGCGTGAACTTGCGCTGCGGCTACCAGCGGGAGAAACCCGTGAACTGTGGGTTAATGGCGTGAAAAGTGCATATTACCGCCTCGGTTAAGCAAAAAAGCCCACCGTCGCAGGTGGGCTTTTTTTGTCAGGCGATTACGCGCCGCCGTGACTTTCGGCGTTCATACGTGCCAGATCTTTATCGATCAGGAACAGGCCATCACCGCTATTACCCACTAACGCCAGCTTATCCAGCACGGTTTTAAACAGCTTCTCTTCTTCATGCTGCTCAGCAACGTACCATTGCAGGAAGTTAAACGTGGAGTAATCCTGCGTGCTCATGGCAGCGTGGGCCAGTTCATTAATTTTGTCGGTAATCAGCTGTTCATGCTCCAGCGTCTGCTGAAACAGTTCGGTCAGGGAGTTATACGCAACGGGTGGCGCAGCGATGGTGCCTAACACCGGCATGGCACCGGTATCACTAAGGTAATCGAACAGGCGCTGCATATGCTCCATCTCTTCCCGGGAGTGCTCTTTCAGAAACGCGGCTGCGCCTTCGAAGCCTTTATCACTGCACCAGGCACTCATTTGTAGATAAAGATTGGCAGAGAAAAATTCCAGGTTTAGCTGGTTGTTTAAACGTCCAGTCATTTCAGCAGTCAGCATGGCCGCATCCTTGTATAAGATAAGTTAAGCAGGTGAGAGAAGGTGAATTATGCATCAAACCTTTGCGGCAGGGAAAGCGATTTCCCTAAAAAAACCGTTTTTATATCGTTGATTTAAAAAGAATTATTCAGGATTTTGAATGCGAGAGATTCTCATTTTTGTCCGCTTTTACTTTTGAGGGGAAGTGGCACCTTTTTAGTGCAGCGGGCCTGCGCAATGCTGGTGCAAAGATGAAAAAGAGCTTAAAAGTAATGGCGTGACGAAAATATTATTTTTACAGGTATGTTAATGAATAAATAATATTTTGCTAAAGATGGTGGATATTCCATCAAACACATCGCGACTAAACATTTATTTCTTGTGCAAATAATAAAGAGCTGGCTCTGGCATAGATCCTGCTTAGTAGTGAGTTCCCTATATTGGAACTTGCCTCTGGGCAAATAAACGGCAAGGCAAATTAAGCAGGAGATGTTATGTCGGATGAAACATTAACCCCCTCTGAAAAAGTCACCACAAGTAAAGGCAGTTATCTGGCGTTAATTATTGCGATTCTGTTTTTTTCAGGTTTGTTCTATAAAGTCGATGGCCTGAAATGGCTCGGAGCATTTGATTTCACCACGCTGGGTGGAAGCTTCGGCACCATGAAAGATCCTGCCAGCAACACCTTTCTTGGCGCGGGCGGGCTAAGTGCGAAAGCAGGCTTTTTGTTTGCCTTATCCCTCACGCCAACCGTGATGCTGGCGCTTGGCGTGCTTGAGATCTTTACGCATTACGGCGCGATCCGAGCGGCACATAAATTATTAACGCCTCTGCTTAAGCCGCTGATGGGGCTGCCGGGACGTTGCGGGCTGGCGTTGATTACCGATCTGCAAAGTACCGATGCCGGGGCGGCCTTGACCAAAGAGATGTATGACCAAAATCAGGTTACGAAAAAAGACGTTGTGGTGATGAGTGCCTGGCAATATTCAGGTGCGGGTTTAATTAATAACTATTTTGCTATTGGTTCAGCCCTTTTTGCCTCAATGACATTGCCTGTGATTATTCCGCTGGCGCTGATGTTTGTTCTGAAGTTCGTTGGCGCGGCAATTACGCGCTTCGTATTAAGCAGCGTATATAAAAAGGATTTCGTCGATGGAAAATAATAACACGGTTAAAGTCAGCCAAAATCCTTTTGATGTATTTGTTACGGGTGCGCGCAAAGGCTTTCATATTGCAATTCACAACCTGATGCCCAATGTGGTAATGGCTTATGTTCTGGCAGAAGTGCTTAATCTTCTGGGCATCATGCAGTTTCTCGGTCACGTTTTTGAGCCCGTGATGGGGCTGTTTGGTTTGCCTGGCGAGGCGATTACCGTACTGCTTACCGCATGGCTTTCATCCTCGGCGGGCACGGGCGTGGCGGTGAGTTTGCTGACTAAAGGGCTACTGACCGGTGCGGATATTACTATTTTAGCGCCCGCTATTTTCCTGATGGGATCGCAGTTGCAGTATATGGGGCGTCTGTTAGGCGTTGCTGATGTACCAAAAAAATACTGGCCGCTACTGATGCTGGTAAGCATCGTTAATGCGCTGATTGCCATGTTTGTCATGCGTTTGTTTGTCTAGGAGAGAAGCCGTGTCCAACGTTTTAGAGCATTACCACTATCTGCATGAGATTCCAGAATTAGGATTCGAAGAGTTTAAAACGTCTGCTTATATCGCCGAACAGTTAGAAAAAGCCGGGCTGAAAGTCACACGTGGCATTAATAATACCACCGGCATTGTGGCTGAAATTGACAGCGGCGTCGCGGGGCCGGTACTGGCGCTGCGCGCTGATATGGATGCGCTCGGCCACATTATTGATGGTGAGCACTGCGCGCGTCATACCTGCGGCCATGACGGGCACGCTTCTGTGGTGTTAACGGCAGCGCAGGAGCTGTTGAAAGAAGGCGCGGTGAAGCGTGGACGGTTGAAGATTCTGTTTCAGCCCGCGGAAGAGCTGGGTGCAGGCGCGCTGGCGATGGTAGAGGGCGGTGCCATTGACGACGTTGATATGATTTTAGGCTTTCACCTTCGTCCGCTGGAAGAGTGCGTTGTTGGTCAGGCGGTGCCTGCGGTGGTGTACTCGGCGTGCAGTACGCTGGAAGCGACCATCAAGGGCCAGCCAGCACACGCGGCGCGTCCCCATCTTGGCGTCAACGCTTTAGATGCAGCCGTGCAGGCGGTACAGGCGGTAAAGAGTATTCATCTCTCACCGGGGCTGAACTGGAGTGTAAAAGCGACGCGGTTTTTATGCGATGCCGGTGTGACCAATTCAGTACCTGATGAAGCGCGTGTCGTGTGGGATTTGCGCTCGCAAGAGAACGCACCGATGGCGTTGCTGAAAGAGAAAGTGACACAAGCGATTACCCACAGCGTTGCGGCGCTGGGAGCCAGTGCTGAAGTGGTTGTGTTAAAAGAGATGCCCGCCGCGGAAATTCATGATGAAGCGACAGCGGTTATCCGCGCAGCCATTGTTGAGGTGCTGGGAGAGGAAGGGCTGCTCGGCAGTAAAACCACCCTGGCAGCGAAGACTTTTTCTACTATCCGGTGAAACGTCCGGGTGTGAAAGCAGGCTTCTGGGGATTGGGCACGAACCTGGTGCCGGGCCTGCATCACCCGGATATGCATTTTGATCTGAGCTCGCTAGACATCGGCGTCAGGGTGTTTAAATCTTGCGTTGTGAAGGTATTGGGTTAATGTTCTTCCCGCCCTTTCTGCAAGGAGAGGGCGACGCTGCTTTATGCGACAACTGAGCGGACATAAAGCAGCCGCTTTCTTCCCGCCACGAATGGGACAGCGCGCACAAAATATTGTATGCTATGCCGCCTTAATACTGATGGGGTAACCGGAATCGCCGCCAATGTCACGTCGCGCTTATCAGCCGACGATAAATTTTCGCATTCGGCACCGATTACCTGCCGGTAAGGTTATACCGGCCACCGTGATTTATTAGCAGCGCCTGGCAAGTTGCCGCAGCGTTGCCTCGTTGAGAAGAATTCCATGTCTAATCCCTTTTTAGAAGAGGTGGCACGCCGCCGCACCTTCGCGATCATCTCGCACCCGGATGCCGGTAAAACCACTATTACCGAAAAAGTCTTGCTGTTTGGACAGGCGATCCAGACCGCCGGTACAGTAAAGGCCGTGGCTCCAACCAGCACGCCAAATCTGACTGGATGGAAATGGAGAAGCAGCGCGGTATCTCTATCACCACCTCCGTGATGCAGTTTCCTTACCGTGACAGTCTGGTTAACCTGCTGGATACCCCAGGCCACGAAGATTTCTCGGAAGATACCTACCGCACTCTGACGGCAGTTGACTGCTGTCTGATGGTTATTGACGCGGCAAAAGGCGTTGAGGATCGTACCCGCAAGCTGATGGAAGTTACCCGCCTGCGCGATACGCCAATCCTGACCTTTATGAACAAACTCGACCGTGACATCCGCGATCCGATGGAGCTGCTGGATGAAGTCGAGAATGAACTGAAGATCGCCTGTGCACCGATCACCTGGCCAATTGGCTGCGGTAAGCTGTTTAAAGGCGTTTACCACCTCTACAACGATGAAACTTATCTTTATCAGAGCGGTAAGGGCCACACCATTCAGGAAGTCCGCATTGTTAAAGGTCTGGATAATCCAGAACTCGACAGCGCAGTGGGTGAAGAACTGGCTGCGCAGTTACGTGATGAACTGGAACTGGTAAAAGGTGCATCGCACGAATTTGAGCAGGACGCCTTCCTGAAAGGTGAACTGTCGCCAGTATTCTTTGGTACGGCGTTGGGTAACTTTGGCGTTGACCATATGCTGGATGGCCTGGTTTCCTGGGCACCTACGCCAATGCCGCGTCAAACCGACACCCGCACCGTGGAAGCCAAAGAAGAGAAATTTACCGGTTTCGTCTTTAAGATCCAGGCCAATATGGATCCAAAACACCGTGACCGTGTGGCATTTATGCGTGTGGTGTCCGGTAAATATGAAAAAGGCATGAAACTGCGCCAGGTCCGTATCGGCAAAGATGTGGTGATTGCCGATGCGTTGACCTTCATGGCGGGCGATCGCTCGCACGTTGAAGAGGCTTATCCTGGCGACATCATTGGCTTGCACAACCACGGCACGATTCAGATCGGTGACACCTTTACACAAGGTGAAAACATGAAGTTCACCGGTATTCCTAACTTCGCGCCTGAGCTATTCCGTCGCATCCGACTGCGCGATCCACTTAAGCAGAAGCAGTTACTGAAAGGACTGGTTCAGCTCTCTGAAGAGGGCGCGGTGCAAGTGTTCCGTCCGGTTCACAATAACG
Source organism: Pantoea sp. LMR881 (assembly GCF_027157825.1). Lineage (NCBI taxonomy): Bacteria > Pseudomonadati > Pseudomonadota > Gammaproteobacteria > Enterobacterales > Erwiniaceae > Pantoea > Pantoea sp. LMR881. The sequence goes on from NZ_JAPVOK010000002.1 coordinate 2,910,603, forward strand.
ATCTGATTGTGGGTGCTGTCGGTGTTTTGCAGTTTGATGTGGTCGTTGCTCGCCTGAAAAGCGAGTACAACGTTGAAGCGATTTACGAGTCGATCAACGTTTCTACTGCGCGCTGGGTTGAATGCAGCGATGCGAAGAAATTCGACGAATTTCAACGTAAAAACGAGGTAAACCTTGCGCTGGACGGCGGCGATAACCTGACATATATCGCACCTACCATGGTAAATCTGAACATTACTCAGGAGCGTTATCCTGAGGTGAAGTTCCGTAAGACACGCGAGCACTAATCTGCCCGAACCGCCTTAAATCAGGGTCATTCCAGTTGAGAGTGGCCCTGATTCTCCCGCTACAGACTCCTCCTAAAAACGCCCCGTTTCGTCTATTTCAGCGCGCTATCAACCAGTTACTCCAGCAAAACGCAAAATCCTGACTATGATTACTCTATCGGGCAGCGAAAGAGAATTTTCTTCTCCTTACGTCCAACCTTACAGCAGTGCCGTTTGCTGCTGTCACGCCCACAGTGGTGGGTGAGTTAACTGATAGAAGGAATATATCGATGAACAAGTCAAATATTGCGAAAACCCTGATTGCTGCCATGGTTGGTTCTGCACTGTTGAGTGGTGGCGCACTGGCTGAAGAGACAATGACGCAGAAAGCGAAACAGGCTGCTGACAGCACGGGGCAAAAAATCGATAGTTCTATGGACAAAGTCGGCGCATACATGGATGACAGCAACGTCACAGCCAAAGCGAAAGCGGCGCTGGTAGATGATGAAGCCATTAAAAGCACCGATATCTCAGTAGAAACAAAACAAGGTGTGGTTACGTTAAGCGGCTTTGTCACTTCTCAGGATCAGGCTGAAAAAGCGGTCGCGGTAGTAGAGAAAGTGGAAGGCGTTAAATCCGTGAGTGACAAACTACACGTAAGAGACAGCAGCACTAACTCTCAGTCACTGAAAGGCTATGCAGGTGATGCTGCAACAACCAGCGAAATTAAAGCTAAGCTATTAGCGGATGACATTGTCCCGTCGCGTAATGTGAAAGTAGAAACCACCGACGGCGTTGTTCAGCTTTCAGGAACCGTTGCGAACAAGGCACAGTCGGATCGTGCTGAAAGTATCGCAAAAGCAATTGAAGGCGTGAAAAGTGTTAAGAATGACCTGACGGTTAAATCTTAATAGTAAACGTGCGGCGCTTCAGGTGCCGCACGAATAAAAACACCCATCCTGGGATGAAATAAGCAGTTCGATTTTCACTATGGTAAAGGAGAGGCTTATGTTTCGTTGGGGCATTATTTTTCTGGTAATCGCACTGATTGCCGCCGCATTGGGTTTTGGTGGTTTAGCCGGTACCGCAGCATGGGCAGCTAAAGTTGTCTTCGTTGTAGGTATTATTCTGTTCCTCGTCAGCCTGTTTACCGGCCGCAAACGACCCTGACCGATGAGTCTTACGTAATGCATTAGCATAAAGCGGAGACCAGTCATTCATGGCGCAGAGCGTGACGATACGGACAACGTACACGATGCTATGAAAGGGCAGAAGGCGCAAAGCATTCTGCCCGGCCAAGGGATAACATGACTGGTTCTCCGGGATGCTGCAGAATCAAAACGGAAAAACCTCCCAGCAAGCCCGCATGAGAACCTAACCTGAGGTTCAGACATTGGGCATACGTATTCCGGTTACACTCGGCGCTATTGAACCCCTGGCACTTACCCCTTTCAAAGCTAAAAAAATCGCCTTAGTGTGCGAAGGCGGTGGACAGCGTGGCATCTTCACTGCTGGCGTGCTGGATGAATTTCAGCGAGCACAATTCAACCCTTTTCACCTGATGCTGGGCACCTCGGCGGGGGCGCAAAATCTTTCTGCTTTTGTTTGTGCGCAGCCCGGCTATGCCCGTCGCGTGATTACTCGCTACACCACCAGCAAACTCTTTTTTGATCCCGTGCGCTTCGTGCGTGGTGGTCACTTGATCGATCTTGACTGGCTTATCGATATTACCCGCAGTGAATTTCCACTGGCGATGCAGAGCGCGCAAACGCTGTTCTCAGGCGGACGCGAATTCTATATGTGTGCCTGTCGCAGCGACGACTATTCTCCAAATTATTTTGCGCCAACCCATGAAAACTGGTTGAACCTGATTAAAGCGACCAGTGCCATTCCCGGCTTTTACCGACTGGGCGTTGATCTTGAAGGCATTAGCTATCTGGACGGTGGTATCAGTGATGCGATCCCGGTGCGCGAAGCCGCACGACGTGGCGCAGATACCATTGTGGTGATTCGTACTGTGCCATCACAACTGGCCTATACGGCGAAGTGGATCAAGCGCATGGAACGCTTTTTAGGCCGCAGTGCATTACAGCCCATGATCAAAGTGTTGCATCATCATGAGCAGAGCTATCGTGAGATCCTGCAGTTTATCGATCAGCCACCTGACAATTTGCGTATCATTGAGATCTTTCCGCCGCGTGTGCTGGCCAGTAAAGCGTTGGGAAGCCGGGTCGCATCGCTGAATCAGGATTATCATTTAGGACGTCGCTGTGGTCGCTATTTTCTCGCCACGCTGGGCCAGTGGCTCAGTGATGCCGAGCCGTTTATGCGCCACTCAGTTGTTACGCCGCCTGCACCTGTGGCAAATGCACCGGATGCGCGGCCCATCATCACACCTTCTGTGGCGGATAATGACGCCGATTACGATAAAGGTTCGCTGGCATGAGATTTATTGATACCCACTGTCATTTTGATTTTTCACCGTTGATTGATGAAACCGAAAGCACGCTCGCAAAAGCGGCTGAAGCAGGCATTGAAAAAATTATTGTCCCAGCCGTCGATATCGGTCGGTTTGAGCTGATTTGCCAGCTAGCGGCCGATCACCCTGCGCTGTATGCGGCGCTCGGTCTGCATCCCATCGCGATAGAAGATCATCAGGAAGAGCATCTGGATCGGCTGGAAGGGTGGCTCAGGCAGAAACCCAAAAAGCTGGTGGCGATCGGCGAGATCGGACTGGATCTCTATCGCGACAACCCGCAATTTGAGAAGCAGGAACAGTGGCTGGATGCCCAGCTCAGGCTGGCGAAAAAATATGATCTGCCGGTGATTCTGCATTCACGGCGCACCCATGACAAACTGGCGCTGCATCTGCGTCGCCACGATTTACCGCGTTGCGGCGTGGTGCATGCTTTTGCAGGCAGCCTGCAACAGGCGCAGGCGTTTATCAAACTCGGCTATGCCATTGGCGTTGGCGGAACCATTACCTATGATCGCGCCAGCAAAACCCGCCACACCATCGCCGAACTTCCGCTTGACGCGCTGTTACTGGAAACCGATGCGCCAGATATGCCGCTGCATGGTTTTCAGGGTGAGCCGAACCGTCCTGAACGTGCGCGCCTTGTCTGGGAAGCGTTATGTGATTTACGTCCCGAGTCCCCTGAAGAGATTGCCGATGCGCTCTGGAATAACAGTCAGAGAGTATTTCAGTTCTCCAACTAATCCGCTTTTCCTCTGATGCGCTGCGCGATTGACTACGCTTTAAACAATAATCAGCGCACCGAACTGTTAAATGTGACAATAGTAACATTGCGCTGGCTGCCGTATAATAGTGCTCACAGGCATTTTTTTAATTTAAGCCACGCCATTCCTGGTTTGTAACAGCAGGCAGTGATAGTGATGTGATTATTGCCACATATTGCTCGCGCTGCTTTTGTTATTATTATCACATTCTGTCGGCCAGCTTACTGGCCGCATCCCGATCGTTTTGGAGAGCATCATGACCGATATACAAGCGCAGGCCCTTCGCGCATTAAAACTGATGGATTTAACCACGCTGAATGAAGATGACACTGACGAGAAAGTCATTGCGTTGTGTCATCAGGCGAAGTCACCCGTGGGCAATACAGCGGCTATCTGCATCTATCCACGCTTCATTCCGGTCGCGCGTAAAACCTTGCGCGAGCAGGGCACGCCAGACATCCGCATTGCGACAGTGACCAACTTTCCGCACGGCAATGATGACATCGACATTGCGCTGGCTGAAACCCGCGCAGCGATCGCTTACGGCGCGGATGAAGTGGATGTGGTTTTCCCTTACCGCGCGTTGATCGCCGGAAATACCCAGGTCGGTTTTGATCTGGTAAAAGCCTGTAAAGAGGCATGTGCCGCAGCGAATGTGCTGCTGAAAGTGATTATCGAAACCGGTGAACTGAAAGAAGAGGCGTTGATTCGCCAGGCATCTGACATTGCCATTGATGCCGGCGCTGACTTCATCAAAACCTCAACCGGTAAAGTGCCGGTGAATGCGACGCCAGAAGTGGCCCAGATCATGATGAGCGTGATCCGTGACAAAGGCGTGCAGCAGCAGGTGGGTTTTAAACCAGCCGGTGGCGTCCGTACCGCTGAAGATGCCGCAATTTATCTGCAACTGGCTGAAGAGACGCTGGGAGCTGACTGGGCCGATGCACGCCATTTCCGTTTTGGCGCATCCAGCCTGCTGGCGAATCTGCTGAATACGCTGGGCCATAACAACGAAAGCAGCCAGTCAGGCTACTGATCTTTTCAGGCGGCCCGTGGCCGCCTTTTCAACACCAATATTTCCCTGTCTGAAGGGGGGTTACCTTGTTCTTACCACAAGAAATCATCCGCAAAAAACGTGACGGCCATGCACTGAGCGAAGAAGAGATCCGCTTCTTCATTAAGGGCGTCCGTGATAACAGCGTTTCCGAAGGTCAAATTGCCGCGCTGGCAATGACAATATATTTCCATGATATGACCCTGCCTGAGCGCGTGGCACTCACCATGGCAATGCGCGATTCAGGCACGGTGCTGAACTGGAAATCGCTTAACCTGAATGGCCCGGTGGTGGATAAACACTCAACCGGCGGCGTCGGTGATGTGACTTCCCTGATGTTAGGCCCGATGGTGGCGGCATGCGGCGGTTATATTCCCATGATCTCCGGGCGCGGCCTCGGCCACACGGGTGGCACGCTGGATAAGCTGGAAGCGATCCCCGGTTTTGACATTTTCCCCAGTGACGATCGCTTTCGTCAGATCATCAAAGAGGTCGGCGTCGCGATTATTGGTCAGACGAACTCGCTGGCGCCGGCAGACAAACGCTTTTACGCCACGCGAGACATAACTGCCACCGTTGATTCTATTCCGCTGATCACCGCTTCAATCCTGGCGAAAAAACTGGCCGAAGGGCTGGATGCGCTGGTGATGGATGTAAAAGTCGGTTCCGGTGCGTTTATGCCCACCTATGAAGCTTCAGAAAACCTGGCGCAGGCGATTGTCGGCGTGGCAAACGGCGCAGGCTGTCAAACCACCGCGCTGCTTACCGACATGAATCAGGTATTAGCCTCTACCGCCGGGAATGCGCTGGAAGTACGTGAAGCGGTGCAATTCCTTACCGGTCAGGCACGTAATCCGCGCTTACTCGAAGTCACGCTGGCGCTGTGCAGTGAAATGTTAATGTCGGGCAAGCTGGCAGCCAGTGACGCAGAAGCGCGGGAAAAATTGATGCAGGTGCTGGATAACGGCAAAGCCGCTGAGATTTTTGGCCGCATGGTGGCTGCGCAGAAAGGGCCGGGCGATTTCGTTGAGCGTTATGACGCTTACCTTCCTGCGCCCATGCTAAGCAAGGCGGTGTATGCCGACAGACCAGGCATTGCCAGCAGCATGGATACGCGCGCGCTGGGCATGGCAGTTGTAGCCATGGGGGGCGGACGTCAACGTGCCAGCGACAGTATCGATTACAGCGTAGGATTAAGCGACATGATCACGCTGGGTGAACGTGCCGATACGCAACGCCCACTTGCGGTGATCCATGCCAGCAGTGAAGCGAGCTGGCAGCAGGCCGCCGCGGCAATCAAAGCGGCTATCAAACTCAGCGACAGCGCCCCCGAAGAGACGCCCGTTGTCTATCGTCGGGTGACAAATGCGGGCTGATCCGCAACTATCAGTGCCAGCCGGGAGGCATTCGGGTATACTGATCTGATCGCTTTTTTTTGACTTGTCACGCGCACAGGCGCAGGAGACTTGCATGAAACGTGCTTTTATTATGGTTCTCGATTCCTTCGGGATCGGCTCCAGCAAAGATGCCGATAAATTCGGCGACGCAGGTTCGGACACGTTAGGTCACATTGCCGAAGCCTGTTTTAAAGGCGAGGCGGACGAAGGGCGCAAAGGCCCCCTGCATTTGCCCAATCTGACCGCACTGGGCTTAGGCAAAGCAGCAGAACTTTCTACCGGACGCTTCCCGAGCGGCCTTGATCCTGAAGCAAAAATTATCGGTGCGTACGCTTATGCCAGTGAAATCTCTTCCGGTAAAGATACGCCGTCAGGCCACTGGGAAATCGCGGGTGTGCCGGTATTGTTCGACTGGGGCTATTTCAGCGACAAAGAGAACAGCTTCCCCAGGAACTGTTAGACAAGCTGGTTGAACGCGCCGACCTGCCGGGTTATCTCGGTAACTGCCACTCATCGGGTACGGTTATCCTCGACCAGTTGGGCGAAGAGCACATGAAATCGGGCAAACCGATCTTCTATACCTCGGCGGATTCCGTGTTCCAGATCGCCTGTCACGAAGAGACGTTTGGCCTGGATCGCTTGTACAAGCTGTGTGAGATTGCGCGTGAAGAGTTAACCGAAGGCGGCTACAACATTGGTCGTGTTATTGCGCGTCCTTTTGTTGGCGATAAGGCGGGTAACTTCGAGCGTACCGGTAATCGTCACGATCTGGCTGTCGAGCCACCTTCGCCAACCATGCTGAAAAAGCTGGTGGACGAGAAGGGCGGGCAGGTCATTTCAGTGGGCAAAATTGCTGATATCTATGCTGAACAGGGCATCACGAAAAAGTGAAAGCCACCGGGCTGGATGCACTGTTTGATGCCACGATTCAGGAAATGAAGCAGGCGCCGGATCACGCTATCGTCTTCACTAACTTCGTTGATTTCGACTCAACCTGGGGCCACCGTCGTGATGTCGCCGGTTATGCAGGTGGGCTTGAGCTGTTTGATCGCCGTTTGCCGGAATTGATGGCGTTGGTAGAAGAGGATGACATCCTGATCCTCACCGCCGATCACGGCTGCGATCCAACCTGGAAAGGTACTGAGCATACGCGCGAGCACATCCCAGTTTTGATCTACGGGCCTAAAGTAGAACCCGGCTCGCTCGGCTACCGTGAAACTTTTGCGGATATTGGTCAGACAATCGCACACTATTTTGGCCTGTCCGATATGGACTATGGCAAGAACATGCTGTAAATCAGCTATTTAAAAAGGATAAGTAAAACAATGGCAACGCCTCATATTAATGCAGAAATGGGTGATTTCGCAGATGTAGTTTTGATGCCCGGCGATCCACTGCGTGCTAAACACATTGCGGAAACCTTCCTGGAGAACCCGGTAGAAGTCAACAATGTGCGCGGTATGTTGGGTTATACCGGCACCTATAAAGGACGCAAAATATCCGTGATGGGACACGGCATGGGTATTCCGTCCTGCTCAATCTATACCAAGGAACTGATCACTGATTTCGGCGTGAAGAAGATCATTCGTGTTGGCTCCTGCGGCGCGGTGCGTGCGGATGTTAAGCTGCGTGATATCGTCATCGGTATGGGTGCCTGTACGGATTCTAAAGTGAACCGTATGCGCTTCAAAGACCACGATTTCGCAGCCATTGCGGATTTCGACATGGTGCGTAACGCGGTTGATGCGGCTAAAACGCTGGGCGTTGAAGCGCGTGTTGGCAACATCTTCTCTGCGGATCTTTTCTATACGCCAGATCCACATATGTTCGATGTCATGGAGAAGTACGGCATCCTGGGCGTGGAAATGGAAGCGGCAGGCATCTACGGTGTGGCAGCAGAGTTTGGTGCAAAAGCGTTAACGATTTGTACCGTCTCTGACCATATTCGTACCCACGAGCAAACCACCTCGGCTGAGCGTCAGACCACGTTCAACGACATGATCAAAATCGCGCTGGAATCTGTGCTGCTGGGTGATTAAAACATCCTACCCCCGCCGGGCGGCGGGGGAAAGTGGAGCAGGGGCAATGCGTGCTCTCCCCGGTAACATCTTCATTAAATGACACAATTTTATTCAGGCTTGTGCATTTTCGCGCTGGCACTGAACGCCGCGCCCCCTATCATTAGGCTGACAACACAAAATAACCACTCCCCAAAAATGCCTCCTGATGAATTTTCGTAATTTCGAAGCTGAAGAAAAGCTGTTTATCCGTCGCGCGATAACTGCATTTGCCCTGGTTGTTGTCTGTTTTACTGTTCTGGCTGTTAATCTTTACCGCTTGCAGGTCCGGGAGCACAGCTACTATCAGACGCGATCAAATCAGAACGACATTAAAATGATCCCCATCGCGCCAACGCGCGGGCTAATCTACGATCGCAACGGTATTCCGCTGGTGCACAACGTGACCTGGTATGACATCACGCTGACGCCATACAAAATCAAAGACATGCAGGCTACACTCACTGCGTTGACGCCGCTTATCGATCTGAATGCCGATGAGATCGATACCTTCATGCACAGCTTAAAGCAGAGCAGCCGTTACAAGCCGGTGATACTGAAAGAAGCACTGACAGATGAGCAAGTGGCGCGCTTTGCGGTCAATCAGTTCAATTTTACCGGCGTCAGTATTGATACCTATCAGGATCGCCAGTATCCCTACGGGGCGGATTTAGCGCACGTGGTGGGGTATGTCTCGAAAATCAACGACAGTGACTATAAGCGGTTGAATCAGCAAGGCATCGCGGAAAACTACGCTGCCGATCACAACATCGGTAAGCAAGGCATTGAGGCTTATTACGAATCCGTACTGCATGGCAAGCCCGGCTATCAGGAAGTCGAAGTTGATAATCATGGCCGCATTGTACGGGTGCTGAAAGAAGTCGCGCCGATTGCCGGCAAAAATATTACGCTGACACTCGATCTTCATCTGCAACAGTATGTTGAAAGCCTGCTGGCGGGTCAGCGTGCAGCTCTGCTGATTGAAGATCCACACGATGGATCGGTGTTAGCGATGGTCTCCAGCCCCAGCTACGATCCCAATCCTTTTGTTAAAGGCATCAGCTATCAGGCTTATAAATCGTTATTGCAGGATAAAAATCTGCCGTTGATCAACCGTGTGACCCAGGGGCTTTATCCACCCGCCTCAACGGTTAAACCTTATATGGCGATGTCGGCGCTGTTGACCAACGTTATCACACCGCAAACCCACTTCTTCGGCGCACCCACCTGGACGCTACCTGGCACCGATCGCCATTATCGTGACTGGAAAAAGAGCGGACACGGTATGCTGGATGTCACCAAAGCGATTGAAGAGTCTGCTGACACCTTTTTTATCAGGTGGCGTTTATGATGGGCATCGATCGCATTCATACCATGCTGGGTCAGTTTGGCTACGGCAAATCGACCGGTATCGATCTCAACGAGGAGTACAACGGTTTATTGCCCAGCCGTAACTGGAAACAGAAGGTTCATAAAAAACCGTGGTATCAGGGTGATACGGTTTCTGTCGGCATCGGACAGGGCTACTGGATCGCCACACCGATTCAGATGGTAAAAGCCATGGTGGCGTTGATTAATAATGGGCGGGTGATCGCGCCGCATTTACTTGAGAAAGCTCAGCGCGGTAAGCATATCGACATGTACCATCCGACGTTACCCCAGGCGCAAATTGGCGATGCAAATTCACCTTACTGGTCGCTGGTGCGTCATGCCATGTTTGGTATGGCGAATGCGCCAAACGGCACAGGCTACAAATATTTCCACACCGCGCCCTACGGCATTGCCGCCAAAAGCGGGACGTCCCAGGTATTTAGCCTGAAACAGAATCAGACTTACAACGCGAAGATGATCCCGGTTCGCTTGCGCGATCATATCTTTTATACCGCGTTTGCACCCTTTAACAGCCCAAAAGTGGCGATAGCGTTGATTCTGGAAAACGGGGGCGGGGAAGGGGTGACGGCTGCACCCGTGATGCGGCAGATACTGGATCACATCTTTATTCCAGCAGTGAGCACGCCGCCGGTGCAAATGGCGCAGCAGCAATAAATAAGGGGAATTATTCCCCCTCTTTATTAATTAAACCAGCTGCTGGCTTTTTTGACGCGAGCTTCGCCTTCGCTTTTAAGCAGATCATGTCCGCCTTGAGAAAGGCTACGCGTTGCGTCTGCTTCTGACTGTACAACGTCAGTATGGGCCGCACGCGATTTCAGATCTTGATCGATAAATTCATTTTCGCGAGCCACCCGTGCTGCTTCACGTTTAATAGCTAATTTGCGTTGTTCAATTTCTAACTGACGCAGCTCATCTTCGTAGCTTTGATCACGTTTTTTATCGGCTTGATATTCGGCCACCGCACGTGCTTTATCAGCAGCAATAACAGCCTCTCGCTGACGCTGTTTTTCAGCATGTGCCGCCGCAATTTTGGCCTGACGCGCCCGTTCCTGACGAGCCTGCGCTTCCAGTCGGGCCTGACGTGCATCCTCACGGGATTGTTCTTCAGCTTTACCGGCATTTTCTGCAGCGGCAACCGCAGCGAGTTGATCCTGTAAAGTAGCCGCTTGTGCCTTCGTCCCTGAAATAAGGCTAAGCACCACGAGCGGCAGAATTGAAAAACCTTTTTTCATCTTTGCCTCTTAAGCTTTTACCGGGCAAGATGTGTTTGGTTGTATGCGGGTTTCATTATCTTTTGTCGAAATAACAACCGCTAAGCCAGAAGTGAATTCACATGTTTTACCCACCTGAGTAGAGGTGTAAACCTTCGTGCCTTCTTTGTATGTCAGCGATACACCCTCGACGAGAACTTTATCTTTTACCAGAGAACCGGCTGCTGCGCCGGCAGCACCGCCGCCGACTGCACCAGCAGTGGTGCCAAGCGCAGAACGTGAACCTACATTATGTCCAACTACGCCACCTGCAACTACTCCTAAAATCGCACCGAAAGTCTGCGCGGCTTGTTTATTTTGCGTGTTATCTACCGCAACTTTTGCAGGCAGGATAGAGATAATACTGACCGTTTTAGTCTCTTGCTTATTATTGAGCTGAGTTGTGTCATAAACATTGGCTGCATAACTGTCTGCATTATTTTGACAGCCCGTTAACAGCAGAGGCGATAAAAAAGATAATAAAATTAATTTTTTTGCTGTTTTCATTGCAATAACTCCATTTAAGAAAAGTCCTAAATAAATATCATAATTTTTTTAATAGTGAATATACCTCACCAATAATTAGTTTTAATCCCAACTTTATTGCCTGAATTTGATATAAGTTGGACTTTTAAAGCGGGTTATTTGCAATAAATAATCTTTGAAAATTTGATTTTATTTATTTTGTTGAGATTTTCCCCTTTTGTATTAATAACTTAAGTAAATTATATTTTTTGTTTAAGTCAAATTTTTGCAAAAGTTAGTTTAGTAAATTTTACTAAACTAACTTTTTATAAAAAGAGATGATCAGAAAGGAGGATTACAAAGCTTTTGAAGAGAAGAGATGAAAATTATCTAAATAATGAAGCCAGCATAAGCTGAGTTTTTAGCGAAAGAAAACGCGATTGCGTCCGTGTTTTTTGGCGTCATACAGCGCCGCGTCGGCATTATTATAAAGCGTTTCGAAACCGCTGCCGGTTGCACCCCAACTTACGCCAAGGCTGGCAGTGACTAAACGCTCCGGCAGGGCGGCCAGCGGCGCGGCGTTGAGCGAGGCCAGTATTGCGCCCGCAACAATCACCGCGTCAGCTAAGTAAGTGTCTGGCAGCATAATGGTGAATTCTTCACCGCCAATGCGGCCAATACTGGCAATTGCTGGTGTATTCCGCTGAATGCGTTCGACCATTTCGCAGATCACTTTGTCGCCCACCGGATGACCATGCTCATCATTGATACGTTTGAAAAAATCGATATCCGGGATGATCAGCGCGGCGGGGGAATGAGCGAGTGTCTGGCTGATGCGCTGAATAATCGCGCTGCGATTCCACACATCGGTCAGCGGATCGTGAGTGGCTTTATATTCCAGCTCACGTGCCAGCTGACTCAGTTGTTCATTCGCCCGGTTTAGCTCACGCTCAGCCCGATCGCTGCGTGAAATCAGGCGCCAGGTTTCACGCATTAAACGCTGATAGTGATGATTGAGCTGCAGCAAAGCCTCACGGTACTCTTCGGCACGCAAACTCTGCTGTGCGGCGACATCACTGGCCTTATTCAGCACCTGTGTCTCTTCACTGAACAACTCTTTCAAATCGATCATTGACCGTTTTCCGCATGCAGTTGCACATCCAGCGCGGTAAAATCCAGTGACAGCTCTTCGCCAAACTCTTCTGAAACATCATCTTCAGCATCAAAATACCAGTTCAGTACAATATTACAGCCGCCCTGCGCGCGCTGATTAAACTGGTCGAACAGGCCAAACAGCATTTTGGTGCTGGAGCTGTTGAAGTAGCTGAGGGCGATATTCACTTCAGCGGGAAAATCGGGTTGTGGCTGCCACGCCTCAAGCGCGCTCTGAAGGGGACGATAGAAAGCCGCCGCATTTTCCGGCCAGGATTCCCCTCGCAGCGAAAAACGTTGAGCAGCGAAATCAAACTCTACAGCAGGCGTGCAGTCGGTGGCAGTCAGTTGAATGGTTTGCATAATCGATTTTTCAGTCATGACAAATGGTGGCCTTCAGCCAGAAGGCAGTGAGATCGCTGGCTTCCAGCGGACGGAGGTGATATTCCAGCGGCTCGCTAACGTCACGCGCCAGCGTCAGCAGGCCGATATTCGCGCCTTTGCTCCATGCCGGACTTTCTGCGCGCAGGCCGTGGCGATAGGCTTGTTTAATTTCATCAATGCTCATCACGCGCAGAGATTCGAGGTTAATGCGCAGCTGATCGCTGGCATCTGTTCCGACCAGATTGGTACTTTCCAGATAGTAGCGCCCGTCGTCATAGCGTAAACAGACGGAACCAAAGCGATAAAGCTGCTCATCATGGCTCAGTGCGCGACTGTCTTGCGAATAGCGCAGAATATTTTGGGCGATTTCGACAAAGCTGGAGAACAGGCGACGCCGTACTTTGAGCGACTGTTCATGTTTTTCCAGAAATAATTTCACCACTTCGCCCATGGCCGTAATGTTCTGCGGCGAGAAAAAAACCTGTGTATTGCAGTGCGACCAAACCCTGATGAGGTTCGGCGCTGAAGGGCGCATCAAGTAGCGACACGTTGTTCATTATTGTCCCGGTGCAATTAATAGCGGAAGCCAAACCAGGTGACATCATCGCGTCGAGCCTGGTGACCTTGCCAGCTTAAATAATCCTGTTGAAATGCCAGTGAAAGGGCAGGCATCGACAGGTTTTGGTAACGCGTTAAACATGCCTGAATGCGTTTTTTACCAAACATAATGTTGCGTTCACCGCCGAGTTGATCGGTCACGCCGTCGGTAAGAATAAAAAGCATATCGCCGCGGCTGAGCGGGATAACCTGTTCCGGCCAGCTGTAACCTTCCGGCGTGTCGGTATAACCGACGCCCACCCGATCCTGGCTCAGCGAAATGATTTCATCGCTCACGTTGCCCAGCATGAAAGCCAGCGTGCGGGCGCTGGCCCAGCGTAACTGGTGCAGTTCAGTGTTTACTGACAGCACGATAGCGTCACAGCCATCATTTGACAGGGAGGTTTGTTGAGAGGCATTAAGCTGGCCCAGCGTCTGTTTAATGTGGCGATTGAGCGCATTAAGAATCGTTGCCGGTGCCTGGATGTCAGCTTCGCGCAGCGCGTATTCGAGCGCCGACTGCAATATTACCGTCATAAATGCGCCTGGAATGCCATGCCCGGTACAATCGGCGATGACAGCCAGCCAGCCGTGCGGGTGACGATGGAAAGCATAATAATCGCCACCAACACCATCACGCGGTTGCCAGTGTAAACACCAGTCGCGCAATTCACGCGCCATTAACTGGTTAGAGCGATCAAGCATGGCATCCTGAATAACCCTTGCATACTCAATGCTTTGTAAAATCTGTTGATGCTGCTGTGCCTGCAAATCAGAGACGCGGCGGATCAGATCGACACCTAAACCAATGCCGACATAGCGCCCTTGTTCAGTCAGGATAAACCCGTCTGCCACGGACTTGTCGCCATTTTCGACCACCTGCTGCGCCACGTTTTCCAGGGAAGTCTCCACTTCAATAACCAGCGGAAATTTATCCATAAACGCGATACAGCTTTTACGGTCATACAATTCGCGAAAAAAGGGACGCGCCATCTGCGACAGAAATATGTGGCGGTTGATCATGCCAAAGGGCTTACCTTCTTCGACAACCGGCAGACCAATAAGATCTTTATGCTCAGTGAACAACGCCATTACCGTTTGATTGTCGGTATTGGGTGTTGCAAAAGGCACATCAATACACAAAACCCGTGCACTGTAGCGACTGGAGGCGGAGATCCCGCTATAACTTTCGGGCAGCTGCATGATGCTGCTCATGGTTGGCTAAGAATAATCCTAGATTAAAAGTTTGTGATGACAGTTTTATGTCAATAACGGGCAGGGCGAAAAAGAGTGTAATTATCGTGACTTAAGTAAAATGAAAAGGTAAAAGCCGGCTATCCAGCCGGCAAAAATCACTACGCTTTTAGAGTTTCGGTAACATGGCTGATCGCCTGTACCACTTCGGTAGAACTGCTACGAATATCGGCAATCATTCCGCCCGCTTCCTGCGCCAGAACAACCCCTGATCGGCACGCTTCAGGTTTGATTCAATGCCTTTTAACGCCTTATTCGCCAGCTGATGATTTTGTTCTACGCGATCTTCAATCTCTGAGGTGGCACGATTGATGTTAGCCGCCAGTGTGCGAACCTCATTCGCCACAACCGCAAAGCTGCGACCATGAGTCCCGGCGCGTGCCGCTTCAATCGCCGCATTCAGCGCCAGTAAATTGGTTTGATCGGCGATACGGCGGATGCTCTCGACAATAAAGCCGATGCGATCAGATGATTCGCTCAGGCCAGCAATGTCGTCAGAAATCGCGTGTAGCTCTACCGCCAGTTCATTCATGGTCTTTACGCTGTTCGCGATCACATCGGCACCGAGTTTTGTGCTTTCACTGGTTTGCAGCGCGGTTTGATACGCCTGCTGGGCAGCCTGACGCTCCTGGTGATTTTTTTCCACCTGGGCGGTGACATCAGTAGCGAATTTCACCACTTTATAGAGTTTGCCGTGGTCATCAAACACCGGGTTATAAGTGGCGCGCAACCAGATGGTTTGACCCTGTTTATTGACGCGCGCGGAACTGGCCGGAAATAAATTCGCCGCGATTGAGTTTCTGCCAAAACGTTCTGTATTCCTGGCTGTTTCGCACTTCTTCTGAACAGAAGGTGCTGTGGTGTAAGCCGCTAATTTCATCGCTGCGGTAGCCCATGGTTTTCAGAAAATTTGCATTGGCTTTGAGCACTTCACCTTTCAGGTTAAAGGCAACCACTGCCATTGAACGCTCAATCGCCGTGGTCATTGCGCGCTGCTCCTGCGCATCAACAATGTGCTCTGTGATGTCATTAGCCAGCTTAACGATCTTAAATACCCGGCCGCTGCGGTCTTGTACCGGCACATAGTTGGCTTCGAGCCACACCGGACGACTGTGTTTTGCCACACGTAAAAATTTTGCGCTAAAGCTTTCGCCTCTGTTTAAACGCTGCCAGAAATCGCGATAGTGAGGCGACTGAATAAGATCGGGCGTGCAAAACAGGCTGTGATGCTGACCTTCGATTTCATCCAGCGTATAGCCCATGCGTTCAAGGAACAGTGCGTTGGCGTTAAGGATGGTGCCCTCAGGAGAGAACTCGATCATGGCGATCGAATCTTTAAGGGAGTGGAGTGTTGCAGATGAATGATTACGTTTCTGCCAGGTAAGGCGAGAAACGATTCCTGATGTAATAGTGGAAAACATGGCGAACCTTTTTATTAGTGTTAGTCTTCCTGAGCGTTATCGGCGGGGGCGTTCAAAAATCCAGCGACTGTCGACTGTTTTAAACAAATTATTACTACCTGTTCTGGTAGTTGATGGAAAAGACGTCAGTCGATTTCATTTTTGTGAAAAGCGTTTGACGATATGAGGCAGTTAAGGTTTAATGCGCCCCGTTGCCCGAATAGCTCAGTCGGTAGAGCAGGGGATTGAAAATCCCCGTGTCCCTGGTTCGATTCCGGGTTCGGGCACCAAATTAAAGAACCCGCCTTATGGCGGGTTTTTGCTTTTAGCGAGCCGAACCCGTCCTCGAAGGTTCGGTGCACTCGCCACCTCCCTGTGGCTCGCCCTTTGGGTTAGCGCGGCAGGCGCGCTATGCAAAAATGCTCCCGGCATTTTTGTCCGGGTTCGGGCACCAGATTAAAGAACCCAGCCTTATGGCTGGGTTTTTGCTTTAGCGAGCCGAACCCGTCCTCGAAGGTTCGGTGCACTCGCCACCTCCCTGTGGCTCGCCCTTTGGGTTAGCGCGGCAGGCGCGCTATGCAAAAATGCTCCCGGCATTTTTGTCCGGGTTCGGGCACCAAATTAAAGAACCCGCCTTATGGCGGGTTTTTGCTTTTAGCGAGCCGAACCCGTCCTCGAAGGTTCGATGCACTCGCCACCTCCCTGTGGCTCGCCCTTTGGGTTAGCGCGGCAGGCGCGCTATGCAAAAATGCTCCCGGCATTTTTGTCCGGGTTCGGGCACCAAATTAAAGAACCCGCCTTATGGACTCCATCATCACCACACCCAGATAGCAGGACGGCAAGACCTGCCGCTAATATAAGTTTACGCATACCTTTTCCTTACTGGTCATCCACAGACTTCCTTTTGGCCTGTAATCACCTGCCAGAATTGATTTTTTTGCAGCGTCATATCGTTGTACCGCTCGAAAAAAACAGATGCCAGGTAAGGCTATCGCAAACAACAGATCGGTCGATACAAACAATTAAAAACGATCGATCGTCGCTTATTAACAGCCGCAAGCTATCAAATGTCTACAATCGATCATTTTATCAATTAAAAGTGAGAGGAAAGAATTTACACGTTATTAATAGCTGTTTATCTGTATGGAAAACGGCGTGGAAATGTAAAACCAGCAGCAGGAAAGAAAGGCTCCTTCTGCTTCTGTTCACTATAGCGTCTTAAGCTGTTGCTCGTTCGTTCCATGCATCAGTATATTGGATGTTGCCATCCACAATTCGCCAGGTTATTTTTTTCATACTGTAAGCTGACGCTTTCAATGTGATTCATTTTATCATTGCCAGCTAATTTAACATTAGGCACGCCACAGTTAACACCCGTAATTTTTACGTTTTCCATTAACACGGTATAATAACAAACCTCTTGTCCTGCATCGCTAATGTGATAGAATTTTATTTCCGCGCTTTTCAGTGTCTGACCTGTAGCAGCGGCCTTATAAAGATAAGGGGTCGAACTATCAACTTCCTTTTCAATCATCATAGAAGAATGCTGACGAGTTCCTGTAATCTTACCATTAGCATTATCTACTGGTAAATTAATGCCGTGACTCAACCCTATAATCTCTACACTACCTTCACGGTCTTGAATATCTACAGATCCTTTAATATCTGCACCACCGTCATCTTTTAGCCACATATACGGAGGGATTGGCATACTATATTTTCCTTATTTTATTAAAAATTTTCACTGCTATTGTATATATCCCTGTGGTAATTATTAACACAGAGATAACATCAATGTAAAAATAAGCGTCATAAATCGACTCTGCATTCACATCGCCACTAATAAACAGAGCTAATTTACTTGCAAAGGTGTGATTAATATAAATTTCAGGATTGCCAAGAATCCGAGCTACAGCAAGCATAATAATATAAAAAAAAATATCGTTTTTGCAGCCCTACGTGCAAGTGTTTGAGCCATTGGCTACCACCTCAACCCACCCCTGAGCCATAAGGGAACGCATGCAAGGCACTTGCATCGGAGCCGTATTAAGCAGTGCATTCCTAATTAGTGCATAATCTGAGTTGTGCGCAATAGTTATACATCCTTCGGATACAGTTCCCGGATGTAGTCTAAATAATCCACGATAAACACCCTCTATCCACGTGCCATCATCAATACCCCAATCATCCTTGTATAAGGCGAACCATTCATCACGACCAAACGCTGCTCCGTGACGAATTTTGTTCCAGGTGTCCTGAATTTCCGCTTTTCTTTTTGAGAAGAATCCTCCAGAACCCCGCTCAACAATCCAATATTTGCCCGGTGGTAATGGTCCATCACCTTTAATAGCACCGCAGGCCCCCTTGTTTCGGTAAATACCATTACCAGAAAAAGCCATAAACACACCAACGCCATACAGATTGAAAGGCGCATAATCAGCACCGTTCAAAATCATCTTTCCCTGTAATGCCATAAACTGCCTTATATCCTTACTCTTTATGTGAGTATATGCTATAGGTTATTTATTGAGCGATCAAGGGAAATAGCTAACATTTAGTTTGTTGCATTACTGGTTCAGTTTGACTTTTTATATTTTCATTCCAAATACTATTTTCGTTATCGGAGCAAACTACTGAAAATATATAATGGAGTTTCACTTCGAGCTTTAGAGGCCAAATAGAACACTATTTTCCGAGACTTAATCAGCAGGAGCGAAAAAAAAGCAACACAAAAACTAAATCAGAAAAGCACTGGAGACACTACTATGATTATTAATGGAAAGAAGATAAAAGCTAAAGACTTAGCAAAACAGGCAGGCTTATCACGTTCAACAGTAATTAAATGTTATGGAACTAGTCGTGAAGAATATGAAAGAGAGACAGCAGGGAAAAGAAAACTTACTTTTAATTTAAGATGATTGGGTTTGAAGCGGAAATAAGTTGCAGAAAAAATGGCCGCAACGCAAATCAGTTCAGTCGCATATTACAGGGGGTATTTAGCATTGCAATAATAACAAAAACCACATTGGTGATTTTTGTTATTGTTTATTATGTAAGTTTTCCATATGTAGCCTTAAAACGCTCTGTGTGCGATTTTGATAAGTGTCATACTTAAGAGGGTATAATCTCGTCAGATTATATAAAAGGTTGTAATAGGATTTAGCTGCCTCATTACGTGAAGAAAAAATATTTTTATCAATCCAGGCGTCAACTTCTCATTCTACAAATGCGATAGTTCTTTCGCCGAATTTAACAGGTATTGGGAAACTATTATTTTTAATCAGTTTATAAATCTACGTCCGACCATAACCAGTCCGATCGATTGCTTCAGAATTGAGGATTAGTTTTTTCTTCTGCGTGATATATTTATTCATCATCGTTTTATGGAATATATTATTTGAATATCACTTATGACGATCAACCACACTCACAAAAAATGCCTGTATTTTTCATGACATTTGAAGTTATAGCGTATGATATTAACTATAAGTAAATTAAAAACAAAAAGTTATAATGTTTAGCAAAACTGCTATTGTCCTTAAAGTATCGGATATGTCGATGCTGGCCCGTAAGCTTTATGCCTCATGCGATTTGCTTATCAGTAATGTTAACGGGCATAAATTTTTGATTTAAAAGACAGGAATAAAGTGATGTTCGGTACACTCGCCACCTCCCTGTGGCTCGCCCTTTGGGTTAGCGCGGCAGGCGCGCTAGGCAAAAATGCTCCCGGCATTTTTGTCCGGGTTCGGGCACCAAATTAAAGAACCCGCCTTATGGCGGGTTTTTGCTACTCATCTTCTTTTATTTTTCAAAGCGGTCTGCCGTTACAGCCAGTTTATCTGCGCAAACCGAGCCAAAAAAAGTAAAGCCAAACCGCTTTACCTTTCTCTGTGCTGAAACACTCGGTGGTTACCGCTTAATATCCTGTCAGCTCTCCAATTGCCCGTGACTAATCGCGTTTTATAGCGTGCTCTTTACAGCCTTAATCGGGCAGGCAAAATACACTTTTCAACTCAATCGTGTTGCTATGTCTGAAGAATCGCTACGTCAGCAGATCCAAAATCTGAAAAAGCACAATGCGCGATTGAAGCGTATAGCGCACGACGCCCGTAATAAGCTGAGTGCGGCGTTGGATGGAACAGGTCTGTGTCTGTGGCAGTTGCATATTCCCAGCGGCAAGTTAGTGATTTTCAACCGGCGTTGGGGGCAATGCTTGGTTTTCAGCCTAAAGAAACGGATGCCAATTTTGAGTCATGGAAAGGAAGCCTTCATCCCGATGATGCCGCAGAAGTGCTGAAAGCGTTTTACGATCATATCGAAGGAAGAGCGCCTTATTATGAGGCGTTACATCGCATGATCGGTAAAAACAATAAAATCACCTGGGTGCTTGACCGCGGTCGCGTCAGTGAATGGGATGAAGCAGGGCGTCCGGTTAAAGTGACGGGCACTCATATCGACATGACCAAAGAGAAGCAGTACGAAGAACAGCTCTCAACGCTGGCAATGCACGATCCGCTCACCCTCTTGAACAATCGCCATGCCCTGCAAAAGCAGTTTCGCGAACTTAAAGCGCAAGACGCATTATGTATCGCGTTTATCGATTTAGATAATTTCAAACACGTTAACGACACCTTAGGCCATCGCAGTGGCGATGCGGTGTTAATTCAACTCAGCCAGCGGTTGATCGAGGCATGTTCACCAGAAGTGATGATTGGGCGCTTAGGCGGTGATGAATTTGTCTTACTCATGCCCTATTTTCTTAACAATCCACTCGTCAGCACAATAGCCCAGGCGTGTCTGGATGCTGCACTCAGGCCGTTTGATGTTGATAACGGAAACGCGAATATTGGGGCATCGATTGGCGTCGCGCAGGTTGAAGACGAAGACAGTTTTGACATTGCGTTAGCACGGGCTGACGAAGCAATGTACCGCATTAAGAAGAACGGCAAACGTGGTGTGGCGCTTGGCGAGCACGTAACGCCACTGTTTACAACGCCAGTTAAACACGAACAGCCGACGGTGACATCAAATGTGTTGTTACCAAACACGGGAACAGCCGATTAACTTCAACGCCTGAGCACAGAACTTTCTCTTTCCTTGCTTCAGTCACCCACGGTGGTTTTCTCCGCCACACTTCACCTTTTCAACGCCCGCATTTTGCGCATTTTTTACTTTATCCGTTTTTGCAACGTTCTGAACAAACGAGTTCAGCTTAGATAAAAAATTATCGCCTGGGCATTAGTCTTAAAAAAATCCAGAAAAGGTTATTTTTATTTCTGCTTGCCGCTTCGTTTATTTCAACAAAAGTTTTGTAGTAGCGTTAAGTTAATTAATACCTGATTAAGAATAATTGGTGAAATATTGATCAGATAGGTTATTTTTTATTTATATATCTCTCTGTTTGCCGCTTCGCTTATTCTCAAAACCCCGTAATAAATGATGAAATTCACCTGTCGTTTCGCTTGGTTAAATCGATCATTTGTTAATCAAATTATATAAAATCTGCAATAAATAAGCCTGGTTTTGCGCTTCGCTTATATTTATTAATAGTGGACTTTTCATTAAAAAGATCGATTAATATGTGGCGAAATCTGTAGGTGAACACAAAAAGCCCGACAGGGTTTTTGTGCAAAATCACATGACAGGATGATTTCACGCCTAAACTATTGATCGTTAGGCCATGAAAGTAATTTAACCAAAATTATTCGGATCATTGTTTACCGGCCACCTTGATTACATCATTTTTACGGCTACATTTATCTAGTGTCATCAGGCTTATGGCATATTGTCTGTGATGATTTTGTTATTAATTCTCATGAGGGAAACAGGATGACTCAATATCGTGGCGGTGCTGGAAATTTTGCTGCAGATAAAGAACGAGCGGCAGAGGCGGGACGTAAAGGCGGCCAAAAAAGTGGCGGCAATTTTAAGAACGATCCCGAGCGCGCTATTGAAGCTGGACGTAAGGGAGGTAAAATCAGTCGCCGTAGCTGATTGTAATTAATACTGATTTAACAGATAGTTACGTTAGACATGGGCAGTTTTGTCACAATCTTTTACTTCCTCTTTGATAAAAGCCAATGATCAATCATAGCTACGTTTAATCGTAAGCGTAGCCATCCTAATTAAAGCCGGAATAGATTTATCTTTCCGGTTTTTTTATTTTTGGTCAATGAAATTGTACAAGTAACATAGATTTTGTACATATTTAAGGGGCAAAGAGTGGATCTTAATTCCTCTATTAATTTCGCATTGTTATACACTGGCTTAAATAGTGTACAGGTTAAGCGAGGGGGTTATTGATAAGTAAAAAATGAGAACAATCTTTTCGAATGGCTAAATGCTTGTCAATAAAGGGAAAATTAAACCGCCACGCTGTATTCGCTCATAAATCGCTCTGCAACGCCTCGCAACCCTCCAGTAATCCGCTAAAGTTTTAAAGGGTTTACCTTATGTCCTACACGCTGCGTTAATGCTTAACGCATAAACAATGAATGAGGCCAGAGCGATGACGGTTAAAACGCTGAAAGATCTTTTTATTCATGACCTGTCTGATATTTACAGTGCCGAGAAGCAAATTACGCGGGCACTGCCGAAGATGGCGCGAGCCGCCAGCGATGAAAACCTGATTGCTGCATTTAATCAACACCTCGAAGAAACACGCGGGCAAATTGAGCGACTGGATGAACTCATTGAGGCCACGCCAGAACTAAAACTCAAACGAATGAAATGCCATGCGCTTGAAGGACTGGTAGAAGAAGCGCAAGAAATTATCGATTCGGTTGAAAAAGGCGAAGTTCGCGACCAGGGTTTAATTGGTGCAGCACAGAAAGTGGAGCACTACGAAATTGCCACCTACGGCACCCTGTGCGCGATGGCAAAGAAACTTGGCTATACCAAAGCTGCCGAGTTGCTTGAAGAAACCCTGAATGAAGAGAAACAGACGGATGTGAAGCTGACTGATGTCGCTGAATCTATCACTGTGGCTTCTTAAAAAGGAGTAATAACATGACCCCAGAAGAGAACTATCACGACTGGTTGCGTGATGCTCACGCCATGGAACAGCAGGCTGAAAGCATGTTGTCTAAAATGGCTGGACGTCTTGAGCACTATCCTGAGCTGGAAACGCGTATCAAGCAGCATATTGATGAAACCAAACAGCAACAGGTTTGGCTGAATGAGTTGCTGGATCGCCATGGCATCGATAATTCATCCTTTAAGGATGTGATGGGTAAAGCCTCTGCGTTTGGTCAGGCAGTAGGCGGCATGTTCACATCAGATGAGGTGGTGAAAGGCGCTATCAGCGGATATGTGTTTGAAAACTTCGAAATTGCCAGCTATACCAGCCTGATTGGCGCAGCCGAACAGGTAGGCGATGCTGAAGGTGTTCGAATCCTTACGCAGATTCGTGAGCAAGAGATTGCGATGGCTGAATGGCTTTATCAGCACTTGCCGAATGTAACGCAGCAGTTCCTGTTGCGCTCAGCGGAACCGGGCGTTGAAGCGAAGAAATAGGCCCAACAGGCCGGGATGAACCCTTCATTCCCGGCCAAATTCCTCAAGGCGAAGTGGGCTGCCAGGTGTTTACCGCCTGGGCATCTATCGGTTTTGGCAGCAGCTTCGCCTGATAAAACGCATCGGCAATTTTTTGCTGTTCCTTCAGGTCACCCATCGTGACGGGTTCAATTTGATAACTGCGCTGGGCATTAGCCCGTTCAATGGTTGAAAGGGGCAATTTTCCCCAGAGTGGCGAAAGCATTTTTGCTGCCTCGACAGGATGAGATTTCAGCCAGCCCGCCTGCGACTCAAGCGCGTGATAAACCGTGTTTAACACTGCCGGATGCGCTTTAGCGTAATCTGTTGACGCCAGATAGTAGCGTTGATAACTCGCCAGGCCGTTACCGCTGGTCAACACACGTGCATGCTGTTCAACTTTCGCGCTGGTTACATAAGGTTCCCACGTGACCCACGCCGCTACGCTACCGTTCTCCAGCGCAGCGTGACCATCTGCTGGCGTTAACCAGGCGGGCGACACATCGCTGAATTTCAATCCTGCCTTATTCAGGGCTGCAATCAATAAATAGTGGCTCCCTGCCGCTTTTGTAACGGCAATTTTTTTGCCTTTCAAATCCTGTAAGCTTTTAACGGAAGATTCAGCGGGCACCAAAATAGCCTGAGCATAGGGGGACGGGGTTTCTCGTGCAAAGTAGGTGAGGTTTGCGTCTGCCGCCTGCGCGAAAACCGGCACAGTATCCGCAACGTCAGCGGATAAATCGACATTGTTCAGATTCAGCGCCTCAAGCAGCGGCAAGCCGCTTGAAAACTCATGCCAGCTTACTTTGATGCCCTGGCTGGCAAGGGTTTTTTCCAGTTCGCCACGTTGCTTGATAAGCGTCAGCAGCGTCGATGATTTTTGATAGCCGATACGTAAGCTTTGTTCTGCAGCGTGTAGGGGAAAGGAAAACAGCGCGGCAACCCACAGGGCACCGCGAACGGTTTTAAGAGATAACATGGACATCCTTATGAGGTAGACAAGCCTTCGATGATGATAAGTGAGGGCTTGTCACCGGCTAAGCGCCGTTTTCTCATAAGCTTTGCCGTAAAGCAGTTAACGGTTAATCCGCCATTAAATGACCGTACATCGCCATCAGTCGGCGCGTAACACCGTTGGTCCAGCCAAAGCCATCCTGCAGCGGATATTCACCCCCGCCGCCGGGACGCGCACGGTCACCGCTGATGTCATACTTCTCAACCAGCTTGTTATGCACCTTGTAAAAGTTATTGACGGTGTTCAGCCAGTTGCCTGCAATTTCACTGGCCAGCGTATCTTCGCCGTAGTTATTCAAGCCAATAACCGCCATCCATTGCATCGGTGCCCAGCCGTTTGGTGCATCCCACTGTTCGCCACTATCGACCATGGACGATAACAAACCGCCATTGGTCAGTAATAACTGGCGCAGCGCAATCGCCTGCAGATGTGCCTGATGCGGTGTCGCGAGACCCACAAATAACGGAACGACCGCCGCCGCAGTGAATGCACCGAAGCGTTCCCGACGCCAGTCATAATCGCGGAAAACGCCAGCGGTGCTGTCCCACAGGTAACGCGTAATGGCACGTTTGCGCGCCTCCGCTTTTTTCTGCCACGCCAGTGCCGTCAGCTCTTCGCCTTTAGCATGAGAAAGGGTGGCGATCATTAACTCAAGCTTATAAAGAAACGCATTGAGATCGATCGGAATAAATTGTGTGGTTCGAATGCTTGCCAGACGTTTTGGATTACGCAACCAGCGCGATGAGTAATCCCAGCCAGAAGCCGCGCCTGCACGCAGGTCACGATAAACTTCGCTCGCCGGACGTTTAGACTGGCGTGCCGTTTCGACATCTTCAATCCACGACTCATCACGCGGGGTATCACGATCGTCCCAGTAACGATTCAACAATGAACCGTTTGGCATACGTACCACGTGGCGGTACGCCTGATTTGGCATCAGTTCGCCCGCGCCATCCATCCAGAACTGATACTCTTTCATCAGCTGATCCAGATAGCGTTTTGCTCCGCGCACACCATCTTCTTCAAACAGCTCAACCATCAATGCGAACACTGGCGGCTGCGAACGGCTGAGATAATAGGTACGGTTACCGTTAGGGATATGGCCGTAATTGTCGATCAGCCAGGCAAAGTTATCTGCCATATGGCGCAGCAAATCGTCTCGTCCTGATTCTGCCAGGCCGAGCATAGTAAAATAGGAATCCCAGTAATAAGTTTCGCCAAAGCGCCCGCCTGGTACCACATAGGGTTTTGGCAGCGGCAGCAGCGAAGAGTGCGGCATATGCTGTTGCGGCATTTTGGTTAATACCGGCCACAGATCGTCGATATGCTCTTTCAGGGACTTATCAGGGTTCGAAACGTAAAAGCTCTCGTTGACAGTTGGCAGATAAAAATGATCGGCCACAAAGCGTGCCAGATCAAAATCACGGCTGCGTTTTTGACGACGATAACGCATCAATACATCAAGCGGATCGAACTTAGGCGAACAGTCAGGGAATGTTTTACTATCCTCGAAAATGTGCGACATTTGAACATGTTCAAACAGTTCAAGATAGCGATCCGCAGGCGTCAGCGCATCCGGAGCCGGTAAGCCTTCAATCAGCTCGGGCTCCGGTTCTGAATCTTGCATGCCATCCAGTTTCAGTTCATGGGGATCGTATAGATACTCAACTTCCGCCCCTGCACGTACTTCCTGAATGGCATTGAGTTGCTGGCGATAAGTATTAATAGCGGCCTCCTGAGCAGTCCGGGTTGCATAAAGACCAAATTATAGCCTTCTCACATAGCCAGACAACAATGCAGATTACCTATGAACGTAATAAAAATTGCCTATTAATTGGCTAATTTGCATAAATTACAGACATATCAACCAAATATGCGATTGTTCACAAAAAACGCATTTCAGATGAATCTCTTACTAAAACAAATTAATCAACTTTGAATGACAAAATCAGGCGTTTATTAACATTCTGACAAGTTTTGTGGCGCAGAAATTGGTGCATAACGTGGCATACGAAACGGGGATTTTGAATAAACGCCTCCGCAGAGGCGTTTCTGCTGTCAGGCTTCGCTCACGCGATAACGTTCCAGCCAGTGTGCGTACGGCGCAGGCAGCACCCAGGATGGCGCTGTTTTATCCAGTGCCAGTGCAGCCTGATAAGTCCAGTTAGGATTTTTCAAGTGGGCGCGTCCCACCATGACCAAATCCAGCTCGCCTTTTTCAATGGTCTGATTCGCGATAACGGGCGAATCAATGCCCCAGGCTGAGGCAACCGGGATACCCGCTTCGCGACGTACTCTTTCAGCAATGGGTGCGAGGAAAGCGGGGCCCCATGGAATGTTGGCCTCTGGCGTGGAGAAACCGATGCTCACGCTGAGTAAATCCAGACCCTTCGCGCGCCACTGTTTAATAAGGGCGATTGATTCCTGTAACGTCTCTTCATCCCGCCCGTCAAATTCCAGCACGCCAAAACGCGCCGTCAGCGGCAGGTTTTCTGGCCACACATCACGCACGGCATCAAAGGTTTCTGACAGGAAACGGCTACGGCCTGCCGCATCGCCGCCATACTGATCGGTACGCGTATTGGCATGAACAGAGAAGAAGCTCTGCGCCAGATAACCGTGGGCAAAGTGAAGCTCCAGCCATTCAAAGCCAGCATCACGGGCGCGTTTAGCCGCCAGAACGAAATCGTTGCGCACGCGGGCAATATCATCCAGCGTCATCGCCTGGGGCACCTGCGGCAAATTATTGCCAAATGCGATAGCTGAAGGAGAAAGGGTTTCCCAGCCACGGGCATCACCTGCGGCGATATGATCGTCACCTTCCCACGGCTTGTTGGCGCTGGCTTTACGACCGGCATGACCAATCTGAATGCCAGGTACTGCGCCTGCGGCTTTAATATCACGGGCAATTTTCGCCAGCTCAGCGGCTTGCTCATCATCCCAGATACCTAAACAACCGGGAGTAATGCGGCCTTCAGGTGAAACGGCCGTGGCTTCGACAATCACTAAACCTGCGCCGCCTCGTGCCAGGCTGTTGTAGTGTACGCGATGCCAGTGATTACTCATACCCTCTTCGGCGCTGTACTGGCACATCGGCGGCACAGCGATGCGGTTACGCAAAGTGACGTCTTTCAGGGTAAAAGACGAAAACAAATCTGACATGTAAGCCTCTTAATAGTGTGAAACGCTAACAGGATGTTTATGGCTGACGTTATGGTGTTGCAGCACAAATAGTTGCTCAGACAATTTTTCCAAAGGAAACGTAAGCAACGTTTCGCCCGGCAGTTTGCCTTGTGTGAGGACATAAAGTATTAGCAGCACTTGCGGTGAAGTGAGAAAGGGACTATTTTCTGCTGGCTCAGTTATCCTGGCGCACAGCGTTGTCCTCTCCCGGCAGGAGAGGACGAGGGGAGGGCATCAGCCCGTAAAGACGCTAATTGCGCAGATACTTTTCAAACCAGGCTAATGTCCGGCTCCATGCCAGTTCAGCGGCAGCTTTATCGTAGCGCGGGGTTGAATCATTGTGGAAACCATGATTAACGCCGGGATAGATATAGGCTTCATACACTTTATCATTCTGCTTTAGCGCGGCTTCATAAGCGGGCCAGCCTGCGTTGATATTCTTATCAAACTCTGCGTAATGCAGCAGTAGCGGTGCCTTAATGCGGGGACATCTTCTGCTTTGGGCTGGCGACCATAAAAGGGTACCGCGCAGGCCAGATCCGGGAAGGCGACTGCCGCAGCATTCGAGACGCCGCCGCCATAGCAAAATCCAGTCATGCCAACTTTCCCGGTTCCCTCTTCATGTTTCATCAGGAAATCCACTGCGGCGAAAAAGTCGTTCATGAGTTTGGTCGGATCGACTTTGGCCTGCATCTCTTTGCCTTCCTCATCATTGCCCGGATAGCCCCCCAGAGAACTCAGGCCGTCCGGTGCCAGCGCGATGTAACCCGCTTTCGCCACGCGGCGCGCCACATCTTCAATATAGGGATTTAACCCACGGTTCTCATGCACGACAACCACTGCAGGCACCTTGCCTTGCGCATTAGCGGGTTTCACCAGATAGCCACGTACCTCTCCATGACCTTGCGGGGAGGGATAATGAATATATTCCGGTTTGATATCGGGATCGGTGAATTCAACCTGTGTGGCGAGCGCGTAATTCGGACTCATCAGGCCCAGCAGCGTCGCGCCGGTCATGCCGCCAATCGCCAGCTTACCGGCCATAGAAATAAATTCGCGCTTACTGATCCTGCCGTGTGCGTAGTAATCGTAAAGTTCGAGCAGTTCCTGCGGAAAATCTTGAGCTGTCAGACGTGCCATAGCGACTCCTTAACCCAGATGATTGATGCGGTGCCGCTATAACAAAACACAGCTTTCAGGATGAGGCAACAGGCGTGACGCAGAGCGTTAAAGCCCAATAACGTAACGGCAGGTGAAAATAACCTGATCGGTTATAAACGTTTTTGGCTGGGCTATTTCCGCACGGCTTAAAGGTTTCTCTGCGAAATAACGGCGCAACGAAATCAGAGTGTTAATTGATTCCCAAAAATGAACCAAATTTATTAACAATATTTGCCAACCGGAAGCGCCTGAACTACCGCGTGTTGTTTGCTTCAATAAAAGGGATAAATTCTCTCTGTTTTGCAAAAATTAACCTAAGCGGCAAGTAAAAATAAAATAAACGCTAACATCTTAAAAAATAAGGTTATTGCCTGGGTCAGTTGCTTGTTTAAGCCCTGGTCTGAGCAGGGATTTTATCATAATGACATGCAAAAACAGCAGGTTGGACTCTTTTTTATCCTTAGTCTACGCTGATTGATGCAGTCATTTTTGCTGCTACAAACTATAACATTCGCGTCACAAAATGGCGCTCTAATTAACTTTTGAGCCTTGTTTTTAATTAAATATTTCCCGACAAAAACAATGATCGAAATCAAAAAATCCTGTTATAGTTTTTGCTCCCCGCTTGTTTCTGTTTCTCTGCCGCGAATGATTTTAAATTCGTGGCGGAAATTTCATTAAGCGCAACGTAAATATTAATGCCGCGCTTAACTTGTTAATTATAAGTAAACATATGGTGTTCTATGTGGCAAAGAGGTAAGCAATGTTTGGATTAGATGCCTTTCATCTGGCCAGGATACAGTTCGCATTTACTGTCTCCTTCCATATTATCTTTCCCGCCATCACCATCGGCCTGGCCAGTTTTCTGGCTGTGCTTGAAGGTATGTGGCTGAAATCCCGTAATCAAACCTACCGCGATCTCTACCATTTCTGGTCCAAAATCTTCGCCGTTAACTTTGGCATGGGCGTGGTTTCAGGGCTGGTCATGGCGTATCAGTTCGGGACTAACTGGAGTGGCTTCTCGCAGTTTGCGGGCAGTATCACCGGTCCGCTGTTGACCTATGAAGTGCTGACTGCCTTCTTCCTGGAAGCGGGCTTCCTGGGTGTGATGCTGTTTGGCTGGAACCGCGTCGGTCCTGGCCTGCACTTCTTTGCCACCTGCATGGTTGCGCTGGGCACCCTGATTTCCACTTTCTGGATTCTGGCGTCTAACAGCTGGATGCATACACCGCAGGGCTACATTATCCAGAACGGGATTGTGGTGCCGGAAGACTGGTTCAAGATTGTCTTTAACCCTTCGTTCCCCTATCGCCTGTTCCATATGTCGGTCGCGGCGTTCCTCGCCAGCGCCTTCTTTGTGGGCTCCTCGGCGGCATGGCATTTGCTGAAAGGTAACAACAATCCGGCGATTCGTAAGATGTTCTCTATGGCGCTGTGGATGGCACTGATTGTGGCGCCGATTCAGGCCATGATTGGTGATGCGCACGGTCTGAACACGCTGGAACACCAACCGGCTAAAATCGCTGCCATTGAAGGTCACTGGGAAAACCCGCCGGGTGAAGCCACACCGCTGATCCTGTTTGGTATTCCGGATATGGATGAAGAGCGCACCAAATATGCGCTGGAAGTGCCTTATCTGGGTAGCCTGATCCTGACTCACAGCCTGGATAAACAGGTTCCGGCGCTGAAATCGTTCCCGAAAGAGGATCGTCCTAACTCAACGGTGATCTTCTGGTCGTTCCGCGTGATGGTGGCGATGGGCCTGCTGATGATTACGCTGGGTGTGGTCAGTTTGTGGCTGCGCTATCGGGGCCGCTTATATGAGTCACGTCCGTTCCTGTGGTTTGCGCTGTTGATGGGGCCGTCTGGTTTGATCGCTATTCTGGCCGGATGGTTTACCACTGAAATTGGCCGTCAGCCGTGGGTAGTGTATGGCGTGCAGCGCACCATTGATGCTGTCTCCGCACATGGCGATTTGCATATGAGTATCAGCCTGCTGGCCTTCATTCTGGTTTACTGCTCGGTGTTTGGCGTCGGTTATCACTACATGATGCGTCTGATCAAACAGGGTCCCGTTACCGGTGAAGGTCATGTTACTGAGCACGGTGGTCCAGGTCAGAAGAAAACCCCTGCGCGTCCGCTCTCGGCAGCAACGTTTAAGGATGGAGACCACTAAGATGATCGATTTTTCTATTATCTGGTTCGCGATTATCGTCTTCGCTACCCTGATGTACATTGTGATGGATGGCTTTGATCTGGGTATCGGTCTGCTGTTCCCGTTTAATAAAGATGTCACCGAGCGCGACATGATGGTAAACACCGTCGCGCCAGTATGGGACGGCAATGAAACCTGGCTGGTGCTGGGCGGAGCGGGGCTGTATGGCGCGTTCCCGCTGGCCTATTCGGTGATTGCCGATGCGCTGGCTATTCCACTGACCGCTATGCTGATTGGGTTGATCTTCCGTGGCGTGGCCTTTGAGTTTCGTTTCAAAGCAGTGGAAGGGCACCGGGCGTTCTGGGATAAGTCATTTATTGCCGGTTCCGTGTTGGCGACGTTTAGCCAGGGTGTTGCCGTCGGTGCGATGCTGGATGGCATTCCGGTTGAGGGACGCCATTTTGCCGGTTCCGCAATGGACTGGCTGGCGCCGTTCCCGCTGTTCTGCGGCGTGGGTCTGGTGGTGGCGTATGCTCTGCTCGGTTGTACCTGGTTAATCATGAAAACCGAGAACGAGCTGCACCGTAAAATGTCAGCACTGGCAACACCGCTGGTTATTGCACTGTTAGCGATTGTTGGCATTATCAGCTTGTGGACGCCATTCTCTCATGCTGATATCGCAGAGCGTTGGTTCAGCCGTCCGAACCTGTTCTGGTTCCTGCCGGTTCCGGTGCTGGTACTGCTCTGCTCATGGGGCATTGTGCGTGCCATCAAGCGCGAAGCGCACTATTCACCCTTCCTGCTAACGCTGGCGCTGATTTTCCTTGGCTTCTCTGGCCTGGGTATCAGCATCTGGCCAAACATTATTCCGCCATCTGTCTCCATTTGGGCGGCGGCTTCACCGCCGCAAAGCCAGGCATTTATGCTGGTGGGTAGCTTGCTGATCATTCCAATGATCCTCGGCTACACCTTCTGGAGCTACTACGTGTTCCGCGGAAAAATCAAAGCAGACGAAGGATACCATTGATATGCAAACCGAGGTCAGCAGCATGAAAAGCCACAATGAGACGAAAGCTCCATGGTGGAAACGCATAATGTGGCTGGTGATCATCTACGGCGCAAGCGTGCTGGCACTTGGTGTGGTGGCATCACTGTTTCGTATGATGATGACGGCTGCGGGTATGCGTTCGCACTGATCCCTGCCATCCTTCACGCTGCCTGTTGCCGGGCTGCGCAAACTCACCCGAATCTATGTTTATCGGGCTGATGCGCTTGCCGCCGCGATGCAGCCTGAATGATTCAGGCGATTCATACGTAAAATTTGCAGAGAAAAGGCTGACTTCAGTCAGCCTTTTAATTAGTAACCTAAGCAATTAATGCGGTTTTTCCCTGACTGCGGCACGCCTTCTTTACCTTTCCTTACGTTGTTAATACATTTTCGTTATACTTTTGTGACGAATCTGGCAATTCATCCTCTCTGAAGTTAACCATCATGCTCAGCCTGACCCTTAAGAAACAGTACATCAACGATTTGGTGGACTGGATAGAGGCGAATCTCACCGACGATCTCAATATCGATCTGATCACCCTGAAATCTGGTTACTCCAAATGGCACATGCAACGCATGTTTAAAGAGATCACCGGGCAAACGCTGGCCGCTTATACACGTAAGCGTCGCCTGACGATGTCGGCAATGGCGCTGCGCCTGACGCGAATGCCGCTTATCGACATTGCCGTGCGCTTCGGTTTTGATAATCAGCAAAACTTTACCCGGGTATTTAAAAACCATTTTTCGGTAACGCCAGGCGCGTTTCGTCGCATTCCCGATCTGCCTGTAAAACATTTTCATGGCCGTATTCCGGTTCGCTCACCTGTTGAACGTGCAGAGCTGGTCGAGCGCGATAACGATTTGCCGATGTGTGGCGACATGGTGGAGTGGGAGTGTAAGTTTGGCGATTACGTTCACGACAGTGAACACCGCGTTGCTGAACAGGCGCGACATTTTGTTCGCTTTGCGGGTCAGCATGTCGAACGTGGCTGGCTGGGTTTTCAGTATAGTCCCGGCATTTCCTCTGCCGAGCAGCAGCATATTAGCCTGTTTCAGGCGATTGAAAGCAAACATGCGGAAAAGCTGAATTCACCCGGCATGAGCTGGACGGCAACGCGCGGTCTCTATGCGATGATTCACTGGAGTGGCACGCCGGAACAGATAACACGTTTTATCGCTGACATTTACTATCTGCACTTACCTGCGCTGGGCGTCGCCCGTCGCCAGGGCAAAGATCTGCTGCGTCTCGATCTTCAGGCTTCAACGCCCGACTGGCTGGTCGGCGTGTTTGCTATTCCTGTTTCTCAGGGCTAATGAATAATTCGTGCGGCATACTGTGACAAACCGCACGATTTTATAAAAAACTCGCCTGTTCTGGCGTAAAATTCTCTCCTGAAACCCTGACGTTGCGCATTCATCGCGTTAATCGGTGTCAGGGCTGGATATTCATCTGCACTTCCGGCCGCTCCCGGCTAAAAATGATAATGAAGACAAATATGCGACTCTCAACGCTTTTTCTTGTTACTGCGCTTTCTGCCGTGCCAGCACTGGCTATGGCGCAAATGGCTGAACCTTTTAATCCGCCAGCGGGGCTGCATCCCCATGCCCAGTCAACCCAGCATGAAATTCTGGGTGATAACGTACTGCCGCAGCAGAACAGAGATCATTCCGGCACGGCAGGCTTCGACAAGATGCTGTAACCCGGCGCAGTTGCTGAAAACAGCGGTTAGCGTTATTCCTTTCTGACGCCTTCAGTTATGCCTTTTGCCTGTTATTTGTGCGCCGATCGCATTTTTCGTCATTGAGATTAAGATATATCATAGCTATCTTAGCTTCGGTTAGATGAGAATGATTTCGATTTCATGATTGCACTGACCCGAACAGCAGGGCAGGGTAAATCGTGATGGCGTGTGGATGAAGACGAAGTCCACGGCATGACTGGAGAAACCCTTTGCAAAATAACAAAGCACCAAGCCGTGCGCCGCAGCGCGTGCGTAACGAACTGCGTTTTCGCCATATTACGGTAACGAGCAAAACCAAAGTTGCTGACAAATTCTGGCGCATCGTCTTCAATGGCAGCGACTTAGCGGGCTTTCATTCGCCGGGATTTGATGATCACATCAAGGTCTTCTTCCCGGAAGCGGGCAGCGGCACATTAGCGTTACCCCAGATGAGCGATGAAGGCATCGTGTGGCAAGATGGCGTGCGACCACCGGCGCGTGATTATACGCCGCTTGAATTTGATGGTGAGTCTTCACTAACGCTCGACTTTTATATTCATGAAAGCGGTGTTGCCAGTGACTGGGCAACGCAGGCGCAGCCCGGCGATACGCTGATCATGGGCGGCCCACGCGGTTCGCTGGTGGTGCCAACCGATTATGCCTTTCAGCTCTATGTCTGTGATGAAACCGGGCTGCCAGCCTTCAAACGTCGCAAAGCGGATATTCAGGCTGAAACGCTGCATCTGTTTGCTTATACCGATGAAGAGACGGGGCGCGGCTATTTAGCTGATCTGGCAGATGTTTCCGTGAACTGGGCAGGTAACGGAAACATGCAAAGCGATAATCTCGGTACGCTGATTGCTGCGCTGGATAAACTCTCGATTCCACAAGACGATTACTTTATCTGGCTGACGGGGGAAGGCGAATTTGTCAAAACCCTGAGCGACTATTTTACGGTGCGTCGTGGTCTCGACCCGGCCTACGTGCGGGCAGTTGCGTACTGGCACAGTAAGTAAGGATACACTGGCCGCCTGTGTTGAATTTTGCCAGGCGGCAGACTACTATCAAGCCTCTTTTTCTCTCCCTTCAGGCTGGCAATGAAACAGGATCCACTCTCTTCCCGACATAATGATACTGCCCCTCGTTCTGGCGATTGTGGTGGTCGTCGTAAGCGGCGGGAAAAAATGCTGGATGCCAGTGATATTCGCCTGCTGATGTTGCACTTTCTGGCACAGAACGCCGCGCACGGCTATGAGCTGATTAAATCTGTTGAAGAGCTGTCGAAAGGGGAATATTCGCCAAGCCCTGGCATCATCTATCCCAACCTGACGTTACTGGAAGAGATGGATGCAATCCATGTGCTGGATGCTCAGGCTGCGCGTAAAGCCTATGCGCTTAACGAGGTGGGACGTGAAATGCTGGCGAATAACGAAGCGCATGTTGCCAGCCTGATAGAACGGTTATCCTCGCTGGCCATACTGGTTAATAATCGTACTCTTCCCGAGGTGGAACAGGCGATCCACACGATGAAAACCGCCTTAAATGGCCGCTTGTCGCAACAGAACATTTCCGCGAAAAGCTTGCAGCTGATCATCGCTACGCTGCATGACGCAGCGAAGAAGATCGCTGAAAGCTGACGCTGTCTGGCTGTTAAATGGCGTCAGGCTTCTTCTTATCGACATGACCCAGCGATCGCTCTGGAAAACAGGTGTCGCGCACCCGCTGTTTAAGCGTTGAGGCGTCAGGAAAACCGCCGTCGCGCTTCCGTTCCCAAATCACCAGATCATCCACTTTGATTTCAAAAATGCCGCCTGTGCCTGGTTTAAGCGTCACAGCAGCCAGATCTTCGGCGAAAGTTTGCAACAGCTCTTGCGCCATCCAGGCCGAGCGCAGCATCCAGTTACACTGCGTGCAGTAATGAATCTCTATTGCCGGTTTAGGCATCATAGCAGGCTCCTTGTTAAGTTATTGATTACATAGCGTTTAGTGCGGATTAACAAAATGTGCTTTCGCGCACGCTTCTAAATGTAAATGTTATTGATAATGATTAGCAATTACATTAAATTCCTGAGCCATAATTTATAGCTAAAAATAACGCTGTTTTTCATGGTTTTATTGCGCAAAGCGCATTATTTAACACCTTTAGCAAGTAAGTGAGCGAATACTAACAATTAATCGGGTACTTCGCGCTCATGTCATTAAATTTTCAGGGATTCACTTCACAGCGCCTGTTTAAAACGGCGCTTATCGCCTCTGCTATTCATGCTGCCTGTGGTTATGCCGCCAGCGATGACGCTTTACTGGCGCTCTCCACGGCGAAAAGCACTTCCCGCGAGCCGCTGATGACCGTCACCGCGCCGGAAACAGAAAAAAAGCAGGCAGCAGTACCACGCTTACCGCAGCCGAATTGCAACAGCGCGGCGCCAACGATTTCGGATCAATTATGCGTTATGAACCGCTGATCAGCGCAACCGGTGCCAGCGGCGGATCGTCTGCGGGTAAAAGTGGATTCGACCGTGCCGGTTATACGGGCTACAACATTCGTGGCCTGGAAAGCAACCGCGTTGGCCTGGATGTTGATGGCATTCCGTTGCCGCAAGCCACAGGCCGCAGCTATGTCGGTCGCGCTGGCCTCGACAGCTTCGGCATTGGTCGTGATTACATTGACCCCTATATGTTTGGTCGCATTGATATTGAAAAGGGCGCGACCGCAGTCGATCAAGCCAACACGTCGATTGGCGGCAACGTCTCGTTCCGTAACAAAACGCCAGACGATTATTTGCGCCCCGGTAAAGAAACCTATTTTGGCTACCAAAGCGACTACGATTCTGCGAACCGTAGCTGGCACAACGGTATCACGGCAGCGGCGGGCGATGATGAACTGCGCGGCATTTTTGTCTACAGCCGCCGCGACGGTCAGGAAACAGAAAACAACAGCGGCGAGCTTGATGCTTATCCGGCCAACTGGCACTCCGATGCCTTTATGACGTCAGGGATCTGGCAGCCGAACGATGCGCATAAACTGAGCGCAACGCTGGATTACTATCACAAAACCAACCACACCCATTACGACAGCTGGAGTACCACCAACGGTAATACCTTTTGGGGCACCGCTCAGCAGCAGAGTGATACGCGCCGTTGGGGCGTCAGCCTGAGCGATGAATACACGCCTTATAATGATTTCATCGACAGCCTGACAACGCGCCTTTACTGGCAGCAGACTCAGGCGCACGACAACACCTATATGCCGTCGAGCGCAACGGCTTATCAAACCGTCTACTCCGATTACAACAGCGATACGTACGGCTTTGATACACGGCTGGCGAAAAATATTGGCCGACACGCGCTGAGTGCCGGGCTGAATGCTCGCCTCGTGGATACTGAACGTCCGTTCCGCCAGTCGCCTGCGCCAGGTGCGTTTAGCGTCATCATGCAGCCGCAGGCCAACAGTCGCAGCTACACGGTGGGCGGTTACGTGCAGGACAAGATCAGCTTCGATCTCGACAGCCACAACTTTGCGGTTATTCCGGGCGTGCGCGTGATGTATCAGAACACGAAGCCGCGCGATGTCTCGACGCTGACCACCAACAGCACGGTACTGGATCCAGCAGAAGTTTCTGCTCTGTATGGTTCGGCAAACAGCGATACGCAGGTGCTGCCGTCTATCGCTTTTCAGTATGATTTGACGCCAGCATTGATGACTTACCTGCAATATACACGCGGCGCGCAGTTCCCGAATGACAGCCAGCTTTATGGCTCATGGAACCTCGGTTCCAGCTATGCCGGAACGGCGCAGTATGCGTTGATTGGTAATACGGATCTGAAAACTGAAACCAGCAACAATTTTGAATGGGGTTTGAAAGGCGAGCTTACCAAAGGCGTGACGTTTAACAGCGCGGTGTTCTATAACGCCTATAAAAACTTTATTGCCTTCACTCGCTACTCGCGCAGCGCCAGTCCCGATAAGTTTGTGAATGTCCCCAGCAATATTTACACCACCTATCAGGCTGAAAACCGCGATAAAGCTTACATTTATGGCGCAGAAGTCAGCACAAAAATTAATTTTGGCACCTGGTTCGAACAGGTTGACGGCCTGAGCGCGAACCTGGCCTTTGGCTACACGCAGGGCCAGTCTAAATCGAGCTACCTTGGCGATCGCTACGTTGATTTAGAGAGCGTTGCGCCAATGAAAGCGATAATCGGTTTAGCCTGGGATGACGTAGCACGCGGCTACGGCGCGGCGGTGACCGCGACCTTTGTGAAAGGAAAACAAGCCACCGCGACTAACCGCGAAAGTTACAGCAATACCGGGAGTCCATTGACCGATTCAAACACCGACTACATGCGTGTCCCTGGATATGGCATGGTAGACATGACCGCGTACTGGAAGGTAACGAAAAACGTCAAACTGAGCGGCGGCATTTATAACATCACCGATCGCAAATACTGGGATTACCTCAGCAGCCGTGAGCTGACCAGCGATACCCAGCAGGACCGCAACGATCAGGCGCTGGCTGTTATGCCGGGCCGCACCTTCCAACTGGGTGTAAATGTCGACTTCTGATAAGAACAAGCCCTGCGGCAGTGCAGGGCATCCTCATGGGAGCAATGCGCTATGAACCAGACTTACCAACACTATCTGACCCTGAAGCGTGAACAACCGAAAAAGTATGCCCGCGATCTTGCTGCACTGATGGGCATCAGCGAAGCGCAGTTGTGTGAAGCGCGCCTCGGCCAGGACGCACGGACGTTAAAAACTGATTTCCCGGCACTGCTGGCGGCGCTTGAGACATTAGGCGAAACCAAAAGCATTACCCGCAATGAATACGCCGTTCATGAGCACTTTGGTGAGTATAAAAACCTGCATCTGGGCGGTCATGCTGGCATCGTGCTTAACCCGCGCGCGCTTGATCTGCGACTGTTTCCGTCGCAGTGGCACAGTGCATTTGCGCTTAGTGAGCACACCGCGCATGGCGAGCGCCAGAGCGTACAGATTTTTGATCGTCACGGTGATGCGGTCCTGAAAATCTATCTCACTGAAAACACCAATAAGGCCGCCTGGCAGACGCTGATTGAACAATTTAGCCAGCCCGCCGCCGCACCGCTCGCTATCCAGCCAGTGCCCGCCCCCAACTGGGCGCAACAGGTTGATGCCGCCGCCCTTGATGCTGAATGGCGAGCCATGACCGATGTGCATCAGTTTTTTGCGCTGCTGAAGCGCCATAATGTTTCACGTCAGCAAGCGTTTCGCGCAGCAGGTAACGATCTTGCCTGGCAGGTAAGTAATAACGCGCTGGCAACGGTACTGGATTTAGCGTTGCAGGATGGCAATGAGATCATGATTTTTGTCGGCAATCGCGGCTGCACCCAAATCTTCACTGGCGTAGTGGAAAAGCTGGTGCCGATGGAAAACTGGATCAACATTTTTAATCCGCGATTCACGCTGCACCTGATGGAGAATCAGGTCAGTGAAAGCTGGGTAACACGTAAACCGAGCGGTGATGGGTTTGTCACCAGTCTGGAACTGTTTGCCGCTGATGGCTCGCAGATCGCCCAGCTTTACGGTCAGCGTAGCGAAGGCACGCCAGAACAGACGCGCTGGCGCGAGCAGGTGATGTCACTGAGCGCAGCGGGGGAAGCGGCATGAAACGCTTTCTTTTACTGCTGCTGGTGTCGTTGCCTGGGCTGGCAGCAGAGCGCGTGGTATCGATTGGCGGCGATGTGACGCAAATCGTTTATGCCCTGGATGCGCAGCAAAATCTGGTGGCGCGAGACAGCACCAGCCAGCATCCGGCCCAGGCCACAAAACTGCCGGACGTAGGCTATATGCGCCAGTTAAATGCTGAAGGTATTTTGGCACTGAAACCCACCCTGGTGTTGAGCAGCGAACTGGCAAAACCCTCACTGGTTCTGAAGCAGGTGGAACAGGCGGGGGTAAAAGTCGTGGAGGTCAGCGGTGAAAACAGCCTGCAAGCGATCCCGAAAAAGATCGCTACCATCGGTAAGGCCCTGAACCGCGAGGCGCAGGCTAAAACGCTGGAGGCCCAGGTTGAAAAGCAACTGGCACAGCTGCCAAAGCAGACCTTGCCGGTCAAAGTGCTGTTTATCATGGCGAACAGCGGCATGAAGTCGCTGGCTGCGGGGAATCAAACCGCGGCTGACGGTGCTATACGCAGTGCCGGACTGGTGAATGCGATGGCGGCAGTGCCACATTATCAGGCCCTGTCGCAGGAAGGCGTAGTCGCTGCAGCACCCGATTTAGTGGTGATTGGTGATGACGGACTGAAGGCGCTCGGCAGTGAAGAGAAGCTGTGGCAACTGCCGGGACTGGCTCTGACGCCAGCCGGACAGCATCACAATCTGCTGGTGATCGATACCATGGCGCTGCTCGGTTTTGGGCTGGACACGCCGCAGGCGATTGTCAAACTGCGCCGTGCCGCGGAATCACTCCGGGATGATTAATCTGCGCTGGCTGTTGTTGATGCTGGTGAGCATGCTGCTGGTGATGGTAGCGGCGGCTAATTTCGGCGCGATGCCGCTGTCACTGCGTGGCTTATGGCAAGCGCCGTTCAGCGATATCAGTTGGCAGATCTGGCTGAATATTCGCTTGCCGCGTGTGTTACTGGCCGTGCTGCTCGGTATGGCATTAGCGGTCTCTGGTGCGGTAATGCAGGGGCTGTTTCGCAATCCTCTGGCCGACCCGGGCCTGTTGGGTATCAGCAGCGGCGCGGGATTAGCAGTAGCGGTGGCCATTGTTATGCCGCTGGCGCTGCCCGCGGTTATAGCATTATGGTTACCTACCATCGCCGCCTTTACGGGCAGCCTGCTGGTGACCTTGCTGATATTTAGTTTTAGCCAGCTTGCACGTGGCAACCTGTCGCGGCTGCTGCTGATTGGCATTGCGATTAATGCCTTATGCGGTGCGGCGGTTGGCGTGCTGTCCTGGCTGAGTAACGATCAGCAACTGCGGCAGCTGTCGCTGTGGGGCATGGGCAGTTTGAGCCAGGCGCAATGGCCATCCTTGCTGGTTTGCGCGCTGTTAATTTTGCCTGGGCTGCTGCTGTTACAGACGCGCGCGCGGCAGCTCAATCTGCTGCAACTGGGTGATGAAGATGCGCATTATATGGGCCTCGACGTTAAACGCAGCCAGCGTCAGTTGCTGGTGCTCAGTGCACTACTGGTGGGCACTGCCGTATCGGTGAGCGGCATAATTGGTTTTGTTGGCCTGGTTGTGCCGCATGTGATGCGTTTCTGTCTGGGCAGCGATCATCGCTGGCTGCTACCAGGCTCAGCCCTGGCTGGCGCTATTTTACTGCTGCTGGCTGATACGCTGGCGCGCACCGTTGTGATCCCGGCAGAAATGCCCGTTGGCTTACTCACCAGCCTGATTGGCGGGCCGTGGTTTCTCTGGCTGATCCTGCGTCAGCAGCGAGGAATGGACTAATGGAAACATTACAGGCGAAAGGATTACGCTTCACCCATAACGCGCGGACGTTAATTGAGCATCTTGATCTGACGCTAGCGGCAGGTGAAATGGTGGCATTGATTGGTCCCAACGGTGCGGGCAAATCGACCTTGCTGCGCATGTTAACCGGTTTCCTCAAGCCCGATCGCGGCGAATGCTGGCTCGGCAATCGACAGTTAGCTGACTGGCCGCGCAATGAGCTGGCACGACGACGCGCCGTGATGCGCCAGCAAAACAGTATGACGTTTTCGCAGTCTGCTGAATCAGTGGTAGCGATGGGCCGCGCTCCCTGGCCGGGTAAACAGTCGGCGGAAATTGTGCAACAGGTCATGCGGTTAACCGGCTGCAACACGCTGGCAACGCGCGATTACCGGCAACTTTCCGGGGAGAGCAGCAGCGTGTGCAACTGGCGCGCGTGTTAGCACAACTGTGGCAGGATGACGCGCCGCGCGGCTGGCTGTTTTTAGATGAACCGACTTCGGCGTTGGATCTTTTCTGGCAGCAACAGACGCTGCGCCTGCTGCATAAACTGACGCGATCGGGCGATTTCAGCGTGTGCACCGTGTTGCACGATCTCAATCTGGCATCGCTGTGGGCAGATCGTATTTTGCTGTTACACCAGGGTAAGCTGGTGGCGCAGGGCACGCCGCAGCAGGTGATGACCGAAGCGACACTTACGCGCTGGTATCAGGCTGAACTTCACGTAACGGCGGACAGTGAGAGCAAGTGTCCCTATATTCAACTACGCAAGTAATCCGTTTCGCTTTGAAAACATCGGCTTGACGGCACATCAGTCTGTTTATTTTCAGCCATACTTTGTTTTTGGTTACAAAACAGGAATAAAAAATATGGCAGAAAAACTTAATCAAGCGGCTGAAAATCTGGGCAAACTTCTGTTATCTTCCGGGCTTAAACTGGCGACCGCCGAATCCTGTACCGCCGGCCTCATCAGCATGACGCTGGCAGCAGTCGAAAACAGCGGTAACTTTTATACCAGCGGCTTTGTCACCTATAGCGATAATGCCAAAATCCGCCTGCTGGGCGTCGATGCCGGGACGATTGAGCACCATACTGCCGTGAGCGAAAAGACCGCGCGTGAAATGGCAAAAGGGGCATGCGATCGTTCTGCAGAACCGGTAAGCATTGCGATAACCGGTTATGCCGGGCCAGATGGTGGCGAAGATGGTACACCTGCAGGAACGATTTGGTTCGGCTGGCAACTGCCCAATGGCATAGTAGAGGCCGAATGTCGCCATTTTGAAGGGGAACCAAAAGAGGTGATGGAGCAGGGCGCACTTTACGCGCTGACCGGACTAATCTCACGCCTGAAATAACGTTATTGCCGCCCCGACAATGAGGCGGCATTTTTATTTAGCGGCAGTCGACGATCAGGCGTCCGCGCACTTTACCCTCTAAAAGATCCTGGGCGGCTTGCTTTGCTTCGCTCAGGGGAATGACCTGGGTAAGTTTGCTGAACAGCGCGGTATCAAGATGTTCGCCAAGGCGCTGCCACGCTTGCTGGCGCAGCGGTTTTGGACACATCACGCTGTCGACACCGGTTAAGGTCACGCCACGCAGGATAAAAGGTGCCACGCTGGCAGGCAGATCTAAACCTTGCGCCATACCGCAGGCAGCAACCACGCCGTCGCGCTGTGTCGCCGCCAAAACATTGCTTAGGGTATGGCTGCCAACGCTATCAATCGCCGCAGCCCAACGCTCTTTAGCGAGCGGCTTGCCCGGTTCGGCCAGTTCACGACGGTCAATAACTGATGATGCACCAAGCGTGTTAATCAAATAATCTTCATCGCTGGCGCGCCCGCTGGAAGCGATGACCGCAAAACCCAGGCGAGACAGCAGACTGACGCTAAAACTGCCGACACCTCCGCTGGCTCCTGTCACTAATACCGGGCCGCGATCGGGTGTTACGCCCTGTTTTTCCAGCGCCATGACGCACAGCATGGCCGTCAGTCCCGCTGTGCCGATTGCCATGGTTTGTAGGGGGCTGAGTGTGGCAGGCACATCAACTAACCAGTCGCCAGAGACGCTGGCTTTTTGCGCCAGGCCGCCCCACTGTTTTTCTCCCACTCCCCAGCCTGTAAGCAGAGCAACATCATCTTGCTGCCACTCTGAATGGCGGCTTGCGGTGACACGTCCGACAAAATCGATGCCCGGCACCATCGGGAACTGGCGCACAATAGGGCCTTTATTACAGATTGCCAGCGCGTCTTTATAGTTAAGGGTGGAGTAGCTGATATCCAGCGTAACGTCGTGATTGGGAAGTTGTGATTCGGAGAGATCTTTCAGCAGGGTGCGATAACCTTGTTCATCATTTTCTATGACCAGTGCTTTAAACATGCAGCCTCCGGTAAAGGGGAAAAGAGGTGAATAAGTCTACGCTTCTGTAGGGCGTTGCGGTAGAGCAGGATTGTGCTGGTGCTTTTCCGCTTTCATGCCTTTCACCCTACAACGCTGGCACCAGCGCAGGGCAGTATCTTTCTCTGCCAGCGAGACAGGGGGAAGATGAGCGCATCAGGCTGCAACGGATTGAGAAAGGAGAGCTGAACTATCTGTCTGCATAATTGTTCATAACTTACAGGAATTTAAGCATTTATTTGGGTGGGTTT
The DNA here is from genome assembly GCF_027157825.1 of Pantoea sp. LMR881. Lineage (NCBI taxonomy): Bacteria > Pseudomonadati > Pseudomonadota > Gammaproteobacteria > Enterobacterales > Erwiniaceae > Pantoea > Pantoea sp. LMR881. The sequence goes on from NZ_JAPVOK010000002.1 coordinate 2,954,416, forward strand.
TGGATATTTTCATTAAATATCAAGGGGATGTGTTTTGGGTCTTTTGACTATTTAATTACCAGTAACGGGTTGTCGATACGGCAAAAGATGACATCATAACCGCCACTTTTCGACGCTCGTTATTCCTGTCACCGAGGACGCCGCCATGTTCAGCACAATGCGCATCAGCACTTGTTCCTGTTCGCTCCTGCCTGAGCGCGCGTTCGCCATTGTCGTTACACACTCGCTCACCATGCGGTGAAGCCAGCCTGACGCTCACTGTTGGACATGCGTAAAGCCAGATACGCTCTGACTTTACTGATGTCTATCGGTCTGTAACTGCCATGCTTTACCTTGCAGGTGCCTGTGCGTCCCCTTACTGAGTCAGTTCCGGGAACATTACGCGCCCTGCTTTTTTGCAACGCATGGGGTTACAACACATCGCAATGCATCATTCGCCGGGGATCCTTCCCTATTGCTGTGCCGCAGGCACCCACTCCCTGACTGTTAGGGATTTGTGTTATGACACCACTGAAAATTGCTGCCAGCGCCGCTGTGGCGCCAAACCTGACCCTCAACACCGCGCGCGACGTGGTAACGCTGGACAACACTGATTTTACCGACGTGGCGGCTGTGGTCGTCTCTCTGGCTGATACGCGCAGCGGCGTACTGGCGCTGTTGCGTCATACCGGCTTTAATCTGCCGGTATTTGTCGCCAACGCCTTCGAAGAAGAAGTGCTGCATCTGCCTGGCGTAACCGGTGAGCTGAATGGCGAACCGCAAGACTGGGCTGCGCTGGAAGCGGCTGCTCAGGCGTATGAATCAACCTTGCTGCCCCCTTTTTCGACACCCTGACCAAATATGTCGACATGCAGAACAGTACGTTTGCCTGTCCGGGACATCAGGGCGGCGCGTTTTTCAGGAAGCATCCGGCAGGTCGCCAGTTCTTTGATTTTTATGGCGAAAATGTTTTTCGTTCAGACATGTGCAACGCCGATGTCAAACTGGGCGATTTGTTGATCCATGAAGGTTCTGCGAAACACGCACAGAAGTTTGCCGCCAAAGTTTTCAACGCCGATAAAACCTACTTTGTGCTGAACGGAACCTCCAGTGCCAATAAAGTGGTGACAAATGCGCTATTAACACGCGGCGACTTAGTGCTGTTTGATCGTAACAATCATAAGTCTAACCATCATGGTGCCTTGATTCAGGCGGGCGCAACACCTGTTTATCTGGAAGCGGCGCGCAATCCGTTTGGCTTTATCGGTGGCATTGATGCGCACTGTTTTGATGACGCTTATCTGCGCGAGCAAATCAAAAAAGTGGCTCCGCAGCGGGCAAATGAGCAGCGGCCTTTTCGTCTGGCAATCATCCAGCTCGGCACCTATGACGGCACGGTATATAACGCACGCCAGGTCGTGGATCGCATTGGTCATCTGTGCGATTACATCCTGTTTGACTCAGCGTGGCTGGGTTACGAGCAATTTATTCCGTTGATGGAAGGCTGCTCACCCTTAACGCTGGAGCTGAACGAGAACGATCCCGGCATTTTTGTTACCCAGTCGGTGCACAAGCAGCTGGCGGGCTTCTCTCAGACGTCGCAAATTCACAAAAAGATAATCACATTCGCGGACAGAAACGCTTCTGCCCGCACAAACGCCTTAATAACGCCTTCATGCTGCACGCATCGACCAGCCCGTTTTATCCGCTGTTCGCTGCGCTGGATATCAATGCCAAAATGCATCAGGGCGAAGCGGGTCGCCGCATGTGGCAAGAGTGCGTCACGCTGGGCATTGACGCGCGTAAAGCGATCTTTGAACGCTGTGAGATGATCCTGCCTTTTGTGCCAGAAACGGTGAACGGCAAAGCGTGGCAGGATGCGCCAACGGCTGAGATCGCCAGCGATTTGCGCTATTTCAGCTTTGAACCCGGGGCTAAATGGCACGGGTTTGCGGGCTACGATCGCGATCAATATCGGGTCGATCCCTGCAAGCTGCTGCTGACAACGCCAGGCATTAATGCGGCAAGCGGTGAATATGCTGACTTTGGCATTCCGGCCACCATTCTGGCGAACTATCTGCGTGAAAACGGCATCGTGCCAGAGAAGTGCGATCTTAACTCGATTCTGTTCCTGCTGACGCCAGCCGAAAGCGCAGAAAAGATGGCGCATCTGGTCTCGATGCTGGCGCAGTTCGAACAGCATGTAAAGAGGATGCGCCGCTGGCGGAAGTGTTGCCAACGATCTACCGCAAAAATGCGAAGCGTTATGCGGGTTACACGCTGCGCCGCTTGTGCCAGGAGATGCACGATCTTTACGTCAGTTACGATGTGAAAGGATTGCAGAAAACGATGTTCCGTGAAAAAGGTTTACCGCCCGTGAAAGTGGATCCGCAGGATGCACATCAGGCTTATATTCGCGGGGATGTTGAACTGGTCGCCATTGCTGATGCGGAAGGCCGGATCGCGGCTGAAGGTGCTTTGCCGTACCCACCGGGTGTGCTGTGCGTAGTGCCGGGCGAAGTCTGGGGCGGGGCGGTGCAGCGTTACTTCCTGGCGCTGGAAGAGGGTATTAATTTACTGCCGGGCTTCTCGCCAGAATTGCAGGGCGTTTATACCGAGACCAGTGAAGATGGACGCAAATATTTAGTGGCGAATATGATGGTGGAAAGTCAGTAAGTTCTGCGCGCTGTCCCCTCCTGATTTTTCCCGTGCGTGGCGAAAGAGTAAGGCAGGGGGCAGCGCGCACGCTATTAATAGCGGTGATAGCTACGCTGTGCGGTACTGACTTTGTAGAGATAGCGGCGCGATTCCGCTGACGGATGCTTGCTGGTCAGGGTCTGGTACACCTGGCCAGGAGACATCTCATTAATGACGCTGAAGGCACGATCCTTATCGCTGGAGAAAACGCGCAGCACGCTACCCGCGCCACCGTTATAAGCGGTAATCACAGCGTAACGCCGCGACAGCGGATCCTGAATTCCCCTAGATAACTTTTTTGCAGGATCGACAAATAGGCCGTTCCTGCATCAATGTTATTTTCAGGATCAAGCAGATAGCTGCGGCTCGGCTTGCCCCATTTACCCTTCATGCGGAACACATCCACACCGGCCGTGTGCTGAACAACCTGCATTAAACCAAGCGCATCCGCGTGGCTCACCGCATAGGGGTTAAAGCTCGACTCAGTCTGCATAATCGCCAGAATCAGCGAGGCATCAACGCCATACTCTTCAGCCGCCTTGCGCACCATCGGCAGATATTTATGCGCACGCTTGTCCAGGTGGTTTGGCACCATTGGGATCGTGATTGAGTAAATGACGTGCAGACCGGAAGTGCGGCGCTTCAGCTTATTCTGGATCAGATAATCAGCAAAGTTCTCAGCGCGCCCCTGCCAGCGGATCGGCTGACCGGTGTTATCCAGCACCTGCCCATACAGCAGTGGCTCTTTGCTGATCACAATATCGTTGGCGTCGGAGTAGAGATCGACATTGCCAGGATCGTCACCAATCAACAGTGTGGTCACTATTGCCTGGCGCAGGCTGGCCATCGGATCGGTTCCGGCAATGGTCTCGATGGTAATACTACCGCTCTCAAAGTTAATGTGGCTGCGGGTGTAATAGTTGTCGCTGTATTTGACGTAATCTTTTGGTCCTGCAATCAGAACCTCTTTAATACCCCAAATATTCTCGATGTTATGGGCGAACTGACCCATTAAAATATCAAAGCCGTTGGTGTCTTTAATCCAGTCTTCGTGATACTGCTGCTTTTTTTGTCCGGAGCAAGAAACCAAAAGTGGTGCAATCACCAGCAAGGCTATCAACTTTTTATTCATTGGAAATCTGTGCCTGACCTGGAAAAAGGCCTCAATCCAGAGGCCAAAATAAATTACGCTTCGGGCGGTGTGTAGCCTTCGATATGCACGTCTTTGCCTTCAAACAGGAAATTCACCATCTCCTTTTCCAGCACTTTACGATCTTCCGGGTTCATCATGTTGAGCTTCTTCTCGTTGATCAGCATGGTCTGCTTGGCCATCCACTTCTGCCAGGCTTCTTTTGAAATCTCGTTATAGATACGCTTGCCCAGCTCGCCAGGGTAGAGCTGAAAGTCCTGACCTTCAGCGTCGCGTTGTAAAAATGTACAAAAAATAGTGCGGCTCATTATTCTTCCTCATTGATCTCACAACTGTGCAAAGCCAGTTGCTGGGGATGACGCAATTCGTGCAACAGTCGCTCGACGGGCGCGGCTAATCCCACTGACGGTGGCTGCGCTAAGTTATACCAGAGACCGCCAGCTTCATCCATTAATGCCCCAACAGAAGGCCATGCCAGCCACATTGGCACGATATCCAGATGAAAATGACTAAAGGTATGACGAAAAGCGGTCAGCTGCTGCGGTTTTGCCTGAATGCCACGCGCCATCAACCAGTCGGTTAATGCGTCTTCGGTGCTAAATTGTGGGAAACAGAACAGACCGCCCCACAATCCCACCGGTGGGCGTTGCTCCAGCCACACCTCGTCGCCATGCTGCATCATCAGGAAAAAGCCGCTGCGTTCAGGAAGTACCTGCTTTGGCTTTTTGCCCGGATAGCTCGCCCAGCTCTGACTGGCGTAAGCCACGCAGCCGCTGTTTAGCGGGCAAATTTCACATTTGGGTTTTGAGCGGGTGCAGACAATCGCACCGAGATCCATCATCGCCTGGTTAAACTCACTGACGCCTTGCGCCGGGGTAACGGTTTCGCTGATTTCCCATAAACGTTTTTCCACATCCTTTTTGCCCGGCCAGCCCGGCACGGCATAACAACGCGCCAGTACGCGCTTCACGTTGCCATCAAGGATAGGAAAATGTTGTCCCAGCGACAGTGACAGAATCGCGCCTGCGGTGGAACGCCCCACGCCAGGCAGTGCGGCAACATCATCAAAGTTGCGTGGGAACTCGCCCTGATGCACCTCAACGATCTGTTTTGCCGCTTTGTGCAGGTTGCGCGCCCGGGCGTAATAGCCGAGACCGGTCCACAGATGCAGCACTTCATCTAACGGCGCAGCAGCCAGATCGCTGACCGTGGGGAAACGCGCCATAAAGCGTTCGAAATAAGGAATAACGGTAGCAACCTGGGTTTGCTGTAACATCACTTCGGACAGCCACACCTTATAAGGCGTTTTCTCTAACTGCCACGGCAGGGTTTTGCGGCCAAAGTGCTGATACCAGTCCAGCACCTGTTGCGCGAACTGCGGCGCTTGCATCATAAGAAGGAAATTTTCCGTGTTTACTCTACACTCAGGCAGGAATTCCAGCACATGCATCACTGGGTGTAAACCGGAAGATTGCAAAGGCTTGCTTCTGCTTATGAACTTTGCATAATGCCCGTTTCCCAGAACAGGCTAACCAGCAGGCTTCGACATGATTAATGACGTCATCACCCCGGAATTTGATGAAAACGGGCGCCCATTGCGCCGTATTCGCAGTTTTGTGCGCCGCCAGGGCCGGTTAACTAAAGGCCAGCAGCTGGCACTCGATAATTACTGGCCGGAGATGGGCGTAGAGTACCAACCAGAGCCGATTGATCTGCCGCAACTGTTTGGGCGCGACGCGCCGGTAACGCTGGAAATCGGTTTTGGCATGGGCGCATCACTGGTCACTATGGCGCAAAATAACCCACAGCAAAATTTTCTGGGGATTGAAGTCCACGCGCCAGGCGTAGGGGCCTGCCTGGGCGCCGCGAAAGAAGCGGACGTCGAGAACCTGCGCGTGATGTGTCATGACGCAGTAGAAGTGCTGGAAAAAATGATCCCAGACAACTCACTGCGCATGGTGCAACTCTTTTCCCCGATCCGTGGCACAAAGCGCGCCACAACAAGCGTCGTATCGTACAGGTCCCGTTTGCTGAACTGGTCATGCGCAAGCTGAAGCTGGGCGGCGTGTTCCACATGGCAACCGACTGGGAAGCTTACGCCGTACACATGCTTGAAGTCATGAACAGCATCGACGGCTACAAGAACCAGTCCGAAACACAGGATTATGTGCCGCGTCCCGAGACGCGTCCACTGACTAAGTTTGAGCAGCGCGGGCAGCGTTTAGGCCACGGCGTATGGGATTTAATGTTTGAGAGGATGAAATAATGGCCACACAACGCAGCCGCCGTTTACGTAAAAAGTTACACATTGATGAGTTCCAGGAGTTGGGTTTCTCCGTGGCCTGGCGCTTCCCGGAAGGCACCTCTGAAACTGAAATCGACGACACGCTGAATCAGTTTATCAATGAAGTGATCGATTCTAACGGCCTGGCTTATGACGGCAGCGGTTATTTAGTCTGGGAAGGTCTGGTGTGCCTGCAAAAATTAGGTAAATGCACCGATGAGCACCGTGAACGGGTGCGCGCCTGGCTGGAAAATCGCAACCTGCAGGATATTCAGGTTACTGAACTGTTTGACGTCTGGTGGGACTAAGCGTCTGTTGCGGCCTGTGCACCGGGCAGTGCTCGCATTCCTCACGTACTTCAGTACGTTTCGGATGCTGTGCGCTGACCGGTACTCCATTCGCGGCGACATTGACGTCAGACCTTTTAGATCGGTTTCAGTAAGGTAAGACAGAAGGAATTTATGATGCGTAAAGTGCTTTTAGCGGGGCTGTTGCTGGCGGCGACGCAGGTGCAGGCTGCATACGAATGCAGTGTAAAACCGCAGGATGATGTGGTGATTAAGCCGCAGAGCGTGCAGGTGGTTGGCACGAATGGCAATCTCGAAATCACGCCGCAAGGCGATGTGCAGTTTAATGGTCAGCGCGTAACGATGGACAATGCGAACCGTCAGAAAGCGATTGATTACCAGAGTTCACTGCGTCGCGATCTGCCGTGGATCGATAGCGGTGCCACTTCACGTCTTGAGAAAGGCCGTGCGGCGCTGGATCGCGTCATTGTTGAAAAGCTGGGCGCTAACAGCAATGTACGCAATCGCCTCAGCACGCTGAACACGCAGTTAAAGCAGCAGATGAACCGTATCATCGAGCATCGCCCGGACGGCTTAACCTTTCATCATCAGGCAATCGACCAGGTCCGCGCCGACGGAGAGCAGCTGGTGCAGACGACGCTGGGCGGCGTAATGCAGGACAGCCTGAACGAGATGGGCAGCAAGCAGGCCAGTAATGGCAGCAACCCATTACAGGCAATTATGGGCAATCTTGGCGGGCTTCAGCAGGCTATTCAGGCGGAATGGAGCAGCCAGGAACAGGATTTCCAAAACTTTGGTCATGAAGTCTGTAATCGCGTCATCTCGCTGGAAGATCAGCGTAAAAGCCTGGTGGCGGGTCTGAAAAAATAAGGCAATGCAGCAGCCAGCGCGAAGCTGTCTGCTGCATCTGTATTATGCTTCGGCTAAAAACAGCTCCAGCAGCGAATTTAAAAACAGTTTCCCTTTCTCAGTGATTTGCCACTGCTCATCGGTTTCATTCACATAGCCCGCTGCAATTGCGGCATCCATCTGTTCCCGAATAGCGGTTTCGGCTAAACCGGTATAACGGGAAAATTCCTGGCGCGGCGCTGCCTCCAGCAGACGGAAGCGGTTCATGAAGTATTCGAATGGCTTGTCGCTGTCTGCCACGTCGTACTGTTTGTCGAGATAATTTCCCTTCATAAAACCGCGTGGATGACGGGTTTTCACCGTGCGTACGATGCGACCGTCAGGCTGGGTCAGTTTGCCGTGCGCACCACAGCCAATGCCGAGGTAATCACCAAAGCGCCAGTAGTTCAGGTTATGTTCACAGCGATATCCCGGCTTAGCGTAGGCCGAGGTTTCATACTGTTGATAACCGGCCGCCGTGAGTAACTGATGCCCCTGTTCGAAAATATCCCACAGCGCGTCGTCATCAGGTAATACCGGCGGACGTGAACCAAACAGCGTATTGGGCTCAATGGTGAGTTGATACCAGGAAAGGTGAGGGGGATTGAGCGCAATCGCCTGACGCAGATCGTCCAGCGCCTCCTCCAGTGACTGATCGGGCAAGCCGTGCATCAGGTCGAGGTTGAAGCTGCGTAAATGCAGGCCTTCTGCCAGTTGTGCTGCACGCTTCGCCTCTTCCGGGCCGTGAATGCGGCCCAGACGCTCCAGCTTTTGCGGACTGAAACTCTGCACGCCAATGGAGATGCGATTAATTCCGGCGCGCTGATAGGCGCTGAAGCGATCGGCTTCCACCGTTCCCGGATTCGCTTCCATGGTAATTTCAGCCCCTTCCGCCAGCGTCAGGCGCTCACGCACGCCATCCATTAACATCTGCATGGCGTTGCTGCTCAACAGGCTCGGCGTACCGCCACCAATAAAAATGGTGCGCACTTCACGATTCTGTATCAGTGGCAGATCGTTTTCTAAATCGCGCAGCAGGTGCTGCACATATTCAATGTGCGGCACCTCGTCTTTCAATGCGTGGGAATTAAAATCGCAGTAGGGACATTTCTGAACGCACCACGGAATATGAATGTACAGGCTTAACGGCGGCAGATTAGGCATTACGCATCGCTTCCAGCAACAGCGTCAATGCTTTACCACGATGAGAAACCGCGCCTTTTTCCGTTTTGCTCAGCTCGGCGGCGGTTTTGCCTGACTCAGGCACATAAAAAATGGGATCGTAACCGAAGCCACCTTCACCCGCTGGCGCACGGGTAATCTCACCCTGCCAGCTGCCGTGAAACACTAACGGCACAGGATCTTCAGCGTGACGCAGATAGACCAGCACACAATGGAATTGCGCCTGTCGCTGACCATCAGGCACATTTTTCAGGGCCACGAGCAGCTTCTCCAGATTTTGCCGATCGCTGGCCTCTTCGCCAGCGTAGCGCGCTGAATAGATGCCCGGTGCGCCACCCAGTGCATCCACGGCTAAACCCGAATCATCAGCAATTGCCGGTAAACCGGTGATATGCGCCGCATGGCGCGCTTTAAGAATGGCGTTTTCGATAAAGGTCAGGCCGGTCTCTTCAGCCGACGCTACGCCAAGATCGGTTTGCGCCACGATATCCAGGCCAAAGGCGGAGAGCAGGTCCGCCAGTTCACGTACTTTGCCGGGATTACCGGTTGCGAGCACAACTTTTTGCATAACAGTTCCAGTTTATTCGGTTACAGCAGATACCAGAGACCCGGGAACAGGTCCATGCCGAGAAAATTCAGGGCATATAACACCAGAATCACGATCATTGCTGAAAAATCGATGCCGCCCATCGCCGGTAAAATGCGACGAATCGGTGCCATCAGCGGTTCAGTCAGTTGAATCAGCACGTAGTCAACCGGGCCACGGCCCTGACTAATCCAGCTCATCAGCGAGCGAATGATAATCACCCAGAACACCAGATAACCGGCAGACTTCAGCAGTGACAGCAAGCCAACCAGTAAATTAGTGGGATCGACCGAGAACACACCAACCTGAATCAATAATAAAATCGGATATTTAAGCGTCGTAAGCACAAAGGCTAACAGCAGCGAGGCGGTATCAATCGGTCCTATTGCCGGAAGAATACGACGCAGCGGCTTAATAACCGGCTGAGTAATTTTCACTACAAATTGCGACAGTGGGTTGTAAAAATCACAGCGTGACCACTGCATCCAGATGCGTAGCAGCAGCACCATGACGTAGAGATCAATCAGCGTTTTTACTAAAAACGTCATTGTTAACATGAGTTCCTCAATTATTGTTGTGTTTTGCTCGTGTAATCGCGTGAGCCAAATATTGCGGTGCCGATACGCACCATTGTGCTGCCTGCGGCAATGGCCGCTTCCATGTCATCGCTCATTCCCAGCGAGAGCGTATCCACTTCTGCGTAATGCTGTTTCAACTGCTGAAATGCGCCGGCCATCTGCTGACACATCGCCAGTTGCCGATCGTAATCATCTTCTGGAGCCGGAATCGCCATCAATCCGCGCAGGCGCAACTGCGGTAATTGTGCAATGTGCTGTGCCAGCGCAGGAATGGCCTCCAGCATGATGCCAGATTTGCTGTTTTCGTCACTGATATTTACCTGAATTAACACATTAAGCGGTGGCAGCGTGGCCGGACGCTGATCGTTCAGGCGTTGCGCAATGCGTAAGCGATCAACCGTGTGACACCAGGCAAAATTCTCAGCCACCAGACGGCTTTTATTAGACTGAAGTGGCCCAATAAAATGCCATTCCAGTTGTGGATGTGCGGTCAGTGCCTGAATCTTTTCAACCCCCTCCTGCACGTAATTTTCACCAAAGGTGATTTGCCCGGCGGCAGCGGCCTCTTCGACCGCGCTCGCAGGTTTAGTTTTGCTCACCGCAAGCAGGGTAATTTCTTCTGGCGCTCTGTCGCAACGCGCGGCGGCGGCAGAGATTCGCTGCCGTACTTGCTGTAGGTTGTGCTGAATTGAGGTCATAGTCAGGAGAAATAATGAATCTGAATGAAATTGTGGCCCTTAGTGTAAAGCATAACGCGGCCGATCTGCATCTTTGCAGCGGACATTTGCCCTACTGGCGACGGCAGGGCAGGCTGGAAGCGATAGCGGATTACCCACACATCACGCCTGAATGGATGGAGCAGTTTATTCACCAGTGGCTGGATAATGCGCAACAGCAGCAGTTAGCGCACGACGGACAACTCGATTTTGCACTGAGTTTGCCAGGCGGGCAGCGTTTGCGCGCTAACCTGTTCAGGCAGCGACAGGGCTTATCGCTGGCGCTGCGCACTATCGCCAGTGACATTCCAACTCTGGAGAGCTTGCGCGTGCCTGCTATTGTACCGCTGCTGCTGGAAAAACAGGATGGTCTGATTTTGATTACCGGCGCTACCGGCAGTGGAAAATCGACCACGCTGGCCGCAATAGTCGATGCCATTAATCGCCAGCAGGCGCGGCATATCATCACGCTGGAAGATCCCATTGAATTTATCCATCACAGCCAGCACTCATTGATTCAGCAGCGGGAAACGGGCGTACATTGCACCTCCTTCTGCCAGGGTTAAAAGCGGCGCTACGCGAAGATCCTGACGTTATCCTGCTGGGCGAGCTGCGCGACAAAGAGACGATTCGCCAGGCGCTGACGGCAGCGGAGACCGGGCATCTGGTTTTGGCGACGTTGCATACGCGCGGTGCGGCACAGGCGGTTGACAGGCTGGTGGATGTTTTCCCGGCAGAAGAGAAAAACCAGGTGCGCCTGCAACTGGCAGGCAGCCTGAAAGCTGTGATTGCCCAGCGGCTGGTGCCGTCACGCACGGGAGAAAGAGTGGGGCTGTTCGAAGTGCTGGTGGCGACGCCCGCAGTATCGAATTTAATCCGTGAAGGAAAGATTCATCAACTCGCAGGCGTGCTGCAAACCGGCGCGCAGGCCGGGATGCAGACATTCGAACAGAGCATTATTGCTCGTCAGAAAGAGGGGCTGATTTAGGCGTGCGTTTCGAACCAGTCTTGCAGGATGATAGCGGCAGACTGTGAATCAACCGAGCCTTTGTTCAGTGCGCGATAACCGCCGCGCTCAAACAAACCGGCGCGTGCTTCAACGGTGCTGAGTCGTTCATCTTGTAGCTCAACGCGGATCCCAAAGCGGCCATGCAGGCGATTAGCGAATTTACGCGCGCGCGCCGTCAGCGGTTGCTCAGTCCCGTCCATGTTGAGCGGTAAACCTACGACGACAAAATCGGGTTGCCACTCTTTAAGCAGCTTTTCGATTTGCAGCCAGTCTGGCGTACCCTCTTGCGCTTTAAGCGCAGCCAGCGGGCGGGCGTTGCCGGTGAGTTGCTGCCCAACCGCGACACCAATGCTTTTGGTGCCAAAGTCGAAGCCTAATAGTGTTTGGGTCATCAGGCGTGTCCGGCGTCGCTGGCCATATTATGAATATCCACGCCGATGCTGCGCGCTGCTTCTCGCCAGCGTTCAGAAATAGGCGTCTTGAACAGAATGTTGCTGTTCGCCGGGGTCGTCAGCCAGGCATTTTCCATCAGCTCGCTCTCCAGCTGATCCTTTTCCCAGGCACAGTAACCCAGCGCGACCAGAACGTTATCCGGCTGCGATGGCGTACCTATCGCTTCTAACACATCACGTGATGTTGTGATCACCGTGGTATCAGAAATACGGATACTGGATGTAAAAGTGCGTTGTGCAGAATGCAGGATAAAGCCCCGATCTTCAGCCAGTGGACCGCCCGCGAAGACCGGTTTGTCCAGCTTGATGTCAGGATCGCGATCTTCAGACGAGATCTTGAGCTTCTTCAGAATGCCTTCTACCGTCAGGTTTTCCATGGGCTTGTTGATGATCAGCCCCATCGCACCTTCTTCATTATGTTCACAAACGTAAACCACCGAACGTTTGAAGAAAGGATCCTGCAGCGAAGGCATGGCAATCAAAAAATGATGCTGTAAATTCATTCTCACTTAATGTACCAAAAATAACCGACGCGCAGTTACCGCGTCGGTGTTGGGTTGATCTCGGAGCAAGGCCCCGGCGTCATGCTCAGCCCAGACGCTTCTCAATGGCATCCATCAACATACCGGTGATTGAGACAGGAAATGCTGCCTCGATTTCACGCACACATGTTGGGCTGGTCACGTTAACTTCAGTCAGTTTATCACCGATGATGTCCAGTCCGACAAAAATCAGCCCTTTTGCTTTCAGCGTTGGGCCGACACGGCGCGCAATTTCCCAGTCGCTCTCGCTCAGCGGGCGTGCTTCACCGCGCCCACCAGCCGCCAGGTTACCGCGTGTTTCGCCGCCTTGCGGAATACGAGCCAGGCAATAAGGCACCGGTTCACCATCTACCACCAGAACGCGTTTGTCACCCTCTTTGATGGCTGGAATATAATTCTGGGCCATACAGTAGAATTTGCCATGATTCGTCAACGCTTCTGTAATAACAGAGAAGTTAGGATCATCCTGTTTCACGCGGAAGATAGACGCGCCGCCCATGCCATCCAGCGGTTTCATAATGATATCGCCGTGCTCTTGCCAGAAGGCACGCAGCTTCTCTTTGTTGCGCGTTACCAGCGTATCGGGGGTAAATTCAGCAAACCAGGCGGTATAAAGTTTTTCGTTACAGTCACGCAGGCTTTGCGGTTTGTTAATGATCAGCGTCCCTGACTCTTCAGCACGCTCAAGAATGTAAGTCGCATAAATAAACTCAGTATCAAACGGCGGATCTTTACGCATCAGCACAACGTTGAGATCAGCGAGTTTGATCTCTTGTTCGCTACCAAACTGATACCAGTTTTCGTAATTTTGCTCCACGCTCAGCAAACGCGTACGTGCATAGGAAACGCCACCGCGCAGTGAGAGGTCGCCCATTTCCATATAGTGAATTTCGTAACCACGACGCTGTGCTTCCAGCAACATGGCGAAGCTGGAGTCTTTTTAATATTAATGGACGAGATAGGGTCCATCACGATGCCAAGCTTAATCATTATTATCTCCTCGATGAGACAGCATTTACCGTCTCGTTCCGTACGGTCAGCGTTGGGCTGATCAGTCAGGACGCCGTGTGTGCTGCGTGCGTCTTAAATAAGTATCGCTTAACCCAGGTCACCAAACCTCACCTGAAGTGCCGTGATGGCCGTCAGTGCAGTGGTTTCGGTGCGTAAAACCCGCGGGCCAAGCAGTATGTCAGTAAAGTCATGTTGCGCTGTCATGGCAATCTCATCAGCGGAAAGTCCGCCTTCCGGGCCAATCAGCAACCGCACCCGCTCAACCGGCTGCGGTAACGTATTAATGCTGTGGCTGGCACGTGGATGCAGATTCAGTTTTAAGCCGCTCTCTGCCTCTGCACACCAGGCTTCCAGCGTCATCGCTTCGCGAATTTCTGGCACGCGGTTGCGGCCACACTGTTCGCAAGCGGCAATAGCAATCTTCTGCCACTGCTGAATTTTCTTTGTCAGCCTTTCTGCGTCCAGCTTTACTCCACAGCGTTCGGAAAACAAGGGGTAATCACATTGACGCCCAGTTCAATGGATTTCTGGATAGTGAATTCCATTTTTTCACCGCGCGACATCACCTGGCCTAAATGCAGGAACAGAGGCGACTCACGATCGTCCGACTGGCTTTCTGAGACAGTTACTTTTACACGCTTTTTATCCACATGCGTGATCTCTGCCGCAAAAGTCAGATTACTGCCATCAAAGAGTTCCAGACGCTGGCCGCTGGTCATGCGCAGCACACGACCAACATGATTAGAGGCGTCTTCATCGAGTGTGAATTCTTTGCCTACGCTGAGCGGTTCGGCATGGTAAATGCGAGGTATGCGCATAAGGTTCCTGAGAACTGAACGCCGCGCTGAATTACGCGGCGGAATCGAGAAAACAGCTAGTTTAGGGCAGGGATTTTAGTGCTGGCAAGCTTGCAGCACATAAGGATTATGATTGCCCTGGACGCGCGCGATGCGCTTGTCACGTTCGCATTCCCACGACGTCACCGGATAGAGCTTATCCCATGCGGCAAAAAGCTGGGTTTGCTGACGTGACAGGCGCAAATGGTATTGGTCGCGCATGTAGAAATACGTTCGTGCAATCGCGCCGCGTGCCCGTGCCGGCGGCTCGGCCTGCTTCAGTTTGAAATCGACTTTCATGGCGCACTGACCATACTGCTTTTCGCTGCCGTTCCACTGGCTGTAAGCGAAGTTGCCGCGATCGCCATTGACTTCACCTACGGCGGGTTGCAGATTGTGCAGGTCGGTTTCAATGCGGCGATATTCAGCATCCTTGCTGCAATTTTTACGTCCGCCGTTTTGCCAGCACTGACGCTGATGACCAAACTCCCAGGCAGGCATCACATGTTCCCACTCAATGCGTTCAGCACGATTCGCATTTTTACGCACCTGATAGCCGCAACTGCTCAGGTCAGGTACGCCTTTCTTGCCTTGCCAGTTAATTTTACAGCCGCAATAAAATGAGCCTGGCGCATCAGCATTGATCTGCGCGGCGTAGGTTTTGGCCTGCTGGAAGTTGTTTTGATGGTAATTATTCAGGCTCAGGGCACTGGCAACAAACGGGGCGAATAACAGCGAGACAGCAATAATAAATTTGCGAGACATATTCCAACATTCTAATCAGTGTTTAAAAGGGCGGCAGGGTAACAGAATGAGAAAATGCGCGGAATGAGAATCCTGCTCAGGATGCGATAAATTCCCCCGCTGTTAGCAGGCTGCCGCAGTGAACGCAGCGGTATTCGCTTTCGCCACGGATAACGCGGTTATGGCGACGTACGGTAAGCTGGTGTTGCTGGCACTGGCAGCGGTAGGCAAAGGTGCGGCTGCGTACCGAATCAACCTCAAACTGATGGGTGCGCCGAGCCGGAACGCCAAGCACGCTTTCCATCATCCATTTCCACTCTTTACCGTGTGGCGCAACGCGACCAAACATTTTCCATACCAGCAGATGCGCCAGTTCGTGCGGAACGACTTCATCGATAAAGGCAGCCTGATTCTCCAGCAGTAAAACGGGATTAAGCCGGATTTCCCAGGGTTCCAGCCAGGCAGTGCCCGCTGCGGTGCCGCGCTGTTGGTAAACCAGCTTCGGCTCGGGAAAATCGCGCTCTAATTTTTGTTTAGCCAGTTCAAGCGAGTGACGTAGCGAGCGCATCACGGCTTGCTGCAAGGCGATGGGAAGGCGAGGTGTTTTCATGACGCTCAGGATAAGCGGGGACGAATGGGAACTCAATAACAGAAAGAAAACGGCGGGAAGACCCGCCGTCAGAGAGTGCTTATCAGTCGTGAGAACCAATATCGCGCAGTTTTTTACCTTTCATCAGGTTACGCTCAATGTGCTCCAGTGAGACGTTTTTGGTCTCCGGGATCAGCATCAGCGTCAGTACGATGAAGAAGACGTTCAGCAGTGCGTAAACCCAGAAGGTTGGTGCGTTGCCCAGCGTGTTCAGCATCGTCAGGAAGGTCGCGCCCACAATCATGTTCGCGATCCAGTTGGTGGTGGTGGAAACGGTGATACCGAAATCGCGGCCTTTCAGCGGCTGAATCTCAGAACACAGTACCCAAATCAGCGGGCCAGCTGACATGGCGAAACCAACGATAAACATCAACAGCATGCCAATCGCAAAGTACTGCGCACCAGGCGAGTTGATACCCAGGTGCAGCATCGTACCCAGAATACCCATGCCAGCGGCCATCACCATGAAGCCGAGGATCAGGGTAGGTTTACGTCCCCAGCGATCCACCAGACCAATGGCAATAAAGGTCGCCAGCACGTTGACCAGACCAACAATTACCGTACCCCACATCTGTTCTGTGGTATTTGAGAAACCGGCAATTTCAAAAATCTTCGGCGCGTAATACATGATGACGTTCATGCCGGTAAACTGCTGCATAACCTGCAGCAGAATGCCGAGAAACACCGCGCGGCGGAAATTGCTGTTGCCTTTGAACAGGCCCCAACCGGACTGTTTGATTTTCAGGCTTTCGCGGATTTCATCCAGTTCACGTTTTGCCTGTTCGCTGGTGTCACGCAGGCGATCCAGCACGCGCTGTGCATCACGGAAATTGCCTTTGGCCGCAAGCCAGCGTGGACTGTTTGGCAGGAAGAACACACCAATCAGCAGCAGCGCCGCAGGAATAGTGATAACTCCTAACATCCAGCGCCAGTTGCCGGTAAAGCTGAACGCGGTATCCGAGAGATAAGCACCCAGAATACCAATGGTAATCATCAGCTGGTAAAGGGAAATCATACTGCCGCGAATTTTCTCAGGTGCGATTTCAGAGAGGTAAAGCGGTGCGGTATAAGACGCGATACCTACCGCCAGACCCAGCAGAACGCGCGCGCTGATCAGCATTTCCGGGTTAGGCGCCATCGCCGACCACAGAGAACCGATCACGAACAGGATGGCACCTGCCATCAGGCTCTTTACGTCCCAGGCGTGATGACATCCAGCCACTGCCGATAGCACCGACTGCCGCACCAAACATCATTGAGCTGACGATCCACTCTTGCTGATGTGCCGTTACGTTGAACTCTTTTGCGATGAAGGGCAGTGCACCGGCAATCACGCCGATATCCAGACCAAACAGCAGGCCAGCAAGGGCCGCCAGAAAGCAGACAAAAAAGGTCATTGCCTTATTTGACGTCCTGCTTTTGTGTGTATTGCCAGGCATTGTTGCCTCCAAGTTTATCTATCATTGTTTTTATCAATGTTAAAAAACCTCATCCGGGGAAAAAGTGAGGGCGATCACACCAATGTAATCGCTTACACACGCTGAAACCCTGAAATTCAGCATTTTCAGTTCGGAAAGGTCAAGTAACCAGTGAGGTATAGCACGCTTTAAGTTTCTGACAACGCTCTAATTATCAGCAATCAGATGACGCTGAAAATAACGCATTTTTACAACAATAACCACGCCGTTTAATTCCTAAATTACAGATAAATAAAGCGTTTCAAAATGTAATCGTTAACATTTTGTTGCCGGGACAGGCGAAAGAAGTGTAGCTGAGATAAGAAAAAGTGCTGGTTGAGAAAAACTGGAGAAGAAGTGGCCTGTTTTTCTTACCCACGCTTTCTTTCATTAGCGGGAGCGGATCGGCGAAAGGGTTCAGGCCCAGGATAACTTTCCTGCTGGCGGGAAAGGGCAGGTATAAGAGACAGTGCGCCTGCTGCCCATAAAAAACCCTGCCGCAGCAGGGTTTTTTACATCAGAGCAAATCTTACAGACCGGCAGCGTCGCGCAGTTGTGCAGCTTTGTCGGTTTTTTCCCATGGGAAATGCTCACGACCAAAGTGACCGTAAGCCGCGGTCTCTTTGTAGATCGGGTGCAGCAGATCCAGCATCTGAATCAAACCGTATGGACGCAGGTCAAAGAACTCGCGTACCAGCAGTGTCAGCTGTTCGGTAGAGATTTTCTCAGTGCCGAAGGTTTCAACCATGATGGAAGTTGGTTCTGCAACGCCAATCGCGTAGGAAACCTGAATTTCACAACGATCTGCCAGGCCGGCAGCAACGATGTTTTTCGCGACATAGCGCGCTGCGTAAGCCGCTGAACGGTCAACTTTGGACGGATCCTTACCAGAGAACGCACCGCCGCCGTGACGTGCCATACCGCCGTAGGTATCAACAATAATTTTACGACCGGTCAGGCCGCAGTCGCCCATTGGGCCACCGATAACGAAGCGACCGGTTGGGTTGATGTGATACTTAGTCGTCACATTCAACCACTCAGAAGGCAGCACTGGCTTGATGATCTCTTCCATCACCGCTTCCTGCAGATCTTTCTGGCTAATCTCTTCAGAGTGCTGCGTTGACAGAACGACTGCATCGATACCCACGATTTTGCCGTCGTCATACTGGAAGGTCACCTGGCTTTTCGCATCCGGACGCAACCAGGGCAGCGCACCGTTTTTACGTACTTCAGCCTGACGCTGAACCAGACGGTGAGCATAAGTCACCGGCGCAGGCATCAACACGTCAGTTTCATTGGTCGCATAGCCAAACATCAGGCCCTGGTCACCCGCGCCTTGCTCCAGCGGATCGGTACGGTCAACGCCCTGATTGATGTCTGGAGACTGCTTGCCAATGGCGCTCAGAACGGCGCAAGAGTTGGCATCAAAGCCCATATCGGAATGAACATAGCCGATTTCACGTACGGTATTACGGGTGATCTCTTCGATATCAACCCAGGCGCTGGTGGTGATCTCACCGCCAACCAGAACCATACCGGTTTTAACGTAAGTTTCGCAGGCCACGCGTGCTTTTGGATCCTGCTCGAGGATTGCATCAAGCACCGCATCAGAGATTTGGTCAGCGATTTTATCAGGATGTCCTTCTGATACAGACTCGGACGTAAAAAGGTGTTTAGCCATTCTGTTCTTTACCTTACAAATGGTTTGAATTCGACTGCATAGCGTAAGTGAGGCTGGACCTGACTTGACGCCCCTTCAGGCAAAGCCGCGAGCAGTTAGGAGGTGTCAGCGCATCAGGCTAACGTTATCGGCAGAAAGCGCCTGGATATTAACCTGTTTAGATGGAAAACCATCTGGACGTCTATTTTAGGTTACAGGATAAGCGAATTACCAGCCCTTTTTCTGTTTCAGCATTTTACTTCACAGCAGAACTGGAAAATTTTCCTGACAGTACACACATTAACCAAATAATCTTTTTGCATTTTTTCGCCGCAAACTGTATAAAACGCCGCTGCTTTCACAGCAGCAAAACGGATGACGTCACCATGCGTCGCGCCCGTCAGGCTTTGCTCTGACGTTCACCCAGGTTGTTTTCCATGTGCCTTTGGCATGTGTGGAGGTGATTCGAGTAATGAACCACGTTTTCTTCACTTTCGGTTCTCTGCGCTGTTGCGCCGCGCTGGCTGTCTCCCGCTTCCCATCTGTTTCTCTGTCCTGCCGACACGTTCGATGCGGTAATTATCCCGACACGATCGCCGGTTAATCTGTACCACTATTCTTACGTTATGGTTTCTTCACTTTGCTGATGCAGGTGAACGACGCACGTTATCCATGGTCCTTTTAAAGGCTGACTTTCAAACGAAATGGCCAGGGTGTTTTACACTTAACTCTCATGCGTGAATCGCGCTGACGGCAACGTCAGGTGAACAGGACATTGCGTTACATGTGGCAACAAATTTCCAGCTTAGCGGCAGTAAAGCCGGTTAACAGTTTCATCTTTCAACGGAAAATTGAGGTTCGTGATGTCTGACGACATGAAGAATATCAAGGGTTCGTCAGCTGGCGAACAGGGTGCACTCCGCTCAATGCAGGAGGTAGCAATGAACGATCAGGATGCCAGCAAAATGCTGCGTACTTATAACATCGCCTGGTGGGGCAACAACTATTACGACGTCAACGAACTGGGTCATATCAGCGTTTGTCCCGATCCGGACCAGCCTGATGTGCGTGTTGACTTAGCGAAGCTGGTTAAAGAGCGTGAAGCGCAGGGGCAGCGTCTGCCTGCTCTGTTTTGTTTCCCTCAGATTCTGCAACATCGTCTGCGTTCCATTAACGCCGCGTTTAAGCGCGCGCGCGAATCTTACGGTTATACCGGTGATTACTTCCTGGTTTATCCCATCAAAGTTAACCAGCACAAGCGCGTCATTGAGTCGCTGATCCACTCGGGCGAACCGCTGGGGCTGGAAGCGGGTTCAAAAGCTGAGCTGATGGCGGTACTGGCACATGCGGGGCAAACCCGTTCAGTGATCGTCTGTAACGGCTATAAAGATCGTGAATACATTCGCCTGGCGCTGATTGGCGAGAAGATGGGCCACAAGGTTTATCTGGTGCTTGAGAAGATGACTGAAGTGCGCCTGGTGCTGGAAGAAGCGGAGCGCCTGAACGTGGTGCCGCGTCTGGGTATTCGCGCACGTCTGGCGTCGCAGGGCTCTGGTAAATGGCAGTCGAGCGGCGGTGAGAAATCGAAGTTCGGTCTGTCGGCAACCCAGGTGCTGAAACTGGTGGAGATCATGCGTAATGCCGGTCGTATCGACAGCCTGCAACTGCTGCACTTCCACCTCGGTTCGCAGATGGCGAACATCCGTGATATCGCCACGGGCGTGCGCGAATCAGCTCGTTTCTATGTCGAGCTGGCGAAACTCGGCGTCAACATTAAGTGTTTCGACGTGGGCGGCGGTTTAGGCGTGGATTACGAAGGAACACGTTCGCAATCTGACTGCTCGGTAAACTACGGTCTGAACGAATACGCCAACAATGTGATCTGGGCAATTGGTGATGCCTGTGATGAACACGGCCTTGAGCACCCAACGGTGATCACTGAGTCGGGCCGTGCCGTCACCGCGCACCACACCGTGCTGGTTTCTAACATTATCGGTGTTGAGCGTAACGAGTTCAGCAAGCCGGAAGCGCCAGATATCGACGCACCGCGCCCGATTCTCAGCATGTGGGAAACCTGGCAGGAGATGCACGAGCCGAATACGCGTCGTTCGCTGCGTGAATGGCTGCACGACAGTCAGATGGATCTGTTTGATATCCACACCGGCTACTCTTCAGGGACTTACGATCTGAAGCAACGCGCCTGGGCTGAACAGCTTTATCTCGGCATTTGCCAGTATATTCAGCAGCATCTTGATCCGAGCAACCGCGCGCATCGCCCTATCATTGATGAGCTGCAAGAGCGTATGGCGGATAAAATTTACGTCAACTTCTCGCTGTTCCAGTCAATGCCGGATGCCTGGGGCATCGATCAGCTGTTCCCGGTGCTACCGCTGGAAGGGCTACACAAGAAGCCATCGCGCCGCGCCGTGCTGCTCGACATTACCTGTGACTCTGATGGCACCATCGATCACTATGTTGATGGCGACGGTATCGCGACCACTATGCCGATGCCAGAATACGACGCGGAAAACCCGCCAATGCTGGGCTTCTTCATGGTAGGTGCCTATCAGGAAATCCTTGGCAACATGCACAACCTGTTCGGTGATACCGAAGCGGTGGATGTGTATGCCCGTCCGAACGGCAAAGTGGATGTACGCCTGTCTGACGAAGGCGACACCGTCGCAGATATGCTGCGCTACGTTCAGCTTGATCCTGATGAGCTGATGACGCTGTTCCGTAATCAGGTCACTGAAACCGAACTCGATGAAGAGCTGCGTGCGCAGTTCCCGGAAGAGTTCGAGAGCGGCCTGTATGGTTACACCTATTTAGAAGACGAGTAAGTACGACAGGCTGAGCACCGGGTGTGCTCAGCCTGCGTTTTTGTGCTTTACAGTTGGTTTGTGATAACAATCCACAATGGCTGTAATGAGGTAAATCCACTTTCTCACCATCACACCGCCTCTTTTTACTTTTCCGAATAATCGCAACAGGTTAACTTTGCTGTTGCTCGCTTTGACATAATTTCTTTGCTTTCAATTAAATACAGAAAGGTTTGCCAGTATTTGTCATGTAAATGTGATTTGCATCGTAAACATACTGAAACATAGCCAGGTTATACGTTAAGTATTGAACTGCCATACTGAGAACATGTCCTATGCGTAAAGAGCGAGACAGCAAAGGTGGTTATGTGGAATACGTACTTTATGGTGTAGGCATTACGTTTATACTTGCCTTAGTCATTGGTGTGGCTGTGGTGAAATCGGCTGCCAAAGACATTGATAATGATTATTAGCACGAAGGCCAGCGCCATCTCAGCTGTACTTTATTTATTCTCCTGCCCTCAATCCTGCTTAAAATGACTCAGATTTATACAGTGAGTCATGACATCAATTAATATCTTTATTTAACTTTTTGATATAAAAAACAAAATCCATTATCTGAGTTCTTGTGCACAAGAAAGATGTACAAAATTTCAACGTGACATGCATACATAAGAATAAATTATTCTATTTTGGAATAACGTTTATTTTGAAATCATGAATTCTGCTAAAGTCAGTAAGCCTTTTTGCCTATTATTTCTAAGGCATGTTGCACGCTTTTTTTAGTTTCTTTGATTAATTAAATGCCTGCTATTGATACCGCAGAGAAAATTAAATGACATCTTATTTGTGTGTTTTTTGCTCAGTACAAAAAAACAGAAACAAAAGTGATGTCAGATAATAAACTTTGATATAAGCATTTGAAAAATATCTATTTTAATGAGATGTTATTTTTCGTTATGAAGCTTGATGTAAAAAAACATATCACTATGTACTAAGAATGTTCTTAAACATCTTGTGCCAATTCTTACGCTATGTTACATAGGTTTCGCTAAAACTTCCTCCCGTTAGCTGTTGATTAAACAGCTGACGATCTGCGCCAAGAAATACTGTTAAAAATTATCCTGTGGTAAACGGGACGCTCTTCTTTTGTCTTTTTTCCGATAAAACAAGTGTGTTCTTGCGCAAAAAAAGAACAGGTGAGGAAGTTAACGTTCAGTTCCGCTTATTGATCAGAAGAAAAATTGAGCCCGCGCAGGGGGGCGACATCACATGCAGGAAAGAGCAAACAGAGGGCATTTGATTGTGTCCCGATCGAAAAGCTATGAAGCCTGAAGGCGTTTTTTTATACAGAGAGTAAGGTGGCAGGTAGGGATCTTCAATTAACTCAGGGAGTTAAAGGTTTTATTTTAGTTGATTCGATAATTTTTCTGATGCTAAAGCGCAATATAGGGGATTTGGCAGGCCGTTATTAAACAATTGTTAATAAATAAACAAGATAACGTTTCCAGCTAATTGAATAAAACGTTAATCCGCAGTCAAAAGTCACGCGCTTTAAGCCGTAATGATTGTAGGCATGAGCACCTAATAAATGATGATAGTTGCATGTTAATTGAGAAAGTGAAGTTTAAAGCTGCAAATATGCGTAAAAGTCTGGCAGACATGTCGCTGGCGGATCTGCAAAACCACCTCGGTAAGATCATTATTCTGTTGCCCATGGCGCTGCTGCTCATCTATCTGGTGATTTTCAGCCAACCGCGCTACATGAGTGAGTCCAAAGTTGCGATCAAACGATCCGATGATATCAACGGCAGCAGTCTTAACGTTGGTTTGCTGCTCGGTGCCTCCAATCCCAGCTCAGCAGAAGATGCCCTCTATTTAAAAGAGTACATCAACTCGCCCGATATGCTGGCAGTGCTGGATAAGCAGCTTAACTTTCATGACGCTTTCAGCCACAGCGGTCTCGATTTCTTTAATCATCTCTCTAAGGATGAGACGGCGGAGCGTTTTCTCGACTACTACCGCAGCCGCATTAGCGTGGCCTATGACGATAAAACCGGTTTGCTGGATATTCAGACTCAGGGCTTTACGCCTGAATTTGCCAGACAGTTCAACCAGGCGGTGTTGAAAGAGTCAGAACGCTTCATTAATGAGCTTTCTCATCGCATTGCCCGCGATCAGCTTACCTTTGCTGAAAACGAAATGCAGAAAGCGCGCACCAGACTGGATGAAAGCAAAGGGGAATTACTGGCTTACCAGAACCATAACAATGTTCTGGATCCTGAAGCGCAGGCGCTGGCCGCCAGCACGCTGGTGAATACGCTGGTCGGGCAAAAAATCCAGATGGAAGCAGATTTGCGTAACTTGCTGACCTACTTGCGTGATGATGCGCCGCAGGTGATCAGTGCAAAAAATGCCGTGGCCTCGCTGCAATCCCAAATTGATGATGAAAAAAGCAAAATCACAGCGCCAGAAGGGCACAAGCTCAACCGCATGGCAGTAGATTTTGAAGAGATCAAAGCGAAAGTCGCGTTTGATACTGATATTTATAAGTTAGCACTCACTTCTATTGAGAAGACTCGGGTTGAAGCGGCTCGCAAGCTCAAAGTGCTGTCTGTGATCAGTTCACCGCAGCAGCCGCAAGAATCCTCATTCCCGAATGTTCCTTATTTGATCGCCTGTTGGTTACTGGTGTGCTGCCTGCTGTTTGGCACGCTAAAACTGCTGCTGGCCGTAATCGAAGATCATAAAGATTGATACGTCGACCTGACGCTTAAAACGAGTTTGCTATGAAATTATTGAAGTCTTTGTTATTCATTGCCGTGTGTCAGGCCACGCAGGCCAGCGCAATTGATTTAAATGCCGATCCCAACCTGACGGGCGCGGCACCCTTGCCTTCTTTTATTACCGGGCAGCAGAACAGCCAGACAAGCAGTGACGGTTTCGACAATACGCCACCGCCCAGCGCACCCATGGTGATGAGCCGCATGTTCGGCGCGCAGTTATTTAACGGTAACAGTGCTGATAACGGTGCTTCGGTTGGCTTTAACCCAAACTACGTTATCAGCCTTGGCGACACTGTTCAGGTGCGTCTGTGGGGCGCGTTTACCTTTGACGGCGCGCTGACTGTTGATCCTAAAGGCAACATCTTCCTGCCGAACGTTGGGCCGTTGAAAGTAGCCGGCATCAGCAACAGCCAGTTGAACAACATGGTGACGACGCGCGTGAAGCAGGTTTACCAGGCTAACGTCAATGTCTACGCCTCACTGTTACAGGCGCAGCCGGTAAAAGTCTATGTGACCGGTTTTGTGCGCAATCCAGGGCTGTATGGCGGCGTGACCTCTGACTCGCTGCTTAACTATCTGATTAAAGCAGGCGGTGTCGATCCCGATCGCGGCAGCTATGTCGATATCGTGGTGAAACGCGGCAACCGCGTGCGTTCCAGCGTCAACCTGTATGACTTTCTGCTGAACGGCAAACTCGGCCTGTCACAGTTTGCCGATGGCGACACCATCGTGGTTGGCCCACGCCAGCATACCTTTAGCGTGCAGGGCGATGTGTTCAACAGCTATGACTTCGAGTTTCGTAACAGCAGCATTCCGGTTACGGAAGCGTTGAGCTGGGCACGTCCAAAGCCGGGTGCCACGCACATGACTATTATCCGTCAGCAGGGCAGCATGAAGCGCAGCGAATACTACCCGCTGAATACCGCTGCGGGACGCATGTTGCAGGATGGCGATACGCTGGTTGTCAGCTCTGACCGTTACGCGGGCACAATTCAGGTACGTATTGAAGGTGCACACTCCGGCGAACACGCGCTGGTGCTGCCGTATGGCTCAACCATGCGTTCGGTACTGGCACAGATTCGTTCTAACAGCATGTCGCAGTTAAAAGCGATTCAGCTTTATCGCCAGAGCGTGGCGGTGCGCCAGAAAGAGATGCTGAATCTGTCGCTGCAAAAACTGGAAGAAGCCTCACTCTCAGCGCAATCATCAACTAAAGAAGAAGCGAGCCTGCGTATGCAGGAAGCGCAGTTGATCAGCCGCTTTGTGGCAAAAGCCCGCACTGTAGTACCGAAAGGCGAAGTGATCCTGAATGAGCAGAACCTGGATTCGGTACTGCTGGAAGATGGTGACGTGATTAATATTCCAGAGAAGAGCTCGCTGGTGATGGTGCACGGCGAAGTGCTGTTCCCGAACGCGGTGAGCTGGGAGAAAGGCCTCAGCCCGGAAGATTACATCGAAAAGTGTGGTGGCCTGACGCAGAAATCGGGTAACGCCAAAATTGTTGTGATCCGTCAGAACGGTGCGGCTGAGAACGCCGACGATGTGGACAGCCTGAACCCAGGCGACGAGTTGATGGTGCTGCCGAAGTATGAATCGAAGAACATCGAAGTAACGCGTGGTATCTCGACGATTCTGTATCAACTGGCTGTTGGCGCGAAAGTCATTCTGTCTATTTAAGGATATTGAGACATGATTGGGATCTTCTCTTCAGGTATTTGGCGCATTCCGCATCTGGAAAACTTTCTGGCACAGCCGTGCCGCAAGATCCCGGCCTTACGTCCCTTGCCAGAAGAGATTGATAAAGTGGCGGTATGGGGACATCGTCCCAGCGCCCGCAAGCCGGTAGAAATAGCGAACGCGGCAGGAAAACCAATTCTTCGACTGGAAGATGGATTTATCCGCTCGCTTGATTTAGGGGTAAACGGCGCGCCGCCACTGTCCATGGTGCTGGATGAAGAGGGCATCTATTACGATGCCAACCAGCCCAGCACGCTGGAAAGACTAATTAAAGATACTGCGGGCAATTTGCCTTTTGCTGTTCAGGCAGAAGAGGCGATGCAGACCATCGTTACTGAGGATCTGTCAAAATATAATCAGGCACCTGCTTTTAAAGCCGGGATGAGTTTGCCCTCAAACTTAGTGTTAGTTGTCGATCAAACCTTCGGTGATATGTCTGTCACCTATGGTAATGCCGGGCCAGATGATTTTGCGGCCATGCTTGAAGCAGCGATCAGTGAAAACCCGAACGCCATGATTTGGGTAAAGGTGCACCCTGATGTGCTGCAAGGCAAAAAGGCGGGTTATTACGCAGAGCTGGAATCCACGCATCGTGTCCACTTGATGGCGGATAACGTCAGCCCGCAATCTTTATTGCGCCACGTTTCGCGTGTCTATGTAATGACATCGCAATATGGTTTCGAAGCCTTAATGGCGGGCAAGCCGGTAATCTGTTTTGGTCAGCCCTGGTATGCGGGATGGGGATTGACTGACGATCGCCATCCGAAAGCTGAACAGCTTGCTAAGCGTCGCGGTAACGCCTCGCTTAATACGCTTTTTACAGCAAGTTATTTACGTTACAGCCGCTATATCGATCCTTTGTCTGGCAGGCCAGCCACCATTTTTGAAGTATTAGCCTGGCTTCAACTGCAACGTCGCCATCATCAACAGCGTAACGGATACCTTTGGGCACCGGGATTAACGCTGTGGAAATCAACCATCCTGAAGCCATTTTTGCGTACTAATGCCAACCGACTGAGTTTTTCACGGCGCTGCCGTGAAGCGACTGCCTGCGTGGTTTGGGGCGTGCGCGGTGAAAAGCGATGGAAAGAGATCGCCCAGTCGCGTCAGTTGCCGGTGTGGCGTATGGAAGATGGCTTTCTGCGATCGTCAGGATTAGGTTCCGATCTGCTCCCACCGCTCTCGCTGGTACTGGATAAGCGCGGCATCTATTACGACGCCACGCGTCCCAGTGATTTAGAAGTGATGCTGAATTACAGCCAGTTAACGCTGGCGCAGCAACTCCGGGCCGGAAAACTGCATAAGCGTTTAGTTGAAAGCAAAATCAGTAAGTACAACCTGGGCGCAGATTTCACCTTACCGGCGCTATCACAAGGCAAGCGCGTATTACTGGTGCCCGGCCAGGTTGAGGATGATGCATCGATTGAAACCGGCACGCGCTCCATCAAAACCAACCTTGCGCTGCTCCGTACCGTGCGTGAACGCAACCCAGACGCTTTTATCATTTATAAGCCGCACCCGGATGTATTAGTAGGAAATCGTACTGGGCAAATATCTGCTCAGGATGTTGCGGCGCTGGCTGATTACCAGGCGCTGGATGCGGATGTGATTCAGTGTATTCAGGTTGCTGACGAGCTTCACACCATGACGTCACTGTCTGGTTTTGAAGCATTACTGCATGGCAAAAAAGTGTTTTGTTATGGGCTGCCATTTTATGCCGGTTGGGGATTAACGCAGGATGAGCATGAGTGTGCACGCCGCACCCGCCATTTGATGCTGACCGATTTGATTTATCAGGCGCTGATTGCTTATCCAACTTACATCCATCCATTGCGACTCGATGCCATTGCGGCAGAAGAGGCAGCAGAGCTGCTTATTCATGCGCCGCGTGGACAGATGTTAATTAATAAGAAAAAAGCGGCGCGCATGGTGCGTTATTACCGCAAGTTAATGATGTTTTTTAAAGTCAAATTCGGTTAACAGAACCGGATAAATTAAAACAATAATCCTGAAGGTTGGTTATGCACAGTAACGCCTTAAAAATGCTGTTGTCTGGAAAGAAATATCTGTTATTACAAGGGCCGATGGGACCTTTTTTTAACGATGTGGCGCAATGGCTGGAATCATTAGAGCGCGAAGCCGTTAACGTAATATTTAACGGTGGCGATCGTTTTTACTGTCGCCAGCGTAAATATTTGCCTTATCTCAAAACCCCAAAAGAATTTCCTGCCTGGTTACGTGAAACCCATAAAGAATATGACTTCGACACTATTCTCTGTTTTGGTGATTGTCGACCAATACATCAGGCAGCAAAACGCTGGGCACAGGCAAAAGGCGTGCGTTTCCTGGCGTTTGAAGAGGGATATTTGCGGCCTCATTTTATTACCGTGGAAGAGGGCGGCGTAAATGCCTTCTCATCACTTCCACGCGATCCTGAGTTCTATCGTCGCCTACCAGAAACCGAACCAATGCAAGTTGAAAGCCTTAAGCCTTCTGCAATGAAGCGCATCGGGCACGCAACCTGGTATTATCTGGTGGGCTGGCGTTACCGCCATGAGTTTGCTAACTATCGCCATCATAAATCATTTTCGCCGTGGTATGAGGCGCAGTGCTGGGTGCGTGCTTACTGGCGCAAGCAGTGGTATGGGTTTAAGCAGCGCAATGTATTAACGCATTTGCAGACCAGTCTCGATCAACGCTATTACCTGGCGATCTTGCAGGTGTATAACGACAGCCAGATCCGTAATCACAGCCCGTATGAAGACGTACGTGATTACATTAATGATGTGATCTTTTCCTTTTCGCGCAAAGCACCGAAAGATGCTTTCTTAGTGATTAAGCATCATCCGATGGATCGCGGTCATCGTTTATATGGGCCGTTGATTAAGAAACTGGGCAAAAATTTTGGTGTGAGTCGTCGGGTAATTTATGTGCATGATTTACCGATGCCGGAATTATTAACGCATGCGAAGGCAGTGGTGACAATCAACAGTACGGCAGGGATTTCGGCGCTGATTCACAACAAGCCGCTAAAGGTGATGGGCAATGCCCTTTACGACATCAAAGGGCTGACGTATCAAGGGCATTTACACCAGTTCTGGCAGGCCGACTTTAAGCCGGATATGAAGCTGTTTAAGAAGTTTCGCGGGTATTTGCTGGAAAATACGCAGGTGAATGCGGTTTATTATAGGGAATTAACTATTCCAAAGATAAAATATATAAAAGTTACAGATGAAAGTAAATTGATAGGGTCTATGACCCAGCATGAAAATAAACAATTGGAGTAATGGATTGAATGATGCTTCCATCAAGTAAGAAAATTAATTTTTTTGAGGGTCAACCCGAAAAGGAAGTAATAATAAAAGTTGCGCCTTCAAAGAATGAAAGGTTTATTGAACCAAAAGTGTATGGGAAAGTTAGAATGCCATTGGCTGACTCAGCATACCCAGTAGAAATCATTTATCCCGAAAAAAGGGTAGAGCTTTTCGCCAACCAAATTATTTATCCAAATCATGTGGTGTTGAATGAGCAAATGAATATTATGCCTTCAACATTTATGAGGAATAGAAAGCACCATCATGGAGGAGTTAAATATCAAAACGATGGTACTTATATTATAACAAAGAAGTATGAAGAAACTCACGAAGCCAAACTAATAGAATCTCCAGTCTACCATGCAGATACTGATCATCCAGACGTGTACGGTCATGTCTTACTTGAAGTTATTCCTTCATTATGGGCTAAAGATCTTTTATCCGAGAAAGATTTAAAGATAGCAACTTCGATCAAAATGAATAAGTCATATGCAGCTATTTTTAATGCCTTGAATATAAAGTTAAATAAAGTAATAACCTTATCTGAGCCATGTAAGGTAAAGCAACTACTTTTCCCGACAAAAATAGTTCAAAGAAGAAAGTTTATTGATCCTATTACGTTCAATATCTATGAGCGTTTAAAAAATCAATTGTCATGTATGACAGACTTAACTTGTCCAGAAAGGATTTATATATCGAGATCAAAAGTACCAGGTCGAGAACTTCTCAACGAACTAGAATTAGAAGACATATTCAAGCAGAAAGGCTTTACCATCATCCATCCTCAAGAGTTGAGCATTTATGAGCAGGTGAAAATTTTCTCAAATGCAAAATTGATCGCTGGGGTCGGTGGATCTGCAATGCATAATACAGTTTATTCAGCACCTGACGCTAAAGTGCTAATTATCTGTTCAACAGGCTGGTTAGTAGTTGCTGACTCATTAATTTGTCAACAGAAAGATCAACTGGGTTATATATTTGGAGAGCCGACTCAATTCCCTCAGGGAGGGCATAGAACCCAAAGCACATGGAAAGTCGATTTAGATGAAGTTAAAAGTGCTATTTCGCAACACTTCAGCATATAAAATTTATAGAGGCACAACAAGTGCCTCATATTTATTTATTTAAGCTAATAAATTTATCCACATCAGTCAGCATTATAGTCAACCATTTATCAATAGTTTCGTCGTTCCAATCCCACCATT
Organism: Pantoea sp. LMR881; assembly: GCF_027157825.1. Taxonomy (NCBI): domain Bacteria; kingdom Pseudomonadati; phylum Pseudomonadota; class Gammaproteobacteria; order Enterobacterales; family Erwiniaceae; genus Pantoea; species Pantoea sp. LMR881. The sequence goes on from NZ_JAPVOK010000002.1 coordinate 2,985,005, forward strand.
TCAGTTTTTCTAAGGCGCTAATCTTTTTATAGTCAAAACGATATTTTAATAGTTTAGCCGGAGCACCTGCTACGATTGCATAAGGCTCAACATCTTTCGTTACAATACTACCAGCTGCTATTACAGCTCCGTTACCTATTGTTACCCCAGGCATTATTTTGACACCATGCCCAATCCAAACATCATTACCAATTACTACAGGACCTTTTGATTCATGGTCATGAATATTTTCATCTCCTCTAAGTGAAGGCCAAAATTTATTTAATGTAGCAAAAGGGAATGTAGTTATAAGATCTGTTCTATGATTACCTAATATAATAACAACATTGTCTGCTATTGAACAAAATTTTCCAATTTTTAATGAATTAATTTTGGGTTCAAGTACCAAAGGAGAACCATAGGTATGTTTTCCGATGCTCCAGTTGTATTTTTTTAATATATGATTTGAGATGTTCGCTAGTTCTGGCATGGTGTAGTTTTCTGTTTTCCCAATCATATTCTGTTTCAGTAAGTAAATGTGTAATATTTGCTTTTGGATGTTTTAAATAGCTTCCTGCATATGTTTTTTTCCATCAATAATAGACATCTGTTTAAAGATAGTCGTAGGGGTACCATTAAAATCAAGGAACGCTATACAGTTATCAATAATAGTCCATGAGGCTTCATTTTTACTTTTATAACCATAGATTTTACCACCTTCTAATAATTTAATTGGTGATTGAGAATAAGAGCCATCATCTCGTGAAAAAGTAAAATATTTTTCAAGATCAAGATAAATATCAACTGCCATTAACTACTCCTGACTAATTTGGTTGAAGTTAGTAATCTCCCATGGCGATTTTTCACTTAATCTTTTTTCGAAAAATTTTTGCGTGGAATTTTTATACTCTTCATTGTTTGAACTTCCATTCCCATCATTAAAACAAAGTATTTTGTATTTAAAAGAATCTTTATTTAATAATGGGAAATATTTTCAGGTCTAACTATCATTCCAGTTAAATCAGACTTTACAGATGTTCCATTTACAAAAGAATAATGGTGATAAAAAAATGAAGTCACATTGATGTCTGTTTCAGAACGTAACTTAGCATATCTGGTAGTTTTAAATGCTGTCGAGTATTCATGTTCCATTTGCTCTAAAACTGATTTTTTTCAAAGCATACGGAACGTGACGGTGAAGATTTCTTGCATTATATTTTGGAAAAGATTCTTTTAATAGTAAATTGGAGTTTTTAGCTGCGATTAAATAATCGGGTAAAACAGCCTGTTTTGTTTCAGGGCTAACCATCCCATAGGGCTCAAAATAAGAAATTGATCGGCCAGTTTCGTCATAAAAATCAGAAGGAAGACAAGGTTGAGATAGTATAAAATCATCATTTAAATATATAAATTTTTCAGAAAGGCCCTTTATATTATGAAGGTTGCATTCAATAGCATGAGAATTAAATGTGGGCAGCATATCTTTATCGGGGAAGATATCCTCATGGCTGACCCAAATAATTTTTTTAGAATCATTGAGCCATGCTGGTTTTGAGCAATTTGATACTATATAAATTTTATTAAGCCAAGGGGCATATTTATTTAAGGATCGCAGTGAGTACTTCAATTCATCATTACTTGTAAAACGATCAGGATCAAATATCTGATCCGGGAAAGTTTCAAGCCAAAGTTTTTGCCAGCTTGGGTCAGATTGATTAACCCAAGTATACACAGCATCAATATTTTCATTATAGGAACTATCATGAAGTGAAAAAATATTTTCGACTTCTTCCACAAGGCATTTTCTAACTATTGCTCTGTTTGATCTAACAATAGCTATTCCATCATTACTTATGTCGTATAAGTAAATGTGAAGGATATACAATTCACTTGCTTGATTACTTAATTCAATTACAAAGTCTGGACGTGTAGAGAGTTTGTTGCTGACGGTTTTCACATCTAGACTTTGTTGGCTTGACACTTGTATATTATATCCACCGCCTAATGTATAAATTGTCAAATCCATTGACATTGAAATCTTTAGATTGTTTATAAAGTGGATGAGACCGTTTAGATAGCCACTCCATACGAGTAGGCTGTTTTTATCAAAACCATCTTCTGGAGCAATACCACAATTCAAATTTTTCTGAATATAATTATTTAAGCCAGATTTTTTTATTTCAACTATATCTATTGATATATTGGAAGTGGTTACTACGTCATCGATTATTTTTTTCGTTTGGTTTGATGTGTTGACGAAAGTTTTTTTCTTAAAGTAGTCATAGAAAAATAAATTTGGGTTTCGCAATAATTTGTTTATTTTTTTTGAATAAATAGATAGTGTCATTTAAATAGGAACCTTATTTTTTTTCTTAAACTGTCATAACGATCTATATGACCAGGTTTGTTTTCAAATAAAATGGAATAATCTTGCACTTCAATACCACGATTGGAACATTGAATCAGAAATGAAGTAATCAAATCGGGGTTAGAATAAGCATCTTGATCAAGGTGTTTTCCATGAATTAACCTAAATTTTTCAAAATTACTGTTTCGATTAGAATAGTAATTAAGATTATTATCTTTTGTGTGAAACATGTGAAACGTTAAATCTTTTTCAAGTAAGAGGTCTAAACATAACTCTCCAATATATTTTCTAAAGCCTAATGCAAAAAGTGGTGAGCGTGCGGTTCTGTTTACTATTAGATCTGAGTGTTCAAAATTAATTTTGTGAAGCTTTGCCAATCGTAAAAGGAAATCGAAATCTTCAAAACCATGCCCTTCATAATTTTCATTGAAACCATTTATTTTTTTATAATCTTTTGTTTTTAAAAGGGTAATTGAAGACGGGCTTGCTAAATGTAAGAATTCCTTCCGTGAAAAAGAAAAAAATAGATCGCTAAGTTCATCTACATTTGTTTTATTTCTTGCGAGCTTTTTTGTGCCATATTGTGTTAAATATAGGCAAGGGAAAATGTAAAATGGTTTGTCTCCATTTTTCATTTTATTTAAATACTTAAAATACAGGCTAAATTCAGGATATATATCTACATCAAGTAATAACATGTACTCTGTGTCGATATCATCAAAAGCTATATTTCTCATCTTTGCAGTGTTTATGGCTGTATTTTTCAGTTTTACTGTTCTGATAGTAGATGCTTTACTCTTCGATATTTTTTGTTTAAATAACCTATCGAAAATAGTGTTCCTGTCATTATGGCCATAAATTATTTTTATGTTCTGTTTTTCTGCACTCTGGGAAATCAGGTTTGCTTTATTAATAATGTCAAATGGTCTTCTTGCTAAATCGATAGGAATAATGGCTGTAATCATTTATTTCACCATTTTTAGACTTTTTCTTCTAGTTTATATTGCAAAATAGCTTCATCAATGTTATTAAAAAAAAATAGCATTATTGCTTCTTCCAACAAATAACGCCACGTCGCAAAACTCTTTTAACGAATTCAAACTGTGTGAAACCATTAAAAACTTGATTCCGCATGCCTCGCCTTAAACAAATCAGCACATTTCTGTTTAAATCGCGCGTCCCCAACAGCCGTGACTTCATCGACCAGGTAATAATCAAACTTAAACGCCATACTCAGGCCGAAGCCAAGGCGTGATTTCATACCAGACGAATAGGTTTTAATCGGCATATCGAAATATTTACCTAACTCAGCAAACTCTTCGACGAACGCGACTTTTTCTTTTAACTCTTCCTTTTTGGCATACAGGCGCGCAACAAACTTGACGTTCTCGCGCCCGGTCAGGCTGCCCTGGAATCCACCGGAAAGGCCGACTGGCCAGGAAATGGTTTTATCCGTAATAATGTTGCCGCTGTCAGGACGGTCAATGCCGCCAATCATACGTAATAAAGTCGATTTACCCGCTCCATTGCGACCAACCAGCGCCACGCTTTTACCGGTCGGCAGTTCAATATTCAGATCTTTAAAAACGTAATGGCGGCCTGCTGGCGTGCGGTATGACTTCGTCAGGTTTTCAATTCTAATCATGAGGTCAGCATTGCCTCTTCACGGGTGCGATAGAGTGCGAGACCAACAAATAAAGTGGCTAAGGTACAAAACGCCAGATATTGCAGGCTTACGCCTTCACTGACATAACCGGGTACGACAGCTTCGCGGCTTAGTTCAACAGCATGAACAATCGGGTTCCACAGAAGGTAAGGCCAGTAATCTTTAGGAATCGAATGTAGCGAGAACATAATGCACGAGATGAAATAGAGGGGTTTCAGTAGGATCGGTAAAAACTTCTGTGTCTCTGCGAAGGTTTTTCCTACCACCATAAAGATCAACCCAATGCCACAAGAGAACAGTACCAGGAGTGTCCAGGTACAAACCAGTTGCAACAGATTAACAACCTCAAACTCTTCGCCAGCCATCCACACCACAACCATCAGCACAATGTATACCGCGACGTAAATTAGCGTCTCCAGTAAAGCACGCGCGATAATCGTATCAATCGGTTTTACAGGTCGGTAATTAAACAATCCCTGGTTGGCTTCAATTGCGCCTACTGAACGATTACTGATATTACTAAAAATAAAGTATGGAATGATGCCGTTAAGCAGAAATACGGGGAATGAAATATCCGGCATGGTGCGATGCATAATAAAACCGAATATGGCTAATAATACCAATAAGTGCGCAGAAGGTTCCGGGATCGCCCAAAAATAGCCAAGGCGAAACTTACCAAATCGCGTTCTTATTTCTCGTAAAAACAAGGCTTTAATAGCAGCCTGTTGAACTTCTAAACCACTTCTGGCCATTCATTTGCACTCTAAAAGAAGTTGGATTTTTTGTATGCTACCGCCCTTGGCTTTACAGCAACCAATGCGCCAGACAAAACAGATGTAGGATGAGTGAGGATATAAATCTTCAGACAGGGGAAAGATGCCGAATTATTCAGCAACAATAATGCAGAGTCAGATTAACAATCTGACTATTACGCAGGTAAAAAGCGTTTATTTACGAAGAATAAATCTATTACGGAGCGCAATTAATTAATTTGGCCGAAGCCGATTACCCAAGTCAGTCTGTAAGAAATATCTTATTATTTTGTGGGTACGTTACAGTTCGCTTAAGACAATTCCTAACCGTTTTCATCTATTAATATATCGTTACTAATCTGTAACGCCTATCATACGTTTACTCTACACACTTAGCGGCTAACACCTTGATATTGCGTTGTACCCGTATGTAACTGTCAGAAATAGCTGACCTTTAATTTTGGCTGGCACTATTAATCTTCCTTACACTTCTGTTAACAGGGCCAGGCAGAACCAAAAAGCATTTTTACACCGGCAGGTACGTAATGCCGTTGCAGCACACCGCGATCTCCGCGATAATCGCGCCAGTTTAGTCATACCCTAAAATCCCTTCCTCGTCGGGCTTAACGACGCGGAGGGGATTTTTTTCATCTATACCTTTTACTGACATGCGGGCCAGGCCCGACTCACGGATATATAGAGGACGAAATATGTATAACACCCTGGGCAATCAGTACGACAACTCTCTGGTTTCGAACGCCTTTGGTTTCATGCGCTTCCCGATCAATTTCCAGCCATACGACAGTGATGCAGAATGGGTCATTACCGGTGTGCCTTTTGATGCCGCCACATCGGGTCGTCCGGGGAGCCGTCTTGGACCGGGCGCCATTCGTCAAATCTCTACAAACCTGGCGTGGGAAGGGTGCCGCTGGCCATGGAATTTCGATTTGCGTCAGCGTCTGAAAGTCGTTGATTGCGGCGATCTGGTTTATGCCTTTGGCGATTCGCAGGATCTCTCTGATAAGTTACAGGCGCATGCTGAGAAGCTGCTGGCGAACGGCAAGCGCATGATGACCTTTGGCGGCGACCATTACGTCACGCTGCCACTGCTGCGCGCCCATGCGAAGCATTTTGGCAAAATGGCGCTGGTGCATTTCGATGCACACACCGACACCTATTCAAACGGCCCAACCTTCGATCACGGCACCATGTTCTTTACCGCACCGAAAGAGGGATTAATCGATCCACAGCACTCAGTACAGATTGGTATTCGTACCGAATTTGATAAGAGTCTCGGTTTTAACGTGCTGGATGCTGCGCAGGTCAACGACCGTAGCGTGGATGATATCCTGGCGGAAGTGAAACGCACCGTTGGTGATCTACCGGTTTATCTGACCTTTGACATCGACTGTCTGGATCCCGCGCATGCGCCAGGCACCGGAACGCCGGTTATTGGCGGTTTGACCACCGATAAAGCCACCAAGCTGATTCGCGGTTTGCAAGGTATGAATATCGTTGGCATGGATCTGGTTGAAGTGGCGCCAGGTTACGATCACGCCGATCTGACGGCGCTGGCAGCGGCGACGCTGGCACTGGATATGCTGCACGTTCAGGCGGCAAATAAGGACTAATCGTGTTCCAGAGCCACTCAGCAAGCACTAAGCTTTACTGACGAGAGTGTTTTTTCGGAGGTAATGATGGGCTTTCTTGATGAACTGGTAGGATCGCTGGGCAACGGCCAGGGGCAGGGCAATCAGCCTGGTCAGTTGCAGGCTATCTGGCACTGGGTGCAGGAGCAGGGCGGTATCGAAGTGCTGCTGCATAAGTTCCAGCAAGGCGGGCTGGGCGAGGTACTGGGTTCATGGATTGGTACGGGCAATAATCAGCCCGTTGGCAGCAATGAAATTCAGTCTGCATTTGGCCAAGGCGAGTTGCAGTCGCTGGCGGATAAGCTGGGCACGGATGTGAACGGTGCGTCCGGTACGCTGGCGGCGCTGTTGCCGCTGTTGATTGATAAGATGTCACCGCACGGCCAAATGGATGAGAAGTCCCTGCATGCGAATCAGTTAGATCTGGGTTCGATGGTGGATCAGCTGTTTAAGAAATAGTTTGAAGTTTGCTGGCCTCACTCTGGCCTTCTCCCGCAAGCCGGGGAAGGCCAGAATGAGCTGATTTATTTCCCGTCTTTCGCAATGCGATCGCGAATATGTTGCGCACGCGCTTCTGAATCCGGGTGCGAATCAAACATCGAGCTTTGGCGGCCTTCTTCTAGCTTCGCCAGTTTCTCAAAGCTGGTTGCCAGGCCTGTTGGGTTAATACCGCGTTTTTTCAGCAGATCGTAGGAGTAATCATCTGCCTGCGATTCCTGAGTTTGCGAGAATTGCGCATTCACTAATTTCTCACCCATTTCACCCAACTGCGACTGCGATAGCGAACCGAGCACGCCACCAACAGAGGCTGCTGCGGTGCGCGCGGCGGTAGTGGCAAACGCCACCTGCATCGCTTTGCGCGTATGGCCCAGTGCGACGTGGCCCATTTCATGGCCCAGCACACCTTCAACTTCATTATCATCCATCATGTCCATCAGGCCGCTGTACACGCGGATACAGCCATTCGCCATTGCCCAGGCATTAACATCCTTGGTTTCATAAACCTTATAGTTAGCCGGCACGCCATTAATATTGTCGCCCAGCGCGGCCGCAATCTTATTCAGCCGCTGCTGATATTCACTGCTGGCTGGCGCAATCTTGTTCTCTTTATCCATCTGCTCACACGACTGGTCGCTGAGCTGCTTAACCTGATCGTCACTTAAGGTATAAGCCTGATACGCCTGAGCGCCAGATTGCAGCAGTGCATTGTTGTCCAATCCTGCACAGCCGCTTAACAGTGCTGTCAGTCCCAACGCTAATACAGTTTTTTGGAGTTTCATTCCATCATTCCATTCGTAACAAGGTAAGAAAAACAAACACCTGTAAAATTGCCAGATGTCTAATCGTTGCAGTTATAACGTGCTGCATTCAACCTGGCTAGCAGACATTGCCGAAAAAGCCAGACGAAGCGGAGAGATTTAGCCATTTTCAACATGTACTTTTGCCCTGGGTTTCATGTACATTGATGTGCAACTTTTTCCTTGCTTTGCCGGATAAACCATTAATTACAATGAGTTAACAGGCGAAGCATTAATCCGACCTGGAGTAGAAAATGCCCTCTCGTAAAGAGCTTGCCAACGCCATTCGTGCGTTAAGTATGGACGCAGTACAAAAAGCCAAATCGGGACATCCGGGTGCCCCAATGGGCATGGCGGACATCGCTGAAGTGCTGTGGCGCGGCTACCTGAATCATAATCCAACCAATCCGCAGTGGGCCGATCGCGACCGCTTCATTCTGTCTAACGGCCACGGCTCTATGCTGATTTACAGCCTGCTGCATCTCACTGGCTACGATCTGCCAATGAGCGAGCTGCAGAACTTCCGCCAGCTGCATTCTAAAACTCCAGGTCACCCGGAATATGGCTATACCGCTGGTGTTGAAACCACAACTGGCCCGCTGGGTCAGGGCATCGCGAATGCCGTTGGCTTCGCCATTGCTGAGCGCACGCTCGCTGCACAGTTCAACCGTCCGGGCCATGAAATCGTAGACCACAACACCTATGTCTTCATGGGCGACGGCTGCATGATGGAAGGCATTTCACACGAAGTCTGCTCGCTGGCCGGTACGCTGAAGCTGGGCAAACTGGTGGCGTTCTATGATGACAACGGTATCTCAATTGACGGTCACATTGATGGCTGGTTCACCGACGACACCGCAAAACGCTTCGAATCTTATGGCTGGCACGTTGTACGCGGCGTTGATGGTCATGATGCCGGGGCGATTGCGAAAGCCATCGAAGAAGCAAAAGCGGTAAGCGACAAACCTTCACTGCTGATGTGCAAAACCGTTATCGGTTTCGGTTCACCGAACAAAGCGGGTACGCATGATTCACACGGCGCACCGCTGGGTGATGATGAAGTTGCACTGACGCGCAAACAGCTGGGCTGGGAACACGCGCCATTTGTTATCCCGTCAGAAATCTATGCTGAGTGGGATGCTAAAGAAGCGGGCCAGGCGAAAGAAGCGGCATGGAACGAGAAGTTTGCCGCTTATGCAAAAGAGCACCCAGAACTGGCCGCGGAATTTAAGCGTCGCGTGAGCAACGAACTGCCTGCTAACTGGCAGGAAGCGTCACAGAAATTTATTGAACAGCTGCAGGCGAATCCGGCGAAAATCGCCAGCCGTAAAGCTTCTCAGAACGCTATCGAAGCCTTTGGTAAAATCCTGCCAGAATACCTGGGCGGTTCCGCTGACCTGGCCCCGAGCAACCTGACCATCTGGTCTGGCTCTAAGCCAATCAACGAAGACACTGCCGGTAACTACATCCATTACGGCGTGCGCGAATTCGGTATGACCGCTATCGCCAACGGCATTGCGCTGCACGGCGGTTTCCTGCCGTACACTGCAACCTTCCTGATGTTCGTTGAATATGCCCGTAACGCGGCGCGTATGGCGGCACTGATGAAGATCCGCCAGATCATGGTTTACACTCACGACTCGATCGGCCTGGGTGAAGATGGTCCGACTCACCAGCCTGTTGAGCAGATGGCGAGCCTGCGTACCACGCCAAACATGAGCCTGTGGCGTCCATGTGACCAGGTTGAATCGGCGGTGGCATGGAAATATGCCATCGAGCGTAAAGATGGCCCAAGCGCGCTGATCTTCTCGCGTCAGAACCTGGCACAGCAGGACCGTACCGCAGAGCAGCTGGCAAACGTGGCGCGTGGCGGTTACGTACTGAAAGCGTGCGAAGGGACGCCTGAAGTGATCCTGATCGCGACCGGTTCAGAAGTTGAACTGGCCGTTGCGGCGTACGACAAGCTCTCCAGCGAAGGCCGTAAAGTGCGCGTGGTTTCTATGCCATCTACCGATGCATTCGACAAGCAGAGCGACGAATATCGCGAATCTGTGCTGCCGAAAGCCGTTAGCGCGCGCGTAGCAATCGAAGCGGGCATCGCTGATTACTGGTTCAAATATACCGGTCTGAATGGCGCAATCATCGGCATGACCAGCTTCGGCGAGTCAGCACCGGCTGAGAAACTGTTCGAAGTCTTTGGTTTTACCGTTGATAACGTTGTGGCAAAAGCCAAAGCGTTACTGGCGTAAGTGCTTTTTCAGGCAGCCTGCTGGCTGCCTGAAATCAGCATCAGCGGGAAGCGTAACCGCGCTCTTTTTTGCGCGGCCTGGATAAAATTATTCCTTCAGTAATCGCCTGCTTTTAGGCAAATTTGTGACGCAGATCCAAATATAAGCAGCGCAGTTGATCACAATCATTCCTGTTATTCCTCCATTCCTTTATTCTCGCTGAACCGTTTCAGTTCGTGCGCTCTGACAGTGAGTTTCAGATGATGTCGAATAAGAATCTCCTGTACAAAACGCAGCGGAACGCTCAGGCTAACGGCACGTTTTTTCAGCTGGATTTGGCAGGAGAAAGATGACCGTCCGGGTAGCAATTAATGGCTTCGGCCGTATTGGACGCAACGTGCTGCGCGCACTGTATGAAACAGGGCGGCGTGCCGAAATTACCGTGGTGGCAATCAACGAACTGGCAGAAGCGACCGGCATGGCGCACCTGCTTAAGTACGACACCAGCCATGGCCGCTTCGCCTTTGATGTGCGTCAGGAACGCGATTTACTGTGGGTAGGTGAAGATACTCTTCGTATCCTGCATCACGCGGAGCTGGACGGTTTACCGTGGCGAGAGCTCAATGTTGACGTCGTGCTGGATTGCACGGGCGTTTACGGAACGCGTGAAGATGGCGAGGCCCATTTAAACGCGGGGGCAAAAAAGTGTTGTTTTCCCATCCGGGCGGCAACGATCTTGATGCGACCGTGGTGTATGGCGTCAACGAACAGGCTCTTAAACAAACTGACCGCATTGTGTCCAATGCATCCTGTACCACCAACTGCATTATTCCGGTGATCAAGCTGCTGGATGACGCTTTTGGCATCGAATCTGGCACGGTAACGACTATTCACTCGGCGATGCACGATCAGCAAGTGATTGACGCTTATCACAGCGACCTGCGCCGTACGCGCGCGGCCAGTCAGTCAATCATTCCGGTTGATACACGTTTGGCTGCAGGCATTACCCGTATTTTTCCGAAATTCAATGACCGCTTCGAAGCGATTGCGGTGCGGGTGCCAACCATCAACGTGACAGCCATTGATCTCAGTGTTTCCGTACGCCAAAGCGTAAAAGCATGCGAAGTTAACGCCTTGTTGCAAAGCGCGGCAGAGGGAGCATTTCGTGGTATAGTTGACTATACGGAATTACCGTTAGTCTCTGTCGATTTTAACCATGATCCGCACAGTGCCATTGTGGATGGTACGCAAACGCGGGTTAGCGGTCAGCACCTGATCAAGACCCTGGTTTGGTGTGATAACGAATGGGGCTTTGCTAACCGAATGCTCGACACGACGTTAGCGATGGCCGCAAGCGGTTTCAGGTAAGACGCAGTCTGCGTCTGGCAAAACTTACGAGAATCAACGAGAGGATTCACCATGTCTGTAATTAAGATGACCGATCTGGATCTTGCTGGCAAACGCGTTCTGATCCGTGCCGATCTCAACGTACCAGTGAAAGAAGGGAAAGTGACGTCAGATGCACGTATCCGTGCTTCACTGCCTACCATCGAAGCGGCGTTGAAACAGGGCGCAAAAGTGATGGTTACCTCTCACCTGGGTCGTCCGACCGAAGGTGAATACAACGAAGAGTTCTCTCTGCTGCCGGTCGTTAACTACCTGAAAGACAAGCTGAACGGCACCAATGTTACCCTGGCAAAAGATTACCTCGACGGCGTGGACGTTGCTGAGGGTGAGCTGGTAGTGCTGGAAAACGTTCGCTTTAACAAAGGCGAAAAGAAAGACGACGAAACGCTTGCTAAGAAATATGCCGCGCTGTGCGACGTGTTTGTGATGGACGCATTCGGTACGGCACACCGTGCGCAGGCGTCTACTCACGGTGTCGGCAAATTCGCCCCTGTTGCCTGTGCAGGCCCGCTGTTGTCTGCCGAACTGGAAGCTCTGGGTAAAGTGATGAGCAACCCTGAGCGTCCGCTGGTGGCGGTTGTTGGCGGTTCAAAAGTATCAACCAAGTTTGACGTATTGCAGTCGCTGGTGAAAATTGCGGACACGGTGATTGTGGGTGGCGGCATCGCTAATACCTTCGTTGCGATTGACAACAAAGTAGGTAAGTCACTGTATGAACCGGACTTTGTTGATGCGGCAAAAGGCCTGCGCGATCAGTACGGCATTCCGGTCCCTACCGATTCACGCGTGGGCACAGAATTCTCTGAAACTGCTCCAGCCACGGTGAAAAAGGTTTCCGAAGTCGCGGATAACGAAGAGATTATGGACTTCGGCGACGAAACCGCACAGGCGATGGCGGATATCCTGAAGAATGCGAAAACCATCCTGTGGAACGGCCCGGTTGGCGTTTTTGAATTCCCGAACTTCCGTAAAGGCACCGAGATCGTGGCTAACGCTATCGCAGACAGCGACGCTTTCTCTGTTGCAGGCGGCGGCGATACCTTAGCGGCTATCGACCTGTTCGGCATCGAAGACAAAATTTCCTACATCTCTACCGGTGGCGGCGCGTTCCTGGAATTCGTTGAAGGTAAAAAATTGCCTGCTGTTGCCATGCTGGAAGAGCGTGCGAAGCAGTAATCCTTTGGGGGCGATGCCACAGGGCATCGCCTGAAGACTTGCCCGACTGGGCGTTTAAATCCTATCCCCGTGTGAGGGATAAGCGATCACGAAACAGGACACAATCATGTCTAAAATTTTTGATTTCGTAAAACCCGGCGTTGTCACTGGTGACGACGTACAGAAGATCTTCAAAGTGGCGAAAGAGAATAAATTCGCCCTGCCAGCGGTGAACTGCGTCGGTACTGATTCCATCAACGCCGTTCTGGAAGCCGCAGCAAAAGTAAAAGCACCTGTTATCGTTCAGTTCTCTAACGGTGGCGCAGCATTTATCGCCGGTAAAGGCTTCAAAACTGACAAACCACAAGGTGCCGCTATTTTCGGTGCTATCGCCGGTGCACATCATGTTCACTTGATGGCTGAGCAGTATGGTGTTCCTGTTATTCTGCACACCGACCACTGCGCCAAGAAACTGCTGCCGTGGATCGACGGTCTGCTGGATGCTGGCGAAGAGCACTTCAAAAAAACCGGTAAGCCGCTGTTCTCTTCCCACATGATCGATCTGTCTGAAGAGTCACTGGAAGAAAACATTGAGATTTGCAGCAAGTATCTTGAGCGTATGGCCAAACTGGACATGACGCTGGAGATCGAACTGGGCTGCACCGGGGGTGAAGAAGATGGCGTAGACAACAGCCATATGGATGCGTCTGCACTTTACACCCAACCTGAAGATGTTAACTACGCATACGAAAAACTGAATGCTATCAGCCCGCGTTTCACCATTGCGGCATCATTCGGTAACGTGCACGGCGTGTACAAGCCAGGTAACGTAAAACTGACCCCAACCATCCTGCGTGATTCTCAGAAATTCGTATGTGAAAAACATGGTCTGCCGCATAACGCGCTGGATTTCGTGTTCCACGGTGGTTCCGGTTCATCTGCTGCAGAAATCGAAGAGTCTATCAGCTACGGCGTGATTAAGATGAACATCGATACCGATACCCAATGGGCGACCTGGGACGGCATCCTGCAGTACTACAAAAGAACGAAGGTTATCTGCAGGGCCAGCTGGGCAACCCAGAAGGCGCAGACAAGCCAAACAAGAAATATTACGACCCACGTGTATGGCTGCGCTCTGCTCAGGCATCAATGGTGGTGCGTCTTGAGCAGGCATTCAAAGAGCTCAACGCGATCGACGTTCTGTAAGTAAATATTACTTACAGGTTAAAAAAGGCCCGAAAGGGCCTTTTTTATACATTCACTATCAGAATGAACTGTTAATCTCCTCTGCGTTTGGCGCTTCGCTGGATAATTGTTTACCCTTGATCCCGGGGTGTCGGATTACATCTGGCAGTTTTTGTTCGTTCCCGGCGGGAATTCAAAACAGGGTTAACAAATGGAAGACTTAAACGTCGTCGATGGCATCAATAACGCGGGTGGCTGGCTGGTGCGCAACCAGGCGCTGCTGCTGAGCTATGCAGTCAATATCGTTGCGGCAATTGCTATTATCATCATCGGGATGATCATCGCCCGCATAATATCAAACGGGATTAATCGTCTGCTGTTGGCGCGTCATATCGATGCGACCGTCGCTGATTTTCTCTCGGCGCTGGTGCGCTACGGTGTTATTGCCTTTACCGTCATTGCTGCATTGGGACGCGTAGGGGTTCAGACGGCTTCAGTCATCGCGGTTCTGGGTGCGGCCGGTTTAGCCGTAGGTTTAGCGTTACAGGGTTCGCTTTCCAACCTGGCGGCGGGCGTATTACTGGTCACCTTCCGTCCATTCCGTACTGGTGAGTTCGTCGATTTAGGCGGAGTGATGGGAACGGTAATGAACGTACAAATCTTCTCTACTACGCTGAAAAGTGCTGACGGCAAAATGGTGGTAGTGCCTAACGGCAAAATCATCAGCGGCAACATTATTAACTTTTCACGCGAGCCAGTACGTCGTAACGAATTTATTATCGGCGTTGCCTACGACGCAGACGTAGATGAAGTCATTGCACTGTTGCAGGAAGTGGTTGAAGCAGATGACCGCGTGCTGAAAGATATGGGAATTCAGATTGGCCTGAATGAGTTGGCCGCATCCTCCCTGAACTTTGTCGTGCGCTGCTGGAGCAACAGCGGCGACTTGCAGAACGTATACTGGGATCTGCTGAAAAACTTCAAACGCGCACTGGATGCGAAAGGCATTGGAATTCCGTATCCGCAGATGGACGTACATTTTCATCAGGTAAAACAGCCTGAAACCGCTGAAACTTCACAGGACGTTAAAGCGCAGTAAGCCTGACGGGCGGCCTTTGGTCGCCCATTAATGTAACTTATTGAACATTAAAATTTTCAATTTCCGCTAATCATATCCCGTCACTATACTTCTTTGCATCTCATCGATGTAAGGACGTTTCACTGTGTTATCTGTCTATTTTCAAGGGTTTGCGCTTGGAGCCGCGCTCATTTTGCCGCTGGGGCCGCAAAATGCATTTGTCATGAATCAGGGCATTAAGCGCCAGTATCATCTGATGACAGCCTCGCTCTGTACTCTGAGCGATATTGCGCTGATTTGTGCCGGGATTTTCGGCGGCAGTGCCTTGCTGCATCAGTCACCGCTGCTGTTAATGCTGATTACCTGGGCTGGCGTAGCATTTTTGCTGTGGTACGGCTGGGGCGCGCTGCGCACCGCGTTTAGCGGGAACATAATGCTGGCTTCAGAAGCGGCGATGAAACAGGGCAGGGGGCGAATTATCGCCACTATGCTGGCTGTCACCTGGCTCAACCCGCATGTTTATCTTGATACCTTTGTGGTGCTGGGCAGCTTAGGCAGCCAGCTACCCTCGGAGACCGCGCGTCACTGGTTCGCGTTTGGCACCATCAGCGCCTCCGTTCTGTGGTTTTTTGGACTGGCGCTTTTGGCCGCCTGGCTCTCCCCACTGCTGCGCACCACACGCGCCCAACGCATTATCAATCTGCTGGTGGGCGCGATTATGTGGTTTATCGCTTTTCAGCTGGCGCGTCAGGGCATGGCCGGTTTTTGATGTAAATGCAGGCCATACAGCGCAGGAACTTCACCTGCGCTGGCAACAATCTCCAGCCTGATTTGCCGGAAGTGCGCGCCTTCAGGCAAATCATGGTGACACAGCGAATGATGGTTTTCCGTCACTTCAGCCAGCAGTGCGTCATCCAGCCACAGGCGATAATGGGTGGTGCAGTGCGGCGTGACGGCATCAGGATGCCCCATCTGTATGCTCTCCATTGCATGGTCGAAATCATTATCAAATAGCAGCGTCAACTGGCTCGCCTGTTGCGTCTCTTCCCACTGCCAGAGTACCCAGGGCTGACGATCGTCCTGCGCTGGTACCCAGCCATTCGTAAGCTGTTCGGGGCGGAGTTTGCCATTCAGCAGATTATCTGCATGCCACAGCGACAGCGGTCTGTCGAGCGTGAAGGCCGCTAAAATCTGATCAGGTGCGCGGCGCGGCAGCCAGAAATCAAACTCATCCACGCCATAATCACCCTCGTTGATCTGACGCGTGCGTTTTGAGACGCGCGGATTGAGGCTGTTGAACACCATCATCACGCCCGGCAAACGCTGACGAGTCAGCGCCAGCTCAATCTCCGGATTCTGATCGAAAGCGATAAACAAATAACGGTCACAGTCGGCGCGGTAGTTAAAATTAAGCGACTGTTCAGCTTCGTCCTCAAAAGTGAAAGTTAAGGTCTCCAGCAAGCGATCGCCGCAGGTGTTGGCAGGATTCTGGCTGGTCAGCAACGAAATCCGGGCAGTTTGTTGGCCGTTAGCGCGCAGACGGAAGCGGATACCAGGCAGCATTTCGCCCGCTTTTAATGGCAACAGCACGGCGCAGCGAGAGGTGAGAGCGTGCCAGCCGCCATCTGGCGCTAGCGTTTGCAATTGCTGAGTGCTGCTTACCGAGACGCATGCATTACCTGCGGGCGTGCTCAACTGTTGCCGGGGAATAAAGCAACCCTGACGCAACAAATGCTGTTGTAACTGACTAATCTGTTCCGGTTGTGCCAGTTGCGCCGGCGTTAACCGCTGTTGCTGACACAGCGCGGCCGCACGGCCCACGGCTTCACCCAGCACGCCACAAGTGCACATTGCGCGTGCGCTGCCAGAGGCAACGTGCGTGGCAGAAATTAATCTTCCGGTTAGTAATAAATTATTCAGTGACTGGCTATACAGCGCCCGGAAAGGAATGGTGTAAGTGCCTTTGCTGTGAAACTGACGGCAGCCATTATGTTTACTGTAAACGCCAGCGGCGGGATGCAGGTCAATCGACCAGCCGCCATACGCTACGGCGTCGTAGTGATCGCGCTGCTCAATAATATCCTGCTGGCACAGCATGGTTTCCCCGATAAAGCGGCGACTTTCACGCTTGCCGGGAATCAAACCTACCCACTCAATCGTCAGGTTTTCAGCATCAGGAAATTCACCCGAATTTTTGATGTAATCCCAGACGCCCCAGACGATTTTCCACAACTCCCACTTGATGGTTTCACTTTGATGCACCGTATCCAGTCGGCCATCCCATTCGAGCCACCACAGATCGCAACCGTTCAGATCAGAAGTGAGGCGGCTGAAGCGGGGAATTTCCCGGATATCTTTCAGCGCAAAGCCGGGCGGTGTAAATCGCACAGGGTTTGCCGTGCGTCTGGTGTAGAAATAGATTGAATGACAAGGCTTATGGTCTGCATTTTCAGCGGGTGCCATTTTTTCGCCAAACTCTTCAATGCCTTCTGCCCCTGAGCGATGCGCCGCACCTGCCAGATAGCCGAGTACGCCATCACCGCTGGCATCAATGAATTGCGCGGCAGAGACGTGATACCAGCTCTGGTTGTTAGCGTTAAACGCACTGACGGCGCGGATATCCTTGCCTGCCTTTTCCAGCTCAAGAATGGCGGTGTTAAGCAGTAGCGTTAAGCCGGGCTGCGCCTGCACCATATCAAGTAACACCACGTCGAACAGCACGGGATTACCCTCTTTATTACGGTACAGGTTCTCCTCCATGATTTCGCCCATGATGCCGCCTTCACGCGCCCAGCGATTGTTGTTTGCCTGGTGGGATGTTGCACCGTTCGCCCACAGCCGAACCTCGCTGGAGGCACTGCCTCCCAGCACCGGACGATCCTGAATAAGAATGACCTGCAGGCCATCGCGCGCCGCAGCCAGTGCGGCACAGACACCGGCTAAACCGCCGCCTGCAACGAGTAAATCAGCCTTTAAAGCGTGAACAGGAAAGCTACGGGCCGGTTCAGCCTGAAAAGTTTGCATCATTTGATTCCTTTAAAACTACAGATAAGATGTTGGATTCTTTCGCCAGTGAGCTCGCTATGTCTTCTCAACCCAACCAAAGCCTTATTGATGGTATTCGCTGTTTGCAGTACCTGGTTTCCAGCGGTAAAGCGATTGGCTGCCGTGAACTGGCGCGCCAGATGGGAATGAACAGTACGCGCGTCAATCGCCTGCTGATGACGATGGCGGCTGTGGGACTCACAATGCAGGATGAGCAGCGGCGCTATCTGCCGGGCCCCGGCATTCATGCATTGGCGGCCCAGGCGATTCGCGGCTCGTCGCTGTTTGCTCAGGCGTTGCCACAGCTGGAAGCGCACGCGCCCAGCGACATTGTGGTCGCGCTGGGCGTATTGTGGGAGGATCAGGTGATCTATATCTGGCACTCCGAACCGGGTGAGCGCGCCACGACCAGCCAGGCCTTGTCGGGGTATCGTATGCTGCCTGCGTGGCAGTCGGTGATTGGTGTGGCGCTGTTGGCGGCGGAAAGTGATGAGGCGCTGAAAATACGTTTTAGCCCGGAACAGTGGCAGCAGATGGCACCGCTGCTGACTGAGCAGCGTGCGCAAAACTTTTTGATCTGGCGGCATGATGATGGTGAGGTGGCGATGGCACAAACTCTCGACAACAACCGTGCCGCGCTGGCATTTGCCAGGGTTATGCAGCCAGATGAAACTCAGCTGGCGCAGCGCAAGCGTGCGTTGCAGGCGCTGGCCCAGCGCATAGCTACCTTTTCGGATTAGCATTGCTGATACAGCCCACAATAAACAGATAGTTACAGCCCCTCGCAGCCAGCACAGCAGTAAACGCCCGTGCTGGTGCAAAACTCTTGCTATCAATCAGGGCGCCAGGCGCAATCGGCATCACGATGCGTGAGCGCGCGCCCGTGAAACTGATGATGTCACTCGCCAGCTTACGGCTTTCCGGCAGTGCATCGCCTGCCCGCAGATAAGTTAACTCAGCTTTTGCTGTCATCGTCGTCGCCCCGACAGAGGGGGTCGATCCCTGTCATTAATAATGATGTTAAAGAAATGCAGCCCTGGCACAGTAAACCAGGCTGGTTCCGCGCGTGCATAAACTGCAGCTTGCACGCGAGGGTGTTCTGCCATAGGATACTCTACAGCAAGGTTTGTTTCTTTAATAGAAACATTAACGCAGGAATATGGCGAATCCTGATGCCTTAAAATGTGATCGCTTTGGCGTTAAAACCTGCATGACGGCGAACTTTTGCCATAATGACCACTCAAAGCATGGCGCATCGCTATGCGTGTTGGGCTTCGTCACGTTGGAAGCGATTGAACTGATAACTTCAAGGAGGACTTTCTTGAAACTGAAAGCATTGGCTCTGGCCGCAATGATGAGCGCCGGGGCGTTGCCCGTGAGCGTACAAGCTGATGAGTTACCTAACGGACCGCATGTCGTCACTTCGGGTAAAGCATCGGTTGATGCCCGCCCGGATATTGCGACCTTATCAATTGTGGTAAACGTTTCGTCAAAAGACGCGGCTGATGCAAAGAAGCAGGCTGACGATCGTGTGGCGCAATATTTTGATTTCTTGCAGAAAAATGGCATTGAAAAGAAAGATATTGATGCTGCTAACCTCAGCACCCAACCGCAGTACGATTACACTAAAGAGGGTAAATCGATCCTGAAGGGCTATCGCGCTGTACGCGAAGTTCAGGTAACGCTGCGTCAACTCGATAAGCTGAATGATCTACTGGACGGCGCGCTAAAATCTGGCCTGAATGAGATCCGCAATGTTGAGCTGGGCGTAACCAATCCAGACAGCTACAAAGAGCAGGCACGTAAAGCGGCAATCAAAAATGCGACTCAGCAAGCCGCAGAGTTAGCGGAAGGATTTAATGCGAAGCTGGGTTCCATTTACAGCATTCGTTATCAGGTCGCTAATTACCAACCGATGCCAATGGCGCGTATGTATAAAGCAGCAGCTGCACCAGCTGATACCTCCGCGCAGGAGACGTACGATCAGCAAAGCATCAACTTTGATGACCAGGTTGATGTGGTATTTGAAATCAAACCAAACACGCCATAAGCAAACATCGGGGCGATTAACGCCCCGATTCATTTCTTTACGCGGCAGCGCCGTCCTGACGTAACACGCGATGTCCATGCGCAATCAGCGCATCGGTTACCCGACGCATTAAGCGGCTTTCAGGTGCAAAGCGGTGCCAGTACAACATGCGACGCTGATACAGGCCGGGCGTTAAGTCGATTAACTCACCGCTCGCCAGCTCGCGCTCAATTTGCAGATGCGGAATCATACAGCAGGTCGAACCCTGACGTGCCATCTGCACAAAAGCTTCTGATGAGTTCACGATGTGACAGGGCACGCTGCCTGGCGACAAATCAAAGTTCTGCTGCAAAAGGCCTGGTGCATATCATCCAGATGATCGAATGCAACGGCAGGTGCTTTCAGCAGAGCCGAGCGCGTCACGCCATTCGGAAAAAAGCGGTCAGCAAAATCACGCGAGGCCACAAACAGATAATCGAGTGCGCCGAGTTGATCAACCAGACAACTTGGCAACGGCTGCGGCTGGATACTGACCGCACCGACTACTTCGCCGCGACGCAGGCGTTCCTGAGTGCGGGTTTCATCTTCAACCTGCAGGTTGAGCCGCACGGGAGAATCTGCCAGTACCTCTTTCAGCGCCGGTAACAGCCAGGTTGCCAGACTGTCGGCGTTGACCGCCAGCGACAGCAGCAATGGCGTTGTGCCGCTGTTTTCATCGCCGAGCCACTCTTCTTCCAGTAGCTCAACCTGATGCAGCAGCGCCAGCAGTTTTTGGCCTTGCTCTGTCGGGCGCGGCGGCACAGTACGCACCAGCAGCGGCTGACCGAACAGGTTCTCTAACTGCTTGATGCGCTGCGAAACCGCAGACTGAGTAATACATAACTTTTGCGCGGCGCGCTCAAAGCCGCGTTCACGAATCACAGCATCCAGCGCCTGAAGCGTTCGATAATCCGGGCGTTTCATTATTGTTCTCTCTCCTTCAGGTGGACATTACTATGCCACAAAAGTGTCACATGTGACCGCTGTCTGATTTTTTTGTGGGCTGGCTTCCAAAGCGATTAATCCAACTCACTCACCCGAGCATTTTCAGCAAGCCTTGTTTTATACTACGCCCACTTCGTTGTCGCACAGGTTTTAAACATATCATGACCCAGGATGAACTGAAAAAAGCAGTAGGTTGGGCTGCGCTTGACTACGTGCAGCCAGGCACGGTTGTTGGTGTAGGTACCGGATCAACTGCTGCGCATTTTATCGATGCGCTTGCTACCGTAAAGCATCAGATTGAAGGTGCGGTATCAAGCTCAGAAGCCTCAACCCAAAAGCTTAAAAGCCTGGGGATTGAGGTGTTTGATCTCAACGAAATCGACAGGCTGTCGATCTACGTTGATGGTGCCGATGAGATCAACCCGCAAATGCAGATGATCAAAGGCGGAGGCGCGGCGCTCACACGTGAAAAGATTGTCGCTGCGGTCGCTGACAAATTTATCTGTATTGCCGACGGGTCAAAAGAAGTCGATGTGCTGGGCAACTTTCCGCTGCCTGTTGAAGTGATTCCCATGGCGCGTAGTTTTGTGGCGCGTGAACTGGTGAAAATCGGTGGGCTGCCTGAATATCGCCAGAACGTTGTCACCGATAACGGCAATATTATCCTTGATGTCCATAATCTGAAAATTCTTGACCCCATCGCGCTGGAAAAAACCATCAATGCGCTACCAGGCGTCGTAACGGTCGGCTTGTTTGCCGCACGCGGCGCGGATATTGCGCTGATTGGTGGACCAGACGGCGTTAAAACCATCAAAAAATGATCTGTCTGGCGCAGTAATTGCGCCAGAAATTTCAGGCCACGAAACATCTTTTCTTGCGAAGGCGAAATTTAGTGACTTATGTCACATAAGCGTCATCGACAGCGGGTTCGTTCTCCCTTCGTCGCCGGGATCCCGATTTTGTACGGCAATGTGCTACTGCTGAACGCTGCCGTGCTGGCAGAGAGGCAATCGTTTGTATTGCCGGATGCGTAAATTTTGATATTTTGACAGAAGGTTGGCTTATGGCAGCCCTCGTTGAATTCTGAATAGGATCGGGAAATGGCAAAGGTATCACTGGATAAAGACAAAATTAAGTTCCTGCTGGTGGAAGGTGTCCATCAGAGCGCGCTGGATAACCTGCGTGCGGCAGGTTACACCAACATCGAATTCCACAAAGGTGCGCTGGATTCTGAGGCATTAAAAGCCTCTATCCGTGATGCGCACTTCATCGGTATCCGTTCCCGCTCCCAACTGACCGAAGACATCTTTGCAGCAGCTGAAAAACTGGTGGCTGTAGGCTGTTTCTGCATCGGGACTAACCAGGTTGATCTGGACGCTGCGGCAAAACGGGGCATTCCTGTATTTAACGCGCCTTTCTCTAACACCCGCTCTGTCGCTGAACTGGTGATCGGTGAAATGCTGCTGATGCTGCGCGGCATCCCGGAAGCCAATGCCAAAGCGCATCGCGGCATCTGGAATAAGAATGCCAAAGGCTCTTTTGAAGCGCGTGGTAAAAAACTCGGTATTATTGGCTATGGCCACATTGGTATGCAGTTAGGTGTGCTGGCTGAAAGCCTGGGTATGCACGTTTTCTTTTACGACATCGAAAACAAGCTGCCGTTGGGTAACGCAAATCAGGTACGCAGCCTCAATGAACTGCTGAACATGAGCGACGTGGTGAGTTTGCACGTACCGGAAACCGCCTCAACGCAGGATATGATGGGCGCTGAACAGTTTGCTCAAATGAAACCAGGTGCACTTCTGATTAACGCCTCGCGCGGTACCGTGGTTGATATTCCAGCCCTGTGTGACGCACTGGCAAGTAAGCACGTGGGTGGCGCAGCGATTGACGTATTCCCGGTTGAACCTGCAACTAACAGCGATCCGTTTATCTCTCCGCTGAGCGAATTTGACAACGTGATCCTTACGCCGCACATCGGGGGTTCCACGGAAGAAGCACAAGAGAACATCGGTATCGAAGTGGCCGGTAAGCTGGCGAAGTATTCAGATAATGGCTCTACGCTGTCTGCGGTTAATTTCCCGGAAGTGTCGCTGCCAATGCACGGTGCCAGCGCCAGTCGTTTGCTGCACATCCATGAAAACCGCCCTGGTGTGCTTACCGCTATTAACCAGATTTTTACCGAGCAGGGCATTAACATCGCCGCTCAGTACCTGCAAACTTCACCGTTTATGGGCTATGTGGTTATTGATATTGATGCCGAGAAAGAACTGGCAGACAAAGCATTGCAGTTGATGAAAGCTATTCCGGGCACCATTCGTGCCCGTCTGCTGTACTGATCCGTAAAAGGCAAAGTCACAGCCCAATGAGGCGCCATCTGGCGCCTCTTTTAATCCCACTGCCAGAGCTTTGACGGTGTCAGCACCGCAGGCAAAGGCACATCCCACTTCGCCACCGGCAGGTCATCAACCCGTTGGCAATCATGCGCTAAGCCAACCGGCAAAAAGCCGTGCTGTTTCCAGTTTTGCAGTGTGCGATCGTAAAAGCCGCCGCCCATGCCTAAGCGTTGCCCGTGGCGATCAAAGGCCACCATCGGCACCATCATCACATCAATCTGGTCGAGCGTGATCAACTGGCGAATATCCAGTGGCGGTTCAGGAATATTGAGCTTATTGGGTGTGAGCGTGGTTTCAGGCGTATAGCGCAGAAACAATAAATGGCCGGGTGAAAAAGGGTGCAAAACGGGCAGGCAGACCTGTTTTTTTTGCTGCCAGAGCCTGGCGATCAGCGGACGAGTGTTGATTTCACCATCGACAGATAAAAACAGGGCAACATTTTTTGCTTCAGTGATGGGGGCGAAATTGATGGCATGTTCTGCCAGCAGATCGGCAGCTTGTTCTTGCTGTTCAGCCGTTAATGCGCGGCGAAGATGACGCACATGCTGCCGGATATCCTGCCGTTGCAAGAAAGAGGGTTCTGACATGGGTTCCCCGCAGGATAAGTCACTAAAAGTGAACTATATCACGCAATGGGGAAAAAAGAGGGACTGCTAAAGAGGAGATCTCCGAGATGCCGCCGTAGGCTGTAACCCTTGAACCCTTGGTTCAAGGTGAACATGCCGTCGCAACCATCAGGCTTCTCGGACGAACCGAGCGTGCTCACAGGTTACGGAGCGTCACATTCTGTTTTTTTGAAATATCGGCTCAGGGGACTGGCCCACATGCAAACATCTCAGAGAAAATTTACCTCACCGTTGCTCTAGTATAGCAACCATGAAGTTTTATTCGAACTTCGCATCCTGGCGATCGGTTATGCGACCTTGCTCAACTAATGCCTGTTCAATTGTCTGCTGCAACATTCTGATGCGTTGTTCCATATTAGCAGCATAATCGCGCGTTTTCACCTTCTCTTGTGCCAACTCATGGCAGACATTTAACGCGGCGATAAACACCAGTTGTTCTGTATTTGTGACTCTAGTGCGAACTTTTAAATCTTGCAACCGTTGATTGAGATCTTCAGCCGCCGCGTTCAACGCATCTTGCTGTTCAGGCGGACAATTCACTCTCAACGAACGACCAAAAATTTGTAAATCTACCGGTTGTGCAGACATGCCACCTTCCTGACTGATTACTTCGCCCGCAACTCCCTTAGCGGTCAATGGCTTGGGAGGCGGGCAACTATATAGACCCGCGAAATAAGTTACAACCCCTTTTCTGGAAACCTTGAGGCAGCTAGTGGTAGCATAACACGAACTTATTCTGCCAACGACGATGAAAACTTATGTCCTTACAGAACGCAACCCCCGATTACAACGCGCTGGCGGCGGCGCTCTCTCAGCAGGGCGTAGGCATGACGCCAGCAGAAATGCACGGATTGATCAGCGGCATTCTCTGTGGCGGGAATCAGGACCCAAGCTGGAAGACCCTGGTTCACGACCTGACTAACGAAGGCATGGCTTTCTCGCAAAGCCTGTCGCTGCCGCTGCAGTCACTGCATGAAAACATTGCTAACACGCTGGAAGATGAGGGTTTTCTTTTCCAGCTAATGTTACCAACCGATGATGACATTACCGTTTTCGATCGCGCCGATGCGCTGGCGGGCTGGGTCAATCATTTCCTGCTCGGCCTGGGCGTCACACAGCCTAAACTCGATAAAGTCACTGGCGAAACCGGCGAAGCAATCGATGATTTACGCACCATCGGACAGCTCGGCTACGATGAAGATGAAGATCAGGATGAACTGGAACAGTCGCTGGAAGAGGTGATTGAATACGTTCGCGTGGCGGCGCTGCTGTGCCACGACACCTTTAATCGCCCACAGCCCACCGCGCCTGAAGTGCAAAAACCCACGCTACACTAATCCAGATATTGCAGGGGCACCGACGTGCTCATCTTAACAGGGAGTGCAGACATGATTTCACTGGAAACTTTTCAGCAGCGTCGCCAGGCGCTGTTAGCAAAGATGGTTTCGGGCAGCGCAGCATTAATCTTTGCCGCACCGGAAGTCACACGCAGCAATGACAGCGAATACCCCTTTCGTCAGAACAGCGACTTTTGGTATTTCACCGGCTTTAATGAGCCACAGGCGCTGTTGGTGCTGATCAAGAGTGATGAAACCCATAATCACAGCGTGTTGTTTAATCGCGTACGTGATCTGACCGCTGAAATCTGGTTTGGCCGTCGTCTGGGGCAAGAGGCAGCCCCGGCGAAACTGGGGGTGGATCGCGCGCTACCCTGGGATGATCTTGGCGACCAACTGCATTCACTGCTGAACGGACTGGATGTGGTATATCACGCGCAAGGCATGTATGCCGAGAGCGATGCACTGGTTTTTAACGCGCTTGAAAAATTGCGGCGCGGCTTTCGTCAAAATCTCAGCGCACCGGCAACCCTTACCGACTGGCGGCCGTGGGTGCATGAGATGCGCCTGTTCAAAGAGCCGGAAGAGATTGAGATTCTGCGCCGCGCAGGCAAAATCAGCGCGCTGGCGCATATCCGCGCCATGGAAAAGTGCCGTCCGGGCCTGTTTGAATATCACCTGGAAGGCGAAATTCATCACGAATTTAATCGACACGGCGCGCGCTTTCCTGCTTACAACACCATCGTTGGTTCAGGTGATAACGCCTGCATTTTACATTACACCGAAAACGAGTGTGAGATGCGCGACGGCGATCTGGTGCTGATTGATGCTGGCTGCGAATTTCATGGTTACGCGGGCGATATCACGCGCACCTTTCCAGTGAATGGTAAATTCAGCGAGCCACAGCGTGCTGTATACGACATCGTGCTGGCCTCGTTGTACAAAGCACTTTCCCTTTTCAGGCCGGGCGTAAGTATTCACGACGTGAATGAAGACGTGGTACGCATCATGGTAAGCGGCCTGGTTGAACTCGGCGTGATGCAGGGCGAAGTCGATGCATTAATCACTGAGAATGCACATCGTCAGTTTTTCATGCATGGCCTGAGCCACTGGCTGGGACTGGATGTTCATGATGTAGGTCATTACGGCACTCCGAGCCGCGATCGCATTCTTGAACCCGGCATGGTGTTAACCATCGAGCCGGGACTTTATATTGCACCCGACGCCGACGTACCTGCGGAATATCGCGGCATCGGTATCCGCATTGAAGACAATATTGTGATCACAGAAACCGGCAACGACAATCTTACCGACAGCGTGGTTAAAGACGCTGACGCGATTGAAGCACTCATGGCGGCGGCAAAAGAGCTATGAGTATTATCATTGCCGGTGGCGGCATGACCGGTGCTACCCTGGCGCTGGCAATCTCACATCTGACGCAGGGCCAGCTGCCGGTCACGCTAATTGAAAGCAGTGAACCCGCCAGCCGCGCGCATCCAGGTTACGATGGCCGCGCGATTGCGCTTGCGGCAGGCACCTGCCAGCAGCTGGCAGATATCAATCTTTGGCATCAGCTGGAAAGCAGCGCAACGCCGATTACCCATATTCACGTCTCCGATCGCGGGCATGCGGGCTTTGTTTCAATGTCGGCAGAAGAGTATGCGATTCCGGCGCTGGGCCAGGTAGTTGAGTTATATGATGTCGGCCAGCGGCTGTTTGCGGCATTAAAAAAAGCACCCGGTGTGACGTTGCGCTGTCCGGCGCGGGTTGTGCAGGCAACGCGCACGCAAGCGCGTGTGCAGGTCACGCTGGATAACAACGAGCAACTGGAAGGCGCGCTGTTAGTTGCCGCTGATGGGTCGCGTTCGGCATTAGCCGCATCCTGTGGTATTCAGTGGCAAACTGAGGATTATCAACAGCTGGCTTTGATTGCTAATGTGACAACGCAGTTGCCGCATCAGGGGCGCGCGTTTGAACGCTTCACCGAACAGGGCCCGCTGGCGTTATTACCGATGTCGGATAACCGC
The DNA here is from genome assembly GCF_027157825.1 of Pantoea sp. LMR881. NCBI lineage: Bacteria > Pseudomonadati > Pseudomonadota > Gammaproteobacteria > Enterobacterales > Erwiniaceae > Pantoea > Pantoea sp. LMR881. The sequence goes on from NZ_JAPVOK010000002.1 coordinate 3,012,214, forward strand.
TTGTCGCTGGTGTGGTGTCATCCGCTGTCTGCGCGTAGCGAGGTTGAAAGCTGGTGCGACAGTGAATTCCTGACGGCGTTACAGCGCGCGTTTGGCTGGCGGCTGGGTAAGTTTATTCAGACGGGACAGCGTGAATGTTATCCGCTGGCGCTGCAGCAGGCGACGCAGCAAATTACCCACCGTGTCGCCGTGGTGGGTAATGCTGCGCAAACGCTGCATCCCATTGCCGGACAAGGTTTCAACCTTGGTCTGCGCGATGTCATGTCGCTGGCGGAAACGCTGGCAGCGGCACATCGTCATCAGCAGGATCCGGGGAGTTATGCGGTGCTGCATCATTATCAGCAGCGTCGGCAGGAGGATCGGACCGCGACCATCGGCATTACCGACGGGTTAGTACGGCTGTTCGCTAATCGTCACGTACCACTGATTGTCGGCAGGAATGTTGGCTTAATGGCAATGGATCATCTGCCATGGCTACGGAATCAACTGGCTGAGCGCACGCTTGGTTGGGTTAAGCGTTAATTAAGGGGCACCGATGCAAACTTTTGATGTGGTGATTGCCGGCGGTGGTATGGTCGGTCTGGCTGTTGCCTGTGGCTTACAGGGTAGCGGACTGCGTATTGCTGTTCTGGAAAAATCGGCTGAGCCGCACTTTGATGCCAGCGCATCGCCCTCAATTCGGGTGTCGGCGATTAACGCCGCCAGCGAGCGGTTGCTGCAAAAGCTGGATGTCTGGTCAACGATTCTGTCGCTGCGCGCCAGCGCCTATCACGGTATGGAAGTGTGGGATCAGGACAGTTTCGGCTCGATCGCTTTTGACGATGAAAAACAGGGCCTTTCGCATTTGGGGCATATCGTTGAAAACCCGGTTATTCATAGTGCGTTATGGCAACGTGCCAGCGCCTGCAGTGACGTCACGCTGATGGCGCCTTCACAGCTGCAGCAGGTCGCTTTTGGTGATAACGAGGCCTTTATTACCTTGCAAGATGGCAACATGTTGACTGCGCGCTTATTGATTGCTGCCGATGGTGCGAACTCATGGCTGCGCAATAAAGCTGACATCCCGGTGACGTTTTGGGATTACGATCATCACGCGCTGGTGGCAAATATCCGTACTGATTTGCCGCATGATGCCATCGCACGTCAGGTCTTCCATGGCGATGGCATTCTGGCGTTCCTGCCGATGCAGGATCCCCATCTCTCTTCCATTGTCTGGTCGCTGTCGCCACAAGAAGCAAACCGTCTGGAAACAATGCCGGAAGCCCTATTTAACCAGCAGCTTGCCGTCGCGTTTGATATGCGTCTGGGGCTGTGTCATCTGGAAAGCGATCGTAAATCTTTTCCGTTGATGGCGCGTTACGCACGCAACTTTGCCGCGCATCGCCTGGCATTGGTGGGGGATGCGGCTCATACCATTCATCCCTGGCCGGGCAGGGCGTTAACCTCGGTTTTATGGATGCCGCAGAGTTGATTGGCGAGATCCGCCGCCTGCATCAGGAAGGCAAAGATATTGGTCAGCATCTGTATCTGCGCCGTTATGAACGCAGCCGTAAACACAGCGCAGCATTGATGCTTGCGGGTATGCAAGGTTTCCGGGAAATGTTTGCGGGTAATAACCCGGCGAAAAAATTGTTGCGTGATGTTGGCCTTAAGCTGGCAGATACCTTACCTGGCGTAAAACCGCTCATGCTAAAACAGGCGATGGGCCTGAATGATATGCCGATCTGGCTACGTTAATCCCTGTTTTTTCCTGCCTGAAAGCCAGCGCCTTGCTGGCTTTTTTTATCTCTTTTTTCGCTTGCACCATTAAAAGGCAACCGCGCACCGTTATCGCGCCTCGTTTGATTTATTCTAATTTTGCGGGGTCGTTCGCATTACTTTTATTTATCTTACTTTTTATCTGGTCTGGCATTTTTTTAACATCCTGCGAGTCGATGCACATAAATTTACTGGCTATAAACGCTCAGGCTGTATTTATTGAGCGTCAAATCACAAAAACAGAGTTTTTTATCCTGTTGTTTATGAGTGCCCGTTAAGCTGTGTGGCGTGTTTCGACCCCGTTTTGCTTATGGTTAAACCGTGCGTTCAATGGTAACGTCAATGCAAAGAGAACGTTTGCGTCGACATTCATTTCGACGTGCGTTAAAACTCAACTCGCTTCTGCACAGGATGGTTATGACTCAGCAAACACCTCTGTTTGAACAGCATCAGGTTTGCGGTGCCCGCATGGTTGATTTTCATGGCTGGATGATGCCACTGCATTACGGCTCTCAAATGGATGAACACCACGCGGTGCGTAATGACGCCGGCATGTTTGATGTTTCTCATATGACCATCGTGGATCTCAAAGGCCCGCGCACCCGTGAATTCCTGCGTTTTCTGCTGGCGAATGACGTAGCCAAATTGACCCAGCCGGGTAAAGCACTTTACAGCGGAATGCTCAATGCGTCGGGTGGCGTCATTGACGATTTGATTGTTTACTTTATGACCGAGACGTTCTTCCGCCTGGTGGTGAATTCGGCCACCCGTGAGAACGATCTTGCGTGGATAGGTGAACATGCAAAAGGTTATGGCATTTCACTGACCGAACGTGACGATCTGGCGCTAATTGCTGTCCAGGGGCCGCAGGCGCAGCAAAAAGCGCAAACGCTATTCAGCGCCGAACAGCGCCAGGCAGTGGAAGGCATGAAACCGTTTTTCGGTGTGCAGGCGGGCGAGTTATTTATCGCCACCACCGGTTATACCGGAGAGGCGGGCTATGAAATTGCGCTGCCAGCGGGCGAGGCGGCAGATTTCTGGCAACGCTTGCTGGCGGCGGGCGTTAAACCTGCAGGTCTGGGCGCACGCGATACCTTGCGTCTGGAGGCGGGCATGAATCTTTATGGTCAGGAAATGGATGAAGGCGTATCACCGCTTGCTGCCAATATGGGCTGGACCATCAGTTGGGAACCTGCCGATCGTAAGTTCATTGGGCGTGATGCGCTGGAAGCACAACGCGAGCAGGGCACAGAAAAACTGGTCGGCCTGGTCATGACTGAAAAAGGCGTGCTGCGTAACGGGTTACCGGTGCGCTTCACTGACGAACAAGGTCAGCCGCAGCAAGGCATTATCACCAGTGGCTCATTCTCGCCCACGCTGGGTTGCAGCATCGCCCTGGCACGTGTTCCTGCCAGTATTGGCGACAGCGCGGTGGTAGAAATCCGTCATCGCGAAATGCCCGTGCAGGTCACCAAACCTGTTTTTGTTCGTGCCGGTAAGCCGGTCGCTAAATAAATTTAATTCAGGAGAAATGGCGATGAGCAATGTGCCAAGTGAGTTGAAATACCGTGAGAGCCACGAGTGGGTACGTAAAAACGAAGATGGTTCTTACACTGTAGGCATTACCGAACATGCACAAGAACTCTTGGGCGACATGGTCTTTGTTGATCTGCCTGACGTTGGTGCGACGTTTACTGCCGGTGAAGAGTGTGCCGTCGCGGAATCCGTGAAAGCGGCGTCTGATATCTATGCACCGATCAGCGGTGAGATTATTGCCGTTAACGAAGACCTGGCCGATGCGCCTGAAACCGTCAACAGCGATCCGTATCAGGATGGCTGGCTGTTTCAAATCAAAGCCAGCGATGAGTCAGAACTCGACTCACTGCTGGATGCCGATGGCTATAAAGCCTCTATCGACGAGTAATAATCTGGCGGTCTTGCATTGAGGCCGCCATTGTTTTTCGCTCTTTTAGTTCCCCAGCCCGATTCAGGATTTACTGCTAATGACCCAGACTCTCAGCCAGCTTGAACATAACGGTGCATTCATTGAGCGCCATATCGGTCCTTCACCTGAGCAACAAGCTGTCATGCTTGAGGCTATTGGTGCCAGTTCGCTGGAGGCGTTGATCGGTTCTATCGTCCCCGCTGATATTCAACTGCCTGGTCCGCCAGCCGTAGGTGAAGCAGCGACTGAACAGCAGGCGCTGGCGGAGCTAAAAGCGATTGCCAGTCAGAATCTGCGTTATAAATCCTGGATCGGCATGGGATACAGCGCGGTCATCACCCCACCGGTTATCCTGCGTAACATGCTGGAAAATCCCGGTTGGTATACCGCATATACGCCTTATCAGCCCGAAGTTTCGCAAGGCCGCCTCGAAGCTTTGCTCAATTTTCAGCAGGTCACGATTGATTTGACCGGCATGGACATCGCTTCGGCTTCCTTACTGGATGAAGCCACGGCAGCAGCAGAAGCCATGGCAATGGCTAAGCGCGTCAGCAAGCTGAAAAAAGCGAATAAATTTTTTATTGCCGATGATATTCATCCACAAACCTTAGATGTCGTGCGCACGCGCGCCGAAACGTTTGGTTTTGAGCTGATCATCGACGCGGCAGAGAGATCGCTCGACCATGACGATTTATTTGGCGTATTGCTGCAACAGGTTGGCACAACCGGAGAGGCGCACGACTACAGCAAACTGATTGCTGGATTAAAGGCGCGCAACGTTGTTGTGAGTGTCGCGGCTGATTTCATGTCGCTGGTGCTGCTGGAAGCGCCAGGCAAACAGGGTGCAGATATCGTCTTTGGTTCAGCACAACGGTTCGGCGTGCCAATGGGCTACGGTGGTCCACATGCCGCCTTCTTTGCCAGCCGCGATGAGCACAAACGCTCTATGCCAGGCCGTATCATTGGCGTTTCGCGCGATACCGCAGGCAATACCGCGCTACGTATGGCGATGCAAACCCGCGAACAGCATATTCGCCGTGAAAAAGCCAACTCCAACATCTGCACGTCGCAGGTGCTGCTGGCTAACATCGCCGGTCTTTATGCTGTATTCCACGGCCCGGCGGGCCTGAAGCGTATCGCTTCACGTATCCATCGCTTCACCAATATTCTGGCCGCAGGCCTGCAAAATGGTGGCCTGAAGCTGCGTCACAATCACTGGTTCGACACGCTGACCGTTGACGTTGCTGACAAAGCGGCGGTGCTGAACCGTGCATTGAGTTTTGGTGTCAATTTGCGCAGTGATATTCACAACGCGGTCGGTATTACGCTGGACGAAACCACCAGTCGTGAAGATATCAGCGCGCTGTTTGCCATCCTGTTAGGTGATGCGCATGGTCAGGACATCGATAAACTTGACGGTGAAGTCGCGGCTGACAGTCAGGCGATTCCAGCCGGTCTGCAGCGTCACAGCGAGATTCTGGCGCATCCGGTATTTAACCGTCATCACAGCGAAACAGAGATGATGCGTTACATGCACAGCCTGGAGAAAAAGGATCTGGCACTGAATCAGGCGATGATCCCTCTTGGTTCCTGCACCATGAAGCTCAACGCTGCGGCAGAAATGATCCCCATTACCTGGCCAGAATTTGCTGAGCTGCATCCATTCTGTCCGGCAGAACAGGCAACAGGCTATCTGCAAATGATTGGGCAGTTATCACAGTGGCTGGTGCAGCTGACCGGCTATGACGCGCTGTGCATGCAGCCGAACTCGGGCGCACAGGGCGAATATGCAGGCCTGCTGGCGATTCGTCGCTACCATGAAAGCCGTAACGAAGGCGATCGTCATCTGTGTCTGATCCCAAACTCTGCTCACGGTACTAACCCGGCCTCAGCGCAAATGGCGGGCATGGATGTTGTGGTGGTGGCGTGTGATAAGCAGGGCAATATCGATCTTGGCGATCTGCGTGAGAAAGCTGCGAAGGCTGGCGATAAGCTGTCGTGCATTATGGTGACCTATCCATCGACTCACGGTGTGTACGAAGAAACGATTCGCGAAGTTTGCCAGATCGTGCATCAGTACGGCGGTCAGGTTTATCTTGATGGCGCAAACATGAATGCGCAGGTCGGTATCACTACACCAGGCTACATCGGGGCAGATGTATCGCACCTTAACCTGCATAAAACCTTCTGTATTCCGCACGGCGGTGGCGGTCCAGGCATGGGACCTATCGGGGTAAAAGCGCACTTAGCGCCGTTTGTTCCGGGTCACAGTGTGGTGCAGATTGATGGCGTATTGACCCAGCAGGGCGCAGTATCGGCAGCACCCTTTGGTAGCGCCTCGATTCTGCCAATCAGCTGGATGTACATTCGCATGATGGGTGCGGAAGGCCTGAAACAGGCGAGTTCGGTAGCGATTCTGAATGCCAACTATATTGCCAGCCGCTTGCAATCCGCTTATCCGATTCTCTATACCGGTCGTGATGATCGCGTGGCGCACGAATGTATTCTCGATATTCGTCCGCTGAAAGAGCAAACCGGTATTAGCGAGCTGGACATTGCCAAACGCCTGATTGATTACGGTTTCCATGCGCCAACCATGTCTTTTCCGGTGGCAGGCACGCTGATGGTAGAGCCGACTGAATCGGAAAGTAAAATCGAACTGGACCGCTTCATTGATGCGATGCTGGCAATCCGTATGGAAATCGACCGCGTTGCCGATGGTGAATGGCCAGCCGACGATAACCCACTGGTGAATGCGCCGCATACGCAGATGGAAATTGTGAGTGAATGGGCGCATCCGTACAGCCGTGAACTGGCGGTGTTCCCGGCAGGCAGCCACAATAAATACTGGCCGACAGTGAAACGCCTGGACGATGTGTTTGGCGACCGTAATCTGTTCTGTTCCTGTGTGCCGATGAGCGAGTATCAGTAATTTACCCATCATACTTCGCGCCGCAGATGCGTTGGCTGCGACACGAAGTATTCGGGTAAATGTATGCATAGTTAAGAAATTCAAGGGCCGGCTTGCGGCCCTTTTCTTTGGAGACAATCATGAAGCTCGCATTAGTGACTGGTGCCAGCCGTGGTATCGGACGTGCTACCGCGTTGCTACTGGCAGCCAACGGTTATCGTGTGGCGGTAAATTACCGGCAACGTGAAGCGGAAGCGCAGCAGGTAGTGGAAGAAATCCAGCGGCAGGGTGGCGAAGCCTTTGCCATACAGGCTGATATTGCGGATGAAGCGCAACTGATGGCGATGTTTCACCGGTTAGATGAAGAAGACGCCACCTTAGCCGTGCTGGTTAATAATGCCGGGATCCTGTTTCAGCAGTGTCGTGTCGAGCAACTCGATGCTGCGCGTATCCGGCAGGTATTCGCAACCAACGTGACCGGCACCTTTCTGTGCTGTCGTGAAGCGGTTAAGCGTATGGGAACGCATCATGGCGGCAAAGGCGGATCGATCGTGAATGTCTCATCCGCTGCATCACGTATCGGCGCGCCAGGCGAATATGTGGATTACGCCGCCTCAAAGGGGGCAATGGACACGTTAACCAAAGGATTGTCGCTGGAAGTGGCGCAGCAGGGCATTCGCGTCAACAGCGTAAGGCCTGGATTTATCTATACCGGGATGCATGCCGATGGCGGCGAGCCGGGCAGGGTTGATCGTGTCGCCAGTGCGATCCCACTAGGGCGCGGTGGGCAGGCAGAAGAGATTGCCGAAGCGATTGTCTGGTTAGCCAGCGATGCGGCGTCCTATGTCACCGGCAGCTTTATTGATGCTGCAGGCGGACGCTAAAACAGTAACGCCGCAGCGATTCACTGCGGCGTTTGGTTTTACAGCGATTCGCCGTTGCTGGCGATCACCTGCTGATACCAGGCAAAACTTTTCTTCTTCGAGCGAGAAAAATCGCCGCTGCCATCATCGTTTTTATTGACGTGAATAAAGCCGTAACGCTTATCGTACTGACCGGTGGTGAACGAGACACAGTCCAGACAGCCCCACGGCGTATAGCCCATCAAATCAACCCCATCATAGCTGACCGCTTTTTTCATCTCTTCAATGTGGGCACGTAAATAGTCGATGCGATAATCATCTTCGATCACGCCTTGCTCATTGGGCTTATCGATGGCACCAAACCCGTTTTCTACGATAAATAACGGTTTTTGGTAACGCTCATAAAGTTCGTTTAGCGTGTAGCGTAAGCCAACCGGATCGATTTGCCAGCCCCAGTCTGATGCTTTTACGTGCGGGTTTTTCACTACGCCTTCAAAACCGGTGATCGGATCGTCTATTCCGCTGGCGTCATGTTTCACCGCATTACTCATGTAATAACTGAAGCCAACATAATCGGCGCAGCCGTTACGTAACGTTTCGGCATCATCGGCTTCCATCTGAATATCATAGCCTTTACGCGCCCACTCTTTCAGCGTATAGGCCGGATAGTAACCGCGCATCTGGACGTCGCTAAAGACGTAACGCTGATGCATCGATTCCTGGGCCAGCGCCACATCATCCGGATGACAGGAGAAAGGATAAACCGGCACCATGGCGATCATGCAGCCAATCTGGAAATCAGGGTTGATGTCGTGACCCAGTCTGACCACTTTGGCGCTGGCAACGAACTGATGGTGCATAACCTGATACATCGCCTGTTCCGGCTTGTCGTGCCCGGTAAAAATGACGCCTGAACAGCAGTAGCCAAACAGCGGATATTGCCAGTTGCGCTGGTTATTAATCTCGTTAAAGGTCATCCAGTACTTCACTTTATTTTTATAGCGATTCAGCACCACTTCGCTGAAGCGTACAAAAAAATCGACCACTTTTCGGTTATGCCAGCCGCCGTACTCTTTAACCAGATGATAAGGCATTTCAAAATGGGAGAGGGTAATGACCGGCTCGATGCCATATTTCAGCAGCTCGTCGAACAGGTCATCGTAAAATTGCAGGCCCGCTTCGTTGGGGTGCTGCTCATCACCGTTTGGAAAAATGCGCGTCCACGCAATAGAGGTGCGGAAGCATTTAAAGCCCATCTCGGCAAACAGCGCCACATCCTGTTTGTAGTGAGAATAGAACTCTACGGCCTGATGGTTTGGATAGAAATTGCCGGGCTGAACGCCATCAGTGATCGCGCGATTAACGCCGTGTGAACCGCCGGTCAGTACGTCAGCAATGCTGACACCTTTGCCGCCCTGATCCCAGCCGCCCTCAACCTGATGCGCTGCAACCGCGCCGCCCCACAGAAATCCTTTTGGTAACTGCAATGCTTCACTCATGTTTAGCCCTCGGAAAATGCGTTATTCATTTTGCGCCTGAGTGTAGCAAAGCATTATTTAAAGTCACGATATAACAAGGCGTTATACATGTGATCTGTTACATCAAAAAAACAGGTTGTTTTATTTATTTAGCTGGCGACCTATCGCTTCGAGAATATAGGTAACAGGAACCTGGGTGGTAATATCTGAATTATCTGCCATGCGAATAATGGGCACATGATAGCAAACAGTAAAATCGCTCATTTTTGCCAGCGAGCAGCTTTCGTTATTGGTGACAGAGATGATTTTGCAGTGATGCAAACTGAACTGACTTGCCAGGCGCAAAATTTCTTCAGTTTCACCCGATACCGATAAAATAATGGCTACCGCGTTTTCATATAAGCTGGGGCTGACCGGATAATAAGGATCGTCAATCGCATGACTGAATTTCCCAACGTTTGAGAAAAAGCGTGCACCATATTTTCCTAAGCTGCCTGAAGTGCCTACACCAATAAAAAACACCCGTTCGGCCTGATTAATAAGTTGAGCCGCCTGGGCAATAAGCTGTTCAAACTCACTGTTATTAATACTTTTAAAAAAACTCAGCATCTCATTCACGCCAGACTGATTCATTTGCGGCTGGGTTTTTTCCTGTTCCAGACGCAGGCGAATACGAAATTCTGACCAACCATCACAGCGCATTTTGCGGCAAAAGCGTAAAACCGTCGTGGTAGAGACATCGGCCTGTTCTGCCAGTTCGCGGATGGTCATATAGCTGACACTTTCGCGGTGTTTGACGATGAATTGATAGACCTGCATTTCCAGGTCATTGAGGCTGGCGAGATCGCGGTGCGAGAACATCAGAAAGTGCTCATTCTACAGTGAACCGGCTGGCAGTTTATCAGATTCCGGGACGCTGTGGATTGTAACAACGATTCACAGAATATTTTCAGCGTACATGTGTACACTGAAAACGTTAGCGGTTACTCTGATGCACAGAAAATATGCAGCCGTTACCCACAGGAAACCCGCTTTATGATTGCTAATCGTTTACGGATGCCAGGCTATTCACTGGCAGAAGAAATTGCCAATAGTATTAGCCACGGCCTGGGGTGCCTGTTTGGCATCGTTGGGCTGGTATTACTGCTAACTCAGGCGATTGAAATGGGGGCTGGCGCTACCGCAATCACCAGCTATAGCCTGTACGGGGGCAGCATGATTTTGCTGTTCCTGGCCTCAACGCTTTACCATGCGATTCCGCATCAGCGGGCAAAGCCCTGGCTGAAAAAAATCGACCATTGCGCTATTTATCTTTTGATTGCGGGAACCTACACGCCATTTTTGCTGGTGGGCTTGAAATCACCGCTGGCAACCGGATTGATGGTTGTGATCTGGAGCCTGGCGCTGGCAGGCATCATTTTTAAGCTCACCATCGCGCACCGCTTCAAGGTGTTGTCGCTGGTGACTTACCTTATCATGGGCTGGCTTTCGCTGATTGTGATTTACCAGTTAGCGGTTAAATTGTCGCCTGGCGGCGTGTGGTTGCTGGCTGCGGGTGGCATTGTGTATTCGTTGGGCGTCATTTTTTACGTGGCGCGCCGCATTCCGTTTAATCACGCGATCTGGCACGGTTTTGTGCTTGGCGGCAGCGTGTGTCACTTCTGTGCAATTTATTTCTACGTGAAGTAAAAGCCAACGACTGCTAATTATGCGTTTTGTTTACGCCGCTCTTAACCCTCTCCCGTAAGCCGGGAGAGGGTTGAGCGCAGAGAACTACATTAATTTTCTTCCAGCGAGTAGGGCAGCGGCTGGATCGTCAGGTGTCCACCTTCGTCACCTTCAATGCGCAGCACACTATCCGGCTCAAGATCGTTATTCAGCACAACCTGCACCCAGCATACGCCGTCATCAAGCTGAACGGCTGCCAGAACGGTACCGGTACGACGCCAGCGTTCACCCATTTGTAGCTCCAGTGAATCATTTGCAGCAGGCACATGACTCGCCTGTCCCGCCAGCCAGTAAAGTGCGCGCTTGTTTGCACCACGGTATTTCGCGCGGGCAACCATTTCCTGGCCGGTATAACACCCTTTCTTAAAGCTGATGGCATCTAACGCCTGCATATTTGTCGCCTGCGGAATGAGTTGCGCACTGGTCGCAGCGTCAATCACGGGCACTCCCGCCTCGATATCCAGCGCCAGCCATTGCGTGCTGTCATTCAGTTGCGCATCGTCTGCCAGCTTCTGTTGCAGCGCCTGCGCCTGCTCCAGTGTGGTTACCAGTAAGAAACGCTCTGCTGGTTTCTCCAGCCACAGCAGAGTGGTTTCGCCCTGTTGAACCACTGGCGTTTCACTGTTGGGTAACGTCCCAAACAGGTTAGCCAGTGCTGCGCGTGCCTGGAAACCGGCAACCCCCAGCAGCACGGCATTATCATCCGCAGCCAGCGTGACTTTTGAAAATACAGCGTACTTTTTCAATTCCGGTAATTGCGTATCGCGTAAGTTACGGCGTACTAAATAGGCATAACCTTCGCCACGATGGAACAGGCGTAAATTACTCCACATTTTGCCTTTTGCATCGCAGTGCGCAGCAAGTGAGTGGTGGGCGGCATCCACTCCAGCTACATCCAGCGTTAACTGACCCTGCAAATAGCTGGTGCTGTCTGCACCATAAACAGAAACCAGCGCCCAGGCCTCAAGCGAAATCAAGGTAAGAGGCAGACGAGACGATGCCACAGGTTGGCGCGGCGGTAAGGTAAACGTAGGCATGGAGTTATCCTGATTTGAAGGTTCATCCGAAACAATGTCTTCAATGTTAAAAGAGCCGGGAGGCATTGCAACCTGTTTACGGAAAACGGCGCACAAATCGCGTGATAACCCTGAAATTTATCGTAGTGAACTGCGGCCCTCTGCGCACCATCATGCTGAGTACCTGCAGCGTTACGTAATCCAGGTTAAACTAGCTGCCACTGTTTGAACTGTGGAAACTGACGCATGGATATTAATGAAAAATCGCGCATTCACTGGGCCTGCCGTCGCGGTATGCTGGAACTGGATGTCGCTATTATGCCGTTCTTCAAGTACGAATATGACACCCTGAATGACACTGACAAAAAAGTGTTTATCGAATTACTGAAAAGTGACGATCCCGATCTGTTTAACTGGATGATGAATCATGGCGAACCGGCCGATCCGGAACTTAAGCGCATGGTAAACCTCATTCAGCAGCGCAACCGTGAACGTGGCCCAGTGGCAATGTAAGTTACGTCCTTCGCGCTGCGCACGTCTGATTCATGGCGTTACGGCAGGCGGTGCGATGGTTGCTGTTGCATTAATCACAGCGCCCGAATACGCGCTGATGATTAAAGGCGCGCTGTTGATATTGATGATGTGGGAAAGCTGCCGCAATGACCGCTGTTTAAAGCAGCGGTGCGGCTGGCTTCAGCGTGAAAGCGAGCAGTGCTGGCGCTGGCAGGGCGATCTCTGGCGACTTCGGCAGCCACTGCGCTGGCTACCCAATGCGGTACTGCTGGTCGGAAAAACTGAGCAGGGAAAAACGCGACGCATGTGGATATGGCAGGACACTATGCAGCAAGCCGAGTGGCGAGCACTGCGTGCTTGCTGTTTGAATGAACAGGCTGATTTAAAGTAATTCAGCGGTTTCAGTTAACACCTGTTCGCACCACTGTTCAACGCGTTCATCCGTGATATCGAACTGATTGACGTCATCCAGCGCCAGGCCAACAAACTGTTTGCCATCCGCGGTTAGCGGTTTAGGGCTGGTAAATTCATAGCCCTCCAGCGGCCAGTAACCAACAAAGCGCACACCCATCGGCTGTAATAAATCATGCAGCATGCCTAACGCATCGAGAAACCATTCACCATAGCCAATTTGATCGCCCATACCGTACAGCGCCACAATTTTGTCGCGCAAATTCAGTGAAGGGAGTTGAGGCCAGATCGCTTCCCAGTCTTCCTGCAATTCACCGAAATCCCAGGTTGGAATACCCAGAATCAGCAGATCATATTGCTCCATCAGGCGGGGATCATCATCCTTCACGTTGTGTAGCGTGACTAACTCTTCGCCAATAAAATCGCGAATTTTCTCCGCTACGATTTCGGTGTAACAGGTGCTGGAACCGTAAAAAATACCGATCTTCATGCAGATAATGCTCTGTAAATGCTGACTTTGGCGCAATTGTATCAGAAATGGGTTGGGATCAGGCATAATGAGCACGATTTCACAGCAAACGGTGGAGATAACGTGCAGGACAGTGAACTGACAGAACAGTTTCTTGATGCGCTCTGGATTGAACGTAATCTGGCGCAAAATACCTTGTCTTCCTATCGTCAGGATCTACAAACGCTGACCGGCTGGCTGGCGCATCATCAACTCTCGCTGCTCAGCCTGAGTGCGCTTGATCTGCAACAGTTTCTCGCCGAACGGCTGGAAGGCGGCTATAAGGCCAGTAGCTCAGCGCGCTTGCTGAGCTGCATGCGGCGCATATTTCAGTATCTTTATCGCGAAAAACTACGCACTGATGATCCCAGCGCAATGCTTGCCGCGCCAAAACTGCCGCAGCGTTTGCCGAAGGATCTCAGCGAAGCTCAAATTGAAAGTTTATTGCAGGCACCCAGCACCGACATTCCGCTTGAACTGCGTGACAAAGCGATGCTGGAGCTACTCTATGCCACCGGCTTGCGCGTTTCGGAACTGGTTGGGCTTACCATGAGCGATATTAGCCTGCGTCAGGGCGTGGTGCGCGTCATCGGTAAAGGCAATAAAGAGCGGCTGGTGCCTTTAGGTGAAGAAGCCGTGTACTGGATCGAGCATTATCTGGAGCAGGGTCGCCCATGGTTGTTGAATGGACAAACGCTGGATGTGTTGTTCCCCAGCAACCGGGCGCAGCAGATGACGCGGCAAACTTTCTGGCATCGCATTAAGCACTATGCCACGCTGGCGGGCATCGACAGCGAAAAGCTGTCGCCGCATGTGCTACGTCATGCTTTTGCCACGCATCTGCTGAACCACGGTGCCGATTTACGTGTCGTACAGATGTTGCTGGGTCATAGCGATCTCTCTACCACGCAAATTTATACGCACGTCGCGACAGAGCGTCTGCGCCAGTTACATCAACAGCATCATCCGCGAGCGTAACCGACGGAAACAAGGAAAAAGATGAACAAGCATTTTGCTATGCTGGCCCTGTTGGCTGGCTCCTTTTCTGGCCTGGCTCAGGCCGATGACAGCGCAATTCAGCAAGCCTTACAGAAACTGGGCTTGCAACAGGGTGAGATTGAACCCGCCCCCTTGCCAGGGTTTAAAACGGTATTAACTGAAAGCGGCGTTTTGTACGTAACAGAAGATGGCAAGCATATGATCCAGGGGCCACTGTATGACGTAAGTGGTGCGCAGCCTGTTAATGTCACCAACAAGCTGCTGGATAAAAAAGTGGATGCGCTGGTGCCGCAGATGATTGTCTACAAAGCACCCAAAGAGCAGCACGTTGTGACTATCTTCACTGACATCACCTGCGGCTATTGCCGCAAACTGCATGAAGAGATGGCTGATTACAACGCGCTGGGTATTACCGTTCGCTATCTGGCGTTCCCGCGTGAAGGGCTACATGGTCAGGTAGAAACGGCCATGAAAGCGATCTGGTGTAGCGCAGATCGTAACAAAGCCTTTGATGAAGCAATGAAAGGCGATGCGCCAAAAATGGCCGCGCCAGATTCCTGCAAAATCGATCTCGATCAGCACTACAAACTCGGCATTCTGTTTGGCATTCAGGGTACACCCGCCATTCTCACCGACAGCGGCATGATGATCCCTGGTTATCAAGATCCGAAGGCGTTGAAGCAGGTGCTGGATAATCAGAAGCGTGGTGGTTAACAGGTGTTAAATAAAGAAGTTGAATTGCGTCGCCGCGATATCTGCGTTGACGACAATTTACCGGCAGATTTACCGCCGTTACTGAAGCGTCTTTATCTGCAGCGTGGCGTATGCGACGCTGCAGAGCTGGAACGCGGCGCGAAAAATTTGCTGCCGTTTACCTCGCTGACCGGCATTGATCAGGCCGTCGCTTTGCTGCATCAGGCTTTACAGGATGGTCGCCGCATTATGGTGGTGGGCGATTTTGACGCTGACGGCGCAACCAGTACGGCGCTAACGGTACTGGCGCTACGCAGCATGGGCGGCGGCAACGTGCAATATTTAGTCCCTAACCGTTTTGATGATGGTTATGGCCTGAGCCCGGAAGTGGTTGAGCAGGCGCGGGCGCGGGGTGCAGAAATTATCCTGACCGTAGACAACGGCATTTCATCCCATGCGGGGGTGGAATGTGCGCGCCAGTATGGTATTCCGGTGTTGGTTACTGACCATCATTTGCCGGGTGAAACGCTGCCGGACGCCGCAGCGATCGTTAATCCCAATCTCAGTGAGTGCCAGTTTCCGTCACGTTCGCTGGCGGGCGTCGGCGTAGCGTTTTACCTGATGCTGGCGCTGCGTGCGCATTTGCGTACACAGCACTGGTTCGGTGAAGCGCGTACAGAGCCTAATCTTGCAGGATTACTCGATTTAGTGGCGCTCGGCACCGTAGCCGATGTGGTGCCGCTGGATGTTAACAATCGCATCCTGGTCTGGCAGGGATTAAGCCGCATTCGGGCGGGAAAATGCCGGCCGGGCATTCGCGCACTGCTGGAAATTGCCAATCGTGATGCGCGTCAGCTGGTGGCCAGCGATCTTGGTTTTGCGCTGGGGCCGCGTCTTAATGCCGCCGGGCGGCTGGATGATATGTCAGTGGGCGTCGCACTACTGCTGACCGACGATCTCAGCCAGGCACGGATGTTAGCCAGCGAACTTGATGCGCTGAATCAAACGCGCAAAGAGATTGAGCAGGGTATGCAGAGCGAGGCGCTGGCGCTGTGCCAGAAGCTGGAACGCGAGCAAACCGATCTGCCATTAGGGCTGGCCTTTTATCATCCTGAATGGCATCAGGGCGTGGTGGGCATTCTGGCTTCCCGGCTAAAGAGCGTTTTCACCGTCCGGTGATCGCCTTTGCACCGGCGGGTGACGGCACGCTAAAAGGATCGGGACGCTCAATTGCGGGTCTGCATTTGCGCGATGCGCTGGAGCGGCTGGATACGCTCTATCCCGGCATGATGTTGAAATTTGGTGGTCACGCCATGGCTGCCGGTTTGTCGCTTGAAGCGACGCGCTATAACGAATTTCAACAGCGTTTCGCGGAATTAGTGGGCGAGTGGTTGAAAGGCGAGGCGTTACAGGGCGTTATCTGGTCAGATGGCGCGTTGCATCCATCAGAGTTTTCATTGCAAACGGCTGAGTTATTGCGTGAGGCGGGGCCGTGGGGACAGGCGTTTCCTGAACCTGCGTTTGACGGCAAATTCAAGCTGCTCCAGCAGCGTTTAGTGGGCGAACGCCATTTAAAAGTGATGGTAGAACCTTTAGGCGGAGGGCCGCTAATCGACGGTATCGCCTTTAACATTGATACCACATTGTGGCCAGACAGCAGCGTGCGTCACGTTGAGCTGGCATTCAAACTGGATATCAATGAGTTTCGCGGTAATCGCTCCGTGCAGCTCATCATTGATCATCTGTGGCCGCTGGCGTGAGGTAACAACCCGATTTGTGCTTTCCCGCGCCTGCGGCGTTAGCACAATCGGTTTACCTTCCGGCTTGCTACATTCTTCCGCCGCTAAACCCACGCTTCATCTGTTTCAACGCTACAAACTGATCGCAGTTTCGGGTAAACTTATGCGTTACTTTTCTCATCCCATCGAATGCTAAAAAGACGCTAAAGCCATGTTTGAAATCAACCCGGTCAAAAACCGTATTCAGGACCTCACTGAACGCAGCGACGTTCTTCGGGGGTATCTTTGACTACGATGCCAAGAAAGAACGCCTCGAAGAAGTAAACGCTGAACTTGAACAACCCGACGTCTGGAACGAGCCAGAGCGCGCTCAGGCGCTGGGTAAAGAGCGTTCATCGCTCGAAGCTATCGTGCAAACTTTCGATCAAATGGCGCAGGGCCTGGAAGATGTGCAGGGCCTGCTGGATTTAGCTGTCGAAGCTGACGACGAAGAGACGTTCAACGAAGCCGTTGCCGAACTCGATGCGCTGGAGCACAAGCTGGGCGAATTAGAGTTCCGCCGCATGTTCTCAGGCGAGTATGACAGTGCTGATTGCTATATCGACCTGCAAGCCGGTTCCGGCGGCACTGAAGCGCAGGACTGGGCCAGCATGTTGATGCGTATGTATCTGCGTTGGGCTGAAGCCAAAGGCTTTAAAACCGAAATTATCGAAGAGTCAGAAGGTGACGTGGCCGGTCTGAAATCCGCCACTATTCGCGTCTCAGGCGATTACGCTTTTGGCTGGCTGCGTACCGAAACCGGCGTACATCGCCTGGTGCGTAAAAGCCCGTTCGATTCCGGTGGCCGTCGTCACACCTCATTCAGTTCGGCGTTTATCTATCCGGAAGTTGATGACGATATCGATATCGATATTAATCCCGCTGATTTGCGCATCGACGTTTACCGCGCATCCGGTGCGGGTGGTCAGCACGTTAACCGGACAGAATCAGCGGTACGTATTACCCACATTCCAACCGGTACGGTGACGCAGTGTCAGAACGACCGTTCTCAGCATAAAAACAAAGATCAAGCGATGAAGCAGATGAAGGCGAAGCTGTACGAGCTTGAGATGCAAAAGAAAAATGCCGAGAAACAGGCGCTGGAAGATAACAAGTCCGATATCGGATGGGGCAGCCAGATCCGCTCTTACGTACTCGACGATTCGCGTATTAAAGATCTGCGCACCGGCGTTGAAACCCGCAATACACAAGCGGTGCTGGACGGCGATTTAGATCGATTCATTGAAGCAAGTTTAAAAGCAGGGTTATAAGGAACCGACATGTCTGAACAACAACCGCAGAGCACTGACGTCGCACTTGAGTTAAACAACGAACTGCAGGCGCGTCGCGAGAAGCTCAGCGCGCTGCGTGAAAACGGCGTGGCGTTTCCTAACGATTTCCGTCGCGATACCACGTCTGATCGGCTGCATGCCAGCTTTGATGAGAAAAGCAACGAAGAGCTGGAAGATCTCGGCGTTGAAGTGAGCGTAGCGGGCCGTATGATGACCCGCCGCATCATGGGCAAAGCCTCATTCGTGACCCTGCAAGACGTAGGGGTCGTATCCAACTTTATGTTGCACGCGACGATCTGGCGGAAGGCATCTACAACGAGCAGTTTAAAAAGTGGGATCTTGGTGACATCCTGGGTGCACGCGGCAAGCTGTTCAAAACCAAGACTGGCGAGCTGTCGATTCACTGTTCTGAACTGCGGCTGTTGACGAAAGCGTTGCGTCCGCTGCCGGATAAATTTCATGGCCTGGCCGATCAGGAAACCCGTTACCGCCAGCGTTATCTCGACCTGATTGCCAATGATGAATCACGCAACACGTTCCGAATCCGTTCGCAAATCATGGCGGGTATTCGCCAGTTCATGGTAAATCGCGATTTCATGGAAGTCGAAACGCCAATGATGCAGGTGATCCCAGGCGGCGCATCAGCACGTCCGTTTGTCACCCATCACAATGCGCTGGATATTGATATGTATCTGCGTATTGCGCCAGAGCTTTATCTGAAGCGTTTGGTGGTTGGCGGTTTTGATCGTGTATTTGAGATCAACCGTAACTTCCGTAATGAAGGTATCTCACCGCGCCATAACCCTGAGTTCACCATGATGGAACTCTATATGGCCTATGCGGATTACAACGATCTGATCGAGTTGACCGAAAGCCTGTTCCGCACCCTGGCGCAGGATGTGTTAGGCACCACAAAAGTGCCTTACGGTGAGCAGACGTTCGATTTCGGTAAGCCGTTCGAAAAACTCACCATGCGTGAAGCGATCAAGAAATATCGTCCGGAAACCGATTTAGCCGATCTGGAAGATTTCGATAAAGCAGTCGCTATTGCGCAGGCAATAGGTATTAAAGTTGAGAAAAGCTGGGGTCTGGGCCGCGTAGTCACTGAGATTTTTGAAGAGACTGCAGAAGCGCACCTGATCCAGCCAACCTTTATTACTGAATACCCGGCAGAGGTGTCTCCGCTGGCGCGCCGTAATGATGAAAATCCGGAAATTACTGACCGCTTCGAGTTCTTTATCGGTGGTCGTGAAATCGGTAACGGCTTCTCAGAACTGAACGATGCAGAAGATCAGGCAGAACGTTTCCTGCAACAGGTTAACGCGAAAGATGCCGGTGACGATGAAGCGATGTTCTACGATGAAGACTACGTTACTGCTCTGGAGCACGGCTTGCCGCCAACCGCAGGTTTAGGCATTGGTATCGACCGTATGGTCATGCTGTTTACCAACAGCCACACCATTCGCGACGTGATCCTGTTCCCGGCACTGCGCCCAAGCAGCAAATAAGTTTCTGCTACAGGTTAAAAGCCGGGGATCTCCCCGGCTCTTTTACTTTCAGCGTGCTGAGCTTATGGATGCAGAGCACTATCTACGATTTCACCGCCTGCGCCAGCCACGACTCAAAGCGTGCATAGGGCACATACAGCGCCACATTTTTATAAAGCGTTTTACCGCTTTTATTATCATTGATCCGGTCGCTGTAGCCTACAATCACCCCCGCCAGCGTATCGTCAGATGCGTTATAAACCGCGCCGCCCGACATGCCTTTCACCACACCAGCATTCGCCGCGACCACCACACAAGCGGCCTTATTCCAGCTGTTGGCCAGCGTGGTATTAATCAGGTTCTCACCGCTGGAACTGACCGGCATAGCTGAAATAAAACTGTACCCATAAAGATTAACGCGATCGCCAATATGACTGTTGCGAAACGTTGGCGGCAAATTAACTTCGCTGTTCTTGTGGTAAACCACCGCCAGGTCACATTCGGGATGCCAGGCTTTAACGCGATACAGTGAGAATTTTGCGACATGGGCGGCGGTCAGACTGTAGTCCGCTGTCAAAGGAATCGTCGTGCCGAGAGTGCCTAAGCCCAGCACGGTAGGAATACCCGTAACCGTCATATCGACACGTTTTTGCGCCTCTTTACTGTATTCATAGTGTCCGACTGAACAACCGGTTAAAACCCATACCATCAACACAATGAGCCGTTGCATTCACTTTCCCCATGTCAGATCTCTTCACATTACCTGGCAATCCATAAGGGGTATCGGCAACGCCTGAAGTTTATTGATTGATAAACAACAAAAAGATTAGCGTTGGCCTGCGGGACGACAACCTGTACCAAGCGTAGCGCGTCAGAACGCATTTGTCTTAATCGTAAAATGTTAAAAATGGGTAAAGCCGTGCGAGAACGGATTATTGCTCTGCAAACAAATTACCCTTGCTGCCAGCGGGGTGTATGGCGACAGACGGCTATGATTAAATATGCGCTGTGACGCAGATCAAATTTTAATAAGCATCCATTGCACCGCGTAAATGCTTACGCGGATCGCCTGCATTTCTATTTTATTGGGAGAGTGTGTTATGCCTGTTGCATTACTGGCGTTGGCGCTAAGTGCGTTCGCTATCGGAACCACTGAGTTTGTGATCATGGGATTACTGCCGGAAGTCGCAGGGGATTTACAGGTGTCGATTCCGTCGGCTGGCTGGCTAATCAGCGGCTATGCCCTGGGCGTGGCAATCGGCGCGCCAATCATGGCTCTGCTGACGGCGAAATTACCGCGTAAACGCACCTTAATCTTGTTGATGGTTATTTTTATCATCGGCAATGCACTCTGTGCACTGGCTTACAGCTATAACCTGCTGATGACAGCGCGTGTGGTCACAGCACTGTGCCATGGCGCATTTTTTGGTATCGGTTCGGTAGTGGCTGCCAGCCTGGTCGCTCCCGGTCGCCAGGCTTCAGCCGTCGCGCTGATGTTTACCGGTTTAACGCTGGCTAACGTGCTGGGCGTGCCGTTGGGCACCTGGTTTGGTCAACTCTTTGGCTGGCGCGCCACCTTTTGGGAGTCGCCATTATCGGGATCCTGGCGTTTATCGCGCTGATTGTAAGCCTGCCGACCAATAAAGATGAAAAACCGGTGCACCTCGCCAGTGAGGTCAGTGCGCTGGCGAACGGTAAATTGTGGTTGTCGTTGCTGATGACGGTATTTTTTGCGGCAGCGATGTTTGCTCTGTTTAGCTATATCGCGCCGCTGTTGTTACAGGTGACAGGCATGACCAATCGCGGCGTCAGCTGGACGCTATTCCTGATTGGCGCGGGCTTAACCGTTGGCAACATTTTGGGTGGCAAGCTGGCTGACTGGAAAGTGTCGTTTAGTCTGATCCTCAGCTTCATACTGATTGCCGTGTTTTCGCTGCTGTTTAGCTGGACCAGCCATGCGCTGTGGCTGGCGGAAATTACGCTGTTTTTATGGGCGATGGCAACCTTTGCCACCGTACCAGGCTTGCAGATCAATGTAGTACGCCACGGTAAAGAAGCGCCAAATCTGGTGTCAACGCTGAACATCTCAGCGTTTAACGTCGGTAATGCGCTCGGTGCCTGGGTTGGCGGTGCAGTGATCAATCAGGGTTATGGGTTAACGTCGGTTCCGGTTGCGGCAGCGGCGCTGGCGGCAGTTGGCCTGATTATTTGTCTCATTACCTTCCGTAAATCGGGTGGCGCGGCAGCCCCGGTTCAGGCTTAAGCTAAGCGCGCAGCAATGCGTGCCGGAAAGTCGGCCACCTGCTGTTGCAGGTGGTCAACAAAGGCATCCAGCAGCGCCGATCCTGGGCGGTGGCGCGGCTTTACCAGGCTGACGGTAAATGGCACCGTGACACTGAACTTACGCATCACCACACCGCTGTCGGCATAATCGAGTGCCGTCAGCGGATTAACCACCGAAATGCCTACGCCCGCTTTGACCATTGCGCACACTGAGGCTGCGCTGTGCGTTTCCATCACCATTCTCCGCTCTACGCCCTGTTCATGAAATAAGGTATCAAGCAGTTGCCGGTAGCTGTCGGTACGCGACAGGCTGACATAATTTTCACCTGAAAAATCCTGCGGTGTGAGCATCTCACGCTGACACAGCGGATGGTATTGCGGCAGAACGCATACTTCATCACAGGTCAGCAGTGCCAGCCGATCGGTACCCGCGGGTGCATGTTGCGTTTCCGTCAGTCCCAAATCGTAACGCTGCGCCGACAGCCACTCTTCCAGCAGAGGCGACTCTTGCGGAATAATATTCAAGCTGACATCGGGATAGCGTTGCAGGAACGGCTGGCACAGCGGCGGTAACAGCGATTGAGAAAAAACCGGCAAGCAGGCCACAGAAAGTTCTCCCTGACGAAACTGCCGCAGCCCTTCTGCAGCGTCCATAATGCGGTCCAGTCCGTACCATGATCGTTGCACCTCTTCGAACAGGCGCAAGCCTTGCACTGTCGCTTGCAAACGCCCGCGTACCCGTGCAAACAGTTGCAAACCAAGCTGCTGCTCCAGCCGGGCCAGCTCACGACTGACCGTTGGCTGCGAGGTATTCAGCAGCGTAGCGGCCTGCGTCAGATTACCGCTGGTCATTACTGCATGAAAAATTTCTATCTGCCGCCAGTTAATTTTTGCCACAAGTTATGCCATATCAGATATGAATAGATGCTATTAAATCAGATATTTTTCTGCATGGCACGATTCTGGCTTAATGGGCAAATAGTCACAGGAGAATTGCTATGCCACGTCCGTTATATAACACCGAAACTGCCTTAACCCGTGCGAATTTGCTGACGCTGGCGCGTCAGTATAACGGGCCGTTTTGGGCTTATGATGCTCAGGTTATTTTGTCCCGTATTGGCCAGCTGCATGCGTTTGACGTGGTGCGTTTTGCTCAAAAAGCCTGCTCAAATATTCATATTCTGCGTTTGATGCGTTCCGCAGGCGTAAAGGTCGACTCTGTGTCACTGGGCGAAATCGAACGTGCTTTAGTGGCGGGTTATCAGGCAGGAAGCGATGAAATTGTCTTCACTGCTGACGTTTTCGATACGGCAACGCTGGCACGTATCACTGAACTCAAAGTGCCGGTCAATGCGGGATCGGTGGATATGCTGCATCAACTCGGCGACGTTTCGCCAGGCCATGCGGTATGGCTGCGTGTCAATCCAGGCTTTGGTCACGGGCATAGTCAAAAAACCAATACCGGCGGTGAAAACAGTAAACATGGCATCTGGCATGCCGATTTACCGCTCGCGCTGGAGGCGATTCAGCGTTATGGCCTGCGTCTGGTTGGCCTGCACATGCATATCGGCTCAGGTGTGGATTATGGGCACCTGCAACAGGTATGCGATGCGATGGTTAATCAGGTCGTTGAGTTTGGGCAGGATCTGGAAGCGATTTCAGCAGGTGGCGGGCTGTCGATTCCTTACCGTTACGGCGAAGAAGCGATCGATACCGCACACTACTTCGGCTTATGGGATGCGGCGCGTCAGCGCATTGCGGCCCATCTGGGCCATGCGGTGAAGCTGGAGATTGAGCCTGGCCGTTTCCTGGTTGCTGAGTCCGGCGTGCTGGTTTCACAGGTACGTGCGGTTAAGCAGATGGGTAGTCGCCATTTTGTGCTGGTGGATGCCGGTTTCAGCGACTTAATGCGTCCATCCATGTATGGCAGCTATCATCACATTTCGCTGATGGCAGGTGACAATCGTCAGTTTGATGAGCGGAACAGCGTTGAAAGCGTGGTTGCCGGACCGCTGTGCGAATCGGGTGATGTGTTTACCCAGCTGGAAGGCGGCAAGGTAGAAACCCGTGCGCTGCCTGCTGCCCAGGTCGGCGATTATCTGGTATTCCACGATGCAGGCGCTTACGGCGCATCCATGTCTTCTAACTACAACAGCCGTCCACTGATCCCTGAAGTGCTGTTCGAGAATGGTCAGCCACGGGAAATACGCCGTGCGCAAACCATTCAGGAACTGCTGGCGCTGGAAACAGGCTAAGTTAACGCGGGCGGCGCAACGCCGCCCGTCAGGCAAAAAGCTCTTTACGCAACATCACCAGCTCTTCCGCCAGATCCCGACACAGCATCGCATTCATTAAATGATCCTGCGCATGCACCAGGATCAGTGTCACCGGCACTTTCCCACACCCCTGATCGGCACCGATCAGCTGCGTCTGAATATGGTGCGCGCCTTTGGCGGCTTCACCGGAGGCGGTCAAAGCCTGTTCCGCTGCTGCCCACTCTCGCTTACGTGCAAACTGAATGGCCATCATTGCCTGAGAGCGCGCCTCACCGGCACTGATGAGTAGTTCCATCATGGTTTGTTCAAAATCCATAACCGCCTCGCTATTGGTATACCAAATTTGGTTTAATCATCTTAGTGGAATACCAAAACTCCTTTCCGCGAGTTTGATCACAGAAAGAAGAACGCTAATTCGTCATTTTGGTATGCCAATGGCACGGAGGCCAGCGATAAATACTCAGCTATCTTTAACCTTTGAGGGTTGCCGCATGTCTCTACAGGACCGCCTTATCGATTCTCTGGGAAGTTTTGCCACGCGCTTTAACAGCTATCGCTACATCATGGCGATCAAAGCTTCTTTCATCACGTTAATGCCAGTGATCATTGTCGGGGCCTTCTCGGTATTGATCTCTAACATGGTACTCGACAGTAAAAATGGCCTTGCCAGCTTTGCCGCGCTGTCGTTTCTCGCTGATCTCAAACCGATCACGACCAGTATTAATTACGCCACGCTGAGCTTTTTAAATATCGGCGCGGTTTTTTTGATTGGTATTGAGCTCGGGCGTATCAACGGCATTAAAACCCTGTTTCCTGGCTTGCTGGCGATCATCTGCTTTATTTCCGTCACGCCTACCACGCTGCAAATGATGGTTGACGGGCAGATGCATCTGGTCACCGACGTGCTGGCGAAACAGTTCTCTGATACCAAAAGCCTGTTTCTTGGCATGTTCATCGCCATTTTGTCGGTAGAAATCTACTGCCGGCTGGAAACGGTTGAGCGGCTAAAAATCAAAATGCCTGACACCGTACCGCCGAATGTCTCAGCCTCTTTTTCTGCGCTGATCCCGTCAATTATTACCGTGACGCTGGTGGCTACCTTTGGCTTCATCTTTCATCGCGTAACCGGCATGTATCTCTACGATGCGGTATACCAGGTGGTGCAACAGCCGCTGGAATCGGTGGTACAGAGCCTGTGGGGCATTTTGCTTTTAATGTTTGTTGCGCAGCTGTTTTGGGTAATTGGCATTCACGGTAACCAGATGGTGAAACCGATCCGGGAGCCGCTGCTACTGGGCGCGATTCTGGTCAACATGAACGCTTTTGAGCAGGGCAAAGACGTACCGAATATCATCACCATGCCGTTTTGGGATGTCTATATGAGTATTGGCGGATCGGGCCTGACTATTGGGCTGCTGACTGCCGTGATGCTGGCAACTAAACGAAAAGAGATGCGTGAAATTGCCAAGCTGTCGTTTGGCCCTGGCATTTTTAACATCAATGAGCCGGTGATCTTTGGAATGCCGATCATGCTCAACCCTATCCTTGCCATTCCTTTCATTATCACGCCGCTGGTTACCGGATCGATTGGCTACTTCGCCACGGTAATGGGGTTCGCCGGAAAAGCCGTGGTGATGGTGCCCTGGACCACGCCGCCGATTATCAACGCCTGGCTGTCAACAGCCGGTTCAATGGGGGCGGTGGTAACGCAAATTATCTGCATTCTGGTGTCGATTCTGATCTATCTGCCGTTCGTGAAAGTGGCGGCGCGTCGTGCGGAAGCGGCAGAAGCTAAAAATCTACAGCCTGAACTGGCGCAAAACTAGCAGGAGAGTACATGAGCACGCTGTCTATTGATCTGCCAAAAGAGTTTATTTTGGGCGCGGCGGCATCAGCCTGGCAAACCGAGGGCTGGAGCGGCAAAAAGCCGGGCCAGGATTCTTATCTGGATGCCTGGTATCAACAGGATCGCGCTGTCTGGCACAACGGCTATGGTCCGGCAATTGCCACTGATTTTATTAATCGTTATCGTGAAGACGTGGCGCTAATGAAGGCTGCCGGACTGACGCATTTCCGCACCTCGATCAACTGGGCGCGCTTCCTGACCGATTATGAACGCGCCACGGTCGATGAGGAGTATGCGGCTTACTACGATCGCTTTATCGACGAAATGCAGCGCCAGGGCATTGAACTGATGCTTTGTCTGGAGCATTACGAACTGCCAGCTACCTTGCTGGAGCAGTATGGCGGCTGGCAGTCAAAGCATGTGGTTGAACTCTTCACCCGTTACGCTGAACAGGTATTCAGGCGTTATGGTGCTAAGGTAAAACGCTGGTTTGTGTTTAACGAACCGATTGTGGTGCAAACCCGCGTTTATCTGGATGCGCTGCGCTGGCCCGGTGAGCAGAACACCGATAAATGGATGCAGTGGAACCACCATAAAAACCTCGCGACGGCAAAAGTGGTGAAGCTGTTCCGGGAGCAGGGTTACAGCGGCAGTATCGGCACTATTCTTAACCCCGAAGTCACTTATCCACGCTCCCCGGCTACGCATGATGTCAAAGCGGCGAAGATCTACGACCTGTTCTATAACCGCGTTTTTCTCGATCCGGCCATCAAAGGTGAATACCCGGCAGAGCTGATCCAGCTGCTGGACAAGCATCAGGTGAAGTGGGACGTCACACAGGACGAGCTGGCGATCATTGCTGCAAATACTGTCGATGAGGTTGGGCTCAATCTTTACTATCCACACCGGGTGAAAGCGCCCTCGCACGCCTGGCATCCCGACACGCCTTTTCATCCCGCGTATTATTACGAACATTTTGAACGGCCAGGCCGTCGAATGAACCGGTCACGCGGTTGGGAAATTGAGCCGCGCATCATCTGGGATATGGCGCAGCGCATGCAGCAGGAGTACGGCAATCTGCCCTGGTTCGTGGCTGAAAGCGGCATGGGCATTGAGAACGAAGCGCAGTTTAAAAATGCCGACGGCGAAGTGCAGGATGATTACCGTATCGCGTTTATCGCTGAACATCTTCATCAGGCAATTCTTGCTAACCAGGCCGGGATCAACTGCCAGGGTTATATGCTGTGGGCCTTTACGGATAACGTCTCGCCGATGAATGCGTTCAAAAATCGCTACGGCCTGATTGAAATTGATTTGGAAAACAATCGCCAACGGCGAATGAAAAAATCAGCGCACTGGTTTCGCCAGTTACGCGACAGCCAGCAACTTACCCTGACGCTTGATGATGAGCCTAAATAAAGAGAGGAATAAGCGATGAAACGTATCGTATTAGCCTGTGCGGCAGGCATGTCAACCTCAATGGTGGTAACGCGCATGGAGAAAGAAGCGGCTGCGCGCGGTATGGCGTTTCAAATCTATGCTATCCCCGAACAGAATCTGCGGGAAGAGCTGCAAAACTACGGGCATGACGTGGTGGCGGTGCTGCTGGGACCGCAGGTACGCTTCAGGCTTGAGGAGAATAAAAAACTCACCGACAGCTACCAGTTGCCGATTGCGGTGATTGATTCTGTTGCTTATGGCACCCTGAATGGCGCAAAGGTACTCGATCAGGCGCTGGCTTTGATACACTGAGCCTTAGTTTGCGAGCCTTGCCGTAGGGTTCGCGGATACCGCTGCGCAAGGGAAGCGGCGGTATCGTCAGCGCATTGATTGCAAAGGGTGACAGCGTGGACAAAGCCGTAGCGCCGCAAGAAAGAAAGCAGTATCAGGAAATTGGTCAGCATCTGCGTCAGCAAATTATCGAGGGTGCCTATCCGGTAGGATCGCGCCTGCCGCCTGAACGCCAGTTGGCAGAAACCTGGGGCGTCAGCCGCACGATTGTGCGTGAAGCCTTGTTGATGCTGGAGCTGGAAGGCACGGTTGATATTCGCCAAAGTTCGGGTGTTTATGTGATGCGTATTCCAACGGCGAGCGATGACGAGGAAGAGGCTTTTTTCCGTAGCGATGTTGGCCCGTTTGAAATGCTGCAGGCGCGCCAGTTGCTGGAGAGCAATATCGCGGCGTTTGCAGCCAAAATGGCTACCAAAGCCGATATCGAAAACTTACGTCGCACGCTGGAACAGGAGCAGCGCGCTATTGCCGCCAATGACAGCAGCCAGGATAACGACAAGCTGTTCCATCTGCTGCTGGCGGGAGCCAGTCAAAATCAAATGTTACTGGATACGGTTACCAGCGTCTGGCGTCACCACGACAGCAGCCCGCTGTGGCAGCAGTTGCGTCCGCAATTTGAAACGCGCGCCTATCGGCTGAAGTGGCTGGGCGATCATCAAACTATCCTGGCGGCACTCCGCCGTCGCGACGTCATGGGATCGTGGCAGGCGATGTGGCAGCATCTGGAAAACGTAAAAAACACCTTACTGGAACTCTCCGATGCCGATGCGCCAGATTTTGACGGCTTTCTGTTTGAATCCGTGCCTATTTTTCAAGGGAAGCTGATGTGATGGAGATCCTGCCGCTGAGTGCTGTGCCGCAGCATGCAGAACAACTGACTGAGTGGTTATGGCGTGCGTTTGGCGCAGCAGAGAGCCGGGATTTTTTTGCCAGCATTATCGCCAGCAGCCTGAAAGAGGCTGAATTTCCGGTGACTTTTGTCGCAACAGAGCAGGGCAAGCTGCTGGGCACAGTGGGATTCTGGCGTTGCGATCTGATCAGTCGCCAGGATCTTTTCCCGTGGCTGGCTGCCCTCTATGTCGATGAAAACGCGCGCGGCAAAGGTGTGAGTGAAGCGTTACAGCGGCACGTCATCGACTATGCGCAGCAGCGTGGCTATCCACAGCTGTGGTTATGGTCAACGTTTACTGGTTATTATGAACGCTTCGGCTGGACGCCGCAGGGCGAGGCGCTGGAATATCCAGACATACCGGTTCGCCTGTATTCTCGCCTGTTATGAAATGGGTAAATTGCCAGCCGCAAAACGGCGGCTGGCACTCCCTTTATGGGGCAGGATAGGTATAACGGCGGTGAATCGCCTCTAACTCTTCTAACACCTCGGCATTCAGCGTCAGGTTAAAGCTGTCGATATTGGTTTTTAACTGCTCTAACGTCGTCGCGCCTAGCAGCGTGCTGGCAACAAAGGGCTGCTGACGAACATAAGCCAGTGCCATTTGCGACGGATCTAACTGATGCTTTTTCGCTAACTCAACATATTCAGCGACGGCTTTTTCTGACTGCTCACCGCTATAACGGGTGAAGCGGCTGAACAGCGTATTGCGTGCGCCTGCCGGTTTCGCGCCATTGAGATATTTGCCGCTCAGCGTGCCAAACGCCAGGCTGGAATAGGCTAACAGTTCCACCCCTTCATGCTGGCTGATTTCGGCTAATCCCACCTCAAAGCTGCGGTTCAGCAGGCTGTAAGGATTCTGAATAGTGACGATACGCGGCAGCTCATGCTTTTCTGCCAGTTGCAGATAGCGCATCACCCCCAGGCGGTTTCGTTTGATACGCCAATATAGCGGATCTTACCGGCACGTACCTGTTCAGCCAGAGCTTCCAGCGTTTCCAGCAGCGTCACTGGCACGCCGTTTTCGGTGTACTGGTAACCGAGTTTGCCGAAGAAGTTGGTCTGACGCTGCGGCCAGTGCAGCTGATAAAGATCGAGATAATCCGTATTGAGGCGCTTAAGGCTGGCATCCAGAGCTTCGCGGATGTTTTTACGATCCAGTGCCATGTTTGGGCGAATCGACGCATCGTTACCCCGCGACGGTCCGGCAACCTTACTGGCCAGAATAATCTTGTCACGGCTGCCGCGCTTTTGCAGCCAGCTGCCAATATAGCGTTCAGTTAAACCCTGGGTTTCCGGGCGCGGCGGCACCGGGTACATTTCAGCAGTATCAATTAAATTAATGCCGGAACTGACAGCCAAATCCAGTTGGGCATGGGCGTCGGCTTCGCTGTTTTGCTCACCAAACGTCATGGTTCCCAGCCCCAACTGACTGACTTCCAGCGTGCTATGGGGGATACGGTGATAGTGCATTGCCGGCTTCCTTTTCTTATGGAATGGAATGTTATGTCCTGTAGGACTATAGCGCGAGCAACAGCGGGGAAGGAAGGGGAAAACTCGGGGAAATCGCCTGCCAGTAGGGAATCAGCGGCAGGCTACACAATTTCGCACTTAACGCTCAATGATAGTTGAGACTTCATCACCGTTGATCTGCATCTCATGTCCGGCTTGATCGGTGTATTGCACCAGGCCCGTTTCTTTATCAATAGCAGGCTTACCTTCGGTCATGATCATTCGACCATCTTTTGTTGCCATAACATAATCTGAACTGCATCCGCTCAACGTTACAGCAGCAACCATGACTAATACTGCGCCAGCCAACCCTTTCATCACTCTCATTCCTCTCACGCTTCAATTGCAAAAAGTGTAGTAATAAAACGTTTTACTGGCTGGGTTAATCGCATCAATCCGAAAATCATCGGGCGAGCAGGCTCGCCCTTGACTTTACTGAGTAATTTTTTTCTTGCCGCGCATCAGGTTCAGGCATTCAACTGCCATTGAGAAGAACATGGCGAAATAAATGTAACCTTTTGGCACATGAACGGCAAAACTCTCCAGAATCAGGGTAAAACCCACCAGAATCAGGA
Source organism: Pantoea sp. LMR881 (assembly GCF_027157825.1). NCBI lineage: Bacteria > Pseudomonadati > Pseudomonadota > Gammaproteobacteria > Enterobacterales > Erwiniaceae > Pantoea > Pantoea sp. LMR881. Next base: position 3,042,766 of record NZ_JAPVOK010000002.1, read on the forward strand.
AGGATAACGCCAGCATTTTTACCGATGGATGGCGTTCAACAAAATTGCCAATCGCGCGTGCGGCAAACATCATCATCAGCACGGCAATCACAACCGCTGCCATCATAATGAACAAATGATCGGAGAGGCCGACAGCGGTAATAACCGAGTCGAGGCTGAAAATAATGTCGAGCATCATAATCTGCACAATCGCGCCGAGGAAAGAGTGCACATTGGTTTTATGCTCCCCTTCTTCCCCTTCGATGGTTTCATGGATTTCCATACTGGATTTCCACAGCAGGAACAGGCCACCAAAAAGTAAAATCAGGTCGCGTGCTGAGAAAGCGTGACCCATTAAGGTGAACAGCGGGTTGGTCAGTTTTGCGACCCAGGCGATCGACGCCAGCAAGCCCAGGCGCATCAACATGGCGCCCATTAAACCGATGCGACGGGCACTGGCTTGCTGATTTTTAGGCAGCTTAGCCACAACCAACGACAGGAAAATAATGTTATCAATGCCCAAAACCACTTCGAGAATGGTCAGGGTACCCAGTGCAAGCCAGGCATTGGGATCGGCAATCCAGTCAAACATGCTTACATTCAATCCTAAACGAAAATTAAACGGCGATTATACGCAACCATTTTGAGCCACACGAAGAAAAATGCAAAAAACTGTTCGACGACAAAAATCACAGCAAAAAATGTCGTGCCAGCAGCGGCCCGGTAAAGCTTTTCTTTAGGTAGAAACCGCGTGGCAAGGTCATGATGGGCTGCCCCTGATCGCCAATGCCTTCCGTCAGCGCCTTGCTGTTTGCCGCTTTAGGACGGATCTGTAGCCAGGCGCCGTGGCGGGCAGTGATGCGTTCAACCTGTCCCAATACAATCATATCCATTAACTCTTCCCAGTCCTGGCGTAGCATTTCATCCTCTTCCGGGCTGGGACTCCAGAGTAACGGGGCGCCGACACGCCGCGCGCATAATGGAATGTCGCGCTCGCCTTCGACCGGGATCCAGAGCACGCGGGCCAGCTTATGGCGAACGTGGCTGGTCTGCCAGGTCACGCCACTGTTGCCGGTGAGCGGAGCCACACAGACGAAAGTCGTTTCTAATGGTTTGCCACAGGCATCAACGGGAATGGTCTTAAGCTCGATGCCAAGATGCACAAAATCCTGCTCCGCTTTGCTTCCTGCGCTGGCCCCTAAATGCCATTCCAGTAACATTCCGACCCAACCCTTATCACGCTTCAGGTTAGCAGGCATGGGCAATCCTGCTTTTGCAGCCAGCGTCTCCAGCGTTAAACCGGCCAGAGCTTGCGCCCGTGCCAGCAGGGTGGCTTCATCTTCAGGTGGCCCGGGAAGGTGATTCATTATGACAACTCACATTGATTAAAAAAGAGGCAGTTAACAGCGAGAGGATTAACGGCACTGAAAAAGCCGATTTGGCTGAACATAATAGCATGATAGATCGTCAGTTTTTTCCGAAGAAAATTTCAGGCGGTTAAAACAACGACAAGGTTATCCCACCTGACTGCCATTAATAAACAGGATCTTAAAGGCAGTTATCCACAGAAAAAGGGAATAACCCCGGCCAAAACAGCTTACTGGTTCGATTTACAGCCTTGACAGTGGCTTTTGTTAATAGAATTTGACCACTTTGCCCTAAGCTTAACCTATTCATTGTGGATAAAAAGCGGGTCGATTGATCTTTGACCAATCCACAGATAAGGGCTTTAATTTTAGGGTAAATGCAGCGATAGAAAAGGGTGGTCTATAAAATATTACTTTAAATATCAATCATTAATGTTTTTAAGATGGCGCAGTTAATAAGAATCATCTTAGCGGGTTATTCACGTAACTCCCGCGTTCTACACAAAGCTATCCACAGAAAAAGTGAATAAGATCGTTTTTTTCACGCATTATTGTTTATAACTTAGGTTATCGCTGTGAGTTATCCCGGTATGTACAGTTTACTCCCTGCTAATCCAGTGGTTTACCGCCTGTAAGGAGTGTGAAACAATCAGCCTATTCAAATTTAGCTTTGAGGTAGTCCGGTGATCGATGATGATGGCTACCGCCCGAATGTTGGTATCGTAATCTGTAACAGGCAAGGACAAGTGTTATGGGCCAGGCGCTTTGGACAGCACTCCTGGCAATTTCCTCAGGGAGGCATCAATCCCGGTGAAACCGCAGAGCAGGCGATGTATCGCGAACTGTTCGAAGAAGTTGGGTTACACCGTAAAGATGTTCGAATACTTGCGTCTACCCGTAACTGGTTGCGCTACAAGTTGCCAAAACGTTTGGTGCGTTGGGACACAAAGCCGGTATGTATCGGCCAGAAACAAAAGTGGTTTCTTCTGCAGTTACTCTGTAATGACGCGGATATCAATGTGCAGCACAGCAGTACGCCAGAGTTCGATGGCTGGCGCTGGGTTAGCTTCTGGTATCCGGTGCGTCAGGTTGTCTCCTTTAAGCGCGATGTTTATCGCCGCGTAATGAAGGAATTCGCTGGCGTGGTGATGTCTGTGCAGGAGAGTGCAGGGCAGCGAAATAATCCTGCCCATCGACGTAAGAGAGGATAGGCCACGCCCTTTATGCTCACTCAGTTGCGTGAAATAGTAGAAAAAGTGGCGAGTGCGCCGCGTCTGAATGAAGCACTCGACATTTTGGTCAATGAGATCTGTTTGGCGATGGAAACGGAAGTGTGTTCCGTTTACCTCGCCGATCACGATCGTCGCTGCTATTACCTGATGGCTACGCGCGGACTTAAAAAACCGCGTGGCCTCACGGTTAAACTGGCTTTTGACGAAGGTATCGTGGGGTTGGTTGGACGCTTAGCTGAACCCATCAACCTTGCTGATGCACAAAGCCATCCCAGTTTTAAATACATCCCTTCAGTAAAAGAAGAGCGTTACCGCTCTTTCCTCGGTGTGCCGATTATCAGTCGTCGCCAGCTACTTGGCGTCCTGGTGGTACAGCAGCGTGAACATCGCCAGTTTGACGAGAGCGAAGAGTCTTTCCTGGTGACGCTTGCCACGCAAATGGCGGCGCTCACTTCGCAGTCACAGCTGAGCCAGCTATTTGGTCAGTATCGTCAGACACGCGTGCGGGCAATCGCTGCCGCGCCCGGCGTCGCGGTGGCACCCGGTTGGGTGGATGAAACTCAGCCGCTGCTTGATCAGGTCTCGGCAGCCTCAACGCTGGATACGCAGCGTGAGCGTGAACGCCTGTCACTGGCGATGAGCGAAGCCGCCAATGAATTCCGTCGCTTCAGCAAACGTTTTGCCGCCAGCGTGCAAAAAGAGAGTGCTGCAATTTTTGATCTCTACTCGCATCTGTTGACCGATGCGCGACTGAAAAAAGATCTGTTTGCTGAGATCGAGCGTGGATCCGTTGCTGAGTGGGCGGTCAAAACGGTTATAGAGAAGTTTGCTGAGCAGTTCGCCAGTTTGACTGACAGCTATTTGCGCGAACGTGCAGGCGATCTTCGCGTATTGGGTCAGCGCCTGCTGTTTCACCTCGATGATACGCTGGTCGGCACCAATGCCTGGCCGGAACGTTTTGTGCTGGTGGCCGATGAACTGACGGCGACCACTCTGGCAGAGTTACCGCAGGAACGCCTTGCTGGCGTAGTGGTACGTGACGGTGCGGCTAACTCGCATGCCGCCATTTTGACGCGCGCAATGGGTATTCCCACCGTAATGGGTGCGGATATTCAGCCGAATCTACTCAATAAGCGGTTATTGATTGTTGATGGCTATCGCGGCGAGTTGTTGATTGATCCTGAACCGGTGCTGGTCCAGGAATATCAACGGCTGATCAGCGAAGAAAACGCGCTGAGTAAAATGGCTGAAGGCGTGGTCGATCAACCCGGTGAGCTCAAAAGCGGCGAGCGGGTGCAGGTGATGCTCAACGCGGGATTAAGCCCGGAACATGAACAAGCCCTCGGCAACTGGGTGGACGGGGTTGGACTCTATCGCACTGAAATTCCCTTTATGCTGCAAAACGGTTTCCCGTCTGAAGAAGAGCAGGTTGCGCAATATCAGGGCATGCTGCAACTCTTTAACAACAAGCCGGTTACGCTGCGCACGTTGGATGTCGGTGCAGATAAACAATTGCCCTATATGCCGATCAGTGAAGAAAATCCCTGCCTCGGTTGGCGTGGCATTCGGCTGACGCTCGATCAGCCCGAGATCTTCCTGGTACAGGTGCGTGCGATGCTGCGTGCAAATGCCGCTTCGGGCAACCTGAGCATTCTGCTACCGATGATCAGCCATATTGATGAGATCGATGAGGCTAAGCGCCTTATTGAGCGCGCCGGGCATGAAGTAGAAGAGATGCTGGGTTACAGCATTCCGCGCCCGCGTATTGGCATCATGATTGAAGTCCCCTCCATGCTGTTTATGATCTCGCTGTTGGCGTCGCGCGTGGATTTTGTCTCAGTTGGCACCAACGATCTCACGCAATATTTGTTGGCAGTTGATCGCAACAACACCCGCGTCGCCAATTTGTACGATCCGTTGCATCCCGCGATGCTGCGCGCGCTGCACGCGATTGCGCAGGAAGCCCGTTTGGCGAATCTGGAACTGTGCCTGTGTGGTGAAATGGCAGGCGATCCAATGTGCGTCGCGTTGCTGGTCGGTATGGGCTATCACCATCTCAGCATGAACGGTAAAAACGTGCCCCGTGTGAAGTATCTGCTGCGCCACCGGATCGTGAAGAAGTACAGAAACTGAGTGAGCAAGGGCAGAAAGCGCATACCGCCTCAGAAGTGCGCCATCTGGTTTCGGCGTTTATGGAGCGGCGGGGATTAGGGGGCTTGATCCGTGGTGGTCGCTGACCGATAACCTCATTTACATTTCCGCGCCAAATCGCAAAACCGGCTGTGCTATAGTGCGCAGCCTTTACTTTATGTGCCTGTCGCCCGCTTTTTCAGGGCTGAAAAATGAACGGTGAATGATGAATAACGGCTATATCGCATTTCCTCAATTCGATCCGGTGATCTTCTCGATCGGACCGGTTTCGCTTCACTGGTACGGTTTGATGTATCTGGTGGGCTTTATTTTCGCTATGTGGCTGGCGGTACGTCGCGCTAACAAGCCAGGCAGCGGCTGGAAAAAAGAGGAAGTGGAAAACCTGCTGTATGCCGGTTTCCTGGGCGTTTTCCTCGGTGGTCGTATCGGCTATGTGCTGTTTTATAACCTGCCGCTGTTTCTTGAAAATCCGCTTTATCTGTTCAAAGTCTGGGATGGCGGCATGTCGTTCCACGGTGGCCTGATTGGTGTGATTGTTGTGATGCTGTGGTTTGCGCGTCGTACCAAACGGACCTTCTTCCAGGTCTCTGATTTTATCGCCCCATTAATTCCATTTGGTCTGGGCGCAGGGCGTCTGGGCAACTTCATTAATGGCGAGCTGTGGGGGCGTGTTGATCCGGGCTTTCCGTTCGCAATGTTGTTCCCCGGCTCACGTAGTGAAGATGTGGCGCTGGCAGCGACTAACCCGCAATATCAGGCGCTGCTGAACACCTACGGTGTGCTGCCACGTCACCCGTCGCAGCTGTATGAACTGCTGCTTGAAGGCGTGGTACTGTTTATTATCCTGAATATTTTTATTCGTAAGCCCCGCCCAATGGGCAGCGTCTCAGGTTTGTTCCTGATTGGCTATGGCGCATTTCGTATCATCGTGGAATTTTTCCGCCAGCCGGATGCGCAGCTTGGCTTATTTGAAGGTGGCATCAGTATGGGACAAATTCTCTCTGTTCCGATGATCGTGGCCGGTATCATTATGATGATTTGGGCGTATCGTCGTCGTCCGCAGCAACAATTTCGTGAGGAAAAATGAAACAGTATCTGGACCTGATGCAACACGTGCTGAACGAAGGCACGCCAAAATCTGACCGCACCGGAACCGGGACGCTTTCAATTTTTGGTCACCAGATGCGCTTCAATTTGCAGGAAGGCTTTCCGCTGGTGACCACTAAAAAATGTCATTTGCGCTCCATCATTCATGAATTGCTGTGGTTCCTGCAAGGAGAGACCAATATCGGTTACCTGAAAGAAAATAAGGTATCGATTTGGGACGAATGGGCAGATGAAAACGGTGATTTAGGACCCGTTTACGGTAAACAGTGGCGTAGCTGGGGCAGTGCCAGCGGGGAAGAAATTGATCAGATTGCCAGGGTGATTGAGCAACTGAAAAGTGACCCTGATTCACGCCGTATTATTGTTTCGGCATGGAACGTGGGTGAGCTGGATCAAATGGCGCTGGCGCCGTGCCACGCTTTTTCCAGTTCTATGTCGCGGATGGCAAACTCTCTTGTCAGCTTTATCAACGCTCTTGCGATATTTTCCTTGGCCTGCCGTTTAACATTGCCAGCTATGCGCTGCTGGTACATATGGTGGCGCAGCAATGCGATCTGGATGTGGGCGATTTTGTCTGGACCGGCGGCGATACGCACCTCTACAGCAATCATCTGGAACAGGCACGCCTGCAACTGACGCGTGAGCCGCGTCCGCTGCCGAAGCTGGTAATCAAGCGTAAACCAGCCTCGCTGTTTGACTATCAGTTTGATGACTTTGAAATTGAAGGTTACGATCCACACCCGGCAATCAAAGCACCGGTTGCCGTTTAACTTTTGATGTGAAAAGCCTTGAGCCCCGGCCGTGTTGAGCACGCCGGGGCTTTTTGTTCGTCGTTTACCCTTTTCATTTTGCGGGCTATCCCGCAATCCCATGTCGTCAGAAACACCATGCGAAAAAGTAGTGCGAGGCATTTTCCAGAGTGCAGCTAACATGATTGGCTGGACAGAGAATGTCGGGCATGCTGCCGCCATGAAAACGCACCCTACCTCTGGTTATACCTTGCCAGAACTGCTGTTCGTGATGGTCATTGTCGGCATCCTCTGTGCTGGAACGTTGCAGGGTTGGCAACGCTGGCAGCAGCGTCAGCAATTGCATGACACTGCACAGCAGCTTCAAAGCTTTTTGTTGCGCTTACGGGCGCAGGCGAACCGGCAAAATCAGGATCGGGCGCTGTGGGCGCGCGTCCGTCAGCCCTGGTGCATCGGAAGCGGTATTCAGCCCGATCGGGATTGCGGTTTGGGTCAACAGCTGCAATTTGTTGCGCCTCATGAGAGCGTCAGGCTATTCGGTTTGCGTGGCGAGCCAGGCTTTTATGGTCGTCGTAATGTCGCGAAAGCGGGCAGCATTGAGCTGGGTAACGAAGCGGGACGGCTCAGCATCATTATCTCCGCCCGTGCACGTATTCGCATATGCCAGCCAGAAAAAGAGGGATGCAGATGAAAGCGGCGGGATTCAGCCTGCTGGAAATGTTAATCGCGATGGTCATTAGTGCCGTCATGATGATCAGTGCCGGGCGGTTTCTCCCGCTGCTGTTAAGTGAAAATCTTAAGCTGCACCAACAGGTACAGCTTCGACAAGAGTTATTGCAGATCATGTTGACGCTGGAAAAAGCAGTGCGCCGCGCAGGTTACTGCAACGGCACATGTGGTAGCGAAAGCCTCAGGCTTTCTGAAAATTGTCTGCTGGTACGTTGGGATGAAAACAGCAATGGAAAGTGGGAAGCGGTCACGCATAGCGAAAGTGATTACTACGGCTACCGCCTGCGTCAAAATCAGCTGGAAATGCAGCGCGGCGTAGAGGCTTGTGACGGCAAGGGCTGGGAACGGCTCTCCGACCCTGCGTTCCTTAAAATAGCGGCGTTCAATGTCGTGAGGGAAGGGGCGCTGATTAAATTACTGATACAAGGACAAGCCGGTCCCTGGCTTGAAACTCTGGAAAGCTGGGTTGAGGGCGAAAACCTGTGAAGGAACGTGGCAATAGTGCATTAGGTATGGTGCTGATGATATTGCTGATGGGAAGTCTCACACTGCATGCCAGTCGAAAGATGTTAAGCCAGGGAATGTTGCTGGTCGCTGATGAGCAGCACTTTATTCAGCATTTCTGGCGTGCGCAGTCTGCGCTGCAATGGGGCATGACACTACACTGGCCTGGAGCCGAGCGCCCCTTTTGTCAGCAGGATAGCCATGCAGGCTGGCGCAGTTGTTTACAACGAGGTGAAGATGGACAACTTCTGCTTAAAGGTGAGGCCAGCGGTAGCGAGATGGCGGTGTGGCATTGGGTATCAGCACAGGGCCAACGTATTAAAGCGTTACCGCACGGCTGGATTGATTACTGCCCACTGGCGAAACCAGAACAGTGTTTGTAATGTGCGCGGGTTTAGCCTGCCAGAAGCGTTGTTCGCCATGCTGTTAATGGCATTAAGCAGCAGCGCCCTGATGCAGTATCATCGCATGCTCACTCACGGCTTTAACCAGCAGTGGCAACAGCGCGAAGCCTGGCGAATGGCGGAGCAGCGTTTAATCGGGCACGACGTTGCAGGCTGGCAAAGCGGATTACAGCGACGCACCGGTCCCGGCAACTGTACGTTAGAAAGTGCCGAGGTTGTAGGGCCATATCAACGTACCGCTACCTTATCGCGATTACGCTGTTAACGTGATCAAAACAGGCGAATTGTCCCTTTTTATGGGCTTCATTAGCGATACGCGGTAAAGTTACCGGGCCAGAATTGTTCAGCTTCAGCAGCAGTCACGACCGCAGTGCTGTTTCGTTTCATCACAGGAGTTTTCATGTTTCACGTTTATCACTCGAATCAGCTTGATGTGCTTAAGATTTTGGCAGCTGCGGTGATAAAACATGACCCTCTTGAGGATCCGTTTGCGTCAGAAATGATACTGGTACAAAGCCCAGGCATGGCGCAATGGTTGCAAATGGAACTGGCAAACACCTTCGGCATTGCCGCCAATATTGAGTTTCCGCTACCTGCCAGCTTTATCTGGGAAATGTTCGTACTGGTGCTGCCAGATATTCCGGTTGAAAGCGCATTCAGTAAAGCCAGTATGAGCTGGAAACTGATGCGTCGTTTGCCAATACTGCTGGAGCATGACGAATTTATCTCTCTTCGCCACTATCTCAGCGATGATGCCGACAAGCGTAAGCTGTTCCAGTTAAGTTCACGTATTGCCGATCTGTTTGATCAATATCTTGTCTATCGCGCCGACTGGTTGAATAAATGGGAGCGGGGCGAAAGTGTTGATGGACTGGGCGAAGCGCATCAGTGGCAAGCCGCATTATGGCGTGACCTGGTCGATTACACTGAAGCCCTTGGTCAGCCAAAATGGCACCGTGCTAACCTTTATGCTCGTTTTATTCAGACGCTGGATAATGCGCAAACTCCCCAGCAAACTTGCCGAAGCGCGTGTTTATTTGCGGCATTGCTGCCTTGCCGCCCGTTTATTTGCAGGCGCTTCAGGCGCTGAGCCAGCATATTGATATTCACCTGCTATTCACTAATCCTTGCCGCGATTACTGGGGCGACATTCAGGATTATGCGTTTCTGGCTAAATTGCAAAGCCGTCAGCGTCGTCGTCATGATGCCGACGAGGCGCGAGGATTATTCCGTGACAGCGCGCAGGCGCCAGCCCTGTTTAATGAATCGGGCGAGCAGCAGCTCACTAATCCTCTGCTGGCTTCCTGGGGCAAGCTGGGGCGTGATAACCTTTTCCTGCTCAGCCAGATGGAATCCAACGACGACATTGATGCGTTCGTTGAGGTTGACGATGACAATCTTCTGCACTGCATGCAGCAGGATCTTCTTAATCTGCAAGACAAAGCAATCATTGGACTCAGTGCCGAAGAGTTGGCTTATAGCGGCAACAAGCGTTGTCTCGATCCGCAAGATCACTCCATATCAATTCAGGTTTGCCATAGCGCACAGCGTGAAGTCGAAGTGCTGCAAGATCACCTCCTGGCGCTAATGGAGGCGGACCCTGAGCTTAAACCGCGCGATATCATTGTCATGGTGGCGGATATCGACAGCTATGCACCGTTTATTCAGGCGGTGTTTGCCAATGCGCCAACGGAACGTTATTTACCGTTCGCGATTTCTGACCGCCGCGCCAGTCAGGCACATCCGGCCATTGTTGCTTTTCTTCATTTGCTGGCGCTGCCAGACAGCCGCTTTGTCTCTGAAGACGTGCTGGCACTACTGGACGTTCCGGCGCTGGCAAATCACTTTTCAATTGATGAAAGTGGCTTGCGCTTACTGCGCCGTTGGGTGAGTGAATCGGGTGTACGCTGGGGACTGGACGATGCCAGCGTCGAAGCGTTGTCGCTGCCGATTACCGGTCAGCATACCTGGCGTTTTGGTCTGCAGCGCATGCTGCTGGGTTACGCCATGGAAAGCCACAACGGTGACTGGGAAGGAATTTTGCCCTATGACGAATCCAGTGGGCTGGTAGGCGAGCTGGCGGGACATCTGGCTGAACTGTTGGCAAGACTGAATCACTGGCGCGAAATACTGGCGCAGCCGCGCGTGCTTGAGGCGTGGTTACCGCTGTGCCGGGAATTAATTAACGCCTTTTTCAGTGCTGATGCAGAAGCAGAAGCGGCGCTACTGTTAGTGGAAGAGCAGTGGAAGGAACTCATTGAATATGGCATGGATGCGCGCTTCGATGAGGCGATCCCGGTTACGCTGCTGCGGGACGATTTACGTGGTCGCCTTGATCAACAGCGTATCAGCCAACGCTTCCTGGCCGGGCCGGTTAATTTCTGTACTCTGATGCCGATGCGCTCTATTCCATTCAAGATTGTCTGTTTGTTAGGCATGAATGATGGCGTTTACCCACGAACGTTAGCGCCGCTGGGGTTCGACCTGATGCAGCAGCAGTCACGCAAAGGCGATCGTAGCCGCCGCGATGACGATCGTTATCTGTTTCTGGAGGCGTTAATTTCTGCGCAACAGCAGCTCTACGTCAGTTATATTGGTCGCGCGATTCAGGATAATACGGAACGCTATCCCTCCGTGCTGGTCACAGAACTGCTGGAATATATCGGTCAAAGTTTTTATCTCGCAGGAGATGAAGAGTGCGAGCTGGATGAGAGCGCCGAACATGTTCGCGCCCACCTTGAACATCTGCACAGCCGTATGCCTTTTGCGGCAGAAAACTTCCAGCCAGATTCACGCTACCACAGCTTCGCGCGCGAATGGTTGCCAGCCGCCCTGGGGGCTGGTCAGCCACAGCCCGATTTTGTTCAGCCGTTAGCGGTGCCGGTTTTTGAAACCCTGACACTGGAGCAATTTTTACGCTTCTGGCGTCATCCGGTGCGGGCCTGGTTCCACCAGCGATTAGGCGTGAATTTTTGGCTGGAGGAGAGCGAACTGCCCGATACGGAGCCGTTCGCGCTCGACAGCCTGGAACGCTATCAAATCAATGCGGAGCTGTTGAACGCGCTGGTTGAGGGAGAAGATACTCAGCGACTTTATGCACATCATCGCGCCGCAGGGAATCTGCCTTACGGTGCGTTTGGTGAACTGTTCTGGCAGGCGCAGCGTGAAGAGATGCAGGAAGTCGCCGCAGAAGTGGTTTCGCAGCGTAGTGAGGGTGAAAGCTGGGAAATTAATCTGCAATCAGGTGAAGTGACATTAACCGGCTGGCTGGCACAGGTACAAAACGATGGCTTATTGCGTTGGCGTCCCGGTGTGCTCAATATGAGCGATGGCTTGTTGCTATGGCTGGAGCATTTAATCTATTGCGCCTCAGGCGGCACGGGCACCAGCCGAATGTATGGACGACAGCAAAGCTGCTGGCGTTTCCCCCGTAGCGTCCGACACCGCAGAAGCTGCGTTAGCGCAATATATCGACGGTTTTCGCCTTGGCATGAGCAAACCGTTGATGCTGCTTAATAAAAGTGGCGGCGCCTGGCTGGAAGCGAGTTACGACAAAAAAAGCCAGCAATTACTTAGCGATGACAGCACTCAGCTTAAGGCGCGTAATCGTCTTTTGCAGGCCTGGACAGGAGGTTATCAGGTAGACGGAGAAGGCGGCGATCCCTATTTGCAACGCCTGTGCCGTGTCCTGGACGAGACACAGCTGCAGCAAATAACTGAGGCCGCAACACAATGGTATTTGCCAGTGTTGCAGGCGCATCAGGATGATGAATAGCAAGCCAAAAAGTGCGTGCGCTTAATGGCATACATCCTCTCTGATTCAAGTGGCAGGAAGATGGCAATCACTGGCCCGCAGGTAAACCTTGCGGGCGAGGCCCAGGAAGGGCGACGAAACAAGCCAACGTACCTGCGCTTGAACAGAGCAGATAAAACAAGAGTAGAGACAGTTTGCTGTACTTTCAGCTGTGCGTGGAAGTCACCGCAGCTTCTTGGGTAAAGTGAGGAGTTTACATGCGTAACTACGCACGCTGGATAACGGCGCTTCTGTTTAATTTTGTGGCTTTGCATGCCCTGGCCCAGACAGAATCGGGCTGGCAGCCCATCAATGACATCATTCGTAAAAGTGAACACGATCCACGACACTATCAGGCTATTACTCTCGATAACGAGATGACTGTTTTGCTGGTTTCAGATGCTGCTGCGCCTAAATCACTGGCAGCATTAACGCTACCGATTGGATCACTGGATGATCCTGATCAGCAGCCTGGCCTGGCTCACTATCTTGAACATATGGTGTTAATGGGTTCAAAACGTTATCCGCAGCCGGATAACCTTGCAGAATTCCTTAAGAAACATGGCGGTAGCCACAATGCCAGCACCGCATCATACCGGACGGCGTTTTACCTCGAAGTCGAAAACGACGCTCTGGAACCGGCAGTTGACCGACTGGCCGATGCCGTCGCTGAACCGTTACTTGACGCCGATAACGCCGATCGTGAACGTCATGCTGTGAATGCTGAACTGACCATGGCACGGTCGCGTGATGGATTGCGTATGGCGCAGGTTGGGGCGGAAACGCTGAATCCCGCGCATCCGGCGTCACGCTTTTCAGGCGGTAATCTCGAGACACTGAAAGACAAGCCGGACAGCAAACTGCACCAGGCGCTGACAAATTTCTATCAAACTCACTACTCTGCCAACCTGATGAAAGCGGTTATCTACAGCAACAAACCGCTGGCAGAAATGGCGGCTATTGCAGCAAAAACATTTGGTCGGGTGAAAAATCATGACGCCAGCGTGCCGGCCATTAATGCGCCAGTGGTTACAGATGCACAGCAGGGAATCATCATCCATTACGTGCCAGCGCAGCCACGCAAGCAGTTAAAAATTGAGTTCCGTATTCCAAATAACAGCGATCGCTTCCGCAGTAAAACCGATACGCTGGTCAGCTATTTACTGAGCAACCGCAGCAAAAATACCCTGAATGACTGGTTACAAAAGCAGGGGCTGGCTGATGGCGTTAACGCGGGCGCAGATCCCATGACCGATCGCAACAGCGGGGTATTTGCCATTACCGCGTCGCTGACGGATAAAGGTCTGGCACAGCGTGATGAAGTGGTTGCAGCTATTTTCAGCTACATCGCCATGCTACGTGAGAAGGGTATCGATAAACGCTACTTTGATGAGGTATCACATGTACTGGCACTGGATTTTCGCTACCCCTCTATCACCCGTGACATGGATTACATTGAGTGGCTGGCAGACACCATGCTACGAGTGCCCGTAGAGCATACGCTGGATGCACCTTACCTGGCTGACGATTACGATGCCGCCGCGATCAACGCTCGCCTTGAAGAAATGACACCACAGAAAGCGCGTATTTGGTACATCAGCCCGCAGGAGCCGCATAATAAGCTCGCCTATTTTGTGAATGCGCCTTACCAGGTTGAGCATATTAGTGCGCAGACATTTGCTGACTGGCAACAACGAGCCGGTAATATTCAGCTTTCAATGCCCGTTCTTAATCCCTACATTCCGGATGAATTTACCCTCATTCCCTCTGATGGAAAAACATACAGTCATCCGGTTAAGCTGGAAAATGATTACGGTATGCGGATTTACTGGATGCCGAGCCAGTTTTACGCCAGCGAACCGAAAGCCACTATCATGCTGGCGCTGCGCAACAGGCAGGCCATTAGCAATGCACAACAGCAGGTGCTGTTTGGGCTGAATGACTATCTTTCCAGCCTGGCGCTGGATGAGCTGAACTCACAGGCTTCCGTCGGCGGCATCAGTTTTTCCATTGGCGAAAATGATGGGCTGGTGTTCAGCGCCAGCGGCTTTACTCAGCGATTACCCAACTTGCTGAAAAAGCTGGTTGAGGGTTATGCCAGCTTCCAGCCATCAGCGCAGCAGCTTGAACAGGCGAAATCCTGGTATCTGGAAAAACTGGAGGCTGCCGAAAAAGGCAAAGCTTTTGAACAGGCGATTCAGCCGATGCAAATGTTGTCGCAGTTGCCTTATACCCAGCGTGAAACGCGCCGTAAACTGGTCAAAGGCATCACGCTAAAAGAGGTTGTGGCTTACCGCGATAACCTCGTCCGTAGCGCCACGCCAGAAATGATGGTGGTGGGTAACATGCGCAGTGAAAGTGTGACGCAGCTGGGCCGCGATCTTAAACAGCAGTTGCAAAGTGATGGCACGCAGTACTGGCACAGCAAATATGTGGCCTTTGATAAGCCGTTAAAAGCGAACATGGAGCAGAAAGGCAGCAGCACCGACTCCGCGCTAGCGGCGCTCTATATCCCGCTCGGTTATAGCGAATATCAAAGCATGGCCAACAGTACAATGCTGAGCCAGATTATTCAGCCCTGGTTCTATAACCAACTGCGCACTGAAGAACAACTCGGATATGCGGTGTTTTCTTTCCAGATGCCGGTGGGACGCCAGTGGGGAATTGGTTTTCTGCTGCAAAGCAACAGCAAGCAACCCGCCTACCTGTTGCAGCGTTATCAGGCATTTTATCCGCAGGCAGAGAAACGCTTACGAGACATGAGCCAAAGCGATTTTACGCAGTATCAGCAGGCGATGCTCAATGAGTTAAAGCAGCGTCCCCAAACGCTTAATGAAGAAGCCAGTCGCTACAGCCGTGATTTTGATCGTCAAAACTACGCTTTCGATACACGTCAAAAAGTCATTGAGCAAATCCAGCAGTTAACGGCCTCCGGCCTGGCTGACTTTTTCCATCAGGCGGTGATGCAAAAAGAGGGGATGGCAATGACATCGCAGATTGCAGGCAATGGTGTCGGTAAAATAGAATTCGCGCAGCTTCCCGGCTGGAAAACCTGGAATGAAGTCGCGAAATTGCAGCAGTCGCTGCCCGTTAAAAGTGAGACCCAATGACGCAGTTACGCCCCGAATCGTTGAATCCTTTGACGCTGCCGCTACGTGGTGAGCGGTTGATTGAAGCATCAGCGGGGACTGGCAAAACCTTTACTATCGGCTTGCTCTATTTACGCTTGCTGTTAGGGCTCGGCGGTGAGCATGCTTACCGCCGGGCGCTGTCGGTAGAAGAAATTTTAGTGGTGACCTTTACCGAGGCCGCCACTGCCGAGTTGCGTGGCCGTATTCGCGACAATATTCATCAACTGCGCCTGGCCTGTATTCGCGGTAAAAGCAGCAATCCTGTGCTGCAAACATTACTGGCGCAGATCCCCGATCTGACACAGGCTGCTTCCCAACTACTGGCGGCTGAGCGCCAAATGGATGAAGCGGCCATCTTTACTATCCACGGCTTCTGCCAGCGCATGCTTAATCTGAATGCTTTCGAATCGGGAATGCTGTTTGAGCAGGAGTTAATTGAAGATGAGCAGGCGCTACTGAAACAGTCCATTGCTGATTTCTGGCGTCGTCACTGTTACCCCTTAACGTTGGATGTCGCTCGCGTTATTGCAGCAGAGTGGAGCGGCCCGGATAATTTACTGGTTACGCTGCGCCCCTGGCTACAGGGTGAATCGCCCACACTGAAACGTCCTCCTGCGGATGATGAAACCCTGGCGTCCCGCCACGCGACCAATATGGCGCGTATTGCTGAAATTAAGCAGCAATGGCTGGCTGTTAGTCGTGAAGTTGAGGGCATTATCAGCCAGTCAGGCGTCGATAAACGCAGCTATAGCAGTAAAAACCTGCCGAACTGGGTCAGTAAAGTAACGCAATGGGCCAGCAGTGAAACGCTTGATTATCAGGCGCCAAAAGAGCTGGAACGTTTTGGGCAACGCATACTGGATGAGAAAACAAAAAAGGTGAAGCGCCACGCCACCCTTTGTTTGAAGCCGTGGATGCGTTTCTTGCCGAACCGCTCTCACTGCGGGATGTGATCATTTCCCGGGCATTGATTGAAGTGCGGGATGCCGTACAGCGTGAAAAACGCCTGCGTGCGCTGTTAGGCTTTGACGATCTGCTGAGCAAGCTGGACGAAGCCTTGCAGCAACCTGGTGGTGCCTTGCTGGCTGAAACCATTCGCGCGCGCTTCCCGGTGGCCTTGATTGATGAGTTCCAGGATACCGATCCGCAGCAATACCGCATCTTCCGTGAGCTCTATGTTCAGCAGCCAGAGCAGGCATTACTGCTGATTGGCGATCCTAAGCAAGCGATTTACGCCTTCCGTGGTGCGGATATCTTTACCTATCTACGGGCACGCAATGAAGTCAGTGCTCACTATACGCTGGATACTAACTGGCGCTCTTCTCCTGAGATGGTCGAAAGCGTTAACCGGCTGTTTTTACAAATGGAGTCGCCGTTTCTGTTTTCTGCGATCCCTTTTTATCGGTTCATCCCGCGCCGCCTAATCAGGCACTGAAGTTGGTCTTTCACGATCGGCCTCAGCCTGCATTGCGTTTCTGGTTGCAGCCAGGCGATGGTGTTGGCGTAAGCGATTATCAGCAATTTATGGCACAACAGTGCGCAGCGGATATTAGTCGCTGGTTAGTGGCGGGACAGCAGGGGCGTGCGCAACTTGGTAAAGGCGATGCGCTGCGTAACGTGCAGGCTTCAGATATCACGGTATTGGTGCGCAGTCGTAACGAAGCAAATTTAATGCGAGATGCGCTTAATGCGCTGGCGATTCCGTCGGTATATCTCTCCAGCCGCGACAGCGTTTACACCACGCCTGAAGCGCGTGAACTGCTGTGGCTGTTGCGGGCGATACAGGCACCTGAGCAAGAGCGTTTGCTGCGCAGCGCGCTGGCAACATCCATCTTTGCGATTGATGCCGCCACTCTGGATGCACTCGGTCAGAACGAACGTGAATGGGATGCTCTGGTGGAACAGTTTGCCGTCTGGCAACAGCTCTGGCATCAGCGAGGCGTCTTACCCATGCTGCGTGATGTGATGATTAAGCGTCAACTGGCTGAAAATATGCTGGCTTCAGATAATGGTGAGCGAAGACTTACTGACCTGATGCATTTAGGTGAACTGCTACAGGAAGCCGCGATCCAACTGGATAGCCCACACGCGCTGGTGCGTTTCCTTGCACAGCAAATTGCACGGCCCAACAGCCAGGCCGCGAATCAACAGTTACGCCTGGAGAGCGATCGTCATCTGGTGCAGATTGTCACCATACATAAATCCAAAGGCTTACAATATCCGTTGGTCTGGCTGCCTTTTGCCGCTGGTTTCCGCGAAGCCGCCAGTGCGCTCTATCACGATCGTGATAGTTTCGCCGCCTTGCTGGATGTACAGGGCGATGAAGCGAGCATGGAACTGGCGGAAGAGGAGCGGCTGGCAGAGGATTTGCGTCTGCTTTACGTGGCGTTAACCCGTTCGGTTTATCACTGCAGTGTCGGCATCGCACCGTTAATCAAAGGGACACGAAAAAAGAAGGCGAAAGCGACCTGCATAAAAGCGCGCTGGGTTATTTGGTGCAGCGCGGTGCGCCAGCAGACGCAACACAGTTAAGCCAGCATTTGCAGGCGCTGGCAGGTGAAGGCATTGAAATTATCGCGGAGGCGTTATTGCCTGGCGAAACCTGGCGTGATGGGCTTGCCGACGACCTTGCGTTGAGCAGTCGTGACGTGACGCGCGGCCTGGCTGATACCTGGCGTGTCACCAGTTATTCAGGGTTGCAGCAGCACAGTCACTCTACGCTTCTCGACGCGATGCCCAGCTTTGATATTGATGCAGCAGGGGAAGAGGGCAGCGCCGAAGACGCTGCGTTAACACCACACCATTTTCCACGCGGTGCCGCACCCGGCACGTTTTTACACGGTTTATTTGAATCGATAGATTTTGCTGAATCGCCCGACGATATCTGGCTGGAAGATCAGTTACAACAAAACGGCTATGCGCTCAGCTGGTTGCCTGTGCTCAGGCAGTGGATTTCCCGCGTGCTGCAAACGCCGCTGAATGCGCAAGGGCTGACGCTGAGTGAAATAAAAATGAATGAACGGCTGATTGAGATGGAATTCTATCTTCCTGTCAGCAATCTGCTCACCGCCGCAAAACTGGACAATGTACTGCGCCGTCATGATGCCTTATCGCAACGTGCGCCTGCGCTCGATTTCCGTCAGGTGCAGGGGATGTTAAAAGGGTTTATCGATCTCGTTTTTCGCTGGCAGGGAAAATATTATCTGCTGGATTACAAATCTAACTGGCTGGGTGACAGCCATGCTGATTACACGCCGCAGGCAATGCAGCAGGCGATGATTGATCATCGCTACGATTTGCAGTATCAGCTCTATACGCTGGCGCTGCACCGCTATCTTCAGCATCGTCTGCGCGATTATGATTACCAGCGAGATTTTGGGGGCGTGTTCTATCTGTTCCTGCGTGGTATGGATGGCACTTCACCCCATAATGGTATTTTTGCAACCCGGCCCAGCGAAGCGTTTGTGAATGAAATAAATGCACTATTCGGCAACATTGAGGAGATGTGATGACCGAGATGATGTCACTTTTGATGCAGGCAGTAGAAAAACGTCTGTTACGGCCGCTGGATATTCAGTTTGCCCGGCTGCTGGCTGATGACGCACAGCCAGCTCTGCTACTGGCGGCAGCCTGTGTCAGCGCCGAAGCCGGAGAGGGTCACGTCTGCTTACCGCTGGAAAATCTGAGCGAGGCAGGGCTGTTTGCAGGTCGTCAGCCTGCGTTGGCTCAGGCGTTGTGGCAAGCGGCGGGGAAGCCTGTGAACTGGTCTGAACGCCTCGCTGGCTGGTCAGCAGTGAGTGACGGGAGCCGGGTGACACCGTTAGTTCTCAGTAATCAGCGACTCTACCTGCACCGTTTATGGCACAGCGAAGGGCAGATCGCGACATTCTTTTCTCTACAGGATAACAGTGCGGCGTTTGACACAGATGCGGCAAGTGAAGTCCTGAACACCCTGTTTGGCCATCAGCCTGATGACTGGCAGAAAATCGCTGCGGCGGTGGCGCTCACGCGGAAAACGGCCGTGATTTCTGGCGGGCCCGGAACCGGCAAGACCACAACGGTAGCAAAATTGCTGGCTGCTATGATTCGCCTCAACCAGAGGGCGCTGCGCATTCAGCTTGCTGCGCCAACCGGCAAAGCTGCCGCGCGTCTGACGGAATCGCTGGGTAAAGCACTGCAAGGGCTGGCAGTAAGCGATGAGGAGCGTACACGTTTTCCGGCAGAGGCCACCACGCTGCACCGCTTGTTAGGCGCACAGCCTGATACTCAGCGGCTTCGCTATCACGCCAGTAATCGTCTGCATTTAGACGTACTGGTAGTTGATGAAGCGTCGATGGTGGATTTGTCGATGATGGCGAAACTGATCGCCGCACTGCCAGCGCATGCGCGCGTTATCTTTCTTGGCGATCGCGATCAGCTCGCGTCAGTAGAGGCGGGGGCGGTGTTAGGTGATATTTGCCGCTGTAGCGAAACTGGTTACAGCCAGGCACGCGCTGAGCAACTGGCGTTACTGACAGGCTGCTCGCTGGAAGGACTGGAACATCATCAGGCACCTGCGGTGCGTGACAGCATCTGTCTGCTGCGTAAGAGTTATCGCTTTGATGCAAAATCGGGCATTGGCCAACTGGCGAGCGCAGTAAATCTGGGCGATACGCGTCAGGTCGAAAGCGTCTTCGCTGCGCCTTTCGAGGATATCCAGCACCAGTCGCTGAACAACGGCGAAGCCTATCAGCGCATGCTGGATGAAGTGGCGCAGGGTTATCAACCTTTTCTGCAGATGATTAAACAGCATGCTGCGCCAGCCGAGATTATCGCTGAGTTTGGCCGCTATCAGTTGCTGTGTGCCTTACGGGAGGGACCGTTCGGCGTGCAGGGGTTGAATCAGCGCGTGGAGCAACGACTGATGCAGCTACAGCGTATTCGCCGTCCCGCCATGGGCAGCCGCTGGTATGCGGGTCGGCCGGTGATGATCACCCGTAATGACAGCGCGCTTGGGCTGTTTAATGGTGACATTGGCATTACCCTGCGCGATCACGAAGGACAGCTTAAAGTCTTTTTTCCTTTACCGGATGGATCAATCAAAGCGGTTCAGCCGAGCCGTTTACCGTCGCATGAAACCGCCTGGGTAATGACGGTACATAAGTCACAAGGCTCAGAGTTTGACCACACGGCACTTGTAATGCCCGCACAGTTTTTACCGGTGCTGACCCGTGAGCTGGTTTATACCGCGATTACCCGCGCCCGCAAACAACTGACGCTTTACAGCGATCTCGGAATATTTCAGCGTGCGGTGCAGTTGCAAACCCAGCGGCGTAGCGGGCTGGTTGAGCGTCTGGCTCAGTTAAACTGACCAACAAAAAGGGCGGCACACTGGCCGCCCAAAAAAGAGAGCATCACATCAGGACAGATCGGCCATCAGCACTTTGGAGCGGCGCTGATAGTTATACATCTCTTTTTTACTCTCTGGCAGCGATTCGATGTCCACTGGCGTGAAACCCCGCTCCTGGAACCAGTGGATGCTACGTGTAGTCAGTACGAACAGTTTTTTCAGTCCCATCTGCCGTGCCTGGAGTGCAACACGTTGCAGCAACATTTCGCCACGTGACGAGCTGCGATAATCGGGATGCACCGCAACGCAGGCCATCTCGCCGATTTTTTCATCCATAAACGGATAAAGTGCCGCGCAGGCAATAGTCAGATTGTCGCGCTGGATGATGGTGAACTTATCAATTTCCATTTCTAACTGTTCACGAGAACGGCGTACCAGGATGCCTTGCTGCTCCAGTGGACGAATCAGCTCAAGAATACCACCGATATCATTGATGGTTGCACGACGGATCTGTTCAGCAGACTCCATAACAATTTGCGTACCAATACCGTCGCGCGAGAACAGCTCTTGTAACAGCGCGCCATCTTCCTGATAGCTGATTAAATGGCTACGGCGCACGCCACTGCGGCAGGCTTTACTGCACCTCGTAAAAAGCGCACCGTGCCCGAAAGATAATCACCCTCGCGCTCAAACGCTTCAATTCGTGCCTGCGCATCATTGGGAAACAGCTCGGAAACGATATCACCATCGCTGTTAATAACGCCCTGCTCAGAGCAGAAACCGATCATTTTTTCCGCTTTCAGTTTAATAGCCAGCTGTGTGGCGACTTCTTCTGACGTCAGGTTAAAGCTTTCGCCGGTGACAGAGACGGCGACGGGTCCGAGCAAAACAATCGCATCATTATCGAGCTGGCGATGAATCGCCTCTTCATCGATACGACGAATACGCCCGCTATGGCAGTAATCCACGCCATCATCCACGCCTAACGGTTGCGCAATAATAAAATTGCCGCTCACCACGTTGATATGTGCGCCTTGCAGCGGGGTATTATTCAGACTCATAGAGAGACGGGCAGTGATATCAAGCTGCAGACGACCCGCAGCTTGTTTCACTAATTCGAGCGATTGCGCATCGGTTACCCGGGTAAACTTGTGGTAAACCGGCTCCAGCTGATGTTCTGCCAGACTGGCATCAATCTGCGGGCGTGCGCCATACACCACGACCAGACGAATACCGAGACTGTGCAGCAGACCGATATCGTTAATGATGCTGGAGAAATTTTCATGCTCAATCGCTTCGCCACCAAGCATGATGACAAAGGTTTTATTCCGATGAGCATTGATATAGGGAACGGTATGGCGAAAACCCTGAACCAGTTCAGTACTACGTTCCTTCACGGCTAACCCTCAGTGAATGGTTATTCGAATTTTTTGTATTTTTATGCTTTTATCCGAAGTTTTGCAAGTGCTAATCCTGACGTACATTTACGATTTTTTGCATGCCAAAGCGGCTAACAGCCTGCATTATTTGGGGTTTCCGGGATGACATCGTATCCGGGATTGATTAAAGTTTTCGCCACACTTTTTTTGATTGGCGTTTTTTTAGACATTACACAGCAGTTGGAGCGGCATGTCGGAAGTTAATTCCTTTTTTTCACGCAGACGATTTTTACAAGGTTCGGGCGCACTGTTGCTGTTGAGTGTCAGTCGTGTCGGCATGGCTGCAAAAAGTCATATTGTTGCGGTGCGCATCTGGCCTTCATCCACCTATTCCCGTATGACGCTGGAATCAAATGTCCCGCTTAAGTACAAACAGTTTGCGTTGAGCCATCCTGAGCGGCTGGTCATTGATATTGACGGCCTGCATCTTAATCCGGTTTTGAAAGGCGTCGATAAGCAGGTCCGTGTTGACGATCCTTTTATCAAAAACGCCAGGGTAGGGCAGTTTGATAGCAACACGGTACGCATTGTGCTGGAGTTAAAGCGTAACGTGTCGCCAAAAATCTTCAGCCTTAACCCCGTGGCGGGCATCAAACATCGCTTAGTGGTCGATCTTTATCCCAGCCAGAATCATGTAGAAGACGATCCGCTGCTGGCACTGTTAAAGATTACAACCAGGGAGACCTGGAAAAAAACGAGCCAGCGCAAGCGCCACTGCCGGGTAAAGCGGGTCGCGATCGACCTATTATTATCATGATCGATCCAGGGCACGGCGGCGAAGATCCCGGCGCGCACGGTAAATATAAAACGCGGGAAAAAGATATTGTGCTGAAGATTGGTCGCCGCCTGAAGGCGTTGATCGATAAAGAGCACAATATGAAAGCCTATATGACGCGCAACGAGGATGTATTTATTCCGCTGCGGGTGAGGGTAGCCAAGGCGCGCAAGCAGCGAGCTGACCTGTTTGTGTCGATTCATGCTGACGCCTTTACCAGCCGTGCCGCGCGCGGCTCTTCAGTGTTTGCGCTCTCGACCAGTGGAGCAACATCCGCAGCGGCACGTTTTTTGGCGCAGACGCAAAACGAATCGGATTTGATTGGCGGCGTTAGCATGAGCGGCGATCGCTATCTTGATCACACTATGTTCGACATGGTGCAGCGACAAACCATTCATGACAGCCTGAAGTTCGGCAAAGAGGTGCTGCACCGCATGGGACGCATCAATCACCTGCATAAACGCACAGTTGATCAGGCTGGATTTGCCGTTCTGAAAGCCCCTGATATTCCCTCGATCCTTGTCGAAACGGCGTTTATCAGTAACGTGGAAGAGGAGCGGAAATTGCGCACAACGCGCTATCAGCATCAGGTTGCTGAGGCCATTCTGCACGGCATCAAAGCCTATTTCGAAAACGGCGCGGCGCTGGCGCATCGTTAAAACAAAAAACGGATAGCCTGGGCTATCCGTTTAATATCAGATGCAATGAGAAGAAGTGCAGAAACAAAAAAACACCCTTTCAGGTGCTTAAATGATTGGTTGCGGGGGCCGGATTTGAACCGACGACCTTCGGGTTATGAGCCCGACGAGCTACCAGGCTGCTCCACCCCGCGTCCGTATTGCGCTTTGCGACTTTTCATATTGTCTCTTCAACAGAAGAGTTGGTTGCGGGGGCCGGATTTGAACCGACGACCTTCGGGTTATGAGCCCGACGAGCTACCAGGCTGCTCCACCCCGCGTCCGTATTGCGCTTTGCGACTTTTCACATTGTCTCTTCAACAGAAGAGTTGGTTGCGGGGGCCGGATTTGAACCGACGACCTTCGGGTTATGAGCCCGACGAGCTACCAGGCTGCTCCACCCCGCGTCCGTGGAAGCGCACTATACTCCGCGTGATGATTGTTGCAACCCCTTTTTACCCTAAAAAGCCAAATTTACAGTTACCTGGTGAAGGATTCAGCTATCAGGTTAAAAATTAAACTGGTGTGAACTGCGTCAAAGCAGATGGATTTCAATCTGACGGGCGCTTTGCTATCGTCGCCATGCGAACAGTTCATATAAAGAGATGATGATGAAAGGACGTTGGGCGAAGTATGCACTCACTGGCGCATTTATTGCGCTGCTGGCTGGCTGTAGCAGTAAGCCGACCGATCGTGGTCAGCAATATAAAGATGGCAAACTCGAACAACCCCTGGCGTTGGTGAATCAGCCCAATGCCAAAGGGCGCCCGGTTAACGGTCAGGATTTCGGTGAGCAGGTGAGACAAATCCAGGTTGCCTCTTCTGGTCTGTTTAGTCGCCAGAATGGCACCTACAGCGCCATTGAAAGTTGGCTGATGGCAGGGGCCGACACGCGACAACTGAGCCAGTTTGGCCTGAATGCTTTCCAGATGGAAGGCACCGACAATTACGGCAACGTGCAGTTTACGGGTTATTACACACCTGTGGTGGAAGCGCGCTATACCCGCCAGGGGGAATTCCAGTATCCGATCTATCGTATGCCACCGCGTAAGCGCGGAGCAAAACTGCCCAGCCGCGCTTCTGTTTATAGCGGGGCTTTAGACGATCGCTACATCATTGCTTACAGCAACTCGCTCATCGATAATTTTATGATGGATGTGCAGGGCAGTGGATACGTTGATTTCGGCGATGGTCGCCCGATGCGCTTCTTTGGTTATGCAGGTAAAAACGGTTGGGGTTATCACAGCATCGGTAAAGAGCTGATTGATCGGGGTGAAGTGAAGCGCGAAGACATGTCGATGCAGGCGATTCGCCAGTGGGCGGCAGAGCATTCTCCACAGGAAGTGCGTGCGCTACTGGAAACGAACCCCTCCTTTGTTTTCTTCAAAGCGGAAGAGTTTGCCCCAGTGCGCGGCGCGAGTGCAGTACCGCTGGTAGCAAAGGCTTCAGTGGCATCCGATCGTTCAATCATTCCGGCAGGTACCGTGTTGCTGGCAGAAGTGCCACAGTTGAATGAGAAGGGCAAATTCAACGGTAAATATGAAATGCGATTAATGGTTGCGCTGGATGTCGGTGGCGCCATTAAGGGCCAGCACTTCGACATTTATCAGGGCATTGGACCGGATGCAGCGCATCTTGCTGGATTCTATAACCATTATGGTCGCGTCTGGGTATTAAAAGCCGCGCCTGGCACCGGACAACCGCTGTTTAATAACCCGCAAAATGGTAATAATGGCTCACTGCTGTTAGGTTCTAATTAATCTCTTTTCTGCGGGCCAGCTGGCCCGCACGACATTACAGGTTCAACTATGAGTGTGGTTAATGACGCCTGGCGCCAACGCTTTGGCGGTACGGCGCGTCTTTATGGTCAGGATGCGCTGCAACAATTTGCCGATGCACATTTCTGCGTGATTGGTATTGGCGGTGTCGGTTCATGGGCGGCCGAAGCACTGGTGCGCACAGGTATTGGCAAAATCACCCTGATTGATATGGACGATGTGTGTATCACCAATACTAACCGCCAGCTTCATGCGCTCAACGGTAACGTAGGCAGAGCCAAAACCGAAGTGATGGCTGAGCGTTTACGGGCGATTAATCCAGATTGCGAAGTGATTTGCGTTGATGACTTCATCACGCCGGATAATACCGCGGAACTGATGGCCGCCGGATATGACTACGTTATTGATGCCATCGACAGTGTGCGACCGAAAGCCGCGCTGATTGCATGGTGCCGCCGCAATAAAATTCCACTGGTGACAACCGGTGGCGCAGGCGGACAGATCGATCCGACCCAGATTCAGGTCACCGATCTGGCGAAAACGATTCAGGATCCGCTGGCAGCAAAATTGCGTGAGCGTCTGAAACAGCTGGGTATCGTAAAAAACAGCAAAGGCAAACTGGGGATCGACTGTGTATTTTCGACAGAAGCTTTAGTCTATCCGCAAGCCGATGGTAGCGTCTGCGCCTCTCGCAGCACGGCTGAAGGCCCGAAACGCATGGATTGCGCATCGGGATTTGGTGCAGCCACCATGGTGACTGCCAGCTTTGGTTTCGTTGCCGTGTCGCATGCGCTGAAGAAATTTTTAGCCCGTGCGGCGCGTCAGGCTTAGCGTACCGCCTGACGCGCCTGATGCTGAACCGCATCGGCTAAGGCTTTCAACCCGCTGCTACGTGAGGCGCTGAGCTGAGCGCGTAAGCCCAGCTCATCAAACAACTGCAGCGGATCTTCACTTAGCAGCGCCTGTGGCGTTTTTCCCTCAACAGCGGTAAGCAGTACCGCAAGCAAGCCGCGTACAATGCGGCCTTCACTGTCGCCGTAAAAGTGCAGTGTGCCATCGTGACGCAACTGACTGCTCAGCCAGACGCGATTCTCACAGCCGCTCAGCTCTGTTTCCGCTGTTTTTAACGCCTCCGGCAGCGCCGGAAGCTGGCGGCTGAGTTGAATCAGCTGACGATAGCGATCTTCCCACTGATGAAAGTGGCTAAATTTTTCTTGCAGGCTTTCCACCGTAATCAGGTCGCCAAACGGGTGCGGCGCCAGTAGTGATGAATTCATAATCAGGGCTCCGATAACAGCGCAATGGCACTGCGCATCGCGCGCAGTAAGGCATCAACGTCTTGTAAATTATTATAGGGTGCGAAAGAGACCCGAAGCGTGCCGCTAACGCCTAGCGCCGCCATGAGCGGCTGAGCGCAGTGTTGTCCGGCGCGTAAGGCGATACCGTGCTCAGCCAGTAAGGTGACGATGTCGCTATGGTGGATCCCGGCAAACTCAAAAGCCAGCAGGCTGGCGCTGCCGCAGCGAAAACTACGAAAGCCTGGCAGTTCAGCAAGCTGCTCTTCTGCGAGACAGGCCAGCTGCTGACTCCACATCTCAGCTTTGTTTTGATCGCTCTGTTTGAGCCAGGTTAACGCGGCGCTTAATCCGACAACACCCGCGACATTTGGCGTTCCCGCTTCGAAGCGCCAGGGCACAGGCTGCGGCGTAAAGCCGTTGAAATCCACATGGGTTAACATTTTGCCGCCGCCTTGCCAGGGCGTCATCTCTTCGAGCAATTCTGCCTTGCCGTAAAGCACACCGATACCCATCGGGCCGTAAATTTTGTGGCCGGAAAAAGCGTAAAAATCGATATCCAGTGCCTGCACATCAGGCGGACAGTGTACAACGCCCTGAGCGCCGTCAACCAATACCTTTGCGCCTGCGCCATGGGCCAGCTTGATGGCTTCGGCCAAATCGGGACAACCGCCGGTTACGTTCGACATCTGCCCAATGGCCAGTAATCGTGTGCGGCGGTTAAGCAGGGAAGGCAGCAATGTCATATCAGGCAAGCGATCGGCACCGATCGGCCATTTTACTACCTTAGCGCCGCGCGCCTGGGCAGCCATCAGCCAGGGAACCAGGTTAGCATGATGCTCCGCTTCACTCACCAGGATTTCATCGCCCGCCTGCAAGCGTGGCAGCAACCAACTGTTTGCGACCAGATTAATCGCTTCAGTTGTACCGCGCGTCCAGACAATTTGATGGTCATCAGCGGCATTTAACCATTGAGCAACCTGACCGCGTGCCCGTTCGTAACGTTCAGTTAACTGGCGTGCAGCGGCGAACTGACTACGATGCACCGTTCCTGCGCTCAGGCTGTAGAATTGCTGCAGGGTATCGATAACCACTTGCGGCTTTAGCGTGGTGGCGGCGCTATCGAGATAGACGCCGGCATCGGCGAGCGCAGGAAACTGCTGGCGAAAGAGACTTTGATTGAATGCGGTCATGCTCGGCTCTTGACGATAAATTTAATAAATAGGACCACACTGAAAGAGTAGCTTCAGCCTGGCAAAGCTGAAAAAGCGCGTTATGCTGATTATTGCAAGGTTTGAACCGAACCCGCATAACGATGCGACCTAATTTAGTCGATCTCACTTATCTGCTGTTTCTGGTCAGCGTAACGCGGGCGGTTTAATGCAATCAATCTGCAAGGAGAAAGAAGATGAAAAAACTCGCCGCAGTGCTGGCCGTATGTACAATGGCCTTTACCCTGGCTGCTTGCTCAAGCAACTATGTCATGCACACCAATGATGGTCGCACTATTGTAGCTGATGGCAAGCCACAGGTAGACGATGAAACCGGTATGATCAGTTATAAAGATGCCAATGGCAACGAACAGCAGATTAACCGTTCAGATGTAAAAGAAATGGTGGAAATAGGGCAGTAATCAGGTAAAAAAAGCACCGCAATTTGCGGTGCTGTTTAAAAATTACTATGGACAGACAGGGTAAATCACAGGAATTAAAAGCTGATCTGTAAAAGTCAGATCAAAATTGCAAACACAACATCACGACCACAAGCCAAAAGCTTTCGGAAAGTCTGCGAACTCACTCACAAATCCTAAAACTTTTCGTTCCGGCTCAGGAAGTGCGGCAACTATAGGTATTTGCTGGAGCTTCCTCAACGGACAAATTATAATGACTCGGATTAAAAATTCTAATACCCAGGGGCGCACTATAAGCCCTGGTGTTTATTGCCGATCCCGATACGGAAAATCATGTCAAAACGTCTTCCTCCTCTTAACGCACTGCGTGTTTTTGATGCGGCTGCGCGTCATTTAAGTTTCACCAAAGCCGCAGAAGAGCTATTTGTCACCCAGGCTGCTGTAAGCCATCAGATAAAATCTCTGGAAGATTTCCTTGGGTTAAAGCTGTTTCGGCGGAGGAATCGTTCGCTTTTACTGACAGAAGAAGGTCAAAGCTACTATCTGGATATCAAAGAGATTTTCTCTGCTATTAACGAAGCGACGCGCAAACTGCAGGCGCGCAGTGCTAAAGGCGCATTGACGGTAAGTTTACTGCCAAGCTTTGCTATTCAGTGGCTGGTTCCTCGCCTCTCCAGCTTTAATATGGCTTATCCGGGAATTGATGTACGGATCCAGGCGGTTGATCGCGATGAAGAGAAATTAGCCGATGATGTCGATGTGGCGATTTTCTACGGGCGGGGTAACTGGCCTGGCTTGCGCGTCGAAAAACTCTATGCTGAATACCTGCTTCCCGTCTGCTCGCCCTCGCTGATGACAACTGGCGATAATCCACTTAAAACGCCGCTGGATCTGGCTCGTTTTACGCTGCTGCATGATGCATCACGTCGTGACTGGCAATCTTATATCCGTCAGCTAGGCTTGCAGCACATTAACGTTCAGCAAGGTCCAATCTTTAGCCACAGCGCGATGGTTTTACAGGCTGCTATTCATGGTCAGGGCGTCGCGTTAGCTAATAATGTGATGGCACAAAGTGAAATTGAAGCCGGACGTCTGATCTGTCCTTTTAATGATGTTCTGGTCAGTAAAAATGCTTTTTATCTGGTTTGTCATGACAGTCAGGCAGAACTGGGTAAAATAGCCGCCTTTCGACAATGGATCCTGGCCAAAGCAGCAACCGAACAAGAAAAATTTCGCTTTCGTTATGACCAGTAACTTATTGATTTCTGTGCAGTGACGCACAGATGCACCTTGAGGATAGTTTGATGTCCAGTCGTGCCATGCTTATCTTTGCCGCCATTAGCGGCTTTTTTCTGGTGGCTTTTGGTGCTTTTGGTGCCCATGTTTTAACTAAATCGCTCGGACCAGCCGAAATGGCCTGGATTCATACCGGGTTAGAGTATCAGGCTTATCATACCCTGGCGGTGATTGGCCTTGGCGCGGCCATGCTGCGTCGCGCCAATATCTGGTTTTACTGGAGCAGCGCGTTTATGGCGCTTGGCACCGTGCTGTTTAGCGGCAGCCTTTATTGTCTGGCGCTGTCACATTTGAAGTTTTGGGTTTTTGTCACCCCAATCGGTGGGCTTTGTTTCCTCGTCGGTTGGTTTTTGATGTTGATTGGCGCACTGCGTCTGAAACGAAAGGCAGATCGCCATGAATAAAATATTACTGTATTGCCGTCCCGGCTTTGAAAAAGAGTGTGCCGCTGAGATTAGTGCTAAAGCCGCAGAGCGTGAAATCTACGGTTTTCCGCGTGTTAAAGATGATTCAGGTTACGTTCTGTTTGAATGTTACCAGCATGAAGATGCCGATCGTCTGGTGCGTCAGTTACCGTTTGAACAGCTGATTTTTGCCCGTCAAATGCTGGTCGTAGGTGAACTGCTGCGCGACTTACCGCAAGAAGATCGCATTTCGCCGGTTGTGGGGATGCTAACCGGCGTGGTTGAGAAAGGCGGCGAGCTACGTGTGGAAGTGCCAGACACCAACGAAGCCAAAGAACTAACGAAGTTCTGTCGTAAATTTACCGTGCCTTTGCGTGCCAGCCTGCGCGCCAGCAATATTTTATTGAATTACGAGACGCCCAAACGTCCGGTTGTGCATGTGTTCTTTATTGCGCCGGGCACCTGTTATGTCGGGTATTCCTACCCGGAAAATAATTCGCCGTTCTATATGGGCATTCCGCGCCTTAAATTCCCGGCTGATGCGCCGAGCCGTTCAACCCTGAAGCTGGAAGAAGCGTTTCACGTTTTTATCCCGGCGGATGAGTGGGATGAGCGTCTGGCTGGCGGTATGTACGCCGTCGATCTGGGTGCCTGTCCCGGCGGCTGGACCTATCAGTTAGTGAAGCGCAGCATGATGGTGTATGCCGTTGATAATGGCCCAATGGCACCCAGCCTGATGGATACCGGACAGGTAATGCATGAGCGCGAAGATGGTTTCAAATTTCGCCCGCCGCGCAGCAACATCAGCTGGCTGGTCTGCGACATGGTAGAAAAACCGGTGCGCGTGGCTAACCTCATGGCTGAGTGGCTGGTGAATGGCTGGTGCCGTGAAGCCATCTTCAACCTTAAGCTGCCCATGAAAAAGCGTTATGAAGAAGTCACCCAAAATCTGGCTATGATCGAAGAAAAGCTGAAAGAGAAGGGTGTGAACGCGCAAATTCATGCGCGTCAGCTTTATCACGATCGTGAAGAGGTCACGGTACATATTCGTCGTATCTGGGCCGCAGTTGGCGGACGTCGCGACGAACGTTAACAGTAGCAGGGCTGAGTGTCAGAGCATTCAGCCCTGATAACGCAACGTTTTCAAATTCCCCTGTAAGGCTAAATCCTGTCTGAGCGTTGCCACCTGACGGCTGACGTGCGCCATCTTCTGTTCTGACTGCAACTTTTCACGCCACTTTATCGGCACCTGCTCCAGCTGCCGATAAATGCCTTCCAGCGAACCAAACTGTTGCAATAACGCTTTGGCACTTTTCGGGCCTATTCCGGCGATACCCGGAATTTTGCTGCTGCTGATACCAGAAAGGCCCCAGTAATCAGGCAGAAGCTGAGGAGCAACGCCAAACTCGGCTTCGATGAAGGGCAGATCCAGCCAGCGTTTTTGAAAATAGTCACGTATTCGAATCTGTGGTGCAAGCAACTGGCAGTAGCCTTTGTCGGTGGAAACGATCGTCGCCTGATGACCTGCCTGTGCCATTTTTACCGCCAGCGTGGCGGCCAGATCGTCAGCTTCATCCTGTCCGGCAATCCAGCAGCTAACGCCTGCCGCGCGAAATGCCTGCTGTAAGGCAGGCATTTCTGCCTGTAAATCTGTCGGCATCGGCGGGCGACCGCTTTTGTAATCTGGCAGAAGATCGTGCCGCCAGCCCTGATGACGTGTTTCACTGTCAAACACCGCGACAACATGCGTAGGTTGCGTGTGAGCAAGTAACTGACGCAGTGCAGCCATACAACCTTCGGCGCAGGGCGAGCCTTGTACCGCATGCAGGCGGCGAATGAGGTTAAGCGCATCAATAATGAGAAGATGAAGAGGCATGAGCATTCAGGCAGCCTGGTGGCTGCCTCCTGGATTATTTAATGATTTCGTAGCAGGGAATATAAGCCGTTCCCGGCAGCTTCATGCGGTGTTGAGCCACGAAGCCCTGCAACAGTTCGTCCATGCGATGCATGATGTCGGCATCACCGTGCAGCTGATAAGGCCCTTTTTCACGAATTTCGCGAATACCCATCTCCTTCACGTTCCCGGCAACGATACCTGAGAATGCGCGGCGTAGGTCCGCAGCCAGTTTTTCCGGCGGCTGGTTGGTGTACAAGTTAAGATTTGCCATGTTTTCGTGCGTTGGCATGAAGGGCAGCTGCAGATCCTGGGCAATGCGAATCGACCAGTTGAAGCTGTAAGCATCGCCTGTCTCACGACGATACTCTTTGACTTCTGGCATGGCATTTTTCATCAGGCGCGCCACTTCAGCGGCATCATCAATGATGATTTGATAATGCTTACGAGCCGGTTCACCCAGCGTGCTGACAATGAAATCATCCAGAACGCGGAAGTAATCCGCACTCTCTTTCGGCCCGGTCAAAATTAAAGGCAGCACCTGATCGCTGTTTTGTGGATTCATCATGATGCCAAGCAGATAAAGCAGCTCTTCTGCCGTACCTACGCCACCGGGGAAAATAATAATGCCGTGCGCAATACGCACAAAGGCTTCGAGACGTTTTTCAATGTCCGGCATGATGATCAGTTCATTCACCAGCGGATTAGGGGTTCTGCCGCAATGATGGATGGCTCGGTCAGGCCAATAAACCGGCTGTCGCGATAGCGTTGCTGCGCATGGCCTACGGCCGCGCCTTTCATTGGCGCTTCCATGACGCCAGGGCCGCATCCGGTACAGATATTCAGTTCACGCAGGCCAAGTTGCGTACCCACGTTACGGCAATATTGATATTCAACCGCGTTGATTGAGTGACCTCCCCAGCACACCACGGTATTGGGGTATTCGCCGACATGCAGTGCACGCGCATTGCGCAGTATCGAAAACACGGTATTGGTAATGTTAGCGGAATCATCTGCGTCAATGTTCTGAAATCGTTCAGCGGCACTGGCAAGCTGTCCGTTAACAAACAGGATGTCACGCAGAACGGCAAACAGGTTAGCCTGCAAAGAACGAATGATGCGTCCATCAACAAACGCTTCTTCTGGTGGATTGATCAGTTCCAGTTTTACACCGCGCTCACGGCGCAGCACATTAATATCGAAATTTTCAAAGCGGGAAAGCAGTTCATGACTACTGTCGGTTTGGCTACCGGAATTGAGCACGGCGAGTGAGCAGTTACGAAACAGCTGATAAAGATCGCTGCTGGCCGTGCGTTTCAGCATGTCGACTTCCAGCTGAGAAAGCAGATCCATCGAGCCAAGAGGGCTGATATGTGTAATCACGTGAACTCCTTTACACCCGCCAGGGTGATTGTTGACACTGCAATTGCAGTGACGAAATACCTTTCATATTTCAAGCTGTAGGTGCGTTGGCTGCCTTTGCGCACCCGATCACTTACGTGAGTAAGCTTGCCGCCTCCTGCAACTCAAATTATTTTGGTTAACGTCCCTGGTCGGCGAGCCAACGGGTCGCCGCCATGTTCAGAGTAGCCTTGTCGGCACAAATAGCTCAAGTGGAACCGCTTATAGCAGGTGCAGCGTGCGAGAGATCTCGCAAACTATTGACGTACCAGACGTGAATACCCAGGAGAAAAAGGCACATTGCTGCGCCATGGATTGATATCCAGTCCGCCACGGCGGGTATAGCGCGCATAGACGGTTAATGCGTCAGGGTGACAAAAGCGCAGGACATCATTAAAGATGCGTTCAACGCACTGCTCGTGGAACTCGTTGTGCTGGCGAAATGAGATGAGATAACGCAGCAGGGCTTCGCGATCGATACGCGGGCCTTTATAACGAATCATCACTGAGCCCCAATCGGGCTGGTTAGTGATCAGGCAGTTAGATTTCAGTAAATGGCTGACCAGGGTTTCCTCAACGATCTCACTGCCCGCCGCATCAGCCAGGTAGTCAGCATTGAAGCGGTAATCTTCAATCTCAATATCCTGCTCATCAATGCAATAGCCAGCAAAATGACCGATCGGCTGCCCTTCAACTTCATTCAGGCGAAACAGCGCCACCTGCACATCGCCTTCGGCACAGGCGCTTAAATCGCGCTCCAGCGTTTGCCGCACTTCGCCCCAGTCAGCAAATTTGGTTTGATTAAAGCTGTTAAGATAAAGCTTGAAACTTTTGGACTCGATAAGATGACGACTGTGGGCATTCAGCACAACCTCGCCGACGGCAACCTGCGGCAGGCCTTTGCTGTTGAGCCAGGAGAGTTCATACAGTGTCCAAATATCTGCACCGGTAAAGGGCAGGCTATCCGGGAACAGACCTAAGGGTTCACGGTTCAGGCTACGCGGGACCGCCTGCAGTAAACTGCTGTCATAGCGATCGTGATAGGCTGTAGGTTTGCCCAGCGTCAGGTTGCTCAGCGCCTGATCCTGTTCGTGAGAAGACATAACGGTTTCCACTAAATTTATCAAAGTGGGTAATTGTAACCCATCAGAAGTGAGAATATGAATGATGCAGCAAACTGCCGACGCTTTACGCGATTTTACCGCTCGTTATTGCCAGCACTGGCAACAACATTATGGTCACGCGCCCGCCAGCGCCGACCTGCCTGGCGTGCCATCACCTTGCGCCATAGAAGAGCGTGGCGATTGCGTGCTGTGGCAGCCACAGCCATTCAGCCTGCCGCCCTCACTGGAAGCCGTTGAGCGGGCACTTGATATTCAGCTGCAACCCAGCATAACGGCTTTTTATACCAGTCAGTTTGCTGGCGATATGCAGGCGCGTTACGCCCAGCGGAAACTGACCTTATTACAGGTCTGGAGCGAGGAAGATTTTCTGCGATTGCAGGAAAATTTGATCGGTCATCTGGTGATGAAGCGCAGACTGAAACTGCCGCCAACCCTGTTTATTGCCACGACAGATTCTGAAGAAGAAATTATATCGCTAAGCAATCTGAGCGGCGAAGTTATTTTAGAACAGCCTGGCCGCAAAAATGTTGA
The DNA here is from genome assembly GCF_027157825.1 of Pantoea sp. LMR881. Lineage (NCBI taxonomy): Bacteria > Pseudomonadati > Pseudomonadota > Gammaproteobacteria > Enterobacterales > Erwiniaceae > Pantoea > Pantoea sp. LMR881. The sequence continues at coordinate 3,077,485 of NZ_JAPVOK010000002.1, forward strand.
ATTTTTAGCACAAAACATTGAGATATTTCTTAAGCATTTACAACCGTTTATGGGCGGGTCTGCAGATAATGCCCTATAGAGTTGTGAGAGATGTCTTACAAGCGATGTGAGAGATCGGCAGATGAACGCAGAGACTTCCAGATGTCTGTGATGTAAAAATATTGTGAATCATCAACTTAATGGCGTTAGTCCGAAACTGTGTCAAAAAGATGTCTGCGTTACGCTTTTTAGTGCCTTGTATACGTAATACATTCTGGCAAAATGTTTCGCACTGGCAGGATGCTAAGGATAGAGATATCGTCAGGATGGCGATAAGCCATGAGGCTGGAACGTAACGGAGTTTACGGCACACGGAAGGTTTCAGGACGAAACAGGATAGCTCAGGATTGAGTCAGGGACACCTCCAGGACGGAGAATGAGAGCGCCTCAGAAGAGGTTGCGGGCCAGGATGCTATGGATTCATCAGGATGATAAGCGACAGGAATTCGCACTGGAAAAGTTGTCATGGATGAGCAGGGAGCAAAAACGTAGCAGGAAGGCTGCAAACGAACCGGGAGCACTGTTTTATACAGTGCTCCCTTTTTTGTGCCTGTGCCAACAAGTGGTATGCTTGCCGCCCCATTTTTACTGCTCGCTGGAGGTGGCGCATGACGCCTGAACAATTGATTACGCAACGGCTGGAACAGCTCGAAGCGGTGATGCGCGAACATGATCTCTGGCAAGAAACTACTCCCGCTGCCAGTGCTTTCGAGAGCCGGGAACCTTTTTGCCTCGACACGCTTGAGCCGCTGGAATGGCTGCAATGGGTCTTAATTCCCCGCATGCATGCTTTGGTCGCTGCACAGCAACCGCTGCCGCAGAATCTGGCCATCGCCCCATATTTTGAAATGGCGTTAACGCCGACGCAGTCTGGCCGCGCACTGTTACTGCTTACCCTGCGTCAGTTCGACGCACTGTTTATGGACGATGCTGTCTGATGTTAGAAATTATTTATCAGGATGAATGGTTGGTGGCGGTGAACAAGCCCGCAGGCTGGCTGGTGCATCGCAGTTGGCTCGATCGCAAAGAGAAAGTCTTCGTCATGCAAACGGTGCGCGATCAAATTGGCCAGCATGTTTTTACAGCTCACCGCCTCGACCGCCCGACATCAGGCGTGCTGCTAATGGGCTTATCCAGTGATGTGGGGCGTCTGTTATCGCAGCAGTTTGAGCATCATCAAATACAGAAAACGTATCATGCGGTGTTGCGTGGTTGGCTTGAAAGCAGTGGCACCCTGGATTATCCGCTGGTGGAAGAGCTGGATAAAATTGCAGATAAATTTGCCACTGAAACCCGTGCGGCGCAGCCTGCGGTAACGGATTATCAGGCACTGGCAACCGCAGAACTGCCGCAACCGGTTGGTCGTTATCCCACTGCACGCTACAGTCTGGTTGAGTTATCACCTAAAACCGGCCGCAAACATCAACTGCGCCGCCATATGTCTCATCTGCGACACCCGATGATTGGTGATACTACTCACGGTGATTTAAAGCAGAATCGCGGCGCTGCCGAACATTTCGGTATGAATCGCCTGATGCTGCATGCCAGTTGCTTATCACTAACGCATCCGGTGACAGGTGAGCCGTTAGTGATCCGCGCCGGACTGGATCCCGTCTGGCAAAACATGATGAACCAGTTTGGCTGGCAAGCATTAATCCCTGAGGTTCCGAGGGTTGAGTTTAGCGCAGAGCCAAGCCAGGATAGCGTTTCAGAATAAGGAGAACGGTCATGGCAAAGATAGGCATTTTTGTGGGCACGGTTTATGGCAATGCACTGCTGGTCGCTGAAGAAGCGGAGCCGGTTTTACAGGCGCAGGGGCACGAGGTGAAAGTATTTGAAGATGCGACGCTGGCGCAGTGGCAAAACTACAGTCGCGACGTGGCATTGATTATTACGTCAACCACTGGACAAGGTGATTTTCCAGACACTATTTCTGCGCTGTTTCATGATGTGAAAGATAAATCAGGTCATCAGCCAGACTTGCGTTACGGCGTAATCGCGTTAGGCGATAGCAGCTACGAGAATTTCTGTGGGGCCGGTAAGACTTTCGATGCGCTGTTGCAAGAGCAGGGCGCTCAACGTGTTGGCGATGTTTTGCTGGTGGATGCAACAGAAAATCCCGAGCCTGAATCGGTGACATCACCCTGGGTAGAGAACTGGGGCCAGTTACTTTAGAAAGATGCCTCCCCGCGGGGAGGATGAAGAAAAAAGGCAGCGCAACCGTCAGGTCACGGGGGCAGGATTAAAGACCGCTAACTGATTACGAATCCCCAGCGATCTGACCAGGTTTGTTTTCTGCCGCTGGCAATATCTAAAATCAATTCAAACAGTCGCCAGCCCACTTGTTCAATTGTCTCTTCGCCGGTCGCGATCGTTCCGGCATTAATATCCATTAAGTCATGCCAGCGATCCGCAAGCGCATTACGTGTGGCCATCTTAATGACCGGAATGGCCGCCAGACCATACGGCGTGCCGCGTCCGGTAGTAAAAACTTGCAGCGTAATGCCCGAGGCCATCTGCTGCGTACCGCAGACAAAATCGCTGGCTGGCGTCGCCGCATAGATCAGTCCCCGGCGCGTTGGACGCTGACCCGGCGACAATACCTCAACAATCGGACTGCGGCCCGATTTCGCAATCGACCCCAAAGCTTTCTCTACAACATTCGCCAGCCCACCTTTTTTATTGCCTGGCGATGGATTGGCGCTGCGGTCCGTTTGCCCTTGATCAAGATAATCGTCATACCACGCCATCTCTTCTAACAGGCGCTTACCGACCGCTTCATTAATTACGCGCGGCGTCAGCAGATGAATCGCATCGCGTACTTCAGTGACTTCGGAAAACATCACGGTCGCACCGCAGCGCACCAGCAGATCGGAGGCAAAGCCCACCGCTGGGTTGGCAGTTACCCCAGAAAAGGCATCACTACCACCGCACTGCATGCCCACCACCAGCTCCGATGCCGGGCAGGTTTCACGTTGGCGCTGATTGAGGCGTTTCAGATGACGCTCTGCTACCTGCAATATCTCATCCACCATCGCGCCAAAGCCCACCAGCTTCTCATCTTGCAAGCGCACGATATCCTGGTCATCCAGCGAGATGGCCTGCACATCCGGCGTGCCAGTCAGCAGACGTTCAGGCTGTAATTTTTCACAACCCAAACTCACAATCATCACCTCACCACCAAAATTAGCGTTCAGCGCCAGGTTATGAATGGTGCGTATCGGTACAACCGCAGCAGGCGCATTGATCGCCACACCGCAGCCGTAAAGATGGTTCAGCGCCACTACGCCATCTACGTTGGGATATTTTGGCAGCAGGTCGCGTTCAATCAACTGCACCACAAAATCAACCACGCCCGCAACGCAATGTACGCTGGTCGTAATGCCTAAAAGATTGCGCGTCCCAACGCTGCCATCCGCATTGCGATAACCTTCGAAGGTATAGCCTTCAAGTGGCGGAAGATCTGGTGGCACATTACTGGCGAGCGGCAAACTGGCGAGAGGCGGCGCTTCGGGCAACGCCACCAGCGATTCATCAATCCAACTGCCTTGCGCAATATCACGCAGAGCATAGCCAATCACTTCACCGTAGCGCAGGATTTCGCCGCCTTTGGCGATGGCACTCAGCGCCACTTTGTGGCCTTGTGGTACATGCTCGGTCAATGTCAGGCCACTGGCAAACATTGTACCTGCTGGTAATCCCAGGCTATTCACCACAATGGCAACGTTATCCGCTTCATGCACTTTAATGTAGAGCGGCTGTTCGGTCGGGGTCGGGTTCATTGCTCACCTTCCAGTCATTCGCGCCGTACTTTTGCGGCGCGGTGTAATGGTGTTACTTGTCACACGCTCGGTATTTGCCAGCTTCAGTATAAGGAGAGGGCAGGCGCTAAGCATTGTGCAATTGACTGTCATTTGCTGGTTTAGCAAGGTTGTTTTGGTGAAAACGAACAAAAGCAAGTGAAGGGTCTCACAAAGCCATTTTTTTCTGGCTAAATTCTAATCAAACCGGCTTAAATTTCCGTTTTCCGTGAGCCGCGCCGCAGCCTTATGTGCAAATGCCAAATAAAAGATGCTATTTCGCGCTTATTATCAGGCGCTATTCCAATGCCTCCGCAAGTACCTGTTCATATACTGCTTTTCGATACCCACGTTAGGTTATGTGTCACGACGCACTATCGGTTTGCCAATAACTAAATCGCCGTGTTTAACCCAACTTCTCTCTGATACCCAACGCGATGTGTATGCAGTCAGAGCGAATGTAGCGAACGCTATATTTCAGGAGTGCATCATGAATACTTATAGCCAGACAGCGGAATCAGTACAAAAACGTACTAATGCGCGCTACTGGATTGTGGTGATGTTATTTATCGTCACCTCTTTCAACTACGGGGACCGTGCCACACTGTCTATTGCCGGATCGGCAATGGCAAAAGATATCGGTCTTGATCCCATCGGAATGGGTTACATCTTCTCCGCGTTTTCCTGGGCTTATGTGATCGGCCAGATCCCTGGCGGCTGGTTGCTGGACCGCTTTGGATCAAAACGTGTTTACTTCTGGAGTATTTTCCTCTGGTCAATGTTTACCCTGTTGCAGGGCTTCGTTGACATCTTTAGTGGTTATACCATCGTGATGGCGCTGTTCATGCTGCGCTTTATGGTGGGACTGGCTGAAGCCCCGTCATTTCCAGGCAACAGTCGTATCGTCGCCGCCTGGTTCCCGGCGCAGGAGCGCGGAACCGCGGTTGCCATCTTTAACTCAGCACAATATTTCGCCACGGTGATTTTTGCGCCCATTATGGGTTGGCTGACATCGCAGGTCGGTTGGGCGCACGTATTCTGGTTTATGGGCGGCCTCGGCATTTTGCTCAGCTTTATCTGGTTGAAAGTTATCCACGATCCGAACGACCACCCGCGCGTTAACAAAGCTGAACTGGAATATATGGAGCAGGGCGGCGCACTGATCAACATGGATCAGAAGAAGGAAGAGCGCAAAGTCAGTTGGGATGAGAAATGGTTCCAGATCCGCCAGTTGATTAGCTCACGCATGATGCTTGGCGTCTATCTCGGTCAGTACTGCATCAACGCCTTAACCTACTTCTTTATTACCTGGTTCCCGATCTATCTGGTGCAGGCACGCGGCATGTCGATTCTGAAAGCAGGATTCATTGCCTCTATTCCTGCGGTATGCGGCTTTATCGGTGGCGTGTTAGGCGGGGTGATTTCCGACTGGCTGATGCGTAAAACCGGTTCACTGAATATCGCCCGTAAAACGCCTATCGTGCTCGGCATGTTGCTTTCCATCTCAATGGTGGTGTGTAACTACGTTGATACTGAATGGGTTGTGGTGTTTTTCATGGCGCTGGCGTTCTTTGGCAAAGGCATCGGGGCGCTGGGTTGGGCCGTCATGGCGGATACCGCGCCAAAAGAGATCAGTGGCTTGAGCGGCGGTCTGTTCAATATGTTTGGTAACGCTTCCGGCATCATCACGCCAATTGCCATTGGCTACATTATCGCGGCCAGCGGCTCGTATAACGGCGCACTGATTTATGTCGGTATCCATGCTTTTGTTGCGGTACTGAGTTATCTGGTGCTGGTGGGCGACATCAAACGTATCGAACTGAAACAGCGATAAGGACGGAACATGAATACGCAAAGTACGCCCGTTATCACAGATATGCAGGTGATTCCGGTTGCCGGGTACGACAGCATGCTGCTGAACATTGGCGGCGCACACAATGCCTGTTTCACCCGCAATATTGTGGTGCTGACTGACAGTGCCGGCCATACCGGTGTGGGTGAAGCGCCGGGCGGCGAAACCATCTATCAAACGCTGGTTGATGCCATACCCCAGGTGAAAGGTCAGCAGGTGGCGCGTATGAACCGCCTGGTGCAGCAAGTGCATAAGGGCAATCAGTCGGCCGATTTCGATACCTTCGGCAACGGCGCCTGGACTTTTGAACTGCGGGTAAATGCGGTTGCGGCGCTGGAAGCTGCGCTACTGGATCTGCTCGGTCAGTGTCTTGGCGTGCCGGTGGCAGAACTGCTCGGACCGGGTAAACAGCGCGATGAAGTGACGGTGCTTGGCTACCTGTTCTACCTCGGCGATCGTCGCAAAACCGATTTAGCCTACCTGACCGGTGAAAACGCCAGCCACGACTGGTATCACCTGCGCCATCAGGCGGCGCTCAGCAGTGAAGCCGTGGTGCGCTTAGCCGAAGCGGCGCAGGACAAATATGGCTTTAAAGATTTCAAACTCAAGGGCGGGGTGCTGCCGGGTGAGCAGGAGATCGAAACTGCGGTTGCGCTGAAAAAACGCTTCCCGGACGCGCGTATCACCGTGGATCCCAACGGAGCCTGGCTGCTGGATGAGGCGATTGGTTTATGTAAGGGCATGCAGGATGTGCTGACCTACGCTGAAGATCCTTGTGGAGCTGAGCAGGGCTACTCCGGTCGTGAAGTCATGGCGGAATTCCGTCGCGCCACCGGCTTGCCGGTCGCCACTAATATGATCGCCACTAACTGGCGTGAGATGAATCACGCGGTAATGCTGAACGCCGTTGATATTCCCCTTGCCGATCCGCACTTTTGGACGCTCAGCGGCGCGGTGCGCGTCGCGCAATTGTGTGACGACTGGGGACTGACGTGGGGCTGCCATTCAAATAACCATTTTGATATTTCACTGGCGATGTTTACCCACGTTGGTGCCGCCGTGCCAGGCAAACCCACCGCTATTGATACCCACTGGATTTGGCAGGAAGGCGATCAGCGCCTGACCAAAAACCCGTTGCAGATCCGCAACGGCAAAATTGCTGTACCCGACGCGCCAGGTCTCGGCATCGAGCTGGACTGGGATCAACTGCGTCAGGCCAATGAACTGTATAAATCACTGCCCGCCGGGGCGCGTAATGATGCCACGGCGATGCAATATCTGATTCCTGGTTGGACATTCGACCGCAAACGCCCGGCATTTGGCCGCGCGACAGCTTAAGGAGCAGCAGATGAGTTCTACCCCTAAAATTACGGCTATGCAGGTCATTCCGGTTGCTGGTTACGACAGTATGTTGCTGAACCTGAGTGGTGCGCATTCACCCTTTTTTACCCGCAACATTGTCATCATCAAAGATAACGCCGGAAACACGGGCGTAGGCGAAATTCCGGGAGGCGAGAAAATTCGTCAGACGCTGGAGGATGCGGCCTCGCTGGTGATGGGTAAAACCATTGGCGAGTACAAAAACATCCTGAGCCTGGTACGCAGCACTTTTGCCGATCGTGATTCTGCCGGACGCGGAAACCAGACGTTTGATTTGCGCACCACTATTCATGTGGTGACTGGTATTGAGGCGTCACTGCTGGATTTACTCGGTCAGCATTTGGGCGTTAATGTCGCGTCGCTACTCGGCGACGGGCAACAGCGCGATCGCGTTGAGATGCTGGGTTACCTGTTCTATATCGGCGATCGCAAAAAACGTCGTTACCCTATCAAAGCCAGGAAGATGAGAAGTGTGACTGGTATCGACTGCGTCATGAAGAGGCGTTAACGCCGGATACCGTGGTGCGCCTGGCTGAAGCAGCTTACGAAAAATATGGCTTCAATGACTTCAAACTGAAGGGGGCGTACTGCGTGGCGGTGAAGAGGCTGAAGCCGTTACCGCGCTGGCGAAGCGTTTCCCGAAGCGCGGATTACGCTTGATCCCAATGGCGCCTGGTCGCTGAATGAAGCGATTATGCTGGGTAAACAATTGAAAGGCGTGCTGGCCTACGCTGAAGATCCTTGCGGTGCCGAGCAAGGTTACTCAGGCAGAGAAGTGATGGCGGAATTCCGTCGTGCCACGGGGTTACCTACCGCAACCAACATGATCGCCACCGACTGGCGTCAAATGGGCCACACCTTATCGCTTCAGTCGGTCGATATTCCACTGGCCGATCCTCATTTCTGGACGATGCAAGGTTCAGTGCGCGTGGCGCAGATGTGTCACGACTTTGGCCTGACCTGGGGTTCGCACTCCAATAACCATTTCGATATTTCTCTGGCGATGTTTACTCACGTTGCCGCTGCCGCGCCGGGGGCGATTACCGCCATTGATACCCACTGGATTTGGCAGGAAGGCAATCAACGCCTGACTAAAGAGCCTTTCCAGATCAAGGGTGGAATGGTGCAGGTGCCGCAGAAGCCAGGATTAGGCGTTGAGCTGGATATGGATCAGGTGATGCGGGCAAATGCGCTGTATCAGAAACAGGGTTTGGGTGCGCGTGACGATGCGCAGGCAATGCAATTCCTGGTGCCGGGCTGGACCTTTGACAATAAACGACCGTGCCTTGTGCGCTAACTTTTTTGGCTCTCGTACGGGAGCCGATATAACAGGAGTCAAACCATGAGTAATGCAGCCTGGCCAAATGGATTTCGTCGTCGTTTGCTGGCGGGTGAAACACTGATTGGTAGCTGGTGTGCGCTGGCAAATCCGCTAACGACTGAAGTGTTAGGGCTGGCCGGTTTTGACTGGCTGGTGCTGGATGGTGAACACGCGCCAAATGACATCACCACCTTTATTCCTCAGCTGATGGCGCTGAAAGGCAGTCACAGCGCGCCGGTGGTGCGTCCACCGTGCAACGAGCCAATCATTATTAAACGTCTGTTAGATATTGGTTTTTATAACTTCCTCGTGCCATTTGTTGAGACCGAAGAGGAAGCGAGACAGGCGGTTGCCTCGACGCGTTATCCTCCCGCAGGTATTCGTGGCGTCTCGGTATCGCACCGCAGCAACATGTACGGCACGCTGGCCGATTACAACGCGACCATTAATGACAACATCACGGTGCTGGTGCAGATCGAAACTCAACAGGCGGTAGACAATATTGATGCTATCGCGGCGGTAGAGGGTGTTGATGGCATTTTTGTCGGCCCGGGCGATCTCTCCGCGGCGCTCAGCTACCTCGGACAGCCAGCACATCCTGAAGTGCTGAAAGTGATCAAATATCTTTTCGAGCGCGCCAAAGCAGCGGGCAAGCCGAGCGGCATTCTGGCGCCGGTAGAGGCTGATGCACGTCGCTATCTGGAATGGGGTGCCAGCTTCGTTGCGGTTGGCAGCGATTTAGGGGTGTTCCGCAACGCCACGCAGGCGCTGTGCGACAAATTTAAAAAGTAATCAACGAAGGGGCAACCGAATGAAAATTGGATTTATCGGCCTGGGCATTATGGGCAAACCGATGAGTAAAAACCTGGTGAAAGCGGGTTATACGCTGGTGGTACGCGATCACAACGTTGAGAACGAAGCGGAACTGGTTGAGCTGGGCGCAACGGTAGCCAAAACGCCGAAAGAGGTCGCTGCACAATGTGATGTGGTGATTACCATGGTGCCAAACTCACCCCAGGTGAAGGAAGTTTGCCTGGGTGAAAATGGCATCATTGATGGCGCGAAACCCGGGCTGATTGTGATCGATATGAGTTCAATTGCGCCGCTGGCAAGCCGGGAAATCCACGATGCACTGGCGGAAAAAGAGATCAAAATGCTTGACGCGCCCGTGAGCGGCGGCGAGCCAAAAGCTATCGAAGGCACGTTGTCAGTAATGGCCGGCGGCGACAAGGCGGTGTTTGATCGCTGCTATGACATCATGAAAGCAATGGCGGGTTCAGTGGTGCATACCGGCGATATTGGTGCGGGTAATGTCACGAAACTGGCTAATCAGGTGATCGTCGCTCTGAATATTGCCGCGATGTCAGAAGCCCTGTCGCTGGCGACCAAAGCGGGTGTAAACCCGGATCTGGTTTATCAGGCGATCCGTGGCGGGCTGGCGGGCAGCACCGTGCTGGACGCAAAAGCGCCGATGGTGATGGATCGTAACTTCAAGCCAGGTTTTCGCATCGATCTGCATATTAAAGATTTAGCTAACGCGCTGGATACCTCGCATGGCATCGGTGCACACCTGCCGCTGACGGCGGCGGTAATGGAGATGATGCAGGCTCTGCGTAACGATGGTCAGGGCACATCCGACCACAGCGCGCTCGCCTGCTATTATGAGAAGTTAGCGAAGGTTGAGATTTCCCGCTAAAAAGCGGCTCCGGTATCTACGGATACCGGACTGGCTTCTCTGTTAATCAACAGCGCCTGGATTGCCTATGAAAATCGTTATCGCACCGGATTCCTATAAAGAGAGTTTATCTGCCCTGGATGTGGCATCGGCGATCGAAGCGGGATTCCGTGAAGTTTTCCCCGACGCAGACTACATCAAAATACCGGTCGCCGACGGTGGTGAAGGTACGGTTGAAGCCATGGTGGCCGCGACGAGCGGAAAGATTATCCGCCTGACGGTGACAGGGCCGCTGGGCAGCCCTGTTGACGCCTTTATGGTCTGTCGGGTGACGAGCGTACCGCCTATATCGAGATGGCAGCAGCCAGCGGTCTTGAGTTAGTGCCTTCAGCGCAGCGTGATCCGCTGGTAACCACCTCATTCGGCACCGGTGAGTTAATCAAAAACGCACTGGATAAGGGTGTTAAACACATCATCATTGGTATCGGCGGTAGCGCCACTAATGATGGCGGCTCAGGCATGATGCAGGCCCTGGGCGCACGGCTGCTTGATCAGCAAGGCAACGAGATTGCGTTTGGCGGCGGTGCCCTGCCACAACTGGCCAGCATTGATATCAATGCACTGGATGAAAGGATCAGTGAGTGCCGCTTTGAGGTTGCCTGTGACGTGACCAATCCTCTGACCGGTGAAAAGGGCGCATCGGCAATTTTTGGTCCGCAAAAGGCGCGACGCCGCTGCTGGTAGAGCAGCTCGATCAGGCGCTGGCCCATTACGCAGAGATTATTCACCGCGATTTGGATATTGATGTGTTGCATATTCCAGGCGGCGGTGCGGCGGGCGGCATGGGAGCGGCACTTCACGCTTTTTGTCAGGCCGATTTGCGACGTGGTATTGAGATCGTGACGGAGGCGCTGAAGCTGGCAGAGCAGGTGAAAGATGCCGATCTGGTGATCACCGGCGAAGGGCGCATCGACAGTCAGAGTATTAATGGCAAAGTACCGATTGGCGTGGCGAGCGTAGCGAAACGCTTTAATAAGCCCGTGATCGGCATTGCCGGCAGCTTAACGGCAGATGTGGGCGTGGTGCATGAACATGGTCTGGATGCGGTATTCAGCGTGCTCTACAGCATCTGTACGCTGGATGATGCGCTGGCAAATGCGGGCAAAAACGTTCACCTGACGGCACGTAACGTGGCGGCAACGCTAAAAATGGGTGGGTTTAAGTAGAGGCGTTTACGCTTCCTGATTCAGCCCTCGCAGATGTCTGTGGAGGGCTGCGGTGAAGGCATCAACCGCAGAGGCCTTTTACGCCATACTTAATATCCGCCGCGCTTCTTTTGCCACGTTCTCCATCTCATCCTGCAGTTCAAGTAACTCAGGCTCCAGCGCGGCAATATCGCTGGCCTGATGTAACCCTTTTTCCAGTTGATGACATAACTGCTTCATACGCGGCACGCCGCTGTAACTGGCACTGCCGTGCAGCTTATGAATAATTTCTCGCAGCCCACTGACATCATTGACCGCCATATATTGCGCCATCTTTTCATGCACTTCAGGCAGAAAATCAAGCAGCATAGACAGCAGATCGCGCGCAAGTTCAGGCTTATTTGCTGCCTGGTGTAGCGCCAGTGACCAGTTCAGCGTCGGTAAAATTTGGGGTAATTCCGGCACGGAGAGGGCAGGCGTTGGTTGATAACGCGCCAGCAACTGCCTGAGTTTGCTCTCATCAATCGGCTTAGCCAGGTAATCATTCATGCCAGCTTTAATAAGCTGTTCCCGCTCGCCATCAATGGCATGAGCGGTGACGGCGACAATCGGCGTATGCGCATGTTGGGGCAGGCTACGAATAATTTCACTGGCGCGGATGCCATCGATATCGGGCATTTGAATATCCATTAAAATCACATCCAGGGCACAATGCTTTGCCTGATGGATAGCCTGCCCGGCGCTGTTACACAGCACAATCTGTTGCACCTGCTCCTCCAGAAGCGCCCCGATCAGTTTGAGGTTGGCGGGATTGTCATCCACAGCCATGACCGTGAGCGGCAAACGCGGTGATACAGGCAGTTCATTTAGCTGGCGGGTATGCAGATCCAGCAACATCGGCAGTAAGCGCGTTTGCGAAACAGGTTTAGCGATACAGCCATCGATACCACGTACTTTTAGCTCGTCGGCGAGAAGCATCATCGGGCTAGGCAGCGCCAGCAGCACATTGTCAGCGCGATCCAACAGCGCGTTGATTACATCATCAGCCAGTAACTGATGCTGACTGACATCTACCGGCATCGCCATCAGCAACAGCGGATAATGTTCTTTGCTCAATCCTTCCAGCGTCTCGCTATAGTCGATCTGAAGCGGCGTGACGCTCAATACGTCCAGCACCGCTTTCGCCACATGGGTGTTTGCCTCAACGTAAGCAATACGCGATTGCGACAGGGCATCCAGCACGCGCGGCATGCCCGGCGCGTTAGGATTAAGGTCGAGCTGAACGCGCACCCAAAAGGTCGATCCTTGATCTGGTCGGCTGTAAAAGGTGATGTCGCCGCCCATCTCACTGACCAGTTTCTGCGTTATCACTAAGCCTAATCCTGTGCCACCATGACGCCGTGAAATGCTGGCATCAGCCTGGCGAAAGGCCTGAAAAAGCTGCGTTTGCTGCTGTTCGGAGATACCAATACCGGTATCCTGCACCTGAATTTCCAGCTCCACGCGCGTGGTGGTGATGGCACGCTGCTTCACTTTGAGATCGATGGTGCCTTTTTCGGTGAACTTGATGGCGTTGCCGATCAGATTGATCAGGATCTGCTGTAAACGAAGCGCATCACCAATCACGTTATCTGGCACGTTGCTGTCGCAAACTACGGTGAGTTCCAGTGCTTTGTCATGCGCTGAGGGCGCTAACAACACCAGTATTTCATCGATGGTGGCGCGTAACGGAAAGGGAATGGATTCCAGCACCAGCTTGCCCGCTTCAAGTTTAGAAAAATCGAGCACGTCGTTGATAATGCTCAGCAGATTATTGGCTGAACGCTCAATGGTTTGCATGTAGTCGCGCTGTGTCGCGCGCAGCGGCGTTTTCAGCATTTGGCGGGTAAAACCCAAAACACCGTTCAGTGGCGTGCGCAACTCGTGCGACATATTGGCAAGAAATTCAGATTTGATGCGTGCGGCTTCCTGCGCGCGCTTTTTAGCCAGATCCAGTTCAACGTTTTGAATCTCCAGCTGCTCCAGCGTTTCGCGCAAATCGTAGGTTGCCTGATCGATGTTGTGCTGCATCTCTTCATGATAAGCGGTGAGCGACATCGCCATGGCGTTAATACCATTTTTAAGAATGCTCAGTTCACCGAGCATATAGCCTTCGACCCGGCTGTCGAGCTGACCACGGCGAATACGGTCAACGGTACTGACCATATTGCGAATAGGGCCTGTTACGTCACGCATCAGGCGATAGGCGAAGAGCATGGCGATGCATAAACAGAACAGCAGCATCAGGGTGGCAACAAACACCTCTTTGTACTGCTGTAGCCGCACTGATTGCAGATCGAGTTCAATAGCAACGTATCCCAGCGGATTGCCAGAGGGTTTTACATTTTCGTCAGGCTGTTCATCTACGGCGTAATGTTCTGAGGTTATCGGGGTACGCAGGATAAGGATGTTGCCGTGCCGCTCCACAGAGACATCGTCTGCCAGAGCACCAATATCTTCTTTCTCTAACAGGCTTAGGTTTTGCTTGTTATTTGACGATACGTATAGCTGGTTATTGTTGTCGAAAACAGAAATCGCACGGACAATATTAGAATGACGACGATGCAGCAAACTGACCAGCTCGCGCATGGTGTCGCGATTGTGCCAGGTCATGCTGTATTCGCTGGAAATGGCCAGGGGTTCGATGATGTTAGCGCCGGCTTCCATAACCTGACGCTGAAGTTCGTTATAGCGGTGTATAACAAAAAAAGAGCTGAGCAGCAGGCCTACCATTAATGTCGGCGCCAGGATCAAAATCATCATTCGCGCCCGCAGGCTGTATTTCGTCATAATATCGGCCTGCTCCCGGCAGGAACGTCCCTGTGCATACCGGTATCCGCAATGCACATCGATTTTTAGAAAGAGAATTAACCACACTATGGCGCAATTTTACTCCGCAAAACAGCGCGTGACGACCAAACAACGTATTACCGTCACCATTGATGATCTTGATCCCTTTGGGCAAGGCGTTGCACGTCATCATGGTAAAACCATTTTTGTCAGTGGCGCGCTGCCCGGCGAGCAGGCAGAAATTACCTTAACCGACGATAAACGCCAGTTTGCCAGGGCCAGCGTGACGCGATTACTGAACAGCAGTCCGGCGCGGGTCGAGCCGCGCTGCCCGCACTTTACCCTGTGTGGCGGCTGTCAGCAGCAGCATGTTGATGAAGCGTTGCAACAGCAAAGCAAAGCGCAGGCGCTGAGCCGCATGCTGAGCAAAGAGGCGAATCATACCGTGGCGGTGGACGAGATCATCGCCGGAAAAACCTGGGGTTACCGCCGTCGCGCACGGCTGGGTTTGCAGTGGCAGAATAAAAGCCAGCAGCTTCAGATGGGGTTTCGTAAGGAAGCCAGTAACGATCTGGTGAATATTCAGCAATGCCCCATTTTGATGCCCGAACTTGAGGCGTTAATCACGCCGCTGCGTGACTGTTTACGCGATCTCAAAGCCGTAAGACGTTTAGGACACGTTGAGTTGGTGCAGGCAGATAATGGCCCGCTGATGGTTTTGCGTCATCTTGATGCGTTGCAGGCTGACGATCTGGAAAAACTGGAACGCTTTTCGCATAAGCATCAAACGAAGGTGTTTTTGGATGACGGCAGCGAAAAGCTCACCGCGCTAAGTGATAAGCAACCTTACTATCAGACACACGATCTTAAGCTCACCTTCAGCCCGCAAGATTTTATTCAGGTAAACGATGCGGTCAATCAGCAGATGGTGGCGAAAGCGATCGCGTGGCTGGATCTGCAAGCGGAAGATCGCGTGTTAGATCTCTTTTGTGGCATGGGAAACTTCACACTTCCTGTAGGAAAATACGTACAAATTGCGGTTGGTGTGGAGGGCGTTGCAGCATTAGTCAGCCAGGCAGCGTATAATGCGCAACTGAATAATCTTAAAAATGTCCGCTTTTTCCAGCACAATCTGGAAGAAGACGTTTCGCGCCAGCCGTGGGCTGCGCAAGGATTTAATAAGGTGTTACTCGATCCGGCACGTGCCGGTGCTGCAGGCGTAATGACGCATGTGGTTAAACTTGCACCACAGCGTGTGGTCTATGTTTCGTGTAATCCCACAACGCTCGCCCGCGATAGCCAGACATTGCTGTCGGCGGGTTACCATTTGGAAAGGGTTGCGATGCTGGATATGTTCCCACATACCCGTCATCTCGAATCCATGGTGCTGTTCAGAAAAACATAAGCGATCGTCCAGATCGTTGTGTCAGGAGAGGATATGGTTGCGGTTAGAAGTGCGCATTTAAATACGGCGGGGGAGTTTGCCCTCGACCAGTGGATCGCCAGCCTTGGCATGACTAACCCGCAATCATGTCAACGTCTCGCTGAAACCTGGCGCTATTGTGAAGCCCAAACGCACAACCATCCGGATCAATCTCTGCTGTTATGGCGTGGCATCGAGATGGTTGAGATCCTCTCGATGCTCAGCATGGACATTGACAGTCTCTGCGCCGCGCTGATCTTTCCGCTGGCCAATGACGAAGTCGTCAGCGAAGAAGAGCTGGAACAAACCGTGGGCAAAAATATTGTGTCGCTGGTGCATGGCGTGCGCGATATGGATGCCATTCGTCAACTGAAAGCGATTCATAATGATTCCATGGCGTCGGCACAGGTGGATAACGTGCGTCGCATGCTGCTGGCCATGGTGGAAGATTTCCGCTGCGTGGTACTGAAGCTGGCAGAACGCATCATGAATCTGCGCGAAATGAAAGACGCGCCGGAAGATGAACGGGTACTTGCCGCTAAAGAGAGCACCAATATTTACGCGCCGCTGGCTAACCGTCTGGGTATCGGCCAGTTGAAGTGGGAGCTGGAAGATTATTGCTTCCGCTATTTGCATCCTGATGAATACAAACGCATTGCAAAACTGCTGCATGAGCGCCGTATCGACCGCGAGCAATATATCGAAAACTTTGTCGATAACCTGCGCAAAGAGATGATCAAAGAGGGGGTACGCGCCGAAGTCTATGGCCGCCCAAAACATATTTACAGCATCTGGCGCAAGATGCAGAAAAAATCGCTGGCGTTCGATGAACTGTTTGATGTGCGGGCAGTACGCATTGTGGCGGAGCGTTTGCAGGATTGTTACGGCGCGTTAGGCACGGTACATACGCTCTATCGTCATCTGCCGAACGAGTTTGATGATTACGTCGCTAACCCTAAACCCAACGGCTATCAGTCAATCCACACCGTGGTGCTTGGCCCCAAAGGCAAAACCGTTGAGATCCAGATCCGTACTCGTCAGATGCATGAGGATGCCGAGCTGGGGGTTGCTGCACACTGGAAGTACAAAGAAGGCCCGACATCAAGCAATGCCCGTGGAGCTGCTGGTCATGAAGAGCGGATTGCATGGCTGCGTAAGCTGATCACCTGGCAGGAAGAGATGGCAGATTCCGGTGAAATGCTGGAAGAGGTGCGCAGCCAGGTCTTTGACGATCGCGTTTATGTGTTTACGCCGAAAGGCGATGTGGTTGACCTGCCAGCAGGCTCGACACCGCTCGATTTTGCTTATCATATTCACAGTGATATTGGCCATCGCTGCATTGGGGCTAAAATTGGTGGCCGCATTGTCCCCTTTACCTATCAGTTGCAAATGGGCGATCAGGTTGAAGTGATTACCCAGAAGCAGCCAAACCCAAGCCGCGATTGGCTAAACCCGAACCTGGGTTACATTACCACCAACCGTGGTCGCTCTAAGATCCATAACTGGTTCCGTAAGCAAGATCGCGACAAGAATATTCTTGCCGGAAGACAGATTCTGGACAGCGAACTGAGCCAGCTGGACATCAGCCTGAAAGAAGCCGAAAAGCTGCTGCTGCCGCGCTATAACGTCACGTCGCTGGATGAATTGTTAGCGGCGATTGGCGGCGGTGATATTCGTCTTAATCAAATGGTGAATTTCCTCCAGGCCAAACTCAACAAACCGAGTGCTGAAGAGGAAGATCGCGAGGCCCTGCGCCAGCTAACGCAAAAATCCTATTCGCACCCGTCGCGCAAAGAGAGCGGGCGGGTAGTGGTCGAAGGCGTCGGCAATCTCATGCACCACATTGCACGCTGCTGCCAGCCGATCCCGGGCGATGATATCGTCGGCTTTATTACCCAGGGGCGCGGTATTTCAATCCACCGCGCCGATTGCGATCAGCTTGCCGAGCTGATGTCGCATGCGCCAGAGCGAATTGTTGATGCCGTCTGGGGGAAAGCTATTCCAGCGGTTATTCGCTGGTGGTGCGCGTCACGGCTAACGATCGCAGCGGGCTGTTACGTGATATCACCACCATTCTTGCCAACGAGAAAGTCAATGTGCTTGGCGTTTCGAGCCGCAGCGATACCAAAAAACAGTTGGCGACCATCGATATGGATATTGAGATCTACAACCAGCAGGTGCTGGGTCGCGTACTGGCTCGCCTTAATCAGGTCTCCGATATCATTGATGCTCGCCGTTTGCATTAATGCTGCTGTTTTTCTGCGCCACCCCGGCTTTCTGTGACAGAACGCCGGGGTGAGACGATCAGGCCGCAGAACACAGCGTGTACCGTTTAAAAAATCAAAGGATTACTCATGAACGCAATCGATCGCCTGCTGGGCATCATGAAAGCCCTGCGCGATCCGCAACACGGCTGTCCGTGGGATCGTGAACAGACGTTTGCCACTATCGCTCCCTATACCCTTGAAGAAACCTACGAAGTGCTGGATGCCATTCAGCGGGAAGATTTTGACGATCTTCGCGGCGAGCTTGGCGATCTGCTGTTTCAGGTTGTGTTCTATGCACAGATGGCAAACGAACAGCACCGCTTCAATTTTGACGATATCTGTCACGCCATCAGCGACAAACTTGAGCGCCGTCATCCTCACATTTTTGCTGAAGCCACAGTGGAAAACAGCGCGGAAGTGCTTAAAAACTGGGAAGCCATCAAACAAACAGAGCGGGCAGAAAAAGCCCAGCACTCCGCGCTTGATGACATTCCTAAAGCCCTGCCTGCGTTGATGCGTGCACATAAAATACAGAAGCGTTGTCATAATGTGGGTTTTGACTGGACGTCGCTGGGGCCGGTGGTGGATAAAGTGCATGAAGAGATAGATGAAGTGATGCATGAAGCGCAGCAGTCAGTGGTTGATGCGCAAAAGCTGGAGGAGGAAATTGGTGATTTGCTGTTTGCGACCGTTAATCTGTCCCGCCACCTGGGCAGTAAAGCGGAAACCGCGCTGCAAAAAGCCAACGACAAGTTTGAGCGTCGATTCCGTCAGGTTGAAGCGATTATCGCCGCGCAGGGCCTTGAGATGCCAGGCGCAACGCTGGAACAGATGGAAGCGGCGTGGCAGCAGGTAAAAACGCAGGAAAAATGCTGATTATTCCACCGCTGCGTATAAATTGAACATTTAAGCTAACACGATTCAGCGCAGCGGTAACTTTGTGACGTACATCAACCTTTCATTTATCGCTATCCGCTATGTTAGCCGCAGCAATGCGTTGGAGGATGGCTGTGATTCATCAATTGTGGCTGATAGCGGTTTCCAGTATACTGTTTTCCCGTCCTGGTTATTCCACCGTCTTTAAACCTAAACTCTCAGGTTCAGCATGACAACGAATTATATTTTTGTGACCGGCGGGGTCGTTTCCTCTCTGGGTAAAGGCATTGCCGCAGCCTCCCTCGCAGCCATTCTCGAAGCCCGTGGTCTTAACGTGACCATCATGAAGCTGGACCCGTATATCAACGTGGATCCAGGCACCATGAGCCCAACGCAGCATGGTGAAGTCTTCGTCACCGATGATGGGGCCGAAACCGATCTGGATTTGGGTCACTACGAGCGTTTCATCCGCACGCGCATGTCGCGTCGTAACAACTTCACCACGGGTCGGATTTACTCAGAAGTCCTGCGCAAAGAGCGTCGCGGTGACTATCTGGGCGCAACGATCCAGGTTATCCCACACATCACCAATGCCATCAAAGAGCGCATCATTGAAGGTGGCGAAGGCCACGATGTGGTTCTGGTTGAGATTGGCGGTACTGTCGGTGATATCGAATCGCTGCCTTTCCTCGAAGCCATTCGTCAGATGGCGGTTGATGTGGGCCGTGAGCACACCATGTATATGCACCTGACGCTGGTGCCTTATATGGCCGCTGCTGGCGAGGTGAAAACCAAGCCAACTCAGCATTCGGTAAAAGAACTGCTTTCTATCGGTATTCAGCCAGACGTGTTGATTTGCCGTTCAGACCGCGCAGTGCCTGCTAACGAGCGCGGCAAAATTGCGCTGTTCTGTAACGTGCCAGAGAAAGCGGTCATCTCACTGAAAGATGTTGACTCCATTTATAAAATCCCTGGCCTGCTGAAATCTCAGGGCCTGGATGACTATATCTGTAAACGTTTTAATCTGAATGCGCCTGAAGCCAATCTGGCTGAATGGGAACAGGTTATTTACGAAGAAGCCAATCCAGGCGGCGAAGTTAACATCGGTATGGTGGGCAAATATGTTGAACTGCCCGATGCCTACAAGTCTGTTATCGAAGCGTTGAAGCATGGCGGCCTGAAAAATCGCGTCACCGTAAACATCAAGCTGATCGATTCACAGGATGTCGAAACCCGCGGTGTCGAAATTCTGAAAGATTTAGATGCGATTTTGATCCCAGGTGGCTTCGGTTACCGTGGTGTCGAAGGCAAGCTGATGACCGCCCAATACGCGCGTGAAAACAACGTGCCGTATCTCGGCATCTGTCTTGGTATGCAGGTCGCGTTGATGGAGTTTGCCCGTAATGTGGCTGGCCTTGAAGGCGCCAACTCCACTGAATTTGTGCCAGACTGTAAATATCCGGTGGTTGCGTTAATCACCGAATGGCGTGATGAAAACGGTAACGTTGAAGTGCGCAGTGAGCAGAGCGACCTTGGTGGCACCATGCGCCTCGGCAGCCAGCAGTGCCAACTGACGGCGGACAGCAAAGTTCGTCAACTCTACGGTTCTGACACCATTGTTGAGCGTCATCGTCATCGCTACGAAGTCAACAACATGTTGTTGAAACCGATTGAAGCGGCAGGATTGCGTATTGCAGGACGTTCAGGCGATGATCAACTGGTAGAGATCATTGAGATCCCGAATCATCCATGGTTTGTTGCCTGTCAGTTCCACCCGGAATTCACGTCGACCCCACGCGATGGTCACCCGCTGTTTGCTGGTTTTGTGAAAGCCGCACATGAGCACCAGAAGCGTTTAGCGAAGTAAGTTTCACGAGCAACGCGCGAACTTTTCGCGCGTTGTTTGTCTTAGGATTGACTAACTTGTACTGAGGAAAATCGTAATGTCCAAAATCGTAAAAGTCATCGGTCGCGAAATTATCGACTCACGCGGTAACCCGACTGTTGAAGCAGAAGTGCATCTGGAAGGCGGTTTCGTAGGTTTGGCAGCAGCGCCGTCAGGTGCATCTACCGGTTCACGCGAAGCACTGGAACTGCGTGACGGTGACAAATCTCGTTTCCTGGGCAAAGGCGTAACCAAAGCAGTTGCTGCGGTAAACGGCCCGATTGCTGACGCGGTAAAAGGCAAAGACGCGAAAGATCAGGCGAACATCGATAAAATCATGATCGACCTGGACGGTACTGATAACAAATCCAACTTCGGTGCAAACGCCATTCTGGCGGTTTCACTGGCAGCTGCGAAAGCGGCCGCTGCTTCTAAAGGTCAGCCGCTGTACGAGCACATCGCTGAACTGAACGGCACCCCAGGCAAATTCTCTATGCCGCTGCCAATGATGAACATCATCAACGGCGGTGAGCACGCTGACAACAACGTCGACATTCAGGAATTCATGATTCAGCCGGTTGGCGCTTCAAACGTGAAAGAAGCGATCCGTATGGGTTCTGAAGTTTTCCATCACCTGGCGAAAGTGCTGAAAAGCAAAGGCATGAACACCGCGGTGGGTGATGAAGGCGGCTACGCGCCAAACCTGGGTTCAAACGCAGAAGCACTGGCTGTTATTGCTGAAGCAGTAAAAGCAGCAGGCTACGAACTGGGCAAAGATATCACCCTGGCGATGGACTGTGCAGCGTCTGAATTCTACAAAGATGGCAAATACGTACTGGCCGGCGAAGGCGGTAAAGCCTTTACCTCTGAAGAGTTCACCCACTTCCTGGAAGATCTGACCAAACAGTATCCAATCGTCTCTATTGAAGATGGTCTGGACGAATCTGACTGGAACGGTTTTGCTTACCAGACCAAAGTACTGGGCGACAAAATCCAGCTGGTTGGTGACGACCTGTTCGTTACCAACACCAAGATCCTGAAAGAAGGTATCGAAAAAGGCATCGCTAACTCCATCCTGATCAAATTCAACCAGATCGGTTCACTGACCGAAACCCTGGCTGCGATCAAAATGGCGAAAGATGCTGGCTACACCGCGGTGATTTCACACCGTTCAGGTGAAACCGAAGATGCAACCATCGCTGACCTGGCGGTGGGTACAGCTGCGGGCCAGATCAAAACCGGTTCTATGAGCCGTTCTGACCGTGTTGCTAAGTACAACCAGCTGATCCGTATCGAAGAAGCGTTGGGTTCAAAAGCGCCATTCAACGGTCTGAAAGAAGTTAAAGGTCAGGCATAATCGCCTGTTGATGCCGCTTAAGCGCGGCATCACCTGATAACAAAGCCCCGCCAGCGAGCGGGGCTTTTGCATTTTTCGCATCAAGTGGTAGTTGTTGTGTGGGGCGTGCGCTGTCATAATCAGCGCCCAGATTTTTCCAGGCGAGTAAAAAATGTTCTACCCGATTAACGAAATGTTCCAGACGCTACAGGGCGAAGGCTTTTACACTGGTGTGCCAGCCATTTTCATCCGTTTACAGGGATGTCCGGTGGGGTGCAGCTGGTGTGATACCAAACACACCTGGGAAAAGCGCGCCGATCGGGAAACTTCGCTGGGTGATATTTTAGTGAAAACGGTGGAAAGCGATGCCTGGGGCGATGCGGATGCCGCCACGTTGATCGCAGCCATCAGGCAGCAGGGATGGACTGCGCGCCATGTGGTGATCACGGGGGTGAACCTGCCATTTTTGATTTGCGTCCACTGACTGAAGCGTTAGAAACAGCGGGCTTTAACTGCCAGATTGAAACCAGCGGCACCCATAAGATTGACTGCTCTGACAAAACCTGGGTCACGGTATCGCCAAAAGTTAATATGCGCGGAGGCTACGATGTTTTAGCCCAGGCGCTGAGCCGGGCTGATGAGATCAAACATCCGGTGGCACGTGAGCGTGATGTTGACGCCTTAGATGAGCTTCTCACCAGCATTCAGGACAGTAAATCACGCATCATTGCGTTACAGCCCATTAGCCGCAAAGAGGCGGCAACCAAACTCTGCATTGACACCTGCATTGCGCGCAACTGGCGCCTGTCGATGCAAACCCATAAATATCTCAACATCGCCTGATGTGAAAAGGGCGGCAATGCGCCGCCCTTGTTTGATCACGTCTGCCCGCCAGCAAATTACCCGCGATAGACGCAACCCGCCGTACAGGTCTCTTTAATCATTACCGCACTCAACAACGGTAAACGTGGCTTCATTTGCTGCCAAATCCATTTTGCCAGCACTTCGCTGGTGGGGTTCTCCAGGCCGGGATCTCATTGAGATAGTAGTGATCGAGGCGATCATAAATGGGTTTAAATGCCGCTTTAAGTTCGGCAAAATCCATTACCCAGCCGGTATGCGCGTCCACTTCGCCGGTAATTTCCAGACGAACCAGGAAGGAGTGGCCGTGCAGACGACCGCATTTATGTCCTTCCGGCACATTCGGTAAGTGATGTGCGGCTTCGAACTGGAATTCTTTAAATAGTGTGGTAGACATAATGGTTCTCAGACTTTAAAAACCGCTGAATTCTACCTGAAAGCCAGATTTTTCGCACCCGCTATGCCACAGGCCGCTTTTTTTTGTATCGCATCCTCTCTTCATCGCTTAATTAATTGATTAATCGATCCTTTCTTTACCACTTTTGCCGGTTAACTTTACCTGAAAAACCTTTTAGTCATTTTGGTTATTAATTATGTCGAAGGCTTATTTAATCGTTAATATACAGCCCGGTAACCTACCCACTCTTCCGCCATTTTACGGTCCGGACTTCTGATACTGGAATTTTTAACGCGATGACGACACAGGCACCAGGTTCAATGCTCCCGCTCTCGCCGGAGCAACTCGCTCGCTTACAAGCAGCGACGACGGATTTTTCCACAACCCAGATGGCATGGCTTTCAGGTTATTTCTGGGGCATGGTCAATCAAACCCCCGGCAGCGTGGCGGCAAGCGCGCCTGCGCCAGCTGACATTCCAGCCATTACCCTGCTGTCTGCATCGCAAACTGGCAATGCACGCCGTTTAGCGGAACAGCTACGCGATGATTTGCTGGCCGCTAAACTCAACGTCAACCTGGTGAATGCAGGCGACTATAAATTCAAGCAGATTGGTCAGGAAAAGCTGCTGATCGTCGTGACCTCCACACAGGGAGAGGGCGATCCGCCGGAAGAAGCGGTCGCGCTGCATAAATTCCTGCTGTCGAAAAAAGCACCGAAAATGGACGGGGCTGCGTTTGCGGTGTTTGGCCTTGGCGATACCTCTTACGAATTTTTTAGCAAAGCGGGTAAAGATTTCGATAGTCGCCTGGCTGAGCTGGGCGCAGAGCGTTTACTGGATCGTGTAGATGCTGACGTTGAATATGCTGAGCAGGCAGCAGCCTGGCGCAGTGCCATCACTGAAATCTTAAAGAAGCGACTGCCAGCGGAATCAGCATCACAGGCGGCCGTAACGGCAACAGGCAGCGTGAATGAAGTTTTCAGCACGCCGTACACCAAAGAAGAGCCTTTAGTCGCTACCTTCGCGCTTAACCAAAAAATTACCGGTCGCGATTCTGACAAAGATGTCCGTCATATTGAAATCGATTTGGGTGATTCAGGCCTGCGCTATCAGCCGGGCGATGCGCTGGGTGTCTGGTATGAAAACGACGCCGAACTGGTCAAAGAGCTGTTAGAACTGGTCTGGCTGAAAGGTGACGAACCGGTTGACGTTCAGGGGCAAACCTTACCGCTGGCTGAGGCGTTACAAAAACATTTTGAACTGACGGTGAATACCGCGCAGATCGTCGCGCAATACGCTGCTTTGTCACGCAACGATGAACTGCTGTCGCTGGTAGATGACAAAGCGAAGCTGCAAACGTATGCACAGCGTTACCCGATTGTTGACATGATCCGCCTGGCACCCGCCGAACTGAGCACTGAGCAGCTTACGGGCTTGCTACGTCCTCTGACGCCGCGTCTCTACTCGATCGCATCTTCTCAGGCTGAAACTGACAGCGAAGTTCACATTACAGTGGGTGCGGTGCGCTACGACATTGAAGGTCGTCAGCGCGGCGGCGGCGCCTCAACCTGGCTGGCCGATCGCGTGGAAGAGGAGGGAGAGGTTCGCATCTTCATCGAACATAACGATAACTTCCGCCTGCCCGCCAGCCCGGACGCACCGGTGATTATGATTGGGCCGGGCACCGGTATCGCACCGTTCCGCGCCTTTATGCAGCAACGTGATAATGACGGTGCAACCGGTAAAAACTGGCTGTTCTTCGGTAATCCGCACTTCACAGACGACTTCCTGTATCAGGTCGAGTGGCAAAAATATGTGAAAGATGGCTTGCTGACTAACATTGATCTGGCATGGTCGCGCGATCAGGCTGCGAAGGTCTACGTACAAGATAAAATCCGCGCGAAAGGCGCGGAAGTGTGGCGCTGGATCGAAGAAGGCGCGCACCTTTACGTCTGTGGCGACGCGAATCGCATGGCGAAAGACGTTGAGCAGGCATTACTGGATGTGGTGGTCGAGCACGGCGGAATGGATCGTGAAACGGCCGACGAATTTTTAAGTGAGCTGCGCATTGAGCGCCGTTATCAGCGAGACGTTTACTAATGAGCGACAAACACCCTGGACCGCTGGTTGTAGAAGGTAAATTAACAGACGCCGAGCGCCTGAAAAAGCAAAGTAACTACCTGCGTGGCACCATTCTCGACGATCTCGATGATGGCCTGACCGGCGGTTTTACTGGCGACAATTTTCTGTTAATCCGTTTTCACGGTATGTATCAGCAGGACGATCGTGATATCCGCGCCGAACGTGCCGAACAGAAGCTGGAGCCGCGTCATGCCATGATGCTGCGCTGCCGTCTGCCTGGCGGCATCATCACGCCTGAGCAGTGGCTGGCGATCGATAAGTTTGCGACCGATAAAACAATTTACGGCAGCATTCGTTTAACAAACCGTCAGACGTTCCAGTTTCACGGCATCCTGAAGAAAAATGTTAAGCCAACGCACCAAATGCTGCACGAAGTGGGCCTTGATGCGCTGGCTACCGCTAACGACGTAAACCGTAACGTGCTCTGCACCTCAAACCCGGTTGAATCAGAACTACATCAGGAAGCCTACGAGTGGGCGAAGAAGCTTTCTGAACATCTGCTGCCACGCACCCGCGCATATGCGGAAATTTGGTGGGATCAGGAAAAGTCGCCACCACCGATGAAGAACCTATCCTCGGTGAGACTTACCTGCCGCGTAAGTTTAAAACCACGGTTGTGATCCCACCGCATAACGATGTCGATCTGCACGCGAACGATCTGAATTTCGTGGCCGTAGCGGAGAAAGGCAGGCTGGTTGGCTTTAACCTGCTGGTCGGCGGGGGATTATCGATTGAGCACGGCAATAAAGCGACCTATGCGCGCACCGCCAGCGAATTTGGCTATTTGCCGGTTGAGAAAATCCTTGATGTCGCAGAAGCGGTAGTGACGACTCAGCGTGACTGGGGGAATCGCACCGATCGTAAAAACGCCAAAACCAAATACACGCTGGAGCGCGTTGGCGTTGAGACATTTAAAGCAGAAGTGGAAAAGCGTGCTGGCTTAACCTTCGAACCGACTCGCCCTTATGAGTTCACGACGCGTGGCGATCGTATCGGCTGGATCAAAGGTATCGATAATAAATGGCACCTGACGCTGTTCATTGAGAATGGCCGTTTGCTGGATTATCCAGGCCGTCCGCTGAAGCGTGGCATTGCTGAAATTGCCAAAATTCATCAGGGTGATTTCCGCCTGACCGCTAACCAGAACCTGATTGTTGCGGGTGTACCGGAAAGCGAAAAAGAGGCTATCGAAGCTATTGCCCGTGCCCATGGCTTGATGGAAAACGTCTCGGCACAGCGTGAAAACTCTATGGCCTGCGTTGCGTTTCCAACCTGTCCCCTGGCCATGGCGGAAGCTGAACGTTTCCTGCCATCCTTCGTCACCAAAGTCGAAGAGATCATGCACGGACACGGCGTTGGCGAAGAGCACATAGTGTTACGCGTTACCGGTTGTCCTAACGGCTGCGGCCGTGCCATGCTGGCTGAACTCGGTCTGGTTGGTAAAGCACCAGGGCGTTATAACCTGCACATCGGCGGTAATCGTATCGGTACACGTATTCCGCGTATGTATCGTGAAAACATTACTGAAAGCGAAATTCTTGCCAACATTGATGAGCTGGTTGGACGCTGGGCGAAAGAGCGTCAGGGCGAAGAAGGCTTTGGTGACTTCGTTATTCGTGCCGGGATTGTAAAACCGGTCGTCGATCCAGCGCGTGATTTTTGGGATCAGGAGGCAAAATGAGTCAGCTAGACCTCGCAGCACTGAATGAGATGTCTAAGGTACAGCGCACAATGGCGCTGGCCTCAACCAATGCACAGCTGGAAAAGCGTTCTGCTGAAGAGCGCGTCAGCTGGGCACTGGAGAATTTGCCGGGAGCCTTTGTGCTTTCGTCCAGCTTCGGTATTCAGGCGGCGGTGTCGCTGCACTTAGTGACCCGTCAGCAGCCAGATATTCCGGTGATCCTGACGGATACGGGCTATCTGTTCCCGGAAACCTATCGCTTTATTGATGAACTGGCTGACCAGCTCAACCTGAATCTGCAAGTATTCCGTGCTGCAACCTCGCCCGCGTGGCAGGAGGCGCGTTACGGCAAGCTGTGGGAGCAGGGCGTTGAAGGCATTGAGAAATACAACGAGATCAACAAAGTTGAGCCAATGAATCGAGGCCTGGAAACCCTGGGCGCGCAAACCTGGTTCGCAGGATTACGCCGCGATCAGTCAGGTAGCCGCGCAAATTTGCCGGTGCTGGGCTGGCAGCGTGGCGTGTTTAAAGTGCTACCGATCATTGACTGGGATAACCGCCAGATTCATCAGTATTTGCAGAAACATAACCTGAAATACCACCCGCTGTGGGATGAGGGCTATCTTTCTGTGGGCGATACGCATACAACACGTAAGTGGGAACCGGGTATGGCTGAAGAAGAGACGCGCTTCTTTGGCCTGAAACGGGAGTGCGGACTGCACGAAGGTTGATCAGGCTTTCTGCGCGCTGATCTCTTTATTCCCTGCTTCTGTTGCTTTGCGCCAGAAGGGGGAGATAAAGACACAGCGCGCCCATAAAAATTAAATTCCGATTAAATCACCAAACCCGTCAGCCGCGCGCGTCATATTCACTTTGGTAACTTCATAGTTCGCGACGGCAACAAAAGGATCTTCAGCCAGGATAGTATCCAGTCTGGCGCGATCGATATCCTTTACCAGCACCATACCGCCGGTACGCGGATCTTTACGGCCCGCTGCAATAAACACACCCGTATCAAAGTAACGATCCAGCCATTGAATATGCGGCTCCAGTAAGGCTTCAACTTCGTCTACCGGGCGAAAATAGGTCAGATACACTACGTACATGTCAGATCCTTATACTTTGGGATTAGTGAGTTCACGGAGTAACGGCAGCAACACATTCACGCTGTCACGGGTGCGCCGGGCAATACGGCCCGGCAGCCAGTGGTCGAGATACGCGAGATTATCACGGTCAGTTTGATGGCGCGTGGTGCCTTCAGGAAAATGGCGCGTTCGGCTGCGTTGCTGTTTTCCGTCTTTATTACCCAGTGCCCAGTTGCTGGCCGTAACACTCAGCAACGGGAAGCCTGCTTTATCAAAAGCATTAATGGCAGAATCTTTTTCCTCTGACTGATGGCTCGCGGCTGGGATACCTGACTTGCGCGCCAGTTGCAGGGCGCGCTCACTGGTCTGCTTGCGTACTGCACGCGGCGTATTAATGCCACTGTTAAAGTAAAGATGATCACCGGTAATCAGGCTGTTGAGATCGATAACCAGCAGCGTATTTTTCTGCTCTTTTTTGCTCATTCGCGCCACATAGTCGTCCATGCCGTGCATACCCTGTTCACCCGCGCTCAGTGCGACAAAGCGCACGCCATAGTGCAGCGGTCTGGCACTGAGCTGTTGCGCTAACTCCAGCATGACGCCTAAGCCCGAGGCGTTATCGTCGACGCCTTGCAGGCGTAATCCGCCCAGGTTTTGGTTGGCCTCCGCGCTGTTTTGCGGTCTCCAGGTATCAAGATGCGCAACGATCAAAATTTCCTGCGGCTCGCTGCCTGCGCGCGCAGCAATGACCGAGGTTGCGGTCAGTTTGTGCCAGCGAGACTGGCCGTCATTATTATGCCAGTCAAAGCCGGTATTAAACTGCCGGGTATTGGTTTTATAACCCAGCGAGGCGAACTGCTGATGCAAATAATCAGCAGTCATTAACTCAGCCGGACTGCCGCTCATACGGCCTGGAAAATAGGTGGCGATATGACGCACTTGCTGTTCAGCGAAATGGCCTTCATTACGTGCGCAGGCCACATTCGACAGCATCAAACCACTAATTAAGGTGGCCGCTACCCTCAAGCGGAGGGAAAAAAACATAGGTCATCCTTTTCTTCATTCTTTTCTATACAAAACAGGTCGGTTGCCTTCAGGGCGCTGCCAGTATAGCGTTTTGCGGCAAAGGGATGTGATGTGAAAAGCCTTTTTGTTGAGTAATAAGTTATTTTTCAAAGCAGCATTGGAAGGGTGATACTGGCTGTCTCATGACTTGCCTGCTGATAGCGCGGATCGCACTTCATTAATTTCATGATAACCAGCTCAATCAACAACATAACGCCTACTTTAGAATTAAGCGCACCGGCAGTAAACGGACCTTCTGGTTTTGCCGCAACCAACAGGCTGTCGGCTAACTGCGCCAGTGGGCTACGCGAGGTGTTGCTGAGCACCAGCAGTGGGCAGCCCCGTTGCTGTGCCTGTTCGGCGATATAGATAACATCCCGGGTTGAGCCTGAACTGGAGATAGCTATCACTAAATCCTCAGGCCCGAGGCTCACGCAATTCATCGCTGCGCGATGGGCATCGCTAAACATTTGAGCCGGCTTGCCTAACCGCAGAAGTTTGTAATGGAAATACTCGCCTACGGTGGCGCTGGCCGCCACGCCAAACAGAGCTATACGTCTGGCGCGATGCATTCGTACTGCTGCCTGTTCAAGCGCATCATCATCAACCAGGCGGCCTGTATCGCGTAGCGCATTGATACACTCTTCAATCAGTTCGCTGGCTTCATCGCTTTTTCCTGCAACCGCCGGTACGGCGGGTTGTGCCTCTAACGCCAGCGCCATACGAAATTCCGTATAGCCTTTACAGCCAAGCTGACGACAGAGGCGCGTAACCGTGGCTTCGCTGGTGGCGCTCTCACGCGCGAGTTCAGTGATAGTCAGATAGAGCATCTCATGTGCATGATCAACGATATATTCCCCGAGCTTTTGCAACGCGGGGCTATAGGCATGCATATCCTGACGCAGGGTAAGCAGCACGTTCTCTTTTCCTGTTGGCAAACTCACGTTGTACTCCTTTTGCAACCGGGCCTCAGTTTGGCGCTGTTGATCCACATTCTCCAGCAATTTTTCGCTTCCGTTGAGCCGCGTCAAAAAGTACTGATGATTTTTTTTACAGGAAAGGGTAAAGGTGATAAAAATTATTTTCATAAATTTATCGCCGGGAGAAAATTTCATGTCATGGTTAAACGCAGGGGGTAATAGCGCCTGGTTTGAAAAAGCACAGCGGTTTGGAAAATCCTTCATGCTACCGATTGCGGTTTTACCCGCAGCAGGGTTGCTGTTAGGCATTGGTGGGGCGCTTTCTAATCCTAATACGATTACCGCTTACCCTTTTCTGGACATCGGCTGGCTCCAGGCTCTGTTTGCCGTTATGAGCAGCGCCGGAACGATTGTATTTGCTAACCTTTCAGTTCTGTTTGCGGTCGGTGTCGCTGTTGGCCTGGCCCGAAGCGATAAAGGCACTGCCGGCCTGGCAGCCCTTTTGGCCTATTTGATCATGAACGCCACCATCAACGTGCTGTTAACCCTGACTGGAAAACTGGCGCTGACTCATCCGGGTGAAGTCGGGCAGGGCATGATGCTGGGGATTCAGACACTGGAAACGGGTGTGTTTGGCGGCGTAGTGGTCGGACTCACCACGGCAATGCTTCATCAACGCTATAACAAAATCGAGCTACCCCAGTTTTTAGGTTTCTTTGGCGGCTCACGCTTCGTACCCATTGTTTGCTCGCTGGCGGCTATCGTACTGGGCGGGGTGATGATGCTAATCTGGCCTTCTTTCCAAAAAGGCATTTTCAGCCTGGGAAGCCTGGTTGACGCTACCGGTTATCTCGGCACCTTTCTTTACGGTTTCATCCTGCGCATGCTTGGCCCCTTTGGGCTGCATCATATCTTCTACCTGCCTTTTTGGACCACCGCGCTTGGCGGCAGTGAAATGGTAAACGGCACGCTGGTAGAAGGCACGCAGCGCATCTTCTTTGCCCAACTGGCTGATGCCAATACGCAGCAGTTTTATCTGGGCACAGCGCGTTTTATGAGCGGGCGTTTTATTACCATGATGTTTGGCCTGACGGGAGCTTGCCTCGCGCTCTGGCACACCGCTCGCCCTGAAAATCGTAAGCGTGTTGGCGGCCTGTTGTTATCGGCCGCGCTGACCTCTTTCCTGACGGGCATCACCGAGCCGATTGAGTTCTCATTTCTGTTTGTTGCACCGCTGCTGTATGTGGTTCACGCCCTGTTTGACGGTCTGGCTTTTATGCTGGCGCACATGCTGCAAATCACCATTGGACAGACTTTCTCCGGTGGGTTTATCGACTTTATGCTCTTTGGCGTTTTGCAGGGCGAGAGTAAAACGCACTGGCTTTTTGTTCCGCTGGTCGGCGTGCCCTGGTTCTTTCTTTATTACTTCTCTTTCCGCTTTTTGATTGTGCGCTTTCGCTTCAAAACGCCGGGGCGAGAAGATGAAATTGCTGAGACGACTATTGCGCACACTGCCAAAGCCGGGGTGGAACACACCGATGCCATTATTGATGCGTTGGGCGGCGCGTCGAATATTGCGGAGCTGGATTGCTGTGCCACGCGCCTGCGCATCACCGTTAATGACGAAAAGCAGGTAGATGAAGCCCAGTTAAAAGCCAGCGGCGCAAAAGGGGTTATCAGGCGCGGTAAAGGCGTGCAGGTGATTTATGGGCCGCACGTGACGATTATCAAAAATGAAATTGAAGAGAGATTAATGTCATGACTTCGATACTGGAAAAGATAAAAGGGAAGCTGGTTGTGTCATGTCAGGCATTGCCCGATGAGCCGCTACATAGCCCGTTTATTATGAGTCGTATGGCGCTGGCCGCACAGCAGGGCGGAGCGGCGGCGATCCGCGCTAACAGCGTGCAGGATACAGAAGCCATTATGGAAACGGTGACGTTACCGGTTATTGCCTTGCTAAAGCGGGACTATCCAGACAGCGACGTCTACATTACCGCAACGAAGCGCGAAGTGGAGGAGCTGATGCAGGCAAATCCCGCCATGCTTGCATTAGATGCCACGACTAATCCCCGTCCCGGCGGGCTGACACTGAAAGAGCTGGTCGCCTGGACGCGGCAAAACTGGCCGCAGGTTAAACTCATGGCCGATATTGCGACGGCAGAAGAAGCTGTTCAGGCGGAATCGCTCGGTTTTGACTGTGTTGGCACCACGCTGCATGGCTACACACAGGCAACGCAAGGCAAAAAACTGTTTGATAATGACTTCGCTTTTTTACGTGAGATCGTGCAGGCCGTTAACATACCGGTCATCGCTGAAGGTAATGTCGAGACGCCAGAAATGATGGCACGCTGTCTGGCACTGGGTGCCTATGCGGTGGTGGTGGGCGGAGCGATTACCCGGCCCCGGCAAATCACGCAACGCTTTGCTGCTCAGCTGCCGTCTGATTCATAAAAATCTGGTCTGATTTTTAAAGGGGCTGTGATTTAAAATGCAGGGTTAAAAGCCCTGCATTTTCATTTGCTAAGCACAATTTGTTCTGAGCTTTTCCGCGTCGTTATTCCATTCGGTAACTACTCATTCCAATTCGTAATTTCATCTGGATAAACCGGGGACGTATAGTCGCGTTAACGCAAAGTTACAACACTAAGGTTAACGTGGATTATCTGCCTCTTTTTGCCGATCTTACTGGCCGCCCGGTTCTGGTTGTAGGCGGTGGAGATATCGC
This sequence comes from Pantoea sp. LMR881, assembly GCF_027157825.1. NCBI lineage: Bacteria > Pseudomonadati > Pseudomonadota > Gammaproteobacteria > Enterobacterales > Erwiniaceae > Pantoea > Pantoea sp. LMR881. The sequence continues at coordinate 3,110,251 of NZ_JAPVOK010000002.1, forward strand.
GGCGCGAAAAATTGAACTGTTACGTCGTGCCAGCGCGCGCGTACAGATTGCTGCGCGCGCGCTCTGCCCTGAATTACAGGCGTTGCTGGAGACGCAGCAGCTGGAGTGGCTGGCGACTGAGTTTGATCCCGCCCAGCTTGATGGCGTGTTTCTGGTGATCGCGGCGACGGATGATAACGCCCTCAATGCTGCGGTGTTCGAGGCCGCTAACGCACGTCAGAAGCTGGTGAATGTGGTTGATGACCAGCCGAAGTGCAGCTTCATCTTTCCTTCTATTGTTGATCGTTCACCGCTGGTCGTGGCGATTTCATCCAGCGGGACCGCGCCGGTCCTGGCCCGCATGCTGCGTGAGAAACTTGAGGCGCTGCTGCCAGCTAACCTCGGTCAAATGGCTGAAGTCGCGGGTCACTGGCGTGAAAAAGTTAAACAACGGTTTACCCGCATGTCCGATCGCCGTCGCTTTTGGGAACGCGCGTTTAACGGCTTGTTTGCCAGCCAAATGGCAGCAGGCAACGTCAACGAGGCGAAGCTGACGCTCGATCGCGAACTGGGCGACACGCCCAGTCAGCAGGGTGAAATTATTCTGGTGGGTGCCGGTCCTGGCGACAGTGGCTTACTGACGTTACGCGGCCTGCAGGTTATGCAGTTAGCCGATGTGGTGCTTTACGATCACCTGGTGAGCGACGAGGTCTTAGAGCTGGTGCGCCGCGATGCTGACCGTATCTGTGTGGGTAAACGTGCGGGTGCACATTCAGTGCCGCAGGAAGAAACCAATCAGATGCTGGTTAAGCTGGCGCAACAAGGTAAACGTGTGGTGCGCCTGAAGGGCGGCGATCCGTTTATTTTTGGGCGCGGCGGTGAAGAGTTACAGGCCGCACAGCAGGCAGGCATCCCTTTTCAGGTCGTGCCTGGCGTCACCGCAGCGGCAGGCGCAACCGCCTATGCCGGTATTCCGTTAACCCACCGCGACCATGCACAAAGCGTGCTGTTTATCACCGGCCACTGCCGCCCTGAAGGTGATGGCATTGACTGGCCTTCACTGGCGCGTGCGCGTCAGACGCTGGCCATTTACATGGGTACGGTGAAAGCGGCTGAAATCAGCGAAGGATTAATTCAGCACGGGCGCGCCGCGTCTACACCGGTGGCAGTAATCAGCCGCGGGACGCGCCAGGATCAACAGGTGCTGACAGGTACGTTAGAACAACTTGAGGCGTTAGCTGCATCTGCGCCAACTCCGGCACTGTTAGTTATCGGAGAGGTCGTCAATTTGCACGGGCAGCTCGCCTGGTTTCAACATTCGGCACAGCAGGGGGCTCGCGAGTCCGCCGTTGTCAATCTGGCTTGAGGGAAAAACTATGGATCAAAAACGACTCACTCATCTGCGTCAGCTGGAGGCGGAGAGTATTCATATCATTCGTGAAGTTGCAGCGGAGTTCAGCAACCCGGTGATGATGTATTCCATCGGTAAAGACTCATCAGTCATGCTGCATCTGGCACGTAAAGCGTTTTTTCCGGGCACGCTGCCGTTCCCGTTGCTGCATGTGGATACCGGCTGGAAATTCCGTGAAATGTATGAATTTCGCGATCGCACTGTGAAAGCGATGGGCGCAGAGTTACTGGTTCACCGTAACCCGGAAGGCGTGGCGATGGGCATCAACCCGTTTGTACACGGCAGTGCTAAACACACCGACATTATGAAAACCGAAGGCCTGAAGCAGGCGCTGAATAAGTATGGTTTTGATGCGGCGTTTGGTGGTGCTCGTCGTGACGAAGAAAAATCGCGTGCCAAAGAGCGTATTTATTCGTTCCGTGACCGTTTTCACCGCTGGGACCCGAAAAATCAGCGTCCTGAGCTGTGGCACAACTACAACGGCCAGATTAACAAAGGGGAAAGCATCCGCGTATTCCCACTGTCTAACTGGACCGAGCTGGATATCTGGCAGTACATCTTCCTGGAAAACATTGAAATCGTTCCACTGTACCTTGCCGCACCGCGTCCGGTACTGGAGCGTGACGGTATGCTGATGATGGTGGATGACGATCGTATTGATCTGCAACCAGGCGAAGTGATTAAGCAGCGCATGGTGCGTTTCCGTACGCTTGGCTGCTGGCCGTTAACCGGCGCAGTTGAATCTGAAGCACAGACGCTGCCAGAGATCATTGAAGAGATGCTGGTCTCTACCACCAGTGAGCGTCAGGGCCGCGTCATTGACCGCGACCAGTCCGGTTCGATGGAACTGAAAAAACGTCAGGGTTATTTCTAAGGAGACGCCAGATGAATACCGTTATTGCACAACAGATTGCCGATCAGGGCGGCGTTGAAGCCTGGCTGACCGCACAACAACATAAAAGCCTGCTGCGTTTTCTTACCTGCGGCAGCGTGGATGATGGAAAAAGTACGCTGATTGGTCGTCTGCTGCACGACACGCGCCAGATTTACGAAGATCAGCTCTCTTCACTGCACAACGACAGCAAACGTCACGGCACTCAGGGTGAAAAGCTTGATTTGGCGCTGCTGGTGGATGGTTTGCAGGCGGAGCGTGAGCAGGGCATCACTATCGATGTGGCCTATCGCTACTTCTCAACGGAAAAGCGCAAATTCATTATTGCCGATACGCCAGGGCATGAGCAGTACACGCGCAACATGGCGACCGGGGCATCAACCTGTGATTTAGCGATCCTGCTGATCGATGCACGTAAAGGTGTACTGGATCAAACACGTCGCCACAGCTTTATCTCTACACTGCTGGGCATCAAGCACCTGGTGGTGGCGATTAACAAGATGGATTTGGTGGAATACAAGCAGGACGTTTTCGAGCAGATCAAACAAGCTTATCTCGATTTCGCTGGTCAGTTGCCCGAAGATCTGGATATTCGTTTTGTCCCTATGTCGGCGCTGGAGGGAGACAACGTTGCCTCACCCAGCCAGACTATGCCGTGGTACAGCGGTCCTACCCTGCTGGACGTGCTGGAAACGGTTGAACTGAACCGCGTCGTTGATCACCAGCCGATGCGTTTTCCCGTACAGTATGTTAACCGTCCAAACCTCGATTTCCGTGGTTATGCGGGCACGCTGGCTTCCGGCGTGGTGAAAGTGGGCCAACGCATTAAAGTGCTGCCATCAGGCGTGGAATCCAGCATTGCACGCATCGTCACCTTTGATGGCGATTTGCAGGAAGCGGGTGCAGGCGAAGCGATCACGCTGGTGTTGAAAGATGAAATTGATATCAGCCGTGGCGATCTGCTGGTTGATGCCAGCGCAGAGTTAAGTGCTGTGCAGTCCGCAACCGTTGACGTGGTATGGATGGCGGAGCAACCTTTGCAGGCCGGTCAAAGCTACGATGTAAAAATTGCCGGTAAAAAAACACGTGGTCGGGTAGAAAAAGTCATTCATCAGGTGGAGATCAATACGCTGGAAAAACGCAGCGTGGATAGCCTGCCGCTGAATGGCATCGGCCTGGTTGAGATCACGTTTGATGAACCAATGGTGCTCGATAAGTATCAGCAGAATCCGGTTACCGGCGGCATGATCTTTATCGACCGCTTAAGCAACGTCACCGTGGGTGCGGGCATGATTCATGAACCGCAGCAGGACGCACCGCAGGCTGTCGGTCAGTACAGCGCGTTTGAGCTGGAGCTGAATGCGCTGGTACGCCGTCACTTCCCGCACTGGAACGCACGTGACCTGCTGGGTGGCCAATAATGGCGCAACACGATGATAACGTGGTGTGGCACGATCATCCGGTAACGCGTGAAGCGCGTGAGCAGCAGCACGGCCATCAGGGCGTGGTGCTGTGGTTTACCGGATTGTCTGGCTCGGGAAAATCCACTGTGGCGGGTGCGCTGGAGCAGGCGCTACATCGCATCGGTGTCAGCACTTACTTACTGGATGGCGATAACGTGCGCCATGGATTGTGCCGCGATCTTGGTTTTAGCGATGACGATCGTAAAGAGAACATTCGTCGGGTTGGCGAAGTGGCGAAATTAATGGTGGATGCCGGTTTAGTGGTGCTCACTGCCTTTATTTCGCCTCACCGCGCTGAACGACAGATGGTTCGCGATTTGTTGGGTGAAGGCCAGTTTGTGGAAGTGTTTGTTGATACGCCACTTGACGTATGCGAAGCACGCGATCCAAAAGGGCTGTACAAAAGGCGCGCGCCGGTGAATTACGCAATTTCACCGGCATTGACAGCGTGTATGAAGCGCCAGACCAGCCAGAAATCCAGCTGGATGGTGAACAATTGGTTACAAAACTGACCGCTCAAGTATTAGACCTGCTGCGTCACCGCGATATCATCAGATCCTGAAAAGACAGCGGCAAATCGAGTTTGATTTGCCGCAAATAGTCACCAGGATTTTTATGCAGAACATTACCCCTATGCTGGCTCGCAAAGATGAACGCCCCCAGGATGAGCCTCGCTCGTCACTGCCGGGCGGTGTAATCGGTTTTCTCGCTTACTGGTGCGCGCTGGCGATCCCCTTTATCCTTTACGGCTCCAACACGCTGTTTTTCTTCCTTTATACCTGGCCATTCTTCCTGGCATTGTTGCCTGTATCAGTGATTATCGGTATTGCGATAAGCATGCTGCTGCGTGGGCAATTGTTCTGGACGACACTCGCCACGTTCATCGTCGTGATTTTCCTGTTCTGGTTATTGTTCTCCTTTCTCTCGGGCTGGTAACGCCACTGATGTACAAACGCATCGGCAGGTTACAAAACTTTACCTGACTGCGTTCCCTGCGTTGAATCCAGATTTGTACAGACAAACAGCAAAGCGGCGCATTTTTGCTGCTGGTGTGGAGTCCTGTGCAAAGTTATGGGATGATTGGGCCGATTTTAGGGGGCGGGATGGGAAAACTGACGTTACTGCTATTGGTGCTGCTGGGCTGGCTGCAATATTCGTTGTGGCTGGGAAAAAATGGCATCCATGATTATACGCGCGTTAACGATGACGTCGCGGTACAACAGGCGAATAACGCCAGGCTCAAAGCGCGTAACGATCAGCTGTTCGCCGAAATTGACGATCTCAATGGCGGCTCTGAAGCGATCGAAGAACGTGCGCGTAGTGAACTGGGTATGATTAAGCCCGGTGAAACCTTCTATCGTCTGGTGCCTGATCAGAACAAACGTAACGCGCAAGCTGCGCAAAACCAACAACGATAAAACATGAACAACCTCTCCCTGGCGGATGTGATTGCCGTGGTGCCGGCTGCCGGTATCGGTAGTCGCATGCAGGCGACCTGTCCAAAGCAGTATTTGACGATTGGTCAGCACACCCTTCTGGAACACAGCATTGCGCGCCTGTTTTCTCACCCTGCGATTAAGCAGGTGATTATCGCGTTAAGCCCTGACGATCACTATTTTGCCACGCTGCCCTGGCGAACGATCCGCGTGTGCTGCGCGTGACCGGTGGCGAAACGCGTGCTGAATCGGTGCTGGCAGGATTACAGGCCGCGCAGGGCGCAGGCTGGGTATTGGTGCACGATGCTGCGCGTCCCTGTTTGCATCCCGATGATTTATCGCGATTACTGCACATTCGCGAGCAGAGCCAGACCGGCGGTATTCTGGCCGCGCCAGTGCGCGATACCATGAAACGCGGCGAGCCTGGCAAAGCCCTGATTGCTCATACCGTTGATCGTGAAGATTTATGGCATGCCTTAACGCCACAATTTTTCCCCTGTACGCTGCTGACCGCCTGCCTGACGCGGGCGTTAAATGAAGGTGCCACCATTACTGATGAAGCCTCGGCACTGGAATATTGTGGCTATCATCCCATGTTGGTCAGTGGACGCAGTGATAACATCAAAGTTACCCGGCCAGAAGATCTGGCGCTGGCGGCTTTCTATCTTAGTCAGATTCAATTAAAGGAGAGCGCATGATGCGTATTGGTCACGGTTTTGACGTTCACGCCTTTGGGGAGAAGGTCCTTTGGTGATTGGCGGAGTGCGAATCCCGTTTGAGCAAGGTTTTGTTGCGCACTCCGATGGTGACGTGGCGCTGCATGCACTGACTGATGCGCTGCTGGGCGCAGCAGCAATGGGCGATATCGGCAAGCTCTTTCCGGATACCGATCCGGCGTTTAAAGGCGCAGACAGCCGGGGTCTTTTACGCGAAGCCTGGCGTCGTATTGCAGCTAAAGGTTACTGCATCGGTAATGTTGACGTGACGATCATTGCCCAGGCACCAAAAATGCTGCCGCACGTGCCGCAAATGCGCGTGAATATTGCTGAAGATCTGGGGTGTCATATGGATGCGGTGAACGTGAAAGCCACGACCACTGAAAAACTGGGTTTTACCGGACGCGGAGAGGGGATTGCCTGTGAAGCGGTCGCCTTGCTGATGAAAGTGGAGCCAGCATGACGCTGCATTATTTGCACGGTACGCCAGCAGCGGCGGGGGTGATTAAAGCTTATCCGGAAGATTTTGTTGTGGTCGAAGATCTCGGCTACAGCGCGGATGGCGAAGGTGAACATCTGCTGGTACGCATTCGCAAAGTGGGTGCCAATACGCGCTTCGTTGCTGAAGCACTGGCGAAATATTTAAGTATTCACATGCGCGATCTGAGCTACGCTGGCATGAAAGATCGCCATGCCGTTACTGAACAGACCCTCTGCTTCCGTCTGCCGGGCAATGCAATGCCTGATTTAAGCGGCTTTGCGTTAGAAGGCGTCGAAATCCTTGATGTTGTGCGCCACAAACGCAAGCTGCGTATCGGTGCGCTGGCGGGTAACGCGTTTCGTCTGGTGATCCGTCAGGTTAGTAAACGCCAGGAGGTTGAGCAGCGGCTGGTGTTGATCCGTGATGCAGGCGTACCGAACTATTTTGGTGAGCAGCGTTTTGGCCGCAATGGCAATAATCTGACCATGGCGCAGCAGTGGGCGCGTGATGAAATTCGCCTGCGTGACCGGAATAAACGCAGCCTGATACTTTCTGCTGCCCGCAGTGCGTTGTTTAATCAGGTGACCAGCCTGCGCTTGCAGCAGCAGGGTGGCTTAACGCAACTGTTAGCCGGTGATGTATTACAACTGACGGGGCGTGGAAGCTGGTTTGTGGCACAGGCTGAGGAGCTTGAATCTTTACAGGCGCGTGTTGATCAGCATGAGCTGCGTATTACCGCACCAATGCCGGGGCGAGGAGAGGCTGGCCCGCAAGCCGAAGCACTCAAATTTGAGCAGCAAAGTCTGGCAGACGCATCAGAATTAATTACACTGCTTGAGCGTGAACGTGTCGATGCTGGACGCCGCGCAATGCTGGTCGTGCCACGCGATCTACGTTGGAGCTGGTGGGATGATGTCACGCTGGAGATGCAATTCTGGCTGCCCGCAGGCAGTTTTGCCACCAGTGTAGTACGTGAACTTCTGCAACAAGAAGGTGACGATGCGGATATTGCTGAGTAATGATGACGGCATTCATGCGCCAGGCATTCAAACTCTGGCGAAAGCCTTGCGAAAGATTGCTGAGGTGCAGGTTGTGGCACCCGATCGCAATCGCAGCGGAGCCTCAAATTCATTAACACTGGAAACCCCGCTGCGCACGTTTACCCATGAGAATGGGGACGTTGCTGTGCAGATGGGCACCCCGACAGACTGCGTTTATCTGGGCGTCAATGCATTGATGCAACCGCGCCCCGATATTGTGGTTTCAGGCATTAATGCCGGCCCTAATCTTGGCGATGATGTGATTTACTCCGGTACTGTTGCCGCCGCCATGGAAGGTCGTCATCTCGGCCTGCCCGCCATTGCCGTATCGCTGAATGGTCATCAGCATTATGAGACGGCAGCGGCGGTGATCTGCGCACTGCTGAAAGCGTTGTCGCGTGAGCCTTTGCGCACCGGGCGCATTCTGAATATTAACGTTCCCGATTTACCGTTAGCCGAGCTGAAAGGCATTCGTGTTACCCGCTGTGGTAGCCGTCATCCTGCTGATAAAGTGATTGAACAGCAGGACCCCCGGGGCAATACGCTTTACTGGATCGGGCCACCCGGTGAAAAACTTGATGCCGGTCCTGACACCGATTTTGCTGCGGTCGATCTAGGCTATGTCTCAATCACAGCGTTACATGTTGATTTGACTGCGCACAGCGCACAGGATGTGCTTAGCAACTGGCTGAATAAAGCTGAGGTGAATCTGGCATGGTAAACCGGCGCATCGAAACGTTGTTGGCACAACTGCGTCAGCAGGGCATTGATGATGAAATCCTGTTAAAGGCGATTGCTGATGTGCCGCGGGAACGCTTTATTGATGAAGCGTTTGAGCACAAAGCCTGGGATAACGTCGCGTTGCCGATTGGCTCGGGCCAGACCATTTCACAACCCTATATGGTTGCGCGCATGACCGCACTGTTAGAACTGCAGCCACATTCACGCGTGCTGGAGATCGGCACCGGCTCCGGTTATCAAACTGCTATCCTTGCGCACCTGGTCGATCATGTTTATTCAGTTGAGCGCATCAAAGGTTTACAGTGGCAGGCGAAACGCCGTTTAAAGCAGCTCGATTTACATAATGTGTCAACCCGGCATGGCGATGGCTGGCAAGGCTGGGCCTCACGTGGGCCATTTGATGCCATTATCGTCACGGCCGCTCCCCAGAAATTCCGATTGCGCTGATGGCACAACTCGCAGAAGACGGCATTATGGTGCTCCCGGTCGGCGAAGATCAGCAAGTGCTGAAGCGTCTGCGTCGCAAAGGAAAAGATTTTGTCGAAGAGATAATTGAACCGGTCCGTTTTGTTCCTTTAGTCCAGGGCGATCTCGCCTGACATATCGGCTTCGTATTTCTTCACAACTGTTTCATGGCACCTCGCACTTGATATTGTTACTATCCCTTTTCATCAATGAAAAAGCAGATTTTAACGCGCCGCACAGAGTATTGTGCTGGCGAGTGCAGCGAGACAGATACATTCAGGGTTGCCATCACGGGGGATCAATGAGCACGGGAAGCACAATTTTTCAATTACGCCGTCTGGCGGCGCTTTCACTGGTAGGTTTTTGGCTGGCGGGCTGTAGCTCAAGTGATAATACACAGGCACCTATTAGCCGTATTGGTGATGGCGGCGGCATGAACACAGCGTCCGGCGGGACGAATGCCGTTTCTAATAGTGTTCCATCTATGCCTTCACAAAATGGAATGTTAAGCGGAAATGTACCTTCCACGCCAAATAGTGGGGGAATGATTAGCGGTGATAACGCTGTTCAGACACAAAATGGACGCATCGTTTACAACCGCAGTTATCAGAACATTCCGAAAGGTAGTTACTCGGGTGAGACCTATACCGTAAAGCGTGGCGATACACTTTTCTATATCGCCTGGATTACCGGCAATGATTTTCGGGATTTAGCGCAACGCAACAACGTCCCGGCGCCCTACGGCTTGAACGTGGGTCAGACTTTGCAGGTGGGTAATGGATCAGGCCAGCCGATCACTGGAGGCAATGCCATTACTGCTGCTGATGCAACCCAGGGTGGCGTTCCAACTTCTCCACAAATTAAAACTGCTGCTGTTGCACAGCAACCTGTTATTACGTATTCTGATGATTCGGGTAATTCGAGTGGCAGTAAACTTCTGCCGTCGAAAGGAGCAAATGTTGCAACGACAACAGCTCCCGTGGTTACCGCACCGCCCACGGTCAGCAGCACGACCAATAGTTCAACGCCGGTGGGAAGCTGGCGTTGGCCGACCGATGGGAAGATTATCGATAACTTCTCTGCCGCGGAAGGTGGCAATAAAGGGATCGATATCGCCGGATCGCGCGGACAATCTGTTGTGGCTACCTCATCAGGAAGGGTGGTTTACGCAGGTAACGCACTCCGGGGTTACGGTAACTTGATTATCATTAAACACAATGATGATTACCTGAGTGCCTACGCCCACAACGATACAATGCTGGTCCGGGAACAACAGGAAGTTAAGGCGGGGCAAAAGATCGCTACCATGGGTAGCACCGGTACCAGTTCAGTTAGATTACATTTTGAAATTCGTTACAAGGGGAAATCCGTAAACCCGTTGCGTTATTTACCGCAGCGATAATCCGGCAGAACCTCTGGTGTTCTGCCTTGGAATCACGGGTAGGAGCCGCTTATGAGCCAGAATACGCTGAAAGTAAACGAGTTACATGAGAATGCGGAATTCGAGGAGAACGGAGCTGAGGTTTTTGATGAGAAGGCTCTCGTTGAAAACGAACCTGGTGATAACGACGTAGCGGAAGAAGAGTTGTTGTCACAAGGGGCGACGCAACGCGTTTTGGATGCGACGCAGCTCTATCTCGGGGAGATTGGCTATTCTCCTTTGTTAACGGCTGAGGAAGAAGTTTTCTTCGCACGCCGTGCATTACGAGGTGACATTCCTTCTCGTCGCCGCATGATTGAAAGTAACTTGCGCCTGGTGGTGAAGATTGCCCGTCGTTACAGCAATCGTGGTCTGGCCCTGCTGGATCTGATTGAAGAGGGTAATCTGGGCTTGATTCGCGCCGTAGAGAAATTTGACCCAGAACGTGGGTTCCGTTTCTCAACGTACGCCACCTGGTGGATTCGTCAGACCATTGAACGGGCTATCATGAACCAAACCCGTACAATTCGTTTGCCGATTCACATTGTTAAAGAGTTAAATGTTTATCTGCGCACAGCGCGTGAACTTTCTCACAAGCTTGATCATGAGCCCAGTGCGGAAGAGATCGCTGAGCAGTTAGATAAACCTGTTGATGACGTAAGCCGTATGTTACGTCTCAACGAACGCATTACATCAGTTGATACGCCACTGGGTGGAGATTCTGAAAAGGCGCTGTTGGATATTCTGGCCGATGAAAAAGACAACGGTCCGGAAGATACCACACAAGACGATGATATGAAGCAAAGCATCGTTAAATGGTTGTTCGAACTGAACGCCAAGCAGCGTGAAGTGTTAGCACGTCGTTTCGGCCTGTTAGGCTATGAAGCGGCAACGCTTGAGGATGTAGGCCGTGAAATCGGTTTAACCCGCGAGCGTGTGCGCCAGATTCAGGTTGAAGGCTTACGCCGTCTGCGCGAAATCTTGCAGGCGCAGGGCCTCAACATTGAAGCACTGTTTCGTGAATAATTAGCTCTGTGTTAATGCGAAAAGCGGTGGTGAAAACCACCGCTTTTTTATTTCTGCTTACTGACTTACTGACTTACTGACTTACTGACTTACTGACTTACTGACTTACTGACTTACTGACTTACTGACTTACTGACTTACTGACTTACTGACTTACTGAAAGGTAAAATGCGGAAAAGCGGCTTATACCAGAGACTTCAGGCGGTAAATCCATTCCAGTGCCTGACGTGGCGTCAGGGTGTCTGGATCTAAGGCTTCAAGTGCTTCAACTGCCGGGGATGTTTCCTCCACAAGCAGTGGCAATTGCGAACCATCAACTGTTGAAGATGCTGAATGGTTTGACACCGTTTCCAGCTCTTTCAACTTATTACGCGCACGCTTAATCACCTCTTTCGGTACACCCGCCAGCGCGGCCACGGCAAGTCCATAACTTTTGCTGGCGGCACCTTCTTGCACGCTGTGCATAAACGCAATGGTATCGCCATGCTCAACCGCGTCGAGATGCACATTAACGACGCCTTCCATTTTTTCTGGCAGCGTTGTCAGTTCAAAATAGTGCGTAGCAAATAACGTCATCGCTTTGATTCTGTTTGCCAGATTTTCTGCGCAAGCCCAGGCAAGCGATAAGCCGTCGTAGGTCGAGGTACCGCGTCCAATTTCATCCATCAGCACCAGGCTATTCTCGGTCGCATTATGCAGAATATTGGCCGTTTCGGTCATTTCAACCATGAAGGTTGAGCGACCAGACGCCAAATCGTCTGCTGCACCGACGCGCGTAAAAATGCGGTCAAGTGGGCCAATCAGCGCCTCATCTGCCGGGACAAAGCTGCCAATCCATGCCATAAGAGCAATCAGAGCGGCCTGGCGCATATAAGTACTTTTACCGCCCATGTTTGGTCCGGTAATGATTAACATGCGACGTTGCGGCGCTAATGACAGCGGGTTAGCAATAAACGGCTCTTTCAGCACTTGCTCAACAACGGGGTGGCGACCTCCGGTAATTTTGATGCCGGGCTTATTTTGTAAGCCCGGCCGACAATAATTCAGCGTCCAGGCTCGCTCGGCCAGGTTACTTAATACATCCAGTTCAGCCAGTGCAGAGGCACTGAGCTGAAGGGCTTCCAGATGCGGCAGTAACTGATCAAATAACGATTCATACAAGCTTTTTTCCAGCGCCAGTGCTTTGCCTTTTGACGTAAGCACTTTATCTTCGTACTCTTTCAGTTCCGGAATGATATAACGCTCGGCATTTTTCAGGGTCTGGCGGCGGACATAGTGCATGGGTACTTGATGACTTTGTCCGCGGCTCACCTGAATGTAATAGCCATGCACAGCATTGAAGCCAACTTTCAGCGTATCCAGCCCCAGTTTTTCTCGTTCACGAATTTCTAACTTATCGAGATAATCTGTCGCGCCATCCGCCAGCGCACGCCATTCGTCCAGCTCGGCATTATAGCCGGGAGCGATAACACCACCGTCACGAATCAATACGGGCGGGGACTCAATAACGGCTTGTTCCAGCAGTTCCCGCAACTCTGCAAACTCACCCATTTGCTCACGCAATTTTTTTAGCTGTGGAGCGGCCACATCTTCCAGCAAACTATTTAATTCAGGAAATTGCTGGAAAGCATGGCGCATACGCGCCAGATCGCGCGGACGCGCAGTGCGCAGGGCTAAACGTGCCAGAATGCGTTCTAAATCGCCGACCTGGCGCAGTACCGGTTGCAGTGACTCAGACAAATTTTGCAGTTCTGCAATTGATTCTTGCCGCTGATTAATGATGTGAACATCACGTAGCGGCATATGCAGCCAGCGTTTCAGCATGCGGCTGCCCATTGGCGTTACCGTTTTGTCCAGCACTGCTGCCAGCGTGTTATCTGTGCCACCCGCCAGGTTCTGAGTAATCTCCAGATTACGACGTGTTGCAGCATCCATGATAACGCTGTCTTGCTGGCGCTCCATGCTGAGAGAACGAATATGAGGCAGGGTTGTACGTTGGGTATCTTTTACATATTGCAGCAGACAACCGGCTGCCCGAAGCCCCAGGGTGGCCTGCTCTACACCGAAACCGCTAAGATCGCGGGTGCCAAATTGCAGATTAAGCTGCTGGCGGGCAGTATCAATTTCAAATTCCCACAGCGGGCGACGGCGTAACCCTCGACGATGCTCAATCAATGACATTGCCTGAAAATCTTCTGGATACAGCAACTCGGCGGGATTAGTGCGTTGCAACTCAGCTGCCATGGTCTCCAGATCCGATGGCTCGCTCAGGCGGAAGCGGCCGGAACTGATATCGAGCGTGGCGTAACCGTAGCCGCGTGCAGTTTGAACAATCGCCGCCAGTAAATTGTCATGCCGCTCTTGTAACAAGGCTTCATCACTAATGGTGCCTGGCGTAACAATACGAACCACTTTGCGCTCAACCGGCCCTTTGCTCAAAGCCGGATCGCCAATCTGCTCGCAAATCGCTACCGATTCACCCAGTTGCACAAGTTTAGCCAGATAGCTTTCAACGGCATGGTAGGGGACACCTGCCATGGGAATAGGCTCGCCTGCTGAGGCGCCACGTTTCGTTAATGAGATTTCCAGCAGCTGCGAAGCCCGTTTCGCATCATCGTAAAACAGCTCATAGAAATCGCCCATGCGGTAGAACAGCAGAATATCGGGATGCTCAGCCTTAAGGCGAAGATATTGCTGCATCATTGGCGTATGGGTACTGAAGTCCATTTGCTCTGCTCCTTTGATCTCATTCTCACTCAAGATTGATTCTTCCTCTTTCCCGTAACGATAATGAAACCGTCCTGACAGAATGGCGCATCGCAATGTATTCGCGGGGCGCAAAAAATGAATGTTACCACTTTTCCCGCTAAAGCTTCATCCGGCATCCTTTCTCTGGCGACGAACATAGCAAAGCCATTGCGCCAAAAAAATCTCTTTTCATTCTGGATCGTTAACCTACCGAGACAGCTCACAAAATTGCACGTTAAGGGCTTAAAAGCGCAGAAAGTTCGTTTTTTTAAAGTGTCGGTCTGTAAGTCGCTGCGCCTAACGATTACCATGACGATTACTGGTATGGGCTGGCTTATGGATATCGAATGCGTTTTAAGGTTTCTTTTCTTCCTCTGATTGCTTTGCTTGCTGCCTGTAGCAGTAAGCCACAAACCCCGCAGCAAATGGCTGTTGAAACCGCGCCGAAAGGGGGATTTCTGTTAGAACCTTCCCATGCGGTTCAGCCGATGTTTGGCGACTTTGCAGGTAATCCTGCCGCAGAACAATTTATCGACCAAATGGTGGAAAAACACGGTTTTGACCGCCAACAACTGCACGCGGTGATTGGCCAGGCTAAACGTCTGGATTATGTTTTGCGCTTAATGGATCGTCAGGCACCCGCTTACACGCCGCCGAGCGGGCCTAACGGCGCCTGGATTCGCTACCGTAATAAATTCATCACCCCCGATAACGTGCAAAATGGCGTCGCTTTCTGGAATCAATACCAGGATGCGTTGCAACGTGCCCAGCAAGTTTATGGCGTACCGCCGGAAATTATCGTTGGGATCATTGGCGTGGAAACGCGCTGGGGCCGTGTGATGGGCAAAACCCGCATTTTGGATGCGCTGGCGACGCTCTCTTTTAATTATCCACGGCGTGCGGCTTACTTTAGTAGCGAGCTCGAAACGTTCCTGCTAATGGCGCGTAACGAACAAGACGATCCCTTGGATCTGCGCGGATCGTTTGCGGGTGCGATGGGGTACGGTCAGTTTATGCCGTCCTCTTATAAGGAATACGCTGTCGATTTCAACGGTGACGGTCATGCTAACCTGTGGGATCCGGTTGACGCTATTGGCAGCGTGGCACACTACTTTCAACAGCATGGCTGGAAAAGCGGACAGAACGTAGCGGTTCCGGCAAGTGGTCAGGCACCGCTTCTGGAGAATGGCTTCAAGACAAATTACAGCGTGAGTATGCTTGCCGCTTCAGGTTTGTCTCCGCAAGGGTCGCTGGATGGTAATAATCAGGTCAGCTTATTACGACTCGATTTAGGTACCAGCTATCAATACTGGTACGGCTTGCCTAATTTTTATGTGATTACGCGCTACAACCACAGTACGCATTATGCGATGGCGGTATGGCAGTTGGGTGAGGCGGTAAGTAAAGCACGTCAAGGATCGATGCTTTAATCGTTGTCCTTATGAAGTGTAAGGCTATATGATGGCGCCCTTTCGGCGTCATCATGTTTGCTGTAACACATTCTGGAGTGCTTATGTCTTTACCTGCTTGTCCACTTTGTCACGCTGATTACACCTGGCAAGAGGGTGATAATCTTAACTGTCCTTCTTGTGGGCACATCTGGAGCGAAAAAGAGGCTGAAAGCAGCCTTGATAAGTTAGTCGTGCATGATGCTAATGGCAATTTACTGGCTGACGGCGACAGCGTAACGGTAATCAAGGATCTGAAAGTGAAGGGAAGTTCTACTCCGCTGAAGATTGGCACTAAAGTAAAAGGCATCCGTTTAGTTGAGGGTGACCATAACATCGATTGTAAAATTGAGGGTTTTGGTCCGATGAAGCTTAAATCTGAATTTGTTAAAAAAAGCTGAGTTTGATTTAAGGGGCGCATTAACGCGCCCAAGCAGACGTTATCCGAAAAGTTGATCAATCGCTTCGCACTGCTGCTTGCTGAGCGTACCGCCATAATTGCGTGATACGCTGGTCATAGAATCGAAACGGTGCGATACGGCAGTCTTGATGGTTGTGACAAAATCATCTCCCAATGTATAGATCGCCATCAATTTGCCAATCTGCTGTTGAATACGCGCTAATTCGACCAGATTACCGCCGCGCCAGGCTTGCATTGCCTCCGCAAAAAGCTCTGGAACAATATTATTCAACCCAGATATGACGCCGGCTCCACCCGCCAGCAGATTCGGTAGCAGATACTCGTCATAGCCAGAGAGTACGGCAAAATCACTGCGCACCTTTTTCGTCTCTTCAATCAAAGCGCGATTGTGCGACAGGCAATCCACCGTATCTTTAATGCCGATAAAATTGGGCAGGCGAGCAGCTAAATCACTCATCAGTGCTGGGGTAAGATCGCATCCTGTACGAGCAGGAAAATTATAGGCAAACCATTTACCGCCCAGTTGCTTATCCAGTGTCTCAAAATAGTGTAAAAGTTGATTTTGCGTCTGGCCGTAGTAATAGGGCGGCAGAACCATTACTGCATCGAAGTCATTTTTCCAGGCTGCTTCTGCTAACTCAAGCATATCCGGCACACAAGTGCTGGAAATATTGACTACCATCTTTAGCGTTGACAGCGAACGCGCTTCACGTATCAGGAATAATTTTTCTTGCTGGGTCAGTGAGGCAAATTCGCCAATACTTCCCATTAATAACAGCGTATCAATACCTGATGTCGTCAGACGCGTAAAATGGCGTCCCAGAGCTTCGATGTCTACTTTGCCTTGGTTATCAAACGGCGTAACGGAAGGGCACCAAACGCCGGAGAAAGCTGATTGTGCTGTCATGAACAACTCCTGAATAGTCTTTGGTAAAATGAAACGCTGTTTTAAGTTAATGAGCTGTTAGCAGCCTTGCCACCGTTTCATACAAAAATGGAGCTGGCATCGCATTTTTTCGCGTTTTAACGCTCTTTTATAGCAGATGAGAAAAGAGGTGACGGTCAATTATGCAAGAGTGGGACCCCCAGCTGTATCGTCAGTTTGAAGCCGAAAGAACACGGCCGGCTAAAGAACTATTAGCGCGTGTTTCACAGCCTGACGTTCGCTATGTAACGGACTTAGGATGTGGTCCGGGAAACAGCACTGAATTGTTAGTTGATGCCTGGCCCCAGGCAAAAATTACCGGCCTGGACAGTTCAGAAGCCATGCTTAAACAGGCGCGTGAACGTCTGCCACAATGCACTTTTATTCATGCTGATATCCGAACCTGGCAACCTGATGTGCCACAGCAAGTCATTTATGCTAATGCTTCACTACACTGGGTAGAGGAGCACGCCACGCTTTTTCCGCATTTAGTCAGCCAGCTCGATTCAGCGGGAACGCTTGCTGTTCAAATGCCAGATAATCTTGATGAGCCTTCTCATCGACTGATGCGAGAGGTTGCTGAAAACAGTCGCCGGGACAGAGGATTAAGTACGCAACGGGATGAACGAAATCCGTTACTTACAGCCGAAAAATATTATGATTTGCTGACTCAGGCGGGATGTGAAGTTGATATCTGGCGTGCAACTTACTATCACGTGATGCCGGATGTACAGGCTATTGTCACCTGGCTGCAATCCACAGGATTACGGCCTTTTCTGGCTCCGCTTAATCGTGCAGAACAAACAGATTATTTGCAGGCTTACCATGAACAATTGCTGGCAGCTTATCCGCCACAAGCAGATGGTCGGGTTTTGCTGGCTTTCCCGCGTCTTTTCATCGTCGCGATGAAAAAAGGTTAAAGACATTGCAACCCCGTGCACAAATTGCTGTTAATTGAGGGAAAATACCTTGAAAAACGGCATTTTTTACCCCACGTTCAGCTGGCGGGTGACAGGAGATAAACGATGAATGACCAGCAATTGATGCGGCTTAGTGCTGAAATTGGTAATCGATTGAAACAGCAAAAGGCGACAGTAACGTGCGCTGAGTCGTGTACTGGCGGCTGGATCGCTAAAGTATTTACGGACGTCAGCGGCAGTTCGGCCTGGTTTGAACGTGGATTCGTAACCTACAGTAATGAAGCTAAACAGGAACTGGTCAATGTTCAGGCTGAATCATTAGCGCAGCACGGTGCGGTGAGCGAAACCGTTGTGCGCGAAATGGCTTTAGGCGCGCAACATGCTGCGCGAGCAGACTATGCTGTTTCAGTCAGCGGTATTGCCGGGCCCGATGGTGGCAGTGCGGAAAAACCAACAGGAACAGTCTGGTTCGGATTTGCTGCACCTCAAGGAAATGTAAGCACTTTTTGCCAGCATTTTACCGGTGACCGTGAAGCCGTGCGTCGCCAGTCAGTGGCCTGGGCATTACAGAAATTACATGATGAATTTCTGACAAATTAAGCTTGATACTGTATGACTATACAGTATAATTGTCAGCAACAGAAAGAGAGCAGGCACCGTGTGTGCGTGTTTTTCCCCGGCATGATTAGGAGTAGAAATGGCAATTGACGAAAACAAACAGAAGGCTTTAGCTGCCGCGCTGGGCCAGATTGAGAAACAGTTTGGTAAAGGCTCCATCATGCGTTTGGGTGAAGACCGCTCAATGGATGTAGAGACCATTTCCACTGGCTCACTCTCTCTGGATATCGCGTTGGGCGCTGGTGGCCTGCCAATGGGGCGTATCGTCGAGATTTACGGTCCTGAATCCTCTGGTAAAACGACGCTGACCTTACAGGTTATCGCCGCGGCACAGCGCAAAGGCAAAACCTGTGCCTTTATCGATGCAGAGCATGCGCTTGATCCTGTCTATGCGAAAAAGCTGGGCGTGGATATCGATAATCTGCTGTGTTCACAACCTGATACCGGTGAGCAGGCGTTAGAGATTTGTGATGCGCTGGCGCGTTCTGGTGCAGTTGACGTTATTATCGTTGACTCCGTTGCTGCGCTGACGCCAAAAGCGGAAATTGAAGGTGAAATTGGTGACTCACATATGGGCCTTGCGGCACGTATGATGAGCCAGGCGATGCGTAAGCTGGCGGGTAACCTGAAGCAGTCAAATACCCTGCTGATTTTCATCAACCAGATCCGTATGAAAATTGGTGTGATGTTTGGTAACCCGGAAACCACTACTGGTGGTAACGCGCTGAAATTCTATGCTTCTGTTCGCCTTGATATCCGTCGCATCGGCGCGATCAAAGAAGGCGATAACGTGGTGGGCAGTGAAACACGTGTTAAAGTGGTGAAAAACAAAATCGCTGCGCCATTCAAGCAGGCTGAGTTCCAGATCATGTACGGCGAAGGCATCAACACCTTTGGTGAACTGGTTGATTTGGGCGTGAAGCACAAGCTAATTGAGAAAGCGGGTGCGTGGTATAGCTACAATGGCGATAAGATCGGTCAGGGTAAAGCGAACGCCAGCAATTTCCTGAAGGAAAATGCTGCCGTGGCCAACGAAATCGATCAGAAGCTGCGTGATATGCTGCTTAACAGCAGCGGTGAAACTGGCCCAGCGGATTTTTCTGCGGACGATGTTGAAAACGCTGCTAGCGAAGCTAACGAAGACTTCTAATATGATTGCGGGAGTGGAGAAATCCACTCCCGTTTGTTTTTCCCGCCTCTCTGTGTCTTTCATCTACTCTTTTCTGCCGCCATAATTCCCCCCGTTTGCAAAAGGTGAGCAGTATGTCTGAACAACCTCAACCACAAGTCATCACTTTTTCTCGTTTGCTTGATCGTGCAATGCGCATATTGACGCAGCGGGATCACAGCCGTGAAGAACTGAAGCGCAAACTGCAGCAGTCAGCACAACGCGCAGCCTGGATGCAGCAAAAAACGCCTGACGTTATTACCGATGAACAAATGGATAAGGTGCTGGACTGGTGCCAGGAAAACGGCTGGTTAAACGATGAGCGTTTCACTGAGCGTTTTATTCAAAGCCGCAGTCGCAAAGGTTATGGTTCACAACGTATACGACTGGAACTCACGCAAAAGGGAATTGAACGTGAGGCTATTGATATAGCGATGCAAGAGACCAGCATTGACTGGGCGCAATGTGCCTTCCAACTTGCAGAGCGTAAATTCGGCCTCCCTTTACCCAAAGAATGGAAAGAAAAAGCTAAAGTGCAGCGATTTTTGCAGTCGAAAGGCTTTTTAATGGAAGATATTCAGGCCGTTTTTAGAAATTTTGATGGTCAGGAGCCGATGTAATTTTACTTCCCACTGAAGAAAATTTATCTTATTCCCACTTTTTGTTCCGCTGAACATGTAAGCCGTGCGGATGCGGCTTACCTGAGGAGACGGAACGTTCGTTAGCGTGATTCAGGATATTTATGAGCAAGAGCACTGCTGAGATCCGTCAAGCGTTTCTCGACTTTTTTCATAGCAAGGGACATCAGGTTGTAACCAGCAGCTCCCTCGTACCGAATAACGATCCGACGTTGCTGTTTACCAACGCCGGTATGAACCAGTTTAAAGATGTTTTCCTTGGACAAGATAAGCGTGAATATTCACGAGCGACGACCTCGCAACGCTGTGTGCGCGCCGGTGGTAAGCACAACGATCTGGAAAACGTAGGTTACACTGCACGCCATCATACTTTTTTTGAGATGTTGGGTAACTTCAGTTTTGGTGACTACTTCAAGAAAGAAGCGATTGCGTTTGCCTGGGAACTGTTAACGAGCGAGCAGTGGTTTAAGCTGCCGAAAGAACGTTTGTGGGTAACAATTTATGAAACGGATGATGAAGCCTACGACATTTGGGCTAATGACATCGGCGTTCCACACGAACGTATAATCCGTATCGGTGATAACAAAGGCAGTGCTTACGCTTCAGATAACTTCTGGCAAATGGGCGATACCGGTCCGTGCGGTCCGTGCAGTGAAATATTCTACGATCATGGCGATCATATTTGGGGTGGCCCGCCAGGAAGCCCGGAAGAAGATGGCGATCGCTACATTGAGATCTGGAATATCGTCTTTATGCAGTTTAATCGCCAGGCCGATGGCACAATGCTGCCGTTACCCAAGCCTTCTGTTGATACTGGTATGGGGCTTGAGCGGATTTCTGCCGTTCTGCAACACGTTAATTCTAACTATGAAATCGACCTGTTCCATAAACTGATTCAGGCTGTCGCTAACGTGACTGGCGCTACCGATCTCGACAATAAATCATTGCGTGTTATTGCCGATCATATTCGCTCTTGTGCCTTCCTGGTGGCAGATGGTGTTATTCCTTCCAATGAAAATCGTGGCTATGTATTGCGTCGCATCATTCGTCGCGCTGTACGTCATGGCAACATGCTGGGCGCTAAAGAGGCATTCTTCTATAAGCTGGTCGCACCATTGATTGATGTTATGGGTGCTGCGGGTGAAGAGCTGGCACGCCAGAAAACGCAAGTAGAGAATGTACTGAAAAGCGAAGAAGAGCAGTTTGCTAAAACGCTTGAGCGCGGCCTGGCATTGTTGGACGAAGAGCTGGCTCGTCTTCAGGGTGACACGTTAGACGGCGAAACGGTTTTCCGTCTTTATGACACCTTCGGTTTCCCTGCTGACTTAACGGCAGACGTCTGCCGTGAGCGTAATTTGAAGATCGATGAAGCGGGCTTCGAAAAAGCGATGGAACAGCAGCGTCAACGCGCGCGTGAGGCCAGTGGATTTGGCGCTGACTATAGTAACGTTATTCACATTGACGCAGCCTCTGCTTTCAAAGGTTACGAACAACTGGATCTGGCTGCGACAGTCAAAGCACTGTATGTAGCAGGCGAAGCCGTTGACGTTATCGAGGCTGGTCAGGATGCCGTGGTTGTTTTGGATGAAACACCTTTTTATGGTGAGTCTGGCGGCCAGGTTGGTGATACCGGCATACTTAAAGGGAAGAATGCTGAATTTACTGTGCAGGACACACAAAAATATGGTCAGGCGATTGGTCATATCGGTAAGCTGGTAACAGGTCAATTGCGCATTGGCGATCGACTGGAAGCAGAAGTTGATGCAGTGCGACGTGCGCGTATTCGCTTGAATCACTCAGCCACCCACTTACTGCATGCTGCACTGCGTCAGGTTTTAGGTGATCATGTGGCGCAGAAGGGCTCACTGGTAAACGATAAATATCTTCGTTTCGATTTCTCGCACTTTGAAGCGATGAAACCGCATGAAATTCGTCAGGTCGAAGATATCGTCAATGCTCAGGTTCGTCGCAATTTGCCGGTCGAAACTGAAGTGATGGAGCTTGAAGCAGCGAAATCTAAAGGTGCAATGGCCTTGTTTGGTGAGAAATATGACCAGCAAGTGCGTGTACTGACGATGGGTGATTTTTCTGTAGAGCTGTGCGGCGGAACTCACGCGGCTCGTACGGGAGATATCGGGCTTTTCCGTATTCAGGCTGAATCGGGTACAGCAGCAGGCGTGCGCCGCATCGAAGCGGTGACGGGGGAAAGTGCTCTGGCGCAGGTCAATGCACAAACCAGTCAACTGAATGACATTGCTCAGCTTGTTAAAGCGAACAGTGCTAACCTGAACGAGAAAGTCCGCGGTCTGGTTGATCATGTGCGTGCACTAGAAAAAGAGTTGCAGCAGCTACGCGATCAACAGGCAGCACAGGAAAGTGCTTCATTAAGTAGTCAGGCCGTAGATGTAAAAGGGGCTAAGCTGCTTGTGAGCGAGCTGAGTAACGTGGAGCCGAAAATGCTGCGCACCATGGTAGATGATCTGAAAAATCAGCTAGGCTCGGCTGTGATTGTTCTGGCTACAGTGTCTGACGGCAAAGTTTCGCTGATTGCTGGCGTCACTAAAGATCTGACCGATCGCGTCAAAGCAGGGGAGTTGATCGCGGGGCTGGCACAACAGGTTGGCGGTAAAGGCGGCGGACGTCCAGATATGGCGCAAGCAGGCGGTACCGATGTTACTGCTCTCAAAGGCGCGCTGGCCAGTGTTGAGGCATGGGTTTCCAGCCACTTGTAATGAAATAAAACAATACATCGTGATAAGCGTCAGAACTGTTGTTCCGGCGCTTTTTCATACGATG
This sequence comes from Pantoea sp. LMR881, assembly GCF_027157825.1. Taxonomy (NCBI): domain Bacteria; kingdom Pseudomonadati; phylum Pseudomonadota; class Gammaproteobacteria; order Enterobacterales; family Erwiniaceae; genus Pantoea; species Pantoea sp. LMR881. Next base: position 3,133,003 of record NZ_JAPVOK010000002.1, read on the forward strand.
TCACCCATGTAATGACAAAGTCAGGTTGATGTAGTGTATTTCGGCTAAACTAACTATCAGCAGAATGTATTGGCGCATCGATGTACATTGGTGTATTCCTCATAGTCAATGTTCAGCGTTTAATGATGGATAATGCCGGGAGTCCGAACAAGCCCGACTCTTTTAATCTTTCAAGGAGCAAAGAATGCTTATTCTAACTCGTCGAGTTGGTGAAACCCTCATGATTGGTGATGAGGTGACTGTAACGGTGCTGGGTGTTAAAGGTAACCAGGTTCGCATCGGTGTTAATGCGCCGAAGGAAGTGTCTGTACATCGCGAAGAGATTTATCAACGCATCCAGGCCGAAAAAACACAGCAAACGAGCGTTTAACGGATTCAGCGTCTCGCATTTCTGCGAGGCGCTACCGCTTTCACACCAATTCTCCGCTTTTCTTAACTGTCCAAATTCTCTTTTTTGTTAACCTGAACAACCTTTCTTTGTTGATTATTCACTCTTTTTGTCTTGATTTTATGCTAATTGGCTGTCATTTGTTCAAACAGACAAAAGGCGGGAAAAATTTGTTTGACTTATAAGTGCGGGAAAGTAATATGTGCGCCACGCAGTGCCGATGAGCGGTTACAAAGTTCAGAAGCACAGTTCGGAAGAACGCGTAAGGTGAGGTGGCCGAGAGGCTGAAGGCGCTCCCCTGCTAAGGGAGTATACGGTCAAAAGCTGTATCGAGGGTTCGAATCCCTCCCTCACCGCCATTTTCCGATGCATCCGTAGCTCAGCTGGATAGAGTACTCGGCTACGAACCGAGCGGTCGGAGGTTCGAATCCTCCCGGATGCACCATATTTTTGAATATGGAAATGTATTCACGGTCTGTATGACACGTTATATCGTCAGCAGCGCCGGAGTGGTCTGGGCGTAAGCCAGATGATTTTCCTGAATACATGGCCGGAAATAAAGTTGTTGTGAATAGGTCGTTCCTGTCATGGTGAGTAGTTAGCACCCTGCGTTGTACAAGAATTTTTAAATGCATCCGTAGCTCAGCTGGATAGAGTACTCGGCTACGAACCGAGCGGTCGGAGGTTCGAATCCTCCCGGATGCACCATATCTTCGGATATGGAAAAGTGTTCCCGGTCTGACATGGCAAGTTGTACCGCCAGCCAGCACCAGGGTGGATAACGTTGCTTTAGCAACGGCCCAAAGGGCGAGGCGTAAGCCGAGTAATCCTCCCGGATGCACCATTCTTCGTATCATTCCCAGGTTGATTTCTGAAAGTCCATTAAAAACGATTTCCCGATGCATCCGTAGCTCAGCTGGATAGAGTACTCGGCTACGAACCGAGCGGTCGGAGGTTCGAATCCTCCCGGATGCACCATATTTTCGGATATGGAAAAGTGTTCCCGGTCTGACATGGCAAGTTGTACCGCCAGCCAGCACCAGGGTGGATAACGTTGCTTTAGCAACGGCAAGGCGCAAGCCGGGTTATGCAGATTTGCTGCATCAACACATCTCCATTGCTTCAGTTATTCCCCCGTTTTACCGATGCATCCGTAGCTCAGCTGGATAGAGTACTCGGCTACGAACCGAGCGGTCGGAGGTTCGAATCCTCCCGGATGCACCATATCTTCGGATATGAAAAAGCATTCCCGGTCTGACATGACAAGTTGTAGCGCCAGCCAGCATCAGGGTGGATAACGTTGCTTTAGCAACGGCCCGAAGGGCGAGGCGTAAGCCGGGTAATCCTACCGGATACACCATCTCTTTAGAGATAAAAGAGTGTTTCCAGTCTGATATGATCTGCTGTACCGCCAGACAGCATCAGGGTTGATAACGTCGCTTCAGCCACGGCCCGCAGGGCTAGTCATCCTCCCGAATGCACCTTCTCTCTTCAAAAGCTTGTGCCGACAAACTTCTTCATTAAAAAATTAAAACATCTTCTCCCGCTTTTCTCTGCCGAAAACATTCACATCGCTTTCCCTGTAAATCTTCAGATTGTTAAAAATCGCAGCCTTTCCGAAAGGTTATGTTCAGTTTCGCATCATCACCTTTATCTGAAAACGAAAATTGCTAATGCTTTCAAAGCATTTGCTGTTCATGTCACCTGGCGACAACCTGGGCGCATTAAGCTAAAGTAATGTCTTATTTGTTCAAAGTCCGGAGTGACAATGTACGATCAATATGACGCCCTGATTTTCGATATGGACGGCACCATTCTTGACACCGAGCCGACACATCGAAAAGCGTGGCATCAGGTACTGGCGCGTTATGGACTTACGCTGGATGAAGCTCGCATGGTTGATTTCAATGGCGCACCGAGTTGGCGACTGGCCCAGTTTATTGTTGAAACAAATCAATCGACTCACGATCCTTATCTCCTTGCAGCTGAGAAGAGTGCCGCAGTAAAAGCCATGTTACTGGAAAATGTACGTCCACTTCCTTTAATGGATGTGGTGAAGGCTTATCATGGTCGTCGTCCGATGGCGGTGGGCACCGGCAGCGAACACAGCATGGCTGATGCATTGCTGAATCACCTGAACGTACGCAGTCTCTTTACCGCCGTGGTGGGGGCTGATGACGTACAACGCCATAAACCTGAACCCGACACTTTTTTACGCTGCGCTGAACTGATGGGTGTAGCGCCGGAACGTTGTGTTGTTTTCGAAGACGCCGATTTTGGTGTGCAGGCGGCAAAAGCAGCTGGTATGGATGTCGTTGATGTTCGCTTATTGTGAGTGAAATCCTTGCTTACGCTTCCTTGTTTGGCAGCAGTTTCTTAAGCGCGACGCTTCTTCCAGGAAGCTCTGAAGCACTGCTGATTGCATTACTGATGGCTCAAAAGGCATCAGTGTATGGGTTGATTGTGGCTGCATCGTTGGGAAACACCTTCGGCGGCTTAACTAACCTTCTTATTGGTCGCTTACTGCCGCTAAAGCGCCAGGGGCGATGGCATGACACAGCAATGACGTGGTTGAACCGATTAGGACCTGCAGCACTGTTATTTAGCTGGTTGCCAGTGGTGGGTGATTTGCTATGCGTTCTCGCTGGCTGGTTACGCTTCGCCTGGCTCCCGACAATGCTGTTTCTTGCTGTTGGTAAAACACTGCGTTATATCGTTATCGCGACCGCCACATTACAGGGCATGCAATGGTGGCATTGATTCGCACAGATTCGAGGCTACGGTTAACATTATGCTGAACAAAAATAAATTATTCTCACAGCGGGAGGTTAATGTGATCCCGGACGTATCAAAGGCGCTCTCCTGGTTAGAAGCGCATCCTAATGCCTTGAAAGGTATTGGGCGTGGCATCGAACGTGAAACATTGCGAGTACAGCCGAATGGCCATCTTGCTGAAAGCGGACATCCTGAATCTTTAGGATCTGCGCTCAAGCATGACTGGATCACCACTGATTTTGCTGAAACGCTGCTTGAATTTATCACGCCGGTCGATCACAGCATCGATCATATGCTGACTGTTTTACGCGATATTCATCGTCACGTTGCCCGTGAGTTGGGTGAAGAACGCATGTGGCCATTTAGCATGCCATGCGTGATTGAAGACGCGGACAAAATTGAATTAGCCCAATATGGCAAATCCAATATTGGCCGAATGAAAACGCTGTATCGTGAAGGGTTAAAAAACCGTTATGGCGCGCTGATGCAAACCATTTCTGGCATTCATTATAACTTTTCGCTGCCGCTGTCTTTCTGGCAAGAGTGGGCCGATGTAAAAGATGTTGAGAGCGGTAAAGAAACCATCTCCGCAGGCTATTTGCGCCTGATCCGCAACTACTATCGCTTCGGCTGGGTTATTCCTTATCTGTTTGGTGCCTCACCTGCCATTAGCTCTAGTTTCTTGCAGGGGCGCGAAAGTGCGTTGCCGTTCGAAACCAATGACAAAGAGATGTTATGGCTGCCTTACGCCACCTCTCTGCGTCTGAGCGATCTCGGTTATACCAACAAATCACAAAGCTCGCTCGGCATTACGTTTAATTCGCTGGAAGGTTACGTCTCAGCACTGAAGAAGGCGATCAAAACGCCGTCAGACGAATTTGCCGAGATGGGCACCAGGGATGCAGACGGTAACTGGCTTCAGCTCAATACAAACGTATTGCAGATTGAGAACGAGCTTTATGCCCCTATTCGTCCAAAACGTGTCACACGTTCAGGTGAGGCACCATCAGATGCGCTGCTGCGTGGTGGCATTGAATATATCGAAGTGCGTTCGCTTGATATCAATCCGTTCTCCGCAATCGGCGTGGATGAAAATCAGGTACGCTTCCTCGATCTGTTCCTGATTTGGTGTACGCTGGCAGATGCGCCCGAAATGAGTGCTGAAGAGTTGCAATGCAATCGTAAAAACTGGAACCGTGTCGTACTGGAAGGCCGCAAACCCGGACAAAAAATTGAAGTGGGCTGCGGTGAAGCGGAGCATTCATTGCAGGAAGTAGGTAAAACGCTGTTTGCAGACTTGCGTCGTGTGGCGGAGGTATTGGACAGCAATCAGGGCAGCACGCAATATCAACAAGTGTGCGACCAACTGGTGGCATCGTTTGATGATCCTGAGCTAACCTATTCGGCGCGCATTCTTAATGCCATGAAAGAGGATGGCGTAACCGGAACCGGTGTGGCTTTAGCAGAGCAGTATCGTCATTTACTGTGTGAAGAGCCGTTAGAAGTGCTGAGTGAAGATGATTTCTCGCGTCAGGCGAAAGCATCTCTCCTGGCACAGCAGCAGCTTGAAGCGAGCGATACGTTGGATTTTGAAGCCTATCTGGCCAGCCGGGAAGGTTAAAAAGAAAAAGGCCACATCAATGTGGCCAAATTAACATCTCTGTTGTCAGGGATGATGATAACAAATGCGCGTCTTTCATATATTCAGACGTTGGGCGAACAGAAAAGTTTCATCGTTTTAAAAAAATTCTCAGAACAGGAGGTGACGTAATGCCACTACTGGATAGTTTTACTGTTGATCATACCATCATGGCCGCGCCCGCAGTGCGTGTAGCGAAGACCATGAAGACGCCGCATGGCGATACGATTACCGTTTTTGACCTGCGTTTCTGTCGACCCAATAAAGAAATTCTCACTGAGCGTGGCATTCACACGCTTGAGCATCTCTTCGCAGGATTTATGCGCAACCACCTGAATGGTGAAGGCGTGGAAATCGTCGATATTTCGCCAATGGGCTGCCGCACCGGTTTCTACATGAGTTTGATCGGTACGCCAGATGAGCAGCGCGTTGCTAAAGCGTGGAAAGGCGCAATGGAAGATGTTCTGAAGGTAAAAGATCAGAATCAAATCCCAGAGCTTAACGAATATCAGTGTGGCAGCTATAAGCTGCACTCGCTGGATGAGGCACAACAGATCGCTCGCAACGTATTAGCCCATGATATTGGTGTGAACTACAATGACGACCTGAAACTGCCAGAAGCGAAGCTGCAGGAATTGCATATTTAGTTTTTGCCGTAAGCTGCAAACAAAAACGCCGCTAAGATGCGGCGTTTTTGCTTTATGAACCGACAGAAGATTTTAACGGCGTTTGTGGTGTAATACGCACCTGTTTCACCATGTTGTCCTGTACATCCAGGATATCAATATCGTAGTGCTCAATCTGTATACGTGTATTAATTTCAGGGATCTCTTCTAACGCTTCCAGTAACATGCCATTGATGGTGCGCGCTTCCTGCTCTGGCAGATGCCAGTTGAATGCTTTATTGATTTCACGCACGCTGGCGCTGCCTTCAATCAATACCGAACCATCATTTTGCGGCATCACTTCTTCCGCCAGTGAAGGCGACATAGAGGTGGTGAAGTCACCAACAATCTCTTCCAGAATATCCTCAATAGTGACTAAACCTTTAATGTCACCATATTCATCCACCACCAGGCCAGCCTTCTTCTTGTTGCGCTGAAATTTAACCAACTGAATATTTAAAGGCGTGCCTTCAGGCACATAGTAAATTTCATCGGCAGCACGCAGCAGCGTCTCTTTGGTGAACTCTTTCTTCTCCGTCATCATGCGCCAGGCTTCACGTACGCGCAGCATGCCCACGCAATCATCCAGCGAATCACGAAACAGAACGATGCGACCGTGCGGTGAGTGGCTAAGCTGACGCACAACTGATTTCCAGTCATCGTTGATGTTAATGCCAACAATGTCATTGCGCGGCACCATAATGTCATCCACGCTGACTTTTTCCAGATCGAGTACTGACAGCAGCATATCCTGATTACGGCGCGACATAACATTGCGCGACTCGTAAACAATGGTACGCAGTTCTTCTTTGCTTAATGCCGAGCTGATCGAACCGTCAGTTTTGATGCCCACTACGCGCATTAAAATACGGGTAATAGAGTTCAGCAACCAAACCAGCGGCAACATGACGTATTGCAAGGGACCGAGCAGTACGCTGCTGGGGTAGGCCACTTTATCCGGGTAGAGCGCCGCGACAGTTTTTGGCAGCACCTCGGCAAAAATCAGCACCACAAACGTCAACACGCCGGTAGCGATAGCAACACCAGCATCGCCATACAGGCGCATCCCGACAATGGTAGCAAGGGATGAAGCAAGAATATTGACCAGGTTGTTGCCAATCAGTACCAGACTGATCAGCCGATCGGGGCGTCGTAACAATCTTTCGACGCGGCGGGCGGCACGATGGCCATTTTTCGCCTGATGGCGCAGTTTATAGCGATTGAGTGTCATCATGCCGGTTTCTGACCCTGAAAAATAAGCCGAAACCAGAACCATAATGATTAACGTAACAATCAGCGTGGTGGTTGAAACATGTTCCAACGCAGAACTTCCTTAATTAGCGAGGCGTGTGAATGAGAAGGTGCTGTACAATGCGACTGCCGAAGTAAGCCATAGTTAACAGCAGCGCGCCACCACAGTTGAACCAGACAACACGACGACCGCGCCAACCCTCATGATAATGACCCCAAAGCAAAACGATATAGACGAACCAGGCGATAATAGAAAGCACCGCTTTATCGAGATTCTCAGCACTAAACAGGTTGTGCATATAAAACAGGCCTGTGCACAACACCAGCGTTAATAACACCACGCCGACCTGAGTAATGTGAAACATCTTGCGCTCGATAGTGAGTAGCGGCGGCATATCTTGCGTGAACGCCAGTTTTTTATTTTTTAACTGATAATCGATCCAGGCCAGTTGCAGTGCATAAAGCGCCGCAATGATTAGCGTAGCATAGGCGAACAGCGACAGGCCGATATGAATCATCATACCCGGCGTGGTTTCCAGGTGGGTAATAAAGGCGTTGGGTACAAAAGTAGCAAAGGCCAAATTGATTAAGGCAAAGCTGTAAACAATAGGCAGCAGCAGCCAGCCACGATTGCGCGAAGCCACGATAGTCATGATTGAGCAGATGAGTAAACTCACCAGCGAGCCAATATTCAGCAGGCTCAGGTTCTGTCCATCGTCGACGGCAAAAATGCGCTGTTGCAATGCGACCGCGTGAGTAATTAGCGCCACGCAGGCAGAAAGCACCGCCATTCGCCGCCAGCCACTGTTACGTTTCAACAAGCTGGGGATGATCAATGCAAGGCTCAGAGAGTAGGCGAACAGCGCCACTAGTGCGAAAACGGACATAGATCCTTTCAGGTATCAGTCAGATATAAGGAAAAAAGCAGTATAGCGCCAGCAGCAGCTGGCTCCAAACGATCTGAGGGGCAATTGCAGAGATCGCTGATGCTTCGTGTTATAATCCGCCGCATTCTGCCGATCAGGCGCCTCGCGATTTTTTTAAGTGAGAGACAATGTTTGATAATTTGACCGATCGTTTGTCGCAAACCCTGCGCAATATCAGTGGCCGCGGAAGGCTCACTGAAGAAAACATTAAAGACACGCTGCGTGAAGTCCGCATGGCGTTACTCGAAGCTGACGTTGCCCTGCCGGTCGTACGTGAGTTTATTAACCGCGTAAAAGAGAGCGCGGTAGGCCATGACGTTAACAAAAGCCTGACGCCTGGCCAGGAATTCATCAAAATCGTTCGCAATGAATTAGTCGCGGCGATGGGCGCTGAAAACAACGCGCTGGATTTAGCTGCACAGCCGCCTGCGGTGGTGCTGATGGCGGGTTTGCAGGGTGCGGGTAAAACCACCAGCGTCGGGAAACTGGGCAAATTCCTGCGTGAAAAGCACAAAAAGAAAGTGCTGGTTGTTTCCGCTGACGTTTACCGTCCGGCAGCCATCAAACAGCTTGAAACGCTGGCACAGCAGGTTGGCGTCGATTTCTGTCCTTCCGATCTCTCGCAGAAACCGGTCGACATCGTTAATAACGCGCTGAAAGAAGCCAGACTGAAGTTTTACGACGTGCTGCTGGTGGATACCGCCGGCCGTCTGCACGTTGATGAAGCGATGATGGACGAAATCAAACAGGTTCATGCCGCCATCAATCCGGTTGAAACGCTGTTTGTGGTTGACGCCATGACCGGCCAGGATGCCGCTAATACAGCTAAAGCATTTAACGAAGCACTGCCGTTGACCGGTGTGATCCTGACGAAAGTCGATGGTGATGCGCGCGGTGGTGCGGCATTGTCAATTCGTCATATTACCGGCAAGCCCATCAAATTCATGGGTGTGGGTGAAAAGACCGAGGCGCTGGAGCCGTTTTATCCCGAGCGCATTGCATCACGTATCCTCGGTATGGGTGATGTGCTGTCGCTGATTGAGGATATCGAAAGCAAAGTCGATCGCGAACAGGCAGAAAAGTTAGCCAAAAAGCTGAAGACGGGCGATGGATTTGATCTTAACGACTTCCTGGAACAGCTGAAGCAGATGCGCAATATGGGCGGCATGGCAAGCCTGATGGGCAAACTGCCGGGCATGGGCCAACTGCCGGATAACGTTAAATCACAAATGGACGACAAAGTGCTGGTGCGCATGGAGGCCATCATCAATTCCATGACGCGCAAAGAGCGTGAAAAGCCAGAAATCATTAAAGGTTCGCGTAAACGTCGTATCGCGACCGGTTCAGGTATGCAGGTGCAGGATGTCAATCGCTTACTTAAGCAGTTCGACGATATGCAGCGTATGATGAAGAAAATGAAGAAGGGCGGCATGGCAAAAATGATGCGTGGTATGAAAGGTATGATGCCGCCAGGTTTCCCGGGACGTTAATCGTTCCACAAAAAAGTCGGAAAGAAGTGCTCACAGGTTGCTTTTTGCGCCAAAATGAGTAAAATTTTCGGGCTTTTTATACAGCACCCGGACCCCGTTCCTCGATGGGGGCCGGGTGTTTTATTAACTGAAGAGGATGTTATGGTAACAATTCGTTTGGCACGTCACGGCGCAAAAAAGCGTCCGTTCTATCAGGTCGTCGTTACTGACAGCCGCAATGCACGCAACGGTCGCTTCATCGAGCGCGTAGGTTTCTTCAACCCGATCGCTTCTGGTCAGGCTGAAGGTCTGCGTCTGGACCTCGACCGCATCGAGCACTGGGTTGGCCAGGGCGCAACGCTTTCTGATCGCGTTAACGCGCTGATCAAAGAAGCAAAAAAGCAGCTTAATCTGTCACGGTGGTGAGCATGAGCAAACAACTTGCCGCACAGCCTCCAGTTAAACCCATTGTTTTGGGTAAGATGGGGGCAGCTTACGGCATCCGCGGTTGGCTCAAAGTGTTTTCCTCCACTGAAGACGCTGAAAGCATCTTCGACTACCAACCCTGGTTTATTCAGCGTGCCGGTAAATGGCAGCCGATCGAACTGGAAAGTTGGAAGCACCATAATCAGGATCTGATCATCAAAGTCAAAGGCATTGACGATCGTGATGCTGCGGCCCAGTTAACCAATTGCGAAATTATGGTTGACTCGACGCAGTTGCCTGCGCTGGACGAAGGCGACTATTACTGGAAAGACCTTATGGGTTGCCGGGTAGTTAACCTCGACGGCTACGAAATGGGTAAAGTCATTGACATGATGGAAACCGGCTCGAACGACGTGCTTGTCGTTAAGGCAAACCTGAAAGATGCATTCGGTGTACAGGAGCGGTTGATTCCGTTTCTTGATGAACAGGTTATCAAGAAAGTCGATCTCTCTACTGGTCTCATTGAAGTAGATTGGGATCCTGGTTTTTGATCTCCGAATCAAACGGTAACGTAACGGCGAATACAATGTGGATTGGTGTTATTAGCCTGTTTCCAGAAATGTTTCGCGCTATTACCGATTACGGGGTAACTGGCCGGGCAGTAAAAAATGGCCTGCTCAACATTCAAAGCTGGAGTCCACGCGACTTCGCGCACGACCGGCACCGTACCGTGGATGATCGTCCTTACGGCGGCGGACCGGGAATGTTGATGATGGTACAACCCTTACGGGATGCCATCTCCGCAGCGAAAGCAGCGGCGGGAGACGGAGCCAGGGTGATTTATCTTTCACCTCAGGGGCGCAAACTCGACCAACAGGGCGTTTGCGAGCTGGCGACACAGAACAAATTAATTCTGGTCTGTGGGCGCTACGAAGGGATTGATGAGCGCGTAATCCAAACCGAAATTGATGAAGAATGGTCAATCGGCGATTACGTACTCAGCGGTGGGGAACTGCCAGCAATGACATTGATTGACTCAGTCGCCCGGTTTATCCCAGGTGTGCTGGGTAAGCAAGCGTCAGCCGATGAGGATTCGTTCTCGGAAGGTTTGCTGGATTGTCCACACTACACCCGACCTGAAGTGTTAGAAGGCATGGAAGTCCCGGCAGTATTACTGTCTGGAAACCATGCTGATATTCGCCGTTGGCGCCTGAAACAGTCGCTAGGCCGTACCTGGCTAAGAAGACCTGAACTTCTGGAAAACCTGGCTCTGACTGAAGAGCAAGCAAGGTTGCTAAAGGAATTCAAACGTGAATTTCAGCAGCAACAAAACGATGATGTGGAAGAGTAATCTTCCCCGACTATCAGTTTACCCAGGATAAGAGATTTAATTATGAGCAACATTATCAAGCAAATTGAACAAGAGCAGATGAAACAGGACGTACCTTCCTTCCGTCCGGGTGATTCCGTGGAAGTGAAAGTATGGGTCGTTGAAGGTTCTAAAAAACGTCTGCAGGCATTCGAGGGCGTGGTTATCGCTATTCGTAACCGCGGTCTGCATTCTGCATTCACTGTTCGCAAGATTTCTAACGGCGAAGGCGTTGAGCGTGTTTTCCAGACTCACTCACCAGTCATTGACAGTATCACTGTTAAACGTCGTGGCGCTGTGCGTAAAGCCAAACTGTACTACCTGCGTGAGCGTACTGGTAAGTCTGCTCGTATCAAAGAGCGTCTTAACTAAGGTATCGCTAACGCGACATCTAAAAGTTAATAGCAAACAAGGGGTTGGCGTGATGCCAGCCCCTTTTTTATACCGTGCGTAATGTTGCCTGATATCCTGTTTTTCAGGATGGACGGTGAAAGTGATAAATTGCCGTATTGACCGGGCTGCTGTCTAAAACGATCAATCCGTAACGATAATCTATAAACTGTCCGCCACATTTTTCTGCCACCGCTCTGCTTGCTTTATTCTCTTCCGCAGCAAGAATTTCAATCACTTTTGCGTCTGGCCGTTTAAAGCCAATATCAAGCAGATGCATAACGGCACGGCTGGCAATACCGTTGCCCTGAGCATCGCTACGAACCCAATAGCCTATCGCACTGAAATCGCCGGGGTGACGTGGAAAGCGGATACCTGCACCGCCCAGCAGCCGATCATGTTTATCCACAATGGCAAACTCTTCTGCTTCACCTTTTTCTCTTTGCCACTGGGTAAAGGCAATCCAGCTGGCCGCTTCATGTTCCTGATAATCGACATGTGCCCAAACCATCCACGGCAATAAAGTATCGAGCGAACCGTTTACCGCGGCGGCAAAAGCAGGCGTGTCATTAACGTGAAAAGGGCGCAAATTGATGTCAGGAAAGCGATTCAAGGGAGGGTTCTCCTTAAAATTTGGATGCTATCGCCCAGCTTAACAAATCAGGCAATGAAAAGAAGGTGGCTTGGTGTAAATTAAATTATACACTATTTGTGGATGTGCACGACTCTTCTTTTTGATAAAAATAATTAAATAACAATACTTTATATAACAACTTTGAACTCAAATCCCCAGAGGGAAAGAAAACTGTACATTATTAATTGCATCATGTACGGCTTGTGATACAGTGTGGGCCATCCTCAACGAGGATCCTGTGACCGCATAAACGAGTAAAAGGATCGCATCATGCAAAAAGACGCGCTGAATAATGTGCACATCGCTGACGAACAAGTTTTGATCACGCCGGAAGAACTTAAAGCAAAGTTCCCGTTAACCGCTCAGCAGGAAGCGCAAATTACCGCTTCCCGCCAGACCATCTCTGACATTATTGCCGGTCGCGACCCGCGCTTGTTAGTAGTATGCGGCCCGTGCTCGATCCACGATACTGAAGCGGCACTTGAATATGCACGTCGTTTGCAAACTCTTTCTGAACAGTTGAAGGATCAGCTGTATCTCGTTATGCGCGTCTATTTTGAAAAACCCCGTACTACCGTCGGCTGGAAAGGGTTAATCAACGATCCTTACATGGATAACTCGTTTGATATGGAAGCCGGTTTGCACATTGCCCGTGAGCTGCTCGTCAATCTTGTGGAAATGGGGCTGCCTTTAGCAACGGAAGCACTTGACCCGAATAGCCCACAATATTTAGGCGATCTGTTTAGCTGGTCGGCAATTGGTGCGCGTACCACAGAATCTCAGACCCATCGTGAAATGGCGTCGGGCCTGTCAATGCCGGTCGGTTTTAAAAACGGTACGGATGGAAGTTTGGGCACCGCGATTAACGCCATGCGTGCTGCCGCCATGCCGCATCGCTTTGTCGGCATTAACCAGGCAGGGCAGGTTTGTTTATTACAAACGCAAGGCAACCCCGATGGTCACGTTATCCTGCGCGGCGGCAAAGCACCAAATTACGGCCCGGAAGATGTTGTTCAGTGTGAAAAAGAGATGCTGAAAGCGGGACTGCGCCCGGCCTTAATGATAGATTGCAGCCATGGCAATTCTAATAAAGACTTCCGCCGTCAGCCTGGCGTAGCTGAATCTGCTATTGCCCAGATCAAAGATGGAAACCGTTCGATAATTGGTTTAATGCTGGAAAGCCATATCCATGAAGGTAACCAGTCTTCAGAGCAACCACGCAGCGAAATGAAATACGGTGTTTCCGTAACCGATGCTTGCATCAACTGGGAAATCACTGAGACATTGCTACGCGACATGCATCAGGATCTGCAGGGAGTACTGTCGGCGCGTCTGTCACACGAGGTGTAATGAGTAATGGTGGCTGAACTGACCGCGTTACGCGATCAAATTGACAATGTAGACAAGGCGCTACTCGATCTGCTGGCTAAGCGGCTTGAACTGGTCGCTGAAGTTGGCGAAGTAAAAAGCCGTTACGGCTTGCCTATTTATGTGCCTGAGCGCGAAGCTTCTATGCTGGCCTCGCGCCGCAAAGAAGCCGAAATGCTCGGCGTGCCGCCCGATTTAATCGAGGATGTATTACGCCGCGTCATGCGTGAATCCTACACCAGCGAAAACGACAAAGGCTTTAAAACCCTTTGTCCGTCATTGCGCCCGGTGGTGATTGTTGGCGGTAATGGCCAAATGGGGCGTCTGTTTGAAAAGATGCTGACGTTGTCTGGCTATGCCGTTAAAAGCCTGGATAAAGATGACTGGGATCAGGCTGATGCGCTACTCCGCGATGCCGGTATGGTCATTATTAGCGTGCCGATCCATTTGACTGAGCAGGTCATCGCGCAGTTACCGCCACTGCCAGAAGATTGCATTCTGGTCGATCTGGCTTCAGTCAAAAATCGTCCTCTACAGGCGATGCTCGCGGCACACAACGGTCCGGTACTTGGACTTCATCCGATGTTTGGCCCAGACAGCGGTAGCCTGGCGAAGCAGGTAGTTGTCTGGTGCGATGGCAGACAACCTGAAGCCTATCAATGGTTCCTTGAACAGATTCAGGTTTGGGGCGCGCGTCTGCATCGGATCAGTGCGGTTGAACATGACCAGAATATGGCTTTCATCCAGGCGCTGCGTCATTTCGCGACGTTTGCTTACGGCCTGCATCTGGCTGAAGAGAATGTTAATCTCGATCAGTTACTGGCGCTGTCGTCGCCTATCTATCGCTTAGAACTGGCGATGGTAGGACGACTGTTTGCACAAGACCCTCAGTTGTATGCAGACATCATTATGTCTTCAGAAAATAATCTGGCGTTGATTAAACGTTACTATCAGCGTTTTGGTGAAGCGATCACATTGCTGGAGCAGGGTGACAAGCAGGCATTTATTGACAGTTTTAATCGTGTGGAGCACTGGTTCGGCGATCACGCCAAACGCTTCCTGGTTGAAAGTCGCAGTCTGTTACGCTCGGCGAACGACAGTCGTCAGTAAAGTAAAAAGGCATCCAACCGGATGCCTTTTTATTATTTACTTGCCTGGTTCAACGGGTATGACATTTTCCCCGGATAACAGCCTAAAACCTTCAGTGAACGCGTCATTGCTTTCAGTTCGTGCAATGCCTGCTGCATTCGTTCTGACTGAAGATTTCCCTGAACATCGATATAAAACATCTCTTCCCACGGGTTTCCGTTGATAGGGCGCGACTCCAGCTTGCTCATAATCAGGTTATGCTGGCGTAAAACCAGCAGCGCATCAACCAAGGCACCTGCTTGCTGACCTGTTGCCATAATGAGCGTAGTTTTTGCCGGTACCTGATCGGAAACTTCAATAGGCTTGCGTGCCAGCACAATGAAGCGCGTGTGGTTCTGCTGCTGATTTGCCAGGTTCCGCTCAAGGACCTGTAAATGATATAACTCACCACCCGCTTCGCTCCCTAAGGCTGCGGCTTTCGGTGAGTTTAATGCAGCGACTTTCTCCATGGCCGCAGCGGTGCTCTCGGTATATTCGATTTTCCAGTGTGGGAAGCGGTTAATGAACTGGCTGCATTGCTGGAAAGGCTGAGGATGACTGTAAACCGTTTCAATCTGCTGTAAATCAGTGATGCCATTGACCAAAACGCAATGTTCAATTGGCAGTGTCAGTTCGCCGACGATCGATAAGCTTGTTTGTTGCAGCAAATCATAAACATCATTGATCGAGCCTGAACTGGTATTTTCAATTGGCAAAATAGCGTAGTCAGCCAGGCCGTTTTCAACCTGTTTAATAATATCGTGAAACTTCAGGCAACCGCTTTCAACCATGCTATCGAAATGACGTGCCGCATATTTACGTGCGGCAAGATGAGAATAGGAACCTTTAGGACCGAGAAAAGCGATGCGTGCAGCCTGAGCATGAGGATGATTCAGGTTTTTTTGCAACAGCGCCTGCTGAGTCAGGACTGAATCTTCGATCACAAGCTGAAACAAGCGGGTAATGTAGTGCGCATCTAAATGATGCTTTTTACCCAGAACAATCAGGCGCTCCAGTAAGGCACGCTCACGTTCTACATCACGAATAGGGCGATGTGTTTCCAGTTTGGCTTGTGCGACCTCAACAGCCAGCGCGCGGCGTTCAGCCAGTAGCGTCAGTAATTTTTCATCCACTGCGCTTATCTGATCGCGCAACGCCAGTAAGGGATTATCGGGATTCATAAAGCTCACCTGTATGCTGTCCAATAAAAAAGCCTCCCGGTTGGGAGGCTTTGTTGTTCGTCTTCGCTTTCGTTTTCACACGACGAATTGCCTCCCAGTCAGGGGAAGGTAAAAAGAAAGCGAAGAAAAACAGCTGTTGTTTCATGAAAATTTCCGTAACTAAAGTGACCTGAGAGTAACCGCACTGCTTAAAAGCTGTCAATAAAAAACGCGCCCGCAGGCGCGTTAAACGTATTGGTTGATCTAGCTGGCCGGCATGAAATCTTTAACGCTGGTAGTAGCGCGGCGTGCTTCTGATTTGTGCTGAACTTTATTGAGTTGGCGTTCTAATTTAGCAATCAAATCATTGATGGCGGTATACATATCGTCATGTTTAGCACTGGCGACTAAAGTACCGTTTGGAGTATTAATTGTCGCATCAGCAACAAACTCTTTCGGCTCTTTAGACAGGACAATATGCGGATTGATGAGGTCAGTTTGCCATTTTTCTAGCTTGGCGAGACGGTCTTCGACATGGTTGCGGATAGCGGCAGTGATTTCCATTTGTTTACTGGTAATGTTCAGAATCATATTTCTTACCTCTCTGTCATTTCCGTCTTGGTAGGACCAGCATAGCGCGAAAAAACGCAAAATGTGTGATTCAGATCACGAAAAAATGTCACTTTTTGTCAAGGCCAGTTATTTGTGAGAAAGCTGCAAAAAACGGGCAAAAAGCCTTGAAGCAGGACGTTTTAAGGTGCATTGTTGGTAAGTTAGCTCAATGAGAAACTTCATTTTTCGACGTTTTTCTGAGCATAAAAAAGCAGCCATCATGTGGCTGCTTTTTCTTTGCGTAAAGTTGAAAAGATCAGTGCGTATTATTGGCGGCAATAATCTTCGCGACTTTATCGGCTTCAGCATTAAGTTGCAGTTGGCGATACGCATTTTCCATCAACGGTAAAGCATCATGCGTTGCCTGCGTATCGGGATAGTCACGCATCATGCCTTCAACGCGGTTAACAACCGCGACATATGCCCCGCGCTTAGTATAGAATTGCGCCACAGAAAGCTCATATTTCGCCAGGCGATCTTTCAGATAGACCAGACGTTTCTGTGCATCCGCCGCGTATTGGCTGTTAGGATAACTGCGCAGCAGCTGCGAGAAATCATGGAAGGCATCGCGCGCATGGGTGGGATCACGATCGGAGCGATCAACACCAAAGAAGCCTTGCAGCGCAGAGTCATCCAGCGCCATATCCGTCAGCCCTTTCATATAAATGACGTAATCAATGTTTGGATGAGTAGGATTCAGGCGCATGAAGCGAGCAATGGCAGCCTGCGCTAATGGCAGATCGGCATTTTTATAATACGCGTAGATCAAATCCAGCTGAACCTGCTGTGAATAGGGACCGAACGGATAACGATTATCCAACGCTTCCAGTTGCTTAATTGCCGCTTTAAAGTTACCGTCCTGCAGCTTTTGCTGCGCTGTAGCGTAAATTTCAGAAGGCGGGCTGTCCGGTACCGCGTCATTTGAGCCGGAACAACCTACAAGTGCCAGGCTCAGTGTGGCAGCAGCCACCAGATATTTCATACGCGTCATGACGAAGTGATTATCCTCAAATGTTATGGCGGAAGCTGTCCGTATAGCTCCCGGTGATGACCAGGTACGATAGCACATTATATTAAACGGCATCGCCGTGAAAACCCAACGTTAACGAAGAAGCTGTATATGGCACAACAAGTTCAACTCACCGCAACGGTATCCGAATCACAACTCGGACAACGCTTAGATCAGACTTTGGCAGAATTGTTCCCTGATTATTCACGTTCTCGCATAAAAGAGTGGATCCTTAATCATCGCGTCAGTGTTAATGGCACGATTATTGATAAACCGAAAGAGAAAGTATTGGGTGGCGAGCGCGTTGCCATCGAAGCGGAAATCGAAGAAGAGCAACGCTGGGAGCCGCAAAATCTGCCGCTCGACATCGTTTATGAAGATGAAGATATTATCGTCATCAATAAACCGCGTGACTTTGTGGTTCATCCTGGCGCAGGTAATCCAGACGGCACGGTGTTGAACGCATTGCTTCATCACTATCCAGCGATCATGGATGTTCCGCGTGCGGGCATCGTTCATCGTCTGGATAAAGACACCACCGGATTAATGGTGGTGGCAAAAACGGTTCCGGCACAAACGCACCTGGTTGATTCACTACAAAGACGTGAGATCACCCGTGAATATGAAGCGGTTGCGATTGGCACTATGACGGCAGGCGGTACGGTGGATGAGCCAATCAGCCGCCACTCAACTAAACGCACGCATATGTCTGTTCATCCTATGGGTAAACCGGCAGTGACGCACTATCGCATCATGGAGCATTTCCGGGCGCATACCCGTCTGCGTTTACGCCTTGAGACGGGCCGTACCCATCAAATTCGTGTCCATATGGCGCATATCAACCATCCGCTGGTTGGCGATCCGCTTTATGGTGGTCGCCCTCGTCCGCCAAAAGGCGCATCGGATGCGTTCATTTCTACACTGCGTGGATTTGACCGCCAGGCGCTACACGCCACAATGTTGCGTCTTTATCACCCCATTTCAGGAATTGAGATGGAATTCCATGCGGCAATTCCCCAGGACATGATTGATCTTATTAATGCGCTCAAAGCTGATACTGAAGAGTTCAAGGATCAGCTGGACTGGCTATGAGTATCATTATTCCCGACTGGCCAGCGCCTGCTAACGTGCGAGCATGTTCTACTATGCGACAGGGCGGCATAAGTGCTGCGCCCTGGGACTCTCTAAACCTGGGGGCACATGTCGGAGATGAACCAGCATGCGTTGAGCGCAATCGTCAGCGATTGATGGAGTTGGCGGATTTGCCCTCAATGCCGCAGTGGCTGGAACAGGTTCATGCCACTGATGTGGTACGTTTGAACCTTGAGCAACAGAAGATGCCACGAGCAGATGCCTGCATAACATCGGAGCCGGGCGTGGTTTGCGCAGTGATGACGGCAGACTGTTTGCCGGTGCTGTTTTGCAGCGCCGACGGTTCAGAAGTTGCCGCAGCCCATGCTGGCTGGCGCGGACTTTGTGCTGGCGTGTTAGAAAATACCCTGGCACAGTTTCGCTCTCCAGCGGAGCAGATTCACGCCTGGCTTGGGCCGGCGATCGGTTTTAACGCATTTGAAGTTGGCGCAGAAGTGCGCAGTGCTTTTATGGCTCAACATTCAGCAGCGGCAGCGGCTTTTCGTCCAGCAGGCAATAAATTTTATGCCAATATCTGGCTGCTGGCGCAGCAGCGTTTGCAGGCAGCGGGCGTAAAATCTGTGAGTGCCGATATGCGCTGTACTTTCCAGCAACGCGACGATTTTTTCTCTTTCCGCCGCGATGGCACAACAGGACGTATGGCAACTTTGATCTGGCTGTTATAACCTTACGCCATAAGACGATCCAGTCAGCCTGTTTTTTGCTCTCATCTCAGGTCATCAACCTTGAAAATTTGAGGGATGACCTCATTTAATCTCCAGTAGCATTTTGACCTGTAATGGGAGGAATCATGCGTCTGGATCGTCTTACTAACAAATTCCAACTGGCTCTCGCCGACGCGCAGTCCCTCGCTCTGGGACACGATAATCAATTTATTGAACCTCTGCATCTGATGAGCGCATTGCTTAATCAGGAAGGGGGATCTGTTCGCCCGTTGCTGGCGTCTGCAGGTGTCGACGTAGCAGCATTACGCACTCAAATTGAACAAGCCATCGACCGTCTGCCGCAGGTAGAGGGAACGGAGGGGGATGTTCAACCCTCATCTGATTTGATTCGCGTACTTAACCTGTGCGACAAGCTGGCGCAAAAGCGCAGCGATAACTTTATTTCATCTGAATTGTTTGTTCTGGCGGCCCTCGATTCACGCGGCTCGCTGGCAGATTTTTAAAATCGGCTGGCGCAACCACTGAAAAACTCACTAAGGCCATTGAACAAATGCGTGGAGGAGAGAACGTGAATGATCAAGGGGCTGAAGATCAGCGCCAGGCATTAAAGAAATACACCATTGATCTGACCGAGCGGGCCGAACAGGGCAAACTCGATCCGGTGATTGGTCGGGACGAAGAGATTCGTCGTACTATCCGAGTGCTGCAGCGGCGCACAAAAAATAATCCGGTGCTCATTGGGGAGCCGGGTGTAGGTAAAACGGCAATTGTTGAAGGCCTGGCGCAGCGTATTATCAATGGCGAAGTCCCAGAAGGATTGAAAGGCCGTCGCGTGTTGGCGCTTGATATGGGTGCGCTGGTGGCCGGTGCAAAATATCGGGGTGAATTCGAAGAGCGTTTGAAAGGTGTGTTAAACGACCTTTCTAAACAAGAAGGCAATGTCATCCTGTTTATTGATGAGTTGCACACGATGGTGGGCGCAGGTAAAGCCGACGGTGCCATGGACGCAGGTAATATGCTGAAACCCGCGCTGGCACGCGGTGAATTGCACTGTGTCGGTGCTACGACGCTTGATGAATATCGTCAATATATTGAAAAAGATGCCGCGCTGGAGCGCCGTTTCCAGAAAGTTTATGTGGCAGAGCCGAGTGTTGAAGACACCATTGCGATTTTACGTGGGCTGAAAGAGCGTTATGAGCTACATCACCATGTGCAAATTACCGATCCCGCAATTGTTGCAGCGGCAACTTTGTCGCATCGCTATATTGCCGATCGCCAGTTGCCCGATAAAGCTATTGACCTGATTGACGAGGCAGCTTCCAGTATTCGCTTGCAGATCGACTCCAAGCCAGAATCGCTGGATCGGCTGGAACGCCGAATTATCCAGTTGAAACTGGAACAGCAGGCGCTGAAGAAAGAATCTGATGATGCGAGCATAAAGCGGCTTGCCATGTTAGAAAGCGAGCTGGATCAGAAAGAGCGGGAATATGCTGAGCTTGAAGAAGAGTGGAAGGCAGAAAAAGCGTCACTCTCCGGTACTCAAAATATTAAAGCAGAGCTTGAGCAAGCACGTTTAACGCTGGAGCAGGCGCGTCGCTTAGGTGATCTGGCACAGATGTCGGAACTGCAGTACGGCAAGATTCCGGCACTGGAGAAACAGTTAGCCTCAGCAACGCAGGCTGAAGGTAAAACCATGAAGCTGCTGCGCAACCGCGTTACGGATGTGGAAATCGCCGACGTATTAGCACGCTGGACCGGTATTCCGGTTGCTCGCATGATGGAAGGGGAACGCGACAAACTGCTGCGTATGGAGCAGGATTTACACGCGCGCGTTATCGGTCAGGATGAGGCGGT
Source organism: Pantoea sp. LMR881 (assembly GCF_027157825.1). Lineage (NCBI taxonomy): Bacteria > Pseudomonadati > Pseudomonadota > Gammaproteobacteria > Enterobacterales > Erwiniaceae > Pantoea > Pantoea sp. LMR881. The sequence continues at coordinate 3,153,883 of NZ_JAPVOK010000002.1, forward strand.
TGAAGCAGTATCGAATGCGATTCGCCGTAGTCGGGCAGGGTTATCAGATCCGAATCGTCCTATCGGTTCATTTCTGTTTCTTGGGCCGACGGGCGTAGGTAAAACTGAACTCTGTAAGTCATTAGCAAACTTTTTATTTGATAGTGACGACGCTATGGTGCGCATTGATATGTCTGAGTTCATGGAGAAGCATTCTGTGTCGCGGCTGGTGGGGGCACCGCCAGGATATGTGGGCTACGAAGAAGGCGGTTATCTGACAGAGGCTGTGCGTCGTCGTCCTTATTCCGTCATCTTGCTTGATGAGGTAGAAAAAGCGCATCCGGATGTATTCAACATTCTGCTGCAGGTATTAGATGATGGACGCTTAACGGATGGTCAGGGCCGAACCGTAGATTTCCGTAATACGGTGGTCATTATGACCTCAAACCTGGGATCTGATTTAATCCAGGAGCGTTTTGGCGATCTGAATTACAGCGAAATGAAAGATATTGTAATGGGCGTAGTCGGGCATCATTTCCGTCCTGAGTTCATTAACCGTATTGATGAAGTCGTGGTTTTCCATCCGCTGGCGGAGAAGCACATTGCTTCTATTGCCCAGATACAGTTGCAGCGTTTGTATAAACGTCTGGAAGAGCGTGGTTATAAACTGAATATCTCCAGCGAGGCGCTTAAACTGCTGGGCGAGAACGGTTATGACCCGGTGTATGGTGCGCGGCCGCTCAAGCGTGCAATTCAGCAGCAGATTGAAAATCCGCTGGCGCAGCAAATTCTTTCGGGTGTGCTGGTTCCTGGAAAAACCATTGAAATGGAAGTTAAAGACAACGTTATTACTGCCCGTCAGTGATGCGTTTTACCTAAAACGGGCCTCAGAGCCCGTTTTTTTATCGCCCAGACAGGTTATTTTGGCTAGTATTAAATCAGTTGGGTTAAAAATTGAGCGGTTGAATAAAAACTTCAAATTAGCACTTGTCAGCCCGCAGGAACTCCCTATAATGCGCCTCCACTGACACGGCACACCGGCTTACGGAATGACGTGTTGAGAGGTTCAGGAGACTGAGCCGCCGGAGAAAAAACTTCGAAAAAAGAAGTTGACTCTGAAGGAGGTTAGCGTAATATACGCCACCTCGCGACAGACGGTTAACCCGCTGGTCGCACTGCTCTTTAACAATTTATCAGACAATCTGTGTGGGCACTCGCAGGATTGATATCAGCGTCTCCGGACGTAAAAAAATATCAAGTCTCTGCTGGGTGAACACGTAATTCATTACGAAGTTTAATTCACAGAGCATCGCTTCACGGGTTGAAGCAAATCAAACTTTAAATTGAAGAGTTTGATCATGGCTCAGATTGAACGCTGGCGGCAGGCCTAACACATGCAAGTCGGACGGTAGCACAGGAGAGCTTGCTCTTTGGGTGACGAGTGGCGGACGGGTGAGTAATGTCTGGGGATCTGCCCGATGGAGGGGGATAACCACTGGAAACGGTGGCTAATACCGCATAACGTCGCAAGACCAAAGTGGGGGACCTTCGGGCCTCACACCATCGGATGAACCCAGATGGGATTAGCTAGTAGGCGGGGTAACGGCCCACCTAGGCGACGATCCCTAGCTGGTCTGAGAGGATGACCAGCCACACTGGAACTGAGACACGGTCCAGACTCCTACGGGAGGCAGCAGTGGGGAATATTGCACAATGGGCGCAAGCCTGATGCAGCCATGCCGCGTGTATGAAGAAGGCCTTCGGGTTGTAAAGTACTTTCAGCGGGGAGGAAGGGATGAGGTTTAATACGCCTCATCATTGACGTTACCCGCAGAAGAAGCACCGGCTAACTCCGTGCCAGCAGCCGCGGTAATACGGAGGGTGCAAGCGTTAATCGGAATTACTGGGCGTAAAGCGCACGCAGGCGGTCTGTTAAGTCAGATGTGAAATCCCCGGGCTTAACCTGGGAACTGCATTTGAAACTGGCAGGCTTGAGTCTCGTAGAGGGGGGTAGAATTCCAGGTGTAGCGGTGAAATGCGTAGAGATCTGGAGGAATACCGGTGGCGAAGGCGGCCCCCTGGACGAAGACTGACGCTCAGGTGCGAAAGCGTGGGGAGCAAACAGGATTAGATACCCTGGTAGTCCACGCCGTAAACGATGTCGACTTGGAGGTTGTGCCCTTGAGGCGTGGCTTCCGGAGCTAACGCGTTAAGTCGACCGCCTGGGGAGTACGGCCGCAAGGTTAAAACTCAAATGAATTGACGGGGGCCCGCACAAGCGGTGGAGCATGTGGTTTAATTCGATGCAACGCGAAGAACCTTACCTACTCTTGACATCCACGGGATCGGGCAGAGATGCCTGAGTGCCTTCGGGAACCGTGAGACAGGTGCTGCATGGCTGTCGTCAGCTCGTGTTGTGAAATGTTGGGTTAAGTCCCGCAACGAGCGCAACCCTTATCCTTTGTTGCCAGCGATTCGGTCGGGAACTCAAAGGAGACTGCCGGTGATAAACCGGAGGAAGGTGGGGATGACGTCAAGTCATCATGGCCCTTACGAGTAGGGCTACACACGTGCTACAATGGCGCATACAAAGAGAAGCGACCTCGCGAGAGCAAGCGGACCTCATAAAGTGCGTCGTAGTCCGGATCGGAGTCTGCAACTCGACTCCGTGAAGTCGGAATCGCTAGTAATCGTGGATCAGAACGCCACGGTGAATACGTTCCCGGGCCTTGTACACACCGCCCGTCACACCATGGGAGTGGGTTGCAAAAGAAGTAGGTAGCTTAACCTCCGGGAGGGCGCTTACCACTTTGTGATTCATGACTGGGGTGAAGTCGTAACAAGGTAACCGTAGGGGAACCTGCGGTTGGATCACCTCCTTACCTGAAGATACCTTCCCGCGAAGTGCTCACACAGATTGTCTGATAGAAAGTAAAGAGCAGTAAAACCCCGGCAGGCTTGTAGCTCAGGTGGTTAGAGCGCACCCCTGATAAGGGTGAGGTCGGTGGTTCAAGTCCACTCAGGCCTACCAGTTCTTGCGTACTCTTCGTTGTGACCCCGGAACGCACAGTTCAGCGTGCCTGGCGTTGCCACGTCCTGATTACAGAAGAATCATGGTCACGGGTTTTACCTATTTGGGGCTATAGCTCAGCTGGGAGAGCGCCTGCCTTGCACGCAGGAGGTCAGCGGTTCGATCCCGCTTAGCTCCACCATCAACCTGCGGTTGATACCCAAAACTTCAGAATGCATTTTCGAGTGCATTGCGAAGTTTTACTGCTCTTTAACAATCCGGAACAAGCTGAAAATTGAAACGACGCGTCGCGCCATTTCTCCGTAACAGGGAATGGCACAGCGATGCGGACGAGTCTCTCAAATGCTTGCAGTCTGCAGCGTTGCAAAACGCCTGTGGGTTGTGAGGTTAAGCGACTAAGCGTACACGGTGGATGCCCTGGCAGTCAGAGGCGATGAAGGACGTGCTAATCTGCGTAAAGCGCCGGTAAGGTGATATGAACCGCTACAGCCGGCGATGTCCGAATGGGGAAACCCGGTGCACTCAGTGCATCATTGCAGCATGAATACATAGTGCTGCAAGGCGAACCGGGGGAACTGAAACATCTAAGTACCCCGAGGAAAAGAAATCAACCGAGATTCCCCCAGTAGCGGCGAGCGAACGGGGAGCAGCCCAGAGCCTGAATCAGCTTGTGCACTAGTGGAAGCGTCTGGAAAGGCGCAGGGTACAGGGTGACACTCCCGTACACAAAAGTGCACGAGCTGTGAGCTCGATGAGTAAGGCGGGACACGTGGTATCCTGTCTGAACACGGGGGACCATCCTCCAAGGCTAAATACTCCTGACTGACCGATAGTGAACCAGTACCGTGAGGGAAAGGCGAAAAGAACCCCGGCGAGGGGAGTGAAACAGAACCTGAAACCGTGTACGTACAAGCAGTGGGAGCACCTTCGTGGGTGTGACTGCGTACCTTTTGTATAATGGGTCAGCGACTTATATTCTGTAGCAAGGTTAACCGTATAGGGGAGCCGCAGGGAAACCGAGTCTTAACTGGGCGTTAAGTTGCAGGGTATAGACCCGAAACCCGGTGATCTAGCCATGGGCAGGTTGAAGGTTGGGTAACACTAACTGGAGGACCGAACCGACTAATGTTGAAAAATTAGCGGATGACCTGTGGCTGGGGGTGAAAGGCCAATCAAACCGGGAGATAGCTGGTTCTCCCCGAAAGCTATTTAGGTAGCGCCTCGTGAACTCATCTCCGGGGGTAGAGCACTGTTTCGGCTAGGGGGCCATCCCGGCTTACCAACCCGATGCAAACTGCGAATACCGGAGAATGTTATCACGGGAGACACACGGCGGGTGCTAACGTCCGTCGTGAAGAGGGAAACAACCCAGACCGCCAGCTAAGGTCCCGAAGTCATGGTTAAGTGGGAAACGATGTGGGAAGGCACAGACAGCCAGGATGTTGGCTTAGAAGCAGCCATCATTTAAAGAAAGCGTAATAGCTCACTGGTCGAGTCGGCCTGCGCGGAAGATGTAACGGGGCTAAACCATGCACCGAAGCTGCGGCAGCGACGCGCATGCGTTGCTGGGTAGGGGAGCGTTCTGTAAGCCGCAGAAGGTGGTCCGTGAGGGCTGCTGGAGGTATCAGAAGTGCGAATGCTGACATAAGTAACGATAAAGCGGGTGAAAAGCCCGCTCGCCGGAAGACCAAGGGTTCCTGTCCAACGTTAATCGGGGCAGGGTGAGTCGACCCCTAAGGCGAGGCCGAAAGGCGTAGTCGATGGGAAACAGGTTAATATTCCTGTACTTGGTGTTACTGCGAAGGGGGGACGGAGAAGGTTAGGTCAGCCGGGCGACGGTCGTCCCGGTTTAAGCGTGTAGGCTGGTTATCCAGGCAAATCCGGATAATCAAGGCTGAGGCGTGACGACGAGGCTCCACGGAGCTGAAGTGACTGATACCCTGCTTCCAGGAAAAGCCTCTAAGCATCAGGTAACACGAAATCGTACCCCAAACCGACACAGGTGGTCAGGTAGAGAATACCAAGGCGCTTGAGAGAACTCGGGTGAAGGAACTAGGCAAAATGGTGCCGTAACTTCGGGAGAAGGCACGCTGGCGCGTAGGTGAGGGGACTTGCTCCCGGAGCCGAGGCCAGTCGAAGATACCAGCTGGCTGCAACTGTTTATTAAAAACACAGCACTGTGCAAACACGAAAGTGGACGTATACGGTGTGACGCCTGCCCGGTGCCGGAAGGTTAATTGATGGGGTTATCCGCAAGGAGAAGCTCTTGATCGAAGCCCCGGTAAACGGCGGCCGTAACTATAACGGTCCTAAGGTAGCGAAATTCCTTGTCGGGTAAGTTCCGACCTGCACGAATGGCGTAATGATGGCCAGGCTGTCTCCACCCGAGACTCAGTGAAATTGAACTCGCTGTGAAGATGCAGTGTACCCGCGGCAAGACGGAAAGACCCCGTGAACCTTTACTACAGCTTGACACTGAACATTGAGCCTTGATGTGTAGGATAGGTGGGAGGCTTTGAAGCGCGGACGCCAGTCCGCGTGGAGCCAACCTTGAAATACCACCCTTTAACGTTTGATGTTCTAACGTGGGCCCGTGATCCGGGCTGCGGACAGTGTCTGGTGGGTAGTTTGACTGGGGCGGTCTCCTCCCAAAGCGTAACGGAGGAGCACGAAGGTCAGCTAATCACGGTCGGACATCGTGAGGTTAGTGCAATGGCATAAGCTGGCTTGACTGCGAGCGTGACGGCGCGAGCAGGTGCGAAAGCAGGTCATAGTGATCCGGTGGTTCTGAATGGAAGGGCCATCGCTCAACGGATAAAAGGTACTCCGGGGATAACAGGCTGATACCGCCCAAGAGTTCATATCGACGGCGGTGTTTGGCACCTCGATGTCGGCTCATCACATCCTGGGGCTGAAGTAGGTCCCAAGGGTACGGCTGTTCGCCGTTTAAAGTGGTACGCGAGCTGGGTTTAGAACGTCGTGAGACAGTTCGGTCCCTATCTGCCGTGGGCGCTGGAAAACTGAGGGGGGTTGCTCCTAGTACGAGAGGACCGGAGTGAACGCACCGCTGGTGTTCGGGTTGTCATGCCAATGGCACTGCCCGGTAGCTAAGTGCGGAAGAGATAAGTGCTGAAAGCATCTAAGCACGAAACTTGCCCCGAGATGAGTTTTCCCTGACCCCTCGAGGGTCCTGAAGGGACGTTGAAGACGACGACGTTGATAGGCCGGGTGTGTAAGCGCAGCGATGCGTTGAGCTAACCGGTACTAATGACCCGTGAGGCTTAACCTTACAACGCCAGAGGCGTTTTTGAGAGACTTTCAGCTTGTGACGGATAATTCTGCGCGGCCCTGCGGCGGCGCGGAGACAGAATTTGCCTGGCGGCACTAGCGCGGTGGTCCCACCTGACCCCATGCCGAACTCAGAAGTGAAACGCCGTAGCGCCGATGGTAGTGTGGGGTCTCCCCATGCGAGAGTAGGGAACTGCCAGGCATCCAACAGAAAAGGCCCCTGCGTCTGCAGGGGGCTTTTTTACGTCTGCAGAAAAGTGGTAAAAATATAAGTTTTTGATTTAAATTCTGGCATGTCCTTATTTTATCAATGCTCTTTTCCAGGCAGTTAAATAAGCAATTAATTAAAGCCGCACTGGCTAATTAATTGAAAAAACACCTTAAATCTTGCTAAAAAGATCGCCTCAGTCACATTTTTCAATATCAGATTTCAACCTCTTTCCGTCAGGCGTAAACAAGTGGTTTACTCAATTCTTTAACGCTGCTTATCAGCAAGGAAATGAGGCAAAGCATGACAGACACAATCAAGAATCAAAGCGATGAAAGCGCGCCATATGATACGTCAACAAAAAAACGTATATGGGCCATCGTTGGTGCGTCATCAGGAAACTTAGTCGAATGGTTCGACTTTTACGTTTACTCCTTTTTTTCGCTCTATTTCGCGCATATTTTCTTCCCTCAAGGTGATACCACAACGCAATTGCTACAAACGGCTGGCGTATTTGCGGCAGGGTTTTTGATGCGTCCAATAGGGGCTGGCTGTTTGGCTATATTGGCGATCGGCACGGGCGAAAAAAATCCATGCTGATTTCGGTCTGTATGATGTGCCTGGGATCCCTGGTTATTGCCTGTTTGCCAGGCTACGAAAGTATTGGACTCGCCGCGCCAACCATTCTGTTGCTGGCACGTATGTTTCAGGGATTATCCGTTGGCGGTGAATATGGCACCAGTGCAACCTATATGAGTGAGGTCGCGCTGGAAGGGCGCAAAGGTTTCTACGCTTCATTCCAGTACGTCACGCTGATTGGTGGTCAGTTAATGGCAGTGCTCACCGTTGTGGTGTTGCAGTTCGTTCTGAGCGATGAAGATTTACGCAACTGGGGATGGCGTATACCCTTTTTTCTGGGTGCCGCATTAGCCATAGTTGCGCTGTGGTTGCGTCGTTCATTAGAAGAGACTTCAGACAAGCAAAGTCGCGCGCATCAGGATGCAGGCAGTGTGTTGGGATTACTGCGCAATCACACACGTCCTTTTTGATGGTGTTAGGTTTTACCGCTGGCGGCTCTCTCTGTTTTTATACTTTCACGACTTATATGCAAAAATATTTAGTGAATACGGCGGGTATGGATGCCAAAACGGTGAGTGGTTTAATGACGGGGGCGCTGTTAGTCTTCATGCTAATGCAACCGATCATCGGTGCGTTATCAGATAAAATTGGGCGTCGTGGTTCAATGATGATCTTTGGTGCTGGCGCAGCACTTTGCACCGTTCCTGTTCTTACTTTACTGCAAAATGTGCAAAGCCCAGCAATCGCCTTTGTGCTTATCATGCTGGCATTACTGATCACCAGTTTTTACACGGCCATCAGCGGCATTCTCAAAGCTGAAATGTTTCCGGCACAGGTGCGCGCGTTAGGTGTGGGTTTGTCCTATGCCGTCGCGAACGCTATTTTTGGCGGTTCGGCAGAATACGTCGCGCTATTGTTGAAAAAGCATGGCATTGAAACAACATTCTTCTGGTATGTTTCGGCAATGGGCGCGCTGGCATTTTTCGTTTCTTTTATGCTGCACAAACGTGGGAAAGGTATTCGCCTTTAAATAACTGGCCCAGATTCCTTAAAGTGATGTGATGGCCGCTGGCTATTTCCACGGTATCCTCAGCGCCTGTTAAACACACTCTTATCGTCATGCCAGAAAAAAGCCCGTAAGGGCTTTTTAAAGAATACGGCTAATCAGGCGGTCAATGCGAATACGGCGTAAGCGGCGAATGAGTTTTCGCACCTTAGCGGGATAATCAGCAATGCTCTCAAGTTCGCGAAAATGTTTCACGACGGTGGTATGTTGACGAATCAGCGACAGCTCTTTTTCTCGCGGCTCGCTGAGTTGTTGCAATGGATCGTGAATCAGGATGGCATTTTCGAGATCGAGTCGCCAGGCGCGCGGATTCAGGTTATTACCGGTAATAAGCTGCCATTCATCATCGACCCATATCCCCTTCAAATGGTAACTGTTGTCACCCTCTTTCCATAAGCGAACCACCAGCTGATCGTTGTTGACGTAATACTGCAAACGACTCAGAAAGCGACGCAGATTGATTTCATACAGGTAGGGCAGAGCGCCAATAATTTTAAATGGCTGATCTTCAGGAATGTAAAAATCATTCGCGGTTTTATCGCCAACGATGATTTCAACCTGTTTGCCCTGACGCAGCAGATGGATAATGCTGCGCACCAGAATGGCAGGCAGGTTGAAGTAAGGCGTACAGATGATCAGCTTATGCTCGGCACACGGCATCAGGTGAAAAATGGTTTTGTTGAGCAAGCTGCGTTTACCCAACCCTACCAGCGGTGTGACAGTCAGCTCTTCGTTGTGACCATTGCCTTCAAACTGATAGTTGAAACCACGCAAATCCTGACGGAACTGGCGCGTCTCATTTTTAATTTCCGGACTGGATGGACGTTCTGCATGATCCAGACGATTAACAGCTTCTGCCTGTTTTAGATTGATGTTGATCCATTCATACATGGTATCAGCCAGCGCGGCGTTACGAATCACCTGATAGCGATCATAACGATATTTCTCGTGCTGATGGAGGTAGACATCGTTCAGGCTGGCACCGCTATAAAACAGCGTATCATCAATAATAAAGCCTTTAAGATGCAGCACACCCAGTGCTTCACGGGTATTCACTGGAATACCGTAAACGGGAATAGCCACTGCATGCTGCGTTGCCATTTCACAATACCAGTCGGCATTTGTCACACCACGCGCCGCGCCAATGCGTCCACGCTGAGCGCGGTGCCAGTCAACCAGAACAGAAATGTCTAAATGCGGGCGTGCCTGTTTCGCCGCATAAAGCGCATCCATAATGGCTCGACCGCCATCATCATTTTCAAGATAGAGCGCAACGATACAAATACGCGATTGTGCCGCCGCAATCTTTTCCAGCAGCGTCACACGAAATTCGGCAGGCGAATAAAGTGTCGACATATCCGCAACGGATTGTGACAGTTTCGGCAGCTGTGCGAGGTGTTGTTGGTGTTTATTACGTTTAAATTTAGACAACATCACAGTGCACTTCTTCTCTGGTTCATTGCATGGCCTTTTGCCATCAAATCAGGGTCATAACGATAAATAATAACATCAACCGCACTGGAGGGCGCTATTTTTACCTTTCTCTACAAGGTTAGCTGATGTCAGCTTGTAACGGTAATTTCAGGCTGACAATCCCCTCATCCAGTTGAATATCCACATGAAAATCAAGCTTACGAGCCAGCGTAATCATGCCGCGGTTGTGCGGCATAGTGATACCGTTCAATTGTTGCAGACCATGATCGCGCGTATAGCGGATCATCTTTTCCAGCAGCCGTCGGCCCATGCCAAGCCCTTTTAAGTCTGAGCGAACCAGTACGGAGAACTCGGCATCAACGTTATCCGCATCGGAAATCGCCCGCGTCACGCCAATAATCTTGGGCTGACCTTGATACTGACGCAGCGCAATAATAGCCATTTCGCGGTCATAATCAATTTGCGTCATATTCGCGAGATCGTCATGAGTAAACTCATTGATTTCACTAAAATAGCGGTAGTAAAGATCCTCTTTCGTGACTTGCCCGATAAAGTCTCGTAGCAGTGGTTCATCTTCAGGCAGAATCGGGCGAAACAGACAATATTGCCCATCCTTTAGCTGAACCTGTTCTTCCAGATGTTGTGGGTAGGGACGAATCGCCAGGCGCGCTTCGTTGTTACCGTCAAAGGGGGCGAGATGAAGTGTGACATCAAGCAGCGTAAAATCGTTACCCGCGGCTAACAGCGGATGAATGTCGAGCCGCTGAATCTCAGGGCAATCCACCACCAGGTTAGAGACCTGTACCATCAGCTGACTTAACCCGGCGATATCAAGCGGGTTCAGCGCACTGCGGCTGCGAATTTTACCGCTTTTAATGGCCTGAATAACCAAATAGCGTGCCAGCGTCATATTTAGCGGCGGCAGGGCGACAGCAGCCTGTTTATCTGCCTGCCACTCAATGCCGCCTTCGCCCAGCATGATAATCGGTCCAAACAGCGCGTCCTGTTCTACTACTACCCGTAATTCCTGTGCACCGGCGCGGTTAGCCATACTCTGCACCAGCAGGCCTTCAATGCGAGCCTGCGGCAGCGTCTGTTTGACACGATCAAAAATGGCATCCGCTGCGCTCTGGACTTCGGCAGCGTTGCGCAGATAGAGCATGACGCCCTGCACTTCAGATTTATGGGCAATATCGGGTGAACGTAACTTAAGCGCCACCGGATAACCAATCTGCTCGGCGATACGCGCGGCTGAGAGACTATCGCTGGCAATCCAGGTTGGCAGTGTCGTTAGACCATAGGCTTCCAGTACGGGCTGAACTTCATGCGTATCTAACGAGGTGATGCCTTTATCTAATGCCTGCGATAACAGCTGATGCGCCTGTGCACTATCCTGCGTCAGATTAGCTGGCAGAGCGGGGGTTTCACGTAATTGCTTTTGGTTACGACGATACTCCACCTGATGCATAAATGCCGTCACCGTGCCTTCAGGCGTGCGCCAGGTTGGAATACCCGCCAGGGTAAAGGCGCGGCGCGCAGCTTGCGATGAATATTCACCACTCCAGTTGGTTAATAGCGTGACCTGTTTACCACGAGGATGCGCCACAATAGCGTTAATCAATTGTCCGGCTGTTTCTGTTGCGGGTGCGACTGCGCTAGGCGCATGAATAATCATTAATGCATCAAGCTCATGGCTGCTCAGCAAAATATTGATGCAATCAACGTAGCGTTGCGGCGTAGCATCATCTTTGAGATCCAGCGGGTTACCACGGCCTGCGCCTTCTGGTAACCGCTCTTCCAGTTGATTAAGCGTCTCTTCGCTTAATGTGGCCAGCTTGCCGTTGCGCGCATAAAGCGCATCGAGTGCCAGGGCAGCAGGCGCGGCACCGTTACTGACAATCATCAGCCGCTCGCCGCGCAATGGGCGCATATGGCTAAGCGATTCCACCGCCGAAAACAGCTCGTGCGTATCCTGCACGCGTAATAATCCTGCACGCTGAATGGCGGCATCCCAGGCTGCATCAAGTCCGCTGTGCGTGCCGAGTAAGGCCTGAGCCTGATGGCTACGACCGCTTTTGATGACCAGGATAGGTTTATTGCGCGACGCGCTACGTGAGGCAGAAACAAAGCGGCGCGCATCGCTAAGATGCTCCAGATAGAGCAGAATGGCGCTGGTTTTACCGTCCCGGGCGAGAAAGTCGAGTAAATCATCAACATCCGTATCCAGACTGTCGCCCAGTGCGATGAACCATGAAAAGCCGAGATTGCGCTGCTGCGCCCAATCCAGAATCGTATTAGAGACGGCAGCAGACTGAGAAATAAAAGCGATACGCCCTTTTTCAATGGGCACCGGAGAAAAGCTGGCGTTCAGTCCTTGCCACGGTGCTAACAATCCCAGACTGTTAGGGCCAAGCAAGCGAATCTGCCAGCGGCTGGCACAGGCTTTCAGCTCGGCTTGCTGGCTGGCAGGAGCCGAGAGAATAATGCAGGCTTTACATCCTTTTTCGCCCAGTTGCTGAAGTAATTCGAGGTTGCGTCGGGCATGGGTACAGATGATAGCTAAATCAGGCGCGAACGGCAGGCTGTCAATCGTTGGCCACGCCAGCACACCGCTAACGGCTTTGTACTTCGGTGTAACCGGCAGCACCGGCCCGCTAAAACCGCCCGCCAGCAGGTTGCGCATCATAAAATACCCAGCACGCCCGGGCGTTACCGAGGCACCAATTACCGCAATGGATTTAGGTCGTAACAGTGCTTCCAGTCCGCGTTGGCTCATCTCGCTCTCCAGAGATCAGGATTTGCATGATTGTAAACGCTTTTTAACGGGTGTGTCGGTTGGCAGCTCGCAAGCTGAGTATTTGTCTCAAATCCCATGTTTTAAGGTGGCCGACATAACGTAATCGATAGTTGCTTTGCCAGGCAGATATATCACCTTCACGCAAATGTAGTACATCCGCGGGGCTGACCCAGTGTGGCTGGCTTTGCAGTAAATCGATTCCAGCGTAACGAAAACCGTCAATAACAAATTCAGAACAGAAATACCGTGCGTCCTGCGAGCTATCTTTACGACCTAACTGCACCGTTGCCAGCGCCGTGAGACAGTTTGCGCGTAACCGTTCGCTTGCCAGCGGCATTTCACAGATGCGCCGGGTGAGCATGTTCGGCATGAACATGACAATCCCTTTAAAGTTATAACGTTTTCCTTGTTGCTGCCGTGAGAACTGCTGAAGACGTGCAGTTTGCACTGGCGTGAGGCCTGGCAAACGCATGACTACCAGATTATTGGTCTCATCGATTGCCTGCTGTAGCGTGATGATTTTCACGCCTCCGCCAACGGCTTCAGCCACCTGTTGATTACCAATATAAATCGCAACATGACTCACGCCTGTCAGCGTAAACAGGCGAATTCCCCAGGATTGCACTGAGGTTGAAGAGGAAAGTAACAGATCGCCGGGCTGAAGTGATTCGGAGGTGACTGTCACAGCAGCCTGACGAGCCAGGCGGGTGGATGATGACTGAAATTGCAGTTTTGCGTTGCTGTCTGAGCGTGGTTGCGAAGTCGTACTACAGGCGCACAGCAGCAGGATAAATCCTGCTAACAGGGACTTATACATTTTTCATCCTTGAAAATTCATCGCCAGTCACTGGCAAAAACAGACTATAAAATGTAAAGAAGCAGCCTTAAACCCTGCTCTGCTTAAAGACTGTTTTCGATCACGTTTTCACGGCCAGGATGATGAGGCTTACCGGCCAGGTAAGCAGCACGAAACTGTTCAAAATGCTGGGTTAGCGCCTGCGATGCCAACGTATCGCCTGCCTGCTCCAGCAGCGCCGCAGCGACTTCAGCGGTGCAGTGCTGACCTTCGCCGTGGGCTTCGCGCAAGGTGTAACGTGAGGGTGCCGAGACGTTAAGCGACATGACCGGCAGCGCATCAAGCCACGGACTTTTACGAAACATTTTGCGCGCTTCGCTCCAGGTGCCATCCAGCATAATAAATAGCGGAGGTTTGCCGGTAAGCGGTGGCGTTGTCAGTACTTCGCGACCTTCATCAGCATAAGTGGCAGGAAACACCACCAGCGGCTGAACATCTGGATTCGCCACGGCCTGTAACAACAACGGGTCCGGCTCAGTGCGAGACCAGCCAAAAGCCAGGGTTTCCGGCAGAATATCGGCAATCAGTCGTCCGGTATTGCTGGGTTTCATCGGTTCGGTATCGAACATCACCAGGCAGAAACGGCTGCGGGCCGACTGCGGTTGAACAGCGGCGCACAGGCACCGTTTTTCGGGCAGTAAACAGCCCTGGCAGCGCAATACGCGATTGCCACGAGCGAGGAAAGGGCGCGTCGCGCGCGCAAGACGTTGAGTGCGTAAACGCAGAACGGCGTTGTCAGACATGATTATTCGCAGGAAAAACCACAGTGTAATCGAAGCATCACAAAAGAAAAAGGCCAGCGGGGCTGGCCTTAAAAGATTAGAGTGATTCGTCGAGCCACTCATTAAAGGGCGCTTTTGGCATCGCGCCGTTCAGCATGTCGACCATTTCACCTTTTTTGAACAGCATAATGGTAGGAATGCTGCGAATGCGGAAGCGCGCACTGAGTGCCGGTTCAGCTTCGGTGTTCACTTTAATAAAGCGCACCTGACCGCTGCGTTCGTTCGCGACATCCTTAAAAACTGGCGCGAAGTTTACGCACGGGCCACACCACGGTGCCCAGAAATCGACCACAACCGGCAGGTCGTCTTCAAGATATTTGTCCAGCGTTGCTGCAGTGGCGCTAACCACTTCGCCTGTAAAAAGCGCATTACCGCAGCGGCCGCAATTTGCTCCGTCGGCAAGGCGTTCTTGCGGAACGCGATTAGTTGCCTGGCAGGAAGCACATACCGTATTCATAGAGACCTCTGATGTTGGAACGTGTCAGTCTGATAAATATTGTCCATTATGAAAGGGGTAGCATCCGCGCTCAATTTGGATTTCTCAATAGGTACAATAGTTGATAGCTAAGCGCCGATACATCAGGTAATCTTCGCGCTCTCAAAGCAGGAGGAAGAAATGAACGACGAATTTAAAGGCAAAAGCGGTAAGGTCAAAGTGATGTATGTGCGTGGCGAGGACGATAAAAGCGCACGCGCGCCAAATCCTCGTACAGGCAAAGGTGGCCGTCCCGCTGCCCGCCAGGAAGATACTCGTCGTTCTTCGGGTCCCCGCACTGAACGCAACGAAGAGGGCGGTCGTCACGCGGGCCGCCGTAACGATGAAGGCGGTCGTAACCCAGGTCGTCGTAATGACCGTTTTGATGACAGCCGCAAAGCGCGCGGCAGTGAAGATTCACCGTGGCGCACCGTTTCTCGTGCGCCGGTTGACGATGATAAACCCGATCACGGTGGCATCAGCGGTAAAAGCTTTGTTGATCCAGAGCAGATTCGCCGTCAGCGTTTAGAAGAGACACGTGTTTATGGTGAAAATGCCTGCCAGGCTCTGTTCCAGAGTCGCCCTGAAGCGATAGTACGTGCCTGGTTTGTACAGGGCGTCACGCCACGTTTCCGTGAAGCACTGCGCTGGCTGGCGGCTAACCGCAAAGCCTACCATGTGGTGGAAGAGGCTGAAATTACCAAAGCATCGGGCACTGAACATCATGGCGGCGTGTGCTTCCTGATCAAAAAGCGCATGGGAATGGCTGTGTCTGAATGGCTGGGCCAGGCGGGAGCGAAAGATTGTGTGTTGGCGCTGGAAGATGTCAGCAACCCACACAACCTTGGCGGCATTATGCGTAGCTGTGCGCATTTTGGCGTAAAAGGCTTGCTGGTTAACGATGCATCGCTGCTGGAGTCGGGTGCGGCAGTCCGTACCGCTGAGGGTGGCGCAGAGCACGTTCAGGCAATCAGTGGTTCTACCTTCAACGAAGGATTAGAAGCGTTTCGCAAAGCAGGTTACACCATCGTGACGACGTCAAGTCACCAGGGGACGCCGCTGGCGAAAGCGCAACTGCCAGCCAAAATGGTACTGGTATTAGGACAGGAGCGTGAGGGATTGTCCGACAGCACCTTCCAGCAGGGCGATCTCAGCGTGTCAATTGGCGGAACCGGCAACGTTGAAAGCCTCAACGTCTCGGTGGCAACCGGGGTGTTGCTCGCGGAATGGTGGCGTCAAAACGCATAAAAAAACGGGCCGAAAGGCCCGTTTTGCTTTGTATGCTAATGCGCACCACCGCCGCCACCGCCCGCGCCAAAAGGCGGACGTGCGAACCAAATCAGCACCAGCAATATCAGGAAAACGCCAGCCGATGCCCAAAAGATCTCATTCGCTGAGATGATCAATCCCTGATTAGTGATCTGCTGGGCGATATACGCCGATGCCTGTTGATGCGTCATACCGAGACTTTCCAGCTGATCATACATCTGCTGAGAATTCACGTTGTACGGTGTGACAGACTCCGATAAATAGCTGTGGTGCATCGATTCGCGATTGGTCCACATGGTGGTGGTGATTGACGTACCAATAGAACCCGCCAGCGTGCGCACAAAGTTCGACAAGCTGGATGCGGCAGCCAGCCGCTCCGGCGGCAGACCGGATAACGTAATGGTGGTCAGCGGCATAAAGAAGCACGCTACGGCAAAGCCCTGAATAAACTGCGGCCACGCGGATGCGCCAAAATCCATGCCCGGCTCAAACGTATAGGCGCGCCAGTAGAAACAGACGGCATACATAATGAAGCTGAACGTCACCAGACGGCGCATATCCAGTTTATGAGCAAACCGGCCGATAATTGGCGAGAGGATGACGGGTAAAATCCCGACGGGCGCAGAAGCCAGCCCCGCCCAGGTTGCGGTGTAGCCGTAAACTTCCTGCAACAGCTGCGGTAGCAGAACGATCGAGCCAAAGTAAAGCATGTAAGCCAGACTGATCGACAAGCAACCGATGGTGAAATTGCGCGATTTAAACAACGACAGATCAACGATGGGGTGATCGTCTGTCAGCTCCCACACCAGCAGTACCGCCAGCGCAATCACCGCAACAACGGCCAGCACGATAATCTCTGTCGAGCTAAACCAGTCTAGCTCCTTGCCACGATCCAGCATCACCTGCAAACAGCCAATGCCAACCACCAGCAGCACCAGGCCAACAATATCGATAGGACGAATTTCGGTTTTGGTTTCTCGTCCGCGCAAGGTCTGTAGCGTCAGCATCACGACTACAGCGCCAATCGGTACGTTAATAAAGAAAATCCAGCCCCAGTGATAATTGTCGCTGATCCAGCCACCAAGAATGGGGCCACAAATAGGTGCCACGATCACCGTCATCGCCCACAGCGACAGCGCAATGCTGCGTTTAGCGGGCGGATAGTTACTCAGCAACAGACTCTGCGACAGCGGGATCAGCGGACCCGCAACGATGCCCTGAATGACGCGGAAGAAAATCAGCATTTCCAGGCTTTCTGACATGCCACACGCCCAGGAGGCGATAGCAAACAGAATGGTGGCCCAGGTAAATAACTTCACTTCT
The DNA here is from genome assembly GCF_027157825.1 of Pantoea sp. LMR881. Taxonomy (NCBI): domain Bacteria; kingdom Pseudomonadati; phylum Pseudomonadota; class Gammaproteobacteria; order Enterobacterales; family Erwiniaceae; genus Pantoea; species Pantoea sp. LMR881. Next base: position 3,170,970 of record NZ_JAPVOK010000002.1, read on the forward strand.
CCAATGCGTTTTGCCAGCCAGCCGGTAATAGGAATCGAAATCGCATTGGCCACCCCAAACGACGTAATTACCCATGTGCCTTGCGAGTTTGATGCGCCAAGGTTACCGGCAATAGTGGGAATGGCGACGTTGGCGATGGTCGAGTCCAGCACCTGCATGAACGTCGCCAACGAAAGCGCAATGGTCATTAAGACCAGCGGCATCCCTTCAAGCGGTTTTTGTGCCATTACAGCCTCCGCGTCATTATCCGGCGTTGGCGCGGACAATATCAGTGATAAGCTGATTAACCGGCGCAAGGTCAATCACCAGCGCATTACTGCTGTAAGCTGCCTGCTGACGCACGCTGGTGGCCAGTGCGCTACCGCCTGTAACGCTGGTATCCACTTTCACCAGAGTTGAAAGACCAATACGCAGCGGATGTTTCGCGATATCTTCCTGGTTAAGCTCAATACGTACCGGCAAACGTTGAACCACTTTGATCCAGTTACCCGTTGCATTTTGAGCCGGGAGCAGAGAAAAGGCACTGCCCGTTCCCATATCCAGCCCAACCACTTTGCCGTGATAAATGACATCATCACCGTAAATATCCGCCACGACCGTTGCCGGTTGGCCAATACGCACGCCAGCCAACTGGGTCTCTTTGAAATTGGCATCAACCCAAAGATTGGTGGCCGGCACCACCGCCATTAAAGGTGTGCTGGTATCAATTTGTGAACCCACCTGGACGCTGCGACGTGAAACATAGCCGTCCATAGGGCTGCGAATATCGGTACGCTGTAAGGCCAGCCAGGCATCACGCAGTTCTGCGGCGCTCTGTTTTACTGCGGGCTGATTTTCCAGTGATGTGTTGAGGATCATCGCCTGATTCGCGTTATATTGCTGTTCTGCGACATCAAGCTGCGCTTTCGCGGTGGCGACAGCATCACGTGAGTGTTGCAGCTCTTCACGTCCAATCAGGTTCGACGCACCCAGCGGCTCGCGGCGTTTCAGGTCTGCTTCAGCCTGTGCCAGTGCGGTCTGTTGCAGCGTAATACTGGCCTGATATTGCTTGCCATTGATCATTAACTGATGCGTTTGTCGCACGCTGGTAGCCAGCGCCGTCTGGGCTTTTTCAAACGCCTGTTCAGCATCGGTTTTATCCAGCGAAACCAGCACATCCCCTTTTTTGACGAAGTCAGTATCGTCGAACCACACTTTATTCACACTGCCTGAAACCTGGGCCATAACCTGCACCTGATTACCGGCAACATAGGCGTCATCAGTTTCCTGGTAATGACGCAGCACCAGAAACCAATAAACCAGCCAGGCAATGCCGATCAGCAAAAAGAGTACCGTCAGCCCAATCAATATACCTTTGCGTTTCTTCTTTTTATGGGTTGGCTGTTGCGGGCTTTGTGCTTCTGCCGTTGCACTCATGTCGTTCTCCACGTTTTCCAATTAGTCGGGATGCGAAGGTCCTTTTCGCCTGTGCCCGAGTCGAAAAAAGCCAGCGACAGTGCGCTGGCCAGGTAAAAAGGGGATTAAAATAACGGTTTCGAAGGGTGATTGTGTCGCACTTCTTGCTATTAGCGCGACAGGGAGGCGATAAGCTGATCTTCGTCCATTTTATCTAAGCGGTTAAGCAACTTACGGGTAATTCCTTCCAGCTGTGATTTCTCGTCACCTGACAGCGAAGACCACAGATATTGCAGGCTCTGATGCTGAGGCGGCAGGACCTGGCGCAGGAAATCATTGCCTTTCTCCGTCAGATGCAGATGCAGACAACGGCGATCGTGTTCACTTTCACGACGTTCAATCCAGCCACGTTTTTCCAGTTCATCCGCGATGCGGGTAGCATTAGTGCGTGATGAGCCCAGCGCCGAACTCAGCTCAGAGGGCTGAATACTTTGATTCTCTTGCGCATCCAGCGTAATCAGCGCCATAAACAAAGTTTCGTTAATTCCCTGAGCCTTGAGCATCTTGTTGCGGTTGTCCAGCAGCTTACCCTGCATATGCATGCAGAGTCGGGTCAGGATAATTTCCTGCAATGGAAAATCTTTATGGCGGTTGGCACGGATGTTAAGCATCTGTTCAATGGGAGTAAACGAACTTTCCATTTAAAAAACCTCACTAATTGCAACTAGTATAATAACCAAAGTGACAGATTGAGCGTAGTCACATTTCAACCAAGTGATTGTTTGTACGATCACACTGTCAACATCAGGCGATTCCAGGTCAATCCGTAACCCTGGGCGCAAAACCCTCGCTCGCTGCCGCAAACGGCTTGCAGGACGCGATATCAAAACGGTGCGAAATTAAATAATTTCTCAAGAAAAAATAACTATAGTGAACAAATCTGCGGTAAACGATAACAAACCCAACCAAAAGTGACCAGACTCAATCAACATTTTGGTTTGGTCTTTACGCTTTCTTAACACTTGCAGGGCGGTATCCACGCCACATAATCAGCAGGTTAGTTAATGTCATCATGCTGCCTGCGGCCAGTAAACGGCTGCCAGCAATCGGACCGCGTCTTTCCGACACATCGCCAGAGGGCATCAGCCGCCGCAGGTCACAGGCATAGCCGGATTGCGCGGTCATCACGATAAAACCCGCTGAACTACAGAAAGATTAACTTGCCGGGCAAAAGTATGAAGCAGAGGCTGTAAACAGGCATTGCTGACAACAGACAAACCGGTGGCAACCGACATCAGCAAAACAAGCGCAGGTGTCAATGTCTGACAAGAAGCATTCATAGAGAAAAACGGCAGGTAATAATCATAATAGGTTAATAGTAACCTAAAAAACTATTTCAAGGTTGGGTAAATTAACAGGCCATACCAGTAAAAATAAAAAAACAAAAAAGGGCAGAAAAGTCTGCCCTTATCCTTTGTTATTACCGGGTTATTTTGCAGCCGCTTTGGCGTCGGCCACCCACTTATCAAACGCCGCCTGATGTCCTTTGATCCAGCCGTCGACATGACGATTCACATCGTCTTCTGAATTCTGACCGGCATGCATTGCCGCGTTTTCCGCATTAATATCACCAATTGGCAGCGTCATCTCAGCAAACAGTTTTGCGGCCGCCGGGTTCTTTTCAGCCCAGGCTTTGTTGGCCACGATGTGCATGCTATTAACCGGGAAACCGTAATTCGCGCCATTAGGCAGCTTAGTATCCATATCTTTCTGTTCGCCGGGTAAAGACGAGAACGGCACCTGCAACCAGACCACATCGCGGCCAGGCTTCAGTACATCGCTCAGCCAGTATGGCGTCCAGGTATAATAAAGAATCGGTTTGCCTTGCTTATAACGCGCCAGCGTATCCGCAACCATGGCTGAATAGTTACCCATATTCGCCGTCACGGTGTGACTCAAATCAAACGCTTTATTCTGGTGGTTGATGACGGCTTCGCAGCCCCAGCCTGGCGTACAGCCGGTCATATCCGCTTTGCCATCACCATTGGCGTCAAACAGTTTGGCGATAGTGGGATCTTTCAACTGCGCGATGTTAGTGATGTGGTACTTTTCGGCGGTTTTTTATCAATCAGATAACCCTGTGCCGCGCCCGTCACGTAAGTCCCCTCGCGATACAACTTCTCGTCACCGCCTGCCGCTTTATACATATCATCATGCAGCGGCTGCCAGTTCACGGCGGTAAAAGTTGCATCGCCAGAGGCGATGGAGGTGTAGCCAACGTTGTAATCCACTTCACTCGGTTTCTCGACGGTGTAACCCAGTTTCTCCAGCGCACGGCTAACCAGCAGCGTCTGAAAAGTCTCTTCAGAAATGGTGCTTTGAATCGGTTTCACCGTAATGCCTTTGCCTGGCAGATCGGCAGCGGAGACGTGTGAAACGGCAAAAGTCGTTAACACGGCGGCGAGCAGAGGAGCTGTCTTGCGCATAGTCATTCCTTATTTTAGGTGTCGCTTCGAGGCAGGCGGCACCAAAGCACCGCCTGAAAAATTATTTCTTTCGGAAAGGGGATAAAACAAAACCAAGCGGCCCGGTGTGATACCAGTGGCGATTACCCCGGCTGCGGCTATCGCGTCCTACCGATTGCGTCAGGCGATCAAGAATAATCGCAAGGATAACGATGCCGACGCCGCCTACGGTGGCAAGGCCCATATCCAGACGACCGATACCACGCAGAACCATCTGACCGAGGCCACCGACAGCAATCATTGAGGCAATCACTACCATTGACAGCGCCAGCATCAGGGTCTGATTCACCCCCGCCATAATGGTTGGCATCGCCAGCGGGAGCTGAACTTTGAACAGCATTTGACGCGGACTGGCACCGAAGGATTCGCTGGCTTCAATCAGATCGGCCGGAACCTGTTTTATGCCAAGAATAGTCAGACGCACAATTGGCGGCAGGGCAAAAATAATGGTAACCACAACGCCTGGCACGTTGCCAATACCAAATAACATCACAATCGGCACCAGATAAACAAAGGCAGGCGTGGTCTGCATCGCATCCAGCAGCGGACGCACAACACGCGCAGCACGTTCACTACGGGCTAACCAGATGCCTAACGGTAGCCCGATAATGATGCAGAACAGCAGGGCGGTTAATACCAGCGCCAGCGTAATCATAGCCTGAGACCAGGCACCAATCGCGCCAATCAGGATCAGGGAGATCAGCGTAGCGATACCCATTGCCGGACTGGCAATCTGCCAGGCAATCAACGCGAACAGCACAATGGCCACTGGCGCAGGCATGCCGAGCAACAGTTGCTGGAAGGCGCTAAGGATATAATCTACCGGTACACGAATACCCTGAAAAACCGGACGGAAGTGACTGACGACCCAGTCAATGCCGTTAGTGACCCAGTGATCGAGTGGGATCCGGGTTTTATGGAAGGGATCCAAAATATTAAAATGTTCAGCCTGGGGCGTGGGCGCGCTGTTCAGCCAGTCATTGCTGCTGGCTGCGGCATCATGACCACCGCTGCTGGCGGGCGATCCCCACGCATCGGCACCACTGGCGTCGGGGAGGCGCTGCTGTTGTCAGCAGAAGTGCTTCCGGTGCCTGACCAGGGATCGCTACTGCTTTGGTCAGTAGCCGGTGCGGTGTTCTGTGCAGGCGCGCTTGCCGCGTCCCACGGATTGGTAGCGTCTTTACTCATTGCTGGGTTCCTTCACGATCTAAAGCGCGTAATAACATGCTTTTTGAAATGATACCGACATACTGATTCTCTTCTCCGACCACAGGCACAGCACAAGGCGCCTGAGCAACATGAGAGAGCAGATCGTTCAATGAGGTATCCGCAGGAACCGCGGCGGGCATATCGAGCAGTGCGCTGTCGAGTCCTTCACCTGCCGCCAGTGCAGCTTTTAGCGAGTCAGCGGACACAACACCAACAAACCGCTGTTTTTCCAGGACATAGCCATATTCGCGGTCTTCATCCTGGAGCAGTTTGATGGCGGAGCGAGGACCGAAACCGGCCGCTTTACGAATCAGCGCACCAGCACTACGACGGGCAATATCTTTGGCGCTGAATACATGGCTAATATCTACGCCACGGAAGAAGGTGCGCACATAATCATTGGCAGGATTATTCAGAATTTCATCTGGCGTACCGACTTGCACGACTTCGCCGCCTTGCATAATCGCGATACGATCGCCAATACGCATAGCTTCATCAAGATCGTGGGAAATAAACACAATGGTTCGCTGATGCTTCGACTGTAATTTTACCAACTCATCCTGCATTTCAGTGCGAATAAGCGGATCAAGTGCTGAAAAAGCTTCATCCATTAATAAAATATCAGGGTTAATGGCTAATGCACGGGCTAATCCAACGCGTTGACGCATTCCACCAGAAAGTTCGTCTGGATAAGCATGCGCATAATTTTCTAACCCCACCTGACGCAGTGCCTCCATCGCTTTTTCCTGACGCTCGGCCAGATCGACGCCTGCTAATTCCATACCGAAGGCGGTATTATTTAGCACGTTCATATGCGGCATGAGTGCAAATGACTGGAAGACCATGCTTATCTTATTTCGGCGAACCTCTCGCAATTCACTGTCAGATATTTTAGCAATATCGACGCCATCAATAATAACCTGGCCGCGCGTCGGCTCTATCAGACGATTGAGAAGGCGAACCATAGTTGATTTTCCTGAGCCGGATAATCCCATGATGACGAAAATCTCGCCTTCTTCAATGGCCAGACTGGCATTTTTGACCCCGAGAGACAAACCTGTCTTCTCAAGAATCACATCTTTGCCATCCCCTTTTTCTATATATTTAAATGCGCGGTCTGGGTTGTCGCCAAATATCTTATAAAGATTCTTTACTTCGAGTTTAATTGCCATGCAGTAATAAAATCCTGGTTAAAATATTTAATTAATTTTCTGTCCTGATGAAATTTAAGCAGGCCATACCGTAGCATACTCAGATTATCTGACAACCCTTGAAACTAATATCTCACAGCGCATTACAGAGTCTGATGGCCGAAATATCCAGTGCTCACAAGGGATGAGCGCGGATCATTTTATTGCTCAATGACCAGCTATTTGGACGTTGTTTTTCCGGTCTGAGATAAAAATAGCCAAAAAAGGTGGCGTAAATTTACAGAAAAAATGCCAGGCCGAACTGAAATAATTCCGTCATTATGTGGTTTAAGGAAAGAAACTGGGCGTTATTTTCATGGGAAAGTAACAGGATTTATTAAATTACCGTTGAATATAGACTGAGCGATTTCTTATTTGCACGCTAACGCGTCAAACAGCGCATCGATTTTCATTCTCAATAACTCATGAGGGTTATTGCTTTCAGGCGAAATAATTGCAGCGTCTGTTATTCGTTTGCCACAAATCAAACTTCTTCATGCTTTTTTAGCCTACTTTAGCGGTTTTAAAAATCAGGGCGCCAGGATGATTAAAATCACATCAGATAGTGCAAAAAAGCGCGTTAGCAAAGCGGCGGAACTCGATCGCCGACAATTTATTAAAGCCAGTGCCGCGCTGGCTGCCATACCATTAATTGTTTCAGACCGGGTTGCCGCCTCTGCAACAACTGCTCAGGTTAAGGAAGCCACAGAGGCCGATACGACGCGGATTATCGCGACCTGCAGCACGTTTGACTGCGGCGGCAAATGTGATATCCGGACGCATGTTAAGGATGGGGTAGTGACCCGTATTTCTACCCGTCCTGATGCAGAACTGGATAACGACATGCCCATCATGCGCGGCTGCGTTCGCGGGCGAAGCTATCGCAAATTTGTTTATCATCCTGACCGCCTTAAATACCCTATGAAGCGTGTCGGCAAACGCGGCGAAGGCAAGTTTGAACGCATCAGCTGGGACGAAGCGACCACGCTGATTGCCGATAATCTGAAGCGCATTACTGCCAAATATGGCCCTTCTTCACGCTATATGCATGTTGCCACAGCCGTAACCGGCGGTGCGTTTTCTGGCGACCTGATGGCGCGACGTCTGCTCAATCTGACCGGAGGGTATCTGGAAAGCTACCACTCAGTCAGTATGGGCAATACCGCCGCCGCAACACCTTATACTTACGGTACTGCCGCCAGCGGCAGCTCGCTTGATACCCTGGCGCAAACGCCACTGGTTATTCTGTGGGGTCACAACACAACGGAAACTATTTTTGGTCACAGCAACCACTATTTCCAACAGATGAAGCAAAATGGCACGCGCTTCATTGTGGTTGATCCGCGCTATTCCGATACGGCCTCATCCCTGGCCGACCAGTGGATCCCACTGCTTCCCTCCACGGACAATGCGCTGATGGATGCGATGATGTATGTCATCGTCACGGAAAATCTGCACGATAAAGCCTTTATCGATCGTTACACGCTGGGCTTTGATGAAAACAGCATGCCCGAAGGCGTACCCGCAAATGAATCGCTGGTGGCGTATTTGCGTGGTGCAAAAGACGGCATTGAAAAGTCACCTGAGTGGGCAGAGCCGATCACCAAAGTGCCTGCGCAGATTATTCGCCAGCTGGCGCGTGACTATGCCAATACTAAACCCGCGGCACTGATTCAGGGCTGGGGTCCACAACGACATAATTGTGGTGAACGCAGCGCCCGTGGTTCAACGCTGCTCGCGACGATCACCGGTAATGTGGGCATAAAAGGTGGCTGGGCGGCGGGTTACGGCGGCATTGGCAACCGTAAATTCATGTCTGGACCGGATTTGGGCAGTAATAGCGTCACGGCAAAAATCTCCGTTATGAACTGGGTTCAGGCTGCTGACGATGCCAGCCAGATAACCCCGGAACAGGGGCTGAAAGGCGCCGATAAGCTCGATAATAATATTCGCTTTCTCTTTTCACTGGCGGGGAATTATCTGGCGAATCAGAACCCGGATCTGCGCCAGGCGGTGAAAATCGTAGAGGACGAATCCAAAATTGAATTCATCGTCGCCAGCGATCTCTACCTGACGCCAAGCGCAAAGTATGCGGATGTTTTGCTGCCTGAAACCAGCTTTATGGAACGCTGGAATATTGGTCAAACCTGGGGCACGGGTAATTACATCCTGCTGTCAGAAAAAGTCATCGAGCCGCAGTTCGAGCGCCGTTCTGATTATGAATGGCTACGAGAAGTTGCCGCTAAGCTGGGCGTTGAGCAGGCATTCAGCGAAGGCCGTAGTGAAAAAGAGTGGATTGAACATATAGTTGAAACCACCCGCTTAGCGATGCCAGAAGAAAACATGCCGACGTTCGGGCAGTTACTGGTAAAACGACGCCATCTGTTTAAAAGCGAGCCTTATGTGGCTTTTGAACAGAATATTCGCGATCCACAGAATCATCCCTTCCCGACACCGTCAGGAAAAATTGAAATCTTTTCCAAACGGCTTTACGACATGCACCATCCTGAGATCCCGGCGCTTTCACATTATGTGCCTGCCCATGAAGGGCCGGAAGATCCGCTCAGTCAGAAATATCCTTTGCAACTCATTACCTGGAAGGGAAAAAACCGCGCCAACTCAACTCAGTACGCGAATCCCTGGCTACAGGAAGTGCAGATACAGAAATTATGGATCAATCCGCTGGATGCCAGAGAACGCAACATTCAGCGCGGAGATAAAGTGCGTATCCATAACGATCGCGGTATTTCTGAAGTGATTGCAGAGATTACGCCACGCATTATTCCTGGCGTTGTCGCGATGCAAGCAGGGGCGTGGTGGCAGCCCGATGAGAAGGGGATCGATCAAGGCGGCTGCGCCAATGTCCTGAGCTCGGCACGCATTACGGCTCTGGCTAAAGGAAATTCACATCAAACAATGCTGGTTGAGGTAGCAAAAGCATGAGCCAATTCAAAGCGTTTCCCCCGTCAGTGACAAACAGCTTGGCTTCTTTATCGACTCTTCACGCTGTTCAGGTTGTAAAGCCTGTCAGGTGGCCTGCAAAGATAAAAACAATCTTGAGCCGGGACGTCGTTTCCGCCGGGTGTATGAAGTTAACGGCGGCGCTTTTGCGCCCACCGGACAGGGGGCTGGCAGAATAATGTTTTCGCCTACACCTTATCGATTTCATGTAACCACTGCACCGATCCTATTTGCACCCGTAACTGTCCGACCACTGCCATGCATAAGCGCCCTGGCGATGGCATCGTGCGCGTCGATACCAACAAATGCATCGGCTGTGGTTATTGCGCCTGGTCTTGTCCTTACGGTGCGCCGCAGTTCAATCCTGAAGCCGGGCAGATGTCAAAGTGCGATTTCTGTGTTGATTTGCAGCATCGCGGTGAAGATCCGGTTTGTGTCGCAACCTGTCCACTGGGTGCGATTAAATTTGGTCCCATTGATGAACTGCGTAAAAAATATGGTTCGCTTTGCGATGTTCAGGGATTGCCAGATTCATCTATTACCCAGCCAAACCTGGTGATAAAGCCACATAAAGGCGCAGAGAAAGGAAACCTGTAATCATGCATGAATGGCCACTGTTAATTTTTACCCTGCTGACACAGGCGTCTGTAGGGCTGACATTATGCGCTGCGCTGGTTGCGTTTTGGCTGCGCAAGGAGACCGCGGAACAACGCTTTTTCGTGCTCTGCCCGGCGTTGCTGTGCGCCTGCGTTTTAGGCGGCATTGGGTTAATTGCGTCGTTTGCTCATCTGGGGTATCCGCTCAATGCTATGAACGCGCTGCGTAATATTGCCCGTTCATGGCTGACCCGCGAGATCGTATTTGCCAGCCTGTTTCTGGCGGTTTTAGGTCTCGCTACGCTACAGGCGCTGCTGATCAAGCGCATTCAGCCACTGGCTTTGATGGTGGTGGGAATGTCTGGCGTCGTGCTGGTGTTTTGTATGGGGAAAATTTATCTCAGCACCTCGGTAGTGACGTGGAGACATGCTAATAACTTTGTGCTGTTTTATGGCTCCGTCTGCATTCTCGGGGCGCTGGCGGCGCTGTTTTTAATTATTCCGCGTCTAAGAAATCCAGCACAGTCACAAGCGGCACATCGCCTGGTTTATGTGGCAGTCGGCGCAGTGATTTTTGCCGTGATTGCACGTCTGTTGATGCAGCCGCGCTATCTTGATTTTCTGGCAGCCCAGCGTGTCAGTGACGTCATAACTTTTCCGCTTCAACCGTTAGCCGCTTTCGATGCACTGGCAGGGATGCGCCTGGTAAGCTGGAGCGTCATGATTGCAGGAGCGGGGCTGTTGATGATGTTGCTGCGCCAGCCGGTGGGCAGGCACGGCACGCTGACAAATGGCTGGTTGCTGAGCGGAGCTTCGCTGTTGGTGCTGGCAGAGATCATGGCACGCTTTGTGTTTTACAGTATCCACTGATGGCGCGCGCGCTTCTCGCATGCATTCCTGCGTCACCTGGCGCAGGGAAGGGGTGTGTTCATAATCAAACGCGGAACAATCCTTGCCGTGCCTGTATGAATGCTTGCCCAACAGCGGCAATACGTTATACGGCGCAAGGCGTAGTGATTGATGAAGCGGAATGCGTAGGGTGCGGTCAGTGTCTGTTTGTTTGTCCTGGTGAAGCCCTGGAGAATATCCCGGCTGTCAGCCGCCGCTGGCAGCAGGATAAACTGGTTTCACCGTTGAGTTCGCTGCCTGCCAGCGTAGAAGAGTTACTTATCTGGCACGCGGAATATCACATTCGCGCCATTGAACTCGCCGATACAGATAACGCCAGCTGGCTGCGTGTGATTGCCGAACTCAACCTGATCTTAAAAAAACTTAACCAACCTTGCTGGCGGATCGATCCCCCACCCATTCAGGTGCAGGCAACAGCAAACGCCGCTGGCTGGGCCTGCGCAGCCCATCCATAAATCAGACGGCTGTAAGCGGCAGTCCACGCAGGCGACGAGCGAGTTATCCCACCATAAGCTGGTTCAGGTTACAGTTTGACGCCGAACGGTGCTTTTTATGCGGTGCCTGCGCGCGGGTTTGTCCGGAACAGGCAATACGCCTGCATCCTGATCGGTTGACGCTCGATCATCAGCGTTGCACGCATTGCGGTAACTGCACGGCAGCGTGCTTTGCCGGGGCCATCCGTAGCGAGCGGTGGCAGCAGCCTTTAGCACCACAGCGATTCAGCCTGCTGCGTAAGCAATGTACTGCCTGCCAGCAAACTTTTAATGCCTGGTCATCGCAACAGATGCACTGTCCGGTCTGTCAGCGCCATGCTTTTGGCATGCGAGAGGCGTAATTAAATGGTCGACAATTATGCAAGATAATATCCCGTTTTGGCCGCAGATATTAAATCTGTTAGCCAGTGGCTACCTTGTTCAGCCAGATAAAGCTGAGTTTAAGCCAGTGCTCGATTTTTTTGCGGCAGCAGACTGGCCGGCAATCTGGCCCGTGGAAGAAAAAGAGTCGCTGCAGCCGCTGACGAGCGTGCTGTCAGCAGCGGTGCCCGCCACGCTTTATGTCGAATGGCAGCGCCTGTTTATGGGTCCCGCAGCATTGCCTGCACCGCCGTGGGGATCGGTCTGGCTCGATCCTGAACAGGTATTAAATGGTGATTCAACGCTGCGCCTGAAAACATTTTTAGCGCGTGAGGAAATGACACTGCATGGTGCAGAAAATGAGCCAGTCGATCATATCGGTTTAATGTTATTACAGGCCGCATGGCTGGCACAGGAAGAGCGATTTGAGGCGTTACAGACGCTGTTAAGTGAGCATCTGATGAGCTGGTTACCGGCTTTTGTTGAGACATTGAAACGAGCAGAGCCGGTGAGCTTTTACACCGCACTGAGTGAGCTAACGCTGTTAACGGTCAGTGCCTACTGTCAGCAATAAAAACGGGCCATCTGGCCCGTTACGTCCGATCAGAAATTCCAGTCTTCGTCTTCGGTTTCCACGGCTTTTCCCATTACGTAAGAGGAGCCGGAGCCAGAGAAAAAGTCGTGATTTTCATCTGCATTCGGTGACAGCGCAGACAAAATGGCCGGGTTTACCGCAGTCAGTTCCGCCGGGAACAGGGCTTCATAACCCAGATTCATTAGCGCCTTGTTGGCGTTATAATGCAGGAAGGTTTTCACCTCATCGGCCCAGCCAACATCGGCATACAGGGCATCCGTATAAGCGACTTCGTTTTCATACAGCGCCAGCAGCAGATCGTAAGCAAACTGTTGCAGCGTTTCCCGACGGCCTTCATCTTCTTTTTCCAGGGCTTTCTGGTACTTATAGCCGATGTAGTAACCATGTACCGCTTCGTCACGAATAATCAGACGAATAAGATCGGCGGTATTGGTCAGCTTACCGCGGCTTGACCAATACATCGGCAACCAGAAGCCGGAATAGAACAGGAAGGATTCAAGAAACACGCTGGCGATCTTCTTCTTCAGCGGATCGTCGGCGTGATAGTGTTCGAGAATAATACGCGCCTTATTTTGCAGCGGCTGATTCTCTTCGCTCCACGCATAAGCGGCATCAACATCATTAGTGTTGCACAGCGTAGAAAAGATTGAGCTGTAAGAGCGCGCGTGAACCGCCTCCATAAAGCTGATGTTCGACAGCACCGCTTCTTCATGTGGCGTTTGCGCATCATCCATCAAACCCGGCGCGCCGATCACATTTTGAATAGTGTCCAGTAGCGTCAGGCCAGTAAATACGCGAATGGTAAGCTGTTGCTGCTGCTTATCCAGCGTTTGCCAGGCTGGCAAATCGTTAGAAAGCGGCACTTTTTCCGGTAGCCAGAAGTTACTGGTCAGGCGGTTCCACACCTCAAGATCTTTCTCATCTTCAATGCGGTTCCAGTTAATGGCGTGAATATGTTTTAGTTGCATAGTTTTCATCACAGTGCGCAGGAAACGCAGCCCTGAACCTCTGTGCCTTGAAGCGCCATCTGGCGCAGCCGAATGTAATAGAGCGTTTTAATGCCTTTCTTCCAGGCGTAAATTTGCGCTTTGTTGATATCACGCGTGGTGACGTCATCACGGAAGAATAGCGTCAACGATAAGCCTTGATCGACATGCTGCGTCGCCTCAGCGTAAGTATCGATAATGGCTTCCGGGCCGATTTGATAGGCATCCTGATAAAGATCAAGATTGTCATTGGTCATAAACGGTGCCGGATAGTAAACGCGCCCGGTTTTACCCTCTTTACGAATCTCAATTCGCGACACGATCGGATGAATGCTGGAGGTCGCATGATTGATATAAGAGATTGAACCGGTTGGCGGGATCGCCTGTAAATTCTGGTTGTATAAACCGTGCTTCATCACCGCATCGCGCAGCGCCAGCCAGTCAGCCTGTGTCGGTAAAATGATACCGGCGTCGGCAAACAGTGCCGCTATGCGTGGGGTACGTGGCATCCATTCACGCTGCACATATTTGTCGAACCAGGCACCGCTGGCATACTGCGACTCAGCGAAACCCTCAAACGTTTGCTGATGCTCTTGCGCCAGCTGATTTGAGGTTTGCAGGGCGTGATAGGTGATGCAACAGAAGTAGAGATTGGTAAAGTCGAGTGCTTCCGGTGAACCGTAGGCGATGCCTTCGCGCGCCAGATAACCGTGCAGATTCATCTGACCTAAACCAATGGCGTGCGAACGACGGTTGCCTTCAGCGACAGACGGCACCGAATTAATCTGGCTCATCACCGAAACCGCTGTCAGTGCGCGAACCGCGACATCAACCGTACGCGCTAAGTTTCCTGAATCCATGGCATGAGCAATATTCAGCGAACCGAGATTACAGGAGATATCTTTGCCGACGTGGCGATAGCTGAGATCGTCATTAAATTCACTGGCGCTGTTAACCTGTAAAATTTCTGAGCAAAGGTTGCTCATGTTGATACGCCCGGCAATCGGGTTGCTGCGGTTAACGTTGTCCTCATACATGATGTAGGGATAACCCGATTCAAACTGAATTTCCGCCAGTGTCTGGAAAAAGTCGCGTGGCTTGATGTAGGTCTTACGGATGCGATCGTCCGCCAGCATTTCATGATACTTTTCACTGATGCTGATATCACCAAATGCCTGGCCGTAAATACGTTCGACATCGTAGGGCGAAAACAGCGCCATCGGCTGGTTCTCTTTCGCCAGCTGAAAGGTAATGTCGGGGATCACTACGCCGAGCGACAGCGTTTTGATACGGATCTTTTCATCAGCATTTTCACGCTTGGTGTCGAGAAAACGGAAAATATCGGGATGGTGTGCATTCAGCCATACCGCTCCCGCGCCCTGACGTGCGCCAAGCTGGTTGGCGTAAGAAAACGCATCTTCCAGCATTTTCATCACCGGGATCACGCCCGATGACTGGTTTTCAATACGCTTAATCGGGGCGCCAGCTTCGCGCAGATTCGACAGCAAAAACGCCACGCCACCGCCGCGTTTTGACAGCTGCAACGCAGAGTTCACCGCACGCCCGATCGATTCCATGTTGTCTTCAATACGCAGCAGGAAGCAGGAAACCAGTTCGCCACGCTGCTGTTTACCGCAATTCAGGAACGTTGGCGTGGCGGGCTGAAAACGTCCGCTGAGGATCTCTTGCAGCAGCGCACGCGCCAGCTTTTCATTGCCCTGGGCCAGAGTCAGCGCCACCATACAGGCACGCTGTTCGAAGGTTTCCAGATAGCGTTTGCCGTCAAAGCTTTTCAGCGTATAGCTGGTGTAATACTTCCACGCGCCGAGAAAAGTTTTGAATTCAAAGCCCCAGGCATCAGCTTCATCGTGCAAAGCACACAGGAAGCTGAAATCGTACTGGTTGAGCATCTCCGCTTCGTAATAGCCTTCTGCCACTAAATAGCGCAAACGCGCCGCCGCGGAGTCAAATGCCACGCTGTTAGGCTGGACGTGTTGCCGGAAAAACTCACGCACTGCCTGCTGATCTTTGTCGAACTGGATACGGCCATCGGCATCGTACAGGTTCAGCATCGCGTTTAGCGCGTGGTAATCGAGCTGGGTATTGAGGGTGTCTGTTGTTGCCAAAATTGGGTTACTCCCGCTTTAACGTTAGCGATATCGTCCGGGGTTCCCATCAGCTCGAAGCGGTAGAGACAGGGAACCTGGCATTTCTGCGCAATGATGCTGCCCGCCAGACAGTAACCTTCACCAAAGTTACGGTTACCGGCAGCAATCACCCCGCGAATACCGCGTCGGTTAGCTTCATCATTGAGAAACTGAATCACCTGTCTGGGCACTGCGCCTCGACTGCTGCCACCGCCATAGCTCGGCACCACCAAAATATAGGGGTGGTCGATATGCAGAGGCTGTTTCGCGTCGAGCGGAATGCGGTGGGCGGGCAGGCCCAGCCGGGTGATGAATCGATGAGTGTTTTCCGACTGGCTGGAAAAATAGACCAGTGGAAACATCGTATTATCCTCCGACAGCGGCGAGCTGGCGCAGGCTGGCGATCTTGTCCGGGCGGAATCCGCTCCAGTGGTCGTTATCAGCCATGACGACAGGGACCTGGCGATAACCGAGCGATTTCAGGCTGTCGATGGCGTCGGGTTGGGTATCAAGATTGATGAGCTGGTAATCAATGCCGCTGCGGTCCATGGCATTTTTAGTGGCATTACACTGGACACAATTATTTTTGGTGTAAATAATAATGCGCATAATTCGTATTCCTCTCTGTGTGCCGTTCAGGTCGCGAGATACGAAGCAAAACCCTTTGCCGTCAGCTTCGTCCTTGCGGGCATCTTGTGCCTTGTTGATGAGTTAAATACTAGATGTAGTGTTTGTGCAGATCAAGCGTACTATATCCAGGGTTTTTAGATTTACGCTGTGGGAAAACGGCTCATGCCAGACGTGATGCGCCTTCTGCGCCTGGAAAAAATTTTGTAAAGAGCGTTGCCCGATATTCAGGCATAAAAAAGCCCCGCATTATGCGAGGCTTAATCAGTTGCATCGCGGTTAGCGACGTGAAACCAGCAGAGCGCCCAGCACAATACCTACTGCTGCGCCGATGCCGACACCGTGCCACGGTTTGTCATGCACATAAGCGTCAACCTGGTAACCGGCATTACGTGCAACCTGCGTCACGCGGTTGCTGCTACCGTTTAATTTAGCGCGTGTCTGCTTCAGCAGGGCTTCTGCCTGGCTACGGGCGGTGGTGACTTCATCTTTAGCTTCACTGCCATACGATTTCAGTAACGCTTCAAGCGAATCCGCCAGTTCATTCACATCCTGATTGATATCAATGTCATCGTTTTTAGTGGTTCGATTAAACATTTTTTGGCTCCCTCTGATTTAAAACGTAATACTGAGTGTAGATGACCTTTCAGTAAACGAGACGCGAGGCCGGCCTTTAGGGAAAATTCCGAACGCCAGGTGCTGTCATGCTGTTGTAAGGTTGCGAGGCTTTTGAAGAGGAGAGGATCAAGCATGTATTTACGACCAGATGAGGTAGCGCGCGTACTGGAAAAAGCGGGTTTCGAAATGGATGAAATTACGCCACGCGCGTATGGATATCGTCGTGGTGAAAACTACGTTTATGTTAACCGCGAAGCGCGCATGGGGCGCACGGCGCTGGTCATTCACCCGACACTGAAAGAGAAAAGTTTACCGTTCGCCGAACCTGCTTCAGAAATGAAAACCTGCGATCACTACACCCAATTCCCTCTCTACCTGGCAGGTGATTCACAGGAACATTATGGTATACCGCACGGATTTAGTTCACGTCTGGCGCTGGAGCGTTATCTGCAAAGCGTATTTGGCTAATGCATCAGGCCCCGTTTGACGGGGCACTGAGGCTCCCTTCTGTAAACCCCCACCTTTCAGAATGTTGCAATTCACGGCTGTGACGGGTATAACCCTGTGCCATATAGATGTTTAGACGTCCATATGGATGAAATTATGAGCGAGCAGAGTAACCCTTCGCAGCAGCAATTCAAAAGAAGCATGAAAATGCGCCATCTGGTGATGTTATCGCTGGGCGGTGTGATTGGCACCGGGCTGTTTTTCAATACCGGCTATATCATTTCAACCACCGGCGCGGCGGGCACCTTGTTGTCTTACCTGATCGGGGCGCTGGTGGTGTGGCTGGTGATGGTTTGCCTCGGCGAATTATCCGTCGCGATGCCGGAAACCGGAGCGTTTCATGTCTATGCGGCACGTTATCTTAGCCCGGCCACCGGTTATACCGTCGCCTGGCTTTACTGGCTGACCTGGACGGTGGCGCTTGGATCGAGCCTGACGGCTGCTGGCTTCTGCATGCAATACTGGTTTCCCCATGTACCGGTGTGGATCTGGTGTCTGGTCTTTTGTATTGCGATCTATTTGCTGAATATCATCTCAACCCGCTTTTTCGCAGAAGGGGAGTTTTGGTTTTCACTGGTTAAAGTGATCACCATTATCGCGTTTATTCTGCTTGGCGCGGGCGCGATGTTTGGCTTTATTCCCATGAAAGATGGCACGCCCGCACCGGGCCTGAGCAATCTTACCGCTCACGGCTGGTTGCCAAACGGCGTTTTGCCGATTTTGATGACGATGGTGGCGGTGAACTTTGCTTTCTCAGGGACTGAGCTGATCGGTATCGCGGCCGGTGAAACGCAAAACCCTCAAAAAGTGCTGCCGCTGGCGATTCGTACCACGGTCGCGCGTTTGATCCTCTTTTTCGTGGGCACCGTGCTGGTGCTGGCCGCGTTAATACCAATGGATCAGGCCGGTATTGTCAAAAGCCCGTTTGTCGTGGTGTTTGAGAAAATCGGTATTCCGTGGGCGGCAGACATCATTAACTTCGTCATTCTGACGGCGATTCTGTCGGCAGCAAATTCAGGGCTCTATGCTTCGGGCCGCATGTTGTGGTCGCTGGCCAATGAAAATACGTTGCCGCGCGCGTTCGCGCACGTCAACAAACGAGGCGTACCGCTGTTTGCCATCACGGTCAGCATGATCGGCGGTTTACTGGCACTGTTTTCAAGCGTGATTGCGCCGGACACCGTATTTGTCGCGCTGTCGGCCATATCCGGTTTCGCTGTTGTCGCGGTGTGGTTAAGCATTTGCGCCTCACACTATGTATTTCGTCGTCGTCACCTGCAACAGGGCAAATCGTTACGGGAACTGGCGTACCGGGCACCCTTTTATCCACTGACGCCTCTTCTCGGTTTCCTGCTCTGTCTGCTGGCTTGTGTCGGCCTGGCGTTCGATCCTGCTCAGCGTATTGCGCTGTGGTGCGGCATTCCGTTTGTGCTGTTTTGCTATGGTGCTTACCATGTGACGCACAAAAATAAAAAATCCCCTGAACCTGAGGAAGCTAACCATGTCGCTTAATGTTGTCACACAGGCACTTTCTGAATCTGAATGGCTGATCCTTGATGGTGCCCTGGCGACGGAACTGGAAGCACGAGGCTGTAATCTGGCGGATGCGCTCTGGTCAGCCAGGGTGCTGATGGAAAATCCTGAGCTGATTTATCAGGTGCACTATGACTATTTTGCCGCCGGTGCACGCTGTGCCATTACCGCCAGCTATCAGGCAACGCCACAAGGTTTTGCTGCCCGTGGTTTGAATAAAGCACAGTCGCTGGCGCTTATCACTCAAAGCGTCGAACTGGCGAAGCGTGCGCGTCAGGATTATCTGGCGCAGCAGGAGACGCAGCCAACGTTGCTGGTGGCGGGGTCAGTTGGGCCTTATGGCGCGTATTTAGCTGATGGTTCGGAGTATCGCGGTGACTATACGTTGCCAGAGGCGGAAATGATGGCATTCCACCGTCCGCGCGTGCAGGCACTGCTGGAAGCGGGGGCAGATTTACTGGCATGTGAAACCCTGCCTTCGTTTGCTGAGGCGCAGGCGTTAGTGAAGCTGTTAGCGGAATTCCCAGCCAGTGCGGCGTGGTTCTCCTTCACGTTGCGCGATGCGGAGCATATCAGTGACGGCACGCCATTGCGTGATGTTGCCGCATTCCTCAATGCGCAGCCGCAGGTCATCGCGCTGGGTATCAACTGTGTGGCGCTGGAAAGCGTGACGCCCGCGCTGCAGCTGTTGCAGACACTGACTCACAAACCGTTAGTGGTCTATCCCAATTCCGGCGAACAGTATGATGCAACCAGCAAAAGCTGGCACTCAGCGCCATCTGGCTGCACGCTGCACGATAAGCTGGCGGAATGGCAACAGGCTGGAGCACGCCTGATTGGCGGTTGCTGCCGCACCTCGCCTGAAGACATCGCCGCGATTGCGCAGCGTTGTCAACACCAATAAAGCGCCTGGATCGGGCGATGATAGCCCGATTGAGACACGTGAAAAGGCGGGAAGGGCAGTTTAGACTGTGTCTCCTGACCTTTTTGCGGATCCCTTCATGAAACAGCGAATTCTGGCTTTGGCCGCCGCGTTGCTGCTCAGCGGCTGTGCCAGCATTGTTGGCACTGAAACACAATCGGTACGCATCGACTCTCTGCCGCAGGGCGCACGCTTTGTCGTGCAGGATGAGGCGGGACGCGCAGTTGCCCAGGGTTTTACCCCACAAACCGTCGATTTAGCCAAATCCACTGGCCGCTATTTTGGCAAGAAACACTACTTGCTGATGCTGGAAAGCCCTGGCTATGTGCCGGTTACCGTACCGATCGAAGCACGCGCCAATCTTTGGTATCTGTTAGGCAATATTCCGCTCGGCGGGTTTCCCGGCTGGTTGCTGGTCGATCCCTTTAACGGTGGCATGTACAACCTGAAGCCGGAACACCCGCGCCCCTTTATGAACCCGGTTGGCGCACGCGGTTAATTACTGCGCCGTGGGTTTCACCATATTGCCTGGCGTTTTGTGTCGCGCCAGGTATTGATGCTGAAAAATACACATGCGAATGGTATTGCGGTACTCACCGTTGATAAAGAATTCGTGCTTTAACACACCTTCGATCTCAAAGCCCAGCTTGCTATAGATGTGGATCGCTTTCTCATTTTCCTGATCGACAATCAGGTAGAGCTTGTAAAGATTCAACACCGAGAAACCGTAATCCATTGCCAGCTTAGCTGCCTGGCTGGCGAGGCCTTTACCCTGATGCGCGGGCGCGATAATGATCTGAAATTCCGCACGGCGATGGACATGGTTGATTTCAACCAGCTCCACCAGCCCGGCTTTTTCGCCGTCGTGCTCGACCACAAAGCGGCGTTCAGTTTGATCATGAATATGCTTGTTGTAGAGATCTGAAAGCTCGACAAACGCTTCATAAGGCTCTTCGAACCAGTAGCGCATCACGCTGGCGTTGTTATCCAGCTGATGAACAAAGTGCAAATCTTCCCTTTCCAGCGGGCGTAAATTAACCGTCATTTTGGCTTCCTGTCTGTTCAATGATGCGGCCCTGTGCCATATGCGCCGCACGATCGCACATGTGATCGATAACATCGGGATCGTGACTGACCAGTACCATGGTTAAGCCATCTTGCTGTTTAAGATCGTTTAAAAGGTTCAGGATTTCAGCCTGCACTGACATATCGAGCGCAGAGGTTGGCTCATCCAGCAGCAAGATTTTCGGCTGTAACAGCAGCGCACGCACGATAGCCACGCGCTGACGCTGACCGCCCGAAAGCTGGTGCGGATAGCGATTAGCCAGCGCCGGATCCAGCCCAACATGTCGGAACCCCTGATCGATACGATCGTCAATATTGTCGCGTTTCAGCAACTTTAACGGTTCGGCTAACGTCCGACGCAGGCGATGACGCGGATGCAGAGAAGCATAGGGATCCTGAAACACCATCTGCACCTCACGACGCAGCTCGCCAGTGAACGCTTTGCCCGTTTCAATGCGGTAATTTGCCAGCTGCATTTCGCCTTGCCAGTGGGGATTCAGCCCGGCCATTACCCACAACAGTGACGACTTACCACAGCCGGAAGGACCCACCAGCCCGAAACATTCACCGGGCTTCACCTGCAGGTTTATATCATGCACAACCGTGCGCAATTCATAGCCATGTTTATGCGCCACGCTGAGGTTTTGCAAATTAATCACGCGACACCTCCAGCGCGTTGCGATCCAGCACCGGCAGCATCTGACCGTGTGTAGCCTTGCTCGGGCGGCACGACCACAGCGTGCGGGTGTAAGGATGCGTTGCGTTTGGCAGTTCCGCAGCGGGCAGCGTATCCAGTAACTGACCTTTGTACATCACCATTACCCGTTCACAATGTTCTGAGACCTGTTGCAGATCGTGACTGATCAGCAATAGCCCCATATTACGCGCTTCCACCAGACCACGAATCAGTGCCAGCACCTGATCGCGCATGGCATGATCGAGGGCCGAAGTGGGTTCATCAGCGATCAGGAAATCGGGATCGGTGATCAGAGCAATCGCCAGCATCACACGCTGGCCCATGCCGCCTGAAAGTTGATGCGGATAGTGTTGCATCAGGCGACGTGGATCGGGCAGGCCAACGGCATCGAGCATCTCACACACTTTCTCCTTGCGCTCAGCCCGGCTCAGACGACGATGAAGAAGCAAAGGTTCTTCAACCTGCCAGCCGATGGTGCGGGTGGGGTTCAGCGCATATTTAGGATCCTGCATCACCATGGCGACACGGTTGCCGCGTAGTCTGTTCCAGTCACGTTCACGCAGCGTCAGCACATCTTCACCGGCGACCTGTAGCTGCTTCGCCTGTAAATGCAGGGCAGGCGACAGCAAGCCCATCAGTGAGCGCGCCGTCAGTGATTTGCCCGAGCCGGATTCGCCAACCAGCGCCACACGTTCGCGACCTATCGTAAAGTTGATGTTATCCACCAGCAGCGCGTCATCGCTGCGGATATTAAGCGACTCGGCATGAAGTAAGTGATTATTTTGCATGTCGGGTATCCAGTCGGTCACGCAGGCCATCGCCTGTCAGATTAAAGGCCAGGCTGGCGAAGAGGATCGCCGCGCCAGGTGCGGCAGCTACCCACCACTGATCGAAAATCACCTTACTTCCTTCAGCAACCATTGAACCCCATTCCGCTGTGGGCGGCTGTACGCCCATACCAAGAAAGCCAAGACCAGCGGCAGAGAGAATAATGCCGCCCAGGCTGAGTGCGGCACGCACCACTGCGGTGGGCAAACAGAGCGGTAATATGTGACCAAACATCAGACGAAAACCGGTAATACCCTGCATGCGTGCGGCTGCGAGGTAATCGCTGCGGCGCAGTGCCAGCGTTTCGGCCCGCGCCTGGCGTGCAAAGGGAGGCCAGCTGGTCAAAGCCAGCGCCAGCGCACCGTTCATCAGGCCAGGCCCGAGAATAGCTACCAGCGCCAGCGCAATGACCAGATTCGGCAGCGACAGAAAGATGTCAGTGATACGCATCAGAATGCGCTCAGTCCAGCCCCCGACATAACCCGCCGTAATGCCCACCAGCAGGCCAACCGGAATGGTCAGGATAAGAATCAGCGACACCAGAAGTAGCGTAGGGCGCGCGCCGTAAATCACCCGGGATAGCAGGTCACGACCAAAACCGTCCGTGCCGAACCAGTGCAGCGCCGATGGCGGCAGCAGACGACTCGACATGGTTTGCAGGTTGGGATCATAAGGGGCGAGCAGCGGAGCCAGCAGCGCCATCAGGATCAGAATTGCCACTAACGTCAGCCCGACCGTTAGCGAGGTGACGCGGCGACGGCGACGGCGAGGCCGTACCGCTTCAAGTTCAGAAAGTTGTTGCGTCATCGTGTTCTCGGATCGGTTAACCAGGTGAGGGCATCAGCCAGGGCATTAATCAGAATAAAGCAGCCGCCAATCAGTAAGGTGGCACCTAAAATTGCGGGCACATCAGCCGAGAACAGCGCGTTGGTCATGTAGCGCCCGACGCCTGGCCAGGCAAAAACCGTTTCAGTTAAGACAGATCCTTCCAGCAACGTCGCGTAGGAAAGCGCAATCACGGTGACCAGCGTGCCAAGTACATTGGGAAAAATATGACGCAGTAAAATGCGTGTGCGCCCGGCTCCTTTGGCGCGCGCCAGCACCACATACTCTTTACTGCTCTCTTCAAGCAGCGCCGCACGCAGCAAGCGGGTAATCCCTGCCATCGCCAGTAAACCCAAAATCACCACCGGCAGCCACAGGTGCGCAATCGCGTTACGGAACATCTCCGGGTCGCCAGAGAGCCAACTGTCGATCAGCACAAAACCGGTTTTCGGCTCCAGCGTATAAATATAGATATCATCCAGCCGCCCCGGTCCGGCAGACCAGTGCAGCACCGCATAAAACAGCAACAAACCCAGCAGGCCCAGCCAGAACACGGGCACGGAATAGCCCAGCAGTGAGATGAAGCGAGCAATGTTATCAATGATGCTGCCAGGCTTCCATGCGGCCAGCAGAGCAAGACTCACGCCAGACACCACCGCGAATATCATCGCACAGGTGGCAAGCTCAATGGTGGCGGGGAAAGTCTGCATCAGATCGTGACTGACGGGCTGATTCGTTAAGCGTGAAACACCAAGATCGCCCTGCGCCAGATGTTCAACGTAGTGCCAGAACTGCATTAACACCGGTTGATCAAGGCCGAGTTCGTGACGCACCTGAGCGTAAGTCGCTTCACTGGCGTGATCGCCCGCGATCTGCTGAACCGGATCGACAGGCGACAGATGAGAAAGCATAAAAGTGAAAGCCAGCAAGCCAAGCAACGTCACCAGCAGTGACAGTACACTGCTGGTGACGCGCCCGGCGCGCAGCCAAACGTGCCGGGCGGACCCGGCAGAGTGGGCAGAGTTTGCCATTACTTCGTAACCTGCGCGTAGTAAACCATATCCGGGTTAATGCCCTGCACGTAACCTTGCAGATTGTCACGCAAGGCGATGAGGTTTTTAGCCTGCATGCCAATAACGTAAGGCGAGTTTTTCAGCACGTCACGCTGCATCTGCTGATAAAGCGCCACACGCTTGGCCGGATCGCTCTCCGCCGTGGCCGCCAGAACCTGCTTATTTAACGCTGGCGTGTGCCAGTCTGAGCGATAAGCGATGGTTTTGCTGCCATCTTCCGGGTTATAGGCAAAAGAAGCGGCGTTAGTATTCGGATCAAAATAGTCTGCGCCCCAGGCATTTAACGTCGCCTGATATTTGTGAGCTTTGACGTTAGTTGAGACTTCAGAGCTTAATCCCGGAACCACTTCTACTTTCACACCGCCTTTGGCGAAGCTGCCCTGTAGGGCCTGTGCAATGTCCAGATAGGGCGGTTGATTGCTGGTGGAGAGCTTAAAGCTGACATTGGTTAAGCCTGCTTTCTGTAAAATCGCTTTGGCTTTTTCGGGGTCGAAGCGGTAAGGCGTGTCATTCAGCGCCCCGAGAAAACCTTTTGGCAGGAAGGTTTGATGCACATCGAACTGACCTTTCAGCAACTCATTGGCGATGCCTTGATAGTCAAATAAGTAACGCGCGGCTTCCCAGAGTGCCGGGTTTTTTAACGTGTCGTTTGCGCCCGTGTTGAACTGAATATAATAGAGCGAGGCCATTGGGATCGCTTCAGTTTTCACTCCCGCTTTGCCTTGCAGCGAGGCGATCTGATCGGCGCCCAGGTTACGGGCGATATCCGCATCGCCTTGCTCCAGCAACAGACGACGGGCAGCCGGCTCCGGCACGTTCTTGATCAGAATATTTTTCAGCTTAGGCGCACCCGCGGGTGAAGTCGGGTTAGCACTCAGCAGCACGACTTCATGCATCACCACTTTGCGAATTTGGTAAGGGCCACTGCCCGCAGAGTGTGTCGCCAGCCACTGATTACCAAAGTCATTATTTTTGGCATTTGCCATAACGGTTTTTTCATCCACGATGGATGAAACGGGCGCAGAAAGCAGGCTCAATACATAGGTTGGACTGACATCAGCGGTCCAGCTAATTTGCACATGATTGTCATCAACCTTTTTCAGGAACGTATCGACGTTTTTCGCGTCCCAGCCGAGTTGCGTCAGGATGAAAGAGGGATCGAGGTTAAGTTTAACCACGCGACCCAGCGAGAAGATCACATCTTCCGGGCGCAGTGGGTTGCCGCTGGCAAACTTCGCATCTTTACGCAATTCAAATGTCAGGCTGCGATTGTCACTGCCCGCTTGCCAGGAGGTTGCTAAGGTTGGCTGCAGATCGGTAGGATTTTGCGGATCGGACTGCACCAGGCGCTGATATATATTGGTAAAAGCCTGAACCGAAGTCAGTTCAAACCCTTTTGCCGGGTCAAAGCTGTCAGCATCATCCGTTGACTGGGCGATGACCAGCGTGTCTTTTGGCGTGGCTGCGTGAGCATTAAAGGTTGCGGTCAGCGCGACTGCCAGCAGTGAGGGAATTATCGTTTTCATAAAATTACCTTGCCTGAAAAAAGTGACGCGAGTGTACGAAAGGGCTGATGCGAATAATAGTCGAATCCGGGCTATGCATATGCAAAAAAGATATAAGCCATATGAAATGCGTATAAAGGGAGAGGCAGTGACAAGATTTATCGCTGAGCGCGCACGTTATGCCCCTTCTCTACACTTTCAGCCTGTTATCGCTGCCCCTAGCCAGATAGCCATTTGGTCCGTCTGCTATCGGTTTACTTTATTTTATTCACAATCAGCGAAATGTACTGCCTGCAGGAAAAATTATCAGTGGAGCTGACTGAACCTGAGTTTTGCGCACCGCAAAAGCGGACCCGTTTATGTCAGATTTTACTGCCGCTGGATTTGATGAGTAGCTCAAGGCCATCGCAATCATAGAGGACGTAGACCGTTTTCCTGGATTGAGCGGATTCGATTTCCTTCACGGAAAGCGGCTTGGTCTGTCTTGTTGTTGCCGGGTTTCCCTGATTTTAGGCACCTCAAAAACAATAAAGCTTTACGAGGTGCCTAACAAGGTGCCTAAAAGGTTCGGATTTAATTAGTTGGCATCAGACTTTGCGGGACAAATTCAAGGCACAAAAAAGCCCGCAGGGCTTGCGCCGTGCGGGCTTTCAGGACTTCATCGGATGACTCTGGTAATCACCGATGGAGAATTTTGGTGGAGCTGGCGGGAGTTGAACCCGCGTCCGAAATTCCTACATCCTCGGCACTACATGCTTAGTCCAGTCTTTACATTCGCTTGTTAGCTGCGAACGGACACGCCACTAACAAACTAGCCTGATTGGATTTAACGCTTCAACCCAGGCAGGGCATCCACGCGATCTCTTTTGGGTTTGACCTCTCTTGATCCCCGTCCTAAGAGCGGAGGCTAGGGAGAGAGGGCTCTAAGCAGGTTATTAAGCTGCTAGTGCGTAGTTTTCGTCGTTTGCGACTATTTTTTTGCGGTTTGTTAACGAGGCCTACCGCACCTCGGCATGCACCTTGGGTTTCGCGAATCCCGTCGAATCCAGAATCAGCCCCAAGAACTTTTAATACTAGCAAAAAACAGCATCTGAATCCAGCGTTTAACGGTTGGAATTCTTCATAATGCGTGCTTTATCCATTTGCCATTCGCGATCTTTAATATCAGCGCGCTTGTCGTGCTCTTTCTTACCACGTGCTACGCCGATCTTAAGTTTGCACCAGGCATTTTTCCAGTACAGAGAGAGCGCAACAATGGTGTAGCCTTCACGATTTACACGGCCATACAGCGAATCGAGCTCGCGTTGATTGAGCAACAGTTTACGGTTTCGCGTCGGATCACATACGACATGGCTTGAAGCAACAGCCAGCGGTTGAAAGGTTGAACCGAACAGGTACGCTTCCCCATCGCGCAGCAAAATGTAGCTGTCGCTAATGTTAGCTTTACCCGCGCGGAGTGATTTTACTTCCCATCCTTGCAGCGCCAATCCAGCTTCGAACTCTTCTTCAATGAAGTATTCGTGGCGGGCGCGCTTGTTGAGAGCAACAGTGGCAGAACCGGGTTTATGTGATTTTTTCTTTGTCATAGTGCAGCGTATTTTACATCACTTGGTCGGTTATCGCATCCCCAGTCCAACGGGGCGTCAGGAAACAGGCTATTCTAGCACACCTAATAATCAAGGGATTTTTGTTTACCCGCTGAAAATGCTATTATTTAGCGGTTTTGTGACGAACAGGAACCATTATGGCTCAGATTAGTCGTTCGGCGCTGGTCCCCTTCAGTGCCGGGCAGATGTATCAACTTGTGAATGATGTCGATGCTTATCCTGAATTCTTGCCCGGCTGTACCGGTAGCCGCGTTTTGGATGCATCGGAAAATCAGATGACAGCCTCTGTCGACGTGTCAAAGGCGGGCATCAGCAAAACATTTACCACGCGCAATACTTTATCTGATAATCAGAGCATTCATATGCAACTGGTCGATGGGCCTTTCAGAAAACTGACCGGTGGCTGGCGCTTTATTTCGCTTGGTGATGATGCTTGTAAGGTCGAGTTAAGCCTGGAGTTTGAGTTTACTAACATGCTGGTCGAGATGGCTTTTGGTCGCATCTTTAAAGAGCTGGCAAACAGTATGGTTCAGGCTTTCACACAGCGAGCGAAAGAGGTTTATAGTGCCTGATATCTCTGTTGAGGTAGTTTATGCGCTGCCTGAGAAACAGTATCAGCGTTATATCACAATTGAGCAGGGCAGCACGGTAGAGCAGGCCATCGAAGCGTCAGGAATACTGGAGCTGCGCCGCGAAATCGATCTCAGCCTTAATAAGGTGGGCATCTATAGCCGGGCTGTAAAGCTGAACGATGTTGTGGAAGAGGGCGATCGGATTGAGATTTACCGACCACTGATTGCCGATCCCAAAGAGTTGCGGCGCCAACGCGCCGAGCGTTCCGCAGGCAGCAAAAAGTAAATTAAACCACGACTTCTGGCTGTTATTAAAAGCAAGACAGCAGAAATAAAAAGGCGCTCTCAGGCGCCTTTTTACTGTTCTGAATTTGCGATTAGCCGCGTTTTTGCGTCAAATTTGGCTTGTTTTCGATGTTGGTCAGCACACCGTTGCCATCAAAAGTCAGCGTCAGCGTCTGCTGTTTCACGCTTTCGTGTCCCGGTTCTTGGCGGAATATGTAATACCAAACGTTGCTACCGAACGGGTCTTTCATCATCGGTGTGCCGAGCGTATAAGCCACCTGCTGTTGGGTCATACCGTTATGAATCTTAGCGACGTCATTGGCAACCAGATAATTGCCCTGGTTAATATCCGGACGGTAAACCACGCGCTCTAAAGTGGAACATCCGGCGGTCATCATTAACATTACCACTGCCGCGGCAGTCAGCGTTTTACAGCGCATCTATACATTCCTTTTCTGGGGCCAAACGCCTTTTACAGGCTGTTTTTTTGCCATCAAAATCTGAACTCTGCTTGCGGCAGGCTTTATCACTTTGGCGACATAAAGTGCCGATGATAATAGACCTTTTCGCTATTGGGAACCTTTACAGAGCATGCATATGACCACGCTGGGTTAAAAAAGTGCGTTATCAGGCGGCTAAAAGTTCTTTCGCGTTAGCAAGGGTATTACGCGTCACTTCGCTACCACCTAGCAGGCGAGCCAGTTCCTGCAAACGAGCACGCTTATCGAGTGGCTTCATATGGGTTTCGGTCATCTCACCATCGGTCTCTTTGCTGACAAAGAAATGCTGATGTCCGCAACCTGCCACTTGGGGTAAATGTGTTACGCACATGACCTGAGTCGATTCGCCTAACTGACGCAACAGTTTACCGACTACCGCAGCTGTTGGACCACTGATTCCCACATCCACTTCATCAAAGATCATGGCTGGCGTTTCCATTTTTTTCGCGGTAATAACCTGAATAGCCAGAGCGATACGTGACAGCTCACCCCCTGAAGCCACTTTACCCAATGGCTGCAAAGGCTGACCTGGGTTAGTGGTCACCTGAAAATCAATACGGCTGGCACCTTCAGCAGTCAGATGATCAGGATTAAACGTCAACGCAATTGTAAAACGGCCATGTGGCATCGACAGCATGTGCATGCTTTGCGTAATCAGCTGCTGCAATTCCCCGGCATAGGCGCTACGTTGCTGATGCAACTGCTCCGCACTATGAAGTGCAGCGTGATAATGTTCTGTCACAAGCGTTTGCAAACTTTCCTGGTCACTTTCGTGCTGTGACAGCAGCTCAGCTTCAGCCAGTAATTGCTGATGCAATTCAGGCAAACCTTCAGGCGTGACATGATGTTTACGCGCCAGCGCAATCTGACGCGAGATACGCATCTCAAGCTCATACAGGCGATTAGGATCAAGGTCCAGGCTGTCGCAATAGTGGCGCAACTCATCGCTGGCTTCGCTCAACTGAATCGCCGCTTCTTCAAGCAAGTTGAACACACCGCTGACTTTATCATCAAGCGAGACCAGTTCTGACAACATCTGGCGCGCGGTGTAGAGCAAACTATTAAGATTAGCGTCATCGCTGTCCGCTAAAAGCTGAAGTGCCTGCTGGCTGGTTGAAAGCAGTTGACCGCTATTCGCCAGACGCTTGTACTCTTCATCGATTTGCTCATATTCGCCAGGCTGAGGCGCAAACTCATTTAACTCTTTGAGTTGGTATTGCAAGAGTTCACGCCGCGCCTCACGCTCCTGCGCCTGCTGCTGATGTTGCGCTAAGGTGCGGCAGCTCTGATGCCAGGTCTGATAATGTTCACGCATGCGCTGCAGCAAATCGTCATGATCTGCATAAGCGTCTAAAAGATGTTTTTGGTGATCGGCTTTAAGCAACAACTGATGAGCGTGTTGACCATGAATTTGAATCAATAACTGGCCTAAATCGCGCAGCTGCGAAAGCGGCACTGCGGTGCCATTGATAAAGCCTCTTGAACGACCATCCGCACTGATCACACGACGCAGCAAACATTCGTTGCCATCATCAAGCTGGTTCTCTTCCAGCCAGCGTTGGGCTGAAGGTGAAGATTTTAGCTGAAAGCGGGCACAAAGATCGGCGCGGTTAGCACCCTGACGCACCATGTCGGCATCAGCACGACCGCCCAGACACAAGCTGAGCGCGTCAATTGCAATTGATTTACCTGCACCGGTTTCACCAGTGATTGCTGTCATACCGCGTTGAAAATCAATGTCGAGCTCACGAACGATAGCAAAGTTACTGATGGTCAGTTGTGCCAGCATAGAATCACCTGTATGGAAAAACAGATATGGTTTTCCATACAGTATAAACTGGTTTTATAACCAGTAAAGAGGGTACGCTGATTTTCAGAATAATTTTTTCGACCAGCCTAATTTAGAGCTTAGTGTATTGAAATAACTGTAGTTTTTAGGATGAATAAGATTGAGATGATTCTCGCTACGCCGGATAAGCACATCTTCGCCTTCCTGAATAGGCAAAGCAATCTGGCTGTCACAGCTGATTTCAAGATCGCTGCGTCGCGATGAAAAACGTAAACGAATGGTACTGCTGCTGTTAATGACGAGCGGGCGCGCCGACAATGTGTGAGGAAACATCGGAACCAGCGCAATAGCATCCAGTGAGGGCGTTAAAATTGGGCCTCCGGCAGAGAGTGAATAAGCGGTTGAGCCGGTTGGCGTTGAAATAATCAAGCCATCCGATCGCTGAGAAAATGCAAAGACCTCATCGATATACACTTCGAATTCAATCATGTGTGCCACTTTTCCCGGGTGAAGAACCACCTCGTTGATCGCACTGCCGATACGCGGTGAGCAGGTTTCCCGGCAAACCTGCGCCTCCAGCAAAAAGCGGCTTTCAACAAAGTAGTTGCCCTGCAATACTTCATCGAGCTGCTGCTGGGCATTATCCGGGTCAAGGTCAGTTAAAAAACCCAAATTACCGCGGTTGATACCAATGACTTTAATGTCATAGCGTGCCAGCACGCGGGCAGCGCCCAGCATATTGCCATCACCTCCGACGACCACGGCAAGGTCGGCCTGCTGACCAATTTCCGCCAGCGTCCCGGTTTGCACCTCGTGTAATGCCAACTCCTGCGCAATTTGCTTCTCAACGATCACTTGATAACCTTTGGCTGTCAGCCAGCGCCAAAGCATCTCATGCGTTGTCAGCGCAGTGGGATGACGTGGATGACCCACAATACCAATGCAGTTAAAGTGTTTGTTCATAGCGTGGGTGTTCCTCATAAGCCAAAACGGCAAGGCAATGTGATGGGTTCCCTTGAAACCGTCAAACCGATCCCCATAATAAGCCAACCAGCGAAGTGAATGTGCAAAACGCGGAGAAATTCATGAGTAGTAAAGAACAGAACACCCCAAACGAGCAAGTCTCAGACGAAATTCAGCAGGATCAACAACAACCCCAGGACGCGGAGACAGCAGTGGAGGTGGATCCGCGTGATGAGCGTATCGCCCAACTTGAAGCTGAATTAGCGCAATCTCAGAATGGCGTGCGCGATGCGCAGCTGCGTGCGCAGGCCGAGATTGAAAATATTCGTCGTCGTGCAGAAATGGATGTGGAAAAGGCGCATAAATTTGCGCTGGAGAAGTTTGCCAACGAACTGCTGCCGGTCATTGATAGCCTTGAACGCGCTCTGGAAGTTGCAAATAAAGAAGATGAGCAGCTGGCATCCATGATTGAAGGCATCGAGTTGACGCTGAAATCGCTGTTAGGCGCTGTGCGTAAGTTTGGTGTTGAAGTGGTAGGCGAAACCGGCGTGCCGTTCAATCCAGAAATTCATCAGGCGATGTCTATGATGGAGTCTGAAGATTTCGAGCCAAATCACGTTATGTTGGTGATGCAGCGTGGCTATACCCTGAATGGTCGCCTGCTGCGTCCGGCAATGGTTGCGGTCGCCAAAGCGAAAGGCTGAGTGAACGCCTGAAGAATATTCACGACCGCGCTCGCCGCGGTCGTGTGCTTTTGCTGTGCTATTCAGGTAATACGGGAGTCCAGTCAACAGGGGTTTTACCCGCTTCGCTCAGTATTGCATTGGTTTTAGAGAAGTGCTGGCAGCCGAAAAAGCCGCGGTGTGCTGAAAGTGGAGAAGGGTGCGGTGCCTGTAACACATGGTGTCGTTGACGATCAATAATGTTGCCCTTTTTTTGCGCGTGTGAACCCCAAAGCAAAAAGATCACACCTTCACGATGTTCGTTGATAGCCGCAATCACATTGTCGGTAAAGGTTTCCCAGCCGAAACGTGCATGTGAATGCGCCTTGCCCGCTTCGACCGTCAGAACGGTATTCAGTAACATCACACCTTGCTTAGCCCAGCTTTCAAGAAAGCCGTGATTCGGTTTCTGAAAGCCAGGAATATCCTGCTGCAACTCTTTATACATATTTTGCAAAGAAGGGGGATCTGCACGCCGGGTAACACTGAAAAAGCCAGGCCATGCGCCTGATGTGGGCCGTGATAAGGATCCTGTCCTAAAATGACAACCTTGATATCGCTCAGTTCCGTCAGACGAAAGGCATTAAAAACATCTTTCTGTGGTGGATAAACTGTTACACCTGCTGCTCGTTCATCAGCAACCAGCTTCAAAGTCTCAACGAAATACGGTTTCTTTTTCTCTTCGGCCAGCACGTCATGCCAGGTCAGCTTCTCAGCCATACTCAACTCCTTAAAAGTAATACGGTAAGCTTAGCTGTTATAAGCGGCGAGCTGAAGCGTGAAAAATATTTTAAATATAAAACAAAATTTGATAATAAAAATTCTGCTTTAACAAAGCGATAGAAAATAGCTCCCTGAAAGGGGTGAGTGGAATTGATGCAAGTCAAAACTCAGCCCCTGTTCAAATGTTATACCAACGCTTCCGATCGATTATTCACCGCATTGGAAAATACCGATGCAAAGTCCTGGAGGCTTACCACGATTACGGGTATCCAAATTACGCAAAGTAATAACCCAAACCTGCTTAACTCTTTCTGGCTGCTGGACGATGAAAAAGCTGAGGCGCGCTGTCTGTGTGCTAAACAAGGCTATGAAGAGGACCAGGTTGTTACGCTTAGCGCATTAGGAGAATTTGCTTACCGCGAAGTGCCGGTTGAAGTAAAACCACAGGTGCGCGTTGAAGGTGGACAGCATCTGAATGTTAACGTGCTGAGCCGCGAAACGCTGGAAGATGCGGTAAAACATCCGGAAAAATACCCCCAGTTGACAATTCGCGTTTCTGGTTACGCCGTCCGTTTTAATGCCTTAACGCCAGAGCAGCAGCGTGATGTGATCACACGAACTTTTACAGAAAGTTTGTAGAAGAAGATACAAAGCGTTGTTCATCGTTGCTGAAATAAAACACAAAGCGGTTTCCATAAAATTATTTATAAAATTAGCGAGATAGCTGTTCGGGCATCACGCTGCTATATCATTTTTTCATACTTACAGCCCCATTTTCACCAAATTACGCTTAACCCGTTATTTATGATGATCAACGCAAAAAAATCGCCTCACAGGAGGCGATTTTTTTATCTGTGTGCTGAATTATTCCGCACTTTCACTTTTTGCGTTGTACCGCTCGGCTTGCGGCGCTTACCAATGTTTTTGGTATCACGATGACGTTTTTTCACGCGAGGTTTTTCAACTTCGTCCGATTTTTTCTCTGCACGCTTCGCAAGAACTTTTTTCGACGGTTTACCGGTGGATTTCGCGCTTGGCGCGCGCGTTGTTGGCCGCAGTTCATCAACGACACGCGCCTTCAGCGGCTCGTTGACATAACGGCTGATTTTGCCCAGCAGCAAATGGTCGTGTGCTTCAACTAACGAAATAGCAATACCCTTTCGTCCGGCACGGCCAGTACGACCGATACGGTGCAAATAGATATCTGCCGTGCGCGGCATATCAAAGTTGAAAACGTGGCTGACATCATCGATATCAATACCGCGAGCCGCAACGTCAGTGGCAACCAACACTTTTACGCGACCATCCATCAGACGCTTGAGTGCTTCGTTGCGCTTCATCTGCACCATTTCGCCTTCAAGATAGCTGCTGCGGATGCCGGCATCATGCAGCCAGCTCACCAGTTCATGCAGGCGCTCACGCTTACGCACAAACACAATTGAGCGCGTCACATCAGGCTGTTCCAGTAAATGGATCAGTAATTTGGTTTTATGAGCGAGATCATCAGCGCGATAGTACCATTGCTGAATTTTTTTACGCTCGCGACGGCTCGGATCGGCTTCAAGTTCAACCGGGTCGTTCAACAAACGCTCGGCGAAGTCTTTGATATTCTCGCCTTCAAGGGTGGCAGAGAACAACAACGTTTGCTTACGCCAGCGCGTTTCGGCTGCAATCGTTTCGATATCTTGTGCAAAACCCATGTCGAGCATGCGATCGGCTTCATCAAGGATCAGCGTTTCTACGGCGTGGCAATCAAAGTTCTCTTCTTTGATGTACTGCAGCAGGCGGCCCGTTGTGGCAACAACCACATCCTGGTTCTCACTGAACACTTCTGCGTGGTTCATATAGGCCACGCCACCGGTAATGGTCGCGATATCGAGATGAGTATGCTTTGCCAGCTCGCGTGCCTGATCGGCAACCTGCATCGCCAGTTCACGCGTTGGCGTTACGATCAAAATACGCGGCGGGCCTGATTTTTTACGTGGGAAGTCGAGCAGATGCTGCAACGCCGGTAGCAGATACGCGGCGGTTTTCCCGGTCCCGGTAGGTGCCGAACCCAAAACGTCGCGGCCCTCCAGCGCGGGCGGAATAGCAGCAGCCTGAATCGCTGTTGGGCGCGTGAAGCCTTTTTCCTGCAATGCTTCAAGCAGGCTTTCGTCGAGTTCGAGTTCGGAAAATGTGGTTACGGTCATGGTCTACCTCAGTTTGGGGCGCTGATTATAGACAGATCGGACATAATCTTCATCTGTTAATCCGCTTCCGCTGTGCCGGGCATTGTCTGTCAGGTGAATTCACTGACTTGCCACGTTACACTTATGCGCTGCCGTACGGCAGGAAAAATCAATGGTAGCAGAGAATGATGCAGGACAAACCGCATGAGCGGCCACAGTTAAAAAAGAACGGTTTTACCTTTAAACAATTTTTTGTTGCACACGATCGTTGCGCGATGAAAGTGGGTACCGACGGCATCTTATTAGGTGCCTGGGCGCCTGTCGCGGGAGCAAAGCGTATTTTAGACATCGGTAGCGGGAGCGGGCTGGTGGCGTTAATGCTGGCCCAGCGCACGGCAGAATCTGTCACAATTGATGCCGTTGAGCTGGATGCACAAGCGGCACAGCAGGCGAAAGAAAATGTACGGCAATCGCCGTGGCCGTCGCGTATTCATGTTCATCAACACGATATTGCCTCCTGGGCTGAAAACAGCAACAGGCATTATTCTTTGATTGTGAGTAATCCTCCCTGGTTTACGCCAGGCGTGGCATGCTCCAGCCCGGCACGTGATAGTGCACGTTCTACCGCTACGCTGGATCATCAGACACTACTGCGCAGCGCGGCACTGTTGATTGAAGAAGAGGGATTTTTCTGCGTCGTGCTGCCAGAAACGGTAGGGCAGAATTTTATTGACCTGGCCTTAGCGGATGGCTGGCACTTACGTTTTCGCTTTGACGTGGCGGAGTATGCTAATCGTCCACCACATCGCGTCTTACTGGGATTTTCGCCCAGCACAGGCGAAACGCTAGTGGAGCGCCTCGCTATTCGTGCTGAAGATACCCATTATTCCGAAGACTGGCGCAGTTTGACACGCGATTTCTATCTGTTTATGTGACGCTGTGGCACCAGCACGGTAGGTAACGCCTCTGGCAAAAGATTGGGATAGTCGCGGGTGTAATGCAGGCCGCGGCTCTCTTTACGTTCCAGTGCACAGCGCACCATTAATTCGGCGACCTGGACTAAATTACGCAGCTCCAGCAGGTTATTAGAGAGACGGAAATTAGCGTAGTATTCATCAATCTCTTGCTGAAGCAGATTAATGCGACGCAGAGCGCGCTCCAGACGTTTGGTGGTACGCACGATGCCAACATAATCCCACATAAGCAGACGCAGCTCATGCCAGTTATGCTGAATAACAACGTGTTCGTCAGCATCATCTACACGACTCTCATCCCATGCAGGCAATTCGCTTACCGCGTCGACTTCAGGAAGCGTATGAAGCACATCCTCAGCAGCTGACCAGCCATAAACCAAACACTCTAATAATGAATTTGATGCCATGCGATTTGCACCGTGTAAACCGGTATAGCTGACTTCGCCAATGGCATACAGTCCCTGTACATCGGTTCGGCCTTGCTGATTAACCATGACGCCGCCACAGGTGTAATGCGCAGCGGGTACAATCGGAATGGCATCCTGGGTAAGATCAAATCCGAAGGTAAGCAGTTTTTCATAAATCATTGGAAAATGAGCGCGAACAAAGGCTTCAGGCTGATGACTGATAGTGAGATACATGCAATCAACGCCGAGGCGCTTCATTTCATGATCAATTGCACGCGCGACGATATCGCGTGGTGCTAATTCGCCCCGCTCGTCAAAATCAGGCATAAAGCGAGTGCCATCCGGGCGAACCAGCCGGGCGCCCTCGCCACGCAACGCTTCCGTCAGCAAAAAGTTCTGTGCCTGAGGATGGAACAGGCAGGTAGGGTGAAACTGATTGAATTCCAGATTAGCCACCCGGCAACCTGCACGCCAGGCCATGGCAATGCCATCACCTGATGCAATATCAGGATTGGTGGTATATTGATAAACCTTCGCCGCTCCGCCAGTTGCCAGCACTACGGCGCGCGCACTGCATGTTTCAACACGCTCGCGATGGCGATTCCATATCCACGCACCCACAACGCGGCGCGGGCCGGAAAGGCCGATTTTATCTGAAAGAATCAAATCAACTGCATTGGTGCGTTCCAGGATACGAATGTTGGGATGGTTGAGCGCCTGGCTTACCAGGGTGGTTTCAACTTCACGCCCAGTGGCGTCAGCACTGTGCAAAATGCGGCGATGGCTATGGCCACCTTCTCGTGTCAGGTGATAGCGCATCTCTCCGGCGGCCTGCGGATCCCTGTCAAAGGCGACACCATGGTCAATTAACCACTGCACACAGTGACGCGCATTGCTGGCAATAAAGGATACCGCGTCGCGATCGCATAAACCCGCTCCCGCGATTAAGGTGTCTTCAATATGTGAATCAATACTGTCGGTTTCATCAAATACGGCGGCAATGCCACCTTGCGCATAGAGCGTAGAACCCTCATTAATTTGCGCTTTGCTCAGCACCGTAACGTTGTAATGCTGGGCCAGACGTAACGCCAGCGACAGGCCCGCTGCGCCACTACCGATAATCAATACATCGCACTGGTAATCCGGACGTGAAAGTGTGGTCATGGTGTTTAATTTACTAAACAAGAATAGGCCCGAGCATAAGCCTTAAGCGCGAACCTGTGAAGTATTTTGAACATTAATTCAGCTAAAAATTTCAGTGGGGATTAAATATTGTCTACTATCAATAAGTTGTTTATTGAATGGTTTAAATTGTGTTTTTTATACCAAACATAATTAACGGAAAGGATTTAAAGATGAAAAAGGCGTTAGCATGGGTTACTCTGCCTGCGATCAACGCTCCTGACATTAAACAAAAATGAACAAGCTGTATGTGATTCAGCGGAGCGGAAAAATCAGGGCGATAAGTGAACTTTACGCCACATCATAACTCTAAGCGCATGCTTGCTCAGAACAATGAGATGTGCTGGCAGTTCCTTTACGCATAAGAAAAGAATTTGGGGAGACATTACCTCGGATGAGCGAGCAGTTAACGGATCAGGTTCTCGTTGAACGGGTTCAGAAAGGAGATCAAAAGGCTTTCAATTTACTGGTCATTCGTTACCAGCATAAAGTGGCGAGCCTGGTTTCGCGCTATGTTCCGTCGGGCGATGTGCCTGACGTAGTTCAGGAGTCTTTTATTAAAGCTTATCGGGCACTGGATTCGTTCCGTGGCGATAGCGCATTTTATACCTGGTTGTATCGTATCGCGGTCAATACCGCCAAGAATTACCTGGTTGCGCAGGGGCGTCGTCCACCGTCGAGTGATGTGGATGCAATCGACGCAGAAAATTTCGAAAGTGCCGGTGCATTAAAAGAAATTTCGAACCCTGAGAACTTAATGTTGTCTGAAGAATTGAAACAAATCGTCTTTCGTACCATTGAGACGCTTCCTGAGGATTTGCGTATGGCAATCACCCTCAGGGAACTGGACGGGCTGAGTTACGAAGAAATTGCCGCCATCATGGATTGCCCGGTGGGTACGGTTCGATCACGTATCTTCCGCGCACGAGAGGCTATTGATAATAAAGTTCAACCGCTTATCCAACGTCAGTGATAACGGCTACTGGAAGGGTATTTTAGGCATGCAGAAAGAAAAACTTTCCGCTTTAATGGACGGTGAGACGCTTGATAACGAGCTTGTTTCGACGTTGTCAAAAGATGCAGATCTACAGAAAAGCTGGGAAAGCTATCATCTGATCCGCGACACAATGCGCGGCGATGTTGGTGATGTCCTGCATTTCGATATATCTGCGCGTGTAGCCGCTGCCATCGAAAAAGAACCGCTGCGTAAAGTCACGTCGTTGATCCCTGAAGCGCAGCCAGAACCTTCTCGTTGGGAAAAAATGCCGTTCTGGCGTAAAGCGCGTCCCTGGGCTGCGCAGTTAACCCAAATCGGCGTCGCTGCCTGTGTCTCTTTGGCAGTGATTGTTGGCGTTCAACACTATAACCAACCTGCAGGCACGAACACTGAATCTTCTGAGTCGCCGGTATTCAACACGCTGCCTATGATGGGCAAAGCCTCCCCGGTGAGCCTGGGCGTACCGTCTGATGCCTTCGATACGAATAGTGCTAACCAGCAAGTTCAGGAACAACGTCGTCGTGTGAATGCCATGCTGCAGGATTATGAACTGCAACGCCGCTTGCATGCCGATCAGCTTCAGTTTGAAACTGATGCGCCTAAACAAGCACAAGCCATTGTTCCCGGAAATCAGTCCTTAGGAATTCAGCAGCAGTAATGAAGCAGCTTTGGTGTGCCGTTAGCCTGCTGGCAGGCAGCCTGCTTTGGTCATCTACCGCCCCAGCGCAAACCTCTGCGTCTGGGGCGTTGTTGCAACAGATGGAGCAGGCAAGCCAGAACCTCAACTACGAATTTGCCTATATCAACGTTTCCCGCATTGGCATCGAGTCGCTGCGTTATCGTCACGCAGTGATTGATAACCGCGTTTATGCGCAGCTCTTGCAAATGGACGGACCGCGCCGTGAAGTGATTCAGCGCGGCAATGATATCAGCTACTTCGAACCCGGACTTGATCCCTTTTCACTGCCAGGCAATCACATCATTGATGCTTTGCCATCGGTTATTTTTGCCGACTTTTCTAAACTTGCTGGCTTCTACGATTTTATTACGGTAGGGCGCTCACGTATTGCCGATCAAATGTGCGACGTGTTGCGCATCGTCTCACGTGATGGCACGCGCTATAGCTATGTTGTATGGCTTGATGTCGATACCAAACTGCCGTTACGCATCGATTTGCTGGATCGTGATGGTGAGACACTCGAACAGTTCAGGGTTATCAGCTTTGCCGTGGATGAAGGCGTTCGTAACCTGATGCAGGGGCTGGAGAAGGCCAATTTACCGCCTTCGCTGTCGGTGCCGAAAGGGGACAACGTGACGCTTGCCTGGCAGCCGGGTTGGTTGCCTGCAGGCATGTCACTGGTGTCGCAAAATCGACGTGATATGCCCGCAATGAACAAAAGCATGGAGTCGCGCCTTTATAGCGATGGCCTGTTTAGTTTTGCGATTAACGTTACACCTGCCGATAAAAGCAGCACCACGCAGACGTTGCGCACTGGACGTCGTACCGTACAAACCGTTTTGCGTAATAATAACGAAATTACGGTTGTTGGCGAGTTGCCGCCTTCAACAGCAAAACGTATTGCGGACAGCATCGATTTAGGATCACAAAAATGATGAGAGAGTGGGCCACCGTGGTGGAGTGGCAAAACGGTATTGCGACCTTGCATACCGAAGCGAAAACCTCTTGCAACAGTTGCTCAGCACGTAAAGGGTGCGGCAGCCACATGCTCAATAAGCTAGGGCCGAAAAATGCGCATGTGATGCAGATTGCCAGCAGTAAACCGCTGCAGCCAGGACAACGTATCGAATTAGGCATCAAAGAAAGCAGCCTGCTGGGCTCGGCTTTGCTGGTGTATATGACGCCGCTGTTTGGCCTGTTTTGCGTTGCCGGTCTGTTTCAGGCCCTGTTTCAAAGCGATTTAGCGGCTGCTTGCGGCGCCTTGCTGGGCGGTGTAGGCGGATTCATTGTCGCTAAGGGTATTTCGATGAAATTTGGCGATCGTGAAGCCTTTCAACCCGTGATTTTAAATGTCGCTTTGCCACCCGATGCGCTGCGCGTTGAAAGCGAAGCGTAAACCTCGTCCAGGCCGCACACCTTGTGGCCTTTGTAATATCTGTTTCCCGCCATAAACTGTTGTGATTCCACCACGTTCCATTCTTTAATGCGCGGGCTTAACAGTGTAATATGCGTCGTCATTAATGAGGCTGACAGGATTGTGGGTAAAGAGCGATCTTCCTGAATGTGTCTGTGCTCAGGTTTTCAACTGATTTTCTACGTGAAGATATTCATATAAATGAAGCACATACGAAATTTCTCTATCATCGCGCATATTGACCACGGCAAATCTACGCTCTCTGACCGCTTGATTCAAATTTGTGGTGGCCTGACGGATCGTGAGATGGCTGCGCAAGTACTCGATTCTATGGATCTGGAGCGTGAGCGCGGCATTACCATTAAAGCGCAAAGCGTAACGCTCGATTACAAAGCGTTAGACGGCGAAACTTACCAGCTCAATTTCATCGATACTCCAGGACACGTTGACTTCTCTTATGAAGTTTCCCGCTCATTGGCGGCCTGTGAAGGGGCATTGCTGGTGGTAGACGCAGGGCAGGGCGTAGAAGCGCAAACCCTGGCCAACTGCTACACAGCAATTGAGATGGATCTGGAAGTAGTGCCGGTCCTGAACACAAAATTGACCTGCCTGCAGCCGATCCCGA
The DNA here is from genome assembly GCF_027157825.1 of Pantoea sp. LMR881. Taxonomy (NCBI): domain Bacteria; kingdom Pseudomonadati; phylum Pseudomonadota; class Gammaproteobacteria; order Enterobacterales; family Erwiniaceae; genus Pantoea; species Pantoea sp. LMR881. The sequence goes on from NZ_JAPVOK010000002.1 coordinate 3,212,147, forward strand.
TCGCGCAGCGCAAGAGATCGAAGACATCGTCGGTATTGATGCTGCTGATGCCGTGCGTTGTTCAGCGAAAACAGGCGTGGGCGTGCCTGATGTTCTTGAGCGTCTGGTGCGTGATATTCCCGCGCCGGAAGGCGATCCAGATGGCCCGCTTCAGGCGTTGATTATCGATTCATGGTTCGATAACTACCTTGGCGTAGTGTCGCTGGTGCGTGTCAAAAACGGCACGATGCGCAAAGGCGACAAGATCAAAGTGATGAGTACCGGTCAGATTTACAACGCCGATCGCCTGGGTATTTTTACACCGAAACAGATAGACCGTACCGAACTGAACTGCGGTGAAGTTGGCTGGCTGGTTTGTGCAATTAAAGATATCCTCGGTGCGCCAGTGGGCGATACCTTAACCGGCGCCCGTAACCCGGCAGACAAAGCCTTACCAGGCTTTAAAAAAGTGAAGCCGCAGGTTTACGCCGGTTTGTTCCCAATCAGCTCTGATGATTATGAAGCCTTCCGTGATGCGCTCGGCAAACTCAGCCTGAACGATGCTTCTCTGTTCTATGAGCCAGAGAGCTCTACCGCGCTAGGCTTCGGCTTCCGCTGTGGCTTCCTTGGTCTGCTGCATATGGAGATCATTCAGGAACGTCTTGAGCGTGAATATGATCTGGATCTGATCACCACGGCACCGACGGTAGTATACGAAGTAGAAACCACGGGCGGAGAAGTCATCTACGTTGACAGCCCATCGAAACTTCCGCCGCTGAACAATATCGAAGAGTTACGCGAGCCGATCGCTGAGTGCCACATGCTGTTGCCACAGGAATATTTGGGCAACGTGATCACGCTGTGTATTGAAAAACGTGGCGTGCAAACCAACATGGTTTATCACGGCAATCAGGTCGCACTGACCTATGAAATTCCAATGGCCGAAGTGGTACTGGATTTCTTTGACCGCCTGAAATCAACGTCGCGCGGTTACGCTTCTTTAGATTATAACTTTAAACGTTTTCAAGCCTCTGACATGGTGCGCGTCGACGTTTTGATTAACTCTGAACGTGTTGATGCGCTGGCGCTGATTACCCACCGTGAAAATGCACCTTATCGTGGTCGTGAGCTGGTCGAGAAGATGAAAGATCTTATCCCTCGTCAGCAGTTCGATATTGCGATTCAGGCGGCTATCGGCAACCACATTATTGCGCGCTCAACAGTGAAACAGCTACGTAAAAACGTACTCGCCAAGTGCTACGGCGGCGACGTTAGTCGTAAGAAAAAACTGTTGCAGAAGCAGAAAGAAGGTAAGAAGCGAATGAAGCAGGTTGGTAACGTTGAGCTGCCGCAGGAAGCGTTCCTTGCCATTCTGCATGTCGGAAAGGACAGCAAATAAGGATTTATAATGGCTAATATGTTCGCTTTGATTTTGTTCATCGCGACGCTGGTAACAGGCGTTATTTGGTGTATCGATCGTTTTAAATGGGCGCCTGCTCGTCGTGCCCAACAAGCTGCTGCTCAGGCACAAGCGGGAAACACGCTCGACGCTAAAACCCTGGCAAAAGTATCGTCCCAGCCGGGCTGGATTGAGACCACAGCCTCTGTTTTTCCCGTGCTGGCCGTGGTGTTTATTGTGCGTTCGTTTATTTACGAACCTTTTCAGATTCCGTCTGGATCAATGATGCCGACGCTGCTGATTGGGGATTTTATTCTGGTTGAAAAGTTTGCGTATGGCATCAAAGATCCCATCACACAAACAACATTAATCCCTACCGGACAGCCAAAACGTGGTGATATCGCGGTATTTAAATACCCGAAAGATCCAAGCCTTGATTATATTAAACGTGTCATCGGCTTGCCGGGCGATAAAGTAACCTACGATCCTTACAGCAAAACGCTGACAGTGAATCCAGGTTGCAGCCAGGGTAAAACCTGTAATACCGCGCTGCCGATTACCTATACCGACGTAGAGCCAAGCAAATTTATTCAAACCTTTAGCGGTTTTAATGGCAACGAAACCGGTAATGGATTCTTTGACGTGCCGCAAGGCGAAACTATGCGTGGTGGATTACGCCTGGGAACGCGTAAAGAAACCCTCGGTGATGTGACCCATAACATCCTGCTGGTGAATGAAGCGCAAAGCCAGGCAGGCATGTATTACCAACAGCCGGGACAGCCCCAGGCAAGTTGGGTCGTGCCGCAGGGACAATATTTCATGATGGGCGATAACCGTGACAACAGCGCCGACAGCCGTTACTGGGGATTTGTCCCGGAGCGTAACCTGGTGGGTAAAGCGGTCGCTATCTGGATGAGTTTTGAAAAACAGGAAGGACAGTGGCCGACCGGCGTTCGTCTGAATCGAATTGGCGGTATTCACTGAAAGTAGTTGCCTGAATCTAAGGCAAACGGGTGGCCTCCTGCGGGAGGCCACTGCACACCAAACAGAATGTGCTGGAACCTCAGCCCTGTTTGGTGTGCAGAGTTACAGACGCAAAAAAGAACTGGAATCGCATGAACCCCATCTTGATTAACAAGCTTCAGCGCAAACTGGGCTACACTTTTACTCATCCGGAATTATTACAGCAGGCACTTACCCATCGTAGCGCCAGCAGTAAACATAACGAGCGTCTTGAATTTCTCGGCGATTCTATTCTTAGCTATGTGATTGCAAATGCACTTTATCACCGCTTCCCGCGCGTGGATGAAGGCGACATGAGCCGCATGCGCGCAACGTTAGTGCGCGGAAACACGCTGGCTGAGATGGCGCGTGAGTTTGACCTGGGAGAGTGTTTGCGCTTAGGGCCGGGTGAATTAAAAAGCGGCGGTTTTCGTCGTGAATCCATCCTTGCGGATACGGTAGAAGCACTGATTGGGGGCATCTTCCTCGACAGTAATATCCAAATGGTGGAAAAGCTGATCCTTGACTGGTATCAGACGCGCCTGGACGAAATCAGTCCGGGCGACAAGCAAAAGATCCCAAAACGCGCCTGCAAGAGTATCTGCAAGGACGTCATCTGCCACTGCCGAGTTATTTAGTGGTGCAGGTACGTGGCGAAGCCCACGATCAAGAATTCACCATTCACTGTCAGGTGAGTGGCATGGCTGAACCGGTGGTGGGCGTGGGCTCCAGCCGCCGTAAGGCAGAACAAGCAGCCGCCGAACAGGCGCTGATTAAGTTAGGACTCGAATGAGCGAACACGTTACCTATTGCGGCTTTGTCGCGATTGTCGGCCGACCAAACGTCGGTAAATCTACTTTACTGAACCAGTTGCTGGGACAGAAAGTGTCGATCACCTCGCGTAAGCCGCAAACCACGCGCCATCGCATCATGGGCATCCATACGGAAGGCGATTATCAGGCAATCTATGTCGATACGCCGGGCCTGCATATGGAAGAGAAGCGCGCCATTAATCGCCTGATGAACCGTGCCGCCAGCAGCTCTATCGGCGACGTTGAGTTGGTGATTTTTGTCGTGGAAGGCACGCGCTGGACCCCTGATGACGAAATGGTGTTGAACAAACTGCGCGACGGCAAAGTGCCGGTGGTGCTGGCAATCAACAAAGTGGACAATATTCAGGATAAAAGCATTCTGTTGCCGCATCTGCAGTTTCTGAGCCAGCAGATGAACTTCCTTGATATCGTGCCGATTTCAGCGGAAAGCGGCAAAAACGTCGATACCATTGCCGCCATTACCCGTAAGCATCTGAAACAAGCGGAACATCATTTCCCGGAAGATTACATCACCGATCGCTCGCAACGTTTTATGGCTTCAGAGATCATTCGCGAAAAACTGATGCGTTTTCTCGGTGCGGAACTGCCTTATTCGGTTACGGTTGAAATCGAACGCTTTGTTTCAAACGAGCGCGGTGGCTATGACATTAATGGCCTGATCCTGGTTGAGCGCGATGGACAGAAGAAGATGGTGATTGGCAACAAAGGTGCCAAAATCAAAACTATCGGTATTGAAGCGCGTAAAGACATGGAAGAGATGTTTGAAGCAAAAGTACATCTCGAACTGTGGGTGAAGGTTAAATCCGGTTGGGCTGACGACGAACGTGCGCTGCGCAGCCTGGGTTATGTAGACGATCTCTGATTCTATGGAAGGTTGGCAACGCGCCTTTGTGCTGCATAGTCGTCCTTTCAGCGAGACCAGCCTGCTGCTCGATCTGTTTAGCGAGAGCCAGGGCCGTGTGCGTGTACTGGCTAAAGGTGCACGTTCACGGCGATCACAGCTTAAAGGTGCACTCCAGCCGTTTACGCCGCTGCTGGTGCGCTGGAGCGGACGTGGTGAGGTCAAAACTCTCCGCACTGCTGAAGCCGTTTCGCTGGCTTTACCCCTAAGTGGTATCACCCTTTATTGTGGCCTGTACGTCAACGAACTGCTGTCACGCGTGCTGGAACAAGAAATTCCTTTCTCTGAACTCTTCTTCGATTATCTTAACTGTCTTCAGGAATTAGCCGCAGGCAGCGGTTCGCCAGAACCGGCACTGCGCCGCTTTGAGCTGGCGCTGTTGGGGCATCTCGGTTATGGCGTGGATTTTCTTCACTGTGCGGGTAGTGGCGAATCGGTTGACGACACGATGACCTACAGTTATCGCGAAGAGAAGGGGTTCATCGCCAGCTTAGTGGTGAACCAGCGCAGCTTTACGGGCCGCCAGCTGCGTGCTTTATGCGAGCGCAGTTTTCCCGATGCTGACAGTTTGCGTGCCGCTAAACGGTTCACCCGCATGGCGCTGAAACCTTATCTGGGCGGCAAACCGTTAAAAAGCCAGGAGCTTTTTCGCCAGTTTGTACCTAAAAAAAAGCCCGACGCGGCGAGCGAATAGCGTTGGCAGCACCGCGTGTTTCTTGCTGCGCGCGACATCTATTTTTCGAGAAAACAGAGGATTGTCATGGCAGAGTTGCTGTTAGGGGTCAATATTGATCACATCGCCACGGTACGTAACGCGCGTGGCACCCACTATCCCGATCCGGTGCAGGCTGCATTTATTGCCGAGCAGGCGGGGGCTGATGGCATTACCGTGCACCTGCGCGAAGATCGACGCCATATCACCGATCGCGATGTGCGTATCCTGCGCGACACTATCCAGACCCGAATGAATTTAGAAATGGCAGTCACCGACGAGATGATCGCGATTGCCTGTGAGATCAAACCTCAATTTTGCTGCCTGGTGCCGGAAAAACGTCAGGAAGTGACCACCGAAGGTGGACTTGATGTGGCGGGACAGCAGGAGAAGCTCAACGCAGCGGTCAGGCAGTTGAGTGAAGCGGGCATTCTGGTTTCACTGTTCATTGATGCCGATCATCGCCAAATCGAAGCCGCTGTTACCAGCGGCGCACCGTACATTGAAATTCACACCGGCGCATATGCTGAAGCGCCCGAAGGATTAGCGCGCGAGGCAGAACTGGAGCGGATACGTCAAGCCGCGACTTTTGCCGCCAGCCTGGGGCTGAAAGTCAATGCGGGCCACGGTCTGACTTACCACAACGTGTTGCCTATTGCTGCGCTGCCGGAAATGCATGAATTAAATATTGGTCACGCAATTATTGGTCGTGCCGTGATGAGCGGTTTATCCGACGCGGTAAAAGAGATGAAGCAACTGATGCGAGAAGCGCGCCGCTAATGGCTATTCTTGGGCTGGGCACCGACATTGTCGAAATTGAGCGTATTGCTGGCGTGATTGAACGTTCGGGCAATCGTCTGGCACGTCGCGTATTAAGCGATGCCGAGTGGCAACAATATCAGGCTCACCAGCAGCCGGTCCGCTTTTTGGCTAAACGCTTTGCTGTTAAAGAGGCGGCTGCAAAAGCCTTTGGCACCGGCATTCGCGGCGGTCTGGCTTTCAATCAGTTTGAAGTCTATAACGATGAACTCGGCAAGCCGGGGCTGCGCTTTTTCCAGCATGCGGCTGAGGTTGCACAGCGGCTGGGCGTCAAAATGGTACACGTTACGCTGGCAGATGAACGCCATTACGCCTGCGCAACGGTCATCATCGAAAGTTAGCCGTGCAGTTCAACAAACTTTTCCCACAGCGCATCGCGTGATTCGATGTGCTGTGGGTCGATAATAATTGTGTTATCGATAGGGCAAACGCTCTGGCAGGTTGGCACGTCATAATGCCCCACGCATTCCGTACAGCGGCTCACATCAATTTCATAGATGGCAGCGCCGAGCGAAATCGCCTGGTTAGGGCATTCGGGTTCACACATATCACAGTTGATACAGCGTTTCGTAATTAATAGCGCCATAAATTCCCGCTTTCCGTTAAGGCTATCTGCAAGGCGAGGCGGAAAAATCCTGATGCCCACGGCCTTCCCGACATTTAACACTGTTAATCTGACTGATTATGATCCACTGGTTATTGCGTTTACGCAGCCTGAAGTCAGTTTTCTGCGCAATAACTGAATCATCCATCAGATTAAATTGCTCTACGGAAACCTGCGCATAATCAGCGGCTTCCGACTCGCCGAAAAGCTGCTGATTGATATTAAGCCCACTCATTTCACGTTGAAATCCAGGCCCAAAACTTTGTACCGCGATCTGCCATGGGGCCTGGGCTGTTGTGGTATTGGACGTTTCCCGGACCGTCTCAGCGCAACCGCTCAGCGCCAGAAGAGAAAGCAGCACGACAAATTTATTCACCTGTTTCTCGCTAATTTTAATTAATTACATCTGGTAAGGCAAAATTTTGTGCGAGGATTATATCGTCAGACCAGCTTTTTAACCAGCGCCTCGCTGTGGCGAATATGGCTGGATGCGCGTTCCGGATCGTTTTGCACCAGTGCCATAAACAGCAGATCTGTCAGGGCAAGCTGTGCAGTGGTTGAGGAAATAGCCGCGCTGCGCGTGCTGAGTTCTTCCGCTACGGTGTAAAGACAATGCGTTGCGCACTGCTGCAAGGTATTCGGCGTAAATCCGGTAAAGGCTAAAACATATGCGCCAACGCTTGCTGCTTCCTGCGCCGCCAGGTTAATTTCGCGCCGCTCTCCGGTATAGGAGATAGCCAGTAACACATCGCCTGGCCCCATGGCCTGTACACTCGCCAGTAGCGCATGCATATCCTGCTCAGCCACGGCATTAATGCCAATTTTCATGAGCTTCCAGGAAAAGTCTTTAGCCACTAACCCGGATGCGCCAATGCCTACCAGCAAGGTGCGTCGTGCATTTTTCAACAGCAGCAATACCTCATTAAGTTTCTCTTCGCTGTTGATATCCAGCGTGGCGCGAATAGCCGAAAGTTTTTCGGTCAGTAATTTTTCCCCACGGTTTTCAGCGAATCATCACTTAAAATGTGGTTGTGTACCGTAATCGCGTCTTTGTCTGCCAGCGATTCACTTAATGCAAGCTTTAGCGCAGGAAAGCCTTTGTAGCCTAATTTTTGGGCAAATTTTACGACGCTGGATTGACTGACGCCCGATTCTTCCGCCAGTTTTTGTGAGCTAAGATGACGCGCGCGATCCGGTTGCGAAAGCAAAAATCCGCCAGTCGGCGTTCATTTAACGCCAGGCGTGGATAAAGCTGGCGAATACGCAACAAAGAGCTCATGTCCGATCCTCATCATTTAGGAACTGTCGTAAAAAGAATAAACTATTCATGGGCGATTGTAGCCATCGGAATTAAAAATGACAGCCATCGCCGCGTTACACGATGATAGCTACAATAGAGAGCAGTAACGCAAAAACAGGTGAAAAGGAGTGATGTTTGACGAAAGGTACACAACGTCGTGTGGTGTTTTTTGACCTGGATGGCACGCTGCATCAACAGGATATGTTCGGCACCTTTATGCGTTATTTGCTGCGACGCAGGCCGCTTAATGTGCTGTTAGTGGCACCGCTGCTGCCGGTAGTCGGTATAGGGCTGCTGTTCAAAGGTCGGGCTGCGCGTTGGCCGATGAGCCTGCTGCTGTGGTCGATCACGTTCGGACACTCTGAGCGGACGCTGCTGCGTCTGGAAGCGGAGTTTGCAGAGTGGTTCCGCCTGCGGGTCACCGCCTTTCCGGTAGTACAACAGCGTTTAACCGATTATCTCAGCAGCGATGATGCCGATGTCTGGCTGATCACCGGATCACCTCAATCGCTGGTGGAGCAGGTCTATTTTGATTCCGCTTTTTTGCCGCGGGTAAAGTTGATCGCCAGTCAAATGCAGCGTGGCTTAGGCGGGCGGGTGCTTGCCATGCGCTGTCTTGGTCATGAAAAAGTGGCGCAGCTGGAAGAAAAAATCGGTACACCGCTACAGTTATACAGCGGCTACAGCGACAGTAAGCAGGACAACCCGCTGCTGTTTTTTTGTCAGCATCGCTGGCGTGTGACACCCAGCGGTGAGTTACAGCAGTTAGAATAACGGTTTGCGCCCTTCGATTCTTGCAGCGACATCGCTATAATGCGCCGCTTTTCTGCTGTCAGGAGTCAGCCTGGGTGAACTCACAACAAGATGAATACTGGATGCGTCATGCCCTGAAACTGGCACGTTTAGCCTGGGAGCAGGGAGAAGTGCCGGTTGGTGCGGTTTTGGTGCAGGGCGATCGGGTGATTGGCGAAGGCTGGAATCGTCCGATTGGTCAGCACGATCCCACTGCGCATGCTGAAATCATGGCGCTGCGTCAGGGCGGAAAAGTGCTGGAGAACTATCGTCTGCTGGATACCACCTTATACGTCACGCTTGAGCCCTGTGTGATGTGCGCCGGCGCGATGGTACATAGTCGTATTACACGTCTTATTTATGGCGCGCATGATGAGAAAACCGGCGCGGCAGGCTCATTGCTTGACGTCATCGGGCATCCGGGTATGAATCATCACATTGAGATGATCAGCGGTGTGTTAGCGGAAGAGTGCGCGGGCATGCTCAGTGATTTTTTTCGCATGCGACGTGAACAGAAAAAAGCCCTGCGTCGCGAGCAGCGTGAAGGTTAATTCATTGCAATTTTTGGCTCAACCGCCGGATACCCTTTGCCCAGCTCCGCTTCGAGCGCCGCTTGCTGGGCAATACGTCTTTCTTGCTCCTGCAAATATCCTTCCAGACTGATCTGATATTTGCGGATGTTCTCGACGTAGGTATAGGCTTCATGGCCGCGTGCATAACCGTAAGTGGTTTGGGTGTAATAACGTTTTTGACTCAGCATGGGCAGACGCAGCTTTACATCTGCCCAGCTGTCAGGATTACCGCCTTGCTTTGCCGTCAATTTACGGACGTCGAGCATGTGCGCATATCCCATGTTATACGCCGCTAAAGCAAACCAGATGCGCTCATCTTCCGGAATGGCATGCGGCACTTTATCCATCATACGCTTTAAATATTCACTGCCACCGCGAATACTCTGTTCAGGATCGGTACGATCATCTACATTCAGGCTGCCTGCCGTATTGCGCGTTAACATCATCATGCCACGCACGCCAGTAGGCGAGGTCGCTTGTGGATTCCAGTGCGATTCCTGATAAGAGATAGCCGCCAGTAAACGCCAGTCGATACTGGTGGCATACTTTTCAAACAGCGGCTTGATATCGGGCAGAGTATTGTCGATCGCACGTAAAAAGGTACGGGTGTCGACATAGTCAAACGTACCTACGTGGCCAAGGTACTTCTCTTCCAGGCGCGCCATGGCACCTTCTTCACCCATACCATTAAAGAAGTCGAGCATGGCGGCGTTGAGACTGTCATCTTCACTGCGCGGGAGATACCAGGTCACCGGTTCTTCATCAGTAACATCAAAAGCCACGGCAAGCTGAGGGTGAATACGCTGCAATAAGGCAATCGTGACCGAATCGCCTACGGTGTAATCCAGTTTGCCATCAGCTACCGCTTCCAGCAGCGCCTTTGGACCGAGATCGGTTGAAATGGCCCAGTCAAGATCGGGATACTGGCTCGATTTGGCATTTTTCATGGTGGATAAATAAGCCGAGCCGGAAGCAACCGTGAGCCGCCCCTTTAAATCGCCGAGATTTTTAGGGCGCGGCTTGTCGATGCGGTACACCAGCTGTTGCGACACATTGTAGTAGCCAGGCCCGGTCTGATAACGCGCCAGACGTTCGCTGTTGTAGATCAGGCCCGCCGCCAGCAAATCCGCTTTACCTTCATCAAGGTCATCAAACAGGTCACTGAGATTAGGACGTACAGTGACTTCCAGTTTCACACCTAAATACCGGGCGAAGCGTTTTGCCAGCTCGTAATCCATACCCGCCGGTGATTTATTGATGGTGTAGTAAGTCAACGGGGAATTAATGGTACTGATACGCAGCACTCCCCGTGATTTAATCTGTGAAATCGTGTCTTGTCCGCCGCCATACCAGGGTATGGCAGGCCATAATGCCAATGCTAACAGCACGGCAACAAGGCCGATAAACAGGTAATTAAATTTTAGGCGTTTCAAATAGTTATCTCTCGATGGCTCTCAGGCCTCTGTCTTTTAAAGGCAGTATTTATCTTTATTGAACTCCCAGAGCGTTCGGCATTTTGCGCAACAAAGCGAAACAGAGCAACTTATAAAGCGGGACTTGCGCAATTTTCAGGCAAATCCCTTGGGCAATAAATTATGCGCAAACGGTTTCGTCAGAACGGCTGTTTCTCTATAATACGGCCCGTTTTCCCTGTTGCGCCCAAAGAAGCGTCGCCCGGCGCTTCGAAGACGAGAGATCTTAATGATGGAAATTCTGCGTGGTTCGCCCGCCCTGTCGGCTTTTCGTGTAAACAAACTGCTGACCCGCTTTCAGGACGCTCATCTGCCGGTGAGTGATATTTACGCTGAGTACGTCCATTTTGCCGATGTCAGCGCGCCGCTCAGTGCCGATGAAAAAGCCCGCCTGCAGCGCCTGCTTAAATACGGTCCTTCTCTCGCTGAACACGCGCCTCAAGGGCGTTTGCTGTTAGTCACACCACGCCCTGGCACTATCTCACCCTGGTCATCAAAAGCGACGGATATTGCGCATAACTGCGACCTGCCTCAGGTACGCCGCCTCGAACGCGGTATGGCGTTCTATGTCCAGGCACCGCAACTGACCGAAGCTCAGTGGCAAAGCCTGTCAGTGCTGCTGCATGATCGCATGATGGAAACGGTTTACAGTGATTTGGCGCAAGCCGAACAGCTTTTTGCCCATCATGAGCCACAGCCAGTCAAAAGCGTTGACGTGCTGGGAGAAGGGCGCCAGGCACTGGTTCAGGCAAATATCAGTCTGGGCCTGGCGTTAGCAGAGGATGAAATCGACTATCTGCTCGACGCCTTTACCAAACTGGGGCGCAACCCAAACGACATCGAACTCTATATGTTCGCGCAGGCGAACTCAGAACATTGCCGCCATAAGATCTTCAACGCAGACTGGATTATCGACGGTGAGAAACAGCCTAAATCGCTGTTTAAGATGATCAAAAACACCTTCGAACAGACGCCAGATTACGTGCTGTCCGCGTATAAAGATAACGCCGCTGTCATGGAAGGTTCTGAAGTAGGCCGTTTCTTTGCCGATGCGGATAAAGGTGAATATACCTATCATCAGGAAGCCGCACACATCCTGATGAAAGTCGAAACCCATAACCATCCAACCGCTATCTCTCCGTGGCCAGGCGCCGCAACCGGTTCAGGTGGCGAAATTCGTGATGAAGGCGCAACCGGTCGGGGTTCGAAGCCTAAAGCCGGTCTGGTTGGTTTCTCCGTATCTAACTTGCGCATCCCGGGCTTTGAACAGCCGTGGGAAGAAGATTTCGGCAAGCCAGCACGCATCGTCAGCGCGCTCGACATCATGACCGAAGGCCCACTGGGTGGCGCGGCGTTTAACAATGAATTTGGGCGTCCGGCGCTGAACGGCTACTTCCGTACTTATGAAGAGCAGGTGAATAGCCACAACGGCACTGAACTGCGCGGCTATCATAAACCGATTATGCTGGCGGGCGGCATCGGTAACATTCGTGCCGATCACGTGCAGAAAGGCGAAATTACCGTGGGCGCTAAGCTGATTGTGCTGGGCGGCCCGGCAATGAACATCGGTCTCGGCGGCGGCGCGGCGTCTTCAATGGCGTCTGGTCAGTCTGATGCCGACCTCGACTTCGCTTCTGTGCAGCGTGATAACCCTGAAATGGAACGTCGTTGCCAGGAAGTGATCGATCGCTGCTGGCAGCTGGGCGATGACAACCCCATTCTGTTTATCCACGATGTGGGCGCAGGTGGTTTGTCGAACGCGATGCCGGAACTGGTCAGCGATGGCGGTCGCGGTGGTCGTTTCAATCTGCGCGATATTCTCAGTGACGAGCCAGGCATGAGTCCGCTGGAAGTGTGGTGTAACGAATCGCAGGAGCGTTACGTGATGGCTGTCGCACCCGAAAAACTGGCTGAATTTGATGCGATCTGCCAGCGTGAGCGCGCACCTTATGCGGTGATTGGTGAGGCGACAGAAGAGCAACATCTGAGTCTGTCTGACAGCCATTTCGGCAACAATCCTATCGACATGCCACTGGACGTGTTGCTGGGTAAAACACCGAAAATGACGCGTGACGTGGTTAAGCAACAGGCGCAGGGCACAGCTTTACAGCGTGATGGCATTACGCTGACTGATGCGGTGAACCGCGTACTGCACTTGCCAACCGTGGCAGAGAAAACCTTCCTTGTCACCATTGGCGATCGCACCGTAACCGGCATGGTGGCGCGCGATCAGATGGTCGGACCCTGGCAGATTCCGGTGGCGAACTGTGCGGTAACCACAGCCAGCCTCGACAGCTATCACGGTGAAGCCTTTGCGCTGGGCGAACGTGCGCCGGTTGCGCTGCTGGACTTCGCCGCATCAGGCCGCCTGGCGGTGGGTGAGGCGTTAACTAACCTGGCTGCTACTCAAATCGGTTCGCTGAAACGCGTAAAACTGTCAGCAAACTGGATGTCCGCAGCGGGACACCCCGGTGAAGATGCGGGCTTGTATGAGGCGGTGAAAGCGGTCGGTGAAGAGCTGTGTCCGGCACTGGGCATCACCATTCCCGTGGGCAAAGACTCCATGTCGATGAAAACCCGCTGGCAGGAAGGCAGCGAGCAGCGCGAAATGACCTCGCCACTGTCGCTGGTGATCACGGCGTTTGCCCGCGTTGAAGATGTCCGTCGTACCGTCACGCCGCAACTGCAAGCCGAACAGGACAATTTGCTGTTGCTGATCGATCTGGGCAATGGTGCGAATACGCTGGGTGCTACGGCGCTGTCACAGGTCTATCGTCAGTTAGGTGACAAGCCTGCCGACGTGCGCAATGCACAGCAGCTAGCTGGTTTCTTCAATGCTATCCAGGCGCTGGTGGCTGAGCAGAAACTGCTGGCTTACCATGACCGCTCCGATGGCGGCCTGTTAGTGACGCTGGCCGAGATGGCCTTTGCCGGTCACTGTGGCGTTGAGGTTGATATCGCTGCACTGGGTAACGATGCGCTGGCCGCCTTGTTTACTGAAGAGCTGGGCGCGGTGATCCAAATTAATGCAGCGGATCGTGCTGCGGTTGAAAAAATCCTGGCCGATCATGGCCTGGCGACATGCAGCCATGTACTGGGCAGTGCGCAGCAGGGCGATCGCTTTGTGATCCGCTCTGGCGACAGCGCGCTCTACAGCGAAAGCCGCACGACATTGCGTACCTGGTGGGCGGAAACCACCTGGCAGATGCAGCGTCTGCGTGACAACCCTGCCTGTGCCGATCAGGAACATGAAGCCAAGAAAAACGATAGCGATCCGGGGCTGAACGTCAAACTGACCTTCAAGCCAGAAGAGGATATTGCCGCACCAATGATCGCCACCGGCGCGCGTCCACGTGTAGCCGTATTACGTGAGCAGGGCGTTAACTCGCACGTTGAAATGGCGGCCGCTTTCCATCGCGCCGGCTTTACGGCCGTAGACGTTCACATGAGCGATCTGCTGGCGGGTCGTCGTGGTCTGGATGAGTTCCAGGCGTTGGTTGCCTGCGGTGGCTTCTCCTACGGTGACGTGCTGGGCGCGGGCGAAGGTTGGGCAAAATCGATTCTGTTCAATGCCCGCGTGCGTGATGAGTTCGAAAACTTCTTCCACCGTCCGCAAACGCTGGCGTTGGGCGTCTGTAACGGCTGCCAGATGATGTCTAATCTGCGCGAGCTGATCCCGGGAAGCGAATTGTGGCCGCGCTTTGTGCGTAACCAGTCAGAGCGTTTCGAGGCGCGCTTTAGTCTGGTTGAGGTCGCTGCCAGCCCATCGCTGCTGTTAGAAGGCATGGTGGGTTCACAGATGCCAATCGCGGTATCGCACGGCGAAGGCTTTGTAGAAGTGCGTGACAATGCGCACCTCGCTGCGCTGGAGTCAAAAGGCCTGGTGGCGCTGCGCTACGTTGATAACTTTGGCAAAGTGACAGAAACCTATCCTGCTAACCCGAACGGCTCGCCAAACGGCATTACTGCGGTGACCAGCGAAAGCGGACGTGTCACCATCATGATGCCGCACCCGGAGCGCGTGTTCCGTACGGTGAGCAACTCATGGCATCCGGCAGAGTGGGGCGAAGACAGCCCATGGATGCGTATCTTCCGCAACGCACGTAAGCAACTGGGTTAAAATCAGCCCGTTGATAAAGGAGGCAGAAATGCCTCCTTTTTTATGAGTGTTGGTAAAAGGCGACAGCAGCGTGACTGGAGTGTCGCTTAAAGGAGACATTTATTTATTTGATTTATAATGAATTGTTCCGCGCTGCGTTTAATTGTTGCTTTTTGACGACAGTTTATCGGCCCGCTCGGTAAAAATAGCGGGTTTTCCGCTGCTATCGCCTGGCAATCTTCTGATAATTAAGGTATTTAAGAAGTTGGCATGGAAATTGCTAATATCTTAATGTTGCTCATTCACCTGTTTATGATTGTCCTGCGCTCAGCAGCCTGAGGCTCATAAAAATCGAATGACGCACCAAACGGAGCCTGCCGTCCACCTCACCGATAATCGCTTGCGCTGCAACGTTATCAAGCATCGGACGCAACGTTGAGTTAGGCTCCACTCATTCCTCCGCGAGGCTCAGGCGTCGCGTTAACGGCAGGCCATTGCGCCTGCCGTTTTCTTTGTTGTTCTTTCCTCCGCAGGCAGAGTCCGCTAGCATCCGGTAAGCGTAAATTTAAGGAAGCGGCCGCGTGAAAAGATGGCGTTTATTTCCCCGTTCTCTCCGCCAGTTAGTATTGATGGCGTTTCTGCTGGTGCTGCTGCCCTTGCTGGTGCTGGCCTGGCAAGCGTGGGAAAGCCTCTCAGCCCTGAGCGATCAGGCTGCAGATACCAACCGTAATACGTTCACCGATGTGCGCCGCAGCGAGGCGATGGCGCGAACGGCTATCGAGCTTGAGCGCAGCTATCGTCAGTATTGCGTATTGGGGGATGCCACGCTGGCACGGCTCTATCAAACTCAGCGCACGCGCTACAGCCAGATGCTAACGTCACATGCAGGCAGCCTGCCTGAACTCCCGGCTTTTCAAACGCTACAGGCTTTACTGCCGCAACTCGCTCAGTTGCAGTGTGAAAAAGGTAATCCGCTGAATGCCGCCGCCCAGGCGCTGGAAAGCTTTTCAGCTACCAATGCGCAACTGGTGCAGGACACGCGCCAGGTGGTGTTTTCCCGCGGTTTGCAGTTACAACGTGAGATTGCCGAGCGGGGACAGTTCTTTGGCTGGCAGGCGTTGATCTTATTTATCATCAGCCTTGCGCTGGTGTTGCTGTTTACCGGCATGATTATTGGGCCGGTAAAGAGCGTTGAGCGAATGATCAACCGACTGGGCGAAGGACGTGAATTAGGCAGAAGCGTGGTCTTTCGCGGCCCAAGGGAATTGCGCTCGTTGGGCCAGCGTATCGTCTGGCTCAGCGAACGACTGGCATGGCTCGAAACGCAGCGCCACGAATTTTTACGCCATCTCTCTCATGAACTTAAAACGCCGCTCGCCAGCCTGCGTGAAGGCACCGAACTGCTGGCTGATGAAGTGGCTGGTTCGCTCAATCCCGATCAAAAAGAGATTGTCGCTATTCTGGATAGCAGCAGTCGCCATTTACAGCGGCTGATTGAACAACTGCTCGACTATAACCGCAAACTGGCCGACAGCCCGACATCACTCGAAACAGTGGCCCTGGATGAGATCGTGGATATGGTTGTGAGCGCACACGCTTTACCGGCGCGAACTAAACTGATGCATACTGACATCGATTTGCAAGTAACACGCTGTCTGGCTGAGCCGACTTTGCTGATGCGTGTCATTGACAACCTCTATTCGAACGCCGTGAACTACGGGAGCGAATCCGGTAACATCTGGCTGCGCAGCAAGCAGCAGGGTGACAGCGTCTGGATTGAGGTCGCCAATACTGGCACGCCTGTTCCTGTCGAAGAGCAAAAAATGATATTCGAACCCTTTTATCAGGGGAGCCAGCAGCGTCAGGGCCCCGTTAAAGGCAGCGGGCTGGGGTTAAGTATCGCTAAAGATTGTCTGCGCCGCATGCAGGGCGACCTGAAACTTGTTACCCGTCCAGATGCTGACGTTTGTTTTCGCATTGAACTAAAAATTGCCGGGAATATGCCTGATCGATGAAAGCCTTCACACCTTTACTGCTGAGCCTGTTAACCAGTCTGCTGCTCAGCGGTTGTCAACCTTCACCCTCTTCGCCTTCGCGTCTTTCAAGCCAGGCCGTTGCGGAGCCAGAGGTTAAGCTGGCGGATTATCTCGCGATCGATTGCAGCGACGTCTGGCAGACAGAAGCCGACGCGGCGATGCGTAATCCGCTGTACTGGCTGCGTGCCATTGATTGTGCTGAGCGCCTGTCACCGGCGCAGGCTCGCGCTGAAGCACACCGCTGGCCGGTTAAAAACTGGTCAGGCGCATTTAAGCAGGGCGTGTTGATGGCGAACGGAAACATTACCCCGATGGAGCGACGCAATTTTGTGACCAGACTGGATGACTACAGCAGCGACTTTCCTGCGTCAGTCCGCCCGCTTATCCAGCTGTGGCGCAGCAATCAGGCAGCGCAGCTTGACCTGAGTGAAACTCGCTCGCGTTACACGCATCTGCAACAGAGCAGTGATGTACAGTTGGATCAGCTACGTCAGCAGCAAATCACGCTACGCCAGCAGCTAAGCGATACGCAGCACAAGCTGGAGCGATTAACCGATATTGAGCGTCAGCTCTCGACACGTAAAGCGCCAGACGTCTCCGACAGCACGCATGTGCCTGCCGCATCTCAATCTGAGGATCAGTGATGGTGAAACAACCTGCGCGCTTGCTGTTAGTGGATGACGATCCCAGCCTGTTAAAACTGTTAGGTATGCGCCTGAGTAGCGAAGGTTATCAGGTAACCACTGCGGATAGCGGGCCAGAGGCGTTGCGACTGCTGCAAAAAGAGAAGATCGAGCTGGTAATCAGCGATTTATGTATGGATGAAATGGATGGCCTCGCGCTGTTTGGCGAGATCCAAAAACGCCACACCGGATTACCGGTGATCATCCTGACTGCGCACGGATCGATCCCGGATGCGGTGTCAGCGACGCAGCAAGGTGTATTCAGTTTTCTCACCAAGCCGGTGGATCGTGACGCATTGTATAAAGCGATTGATGAGGCGCTGGCGCAGCGAGCACCCATCAGCGATGACCGCTGGCGCGAAGCGATTGTTACGCGCAGTCCGTCTATGCTTCGTCTGTTAGAACAGGCGCATATGGTGGCGCAGTCCGATGTCAGCGTCCTGATCAATGGGCAAAGTGGCACTGGCAAAGAGGTGCTGGCGCAGGCGATTCACGCTGCCAGTCCGCGTGCCGCTCAGCCCTTCATCGCTATCAACTGCGGCGCGTTGCCGGAGCAGTTGCTGGAATCTGAGCTGTTTGGTCACGCTAAAGGCGCTTTTACCGGCGCGGTCAGCGCGCGTGAAGGGCTGTTTCAGGCGGCTGAAGGTGGCACCCTGTTTCTGGATGAAATTGGTGATATGCCGCAGGCGCTACAGGTGAAACTGCTGCGTGTCTTGCAGGAACGAAAAGTGCGCCCGCTGGGCAGCAACAGTGACGTAGCCATCAATGTGCGTATCATCTCCGCAACGCATCGCGACTTACCAAAAGCGATGGAGAAAAAGAGTTCCGTGAAGATCTCTTCTATCGGCTTAATGTAGTGAATTTAAAAATTCCGGCGTTACATGAGCGCACGGAAGATATCCCATTACTGGCAAACCATTTGTTACGCCAGGCGGCTGAACGGCACAAGCCGCAGGTCCGCAGTTTTTCTGTTGATGCCATGAAGCGCCTGATGGCCGCCAGCTGGCCCGGTAATGTGCGACAATTAGTGAATGTGATTGAGCAGTGCGTGGCCCTCAGTTCATCGCCCGTGATTAGCGATGCGCTGGTTGAGCAGGCGTTAACGGGCGAAAGCAGCGCGCTGCCCACCTTCGTCGAAGCGCGTAACCAGTTCGAGCTGAACTATTTACGTAAGCTGCTGCAAATGACCAAAGGCAACGTCACCAACGCAGCGCGGCTGGCTGGACGTAACCGCACCGAGTTTTATAAGCTGCTGTCCCGGCATGAACTGGACGCCAGCGATTTTAAAGAGTAGTTTTCTGCCGCGATGAGGTTAAGCCCGCAGCATCGGCAGGAACATTTATACTAAAGAAACCCTTCCGACCACGGAGGGAGAAAGAAAAGGGTCTGACATGAAAAAGATTGATGCAATTATCAAACCATTCAAACTCGATGATGTCCGTGAAGCCTTAGCGGAAGTTGGCATCACCGGGATGACGGTGAGCGAAGTTAAAGGATTTGGCCGTCAGAAAGGCCACACCGAGCTGTATCGTGGTGCCGAATATATGGTCGACTTTCTGCCAAAAGTAAAAATTGAAATGGTGGTTGGCGACGATATTGTCGATACCTGCGTAGAAACCATCATGAAAACCGCGCAAACCGGTAAGATTGGTGACGGTAAAATCTTTGTTTTTGACGTTGCGCGCGTGGTTCGCATTCGTACCGGCGAAGAAGACGAAGAAGCGATTTAATTTTGATTTCAATAAAAAGCCCGCACCGGTTGCCGCTGCGGGGCTTTTTTTATTTACAACACTTTATGTGGGCCAAACACTTCGTAGTGAATTCGCCCGACGTCAACGCCCGCATCGCGGAGTTGTGCGGCAGCAAACTGCATAAAGCCCAGCGGCCCACAAAGATAAAACTGGGTGTTTGTGTCTTCCAGGTGCGCTGAGTAGAGTGCCAAATCCATCAGCCCCTGCGCGTCAAAACGGCCAGTATCCTGCTGTGAGGGCTGGCGATACCAAACCTTTTGCGTAAAGTTACGCAGGCGCGCACCGGTCGCGTTAACTTCAGCGGCAAAAGCGTGCTGTTCGCCATTTTCGGTGGCATGTAACCAGCTTACTGGCGCGGCATGCTGCTGTGCGGCGAGCGTGTGAAGCATCGCTAACATCGGCGTTTGACCGACGCCAGCGGAAATCAACGCCACAGGTGTCTCAGACGTCAGCTGCATAAAGAAATCGCCATGCGGTGCTGCCAGTTGGATCTCATCACCCACTTTTGCGTGTTGATGCAACCAGCCAGAAACGGTGCCCTGCGCATCGCGTTTTACTGCAATACGGTAATACTCGCCGTTGCTGCTGTGGGTCAGAGAATATTGCCGAATTTGCTGATGCTCAAATTCGGCAGGATGCAGATAGACGGTAAGGTATTGTCCCGGTTTAAACGCTGCGACCGCGCCGCCATCAACGGGCGTAAACGTAATGCTTTTGATAACGTCACTTTGCTGTTCGAGCGCGCTAATGCGAAAAGCACGGGTGCCACGCCAGCCGCCGTTTTGCTGTTCCGTATCCTGATAGATTGCCTCTTCGCGCTGGATAAACACCTGCGCCAGTACACCGTAAGCACGTCCCCAGGCAGCTAATACATCGTCACCCGGATTCAGTAACTCTTTAATGGTCGCCAGCAGGTGCTCACCCACAATGGCGTACTGCTCAGGCTGAATATTCAGGCTGGTATGCTTCTGCGCAATCTTTTCTACCGCAGGCAGCAATACCGCAAGATTTTCCAGGTTCGCGCCATAAGCACAAATCGCATTGAATAACGCTTCGCGCTGATTGCCGTTGCGCTGGTTATTCATATTAAAAACGTTTTTCAGTTCGGGATGATGCGACAGCATGCGGTCATAAAAATGGGCGGTAAGTTTGGGACCACAAGCCGCAACGGCAGGCAGAGTAGACTTAACAATAGCGATGGTTTGAGCGTCAAGCATTGAGAAAACCTCACAAGCATAAGTTGCATTTTAAATGCATCTTATAGCGGCGCGCGCTAAGTGTAAATAACCCAACTATTTTTCGGGATACCGATCTGGCAACTTTTTTGTGCATCCTGAAAAATTTTTCGTCATAACATGCGCAAAAATTATGCTGCTGTGGCGCAGCAAAAAGGCGTAAAAAACCTTTGCCAGTAGCAAGCCAATCGTTTGCGTAAAAAGAGGGGATTCGCGCTACCGTCACTTGTTAAAACGGTTTACACTGTGGGCCTTCGCCCCTGGTGGGGCTTAAACTGCCGTTAAAAGATAGCTGAGTCAGGAGATGCGGATGTTAAAGCGTGATATGAACATTGCCGATTATGATGCCGAGTTGTGGCAGGCGATGGAGCAAGAGAAAGTGCGTCAGGAAGAGCACATTGAACTGATTGCTTCTGAAAACTACACCAGCCCGCGTGTTATGCAGGCGCAAGGTTCACAGCTTACCAACAAATACGCGGAAGGCTATCCGGGCAAACGTTACTATGGCGGCTGTGAGTACGTTGATATCGTTGAACAACTGGCGATTGATCGTGCAAAAGAACTGTTTGGTGCGGATTACGCTAACGTTCAGCCCCATTCCGGTTCACAAGCAAACTTTGCAGTCTATACGGCATTATTGCAGCCAGGCGACACCATTCTGGGGATGAACCTGGCACACGGTGGCCACCTGACGCACGGTTCACCGGTTAACCTGTCTGGTAAGCTGTATAACGTTGTGCCTTACGGCATCGATGAAACCGGTAAAATTGATTACAACGAGCTGGCTGAGCTGGCGAAAACGCATCAGCCTAAAATGATCGTAGGCGGTTTCTCTGCCTATTCCGGCATTTGCGACTGGGCTAAAATGCGTGAAATCGCCGACAGCGTAGGCGCTTACCTGTTTGTGGATATGGCACACGTTGCGGGTCTGGTCGCAGCTGGCGTGTACCCAACGCCGGTTCCACACGCACACATTGTAACCTCAACCACGCATAAAACGCTGGCAGGTCCACGTGGCGGTCTGATCATCGCGAAAGGCGGCGATGAAGATCTGTATAAGAAGCTGAATTCTGCGGTGTTCCCAGGCGGCCAGGGTGGCCCTCTGATGCACGTTATCGCCGGTAAAGCGGTTGCTTTCAAAGAAGCGATGGAACCTGAGTTCAAAACCTACCAGCAGCAAGTGGCTAAAAATGCCAAAGCGATGGTTGAAGTGCTGATTGAGCGCGGCTACAACATCGTTTCTGGCGGCACCCATAACCATCTGTTCCTGATCGATCTGGTGAGCAAAAACCTGACCGGTAAAGAAGCGGATGCCGCGCTGGGTCGGGCCAATATTACTGTTAACAAAAACAGCGTGCCAAACGATCCGAAAAGTCCGTTTGTCACGTCCGGCATCCGTATCGGTACGCCGGCAGTAACCCGTCGCGGCTTCAAAGAAGCAGAAGTACGCGAACTGGCTGGCTGGATTGCTGACGTGCTGGACAACATTAACGATGAGGCCACCATCGAGCGCATCAAGCAAAAAGTACTGGAAATCTGCGCACGTCTGCCGGTTTACGCATAAGCGTTTAGCCTGCATAACGTCGGGTGTAAAAGGATGGCGAAAGCCATCCTTTTTATTGTCGCGCAAACAGGGTTTTGACAAAGTAGCGGCCACTCTTGCTGCTACGCAGCATTTTGCTGGAGGGAATATGGCAATCGGCTCGGCGAAATGGCTCGGTTTGGGCTACTTCACTTACTTCTTCTGTTACGGCATTTACCTGCCTTTTTGGAGCGTATGGCTGAAGGGCACCGGCCTCGACGCTGAAAAAAATCGGTTTACTGCTGGGCTGCGGCATGGTGGCGCGTTTTGTTGGCAGCCTGTTGATCGCTTCGCAAGTCAAAAATCCGTCGCAGTTAATTACTGCGCTGCGCTTATTAGCGTTTATGACCTGCCTGTTTGCCGTTGGCTACTGGCTGGGGCAGCAGTGGTTGTGGCTGCTGATGGTAATGACTGGCTTCAACCTGTTTTTTTCGCCGCTGGTGCCGCTCAGCGATGCGCTTGCCGCGACCTGGACCCGGCAAATCGGACTGGCTTATGGACCGGTGCGGCTGTGGGGCTCGCTGGCCTTTGTGATCAGCTCAGCGTTAACCGGCATGTTGGTCAGCGCCTACTCCTCACAAGCCATTTTGGTTCTCCTGTCCGTGGGCGCGCTAAGTATGCTGGCAGGAATGATGCTTTCACCCACCACGCGACCGCAGGGCAGTGAACGGCAAGGGGCAGAAAAGGGCGGCTGGCAGGCCTGGCGTCTGCTTTTGAAAGAAAATGCCGTTTGGCGTTTTATGCTGTGCGTAACGCTGTTGCAGGGCGCCCATGCGGCCTATTACGGCTTCAGCGCCATTTGGTGGCAGGAGAGTGGCTATTCCGCTTCTGTGGTTGGCTATTTATGGTCGCTTGGTGTCGTGGCAGAAATTGTAGTCTTTGCCCTGAGTAACCGCTTATTCCGCCGCTGGTCGGCGCGTGATTTGCTGCTGCTATCCGGCATTTGCGCGGTGGTGCGCTGGAGTTTGCTCGGTAGCAGTACCGCATTGCCGCTACTGATTGTGGCGCAGATCCTCCACTGTGGCAGCTTTACCGTTTGCCATCTGGCGGCGATGCGCTTTATTGCAGCGCGCACAGGAGCAGAAGTCATTCGCCTGCAATCACTCTATTCAGCCCTGGCCATGGGCGGTGGCATCGCCGTAATGACGATGATTTGCGGCGTACTGTTCACTCATCTGCAAGGGCATCTGTTTTGGGTAATGGCGCTGGTGGCGCTTCCGGCACTCTTTTTGCGCCCGCGTTACGACTCCAGTAAATGACGGATCCGCTGCTGATGGTGCTCCGTCAGCGGCAATTCGGCGTGGATCAGCGGGGGTGAGAACAGCGGCAGCGACGTTGCATAAGGTGAAATAACCAGGTCGACTTCACGCGGCGCACCATGACGCTGAAAATCCTTCATAGCCTGATACTTGATATTAATTGGCCGCAGGGTGATTTCGCGGATTTGCTGTTCTACTTCCTGCTCAAGCGCATTATTTTCACCGGTGAGCAGCAGCACCTGTTTCTCCTGTAACACATTTTCCTGCATCAGCCAGGCGCCGAAAATAACCGTGATCAGGCTGGCCTCTTCCGGGTTAAATTCCACCTGATATTCGTTTTCGAATGCCTTCAGCGCCTGATGCGTGGTGCGCAGCAGGCGCGGATAAAGCCGCGTGACATCCAGCGCCACGCTGTTATCGATGCCGATGGAAAAATGAATACGATCCAGCGCCTGCGCCAGATGGGTAAAAAGCTGATGCTGTAGTTCGTTGCGTTCAGCAAACGTGACCTGAGCGCACTGTTCAAAATCATCAATCAGCCGATGCGTCGCGGCCAAAAGTCGTTGTTCACTGGGATGTTGCGCCGACGCCATTGTGGGCGCATGGATCAAGCTGAACAGCAGCGTCCAGAATTCAGTTTCACTGATGTGCGGTGCAAGGTGACAACGCTTTTGCCAGTGATGAATGACATCCATCGCCGCCTGACGCTCAGCTTTGTGTTGCAACCAGGCAATCTGACGCTCGTTAAACAGGGCGGGCTGGCGCTGGCACAAACCATATTTCATGAAAATCTGTAAAAACAGGCGATCGCGCGGGCTAAAATCACGCGACAGCTGCAGGCTACAGTGTTGAATCAATGCCTGAAGATTGATCTCATCGTAAAGCGCCTTTTCAATTTTCATGATCCTTAAACGCTGGCGCAACGGTGCGGCAAAATGTTCACGAACAAATGCTTCCGACAAGCGCAGGCTACGCCGCAGGTTATGCAGCAGACAGATACGTCGGTTCAACTCCGTACCATGAATACGTAAGCTACCATCCACCATTTGATGCAATTCCAACTGGTGGTAACGTTGTATCTCATCGCCAACATCCGCGATATCCTGTCGGGTAACCGCAAGATCGACGCCGTTTAACTGGCAGAGCTTTTCAAGCGTTAGCACGGGAGTGGGTAAAAACAACAGTAACAGTAGATGGCAACGACGCTGAGAACGGGTGAAGAGTGGTGCTGAAGGTGTAGCAGAACTCATCAATTAAACTTCCAGCGGGTAATTTTGAGCTAAGAATAGCCAACTGCACCTTTTACCGCAGGGATTGTCAGGTTTTTTATTCAGAGGTTTAAAGCGGGTCACAAAATTTTGTTACCTATGGATCCTTTTCAGCAGGAACGTTACTTTATAACATTATGAAACGCGCATTTTTTTGTCTACTGCTGTTGATGAGTTCGGCTGCGACTGCACACCCGCATAGTTTTATCGACATGAAAACGGAAGTGGTCGCTGATGGCGAACGTTTTACCGGCCTGAAAATGACCTGGACGATGGATGAAATTACCTCAGCCGATCTGCTTTATGATGCGGGTGATGCTAAACCTGGCACAGAAGTGTGGAAAAAGCTGGCAGCAGGCGTGATGGCTAACGTGCTGGGACAGCACTATTTTTCTGAAGTGTGGCACAACAAACAGCGGGTAAAATTTTTGAATTTGCCAAAAGAATACCATTTGTCACGGAAAGGGAATAAAGCGGTGCTGGAATTTATCTTACCGCTGGCAGAACCGCCGCGACTTGAAGGACAACGTTTTGAGATTCTGACGTTCGATCCCACCTATTTTGTCGATATGTTTTATGACAAGGCAGAGGCGCTGAGTCTGCCGCCCGCCTTGCAGTCACGCTGTCACGTCGAACTGAACACGCCTCAACCCAGTGATTCACTGAAACAGTATGCACTTTCACTCGATAAAGCTGACGCACCGCCTGAAGAGGTCGATTTAGGCCGACAGTTTGCTCAAACGGTAATGCTGACATGTCATTAATTAATAGTGCACCGCGCACAGTGCGCTTGTGGCCGCTGTGGTTGCTGGCTATGGCACTGGTTATCGCTGGGGCCGCAGTATGGCTGCACTGGCCGCAGCTTTTGCTGCAAAGCGTCTTATGGCAAAAGGATCTCCACCAGCACATGACGCAGCACTTACAGCAGGTTGCGGCACAACCGCATCAGGCAGGCCTGACACTGCTGTTGTTCAGCCTGTTATATGGTGTGCTGCATGCGCTGGGGCCTGGTCATGGAAAAGTGGTGATCACCACCTTTTTAGCCACGCATCCAACAAAACTGAAAACCAGTCTGAAGCTCACGCTGCTGGCTTCGTTGCTGCAAGGTTCGGTGGCTATTGTGCTGGTAACATTGATGCTGGTGATATTGCAAACCTCTTCACGTCAGTTGCACCTCAGCAGTTTTTGGCTGGAGAGAGGCAGTTATCTTTTCGTCACAGGGCTGGGCGTCTGGATCGGCTGTCGGGCGCTCAGCGCGTTATGGCAAAATGTCAGGCCACGTCCGGCAATGAGTATTTATGCCGTGCGGCCGACGCATCGGCATCATGAAAATTGCGCCTGCGGCCATGCGCATTTGCCTGATGCCCAGCAGGTTGCCGACGCGGTTAACTGGAAAACCCAACTTCTGGTGGTCTTATCAATGGGGCTTCGTCCCTGTTCTGGCGCGATCATGATGCTGCTGTTTGCCAAAGTGATCGGTGTGTATGCGTGGGGCGTGGTTTCGGCAGCAGCGATGGCTGTTGGCACGGCACTCACTATTTCCGCAATGGGTTTAGTGGTACAGCATTCACGTGCGCTGGCGCAGCGACTGGCAAATGCAGGCAGGGTGACAAAAAGCGTGCATTTGATTATGCCGTTACTGGCCCTAACAGGAAGCCTGCTATTAATTATCACCGGAATTATATTATGGCAGTCAGCGCAACCTGTAATATCAGGTGGGCTTCGTGCTTTTTAAAAAATTAAAGCGCAGCGGGAAATATATTCCCCTCTGCGTAATACATTTAAGATATTTTTTCACGTCTCAGTAATATTTTTATCTCTCCTCGCTTCCTGGTGAAATGAGTTTTCTCTGTCTACGCTGATAACAACCAGGCGGATAAGTATTCATCTGCCTGAATAATTAAAACTGCACTTATCTGTGCTGCAAGGAGAATTTATTATGGCTGAAACCCGGATTAACAGTGGCACTACTCAAACGGTGGCGGCAACGCAAGCTGGCTTGCCACTCAAACGCATTTCCTGGAGCGCCGTCTTTGCTGGGGTTATTTGTGCCTTAATTGTGCACATTTTACTTGCCCTGCTCGGCACGGCGATTGGCGCGACTACCGTTGACCCGATGGAGGAAGGAAATCCTTTACAGCATCTCGGTACGGGTGCTCTGGTCTGGACGGCGATTAATATGTTAATTGCGATGGCGGCTGGTAGCTACGTTGCCGGGCGTCTGGCACAGCGCGAAGGTGCCCTGCATGGGTTATTGATGTTTGGCCTGAGCACTATTTTCACCATCTGGCTTGCCGTTTCTCTCGCCAGCAGCGTTTTAGGCGGGGCCTTAAATATTGTCGGCTCAGGTTTTCAGGCGTTGGGAAGTGGTATTTCCGCTGCGGCGCCAACCGTTACCCAAATGGCGAAAGATAAACTTGAGGAAAACAATATTAATTTAGATGATTTGCAGAATGAGTTGGAAACCACGCTGCGCCAGACCGGCAAGCCGGAATTACAACCAGAGAATTTACAACAGGATGCAAATAACGAAGCGCAAAACGCAGAGAATCAGGCTTCTCAAACTGCAACGAATCAACAAAATGCCGATACTGATTTAACTAACTGGCTGAGCGGCGTAATGAATCGTCATGCTGATACATTACAAGCCGCCGATCGTGACGCGTTGAAAAATATCATTAAGGCGCGTACCGGAAAAAGCGATCAGGAAGTTGAGCAGATTGTGAGTCAAACAGAACAGAGCTACCAACAGGCCATGCAGAAATATCAGCAGATGAAGCAGCAGGCAGAACAAAAAGCACGTGAAGCGGCTGAGCAGGCAGCAGCTGCGACCGCGAAAGCCAGCTGGTATGCCTTCTTTATGTTGATCATTGAAGCTATCCTGGCCGGTGTCATGGGCATGATTGGACGTCGTACCCAGCCACATCAGGTTCTCAGCCACGAACGTCGTTAATTAAAACGTGCCAATAAAAAAGGCGGCATCAATATGCCGCCTTTTCTTTAGCGTTTTAACGCTTCGCTAAGCTCTTCACGCATGTTTGAAAGCAGTGCTTTCACCACTCGCGGATTACCGGCAACGATATTGCCTGACAGCAGATAACCGTGGTTGCCAGTAAAGTCAGTGACCAGGCCACCCGCTTCACGTACCAGCAGTTCACCCGCAGCAAAATCCCACGGCTTCAGGCCAATTTCAAAATAGCCATCAACGCGGCCCGCAGCAACATAAGCCAGATCCAACGCAGCGGAACCGGTGCGACGGAAGTCGGCACACTGGGTAAACAGTTTAGTGACGATATTCATGTACGCAGGCGCATGCTGCTTCATTTTGAACGGGAAACCGGTCGCCAGAATAGTGCCATCCAGATCGCGTGCAACGCTGCCGCGCAGGCGATAACCGTTGAGCTGCGCGCCCTGACCACGCACGGCGCTGAATAATTCGTTGCGCATTGGATCGTAAACCACCGCGACTTCAGTGCGGCCTTTAATGCGCACAGCAATAGAAACAGAGAAGTGTGGCAAACGTTTGATGAAGTTGGTGGTGCCATCCAGCGGATCGATTACCCATTGAATGTCCTGATCGTCGCCCGCCAGTTCACCGCTTTCTTCGGTGATGATGGTGTGCTGCGGGTATGATTTACGAATGACTTCGATAATCAGGCGTTCTGCGTCGCGGTCAACATTGGTAACGAAGTCGTTGCTGCCTTTCTGGCTGGCTTCGACAGCGTCCGGGGTTTCATAATTCTTGGCAATTAAATTTCCGGCCTTGCGCGCTGCGCGCACGGCGATGTTGAGCATCGGATGCATCGGTATCTCTCGCTGGATGTTAAAGAACGGGGAAAACGGCGCGGAGTATAGCAGTGTGTTCGGTAAATGTCCTGCTTTATGTTAGAGTTTGTTCTGGTGTTTTTTTCTGAATGATCCCAATCCTGAGTAATCCCAATAATGCTGCAAAATATTCGAATTGTGCTGGTGGAAACTTCTCATACCGGCAATATGGGCTCCGTGGCACGCGCCATGAAAACCATGGGCTTAACCAACCTTTATCTGGTCAATCCCCTGGTTAAACCAGATTCACAGGCTATTTCTCTGGCCGCAGGTGCCAGCGACGTAATTGGCGAAGCAAAAATCGTCGACTCACTGGATGAAGCGATTGCGGGTTGCAGTCTGGTGGTCGGTACCAGCGCACGTTCGCGTTCGCTGCCCTGGCCAATGCTTGATTCGCGCGAATGCGGGATTAAGAGTGTGGAAGAGGGCCAGCAAGCGCCGGTCGCGTTAGTGTTTGGGCGTGAACGTGTTGGTCTGACTAACGATGAACTGCAAAAATGTCATTACCACGTAGCCATTCAGGCGAACCCGGAATACAGCTCGCTTAACCTGGCGATGGCGGTGCAGATTATCGCTTATGAAGTCCGTATGGCGTGGTTGCAGGCGCAGGAAAAGGCGAATCCAAAGCCGCAGTATGAAGAATCACCTTATCCGCTGGTGGATGACCTGGAACGGTTTTACCAGCACATGGAACAGATGATGCTGCGCAGCGGCTTTATCCGCGAAGCCAATCCGGGACAGGTGATGAGCAAACTGCGTCGTCTTTATACACGCGCCCGTCCTGAACGCGATGAACTCAATATTTTGCGTGGCATGCTCTCCTCTTTCGAGAAGCGTAAAAACGACAAAAATGGCAGCGATAATAGTTGAGTCAATTACCGGGTTAAATAGTTGACCAATTTAGTTGGTTAAATAGTTGACCAATTTACTCGGGAATGTCAGACTTCCGACATCTTTCGCTAATCCTCCGATAACCGGACGCTATTGAGGTCGTACGCTATGAGACTGACATCCAAAGGACGTTATGCCGTTACTGCTATGCTGGACGTTGCCCTTCACTCCAATGAAGGTCCTGTTCCGCTGGCAGATATTTCTGAACGTCAGGGCATTTCGCTCTCTTATCTGGAGCAGTTATTCTCGCGTTTACGTAAAAATGGCTTAGTGGCCAGCGTGCGCGGTCCGGGCGGTGGTTATCTGCTGGGCAAAGAAGCTAGTGCGATTGCGGTAGGTGAAGTTATTACCGCTGTTGATGAGTCAGTCGATGCCACTAAATGCCAGGGCAAAGAAGGGTGCCAGGGCGGTGAACGTTGCCTGACTCACGTATTGTGGCGCGATCTGAGCGTGCGTATCAGTGAATTCCTGAACAATATTACCCTGGCTGAGCTGGTTAATAATCAGGAAATCCTTGATGTTGCTGACCGCCAGAATGCGAATGACAATCGTCGCTTCCAGAATCCGCGCGCACAGGAAATCAACGTTAACCTGCGCGCCTCCTGATCCCTGTCTCTGCGGCCCTTACTGCTAACGCGGTCAGGGCCGAATCTGCTATAAAGACGTATGATTTTTTATACGGAGCTGTAGCGCAATGAAATTACCGATTTACCTGGATTACGCCGCTACCACGCCGGCCGATCCGCGTGTGGCCAGCAAAATGATGCAATTCTTAACGCTGGATGGCACGTTTGGTAATCCGGCCTCCCGCTCTCACCGTTTTGGCTGGCAATCTGAAGAAGCGGTCGATGTGGCGCGCAATCAGGTGGCGGAGCTGGTTAATGCCGATCCGCGTGAAATTGTCTTTACCTCTGGCGCAACCGAATCAGACAACCTGGCGATCAAAGGCGCTGCCCATTTTCATCAGGCGCGCGGCAAACATATCATTACCAGCAAAACTGAACACAAAGCGGTGCTCGACAGTTGCCAGCAGCTTGAGCGCGAAGGTTTTGATGTCACTTATTTAACCCCTGCTGCTAACGGCATTATTACTGTTGATGCGCTGCGCGCTGCGCTGCGTGACGACACGGTGCTGGTCTCCATCATGCACGTTAACAACGAAATCGGCGTGATTCAGGATATTGCCGCTATGGGCGAGCTGTGTCGCGAACGCGATATTCTGTTCCATGTCGATGCAACGCAAAGTGTCGGCAAACTGCCCCTTGATCTGAGTGAACTGAAAGTCGACTTGATGTCATTTTCGGCCCATAAAATTTACGGGCCGAAAGGCATTGGCGCTCTCTATGTGCGTCGCAAACCGCGCATTCAAATCGACGCGCAGATTCACGGTGGCGGCCACGAACGAGGAATGCGCTCAGGGACGTTACCGGTACATCAAATTGTTGGCATGGGTGAAGCGTATCGCATTGCACGCGAAGTGCGCGAAGAGGAGATGGCGCGCTTGCAGATGCTGCGTGACCGCTTGTGGCAAGGACTCAGTGTGCTGGATGATCTTCATATCAATGGCGATTTACAGCACAGCGCCGCCAATATCCTTAACGTTAGTTTCGCCAACGTTGATGGCGAATCGTTAATCATGGCGTTGAAAGATTTGGCGCTCTCTTCAGGTTCAGCCTGTACTTCTGCCAGCCTTGAACCCTCTTACGTATTACGCGCTTTAGGCCTCAGTGAAGAACTGGCGCACAGCTCGCTGCGCTTCTCACTCGGTCGGTTTACCACCGAAGAGGAGATCGATTACGCCATTGCGCTGGTACAAAAATCCGTGACGCGTTTGCGCGCAGTGAACAAAGCCGGGCGCTAATGTTTACGCCGCATCATTCTGGAAACGGTGTCATTCTCTGAGATGCGCTGGCATCAGCCGGTATTATCTGTTATCAGGACTGTCTGCGCATTCCATGGCATATCCTCACAGGCTGTACCTACACTTTGCCTGGATGAACTTATAACGTATACGGAGCTTCGCGATGAGCACACAACCGATGAATATTACCTTAAGCAGCCAGCCCGCTGATGCGCGCTGGGGCGAAAAAGCGATCCTGACCAGTAATGACAGCGGGATGACGCTGCACTTAACGGACGCAGATGCGCTCGTGACCATACAACGTGCCGCGCGCAAAATTGATGGACAGGGCATCCGTCACGTCGCGTTAGTAGGCGAAGGCTGGCATCTTGAACAATGCTGGGCTTTCTGGCAAGGCTATCGCAGCCCGAAAGGGAAACGTCAGGTTGACTGGCCAACACTGGGTGAACATGAACAGGCGGAGTTTTCTCGCCGTCTGAAGATTATTGACTGGGTGCGTGACACCATCAACCTGCCAGCGGAAGAACTGGGACCAGAAGATCTGGCGCACAGCGCGGTGGATCTGATCAGTGAAGTGGGTGGCGATGCCGTGACCTACCGTATCACCAAGGGTGAAGATCTGCGTGAACAGGGCTACATGGGGTTACACACCGTTGGGCGTGGTTCGAACCGTCCGCCGGCTCTCCTGGCGTTGGATTTCAACCCAACCGGTGATGCAAATGCACCGGTTTACGCCTGCCTGGTAGGCAAAGGCATTACCTTTGATACCGGCGGTTACAGCATGAAGCAGAGTAGCTTCATGGATTCCATGAAATCAGATATGGGCGGTGCGGCGACGGTAACGGGCGCGCTGGCGATGGCGATTTCACGTGGCTTAACGAAGCGCGTAAAACTCTATCTGTGCTGTGCTGATAACATGGTAAGCAGCAACGCCTTCAAACTGGGCGACATCATCCGCTATCGTAACGGTAAATCAGTCGAAGTGATGAACACCGACGCAGAGGGGCGTTTAGTGCTGGCGGATGGCCTGATCGATGCCAGCGAGCAGAAACCCACTCTGCTTATTGATGCGGCCACCTTAACCGGTGCGGCGAAAACGGCGCTTGGCAATGATTACCATGCGCTGTTCACGTTCGACGATGTGATGGCACAGTCGCTGATGGGCAGCGCGGTCAGTGAAAACGAACCGTTCTGGCGTTTGCCTCTGGCAGAATTCCATCGTGCTCATTTGCCGTCTAACTTTGCCGATCTCAATAACATTGCCAGCCCGGCGCATTCAGCAGGAGCCAGTAGCGCAGCGGCCTTCCTGTCTTACTTTGTCAGCAACTATCAGCAAGGCTGGTTACACATTGACTGCTCAGCAACTTACCGCAAAAGTGGGGTAGATCAGTGGTCAGCCGGTGCAACCGGTTTGGGTGTTCGTACCCTGGCGAATCTGTTACTGAAATAAATCGATCCCGGTGGCGGTTTACAGGCCGCCGCTTTTCCTGAGAGTAAATTATGAACCGTCTTGAAGAGGTACTCGTGCTGGCGGCAACTGAGCCTGCGCATCGGCCAGAGTTTTTTCAGTTGCTGTTAGCCTCTGATGCCTGGGTGCCAGGTGAAAGCAACGCGCAGCAACTGGACGCCACCACGCCTGTTGATTTGCAGCACTGGGAAAAAAGTGATGGCAGCAGTGTTATTCCGTTTTTCACGTCAGAACAGGCGATGAGTGAAGCGATTAGCGATGAGCAGGCTTATTTGCGTTTGCCGGTGCGCACGCTGTTTGAAATAACCCGGGGCGAAACGCTGTTTCTCAACCCAAAACTGCCAACCGGTAAAGAGTTTTCAGCGGCTGAAATCAGCCATCTGCTGGGTGAACAGGGCAGTGCACTGAGTCAGCAAACGGTGCTGGAAGGCGGGCATGCACTGCTGCTGTCGGAAGTCGCCGAGCCGCCTGCGCAGATGATTGATTCACTGACGCAACTGTTCAGTAAGTACAAGCAGGTGCGGCGCGCGTTTGTTGCCAGCATTCGCGAAAATGCAGATGAAGAGCCGAACCTGCTGATTGGTATTGAAGCTGACAGCAACCTTGATGAAATTATTCAGGCGGCGGGCAGTGTCGCAACAGATACCTTGCCCGATGATGCACTAATCGATATTTGCGAAGTTACCCCTGAAGATCGCGGCATCAGCCATTTCTTCACCGCGCATATCACGCCGTTTTATGAACGTCGCTGGGGCAGCTTCCTGCGCGACTTCAAAGGCAGTCAGCGCATTCTCTGAAAAAGTGCGGCTTTGATGCCGCACCCTTTTTATTTCTCAATCGGTAAATCGTCGCGGCTGCCCCATTCGCCCCATGAACCGTCATAAAGCGTGACGTTGCGCGCACCCAGCACGGTGAGCGCCAAAATCAGCACTACGGCCGTTACGCCAGAACCACAGCTGGCCACCACCGGTTTTTCAATATCTACGCCAGCTTTAGCAAACAGCGCGCGTAACTCAGCCTCAGGTTTTAACTCACCATTAATCACCAGATCATTCCAGGGCAGGTTAACACTACGAGGAATATGGCCGCGATGCAGACCCGGGCGTGGCTCATCCACTTCGGCATTGAAACGATTAGCGGCACGCGCATCGACGATTTGAGCGCCGCCTTCATGGCTAATTAACAGCACATCGTTAAGACGCTTAACCTGACTCTCATCATAAACGGCGTCAAATTCTCCTTCGGGCAGCGTAACCGGGCCGGTCTCCAGTGAAA
This sequence comes from Pantoea sp. LMR881, assembly GCF_027157825.1. NCBI lineage: Bacteria > Pseudomonadati > Pseudomonadota > Gammaproteobacteria > Enterobacterales > Erwiniaceae > Pantoea > Pantoea sp. LMR881. Next base: position 3,245,765 of record NZ_JAPVOK010000002.1, read on the forward strand.
AACCGGCGCTTTTCCAGCCTTGTAGCCCACCAGCCAGGATAGAGACGCGTTCTACGCCAAAGGCGCGCAGCATCCACCATGCGCGCGGTGCCGAGAACAGGTTGCCTTCATCGTACACCACCAGATGTTTATCACTGCTCACGCCCAGTTCACGCATCGCGACGGAAAAACCTTCGGCACGCGGCATCATGTGTGGATAAGGACTGGTGTGATCGGAGAGTGCTTCGATATTGAAAAAGCGGCATTCGGTAAGTGGCCTGCCAGATATTCGGCATTGATATCCCGTACCGCTTCCTGGCCGGGCGGCAACATCCGTGCATCCAGCACCTGCAAGGTTTCCTCGGTGTAGTGTTCATTCAACCAGTCAGCGGAGACAAAAATGGCTGTCATAGCAACCTCTTCTCAGGTTTTAAGGAGGTTCAGTTTCCGGCAATAAGCAGGCCAGCTCAAGGGAAAGCGTTGATTAAATAGCAGCGTTGATGTGAAATCGCGCTGCGTTAATCACATACTTTTTTGGATTTTCGACGGTGGGCTGGCAGAGTAGGGACGCAATGGCGGCAGGGGCTCCCCTGGGGCTGGCTCAATGGTGGAGGCGCTTCACTGTCATTATGCAAAGCTGTTGCACAGTTAGTGACCCATTGCTTCGACAGAGATCAATATTTTTCAATAAATTATTGGATCTCTGATAGGCAAGCGTTGGCTCACCCCCTATAATCGGCGCCGTTTCTTAGCCGGGGCGCGCGTCCCCGGTTTCTTCAGGAATTAAGACAGAGGTCATCATGGCAATCGAACGTACTTTTTCTATCATCAAGCCAAACGCCGTCGCTAAAAATGTAATCGGTGCAATCTACAACCGTTTTGAAAGCGCAGGCTTTAAAATCGTTGGCGCGAAAATGCTGCAGCTGAGCAAAGAGCAGGCTGAAGGTTTTTACGCTGAGCACCAGGGCAAACCGTTCTTTGACGGCCTGGTTGAATTCATGACTTCTGGTCCGGTTGTTGTTTCTGTACTGGAAGGCGAAAACGCTGTTCAGCGTCACCGCGATCTGATGGGTGCAACTAACCCAGCAAACGCACTGGCGGGTACGCTGCGTGCTGATTATGCAGACAGCTTCACTGAAAACGCTACCCACGGTTCTGATTCTGCAGAATCTGCGGCACGCGAAATCGCTTACTTTTTCGGCGAAAACGAGATTTGCCCACGCACTCGTTAATCGCTTTGCGATAAACAGAGAGCTGGCTTTACAAAAATCTGCTTAAGGGAGTCCGATCCCGCCTGGCATCAGGCTGCAGATGTTGTACAATATTGCGCCCTCATTGAGCATGCTTAGTGAGGGCGCAAATTTTTATCTTTTCCTGATTAGTGCCATAACGTGTAACAACGAGGCCAGAGAACATTATGTCCGAACAGATTGTGACGCTATCGTCCGCATCCCCCATTGCCGTTTCCCAAAAAGCCAAAAAATTAACCTGCTGGATCTTAATCGTCAGCAGATGCGCGAATTCTTTGTTTCGCTTGGCGAAAAGCCTTTCCGTGCCGATCAGGTGATGAAGTGGATGTATCATTACTGCTGCGATGATTTCGAGCAGATGACCGACATCAACAAAAAGCTGCGCATTAAGCTGATGCAACTCACTGAAATCCGTGCGCCGGAAGTAGCAGAAGAGATGCGCTCCGCTGATGGCACCATTAAATGGGCGATTCGCGTGGGTGACCAGTTGGTCGAAACCGTTTATATCCCTGAAAACGATCGCGCTACGCTGTGTGTCTCTTCCCAGGTGGGATGTGCGCTGGAATGTAAATTCTGTTCGACTGCCCAGCAGGGCTTTAACCGCAACCTGCGTGTTTCCGAGATCATCGGTCAGGTCTGGCGTGCGGCAAAAATTATCGGTGCAGCAAAAGTCACCGGCCAGCGTCCTATCACCAACGTGGTGATGATGGGCATGGGTGAACCGCTGCTTAATCTGAATAACGTGGTGCCAGCGATGGAAATCATGCTGGACGACTTCGGTTTTGGTCTGTCGAAGCGTCGCGTGACGCTGTCGACCTCAGGCGTGGTCCCGGCACTGGATAAGCTGGGCGATATGATTGACGTGGCGCTGGCCATTTCATTGCACGCGCCCAATGACAAGCTGCGCGATGAGATCGTACCGATCAATAAAAAGTACAACATTGAGATGTTCCTGGCGGCAGTTAAACGCTACATGGAGAAATCCAACGCCAATCAGGGACGTGTCACCATTGAGTATGTGTTGTTAGATCATGTTAATGACAGCACGGACGATGCGCATCAGCTGGCAGAGTTGCTGAAAAATACGCCATGCAAAATCAACCTGATTCCGTGGAACCCCTTCCCGGGTGCGCCCTATGGCCGCAGCTCTAACAGCCGGGTCGATCGTTTCTCCAAGGTGTTGATGGATTACGGCTTTACCACCATTGTGCGTAAAACCCGTGGCGACGATATTGATGCCGCCTGTGGTCAGCTTGCCGGAGATGTGATTGACCGTACCAAGCGCACCATGAAGAAAAAAATGGCAGGTGAGCCAATATCTGTGAAGGCGCTCTGAAAGCCTGACAGAGAGCGTTTCCCGTTCGGACGGCGCGTGGCAGGCTGCTGTGATTGAGCGCCATACGGACGGGAATGAACATGAGTAAAGGATTACTGGCGGCTTTGCTGGCCTTGTTTGTTGTAAGCGGTTGTGTCAGTGACGCGCCGCACTTTCGTTCAGCCGAAGTGCGTCTACAGTTAGGTATGCACTATTTAGCGGCAGGGGATTACGCTGCCGCGCAGCGTAATCTCCTGCGTGCACAAGCTGTCGCACCGCGTGATTACCGTATACCTCTTGCACTGGCGCGGCTGGCGCAGCAGCAGGAAAATTTGGCCGCTTCCGTCGAACATTTGTCACAGGCGCAGCGGCTGGCCCCAAAGAATGGTTATGTCGCTAACAATTACGGTGCGTTTCTTTGCGCTTTAGGGCAGTATGACGAAGCGCATCAACAGTTTAAACGGGCAATGGATGCACCGGAAGGCGACGCCCGCACAGAGGCACTTGAACTGTCGGGTTACTGTTATCTGCAGGCAGGTGACAAAGAAGCGGCACGTTCAGCCTTGCTGCACGCGCTGGATGCGGACCGCGGCAAAGGAGAGGCTCTGTTAGCTGAAGCTGAAAGGCTGATGGAAGCACAGCAACAGGTTAACGCGCCATTATTGTTAGAGATTTACCAGCAACGACTGCCTGAAACGGCACGCAGTCTGGCGTTACACATACGTTTCGCCGCGCAACAGGGAAATGCCGCAGATATTCATCGTTATGGCGACCAGTTAGCGCGACGTTTTCCACAATCGATACAGTACCAGCGTTATTTAGCTAATGAATACTGAAGCCACTCAAGAAAACTCTGCAGTACATTCAACAGGTGAACGCCTGCGTCTGGCCCGTGAGCAGTTAGGGTTGACGCAACAGCATGTCGCTGAGCGCCTGTGTCTGAAACTTACTACCGTGCGAGATATTGAGGAAGATAAGCAACCTGCTGATCTGGCCTCGACGTTCTTGCGCGGCTACATTCGCTCTTACGCACGTCTGGTGCACATTCCTGAAGAGGAATTGTTGCCCATGATGGCAAAACAAACGCCGGTGCGTGCAGCAAAAATCGAACCGATGCAAAGTTTCTCGCTGGGTAAGCGCCGCAAAAAGCGAGACGGCTGGTTAATGATTTTCACCTGGCTGGTGCTGTTTGTTGTGGTCGGTCTGACAGGCGCATGGTGGTGGCAAAACCATAAAGCGTCGCAGGACGAACTGGTGAGTATGGCCGATCAGAACGGCAGCAACGGTGACAACAGCCAGTCTATCCCACTGGGTGAAACGGCAGGCGAGGGGACGTCTGACGAGCCGGTTACGCCTGCTGCACCTGATGAAAGCAACACCAACACCAGTACGCCCGTTGCAATTGATAACAATGCTGCCAGCGAGCCAACGGCAACAGCCCCGGCCCCGGCCAACACCGATACTGCCGCCACATCCGCGCAGCCTGGCAGTGATAATGCAGTGGTTTCGCCCAGCCAGGTACCGCTAAACAACGCCGCAGCCCCTGCTGCGACCAGCCCGCAAATGCCGGTTGGCGCGGCGGCGGTGAGTGAGCCAGCAACCGATCCCAACGCGGTTGTCATGACCTTCAGTGCCGATTGCTGGTTAGAAGTTACCGATGCAACCGGTAAAAAACTGTTCAGCGGATTGCAACGTAGTGGTGGTAAACTCAGCCTGGCTGGCACCGCGCCTTATCGTCTGAAAATTGGCGCGCCATCCGCAGTTCAGGTGCAATATCAGAACCAGCCAGTTGATTTAAGTCGATTTATCCGTAATAACCAGGTTGCTCGCCTGACATTAGGTGCGCAATAACAGCGTATCGCGTACGGGCAATTGTGGAGAAGAACTATGCATAACGAAGCACCCATTATCCGTCGTAAATCTAAACGTATTTACGTCGGCAAGGTGCCAGTCGGCGACGGTGCGCCTATTGCCGTCCAGTCGATGACCAACACCCGCACCACCGATGTGGCGGCGACAGTCAATCAAATCAAAGCCCTTGAGCGCGTAGGCGTCGACATTGTTCGCGTCTCTGTGCCAACCATGGATGCCGCTGAGGCATTCAAACTGATCAAACAGCAGGTCAACGTGCCACTGGTGGCCGATATTCATTTCGACTATCGCATTGCGTTGAAAGTCGCTGAATATGGCGTCGATTGCCTGCGAATCAATCCCGGCAATATCGGCAACAACGAGCGCATCCGCATGGTTGTTGACTGTGCACGCGACAACAATATTCCGATCCGCATCGGTGTAAATGCCGGTTCGCTGGAAAAAGATCTGCAGGAAAAATATGGCGAACCAACGCCGCAGGCGTTGCTGGAGTCAGCGATGCGTCACGTTGACCACCTCGATCGCCTCAACTTCGATCAGTTTAAAGTCAGTGTAAAAGCGTCGGATGTTTTTCTGGCGGTGGAATCCTATCGCTTGCTGGCAAAACAGATTGAGCAGCCGCTGCATCTTGGCATTACCGAAGCGGGTGGCGCACGCGCCGGAGCGGTAAAGTCGGCGATTGGCCTGGGGCTGTTGCTGTCTGAAGGTATTGGCGACACGCTGCGTATTTCACTGGCAGCCGATCCGGTTGAAGAGGTGAAAGTGGGTTTCGATATACTGAAATCACTGCGTATCCGTTCCCGTGGCATCAACTTCATTGCCTGTCCTACCTGTTCGCGTCAGGAATTTGACGTCATCGGTACGGTCAATGCGCTGGAACAGCGTCTGGAAGATATTATCACCCCAATGGATGTCTCCATTATTGGCTGCGTGGTAAATGGTCCGGGTGAAGCCACCATTTCTACGCTTGGCGTGACCGGCGGTAATAAAAAGAGCGGTTTTTACGAAGATGGCGTGCGTCAGCGCGATCGTCTCGACAATAATGACATGATTGATCAGCTGGAAGCGCGTATTCGTGCCAAGGCGTCGATGCTCGACGCAAACCGCCGCATCGATGTGCAGCATCTGGAAAAATAATGGCGTGCGCAGTCTGCGCACGTGACTTTAGCTGAACCTGTGCGGTTTCATCCTCATAAGGTATGATGCCGGACAGGTTTTTTTGCATTAAGAGATTCTAACGTGGCGAAGAATATTCAAGCTATTCGCGGGATGAACGATTATCTGCCTGCGGATACAGCCATCTGGCAACGGATTGAAAATACTCTGAAGCAGGTTCTGGCCAGCTACGGCTATAGCGAAATTCGTATGCCGCTTGTGGAACAGACCCCGCTATTCAAGCGCGCCATTGGTGAAGTCACCGATGTGGTTGAAAAAGAGATGTACACCTTTGATGACCGCAACGGTGAAAGCCTGACGCTGCGCCCTGAAGGTACGGCGGGCTGTGTGCGTGCGGGTATTGAACACGGCTTGCTCTACAACCAGGAGCAGCGTTTGTGGTACATGGGACCGATGTTCCGTTACGAGCGCCCACAAAAAGGCCGCTACCGTCAGTTCCATCAGATGGGTGTTGAAGTCTTTGGTCTGCAAGGGCCAGATATTGACGCTGAATTAATCATGCTTAACGCACGCTGGTGGAAAGCGTTGGGCATCGCTGATCATGTTCGCCTCGAACTCAATTCCATTGGATCTCTGGAAGCGCGCGCTCATTATCGCGACGCATTAGTGGCTTTCCTTGAGCAGCATAAAGAGAGGCTGGACGAAGACTGCAAACGCCGCATGTACACCAATCCCATGCGCGTCCTCGACAGCAAAAATCCTGACATTCAGCAATTACTAAACGATGCGCCAACACTCGGTGATTATCTCGATGATGAATCGCGTGCGCATTTTGACGGCCTGTGTGCGCTGCTGGATGATGCCGGTATCGCCTATACCGTGAACCAACGCCTGGTCCGTGGCCTGGATTACTACAACCGCACGGTAATTGAATGGGTCACAGACAGCCTCGGTTCCCAGGGCACTGTATGCGGCGGTGGTCGCTATGATGGTCTGGTTGAACAGCTGGGTGGTCGTCCAACACCGGCAGTTGGATTTGCAATGGGCATGGAACGTCTGGTTCTGCTGGTTCAGGCGGTTAATCCAGAATTTGAACCGACACGTAATGTTGATGTCTATGTTATCGCTTCGGGGCAGGGCGTACAGTCAGCGGCTATGCAACTGGCTGAAAAGCTGCGTGATGAGCTTCCCGAACTGAAGCTGATGTCCAACTTTGGTGGCGGTAACTTTAAGAAACAGTTCGCACGCGCTGATAAGTGGGGCGCTCGCATCGCGCTGGTATTAGGCGAAGATGAAGTGAAAACTGGTCAGGTCGTCATTAAGGATCTGCGCAGCGGCGAACAGCAAACGCTGGCGCAGTCTGAGGCTGCTGCTGCCTTGCGCACGCTGCTACAGTAAGCGTGTCACAGCACCAACCATTGAAAGGAGAGGGATTGCGTGGAAGTTTATAGCAATGAAAATGAACAGGTTGATGCGCTGCGTCGCTTTTTTGCCAATAACGGCAAAGCATTAGCCGTCGGCGTAGTCATCGGCATTGCCGCGCTGGGTGGCTGGCGTTACTGGGCGAGTCATCAAGAAAGCTCAACCAAAGCAGTTTCTGCACAGTATCAGCAACTGACCACTGCCATGCAGGCTGATAAGCCAGAGACGCTGGAAGCTGTCAGCAAATTTGCGACGGAAAACAGCAATACTTACGGTGCGCTGGCATCGATGGATGTTGCGAAACAGTATGTTGACAACAATCAGCTCGATAAAGCCGCCACGTTGCTGCAAAACGGCCTGAAAAATACCAAAGACGCCAATCTGCAGGCGGTCATTAACCTGCGTCTGGCTCGCATTCAACTGCAACAAAATCAAGCTGATTCGGCGCTTAAAACCCTTGACGCTGTCAAAGGTGATGGCTGGACAGCCATTGTGGCCGATATCCGCGGTGAAGCACTGCTGAGCAAAGGCGACAAGCAGGGCGCACGCGATGCATGGGGTAAAGGGGTAGAATCTGACGCCTCGCCAGCATTGAAGCAAATGATGCAGATGAAGATGAATAATTTAAGCTAAGCCAGTCAAGAGAGAGCGCATGGAATTACGTAAATACCTGCTGCCGGGGCTGATTTCAGTCACTTTGCTCAGCGGTTGTTCGCTGTTTAGCGGCGAAGAAGATGTAGTAAAAATGGCCCCGTTGCCAAAGGTCGAAAATCAGTTCACGCCGCAGGAAGCGTGGAGCACATCAGTGGGTGATGGCGTTGGCGACTTTTACTCTAACCTGCATCCAGCCTGGCAGGATGGCACTGTCTACGCTGCCGATCGTTTCGGTATCGTGAAGGCGCTGAATGCAGCGGATGGCAGTGAAAAATGGAAAGTCGATCTCTCGGAGAAAACCGGCTTTTTCTCGAAAAATCGTTCTGCCTTACTGTCGGGCGGTTTGACTGCGAGTGGCGATCACCTCTATGTCGGTAGCGAGCGCGGTCAGATTTATGCTTTAAGCAGCAGCGACGGTAAGATCAGCTGGCAAACTCAGGTTGCAGGCGAAGCGTTATCACGTCCGGTGGTGAGCGATGGTCTGGTGCTGGTTCACACCAGTAACGGCATATTGCAAGGGCTGGATGAAACCAGCGGCGCCATTAAATGGAGCGTCAATCTGGATATGCCTGCGCTGTCACTGCGCGGTGAATCTGCGCCAGCCGTCGCTTTTGGCGGCGCGATTGTCGGTGGTGACAATGGCCGCGTCAGCGCCGTTATCCTGAACCAGGGACAGCTGATTTGGCAGCAACGCATTTCACAGCCAAGCGGTGCAACTGAAATTGATCGTTTGAATGATGTTGATACCACACCGGTTATCGTCAACGGCGTAGTTTATGCGCTGGCTTACAACGGTGATTTAACCGCACTGGATCTGCGTTCAGGCCAAATTTTGTGGAAACGTGAAATTGGCGGCGTGAAAGATCTGCTGGTGGATGCAGGCCGTATCTATCTGGTTGATCAGGATGACCGTGTGATTGCCCTGAATGCTGATGGCGGCGTGGCAATCTGGCGTCAAAGCGATCTGCTGCACCGCAACCTGACTTCACCGGTTCTCTACAACGGTTATATCGTAGTGGGCGACAGCGAAGGCTATCTGCACTGGATGAACACAACAGATGGTCGCTTCGTTGCGCAGCAGGAACTGGACAGCTCGGGCTTCCAGACAGAACCTGTCGTCGCCAGCGACAAGCTGTTGATTCAGTCGAAAGACGGTGAGGTTTATGCGATTACCCGTTAACGGGTCAATCCAGGGTAGGTGAGATCCTTCCGTCAAAACGGCTCCTGAGATATCAGGGGCCGTTTCGTTTTTAGTCAGGCATGGTATTCTTTGCGCCTTCAGCCTGAACTTAACGGCCAGAGCCGTTATAATCACGCCATTCGGGCGATTAATTTTTTATTGAGGCACTGTTATGATACCTGTGGTCGCGCTGGTTGGGCGTCCCAATGTGGGAAAATCTACGCTATTTAACCGTTTAACCCGCACACGTGATGCGCTGGTAGCGGATTTTCCTGGACTGACTCGCGATCGCAAATATGGTCGCGCCGAAGTGGAAGGGCGCGAATTTATTGTTATCGATACCGGCGGTATTGATGGTACTGAGGATGGCGTTGAAACGCGCATGGCTGAACAGTCGCTGCTGGCGATTGAAGAAGCTGATGTCGTGTTGTTTATGGTTGATGCACGTGCAGGCGTTATGCCTGCGGATGAGCAAATTGCCAACCATCTGCGTTCACGTCAAAAAGCCACTTTTCTGGTTGCCAACAAAACCGACGGACTCGATCCGGATGCGGCAGTTCTCGATTTCTACTCCCTGGGATTGGGCGAAATTCATCCAATTGCGGCTTCTCACGGACGTGGCGTGACCAGCCTGCTTGAGACTGCGCTGCTGCCATGGATGGAAAAAGTCGATCCGATTGAAATCTCCGAAGAAGACGAAAACGAAGCCTACTGGGCTGCGCTGGCGGCTGAAGAAAACGGCGAAATCGAAGAGGAAGAAGAGGAAGAATTTGATCCGACCGGTTTGCCGATCAAGCTGGCAATTGTGGGTCGTCCTAATGTCGGTAAATCTACGCTTACTAACCGTATTCTGGGTGAAGATCGCGTAGTTGTTTATGACATGCCGGGCACCACGCGTGACAGCATCTATATCCCGATGGAGCGTGACGGGCGTGAATACGTCCTGATCGACACTGCCGGGGTACGCAAACGCGGTAAGATCACCGACACAGTGGAGAAATTTTCAGTAATCAAAACGTTACAGGCAATTGAAGATGCCAACGTTGTGATGCTGGTGATCGATGCGCGCGCAGGCATTTCCGATCAGGATCTCTCACTGCTCGGCTTCATTCTGAACAGCGGACGCTCACTGGTGATTGTGGTGAACAAGTGGGATGGTTTGTCGCAAGAAATTCGTGACGAAGTGAAAGAGACGCTCGATTTCCGTCTGGGCTTTATCGATTTTGCTCGCGTGCACTTTATTTCTGCCCTGCACGGTAGCGGCGTGGGCAACCTGTTCGAATCGGTAACAGAAGCCTACGACTGTTCAACTAAGCGTGTTAATACTTCGTTGCTGACACGTATCATGAACATGGCGGCTGAAGATCATCAGCCGCCGTTAGTTCGTGGTCGTCGTGTGAAGCTGAAATATGCGCACGCCGGGGGATATAACCCGCCAATCGTAGTGATCCACGGCAATCAGGTAAAAGACCTGCCCGATTCTTATAAACGTTATCTGATGAACTATTTCCGCCGTTCACTTAACGTGATGGGAACGCCGATTCGTATTCAGTTTAAAGAGGGGAAAACCCTTATGAAGGCAAGCGCAACCTGCTGACACCAACACAGCAGCGTAAACGTAAGCGTCTGATGGCGCATATGAAAAAGAATAAGCGTTAAGCGATAGAGGGCCTTCTGGCCCTCTTTTTTCGCCTTATTCTGTCATACCGACGGCTTAAAAGGAGAACACCATGTCCGCAGTTTGTGAAAAATGTCAGCAGCCGCTCATGCTAAGCGAAGGCGCATTTATTTGTTCATCGTGCGGTGCACATTATCCTGCTCAGGCGATGTGTCCAGATTGTCAGCAGCCGTTAGAGGTGCTCCGGGCCTGTGGCGCTGTTGATTATTTTTGTCGCCACGGACATGGCTTAATCTCACGTAAGCGAGTGCTTTTTGTACCGTTAAACGACTGATACATTTTCTTACTTCTCTGCTTTCTTTACTTTCAAATACGCGAAACGTGCAAATTTAAATACTTAACGCACAATTTGTAGCAAAAATGCTATTGCGCCGTAACCACTGCGTTATAGAGGTTCACTCTTTAATGTACCAGGTGGTACAATCCTGCCGCGTCGTGATGCTGAGCCAGACAATTCTGAATGTCTGCTTGCTCACATTATCTGTGTTATGAACGTAGGTCTGTTTAAATTCGCTTTAAAATAAAGCTAAACCCGTTATATGAACCTCTGTTTAACGTGGCCGGTTATCGGTTGCAGGGGCGTGGACGCTTTATTTTTTTCAGGAGAGTAAGTGTTATGGCTGAAACATCGTCCCGTCCTGGCAAGGGGTTGGGAATATGGTCTGTGCTGCTCGGGCTGGTGCTACTTGCCACCGGTCTGTTCTTTGTTATTGGCGGCGGAAAACTCGCCACCCTTGGCGGCAGCTGGTACTTTTTAATTGCAGGTATCGTCACCATTGTGTCGGCGTTTCAATTTTTCCGCCGTAAATCTTCCGCAGTTACGCTGTTTCTGCTGGTCTTTATCGGCACGTTGATTTGGTCGCTGTTTGACGCCGGTTGGGAGTTTTGGCCATTGGTTTCACGTCTGATGGTGCCAGCCGGACTGATGATCCTCGCTTTTATTACCTGGCCTGCACTACGCAAGCGCGAAGGTAAAGCCTCCCTGGCAAAAGTTTCTTATGTGCTTTCTGCCGTACTGGCTATTGGTATGGTGGTGACTTTTGTACAGATGTTCCAGCCGCATCCCACCGTTGCTGCAACCGGACAGGAACTGCCGCTGGTGCCGGTAGATAAAGCGAAACAGCAAAAAGACTGGGATAACTACGGCAACACGCCGGAAGGTAGCCGTTTCGTCGCGCTGGATCAAATTACCCGTGACAACGTTAAAGATCTGCAGGTTGCCTGGACTTTCCGTACCGGCGATATACCTGACAGCCCAACCGGTAACGGTGCGGAAGATCAGCAAACGCCACTGCAAGTCGGCAACACTCTCTATCTTTGCACACCGCATAACAATGTGATTGCGGTAGAAGCCGATAGCGGTAAGCAGATTTGGAAACGTGAAATCAATGCGCAGGCTGAAGTGTGGAACCGCTGCCGTGGTCTGGCCTACTTTGATGCGACTAAACCATTAACACAGCCGTCACAGCCTGGCTCAACGCCGGTAACGACGGTGAATCTGCCTGCGGGCGATACCTGTCAGCGTCGCATTCTGATGAACACCATCGATGCACGTCTGATTGCTATCAACGCTGACAATGGTGAATTCTGTGCAGATTTCGGTAATAACGGTGTTGTTGATCTGAAAGCTGGCCTGGGCCAGGCGCCAGATCCTCAGTATCAGTTGACCTCTGCGCCAACGCTTGCCGGTACTACCGTTGTGGTGGGTGGTCGCGTAGCGGATAACGTTCAGACGGATATGCCTGGCGGTGTTTTACGTGGCTTTGACGTTATCACCGGCCAGATGCGTTGGGCATTCGATCCAGGCAATGTGGATCCCAATGCGATTTTGATGCCAGGTAAAGACTACGCACGCAGTACGCCTAACTCCTGGGCACCGATGTCTTACGATCCGGCGATGAACACCGTGTTCATTCCAATGGGCAGCTCCTCTGTGGACCTGTGGGGTGCTAACCGTACCGCGCTCGATCACAAATATGGCGCGTCCGTGCTGGCGCTAGATGCGACTACCGGTAAAGAGAAATGGGTTTATCAGACCGTACATAACGATCTGTGGGACTTTGACTTGCCGATGCAGCCAAGTTTGATTGACTTCCCATTGAAAGATGGCACAACCAAACCTGCTGTAGTCATCGGTGGTAAAACGGGCATGATTTTCGTGTTGGACCGCATGACCGGCAAGCCGCTGACGAAAGTCGAAGAACTGCCAATGCCGCAGGGTCATATCCCGAACGAGCAATACACCAAAACGCAGCCGCATTCAGTCGGTATGCCACAGATTGGCAACCAGACGCTGAAAGAATCTGATATGTGGGGTGCCACACCGTTCGATCAGTTGGTTTGCCGCGTTGCCTTTAAATCGATGCGTTATAACGGCCTGTTCACCGTGCCGGATACGGACAAGTCTCTTAGCTTCCCCGGTTCACTGGGCGGCATGAACTGGGGCAGCATGTCTACCGATCCGAACAATAACCTGCTGTTCGTTAACGACATGCGTCTTGGCCTGTGGGTGCAGATGATCCCGGCAAATACCGATGCTATTGCACGCGGTAACAACGGCGGTGAAGCGATCAATACCGGTATGGGCGCCGTTCCGTTAAAAGGCACGCCTTATGCGGTCAACAAAAACCGCTTTATGTCACCGCTGGGCATTCCTTGTCAGGCACCACCGTTCGGTACGCTGTCGGCAATTGACATGAAAACCCAGAAAATTATCTGGCAGGTTCCTGTTGGCACCGTGCAGGATACCGGTCCGTTTGGTATCAAGATGGGCGTAAAAATGCCGATCGGTATGCCAACGCTGGGCGGGACTTTAGCAACGCAGGGGGCCTGGTGTTTATTGCGGGCACGCAGGATTACTATCTGCGCGCCTTTGATAGCGCAACCGGTAAAGAAGTGTGGAAAGCACGCTTGCCAGTGGGCAGCCAGGGCGGTCCGATGAGCTATGTTTCACCGAAAACCGGTAAGCAGTACATCCTGATCTCTGCGGGCGGGGCACGTCAGTCGCCAGATCGTGGTGATTACGTGATTGCTTACGCCTTGCCTGACAGCAAGTAACCGCAAAAAATAATAAGGCCGACGTCATGTCGGCCTTTTTATGGCTATTCACCGTCGCGCCATAACGATTCCAGCTCGGGCGGTGCCACCTGTTCCGGTATCAGCAGCACAATCGTGCCGACTTCCTGATGCGTTGCGTACTGAATCTGAATGCGGAAATAACGCTGATCGCCCCGGCCCACCTGCGCGGCATTCTCTTCCGGCTCGCCCAACGGCATCACTTGTTCCAGTACGTGGCAGACGCGCTGTTTTTGCGGCGGCGGAAGCTGGCCCAGCATAAAGCGCCGTCCACCGCGTAGGCCCGGAAAAAAGGCAATGCCGCCTTCACGCGCCAGTTCAATGATGGCGTCGTCGGTTAGCTGAGGCAGGTCACTCATAATACACCTGCCTCTTTCCAGGCCTGCTCAATGGCGCTGGCGACTGAGCGATTAAATCGTTTCTCACCATGCCTGATAGTGAACCGGGCAAACGTCTGGAAATCAGCATCCTGCGGCAGCTCTTTATCACACAGCGTGTCGTACCATGCCTGGCCAGCCAGCTCCCAGGCGTAACCGCCTAATGCCTTAGCCGCCAGATAAAAAGCGTGGTTGGGAATGCCGGAGTTAATATGAACGCCGCCATTATCTTCGCGGGTTTGGACATAGTCATCCATATGTGCAGGCTGCGGATCTTTACCTAACATTGGGTCATCATAAGCAGTGCCTGGTGCTGACATGGAGCGCAGCCCGACACCATTGATCCCTTCAGCCAGGAGACCTTCGCCAATAATCCAGTCAGCCTGATCGGCACTCTGCTTTTTACTGAACTGTTTTACCAGCGAGCCGAAGACATCTGACAGCGATTCATTCAGTGCGCCCGCCTGCTCGAAGTAGATTAGTCCGGCTTCATTTTCGGTCACGCCGTGCGACAGTTCGTGCGCCACGACATCAATCGCAATGGTAAAGCGGTTAAAGATTTCACCGTCGCCATCACCAAACACCATTTGCTGACCGTTCCAGAATGCGTTCTGATAATTTTTGCCGTAATGCACGGTGCCAGGCAGTTTCAGCCCCTGGTTATCCAGCGAGTTGCGCTGATAAATCTGCCAGAAGAAGTCATAGGTAAGGCCGAGGTAATCCCACGCTTCATCTGCGGCAATGTCGCCATTAGAGGACTGGCCTTCCTGCCGAATCAGCTTACCAGGCAGCGTCTGCTCGTTTTGCGCATCGTAAATTTCACGTTCCACCTGACCGGCTACGGCTGTTTGAGCAACGGTGGGTTTTTGCCAGGGTTCAGCCATTAAATGCTGAACATGTGTCAGAGTGCGCCGCGCTTCTTCCTGCTGATGACCAGAACCGTGCGCAATAATTTTGCGTAACATGTAGGGGGGAATAATGCAGTAAGCCATCTTCAACTCCTTGGCACGATGAATGTGCCAAAAGTATAGACCTGTCATCCTTCACGCTGCCTCTTTGTTGGCAACCTTACCCGGCCCGATCACAGTTGCGGGACGGGATAGCGTTGCTGCTTTGAGGGAGAAGAAAGGGCCGTTAAGACGATGTTTTGCGACGACGTGGCTTTTCGGGCAGAAGCTGTGTGACCTGGCTTTCAACCCAGCCATCATCGAGGCGGGTGCGCAGCAAATCACCCTGCGCAAGCTGTTGCGTTTTTTTCACCACCTGGCCGGCAGTATCGGTCGTTACGCTAAAACCACGCGCCAGCGTCGCCAAAGGACTTACGCCTTCCAGCTGAGCCGCTAAGGTGCTGAAACGGTGTTTATCGCGGTTGAGCATTTTTTCTATGCTTTGTTGCAGGCGATAGTGCCAGTGCTGCACAGATTGCTGAGCCTGGAACAGACGTTGCTGGGGCTGATGTGTATTCAGACGCTGCGCTAAGCGATCCTGCTGACGTGTGGCGTTGCGCAGGCGCGTTTCTATCGCCTCGCCTAATCGCTGCTGCAAGCGAAACAGGGCCGTTTGTTGACGGGCCAGACGCAACTGAGGATGCTGCTGCTGTAACCGGTGATCGAGTCGGCTAAAGTGCCGCTGCTGGCGCGCCAGAAAATAATCCATCGCCATCTCTAACCGCTGCTGTTGCGACTGAAGCTGGCGCAGCAGTTCGATCTGATTACGGCTGACAATTTCTGCGGCGGCGGAAGGTGTTGGGGCACGTAAGTCTGCGACAAAATCAGCAATGGTCACGTCAGTTTCATGACCTACCGCACTGACAACCGGTAGGCGGCTGGCAAAGATGGCGCGTGCGACGCGCTCATCGTTGAAACTCCAGAGATCTTCCAGCGAGCCACCGCCACGCCCAACAATCAACACATCACATTCGTTACGCAGGTTAGCGATTTCAATGGCACGTACAATCGCGGCAGGCGCATCAACACCCTGCACGACAGCAGGATAGATCACAACCGGTAGCGACGGGTCACGGCGATGCAGTACCCGCAGTACATCATGTAGCGCCGCACCGGTAGCAGAAGTAATCACGCCGACCTGCCTGGCTGGCTCAGGTAATGGCTTTTTATGCTGCGGCTCAAACAGGCCTTCGCTCGCCAGTTTGGTTTTTAGCTGCTCAAATTGCTGCTGCAACAGACCTTCACCTGCCGGATGCATGCTTTCAATAATCAGCTGATAATCACCGCGTGGTTCATAAAGCGTGATATTCGCGCGAACTAAAACCTGTTGGCCATGCTGCGGACGAAAGGTTACGCGCCGATTACTGTTACGGAACATGGCACAGCGCACCTGCGCGCCATCATCTTTCAGGGTGAAGTACCAGTGTCCGGAAGCGGGTTGCGTGAAGTTAGAGATCTCGGCACTCAGCCAAACCAGGCCCATCTCATTTTCCAGTAGCTGACGCACCGTAGTATTCAGGCGGCTGACGGTAAAAATATTGGCGTTTGGCGGTAGCGACATGTGACGGAGATCAAATTCCAAATCAGGGGGTTAATTAGTCGATACTACAGGGCTGATATGGCGGATCAAGACTTTTTCTTAAATAATGCTGGAGGCAATCGATTACGGCCTGTATAATGCCGCGGCAATATTTTATCTGTTCTCATTCACCCGAGGTGGAGATATTGCCATGCTAAGAATCGCTAAAGAAGCACTCACATTTGACGACGTTTTACTCGTTCCTGCACACTCCACCGTTTTGCCCAACACGGCCGACCTCAGCACTCAGCTGACCAAAAATATCCGTTTGAACATCCCTATGCTTTCCGCTGCTATGGATACCGTAACCGAAGCGGGTCTCGCTATTGCACTGGCACAAGAAGGCGGCCTGGGATTCATTCATAAAAACATGTCGATCGAACGCCAGGCAGATGAAGTTCGCAAGGTGAAAAAACATGAAAGCGGTGTAGTGACTGAGCCACAAACCGTTCTGCCAACTACGCCGCTGGCCGATGTGAAAGCACTGACTGAACGTAACGGTTTCGCAGGTTATCCTGTGGTTAACACCGACAATGAACTGGTGGGTATTATTACCGGTCGTGATGTGCGCTTCGTAACCGATTTGACGCAGCCTGTATCAGCCGTGATGACGCCAAAAGAGCGCCTGGTTACGGTGAAAGAGGGTGAAGCGCGTGATGTCGTGCTGCAAAAAATGCATGAAAAGCGCGTTGAAAAAGCACTGGTTGTGGATGACAGCTTCCATTTGCTGGGCATGATCACCGTTAAAGATTTCCAGAAAGCTGAACGTAAGCCTAACGCCTGTAAAGATGCGCAGGGTCGTCTGCGTGTTGGTGCGGCTGTTGGCGCGGGTGCAGGCAACGAAGAGCGTGTTGATGCGCTGGTTGCTGCGGGCGTGGACGTTTTGCTTATCGACTCTTCACACGGCCATTCAGAAGGCGTGTTGCAGCGTATTCGTGAAACACGTGCTAAATACCCTGACCTGGAAATTGTTGGCGGTAACGTCGCGACGGGCGCAGGCGCACTGGCGCTGGTTGAAGCTGGTGTGAGCGCAGTAAAAGTGGGTATTGGCCCAGGCTCAATTTGTACGACACGTATCGTGACTGGCGTGGGCGTACCGCAAATCACCGCTGTTTCTGACGCCGTTGCGGCGCTGGAAGGCACCGGGATTCCAGTCATTGCTGATGGCGGCATTCGCTTCTCAGGCGACATCGCAAAAGCGATCGCGGCAGGCGCATCCTGTGTGATGGTAGGTTCAATGCTGGCAGGTACAGAAGAATCGCCGGGTGAAATTGAACTTTACCAGGGCCGTTCATTTAAATCTTATCGCGGCATGGGTTCACTGGGCGCGATGTCCAAAGGCTCATCTGACCGTTACTTCCAGACCGATAACGCAGCAGACAAACTGGTTCCGGAAGGTATCGAAGGGCGCGTTGCCTATAAAGGCCGCCTGAAAGAGATCGTTCATCAGCAAATGGGTGGTCTGCGCTCTTGCATGGGTTTGACCGGTTGCCCGACCATTGACGATCTGCGTACCAAAGCGGAATTTGTTCGCATCAGCGGCGCAGGTATCAATGAGAGCCACGTACACGATGTGACCATCACTAAAGAGTCACCAAACTACCGCATGGGTTCATAATCCCGTAAGATTTCCCGCCCGGCTCAAGCCGGGCGCTTTTATTATCAAGTCACCGTTCTGGAAACGCCTCAATGACGACGGAAAATATCCATAAGCATCGCATTCTGATTCTCGATTTTGGTTCTCAATACACGCAACTGGTTGCGCGCCGCGTACGTGAGCTGGGCGTGTACTGTGAGCTCTGGGCATGGGATGTTACTGAAGAGCAGATCCGCCAGTTCAATCCGAGCGGCATCATTCTTTCCGGCGGCCCGGAAAGCACCACAGAGCTGAACAGCCCACGTGCGCCTGAATATGTGTTTACTGCTGGTGTGCCGGTTCTGGGGTCTGCTACGGCATGCAGACTATGGCGATGCAGCTGGGCGGCAAAGTAGAAGGTTCTAATGAGCGTGAATTTGGCTATGCACAGGTTGAAGTGACTACCCAAAGCGCGCTGGTGCGTGACATTGAAGACGCCATCAGTGCTGCAGGCAAGCCGCTGCTGGACGTGTGGATGAGCCACGGCGACAAAGTCACTGCGATTCCTGCCGACTTCGTGACCGTTGCCAGCACCGAAACCTGTCCGTTTGCCATTATGGCGAACGAAGAGAAGCGTTTCTATGGCGTGCAGTTCCATCCGGAAGTGACACATACGCGCCAGGGCCTGCGCATGCTTGAACGCTTCATTATTGACATCTGTGAGTGTGAAGCGTTGTGGACCCCAGCAAAAATCATTGAAGATGCCGTTGAGCGTCTGCGTGAGCAGGTTGGCAACGACAAAGTCATTCTGGGCCTGTCGGGCGGCGTGGACTCTTCAGTAACTGCTATGTTGCTGCACCGTGCCATCGGCGATCGTCTGACCTGTGTGTTCGTTGACAACGGCTTGCTGCGCCTTAATGAAGCCCAGCAGGTCATGGACATGTTTGGCGACCACTTTGGCCTTAATATTGTTCACGTTCCGGCTGAAATGCGCTTCCTGAACGCACTGGCAGGCATTGACGATCCTGAAGCCAAGCGTAAAACCATTGGCCGCGTGTTCGTTGAAGTCTTCGACGAAGAAGCGAGCAAGCTCAATGACGTGAAATGGCTCGCGCAAGGCACCATCTATCCTGACGTTATCGAATCTGCGGCTTCTGCTACTGGCAAAGCGCATGTGATCAAATCACACCATAACGTTGGCGGCCTGCCAAAAGAGATGAAGCTGGGTCTGGTTGAGCCGCTGAAAGAGCTGTTCAAAGATGAAGTACGCAAAATTGGTCTGGAGCTTGGCCTGCCGTATGACATGCTTTACCGTCATCCGTTCCCGGGTCCTGGTTTGGGCGTGCGCGTGCTGGGCGAAGTGAAAAAAGAGTATTGCGATCTGCTGCGCCGTGCTGATGCCATCTTCATTGAAGAACTGCATAAAGCCGATCTCTACACCAAAGTCAGCCAGGCATTCACGGTGTTTCTGCCGGTGCGTTCTGTTGGCGTCATGGGCGATGGTCGTAAATATGACTGGGTTGTCTCGCTGCGTGCTGTCGAAACCATCGACTTTATGACTGCGCACTGGGCACACCTGCCATATGATTTCCTGGGCCGCGTTTCAAATCGCATCATCAACGAAGTAAACGGCATTTCCCGCGTCGTTTACGATATTAGCGGCAAACCGCCTGCAACTATTGAATGGGAATAAGTTTCTGACTTACACTCTCCCGTGTTGATTATTAAATCGCCAGCTCAATCGCCAGATTGACTGGCGATTTTCTTTCTCTGCTTTTTTCACCGGGAAGGATTCATGCTCTCACTCAAAGTGTTCACTCTCTGTTTTCTTGCTGTGTTGCTGTTATCACTCGGTGCGAGTATTGCGCAGGCGACACGTCATAACGATACCGCCAGCCAGGGCGGTTGGTGGTCAGCGCGGCGTGATTCTGCAGGAATCGCACCCGATCCGCGCACCCTGGCGAATCTGGCGATTGTTCAGGTTTACGCTGCGCCAACGTATGGCTGGAAAGGCGCGGTTGCCGTGCATCCGTGGATTATTTTCAAGCGAGCCGGGGAAACGCAATACAACCGTTATGAAGTGATCAGTTGGGGAAGCGGTGACAAAGTGCGTCGTAATACTAACATCGCTGATGGTTACTGGTACGGTGCGAAGCCGCGTTTGCTGGTAGAACATCGTGGGCGTGAAGCTGAAACAATGATCCCAAAGATAGAAGCGGCAATAGCATCTTACCCTGGCCGCAGACTTATCATGCCTGGCCGGGACCTAACAGCAACACTTTTCTGGCTCACATTGGTCGTGAAGTTCCGTCTTTAAAACTCGACCTGCCTGCTAACGCGCTTGGTAAAGATTATCGTCCGCTTTGGCGACCCATTGGTTTGCCGCCGTCAGGTCGTGGTCTGCAGGTCTCTTTGTTAGGGGTAGCGGGCGTCACGCTGGGGGCTGAGGAAGGTTTTGAACTGAACGTGCTGGGCTTGAATATGGGACTGGATTTTACGCCACTGCGATTACGGCTGCCGTTCATTGGTGGCATTGGTCACGATAATCTGCAACAGAATAATCCCTGAGTTATTTTGCCCCGACCAGGCGGGGCTATTCATCTTAACAAACGCCAAAATCGCCCTCTTCATGATAAAGGTTGACGCTGTCCGCTTTGACTTCTATCTCTTTTTTCGTCGCGTCATCAACCCGTGCACACCATAAGGTATCGCCCTCTACGCGCAACACCAGCATTTTTGGTCCACCCGTTTTCGCCTGCACAAAATCATCAGTTTTAAACATAACGCCCTCCGTTTTTTAACCAGTTTAGTGCTCAGTGTGCATACCTGTTAGCAAAAGTTGCGTAACGGTTTCCAGTTTCAGCTGCCGGTTTATTCAGCATAAAAGATTTAGGGCATGCTTAGCAGCACAGTGCTCACCTCATAAAGTTGTCAGTTGACAACCGTGATTAATAGATTTAAGGTAACCGTCATGCTCACAAGGAAGAGACATCCGAACAAAGAAATTGAAGCCGCGCTACGTTATGCAGAGCTTCATGGCTGGGTGATTATACAAGGTGGGCACCATGCCTGGGGTAAGATGTATTGCCCGGCAAACCTGCTGGACTGTCGTTGTGGCGAGTTTTGCTTAACCTGTATCTGGAGCACGCCAAAGAGCCCGACAAACCATGCGCGAGCATTACGCCGGGTCGTAGATAACTGTATCGTTAACAAAAAGTCGCATTAGGGAAGAGGAGTTAACCCATGGAATATCATTTTACGTTGCGCTTCAAGCTGCCAGATCACGCCGAAAATATTGATGTTTTACTGGAACGCCTCGCGGAAGCGGGCTGCGATGATGCATTAATCGGTGCCGGCATGGCAGGTAAACTGGCGCTGGAGTTCACGCGTGATGCTGATGCCGCTAGCCTGGCGATTCAAACAGCCCTGGACAATGTTTTGTCCGCCATCCCCGGCGCACAACTTATGGAAGCTGCGCCTGACTTTGTGGGGTTAACGGATGTGGCTGAAATTATCGGGGTGTCACGCCAGAACATGCGCAAGCTCATGCTCAGCCACAGCCCACAATTTCCGCTGCCGGTTCATGATGGTAAAACCGCGATCTGGCATCTGGCTGACGTTCTGGAGTGGTTAAGCCAACGCGGCACCTATGCCGTGCCTGCGGCCACCCATGACCTGGCACAGGTGACGCGCAGACTGAATTTACAAGAGTCGTTGCAACGTTACGGCTACGCTGACGATTAAGCCTGGTGGTGCAGCAAGAAAAGCGTCGCCAGACCCAGAAAGATAAAGAAGCCGCCGGTATCGGTAATCGCGGTAATTAAAACGCTGGAACCCACTGCCGGATCGCGCTTCATTTTGGTCATTACCAGTGGCACTAAAACGCCCATCAGCGCGGCGAGAAGCAGATTAAGCACCATTGCCAGCATCATCACACCGCCAAGCGCGAGATTGTCATACATCAGCCAAGTGATAAGGCCCATTATACCGCCCCAGAAGATCCCATTGATCAACGCAACGCCCAGTTCACGAACGATCAGAAACGAGAAATTACCCGGCTCGACCTGATGTAAAGCCAGAGCGCGTACAATCATCGTGATGGTTTGATTACCGGTGTTACCGCCAATGCCAGCGACGATAGGCATCAGGGTAGCAAGCGCCACCAGTTGTGAAATCGTATCTTCAAACAGGCCAATCACGCGTGAGGCGATAAAAGCAGTGCATAAGTTAAGTGCCAGCCATGCCCAGCGATTACGGACTGATTTACGCACAGGGGCAAATACATCCTCTTCCTGGCTGATACCGCCCATTTTACGAATATTGCTTTCGTTTTCTTCATTGACCAAATCGATCACATCTTCGATAGTGACGCGGCCAATGAGCTTGCCTTTGGCATCAATAACGGCGGCAGAAATCAGGTTATAACGCTCAAACGCGCTGGCTGCATCTTCCGCTTTGTCATTAAGCTGAAAAGTTGTGGGATGGGTGTTCATTACCTCATCAACACGTTTTTTAGGTTTATTGAGCAGAATATCGGTGAGAGAGAGTTCGCCCAGTAGCTGATTATCCTGATCGGTAATAAATATTTTGTCTGTGCCATCTGGCATGCTTTTTCGCTTTCGAAGAAAGCGTTGCACTATCGCTAAGGTGACATCGGCACGCACCGTCAGGATATTAAAATCCATTACCCGCCCAACGCGGTCGCGGTCAAAATCTACCACGCTCAGCACACGGGCGCGCTGGCCAGGCTCAAGGCTTGTGAGTAAACGTCCGGTCAGGTCGCGCGGCAGATAGCGTGCCAGCCACACCTGATCGTCAATATCCAGTGGCTCAATGGCACGCAAGATGTCGCGGTCGCTCATCTCTTCCGTCAGGCTGGCCCAGACGGTTTCCGACGCTTCGACCAAAACATGGCCGCGGCGTTCATTAGGAACCAGACACCACAGCGCCAGTCGCTCTTCTTCCGGCAGCGCCTCAAGAATGTCAGCTAAATCCGCAGCATGCAGTTGGGTTATATCCTGTTCCAGCATGTCGCGCTGGATCGCATTTTCACGTTGCTGTTCAGAATCAAGGTCGATCGGTTTTCCCAGCAGAGCATCAACCAGATCGTGCTCATTGAGCAGCAGCGTCAGAATACGATGACGTATTTCACTTAAACGTTGAGAGTGAGAGGCAGACATATTGAATCCCTTTTGTCTGAAAGCACCAGCACGAAGTGTAGCGTTTCGTTTGCAAAAGGGATGCAAAAAATCACTGTCATTGAGGCAGTGGTTTAGTAACGGGCAGGTCTAAAGGGCTCGCTAGCGTGAAT
Organism: Pantoea sp. LMR881; assembly: GCF_027157825.1. Taxonomy (NCBI): domain Bacteria; kingdom Pseudomonadati; phylum Pseudomonadota; class Gammaproteobacteria; order Enterobacterales; family Erwiniaceae; genus Pantoea; species Pantoea sp. LMR881. The sequence goes on from NZ_JAPVOK010000002.1 coordinate 3,269,096, forward strand.
CGTTAACGTTAAGGCTTACCGGTGCGGGCAGGGATTTTTTTTGCTGATGATGTTCGAAAGCAGCAGGCAGGATAAAAAATCAGACGACTAAAAAGGATGATAAAACTGATCAAGAGCACAATCCGGGTCATGGTGCCGGTTTTTTGACGTCTTCGGGGAGAAATGGCGCTGTTCACGCGTGGTGGTTCCTGTAATGACCCAACTGGGCGACGACAACATTTAGTCATAGCCGCCAGATGAAATCAATGGATGATTAAAAAAGAGCATTAATAGCTCGCTTTCTGCGCCAGTAACGTAGCGAAGCGACAGTTGATGCGATTGCCGTGTTCATCGGTGCGATGCAGCTGCCCGATATTTTCGTTGTACTTCACAATATGCCAGTTGCGGTAATAGTGGCTAAGCTCACCTGATTTAAACGCGAAGGAAAAATCAGCCGGGCAGGGGGCATCGTCAGTATTCATCGCTGCCACAATCAGGTTATAGCCATATTTAACGGTGCTGGCCTGCATGTCGGCAATCAGTTGCGGTATGGTTTCGGGCTGCAAAAACATCATGACCACGGTCGAAAGCACAAAGTCATAGCCCCCGTTAAACCGCGTCTGGTTAAGATCGCGCTGCGCGGTATGAATACCCTGCAAACCCTCTTCGGCAATGATGCTGTTCAACCGCGCCAGACTCTGCGGGTTATGATCCCATGCCGTTACCTCGAAACCCTGCTGGTTGAGAAACAGCGTATTGCGACCGTTGCCGCAGCCCAGATCCAGAGCTTTACCCACCTTAAGTTTTGGAAAAGCGTCCAGCACTTCAGAATGCGTAGGCGTCAGGCCATATTTTTCAGTGAAATAGTGCGTTGATGGTGTCGTCATAGCGTTCATTTATAAGAAGTGGGTGCCAGGCACCCAGGTTATCAGGCCTCTTCCAGAATCAGCTTCCAGCCGGTGACATCGTTCCAGTAGCATTGCTCACGCTCCAGATCGAGCTGGACCAAATTGTTCTGGCTGAAATAACCTGCCGGGAACGTTAAGGTCCAGTGGCCGTCATCGCAGCTTAGCTTCAGCGAATCAGGACGTGTTGTGGCCTGACGCTGATTATTCAGCAAAGTGCCAAGACGCAGCAGAAAAAGCAGTGGAAGAAACTGTTTTTTCCTGAACAATGTCACACGTGGCAATTCATCGACCTTAACGGCTTTGCGGTGGAATCTTACCAGTGCCGCCAGCAACATCTGTTGATCCTGATTAAAGCCCGGCATATTGCTGTGTTGCAGGATGTAGGATGAGTGGCGCTGCATGCCGCTGTGATTAATTGTCAGACCGACTTCATGCAGCATCGCCGCCCATTTCAACAGTGCGGCGAGTTGTGGATTGGCCAGTTTAGGATTCTGGTCACGCCACTGAAAATAGAGCTGTTCGGTGGTTTCCAGCACGCGTCTTGCCTGATCGCTGTCAATGGCATAATGGTTTGCCAGGCTCTGTGCAGTGCGGCTACGAATATCCTGATGACGGAAACGGCCTTCCATTTCATACAGCACACCTTCACGCAGTGCACCGTCAGAAAGGCGCAACTCGCGAATCGCCAGCGCATCGAAAACGCCACAAATGATCGCCAGCCCCGGTACAAAAACGTTTTTACGCTCTTCTGACAAACCCGGCAGGCTCAGCGCCGCAAACGACTTATGCTTCAGGACTTCATCACAAAGCTTGTCGAGACGCTCAGGAGTGATGAGTTTTTCTTTCTCGCCCATCGCCAGCAGCACTTCGCAAGCCGCTTTAATCGTGCCCGACGCGCCTAAAGCATATTGCCAGCCGTGCAGGCGATATTGCCACGCCAGGGTTTCCAGCTTCTGCGCCGCCGCTAAACGCGCGCGCCGAAAGTTCTCCCGGCTGATTTCGCCTTTCGGAAAATAGAGCTGAGCAAAACTGACGCAGCCCATACGACGGCTCTCAACCAGTTGTGGTTCAAAATCTTCACCGATCACTAACTCAGTTGAACCGCCACCGATATCGATCACCAGCTTGCGGCCTTTTTCTGGCTGCGTATGCTCCACACCCATAAAAATCAGGCGGGCTTCTTCATGACCGGAAATCACTTCGATTGGATAAGGAATGACTTCAGCCGCGCGTTGTAAGAAAGTCTCAGCGTTTACTGCCTGGCGCAGCGTATGCGTGCCAACAATAGTGACGTTACTGGCTCTGAAACCCTGTAGACGTTCCGCGAACAGCGCCAGGCAGCTTAACCCGCGCTCCATCGCTTCTTCGCTCAGACGGTTATTGGCATCTAATCCGTCAGCCAGATGCACACGCTGCTTCAGGCGACCAATGACCTGCATAGCGCCATCTACCACGCGGGCAATCACCATGTGGAAACTGTTCGAACCGAGGTCAATCGCCGCAAACTCTTGAGGTTTAGGCGTACTCTTATGGGAAATTGGCATAGGTATTATTCAGGTTGTTCGAGTTTCTTGATGTAATCATAAATCGCCAGTTGCGAGCGCACTTTACGACGATTTCCGCGTGGAACGTAGTGGTTATTCAACTCTTTGTCGACGATGCGGGCTTTTACCGTATCACTTAACTGAATAGCAATGATATCCAGGATACGCTGTCTGATTTGCGGATCGAGGATAGCCACTGCCACCTCAATGCGGTAATCAATGTTACGCGTCATCCAGTCGGCAGAAGAAAGGAACACTTTTTTGTCGCCGCCATTCTCAAAAATATAGACGCGATCGTGTTCCAGATAACGGTCAACGATACTGATGACACGAATATTTTCACTGATGCCGGGTAAATCAGGGATCAGCGAGCACATGCCTCGCACCAGTAAGTTGACTTTAACCCCAACGCTGGAGGCAGTATACAGCCGATCCACCAGACCTTTGTCTACCAGGTTATTGATTTTCAGTGTAATGCCAGACGGCAGTTGCTGCTGTGCGTTAGCAATCTCATCGTCGATCAATTGATAAAGCATACGACGTGAGTTTTGTGGCGATACCATCAAATGCTCGAACGTCACTGGTCGATAGGGGTTTTCGATAAAGTTAAATACGCGGCGAACTTCATTGGTGATCCGCGCATCGGCAGTAAGCAACGAGTAGTCGGTGTAAATACGCGCAGTTTTTTCGTTAAAGTTGCCGGTACCGATATGGGCATAACGCACAATCTCATCGCCTTCACGACGTGAAATTAAAAACAGCTTGGCGTGAATTTTCAGGCCTGGCGCAGAGAAAATAACGTGCACGCCTGCTTCAGTCAGGCGCTTGGCCCAGTAAATATTCGCTTCTTCATCAAAGCGCGCCTGCAGTTCAACCACAACCGTCACTTTCTTGCCGTTATAGGCCGCATGGATCATCGCATCCATGATGCGCGAATGTTTTGCTACGCGATAAATATTGATTTTGATCGCCAGGACACTGGGGTCAAACGATGCCTGACGCAGTAATTCCAGCACATGCTCAAAGGTGTGATAGGGATAATAGAGCAGCACATCCCGGTTACGAATAGCATCAAAGCCGTTACGGAAACCATCAAAACCGATATGACGAATTTGCGGCAGCGGGCGGTTTACCAGATTGTTTTTACCCACATTTGGGAAGCCGATGAAGTCTTTGAAGTTATGGTAGCGTCCGCCCGGTAACACCGAATCGAAGTTAGTAATCGACAGCTTGTGACACAGCAGTTCTACCATTGAATCGGGCATATCGCGCTGATAGACAAATCGCACCGGCTCCGCTGTCAAACGCTGTTTCAGGCTGGAAGACATCAGTTCCAGCAGGCTGGATTCCATTTCCGTGACCAGATCATATTCAGCATCACGCGTCATCTTCATTGAATAGGCATTCAATGCGTCGTAGTCATAGAAACCTTTAAAAATATCATCCAGACAATAGCGCAGAATATTGTCCAGCAGGATCATTGGCTTGCGACGACGTGGCGACTCAGCGGGCAGGTTAATGAAGCGTGGAACCTTGTCGGAAGGAATCTCCAGCAAGGCGTAACGAATATCTTCACCACGAATGATCTCAACCGCCAGATAGGTGTAATCGTCTTTAAGGAATTCGGTCAGATCAGTTTCATGAGTAATCAGAATGGGGGAAATATGCTGGCGCAGTTCATGTTTGAAATAATGGCGCAGCCAGACTTGTTGATTTGGCGACAGCTGGCGCTCGTTGATCAGGAATATCTGGTTACGCGCCATTTCCAGCAGCAGATCGTTATACAGCGCATCAAACTCCTGATCTGACTTCAACACACGCTGTTGAATTTTTTTAAGCAGATGGCGCGGCGTGCTGGCGGAACCTTGCTCTTCACCGATAAGAATGCGGCGCTTTAAGTCAGCGAAACGCACTTTATAGAATTCGTCGAGGTTATTTGAGTAAATGCCCAGGAAGCGCATGCGCTCAATCAGCGGATTACTCTTGTCCGCCGCTTCTTGCAAAACACGTTCGTTAAACGATAACCAACTTAACTCTTTTTCGATGTACAACTTTACCTGACCCATTCTTACTCCGTATAGCGGTTGCAGGACTGAAGCTCCAGTGTCCGCCATCATTATGGCGAGAGTATGTCTTGCTTGTCCAACTTCAATAGTTGTCTTATCAATCAGCTACGGGCAACATAGCGGCTAATTTTCACAGCATTCAGGACCGCATGAGCGTAAACCACATTCCCGTCCAGTTTAATGACAGGCGACGTCGTGCCACTGACCGTTTAACGCGGCGGTTGGTTACTGCATGTGGCATTGCAATTCTGTTGCTGATGCTGCTGCTATTTTTCTGGTTAATTTGGGTGGTTTTGCCGCTGTTTATCGCGCCAGGCGTGCAGTCAGGGTATTCACAACAGCTATGGGATCGCTCTGCCGCATTAGCCGTGGGTAATGATGGTGTAAATGGCTGGCGCATCAGCAGCAGAGGCGTTGCACGTTTTATTCCGCTTAACGGTCAGCCCGCAGAGCAGGCTTTGACGTTAACGCCTGCGCCGCAGCAGGTGGTACGCAGTGCCGATCAGCAAACGCTACTGCTCAACATGCAAGGAGCGTTAATGCTGTTGCAACCGACGCAGCAGCAAGGCGAAGCGCAATGGCGTTTCCCGCTGGGCGATCAGCCATTCCGCTTACCGCAAGGTAAGGTAGCAAAGATGGCTCTTGCCACGCTGAATGCCGGACAGTGGCGAATTGCTGCGCTTACTGAAAAAGGGTTAAGTATTTTAACCCTCGGCACCAATCGCCAGGCAGCGACCATTAGCTTGCCGCAGCAACAGAGTGATCATTTACTTTTCTCGCCGCAGGGCGATCTTTTATATACCAGTCAGGGCAATGTACTGCGTGTCTGGCAAATTGATAACGGCCGTGCGCTGCTACGCGAAACACAAACCTTACCGCATCCGCCGCAAAGTTTGAATATGCTAAGCGGCGGCCGAACGCTACTGATTCAGGATGAGGCAGGCATTACACAATGGTTCTCCATTGCGGGCAACCAGGGGCCGCGCCTGCAACGAATCCGTACGTTTGAGCACAGCACAGGCGCACACAAAAGTGATCACCGAACCGCAGCGCCGCGTGTTTGCCACTTTTAATGAAAAGGGCATGTTGAAGCTATTTGCCAGTAAACAGGATGGGCCGATTTTACAGCGCCAGCTCGCGCCGGGCATTCTTGATGCGCAGTTTTCACCGCGTGGCGACAGTTTGCTGATAGAGCGTCAGGGCAGCTGGCAAACGCTCATACTGAACAACCCATGGCCGGATGTCAGCTGGCGTAGCTTTTGGCAAAAGATCTGGTACGAGAACTATCCAAAAGCAGACTGGGTTTGGCAATCAACCACCGCAGGTGACAGTTATCAGGCCAAATTCAGCCTGATGCCCATGGTTATAGGTACGCTCAAAGCCGCCAGTCTGGCGTTGCTGTTTGCCACACCGCTGGCGCTGGCAGCCGCAATGTATACCGCCTGGTTCATGGCGCCGGGCCTGCGTCGCTGGGTTAAACCGGCCATTGAAATGATGGGGGCGTTGCCGAGCGTCGTGGTGGGTCTGATTGCCGGCTTGTGGCTGGCACCGCATATCAGCCAGGCGCTGATTGGCGTATTGCTGTTGCCGCTGACGTTAGCGGGCAGCCTGCTGCTGTGTGGTGTAATGAGCGCACGCCTGCCGCCACGCTGGCGACAGCCGGGACGGGAAGTGTTGCTGCTGCTGCCCATCCTGTTGGGGGTTACGCTACTGACGCTGTGGTTACCCGGCGTGATGATGCGCGATGCGGGCGACTGGATGCCGCATTATGAGCAGCGCAACTTACTGGTTGCGGCGTTAGCTATGGGGTTTGCGCTGGTGCCGCTGATTTTCACTCTGGCCGAAGATGCCCTGTTTAGCGTACCTGGCCTGTTAGGGCAGGGATCGCTGGCATTAGGCGCGACGCCGTGGCAAACCTTAACGCGCGTGATATTGCCGGGTGCGTCAGCGGGTATTTTTGCTGCGCTGATGATTGGTTTTGGTCGTGCCGTGGGCGAAACGATGATTCTTCTGATGGCAACGGGCAACACGCCCCAGAGCGAAGGGGGCTATTCAGCGGCCTGCGCGCTTTGTCAGCCAACATTGCGATAGAAATGCCCGAAGCTGCGGTGGGAAGTGCCCATTATCGCATTCTGTTTTTGAGCGCGTTGATGCTGCTGATATTTACGTTAGTGATCAACACTGTGGCAGAACTGATTCGTCAGCGCCTGCGCCAACGTTACAGCCAGCATGAGGAACACGCATGAAGGCGATGCGACAAAACGATCGCTGGCGATGGCTTACCGCCGGGGCCGTCACGGTCTGCCTGTTGGCTTTTGCCTTGCTGATTGTGCTGCTGGCGTGGCAAGGTGCGCGCGCTTTCTGGCCGCAGCCTGTGGATCTCTATCTGTTCAGTCAGCCCGATGGCAGCGAAACCCAGCTATTGGGTGAAACCATTGAGCATCAGCCACGCTTTCCTGCGCCAGCCGATCAACAACTTCAGCATGTCAGCCATGTCCATCGCTATCTGGTAAAAACCGGCAACCGCGACTGGAATGCACCCGATTTTCGCGTCATCTTCAGCCAGCAAGCGGCAAATGTTAGCCAGCCTGAAGATATTGTTGTATTGCAGCGCCGCAACCACGGCAACGCTTACGGCTGGGTAGTTGGCCTGCGTGAAGATAATGAAGTGTTAACAGCCAATAATCCCGATGCGTTGTTGCAACAACGGCTGGAACAGGTGCATGCGTTGATCCGTCATTCAAATGACATTCGACGGGTAGATATGGCGCGCCTGAATAACCAGCTGGAGATGTTGGATGAGCAGGCAGAGCAGCAGCAGCAGGCGAAACAGTTTGATTTACAGCGCCAGTCTGAATATCAGGCGAACCGGGCCGCGTTACAGCGCCGTTTCGATCAGCTCAGCACTAAACTGGCGGGTTTACAGCATGAGAGCCAGCGTGATGTACTGCTGTTGCGCGATGTGCAGGGCAATACTCACACCATTCCGTTAACCGAGATTGTGAGTGCGTGGAAACCTAATGCGCTGTCTGTGCCGCAAAAAATCCAGCATTTCCTGCATCAGATCTGGCAGTTTGTCAGCGATTCACCGGCAAACGGGCAAAGTGAAACTGGCGCGTTTCCAGCGATTTTTGGCACAGTTTTAATGGTGTTGTTGATGTCAGTGGTGGTCATGCCGTTAGGGGTTATCGCCGCCGTCTGGCTGCATGAATATGCTGGTCGCAATACCTTAACCCGGCTGGTGCGCATTGCGGTGGTCAATCTGGCAGGGGTGCCTTCTATTGTATATGGCGTTTTCGGCCTGGGCTTTTTGTCTGGGGCATAGGCGGAACGCTGGATCAGCTGTTCTTTAGCCATGCGCTGCCCAATCCAACGTTTGGTACGCCGGGATTGTTATGGGCGGCATTAACGCTGGCGTTGCTGACGCTGCCGGTAGTGATTGTTGCCACCGAAGAGGGCCTGTCGCGCATTCCAAACAGCCAGCGTCAGGGTTCACTGGCGTTGGGTGCTACGCAGGCGGAAACCTTATGGTATGTAGTATTGCCGATGGCCGTGCCGGCGATGCTGACGGGGTTAATTCTGGCGGTTGCCCGGGCAGCGGGAGAAACGGCGCCGCTGATGCTGGTTGGCGTAGTAAAAATGGTGCCAGAACTGCCGGTTGATGCCGTGTTTCCTTACCTGCATCTCGATCGCAAGTTTATGCATCTTGGCTTCCAGATTTATGATTTGGCGTTCCAGAGTCCAAATATTGAAGCCGATCGGCCACTGGTCTTCGCGACCGCGTTGCTGCTGGTACTGATTATTCTGTCGCTTAATTTGCTGGCAATGGGCCTGCGTCACCGCCTGCGTGAACGCTATCGCCTTATGACTCACTAACAGGCTATGACTTATGACGCCCGAAACTGACTTTGCGCTCACCGTTAACCATCTCTCATTGTGGTACGGCAAGCGTCAGGCGCTGCAGGATATTTCACTGCAGGTGCCAAAAAACCGCATCACCGCGTTGATTGGGCCGTCAGGCTGCGGTAAATCAACCCTGCTGCGCTGTTTTAATCGCATGAATGATGTCATTGATAACTGCCGTATCGAAGGTGAAGTGCTGCTCGATAAGCTCTCCGTGATGCGACCTGCTCAGGATTTGTCTGCGCTGCGCCGTCGCGTTGGCATGGTTTTTCAACGTCCTAATCCGTTCCCAAAATCTATTTATGAGAATGTGGTGTATGGCCTGCGCTTACAGGGCGTGCGTGACAAACGCATCCTTAATGAAGCCTGCGAGCGGGCGCTGCGTGCAGCCGCGTTATGGAGTGAAGTGAAAGATCAGCTTGGTCAGAATGCATTAACGCTTTCTACCGGTCAGCAGCAGCGACTGGTGATCGCCCGTGCCATTGCTATCGAGCCGGAAGTGCTGCTGCTGGATGAGCCGACCTCGGCGCTGGATCCGATCTCGACGCTGGTCATTGAAGAACTCATGACCACGCTGAAGCAGCACTTCACCCTGGTCTTAGTGACACACAACATGCAGCAGGCGTCACGGGTGTCGGATTACACCGCATTTTTGCACAATGGCATGTTGGTTGAGTTTGATGAAAACCGACCGGATTTTTACTACGCCGAAACTACGCCGCACTGAAGATTACATCACCGGACGCTACGGCTGATGCTGTAAAAAGGAGAAGCCAGGGCTTCTCCTTTATCGATCAATCGTGTGCGTAACCTTGTGGCGGTAACGGTTTACCGTCCAGCCAGGCTTTACCTTCGCGCATCGTCAGTCTTCCTTCGACAAACCAGTTAATCACCAGCGGATAAATGGCGTGTTCCTGGTGCTGAACACGTTCCGTGATGATCTCCTCGCTGTCCTCAGCAAACACGGGCACTTTGGCCTGTAAAATAACAGGGCCGCCATCCAGCTCGTCGGTCACAAAGTGTACGGAAGTGCCGTGCTCGACATCGCCGTTTTCCAGCGCCTGACGATGGGTATGCAGGCCGGGGTATTTCGGCAGCAGGGAAGGGTGAATATTCAGCAGGCGATCGTGATAGTGCGCAACAAAGGCACTGCTCAAAATGCGCATATAACCCGCCAGCACCACGACATCAGGCGCGTAAGCGTCGATGCCGGCAATAAGTTGCTGATCAAAGGCTTCACGATCGGCAAAGGCGCTGGCCGCTAGCGAATGACCAGGGATGCCAGCTTCCTGAGCACGCACCAGGCCATAAGCAGAAGCTTTGTTGCTGAACACGGCAGCGACGCTGCCGTGAATACGCCCGCTTGCGCAGGCGTCGAGGATGGACTGAAGGTTAGTTCCGTTACCGGAAATCAGTACAACCAGTTTTTTCATGCGTTGATAACCACACGCTCTTCAGCCTCAGAGGCGTTGATCACACCGATTTTCCACGCCTGCTCACCTGCGGCGCTCATCAGTTCAACCGCTTTGTCAGCATCAGCCGGACTCAGCGCGATCACCATGCCCACACCGCAGTTAAAGGTGCGATACATTTCGTGACGGCTGACGTTACCCGCTTGCTGCAACCAGGTAAATACTGACGGCCACTGCCAGCTTTTCTCGTCAATCACCGCTTGCGTATTATCAGGCAGGACGCGTGGAATGTTTTCCCAGAAGCCACCACCGGTCAGGTGGGCGATAGCATGCACATCAATCTGCTCAATCAGGCTCAGAATGTTTTTCACGTAGATGCGCGTCGGTTCCAGCAGGTGATCGGCCAGCGGTTTACCATCCAGCTGCTCAACCAGCGGATCGGTGTTGCTCACTTCCAGGATCTTGCGCACCAGCGAATAACCGTTAGAGTGCGGGCCGCTTGAACCCAGCGCGATCAGCACATCACCATCCTGTACTTTGCTGCCGTCAATAATGTCTGACTTCTCAACCACACCAACACAGAAACCCGCGACATCGTAATCTTCGCCGTGGTACATGCCTGGCATTTCAGCGGTTTCGCCGCCGACCAGCGCACAACCCGATTGCAGACAGCCTTCGGCAATGCCGGTGATCACGGCTGATGCGGTTTCTACGTCCAGCTTGCCGGTGGCGTAGTAATCCAGGAAGAACAACGGCTCAGCGCCTTGCACCACCAGATCGTTTACACACATCGCAACCAGATCAACGCCGATAGCATCATGGCGCTTCAGGTCCATCGCCAGACGCAGCTTGGTGCCTACGCCATCGGTCCCGGAGACCAGCACCGGTTCACGGTATTTTTGCGGCAGCGCACAAAGCGCACCGAAACCGCCCAGTCCACCCATGACTTCCGGGCGACGAGTCTTTTTCACTACGCCTTTAATACGGTCAACCAGAGCGTTACCAGCATCAATATCAACGCCGGCGTCTTTGTAGCTGAGAGAGGTCTTGTCGGTCACTGCGAGGTCCCCACGCGAGTTGCGGTTGGTGGTTAAAATAAAGCGCGGCAATTCTAACAGCGCAGGCAAACGTTTGCGAGTCTCAGATTGCGCACTGTGCAATTTTCATCAATCCTTATTTTATGACGGCAAAAGTTTTCACTTTGCACAACGACATATGGCGCGCAGGCAAAAAGGCGGTATAATCCCGCGATTTTTTTTTAGCTCAACTCATTCCGGGAGAACAACAATGAAGATCGTGGAAGTTAAACACCCGCTGGTCAAACATAAACTGGGCCTGATGCGTGAGCATGATATCAGCACGAAGCGTTTCCGCGAGCTGGCATCTGAGGTCGGCAGTCTGCTGACCTACGAAGCCACCGCTGACCTGGAAACCGAAAGCGTAACGATTGAGGGCTGGAACGGCCCGGTGCAAGTCGATCAAATCAAAGGTAAAAAAATCACGGTTGTACCGATCCTGCGTGCGGGCCTTGGCATGATGGAAGGTGTGCTGGAGCATGTACCAAGCGCACGCATCAGCGTAGTTGGCATCTACCGTGACGAAGAGACGCTGGAGCCAGTGCCTTATTTCCAGAAACTGGTTTCTAATATTGAAGAGCGTCTGGCACTGGTTGTTGATCCGATGCTGGCTACCGGTGGCTCAATGATCGCCACCATCGACCTGCTGAAGAAAGCCGGTTGCAGCAGCATTAAGGTGCTGGTGCTGGTGGCTGCGCCGGAAGGGATCGCGGCACTGGAAAAAGCGCACCCGGATGTTGAGCTGTACACCGCCTCGGTCGATCAGGGACTGAACGAGAAAGGTTACATTATTCCGGGCCTTGGCGATGCCGGGGATAAGATTTTCGGCACAAAATAATGATCGTTCCGGGCGACGTTGCTTGTCACTTTGTTTTCGGGCAGGGCTCGAAATCTTCTCGTACCTCCGTACGCGACGTTTCTTTGCGCTGGCAGCACATTATCTTCATCTATTGCGCCCGGCCTGTTCATGCAGAAAAAATTTTAATAACGCCGACCACAGAGTCGGCTTTTTTTAGCCAAAAACACAACAATCAATCTCTCTGAGTCATTCGGGTGAACGAAAGCGGCCAACGTCCGCCAGCCTGAAGAACAGCGGGGAAAGGGGATAAATGATGACTCGTCGTGCCATCGGCGTTAACGAAAGACCGCCGTTACTGAAAACCATTCCACTCAGCCTGCAACATCTGTTCGCCATGTTTGGTGCGACGGTGCTGGTGCCGATTCTTTTTCACATCAACCCGGCTACGGTGTTGCTGTTTAATGGCATCGGCACGCTTCTCTATCTGTTTATCTGTAAAGGTAAAATCCCGGCCTATTTAGGCTCCAGCTTTGCCTTTATTTCACCGGTGCTGTTGCTGTTGCCGCTCGGTTACGAAGTCGCACTGGGCGGGTTTATCTTGTGTGGCCTGCTGTTTTGTATCGTGGCGCTGGTGGTAAAAAAAGCGGGCACCGGTTGGCTCGACGTGATGTTTCCGCCTGCGGCTATGGGCGCGATTGTTGCCGTGATCGGTCTGGAGCTGGCAGGTGTAGCAGCAAACATGGCGGGCCTGCTACCAACAGAAGGCAGTGCGCCAGACAGTAAAACAGTGATCATTTCGCTGGTTACGCTGGCCGTTACGGTATTCGGTTCGGTGCTGTTTCGCGGTTTCCTCGCCATCATTCCTATTCTGGTTGGGGTGCTGGTGGGGTACGCACTCTCTTTCTTTATGGGCATCGTCGACTGGAGCGGCGTGTATAACGCGCCGTGGTTTGCGCTTCCGACTTTTTATACGCCACGTTTTGAGTGGGTAGCGATGCTGACTATTCTGCCCGCGGCGCTGGTTGTGATTGCCGAACACGTCGGACATCTGGTGGTTACCGCCAATATCGTGAAAAAAGATTTAATTCGCGATCCCGGTTTGCATCGTTCAATGTTTGCCAACGGGTTTTCCACCATGATTTCCGGCTTCTTCGGTTCTACTCCGAACACCACCTATGGCGAAAATATCGGCGTGATGGCCATCACCCGCGTTTACAGCACCTGGGTGATTGGCGGAGCAGCGATTCTGGCTATTTTGCTCTCCTGTGTCGGCAAACTGGCTGCGGCTATTCAGGCGATCCCGGTGCCGGTAATGGGCGGCGTCTCATTGCTGCTGTATGGCGTAATCGGCGCTTCCGGTATCCGTGTGCTGATCGAATCAAAAGTGGATTACAACAAAGCACAAAACCTGATCCTGACTTCGGTGATTTTGATCATTGGCGTGAGCGGCGCGAAAGTACACATTGGTGCCGCTGAATTGAAAGGCATGGCGCTGGCGACCCTTGTTGGTGTTGGCCTGGCGCTGATTTTCCGGGTCATTTCATTACTACGCCCGGAAGAAGTGGTGCTGGACGCTGAAGAAAAAAGCGGTCACTAAACACCATCGCGGGGCAGGGAAGCCCCATTCATCTCTTTTCTAAAACTGTGGTAGACTTCTCCGGTTTTTTAGCTTGTTCGCTTGCTGAGGTGCTTCTGAACACGCCGGCACAATTGTCATTGCCACTCTATTTACCTGACGACGAAACCTTTGCCAGCTTCTGGCCGGGGAAAACCCGTCGCTGATTGCCGCGCTCAAAGGCGCACTCAGCCAACACCATGGTAGCTATCTCTATTTCTGGTCACGCGAAGGCGGAGGCCGGAGTCATTTGCTGCACGCTGCCTGTGCGGAAATGTCGGCACGCGGTGAAGCGGTGGGATATGTCCCGCTAGACAAACGCACCTGGTTCGTGCCGGAAGTGTTGGATGGCATGGAACAGCTGCCGCTGGTGTGCATCGATAATATTGAATGTATTGCGGGTGAAGCAGAATGGGAAATGGCGATTTTTGATCTCTATAACCGCATTCTGGAAACCGGTAATACCCGCTTGCTGATCACGGGCGATCGCCCGCCACGCCAGCTCAATTTACAGCTTCCCGATTTGGCGTCACGCCTGGACTGGGGGCAAATTTACCGATTACAGCCGTTGTCTGATGAAGATAAATTACAGGCGCTGCAATTACGTGCCGGGCTGCGTGGGTTTGAGCTACCCGAAGATGTGGGCCGCTTTATGTTGAAACGACTCGATCGCGAAATGCGCACGCTGTTTGAAACGCTGGATCGGCTCGATCGGGCTTCAATCAGCGCCCAGCGCAAATTAACCATTCCGTTTGTTAAAGAGACGCTCGGCCTCTAAAGAATATCAAGTACCGCTTCTGGCGGGCGTCCCAGTCGCGCCTGCTCACCTTTAATCACGACAGGACGCTCAATCAGTTTTGGATGGGCGACCAGCGCCTCAATCAGTTCGCTTTCACTTTTTTCGCTGTCGCCCAATGCCAGAGTTTTATACAGATCCTCTCTGGTGCGCATCAGTTGGCGGGCGCTCGTCATGCCCAATTTTTTCAGCAAAATTTGTACTGTTTCACGATCCGGCGGCGTTTCCAGATAGAGCACAACGTCAGGTTCAACACCGTGCTGCTGCAACAGCGCCAGCGTTTCCCGGCTCTTGCTACAGCGCGGATTGTGATAAATGGTCACCATAATAGTTATCCTTTTTGATACTGTTTGAAGCGTTGTTGCAACTGGCGTAACTGATCGATACGGGCATCATAGCGCGCCTGTTTCAGGCTGCCGAGCGGCACCTGCGCACTGGCGCTGCTCAGGGCGGAAATTGCCTGATCAAGCTGTCCGTTCAACGCCAGGCTCTCTGCCCGCGCCGACAACTCTTCATCATTTAAGCCTTGCTGAGCCGAGGCCTGCGCCAGTAAATCCCAACCGTTGGGATCGTCTTTATTCGCCCAGGTATAACGATTAAGAATGCGACTGGCATTGGCGGGCTGCTTCGCTTCGACGTAGGCATTTGCCAGGTTCAGTTGCACCACCGGACTGTTTTTAACGCCGCTGGCGTTATTCAGCAATGTAATAGCCTGCTGCGGTTGATTCAGGCCGATCTCAATGTCTGACATGATATCGAGAAACCAGACGTTACCGGGCTGTTTTGCCAGTAAGGGAGCAATGATCTTTTTCGCATTAGCGAAGTTTTTAGCCTGCAAAAACTGCACCGCTTTACCATATTGTGACGCCAGCTGTTCGCGCGCATTGCCATTAGCGTACTGCGTTAACAATTCATCCGTAAGCTGGTTACGACCGGTGGCATACATGCCCAGCAAACGCACTTTTGCGAAATAGAAATCTTCTGAAGATTGCACCACCACGGGACGCATTTGATTCGCACGGTTACGGGCATCGGCAAGGCGGCTGTCCGGTAACGGGTGAGTGAGCAAAATTTCAGGTGGCTTAGAAGAGAAACGTGTTTGATCGGCCAGCTTTTGTAAAAAGTTTGGCATGGCTTGTGGATCAAATCCCGCCCGCTGTAACACCTGAATGCCAATGCGATCCGCTTCCTGCTCGTTGCCTTGAGTAAAGCTAATCAGGCCTTGCTGGGTGCCCGCCAGCGTACCGGTGAGTGCCGCCATACCGGCCTGCGGATTCGCCATGGCTAACAGGATCGATCCCAGCGCGCCTACCCAGGTCAGGGGCGCATTGCGTTTTTGATCTTCCATGGCGCGAGCCAGATGGCGCTGGGTAACGTGGGATATTTCGTGCGCGATTACCGAGGCCAGCTGGCTTTCATTTTCTGTGAAGCGAAACAATGCGGCATGCAGCACAACATTCCCGCCAAAGAAAGCGAAGGCGTTCAGTTCATCATTTTGAATCAGGAAAAAGTGAAAGGGGTTTTTACCGCATCCGCATGCGCAACCAGGCGCTGACCAAGCTGATTAATATATTGATTCAAAAGCGGATCATTAATTAAGGGGGCACTGGCGCGTAGCTGGCGCACATAAAAATCCCCCATCTGCAGTTCCTGGTTAATGGATAGCGTTGAACCGGCAGTGGTGCCGATGTCCGGTAAGGAATCGCTCACATCTGCTCTGGCAGGGAGCACACTGGTCAGTGTCAGCGCGGGAATGAGCGCGGTAAGCAGCGTTTTTTTAAACCGGTTCAACATAATCTAATCCTGTAGAGAAGGCCTGACCTTAGACAGTTGCGCAGCGGCAATGTTCTTTTTAGTAAGAAGTCATCACACAAGGTGCGTATCTTAACCACAGCCAGATGATAAAGAAATGTGCATTTCTGCTTAACCGGGCTGAAATCAACTGACATTATCGTCAGCTTGTAGCAAAAAATTGAATGTCGAAAAAACCTCAACAAAAAGATATTTTCCCGGTGAATGAAACAAACTGAACGATCTGTTCAGTTAAAACCGTATCGCTTAATAAATAATCGCGTTAATTGACGTTATAGCGGCCTCGGATTACACCCAAAGCTCATGATACCATTTTTAAAGTTATGTAAAATTACTCAAAAAAACTGAAGATGGCATGAAATTTTCCAGGTTTACTCTGAAAAAATAGCGCAAATTGTTAAGGCAAGGCCCGACGCAGGCTTAATGATTTTTATCGAAGAGAGAGGCAATAATATTTATATCTACAAAAATATGGCCTGATAAAATTTCTCCACTCGCCACTGTTTCTCTTTTTATTGGGTCTTTTTAAGTGCCAGGATTTAATTTGCGATGCGCTGATTACCATTTAAAAAATTACTTGATAATCCTTGTTGATAATTTCAATTAAAACTAATTTTCCTGTGGCGCGATTTTATCGGTGCGCTCAATTTCGATACGCTGTGATATAGATAAGCGACGCTTTTTTACTATCAAACTTGAATGCGTTGTTAGCTGGAGAAAGTCTTTATGCGTTCAGCTCTATCCTATGCGCTCATTGCCATCATCGGCGGTGTTATTGGCGCAGGTATCATCCAAAGTGGCGTTATTTACGATAAAGTCCTGCAGCATTTTTCTGAACAGCCCGAGGATCCGGCAGATTTCTGGAGTACGCCTGCCGTCGACGGTTATGGAAAAATTCATTATGAAGCGGATGCTGCATTTAAACCCGTGGTGGGATTAAGTAATAAGATTGTATTTCAAATTACCCGTAGCGACGGGGCAATGACCAAAACCAATCTTGGCCTGGAGCGTGTCGCGCGCGTGGTGAATTTATATATTGCTTCTGGTGTACCCGCTGATCAGTTAAATTTTGTGGTATCAGTCACCGGCGATGCGACACCCGCAATGCTTGATAATCATCATTTCAGGCAGCTTTATGGCGCGGATAACCCTAATCTTAAATTAATTAATCAATTAAATAAGCTTGGCGTAAAAGTATCTGTCTGCGATCAGTCAGTCGCTTTTCATCATTATCCCAATGAGTGGATAGATAAATCAGTTGTTCATGCGCTTTCCAGCCCAACCACCGTTTCAACCCTGCAAAATCAGGGCTATGCATGGTTGCAAATGTAATTTATTTCATTAGCAGGAGAACAAGCGATGCGTCCAGCAGCCTGTATTGTAGTCGCTGCCGTAGCCGGATTTATAGGTGGCAATGTTTTACAACTCCCGGAATTAGTCGATAAGTTCAGTGGGAAATTTGCTGATAATAAAGCAGAGCCCGCTAATTTCTGGATCACGCCCGCCATTGAAGGGTTCGGTAAAATACATTATGTCGATGCGCCAGCCTATAAACCGGGAACGGTGGAGGGCTTAAGTAATAAAGTCGTTTTTCAAATTAACCGTAGCGAAGGCGATATTCGTCAGCCTAATTTAGGTCTGGAACGCGTAGCGCGAGTGACAAACCTTTATTATGCTGCCGGTGTTCCGCTCGACCAGTTGAAATTTGTCGTGTCAATTAATAGTGATGCCGTACCGGCCGCGCTGAATAACGAACAGTTCCGTAAAGCATATGGCGTCGATAACCCAAACCTGAAACTGATCAGCGAGTTGAAAAAAGCGGGCATTCAGGTCTCCATTTGCGATCAGTCGGTGGCTTTCCACAAGCTGGAGCGTGACTGGATTGACCCAATGGTGACCCACACGCTCTCAAGCGGCACCACCGTTGCTACGCTGCAAAACGAAGGTTATGCCTTTTTGATGCTGTAAATCCTCCAGCGGCGTCTTCGCCGCTGTCATTGATTTGTCATTTTTCCGCGATTGAGCTGTCATGAATCGCCGCTAGTTTAAGCGCCAATGAGATCGATCTCATTAACGGTAAACAGGGGCGACATGACCGATTTAAACAGCGTAGCCAGACTGGCAGGGGTATCACGCGCCACAGCCGCGCGCGCTTTCTCCGATCCTCATCTGTTAAAAGAGAGCACCAGACAGAAAGTGCTTGATGCGTCTGAGCAGCTCGGCTTTCGTCCTAACCACATTGCGCGTCAGTTACGTACTCAAAGCTCAACCACGCTTGGCGTGCTGCTGCCTTCTTTGCTTAATCCAATCTTTGCTCAACAACTGCAGGCGATGGAGCGGCAGGCTCGGCAGGCGGGTTACGGTTTGCTGGTCGCGACCAGTGATTATCAACCCGATCGTGAAGCTGAAATTGTTGAACACATGCTACGCCAGCGGGTTGCAGGCCTGGTGTTAACGGTTGCAGACGCTGACAGCAGCGCGGTATTGCCTAAGCTGGCCGATGCGCAAATGCCGTTTGTACTGGCGCATAACGTTCCGCAAACCCAGCCCTGGCCTGCGGTTTGTGTCGATAACCGTCGGGCGATGGCGGAGGCTACGGCACATTTACTGGCGCTCGGTCACCGACACATTGTCATGGCCGCCGGGCCAGTATTGCAGTCAGACCGCGCGCGACAGCGTTATCTGGGATATTGCGATGCCATGCAGCAGGCTGGCGTTACGCCACAAGCCCTGGTTGAAATGCCCAGCCATACCCGATCCGATTTTCACCCCTTACTGCCGCTGATTAACAGCGCAACGCCGCTTACCGCCGTGATTTGCAGTAACGATTTGCTGGCAATCAGCCTGGTGGGTGCGGCTGCGCGTGCTGGCGTTAAGGTGCCGCAACAGCTTTCAGTGATGGGTTTCGATGGCACCGATATTGGCGAGCAGCTCTCTCCTTCCTTAGCGAGCATCGTTCAGCCCGGCGATATGTTGGGTGCCTGTGCCATTGACATACTTTTACAGCCCAGTCAGGCAGGCACGCGCCTGCTGGCACATCATCTGCGATTAGGCGAGAGCATCGCCCCCGCGTTTATTTCGTCAACACCAGGGAAACATCATGTCATCACAAAATAAAATGAGAATGGGCGCGGCGCTGTTTGCCGCTTGCAGTCTGTTTACTCCCCTGACGCAGGCGGCTGAAAATGCCATCTGCTACAACTGCCCGCCGGAATGGGCTGACTGGGGCACTCAGTTAAAAGCGATCGCTAAAGATACCGGCATTCAGGTGCCACAGGATAATAAAAACTCTGGCCAGTCGCTGGCGCAATTAGTCGCAGAGAAAAACAATCCGGTCGCCGACGTGGTCTATTACGGCGTCAGCTTTGGTATACAGGCGGCCGCAACCGGAGTCATTGCTGATTACAAACCCGCAAACTGGGATCACATTCCGGCCGGCATGAAAGATCCCGACGGCAAATGGGTTGCGCTGCATTCCGGCACTATGGGATTTATGGTGAATGTCGATGCGCTGGGTGGCGCGCCTGTGCCTCAATCATGGGACGATTTGCTGAAGCCGGAATACAAAGGCATGGTGGGGTATCTGGACCCGGCCAGCGCCTTTGTGGGTTATGTTGCAGCAGTTGCGGTGAATCAGGCCAAAGGCGGCAACATGAAGGATTTCACGCCTGCGCTGACCTGGTTTAAAAAATTACAGGCAAACCAGCCGATCGTTCCTAAGCAAACCGCCTATGCGCGCCTGATCTCCGGCGAGATCCCGATTCTGCTCGATTACGATTTCAACGCCTACCGCGCTAAGTACAAAGATCATGCCAACGTCGCCTTTGTGATCCCTCAGGAAGGCACGGTAACAGTGCCTTACGTTATCAGCCTGGTAAAAGGCGCGCCTCATCCGGACAACGGCAAAAAAGTGATTGATTACGTTTTGTCTGATAAAGGCCAGGCTATTTGGGCCAATGCCTGGTTACGTCCGGTCCGTCCATCGGCTATATCGGCGGAAGCTAAAAAACGTTTCCTGCCGGACAGTGATTACGCCCGCGCGCAGACGGTTGACTACCAACAAATGGCAGAAGCGCAGAAAGCTTTCTCAGCCCGCTATCTGAGCGAGATCCGCTGATGGCGATGTTTGACGCCCGCAGCGGTTTACCGACGGCCTTGCGCCGTCGGCCCCGTCACCGCCAGTCAGCGGCACGCTGGCCATGGATGCTGTTGCCTGCATTGCTTTTTTTTGCGGCTTTCTGGCTGCTGCCTTTTGCCCGCCTGGTACAAACTGGCATGACACTCGATCGCAGCACGCAGCACAGCGGCTACTGGACCGTAATCAGCCAGCCGCAATATTTGCAAAGTCTGGTGAATACCGTCCTGCTATCGCTGGCGGTCACGCTGATGACCTTAGCAATCGCCGCAATAGTGGGCTGTTTTCTGGCGCGCCAGCACTTTGTGGGGCGCGGCACGCTGCTGGCTTTACTGACGTTTCCGCTGGCATTTCCAGGCGTAGTGGTGGGTTTTCTGGTGGTGATGTTAGCCGGACGTCAGGGCGTGCTCGCCCAGCTAAGCCTGGGGCTGTTTCATGAACGCTGGACGCTGGCCTATTCGTTAAGCGGCCTGTTTATGGGGTATCTCTATTTCTCTCTGCCACGCGCCATTGTCACGCTGGTTGCAGCGAGCGAAAAACTGGATCGCTCATTAGAAGAGGCAGCGCGTTCGCTTGGGGCCAGCCAGTGGCGCATCGTGTGGGATGTGATTGTGCCCGGATTAAAACCCGCGCTGCTCTCCAGTGGCGCACTCTGCTTTGCCACCAGCATGGGCGCGTTTGGCACCGCTTTTACGCTCGGCACCGATCTGAACGTCCTGCCGCTAACGATTTATGGTGAGTTCACTAATTATGCCAATTTTGCCACTGCTGCCGCGCTGTCAGTGGTGATGGGCGGAGTAGCCTGGCTGGGATTAATGCTGACGCGGATGCTCACGCACACGAAAGAAGAGAATAGCTGATGAAGCGCCGTGGACTGTTTTATCTGCAAATCACCGTCACCGTACTGACGGTACTCTTCATGATTGTGCCGGTGCTGCTATCAATGCTGGCGGGCGTCACGCAAAACTATTTTATCGGCCTGCGCAGTGGCCTGACGCTGAAATGGGTTGAACAGGTCTGGGAGATGTACGCCGACACTTTCTGGTTATCACTGCTGATCGCCGTGAGCTGTTTACTGGTCACGGTGATCATTGGCGTGCCGGCGGCATGGGGACTGCTTAAATCGCCCTCTCGCTGGGCCGCCCGCATTGAAGAGTGCCTGATGTTGCCGGTGGCGCTACCGGGTTTAGCCACGGCACTCGGCATCATTTTACTGTATGGCCAGTTCAACGCACTGCGTGATAGCTGGCTGTTCATCCTGATTGGCCATGTGCTGTTTACCTTGCCCTTTATGATCCGTCCGGTTCTGGCGGTAATGCAGGCGATTCAACTGCCACGCATGGAAGAAGCGGCAGCCAGCCTGGGCGCCGGGTTCTGGCGCCGTTTTTTTACCGTCGTGATACCCAACTGCCGTAACGGCATCCTGGCGGGCGCTTTTATGGTGATCACCTTATCGGTAGGTGAATTCAATATCACCTGGATGCTGCACACGCCGCTCACCAAAACTTTGCCCGTTGGTCTGGCAGACAGCTACGCCTCTCTGCGTCTGGAAGTCGGTTCTGCTTATACGCTGGTGTTTATTTTAATGATATTACCGCTGTTACTGATGCTAAATGCCTGTAATCACTGGCTGGATCGGCAATCTTTGCGACACGAAATTAAGGAGAAGGCATGATGAACGATGCCGTTACCGTCACGCTGCGCGACTGTTCGCGCCGCTTCAATGAACATGTTGCGCTGCATCCGCTGGATCTTACTATTCAGGCAGGTGAAACCCTGGTGCTGCTGGGGCCGTCTGGCTGTGGTAAGACCACAACGCTGCGCATCATCAGCGGACTGGAAAGGAGTGACGATCAAGGCCAGGTGTGGTTTGACGATCGTAACGTCACGGATTTGCCCATTGAGCGACGCAATGTCGGCATGGTTTTTCAAAACTACGCGCTGTTTCCTAACCTCAACGTGGCGCAAAACGTCGCTTACGGACTCAAAGTACAGGGCATTCCGCGCATCGAACGGGAAGCGCGTGTCACAGAGATGCTGGCGCTGGTGGATCTGACACATCTGGCGCATCGCAGCATCGACAAGCTCTCTGGCGGACAAAAACAGCGGGTAGCCCTGGCGCGTGCCCTGGCTGCGCGGCCTAAAGTCCTGCTGTTTGATGAACCGCTGGCGGCGCTTGACGCCAGACTGCGTGAGCGTCTGCGACTGGAGATCGGTACTTTGCTCAAGAAACTGGCGATCACCGCCGTCTACGTTACCCACGACCAGCAGGAAGCGATGGCGCTGGGCGATCGTATCGCGGTAATGGAGCAGGGCAAACTGGTACAGCTCGACACACCACAAGCGATTTATCAACGCCCGGCTTCACGTTTTGTCGCTGATTTTGTCGGCGCGATTAACTGCATTGATGTTGATCGACACGGCTTTCCGCGTCGGTTTTGCCGTCCCGAAGATGTGCTGCTGGCAGAAGACAGGCGCTACAACCAGCACGGTTTCGTTATCGGCAGTACTTTTTTGGGCGCGACCCAACGCTTACTGATTGATATTGGTATGGATAAGCCGATTCAGGTTGATCGACATGCACGAGAGCCCTGGCATGCCGGGCAATGCATTACCTGGTCACTGGCCGAAAACGCCGCACTTGAATTCAGAATATTGTGAGGAAGGGAACGTGTCTGTTCAACCAACGTTGATTGCGCAAATTAGTGATTTGCACATCAAGGCGCAGGGCCGCCTGTCTTATAAAAAAGTAGATACGCAGGCCGCGTTACTGCGTGCCATCGGGACGTTAAATGCACTGCAACCGCGTCCCGATATCGTTGTGATTACCGGTGATTTAGTCGATTTCGGCACAGCCGAGGAGTATCAAACGCTGTGGCAAATACTGCGTCGCTTGCAGTTGCCTTTTTATCTGATGCCCGGTAATCATGACGATCGCCAGGCGCTACGGGATGCGTTTCCCGATCATGCCTATTTGCAACGCGGCGCCACGCTTAACTGGCAACTCACCGTCAATGGCGTAAAGCTGCTGGCGCTTGACTCCAGCGTACCGCAACAGCCCTGGGGTTATGTCGATGAAGAACAACTGAACTGGCTGGCAGAGGCCTTGCTGCATGAGCCGAAACTGCCCACGCTGGTGATGCTGCACCATCCGCCTTTCGCCAGCGGTATCGATCATATGGATCGCCAGCGGTTGCGCAATCCGGATGCGCTGGCGGCAGTGATCAATCAGCATCCGCAGGTAGAGCGCGTGTTATGCGGGCATTTGCATCGCAGCATGCAGATGCGTTTTGCGGGAACGCTGGCGTGTAGCGCACCGGGTGTATCACATCAGGTGGCGTTTGATTTGCAGAGTGACGGTCCCGCCCACTTTGTGCTGGAACCGCCGGGCTTTTTACTGCATCGCTGGCATCCCCGGCAAGGGATGACAACGCATCAGTGTGCCATCGGCAGCTATTCCGGCCCCTGGCCATTTTATGATAAAAACGGATTAATCGATTAGCGCCAGTAAAAGCAAAACTTTTCAGCGGTGCCGACCGCCTTAAATGTGCTCTAAGTTTATTTCAGGGTGTACAATTACTCCCCGTATGACCAGGGCACGTTATAAACACCAACAAAAACAATAGAGTCGGGCACACCAATGATGAAATTTACTGTGGCGGCAACGCCATGCTAATGCGCCTACGTCCAAAAACGGATCTGCGTACCTTAATCGCTTTGCTGGTTATCGCCAGCATTGTGGTGACCTTAACTAATGCGATGTATGCAACGTGGCGCGTGCAGCGCATGGTACTGATTGACAGTACGCTGGAAGCCAATCGCGCCTATGCGGCTAAGCTGGCATCGACGACCGAAATCTTTTTTCAACTGGCACAGTCGCAACTGCACTACAGCGCCGTTCAGTTAGGCAACGACTTTGAGAGTGACGCCTTGCTGACAACCGAAGTTAACCGATTGCGCGAACAGACCAGCAGTTTTAACTCGGTGGCCGTGGTTGACAGCAAGGGCACTGTCAAAGCCATTTCACCGGAATCGCTCACCTTAAAAGGGATGCATCTCACCAGCGACGCCTCACGCGAAGCCCTGGCAACGCGCCAGCCGATGATTAGCAAGCCAACCCTTTCCGCAGCCAATAACTTGCTCGTTTTTGTCTCATGGCCAGTATGGCGTCGCGACGGGCAGTATCTTGGCTATGTGGGCGGCACCATTTATTTAAAGAAAAAAGCATCCTGAATGCGCTGTTGGGTCAGCAATTTTATCGCGATGGCTCCAGCGTCTATGTGGTAGACAGCAACAATCAAGTGCTCTATCACCAAAACAGCCTGCTTATCGGTAAAATGGTGCCCGCCCTTATCAGCGAACATGAGCGCGAAGAAAAAAATAACGGCTCGCTGCAAATTACCGATGCCGATAACGCTACCCGGCTGGCCGGTTTCGCCACTGTGCCCACAACCGGCTGGATGGTGGTGGCGTTTAAACCGATGGATGTCACCCTTGAGCCACTGTCGGGTTTGTTGATGAAAGTGATTAAGCATTCGGTGCCGTTTGCGCTGTTAACACTGTTACTGGCGGTGATCCTGGCGCGATTAATCGCGCTGCCGTTGTGGCAACTGGCGCGTAAAGCCAGCAAGATGGATGCGCAAGGCGTATCGAAAGAGATTGGCGCTATACGCGCCTGGTATTATGAAGCGGCACAGGTCAAAAAGGCACTGCTGACCGGTATTGGGCTGGTGCAGGATAAAATTGGCCGCCTTAACTCTGAAGCGCAGACGGATCCGCTGACACAGCTAATGAACCGTCGCGGGTTAAGCGCCGTACTCAATTTTTACCAAACGATGCGGCAACCCTTTGCCGTGCTGGCGCTGGATATCGATCATTTCAAACAGGTCAACGATACGTGGGGCCACGATGTCGGCGATCGGGTTATTCAGCAGGTGGCCCGCACGCTCCGCGTCAGCGCACGTCAGACCGATGTGATCTGTCGCAGTGGAGGAGAGGAATTTTTGATGCTACTGCCGGGCAGCTCAGCAGAAGAGGCGAGAGAGATAGCCGAGCGCGTGCGTAAAAGCATCGCCGACACCGCGATTGACGACGTGGGTAATATCACGATTTCTGTTGGCGTAACGGCCTGGTGCGGCGAAGAGAAGTCCTTTGAGACCACACTTAAGCAGGCAGATGCGGCGCTGTATCAGGCCAAGCATGCAGGCCGTAACTGTGTGATTGTCGCGGGTGCTACGCTTTCTCTGTCAGGAAGCCTGTCGCACTAAGCGTCTTTTCAGGCCAGTAATATCCGGTACAATCGTCGTCCTTTAAGTGGTCAAGGACAGAAAGGTATGCTGGCTTTATTGATTCAATGGTACAAACGCCGTTTCAGCGATCCACAGGCAATCGCCCTGTTAGTGATTTTGCTGGCGGGATTCTGTATCCTTTTCTTTCTGAGCGGATTACTCGCACCGCTGCTGGTCGCCGTTGTCCTGGCTTACTTGCTGGAGTGGCCAACCACACGCTTACAGCGTATTGGCTGCACACGCAGTTGGGCCACCTCGATTGTGCTGGTGCTGTTTGCCGGTATTTTGTTGGTCATGGTACTGATTGTCGCGCCGGTTGCCTGGCAACAGGGCATCAACCTGACGCGTGACCTGCCAAATATGCTCAACAAGCTCTATCTGTTCGCGGCCGGATTGCCAAAGCGTTTTCCTGCATTGATGGATGCAGGCATTATCGATCTGATCGTGGAGAATTTGCGGGGTCGTTTAACCGGCGTAGGGGATTCCGTCGTGAAATATTCACTGGCCTCCCTGGTGGGATTGATGACGCTGATGATCTATCTGGTGCTGGTGCCGCTGATGGTTTTCTTCTTGTTGAAAGACAAAGAGCAGATGCTGAACGCAGTGCGGCGTATACTGCCGCGCAATCGCGGGCTGGCGGGCGTAGTCTGGCAAGAAATGAACCAGCAAATCACCAATTACATTCGCGGGAAAGTGCTGGAAATGGTGGTGGTAGGTATCGCCAGTTGGCTGGCATTCCTGTTTTTGGGGCTTAACTACGCGCTGTTACTGGCAGTGCTGGTCGGGATTTCGGTGCTGATCCCTTATATCGGCGCAATGTTAGTCACTCTTCCGGTGGTGGGTGTCGGCCTGTTTCAGTGGGGATTAGGAAGCGATTTTTGGACGATGTTCATCGTCTATCTGGTTATTCAGGCGTTAGATGGCAACATTCTGGTGCCGATCCTGTTCTCAGAGGCAGTCAATCTGCATCCGCTGGTGATTATTCTGTCGGTGGTTATTTTTGGCGGGCTGTGGGGATTCTGGGGGGTGTTCTTTGCCATTCCACTCGCCACGCTGGTAAAAGCCGTGGTGCACGCCTGGCCAGATGGATTACTGGAAGAGTCACCTCAACAATAGAAAGAAAGAGGGGCGCGGCGGCAACAGATGCCGCGCCCGCACGCCATCAGGCAGTTTTTACATAATCCAGCACGATGTCATGGTGGTTTGCGGTTTTAAAATCGTCGAACACTTTCTCAATTTTGCCATTTGCATCGATTAAAAAGCTGATGCGATGGATGCCATCGTAAGATTTGCCCATAAAAGATTTCTCACCCCAAATACCAAATTGCTCACAAACCTGATGATCTTCATCAGAAAGCAACGTGAAGTTGAGTAGCTCTTTTTCAGCAAAACGCGACAGCTTTTCGGGTTTGTCAGTGCTGATGCCCAGCACTTCCACACCGGCCTTTTTCAACTCGTCCATATTATCGCGCAGACCACAGGCTTGTACGGTGCAGCCTGGCGTCATCGCTTTCGGGTAGAAGTACACCAGAACGCGCTGTCCCTGGAAGTCGGTCAAATTTACTTGTTCGCCGTCCTGATCGGGCAAGCTAAATTTCGGTGCGGTATCACCGGCTTTCAGTGGATTCATCACATCTCTCCATTTTTTAATCATGCTGTGGGTAATACACCATCAGGCGAGAAACTGCCAAACAGAAAATTACCATCAGGGGTATTTCACCACATAGCTGTCCGCACTGGCGCAACAGTAATGTGGGGAAATAGCTCCGGTTTACCACGCGCACAGCTTAGCGCGAGGAGGTTACCTGCTCACCGCTGTCTGTCTCTGCCAGACTATAAAGGCGCAGCGTACCTTGTGCATTTAATTCCTGACAAAGCGCATTAAATGCCTGCTCAAATGGCGCGCCTGCTGTCCGCGTTGGGCTGTGTGCGGTCATTTGAATATAGAGCGTTGGCGGCTGATCGTGTTGGGCGGGCGTAATCCGCGACACCAGTTCGGCAATATTCATCTGATGTTTATCAATCAGATCGGTAAAGCGTTCGATGATGTGCGGCGAATCGGGGACTTCAACCTGCACCAGCGCCGTATCGGGCATCGGCGGACGCGCTTTCGCATTGGTTCGCTTCATGACAATCAGCAATTCCAGCTCGGCGCCCTTCAGCGGCAGCGTCGACTCAATCAAGGTGATGGCGTTCCAGCTACCTGAAAGCAACATGATAAAAGTGAACTCATCCCCGAGCATTGCAAGACGGCTGTCTTCAATGTTGCAACCGCAGCTGCTGACATGGCGGGTAATAGTATTGACGATACCCGGGCGGTCAACGCCAAGTGCGGTAATAACCAAATGGTGGGGCTGAGATTGCGGCAAAATGGGATTTCCTGTGCATTCGCTAATAACCATAAGGTAAACATAAAAAAACTGCTGACAAGCGCCGGAATGGCGTGGCTTGCTTGCTTTTCACTAAGCGTAAAACGTACCATGAGGCACTTGTTTGCCGAGGGGATCGCCAATGTTTACGGGAAGTATTGTTGCACTCATCACGCCGATGGATGACAAAGGTAATGTCTGCCGTGCGAGTCTGAAAAAACTAGTTGATTATCATGTCGCCAGTGGCACCGCGGCGATTGTTTCCGTCGGCACCACCGGCGAATCGGCCACGCTCAGCCATGATGAGCATGGCGATGTGGTTCTGCAAACGCTGGAGTTAGCTGAGGGCCGCATCCCGGTGATTGCCGGAACCGGCGCAAACGCCACCGCAGAAGGGATCTCTCTCACTAAACGTTTCGAAAATTCCGGTGTAGTGGGCTGTCTGACCGTTACGCCCTATTACAACCGTCCGACGCAGGAAGGGTTGTATCAACACTTCAAAGCGATTGCTGAAAGCACCAGCCTGCCGCAAATGCTCTACAACGTTCCGTCGCGCACCGGCTGTGACATGCTGCCGGAAACCGTCGCGCGCCTCGCTGAAATAAAAAATATTATCGGAATCAAAGAGGCAACCGGGAACTTATCGCGTGTTAGTCAGATCCAAGAGCTGGTTGATGATGAATTCATCCTGGTGAGCGGCGACGATGGTACCGCTCTGGATTTCATGCAACTGGGCGGCAAAGGCGTTATTTCCGTGACGGCAAATATCGCTGCACGCGAAATGGTTGAACTCTGCGCACTGGCGCAGCAGGGCAATTTTGCCGAAGCACGCCGTTTGAATCAGCGTCTGATGCACCTGCACCAGACGCTTTTTAGTGAACCCAATCCTATCCCGGTGAAATGGGCAGCAAAACAGCTAGGATTAATCGCTAACGACACGCTGCGTCTGCCGATGACGCCACTGACAGCAGCAGGCCAGCCGAAGGTGGAGCAGGCGCTGGTTAAAGCGGGTTTGCGATAATTTAGGGAGAATGAATGAATTATTCAGTTAAGCGGTCAACAGTGGCAACAGTGGTGGGGCTTTCCACGCTGATGCTGCTGTCGGCATGTTCGAGCGATCAGCGTTATAAGCGTCAGGTCAGTGGTGATGAATCTTATCTGCAGGCCAGCGAATTGCACGAACTGAAAGCGCCAGCCGGTATGATTTTGCCGGTGCAGCGCGGAGATTACGATGTGCCGCGTACCGCCAGTAATGCGCCCGTCGGTAAACAGCTCGATATCCGCCCACCAGCGCAGCCTCTGGCGCTGATGAACGGCACCCGAGCGCAATACAGTCGTAACACTGGCGCACTGATGATTGAAAACAGCCGTGGTTTAGTCTGGCCGCAAGTGGTTAACGTTGTGCAGTCCTATAAATTCCCGATTGCATCGCGCAACGATGCAGGTCAGGAGTTGACCACCGACTGGGTGCAGTGGAACCGTGCTGATGAAGATAACCAGTATCGTGGCCGTTACCAACTCAGCGTTCAGTCACAAAGCTATCAGCAAGTGCTGACGGTTCGTCTGCTTGAACTGCAACAGGAAGGTAAAACCATTACCTCGCCAGTACAGATCCAGCGTTACACTGCCCAAATGATGAATGACATCAGTACCGGTCTGGATAAGATCGACACGGCAAATGAAAATGCCGCAGCAGGTCGCGTCAGTGGTGCTATTGATGTCCAGAGCGGTGCCGATGACACCGGTTTGCCAATGCTGGTGCTGCGCACGCCGTTCAACGTCGCGTGGCAACGTTTGCCAGGCGCCATGCAGCGTGTGGGCATGGAAGTGACCGACACCAATCGCTCACAAGGCAGCATGAACGTCACCTACAAATCACCAGGCAGCAGCACGTGGGATGAAGTAGGCGCCAAAGATCCTGAATTACCAAACGGTGATTATAAAGTTCAGGTCGGCGATCTCGACAACCGCAGCAGCCTGCAGTTCATCGATCCAAAAGGCCACGTGCTCACCCAGTCGCAAAACGACGCGCTGGTGGCCGTGTTCCAGGGCGCGCTGAACAAATAAATCATCACAGGCCGGAGATTCTCCGGCCTTTTTATTTTGTTTTTGGCATAATAGCGCGCGGCGAAGTAAACGATTGCGTCCCTGCAATCGCCGCAGCGGCTCAGGCCGTTGAACACCCGATATTTCATGTTTGGAGTTAATCAAGATGCAAAAGCGCGCTGAGTTGTATCGCGGTAAAGCGAAAACCGTATACAGCACCGACAATCCGGATCTGCTGGTACTTGAATTCCGCAACGATACGTCAGCAGGTGACGGGGCTCGAATCGAGCAGTTCGATCGTAAGGGAATGGTCAATAACAAATTCAACCATTTCATCATGACCAAACTGCAGGAAGCGGGTATTCCGACCCAGATGGAAGCTCTGCTTTCTGACAACGAAGCACTGGTGAAAAAGCTGGAAATGGTGCCGGTTGAATGCGTAGTGCGTAACCGTGCAGCAGGTTCACTGGTTAAGCGTCTGGGCGTGGAAGAGGGCATGATCCTCAATCCACCGCTGTTCGATCTTTTCCTCAAAGATGACGCCAAACACGACCCAATGGTCAACGAATCTTACTGTGAGACTTTTGGCTGGGTAAGCAAACAGAACCTGGCGCGTATGCAGGAACTGACCTACAAAGCCAACGAGGTGCTGAGCAAACTGTTTGATGATGCGGGCCTGATTTTGGTCGATTTCAAACTGGAGTTTGGTCTGTTCAACGGTGAAGTGGTGCTGGGCGATGAATTCTCGCCAGATGGCGCCCGACTGTGGGACAAAGAGACGCTGGATAAAATGGATAAAGATCGTTTCCGTCAGAGCCTTGGCGGCGTTGTTGAAGCCTATGAAGCGGTTGCCCAGCGTCTGGGTGTGAAACTCGACTGAGTACCCATTGCCTGATGCATGGAAAGGAGAGCGACGGCTCTCCTTTTTCATTTTGGCGTAAAGCTGGTGCTTGCCCCCGCGCGCAACTAAAATCATGACATCTAAGCAAAACGCGAAAGGGAGTGCAGTATGCGCTGGCAAGGGCGTCGTGAAAGCGACAATGTAGAAGACCGACGCAATCAGTCGTCGGGTTATGGAACGGGTCGCCATATTCGCCTGCCGCGTGGCAAAGGTGGCATTATATTGCTGGTTATCGTCGCGGTGGCGGGTTATTACGGCTATGACCTGACGGCACTGTTAACCGGTGAGCAGGTGACCACCACCAGCCAACAGCAAACGCGCAGCGTGAACAGTAATCAGGACGAAGCGGCAAAATTCACTTCTGTGATACTCGCCACTACGGAAGATACCTGGGGCAAAGTTTTCCAGCAGATGAATAAAGATTATGTGCCGCCGAAGCTGGTGATGTATCGCGGTGCAACGCGCACGGGTTGTGGCACCGGGCAGTCGGTCATGGGACCGTTTTACTGTCCAACGGACCAAACCGTCTATATCGATCTCTCTTTTTATGATGAGATGAAAAGCAAACTTGGCGCGGGCGGTGATTTCGCTCAGGGCTACGTCATTGCGCATGAAGTGGGTCACCACGTGCAGAAACTGCTGGGTATTGAACCCAGAGTCCGCCAAATGCAGCAGAGTGCCAGCCAGGCGCAAGCCAATCAGCTGTCAGTGAAAATGGAGCTACAGGCGGATTGCTTTGCTGGCGTATGGGGACATTATATGGAGCAGGAAAATATCCTCGACGTTGGTGATCTGCAAGAGGCACTGAACGCAGCAGAAGCGATTGGCGATGACCGTTTGCAACAGCAAAGTCAGGGGCGCGTCGTGCCAGACAGCTTTACTCACGGCACCTCGCAGCAGCGTTATACCTGGTTTAAACAGGGTTACGACAGCGGCAATCCGGGGCAATGCAACACCTTCGCGAATAACGGATGACCCCAGAAACGATTCGCACTATGCAGCAGGCAGGCGTGCGTCGGCTTTGTGTGATCAGTGGCGAAGCCGGATGGTGCCAGCAGACCGCAGCTGAGTGGATCGCTAAACTAACCGGCGACTGGCTCTGTATCAGCGAGTCGCCGCTATTCCCGACCCCGCACTGCTCTCCGGGCGCATTACGCACTTTGCTGGGGCGAGAATTTTTGCATGCTGTCTTCGACGCCCGCCAGGGCCTGCATGCTGAAGCCTTTGCTGCCCTGGCGGGCACGCTAAAGGCGGGCAGTTGGTTACTGTTGCTGGTGCCTGAATGGCAAACATGGCCGCAGAAGCCGGATGCTGACAGTTTGCGCTGGGCCGATGTTGCCGAGCCTATTGCTACACCGCACTTTATCCATCATCTTCAGCGACGCATTGAGGCGGATGATCGGGTTTTGCTGCATCGCCAGCATCATGCCCTCAGCGTTGAGCCACTCGCGCCGCTGCCCGACTGGCACTGTCAGGCCCCGCAACAGCAGCAAACTATTCTCAGTGCGTTACACTCAATGTATCGCGGCGTGGCGGTCATTACCGCCGCACGCGGGCGCGGTAAGTCTGCGCTGGCGGGAATGCTGGCGCAGCAAAATGGCCGCTGTTTGATTACCGCACCGGCAAAAGCCTCAACAGAGGTACTTGCGGCCTTTGCAGGCGAAAACTTTAACTTTATGGCGCCAGACGCCATTATCCAGCAGGCAGCAGCAGCGAATGTTGACTGGTTAATTATTGATGAAGCCGCGGCTATTCCTGCGCCATTACTGCAAACGCTGGTCAAACGTTACCCACGTGTTTTGCTGACGACCACAGTACAGGGCTACGAAGGCACCGGACGTGGGTTCATGCTGAAGTTTTGTGCCGGATTGCCACAGGTAAGCTATTTCACGCTTGATGAGCCGCTGCGCTGGTCGCGTGCCGATCCGCTCGAAGAGTGGCTTAATCAGGCGCTGATGTTTGAAGATGCGTTACCGGCACCGACGTGTGGTGACAGATCGGTTCGACAGCCCGACAGCAACAGCGGAGATAATCCTGTTCCGATTGAAGCCGCTTATCGATTACTTACCAGCGCCCACTATCGCACCTCACCGCTCGATTTACGCCGCCTGCTTGACGCGCCAGGCATGCACTTATGGCTGGCGGGCGATGCGCCTGCTTTGCAAGGCGCATTATGGCTGGTGGAAGAGGGCGGGTTATCTTCTGAACTGGCGCATGCCGTCTGGGCTGGCTGGCGGCGACCGCGCGGTAACTTAGTCGCGCAATCGCTGGCGGCACACGGTGGATTCACCGATGCAGCCACGCTGCGTTCGCTGCGCATCAGTCGCATTGCGGTCGCGGCTGAATGTCGTCGTCAGGGGCTGGGATTAACCCTCATCAACGCCGCGCGTGCATCAGCGCAGTGCGACTACCTTTCAGTCAGTTTTGGCTACACTGAATCACTTTGGGCCTTCTGGCGCGCGTGCGGTTTCACGTTAGTGCGCATTGGCAGCCAGCGAGAAGCCAGCAGCGGCTGCTATGCCGCGATGGCAATGTGTGCCATTACGCCAGCCGGAAAAGATTTGCAGGATGCCGCAGCACATCAACTGGCGCGAGACTGGCCGGTTTTACGTCAGCATATTCATCTGGATCTGGACTGTTTTCCGCTTTCTGAGGGCGCTTACATCGCGCAGGATGCCTGGCTGGCGGCGGGGTTTGCCTGGGCACAACGGCCTTTTGACGCCAGCCTGCCGGTATTAACGCGTCTGTTAAGCGTCACGCCTTTCCCGGCCCCGCTATTGCGGGCTGCCGTCGCTGCGCCCGCTGAACTCAGCTTACTGGCGAGAGAGGCGGGGCTGAGCGGACGCAAAACGCTGATTGCCGCACTGCGCCAGCAGGCAGCAGAGGCGCTTCTGGCCCATAATCAGGAGTAT
Source organism: Pantoea sp. LMR881 (assembly GCF_027157825.1). Classification (NCBI taxonomy): domain Bacteria; kingdom Pseudomonadati; phylum Pseudomonadota; class Gammaproteobacteria; order Enterobacterales; family Erwiniaceae; genus Pantoea; species Pantoea sp. LMR881. The sequence goes on from NZ_JAPVOK010000002.1 coordinate 3,302,657, forward strand.
GCGGAAGCTCTGCGGCGGCAGTTGTAATAAATCCACTGACTCATTCAATGCTTCGCATCGCTTTTATCGCCCGAGGGCGTAGAGTGAATGAAGGAGGTTAATATGGCACTGCAATACGTTATCGTTCAACAGCCGGTAAAGGCTGCACAGCTTTTTTGCTCTATCACGGCGTCGGTGATAACCCTGATTCAATGGGCGAAATTGGCAGCTGGTTTGCACGCACTTTTCCTGAAGGACTGGTGATTTCTGTTGGCTCACCGGGGCCGGGGCGCCAGTGGTTTGCTGAGGCAAAAATGCACGATCAAAGCGTGCAGCAGCGAGTGGATCTGGCGATGCCGCAGTTTGTTGAGTCAGTACAGCACTGGCAGCAAGAAAGTGGCGTGCAGCCCAACGCAACGGCCCTGATAGGCTTTTCACAGGGTGGCAGCATGGTTTTAGAAGCGGTCAAAGCGCATGCCGATTTGGCCGGACGGGCAGTGATTTTCAACGGACGCTTTATTACCCTGCCGGAAAAAGCCAGCACCCGTACCACGGTTCATTTGATCCACGGTGAATATGATGAATATATCCCCGTGCATTATGCAGAAGAGGGGGCGCAGCGTTTAATGGAGTTAGGCGGTGATGTGACGCTGGATATCGTTGAAGATTTGGCGCACGCCATTGACGAGCGCAGCATGCAACTGGCGTTAAATCATCTGCGTTATACCGTGCCGAAACGCTATTTTGATGAGGCGCTAAGCGGGGCGAAACCTGGCGATGACGACGTTATCGTTATGATGTAAACAGCCCTCGCAGCTTGCGAGGGCAAGTCATTTACTTTTTATTTTGCTTTGGCCAGTCGTCGTCATCGTCCCATTTATCGTTGAAATCACGATGCGGCGGCAGGTCGGGTTTGTTTTCCATATATTTTTTATGATCGATACGCTTCAGATCTTTATAAACATTCATCAGCACGCCGACCATCAGCAGGATCACCGGGATCCACCAGTAATCTTTAATAAACGCCATTTGCCCGCTCCTTACGATCGCGATCAGGCGATCAATTGTTCCATGATGCGCTGATACATCCGACTCAGCATTTGAAGATCGGATGCCTTCACGCACTCATTGATTTTATGAATGGTGGCATTCACCGGACCTAACTCCACCACTTGCGTGCCCATCCGTGCGATGAAACGGCCATCCGACGTTCCGCCGGTGGTAAGCAGTTGTGGCTTGATCTCATTATAGTGCGCTACCGCATTCACTACGGCATCCACCAGCTTACCGCGCGATGTCAGGAAGGGCTGACCCGACAATTTCCACTCAATGGTGTAACGCAGCTGATGGCGATCTAGCAGTTCAGCCACGCGCTGGCGAATCATTGCATCGGTCAGTTCTGTGCTGAAACGGAAGTTGAACTGAACAAACAGCTCACCCGGGATCACGTTGTTGCTGCCGGTTCCGGCTTGTACGTTGGCAATCTGCATACTGGTCGGTGGGAAAAATTCATTGCCCTGATCCCACTCCACCGCGACCAGTTCATTTAGCGCGGGCATTGCGCGATGCACTGGATTATCAGCCAGATGTGGATAAGCAACGTGGCCCTGAACGCCGTGCACGGTAAGGTTTGCGGTCATTGAGCCACGGCGACCATTTTTTACCACATCGCCCACAACTTCAGTGCTGGAAGGTTCACCGACCAGGCAATAATCGAGCCGCTCATTTCTTGCCATCAGGCGCTCAACGACTTTGACTGTGCCATTAGTGGCGCTGGCTTCTTCATCTGAAGTAATAAGGAAGGCCAGGCGACCTTTATGCTGCGGATGTGCTGCGACGAAACGTTCAGCCGCGACAACCATTGCCGCCAGCGAACCTTTCATATCCGCAGCGCCGCGACCAAACAGCATGCCGTCACGAATGGTGGGCTCAAAAGGGGGTTGATCCAGCGGTTTGCGTCGCCTGGCGGCACAACATCCGTGTGCCCTGCAAACGCCAGCGTTTCGCCCTGACCGCGTGTGGCCCAGACATTCAGGGTATCGTCGATGTTCATTGGTTCGATGTGAAAACCAATGGCTTCCAGACGCGCAATTAACAGCGCCTGGCATCCGGCATCATCGGGGCTGAGAGAAGGACGACGAATAAGCTGCTGCGTCAGCTCAATGACCGGACAAAACATGTTATGACTTCTCCTGAATAACGTTCTGGTAAGTGGTTTCATTAAAGCCGGACAGTATCGAACCATCAGGCGCGCGCAACAGCGGACGTTTGATGATTGCCGGTTGCGCCAGCATTAACGCTTTGCCTGGGATGCATTTGTTATCGCTTCGCGCTCAGCTTCTGGCAATTTTCGCCAGGTTGTGCCGCGGGTGTTGAGTAAAGCCTGGTAGCCCAGAGCATCAATAAATTGCTGCAACAGTTCATCGCTCAGACCCTCTGCACGGTAATCGTGAAAGCGATAATCGATGTTGGCAGCGTCTAAAAAACGGCGTGCTTTTTTAATCGTGTCGCAATTTTTTATCCCAAACATTACCCACTTCGCTGTCATCGCTGATCCCTGTCAAAAATTCAAAGCGAGAGTTTAACATAGTGTGATCCTTTGCGGCATCCGTGTGGCAACAAGACGCAAAGGCAAAATTTCTATTAATTTGACTTATGTAACGTCGGGTAATCGGTTTCAGTTTCCGCTGAAATTATCCCGTTACGCAGAGGGCGTTTTCTAAGAATTTCCTTATGTGCAAAAAAGCGTCTACCGTCTGGCTAAAAAAGTTTTAATCCCAGAGCGGGTAAGGGATTGCTGAAATGTGCGTCAGCAAACAAATCCGAAAAACTACAGCATTTAATTACCCGTGCCGATAGTGATAACAGGTGTAAACGTATTCACCTGAAGAAAAATTAAGCGTAAAATTAGCTGCACAATAAGAGAGGGTTTTATGATTGACGTTGAAATGGGGAACTGGAAAGAATTTATCGAATCGATGTTACGTAAGTAACCCGCAGCGATATAAGCAGGCTATTTCCCCGCTTGCTTTGATTCTGACCACACAGTAATAGAGTAAAAAGGCAGCCCGTTATGGCTGCCTTTTTTATTACCCATACTTCACGCCACAGGTGGGTTCGCTGCGTATGACAATGCCCGGGCTTGACGCCTTTTTGCATTGCGGTAAAGCAGGTTAATCATGCGGCTTTTCTCGCAGCGGGAAGCGGCGGCGCACCAGAACAAAAAACAGCGGTACAAAAAAGATGGCTAAAATCGTGGCAGAAATCATGCCGCCCATCACACCCGTGCCGACCGAATGCTGGCTCCCCGAACCTGCACCGCTGCTGATGGCCATCGGTAAGACACCAAAAATAAAGGCCAGCGATGTCATTAAGATTGGCCGCAGGCGCTGGCGCGCCGCTTCCAGCGTTGCGCTAATCAGCTCATGGCCTTTGCTGTTGATTTCGTTAGCGAACTCTACGATCAAAATGGCGTTTTTGGCCGACAAACCCACCACCGTCAGTAATCCGACCTGGAAGTAAACATCGTTCTCCAGCCCGCGTCCCCAGGTTGCAATCAAGGCGCCTACCACGCCAAGTGGCACCACCAGCATGACAGAGAAAGGAATCGACCAGCTCTCATACAGCGCCGCCAGACAGAGGAACACGACCAGCAAAGAGATCGCATAAAGCGCAGGAGCCTGCGATCCAGACAGACGTTCCTGATACGACGCACCAGACCACTGGAAGCCTACGCCGAGCGGCAGTGCATTCACCAGCTTCTCCATCTCGTCCATCGCCGTGCCGCTGCTGACACCAGAAGCGGCTTCACCCATAATCTCCAGAGAGGAATAGCCATTGTAACGCTCCAGGCGGGGTGAGCCCGTTTCCCAGCGGCTGGTCGCAAAGGCGGAGAAAGGCACCATGCTGCCGCTGCTGCTGCGGGCATACCATTTATTAATATCGCCAGGCAGCATGCGATATTCAGGCGCTGCCTGTACGTAGACTTTTTCACACGTCCACGATCGAGAAAATCATTGACGTAAGTTGAGCCCCACGCGGTGGTTAATGTATCGTTGATAGTATCAATCGACACCCCGAGCGCCTGCGCTTTGCGTTCGTCAACATCAATTTGTAGCTGCGGGCTGTCGTCCAGGCCGTTGTGGCGTACCCGTGAAAGCGCGCTGTCCTTGCCTGCCATTTCCAGCAGTTTGTCACGCATCGCCATCAGTTGCGTGTGCCCAATACCTGCGTGATCCTGCAATTGCAAATCAAAGCCCGATGAGCTGCCCATGCCGCTGATCGCGGGCGGGCTGCTGGCAATAACGCGACCTTCTTTAATCTTCTGAAACGCTTTTGTTGCGCGTTCAATAATGGCGAATGAGGTGCGATCGGCACCGGGACGATCTCCCCAGTCTTTTAAGCGAACAAACAGGCGGGCGACGTTTTGGCCGTTGCCTCCTGGCCCGGCACCGATAGTAGAAAACACCGACAGCACGTTATCCTTTTCGTGGGTCATATAATAATCTTCAACCTTTGCCACCACGCTTGAGGTTTGCTGCAAGGTTGCGCCCGCTGGCAGTTGTACCTGGGTCAAAAAGACACCGCGATCTTCCAGCGGCAGGAAGGATGTAGGCAGGCGAATAAACAAAAATGCCATCACCACAATGATGGCTAAATAGAGCAGCAGCCAGCGTCCGCTCTTTTTAACAAGCGTCCCACACCCTGTTCATAGCGAGCCGCATTGCGGTTGAAATGACGGTTGAACCAGCCAAAAAAACCACGACGCTCATGATGTTCGCCCGGCGTAACCGGCTTCAGTAGCGCAGCACACAGCGCAGGCGTCAGGATCATTGCCACCAGCACCGACAGTACCATTGCCGAAACGATGGTAATGGAAAACTGGCGATAGATCGCACCAACGGTACCGCCAAAAAATGCCATGGGGACGAACACGGCAGAGAGCACCAGCGCAATACCGACCAGGGCGCCCTGAATTTGTCCCATCGACTTTCGCGTAGCAGCGCGGGGTGATAATCCCTCTTCGCTCATCAGGCGTTCGACGTTTTCAACCACCACGATGGCATCGTCTACCAGCAGGCCAATCGCTAACACCATGGCAAACATCGTCAGGGTGTTGATGCTAAACCCACACAAATAAAGCACGCAAAAAGTCCCCAACAGCACGACGGGCACGGCGATGGTTGGGATCAACGTGGCGCGAAAATTCTGCATGAACAGGTACATGACGCCAAAAACCAGCACAACGGCTTCCAGCAGGGTTTTCACTACGTCTTCAATTGAGGCTTTAACGAAAGGTGTCGTTTCATAAGCTATTTTGGCTTCGAGGCCTTGCGGAAAATAGTGTGAAAGCTCTTCTATACGCGCACGCACCAGCGTGTCGGTATTCATCTCATTCGCGCCAGAGGCGAGCTTGATGCCTAAACCTGAAGCGGGCTGACCGTTGTAGCGGCTGAGATAATCATACTTTTCAGCCCCGAGCGCCACTTCAGCCACATCAGCCAGCGTGACCACTGAACCATCTGGATTGTTTTTTAAAGTAATGGCTTTGAACTGCTCAGGGGTTTGCAGCATCGACTGCGCATTCACCGTGGCATTTAATGCCTGTTTCTCTACCGAGGGCAGGCCGCCTACCTGGCCCACCGCGACCTGTGCGTTTTGCGATTCAATGGCACTCACGACATCATCCGTTGTGAGTGAGTAGGCGATCAGCTTGTTGGCATCGAGCCAGATACGCATGGCATATTGCGAACCATAAGCATCCACCTGTCCGACACCGTCGATGCGGCTCAGCGGATCCTGAATGTTACTGGCGACATAATCTGCAATATCCTGCTTATCCATACTGCCGTCGGTTGACACAAAAGCGACCATCAAAATATTACTGTCGCCGGTTTTATTCACCGTGACACCCTGCGACTGTACTGCCTGCGGCAGCTTGCGCAGCGCCGACTGCAACTGATTTTGTACCTGTTGGCGTGCTTCATCAGGATCGGTTCCGGCGGTAAACGTCAGGGTGATCTGTGCCTGGCCAGTATTGCTGCTGTTCGAGGACATATACATCAGGTTATCGATGCCGGTCATGTTCTGCTCGATCACCTGCGTGACGGTATTCTCCAGGGTTTCCGCTGATGCGCCGGGGTAGTTGGCAGTAATACGAACGTTAGGCGGTGCCAGATCGGGATATTGTTCAATGGGTAGCGAAATGATAGCGAGCGTGCCGCAAAGACACAGCAAAATTGCCAGTACCCAGGCAAAAATAGGACGGTCGATAAAAAAATTCGACATTGAGTCGACACTCCTCAGCAGCGTATCGTTTTTTTATTGATAAGGGCGGCGGGTAACAGAGAAGGATGAATTCACGATCTGCCGCCGTAACTTACTCTACGTGCGACAGATAAGGAAATCGTGGAGAAATTATGGAGAAAGTGTAAAACAGCCCGGCAGGTTAATTATTTCGGCTTTCCAGCCACATGACGGTGGCGGCAACCCGTGAACGCACATTCAGTTTGCGCAATAAATTGCGAATATGCACTTTCACTGTTTCTTCTGAAATATGGAGTAGCGTGGCGATCTCTTTATTAGAGAGACCGCGCGCGACTTCGTGTAACACATCCATTTCCCGCTCGGTCAGCTGGCGAAACGGGTCGGCGCTATACTGGCGAGTGGCAAGCGTATTTTCCACCGCCTCACTGAACACCCGTTCTCCCCCGGCGAGGTGCAAAATATGGTTCAACAGCAGCTCAGGTTCGCTGTCTTTCAACAGATAGCCATCGGCACCGGCATCGACCATGGCGTAAATATCTGCACGCGCATCGGAAACGGTTAACACTAAAATGCGTGAGGAAATACCTTCACGACGCAAAGCTTTCAGCGTATCGAGGCCAGACATGCCTTTCATATTCAGATCGAGCAGGATGACGTCGGGTGTCAGGCGACGCGCCTCGGCTAACGCTTCGGTGCCATTATTGGCTTCGGCTACCACTTGCAGCCGTGGCTCAAGTGCCAGCAACTGACGGATGCCACGACGCATCAGTGGATGGTCATCCACAATCATGACGGTCATCGACGTTTTTTGCATGTTTTCTCCCGGTAACGGCGGCTGCCACTTTAAATAATCGGTTTGCGGTTACGCAAGGTCACTTTATTCGAGCGGATGAGCCGGTCGCGGCGGAAAGCGCAACGCTACCTGCGTGCCGCGTTTCTGCGCACTGATGTTCAGGCTACCTGATAATCGTGCGGCGCGTTCTGCCATCGTGGTTAATCCAAAATGGCCGGGCGGCTCATCACAACTGGCGATGCCCGTGCCATCATCTGTAATTGTTAGCAAGTGCTCACCTTCAGCGGTGCGCTGGTAATCTACTGCTATCATGCGCGCATTAGCGTGACGAATGGCATTGATTAACGCTTCACGCGCGATTTGTAATACATGCACCTGCTGTTGCGCCTCAAGACTTTCCAGCCCCGGCTGGTAATCGAAACGGATCTGTACATCAACCTGCTCCTGAAGCGGCGCGATCATCGCCTGCATTGCAGCGACCAGATCGGCTTGCTCAATGGTCAGGCGAAATGTGGTCAGCAATTCTCTCAGCTGACAGCTGGCTTCGGATAGCGCACGATCAAAGTCTGCGATGATTGCATGTGCAGCGCAGTCATTTTTATCGACAGTGCGGCGTAGTAAGGTGAGTTGAATGCGTAAAAATGAGAGGGCCTGAGCCAGAGAATCATGTAATTCACGGGCAATGGTGGCGCGCTCTTCAATTAATAGCATCTGCTGATACTGTTTCTGCGTTTGCCATATCCAGATTGAGCGCCCAAATATCGACGCCAGGCTACCGGTTAATGTTTCCGGCGGATCACCCTTTTTGGTCTGCCAGCGCAGCTCACCGATCCTGTGATCTTCCTGCAGTAAAGGAATGCGCTGCCAGCAACGGGCGCGATCGCAGTGACCCGCCCGGAAAGAGTAGTTATCGCCTTCGAGATGAATAGCGGCAAGATCCTCATGTATCAGCACCTTATTTAATACTTTTTCAAACAGTGCCGGATGAAGCGGGCTGGCAGCCAGCATTTGTGAGCTTTCATATAATAAAGAGAGCGTGCGGTTAGCTTCGGTTAAATCTTCTGTTTTCGCGCGTACGGTGCTTTCCAGCAGTTGATAATGTGATTTCAGGCGTGCAGCCATGTCGCTGAAGGTTTGTGACAGAACCTTTAGTTCATTTTCCTGGGCAACAGCCAGCGGCGGGAATGAGAAATTGCCATTTTCGATATAGCGGCTGGCGGTGACCAGTGCGTTTAACGGGCGCACCACCTGCTGTCGGGTAAAGCGAATCGTCATTAAAGCCAGCGCCACAATGGCAATCACACCGATCAAACTGCTGGCGACAACCAGGTGCATTTTTAACTCAGCATAATGCTGTAAACCTAAAACAAAGCGGTCAATTTCATTGACGTAAATGGCCACTTGTTGCTGGTAGGTTACGGCTTCGCCTTGTTGCAGTTTTTGTTGTAGTTGCGGCCAGGCGTTGCGCAGCCGGTGATAGCGATTAATGACTTCGCCTGGAACCCAGGGGCGATCCAGATTTTGTAATACCGGGGCGTCCAGCGTTTGTTGATAAAGCATCAGGTGTTGCGCTAACTGATGCGACTCACGCGTTGCGTCCCATGCAAGGCGATAGCTTTGCATACGTAACGAACCGGCCAGATTAATAGCTTCAGCATCCCGCAGACTGCTGGAAAGCGTAACTAATGCAAGCCCGGTACTTAACAGCGACAGCAGCACAATGGCGGACAGGGCCTGGGCAATGCTACGCGTCACAGAACGTTTTACAATCACATTAATAACCTTGTTTTTAGCGTGGAATCATAAAGCACAGAAGCCGATGCGTTAAACAGTCTGTCCGGCTAAAAAAATAAATAATACGTTACAAGTTGCACGAAAAAAGACCAGAACTGACACTTCCCAGGATTTCGCTGCGCAAAGTGGCTAAAGATTAACCATGTTTACGCCTCACTAATGTTGGCTTTCATTGCCACACTAATAATTCAAACGGTAATTAATAAAAACGTTATTGCTGAGGAGCATCTCCATGAAAAAAACTGACCGTAGTTCTGGCCGGTGCCCTGCTAGCCACCGCCTCATTTTCAACCCTGGCCGCGACACTGGTAGATAAAGAGCAAGCGCAAAATATGCAAAGTATAGGTAATGTCTCTGTCTCCAATGTAAGAGGTTCATTTGATGACGCCACCGAACAGCTTTCACAAAAAGCAGAAGAGATGGGTGCCAGTCATTACCGTATTATCGGCGTTGAAAATCCCGGCGATTCAAGCCAGTGGACCGGCACCGCAGAGATTTATCGCTAATTTCTACCCGTTTCCATCCCTGTAGCATTTACCGGCCCGCCAATGGCCGGTTTTTTTGTGCTTTACGATCGATTCTTACAAATCAACCTGTGCGTATCCTCGGTATATTTTGCTTCGTTCACGCAGAACGGGTAGGATTCATCGCCGTAAATTCCCACGCCACGCTCTTCTCACTCACAGTTGGCGCACAGAGGAAAATAACCCCTTTCACACGGCTTAACGCAAACGTTTGTTTTGCCGTGGATTGATGGTCAGGACAAACAGGAAGGCTATGAAATCTAGTAAAAAAGCGCAGCCGAGCTACGTGCTGCGAAAAGACGCTGGCTGAACTCTCACGACACCGGCTACCAGAAAGCGATGGGTAACCGTCACGTACAAATGATTGCTATTGGCGGCGCCATTGGTACGGGGCTATTTCTTGGTGCAGGTGCCCGTTTACAAGCCGCCGGCCCTGCGCTGGCTATCATCTATTTAGTCTGTGGTATTTTTTCGTTCTTTATCTTACGTGCGTTGGGTGAGCTGGTTTTGCATCGCCCAAGCAGCGGCAGTTTTGTCTCTTACGCACGCGAATTTTTGGGCGAAAAAGCCTCCTATGTGGCGGGCTGGATGTACTTCGTTAACTGGGCCATGACCGGTATTGTGGATATCACCGCAGTTGCACTCTATATGCACTACTGGGGCGCATTTGGTGATGTACCGCAATGGGTGTTTGCCCTCGGCGCGTTAGCCATTGTTGGCACCATGAATATGATCGGTGTTAAGTGGTTCGCTGAAATGGAATTCTGGTTCGCCCTGGTCAAAGTATTGGCGATAGCCCTGTTTTTGGTGGTGGGCGTAGTGTTCCTCGGCACGGGCAAACCGCTCGACGGCAATACCACCGGCTTCCATTTGATTACCGATAACGGCGGACTGTTCCCGCACGGCTTGTTGCCTGCACTGGTGTTGATTCAGGGGGTAGTATTCGCCTTTGCCTCGATTGAACTGGTTGGTACAGCGGCAGGAGAGTGTAAGGATCCGCAAACCATGCTGCCCAAAGCGATCAATAGCGTGATCTGGCGTATCGGCTTGTTCTATGTCGGTTCGGTGGTGCTGCTGGTCATGCTGCTGCCGTGGAATGCTTATCAGGCAGGGCAGAGCCCGTTCGTTACCTTCTTCTCAAAGCTGGGCGTACCTTATATTGGCAGCATCATGAATATCGTGGTGCTGAGTGCCGCGCTCTCCAGCCTGAACTCGGGTCTCTACTCAACCGGTCGTATTCTGCGTTCGATGTCGATGGGGGATCAGCACCAAAATTCATGTCGAAGATGAGTAGCCAGCAAGTTCCGTATGCCGGTATCCTGGTGACTATCGGGGTTTATGTGATTGGTGTGGTGCTCAACTACTACGTGCCATCACAGGTATTTGAAATCGTGCTGAATGTTGCATCGCTGGGCATCATTTCTTCCTGGGCCTTTATCGTGGTGTGCCAGTTACGCCTGCGTAAAGCGATCAAAGAAGGTAAAGCCGATGATGTCAGCTTTAAGCTGCCAGGCGCACCATTTACCTCATGGTTGACGCTGCTGTTCCTCGCCAGTGTGCTGGTGTTGATGGCGTTTGATTATCCAAACGGCACCTATACCATCGCCTCGATTCCACTAATCGCCGTGATTTTGGTGCTGGGTTGGTTCGGTGTGCGTAAACGGGTCAACGCTGTTGCGCAGACAGAACACGATCATCTGCATACTCACGATGATGATGCGCAGCCAGCCAAACTGGCGGATGAACCCTCGCATTAATTTGTCTTAAAATCCGCTAAAGCCAGCCTTCGCGCTGGCTTTTTTCTTTCTGCCTACCCCGTTCCGTTACCCTTTGATCCACCTTCGGGAAATACTCCCTTCGAGTGATATATCCCTGTAGTTTGTCGGGCTATTTTACGCGCCATCACTCTATGACTCAGACGAGGGCGCGATGACGCTGTCACGCAGGGGATTTTTAACCGGACAAAGGCAAAATATGCCGGACGGTTTCCCATTACCCTGGTGGCTGCATCAACCCGGCTGTGATGGCTGTGGCCGCTGTGTAAATGCATGTGATACGCAAATCATCGTCCTTCAAACATTACCTTTCATCGATTTTTCCCACGGCGAATGCACCTTTTGCGCTGCCTGTGCGGATATTTGCCCACAACCGCTGTTCGCGCCGCGTGACACACAACCCTGGAGACTCAGCATCAAAATTGATGACCGCTGCGTGGCTTTTCAGGGCGTGAACTGCCGCAGCTGTCAGGAAAGCTGTGAGCAACAAGCCATCACTTTTCATTTCAATTGGTTGGGCGTCGCGCAGCCGAAAATCCACCCCGAAAACTGCACCGGTTGTGGCGCCTGTCTCGCGCCTTGCCCGGTCTCTGCAACAGGATTACAGCATGGATGATCGCACTTGCTGGCACGTGTGTGGCCTGGTGATCCAGGCGCGAGCAGCGGATTTTCCGGCAGTTCAGTCAGCATTACTGGTGCTGGATGACGCTGATATTGCCGCAGCATCACATGAAAAAGGCACGCTGGCCGTGACGTTGGGCGCACCCGACGCAGCCAGCTTGCTGAGGAATATTGAGTCAACGCGAGACATTCCCGGCGTGTTGGCTGTTTCGCTGGTGTATCACCAGCAGGATGAAGGGCAGGAACAGTGTAAGGAAGTCTCATGAGTTTAAGTCGTCGTGATTTTATGAAAGCCAATGCGGCGGCGGCCGCCGCAATCGCAGCGGGTTTAACCATTCCGACCGTAACGCAAGCCACACCGGGTATGGGTGAGCCGATTCGCTGGGAAAAAGCCCCGTGCCGCTTTTGCGGGACGGGATGTGGTGTGCTGGTCGGCACGCAAAATGGTCGCGTCGTGGCCTCACAAGGCGATCCGCAAGCAGAAGTGAACCGGGGCCTGAACTGCATAAAAGGCTATTTTCTGCCGAAAATTATGTACGGAAAAGATCGCCTGACGCAGCCGCTGTTACGTATGACGGAGGGACGCTATGACAAGAACGGTGAGTTTGCGCCGGTTAGCTGGGATCAGGCGTTTGACATCATGGAAGAGAAGTTCAAAGCCGCACTTAAGGCCAAAGGGCCTGATGCCGTCGGCATGTTCGGTTCAGGTCAATGGACGGTCTGGGAAGGTTATGCTGCCTCTAAATTAATGAAGGCGGGTTTTCGCACCAATAATCTCGATCCCAATGCGCGGCACTGCATGGCATCGGCGGTGGTCGGCTTTATGCGCACTTTTGGCATGGATGAGCCGATGGGCTGCTATGACGATATCGAACAGGCCGACGCATTTGTACTCTGGGGCTCGAACATGGCAGAGATGCACCCCATTCTCTGGTCACGCCTGACGGCACGTCGGTTAAGTCATGACAATGTTAAGGTGGCCGTGCTGTCAACCTATCGTCATCGCAGCTTTGAGCTGGCTGATAACGCCATTGTCTTCACGCCACAAACCGATTTAGTGATCCTTAACTTTATCGCCAACTACATCATTCAAAATAACAAGGTTGATAAAGCATTTTTGGCGCGCCACGTCACGCTACGCAAAGGCGTAACGGACATTGGCTACGGTTTGCGTCCTACAGATCCCCGCCAGCGTTCCGCGAAGAATCCAGACAGTGGTGAATCAACGCCGATCACCTTTGACGCCTTTGCACAGCACGTTGCGGAATATACTGTCGAAAAAGCCAGCCAGATGAGCGGGGTAGAGCAGGATCAGCTGCTGGCGCTGGCCGAGCTATACGCCGACCCGAACGTAAAAGTGGTCTCGTTCTGGACGATGGGCTTCAACCAGCACACGCGTGGCGTGTGGGCCAACAACCTTTGCTACAACCTGCATTTACTGACCGGCAAGATTTCCCGTCCGGGCACCGGTCCGTTCTCTCTGACAGGCCAGCCTTCGGCCTGCGGCACAGCGCGTGAAGTCGGCACTTTTTCTCACCGCTTGCCTGCCGACATGGTAGTGAATAACGACAAGCACCGCGCAAAGGCTGAGGCGTTGTGGAAACTGCCAGACGGGACGCTTCCAGCGAAAGTCGGTCTGCATGCGGTGGCGCAAGATCGTGCGCTGAAAGATGGCAAAATCAATGCCTACTGGGTGATGTGTAATAACAACATGCAGGCGGGGCCGAATCTTACCCAGGAACGTATGCCAGGCTGGCGCGATCCGCAGAATTTCATTGTGGTCTCTGATCCTTACCCTACCATCAGCGCGCTCTCTGCCGATCTGATCCTGCCAACCGCAATGTGGGTAGAAAAAGAGGGCGCATACGGCAACGCTGAGCGCCGTACCCAGTTCTGGCATCAGCAGGTCAAAGCACCAGGGGATGCGAAATCCGATCTGTGGCAATTAGTGACCTTTTCCAAACGCTTCAAAGTAGAAGAGGTCTGGCCGGAAGCATTGCTGGCGCAGCAGCCAGAACTGAGCGGTAAGACCTTGTATGACGTGCTCTATGCCAACGGTCAGGTTGATCGCTATCCGCTGAGCGAAGTGGCAGACGATCGCCTGAATGATGAGGCGCGTGAGTTTGGCTTCTATCTGCAAAAGGGTCTGTTTGAAGAGTACGCCAGCTTTGGCCGGGGCCACGGGCACGATCTGGCACCGTTTGATCTTTATCATCAGGAACGTGGTCTGCGCTGGCCAGTGGTTAACGGCAAAGAGACGCGCTGGCGCTATCGTGAAGGCCATGACAGCTATGTCAAAGCGGGAGAAAGTGTGCGTTTTTACGGCCAGCCGGACGGCAAGGCGGTGATCTTTGCTCTGCCTTATGAACCACCTGCCGAACAACCGGATCAGGAATTTGATCTCTGGTTCTGCACCGGTCGCGTGCTGGAGCACTGGCACACCGGCACCATGACGCGCCGCGTACCGGAATTACATCGCGCCGTGCCGCAGGCTCTGCTCTATATCCATCCACTTGATGCTAAAGCGCGCGGCTTACGCCGGGGCGAGAAAGTCCGCGTGGTGTCGCGCCGGGGTGAAACCATTGCTAACGTCGAAACCCGGGGACGTAACCAGCCGCCGCAAGGGCTGGTGTTTATGCCGTTTTTTGACGCTGGCGTGCTGGCTAACAACATCACGCTGGATGCGACCGATCCGCTCTCAAAGCAGACCGATTATAAAAAATGCGCGGTTAAGCTGATTAAAATTTAAGGCAGGATGCAATGAAACCGATCATTACGCTGATTACCCTTGCTGCCCTGATGCTGGGCGGCACCGTCTGGGCCAATAAAAGCGCCGATCTGTCGGCGTCGCCTGAGGTGAGCGCCGCGCAACATGGCGCCATTTTCCAGCCAAAGCAGCAGAGCCGAATGCCGCTGAATTATGTCAATCAACCGCCGTTGATTCCGCACAGCGTTGAGGGCTATCAGGTGACAAAAAATGTGAATCGCTGCCTGCAATGTCACGGTACGCAAAGCTATCTGACCACTGGTGCGCCGCGCGTCAGCCCAACGCATTTCACCGATCGTGATGGCAACGTCAGCAGCAGCGTTTCACCACGCCGCTACTTCTGTTTACAGTGCCACGCACCGCAAACTGACGCTAAGCCTATTGTTGAAAACAGCTTCCGGCCAGCCGCCGGTTTTGGTCAGTGAGGCGACGATGAAACAGCGAATAATACGGTTATGGCGCTGGTGGCGACGCCCGAGTCGCCTGGCGCTTGGCACCTTGCTTTTGCTTGGTTTTGGCGCGGGCATTCTTTTTTGGGGCGGTTTTAATACTGGCATGGAGATGACCAACCGCGAGGAGTTTTGTATTGGCTGTCATGAAATGCGCAACAATGTTTATCAGGAATACCAGCAGACGGTACATTACACCAACCGCAGCGGCGTACGCGCTACCTGTCCGGATTGCCATGTGCCGCATGAGTGGGGCCCGAAAATGCTGCGTAAAATTGAAGCCAGTAAAGAAGTCTACGCCAAAATTTTCGGCCTGGTGGATACGCCGCAAAAGTTCGAAGAGCACCGTATTGAACTGGCGCGTAACGAGTGGCGCAGGATGAAAAACAATAATTCTCAGGCGTGCCGCAACTGTCACAATTTTGAATATATGGACTTCACACAGCAAAAAACGGTCGCATCAAAAATGCACGCCAAAGCGGTGGAAACCGGGCAAACCTGTATCGACTGTCATAAAGGTATTGCACACCACTTGCCTGATATGAAAGATGAGCCAAACGGTTTTTAATCCGCGAAACGCACCAGAAAAATCCGGTGCGTTTCGTTAATTCGGATAGTTTTCCCGCTCACATCCTCCTACTATGACAGGCTCCCTTCAAGACGTAGCGGAGATATCATGTCGTTTAAGATCAATATCATTAAAGATAAGTTGCTGTCAGAAAACTGGTTTGTTTTACGCAACTTCACCTACGAAATCACCGATCATAAAGGCGATGTGCTGCGCCATAAACGCGAAGTTTACGATCGCGGCAATGGTGCCACGATCCTGCTCTATAACCGTGTAAAAAACAGTGTCGTGCTGACGCGCCAGTTCCGAATCGCAACCTACGTGAATGGTAATGAAAGCGGCATGCTAATCGAAGCCTGTGCCGGGTTGCTTGATGATGATTCGCCAGAAGATTGCATTCGCAAAGAAGCCATTGAAGAGACCGGCTATGCGATTGGCGAAGTCGAAAAATTGTATGAATGCTACATGTCACCTGGCGGCGTGACTGAGTTGATTCACTTCTTTGCAGCCGAGTATAACGAATCCCTGCGTGACAACGCGGGCGGTGGGGTTGAGGATGAATCCATCGACGTCCTGGAGATGACATTCCCTGAAGCACTGGCAATGGTAAAAGATGGGCGTATTCGTGATGGCAAAACCATTATGTTGCTGCAACATGCGCAGTTGGCAGGATGGCTGAAAGCCTGAGTGCCCGTAAAATTTGCCTGCCTGCCTGCCTGCCTGCCTGCCTGCCGTTGTTGGTTACGTTTAACAGTTTGTTCAGGATTGCATCGCGCTGTTTATAAACGGCGCGTTTCATCACGCTTTATGTCATATATTTCGCGCGAAATACCTCATTAAAAAATGGTGCTAACCTCTTGTACTGCTGGATAAAATTTGTCCGATAAATCCGATTGAGCCAGAACCGTGCGCATCTGATGATTGTTTTCTATGCTTCACCTTTTGTGATTGCACACGATGATGACGGCTTTTTAAGCAGTTAATTGCGCTTTCCGGGCGGGGTCACAATTTCCGATCTTCGTCGGGGGCGTCGTTGCGCTATCATCTCTACTCTAAATACTTAGGGATCGGTTTTCTTAATGCCTTACTGGACGAAATCGCTGTTTGGGTTGTCTTTTCTTTGTGTTGCTACTGTGCAGGCCGAGCCACTGCAAAAGTCATTTTCTGACTGGCAGATGACCTGTAACAACGCGGCATTTTGCGTGGCACGCAATATTCCGGGCGACAACGGATTAGTGATGACGATTTCGCGCCATGCCGGGGTGAACGATCGCCCGTTGCTGCGTATCGACTACGGCAGCGCCTACAGCGGCGAGTTGCCTGGCGGTAATCTGAAAGACAACCTGCTAATTGATCAGCGTCGTCTCAAACCCGACCTGAAGCACTGGACAGTAGAACCGCATCATCTTGCTACCAGCAATGCTATCGCCATTGATGAATTTCTCGATCTGGTGATGGAGGCTAAAACTCTGCAACTCACCTACGATCCCAACGCCATGATTTCTCTGCGGGGTATGAAAGCTGCGCTGTTACTGATGGATGACGTGCAAGGGCGGGTCAACGGCATGAGCGCCTGGATCAAGCGTGGCGATCGTGCCAGTTGGGACGTGCCGCCCCAGCCGGTCTTACCGCAACTGCCTGTGGTACCGTCGCAACCGGCTGCGCTGACGCAGGAAGAGACCAGCGGCCTGATCGATTTCGGCACATGGCGCGTGAATACTGATTCCTGTTCGCTCGATCCTATGCGGCGCGAAGTGAGCGTCTCGCCACTGACCGATCATAAGGCCTTGCTGCTGGTGAGTTGTGAAATGGGCGCTTATAACGTTATCGATTTAGCGTTTGAAGTGACCCGAACGCCGCCTTACGTCGCCCGGGGCTTAAGCCTGACGCTACCCTTTACGCCACCTGCCACCACGGAACGTCAGTTAGAGCTGATTAATGCGGAATATGATGCCTCGACCGGACTGCTTTATACCTTCAGCAAAGGGCGCGGCTTAGGCGACTGCGGCACGGCAACGCGCTGGCAGTTTAACGGCAACAACTTTGTGCTGGCGGAGTATGCACAAGAGTCGACGTGCGATGCCTGGCACAGCAGCGATGACTGGCCCACTCTGTGGGTGAGCCAGTCAGGCACCGCAGCCCAGCAGCGTTAGCGCATCGCCTGCACCATCATCGGTGAACCGATCTGATTACCCACCAGTTCAGCCAGCATATTATTGACGCCGTCACTCATGGCGGTGAAGCGGGTCAGCGGTGAGCGCGTCACAACGACAAAAACTCCCACGTTGTACTGCGGCACCATCGCCAGATAGGTGATGAACCCACCGCCGCCGCCCGTTTTTTGAATAATACCTGGACGGCCCGCTTTCGGTGCCATGTAAACCCATCCCATGCCTAATGCGTCAGCCTTGCCCGGCACATCCATGCCTTCCACTTTATGAAGCTGATCGCGACGATAAATCAGCGTTTGCAGCCGATCGGCCTGCGGTGTGCGCTGGCTCACTGCGGAATTCAGAAACTGCTGCATCCAGCGGCTCATATCATCTGGCGTAGAATAGACGCCCCCGCTGCCAATCGCAGCCAGGGTGTTGTTACACGGACTGGCACCTTTTTCTGCCACCATCAGACGACCACACTGCTCGGGTGACGGCGTAAACGTAGTGTCTTTCATCCCCAGAGGACGGGTAATCAACTGCTGGAGCAGCGCCGGATAGGGCTTGCCCGCCGCACGCGATAACGCATCACCCAGCAAATCGTAGCCGAGGTTGGAATAGGCGGCATCAGTGCCAGGTGTGGCTTTTAAGTTAGCGCGAGAAAGCCATTCCCAGCGTTCGCTGCGCGTTGGCCAGATAAATACCGGGCGATGCGGTTTACCGCCAGGCTGCTCACGCGGCAGGCCGCTGGTATGGGTAGAAAGGTTAATTAGCCGAATCGGCTGACCGTTGTAGTCAGGAACGCGTGTGCCGGGCGGGGCATATTTGCTCAGTGGGTCGTCAAGGCGAATTACCCCGCGCTCAGCCATTTTTACCATCACTTCGCTGGTCATTAGCTTGCTGAGCGAGGCGATACGAATCAGTGAATCTTTTTGCGGCCGGACATTGTTACCGGGGCGGGTTTCGCCAAAGCTGGTAAAAACGCGCTGATTGCCATCAATAGCGACCAGTGCCATGCCGGTTGCGCCGCTGCCATAAAAGATATGTTCAGCATAGCGATCAACGATTTGCGACGAGAGAAGCGGATCGGGCGCTATTTGCGCCATGGTTTTTAACGGAAGCAGAGAAACTATTAAGGCCAGTAAAGAAGGTATGCGCATTTTCAACGTGGGTGAGTTCGCTGTAAGGGTCAGAGGAAAACTATAGTAATCAGTTTGCCTTTGAGGTGAAGAGGGGAAATGGGATTTTTTTCTGCCGTATATCGCGGCTTAACGTGGCTCTTCCCACAGAAATGAAAAAGAGCCAACGCACGACACTCGCTTGAGTCACGTTTCCGCATAGCCGATGGTTGAGCGTTCCTGTTGTATCCTGAACCTGACGTGAACGGGACGGTCGTGCTGAAAACCTATAAATATAAAGCAACGATGTTTAATCGCTGGCGGGTATAAATAAGCACTCGATATGTTTGGATGTTAATTTCTCACAGATTAATGAAGATTTTAGCCATCTTAATTTTTCTTATTAAGAGGTGTTTTCTCTTTTGATATCAAAGATGTGATTTTGGTTTCTCGTTTTTTTCATTAAATTATAGTTTGTTCTTTTTTAAGGGAATAATCGTTTTAAACTGCTCATTTTTTTTGTCTAATGTCGTTGTTTCTTGACGGGATGTTTATATTTTCATCTTTAAGTCTTTAACTAAACGAGTAAATAAAATGAATGAAAGTTTAAAATTATTGCCACGGCAATTTATTGCCACCACGACTGCTTCTGTGGTTTTACTGTTTTCAACCTCTGTACTTGCTATTGACGGTACTGTTAATTTTACCGGTGAAATCGTCGATACTGCCTGCACAGTAGATATAGGAAGTAGCAACACGATGACGGTGAATTTAGGTAAAGTGGCTAAAAGTTCCTTTACGGGGGTGGGTTCTGTCGCGGCTACCACTAAATTCATGATGATTCTTAAATCTTGTCCGAGCAGTGTGACCAACGCGACAGTGAAATTCGACGGCAATGCTTTCAATGGTGATAATAGAGTTTTGGCGCTCAACAGCGGAACGGGCGTCGCAACAGGCGTCGCCGTTCAGCTTTCAGATCATAATCAACTTGTACTGCCTTTGTTCTCTGCTTCCAGCAATATTTCTTTGTCTGAAGGCGTAAATAACATACCGTTTTTAGCTCGCTATATTCAAATGGCCTCCACCGTTACCGCAGGCCCGGCAAATGCCGTTGCTCAATTTACATTGAATTATAACTAACCCAATGATTATTGAGGAGGCGGGCTGTGTGACGACAGCCCGAAGAATCTTTTAAGGTTTAAAATGAAAATAACATGTAAATCATTGCTAATGGGATTGCTCATTTCATTGAGTGCGAATTACGTCAGTGCTGGCATAATTGTTGGCGGTACGCGGGTCATTTATGATGGCGGTAAGAAAGAAGCCTCATTAAGTATTAGTAACCCTGACAGTATTCCCTATCTTATTCAGTCATGGGTTGAAACACAAAAAGGCGATAATGAAAAAACGCCTTTTATTATTACGCCGCCGCTTTATCGCCTGGATCAAAAACAGCAAAATGTTATGCGAATTGTTCTGACAGGAATATTGCCTGAAAATAAAGAGTCAATGTATTGGCTCAACATTAAATCCATTCCCGCAACAGAGAAAAAAGAGAACACGTTACAAGTGGCGGTGAAAACACGTATTAAACTGATTTATCGGCCGGATGCTTTGAAAGTCATCTCTTTGGACGATGTAGCAGGAAAACTGACCTGGCAAAAATCCGGGGATCAAATCCTGGTGACGAACCCGACAAGCTATTACATAAACTTCAATGAAATTACCGTTGCAGGAATGAAAATAGCTGAACCTACCTATGTTTCACCCGGCGGTGAAGCGCGCTTTAAATTGCCGACAGGCATCACCTCAGGGCCGGTCATGTATAAAATCATTAATGACTTTGGCGGAATAAGCATGGCTTATCAAGGGTCTATTTGATTCTTTATGGGCACTGAAAGTTGCACTCAGATCAGGACGTTGTTGCAACGTATGTGTACAATAAGGAAGTACAGACTTTATGAATATAACAAAACAAACTCATGTATTTGTATTAAGCTCACTTGCTACTCTCATTACGTTGACGATCTCTGGTACGGTGCATTTAGCGCATGCGCGAGACTATTTTAATCCGGCGTTACTGGAGCTGGATAATCCAGTGACACACGAGATCGATCTCTCTTTCTTTGAAAAAGGCTCTCAGGCACCAGGGAAATACCGCGTTGATATTATTATTAATAACCAGATGGTAGATACGCGTGAGATTGAATTTTTCGCGGCGGGTAATGATCAAGCACTCATTAAACCCTGTCTTTCAACAGAATTATTGCAAAGTTACGGTATAAAGACTGCGCTTTTTCCTGCACTGAATAAAGGAGGCGATTGCGCTAATATTACCGCTATTCCGCAGGCAACAGCAGATTTTCTGTTTTCAGCACAAAAGCTGATATTAAGCATTCCGCAGGCTGCATTATCTTCTCAGCCACGTGGCTATGTTGCGCCTGAAATGTGGAGCGAAGGCGTGAATGCTGTTTTATTAAACTATAGCGTTAGTGCTAATAATAGCTGGGATCGTAGTGGTAACTCAGCAGACAGCAACAGCCAGTATGCAAATTTGCGCCCCGGCATAAATCTTGGCGCATGGCGCATACGCAATTATTCCACCTGGAACCGTGATATTTACGGTGAGTCCCGATGGGATTCAATTTATACCTATGCCCAACGCAATATCATTGCGCTAAAAAGCCAGTTGACGTTGGGGGACAGTTCATCGCCCTCCGAAGTCTTTGACAGCATTCCGTTTCGCGGTGGTCAACTGGCTTCTGATGATGAAATGATGCCAGACAGTCTGAAAGGTTACGCACCCGTTGTGCGCGGTATTGCGCGAACAAATGCGCAAGTGATTATTCGCCAGAACGGTTACACCATTTACCAAAGCTATGTTGCGGCGGGCGCGTTTGAAATTACTGATATGTATCCCACTGGCGGCTCGGGTGACCTCAATGTCACGATTAAAGAAGCCGACGGCAGCGAGCAAAACTTTTTAGTGCCCTTTGCCTCTATACCTGTCTTACAGCGCGAGGGGCGGCTCAAATACAGTATCACGGGCGGTCAGTATCGCGCCTATAACAGCCGCATAGATAAAACACCGATTGGTCAGGGGACGGCGATTTATGGGCTTCCCAACGGGTTTACAATTTATGGCGGCCTCCAGTCTTCCAGCAAATATCAATCGCTGGCCCTGGGCGTGGGTAAAAACATGGGGGGATTGGCGCACTCTCTACTGATGTCACGCAAGCCTGGTCTCGTCCACACTATCTGGATAAGACAAGAGGAGAGTCATGGCGAATACGATACAGCAAAAATTTTACCGCCAGCGGCACGAATTTTGCTATTGCAGGCTATCGCTATTCAACAGCGGGCTATTACGGCATGCAGGAAGTACTGAATTCCTATGGTGACATCAATGCACTGCAAGAGCGCCGCCGTAACCGCACCGAATTAACCGTTAGCCAGACCCTGGGTTCTGCCTATGGAGCAGTAACGGGAAGTGCAGTCCGGGAAGATTACTGGCAAACAAACAAGCGCATGGAATCTTACGGCCTGAGTTATAACAACTCATGGCAGGGAATTTCTTTTGGCGTCAACTACACCTACAGCAAAAATTCCTACGGCACAGGCAGGAGCAGCAAAAGATATGACAAGGACCAGATCTTTGCACTGAATGTCAGCGTACCGCTGGCGCGTTTTCTGGCTAACAGCTGGGCGAACTACAACCTCAGCACCAGCAAGCAAGGAAATACCACCCATACGGTTGGCGTTAGCGGCCTCGCGTTGGCGGGTAATGCACTAAGCTGGAATGCGCAACAAGGTTACGGCACCCGTCAAAGCGGGCACAGCGGTAATCTAAACGCAACGTATAGAGGAACCTACGCTGAAGTCACGGCGGGCTACAGTTATGATAAAAATAGCCAACGAATAAACTACGGCCTGAACGGCGGTATTATCGCGCATGCTGATGGCGTAACGTTTGCGCAACCTTTTGGCGAAACTATCGCGCTGGTAAAAGCACCGGGCGCAAAAGCGGTAAGTGTAACTAATCAAACCGGTGCCAGAACGGATTTCCGGGGTTACACCGTTGTCAGTAATGTCTCACCTTATCGTAAAAATGATATCTCACTTGATACTGAAACTCTCGCTGATGATGTAGAACTGCAGTTGACCACGAAAAGTGTTATTCCAACTCGTGGCGCGATAGCCCTGGCAGAATACCGTGCAAATGTGGGGCATCGTATCATTATGACACTGACGCGTTTGAATGGTCAGCCAGTGCCATTTGGCGCGATGGCAACAGTGAATGGCGTGACGCAACAAATGTCTGTTGTGGGTGACAATGGTCAAATTTATCTTTCAGGCTTAAAGCCTGAAGGGGAAATAACGTTGCGCTGGGGAAAAGATAACAGTGGCGTTTGTCAGGCTAAATATGTACTGGACAGAACAAAATCGGGTGTGCAATTGCTTTCAGGAAAATGTCTGTAATGAAAAAAATAATGCTATTGTTTTTAACTTTAGTCTCGTCACCCTTATTTGCTGGTGTATGTAACGGGCAAAATTCACTGGCCTTTACCATTCCTACATTAGTCATTCAGCGGGATACTCCTGTAGGGGCGGAGTTATTTAGAATGCGTTCTCCTGATGCTGTGCGTTTTATATGTAGTGGTGATCCTGAACCTCGTCATCAGGTAGGAATACTCGTAACGGGGAGTTCAGTCGGGAATTCAATATACGGCAAAATTTATCCTACAGGTTTTCCGGGTGTAGGCTATTCAATTGGGGTAGGCGGCTATGCAGCCGATACGTATGTTAACGATGTTAATGTTTTTCCTGGATTTCCCGATTCAGCTGTCCATTATGAGGAAAAGGGAAAATTTATAGGTGGAGGGAATGTCACATTACATTCAACGATTATTTTTTATAAAACAGGTCCAACGGATTCTGGCAGAGTTGCTCGAGTGGATGTTGGCAGTTTTATGAGCCTGTTAACAGATGTTAATAACAGCGGAAACATAAATCACAGTCTGATAACCCTAAATTCATTTAATGTCAGAACCGTAGCCTGTTCAATAACAACCCCTGCTTTGATCTTCCCTTTAGGCAATGTTCCAGTGACTTCTTTCGGTTCTACAATAGGATTTAGCCCTCCTGCCAGTAATACACAAGATTTAGGTTTGAACTGTGATGCTGATGCAAATGTTTATGTTCAGATTATGGGCAGGCAACATCCAGACTTACCCGATGCCCCAACGGTAATGGCACTGGATAACCAGGGAGAAAAAGGAACTGCGTCTGGTGTCGGGATTCGTTTGTATTATAACGGCCAGCCTTATCCAGTGAATAAAAAGGTATATTTAAAAAAGATGGCAGGCGGCCAGGAAAGTTTACCTTTAACAGCGCGCTACATTCAGACAAAACCAGTCGTGCAAGCCGGCGTTGCGAATGCTTCTGCAACGTTAGTGCTGACTTATCAGTAATATTTCATCTTTTAACAGAGGTTCGGGTAAATAAAAATGGGAAATAAATTATTGCCTTTAGCCTGTGCTCTGGCAGGGGGCTATTTACCGCAGATGTTTGTCTGGCAGACAGCGTGAATATCAATGTGAGCGGAAGAATAACGGCTTCTCCCTGTGTCGTTTCTGAAGAGAGAGTCAGTGTTGATTTAGGCCAAACCCTTCAGGCATCTTCTCTGGCTTCATCGGGTGCGGGCTCGGCAATGGTTCCTTTTCAGCTCAGGCTGATTAATTGTCCAGCGGGAACGACCAGCGTTACCGCGCGTTTTTCGGGCCAGGCAGATCCTCAATCACCGCAGCGTTGGAAAAATATCGCGCGCTCTCCTGCGTCTAATACAGCGGTGGAAATTACTGAACGCTCGTCAAATACGCTGGTCAGCAATGGTTCCACGTTAATCTCGTTTATCGCATCGGGAAGTAACAGCACTCAATTTAATCTTCAGGCTCGCGCCTATTCTGCATTAGGTTCGGCTACGCCTGGTGATATTTCATCTGTTATCACTGCGACGTTTGAATATCAGTAACTCAGTCCAGTAAGGAATATATTATGCCTAAATATCGTTACCTCGCTGGTTTGCCATTCTGCCTCATGGTCTGCATGACCGATGCCAGCGAAATAAGCCTGACGGGCAAAGTCATCGCGAATCCGTGTATTGTTGATACCAATACGCGCAGCAAACAGGTTGAGTTGCCTAAAGGCCAGATACGCCGTTTAGCCACCGCAGGAACGGGAGGGAGTGGGTCGACTTCCAGTTACAGTTAAATGAATGTCCCGCCTATTTAACCCAGGCGACGGTGAATTTCTCAGGTACGCCCGACAATAACGACAGCAAGGCTTTTAAAAATAACGGCACCAGCAAGAACATTGCATTACAACTTAAAGCGCAAGATACCCTCTATGGTAACGGAATGTCTCTCCAGTCACCTATTGATGCAAAAACCCATAAAGCCTATTTTCCGCTTTCAGCGCGTATGTATACCCCAACAGGCGGGGCAAGCAGTGGCACCTTTAATTCAGTGGTGAATTTAACGTTTACTTACCAGTGAAACAGGCGTGAGAGCGTAATGGCCCTTCTCACAGAGGTGAGAAGGGCCAACGCATTACACCGGCTTGAGTAACGTTTCCGCATGGGCAACGATGTTTTCAATCGTGAAGCCAAATTCGGTAAACAGTTTGCTGGCAGGCGCAGATTCGCCGAAGGTGGTCATACCGACAATGGCACCATCAAGGCCCACGTACTTAAACCAGTAATCAGCGATACCCGCTTCAACCGCAACACGTGCTTTCACCGTTGATGGCAACACCGATTCACGATAGGCCCTGTCTTGCGCATCAAACAGATCGGTCGATGGCAGCGAGACCACGCGCACTTTGTGCCCGCCAGTCGTCAGCTTCTCTGCCGCGCCCAGTGTAATTTCCATTTCTGAACCGGTGGCGATCAGGATCACTTCCGGCGTACCGTCGCAATCTTTCAGCACATAGCCGCCGCGCGCGATATTTTCAATCTGCGCCTGTGTGCGTTCCGGCTGTGCCAGATTCTGACGTGAAAGAATCAACGCGGTAGGTCCGTGATGACGCTCAACGGCGGCTTTCCACGCCACGGCGGTTTCTACCTGATCGCAGGGACGCCAGACGCTCATGTTTGGCGTCAAACGCAGGCTGGCGAGCTGCTCTACCGGCTGGTGCGTCGGGCCATCTTCGCCCAGTCCAATTGAGTCATGGGTATAAACCATAATATGACGCGCCTTCATCAGCGCCGCCATACGGGCCGCATTACGGGCATATTCGACAAACATCAAGAAAGTCGCGGTGTAAGGGACAAAGCCACCATGATGTGCAATGCCGTTAGCGATGGCTGTCATACCGAATTCACGTACACCGTAGTGAATATAGTTACCGGCCGGATCTTCTTTAATCGGCGTGGAGCCTGACCAGATAGTCAGGTTGCTTGGCGCAAGGTCAGCGGAGCCGCCCAAAAACTCTGGCAACATTTTGCCGTAGTATTCCAGCGTGTTTTGCGAGGCTTTGCGGCTGGCGATTTTTTGCGGATTCGCCTGCAGTTCGGCAATGAATTTCGCCGTGTCAGTTTCCCAGGTTGAGGGCATTTCACCGTTCATGCGCCGCAAATATTCCTGCGCCAGTTCCGGGTGAGCCTGCTTATAGGCTTCCAGCCTGGCGTCCCAGGCTTTTTCGCGCTCAGCACCCGCTTCCTTTGCATCCCACTGCTGATAAATTTCACCGGGGATCTCAAACGGTGGATAATGCCAGTCGAGCTTTTTACGCGTTAATGCCACTTCTTCTTCGCCCAGCGCCGCGCCGTGCGCTTCTTCTTTACCGGCTTTATTCGGCGAGCCAAAGCCGATAACAGTGCGGCAAATAATCAGCGACGGTTTATCAGTGACGCTTTGTGCCTCTTTGATCGCCTGGCTAACCGCTTCAGGATCGTGTCCGTCGATGTCGCCAATCACATGCCAGTTATAGGCTTCAAAACGTTTGTGGGTATCATCGGTAAACCAGCCTTCGATTTCACCGTCAATGGAAATACCGTTGTGATCGTAGAAACCGATCAGTTTGCCCAGACCCAGGGTGCCTGCCAGTGAGCAGACTTCATGAGAGATACCCTCCATCAGGCAACCGTCACCCATAAACACGTAGGTAAAGTGGTCGATGATTTCATGATCCGGACGGTTGAACTGGGCAGCCAGCGTACGTTCAGCAATGGCTAAACCCACCGCGTTGGCCAGGCCCTGACCGAGTGGACCGGTGGTGGTTTCTACGCCTGGCGTATAACCAATTTCCGGGTGGCCTGGCGTTTTTGAATGCAACTGACGGAAGTTTTTTAGCTCTTCCATCGGCAGGTCGTAGCCGGTCAGGTGCAGCAGGCTATACAGCAGCATTGAGCCGTGGCCGTTAGACAGAATAAAACGGTCACGATCGAGCCACGCGGGGTTGGTTGGGTTATGTTTCAGGAAGTCGCGCCATAACACTTCGGCGATATCTGCCATACCCATCGGTGCGCCGGGATGGCCTGAGTTTGCTTTTTGTACCGCATCCATACTTAATGCACGAATCGCGTTCGCCAACTCTCTGCGTGATGACATAGGGTTCTCCCTTGTTAACTCTGTGGATGGGAAATCTCCCATCCATCAATAAAATGTTTAAAACTACAGTCGGGCGGAAAGAACATCTTCCAGTTTCTGCTGATCAACAGCGAACTGACGAATACCTTCAGACAGTTTTTCTACCGCCATCGGATCCTGGTTGTGTTCCCAGCGGAACTCCGCTTCTGACAGTGAAGCGGGTTGATGGAAGCCTTCAGTGGAAGGTTCCAGCTTACGTTCTACCGGCGCATCGCTGTTTTGCAGCTCTTCCAGCAGATTTGGTGAAAGGGTCAGACGATCGCAGCCCGCCAGCGCCAGAACCTGTTCTACTTTACGGAAGCTGGCACCCATGATGACGGTGTTATAACGATGCTTTTGTAGTAGTCATAAATACGACGCACAGATTTCACGCCTGGATCTTCATCAACCACATACGGATCCATTGGTTTGCGCGTGTTGTACCAGTCATAAATACGCCCCACGAACGGCGAAATCAGGAACACGCCCGCTTCCGCACAGGCACGCGCCTGAGCAAAAGAGAAAAGCAGCGTCAGGTTACAGTTGATGCCGTTTTTCTCCAGCTCTTCTGCCGCGCGGATCCCTTCCCAGGTCGAGGCCAGTTTGATCAGAATACGTGAGCGATCGATACCGTGCTCTTCGTACAGGCGAACCAGCTTTTCCGCTTTAGTGACACACATGCCACGATCGAAAGAGAGGCGCGCATCTACTTCGGTCGAAACACGGCCTGGTATGCTTTTCAGAATTTCCATACCGAGGTTGATCGCCACTTTGTCGCTGGCGTTAATAATTTGCGTCTCTTTGCTGCCACCTTGTTTTTTGGCGTATTCAATGGCGTCGTCAATCAGATGTTTGTAGGCGTCGAGACTGGAAGCTTTGAGAATGAGGGAAGGGTTGGTAGTGGCGTCCTGGGGGTGATAATGACGAATCGATTCAATGTCGCCACTGTCCGCCACCACGGTGGTGAACTGTTTAAGGGCTTCTAGCTGGTTCATCTCTAAACTCCTTGAATAAAAACATTAAAGCGAAAAGGAACACCTTGAGCCTTGCAGGGCTGCTTCCGGTAACGCGGACCCATCACATTGCAACAGAGACTTTCATATGAAAATGCGGATTCTCTGATTGTTGCCGTGGAGAGCGGAGCGAGGTGCCTTCATGCGGTGTTAAACCGTGGGGTGCGCCATATCCATTCCTAAGCATAGCAGCCGAAATCAATGACGCAGGCTCACCTGTAGCATTCTGTGCCGTTAAACAATGAGGTTCTTTGAGCTCCTTCACCCTCTTGCTGCAGGTTGATTCTTATACTGGTGCAACTTTTCGCGGCGACTAAGGATGCCCAATGGATGATCAACTGAAGCAGAGCGCGCTTGATTTTCATCAATATCCGACACCCGGCAAGATTCAGGTGTCGCCCACTAAACCGTTGGCGACCCAGCGTGATTTAGCCCTGGCCTACTCGCCAGGCGTTGCGGCACCGTGCCTGGAAATTGCAAAAGACCCCTGGCTGCGCATAAGTACACGGCACGCGGTAATCTGGTCGCCGTGATTTCCAACGGCACGGCGGTGCTGGGTTTAGGCAACATTGGCGCACTGGCCGGAAAACCCGTAATGGAAGGTAAAGGCGTATTATTTAAAAAATTCGCCGGTATCGATGTGTTTGATATTGATATTGAGATTGATGAGCGGGATCCCGACAAGCTGATCGAAGTCATCGCCGCGCTGGAGCCAACTTTTGGCGGCATTAATCTTGAAGATATTAAAGCGCCGGAGTGTTTCTACATCGAACAGCAGTTGCGCAAACGCATGAAGATACCGGTGTTTCACGACGATCAGCACGGTACCGCCATCATCTGCACCGCCGCGGTCTTAAATGGCCTGAGCATCGTAAAAAAGCCATTTCAGACGTGCGGCTGGTGGTTTCTGGCGCAGGGGCATCAGCGATTGCCTGCATGAATTTGCTGGTGGCGCTGGGTATGCAGAAGCACAACATTGTGGTCTGCGATTCAAAAGGCGTCATTTACCGCGGCCGCGAAGCCAGCATGGCGCAAACCAAAGCGGATTACGCCATTGAGGACAACGGCAAACGGTCACTGGATGACGTAATTGCGGATGCGGATATTTTCCTTGGCTGTTCAGGTCCCAATGTCCTGACGCCAGAGATGGTGAAAAAAATGGCCACCGATCCGCTGATTCTGGCGCTGGCTAACCCGGAACCGGAAATCATGCCACCGCAGGCCAAAGCTGTACGCCCCGACGCGATTATCTGTACCGGACGCTCCGACTTCCCGAATCAGGTAAACAATGTTCTGTGCTTCCCGTTTATCTTCCGTGGCGCGCTGGATGTCGGGGCAACAGCAATCAATGAAGAGATGAAACTGGCAGCCGTGCATGCAATAGCGGCACTGGCGCAGGCGGAACAGAACGATGTGGTCGCCTCAGCATATGACGATCAGGATCTCAGTTTCGGCCCGGAATATCTGATCCCAAAACCGTTCGATCCACGCCTGATCGTGCAGATCGCGCCCGCGGTTGCCAAAGCCGCAATGGATTCCGGCGTCGCTACCCGTCCCATAGAGGATTTCGAGGCATATCGCGAAAAACTCACTGAGTTCGTCTACAAAACCAATCTGTTTATGAAGCCAATCTTTTCGCAGGCGCGTAAATCACCGAAGCGTGTCGTGCTGGCGGAAGGCGAAGAGGTGCGCGTGCTGCATGCGACTCAGGAATTAGTTTCGCTGGGGCTGGCAAAGCCGATTTTGATTGGCCGGCCCAATGTGATTGCCATGCGTCTGCAAAAGCAGGGGCTGAAAATCGAAGCAGGAAAAGATTTTGAGATAGTAAATAATGAATCTGACCCGCGTTTTAAAGCTTACTGGAATGAGTATTACCAGATTATGAAGCGACGCGGCGTATCGCCTGAACAGGCGCAGCGCGCAGTAATTGGCAACCCAACGCTGATCGGTGCCATCATGGTTCATCGCGGTGAAGCGGATGCGCTGATTTGCGGCACTGTTGGTGATTATCGTGAGCATTATGAAGTCATTGAAAAAGTCTTTGGTTTTCGTGATGACGTGAAAGTGGCGGGCGCGATGAATGCGCTGCTGCTGCCGAGCGGCAACACCTTTATTGCTGACACCTACGTAAATGAAGATCCGACCCCGGAACAGCTTACCGATATCACCCTCATGGCGGCTGAAACGGTGCGGCGCTTCGGCATTGAGCCGCGCGTGGCGTTGCTGTCGCACTCCAGTTTTGGTACCTCAAATGCACCTGGCGCCCGCAAAATGCGTGATGCCCTGGCTTTGATAAAAGCGCGTGCGCCAGAGCTGGAAATTGATGGTGAAATGCATGGTGATGCAGCATTAATAGAAAGCATACGGCGTGATTTAATGCCCGACAGCCCGCTAAAAGGCACCGCCAATGTGCTCATCATGCCAAATGTCGAAGCGGCGCGTATTAGTTACAACCTACTCAGAGTCTCCTGTTCAGAAGGGGTCACGGTAGGGCCAGTGCTGATGGGGATCACCAGGCCCGTGCATATATTAACGCCCATCGCCTCGGTGCGACGCATCGTTAATATGGTGGCGCTTGCAGTGGTTGAAGCCCAAACCAAGCCTTTGTAAATCGCCGTCATGGTAGACGCTATCTATGCGTTGGCTGCGCTGACTCACCCGAATCACTTACGGGAAGATTTAGGGATGAGTAAGCTTGCCGCCTTGATTTAGCGTCAACTATTTTGGCGATTCGCTATTTAATCCAGTCGCGAACCGGCAGGAAATCGCGATACAGCGCGGCTTCTGCTGAATCCGGTTCAGGCTGGTAATCATATTCCCAGCGAACCAGCGGTGGCATCGACATCAGGATCGATTCGGTGCGACCACCGGTCTGCAAACCAAACAGCGTGCCGCGATCCCACACCAGATTAAACTCTACGTAGCGTCCGCGACGGTAGAGCTGGAAATTGCGCTCGCGCTCGCCCCAAAGGTGATCTTTGCGTCGCGCCACAATTGGCTGGTAAGCGTCCATAAAACCGTTGCCCACCGCCTGCATAAAGCTAAAGCAGTGTTCAAAATCGGGGGTGTTGAGATCGTCAAAAAACAGCCCGCCAATGCCGCGCTGTTCATCGCGATGCTTGATATAGAAATAGTCATCGCACCATTTTTTATAACGCGCGTAGACATTCTCACCGAACGGCTGACACAAATCCGCCGCAGTCTGATGCCAGTGAATCGCATCCTCTTCAAAGCCGTAGAAAGGCGTCAGGTCAAAGCCACCGCCAAACCACCACACCGGATCAGCACCCGGCTTCTCAGCGATAAAAAACGCACATTAGCATGTGACGTCGGCACATAAGGATTGCGCGGGTGGATAACCAACGACACCCCCATTGCTTCGAAGCTGCGTCCCGCCAGTTCAGGGCGATGCGCCGTTGCGGAAGCGGGCATTTGGTCACCATGCACGTGAGAAAAGTTGACGCCCGCCTGTTCAAACACCGTGCCA
This sequence comes from Pantoea sp. LMR881, assembly GCF_027157825.1. Taxonomy (NCBI): domain Bacteria; kingdom Pseudomonadati; phylum Pseudomonadota; class Gammaproteobacteria; order Enterobacterales; family Erwiniaceae; genus Pantoea; species Pantoea sp. LMR881. Next base: position 3,334,592 of record NZ_JAPVOK010000002.1, read on the forward strand.
TCGCGCAATACGCGGCTTTGCCCGCCGCCACCGCCAGGCCGCTGCCAGCTATCTTCAGCAAATTGCGCGCCGCCGTCCTCAGCAGCGAGACGGTGACAAATATCCTCCTGCAATTGCAGCAGAAAGGCTTTTACGCGGGAAATATCAGGCATATTATTCGCTTACTCTTTTAAAATATTGTCCTGATTATACTCAATTACGCCCTGCGGCGATCGTACTCATCAAAGTAATTAACGATACCCTCCGCAATGGCGCTGGCAATTTTTTGCCGAAACGCATGTGTGCCGAGCAATTGTTCTTCGCGAGGATTCGTAATAAAAGAGGTTTCCACCAGCACCGACGGAATCGATGGCGACTTTAATACTGCAAATGCCGCCTGCTCGGTGTGCTGGCTGTGTAAATGGTGTACCGGACGGATCTGATCCAGCACATGTTTACCCAGCGTCAGGCTGTTTTTAATGGTGTCGGTTTGCACCAGATCGAACAGAATTTGCTGCAAATAGTGATCCTGCTGCGCGATTTTTGCGCCGCCAATTTTATCGGCGTCATTCTCTCGCTGGGACAAATAGCGCGCCATGCTGCTGCTGGCACCCCGATTCGAGAGGGCAAAAACCGACGCACCGTTAGCGTCGGGGCTGGTGAAGCCGTCAGCATGAATTGACATAAACAGGCTGGCACCGTGTTGATGCGCAATTTCCACCCGCTGATAAAGCGGAATAAAGTGATCGCTGTCGCGCGTCAGGCGCACGTCTATATGAGCATGATCCTGCAATTGCTGCCGCACGCTATTAGCAATCTCTAACACGATATGTTTCTCTTCCGCTCCCGCTTCGCCAACCGCGCCAGAATCAATCCCGCCATGGCCCGGATCGATCATCACGATGCGCTTGCCGTTCTTCGCGGCTGGCGCAGGCGGCGTGTGACGTGCTGAAACAGGCAGCGTGCCATTATCTTCTTTTGCCATCACGGCGCGTGGCGACAAAACGGCCAGCGCCATTCCAGACAGCAACAGCTGGCGGCGGGTGGTCAAATGCTTGAGTAACTTCATGAGCAGGTCCCTGGAGAGAATCGTGCCGGGTGTTATATCGTAACGTTCTGCCGCTCGCGAGTACGGAACCATTTCAGGGCTTTACTTTGTATTTCAGCCCGCTAACAAAAAAATCCACATTTTTTCGCCAGGCCCCGGCTGTCAAAGGTTGCGCGATATGAAAAATGCGTGATAATCAGCAAATTGTGGTTATTTGCAGGTAAAGATGATGGAAATCCGCGCCTTCCGCCAGGAAGATTTTGAAGAAGTGATTACGCTTTGGGAGCGTTGCGATTTGTTACGCCCATGGAACGATCCTGAACTGGATATCGAACGAAAGATGAATCACGACCCAGAGCTTTTCCTGGTGGCTGAAGTCGGCGGCGAAGTGGTCGGCTCGCTGATGGGCGGCTACGACGGCCACCGTGGCTCTGCCTATTATCTGGCGGTCCATCCCGATTATCAGGGACGCGGCTTCGCCAATGCGCTCATGAACCGCCTGGAGAAAAAGCTGATTGCGCGGGGATGCCCGAAAATCCATTTAATGGTGCGTGAAGAGAACGATCAGGTGGTCGCGTTTTATGAGAAGCTCGATTACGAGCCCGTGGACGCGATGCTGCTGGGCAAACGGTTGATCGAAGATCGTGAGTATTAACGGACACAAATATCTGCCGGATGAATATGACGGCAAAGGGCAGCTTCGGCTGCCGTTTCTTTGGCTGATCCTGTTATTGCAGGCGCGCACCTGGTTACTGCTGGTGATGGCTGGCGCATCGCGACAGCAGGGCAACGATCTGCTGGCACTGTTCTATCCCGACAGGCAGGCGTTCTGGATCGGGCTGGCACTCGGTGCGCCTGCGCTGTTGGGGCTGTTACTCACCGGTTACCGCCTGCGCTGGCCACGATTATGGCGCGCCTGGAAGAGCGTACTGGTGCTGTCACTGCTGGTTAATTTGCTGTGGCAAGGCGTTCAGTTTGTGCAGGGCGATCTGCTCAGCTCACCCTTGCCGCTGCTGCTGTCGCTGTTTGATTTGCTGGCGCTCGGCTGGCTTCAGTTTAATCACCGGTTGCGTGACTGCTTTGTGCCAGAACATTTGGAATAAACTTTTTGTCGCTTTGCGACTCCAATCAGTTTCGCCATCGGGCATGTTATTAACAGGAGTTTCCATGAAAGCTGTTCGTTCCACGCTACTGATTGCCGCCGTGACTCTGGGCGGTTGCGCCAGTTCCGGCTCCGGCACTGACAGCAGTCAACAGGTGAGCTGGTGGAATCCATTAAGTTATCACTGGTCTTCCGCATTGCCGTGGAACTGGTTTGGTGCCTCCCTTACGGTAACAGATCAGGGCGTTGGTGGCCTTAACGCGACAACCGCCATGACAGAAAGCGCGATTAAAGAGGCACTGAACGGCCAATATGATTTACGTCAGGGTATGCGCAGCCAAAATGGCCAGGTGGTCTCTTTCTGGCAGGCGCGGGAAGATGACAAAGTTCAGCTGGTAATTTACGGTCAAAGTCAGGTTGAACGTATTGAGGTGATGGACAGGAACATCACCAGCAGCGATGGCAGTAAAATCGGTGATGCGTTTGGCGACAAATACAGCAAAGCTTACAACAACTGTACGCTGAGTGCCGGGCTGGATAACCGTGACGTTGAATGTCGTGTGCCCGCCAGTGAGCATTTGCGCTATGTCTACAGCGGTGAATGGCATGGGCCAGAAGGTCTGATGCCGTCAGACGATACGCTGAAAAGCTGGAAAATGAGCAAAATTATCTGGCGGCGTTAAGGCGTAAGGGCAGAGAAATCTGCCTGTTTTTCCTTTCCCAAATGCTTCATAAAGATTGCCGCTGGCTTATGCCTTTTTCGACTTTGAAATCATCAAACGATATATAAAACCGTTACTGGTTTTCCCTGAGTTATAAATAAACTGGTGAAACAGCGGGTGGAATCCGCATCACACTTTTTCAGGGTGCCAAATGACTTATCAAGCGATGAAAAAAATCGTTAGCGGTATCGCGTTGTCGCTGAGCCTGGCAGGCGCAGCTAACGCAACTGAATTGCTCAACAGCTCATATGATGTTTCACGTGAGCTGTTTGTTGCCCTGAATGCGCCATTCGAAAAACAGTGGGATGCCAGCCATCCGGACGACAAGCTGTCGATCAAAATGTCTCATGCCGGTTCATCCAAACAAGCGTTAGCCATCCTGCAAGGGCTACGTGCGGACGTGGTGACCTACAACCAGGTTACTGACGTGCAGGTGCTGCACGACAAAGGCAAGCTGATTGCGGCTGACTGGAAAACGCGCTTGCCCAATAACAGCTCGCCGTTTTACTCCACCATGGCGTTTCTGGTGCGCAAAGGAAACCCAAAGCAGATCCATGACTGGGCAGATTTGACCCGCAAAGAGGTGAAGCTGATTTTCCCGAATCCTAAAACGTCCGGTAATGGTCGCTACACCTATCTGGCCGCCTGGGGCGCAGCAAACAAAGCAAACGGCGGCGATAAGGCGAAAACAGAAGCCTTTATGACGCAGTTTCTGAAAAACGTTGAAGTGTTTGATACCGGTGGTCGCGGAGCGACCACAACATTTGCCGAACGTAACCTGGGCGATGTGTTGATCAGTTTTGAATCAGAAGTGAACAACATCCGCAATCAGTACGGTAAAGATGAGTACGAAGTGGTGGTGCCTAAAACCGATATTCTGGCTGAGTTCCCGGTGGCATGGGTCGATAAAAACGTTGAGCACAATAACAGCGCCGACGCGGCGAAAGCCTACCTGAACTATTTGTATACGCCAGAAGCGCAGAAAATTATCACTCAATTCTATTACCGCGTGAACAATCCTCAACTGATGGCCGAGCAGAAAGATCGCTTTCCGCAGACTGAGCTGTTCCGCGTCGAAGAGACCTTTGGCGGCTGGGATAACGTCATGAAAACGCATTTCGTCAGCGGTGGCGAACTCGATAAATTGTTAGCGGCGGGGCGCAGATAATGTTTGCAGCCAGCCAAAAACGGGTTCTGCCCGGCTTCGGTCTCAGTCTTGGCACCAGCCTGCTGTTTACCTGCCTGATCCTGCTGCTGCCTGTCAGCGCGGTAATCATGCAGCTTTCGCAGATGACGCTGGCGCAATACTGGGATGTGATCACCAATCCGCAGCTGATTGCTGCTTATCAGGTCACCCTGCTTTCTGCTGGCGTGGCGTCGCTGTTCAATGCCGTGTTTGGCATGTTGATGGCGTGGATCCTGACCCGCTATCGTTTTCCAGGCCGTACCATTCTTGATGGCCTGATGGATTTGCCGTTTGCATTGCCCACTGCCGTGGCCGGTTTAACGCTGGCGGGGCTGTTTTCAGTCAACGGTTGGTATGGTCAGTGGTTTGCCCATTTCGACATTAAAATTTCTTACACCTGGATTGGTATCGCTATCGCTATGGCGTTTACCAGTATTCCGTTTGTGGTGCGTACCGTACAGCCGGTGCTGGAAGAGTTAGGCCCGGAGTATGAAGAGGCGGCTCAGACGCTGGGTGCGACGCCGTGGCAGAGCTTTCGCCGCGTGGTGTTGCCGGAAGTTGCACCTGCGCTGCTGGCCGGAACGGCACTGTCGTTTACCCGCAGCCTGGGAGAGTTTGGCGCCGTTATCTTTATTGCCGGTAACATCGCCTGGAAAACCGAGGTGACCTCACTGATGATTTTCGTGCGTCTGCAAGAGTTTGACTATCCGGCAGCCAGCGCCATCGCCTCGGTGATTCTGGCAGCTTCGCTGCTGCTGCTGTTCGCGATCAACACCTTACAGAGCCGCTTTGGTCGCCGTTTGGGAGGTCACTAATGGCTGAGATTACGCAACTTAATCATGCCGACCGCCAGCCGTTTAACTGGGGTAAATGGCTGTTAATTGGCATCGGTGCGCTGGTCTCCATTCTGCTGCTGGTGGTGCCGATGGCCTCCATATTCTATGAGGCGCTCAGTCAGGGATTGGGCATGACCTTCAGCAACCTGACCGACAGCGACATGTTGCACGCTATCTGGCTGACAGTGCTGGTTGCGTTGATTACCGTACCGGTCAATCTGGTATTCGGTACGCTGCTGGCATGGCTGGTGACACGCTTCACTTTCCCAGGACGCCAGTTGCTGCTGACGATGTTTGACATTCCGTTTGCCGTTTCGCCGGTTGTTGCAGGTTTAATGTATTTGCTGTTCTGGGGCATCAACGGCCCGGCAGGCGGCTGGCTGGACGAACATAGCATTCAAATCATGTTCTCCTGGCCGGGAATGGTGCTGGCAACGGTATTTGTGACCTGTCCGTTTGTGGTGCGTGAACTGGTGCCGGTGATGCTGAGCCAGGGCAGCCAGGAAGATGAAGCCGCCATTTTACTCGGCGCTTCAGGCTGGCAGATGTTTCGCCGCGTGACGCTGCCTAACATTCGCTGGGCAATGTTGTATGGCGTGGTGCTGACCAATGCCCGCGCGATTGGTGAATTTGGTGCGGTCTCGGTGGTTTCGGGATCGATTCGCGGTGAAACCTATACCTTACCGCTTCAGGTTGAATTACTGCATCAGGATTACAACACGGTGGGCGCCTTTACGGCGGCCGCGCTGCTGACCCTGATGGCCATAGTGACACTGTTTCTGAAAAGTTTTGTGCAATGGCGCTTAGAGCAACAGCACTCGCGTTTGCAACAGGAGGAAAATCATGAGCATTGAGATTAACCAGATCAATAAATCATTTGGTCGCACACCGGTGCTGAACGATATCTCTCTGGATATTCCTTCTGGCCAAATGGTGGCGCTGCTGGGACCATCCGGTTCGGGTAAAACCACGCTGCTGCGTATTATCGCAGGCCTGGAGCACCAAAACAGCGGGCAGATCCGTTTCCACAACAAAGACGTGAGCACCTTACATGCGCGCGATCGTCAGGTTGGATTCGTTTTCCAGCATTATGCGCTGTTCCGCCACATGACGGTGTTCGACAACATCGCTTTTGGCCTGACGGTGCTGCCGCGTCGTGAGCGCCCGTCAACCGCTGAAATCAAACAGCGCGTGATGCGTTTGCTGGAGATGGTACAGCTTGCTCATCTGGCAAACCGTTTCCCGGCTCAGCTTTCGGGTGGTCAGAAGCAGCGTGTGGCGCTGGCGCGTGCGTTAGCGGTAGAGCCTCAAATTCTGCTGCTGGATGAACCCTTTGGCGCACTGGATGCGCAGGTGCGCAAAGAGCTGCGTCGCTGGCTGCGTCAGCTCCATGAAGAGTTAAAGTTCACCAGCGTGTTTGTTACTCACGATCAGGAAGAAGCGATGGAAGTCGCCGATCGTATTGTGGTCATGAGTCAGGGCAATATCGAACAGGTTGGCACACCCGATGAGGTCTGGCGCGATCCGGCTACCCGTTTTGTGCTGGAGTTCCTGGGTGAAGTGAACCGCTTTGACGGTGAAGTGCACGGTTCGCAGTTCCACGTTGGTGCCCACCACTGGCCGCTGGGCTATACCCCCGCGCATCAGGGTAAGGTCGATCTGTTCCTGCGCCCCTGGGAGATCAACGCCTCGCGTCAAAGCAGCCTTGAAACGCCGCTGCCGGTACACATTCTCGAAGTCAGCCCACGCGGTCATTTCTGGCAGCTGGTGGTTCAGCCAGGCGGCTGGCAGAGCGAGCCGTTCTCGCTGGTGTTTGACGGCGAGCAGGCAGCGCCGATTCGCGGCGAACGTCTCTACGTTGGATTACAACAGGCGCGGCTTTATCAGGGTAATACCCCACTGCGCGCTGTTGCCTTTGCCGAAAGTGCCTGATATTTTCTTTCAATCACAGGGCGGGAATAAATCCCGCCCTTTTTTTGCTTTAATTCTTTTTCCTACCTGACCAGGAAACGCAGTGTGACAACACTTGAAGATACCATCGGCAACACGCCGCTGATCAAATTACAGCGCCTGACGCCTGCTAACGGCAGTGAAGTCTGGCTAAAGCTGGAAGGAAATAATCCGGCTGGCTCGGTGAAGGATCGTGCAGCCTGGTCGATGATTCATCAGGCTGAGTTGCGCGGGGACATCAAACCTGGCGATCGGCTGATTGAAGCCACCAGCGGTAATACCGGCATTGCGCTGGCAATGATTGCCGCGATGAAAGGTTATGACATGCGCTTACTGATGCCCGATAACATGAGCCAGGAACGTCAGGCAGCCATGCGTGCCTACGGCGCAGAACTGGTGTTAGTCAGCCGCGAGCAGGGCATGGAAGGCGCACGGGATTTGGCGCAGGAGATGGCGTCACGCGGAGAAGGCTTCGTGTTAGATCAATTCAACAATCCTGATAACCCGTTAGGTCATTATCAGACCACCGGGCCAGAATTATGGCAACAGTCCGGTCAGCGCATGACTCACTTTGTCTCCAGTATGGGCACCACCGGCACCATTACCGGTGTGGGACGCTATCTCAAAGAGCATAAAACGGGCGTTAAAGTCATTGGCTTACAGCCGAGCGAGGGCAGCAGCATTCCCGGTATTCGTCGCTGGCCGCTGGCTTATCTGCCGGGCATCTATCGCCCCGATTTAGTTGATGACGTGATGGATATGTCTCAGCACGAAGCAGAAGAGACCATGCGGGCGCTGGCGCGGCGCGAAGGCATCTTCTGTGGCGTCAGTTCAGGCGGCGCGGTGGCCGGTGCTTTACGTATTGCGACAGCGCAACCGGGCAGCGTGGTTGTGGCGATTATCTGCGATCGCGGCGACCGTTACCTCTCCACGGGCGTCTATCAATAAATCCCTTCCCTGATAAATGGCTTGCCGCACCGCGACCGGCCATTTTTGTCTATAGTCTGCCTGAGAATACGCTGCCGTTAAATCTGTAAGGATCGCGTAAAACAGGCTGCGCCCGACGCTGGCTCAGGACAAAATAGCCGCAATTTTGTACGAGAGATAAAAATGAAAATTCTGCTGGTTGATGATGATGTAGAACTGGGTACGATGTTAAGCCAATACCTGATTGCGGAAGGCTTTGATGCACAACTGGTTTTAACCGGAAGCGCGGGTATCGAAGGCGCGCTTTCCGGCCAATATACCGCCATGATCCTCGATATCATGCTGCCCGATATGAGCGGCATTGATGTGCTGCGCCAGGTTCGGCAGAACAGCCGCCTGCCAGTCATTATGCTGACGGCAAAAGGCGACAACATTGATCGCGTTATCGGTCTGGAAATGGGGGCTGATGATTACGTGCCAAAACCGTGTTATCCGCGTGAGCTGGTGGCGCGTTTGCGTGCGGTATTGCGTCGTTTCGAAGAGCAGGCACCGCAGTCAGATAAAAAAGAAGCGTTACGCTGGGGCGAACTGACGCTCAATCCCGCCACACGTATTACTGAGTGGCAGGGAAAACCTTTTGATCTTACTGCATCCGAATTCAACCTGCTTGATCTCCTGCTGCGCGCGCCCGATCGGGTGGTGTCGAAAGATGAGCTGTCGGAAAAAGGTTTAGGACGCCCGCGTGAAGCTTACGATCGCAGTGTTGATGTCCATATCAGTAATATCCGTCAAAAATTAAGCGCGTTGACAGCAGATAGCGTCAATATAGAGACAGTACGCAGTATCGGTTATCGTATTCGATGAATTATATTTATCGCGGACGCATGTTCTGGAAGATTTTGATCGGCTTCTGGATCGTGTTCGTCATTATCAGCCAGTTAATCTGGCTGGGTTTTTCGCTATCGGGAAATCGTCACGAACCGCCAGAGATTGTCGCTATTCGGCGCATCGTGAATTTGCAGATGGCCTCTGCGGTATCGGTGCTGAAACGAGGTGGGCTGACCTCGCTGGATGATATGATGGCGGACTGGGAACCTAACGATCGTCAGTTTTTTAAAATCATTCAGCATCAAAAGCCCGCTCAAGGCGAAACGTTACCAGAAGGATTTAATCCTCCTTTCGAAGGCCATATACCGGATGTCATTGTGCGCTGGGTAAAAAGCGCAGATGGCAAAGAGTACGAGCTGCGCTATGACGTGAAAGGCATGCGAGAAGACAGTCGCATGGAGTTACCGCGTCATTTCCTAAACATTCCTGAACCGATGTTTATTTTTGCCGGATCGGTTGGTCTGCTGTTCAGTTTGCTGCTGGCATGGAACCTGACACGCCCGATGCGCCAGCTACGTGAAGGCTTTTCTCGCGTGGCAGATGGTGATTTAAGCGTGCGGCTTTATCCCATGATGCGTAAGCGCCACGATGAGCTTTCTAATGTGGCGCAGGCGTTTGATGCGATGGTTGAGCGACTGGATACCCTGGTACGCGCTCGTGAAGAGCTGCTGCATGATATTTCTCATGAGCTGCGTTCACCGCTGGCGCGTTTGCAGCTCGCTACCGGTCTGGCACGTCAAACACCCGCCAGCGTAAATGTCTCGCTGGATCGTATTGACGAGGAGGCGCGACGGCTGGACAAAATGATTGGCGAGTTGCTTACCCTGTCACGCGCTGAACATGAAAGCATCCCGGATGAGCAATATTTTGACCTGACCGGTTTGCTGCATGCAGTGGTAACTGACGTGCGCTATGAAGCACAGATCCCTAAGGTAATAATCGATTTTCACGTAGATGAAAACGCGGATTATACCGTGCGCGGCAATGCGGAGCTGATCCGCCGTGGTGTAGAAAATGTGTTGCGTAATGCGCTGCGTTTCTCAATGTCAGGACAGCATATTCAGGTGCGCTTGCGCGCCGAGAATCAATGGCTGGCAATTCGCGTGCGCGATCAAGGGCCTGGCGTTGATGATGAGAAGCTCTCCAGTATTTTCGATCCCTTTGTGCGGGTGAATTCACCGCTGATGGGAAAGGGATATGGTCTGGGTTTAGCTATCGTACGTAAAGTCGTGCTGGCGCATCACGGTGAGGTTAAAGCGGTGAACCGCCCGGAAGGGGGACTGGAACTGACGATTCGCTTGCCACGCTGGCAACAGTCGTAACGCGCAGGCTGACAGTAAGCAAAAAAACGGCACCCCAGGGTGCCGTTTTTCATATTTGATGTCGCTTACTTCTTGATGCGAATCACCGGTGTTTCACCGACGGTGACCTGGCCAGACAGCTTGATCAAGTCCTTGATCTCATCCATGTTAGAGATGACAACTGGCGTCAGGGTTGATTTTGCTTTCTCTTCCAGCAACGGCAAATCGAACTCGATAACCACATCGCCTTTTTTGACCTTTTGGCCTTCTTCAGCGATACGTTTGAAGCCTTCACCTTTTAGTTCAACCGTGTCGATACCGAAGTGAACAAACAGCTCGATACCGTTATCAGACTCGATTGAAAAAGCGTGGTTCGTTTCGAAAATCTTGCCGATGGTACCATCAACCGGTGCAACCATTTTGTTGCCGCTTGGTTTGATCGCAATTCCGTCACCCACGATTTTTTCTGCAAACACCACATCTGGTACGTCTTCAATGTTCACGATTTCGCCTGACAGAGGCGCTACGATATCAATTGTCCCTGCGCTATCTGTTTTTTCGCCAAAAAGTTTAGAAAACAAACCCATGATCTTCTCCTAAGCAGTAATTTGGGGCCAGCATCTCGCAGATCAGCAGAGCGTTTTTTCTTTGATGAACTTGTTAACCAGGTTCATTAAATCTTCCGCTGTCGGTTGAGCCAGAGCCTGCTCCGCCAACTCCTTCGCATCTTCGAAATGTGTATTACGAATAATCTTCTTGATGCTTGGGATAGAAATGGCACTCATGCTGAATTCGTCCAGCCCCATTCCCAGTAACAGTAGTGTAGCACGTTCATCACCTGCCAGCTCACCACACATGCCTGTCCACTTACCTTCAGCGTGAGAAGCATCAATGACTTGCTTAATTAATCCCAAGACTGATGGTGTCATTGGGTTATACAGGTGCGATATCAAATCATTACCACGATCGACCGCCAGAGTATACTGCGTCAGGTCATTTGTCCCAATACTGAAGAAATCAACTTCTTTCGCCAGGTGACGAGCAATAACCGCCGATGCGGGTGTTTCTACCATGATGCCCACTTCAATGGACTCATCAAATGCTTTGCCTTCTTCACGCAGCTGCGCTTTCAGGATCTCCAGCTCAGCTTTCAGGCTACGCACTTCTTCAACCGAAATAATCATCGGGAACATAATGCGCAGTTTGCCGAAAGAGGAGGCGCGCAGAATGGCACGCAGCTGAGCATGCAGAATTTCTTTGCGATCCATTGCGATACGAATAGCACGCCAGCCGAGGAAGGGGTTTTCTTCTTTTGGCAGGTTCATGTACGGCAGATCTTTGTCGCCGCCGATGTCCATGGTGCGCACGATAACCGCTTGTGAACCCATCGCTTCCGCAACAGCTTTGTAAGCCTGGAACTGCTCTTCTTCCGTTGGCAGCGAGTCGCGATCCATAAACAGGAATTCAGTACGATACAGGCCAACACCTTCTGCACCGTTACGCTCAGCACCGGCAATATCGCGGACCGTACCGATGTTGGCACAGACTTCAACCTGATGACCATCCAGCGTGACGGCTGGCAGATCTTTCAGCTTGGCTAATTCATGCTTTTCAGACAGGTATTGCGTCTGAACGGCTTTTAACTCTTCCTGAACCTCTTCGCTCGGATTGACGTAAATGGTGTTGTTAACGCCATCAAGGATCAGAAAATCGCCGTTTTTGATAGAGGTGGTGACATTACCCGTACCGACAATTGCAGGGATCTCCAGAGAGCGCGCCATGATTGAGGTATGAGAAGTACGTCCACCGAGATCGGTAATAAAGCCCAGCACCTTTTTCAGGTTGAGCTGTGCCGTTTCTGATGGCGTTAAGTCTTTTGCCACCAAAATGGATTCGTCCTGAATTGCGCTCAGGTCAACAATATGCAGACCCAGAATGTTTTGGAGTAAACGCTTACCAATGTCACGTACGTCAGCGGCACGCTCTTTCAGGTATTCGTCATCCAGCTCTTCCAGTGCCTTTGCCTGACCATCAATGACAGAATACGCAGCGGCATCGGCAGTCGCGTGATCTTTTTGATCAGGTCAATGATTTCCTGCTCCAGCTCTTCGTCTTCCAGCAACATGATGTGGCCTTCGAAGATGGCAGCTTTCTCTTCACCGAGGGATTCACCCGCTTTGACTCGAATTGCTTCCAGTTGAATCGCCGCTTTGCTACGGCCATCAAGGAAGCGCTGCACTTCCTGCTCAACCTGGTCATCAGAAATCTTTTTGCGGTTGATGACGATCTCGTCTTCTTTCAGCAGCAGTGCTTTGCCGAAAGCGATACCTGGTGATGCTAAAATGCCTGAAATCATAACCCTACCTTTTAATCACGATGGCTGATTGACTCTGTGCGGTGCCATTGCTGCGTGTCGTGGGACACGTACTCTACGAAAGCAATATCGCGGACAGGTTGTCCGCGATCAAGATGTTTGCACTCAATGGCGCAGAGAAGTCGGTTTTCTGAAAGCTGGGAGGAGATTACTCCAGTTCAGCCATCAGTTTGACTAAATGCTCAACGGCTTTTTGCTCGTCTTCACCTTCCGCAGAAAGAGTTACAACGGTACCTTGCGTCAGACCCAGAGTCTGGAGTTTGAACAGGCTTTTTGCGCTTGCTGATTTACCGTTAGAGGTCACGGTGATTTCAGACTGGAAAGCTTTGGCTTCTTTTACGAATTGCGCAGCTGGGCGAGTATGCAGACCGTTTGGCGCGGTAATGGTAACTTCTTGCTGGAACATTCTATTTCCCCAACGTTATCAGGTTTGGTGTTATGAATCTAAAGTCTAGCCTGGAGCCTTCACTTTAGCCTGTGTAGGTGCGCTGGTATAGCGTCATGCTAGCCATTTGGTGCGCTTGAATGAGTTTTCATTCCTGTAAGTGTCAAAAACGGTTTGAGCACTTGCTGTAGTAATTATGCCGCGATTCGCCATTTCGCCAAATCCGTAAATCGATTCAGCTTGATCCACTTCAACAGAGGATTAATTTCAGGCATCGAAATAATTGGCTGTCTAAATACCAGAGCCACGTCACTGAAATCAATCTGCAGGGTGGTGAAAGTGAGATCTGCACCACAAAAAAGCACCCATTTGGGTGCTTTTTGCGGCAATTTCAGACAATCAGCCTTACTGCTGAAGCTCTTTTTCAGTGAAGAGATCGGCAAACAGGGCGGTGCTGAGATAACGCTCGCCGGAAGAGGGGAGAATCACAACAATATTTTTGTTGGCAAAGGCTTCATCTTCTTGCAGCTTGAGCGCAGCAGCGATAGCAGCACCCGATGAGATGCCCGCCAGGATGCCTTCTTCTTCCATTAGCTTACGGGCTGTACTGATGGCTTCCTCATTGGAAACCGCTACTACACGGTCAATCAGGTTTAGATCGAGGTTGCCTGGGATAAAGCCAGCGCCGATGCCCTGGATTTTGTGCGGGCCAGGCTTGATCTCTTCACCTGCCAGCGCCTGAGCGATGACCGGCGAATCTGTTGGCTCAACCGCGACAGAAATCAAATCTTTCTTGCCCTGGGTGTTTTTAATATAGCGGCTCACGCCGGTGAGCGTACCGCCAGTACCTACACCTGCGATGAACACATCAACTTCGCCGTCAGTATCTTCCCAGATTTCCGGGCCAGTGGTTTTTTCATGAATTTCCGGGTTCGCCGGGTTGCTGAACTGTTGCAGTAACACATATTTGTCTGGATTGCTGGCGACGATCTCTTCGGCTTTGGCAATCGCGCCTTTCATGCCTTTTGCGCCCTCTGTTAGCTCAAGTTTAGCGCCCAGGGCTTTTAACAACTTACGACGTTCAACCGACATGGTTTCAGGCATGGTTAAGGTTAATTTGTAACCACGCGCTGCGGCCACGTAAGCCAGCGCAATCCCGGTGTTGCCGCTGGTTGGTTCAACCAGCTCAACGCCCGGCTTCAGAATACCGCGTTTTTCTGCATCCCAAATCATATTGGCACCGATACGGCATTTCACGCTGAAGCTTGGGTTACGGGATTCTACCTTCGCCAGGATGCGGCCGTTACCGATGCGGTTCAGTCGAACCAATGGCGTATGACCAATTGTCAAAGAGTTGTCTTCGTAGATCTTACTCATGGCCTGTCCTTAACTGTATGAATTATTGGGAACCCTCAGAGCATACCCTTTCTGACCTCGTGCGGAAGGAAAGAAATCGCATATCTATATGTCAGGTGGCAATAAGCCCTGACAAAAAATGCATAAGGGCTACTGATGATTACCTGAGTTCTTCACGTGCGAGCTGAAAGCGATAGCGGTCTACCCACATTGCGGTCGCGCCACAAACCGCGACTGGCATGATGGCGAGGTTTAAAATGGGAATCATGGTAAATAAACTCACCAGCGCACCAAACTGCATATTGGCTGTTTTATGCTGGCGCAACGCGTTACGCATTTGCGGGAAGCTGACTTTATGGTTATCGAACGGATAATCACAATACTGCACCGACAGCATCCAGGCGCTAAACAGGAACCACAGCAGCGGGGCGACAGTTTGGCCAAAGCCGGGAATAAAGTAGAGCAGCAGTAGGCCAATCGCCCGCGGTAAGTAATAACCCAGCTTTTGTAGCTCACGCTTCATGATGCGTGGAACGTCTTTCGCCATGCCAAGCCAGCCGCTATCCGGCAGGGGTTTACCAGTGAGACGCCCTTCGAGCTGTTCGGCCAGCAAGCCGCAAAAGGGCGCTGCGATCCAGTTCGCTATTGTGGAAAAGAAATAGCTAAACACCAGGACAATCGAAATAACAGATAATGGCCAAAGCAGATAACTTAACCACTGTAGCCAATCCGGGATGTGAGTCATCAACGCCGGGATCCAGTTGCCGAGGCGATAGAATAGCCAGATAAACGCACCGCCTAACATCACAATATTGACAATTAAAGGGATAACCACAAAGCGTCGAATGCCCGGCATCCTTACCAGTTTCCAGCCCTGGCTGAAGTAATAGACGCCGTTGAATGATGAGACAGATTTCTCATGGGCCATAAAGCCAACTCTCCTGAAAATGTTGAGGCACAACCATCATAACCTGGCTTTTTCCCCTGACCAGGTGCCGTTTGGGTAAAAAAGCAGCAAAAAAGCGTGGCTGGCCTATCTTATTTGTCAGAAAATAGTGCACAGACTTGCACTTGTGTAGCAGGGCAAATACAGTTAGAGGATAAAGTTTGCCGCGGTGGCAAGGTATTGGAACAACAGAGAATACAATGATGCAGGATTTGCGTCTGATATTAATCGTTGTTGGCGCGATCGCCATTATAGCGCTTCTTCTTCACGGACTGTGGACCAGCCGTAAAGAGCGTTCATCAGTGTTCCGCGATCGCCCTCACAAACGTCTTAAACAGCGTGACGAACATGATGATGAGTTGAGCGACGACGATGAAGAAGGCGTCGGCGAAGTTCGTGTGCGCAACCCGCGTCCCAGCCATCAGGAACCGCGTTTCGATAACATTCCTGATACTCCCGAAGCGCCGCGCCAGCCTGCGCCGGTAGAACCTGCGCGCCAGCCTGCGCCGCGTCCGGCACCTCAGCCGGAAAGCGATCCGCTGTTAACGCCGGCGCCGCAGCCAAAAGCGCAGCCCCAGCAGCCGCATCCTGAGCCAGTGCGCCAGCAGCAAGCAGAACCGCAGTTTGTACCGCAGCCTGTTCAGGCCGATCCGCTGCTTGATCTGGATCCGCTAGAAGCGGTGCAGCCAGAACCGGAATATCAGGCTGAACCAGAACCAGAGGTTGTTGTAGCGCCTAAATCTGAACCCGCGCCAGCTGCAAAAGCGGCACCCACCAAGCCGAAAGAAGCAGTACTGGTACTGCACGTAGCAGCACATTCGGGTGGTGAGCTGAATGGTGAGGCGTTGTTGCAGGGCATTCTGCAGGCGGGCTTCCAGTTTGGTGAAATGAACATCTTCCACCGCCATTTAAGCCCGGCAGGTAGCGGCCCGGTGTTATTTAGCCTGGCAAATATGGTGAAACCGGGATCTTTTAATCCTGATGCGATGACCGATTTTACTACGCCAGGCGTCTCCATCTTTATGATGGTGCCGTCATACGGTGATGCGAATCAGAACTTCAAGCTGATGCTGCAATCGGCACAGCGCATCGCTGATGATGTTGGTGGTGTTGTCCTGGATGACGAACGCCGCATGATGACACCGCAGAAGCTGGAAACCTACAAAGCGCGCATTCGCGATGTAGTCGACGTCTGAGACTGACGTACATTTTACATTACTTTAGCAAACCCCCGCCTGTCGGGGGTTTTTTATCTGATGGGGCTTTATGAAATCTGTCCAGGATCAAATCACCGAACTGCGCACCACGCTGCGCCATCATGAATATCTTTATCACGTCATGGACGCGCCGGAAGTGCCGGACGCTGAATATGATCGCCTGATGCGTGAGCTGCGCGCGTTAGAAGAGAAACACCCCGATCTGATCACCCCCGATTCGCCAACTCAACGTGTAGGTGCAGCGCCGCTTACGGTGTTCGAGCAGGTGCGACATGAAGTACCGATGCTCTCGCTGGATAACGCCTTTGATGAAGCCAGCTTCCTGGCATTTGATAAGCGCGTGAAAGACCGTTTGAAAAACGGCGATGACATCACCTACTGTTGCGAACTCAAACTGGATGGCCTTGCTGTCAGCTTGTTGTATGAAAATGGGTTGCTGGTGCGGGCAGCGACACGCGGTGACGGCACCACAGGTGAAAATATCACGACCAACGTGCGCACCATTCATGCTATTCCTTTGCGTCTCAAAGGCGACAATATTCCGGCTCGCCTTGAAGTGCGCGGCGAAGTTTTTATGACGCAGCGCGGCTTTGAAAAGTTAAACGACGAAGCGCGCCGCACCGACGGTAAAGTGTTTGCCAACCCACGTAACGCTGCCGCCGGTTCACTGCGCCAGCTCGATCCGCGCATCACGGCTAAGCGTCCGTTAACGTTCTTCTGTTATGGATTCGGCCTGCTGGAAGGGGGCGAAATGCCGCACAGTCATATGGCGCGTCTGCAACAGTTTAAAGCCTGGGGGCTGCCGGTAAGCAATCGTATTCGCATTGCACATAATGCTGAAGAGGCGCTGGCTTTCTACCGCGAAGTTGAAGCGCAGCGTCCAACGCTCGGATTCGATATTGACGGTGTTGTGATCAAAGTTGATTCCCAGGCATTACAAGAGCGTCTGGGCTTTGTCGCGCGCGCACCGCGTTGGGCGATTGCGTTTAAATTCCCGGCGCAAGAGCAGATGACGCTGGTACGCGATGTCGAGTTTCAGGTGGGTCGTACCGGCGCCATCACGCCGGTTGCCCGTCTTGAGCCGGTTCAGGTAGCTGGCGTCATTGTCAGCAACGCCACGCTGCATAATGCCGATGAAATCGAACGGCTTGGCTTACGCATTGGCGATAAGGTTGTGATCCGCCGCGCCGGGGATGTGATTCCGCAAGTTGTCAACGTTGTGACGTCGGAACGTCCAGCGGATGCGCGCGAAGTGGTGTTCCCCACCCATTGTCCGGTTTGTGGCTCAGATGTTGAGCGCGTGGAAGGTGAAGCCGTAGCACGTTGTACGGGTGGTCTGATTTGCGGCGCGCAGCGCAAAGAAGCCCTTAAACACTTTGTTTCACGCCGCGCCATGGATGTGGATGGCATGGGCGACAAAATTATCGATCAGCTGGTGGAGAAAGAGTATGTCAAAACGCCAGCGGATCTGTTTCGCCTCACCGCAGGCAAGCTCACAGGCCTTGATCGCATGGGGCCGAAATCGGCGCAAAACGTGGTTGATGCGCTGGAAAAAGCCAAATCAACTACCTTAGCGCGTTTCCTGTATGCGCTGGGGATCCGTGAAGTGGGTGAAGCAACAGCGGCTAACCTGGCCAGCCATTTTGCCGAGCTGCAAAAGGTCATGGATGCCGATCTGGATGCGTTGATTGCCGTGCAGGATGTAGGCAAAGTCGTTGCCTCTCACGTGCGCAACTTCCTGGAAGAAGAGAGCAATCGCGAAGTGATTCGCCAGCTCGTTGATGACATTGGTATTCACTGGCCGCAGGTTAAGGTCGTTAACGCAGAAACCATCGACAGCCCGTTTGCCGGGAAAACCGTGGTTTTAACCGGCTCATTATCACAGATGAACCGTGATGATGCTAAAGAGCGTTTGATGGCGCTTGGCGCAAAAGTTAGCGGCAGCGTTTCAAAGAAAACGGATTTGCTGATTGCGGGTGAAGCCGCCGGTTCCAAGCTGGCAAAAGCGCAGGAACTGGGCATTGCAGTGATTGATGAAGCTGAAATGATTCGCCTGCTGGGAGAGTAAAATGGATAAGCAGCAACTGATTGAAATTGCCAACACGGCGATGCCGTTCGGCAAATATAAAGGTCAGATGCTGATCGACTTGCCCGAACCTTATCTGCTGTGGTTTGCTCGCAATGGAGATTTTCCTTCAGGCCGCTTAGGCGAGCTAATGCAATTTACGCTGGCAATTAAAATTGAAGGATTAGAAGGGCTGGTGAAGCCTCTGAAGCGCAGCGAATAAAAAAACCCGCGCTGGCGGGTTTTTTTATGGCCGGAGATTACTTCTGTGATTCAACCACCACGCTTTTTACCGGCTGTGCCAGCTGCTTATCATGGGTTTTCTTATAGCGGCCAGCAATGAATGAGCACACCATCAACTGCACCTGATGAAAGATCATCAGCGGCAGAACAATAATTCCCACCGCGCTGGCCGGAAACAGAATGTTCGCCATCGGCACGCCATTCGCCAGGCTTTTCTTCGAGCCGCAGAACAGCACCACGATTTGATCGGCACGGCTGAAACCAAACAGACGCGCGGCCAGAAAATTGATCGCCAGTGCCACAAACAGCAGCAGCAGACAGCCTGCCAGGATCCACAACAGAGTATCGATGCCAACGCGATGCCAGATACCGTTCACTACCGCTTCACTGAAGGCGGAATAGACCACCAGCAGAATAGAAGTCTGGTCAGTTTTACCAATCAGGCTGCGATGTTTTTCAACCCAGCCAGCAATCCAGCGACGCGACAGGTGACCAATGACAAACGGCACCAGCAGTTGCAGCATAATTTTGCCAACCTGCTCAAGGCCATCCGTTGGTGCGCTGCTGTGAACATCCATTACCAAATTGACTAACAGCGGCGAGATAAAGACGCCCAGCAAACTGGATGCTGAGGCACTACACACCGCTGCGGCAACATTTCCGCCTGCCATAGAGGTAAACGCAATAGCTGACTGTACGGTTGCAGGCAAAATGCATAAATAGAGGAAACCGGTATAAATTTCAGGGCCGACATTGACCGGATGCCACCACACCAGCAGCAAACCCAGTACCGGGAATAACACAAAGGTGCTGCACATAATCCATAAGTGAAGCTGCCAGTGGCTGCTGCCAGCAATGATTTTTTCCCGTGACAGCTTGGCACCGTGCATAAAGAACAGCAGGGCGATAGCGGCAGTCGTCAGATACTCGAAGAAATCGACGAAGCCGCCTTTAGCGGGCAGAAAAGAGGCTAACAGTACCGTGATGATGAGTTTGATCATCATCGGGTCGATTCGCAAAAATCCCATTGTTACAATCCGGTTAAAAATTTAATGCAGTGATTGTGCGTGAACTGGGTTTAGAAATAAAATTGATTTATTGCATCAATCTATGAGTGTTTTCGATGAATTACACGCTGCGTCAGTTACGTACCTTTGTGGCGGTTGCTCACTACGGTGGTTTCAGTCTGGCCGGGCAGGCAATTGGTCTGAGTCAGTCAGCGGTGAGCCACAGCATCAAAGAACTCGAAGCGGAAATCGGTGTGCGCTTATTAGACCGAACCACGCGCGAAGTGCAGCTCACTGAAGCGGGCAAGCAACTGGCTTCGCGCATGGCGCCTCTACTGGAAGAGATCAACACCACACTGTTAGATATTCGTAGCTATGGCGAACAGCGCAGCGGGACAGTACGCATCGCAGCCAGCCAAACCATTTCGGCCCATTTGATGCCGCAGTGCCTGGCGTCGAGCCAGCAACATTTTCCAGATATTAAGGTGATTTTGCACGACCGCGTGCAGCAGTGGGTACTACAGAGTGTGCGCAATGCAGAAGTCGATTTTGGCATTGTGATCGGCCCACTGAGCAACGCCGATTTTGATTGCCTCGCTATTCTCGATGAACCCTTTTTATTGCTTTGTCGCGATGACGATCCGCTGGCTCAGGTGGAGCAGGCGCAGTGGTCAATGCTAAGTAGACGCACGATGGTGTTACAGGACTATGCCTCCGGCAGCCGGGTTTTGATAGATGCCGCGATGCGAGAACAGAGTATAAAAGTGGATGTTGTGCAGGAAATTGGTCATCCCGCCACGCTGTTTCCAATGGTGGAAGCCGGGATTGGTATCAGTATATTACCCGCGCTGGCGTTACCATTACCGGCGGGACGCGCGTTAACTGTGCGGCGTTTGTATCCTGAGATTAACCGCAGCCTGACATTGATTAAACGTAAAAATCGCTCGCTCACACCGGCGGGCGAAGCGATTTGGCAGGAGGTGCGTCAGCAGGCGGCGCTACTGACGCAACAACGCAAGCTCAGGCCCGCGTTCTAGACGTAAACGTTGATTTGATTTTGTTCTGTCGGACGGTTGATGCCATCCGCTTTAATTTCATCAGGTTTTTTACATCTTTATTTTTCTCAGCAGCCTGTTCCGCTTGTTTCTGCTGTAACTGGGCAAGCTGCGCCTGTAACAGCTGGATTTGCTGTTGAAGCTGCTGCTGCTGTTGCAGTTTCTCCTGATCGGTTAAATCGCTGTTCGTTGAAAGATCCTTAAGCTCTTTCGTGGCTGTTTGGATCTGTTTGGTCAGGCTGGCAATTTGTGAAGAAAGGTCATTGCCGCTACTGCTACTACTGCTGCTACTGACGCTTCCGCTGGTTGCACTTGATATTGTGGTCATGGTTTTCTCCTTGCATAGGTTCTTTATCGTTATCGTCGCAAGGAGCAAGGGCTTGAGGTTATAAAATGTTAAGGTTTAGAAAAGATGGAGGAGGGCAGTGCAATTGAAACTGCATAAATTTCGTATAGCAAAAAGGCGCCTTTAGGGCGCCTTTTTACACTGGTGGGTCGTGCAGGATTCGAACCTGCGACCAATTGATTAAAAGTCAACTGCTCTACCAACTGAGCTAACGACCCGAAGTGGTGGGTGATGACGGGCTCGAACCGCCGACCCCCTCCTTGTAAGGGAGATGCTCTACCAACTGAGCTAATCACCCACTTCGGTACTGCTTAACAAGAGTGTCATCTGACAGAGATATGGTGGGTGATGACGGGCTCGAACCGCCGACCCCCTCCTTGTAAGGGAGATGCTCTACCAACTGAGCTAATCACCCATATCTTATCTCTTGTTCACTGCGGGCCACCTTAAGAGTGGTGGGTGATGACGGGCTCGAACCGCCGACCCCCTCCTTGTAAGGGAGATGCTCTACCAACTGAGCTAATCACCCCCGCTGTGTGGAGTCGCATTATAGGGATAGTGAGTCAACGCTTTTTAAAACTAAAATGTGCGTTCGGTTTAAAATTAAACACCCTGCGGCCCTTTTAGCCAATGTGCTGGTTTTATTAGCAGAAACCTGGCGATTACAGCGGTCCAGTTGGCTTGCACGCATTGAGGATTCATCGCCAGGTGCTAGAATGTGCCCACTGTTTTTTCGCGTCTAACCCGTTTTTTGTCATTCAGACAGAGAACCCGCGCATTTAAGGCAATGCTCAATGAAAATCAAAACTCGCTTCGCGCCAAGCCCGACTGGCTATTTACATGTGGGCGGCGCTCGTACCGCACTCTATTCCTGGCTTTTTGCTCGTCACAGCCAGGGTGAATTTGTCCTGCGTATTGAAGATACTGATTTGGAGCGATCCACGCCGGAAGCTATTGAAGCCATCATGGATGGCATGAACTGGCTGAGCCTGGACTGGAATGAAGGCCCTTATTACCAGACCAAACGCTTTGATCGCTATAACGCGGTGATTGATGAAATGCTGGAGGCGGGCACCGCTTATAAATGTTATTGCTCTAAAGAGCGTCTGGAAGCACTGCGCGAAACGCAAATGGCTAACGGTGAGAAGCCGCGCTATGACGGCCGCTGCCGCGACAGCCATGAACATCATGCTGCTGATGAGCCTTGCGTGGTACGTTTCCGCAATCCGCAGGAAGGGTCGGTGATCTTTGACGATCAGATCCGTGGGCCGATCGAATTTAGCAACCAGGAGTTAGATGATCTGATCATCCGCCGTACCGATGGATCACCGACTTATAACTTCTGCGTTGTGGTTGATGACTGGGATATGGGAATTACGCACGTCATCCGTGGCGAAGATCATATCAATAATACGCCGCGACAGATCAACATCCTTAAAGCGATTGGCGCTGAAGTACCGGTTTATGCGCACGTTTCAATGATCCTTGGCGACGACGGTAAAAAACTGTCGAAACGCCACGGTGCCGTTGGCGTCATGCAGTATCGTGATGATGGCTATCTGCCAGAGGCGCTGCTTAATTATCTGGTGCGCCTGGGCTGGTCACACGGCGACCAGGAAATTTTCACTGTCCCGGAAATGACGGAACTGTTTACGCTGGATGCCGTGAGCAAATCAGCCAGTGCCTTCAATACTGAAAAGCTACAGTGGCTGAATCACCACTATATTAATGCGCTGCCGCCTGAATACGTGGCAACGCATCTTCAGTGGCATATCGAAGAGCAGAAGATTGATACCCGTACCGGGCCAGAGTTGGCGAAGCTGGTGACCTTGCTGGGCGAGCGTTGTAAAACGCTGAAAGAGATTGCCGCTTCATGCCGCTATTTCTATGAAGATTTCACTGAATTTGATGCAGACGCGGCGAAAAAGCACCTGCGTCCCGTGGCGCGTCAACCGCTGGAAGTGGTGCGCGACAAACTGGCAGCTATTACTGACTGGACGGCGGAGAATGTCCATCAGGCTATTCAGGCTACCGCTGATGAACTGGAAGTGGGAATGGGCAAAGTCGGCATGCCACTGCGTGTAGCCGTGACGGGCGCGGGTCAGTCACCTGGTCTTGATGTTACGGTGGAAGCGATTGGTCGCAGCCGTAGCGTTGCGCGTATCGATAAAGCACTGGCCTTTATTAGCGAGCGCGAAGCACAGGCTTAAACACAGAGCCGGAAGCATCATGCTTCCGGCTTTTTACTCTTCGCTAATTCCCAAACGCTGTAATACGCCTTTAATTCCTTCCCGCAAGAGCAATGCAGCGAACAAATCTTGTTCAACTGCCGTCATTTGCTGAACTGAACTTATTAATAACGCAGGTAATGAATTCGGTTGAGCACCATAAGTTGCTGCGGGTTCATTGAGATTTCGTGTTGACTGAATAAACGTTTTAACGCGCTCATCAATATGGATTAATCTTGCCTTACCGCCTTGTACACCGGGCTTTGGCGTGGTTGTCCAGTTCTCGCGTTTAATCCATTTATTGACTGTCTGGCGACTATAGCCCGTTTCCAGCGCCAGCTCTTCGGGTGTAAGCCATTCCTTTTTCACGATGCTTTCCCTGTTAAATACATTAGTTGTACATATTACAGGAAATTGTAACGCGGGAAAGTAACTGAAGAGGAAATTGCCTTTTGTCTTTGCGACAAAAGGCAGAAAACGTTACTGAACGGAACTGACCTGATCGGCAGCAGGACGGAAAGCGAGGAAGTAGGTAAGGCCAACGAAAATTGCACCACCCACACCATTGCCCAGGAAAACTGCAACAAAGTTCGGCAGATATTCGGTCCAGCTCATCTGACCGGCAAAGATAGCAGCCGGAATGATAAACATATTCGCGACGACGTGCTGGAAACCGATAGCGACAAAGGCCATAACCGGGAACCACATGCCAAAGATTTTGCCCACCACATCTTTACTGGCAAAAGCCAGCCAGACCGCAAGACACACCAGCCAGTTACACCCGATACCTGAAATAAAGGCATGCAGGAAATCGGCATTCACTTTAGCTGAGGCTATTGCCACCGTTTTTTTCAGGTAGTCACCTTCGGTCATGCCAAGCATATGACCAAAGAACCAGGCTACTGCGACGCTGCCAAGAAAGTTAGCAAAAGTCACCCAAAGCCAGTTACGCAGCACATCCGCTAAGCTAATACGACGTGCAAACCATGCCATTGGCAGCACCATCATGTTTCCGGTGAGTAACTCACCGCCAGCCAGCACTGTCAGAATTAATCCCACCGGGAAAACCGCGGCACCCAACAGGCCGCCGAAGGAGCCCCAGCCAGCAGGTAAAGAGTTAATGACGTGAAGATCAAGCAGGAAGCCAGTGGCGATAAAAGCACCAGCCATAAATCCAAGAATTAATAAGGTGCTGACGGATGCACGGCTTTTAACCACGCCAGCCTGAATCGCCAGTTGGGCGATCTCTTTAGGTGTATGCAGCGACATAGTATCTCAATAGTTTTTTAATAATGAAGCGTAAAGCGCCTGGTGAAGCGTGGAGCAGAGGACAAAAACCCAGCAGCCACTTGATTAGCGCGCTAAGTTTTACATGGCAATTCAGGGAAAACAAGAAAATTCCCATAACATATTTAACGTCTATTTAACGTGATGTTGCCGGAAGATTCTCTGTTTATTTTGCTTTAAGAAAGCAGAAAATTGATTAAGCTGAAGACGTTACCGCATGCGTTAACCCTGGCTGCGTTACAGTTGCCGCCTTTTTCAGCGATCAGACGCAGAAAATCATTTTGCCGTTGACACTCTTAAAGGGGTTGCATATGATGCCGTCCGTCGCTTAACACGACGGTTTTTTCGGTTCGGGGCTATAGCTCAGCTGGGAGAGCGCCTGCATGGCATGCAGGAGGTCAGCGGTTCGATCCCGCTTAGCTCCACCAAACTTCTTCCCAAAAGTTTGGCACTGAAAAAACGATTCCAGATGTGGGGGTATAGCTCAGCTGGGAGAGCGCTTGCATGGCATGCAAGAGGTCAGCGGTTCGATCCCGCTTATCTCCACCAATCATTCTGTCTGCATTAAACATCTCTTTTTATCTGCGCTGAAAAGCTAAAAATCGCTTTTTCGCACTCTGTCATCTGCTTTTCTGCTTTGATAACGCTCTGAATGCTGCCTTTCTGCGCCTGTTGCCGCCGGGCTTACTGCTCTCTATCGACTAAAATGATATCTCCCGAACAAAGGAGGATGTCAGATGAGCGAAAAATATAAAATCACTTATGAACCTAAAGATGGCAATGAAAACCGTTCAGAAGAGGTGATGCTGGAAAGCGAGGGTGAGCCATCACAAAGTGAAGTGCATCAGGCGGTATTAGAGGATATGGCAAAACGTCAGCGTCCCGGTATCGGAGTGGATGGCGTTGCCACTTACACACTTATTTCTGTCACGCCAGAATCATAAAACAAGGGGCTTTCGCCCCTCTTATCACACCTCAGTTTCCTGTTGCAGATTCAGCACACGAAAACCGTGGGTGCCGTCACGATCCAGCTGCGCCACCAAACCATATTCCCACTCAAGGTAGGCTTGCATGACGGCAGGCTCAATATCGGTGCCTTCATAAGGGCGACGATAGCGATCGATAGCGGGTGAAAGCAGGTGTTGCTCTCCCGCTTCGGTGGGTAAACCAGCACTGCGCCAGGCGGCGTTTCCCCCTTCCAGTAGAAAGACGGGCTTGTCAGTCAGTGCTGCAACCTGCTGTAACGCATAGCGGGCCAGTAAACTGCTGCCGCAGGTTAAAACATAGCGTTCCGCATCGGGAAGAGCGTTAATGCCTTGCTGCTGCAGCGTTGAGCGCAACAACCAGGCTGCGCCGGGAATATGGCTTTTCAGGTAATTCGCTCGCGTGGTGAAATCCAGCACCTGGCTATGACCCTGACTCAGCCAGTCCGCTAATTGTGCGGGCGTAACCTCTTCTGCTGCAGGTGCCGCAGGCAGATGAGGCTGCCATCCACCCTGTTGGCTGAAATCAGCTGCGGTTAAGACTTCCAGTACCGCAACTTCCCAGCCTGATTGCGCCAGCCAGGAGGCGGTGATATTGGCACGCACACCATCATTATCAGTTAAGACAATGCGTGCACCGCGCACACTGGCATAGTGGTCAGTTTCTTGTATCAGTTGCCCTCCGGGTATCGGACGGCTGCCGGGCAGATGTCCGGCGGCAAACTCCTCATTATCACGCACGTCAAACAGGTAACTGGTGCGGGACTGCTGCTGCCACTGTGCCCATGCGTTTTTATCAAGGCGCAAAACGCCCGCCCGATCGGCCACGCGACGCGCCTGCGCGGCTGCGTGCCGCTGTGCGGTTTCGCTGACTGCACCGTAGCGCCGGGTCTGCTGATGCTCAAGCGGCAAACCTGCCAGCGTCCAGCCGATAGTGCCGTTGCGCAGGGCAAACACCGGATTACGAGTGCCGACATTGACCAGTGACTGTGTTCCGATGATGCTGCGTGTGCGCCCGGCGCAGTTCACGATAACGGTGGTTGCTGGCGAAGGTGCCAGATCGCGTATCCGTAGCGCCAGTTCGCCGCCTGGCACGCTGATGCTGTTGGGAATATTCATGGTGTGATATTCGTCATAGCGGCGCACATCCAGCACCACGACATCCGCTTTATCAACAAACAATGCATTCAGCTGTTCGGCTGCCAGCGACGGTGTGCGGTTATGATGTTCGACTAATTCCCCAAACGCTTTGCTGGGTGAATTGACGTCGATAAACAGCTCCCCGCCTGCCGCTTGCCAACCCGATAAATCGTCTTTTAGCAGCGAAATATTAGGGTATCCCCAGGCTGCCACACGCTCTGCGGCGGCCTGCGCCAGGCCTTCACCGTTGTCATACAGCGTAATGGCTGTATCACGGCGAGGAATACGATCAAGCCACTCCAGTTCCAGTCTGGATAGCGGCAGATTAACGGCAAACAAAGGGTGGCCCTGTGCGTAAAGCGCCTCATCGCGCACGTCCACCAGGGCCACTTCCTGCTGCTGACGGAGTGCCTGCATAATGTCTGCGGCGTCGCGCAGCGGAAACGCATGTTCAGCCATGTGAAAGATCCCAAATATTAGGTAAGTAACGGTTGCTGTAGCCTGAAATGAAGGTCTTCTCACTGCCGTCCTCGCGGTAGACCGCGCGCCTAACGGCACCGATATTGGCGCCATAAACATGGATACTCATTGAGACGCGATCGGTGAACGCATTGCTGACGCGATGAATATCCCCAACACGCGGCGAAACGGCGTCGATTTGTCCCGGCTCCAGCCTTACTGGCACACCTTTTTCTTTGAGGCCCTGCGGGCCGCGTGTAAAAGACTGCGACAGCTCTGCGCCTCGCAGCATGCCAATTAAACCCCATACGCGATGATCGTGAATGGGGGTTTGCTGGCCGGGTCCCCAGACAAAGCTCACCACCGAAAACCGCTGTTGTGCGTCGGTATAGAGTAAATATTGTTGATAGTGTTCTGCATGAGGGCGGGTAAACTTTTCATCCAGCCAGTCATCGTGTTGCAGCAGCGGTCGCAGCAACGCGCTGCCTTTTTCCAGGATCTCCGCTTCCGGCGGCTGGCTATCCAACAGAGCGGCGAGTTGTGTAACAAAATTGCGCAGCCGGTGATGCTGCTGATGGTGATGCTGCTGATTGTGTTGCATCAGGCGCGCCTCCTTTCACTGCCCAGCGCCGCGACTTTTTCCCGCGTTAACGGAATCAGCTCGCGACCATACGCCAGCGCATCTTTCAGCGGATCGAAGCCACGGATCAGTACGCTGTCGATCCCCAAACCATAATAATCAAGCAGCGCATCGGAAACCTGATCGGGCGTGCCAACCAGAGCGGTAGAGTTGTAGCCGCCGCTCACCAGTTTTGCCACGCCAGTCCATAACACTTTATCGTGCCGATCGCTTTGACGGGCGGCGGCCAACAGGCGCTGCGCACCTACGCTTTGCGGCTCAGGCAGGCCAAAGGTATGCCCCGTTTCTGCCAGTTGCTTACGTGCCGTTTCGTAAATATATTCGGCGCGCTCCCACGCCTCTTTTTCGCTGCTGCCGAGGATCGGACGGAAGGAGATATTAAATTTAATAGCACGGTTCTGCTTTGCCGCTGCTGCACGCACGTTGCGTACCGTTTCAGCCGCGCCCGCCAGCGGTTCGCCCCACAGAGCAAACACATCGGCATGACGTGATGCAACATCAATTGCCTCGTCCGATGAGCCGCCAAAGTAGATCGGCAGCCGGTGTTGTAACGGCTTGATGGCCGAAAACGCCTGTCCGGCCTGGTAAAAATGACCGTCATGATCGTAGGCTTCGCCAGAGGTCAGGCTTTTTTCAGCACGCTGAGAAACTCATCCGTGCGTGCATAGCGTTCGGCTTTGGTCAGGTAGTCACCATCACGGCGCTGCTCACTGTCGCTGCCGCCGCTGATGATATGAACGGCGAGTCGGCCATCGGTCAAATGATCGAGGGTGGCCAGCTTACGCGCCGCCAGCGTTGGGGCAACGAAACCGGGGCGATGTGCCAGCAAGAATTTAATGCGCGAGGTATTAGCCGCTGCATGCGCAGTCACCATAAACCCGTCGGGTTGATCAGACCAGTAACCCACCAGAATGCGGTCGAATCCGGCTTGCTCATGGGCGCGGGCAAAGTCAGCTATATAATTTTTATCAAACAGCGGGCCACTGGCCGGAATGATTTCAGAAGCCAGACGATGGCCGATCATACCGAGAAACTGGATGCTCATGCTTTTCTCCTGAGAATAAGTCACAGAGAAAAACTACGGGTTAAGGCGTGTACGAGGGAACTTCGTAATTGTGCAAAGGTTTTGCGTTATCTGGCGAAGCGCGATGTGGCGCGGCAGGATCGTGAAAAGCAGGGGATATATAAATAAGAAAAGGGCGAGACAAGCTCGCCCTTTATCAGATTACCAGGCAAGCACCAGGCCTGCGATAGCGGCAGAGAGCACACTGACCAGCGTTGAGCCATACAGCAGCTTCAGGCCAAAGCGGGAAACAACGTTACCTTGCTCTTCATTCAGGCCTTTGATAGCACCGGCAACAATACCAATGGAAGAGAAGTTGGCAAATGAAACCAGGAATACCGACAAAATGCCTTCCGCATGCGGTGACAATTGTCCGGCAATTTTCTGCAAATCCATCATCGCCACAAACTCGTTTGATACCAGTTTGGTCGCCATGATGCTGCCAACTTGCAGGGCTTCATTTGACGGCACGCCCATCACCCATGCAAACGGGAAGAAGACGTAACCCAGCACGCCCTGGAAACTGATGCCAAAGATGAAGTCAAACAGGGCATTCAGGCCGGAAATCAGCGCGATAAAGCCAATCAGCATGGCCGCTACGATGATAGCCACGCGGA
Organism: Pantoea sp. LMR881; assembly: GCF_027157825.1. Lineage (NCBI taxonomy): Bacteria > Pseudomonadati > Pseudomonadota > Gammaproteobacteria > Enterobacterales > Erwiniaceae > Pantoea > Pantoea sp. LMR881. Next base: position 3,363,942 of record NZ_JAPVOK010000002.1, read on the forward strand.
AACCGGCGAGGATATATTCACCCAGCATCTCAAAGAAGCTCTGGCCTTTATGCAGGTCCTGCAACTGCAAATCTTCCTCGCTGTCAACGCGATAAGGGTTAATCAGCGACAGCACGATAAAGGTACTGAACATGTTAAGAACCAGCGCAGCCACAACATATTTAGGCTGCAGCATCGTCATGTAAGCACCAACAATTGACATCGAAACGGTCGACATCGCGGTTGCTGCCATGGTGTACATGCGGCGCTGTGAAATTTTGCCCAGAATATCCTTATAGGCGATGAAGTTTTCTGACTGTCCCAAAATCAGAGAACTAACGGCGTTAAAGGATTCCAGCTTGCCCATGCCATTAATCTTTGACAGCACGGTGCCAATGCCACGAATCACCCATGGCAGAATGCGGAAGTGCTGCAAAATACCGATCAGGGCAGAGATAAACACGATCGGACACAGCACATTCAGGAAGAAGAAGGCCAGGCCTTGTTCATTCATTTTGCCGAAGACAAAGTTCGTTCCTTCAGCAGCATATTTCAGCAGATGATCAAACACACCGGCAAAGCCTTGTACAAAGCCAAGACCCGCTTCAGAGTTAAGAAAGAACCAGGCCAGCACTATTTCAATGACCAAAAGCTGTATAATGTAGCGAACGCGAATACTTCTACGATCGTGACTGACCAGTAAGGCCAACACGCCGACCACCACCAAGGCTAAAAGGAAGTGCAAAATATGGGACATGTTTGCTCCAAATTTGAGGAGGGTTGTATTTTGCTGCGTATTCTATGTAACGCGTTACCGAAAAACGAGATCTGAACCACAATATAAGTATTACCTATCAGGGTATTTTTCAGAAAAGACTTACTGGTCACGTCTCGTTTACAAAACATTCACACCTATTACCCACAAATTTATTGTCTATAATTTGAACCGCGCGTAGAGTGAAACCGTCGCTCAGGTTTTTAACAGTGACTTTCTTTACGGCAAGGTATAGCAAAGGCTATACTTTATAGCACTATCTATTAGATTGATAACTACAACCGAATTCTGTTTATAACAGCGGCCCCGTAAGCTGCATGAGTGAACTCACGTTCAGACAGGGTAGAAAATATGTTTGAAAGTCGTACCGCCGAGCGTGCCGCTCGCGGAGCAAGAAAAGTCAAACTCGCGCTGTTAGGGCCCGCCTTCATTGCCGCCATTGGCTATATCGATCCGGGTAACTTTGCCACCAATATCCAGGCCGGGGCGGCTTACGGCTATAAACTGCTGTGGGTGGTGGTCTGGGCTAACATCATGGCGATGTTGATTCAGCTTATGTCCGCCAAACTCGGTATCGCTACCGGTAAAAACCTGGCGGAACATATTCGCGATCGTTTTCCGCGTCCGGCGGTGTGGTTTTACTGGGTACAGGCAGAAATCATCGCCATGGCGACCGATCTGGCCGAATTTATCGGGGCGGCGCTGGGCTTTAAGTTATTGCTGGGCATCTCTCTGCTACAGGGCGCGGTGCTGACCGGTATCGCCACTTTTTTGATTCTTATGCTGCAAAGCCGGGGACAAAAGCCGCTGGAACTGGTCATTGGCGGCCTGCTGCTGTTTGTCGCAGCCTCTTATATTGTCGAGCTGTTCTTTTCGCAGCCCAAGGTTAGCGCGTTAGTGGCTGGCATGGCATTGCCTTCGCTGCCAACGTCCGATGCCGTCTTTTTAGCGGCCGGCGTGCTGGGCGCAACCATCATGCCACACGTGATCTATCTGCATTCGGCGTTGACGCAGGGCGGCACCGGCGGTAGCCAGGCCGAACGTTATTCATCAACCAAGCTGGATGTGGCGATTGCCATGACGATTGCTGGATTCGTCAATCTGGCGATGATGGCGACGGCTGCGGCGGCATTTCATTTTAGTGGTAACAGCAGCATCGCCGATCTGGATAAAGCCTACCTGACGCTGCAGCCGTTGCTGGGCCATGCCGCCGCAACGGTGTTTGGTTTGAGTCTGGTCGCAGCCGGTTTGTCATCAACTGTGGTTGGAACGCTGGCAGGGCAGGTGGTAATGCAGGGCTTTATTCGCTTCCACATTCCATTATGGGTGCGCCGAACCATCACCATGTTGCCTTCGTTTATCGTCATCTGGGCGGGCTGGGATCCGACGCGGATTTTAGTCTTCAGCCAGGTATTGCTGAGTTTCGGCATTGCGCTGGCATTAATTCCGCTGCTGTCGTTCACCGGTAATCGCGAAATCATGGGGAACGAAATGGTCAATTCACGTCTGATGCAAAATGCAGGACGTTTGATTGTTTTACTGGTGGTGGCGTTGAACCTCTATCTGCTGGTGGGTGAGGCGCTCGGTCTGTAACAGAAAAATGCCCGGTTAATACCGGGCGTTTTGCTTAGTGATGATGCTCCCAATGGCCGTGATGGCGGTCGCGATCGTGGCGATGCTCATGTTTCCAGCGACGCTCACGCTCTTTAGCATGCCAGCGGCGCTCGCGTTCCCATTCTTTATGACGACGCCACTCTTCATGTCGCCACCAGCGGCGCTCATTATAAGAGTAACGATCATTCCACCAGCGGGGTTCGCGCCAGCGCCCGCCATCCCAGTAATAACCGCGACGATCGCGATCGCCAAGATGCAGTGTGACGCCAGGCAGTAAATCGATAGAGGCACTGGATGCCTGAGCTGTGTGAATTGCCAGCGGTGACAACAACGTTGTCAGCAAGGCAGCAACTAACATTGCGCGTTTCATAATTATCTCCTTATCGACAGCTTACCTCTGCTGCCGTCGCACTATTGTGCCGGTTTAATGCCAGTGTTGCGTTTAGATTTTGAATGATAATTGTGAGGAAATTCTGGAGAGAGTGAGGATTGAGAATTATCTGGCGCGGAAATTGCCCGGCGGACGCCGGGCGAGAAAGCAGTTACGTCATCACTTTACTGCCGCTTCAATGGCCGTCAGCTCTTCTTCACTGAACGAGCGTTGGGCCAGCATATTCACTGCATCGTCGATTTGCGCTGTTTTGCTGGCACCAATCAGTACCGACGTTACGCGATCATCACGCAGTACCCACGCCAGAGCCATTTGCGCCAGCTTCTGATCGCGCTGCTGAGCGAGGGCATGTAGCTTGCGTACCTTGCTCATTTTCTCATCGGTTAACTGTTCTTCACGCAAAAATTTGCTGCCGCTCGCGGCGCGTGAATCTTCCGGGATACCCTGCAAATAACGATCTGTTAATACGCCTCCCGCCAGCGGTGAAAAGGCGATGCAGCCAACGCCGTTGTCGCCCAGCGTTTGCAGTAAGCCTTTTTCAGGCGTGCGTTCAAACAGTGAATAGCGTGGCTGATGAATCAGGCATGGGGTGCCAAGATCGCGTAATATCGCTATTGCCTGGGCGGCGAGCTCAGCCGGATAATTTGAGATCGCGGCATACAAGGCTTTGCCCTGGCGCACCAGATGATCCAGCGCCAGCATGGTCTCTTCCAGCGGCGTTTCTGGATCCGGGCGGTGATGATAGAAAATATCGACATATTCCAGCCCCATGCGCTTCAGACTCTGGTCCAGGCTGGACACCAGATATTTTCGCGATCCCCAGTCGCCGTAAGGGCCATCCCACATGGTGTAACCCGCTTTAGTTGAGATAATTAACTCGTCACGAAAAGCACGAAAATCTTCGCGCAGAATACGACCAAAGTTCTCTTCAGCCGATCCCGGTGGTGGACCGTAGTTATTCGCTAAATCGAAGTGCGTGATGCCACGATCAAAAGCGTGCCGTAACAGCTCGCGGCTGTTATCGACGCGCGTGCTATCGCCAAAATTGTGCCAGAGACCAAGGGAAATAGCGGGTAATTTAAGTCCACTGCGTCCGCTGCGGCGGTATTCCATCTGTTGATAACGGTCGGGATGCGGGAAAAAGGTCATACAGCGTTCCTGTCTCAAACAAGATAATGAACCGAAATCGTAGCAGTGTATGCGGTTACACTCAGTGACAAGACACTACAAATCACACATTTGCGGAATTCTCTGCCATCGTAACGTTAGCTTGCCAAGGGATCTCCGGCGAAGATGGCGCATTTCTCGCCTGTTTTGGGCTTTGAGGGATACTCAAAGAGAGCATTCTTTGAGAGGAACGGCCCATGACCTGTTTTACCGTTGGCGATTATTTACTGGCGCGCTTGCAGGAAGTTGGTGTTAAACACCTGTTTGGCGTACCGGGTGACTACAATCTGCAATTTCTTGACCGCGTCATCGATCATCCTGAGATTGGCTGGGTCGGCTGCGCCAATGAGCTTAATGCCGCCTATGCTGCCGATGGCTACGCGCGATGCAACGGTGCTGCCGCCCTGTTGACCACTTTTGGCGTTGGGGAGCTTAGCGCCATCAATGGCATCGCAGGCAGCTACGCAGAATACCTGCCGGTGATTCATATTGTTGGCGCGCCTGCCAGTCAGGCGCAGCAGCAGGGCGATTGCGTTCATCACTCATTGGGTGACGGGGATTTTTGCCATTTTATCCGTATGGCGCAGGAAGTCTGCGTGGCAACGGCACAACTCAGCGCAGAAAATGCCACAGCGGAAATTGATCGTGTGATCACCTGTGCCCTGCAATCGCACCGGCCAGGCTATTTGATGCTGGCGGTGGATGTGGCTCAGGTTGCCGTCGAGCCGCCAGCAGACGCCTTAAACATTACCCAGTCTGCCGCGCCCCGGGTGCGTGAGGCATTTCGCCTGGCGGCTGAAAAGCGGTTAGCGTCGGCCCAGCGCGTCTCATTATTAGCGGATTTTCTTGCGCTACGTTGTCAGCAACAAGCCGCCCTGGCCGCATTACGGGCCGAGCGTGCCATTCCCTGTGCCAGTTTGTTGATGGGAAAGGGCGTGCTGGATGAGCAGCAGCCAGGCTACGTGGGCACGTATGCCGCTGAAGCCAGTGAGGGCAAAATACGCGAGCTGATTGAACAGGCCGATGTCACGATTTGTGCAGGCGTGCGCTTCACCGACACCTTAACCGCAGGCTTTACACAGCAATTCAGCTCCGCTCAGCTTATTGAGCTGCAACCCAACAGCGCCAGCGTGGCGGGAGAGTTATTCGCGCCGCTCAGTATGGCTGATGCATTGAGTGAGTTGCATACGTTGTTCTCACGCTATGCGGCGCGCTGGGCCTTAGCGCCTGCCGCCTTGCCCGGTATACCGGTAGAAGATGCGGCCTTTATCAGCCAAAACGCTTTTTGGCGGGCGATGCAGGCATTTCTCCAGCCGGGCGATATCATTCTTGCCGATCAGGGAACGGCTGCCTTTGGCGCTGCCGCCCTGCGTTTGCCGCATCAGGCGCAACTGTTGGTGCAGCCATTGTGGGGCTCAATCGGCTATACTTTACCGGCAGCCTTTGGCGCACAAACGGCGAAGCACAATAGTCGCGTCATCCTGATTATTGGTGACGGTTCGGCCCAGTTGACCATTCAGGAATTGGGTTCGATGCTGCGCGATAATCAGCGTCTGGTGATTTTTGTGCTGAATAATGAAGGTTATACCGTTGAACGTGCGATTCATGGCGCAACACAGCGTTACAATGATATTGCCCAATGGAACTGGACGGCACTGCCCCAGGCCTTTAGCCTGCACAGCCAGGCACAGTGCTGGCGTATCAGCGAAACCGTGCAGTTGCAGGAAGTGATGAAGCGCCTTAACCCGCCGCGATATTTATCGCTGGTGGAAGTGGTGATGAAAAAGGATGATTTGCCGCCACTGCTGCGTAAAGTGACGGCCTGCCTGAATCAACGTAACGGCGGCTAAGTTTCAGATAGTTGCCGCTGTGCAGTGCGGATTAACGCGGTTAGGCTGTGCATCACACTTGCGTTAAACGCTCACCTTTCGCACCGGTGGGCGTTATTGTTTTATTGGCAGAATTTTATCCGTCATACTTCAGGCTGCATGTACGTTGGCTGCTTACGCTCACCCGGCTCACTTAGTCAATAAGCGTCGGGAATAATGCGTTTACTGCCTCCATGCAACCTGACTTATTTTGGGTATATAGTCTCCTCCAACTCTTAAAGACCCCAAGCGGAGCAACAGAAGAATGACAACCTATGCCTTGGTCGGCGATGTCGGCGGAACTAACGCCCGCCTCGCACTGTGTGAGGTGGAAAGCGGCAGCATCTCCCAGGCCAAAACATTCTCAACATCAGAGTACGACAGCCTCGAAGCTGTCATCCGCCATTATCTTGATGAACAACAGCAGGACATTAAAGATGGTTGTATTGCCATTGCCTGCCCCATTACCGAAGACTGGGTTGAAATGACCAACCACGACTGGGCATTCTCCACGCGCCAGTTGAAAGAGAATCTCGGTTTTGAACACCTGGAAATTATCAACGACTTCACTGCGGTATCGATGGCGATTCCGATGTTAACGGCCGACCACGTCATTCAGTTTGGCGGCACAGAGCCGGTAAAAGATAAGCCGATTGCGATTTATGGTGCAGGCACGGGTTTGGGCGTCAGCCATTTGGTTCACGTTGACAAACGTTGGGTCAGCCTGCCGGGCGAAGGCGGTCATGTCGATTTAGCGGCTAACAGCGAAGAGGAAGATCAGATCCTGGAAGTGCTGCGCGAAGAGTTGGGCCACGTTTCGGCAGAGCGCGTACTGTCGGGGGCTGGACTGGTAAACCTGTATCGTGCCATCGTCAAATGCGATAACCGCGTGCCTGAAAATCTCAAGCCGAAAGATGTCAGCGAGCGTGCACTGGCTGATAGCTGCCTCGATTGCCGCCGCGCCTTATCACTGTTCTGTGTGATAATGGGACGTTTTGGCGGCAATCTGGCATTAAATTTGGGCACCTTTGGCGGGGTTTATATCGCAGGCGGCATCGTTCCACGCTTCCTGGAATTTTTTAAAGCCTCTGGCTTCCGCGCGGCGTTTGAAGATAAAGGCCGCTTCCGTGACTATGTCTCGACTATTCCGGTTTATATGATCACGCACGATCAGCCCGGCTTACTGGGCGCGGGCGCGCATCTGCGTCAGACGCTGGGGTGCCAGCTTTAAGTCAAAACAAAAAACGGCCTGCGGGCCGTTTTTTTATAAACGCATCAGCTGGCGAAAAATTTTTACTTTACTGCGGCTGACTGGCACCTGAAATTCTAAATCGCGCAGCTTTAATAGATAGGTATTGTTGAACCACGGTTCTATCTCGCGGATTTTGTTGAGGTTAACGCAGTAAGAACGATGGCAGCGAAAAAATTGCTGTTCTGGCAGGCGTGAGCAAAACTCGCTGATGTTCATCGACATCACATAGGCTTCGCGGCGGGTATAAACAAACGTCAGCTTTTCGTGCGCTTCAACATAATAGATATCATTCACATCAGTGACGATGATGCGCTCATCTTTGTGCAAATTAACAGTGTGAGAGACATGCGCGGCGGGCGTTTGTGCATGTTGCTGTTGCCAGGTAGCTTCCAGTTTGCTGAGCATGGTGATGATACGCGATTCATGATACGGCTTGAGAATATAATCAAATGCTTCCAGTTCAAACGCATCCACCGCATGCTCTTTCCAGGCAGTAATAAACACAATTAAGGGTTTATGAGCGAACTGATGAATATTTTGTGCCAGCAACATGCCATCCAGTGAGGGGATATTAATATCCAGGAAAATCACATCGACACGATGCTGTTGCAGATATTTCAGCACATCCAGTCCGTCATCAAAGCAGGCTTCTATCTGGATCTGGCTGTGCTGCTGAATCATCCAGCTTAACTCTTGTTGGGCTAAAAACTCATCTTCGACAATGATAGCTTTCACACCAGGCTCCCCGTCAGCAGCTGACCGTTTTTACTCAGAGTGAAGGAAATTTCAGTACCAGGCTGGTGACGTACAATGCTCAATCCCTGACCAGAGAGTAATTTCACCCGATGATGGACATTAAGCAGGCCAATTTTATTGCCCGGCATGTCATCTCGTGCCACGCGCGCCATCACCTCATCGCTGATACCCTGGCCGGTATCCCGAACGGCTATACGCACCCGATCGCCTAAATCTCTGACGCTTAAGGTCACAACACCCTTACCGCGGCAAGGCTGTATGCCATGCACAATCGCATTTTCAACCAGGGGCTGAATCAGCAGACTCGGTAGCGAAAAGTGCAGATCTTCATCTACGTCATAAATCATCGACAGCTTATCGCCAAAGCGAGCCTGCTCAATGGCGATGTAATCTTTGACCTGCCACAGCTCCTGTTTAATATCGATCAGTTCGTCATCATTTAATTCGAGGTTGTAGCGCAAATAACGTGAAAGATTGATCACTAACTGACGCGCCGTATCGGGATTTAACCGAATCGAAGAGGAGATGGCATTAAGCGCATTAAACAGGAAATGGGGATTTATTTTGCTTTGCAGCGCACGCAGTTCCGCTTTATTCGCCATTTCACGCAGCTGTTCAGCACGAGACACCTCCAGCTGGGTAGAGATGATTTGTGACAGGCCAATCGCCATCTCTTTTAAAGAACCGGTGATGCGATGCGCGCGGCGATAATAAATTTTTAGCGTGCCGGTGACTTTGCCTTTTTCCCACAGCGGAATGACAATCATGGAGTGAATATCTTTAGTGCGGTGAGCTTCATCATTGTTTTTGATGATGATTTTACCACTGGCAATTGCCTGTGCCGTGGTTGGACTGATGTCATCATCCCCCTGTTGATAATTTTTTCGCCGTAACCGACATAGGCCAAAATCTGTTGCTTATTGGTCATCGCTACCGCATCGGCTTTGATATCACGTCGGATAATGTCACAGATATTACGCAGCGAATCGCTGTTCACCTGACGAAAAAGGGGCAATGTTTTATTGGCAATTTCCAGCGCGAGTTTGGCCTGACGTGCCGCGATGGCCTCTTTTTCCCCTTCAACGCTTTGCACCAGTAAGACAATCAAACCTATGCTGGATGCGCCGAGGATCATCGGCAGGGCAATTTCAGAGACAATGGCTAAGCCCAACGCGGTCGGGCGCGCCCAGACGACAATCAGCAACATGGTCAGGCTTTCACACAGCATCCCGCCTATTATTCCGACGCGCCAGCGATGTTCTTTAACACCCGACGATTAATACCACCCGCAACGATACCGGCAACGATGCTGGTAATCAGGCAAGGCACCGAAGTCACGCCATGAATATCGATCAGAAAGCGATGTACGCCCGCAATGATGCCGGTTGCGATGCCCACCCACGGACCAAACAGGATGCCACCCGCCATGACGGCTATTACCCGAACGTTAAGCAGCGAGCCGTCAACGTCAACGCCAGACCAGGTACTGAACAGCGCAAACAGTGAGAAAACAGCGGTAACCGCCAGCTTCTCCAGCGGCGTATGCTCATCCTTCTGCAACAGTTGGCGAAACGGGCGCGTGCGTGTCAGGAAGAACAGACAGATCAACATTAACGCGGCACGGTCGAACACGGCCAGTAACATCGTGAAGTGGGAAGACACAGGCGACTCTTTGATAGAAAAAAGTAGCGCCTATGATAAAAAATGTGATCGCGATCCGCTAGCACACATCTTCGTCAGAACGGGTGTTTATGTTTTAGATCAAATCCATTAAGAATAAAAAAGAGGAAAAGTTGACTGTCAATAAGGGGATCTCTTTTTTCCTCGTCAACGGCTGGTCGGTACAGGGTCGGTTTGCTATGTTGCCAGGATGACGCGAGTCGGCGACAACTGAACTGCCGCGAACGGGAGCAGAGGAATGCACTTAACCACACCAAGATTAATTCTGAGTACGTTGAAGCCCGAAGACTGGCAACTGTTTCGGGCCGTACACGAAGACAGCGAAACCATGACCTGGGTCAGTGAGATCCCGGATGAAGTCGATTTACGTCAGCGTTTCAATGAGCGCCTCGCGCCGTGGCAGGTAACCAGTTTCCACATGCTGTGTCTGGTTGCGCGCCGCCGCGATAATGGTGAAGCGATTGGTTTGTTTGGCTGTAGCCCGGAATGGGAGCCCTATCGCCAGGCCGAAGTCGGTTACATGCTGCTTCATCGCCACTGCGGCCAGGGGTTTGGTCAGGAGGCGCTGGCGGCGCTGTGTGAGTTTTTGCTTAAAGCTGATTTTCATAAGCTCAAAGCGATGGTGATCGAGGGCAACTGGCCTTCGCGCTGCATTCTTGAGAAAAACGGTTTTCAACTTGAAGGCACGCTACGGGATAATTATCTGCTGAAAGGACGCTGGGTAAACGATTGGGTGTTAGGACGACTGAATTCGAAAAAATAAAATAATTTTCTACCGCTCTCGACAAGGTTGTTATCGTCACGTTATGTTCTTGTTCAGGTCACAACAGTGACCAGCGTCGCTCGGACGGTCCGGGCGCTTACGTAATCCAGAGGACACTATGGCTGATAACAGCACACCCCGCCGTTTTTCGCGTATTGAACGTCTACCGCCTTATGTTTTCAACATCACCGCTGAATTGAAGATGGCTGCGCGTCGGCGCGGCGAAGATATTATCGACTTTTCGATGGGTAATCCTGATGGCGCAACGCCGCCGCACATCGTAGAGAAGCTGTGTCAGGTTGCTCAACGCGACGATACCCACGGTTACTCAACCTCTAAAGGTATTCCCCGGCTGCGCCGTGCTATTTCACGCTGGTACGCCGATCGTTATCAGGTTGATATCGATCCTGAATCGGAAGCCATTGTCACTATCGGCTCGAAAGAGGGGCTGGCGCATCTGATGCTGGCTACGCTCGATCATGGCGATACTGTTCTGGTGCCGAACCCCAGTTATCCCATTCATATTTACGGCGCGGTGATTGCGGGTGCGCAGGTGCGCTCAGTGCCGCTGGTTGCAGGCGTTGATTTTTTCAATGAGCTGGAACGTGCGATTCGTGAAAGCTATCCCAAGCCGAAGATGATGATTTTGGGTTTTCCTTCAAATCCTACAGCACAGTGCGTCGAGCTGGACTTTTTCGAGCGCGTCATTGCGCTGGCGAAGCAGTACAACGTGCTGGTGATCCACGATCTGGCCTATGCTGATATCGTTTATGACGGCTGGAAAGCGCCCTCTATTATGCAGGTGCCCGGTGCGCGTGATGTAGCAGTTGAATTTTTTACGCTGTCTAAAAGCTACAACATGGCGGGTTGGCGTATCGGCTTTATGGTGGGTAACAAAGAGCTGGTAGCGGCGCTGGCACGTATCAAAAGCTATCACGATTACGGCACGTTTACACCGCTACAGGTGGCGGCAATTGCTGCGCTGGAAGGCGATCAGCAGTGCGTGCGCGATATTGCTGAGCAGTATAAGCGTCGACGTGATGTGCTGGTAAAAGGACTGCATGAAGCGGGCTGGATGGTGGAAAATCCAAAGGCTTCGATGTACGTCTGGGCCAAAATCCCTGATCACTATGCCCACCTCGGCTCACTGGAATTCGCCAAGCATATGCTGCAGGAAGCGAAAGTATGCGTGTCACCAGGCATTGGCTTTGGTGATTACGGCGATACCCATGTGCGTTTTGCGCTGATTGAAAACAGCGATCGTATTCGTCAGGCAGTGCGGGGAATTAAAGCGATGTTCCGTGCCGACGGCATTCTGCCTGGCAGCGTAAAAAGTCTGGAAGAAGAGGCTTAAAAGCCAATCGGGGCGACATAAACGTCGCCCCTGGCAGCTTTTTACGGCGCTTTACACTATTTCAGCATCAGCACAAAGGTGCCGACCCAAAGCAACACGAAAAAGAAATTCCCATTAAGGCATATTTCACAAAACAACTCCTCTGAGCGGCTACGATGATGGCGATCCCGGACCAGCGCAACGCGAACAGATGGGAAAAGGTCTCTGTTTATCGCAACAGTACGCTTCTTCCCGGGGCGATCTGAGGAACTCAGAACAGGATCGGCCGCTAATTTACGCGGAATCGAGCGTAAATGAAATAGGGCGTTACTGAGATATTCCTCACAAAATTTAGTGCACCTGGATTTCAGGGATCGCCGACATGCCGACACGCAATTGCGCCAGATCTTGTTGATTGCTCTCCAGCACAATTTTCACCGGCAGACGTTGAACCACTTTAGTGTAGTTGCCCGTTGCGTTATCAGGAGAAATGGCTGAAAAAGTCGCGCCTGTTGCTGGCGCAATACTGTCAACGTGGCCAATAAAGGTTTTGCCAGGCAGGGCATCCACCTTCACCAGCACACGCTGCCCCTGGCGAACATCCGTTAATTGCGTCTCAAGATAGTTGGCGGTGATGTAGGTTTGCTGTAACGGCACCACCGCCAGCAGGCGTGTCCCGGCAGAGACGTAAGCGCCAATACGCACTGAACGCTGTCCGACCATGCCATCAACTGGCGCGACGATGCGCGTATAAGAAAGGTTCAGGCGCGCCTGATCGACGCTGGCTTTGGCCGCTGCTACGTCCGCTTCGGCTGAACGCACCGCTGCTTTTAACACGCCGACTTCTTTTATAGCTGACGCTAACGCGGCCTGACTCTGACGAACTGCCGCTAATGCTGAACGCTGCGTCGAGCTGGCCTTCTGTTGATCGTCGGCGGCAACGGTCCCGCTTTTATACAGGCGATTATAGCGATCGGCACTTTGTCCGGCGTACTGTGCTGATGCCTGGTTGGCCGCTAAGCTGGCTTTTTGTTGCTCAATCACCGACTGCTGCTGCTCCAGTTGCGCCTGGCTGCTCATGAGCTTAGCCTGGCTGACTTGCAGGGCGGCTTCGGCACTCTCCAGCGCCACGCGATAGTCACGATCGTCCAGCGTTGCCAGCAGTTCACCGGCTTTCACTTGCTGGTTATCCTGCACGTTGACGCTGGCGATATAGCCCGATACTTTCGGCGCGACCAGTGTGTAGTCGGCGTTCACATAAGCATCATCAGTGCGGTGATCGTTACTGGTCATGGCTGACCAGATAAAAAACGCTATCGCCAGTAAAACCAGCAGCAACAGGCTCAGCAGCACGGTTCTTCTCATTACTAAAGCACGCATATTCAGTTATCTCGACGTCGGTGTTACGGGTTGAATCAGGGTTTGTGGCGGCCATACGCGCTTCGGCAAAATGGCCGTCAATAAAAGCATGAAAGCAGCAAAGCCAATCAGCAGCATCCAGGTATCGCTCAGGCTCAGAACCAGCGCCTGATGTTTCACCAGGGTGGCAAAACCGCTCAGGTTTTCGCTACTGCTTACGCTGCCATCCGGCAACAGCGGCTGGCTACGGTTTGCCTGACTGCTGTCAAGAGCCGTCATCAGCCACGGGCGGCTGACTGCATGGTTAATCAGCACGTTGGAATGAAACTGCTCGCGGTGACTGACAAACCAGCTCACTAAGGTCGACGCCGCAATACTGGAAAAGCCGCGCACGGTATTAAACATCGCGGAGGCAAACGGCCCTTCTGGCGGAGCGACTACGCTGGTGGCGCTCATCAATATCGGCAAAATCACCATTGGCTGCCCAAAAGCCTGCAAAATCTGGATCAGCCAGAAGTTTTGTCGCGCCCAGTCGCTGGTAATGTGCATTCCCAGCCCACAGGAAGTCACGAGCAAACCAAGACCGGCTGCCAGCACCCAGCGGCAGTCAATCCAGCGGATATTGAGTAATGCCGCAACCAGCGGCGCGATCAGCAGCTGCGGCAGACCAATGGCTAACGCCAGCGGCGCAAACTCGAGCGTGCGAAAACCTTCGACCTGCGCAAAATAAGCGGAGGGCAGGGCAGAGCCAGAAAGTGACACGATCAGCACACCGGCTAACGCCAGTAATCCGTGTGTCAGATTGCGCCGTTGCAGCATTTGCAACTTAAACAACGGCAGCGGATGAAACCATTCATTAATCAGGAACACCACGAACAGCGGCAGGGCAGTCAGCAGTAAGCCAACAAACAGCGGCGAATTAAGCCAGTCGAGACGCTCGCCTTGCGTCAACGCCAAAATCAGCAAAGCGATCGCGCTGCAGCCGGTCAGCATGCCGAAGAGATCGATCTGTTTGAAACGCTCAGTACGCAACGGATCCTGAGGTAAGCCCCAGCCGATCAGCAGCATCCCAATTAACATCGCCGGCACGACTTGCCAGAATACAAACATCCAGCTCACTTCATCGGTCCAGAAGGCGGCCAGCGACGCGGCCATGTTCGGCCCAAAAGTCGCCGTTAAGGCATAGCCACCAAGACCATAAAGTTTTAGCGGGGGCGGCAGAAAACGCAGCGCCACGGTCATCAGCATTGGCGGCAGTGCGCCCCCAAATAAACCCTGTACCACGCGCAGTGCAATAAACAGTGTTGGCGTCGGCATCATCGGCAGCAGTATGCCGGTCAGCATAAAACCAGCCGATGCCGTCAGGGTAAAACGGCGTAGCGAGAAGGTGACGGCAAACCACGGCGCAATCATCATCGCCGCCACTTCGGCTGCCTGATAAGCGGAAATAATCCAGCTACCCTGATCGTAACTGATGCCGGTTGCTGCCCGAATATCAGCCAGCGCGATATCCGTAACGCGATCGTTTAACCCTGAAGTCAGCGCAGCGATCAGCACACCGACTAAGCCCAGTGCCAGACGCAGGGTAAAAGGATGCGGGGCCGGCGCGGAGGCAGGCGTAGCGTTCATAACATTTCTCTTATAATTTGATGCGGTGTATTGCGATGTGATACAGATCACAATCTTACATCCCGGTATGATGTATTGCAATGTGGTACATGCTGTAAAAAGTGCCTTAATCACGCTACAGTAAGGCAGCTCAAACAGGACGACGCTATGGCTCAACTTCCATCCAGCCGCGAGGATGAAAAAACCGGTGGCATTCAGGTCATCGCTCGCGCAGCAAAAATTTTGAACGCATTAGGTGAACATCCCAGGGGTATGAGTCTCGGCGAAATTGCCCAGGCCGTTGATTTACCGCGCTCAACGGTACAACGCATCGTGGCGGCGTTGGACAGTGCTCAACTGGTACGCAGCAGTGGCGCAGGCGGGCTGCGGCTCGGCCCCGCTTTACTTAAACTGATCTCAAGCGTACATACAGACGTCGTAGATTTAGCGAAACCCTTACTGGAAAAACTGTGCGCGGATACCAATGAAACGGTTTCGCTGGCGCGTGCCAGCGGTACGCAACTGGCCATCATCCATTATGTGGTTGCCTCGCGCGAGCTACGTGTCGTACCGCGCATTGGGCTAAACCTGCCGCTTTACAGCACCTCTGGTGGTCGGGCGCTGCTGGCGCTGGAGAGTGACGAAGATGTACGGGTAATGGTTGGTGAGGCTTATCGCGAACTGACTGAGATGACAGTAAAAACCTTGCCGCAACTGCTTCAACGCATAGCGGAAGTGCGCGAAAGCGGTATCTCCTACGATCGTGGTGAAACGCTGGAAGGTATTTCAACCATGGCTGTAGCACTGGATACGCTGTTTGGTCGTTTTTCCGTCTCTCTGCTGGTGCCCACTGCACGTTTTCTCAAACATGAAGCGCGTTATCGTGAGGAAATACTCAAGTGCAAAGAGGCGCTGATACGTGAAATTGGCAAAATCGCTGCTGTAGAAGGATAACCATTCGATGAAAACCATATTAATGGCCGTTGATAATTCGCCGGTCGCTGAAAAAGTCATCTCGCTGACGATGGACGAAGCGTTGGCGCACAAGGCACAGGTAGTGGTGTTGTGCTGTATTGATCCCGCATACTCATCCTGTAATCAGCCGATTGAGATTGATGCGGCTGAAGATCCGTCTGATTTTGTCGCAGCGCAGGATGAGCAAAATACGGCTGAAATGGTGGTACGCCATGCGCTCGCGCCGCTGTTGCGTGCTGGCATTGATGCCCGGGGCATGATTTTAGCGGGTGAGGCGGCGGATACTATTATTGCGCAATCGGAGCAGCTTAAGGCCAGTATGATTATCATGGGCCGTCGGCATCTCTCTTCATTTAATCGCCTGTTAAAAGGATCGGTGAGTGCTGCCGTGATTGAGCGTGCTCATTGTCCGGTACTTATTGATGTACGAAAGGAATAACCACGCGGCATGACACTGTTTTTAATTACGCTGGCGGCCTTTGTGCTGCTGGCGTTAATCATTTTTGGCCTGATTAAAACGACCCGGTTGCGCGTGTGGCAGGGCGTACTGATTTTCCTGCTGCCTGTTATCCTGGCCAATTTATTGTGGTTCAGCTGGATGCACCCCAGGCAGCAGCGTGCACAGCAACAAATGCTGGCGGAAGAGCAACTGGCGCAAACGCCGGGTTATCGGGTATTGCAACAGCAGGAACCCGCGCTGTGGCAGCTTTTGGTACAAGAGTTACTGCATAAAATTCGTGCTGGCGAATCCGCTCAACAGGCCACTGGCGAACTGCGTGGCTGGCTTGCAGAGGTGATTAACCAACGCTTGATGCGTGCGCCAGACGCGGCGGTAGTCAATTATATTCGAGTGTCGGTGCAGGAGATGCAGGCACTTAACAAGATCAATGCCCAGCTCTGCTTCCGTTATCTCTACCCGCAAGTCAACGGCGGAGTGAATCTGATAAAAACCCTTTCGCCCGCATTAAATCAACTCGATGCGCAGGCGATGGAAGTGTTACTTCTGAGCAGTGTTCAGGCGGATCTGCCTGTCGATAAGGAAGCCGCCCAGCGCGATCTGCAAAATGTGGTTGCCGGGCTTTATAAAAAATGGGGCGACAGGCTTCAGCAGTTAAATATGCCTGCCGATACCGCTGTAGACCGTTCATCAATGTGTGCTATGTCGATTGATCTTTACAGCGCGATCCTCGCATTACCTGACAAGCAAGCCGCTAACTTGCTTCGTAGAATGATTGCGCTTTCAGGCTAAAAAAAGCGCCGCTCAGCGCGGGCACAAAGGTCAAGATGTGTTTTTTTCTTAGTATTACCTGGTGTGGTGCAGACATCGTTTTGTCTGGATACATCCTCTCACGCTATCTCTGATAGATATAGCCGTTTAATCTTATCAAATCAATTGGCAGAAACGCTTCTGCTGGCTTTAATTCGTGCATAAATCCTATAGATGCACCAGGTGCTGCGCCTTACACTGCGCAGCAAAGTGAGGAATTAAAATGAAAAAACAATTAGCTGGCGCGCTGGCGCTACTTTTGCTCAGCGGATGTACCGCCAGCAAACCAGGCGCATTTGAACGCATTGATGAAGATCCGAGCTCAAATACAGTGCAATATCGTTATGATCCGGAAACCGTCAATCAGGATGCCATGAAACTCGATCTGGCTGAATATTGTAATAAGAAAGGATTCGATAAAGTGGAATCTTTACCCGCACAAGAAAGCCATATTCCAGGCTTGAAGAAAGCCTGGTTTCAGTGTAATTACGCGGTAAGAAGTTAATGTAAAAGGGCGGGATAATTATCCCGCCCCTGTTTATATTTTTATTTTATGCTGTGTAGTGTCTTTGCCCATTAGCGGTGATGATGTCCACCGTGATAACCGCCATGATGCCCGCCGTGATAGCCTCCCCCGTGGTGCCAGCCACCGCCATGTCTGGGTCCGATGATACAACCGCTCAGCAAGGTAATAAGCGCACACACCGACGCGACTTTAATTATTTTTTTCATGGAAAGTCCTCCTCTTTTCCGATGGGTGCAACATTACGCCGGAAAAGTGAAGTGACGATGCAGTAAATGTAGATTTATTTATATAAATATTTCGTAATGTTTCTTAAATATCGATTTTCTGTTTTGTGGATTTATTTATATCAGAATTGACCGAATATTAAATAACCTCGCCAGGAACCCTCTGAAAAAACCGCCTAAAATAATTCTCATTTAATATCCGTTTGCCGCTACATTATTAACAGGGCTGTTTATGAGGAGTTAACAATGTCACACGACGTTAAAAATGTTCTGGCATTACAAGCGGAGTTAGGTGAGTGTCCCCTGTGGTCAGTACAGGAACAGGTTTTATGGTGCGTCGATATTCTGGCCCCTGCTATACACCGTTTCGATCCGCGTAGCGGTGAGCTGCAGACGTTTCCTCAGGCTGAAGAGGTCGGTTGTATCGGGCTGCGCGAACAGGGGGGTTATTGCGGCGTTACGTAGCGGCGTTTGGCTCTTAAATGCACAAGGCAAACCGCAGCGTAAAGTGGCGGATAATCCCGGTATCGCTGAACAAAGTCGCTTCAATGATGGACGTGTCGATCCGTGGGGCAACTTCTGGTGTGGCAGTTTGTGGGAACCGCAGGACAAAAATGGTGGCTTACTGTGCCGCGTCACGCCTGACCTTAAACTGGAAGTGAAAGCGCGCGATGTGAAAATTTCTAACGGACTCGCTTTTTCGGCCGACCGCCGCTGGATGTACCAGAGCGATACGCCAAATGAAGTGCTGTATCGTTATCCGTTAGACCGCGGCGGTGAGCCGGGCGAGCGCGAAATCTTCCGTCGCTTTGACGCCAGTGGCGGCCTGCCTGACGGCGCGGCGCTGGACAGCGAGGGTTTTTACTGGTCAGCACAATTTGACGGCGGGCGAGTAGTGCGTATCGATCCGCAAAGCGCAGAGATCGTTGATGAGATAACACTGCCGGTGAAATGGCCAACCATGGTGGCATTTGGTGGCGCAGATTTGAAAACGCTTTATATCACCAGCTCGCGGGAAAATCGTACAGAGGAAGAGCTGGCGCGTTATCCCCAATCGGGGGATATCTTAGCGGTAGATGTTGAGGTGGCCGGTATGGCTGAGCCGCTGTTCCGCGGCTAATGCTAATGGGCCGCACAGATTGCGGCCCATAATGTTTTAATTGCGTTGCTGTAACAGTGGCTGGCTCAGGGCCTGACGCAGCGGCAGCCGAATCGTCAGCGACAGGAAGAGGGAAATCACCAGCAGTGTCATAATCAAACTAAAGGTGACGGTAAACCCACCAAACAGCGAGGCCACTAACGATCCCATCACGCTCCCAATACCAAAGCCGAGATAAATCAGGCCGTAGTTTTTGGTGAGATTGTTTAGTCCAAAGAAGTCACTGACTAACGACGGGAAGACGGTGATCGTGCCGCCAAAGCTAAACGCCACACAAGCCAGCGAGAAGAAGAACGACGTCTCATTCATGTGGGTAAACAGCAATACCGCCATGCCCGTCAGTGAAATAAGCTGTGCCAGTGAAATTACCCGAATACGTGCCATTTTGTCTGACAAGATGCCAAGGATCAGGCGGCCACTCAGGTTAGCAATCGCAATAACCGTCACCGCATTTGCTGCAGTTTGTGTTGTCAGATGTACCAGCCCTTCACCAATATCCTTCGCCACGCCGATAACATACAGTCCGCTCATACAGGCAGTCAGGAACATCAGCGCCAGCATCCAGTACTGCGGCAGACGTACCGATTGTGCCAGCGTGTAGTCGGTACATTCACGCGCTGAGTTGATTGCCGTTTGTTGCGGAGCATCCCGCATTAACAGTGCGCCGACGATAATCATCGACATCGCCAGCAATCCCCAAATGACAAACGTCTGCTCTAAGCCGAAATTAGCCAGCAGTGCGCCGCAAATAAATTTAAAACCCAGGCTGCCTAAACCGTAGGCGCCTATTGCACAGGCGGAAATCATGCCTTTGCGTTCCGGGAACCACTTAACGCAGTTTGACAGCGTCATCAGATAACCAGCGCCATCAGCCAGGCCGACTAATACACCTGCGCTAAGGTAAAGCATCATTAAATTATCAGCGTGGGCAGTAAGCCAAAAGCCCAGCGCCATTAATATGCCTGCGCCAATGGTCACGTTACGTACACCAAAACGCTCCTGTAGCTTACCCGCCAGCGACGAGGCGATAGCGAGACCTAAACTCAACAAACCAAATGAAAAGGCAACCTGACTGACGGGAGCATCCAGCTTTTGAGACAGTTGTCCATTAAACAAACTCCACGTGTAAACCGAACCCAGAGCGAACTGCGTAATGACCGTGCCAGTCAGGGTAAGCCAGCGGGTACGCGGGTAAGACGTAAGTTGAGACTGATTCATATTTTTCTCTCCCGTTCGGGAATGCGGAAACTGTAAGCAGAGTAATGCACGGTTACGCGCGGGCGAGAAATAACGGCATGAACGGAACGAAGCGCGGCATGAAATGCCATTCAGCGGGTATGAACGGCATTGATCCATAAGTAACCAAGGAGGCAGATGCTTAAGTAAGGGTAATTAGCCGTAAGTTAATGTTTCCTTAGCCGCTTTGTTACAGCAGCTTTGCAGTTTTTTTGCCAGGCTAAAGGTTCACTTTACAGGAGGAAATATGAAAGATCGGACATATGAATCCGTTACCAGTGAGAATGAAGTTTACTGCATTATTGGTCAGGCTGTAATGGAGCTGAGCGTAGAGCAACAACCGGTGACAAAATCGACGCTGGCATTAAAGCTGCTGTCGATGGCCGATCGTGACGAAGATGATGCTCGTGTTCTGCTCTACTGGATTGCGCGTAAAGCAATCAACCAGCCACAAGCCGTCAATTTTAATCAGCAAAAAAGGGCACGATGCCCTTGAGAAAGCGGGCTGCAGCCCGTTTTCCTGTCAGACGATAGCGCGATAACGCATCAGCGACCAGCGGGTAAACCTCACTAAATTGCCCAGCAAAATCATCAATAAGCCAGGGGATGGCGCTGAGATCGCCTTACGCTGTGGTGTTCATTCTTCAGGTCCTTTCAGCCATCGCTTTCGTCAGGCCAACGGCGTAACGCCTTTGGGATAACCTCAGAAAAAAAGCGTTTAACCATGCCGGGCAGGCGTTATTAGGTCTGAGGCAAAGCATGTATTCAGCTGCGCTTGTGGTAATTAATACTCTGGTGTTTATGGCGCTTAAAATCGTGGTCTGAAACCGGGCAAGAGTTCAGGTCTGCAGATTTTCTGAACAGGTTTTATCATAGACGTTCACAGGCGCTACCTCGCTATCTGAAAAGGTTACTGGCGGTGGCTGGTGTGAATGTCTGCCATAAATAATGAGAAAAATTAAAATATCTTTTCATCAGGGATATCTCAGGCTTACTCAGATAAAATTAAGCGAATAAACCAGAGAAAATATTATTCTTAATGTTTTTGTTTTTATTAAGCTGTTTTTTTGTTTCTTATTACCCGTCGGCGGCTAAAGTTAAGGTATTCAGGCATGTCTGCATGCTGAGTGAGAAATGGCGGGTATCGTATTTTAAGCTTTTGTTCTAATTGATAATTTTTATTAATTTGGGCTTGTGGGTATGCTTCCATCTTAAAAAGAAAAAAGGTGGAAGTTAATTTTCGTGCTTGAGGGAATAGCATTAATAGCGCGATGTGAGTTCTTAATAAATCTATATTGCGAGATTTGTAATCTAAAAATTCTCGTTTTTTCTGTCGGCAGCCTTACTATCCATTATAAGTTTAAATAACACAAAGCGATAAAAAGAGGGATATTTAGATGGCTGATAGTTTCCAGAGTGAGGTGCCGAAAGCACGTATTAATTTAAAGCTTGATCTGCATACCGGTGGGGCGAGTAAGAAAACAGAGTTGCCGTTGAAATTACTGGTTGCAGGTGATTTTAGTCATGGGCAGCAAACCGCAGCATTATCCGAACGCAACAAAGTCAATATTAACAAAAATAACATCGACAGTGTTCTTTCAGAATATTCTCCAGGCATTAATCTCACCGTAAAAAATATGCTTGCCTGTGACGGTAGTGAGGAAAATATCAGCCTGACTTTCCGGGCTATGAAAGATTTTACACCAGAGCAGGTGGCCCGCCAGATACCCCAGCTTAAAGCCATGCTTGCCATGCGCAATCTTCTCCGTGACCTCAAGGCAAATCTGCTGGATAACCAGGATTTTCGAAAAGAGCTGGAAAAAATTCTCCTTGACCCGGCATTAAGCGCAGAACTCAGAGCCGAACTCTCAGTTCTGGCCCCGAAACAGCCATAAACGGCCACGATGATTAACGGATTAATTGAGGAATGCTGATGTCTGTAAAAAATGAGAATGTTGCGGGTCGCGAGAGTGTAGTGTCGGCGCATACCCCTGCTGGCGGGGTTTACGCATCCCTGTTTGAAAAAATCAATCTCAACCCTGTTTCTGAACTCAGTGCACTGGATATCTGGCAGGATGCGCAGGCGATGTCGGATGCGACCGCCGATGAGCGTCTGACTGCCGGAATGCAGGTGTTTCTGGAATGCCTGACTAAAGCAGGCTCAAAAGTTGAAAAACTCGATAAAAATCTGATTGATCAGCATATCGCAGAACTGGACTACCAGATTAGTCGCCAGCTCGACGAGGTGATGCATCACGAAGCGTTTCAGCGAACAGAAAGTCTCTGGCGCGGGTTAACATCGCTGGTGGATAAAACGGATTTTCGCCAGAACGTAAAAATTGAGCTGCTGGATATCGCTAAAGAGGATCTGCGACAGGACTTTGAAGACAGTCCGGAAATCATCCAGAGCGGATTGTATAAGCATACATACATTGATGAGTACGACACGCCGGGTGGCGAGCCGATTGCTGCGCTGATTTCCGCCTACGAGTTCGATGCCTCTGCGCAGGATGTTGCCCTGTTGCGCAATATTTCTAAAGTCTCTGCCGCAGCGCATATGCCATTTATCGGCTCTGCAGGCCCGAAATTCTTCCTCAAAGCGTCAATGGAACAGGTGGCGGCCATCAAAGATATCGGTAACTACTTTGACCGTGCCGAGTACATCAAGTGGAAATCTTTCCGTGAGACGGATGATGCCCGTTATATCGGTCTGGTGATGCCGCGTGTACTGGGGCGTCTGCCGTATGGCCCTGATACCGTACCGGTACGCAGCTTCAACTATGTGGAAGAGGTCAAAGGCCCCGAACACGATAAATACCTGTGGACCAATGCCTCTTTCGCGTTTGCGGCCAACATGGTGCGCAGTTTCATCAACAACGGCTGGTGTGTGCAGATCCGTGGCCCGCAGGCTGGGGGTGCTGTTCAGGATCTGCCAATCCATCTGTACGATCTGGGTACCGGTAATCAGGTCAAAATCCCAAGTGAGGTGATGATCCCTGAAACCCGTGAATTCGAATTTGCGAACCTGGGCTTTATTCCGCTCAGCTACTACAAGAACCGCGATTATGCGTGCTTTTTCTCTGCTAATTCCACCCAGAAACCTGCACTGTACGATACCGCCGATGCGACCGCCAACAGCCGCATCAACGCCCGTCTGCCGTATATTTTCCTGCTGTCACGTATCGCGCATTACCTGAAGCTTATCCAGCGTGAAAACATCGGTACCACCAAGGATCGCCGTCTGCTCGAACTGGAGCTGAACACCTGGGTTCGCAGTCTGGTGACGGAAATGACCGATCCGGGCGACGAACTGCAGGCATCTCACCCGCTGCGTGATGCGAAAGTTGTGGTGGAAGATATTGAGGACAACCCGGGCTTTTTCCGCGTGAAACTCTATGCCGTACCGCATTTCCAGGTGGAAGGCATGGACGTCAACCTGTCACTGGTTTCTCAGATGCCGAAGGCGAAATCGTAACTTAAGGCAGGAAGCCGATGAAAACGGAACAACCGTTATGGGGCAGGGGCGTTATGGTCTCTCCCCAGCACTTCCAGCAACAGGTCGCGTATGCGGCCTGGTCTGCCGAAAGTATCGCCCGGATGGGGTTAGCACAGCCCTGGGGCGTGATAAATGTCGCTTTCGAACCGGAAACACTGAAGCTGGGCCGCCTGCAGGCCCGTCATCTGCATGTCCGTTTTCAGGACGGCACGCTGATTGATACAGACAATGCAGATGCCCTGCCACCAGTGCTGTCGCTTGAAAGCGTTTTGCATAAGGTGGTGGTACTTCTGGCCCTTCCTCTGTTGCGGGCGAATGGCGGTAACTGCCTTAAACCCGATGAAGTGGCTGATCGACCAGTGCGTTATCGCCAGTGCTGGCGGGATGTCCGTAATACTTTCGGAGGCGATACCCGCCAGATTGCGGTTATGCAACCAGAGCTGACGCTGCGGTTTGCCCATCAGAACAACAGCGATTACCTGACCTGTCCGGTCGTCCGACTACAGCAGGATTCGCAGGGGAGCTGGGCATTCGATGAAAATTATCTTCCGCCACTGCTGGCTCTGCAGGGCAGCCGTTGGCTGGTGACCCAGCTCGGGCAACTGATGACCCAGCTACGCGCACGTCTGAGTCGCCTGATGGATATGCGCCGGGAAAGTAACGAGCGGATGGCCGATTTTGCCGTGGCCGACGTGTCTCTGTTCTGGTTGCTCAATGCCCTGAACAGTGCCGAGCCGGTGCTCGGACATTTTCAGCGCCACTCGCAAAGCCCGCCTGAACGTTTGTATCCGGAACTGGCTCGGCTTGCGGGCAGCCTGCTGACCTTCTCGCTGGAACACCAGGTAAGTGCAATCCCGGTCTGGCAGCATGAGCAACTGAATAACGTCTTCCCGCCGCTGTTTGATTTACTGGGCGACCTGCTGGAAGCCAGCCTGCCGTCGCGGGTGGTGGTGATTAAGCTTGAGCATAATGCCCGGCTTCACTTCTGGCAGGCCCGCCTGCATGACCCACGTTTGCGTGAAGGGGCTGATTACTATCTCTCCGTGCGCTCCCCGATGCCGGTGGCACAGCTGCAGGAACAGTTCCCGCGCCAGTGCAAAGTCGGCAGCCCCGATCATGTCAGGAGTATCGTCAATTCATCGCGGGTGGGCGTACCTCTGACGCCACTGCGTCATGTGCCGGCAGCCATTCCACTGCGCCTGGAAAACCAGTACTTCAGCCTTGATGTTTCTCATTCTCTGGCCACCGAAATGCTCCAGAGCGGAACCTGTATGTTTTACGTTCCGGGAATGCTTGGCGAGCCTGAACTTGAACTCTTTGCGGTACTGAGAACATGAGTGAGTGTAAACGTGGCGCTGCCGCGTCCATTGATATTGATGCCCTGCTGCAGGACACCTGGCTGCAGGTTATCAGCCTGCGTCACGGCCCGAAATTTCAGGATGGAGAAGGGCGTACGCTGTGGGAGTGCTGCATTGCTGATGTCGAACGTGTGCAGCATGAGCTGAAAGCCAGCGAACTCGATGAAGTCAGCTGTCAGCATATTCTTACCGCACAGTGTGCGCTGCTTGATGAGGCGGTCAAAGGTCGCGGTGTGGAGGATGACGCCTGTGTGCAGTGGTATGACATTCCCCTGCAGGGGCACTTCCTCGGCACCATGGACGCCGGTGATACGCTGTGCGCCCGGATGCGTGGTGTGCTGCATGAACCGGATCCTGATAATGCCGTTGTGACCTGCTTCCAGCGAGTCATGATGTTGGGATTCCTCGGCAGTTTCCGCTCCCTGAACGACCCGGATCGCCAGAAACTCGTCAACGCACTCAGTGAGCATGTCACGCCGTTCAGCTATCCACAAACCCATCCGGTACTGACGGAAAGCCGTGCCGGACGAGGAATAGGAGGCTGGCTGGCGTCATGGCCCGTGCGTATTGGCCTGAGCGTGGTGGTGGTTGCCGCGCTCTGGTGGGGACTAAGCAACTGGCTGGATCGGACGCTGCTGACCCTGTTGCCGGGAGCCGTGAAATGAGTCCTGCACAACAGCGCGGGCTTGCGCTGTGGGCCGCCCTGCTGAGTGCAGTGGTCTGTCTGAGTTTCCTGCCAGTATCCCGACTGGTTTCTGTGCTCGCTCTGCTGACGATGCTGGGGCTTATCCTGGCGTTCTGGTATGTCGCCAGTCATCGTGTGCAGTATGACGTCACTCTGCGTCTGGATGATCTGCCTGAAGCCACTTACCGTCAGCCCGTGGTGCTGGTCTGTGGCGATCTGCCGCTGGCCTGGCCGCAGCAGTCATCGGTGCTCACTGTCACACAGGGATGCTGGATCCGCGTGGAGGAGCATCAGGATCCGGAGCAGGCAGCCCGTCAGGTACTGTGGCTGCGCCCTGACTGGGGTCGTCAGCTGTCGGTAATGGTCAGTGTCTGCCCGCAGACACACGCCAACAGCGAAGCCCTGACCAGTCGCCTGCTGGCCCTGCGCTGGCAAATCAGCCAGCTGCGTAAAGAAACGGGTCATTCTGTGCCGCTGGTTCTGAATGGTCAGGTTGGCAGCGCAATGATGAATGGCATGCTCTGGCAGGCGGCTATCCCGGGAGAAGGGGTGAGGGTCTGGCGTGAGTCTTCAGCATCGGACTCAATCGCTGCATGGGTCACCACCGGTGGGGCGCCTGCGATGCAGCAACAGGTGCTGATGAACAGCCTGATGAGCTGGTTCCATCAGCATGTCAAAGCTGTCTTTATGGATGAGAACCCCGATGTTCCTGTCATTGCACCTGTTGTGGTGCTGTGGGGAATGGGACCGATCCTTGCCGGAAGCCTGGTCACATCGGCCTGGACGAGGTGGCTTTCCCGTCATACTGCGATGCAGCAAGTGACTGGCTGGCAGCCGGTGGGAACGGACAGTACGGTAATTTCCCCATTCCCGGATTTTATCCTGCCGCTGTTGCCGGAAGGGCGAGGCCTGACGCCGCGTGGGCGCACCTGGCGTTGTGCACTCGGGATCTTCACGCTGGCGGCCATTGCTGCGCTGCTCAGCAGTGGCTGGAACAATCGCCAGCTGCTGCAGCGTGTGAGCTTCGATATTGTCCGCTATGACCGTATTCCGATGCATGATTTCGGACCAAAAGCCGACGCCGTTGCCGTCCTGCGTGACGATGCGGCAGAGCTTGATGACCAGGCGCGCAATGGCGTACCGGCGCGGATGAGCCTCGGTCTGTATCAGGGAGAGCGTCTGCGAATGCCGGTGCTGGATGCGATCCGCTCCTGGGTGCCCCCTCCACCGCCAAAACCGCCACCAAAACCCAAACCAATCCCGAAAATTATCCGCCTCGACAGCATGTCGCTGTTCGATTCCGGCAAATCGGCGCTGAAAGCCGGCTCCACCAAAATGCTGGTCAATTCTTTGGTGGGTGTTAAGGCCAAACCGGGCTGGCTGATTGTCGTGTCCGGCCATACCGATCACACCGGCAATCCGCAGCTGAACCAGACGCTCTCCCTGAAACGTGCCGCAGCGGTGCGCGACTGGATGCGTGACACCGGTGAGGTGCCGGAAAGCTGTTTTGCGGTGCAGGGCTATGGTGAAAGCCGTCCGATCGCAACCAACGACACCCCGGAAGGGCGTGCGCTTAACCGCCGTGTCGAAATCAGTCTGGTACCGCAGGCTAACGCCTGTCAGATACCCGGCAAAACCCCGGCGTCATCGCAGGATGATGACGTTTCTCAACACAATGGAGAGTAAATCCGATGGCAATTCCTGTTTATCTTTGGCTGAAAGACGACGGTGGCGCAGACATCAAAGGGTCTGTGGACGTTCAGGATCGTGACGGCAGCATTGAGGTGGTGGCACAGGCGCATAACCTGTACATCCCGACCGACAACAACACCGGTAAGCTGACCGGCACCCGTATCCACACGCCGTTCAAATTTACCAAGGAAATCGACTCCTCCAGCCCATATCTGTTCAAGGCAGTGACCACCGGTCAGACCCTGAAGTCTGCTGAATTCAAGTGGTACAAAATCAACGACGCGGGTCAGGAAGTGGAGTACTTCAACACCAAACTCGAGAACGTGAAAGTGGTGAAAGTAGCGCCTGTAATGCATGACATCAAGGATCCTGCTTACGAGAAGCATAACCACCTCGAGCAGATCGAACTGCGCTACGAAAAAATCACCTGGACCTACAAAGACGGCAACATCATTCATTCCGATTCCTGGAACGAACGCGCCACCGCGTAAGTCACGAGCGGACAGAGCTTCTCTGTCCGCTTTTTTTTTTGCTGAATGCCTGTCTGCGCGGACATTCAGCAAAGAACCCACAAACTGCCAGCCTGACCGTATGCGCTTTGGTCCCCATCACGGGAAACAGCGATGGGCGGTAGCGTGTCCAGCAACCGACAAAGAGAGAGATTCATGGAAAATCCAGCCATCCTGTTGCGACGTCTGAACCCTTACTGTGCCCGAGCGATGGAAGGGGCGGCCTCGCTTTGCCAGACCCGCGCGCATGCGGAAATTTTGCCTGAGCACTGGCTGCTGAAATTGCTTGAGCAGGGGGAAGGTGACCTGATGGTGCTGGCGCGCCGTTATGAGTGGGATATGGATGCGCTGTGGCAGGATTTGCTCGGCTGGCTGGATAATCAACCGCGCTCGGTACGCAGCCGCCCGCAGTTATCCGCCGATATCCAGAAACTGATGCAGGAAGCCTGGCTGCTGGCCTCGCTTGCCGGGGAGGAGAATATCCGCAGTGTTCACCTGCTGATGGCGCTGACGGACAACCCACGACTGGCCTGCTGTGATGGTCTGTGGCCATTGCTGACCCTGGGCCAGAGTCAACTGGAACGTCTGCGCCCGCTGCTCGATGCGCAGTCAGATGAGCGTCCTGAGATGCAGCAGGAAGCGGAACTGGCGCAGAGCTACGGCGGTGAAGTGGCGTTTGTCGGACGTCCCATCGGAGCAGAACTGAAAGAGGGTGAACTGACCCCGGCTCTTCAGAACGCGCTGGATAAATTCACCCTCGACGTCACCGCCAAAGCCAGAGAAGGCAAGATTGATCCGGTGTTCGGCCGTGACACCGAAATTCGCCAGATGGTGGATATTCTCTCACGTCGCCGCAAAAACAACCCGATTCTGGTTGGGGAACCCGGTGTCGGCAAAACCGCGCTGGTGGAGGGCCTGGCGCTGCGTATTGCTGAAGGCAACGTACCTGAATCCCTCAAACCGGTTATCCTGCGCGCCCTTGACCTCGGCCTGTTACAGGCAGGCGCTGGCGTGAAAGGTGAATTTGAACAGCGCCTGAAAAATGTCATCGACGCCGTGCAGCAGTCGCCAGTGCCGATCCTGCTGTTTATCGATGAAGCCCACACCATCATTGGCGCGGGCAACCAGGCGGGGGTACGGATGCGGCTAACCTGCTGAAACCGGCACTCGCCCGTGGCGAACTGCGCACCATCGCTGCCACCACCTGGTCCGAATATAAGCAGTACTTCGAACGCGATGCCGCACTGGAGCGCCGCTTCCAGAGGGTCAAAGTGGATGAGCCGGATGATGACTTGGCGTGTCTGATGCTGCGTGGCCTGAAATCCCGCTACGCCGAACACCACGTCGTGCATATCACTGACGAGGCCGTGCGCGCCGCCGTCACGCTGTCCCGCCGCTATTTAACAGGCCGCCAGCTGCCGGACAAGGCGGTGGATTTACTGGATACCGCGAGCGCCCGCGTGCGCATGAGCCTCGACACCGTACCGGAACAGCTGACCCGCATCCGCTCGCAAATGACCTCTCTGGAAATGGAGAAGCAGGCGCTGCTGGAAGATATCACTGTGGGTAATCAGATCCACGGTGAACGTATGACTGTCATTGAGCAGGAAGAGAACAGCCTTATTGTTGCACTGGCAGAGCTGAAGACCCAGTACGATCAGGAACTCACGCTCACCAGACAGGTACTGGAAAGCCGCCAGGATATCTCCCGCCAGAGTGAGGCTCATAAGCTGCGACAGGAACTGAGCAGCATGCAGCACAGTAACCCGTTACTCTCCGTGGATGTGGATGTACGCACCGTCGCCAACGTGATTGCCGACTGGACGGGCGTGCCGCTCTCCTCGCTGATGAAGGACGAGCAGACCGAATTGCTGAGCCTTGAAAATGAAATCGGCAAGCGCGTGGTCGGTCAGGATGTTGCCCTCAACGCCATCGCGCAGCGTCTGCGCGCGGCCAAAACCGGACTCACGTCCGAGAATGGCCCCAGGGCGTGTTTCTGCTGGTCGGTCCGAGCGGTGTGGGTAAAACCGAAACCGCGCTGGCACTGGCGGATGTGCTGTACGGCGGCGAGAAGTCCCTCATCACCATCAATTTGTCGGAATATCAGGAGCCGCATACCGTCTCGCAGTTGAAAGGCTCGCCGCCGGGCTACGTGGGTTATGGTCAGGGCGGTATTCTGACCGAAGCGGTACGCAAATGTCCGTACAGCGTGGTGTTGCTCGATGAAGTGGAAAAGGCGCACCGTGACGTGATGAACCTGTTCTATCAGGTCTTCGATCGCGGTTTTATGCGTGATGGAGAAGGTCGGGAAATTGACTTTCGTAACACGGTTATCCTGATGACCTCCAACCTCGGCAGCGACCCTCTGATGCAACTGCTTGATGAGCAGCCGGACGCCACCGAAGCAGACCTGCACGAACTGCTGCGGCCGATCCTGCGTGACCACTTTCAGCCTGCATTGCTGGCCCGCTTCCAGACTGTCATCTACCGACCGTTAGCGGAACCTGCCATGCGCACGATTGTGAAGATGAAACTGGCGCAGGTCAGCAAGCGTCTGCACCGCCATTATGGCCTGGCTACGAATATTGGTGAAAGTCTGTATGACGCACTCACTTCCGCCTGTCTGCTGCCGGATACCGGTGCGCGCAACGTCGACAGCATACTCAACCAGCAAATCCTGCCGGTACTGAGCCAGCAGCTGCTGGCCCAAATGGCCGCCAGACAGAAACCACTGTCATTACGCCTTAGCTGGAGTGAGAAAGAAGGGATTGTGCTGGAATTTAACCGGATACAAGGAGTGAACGTATGAGCATCAGCCTGCCGATAAGATTCAGCCACAACCATCACCTGCTGGCGGTGAAGGGATGTGAAGCAGAGCTTGATGTGCTGGCATTTGAAGGCGATGAAGCCCTGAGCACGCCGTTCAGCTACCGTATTGAATTCACTAGCGGTGACCATGCCATCTGCAAAGAAATGATGCTGATGAAAGCTGCCTCCCTGACGCTGCAGGCCCCGGTTGACCAGGGTTACGGCATCAAAATGCAGCAGGCCCTGCGTACCCTTCAGGGGTGGTGAGCGGTTTTGAGCGCCTCAGCACGTCAAAGGATCAAACCCATTACGCCCTGACGCTCCGGCCACGCCTGGCGCTGCTTGAACGTTCGCACCAGAACGCCATTTACCAGGACATGTCAGCCCCACAAATCGTGGAAAAAATCTTGCGTGAGCGCCACAACATGCGCGGTCAGGATTTTCTGTTCTCGCTTTCAAAAGAGTACCCGCGCCGTGAGCAGGTGATGCAGTACGGAGAGAACGATCTGCACTTTATCACCCGCCTGCTGGGTGAGATCGGCATCTGGTTCCGCTTTACCACCGATACACGCCTGAACATCGACGTGGTGGAATTTTATGACAGTCAGCAGGGTTACGAAAAAGGCCTGATCTTGCCGTCGGTGCCACCGTCAGGGCAGCACTCGGAAGGTGTGGATTCGGTGTGGGGAATGGAGAGTCATCATAACGTGGTGCAGAAACAGGTCAGCACCCGTGATTACAACTACCGTCAGGCCACCGAAGACATGGATACCCAGGTTGACGCAACCTGCGGTGATGCCACCACTTACGGTGATGCCTATCATTATGCTGATAACTATCTGACACCAGGCAGTACCTATGACCGCAATCCGGCGCCGGAGTCCGGAGCATTTTATGCCCGCATTCGTCATGAACGCTACCTGACTGGCCAGACGCAGACCCATGCCATTACCAGTTGCCCGACGCTCTCTCCAGGCGTGGTGCTAAAAGTCACCGGTGGTCATGAAGTGGCAGACGTGTTTGCTCAGGGTGTGGTCGTCACAGCAATGCACAGCCATGCGCGGCGTAATGAGGACTTAGGTGTCAGGTTTGACGGTATCCCGGACAGCACAGATGTTAGTTTCCGTCCTGAGCGCGGCTCACGCCCGGTTATGGCTGGCACATTACCGGCCCGCGTCACCAGTACCACCGAAAATGACACCTATGGCCATATCGATAAAGAGGGTCGCTATCGCGTCAAAATGCTGTTTGACCGTGATAACTGGGAGACCGGATTCGAAAGCCTGTGGGTGCGTCAGTCCCGCACGTATGCCGGAGACACTTACGGCCTGCACCTGCCACTCCTGGCGGGAACCGAAGTGGCTATTGGCTTTGAAGTCGGTAACCCGGACAGACCGTACATCTCCGGCGTGCTGCATGACTCGGCGCACGGTGACCATGTCACCATTCGAAACTACAAACGCAACGTCCTGCGCACGCCTGCGAACAACAAAATTCGCCTTGATGACAGCCGTGACCAGGAGCATATCAAGGTCTCCACCGAGTACGGCGGCAAGAGTCAGCTGAATCTCGGACATTTAGTTGATGCCGACAAGCAGAAGCGCGGTGAGGGTTTTGAACTCAGAACCGACAGCTGGGGCGCTATCCGGGCGCAGAAAGGGATATTTATCAGCCGCTGATGGCCAGAAGAAAGCACAGGGCCAGGTGCTGGAAATGCATCCGGCTGTCAGCAATCTGGGTGATGCCCGGGAGCAGATGACATCCATCTCCGATGACGCGCAGAAGGCGACCGCGAACCCGGCCGATCTTCAGGCGCAAATCAAACTGCTGGAACAGCACCTGACGGACCTCAAAAAATCGGTGCTGCTGCTCAGTGCGCCGGATGGTATGGCGATGACCAGCGGGAAACATCTGCAGGTATCGGCCGGTCAGAACCTGATTGCCACAGCCGGTAAAAATGCTGACGTCAGTGTGGTGAAAAATCTTTTCATCGGGGTAGGCAATGCGCTGAGCGTGTTTGTTCGTAAGCTGGGGATCAAGCTCATCGCGAACCAGGGTCCGGTGAGGATTCAGGCACAGAATGATTTGATGGAACTCATCGCTCGTGGGGAAATCAGCGTAGTCAGTACCGAAGATCGTATCGAAATTATTGCCAGGAAACAGGTCACGATCAACGGAGGGGGAAGCTATATCACCCTTCATGCCAATGGCATTGAATCTGCCACCCAGGGGGAATACCGGACTAAAGCCGGGCACTACGGGCGGAAAGAAAAGGCCAACAAGCCAGAAGACTTTCCGAATGTGGCGCCTGAAACCACAGAACCTTCCAGTAAATTCAGCTTTTCCTGACAAGGAGTCAGTTTATGATTATCAGCCCACCCCTTCTGAAAGCGAAAGAAGCCCGTGAAACTGATGCGGCCTGGATTGAAAGAGTCATGACCGTAGTTGATCGCCGTGGGTACCCCGTTAACGGTCATGGATCGTGGCATGGGGGATCCACATTCGTCAGACTGACGAAGGAAGACCTGCTGAGAGCGTGCGGGCGATAGCTGATGGTACTATCGTTTCACTCCGTAAAAGCTCAGACAAACGCGATCTGGCACCCTTTAACATTAACGCCGATAAGCCCAATGCGAAGGGGAGTGATGATGGTTATGTGCTGATAAAGCATGAAACCGAAATCGGCAGCGGTGATGAAGCAAAAGTGGTTTTCTACTCCCTTTACATGCACCTGAAATCGCTGGCTGCAACCGTTGTAATCGGTGAGAAAGTCTACCGGAAGGATCCTTTAGGCCTTCCCGGTATGGTGGATGGGGTGAATGCGTTCCATTTCCAAATTTTCTGCGATGACGACAATATCAGCAGGCTGACGGGCAGAAGAACGGGGAGCTGGATATTTCGACAGATGGCCGCACTGATGCGGTTTACGGTGATATCCATTTTTATCTGCCACTGCAAACGAAGTTTTACGCCCGGGCGCCTGCAAATAACAGTGCTTCAATAGATGGGATTGCTGAAGCTTATACCAGCAATGTGCCTCTGTATGTCAGCATGACTCTGGCAGAGGGTAATTGTACGATGGTTACTCGGCAGAAGAACTCACAGATTGACGGAAAATATGATCTGCTGGGTAGACCACTGGTAAATGCGGATGGCAAAGACTACGAATACAATCTCTATAAAACCGCTATGCGGAATTATAAGGAGAGCCCGAGCGCCGGGTTCGAATTACTTCGCTTTGGGCGGGTGATCAATACGGACCATGAAACACTGGTGCCGGCAGATGCGCCATTGTGGATGACGGTCAATTACCCCGGTGGAAAAGGGGTAGTCAATCTTGCTGATTGCAATATTAAAAAGTTTAGTGACGCTGATTTTCCTCACTGGACGGGCTGGCAGATAGTTGATGACGATAGTGACAGTGACAGCCAGTGTAATTCAGCCGTTATCAAGAAACTGCAGGAAAAGGGTGAGTTCGATAACCAGTGCGGTAAGCTAATATGTTATTTCCCGTTCGAATGGGAAAAAAATACGATCGACACCCGTTTTTCATGGCTGGAAACAGGAAGTGACGAACATCATCCGATGACGAAAGAAGAGTATGCAAAATTCAAGGCTCATACAGAAATGTTATGCTTTGATTCTGGGGATTTTAGCAGCGAAAGGCTATGGCATTTCGAGCCAAAAACATTTATTAGACACTTCCGGAAGTGTGGTTGGCTTGATTGTGACGTAATTGAAAAGGTAATGGCGGCAAACACTAAGTCAACGATTAAATCTCAACTCGCCAAAATAAAAGAGAAGGCTACAGAGTATTACTTTGCTATAAATATGATCATGAATAAATACAATCTTTATAGTGCGAAGAGAAAATATCATTTTCTGGGGCAAGGCGCTGTCGAGTCAGGTTATTTATTAGTAATGCAAGAGTTAAGCCAGGAACAATTTATTAAAAATGGAGTCCACGTTGGTGGTGGGATCGTAGGTGATTCCAAGCGCGACGAAAATACAGATCTTGGTCATTGGTATGGAGCTATTAGTGAAGAGCAAGATGACTATTTCTCTGGTAAGAAATATAACTCAAAAGGGACTGTGATAGCTGGATCATACAGCTGGAAAAACGGTAATTGTGGAGATGTAGATGCCCAGAAGTTTCGTGGTAGAGGATTTAAAATGCTCACCGGATTGGACACATATTCTAGTTATTGGGTTTATAGAGGATGGTTAAAGAAAATTGATTTCGATAGCTCTTGGTGGACGGATCCTGAGTATATTAAGCACCATAAATCAAAAATGAAAAAAGACCTCCTGACATTGAGTTTCCACAGAAAGTCACTGAGAGTCCATATAACTGTATTGATACAGGTGGTTTTTTTATTGCATGCTTTAAAGGGAAAGTGTTGAAAATAATGGATTCAGACCTCCCGGAAAACACAGGTGACGATGAAATAATAGAAAATGTAACCAAAGGTATTAACGGTGCAAATAAAGGTATCAAAGAACGTAAAATATCAACCAAAAAGGCAAAGGTATTAATTGATGATCAAGTTTAATAATTATATTGTTTTTACTATATTAATTAGTGGCGCGTCTATGGTTTTTGCTGGGAGTTATAATTCAGTGAAAATAAACGATCACATTGTTAAATTGAGCAATGACAAGATAGGTTATATCACAGTCGATGATATGGCATCAGGAAAGGTATCAAGGTGCAAAATAAGTAACTGGAGCAAGCGCCTTTCTAAAGGTGCAGGTATGATTTCATTGACTAGTGATGAAATAGGCTTACTTTTGTATCCCGGCAAAAATTATCTTAAGACATCTGAAGTATTGCATTGCGACAGCAACCCAATAAACTTATATAGCATACCAGATTTTGATGGGAACATTGATAGCGTTATCGATGTTAATTTTGAGAAGAAAATATATTTATCCCTCTATCTAATAGACGTTGATTCAAGCATTTATCAAGCTAAAGTGGCGTACTTCGGAGATAAAAATAACCTTCTTACAGGAAAGGGCTTTTGGAGTGATGTGGTTAAAAAAGTAAATGCAACGAATGATGCATTTCCTGTGAGTGATGACTTTTATATTGGAAAAATATCAGCGAATGGGATGTATGTTGCTCCTAACGATCTTGATTGCTCTGTAAATTCTTTTCCGGTGTGTGGGATATAGCCCAAAAAAAGAAGGTGATATTCCCAGAAGGTAAGGATGATGAAATTATTGAAAGTAAATGCAAAGAACTTTTTTCGGGAGATAAGACCCTGAGCGAGTTAGGTGGGGAACTTATCGATACGAAATGATTTTTTTCGGAGTTAATGGAGGTAAAGGGAAACACCTTGTTTTAGATGCTCTTTTTATGCAGTTTTTCGTTGGCTGTAGTTATTTCAGAAATAAAGAAAAGAATGCTAAAGGATAGGTGGCTTTTGATGGGAGGCTTACTAAGGATACCTATAAAAATGCAGAGGAACTGATTAGCTTTGCTTAATTTAAGACTCTACTTATAGTGCGCTTTTTGGTTCTGGTAGTCTTACTTTAAATAGCAGTTAGATCCCTTGCGTGCTAAAGACCCTTGAAATTATTGAAATAGGTTTAGACAACTGGATGAATGAATAGATATTAAATAACTTTGCCAGTTCCATGCCTAAATGAAATCATTGATAACAGTTTTTCTTTGTGTAAACGCCTTCGCTATGGTCTCTGCTCCAGTTGTTAAATTTGAGGGTGCCTCAATAACCAGGGCGTTGACATCAGATCCTAACGTAGATATTTCTTCGTCATCCAGTTTTTATGCATGCAATATGCATTTCAGTGATTATAAATACCCTGCATTGTCTGATGATGAGTACTTAGAAAAAATCACCAATATCAGAGTGGAATCGTTTGTATTCTGGTGAGTCATGTGAGGCGGGATATAATGCGCAGCAAGTTAACAATAAGGGAATTAGTGTTAGCGGAGCTGATAATAAGATTGTTTATGATTATAAGAATAAAGTGTGGAAATCCATTTCAGATACTACATATGTGAGAAATGGGAAGGCTAAACCTCTATCTCTATTGCAGGTGAAAAGTAAAGATGCATCTGGTTTTATGGCTGTTAATGCCATGGCGAAACTTAAAGATGAAACACCAGGCCAGATCATTTATTTCTGTTTGATACATAAAATAATGTGCTATGTGGTTCTGGTGCTAATTCTTCGGGTGATAAAGGTGAAGAACTATCTAAAGAAGCATTGAAATTGCTTGAGTGTATTTCATTTGATAATAACTAGCCTTAGTTAATATTTGGAAATTTTGAAGCATGAGAGTGTGAATGTCCTATTCCCTGAAAGATCTTCCTAAATGTTATCCACGGCAAGTACCACTAAAAACCTCGCGTTGGTTTGCTGTCTTGGCGGCAATGTTGATCATTAGCGTGATCCTCATGCGTATATTCGGACGCTACATTGATACCAGGCACTTTTGGTTAATTGCCATTGGCACGCCTGTCGTTGTATGGATTGTGAGTTTCATTATTCGCATGTGGGCCTGGTCATTACAGGACAGTAAAGCGAATGGTTTTGATCGGCGTCGGGAGCATTGGATCTTAAGTGAAACCCGTAAAGCACGCCGTGCGCTTCAGGTATTGAATACGACATTTATTACTGCCCATCTGGAAGATGAACAATCTTCTGT
The DNA here is from genome assembly GCF_027157825.1 of Pantoea sp. LMR881. Taxonomy (NCBI): domain Bacteria; kingdom Pseudomonadati; phylum Pseudomonadota; class Gammaproteobacteria; order Enterobacterales; family Erwiniaceae; genus Pantoea; species Pantoea sp. LMR881. The sequence continues at coordinate 3,401,100 of NZ_JAPVOK010000002.1, forward strand.
TGCAGTTGAAATGCTCAATAACCACAGCATTATCGTTTCGCAGTCGGACTGGAAAGACGAAAAAAGCAGGAGGCTGAGCCGCATCACGGCAGAGCCAGAAGATACTCCTGAATTGTTCGCCTCACATCTGTTCTCAGAACTCATTGCTGATCTGCCAGTTGACCAGTTTCCGGACAACGCCTCGCTTGCTGTCATCCTCGATGTCTCGTCATCTCTGTCAATCCCTGCTGTTTGGGATATCTGGCGGGAAGCCTGGCAGGAGAGTGGCATAACCTGCGCTGTTGAGTATATAGACAGCGATGGGCCGGCGATAGTCAACCACTGGCTGGATCACCGCATTAAAGATGAAGCGATGTTATTGATTGTTGGTCTACAGATTGATCCGGTTGTTTCAAACAATACTGCTGAAGCTGCCGTTGCTCTGCTTCTTGGCAACCGCCTGACACAGGAGGCGTTCGAACCTCTCGCGTTGCTGCACCGGCCAGATGCTGCTCCATCAGGTGAACTGATTGAGGGAATGAACATGGCTGCCTATAACGTCCCGCTCAAAGAAAATATCGTGAAAAATTTATGGCTTGCCGGGTTGACGGGTGAGCAGCGCGCAGAAGTGATCGCGTGTCAGAATTCACATCCTGCGCAGTCTGTAGAGGACGAAGCCGTCATTTCGCTCGATACATCCATGGGGCATGCTGGAGCCGCAGCTCCCTGGCTTGCTATCGCTGCCGCCACTGAAATCGCCCGACAAACACAGTTACCACAGATGATTATCTGCGGTGATACCACACAGAATGTGCTGTGGAGCACGCTCATTACCCCGATTGCTTCCCGACAGGAGATGGATCCGTGAAGCTACCTTTAGCACCGAAGACTACGGAAGGCCGCTATCTTGCTGTCGCATTGATTTTCTTTTTGCTGTTAGCCGTTATGACGTTCATGGTCTGGGAGCATCCGGATTTTGCCGGAATTCAAGACGGTAGCCAGCAACAAATTTACTGGCTTATCGCCGGCGGATGTATTTCAGGATGTGCCCTTATCGTATCAGTGGTGCTCCTGGCGGCGGTACGTAATGCCGGTAAGCAGGAGTTTGATGCGCTTCTCGACAATACAAACGGTGATGATGAGAAAAAGAAACGGGAAAATGATAAAGCACCTGTTCACCCTGCGGTGGCCATGTGTGACAAGATACGGGGGCATCTCCGCTCCCGTATTGGTCTTTACTGGCGTCGTAAAACCCGTCTGTTGTTAATCGCTGGCGATGAGGCGGCAATCGAACTACTGGTACCCGGCCTGCAGGAAAGCCAGTGGCTTGAAGGCAACCGTACCGTTCTGATTTACGGCGGCAGTCTGACTGTTGAACCCGATAAGGAAAAATATATCGCGCTGCGTAAACTGCGCCGCGGGCGTCCACTGGACGGCATTGTTCGCGTCATGCCACAGTCGCTTAATCTGACCCCACGAACCAGTGACAACGATTTACGCGGGCTGGAAAAAATCAGCGAACTGCTCCGTTATTCCGCCCCGGTCTGGCTATGGCAGCTGTGCGACAGCAGGTGGTCGCAGGCCACACGTCCTGAGCAGTCGGTGGGGGCAAGCTTTCCACTGCGTGCTAAAGAAGATGATATTATCCGTCAGCTTGAGCTGATGCTGCCGGCCCTGCGGGCGCAGGGGGTGAGTCAGGTCGCCGAGAACAATAGCCACGACTTCCTGCTGCGCCTGGGCCAGCACCTCATAGACAGCGGTATCGCCCGCTGGACTCAGCAACTGGTGCCATGGCTGGCTGCCTCCCAGCAGCGCGTTCCGCTGCGTGGTCTGATGTTCAGCCTGCCGGAGAATAAACCCGCCGCTATTACAGGAGGGACGGCCGGTGCTGCACCTGCCGACGCTGAGAAATATATCCCGGAATCACAACGCCATGCGCTGACGCTGCCGGTGACGTGGCAGGGGATCGTTGATGACTGTACCCGCGTGCGTGGCCGCCGTGTCGGTATGGCGTGGGAACAGACGCTTGCCTGGACACTGATAGCCATTATTGGTGTCTGGGGGCGGGAACGCTGCTGTCGTTTGTGGTCAACCGCATGCAGATTGTCTCTGTTGCACAGCATGCTCATGCCCTGGTGAAGCGTCCTTCCGTATCGGATTACCAGCTGACGGCCCTGCATACTCTGCGTAATGATGCCGGTCGACTGCAGCACCGTATCCAGGAAGGCGCGCCCTGGTATCAGCGTTTTGGTCTGAACCATAACCAGCAACTGCTCGATGCGATGCAGCCCTGGTACGGCGCGGCAAACAACCGCCTGATACGCGACCCGGCGAATGCCGCCCTGATACAGAAACTCAGCGCGCTGGTAGCCTCCGCACCCGCCAGCGACCAGCGGATACAACTGGCTAAGACGGGCTATGACCAGCTGAAAGCCTGGCTGATGATGGCTCGTCCGGATAAAGCCGACGGCACGTATTACGCGCAGACCATGAAAACCGTGCAGCCGACGCGGATGGGTATTTCCACCGGCCTGTGGGAAAGCCTGTCACCGGATCTGTGGGCCTTCTATATCACAGAGCTGCAAAAGCAGCCACAGTGGAAAATCACCCAGGATGCGCAGCTGGTCAGCCTGAGCCGCCAGGTGCTGTTGCAGCAAATTGGGCGGCGGAACGCTGAAAGCACCCTGTATGAGAACATGCTCAAATCCGTGCGTCGTAACTTTGCCGATGTGTCTCTGGAAGACATGATCAGCGGTACTGATGCGCGCCGCCTGTTTACCACTGAGGAGGTGGTGCCGGGCATGTTCACCCGTCAGGCCTGGGAAGGCGGCATTCAGCAGGCTATCGAAAGGGCCGCAAACTTCCGCCGGGATGAAATTGACTGGGTGCTGAGCGATTCTCACAAAGCAGTATCAGCCGACCTGTCGCCGGAATCGCTCAAAGCACGCCTCACCCAGCGTTATTTCACCGACTTTGCCGGTAGTTGGCTGAGCTTCCTTAACAGTCTGCACTGGAATCCTGCGAACAACATTGCGGACGTTACCGACCAACTGACACTGATGAGCGATGTCCGACAGTCGCCACTGATTGCCCTGATGAATAGCCTTGCCTGGCAGGGACAGACCGGCCAGCAAAGCGAAAGTCTTTCGGATTCCCTCATCAAATCGGCTAAAGACCTTGTAGGCGGACAGGACAAACCTGCGATTGACCAGTCTGCCTCCGGCCCGCAGGGGCCACTGGATGAAACCTTTGGTCCGCTGCTTCAACTTCTGGGTAAAAACAAAGGCAGCAACGTCATGTCGGCGGATAACTCCCTGAGCCTGCAGACGTATCTGACCCGTATCACCCGTGTGCGTCTGCGCCTGCAACAGGTGGCCAGCGCCTCCGATCCGCAGGAGATGATGCAGACCCTGGCGCAGACCGTATTTCAGGGCAAAAGTCTGGACCTGACCGACACCCAGCAGTACGGTAGCCTCATTTCGGCAAGCCTTGGCGAAGAGTGGAGCGGTTTTGGCAGCACGATGTTTGTGCAGCCATTAACACAGGCCTGGGAGACCGTGCTTCAGCCGTCGGCAGCAAGTCTGAATGACAAATGGAGCCGCTCAGTTGTGGCGGACTGGCACACAGCATTTGACGGGCGCTTCCCGTTTGCTGCGAGCAAGAGTGATGCCTCCTTGCCAATGCTGGCCGAATTTATACGTAAGGACAGCGGGCGTACTGAACGCTTCCTGGCTACTGAACTCAGCGGTGTGCTGCATAAAGAGGGCAGCCAGTGGGTACCAGATAAGGCCAACAGCCAGGGGCTGACCTTTAACCCGGCCTTCCTGCGGGCCATTAACCAGCTGAGCCAGCTGTCGGACATCCTGTTTACCGATGGCAGTCAGGGCATCAGCTTTGAGCTGCAGGCGCGTCCTGTACCGCAGGTGGTAGAAACCCAGCTGACCATTGATGGCCAGCCGCTGCACTACTTCAATCAGATGACCGACTGGCAGAGCTTCCGCTGGCCGGGAGACACTTACAAGCCGGGGACGATGCTGACCTGGACCACAGTCAACGCCGGTGCGCGCCTGTTCGGGGATTACAGCGGAACCTGGGGCTTCATTCGCTGGCTGGACCAGGGCAAGCGCCAGCAGCTTGATCGCAGCCAGTGGATGATGAGCTTCACCGCTCCGGATGGTCGCACCCTGCAGTGGGTACTGCGCTCACAGCTGGGAAGCGGTCCACTGGCGTTACTGGCACTGCGAGGCTTCACGCTGCCGGAACAGATTTTCAGCGTCGACAGAGTGGCCACGGCGCAGGCATTAATGGCCAACACCGGAAACAGTGGCATGGACGGGACCGAATAATGAGCATTTTGCAGAATCTGGTTACCGCCTGTCAGGCGGATCAATCCCTGCTCAGAAAACAAGCGCAGCCCCGCACGGAAAGCTGGCAGCCTTGGCTTGCCCCGGTAAATGATACCAGTCCGACCGGAGAAGACCCCAGCTATGATGATGATTTTCAGCGTATCCGGGAGGAGGTCAATAAACTCTCGGGCATTGATACCGGGCTGATTTGCACGCTTGCAGAAAAGCTGCTGACCACTGCGGCCAAAGATATCCGGGTTGCGACTTATTACTGCTGGGCGCGCCTGCATCAGGATGGCGAAGCCGGCTTCGCCGAAGGGCTTGAACTGCTGGCGGGATTACTGCGGCGCTACGGCATGCAGCTTCACCCACAGCGGGACCGCAGCCGCAAAGCCGCGCTGGAATGGCTCGCCGGTACCCGTGTCCTGAACAGTCTGTCACTGTATCCGGAGGTCGTACGCGAGGATGTACAGCGTACCGCCGGGGCGCTGCTGCTCATCTGTGACAGTCTGGAGACAGAGCCGGAGGCGTCACGGCCGGAGCTCAATGCGCTATACAGTGCTCTGGAGTCCCGCCTGATGAAAGGCGGGGGCATGGATGCGGTGGTTCCGCAGAATGCCAGCAGCCAGACGCGCGCGTCGTCTTCCTCTCACACAGCGGAGTCTGATACGCCGATGCTCAGCCGCATCACCTCCGGTCAGGATTTACTGGCCCAGGCCCGCACCCTGACGGGGTATTTGCGTGAACAACCCGATGGCTGGCTTGCGGCTCATCGGTTGATGAAAAGTCTGCGCCATGACACGCTGATCGCTATCCCGGCACCGGATGCCGAAGGGAAAACGCGCATTGAACCGCCGCGGACTGACCAGCGGGCCATGCTTAAACGCCTGTACCTGCAACAGAGCTGGCTGGAAATATTGGAGCAGGCGGACAGCACATTTTCGCGTGGTGCCAATCACCTCTGGCTGGATTTGCAGTGGTATATCCACCAGGCACTGATTAAGTCGGGGCAGGATGTACTGGCCGACATCATCACTGCAGACCTGAAAGGGCTGCTGCGCCGCCTTACCGGGCTTGAAACCCTGGCCTTTAATGACGGTACGCCATTTGCCGATGAGGTCACGCTGAACTGGATAAATCAGAACGTGCTGGATGATATGTCCGGCTGGCGAGATGAGCCGGTCAGTGCCGCCAGCACGGGTGACAACGATATTCTGGCCCTCGAGCCGGAGGCGCTGGAGAAAGCGGACAGTGACGGTCTGGACGCCACACTCCACTGGCTGCAGACACGCCCGGGCAACGACGCCACAAAGACAGATGGCTGCTGCGCCTGCTGATGGCCCGCGTGGCCGAGCAGAAGGGCAGGAATGAGCTGGCGCTGCATCTGCTGGGTGAACTCGACGGGGCTGCGCAGTCCATCACCCTCACGCAGTGGACACCGGCGCTGTTGTTTGAAGTGAAATCCCGTCGCCTCAGACTGCTGCGCATGAAAGCCACCCGCAGTGAAACCGATAAATCGCGGTTACAGCCAGAGATGGACCAGCTTTTGGCGGGTCTGATTGCACTCGATCCGGCAAGTAGTGCAGTGCTTTGCAGTTAACCAGGACAAAATTCAGCTAAAGGGAAAAAATATGGCAGCAGAAGGCTTTTATCTGGTGCAGGGCGACAAAACGACCTGTGGCGGGAAAATTACCACGGGTGCAGAGGATCACACGCTGTTTGATAAACCTGTTGCCCGGGAGCAGGACAGTGTGACCTGCGGTAAACATGCCGGGCTTTTCAAAATAGCCGGGGGCATCGACAACGATACCATTCATGACCGGCGAATGGCCGGAACCCTCGACAGCTACAGTACCTGCCCCTGTAAGGCGAAGTTTATTCCGTCAATGATGGATGATATGTACGAGAAGAGCAGTGGGGCTTCAGCTGCAGAATCATCAGCGGGCTTTACGGCCGCCCCGACGCAGATTTCTCCTGAACTGCCAGGTTACCTGACTGGTGAGCAAAAGCCGACAGGGTTTGTACCTGATTATCCAGTTTTACGAAATACTCATGATTTTCCCGATGGTAATTTGAGGGTAATGTTGAATGCCAATAACCATAACGTCATGCTACTTACACTTGGGGAAGTTTTTGAGTATTTGACATCTATGGGATTCTATAAATCAGGGTGGTCCTTCGTTTCCCAAAGCAAGCCCGGTGAGTTTGTTGTTAACTACGGTACGAGTATAAAAGACGCATACTCCACTTCGAAGGTATTATATCAGCTAGGTAGCCTTGGCATAACTGCAACAGTATATGTTAACCACAAGGGGACAGAGTTAATAAAAATAAGTGGTTATGCGGGGATCCGGAAAATATTAAATGCACCTCTGTTTGCCGCAAAAAACCCTCAGATCATCAAGTATGGAATAGGAAAGTACGGACTGAATAACGCTATAAAAGAAGGTTTTCTTTTCGGTCTGATTTATGTATCTGTGGCTGATTCCGTTGATTTTATCTTTAATGATGAGACTACGTTAGCGAAATTCATAGGGAAGTGGGCTGTAGATGTGGTTAAAGTCGGCATTTCGTCAGCAATAACCTGGGGGGCTGGTGTTTACGCTGTAGGGGTATTCTCAACAATTGCAGCACCATTAGTTGTAGTGCTGGTTGCTGGTGCATTATCCGCATGGGCACTCAATAAATTAGATGATGAGTTTAAAATTACAGACAAAGTCGTTTCTCTCATTGAATCGGCGCAGCAGGAGTTTGTTGAGAAAGCAAAAGAAATGGAGAAAGGCTTGTGGGATTTGGGCGCAATGTATGTTGATGGTATGCTTTCCCGAGGAAAAGTGGTTGTTGAATATGAAGTGAAAAAATATTTAAGACAATCATTAGACAGTTTTGAAAAGGAGTGGTTCTAATGGAGAGTTTTTCATTTAAACGCAGGGTTGGAATGTTTTTTGGTATGCTGTGTCTTTATGTACCTTTGATCTTGGGGGAGGGGTGCTTTCCTTAACTACTCTTAAAGAGTATTTTGCATTTCCATCTGAATTATCATTCTCATCTTTTTTTGTTTATGGGTTTTCTGCTGTATTTATCTTGACCCCTGTCGTATTTTTTTTCCTTATGGCCTATTTTTTTAGGGCGCAGAGTTTCGGTTAAGATACAAAAGTATGTAAATAACTATATGATTACAGTGTTCATTGCTACTGTCGCCTTTCAGATTGGATTTAAGGTTTATTTTTCAAATAAGCTTGAAGACAAAGGATATGTTGTCTGTCCTGGGACCCCTAAAGCCTGGATGCCTGGCATGGCAACAAGATATGTAAAAGATCCCCAGCGTTGCAGTCAGTAAATGCCAGAAGATGCCCAGAAAATATCGATGAAACATCGAATATTAGATGACTCAATATGTTGAAAATATTTTTTGGCCTGATCCTACAGGTAATTTACTTATGAGTCCAAAACGCATATTTATTGGAACACTTATTATTTGGTGTGTTTCATTGTTCGGTTTTTTGTGGTTTGCAAACGATGCGTTTAGTGAACTGTTTGGATTTGGGAGTCATATTGTTTTTTCACCAACCGTTTCCGCTCTGCTAATGATCCCGATAATTCTTCTCCTCCTCATGTATATACTGGTATTTGGCTATGCGGCACCGAGAGGAACAGGTAATTATCAAATGCAAAAAAGCAAATAGGGAATTTATAGGTCTGGTTGGTATTTTTATCGTAAGTTCTATCATATTTTCCTGTGCGTATAATTCGACTCTTTTGAATAAAGGTTATGTTAAATTTGCTGGTCGCCCTAATGGCTGGCTGAAATGGCTACCGAGTATGTCCTTTCGCCAACTTTATATGGTGGGGGTAATAATTAATTATTTTCACTGCCAGCATAAACCTCTTTGGTGAAATAAAAACGGGACGGAGTTTATAAAAATTACTGGATATTCAGGGGTGCGAAAAATATTGAACGCACCTGTATATGCTTTTAAAAACCCCAAGATTGTCAGCCTGAGGCTTGGGAAGTTTGGTGTTAAAAGTACCATTGTAGAGGGCACGGTTATAACGTTTTATTTCGCTCTCGCGTACCATACCATTGATTTTATAATGAATGATGATACCAGTCTGGCTGAATTTATAGGCTCACTGGCAACAGATCTCGTAAAAATCGGTATTGCCTCCACTATCAGTTGGGGGCCGGTGCTTTATTGACAATGACTCCATTTGTTATTGGCCCACTCGTGGCTGTCGTACTTGTTGGTCTCGGGGCAAGCGTCGCATTGAACGTACTGGACGATCGCTTTAAAATCACTGATAAGCTTGTTGAATTAATTGAGAATGCGCAGCAGGAATTTGTCGATAAAGCTCGCAAGATCGAGGACGGGTTCTGGGACCCTGGAGCTATGTATCTGGATGGGATGCTATGGACCGGGAGAGAGTTTGTGATTGCTGAAACCAGAAAATACCTGCGTGAAACGCTACAAGAAATTATTCCAATGAAATACTGATAATGTATCCTTTTAAACAACGAGTAATTGCATTTTTCGGGATGGTATTCTTCCTGGTGGTTTCCGTCGGGATTTTATATCTCGGTATTTTTAAGTTGCACGAATACCTTTCCTACCCCGATGTCGTTAATTTCTCATTTTGGATGGTTTTTGCTGCTGCATTTTTCTTTTTTCTTACCGTTATTGGCGATGATCTTCCCTGTTATTTTTACCGGGAAACAGATAACCGTTACTTCAGGTAAAAAATTACTCAAAACCATGTTTATCATCTTAGGAGTGACTGTCCCGGGAATGTTGATTTTTTCAGAAAGATACACGACATCTTTAATGGATAAAGGTTACACAGAATGCCAGGGGTTCCCTTCGGGCTGGATGCCTGGCATGGCAAAGAAATATGCCATAGAACCTTCCCTTTGCACTCGGCATTGATGCTTCTCTTTTCTATTTGATTACTCCTGCCAGACTCCCGGAGTCTGCTTCAGTGTTTAACACGCAGCAATTTACTAAGCAGAAATAAATATGGATGATTTGACCCTGCGTTATTACGACGCTGAAATGCGCTACCTGCTGGAAGCCGGCGAAGAGTTTGCCCGTGCTCACCCTGAGCAGGCGGCAATGCTCAATCTCGATAAAGCGGGGGCGCGCGATCCGTACGTGGAACGCCTGTTCGAAGGCTTTGCCTTCCTGATGGGCCGGCTGCGTGAGAAGCTTGATGATGACCTGCCGGAACTGACCGAAGGACTGGTCAGCCTGCTGTGGCCGCACTACCTGCGCACCCTTCCGTCGATGTCAGTGGTGGAGTTCCACCCTGACTGGCGCGAGATGAAAGAGCAGATGCGTATCGTCAAAGGCTTCGAGGTGACCTCGCGGCCGATCGGCGAAAAGGGCACGCGCTGCCGGTACACCACCACTAAAGAGATAATCCTTCAGCCGTTGTCGCTGGAGCACGCCCGCCTGTCGACTGACCCTGACGGGCGTTCGGTCATTAACCTGCGCTTCAACTGCAGTCATCTTGCCGACTGGAGCCGTGTCGATCTGAGTCAGATCCCGTTCTATTTTAACGCCGATGCACCGCTGGCCTGCGCCATGCATGAAGCCTTTAGCATGAACACTGCGCGCCTCTGGTTGCGGATGCCGGGTGACATGGACAGAAGATCGCTCGACGGGTATTTCACCGCGCTGGGTTTTGGCGATGACGATGACCTGTGGCCGAAGGGAAGCAGCAGTTTTAGCGGATATCAACTGCTGCTGGAGTACTTCACCTTCCGCGAGAAATTCATGTTCACGGGCCTGCGTGGGCTGGAGACCGTGGTCTTTCCGGCTGAGCTCTCTTGGTTTGAAATCGACGTGATACTGGCGGAACGGTGGGAGCATGACTTCAGCTTTACCGAAAAGCATATGCGGCTGAACTGCGTGCCGGTGATTAACCTGTTCCCGCTGGAATCCGATCCGCTGACGCTCAATTCTCTGCAGACCGAATACATGCTACGCCCGATGCGCGTGCAGGATGGCCATACCGAAATTTACGCAGTAGATTCGGTGATGTCATCGAGCCAGCACACCTACGTGCCGTTTTCGAGCTTCCGCCACAAAGGCGGGATGATGCGTCACGAAGCACCTGAATATTACTACCACACCCGCGTGCGTCGCGGCCCGTCCGGGCTGCATAACACCTGGCTTATCCTCGGCGGTGAAGCGTTTGATAATCATACTGTCCCGGAAGTTGAAAGCCTGTCTCTGACGCTCACCGGCACCAATGGGCAGCTTCCCCGTCGTGCGCTGCAGAGTACCGTGCTTGATACGGTGATGAAAACTACCTCGACCAGCATCGCCGTACGTAATCTGTGTGCGCCGACGCTGCCCTGTTACCCGCCGGCACAGGACCGTTTTCACTGGCGCGTGCTGAGCCACCTCGGCAGCGGATTCCTGTCGATGATGGATAACGCCGACGTGCTGCGCGGTACCCTGGCGCTGTATGAATGGACCGACAGCGAGATGAACCGCCGTCGCCTGGAAGCCATCCTCGACGTGAAACACAGTGAAACGGAGCAATTTCGACAGGGCTACCTGGTCCGTGGCGTGCAGATTGAAGTAACGCTGGACAGTCGCGGCTTTGCCGGGCGCGGCGACATCTGCCTTTTCGGCGAGATGCTGAGTCGCTTCTTTGCGCTCTACACCGACATCTATCTGTTTAACCGCCTGATTATTATTCTGCAACCGACCGGAGAGCGCCTGGAATGGGAAGAAAAGCACAACCGCCGTATTCCCGGCTGACCCCGCGGCTGGAAGCCGACCTTCTCCGCATTAATTTTTATCGTTTCTGTCAGTTGCTGGAGAAGCAGAATCCAGGCAGACCGCTGATGGGGTCAACCAGCCATCCCGCCGACGATCCGGTACGTTTTGCCCCACATCCGGGAATGGGGTTTCCGGTCAGTGAAATGAAGGCCGTTGAGTATGACGAGGATGATGACAGCAAACCGCCAGTTATTCGTGCCACGTTTATGGGGATGTACGGTGTCGATTCTCCCTTGCCGACAGCGTATCTCGACGACATTACTCAGCGGCGGGAAGGGCATGAGGTGCTTCAGGATTTTCTGGATATTTTCAGTCACCGCATCCTGACGCAGTTTTACCGCATCTGGCGGAAATATTCTTATCCGGCCACGTTTGAGCCTGGTGGAACCGACAGCATTTCACAGTCGCTGCTGGGTCTGGTGGGACTGGGCATACCGGGCACCGCAGAACACATCGCCACCCCGGTATCCCGTTTTCTGTCGCTGCTTGGCGTACTGCAACAGCCTGGTAAAACCCAGGAGGGTATGCAGGCACTGGTGAACCTGCTGGCTCCCGATACCACAGTGCAGGTGAACCCATACTGCCTGCGGCCTGTCGAGGTCAGTCAGCCACTGGGCTTTTACGGTGATGACGACTTTCTGCTGGACGGTAATACGCCGCTTGGCGACGAGGCGATGGATGCCAACAGCCAGCTGCTGATTGCACTTACCACCGATAACGAACAGGAATCGCAGGGCTGGAAACCGGATGGCCTGCTGTATCAGGACTTTCTGGTGATGCTGCGGGTCTATCTCGGCTGGCGCTTTAAGGCAAAAATCACCCTGACTACCCGGGCCCGCCTGCTGGCCGCTCCGCCGCTTGGCGACGGCCCTTTCTGGTTGGGCATGAACGGCGTACTGGGTGTGAAGGGGGATGACCTCCCGGAGGATATCCCTCACTCCTTTACGACCGAACTGGGTTACTACACTGGGCTGGAGCCTGCGATACCACAACAAGGAAACCGACGTGTTACGTATAAGTTTAACTAAAGCTGCGCGCTGGCTGTTACTCCTGCTTGCTTTCAGCCTGGCCGGCTGCGGGGTGACACAGGGCATCACCGACGGCACCAAATCGGCCTTTGACGCCGTGTTCTATAAAAAAATTAAGGTACTGCACTTGGATTTCACCGCCCGTGAAGCGTTAAACACCGATTCCCGCGAGAGTAACTCACTGTCCGAGCCAGTGGTTATCCGTGTCTATCAGCTGAAAGACCGCAAAACCTTCGACAAAACGGTCTACCAGCAGTTGCTGAAAGACGGGGAGACCATTCTGAAAGCTGACCTGCTGGCGAGCCGTGATGTGGTGGTGAAGCCGGGCGGAGATGCGAACCTGAATATGCCGATGGAGACCGATGCACAGTTTGTGGCGGTGGCGGGACTGTTCCGTCATCCGGATATGGTCAACAACATCTGGAAGCTGGTGATAGGGCGCGAAGACCTCGATGCGGATAAGCCGCGCATTCTGGAAGCCGGTAATAATCATCTGACGCTGCAACCGCTCAAGGACGACTAATGCTCCAGGAATATCAAACGCCTTCGCTGTATGAAATGCTTACTGGTCATTTTACCGGTGGCCTTGGTCTCAATCAGGTCACTGAAGAAAACCAGGTCATCCTCTCGGTACTAGACAACATGCAGCGCATTCTTAACTGTCGCGCCGGCACGCTGGCGCATTTACCCGATTACGGGTTGCCGGATATGACCACCATTTTGCAGGGCCTGCCAGGAACCGCACACAAACTGATGTCTACACTGTCTGCAGTACTGCTCAAATATGAACCGCGCCTGAAAAAAATAACCGTTGTCCTGCTGGAACAGAACGTCCCCGGCGAACTGCACTATGCCATTGATGCAGAACTCAAAGATGTTGGCCTTGTACGCTATGGCACAGAGTTTATGCCCGAAGGACGAGTGCTGTTGAGACACCTGAAGCAACAGCAGTATCTCGACACCACAACCCGTATGTAAGGCCAGATAACACCATGTCAGTTAAATCACAGTCTCTCAAAAAACTGCAGACCAGACAGCCCGCTCCGGCTTCATCTGTCAGTAAGAGTCAGGATGATATTGCAGCGTTTCGTCTGCGAATAACGCAGCTTCAGGAGCAGATGGATGCGTGGCTGGTGGGTACCGGACTGAATGTAGAGTCGTTTACTGCATCCGTCACGGACCTGCTGGTAGAGGGCGGGGCTTATAAGATTTTCGCTCTTGTTCTGCATTATGACGATCGGGTCGTAAAGTTTGTGCCGGTATTTTTGTACGGCCAGGGTGTGACCGGGTGTGTGGAAGCGACCTTTCATAAGGGAGGGCACGTGACTTCACTGGGGCGTTTATTCATGCTGTGAACGACAGGACCTTTACTCTGCCAGGTGCGTTATCCCGGCCGGGGCAGAGTTTTGATGAAAGCACATTTTTTGGCCTGATTTTAGCGATCCTGCCATAGCCGGTAGCATTGCAGTATCAGTCCCTCCTTAAATACGCAGAAAGCGAAGCCGCATAAGCACTCACCCTCCGGCGCTGCGTCATCCCGTTTTATGGACAACTGGTCATGAATGACATTTCCTGCCGTAAAATAAAAACAGGTAGCGATCCGCGCACGCTACCTGATTATGCTGTCCTGCGTGATGAACTGAGTAAACTGACGCATCCGGCGCGCCCGGATGTGAGCTGGCATTATGTGGAAAAACGCTGTCTCTCACTGTTTGAGCACAACGGTGTGGAGTTGCAGACGGCGGCCTGGTATACGCTTGCCCGTGCGCAACTGGCCGGATTGTGCGGCCTGAATGAAGGACTGGCGATACTGGAGGCGCTGATAAGCCATCAGTGGGGCGCGCTGTGGCCGCAGCCTGTGCATGCCCGCATGGAAATTCTCAGTACTCTGAGCCAGCGATTGCAGCAACGAATGCGCTCGCTCCCGCTGAATTACAGTGACCTCGGTCAGCTGTATCGGGCAGAGCAACTGCTTAACAACATTGGGGCGGTGCTACAGCGCCTGGAGCTTAAACACCTGAGCCAGTTTGATATCTTGCGCATCCTGATGCACAACTGTGCTGTGCGGCTGGAAAACAGCGATGACACAGCCAGCACCGGGCCAGCCATTCAGTCTGGTATCGTATTTTCTTCCACCGTGATGAATGGAGCGGGAATATCAACAGGCTGCCATGTTGGTAGTCTGACAGAAGATACCCGAGCGCCAGACAGCGCAGTAAAGTGGGTGTACGTTGCTCAGCCAGAACAGCAGCCGAAGGTGGAGGTGCTGTCGGCAATGCCCGATCCGGTAAAAAAGTGGAAATTCTTCATTGCCGGGATGTGTACCATGCTGGTGATAAGCACAGTCGCAGTAGGGAGCTGGCACTATGTTCACCGGCCTGACCCGCTACAGACTCAGCTTGTCGCCTCACTGGCACCCTTGCCTGCACCTCTCACGCCTGAACAACTGGATATGTTGCGTCAGCAATCCTCCTTACCCCAAACGGGGACCACACAAACACAGCAGCAGCTTGCCCGACTCAATAAATTGCCTCCTGACTGGAATATTACTTACAGCCGAAAACTCACAGAACAGGCCCAGTCGTTATGGCCGGAGCAGACAACCACACTGGTGCTGGAGTGGCAAAGGCAGCTTAATGCCTCAGCCCTACCGCTTGAGGCGATGGACGGCTGGCATCAGGGGATGACTAAGTTAAAGCAACTGAGTAACCGGCTGAACGGACTGGATGAACAGAAAGGGAAATACATGACGGTCAGCGAACTGAAAACCTCGGTATTTTCCGCCATCGAGTCATTTAACCGTTCAGTACCCACTGATGAGCAATTGCGGGTCTTGTCGCTGGTACCGCCTGAACAGCCTCTGCCTGCAGCCGCACAGGCTCAACTGAAGATGCACCTAAAGCAGCTAATCGCCCGGTATGCGTTACTGACCCAGCCTGAAATGCAACGTATCACTGATAGAACCGGGATCCCAAATGAATAAAGCAAGGGATAAAGCAGATAACAAAAAGAGCAAAACTGCATGAACCGTGGCTACGGAACGGCGTTGTCGCGAAAACAGGGAAACATCCGGAACTTATCCGATCATCAGTGAGTGGCATGGCAAAATGTCAGACAGGTTGTGCTGAATATCATCTCTGGAGCAACGCGGCGGATAATGTACTCCTGACATGTGATGATGTTGCCGCCGCCATATGAGAGTGGGTATATGACAAAGGTCAACAGTGTGGCACTGTTGCTGATTATAAGGGGATGACAGGTACAAGGAGAGATATGGCGTCCCCTGCAGGAATCGAACCTGCAACTAGCCCTTAGGAGGGGCTCGTTATATCCATTTAACTAAGGGGACGTCGGCGCGCAGTATAGCGCAGTTATACGCCAATTTAACCCTGCCGCCGTGCGTTTGCTTATTATGTCAACAGTTTAGCTTTCCTGCTGCTCTTTCTGACGCTTTTTCTCTGCTTTCTTCTGCTCAGCTTTGGCCTTGGCGGTTGCCGCTTCGCTCATATCATTGCGAATCTGTGCATGACTGATCAACGCAAATATCAGCGTGCCACCGGTAATGTTGCCCAACAGAGTCGGCAGCGCGAAAGGCCAGAAAAACTCCTGCCAGGGAATAGCGCCGCTGAAGACCAAATAAAGCGTTTCAACGGAGCCGACCACGATATGCGCCAGATCGCCGAGCGCCACCAGCCAGGTCATCATGATGATAACAAACAGCTTAGCCGAGCCAGCATAGGGGAACATCCACACCATAGTGGCGATGATCCAGCCGGAAATAACTGCATTAGCAAACATCTCGCCTGGCGTTTTTTCCATCACTTTTTGGCTGATGGCGGTAAAGGCCTGGCGCGTTGCGTCGTCAAAGATTGGCATTTCTGCAAAAGCCAGCGCGGCTAATGCGGTGCCGATCAGGTTACCGAGCAGCACAACGCCCCACAATCGCAGCAGCAAACTTGCATTACTCAGCGTGGGTTTATGCATTACCGGCAAGACGGCGGTCACGGTGTTCTCAGTAAAGAGCTGTTGGCGCGCCATAATGACAATGACGAAACCAAAGGTGTAACCCAGATTCTCCAGCAAAAATGCGCCGGGTACGCCATCAAGGTGAACCTGAAAAATCCCTTTTGCCATCAGCGAAGCGCCCATTGACAGCCCAGCGGCAATCGCCGACCACAACAGGGCCATCGCGTCGCGCTCCAGCTCTTTCTCGCCATCCTGACGGATCTCTTCATGAATCGCGGCCGCACGCGAGGGAAGGGCTTCTTCATCTACTTCAATGTCCGTACCCTCTTCTTTTTCGTCGCTGTCCACATCATTGTGGCCCTGATTAATGCCTGATGAACCCTTCATATTTTCTCCTGGTGACAATGCTGTTGCGTTATAAGCGTAGTCGGTTTTCATCTCGGCAAAATGTAACCATATTTGCGTATAAGAGTAACAATATCTTAACCCTGTTCCTTTTTTGCGCAATTGTTGATCTGATGCGCACGAATACGCCCTTTGAGGTAAGTCAGGCGCGCTGCTCAGACTTCGGCCCACTGCTTCATTGTGGTATTATCCCGGCCTCATTTATTTAGTGCGATTCCCCCTTCATGTTGGAAGTGATTAATCTTTCTTGTGTTCGCGATGAGCGCACCCTTTTCATGGGCTCACGTTCAGCGTGGCGGCGGGCGATATTGTGCAAATCGAAGGACCTAATGGCGCAGGTAAAACCTCGCTGTTGCGTTTGCTGGCAGGGCTAAGCCGGGCTGACGAGGGCGAGGTGCGATGGCAATCGCAGCCCATTCAGCAGCAGCGCGATATCTGGCATCAGGCGATGCTCTATCTGGGCCACCAGGCGGGTGTGAAAGCCGTGCTTTCTCCGCTGGAAAATCTGCGTTTTTACCATCACTGCTGCGATGACAATCAGATCTTTGATGCGCTGGAAAGCGTTGACCTGCTTGGTTATGAAGAGGTGCCGGTAGCGCAGCTTTCAGCAGGACAACAGCGACGCGTGGCACTGGCAAGATTGTGGCTGAGCCGTGCTTCGCTGTGGATTTTGGATGAGCCATTAACCGCTATTGATAAAGCAGGCGTTGAAAAATTAATGATGAAATTCGCCAAACATGCCGATAACGGCGGTGCGGTGATCCTTACCACGCATCAGGATTTACCCGAGAGCCATGCGCGGGTGCGCAAAATTCGTTTGAGCGGTGCGGAGTTGCGCTGATGTTGATCCGTTTGATTCAGCGCGAGCTGCGCATTGCCTTTCGCAGCGGCGCAGAAGTGATTAATCCGCTGTGGTTCTTCCTCATTGTTATTACGCTGTTTCCGTTGGGCATCGGTCCCGATCCGCAGCAGCTGGCGCGAATCGCGCCGGGCGTGGCCTGGGTTGCGGCTCTGCTGGCCTCTCTTTTGGCCCTGGAGCGACTCTTCCGCGACGACTTTACAGATGGATCGCTGGAACAACTCCTGCTGCTACCGACGCCGTTACCGCTGACGGTGATCGGCAAAGTGATTGCGCATTGGCTGGTAACCGGTCTGCCGTTAATCGTGCTGTCTCCGCTGGCGGCGCTGCTGTTATCACTCGATTTTGAAGGCTGGTCTGCCATGGCGTTAACCCTGCTTCTTGGCACACCAACCCTCAGTTTTCTTGGTGCGATCGGTGTGGGACTGACGGTGGGATTACGTCGCGGAGGCGTATTGCTCAGCCTGTTGGTGTTACCGCTGGCGATTCCGGTACTGATTTTTGCCAGCGCCGCGATTGATGCGGCAGGGCAGGGATTACCGATTAGCGGCTACCTGGCGATCCTCGGGGCCATGCTGGTGGCAAGCGCCACGCTGGCACCGTTTGCTACCGCTGCTGCATTGCGCATTACGCTGCATTAAATCGCACACGCTTCAGACGTGTCGATAACACATTTATCTTTAATATGAGCAATTGATCATGTGGAAATGGTTACATCAGCTGGCTAAGCCCGAGCGGCTGTATCAGTTATGCGGGCGCTTAATACCCTGGTTTGCCGTGGCGGCAATAGCCACACTGCTGCTCGGTTGGGTTTGGGGATTCGGATATGCACCGGCAGATTATCAGCAGGGCAACAGTTTCCGCATCATGTATATCCATGTTCCGGCCGCCATGTGGTCAATGGGGGTTTATGCCTCAATGGCTATCGCCGCTTTTATCGGTTTGGTGTGGCAGATGAAAATGGCTGATTTAGTTTCAGCGGCGATGGCACCGGTTGGGGCGGTTTTCACTTTTATTGCCCTGGTGACCGGCTCCGCCTGGGGAAAACCGATGTGGGGAACCTGGTGGATTTGGGATGCTCGTCTCACCTCTGAACTGGTGCTGCTGTTTCTGTATATGGGGGTGATTGCGCTCTATCACGCTTTTGACGATCGCCGTACCGCCGGACGTGCAGCCGGCATTCTGATTCTGGTCGGTGTGGTTAACCTGCCGATTATTCATTTCTCTGTGCAATGGTGGAACACGCTGCATCAGGGTTCATCGGGCATGCTCCAGCAGGCTATTGCCCCTGCGATGCGCACGCCGTTGCGCTGGGCCATTATCGGTTATCTGCTGGTGTTCGCCACTTTAACGCTGATGCGTTTGCGTAACCTGATTTTGCTAACCGAACGCCATCGTCCCTGGGCGGTCGGTGTTGCAAACGGAGGACGCAACGCATGATCCCTGCTTTTGCCTCATGGCACGACTTCTTCGCAATGGGCGGCTATGCCTTTTACGTCTGGCTGTCTGTTGCCTTCACCGTCATTCCCTTAGGCGGTTTAGTGTTGCATACGCTGCTGTTACGTCGCCGTTTGCTGGCAGAAATTCGCCAGCGTCAGTCCAGGGAGCGCCGTATCCGTGCGGCACAGAGCAAAAAAGCCGCCGGTGAAGCGGCAGGAGAAGTGATGTGAATATTCGTCGTCGTAACCGCCTGATTGTTGTGATGGCGGTTCTTGTCGGGCTTGGCGTTGCCACCGCACTGGTGATGTATGCGCTGCGTTCAAACATCGACCTGTTTTATACCCCGAGCGAAATTCTTTACGGCAAAGGCGAGACGCATCAGAAGCCGGAACCCGGCCAGCGCCTGCGCGTTGGCGGCATGGTGATGCCAGGCAGCGTTAAGCGTGATGCAAAAACGCTCGCCGTCTCGTTTAAACTCTACGACGCCAACGGCGTGGTCAGCGTCAGCTTTGAAGGGATCCTGCCAGATCTGTTCCGTGAGGGGCAGGGCGTGGTGGCGCAGGGCGTGCTGGAAAAGGGCAACCTGGTTAATGCCAAAGAAGTTCTGGCGAAGCATGATGAAAAATATACGCCGCCCGAAATTGAAAACGCGATGAAGAAGAATCACAACGGTCCGCAGTCGATGTATCAACAACCGGATAAACAGTCATGATGCCAGAGATTGGAAGTTTTCTGCTCTGCCTGGGGTTGGCAATGTCGCTGCTGCTGAGTCTCTACCCGCTGTGGGGCGCATTACGCCAGGATGGCCGGTTAATGGCGCTGGCGCGTCCGCTCTCTTACGGATTATTTGCCTGTATCGCGGCTGCGTTTATGGCGCTGGTTTACGCCTTTGTCGTTAACGATTTCACCGTCGGTTACGTGGCAACGAATTCTAACTCGCTGCTGCCGGTTTATTACCGCATCGCGGCAACCTGGGGGGCGCATGAGGGATCGCTGCTACTCTGGGTGTTGCTGCTCAGCACCTGGACGTTAGCCGTTGCCCTGTTTAGCCGCGGTATGCCACAGGATGCCCTGGCGCGCGTATTAGCCGTGATGGGGATGATTAACTTTGGTTTTTTGCTGTTTATTATCCTGACGTCAAATCCCTTTACCCGCACCTTGCCCGATTTTCCGATTGATGGTCGTGACCTCAATCCGATGCTGCAGGATATCGGCCTGATCTTCCATCCGCCGCTGCTTTACATGGGTTATGTAGGCTTCTCAGTAGCCTTTGCCTTTGCCATTGCCTCACTGATGGCAGGACGGTTAGACACTGCCTGGGCGCGCTGGTCACGTCCGTGGACCACCGCAGCCTGGGTATTTCTGACCATCGGTATCGTGCTCGGCTCGGCCTGGGCTTATTACGAACTTGGCTGGGGCGGCTGGTGGTTCTGGGACCCGGTAGAAAACGCTTCGTTTATGCCGTGGCTGGCGGGTACGGCCTTGATGCATTCACTGGCGGTGACGGAAAAACGCGGCACCTTTAAAGCCTGGACGGTACTGCTGGCGATCACCGCCTTTTCTCTCAGCCTGCTGGGCACATTTTTGGTGCGATCGGGTGTGCTGGTGTCGGTTCACTCGTTTGCTTCCGATCCGGCGCGCGGCATGTTCATCCTCGCCTTCCTGGTGATCGTTATTGGCAGCTCGCTGCTGCTCTACGCCGTAAAAGGCGGACAGGTGCGCAGCCGTGTACAGAACGAAGCCTGGTCACGGGAATCTTTTCTGTTAGGCAATAACGTCTTGCTGATTGCGGCGATGTTAGTGGTGCTGTTAGGTACGCTGTTGCCGCTAGTGCATAAGCAGCTCGGTCTGGGCAGTATTTCCGTCGGCGAACCGTTTTTCAATACGATGTTTAGCTGGCTGATGGCGCCGTTTGCGCTAATGCTGGGCATTGGGCCGCTGGTGCGCTGGCGACGCGATGAACCACAGAAGCTGGCGAAACGTCTGGCACTGGCGCTCATCGTCACCCTGGCCTGTTCCATCGTTATGCCATTCTGGCTACAGGATCGTATCGAAGCGATGACGGTTGTTGGTCTGCTGATGTCAGTATGGATTATTGTTCTGACATTGATGGAGCTGCATGAACGGGCCACGCACCGTCACGCTTTCTTCAGCGGTTTGCGCCACCTGTCGCGCAGCCACTGGGGCATGGTGCTCGGCCATCTTGGTGTTGGTGTGACAGTGATCGGTATCGCGTTCAGTACGCAATACAGCGTTGAGCGTGATGTGCGCATGAAAGCGGGTGACAGCGTTGATATTCACAACTATCACTTTGTGTTCCGCGACGTGCAAAATCTGCAAGGCCCGAACTATAGCGGCGGCGTTGGCATTATTGATGTCTCGCGCAACGGTAAGCCTGAAGCTGTATTGCAGGCAGAAAAACGGTTTTACACCGCGGCACGTACCATGATGACTGAAGCGGCGATTGATGGCGGCTTCACGCGCGATCTTTATGCAGCACTGGGCGAACAGCTGGATGACGGTTCGTGGGCGGTGCGTATCTATTACAAACCTTTTGTACGTTGGATCTGGTTTGGCGGCATCTTTATGGCGGTGGGCGGCCTGTTCTGCTTGTTTGATCCACGCTATCGCTCGCGTAAAAAAGCCCAACGCGAGGAACTGGCATGAATAAAAAAATCCTGTTTATTCCACTCGTGCTGTTTTTGCTGCTGGCAGCTGCGCTGTTATGGCAACTGTCGCGAAATGCACAGGGCGACGATCCAACCCGGCTCGAATCGGCGCTGATCGGCAAGCCAGTGCCGCTGTTTAAGCTCGAAGCCCTGGATCAACCAGGCAAAATCTACGATCAGCGGGTGCTGACAGACGGTAAGCCGATTCTGTTAAATGTCTGGGCGACCTGGTGTCCGACCTGCCGCGCAGAACATCAATACCTGAATACGCTGGCGGAGCAGGGTATCCGTGTGGTTGGACTGAATTATAAAGATGACCGCAGTAAAGCCGTGACGTGGCTTAATACGCTCGGCAACCCTTATGCGCTCAGTCTCTACGACGGCAACGGTATGCTGGGGCTCGATCTTGGCGTGTATGGCGCACCCGAAACTTTCCTGATTGACGGTAAAGGCATCATTCGTTATCGCCATGCCGGTGATATGAACGATCGCGTCTGGTTGCAGGAAGTGAAGCCACTGTGGATCAAATACAGTAAGGAGGCGGGCGCGTGAAATCTCTTCTTCTCCTGATTTGCGGCATGCTGTTTAGCGTTAGCCTGTGGGCCGCGATCGATACCTATCAATTCGATTCAGTGGCGCAGGAAGAGCAGTATCGCAACTTAACCGCCTCGCTACGCTGTCCGAAATGCCAGAACAACAGTATCGCTGATTCAAACGCCATGATTGCGGCAGACATGCGCATGAAAGTGTATGAACTGATGAAACAGGGGCAAAATCGCCAGCAAATTATTGATTATATGGTAGCGCGTTACGGCAACTTCGTGACCTACGAACCGCCTGTCACACCGTCGACCATTATTCTCTGGGCCGGGCCTGCGTTATTCGTGCTGCTGGGCGGACTGATCATCATCTTGCGCAGTCGTCAGCGTAAAACGCGCAGTGAACTGGACAGCAGCGAACAACAGCGACTTGACGCGATACTGAAGTCAGACAGGAAGCCGCAATGAGTGCATTTTGGTTTACCCTTTTAGCATTGCTGCTGGCAGCGTGTGCGTTGTTTGTCTGCGCCGGATGGCGTCAACGTCAGGCCAGCGATGGCGATCGCGATCGGCTGAATAAGGCGTTTTATCAGCAACGTCTGAATGAACTGGCGCAGGATGAAGCGCAAGGTGTTGTCGCTGAGCGGCCCGTTATGGAGCGTGAGTTACAGCAAACCTTATTGAACGATATTCCGCCAAACGGTGCAGCCCGGTCCCACAGCAGCAGCCGTTGGGTGCTGTTGCCCGGCGTGTTTTTACTGCTGGCGGTGTCGCTTGGCACTTATCTGAAAACCGGCGGGCTGGTGCAGATGAGTGGATGGATGCAGGTGCAACATGATTATCCCGCCCTGCGCGCGCGCGTCATGGATCCACAGGCGAAACCGTTAAGCATGGAAGAGCTGGCGCGTCTGCAACTGGGGCTGCGCACCGCGCTACAGTCAGAACCCAATAATTTAAATGACTGGGCAATGCTGGGCCGTCTCGGCATGGTATTAAATAATGCCACCACCGCCAGCCAGGCGTTCGGGCATGCACTCCAGTTAGCGCCACATAATCTTGCGTTAAAACAGGATTATGCCGAGGTGTTAACCCGTTCCAGCGATCCGCAGGATAACCGCCAGGCGAGCCTGATCCTGCGCGATCTGTTGAAAGAGGATCACAGCAATGTGCGCACCCTGAGCCTGCTGGCCTTTAATGCATTTGAACAGCAGCAGTATGATCAGGCTATCGGTGCCTGGCAAACCATGCTGGCATTGTTACCGGCTGACGATCATCGTCGTCAGATGATTGCGCGCAGTATTGAACAAGCAAAAACGGATGCAGGACAGCAAAATAGTCAGCTGGCAGTGACAATCAGTTTGTCTCCACAGGCAGAAAAAATGTTACCGCAAGGCGGAGTCATGTATATTTCTGTTTCTGACGGTGTTTCACCGGTGCCTGTGGCTGTTAAGCGTATGCCGCTAAGCCGCTTTCCGTTATCGCTGACGCTGGATGACAGCAATGCCATGATGCAAGATCGCCTGCTTTCGGCGCAGCATCAGGTGCAGGTCCGGGTGCGAATTTCCCGTGACGGCAGTGCCAGTCCGCAATCGGGTGACTGGTTTGGTCTGAGCGCAGTCACGCCCTGGGATGGTCATCAGCACATGGCTGTAGAGATCAATCAGCAGCAGCCCTGAAGCGATATACCCGTCATACTTCACGCTGCATGAAGAGTGGCATTATCTGTCTGTCCCGCAGGCGTAGTTTGTCTATGCTGTTAAGGAGAGGCAGGTCTATCCAACTTCCTGCAGCGTGGATTATCAAGGGGATACACAATTCAACCGCACAGGGAGATTAGAATGGTTTACCGCCTGACCAGTATGGTTTTGGCCAGTGTACTTCTGGTGGGATGTGCCAGTTCAAAACCTGACAACGCTGACGCGCCTGAACAGCGCAGCGATCCATTAGAAGGTTTTAACCGCACGATGTTTAACTTCAACTACAACGTGTTGGACCCTTACGTGGTACGTCCTGTTGCGGTAGCCTGGCGCGATTATGTGCCAATGCCCGCACGTACAGGCATGAGCAATTTTCTCGGCAATCTTGATGAGCCTGCCAGCATGGTTAACTCCCTGCTGATGGGGAACCGCGCCAGGCTGCAATACACTTTACGCGCTTCTTTCTGAACTCAACGCTTGGCCTGGCCGGCTTTATCGACGTGGCGGGTAAAGCGAATCCTGAGATGGCGCGTGAAGAGCCGCGTCGTTTTGGTAGCACACTCGGACATTATGGCGTCGGTTACGGCCCGTATGTTGAATTGCCGGCGTATGGCAGTTTTACCGTGCGTGAAGACGGTGGTCAGTTTGTCGATAAACTCTATCCGGCACTGAGCTGGTTAACCTTCTGGATGTCTGCCGGTAAATGGGCAATTGAAGGCGTGGAAACGCGTGCACAACTGCTGGATTCCGATGCGATTTTGAAGCAGCAGAGCGATCCCTATGCCTTTATTCGTAACGCTTATTTCCAGCGTCACGACTTCCTGGCCAGTGGGGGCAGGCTGAAACCGCAAGAGAACCCGAACGCCGCAGCGATTCAGGGTGATTTAAGCGAAATTGATGCGCAATAATCGGCGCAAAAAGGCGACTCCAGAGTCGCCTTTTTGATCGTGCCTGCTTATCAGAACTTATAGTTAAAGTTTGCCCCGTACAGCCAGGCTTTACCGGCTGATTCAAACGTGTATGGGCCTTCTTTTACCGTGACGTGCTGACCGTGCATATAAGAGATGCCCATATCCACTGAAGCGTCCTCATTAAACGCATAAGACGCCCCCGCACTCAGCCACAGACGATCCTGATCCGGGATGGAGATAGAACGTTTATCGGCAGGAACCGGGCTGTCATCGAAGGCGATACCAGTACGGAAGGTCCAGTTTTGGTCGTAGAAGTAAGTGGTCCCGAGCGCCAGACGATAGGCATCGCGGAAGCTTTCATCTTTATAGAACAGCGTCTGGCCATTGGATCCGGTCGCTTTCAGCTCCTGGAACTGACTCCAGCTGGTATACGCCAGGCTGTAATGCACGGCCCATTGCGGTGCCACTTTGTGCCAGCCCGACAGCTCCCACATCTCCGGCAGATTCAGGGTTAGTGCCCCTGGAATGGTGGTGCCGCCCGTTGCATAAGGCAGACCTAAATTACCAGCCTGATTAATCGCGTTGACCGAAACAGGCAGGTTACTTTTGTAATCCCCGTCGAAGTCGATTTTGACTTCTGAACGGTAACTGAAGCCGAAGCGGTTATTTTTATCCACTTCATACAAAATGCCGGCATTCCAGCCGTAGCCCCACTCATCGCCTTTCAGATGCGCAATCTGCGTATCAGCAGGAAGGCGCAGCGCCGCACCCGATTCGCCTGCGTAGCGTTCAATTTTGGCTTTAGCATAAACAGCATCAAAGCCGACGCCAAAGCTGAAATGCTCGTTCAGGCGGTACGCTGTGCTGAGGTTGAAGTTACCCGTTATCAGGTCAGTTTTACCGCCGTAGCCACCTGCGGTGTAGTTGTTATTGAACTCGGTAGCCAGACCATAATTCGAGGTGACAGAGGCGCCCACCCACCACTGATCATTAATGGGATGGACATAATGAATATTTGGCACCCATTCACTTGGCGCAATGTTTTTCGCGTCAAGGCTGCGCCCGCTTGGGCTGTTGCCATTGATATTGACATCAGGATCGATATATACCGCGCCAATCGAGAAAGAAGGACGATCCATCAGCGCCATGGTTGCAGGGTTACGGCTGGCAGAGGCTGCGGTATCCCCCATTGCGCCTTCGCCGGAGTAGGCACGTCCTAATCCTATAGAAGAGAATTCATTCAACTGAAAGCCAGCTGCATAAACGTGTGAAGAAACAAGCGCCACAGCAGCCGCCACGGCTGACTTTGCAAACAGGTTTTTATGGTTCATGACCACAACCTCATGTGAATTATTATTTAACGCTGTTACATCGCGTAACAAGGGACGGCGGATTGTAAGGACTGATGTAAAACGGACATATCAGACCAGTGCGGCAAGTATAGGTCTGACCTGTGTGTGTGTTGCAATATTGTTTTTAAAATATTTCCAAACTGATCGGTGAAAAGTCGATCTGCTTAACAAAACCTGAAACGACACGCACAGCATAACGGCTCAAATTTGTTTTGGATCAAATTTTATTGTGATATTCGTCACTTAGCGAGGCTGTCATGGCGCAGAGTATACTGAAAGCGTAAGATTTTGGCTGGAAAAATACGCAACTCGTCGACTTATTCGTCAGGAGAGAAAGATGACTGATGCCATTAGAAAGTGCAGCGCCAACGAAACCGCTGCCTGCTGTTGTGTCGATGTCGGCACCGTTATGGATAACAGTGATTGTACAGCAAGCTGGTCAGAGTGGTTTTCGCAGCGTGCCGATGCTGAGGCCAAACTGCAGCGCCTGACTGAAAAGGCGCGCCAGGTCGAATCTGAACCGTGCGACATCAACGCTCGCTTCAGTGAAGAGGCGGAAGGCGTCAGGCTGGAGATCGATTTCACCTTCTCATGCCAGGCTGAAACCATGATTTTTCAGCTCGGCCTGCGTTAATCTCTCTTACGCCGCTATTCTGGCGGCGTTAATTTCGTGTCTCTCTTCGCAATTTATCCCTTTTGATATTGGCGACTTAACCGCTTGTGGTTAACACTGTGGATCAGGTCAGACCTCTTTCGGCAATGATGCCCTGGTCCCGATTCACAGGTGAAACAATGAAAGCGCAGTCGCTGCTAACGCGTCATGGTGAACGCATCGCCATAACGCACGGATTACGAACACCTTTTTTGCGCCAGGCTACTGGTTTTCATGGTATCCCGGCGGTTGAGCTTGGCCGGATGCTCATCAGCGAATTGATGGCCCGTAGCGAACTGCCGGTCGAAGTGATTGAGCAGGTGGTATTTGGCCAGGTGGTACAAATGCCCGAAGCGCCTAATATTGCTCGCGAAATTGTCCTGAGCAGCGGGTTAAGCGTTAATACCGATGCTTACAGCGTCAGTCGTGCCTGTGCGACCAGTTTTCAGGCTGTGGCGAATGTCTGCGAAAGCCTGCTGGCGGGCACCCTGTCAGCCGGTATTGCGGGTGGGGCTGATTCCGCTTCAGTCCTGCCGATCGGCGTCAGTAAAACGCTGGCTCGTGCGCTGGTGGATATGAACAAAGCGCGCAGTTTCTCGCAAAAGTTACAGTGCCTGCGCCGCTTGCGTCCGCGTGACCTGCTGCCCGTGCCGCCTGCGGTGGCGGAATATTCAACCGGTTTACGTATGGGCGATACCGCGGAACAAATGGCAAAAAGTTACGGCATTACGCGAGACGCGCAAGACGCGCTGGCGCTGCGCTCTCATCAGCGCGCAGCGAAAGCGTGGCAATCGGGTGTGCTGAAGCAGGAAGTCATGACGACGTTTGTTCCCCCTTTAAAGCGCCGATTGAGCAAGACAACACGTTACGCATGGATGCAAAAGCGGAAGATTATGCACGCCTGCGTCCCGCCTTTGATCGTCAACATGGCACGGTAACGGCGGCAAACAGTACGCCACTGACCGACGGCGCAGCGGCAGTCATTCTAATGCGCGAAGGACGTGCGCGTGAGTTAGGGCTTCAGCCACTCGGCTATGTGCGCAGCTACGCCTTTAGCGCCATTGATGTTCAGCAGGATATGTTACTTGGCCCCGCTTATGCCTCGCCGCTGGCGCTGGATCGGGCTGGTATCACACTGAATGAGTTAACCCTGATCGATATGCACGAGGCTTTTGCAGCGCAAACGCTGGTTAACCTGCAACTGTTTCGCGATGAACGCTTCGCCCGCGAGGTGTTACATCGTCCCCATGCGTTGGGCGAGGTCAGTGAAGAGCGTTTTAATGTACTGGGCGGTTCTATTGCGTATGGACATCCTTTTGCCGCCACTGGCGCACGTATGATCACCCAAACGCTGCATGAGTTGCGGCGGCGCGGTGGCGGTTTAGGCCTGGTGACTGCCTGTGCAGCAGGCGGCCTGGGTGCGGCAATGGTTCTGGAGGTCGAATAATGGCGCATAACGTTTTTCATTTACAGATGCGCCCCGACAGCGTTGGCGTTATCACGATTGACGTGCCGGGCGAAAAAATGAATACGCTCAAAGCGGAGTTTGCCGGGCAAATTGCCGCCGTGATTGCTGAAGCACGCCGCGATCCAGCGTTAGCCGGATTAGTGCTGATATCCGCTAAGCCAGACAATTTTATCGCAGGCGCAGATATCAGCATGATTGATCGCTGCCACTCCGCACAAGCAGCCGAAGCACTGGCTCGCCAGGGGCAGGAAGTGATGGCGTCGATTGCCTCGCTGCCGTTCCCTGTAGTGGCGGCGATTCACGGTGCGTGTCTGGGCGGCGGGCTGGAGCTTGCCCTTGCCTGTGATGCTCGTATCTGTTCGCTGGATGATAAAACGCGGCTTGGATTACCTGAAGTCCAGTTGGGATTACTGCCCGGCTCAGGTGGAACGCAGCGATTACCACGTCTGATTGGCGTTCAGCAGGCGTTAACGCTGATTCTCACAGGCAGAACGCTGCGCGCTAAGCAAGCGCGTAAGCTCGGTGTGGTGGATGATGCGGTTCCACAGGCTATCCTGCTGGAAACGGCTGTCGCACGGGTAAAAAAGGGCAAAAGCAGTCGGGCACCTCTGGCGATGCGCGATCGTTTATTACAAGGTCCGATTGCGCGCCATGCGTTGTTTGCGCTGGCTAAACGCCAGGCAGAGCGCAAAACGCAGGGCAATTATCCAGCAGTAAAACGCATCATTGAGGTGATTCGCATTGGACTGGAGCAGGGCAGCCGCGCCGGTTACGATGCCGAAGCCCAGGCTTTTGGTGAGCTGGCGATGAGTAAGGAATCGGCTGCACTGCGCAGTTTGTTCTTCGCCTCGACCGCAATGAAAAAAGAAGCCGGTGGCGAAGCCGAACCGCAAGCGATCCGGCGTATTGGCGTATTAGGCGGCGGCTTAATGGGCGGCGGGATCGCCAGCGTCAGCGCCCTTAATGCCGGTTTGCCGGTGCGCATTAAAGATATCACCTTCGACGGGGTCAACCATGCGCTGCAAACCAGTTGGGATGTGCTCAGTAAAAGGTAAAACGTCGCCATTTGAGCGCGGCACAGCGTCAGCAACAGATGGCGCGCATTACTGGCGGTATCGACTATCAGGGGTTTTCCCGGCGTGATGTCGTCATTGAAGCCGTATTCGAAGATCTTGCGCTGAAACAGCAAATGGTTAACGAGGTTGAAAGTTACTGCCAGCCGAACACTATTTTTGCCTCCAATACCTCTTCACTGCCGATTGCGGATATTGCTGCGCAGGCACAACGGCCCGAAAATATCATTGGCCTGCATTACTTTAGCCCGGTAGAAAAAATGCCACTGGTTGAAGTGATCCCACATCGTGCAACTTCCGATCAGACGGTGGTGAACATCGTGGCGCTGGCGCGTAAGCAAGGCAAAACACCGATTGTGGTAGCGGATAAGCCTGGTTTTTACGTTAACCGCATTCTTGCGCCCTATATAAATGAAGCGATGCGTTGTCTGCTTGATGGTGAGCCGGTTGAACATATTGACCGCGCTTTGGTGAAATTTGGGTTTCCCGTTGGTCCGATTCAGTTGCTCGATGAAGTAGGCATTGATGTGGGCAGTAAAATTACCCCTGTTTTACAGCAGGCTTACGGCGAGCGTTTTGCTGCACCTGATGCCTTCGCGGCGGTCTTAAACGACGGACGGAAAGGGCGCAAAAACGGCAAAGGTTTCTATTTATATGGTTCTCGTCACCGCCAGCAGAAAAAAGCCGATCCGTCGCTTTACGCGCTGTTGGGTATCAAGCCACTGGCGAAGCAGAGTGAAGCGCAAATAGCGGAACGCTGCGTCATGATGATGTTGAATGAAGCGGTGCGCTGCCTGGATGAACAGGTTATTCGTCAGCCACGCGATGGTGACATCGGCGCGGTTTTTGGTATAGGTTTTCCTCCGTTTTTAGGCGGCCCGTTCCGCTATCTTGATCAATTTGGGGCGGCGCAGGCGGTAAACACATTAAACCGGCTTAAGCAGCAATATGGCGAACGTTTTACTCCCTGTCAGGCACTGGAAAACGCGACACAAGAACAGAAGAAATTTTACACTTCTCCATAAAGATGAATAACCGCATCGATTCAGCGGGTTAGAAATGTGCCGTAAAAGCATGCGCCGCGGCACGATTCTGAGATGTGCTTATTTAATAAACAACCGGTTGACTATACTGAAGCCATTGCGGTACAACACAGCGTTCATTCGCAGAATGAAGAGTCAGGCGCTCAGGCGTCGGGCGATGTCGACAAACTACAGCGGTGCTTTATGCAAGTTTTTATCATGCGTCACGGCGATGCGGCTCTGGAAGCAGCAAGTGATTCGGTCAGACCTTTAACGCTTTGTGGATGTGATGAATCACGCCAGATGGCGAGCTGGCTGAACGGTCAGGCGCTGGACATTGAACGTGTACTGGTTAGTCCGTATCTGCGTGCCGAGCAAACCCTCGCAGCAGTACGTGAAGCATTATCTCTGCCCGACGGGCAAGAAGTCTTACCTGAACTGACGCCAGGCGGCGATCCGGGACTGGTGGCCTGCTATCTGCAGACGCTGGCGAACGAAGGCGTGAAATCAGCACTGGTGATTTCTCATCTGCCACTGGTGGGTTATTTAGTTTCTGAACTCTGCCCGCAGGAAGCGCCGCCGATGTTCGCTACCTCTGCTATTGCCTGTGTAGACTTTGATGCTGCGCAGAGCGAAGGCAAATTGATGTGGCAGGTTAGTCCTTCAAAACTGGCAAAAGCCATTTAACATCTGTGGGCCGAACAGTCGGCCCCATCCCTTCTCAGGGCAGCTCAGGGGTTGCCACTCCTCAACTTCAATCAACACCAGCAATGCTGCGTCGCCGCCGAACATTTTCGGTGCCTGATGAAAAGCCATGACCCATGGATGTTGCGCCAGCCATAACGGTGTTTGCTGTTTCAAAATATGCCTACCATGTCCGGTCATCACGCTGGCACAAAACAGATGCTCACGGCGACACGCCGCAATCAAGGCGCCCAACTCCTGCTTGGCCTGCTGCTGGGTTAAACCATGCAAATCCAGGAAAATTTCGGGTGTGTAATCGCCGCGCCGTAATTTTTTAACTCGAAATGGCTGACATCAGCACGTACATAGCGCGTTGCTCCTTCGGTCGACAGCAGCGGCTGAAATTCATCCGAAAAATAGTGGCTGTTATCAGCCTGTTCAGAAAGCAGACGTTTTACCGGAACTTCACGAGTTTTCACTACCGGTTTATGCACGATAGTGTCCTGTTTTAACTTACGCGTTCCGCTCATCAACTGGCGAAACAGCATTTTATCGTCCTGGCTGAGGGGCGTTTTTTTACTCATGGTGGGGAAATCATGTCAGAAAAGCTGATAAACAGCGGAGAGTAATACCTTACCGTTAAGTGTCATTAAATGTCAGCTTTTTCACCTCGCTGCGCTGAATTCTCCCCGGCTTCATGGCACACTATCGGCCGATTTAGTAAAAGGCCTGCGGAGGGCTACGTGGACAAAATTTTCGTCGATGAGGCAGTGAACGAACTGCACACCATTCAGGATATGCTGCGCTGGGCGGTAAGCCGCTTTTCCGCTGCCGGAATTTGGTACGGACATGGCACAGATAATCCCTGGGACGAAGCCGTTCAACTGGTCCTGCCATCTCTTTGGTTGCCGCTCGATATTCCTGAAGAAATGCGCAATGCGCGCCTGACAGCCAGCGAGCGTCACCTGATCGTTGAGCGTGTGATCCGCCGCGTTAACGAGCGTATTCCGGTTGCTTACCTGACCAACAAAGCCTGGTTCTGTGGCCACGAATTTTATGTTGATGAGCGGGTATTAGTGCCGCGTTCACCGATTGGCGAACTGATTGAAAACCGCTTTGCCGGTTTGGTCAGCGAAAAGCCGCATCATATCCTTGATATGTGTACCGGCAGCGGCTGTATTGCCATTGCCTGCGCTTACGCCTTCCCGGAAGCGGAAGTGGATGCCGTGGACATCTCCACTGACGCGCTGGCGGTTGCCGAGCAGAACATTGAAGAGCATGGGCTGATTCATCACGTCACGCCGATTCGCTCCGATCTGTTCCGTGGTCTGCCTGCGGTTAAATACGATTTAATCGTAACTAATCCCCCTTACGTTGATGCAGAAGATATGGACGATCTGCCAGGCGAGTATCACCATGAGCCGGAGTTGGGGCTGGCAGCTGGCAGCGATGGCCTGAAGCTGGTGCGTCGTATTCTTGCCTGCGCGCCGAATTATCTCAGCGAGCAGGGCGTACTGATTTGCGAAGTGGGCAACAGCATGGTGCACATGATTGAGCAGTATCCTGACGTGCCGTTCACCTGGCTGGAATTTGACAACGGCGGCGACGGCGTATTTATGCTGACGCGTCAGCAGATTGTTGACGCACAACATCATTTTTCTTTTTCAAAGACTGAAAGCGGGGCGAGTGCTCGCCCATCGAACCGTAACAAGGAATCAGAATGGCCGGAAACAGCATCGGACAATTTTTTCGAGTAACCACCTTTGGCGAGTCCCACGGAATTGCGTTGGGCTGCATTGTTGATGGCGTGCCGCCAGGCATTCCTCTTACGGAAGCGGATATTCAGCACGATCTTGATCGTCGTCGTCCCGGCACTTCGCGCTATACCACGCAGCGTCGCGAACCGGATCAGGTGAAAATTTTGTCCGGTGTGTTTGACGGTGTGACCACCGGCACATCAATTGGTCTGCTCATTGAAAATACCGACCAGCGTTCACAAGATTACGGTGCAATCAAAGATCTGTTCCGCCCTGGCCACGCCGATTATACCTATGAGCAAAAATATGGTCTGCGCGACTATCGCGGTGGCGGACGCTCTTCTGCCCGTGAAACCGCGATGCGCGTTGCTGCTGGTGCCATTGCAAAGAAATATCTGCAGATGAAACACGGCATCGTGGTTCGCGGCTATCTGGCGCAGATTGGCGATGTTGCCTGCGAGCTTAAAGACTGGAGCATCGTTGAAGAAAATCCGTTTTTCTGCCCGGACGCTGAAAAACTGGAAGCGTTAGATGAATTGATGCGCGGCCTGAAAAAAGAGGGCGACTCTATCGGTGCCAAAGTCACGGTGATGGCTGAAAATGTGCCGCCAGGTTTGGGCGAGCCGGTTTTTGATCGCCTTGACGCTGACTTAGCGCATGCGTTGATGAGCATCAATGCGGTGAAAGGCGTGGAAATAGGTGACGGCTTCGCGGTGGTTAATCAGCGTGGCAGCCAGCATCGTGATGAAATTCGCGCCAACGGATTCCAGAGCAATCATGCCGGTGGCATTCTCGGTGGGATCAGCAGTGGACAAACCATCAGCGCCAACCTGGCGATGAAACCAACCTCCAGTATCACCGTGCCCGGCAAAACCATCACTCGCGACGGTGAAGAAGTGGAGATGATCACCAAAGGGCGTCACGATCCCTGCGTCGGTATCCGTGCGGTGCCGATCGCCGAAGCGATGATGGCAATTGTGCTGATGGATCATCTGCTGCGTCAGCGTGCGCAGTGTGCTGACGTTAATTCCACCGTGCCACGTTGGTAACCGCATGAAACGTCTTTTGCTCACCCTTTCCGCGCTTTTGATCAGCGCATCCAGCCTGGCGGCAACGCCCTGGCAGCGGATCAACATCCGATTGCCGGTGTGCCGCAATCGGTGGGGGTTCGCCAATGGCTGTGTTGTCGGTGCTGAGGCGCTACCGCTTCATTCGCCAAATTATCAGGTGATGCGACCCGATCAACGCCGCTATTTTGGTCATCCCGATCTGATTCTGTTTATTCAGCGCCTGAGTACCCAGGTGCATAACCTGCAACTGGGCAATGTGCTGATCGGCGATATGGGTATGGCGGCAGGCGGACGTTTCAGTAGCGGACATGCCAGTCATCAAACCGGTTTAGACGTTGATATCTGGCTGCAACTGCCAAAAAACCGCTGGACGGCGCAACAACTGTTGAAGCCACAGCCGCTTAATCTGGTCGCGCCCGGCGATAAAAATGTCGTGGCGCGTCACTGGCAGCCTGAGATCGACAGCCTGATCAAACTGGCAGCCAAAGACAGCGAAGTTGCGCGTATTTTCGTTAATCCGGCGATTAAAAAACAGCTTTGCGCAGATGCCGGTGCCGATCGTGACTGGCTACATAAAGTCCGGCCGTGGTTTGCACACCGCGCGCATATGCATGTGCGTCTGCGCTGCCCGCAAGGCAGCAGCGAATGTATCGATCAGGCGCCGCCGCCGCCGGGTGATGGCTGTGGGGCGGAACTGCAAAGCTGGTTCCTGCCGAAGCAGCCAGGCTCTGCGCCGGTTAAGCGCGAGCCGCCGCCATTACCTGCCTCTTGCCAGGCACTGCTGGATAAACATTTACTGTAAGGGATCCCATGGATTGGTTTGTCATCAGTCCGGTGTTGGTTGGACTGCTGTTTTTTGTGGCAATGCTGGCGGGCTTTATCGATTCGATTGCTGGCGGTGGGGGGTTGTTGACCGTTCCGTCACTGCTGGCGGCTGGCCTTTCACCGGCGCAGGCGCTGGCGACGAACAAGCTGCAATCTGTTGGCGGCTCCTTTTCTGCCAGCCTCTATTTCGTTCGTCGTGGTGCGGTTAACCTCAACGAGCAGTGGTTAAACATTGTCATGACGTTGCTGGGGTCAGTTATCGGTGCGGTGCTGATCCAGCGCCTGCAGGCCGACATGCTACGTCAGGTATTGCCGCTGCTGTTGATCGCCATTGGTCTCTGGTTTCTGTTGATGCCCCGAATTGGCGAAGAGGATCGCGCTCGTCGCCTGCATGGTTTACCTTATGCACTGGTTGGCGGGGGCTGTATCGGCTTTTATGACGGCTTCTTCGGGCCGGGCGCAGGATCGTTTTATGCACTCGCTTTTGTCACGCTGTGTGGTTACAACCTGGCGAAAGCCACTGCACACGCCAAAATTCTCAACTTCACCTCTAACTTCGGTAGCCTGATGTTCTTTATGTTTGGCGGCAAAGTGGTATGGGGCACCGGTTTGATTATGATGCTGGGTGCGTTTTGCGGTGCACGTCTCGGTGCCCGGCTGGTATTGACGCGCGGGCAAAAACTGATCCGTCCTATGGTCGTGATTGTCTCAGCAGTGATGAGCATCAAACTTCTGTGGGACAGCCACGGCAGCGCCCTTATGGCGTGGTTTGCCACGCTGAACGCGTAATTTATTGATGATTAGTAATAACAACATGACCCCAACTCACCATTACTCACAGCTCATTACGCTGTTTGATCGCTGTTTCAGCGACGACTTTCAGACCCGTCTAATTAAAGGCGATGACGAACCCATTTATCTTCCGGCAGACGCGGAGTCACCGTGGAACCGTGTGGTCTTCGCCCACGGTTTCTATGCCAGCGCACTGCATGAAATTTCACACTGGTGTATTGCTGGTGAAGCCCGACGTAAGCTGGTTGATTTCGGTTACTGGTACTGTCCCGATGGCCGTGATGCGCAGACCCAGGGT
This sequence comes from Pantoea sp. LMR881, assembly GCF_027157825.1. Taxonomy (NCBI): domain Bacteria; kingdom Pseudomonadati; phylum Pseudomonadota; class Gammaproteobacteria; order Enterobacterales; family Erwiniaceae; genus Pantoea; species Pantoea sp. LMR881. Next base: position 3,436,723 of record NZ_JAPVOK010000002.1, read on the forward strand.
CAGTTTGAAGCAGTAGAAGTGAAGCCACAGGCGCTGGAATGGATGTTTTGTGTCGCAGCAGGCTTTCCCTTCAACGTCAGTTGTGACAATCTCGACGGAGATTGTGAGCCGGATCGCATTGCGTTTCAACGTAAGGTCCATGCTCAGGTCATGACGTATCTGGAGCAGGGTATTCCCGCACGGCCCGCGCGTTTTATTGCAGCATTAGCTGAATTTTATGGCAGGCCTTCACTGACGGCATCACAGTTTCCCTGGCCGGACGATCTGTGAGACGTGAAGGACATCAAAAAGAGGAATTGAGATGATCGCAGAATTTGAAGCGCGTATTCTGGCCCTGATTGACGATATGGTAGAGCATGCCAGTGACGATGAGCTGTTTGCCAGCGGTTATCTCCGCGGACACCTGACGTTAGCGGTAGCTGAAGTGGAAAAACTGGGCGATCACACGCCAGAAGCTTTACAGATTCAGGTAACACGAAGTTTGCAAAATGCGATTGCCGCCGGTGAATTATCGCCACGCGACCAGGCGCTGGTGATTGGCATGTGGGACAACCTGTTTGTACAGGCGCGTCAGTCTGCCTGAGTAGAAAGGGCGGCGTGCCGCCCTGAATTATTTTCCTGCCTTTTTCCCTTTCAGCAGTTTTCTGATCCAGTAACGGTTTGGATTAAGCGCCGCCAGTGTGGCTGCATCAAACGGCTGGGGCTCCCCGTGAGTTGTGCAGCCAGCACTTCTGCCGCTAAAGGCGCACTGCATAAGCCGCGCGAACCCAACGCACCGAACAGATAAAGCTGCGGATACGCTGGCGCATCCGCAATCTCAGCCCCCTGCAGGCGCTGTGCAGGCAAATCTTCATACTGACTTAGCGTGGCCAGATAATCCGGCACGCTTCCTGCCATCGGCAGATGATCGCGGGTGGCGCAGCGCACACCCATACGCGCTTCACCGGCGCTAACGTCAACCTGCTCAGGCCAGCCGGTATCAGGCAGGGAATGTATTAAGCGCGTGCGGTTTTCCTGCTGATCTTCTGCACGGTAAGCCGTTGTGGTCTCGCCGCGATGATAGCTGGCACCGATACAGTGTGTAGCAAACTGCGGGCTGACCGGTGTCAGATAGCCGTCATAACAGAGCACCGTTTGCAGCGCATCCAGTCCGGGCGTAGAAGGTACGTGACTCACCTGTCCAGCCACCGGATAGACCGGAAGCGGCGCTGCCTGGGGAAAATCAGTCAGGGCGTGCCCGCTGGCCAGCACCACCGTCTGATGCTTAACGGCCGGGCGATCGGCAAACTGTAGCGACCAGTGATCGCTGCGATATTCCAGCTGCGTAACGCGATGCAGCCAGTGAATACGCATGCCCTGCGCTTCGCCATGGGCCAGTAGCGCAGCGGTTAACTCTGCCGGAGATAACCAGCCGCCTTGCGGATAAAAAATCCCGCCACAGCCAAGCGGCACCCCGGCTAACGCTTCTGCCTGCTGTTGATCGACGCCGTGCGCTAACTCGCCGGGTAAATCCATCATCAGCATCTGCTCAACTTTTGCCGCGCTTTTTTCATCCCAGCCTAACTGCAATACACCGCTCCATTGATGTTCATACGGTAACGCAAGCTGATCGTACAGGCGACGTGCAAAGCTAAACGCCGCAGGGAAAAAGGTGGCGAGCGCAGGATCGTGCTGATTGAGTAGAGGATAAAGCGCCCCCTGACGGTTGCCGGATGCCCCCAGCGCGGGCGCGTCATCAGCACAATAGAGCGTAACGCGCCAGCCACGGCGCAGCAGCGCCAGCGCAAGGGTGGCACTGGCAATGCCGCCACCGATTAAGGCAATTTCAGGCTGCGCTGCCGCCGGACGCGCATACCAGGGCTGCTGCCGGGACAGTGTGGGAGCAACAGTAAGCTGACCGCACAGCATTTCGCGCTTATGAGCAAATCCTTTGCGCCGGGTAACGGTAAAACCCGCTTCCTGTAAACCGCGGCGAACAAAGCCTGCCGCGGTGAAAGTGGCAAAGGTGGCGCCGGGACGTGCCAGCTTTGCCATGGTGTTAAATAACGCAGGCGTCCACATATCGGGATTTTTGGCAGGCGCAAAACCATCAAGGAACCAGGCATCAACCTGACGGTTGAGGCTGTCATCAAAGGTATCGATTAGCGTATTAATATCACCTAACCACAGATCGAGCGTGATGCGTCCACCGTCAAACAGCAACCGCTGACAGCCGGGCAGGGCGATGGGCCATTGCTGCTGCAACTGTTCTGCCCAGGGTGCAAGTTCAGGCCAGCGTTGATGAGCCGCAATGAGATCGGTCCGGGTTAACGGATACTTCTCAAAGCTTATAAAGTGCAGGCGCTGCATGCTGGCAGTCGGGTGTGCGTGACGGAAAGCCTCAAAGGCTTGCCACAGCGTCAGAAAATTGAGCCCCGTGCCAAAACCGCTTTCAGCAACAATCAGTAAATCGCGTTCGTGTTGGGCAAAACGCTGTGGAAAATCGTTGCCTCCAAGAAAGACATAGCGCGTCTCTTCCAGCCCATTGTCATTAGAGAAATAGACATCGTCAAAAGCTCGGGAAACAGGTGTACCCTGTTCATTCCAGCTTAGCTGGGCGTGTTCAACCGGGGTTAATTTCACGACAAAGGCTCGTTTTTCAGGCAGTGGCGCGATTTTAACGGTCAGCGTGACATGACGCAAATTTACAAAAGGAAATGGCTGATCGGACTTGTTCGGCGTACAAGTGTAAGCTAAAGTGCACGTCAATCCAAAAGAAGTGGAAGAGGACTATTGAATGAAACGTGCAGTGATTACTGGCCTGGTATCGTTTCCAGCATTGGTAATAACCAGCAAGAGGTGCTGGCATCTCTGCGTGAAGGCCGTTCAGGCATCACATTTTCTCAAGAGATGAAAGATTCCGGCATGCGTAGTCACGTCTGGGGTAACGTTAAGCTGGATACCACAGGCCTCATCGACCGCAAAATTGTGCGTTTCATGAGTGATGCGTCCATCTATGCTTACCTTTCCATGGAAGAAGCGATCAAAGATTCCGGCCTGAGCGATGAAGCCTATCAGAACAACCCGCGTGTGGGTCTGATTGCAGGTTCAGGTGGCGGCTCGCCGCGTTATCAGGTGTTTGGTGCCGACGCCATGCGTAGCCCACGCGGCCTGAAAGCGGTTGGTCCCTACGTTGTTACTAAAGCGATGGCATCAGGCGTTTCAGCCTGCCTGGCGACGCCGTTCAAAATTCATGGCGTAAACTACTCAATCAGCTCTGCCTGTGCGACCTCAGCGCACTGTATCGGTAACGCAGTTGAGCAAATTCAGCTGGGTAAACAGGACATCGTGTTTGCTGGCGGCGGCGAAGAGCTGTGCTGGGAAATGGCGTGTGAATTTGACGCAATGGGCGCGCTCTCAACCAGATATAACGAAACGCCAGAAAAAGCGTCACGTACTTACGACAACGAGCGTGATGGTTTCGTTATCGCAGGCGGCGGCGGCATGGTGGTGGTTGAAGAGCTGGAACATGCTCTGGCACGTGGCGCGCATATCTACGCTGAAATCGTCGGCTATGGTGCAACGTCAGATGGCGCAGACATGGTTGCTCCATCAGGCGAAGGCGCAGTGCGCTGCATGAAGATGGCGATGCAGGGCGTTGATACCCCAATCGACTATCTGAACAGCCACGGAACGTCAACGCCAGTGGGCGATGTAAAAGAGTTGGGTGCGATTCGCGAAGTCTTTGGCGACAATACGCCATCTATCTCTGCAACAAAAGCCATGACCGGTCACTCTTTGGGTGCAGCGGGCGTGCAGGAAGCAATTTACACCTTGCTGATGCTGGAGCACGGCTTCATTGCGCCAAGCATTAACATTGAATCGCTGGATGCAGCGGCAGAAGGCATGAACATTGTGACTAAGCCGACTGAAAAAGCGTTGACCACTGTGATGTCTAACAGCTTCGGTTTTGGTGGCACTAACGCCACCCTGACGCTGCGTAAATACCAGGCATAAGCTTATCCCCTGGTTCGAACCGCAGCTGCGCTCGCTTACCCCAGTGACATACTGATGTCTGTTGCCGGGGATTTACGCGCTTACCGCCTTGCTGCAACTGGATTTATACAGGGTAAAAAAAGGACCGATTCGTCGGTCCTTTTCTTTGCCGCGCTTCAGCACCCGTCAGTCAAGTAACTCGCTTGTTCCTGAATAAGATCAGGATCGCGATGGGGATTCAGTTTTTGTTATCCTGGTGACGTGCGGTTTCGCCGGATAAGAAGCCGTTCGGCACGGTGTGAAGGCAGCCCCTGGTTTATTTCGCTGCTGTGTGACCCATTAAAGGTGAGGTGCGGGCGTGGCATCTCACCTTGTGAGGTTCAGAACGAAAATTCAATCCCCAGGCGTAGAAACGGATCGCTTTTATCTGCGTTATAGGCGTCGGTATAGCCTACACGCATATACGGCAGAAAAGTGTCATCGATTAAAGTCATAATCTGTAAGGCCACCACGCTGTCTGCGGTATCAGGCATTTTTAGCCCATCAAGCAAGGCATCAGTATTGGCGGCATAACCCAGTTTTGCCCCCAGTTTTTATACCAGTGTTCGACGATCAGTGACCAGCTACGTTGAGATGATTTTAAACCGGTCTGGTTGTGACGGCTGTAGCCGCTTTTGAAGGCACCATAGAAACGGGTACTGCTGGGAAACGTGACGTCCAGGCCCGCAATATAACCCAGTGTATCCGCAGTTGCGAAAGCAAAGGTCTGGCTTTCATCAATAATGCGATTGCGCGTCTGCTCCGCCCCTAAATGCAGTTTGATCGCGGCGGGCAAATTCACGGTAACGCGCCCGCTCAAAATTGTCGATCCTGATTGACGCGTATCGCCACGGCTGACGCTGAGGGCAAAATTGCCGGGCTGCCAGTCAGGACTGTCATAGCGTAGCGTGTTACTGAGTCGATGGCTGTAGTGATAAGGGACGTCGCCACCCCAGTCGAATACCCGTCCTAATCCAGGGTTGGTATAAGGCCAGTCGACAATTTCATACATCGGGGTTTTCATTCGGCCAGCACGTACTGTTCCCCAGTCACCACGCAAGCCAATAAAAGTATCAAATGTCCCTAGCCCGCTCTGTTTACCTTCATAACCGACATAGCCGCTTTCAATCTGGAATATGACATTAATATTGTCATTCAGATCTTTATTACCGCGAAAACCAATATAACTTTCATTATCGAAAGTATAGTCAGAAGCTTTTTCCTGCGCCGCGCTGAAATAGGAAGAGATGGCTAATATGCCATATACTTCAAGGTCATATTTTTCACCTCCGGTTATTTTTATTGCATTTGCTGAAAACGAAACAAGCGTGAGCAGCCCCACGCGGGAGCGAGGTATTTTAAGGGAATCATTCCTTTTCCTTTATTTATTTTTTTATAGCGTATTAGCCCGCCAGCATGCAGCTGGCGGGAAGAAGTCATCTTTTATTTAATTCTCTTTTTCTATCTGTTTCATTACCTCCAGGAAATTATCCAGTGATCGTCCCTGATTAATAAACAGCGTCATGTTAAACAGCAGATCAATTAAATAGGTTTGGGATGACTTGATCATGGAGGCGTCACTTTCATAACGGTTTTGACTGCCGCCAGTGAGCAGCGTCACATCAGCGAATGCCGTTAGCGGAGAGTGCAAATAGCGCGTAATCGCCAGCGTGCAGGCACCGTTTTGTTTGGCATTTTGCAACGCCTTAACCACATCACGCGTATCGCCTGAATGGCTAATCGCAATGACTAAATCCTGCTGATTCACTAAAGAAGAGTTGAGCAGCAGCGTATGGTTATCGGTGTGGGCATCAATGCGCATACCGATACGCATAAAGCGATACTTCGCTTCGCGCGCACTGATGCCTGACATACCGATGCCATAAACGCTAACCTGACTGGCGTTCAGCAGCAGCGTTGCCGCTTGCTCAAGGCCTTCATTGTTCTGAAGTGCCAGGGTTTCATCCAGCGAGGCCTGATTAAGTTGATGAAGCCGACGTGCAACATCCAGCAGGGAATACTTTTCTGTGGGATTGTGCGGCGGCGGCGTAAGAGGTTGCAGAGACTGTAACTGTTCCGCCGTGAGTTGCCTTTTTAGCTCTGCAAAGCCGGAAAAACCCAGCTTACGGCAAAACCGCACAATGGTGGCTTCTCCTAACTGCGTAGCACTGGCCAGACTCGCAATGTTGCTCATTACAGTTTGCTGTTGGTTTTGCAGAATAAAATCAGCCAGCCGCTTTTCAGTCTGGGTGAGCTGATTATGGTGCATTTTGATTAAGGCGCTAACCGGCATACATTTTCCTCAGGCAGCGTGACGGGGAAAGGAGTAGAGCGCCACCATCTCGCTAATCAGATCGCGTGCCAGCATTGCCGTCATTAAATGATCCTGAGCATGGACCATGACCAGCGTAACCGGCAGTTTGCCGCAGCCTTCATCCAGCCCAATCAGGCGCGTCTGGACTTCATGTGCATCGTGAAGATGCTGATTCGCCTGATCCAGCAGCGTCAGCGCCTGCGCACCATCGCCTTTTTTGCCGCAGCTAAAGCCATAAAAGCGGCACTTTTGCCCTCGCCAGCAGCAATAATCAGCGCCATAATTTCTTCTTCAAGATCTGCATATTCCATGTTTTTACCTTAACCGATGAGTTGTAATGCCTGCGCCAGGACGCCCGCGCCGTTCATGGTGCCGTAATCTTTATGGCGATAACGTCAGCCCGCTTTCCCTGCGCCGTGGCTAATGCCTGGCTCTCTTCCAGTCGAAAGCGAATCTGTGGGCCAAGCAATACACAGTCATATTCCGCGAGCTTTTCATTCAGTTTGTCGATGCCGACGGCCTCAATCGTCGCGGCAATCTCCTGTTGTGCCGCTGCCTGACGCATCTTATTCACCAGCATGGAGGTCGACATCCCTGCGGCACAAACCAGTAAAATCTTTTTCATCTGTTATTCCTTTTCTTGCTGTAAAGAGACGGTAAAAGCCAGACCGCTCATCCGCTTAAACGGTGCGCGTATCTGATTGATTACTAAAGACTGGCCCTGAAAGCTGTGTTGAATTGTTTGTTGCCAACGCTGCTGTATAGCTGCAGCGATCTCAGAGAGAATGCGATCTTCATGCCCGTTAAAGTCAGCGTAGCGGGCACCCAGCTTTGGTAATAACGTGTCCTGAAGGGTAAAGCGCACTTCAGTCTGATAAGCCCAGTCCGCCACTATGCGCTCCAGCATAAAATTGTGTACCCGTTCAGGACGATTGCCCCGGCTGGCGAAGGCAAGGCTGGCAAGCACAGTACCCAGTGAATTACAGGCGGTGTTCCAGCCGGCATAGGCGCTGAGTTTGTCTAACAGACGATGCTGATCCAGCACTTCAATCAGTTCTCGTTCACCGCCGTTACTGAAAGCAACATCCGCGATGCCGACCGGCTTTGTTGTGATCCAGGGTTGCAGCGCATCGCAAAAGGCGACCAGACTGCGGCTGCGAAAGTAGGGAAGCGCCTTATGGGTTTGCGCGTTTCGGCTGCCCGCTTGCCAGGCTTCTTGCATCACTTCACCGCAGCCGTTGATTGCCAGTAACGCATCGGCCTGTGCAGGATCATCACAGAGTACAATGCCGCAGGCGCGACTGTGTGACAGCAAACTCTCCTCAAAAGGACGATCTTCATAGTTAGGCACGAAGGCGCGGAAGCGTTGATTTGACCAGACTGGAGCAAGCTTAAGCGGTGCGGGCTGGCGTGACAGCCAGGCGCGGGTCAGTAACGTACAGCCCGATTCATCGGTGCCGGGATGAAGCCAGACGCGATCCTGTAAACGTAAATCTGCAATACGTTTATAAATCTGCTGCTGGTCAATAGCGGTATAGCCAAAGCGGGAGGCGTCATCTTGTGGCACGATCAGCCGCGCCAGTACGCCAGCGTGGACCAGATCGAGTGCTGCCAGCAACAGTGTTGCGTTGCACTGGCGACGCTGTTCGAAATCGCCCAGTGCCGTTTTATCAAGCGCAGCATACAGCCGATCGCGCGCCGTTTTCTCTTCGTCGGAAAGCAATCCCTGTGCGTCGCGATCGCAATAGATGCCATATTGCCAGAGCGCACGACCACAGTGCGCATAGTAGTCAGGCTCCTCTTCAGCAGAATCATAAGCTGGTGTGCGAAGAATCAGCGAAGAGGCGGAAAGCTCAACATCAGGATAACGCTGCTGTAACTCACGCAGCCAGTCAAGGCGTGCCAGAAGCGTGTGCTGCGTTAAGTGATGCGTGCGCGCTGGCATCAGGCCGCCATAAATCAGCATATCCAGTGACAGGATAAGCGCATCGGCATCGGCGATGTTTGACTCAATAAACTGAGTCAGCGTGTCAAAGCAGGCTGGCGTTTTGCGAAAGCCGAGCAGCTCGCGTGGCGGCATGATCAGGTTTAACCGGCTATCCATTGCTGCCAGCGACGCCAGAAAATCATAGTTATACGGGCGTGCATCCAGGGGTAAGCAGACTATTTTCATCGGGTGTGCCTCCTACACCGGTGTTTTTTGACGGTTGAGCGCCAGCACAAAAGGCAAATAGATCACCACTGACAGCAGCAACAGCAGCAGTGCCAGCAGGGCCGCACGCCAGTCGCCACCGGTGGCGAGGAAGGCTGAAATAACCGGAGGCGTGGTCCACGGGATCAAGACGGTGGTTTTATCAATCATTTCCATCGCGGTCGCAAACCAGGCGATGCCCACGCTAATCATTGGCACCAGGATAAAAGGCACCAGCAGTAACGGGTTGAAAATAATCGGAATGCCGAAAATCATCGGTTCATTGATGTTAAACAGTGACGGTGCGCCAGAAAGGCGCGTGATGGCGCGATGATCTTCGCGGCGTGATGCGATCAGCATGGCGATAACTAAACCAATGGTTTGACCGCCGCCCCCCATAAAACCGAACGCGTCGATAAAGGGCTTGGTAACGATATGTGGCGGTATCGTGCCCTGCTGGAGCGCCGCTGCATTCTCCTGAATCGCGACTAACAGCGTCGGCTCGGTGATCGGCATCATAACTGACACGCCATGAATACCGAAAAACCACAGGATATTCATACTGAACAGCAAACCTAAAATGCCATGCAGGCTTTGCAGGGCATGTTGCAGCGGCGCCTGAAGCAGCTGGTTCACCAGCTGATGCAAACTGCTGCCAAAGCAGGTTTCGATCAGCACCGCCAGGATCCCAAACAGCGTTAACAGCGTAAGCATGGGCAGAATGACATTAAACGAACTGGCGACAGCGGGGGGACACTGTCAGGCATGCGGATCACCAGGTAGCGGCTGCGTTGGGCCAGGGTCAGCAGCTCGCTACTGAGCAGCGCGACAAAAATGCCGACAAACAGGCCGTTGGCGGCAGTTTCTGATGAAGCGATCATGCCGGAAACCGTTACCGTTTCTTCGGCAACGTTAAAGGTATGGGTCAAAGGAAAAAGATAATCAGGCAGGCCAGGGCAAAAACCGCATGAATACAGCCCGTTTCTTCACGTGCAGGTGCCAGACGCCAGGCAATCATCACGGTGGCAAGCAGCGTTAATACGTTCAGCGTGCCGTTGTAGATACGTATGCCCACTTCTTTGGCGGGAACTATCCACTCCCCGGTGATACCAAGCAGCCCCAGCAGGCCCGCTTTTTCATTGAGTACGACGTTATTGATCAAAACAAAGAAAGACGCGGCAATGATTAACGGCATCAGAAAAATAAAGCTTTCACGTATCGCCGCTAAATGGCGTTGAGCAGCAAGCTTTCCCGCCCAACAGGCCAGGCGGTCAAGCGCACCGCTGGCGTTCAGTCCCTTCATCATTATTCTCTCCTGAAAGATAATTTTTGGCGTGTAATAAGTCTGGTGCCAGGCATTATGAGAAACAGCAGCGAAGAAGAAAGAGAGATTGATCACGCAATGAAACTAAAACTCCAATTTATTATTTTTATTGGAGTTAATGATTCGCGTTAGTTTTTAGTACCATTCAGGCGCTGCGCGCTCAGTTTTCCGCATCGCACATGAACGAAAAGTGGCACCACAGCAGAACAAGGGTGATCTACTGCGTGGTATGGAGTAACGGTGCAACAAAAGCGGCCTGGAAGCGGGCAACGCTTGGTTTTCAGGTCAAAGAACGGATTGGCGGGTGAGATTTCTGACAGCGGGAGAGACATCCGGTGTGATGAGGCGATGCGTCAGGCGCGGCCGCAGCCGCGTCTTGTGGCGGTTAATTTACAGGAACAGCCACAGCAGGAAAGCGACAGCCAGCAAGGCGAGGAGCGCACCAAGTACCGGGCGCTGCGTCAGGGGTTGCAGTAGCGGCGAGGTGGCAAACGGTGCCCATATCGGCTGAGGTATGATTTCACTGGCCGCCAGCGGCTGCTCATGCATCTTCTCCGCACGACGTGAAAACAGAAAATTGAGCAAATCCTGGGTTTGCGCTGCGGTCAGCACCGTCTGCGGCGCAGCCTGAAAACGTTGCTGGCTGTAATCTTCCAGCACGCGCTGTTCATCCTGTGCCAGCGGCTGTTTTAACGACGCCTCCAGCAATTGCAACGTCGGGGCGCTGTGCTGGCTCAGGGTCTGGCGTACCTGAAGATATTGCGTCAGCAGGGGATAATGGCGCGACGGAATCGGATCGCCGCTGGTGAGATTCACCAGTTTGAGCGCCGCCGCCCACAGTTTCCCACTCGGTTCGCCTGTCGCCGCCGCCAGACGAATCACCTGCTGATTTAACGTCTGATGTTCGGCTGGCAGCAAGGAGCGATCGCTGACGCGTGTTTGTTGCGGCTGTGGAATCGCCATTTGGCCATTTTGCAACATGGTCAATACCTGACGCAGCTGATCCTGGCTCAGCGCGCTCAGTACCGTTTGCCCAAACTGCTGGCGGATAAAATCACTCACCGCCTGGCGGTTATTACCCTTTGGCAAAAGTTCAGTGAGCTGCGTCATCAACTGGCGCGTCGCGTGACCATTTTGCGCCTGGGTCAAACGGGTATTGAGATAGCGTTCGGCGGCAGGAAAGTGGCGCGACTGCAGTTCCGCATCGCTCTTCACATTCACTTCATGCCGCACGCCTGCCCACAACTCAGGCGCTTTGAGATTACTGAGTGACAGAATGCGAACAATCAGTCGTTCCATCGTGGTGCGCTGGGCAGGGGAGAGCGGCTGCTCACCGGGAGCTGAACCCGGACGAGACGCGCCCGTTTGCGGATTGACAGATGAACGATCGCCGACCGGCACACCGGGGCCGCTAACAGGTTGCATGGCGGAATCCTTGGGAAAACAGAACAGCGTGGGGTGCGCCGGGAACAGAAGGCGCTATGATAACAAAAGCCCCCGGGAAATCCCACGGGGGCTTTTTATTTCAGTGTGAATTACTGCGCGACCAGCTTCATGCGTTTACGCCGCCAGCGTTTCCATAAAGGCGGAACCACTAATACCGCAATCGCCAGTATCAGCAACACTTTACAAATCAGGCTTTCCCACAGAATCGGCAGGTTGCCGTTACTGATCGACAGCGCACGTCGCAGATTCTGCTCCAGCATTTCCCCAAGAACAAAGCCAAGGATCAGCGGCGACATCGGGAAATCCATCTTACGCAGGATATAGCCAAAGATACCTAACCCAACCATCAGCAACAGGTCAAAGGTGGTGCTGTGCACCGCATAGACGCCAACGGCAGAAATCGCGGCAATCGTTGGAACCAGGAACCACAGCGGAATCGTCAGCATACGGGCAAATACGTTGATCATGGGAATATTCATGATCAACAACATCACATTACCAATCAACAGCGCAGCGATCAGGCCCCAGACAATATCGGGTTGTTCAACAAACATCGCTGGCCCAGGCGTGATGTTATACAGCGTTAATGCCCCTACCATCACCGCCGTGGTGCCGGAACCCGGAATACCTAACGTCAGCATGGGAATAAAGGATCCGCAGGCCGAAGCGTTATTAGCCGCTTCAGGCGCAGCCACGCCGCGAATATCACCTTTACCAAACTGATCGCTGCCGCTGATTTTTTTCTCGGTCATATAAGCAATGGCACTGGCGATAGTCGCCCCTGCGCCCGGCAGCACACCAACAAAGAAGCCAATAAAGGCTGAGCGCAATGTGGCACCCGTCGCCATTGATGCCTCTTTCATGTTGAACAACATGCGACCACTGGCACGCACCGCTTTCTGACCGGTGCTGGTGGATTCCAGCATTAACAGAATTTCACTGACCGAGAACAGACCAATAACCACCACCACAAACTGAATGCCGTCGGAAAGGTGGACGCTGTCAAAGGTAAAGCGGTAAACGCCGGTATTCGCGTCAACACCCACTGTTGCCATGCCCAGACCAATCAGCGCGGCGAGGAAGGATTTCAGTGGATTGTGGCTCATCATGCTGCCGAGACAGGCAATGGCGAACACCATCAGCGCGAAATATTCCGCCGGGCCAAACGCCAGTGACCAGTTGGCCAGCATTGGGGCAAACAGAATAATGCCGATAATGGCGATAGTTGAACCGATAAACGAACTGACAGCAGAAATCGACAGCGCAATGCCCGCTTTGCCCTGTTTCGCCATCGGGTAACCATCCAGCGCGGTCATGATCGCCCCCGCATCGCCCGGCACGTTAAGCAGTATTGACGAAATACGCCCTCCGTATTCACAGCCGATATAGACGGTTGCCAGCAGGATCAGCGCCGATTCTGCAGGCAGATGCAATGCAAACGCCAGCGGCATTAAAATCGCCACGCCATTGATCGGCCCCAACCCGGGCAACAGCCCGACAATGGTGCCGATAAAGCAGCCGATCAGGGCGATCATCAGGTTTTCTGGCGTCATGGCGACGGCAAAACCCTGCATCAAAAAAGACCAGGTATCCATGATTCTCTCCTCAACTCAGCCAGCTGCCAACCGGAAGGGTGACTTCCAGCAGACGATCAAAGGCGTAAAACAGCGTCAGGCCCATTACTACGCCGGATATTGCCGCAGCCCACCAGCGAGCGCCAAATAACAGGCCAATGCCAAAGGTCAACAGCGTGGTACAGACGGCGAAGCCGAGCGTTTCAAACAGCCAGCCGTACAGCATCATCATGGCCGCCAGCGCAACTAAACGCTTCAGCGTGCCGTTAGTTGGCCAGTGAATGGGATCAGGTTTGCGAAACAGCATCAGCAAGGCGCAAATTGCCATCAGGCCAAGAATTGCCATGGGAAACGGGCGCGGGCCAACCGGCTCATAGCTGTATTCGCTCTGGATTTGCCAGGCTACCACCATGCCGCCAAGGCAGAGTGCCAGCCAGATGACAGCAAAAATACGATCGCTCATGTTCTGCTCCGGTTATTTTGCGAGGCCGAAAGATTTTGCCTGTTCACGGTAATCAGCAACCTGTTTTTTCACGTAGCTGTCGAGTTCTGCACCAAACATGTTGAACTCAAACAGACCACGCATATCGCGCTGTTTCTGAAACTCAGACGTGTTGACCATCTTTTTAAAAGCCTCTTCCCACCATTTGTAATCAGCATCGCTGACCTTCGGGCCAAGGTAAAAACCGCGGATAATCGGCCATTCGACGTTAAAACCTTGCTCTTTCGCCGTCGGGACATCTGCCAGCTGACCAGGCAAACGCTTATCTGACATCACCGCCAGCACGCGCAACTTACCGGCCTGCAGATGCGGCACCATTTCACTCATGTCACCGGAAACAACCTGAATATGATTGCCGAGCAGCGCGGTAACCGGTTCACCACCGCCTTCAAAGGCCACGTAGCGCATCTTGCGCGGATCGATGCCTGCTTCACGCGCTAACAGGGCGGTTTTCATCCAGTCCTGACTGCCAATCGACGCGCCTGCACCCACCACCACTTTGGTCGGATCTTTCTTCATCGCTTCCATGAGTTCGCTAAGGTTTTTCCACGGCGCATCGGCACGTACCGCAACCATGCCGTAATCGGTACCGACCGCAGCCAGCCACTTCACGTCATCTACGGAGTAGCGACCAAACTTACCCTGCGACAAATTGAGCAGTGAACCGCCGGAAAACGCCACTACCGTGCCCGCTTCGGCTGGGCGTTGGGCGATGACTGCGTTATAGGCTACCGCACCCACGCCGCCAGGCATGTAAGTCACGCGCATTGGCGATTCAATCTGTTTGGTTTCCTGTAGTGAAACCTGTAGCAGCTTACAGGTCAGGTCAAAGCCGCCGCCCGGTTTAGCCGGTGCGATACATTCGGTACGTGAAGGGGCGTCTGCTGCCATTGCCGTTGAAACTGAAAAGGCCAGTAGGGTAGAGGCCAGGGCGGTTATAATTTTCATCTTTCGCTCCATTCTTTCTTCCAGAGTGTGATTGCCACCGAATATTCGGCGTTGTTGAATTGTTAAAACAGTAACCTTTCATTTACCTTTCACTGCCCGGAAAAAATGACAGGATGTGATATGCGTCTCTTACTGGTTGAAGATACGGTTGAACTGGCGCGCTGGTTACAGAAGGCGCTGACGCAAAAAGGATTTGCAGTAGACTGGGTCGCTGATGGTGTAGCGGCGGACCATATGTTGCAGAGCGAGGAATATGCGCTGGTGGTATTAGATGTCTCACTGCCACGGATGGATGGCCTGGAAGTGCTGTCGCGACTGCGGCGGCGGGGGCAAAATGTGCCGGTATTATTACTTACCGCGCGAAGTGCCCTCGACGATCGGGTGCGCGGTCTTAATCAGGGCGCGGATGATTACCTTACCAAACCGTTTGAACTGGATGAGCTGGAAGCGCGTTTACGTGCGCTGCTGCGGCGCAGCCAGAGTCAGTCGTCGCAAAGCCAGGCGCTGGGGCAACTGGTGCTCGACAGTGAAGGCTATTTCTTACTGGCTGAGAAACCGCTGGCGTTGACGCCTCGCGAATCCAGCATCCTGACGACGTTGATGCAACGACGCGGCCGGCCGGTTTCGCGTCAGCATTTGTATGAACAAACCTTTACTCTTACCGACGATGCCAGCCCGGAAAGCATCGAACTTTATATTCATCGGGTACGCAAAAAACTGGCGGGAAGCGATGTGGCCATTGTGACGCTGCGCGGCCTCGGCTATAGCCTGGAAACGCTCGCGTGAGGTTTATCCACTCGTTACGCGGCGAACTGCTGGTCTGGCTTGGCATCCCGCTGATGTTGCTGTGGGGATTATCGGTTTATACCCATTATCAAAGCGCACTCCATGCCGCCAATCAGGCTTACGATCGCTCGCTGCTGGCGTCGGCGCGTACCGTTGCCGAGCGGCTGGTCGTGCGTCATCAGCAGCTTGAAGTTGATGTGCCGTGGGTGGTGCTCGACAGCTTTGAGCGCAACATGAACGACCAGCTTTTTTATCAGGTGCTTTCGCCAGAAGGTAAAACACTTTCCGGCTATGATGATCTGCCGCCCATTCCGCCCGCCAGCCAGCTTTCTGATATTTATCCCGCGCTGGTGCATTTTTATGATGCCCGCTACCACCAGCAACGTATTCGCGTCGCCGCGCTGTGGCAGCCAGTGAGTGAGGCGGGAGTGAACGGCATGGCGCTGGTGCTGGTCGCGGAAACCCTCAATTCACGTCAGGCCTTTGCCGAAGGGTTACTGCGCACGGCGCTGCTCAGTCAAAGCTTTCTGGTGTTAATCACGCTGCTGCTGGCAGGGTTGATGCTGCGTCGCGTTCTGCGGCCGCTGCGCCGTTTATCCCGCATTGTGCTAAAACGAGACGGCAGTGAATTAACACCGCTTCCTTCGCTGCCCTGGTCTGAACTGCAGCCGCTTATTATTGCTTTTAATCGTTATCTTGAGCGACTGCGCGGATTGCTGGCGCGACAAGATCGCTTCAGTGCGGATGCGGCGCATCAGCTGCGCACGCCGCTGGCGATCCTGAAAACGCAGGTAGGCGTGGCGCTGAGCAGCCCCGTCCTGAACAGTGGCAGGAGAGCCTGCTGGGTATGCGTCACACGTTAGATGACACGATTTTACTGACGGATCGCTTATTGCAGTTAGCGCGTATCAAAGCGCGACACGGTGAAGAAGAGCCGCTGGCGCGCGTCGATTTGGCGGCTATTTTGCGCGATGCCTGCTTCAGCAGCTATACGGCAGCAAGAAACAAACATATCGATCTCGGTTACGAGGGTGATGAAAAGGGAGACGTTTATGGCGATGGCGTATTGCTCGGCGAGCTATGCGCTAATTTGCTGGATAACGCCATTAAATATACGCCTGTAAACGGAACCGTGACGGCCCGGTTACAGGCGGGGATCGTTGAGATAGAAGACAGCGGGCCAGGCATTTCAGACAGGGATCAGGAAAAAGCGTTACAGCCTTTTTCCCGACTCGATCACGGTAGTTTGCAGCCTGGCGCGGGAATTGGTCTGGCATTAGTGCAGGATATCTGCGTCTGGCACAGTGCGACGATGACGCTGGATCGCAGCCCGCTGCTCGGCGGACTACGGGTAACGATCAATTTCAAACCCGATCAACGCTAACCGGTTTGCGGCTTGTCAGTGGTGTTTTTAATCGCTGCGCCAGGATGACGCCAGCCAGGGTCAGGCCCCCGCCAATCCAGTGATAACTGTGCAGATGTTCATGCAGGAACAGCACCGCGATAACTGCGGTAAAGAGGGGCGTCAGATTCATGAAAATGCTGGTAGTGCTGGCTCCCAAACGCTGTACGCCCTGGATCCACAAAAAGGGCGCAATAATGGAGGCAAACAAGCCAGCAAAGGCCACTAGCGGCAGATTGTGCAGGTTTAGCGAGACGTCGGGCGCAGACAGAAAGCCGGGCAGCAACAGCAGCACGCCAAATAAAATCTGCACATACAGGCTGCGCCAGGTGGGCAATGGAATCGACCAGCGTTTCGTCAGCACGCCATACAGCGCATAAGAAACGGAAGCGGCAAACATCATCAGCTCACCTTTGCCGAGGCCGTGACTCAGCAACTGCGGCAGATCTCCCTCACTGACCAGCCACACCAGCCCGGCGAAAGAGATAATGCTGCCCAGCAGGATGCCGACAGTAGGCGCGAGGCGCAGGATCAGGACGCTCAGCAACACGGTAAGCAGCGGAATTAACGCGCCAATAATCCCCATAAACAGGGCGCTTACGCTGTGTGCGGCGTAATAGGCCAGGCTTTGATAAAGCACCATTCCCAGCAGGCCGAGAAGCAGTAAGCGCCACAGATGCGGCGTGATTTGTTGACGTTGGCGCCATACGCCGGGCAGCACAAATGGTGTCAGCACCAGCAACGCCAGCAGCCAGCGATAAAAAGAGATCGCCGCTGGATCAATGGCCCCTGCTGATAATTTGCTGACAATTGAGTTGATCGACCAGATCAACACGGCAACCAGCGGAAAATAAAAAACCATAAGTGTTCTCCAGACAGTAATATGCGCGCAGTGTACGCCTGTCAGGTTTTATTCTTCGATAACTTTTTCATGTCACTTATCTTCCCTGAACCGTCGCTAACCGGTGAACGACACCAGCGCAAGGCATCGCCTCGATGGATATCGTGCACGGTTAGGCTAACGCATGGCTTTGTGCCAAAATAACCGCCTCAAAAGCAACAGACAGGAAAGCCGTGGTGAAGATTCTCGTCGATGAAAATATGCCCTATGCCCGTGAACTGTTCAGCCGTACCGGCGATGTACTGGCGGTGCCGGGACGTCCGTTACCGGAAGCCGAACTGGCTGATACTGATGGCCTGATGGTGCGGTCAGTAACCCAGGTAAACGAAGCGTTATTAGCCGGTAAGCCGGTTAAATTTGTCGGCACCGCAACGGCGGGTACCGATCATATTGACGAAGCCTGGCTGCAACAGGCGGGCATTGCTTTTTCTGCCGCGCCGGGCTGTAACGCCATCGCCGTAGTGGAATACGTATTTTCTGCTCTGCTTTTACTGGCGGAGCGCGATAGCTTCGAACTTCGCGATCGTACCGTGGGCATTGTGGGCGTTGGCAATGTGGGTGGCCGCTTGCAAAAGCGCCTTGAAGCCTGGGGCGTGAAAACGTTGTTATGCGATCCGCCACGTGCCGATCGCGGGGACGAAGAGGATTTTCATTCGCTGGAAGAGTTGGTTAAACAAGCGGATATTCTCACCTTCCATACGCCACTGTTTAAAGATGGCCCCTATAAAAGCTGGCATCTGGCTGACGCGGCGCTGTTAATGGCGCTGAAGCCCAACACCATTTTAATTAACGCCTGTCGCGGCCCGGTGGTTGATAATGCCGCGCTGCTGGAAGTGTTGAAAATGCGTTCAGATCTCAGCGTAGTGCTGGATGTCTGGGAGCCAGAACCGGAGCTGTCGCTGGAACTGCTCGACAGCGTTGATATCGCGACTGCGCACATTGCGGGCTACACGCTGGAAGGCAAGGCGCGCGGCACAACGCAGGTGTTTGAAGCCTGGAGTGCCTTTATCGGACAGCCGCAGCAGGTGCCGCTAAGTGAGCTGCTACCTACACCGGAATTTAGCCACATTACCCTGCATGGCCCACTCGATCAGCCAACACTGAAACGACTGGCGCATCTGGTGTATGATGTGCGCCGCGATGATGCCCCCTTGCGAAAAGTGGCTGCCATTCCCGGTGAATTTGATCGCCTGCGTAAGCAGTATGAAGAGCGACGCGAATGGTCCTCATTACAGGTGGTTTGTGATGAGCGCGCAACGGCTGATTTGCTGAATCAACTTGGTTTTAACGCAATATTTTCCCCAAAATAATCCGCGTTGCAGCAGGGCGGCAAGCGTGTGAATCTCCAGGCGCTTACTTCAGTAAGTGACCGGCGGTGAACACACGCAGCAAACGCCTCTGCGGCGTGGGGTATAAAGGGGGAATAAATCTGAATTCCTGGGCGGTGACATCACCGCCTTCTGTTTTTATGTCATTGTCTGGAGTAAACCAACATGTCTGACGGCTGGAATATTGCGCTACTTGGCGCGACAGGCGCAGTAGGGAACGCTGTACTGGAGCTGCTGGCTGAACGCCAGTTCCCGGTTGGTGAGTTGTATTTGCTGGCGAGTGAAAACAGCGCCGGTGAAACCAAGCGTTATGAGGGACGTTCCGTTCAGGTACAAAACGCAGCGGAGTTTGACTGGTCACACGCGCAGCTGGCATTTTTTGTTGCCGGACGTGACGCATCGGCCCGTTATGCTGAAGAAGCCGCTAATTCAGGTTGTCTGGTGATCGACAGCAGCGAACTGTTTGCTCTGTCGCCGGATGTACCGCTGGTGGTGCCGGACGTTAACGCACATGTACTGGCAGATTACCGTAATCGCAATATCATCAGCGTGGCTGACAGCCTGGTCAGTCAACTGCTCACTGCACTCAAACCTCTCACCGATGCGGCAGGTTTAGGGCGTTTACAGGTCACCAACCTGATTGCCGTCTCTAATCACGGCAAACGCGCAGTTGATGCGCTGGCGGGTGAGAGCGCACGTTTACTCAACGGCGTGCCTGCGGATGAGCATTTCTATGGCCGCCAGCTGGCGTTTAACCTGCTGCCACAGCAGGCTGATGCGGAAGGCAGCGTTGAGAGCGAGCGTCGCCTGGTTGATCAGGTGCGTAAAGTGCTACAGGACGACGGTTTGCCCATCGCGGTCACCAGCGTGCAGGCACCTGTGTTTTACGGTAATGCGCAAATTGTTCACGTTGAGAATTTGCGTCCGCTGTCGGCAGAAGAGGCGCGTGCAGAACTGGCCCTGACCGCGGATATTAACCTGAGCGAAGAGAGTGATGTCCCGACGCCCGTGACGGATGCCTCTGGTCATGGCGAGCTGAGTATTGGTGGCGTGCGTAATGACTACGGTATGCCGGAATTGCTGCAATTCTGGTCTGTAGCCGATAACGTCCGCTTCGGTGGCGCGCTGATGGCAGTGAAAA
This sequence comes from Pantoea sp. LMR881, assembly GCF_027157825.1. Classification (NCBI taxonomy): domain Bacteria; kingdom Pseudomonadati; phylum Pseudomonadota; class Gammaproteobacteria; order Enterobacterales; family Erwiniaceae; genus Pantoea; species Pantoea sp. LMR881. Next base: position 3,456,594 of record NZ_JAPVOK010000002.1, read on the forward strand.
CAGCTGAAAAACTGGTTCAGGAGTACTTCTATTAATGTCCGATAGTCAGATGCAGAAACTGGCGCTCGGCATTGAGTATGACGGCAGCCGCTATTACGGCTGGCAGCGTCAGCAGGAAGTGCGCAGCGTACAGGAAAAGCTGGAGCGGGCGCTGTCAAAAGTCGCGGATCATCCGGTGAGTGTCTTTTGTGCCGGACGTACCGATGCAGGCGTACACGGTACCGGACAGGTGGTGCATTTTGAAACCACCTCACGCCGCGCTGACGGTGCCTGGACACTGGGTGTAAATGCCAATTTGCCCGCTGATATTGCTGTGCGCTGGGTTAAAGCCGTGCCCGATGAATTCCATGCGCGCTTTAGCGCCACGGCACGACGCTATCGCTATGTGATTTACAACCAGCGCCTGCGCCCGGCGATTTTAGGCAGCGGCGTGACGCATTTTTATCATCCCCTGGATGCGGAAAAAATGCAGCGCGCAGCTCAGTGTTTGTTAGGCGAAAACGACTTCACGTCGTTCCGTGCCGTGCAGTGCCAGTCACGAACGCCATGGCGTAACGTCATGCATGTGAATGTGACGCGCCAGGGGCCATATGTGATTGTTGATATCAAGGCTAACGCCTTTGTACATCATATGGTGCGCAATATTGTGGGTAGCCTGATGGAAATTGGTTGCGGCAATCAGCCCGAAACGTGGATGGCAACCTTACTGGCTGCGAAAGATCGCACGCTGGCAGCGGCAACGGCGAAAGCTGAAGGGCTGTATCTGGTGGCGGTGGATTATCCATCCCACTTTGCGTTACCACAGCCGTCGATGGGACCCTTGTTCCTCGCGGATTAATTCACTTAAAGCATGACGGATAAGGGAGCGTTATGGAGTTTATCCATTTTTTGGTCGATTTTATTTTGCACATTGATGTGCATTTAGCCGAGCTGGTGGCGCAGTACGGTATCTGGATTTACGCCATTTTGTTCCTGATCCTGTTCTGCGAAACGGGGTTAGTGGTCACGCCATTTTTACCGGGTGATTCACTGCTGTTCGTTGCGGGTGCGCTGGCGGCATTGCCAGGTAACGATCTCAACGTTCATCTGATGGTCACGCTGCTGGTGATTGCGGCGATTCTGGGCGATGCCGTCAACTACACTATTGGTCGTCTGTTTGGCGAGCGTCTGTTCAGTAACCCGAACTCCAAAATTTTTCGCCGTAGCTATCTCGATAAAACGCATGCGTTTTACGCTCGTCACGGCGGAAAAACCATTATTCTTGCGCGTTTCGTGCCAATTGTGCGCACGTTCGCCCCCTTTGTTGCCGGAATGGGGCACATGTCCTATCGTCATTTTGCGCTGTTCAACGTTACCGGCGCATTAGCATGGGTGCTGCTGTTCTCCTATGCGGGTTACCTGTTTGGTGACTTGCCTGTGGTGCAGGAAAACCTCAAACTGCTGATTGTCGGCATTATCGTGGTCTCAATTTTGCCGGGTGTGATTGAAATCTGGCGTCATCGCCGTCAGGCTAAACAGCACTGACAGCCGTAAACGGTCACGTCGCTCAGGGGTAAGACCAGATTTTTATCCACAGTCTGAACGGGTTGTGGTTTAATGAGCGACATTTCCCGTCTGCTGAGGCTAAATCAGCAGCATCAAGACGACTGGACCAGGTCAGTTTTAACAGAAAGGTCATCAATGAGCTGGATTGAACGCATTCTTAATAAAAGCAATATTACGCCTGCGCGCCGCGCCAACATCCCTGAAGGGGTCTGGACGAAGTGCGACAGTTGTGGCCAGGTACTTTACCGTGCCGAGCTGGAGCGTAATCTTGAAGTCTGCCCGAAGTGCGACCACCACATGCGTATGCATGCCCGTGAGCGCCTCGCGAGTTTTCTCGATCAGGGTACACTGGTAGAGCTGGGCAGCGAGCTGGAACCGAAAGATCTGCTGAAGTTCCGCGACTCGAAGAAGTATAAAGATCGTCTGGTTGCGGCACAAAAAGCAACCGATGAGAAAGATGCGCTGATCGTAATGAAAGGCCAACTTCACGGTATGCCCGTTGTGGCTGCAGCTTTTGAATTTGCCTTTATGGGCGGTTCGATGGGTTCTGTCGTGGGTGCGCGTTTTGTCCGCGCGGTTGAGCAGGCTCTGGAAGAGAACTGCCCGCTGATTTGCTTCTCCGCCAGTGGCGGCGCGCGTATGCAGGAAGCTCTGATGTCGCTGATGCAGATGGCAAAAACCAGCGCAGCATTAGCAAAAATGCAGGAACGCGGTCTGCCTTATATCTCTGTGCTGACTGACCCAACCATGGGTGGCGTCTCTGCCAGCTTTGCGATGCTGGGCGATTTGAACGTCGCGGAACCAAAAGCACTGATCGGTTTCGCCGGGCCGCGTGTTATCGAGCAAACCGTGCGTGAAAAATTGCCACCGGGCTTTCAGCGCAGTGAGTTTTTGATTGAAAAGGGTGCGATTGACATGATCATCCGTCGCCCGGAAATGCGCTATAAACTGGCGAGCCTGCTGGCAAAAATGACGAACCTGCCGGCACCGCTGCATGATGGTGACCAGTCTGCACCAACGACTGAGCCGGAGAGCAACGAGGCCTGACAGGAGATAGAAAGGCGCGCCGGTCGCGCCTTTTACCAATGCACCGTATACCCTTCACAGACCGGGTATAAATTTGCAAAACGGGACATATGGACACTCTTCACCTTCCTCAAGCCACGTCGCCTTTGGCCACGTGGCTTTATTATCTTGAGCACCTTCATACTCAGGCCATAGAACTGGGACTGGATCGTATTCGCCAGGTGGCGCGACGTCTGGATCTGCTGAAGCCTGCGCCTTTCGTTTTCACCGTCGCGGGCACCAATGGCAAAGGCACAACCTGCCGCACCCTGGAAACCTTGCTGATAGCAGCCGGTTATCGCGTGGGCGTTTACAGCTCCCCGCATCTGGTGCGGTATACCGAGCGCGTGCGCGTTCAGGGTCAGGAGCTGAGTGAAGCCCTGCACACTGCCAGCTTTGCAGAAATCGAAGCTGGACGCGGTGATATCTCGCTAACCTATTTTGAATTCGGCACGTTATCGGCCCTGAACCTGTTCCGGCAATCACAACTTGATGTGGTGATTCTGGAAGTCGGCCTCGGCGGTCGTCTGGATGCCACCAATATCGTTGATGCTGATGTGGCGGTCATTACCAGCATCGCGCTGGATCACACCGACTGGCTGGGCCCGGATCGTGAAAGCATTGGCCGCGAAAAAGCAGGCGTGTTTCGCGCAGGCAAACCGGCGATAGTTGGCGAACCTGATATGCCAGACAGTATTGCTGCAGTAGCAAACGAGAAGGGCGCGCAACTGCTACAGCGCGGCCGGGACTGGTCATATCGTCAACAAGCCGAAAGCTGGTCGCTGCGCGATGTGCAGGGCGATCTTAGCGATCTGCCGCTGCCACAGGTGCCTTTGCCGAATGCTGCCACTGCGCTGGTTGCGCTGCGTGCGTCGGGATTAACGGTCAGTGAAGCGCAGATTCGTGCCAACCTGCCGCTGGCGGTTTTACCGGGGCGTTTTCAGACCGTAAGCGAATCACCGCGCGTGATTTTGGATGTGGCACACAATCCACATGCGGCAGCCTATCTGGCGTCGCGTCTTGCGACTTTACCCGCGCAGGGTGCGGTTCATGCCGTGGTAGGCATGCTGCATGATAAAGATATTGCGGGCACCCTGGCGGCATTAGCACCAGAGGTTGATTACTGGTACTGCGCGCCGCTGGAAGGGCCGCGCGGTGCAACCGCTGAACAGTTAATGATGCATTTGCCGCAGGCGCAGGCTTTTGCCGATGTTGACAGCGCATGGCAGCAGGCGCGCCAGCAGGCACAGCCGCAGGACATCGTACTGGTGTGTGGCTCCTTCCACACCGTTGCGCAGGTCATGGAATCGATGGAAACGGAGAAAGAGCGTGGCGAGTAAGTTTCAAAACCGTTTAGTCGGAACCATTATTCTGGTCGCCGTTGGCGTGATTGTGCTGCCAGGGCTGCTGGATGGCAAAAAGAAGCATTATAAAGAAGAGTTCGCCGCTATTCCGCTAGTGCCTAAACCAGACGATCAGCAGGACAGTGAAATGGTGCCGCCGGTGACCCAGTCTCTGCCCGCTCAGCCACCTGAAGGTGCCGGCGCGGCAGTGGATAACAGCAGCGGTAAAGCGAACAGCGTGGCTGAGCATGGCAGTAACAAACCCGCGGATAACAGCGAACCCAGTGTCGTCACGCCGCCGCCAGTTCATCAGCCTGCGCCTGTGCCGCCGGTGAGTCAGCCTAAGCCGAAACCGGTTGAGCAACCCAGGCCAAAACCGCAGCCTAAGCCGGTTGAGCAACCGAAGCCAGTTGAACAGCCTAAACCGGCGGAACAGCCAAAAGCAGCAGAGTCCGCACCAGCTGGTCAGGCTTATGTGGTGCAACTTGGTGCCCTGAAGAACGCCAGCAAGGTCAATGAGATCGTCGCGCAGTTGCGTTTATCGGGCTATCGCGCTTTTACCGTACCGTCTACGCCAGTGCAGGGACAAATTACCCGCATCTATGTTGGCCCTGACGCGTCAAAAGCGAAGCTGCAAAGCTCTGTTTCTGAGCTAAAAAGCCTTTCCGGTTTAGGTGGTGTGGTTAAACCGTACAGCACCCGCTAAAAGATCAATTGATGTTGCCGATAGCAATAACAGGCAGCCTCTTTTTAATCTGGAGATGCCCGGTTAAAGGATTAAAAAAGCATAAGTAAGTTAGTTTTCAAGACGTTAAATTTTTGATAATCCCATGGGCGAGGAAGGGATTTTTTCATCGCCCTTTTTATGGAAACAGAAAAAGAAAACCGCTACGCAAACGTTTTCTTTTTCTGTTAGAATGCGCCCCGAACTGGATGCAGGGGTGCAAATGCGCTGGCGCTGGAAGAGTTCATGATCTGGATTGATTACGTCATTATTGCGGTAGTTGGTTTTTCGGCTCTGGTCAGCCTGATCCGTGGGTTTGTTCGGGAAGCCTTATCTCTTGTTACCTGGGGATGTGCGTTTTTTGTCGCCAGTCATTACTACGCCTACCTTGCAGTCTGGTTTACAGGTTTTGACGACGAACTGGTTCGTAACGGTATCGCTATCGGGGTGCTGTTCGTGGCTACCCTGATTGTGGGAGCGATTGTGAACTACGTTATCGGCTCGCTGGTGGAAAAAACTGGCTTGTCGGGAACCGACCGGGTATTGGGAGTCTGTTTCGGGGCGTTGCGTGGTGTGCTGATTGTAGCTGCTATGCTCTTTTTCCTTGATACATTCACAGGATTTTCGAAAAGTCCGGACTGGCAACAGTCTCAACTCATTCCCCAGTTCAGTTATATAATCAGGTGGTTTTTTGATTACCTGAAAAGCACGTCGAGTTTTTTACCCCGGTGACGCTACCGGGAGTGCGGCTTAATGAGGAAATGACAACATGTGCGGTATTGTCGGTATCACCGGTTTCATGCCGGTAAACCAGTCGATCTATGACGCGTTAACGGTGCTTCAGCACCGCGGGCAGGATGCCGCAGGCATTTGTACTATTGATGCGCTGAATTGCTTCCGCCTGCGTAAGGCAAATGGCCTGGTCAGCGACGTTTTCGAAGCACGCCACATGCAGCGTTTGCAGGGCAATATGGGCATCGGTCACGCACGTTATCCAACGGCGGGCAGCTCCAGCGCCTCTGAAGCGCAGCCCTTCTATGTAAACTCGCCGTACGGTATTACTCTGGCGCACAACGGTAACCTGACCAACGCGCACGAACTGCGTAAAAAGCTGTTCGAAAAAGGCCGTCGCCATGTTAACACCACTTCAGACTCTGAGATTCTGCTGAATATTTTCGCGCAGGAGCTGGATCGTTTTCAGCACTATCCGCTGGAAGCTGACAATATCTTTGCCGCCGTGGCCGCAGTACATCAGCAGGTGCGTGGTGCGTATGCGGTTGTGTCGATGATTATCGGTCACGGCATGGTTGCGTTTCGCGATCCGAACGGTATTCGCCCGCTGGTGCTGGGCAAGCGAGTTATCGCTGATGGCCGCACCGAATACATGGTGGCCTCTGAAAGCGTGGCGCTGGATACGCTGGGCTTTGAATTTATCCGTGACGTTGCACCGGGTGAAGCGGTTTATATTACTGAGCAGGGCCAGCTTTCTACCCGCCAGTGTGCCGAAAACCCGAAAAGCAATCCGTGCCTGTTCGAATACGTCTATTTTGCACGTCCGGACTCTTTCCTCGATAAAATTTCTGTCTACAGTGCACGTGTGCGTATGGGCACCAAACTGGGCGAAAAAATTGCCCGCGAGTGGGAAGATCTGGATATTGATGTTGTTATCCCGATTCCAGAAACTTCAACTGATATCGCGCTGGAAATTGCCCGTATTCTGGATAAACCGTATCGCCAGGGTTTTGTGAAAAACCGTTATGTGGGCCGTACCTTTATCATGCCGGGTCAGCAGTTACGTCGCAGCGCAGTGCGCCGCAAACTGAACGCTAACCGCGCTGAGTTTCGTGATAAAAACGTCCTGCTGGTTGATGACTCTATTGTGCGTGGCACCACCTCAGAGCAAATCATTGAGATGGCGCGTGAAGCGGGTGCAAAACGTGTTTACCTGGCATCAGCGGCACCAGAAATCCGTTTCCCGAATGTGTACGGCATTGATATGCCAAGCGCAACTGAACTGATTGCTCACGGTCGTGAAGTGGATGAAATTTGTCAGCTGATCAAAGCCGATGCACTGATTTTCCAGGACCTGAACGATCTTATCGAAGCAGTACGTGAAGAGAACCCAGACATTACCCAGTTTGAATGCTCGGTATTTAACGGGGTTTACGTCACCAAAGATGTTGACCAGCGTTATCTGGAATATCTCGAATCCTTGCGTAATGACGACGCAAAAGCGATTGCGCGTCAAAATGAGGTCGAGAACCTCGAACTGCACAACGAAGGCTGAGACTTTGTGTTAAGCCAGTAAACCGTACCGGCAGTGAAAAAAGGCGAGAGCAATCTCGCCTTTTTCTATTTTATGCAGCCGCGTTATGATGGCCCACTTTGAGACAGCAAGGCTGAATTATGAAACGACTCATCATTGGCATTTCTGGTGCCAGCGGCGTGATCTACGGCGTGCGCATGCTGCAGGTTTTACAGCAGGTGGAAGAGGTGGAAACACACCTGGTGATGAGCCAGGCGGCGCGTCAGACGCTGGGGCTGGAAACCGATTACAGCTTACGGAATGTGCAGGCATTAGCGGATGTGGTGCACGATGTGCGCGATATTGCGGCAACGATTTCCTCTGGCTCCTTTAAAACTCTCGGCATGGCCATTCTGCCGTGCTCAATGAAAACCCTGTCGGGTATTGTGCACAGCTACAGCGATTCTTTATTAACACGTGCCGCCGATGTGGTATTGAAAGAGCAGCGCAAGCTGGTGCTTTGTGTACGTGAAACACCGCTACATCTGGGCCATTTACGCATGATGACTACTGCTGCTGAGCTTGGGGCCATTATCATGCCACCGGTTCCTGCCTTCTATCATCGTCCACAAAACATTGAAGAGCTGGTTGATCAAACCGTAAATCGCGTTATTGACCAGTTTGATATCGAATTACCGGAAGATTTGTTTACGCGCTGGCAAGGTGCATAGATTGCACTTTTATGGTGCATCCGCGCGCCAGGGATCACTCTTCGTGCATTTAATGCACCAAAAGTTAACAACATCGCTTTTTCTCGGTGACATCGCTGATATATTCCCTCACAAACAGCGCATTTTCGCCTGTTCAGCGTCACGCTAAGTATGCTGATAACTTGCAGAACTGGCATGAAACATGCAAATTAACCTGCGCAAACACATCACGTAGCACATAACAAAAAGCACTTACTTGAGGGTAATCTATGAAAAAGCGTGTTCTGGCTCTTTCTCTGATGTTGGGCTTGTCCAGCGCCGCCAGCGTCTTCGCTGCGCTCCTGGCTCTATCCGCATCGGAACTGATCCAACTTACCCACCGTTTGAGTCAAAAAACGCGCAAGGGCAGTTAGTGGGCTTTGATATCGATCTGGCCAATGAAATTTGCAAACGCATTAACACTAAATGCACCTACGTTGAAAGCGACTTCGATGCGCTCATTCCTTCTCTTAAAGCCAAGAAAATTGATGCCATCATTTCATCACTTTCAATCACAGCAAAACGTCAGGAAGAGATCGCCTTTTCTGAAAAACTCTACGCTGCCAATGCACGCTTAGTGGCACCGAAAGGCGCAAAAATTGAGCCAACTGTCGACTCTCTGAAAGGCAAAAATATTGGTCTGTTGCAGGGTACAACCCAGGAAACCTATGCCAATCAATACTGGCGACCAAAAGGCGTAACCGTCACGCCGTATGCTAACCAGGATTTGGTTTATCAGGACCTGAATGCGGGCCGTATTGATGCTGCGTTCCAGGACGAAATTCAGGCAAGTGAAGGCTTTCTGAAGCAGGCTGTCGGTAAGAACTACGCCTTTGCCGGTCCGGCCGTGAAAGATGACCAAATCTTTGGCGTCGGCACCGGTATGGGCCTGCGTAAAGGGGATACTGAACTGAAAACCGCTATCGACAAAGCCTTTGATGAGATGCGCAAAGACGGGACTTACGACAAGCTGGCGAAGAAGTATTTTGATTTTAATGTATATGGTGACTAACTAAACCTGTCCTTTATACCCGTCATACTTCGCGCTGCAGGTGCGTTGGCTGCGCTCGCTCCCCCGGTCACTTACTTGAGTAAGCTTGCGGGGAGGAGCGAACTTGCTGCCTTCCTGCAACGCGAATTATTTAGGTATAGCTGCGAGCTGATGTGAGCAGGCAGCACTTTGTTTAACCCCACGACAGGACCTTTCCATGTTGTATGGCTATTCTGATGTAATTCTTAAAGGCACACTGGTGACGCTTGAGCTGGCGCTCAGTTCAGTGCTGCTGGCGGTTATCCTCGGCTTGATTGGCGCGGGTGCTAAGCTGTCGCGCAGTCGACTTTTAGCCGTAATTTTTGAAGGCTATACCACGCTGATCCGTGGCGTTCCCGATCTTGTTCTCATGTTGCTGATCTTCTACGGTCTGCAAATTGCCTTAAACCAGGTCACTGATGCGCTTGGCGTTGCCCAGTTCGATATCGACCCGATGGTGGCCGGTATTATTACGCTTGGCTTCATTTACGGAGCCTACTTTACCGAAACCTTCCGTGGTGCATTCCTCGCCGTACCAAAAGGGCAAATTGAAGCGGCAACCGCCTTTGGCTTTACCGGTTCGCAGGTTTTTCGCCGCGTTTTATTTCCGGCGATGATGCGTTATGCACTGCCTGGCATTGGAAACAACTGGCAGGTGGTACTGAAAGCCACGGCACTGGTGTCGTTGCTGGGCCTGGAAGATGTGGTGAAAGCAACGCAACTGGCCGGTAAAAGTACCTGGCAACCTTTCTACTTCGCGATCGTCGCGGGTGTGATTTATCTGGTGTTTACCACGCTGTCGAATGGCGTGTTGTGGTGGCTGAACCGCCGCTACTCAGTGGGTGTGAAAAGGGCAGAGTTATGATTGATATTATTCAGGAATACTGGAAATCGCTGCTCTGGACCGATGGCTATCGCTTTACCGGCGTTGCGATCACCCTTTGGCTGCTGATTTTTTCCGTGGTAGCAGGGGGCTGCATGGCCGTGCTGTTAGCCATTGCCCGCGTGTCACCCAATCGCTGGATCAGCCTGCCGGTGTGGCTGTTCACCTATGTCTTCCGTGGCACGCCACTTTATGTGCAAATGCTGGTGTTTTATTCCGGCATGTACACGCTGGAGATTGTGAAAGGCACTGAACTGCTTAACGCCTTCTTCCGTAGCGGTCTCAACTGTACGCTGCTGGCGTTTACGTTAAATACCTGTGCGTATACCACGGAGATTTTCGCCGGTGCGATACGTGCTGTGCCACACGGTGAAATTGAGGCGGCCCGCGCTTATGGTTTCTCAACCTTCAAACTTTATCGCTGCATTATTCTGCCTTCTGCGCTGCGCACGGCTTTGCCCGTGTACAGCAACGAAGTGATTTTAATGCTGCACTCGACGGCGCTGGCGTTTACCGCCACGGTCCCGGATCTGCTAAAAATTGCGCGTGATATTAATTCGGCAACGTACCAGCCGTTTACCGCATTTGGCATCGCCGCCGTGCTTTATCTCATTATCTCTTACGTGTTGATTAGCCTGTTCCGCCTGGCGGAGCGCCGCTGGCTAGCGCACGTGAAACCCTCTTCATCGCATTGAGTAAGACTATGGCTGAAAATAAATTAAGCGTCACCGAATTGCATAAACGTTACGGTGAACATGAAGTGCTGAAAGGGGTGTCGTTACAGGCCGATGCCGGGGATGTCATCAGCATTATCGGCTCGTCAGGTTCAGGAAAGAGTACCTTCCTGCGCTGTATTAACTTCCTGGAAAAGCCAAGCGAAGGCACGATTAATGTAAACAACGAGCAGATTGGCCTGGTACGCGACACCGACGGTCAGCTTAAGGTCGCAAATAAAGAGCAGCTGCGCACGTTGCGCACTCGCTTAACCATGGTATTTCAGCACTTCAACTTGTGGAGTCACATGACGGTGCTGGAAAATGTCATGGAGGCACCGATTCAGGTACTCGGTTTGAGCAAAGCGGAAGCGCGTGAACGTGCGATTAAATACCTCGATAAAGTCGGAATTGATGAACGTGCGCGGATAAAATATCCGGTGCATCTCTCTCGGGGGCAGCAGCAGCGTGTGTCAATTGCACGCGCCCCGGCAATGGAGCCGGAAGTGCTGCTGTTTGATGAACCGACCTCGGCGCTCGATCCTGAATTAGTGGGCGAAGTGCTGCGCATCATGCAGAAGCTGGCAGAAGAGGGCAAAACCATGGTGGTGGTCACGCATGAAATGGAGTTTGCCCGCCACGTGTCCAGTCACGTCATCTTTCTGCATCAGGGCAAAATTGAAGAACAGGGAGCGCCAGACGAACTGTTTAACAATCCAAAAAGTCCGCGCCTGCAACAATTCCTTAAAGGCTCACTGAAGTAAAAAATATCCCGCGTCGTTGCGGCGCGGGATATTTTGCCAGGGTGTCTCAGGTTTTTACCACATCCTGCAACGCTTCCTGTAAATCATAATAGCGAAAGCCAAATCCTGAGGCTTCCAGCCGTTTTGGCAGCACATGCTGCCCGCCCAGCACTAACACCGACGATTCGCCCATCATCAGTTTGATGGCACTGGCAGGTGTACGCATAAAGGCCGGACGATGCATTACATGGCCCAGCGTGGCGGCAAACTGTTCGTTGCGCACCGCATAAGGCGCCACCATGTTGAACGGACCGCGCAGATCCTCGTTGTCCAGCAGCCACAGAATAGCGTTCACCATGTCGTCAATGTGGATCCACGGCAAATATTGTTTTCCACTGCCGATCGGCCCACCAATGCCTAGCCTGAAGGGCAGTTTCATTTTGCTGAGCGCGCCGCCCTCTTTTGCGAGGACCACGCCGGTACGCAGCAAACAGACACGTGTCCGCTCGCTTTGGGCGCTGAGCGCCAGTTGTTCCCAGCGTGAGCACAACGTATGGGTAAACTCATCATGCCCCGGATCATCTTCTGTCAGTACCAGTTCACCCGTATTACCATAAAAACCCGTTGCCGAGCCAGAAATTAACACCTTTGGTGGCGAGAGGCTGGCGTTAATCAGTGAGGCGATACGCTCGGTGATTTGCCAGCGACTTTCGCATAGCTGTTGCTTGTGAATTTCAGTCCACCGCTTATCGGCGATGGGTTCGCCAGCCAGGTTAATCACCGCATCAACGCCATCCAGATTCTGCTGTTGCGCCAGTCCGGACCAAAATGCGATACCTTCACCCAGCTTGTCACGTGCGCCAACAACATCACGGGTGACAACGCTGATGTGATGACCAATCTGTTGCAGACGAGGGATCAGGTGACGACCAATCAATCCTGTCCCACCCGTAATTAAGATATGCATGTTGCGACTCCTTATTACCCGTCATACTTCAAGCCACAGGCAGGGACAATGTCTCATTTTTCTGCAGCGCGAATTATCGGGGATGTATCGTTTTTTTGTTTTCCGCTTTATTCAGCATAGAAGAGCGAGGCAAGTGTGGCGTGAGCCGCTTCGATGTTTCACGCCTGAGAGCAAACATCGGACCAGCCAGGCGTTGCCTTCGTAAATAAAAATCGGTAAACATGATGCAACCCTGATAGCTAATTGAGGTAGCAGATGAATTATCCGTCCATCACCCTATGGTCTGATTCATCATTTTTTAGCCCTTACGTCATGTCGGTTTACGTTGCGCTCACGGAAAAAGGCATCCCTTTTAGTCTCAAACGCATTGACCTGTCACGCAATCAGCAACTTGCTGCGGAATATCGTGAGCTCTCTTTAACCTGCCGCGTACCCACGCTACAGGTTGATAACTTTTCCTCAGCGAATCCTCCGCTATCACCGAATATCTTGAAGAGCGGTTCCCTGCGCCGGAATTTGAACGCCTCTATCCACGCGATCGGGAGAAACGCGCCCGGGCCCGTGAAATGCAGGCATGGTTACGCAGCGACTTCATGTGGATTCGGCAGGAGCGTCCGACGGAAGTCCTGTTTGCAGGTGAGCGTTTTCCGCCTTTAACCCCAACCGCGCAGCAGTCTGTGGACAAGTTAGTGGCCGCAGTACAACGCCTGTTGCTTGAAGGGCAGCAGAATTTGTTTGGCGAATGGTCGATTGCCGACACCGATTTAGCGGTGATGCTTAACCGACTCGTGTTACACGGCGACAACTTGCCGGTGCAACTTCAGCATTACGCTGAATTTCAGTGGCAGCGGGCTTCGGTACAGCTGTGGTTGGCGGAAAGTGGCAAAAATCGATAATTTTTGTGGCTTGCTCAAGCTAACGGAAGTGATTACCTTACGCCACACTATGATAAAGCGTTGGCAATCAGTGCGTGCTACAGGGCACGTCTAAACAGGTGGGTACGGATGGTGGATCAAATGGGTAGCGACGTTGAGTGGGTCGATATCGTTAGCGAAGAGAATGAAGTCGTAGCACAGGCAACCCGTGCGCAAATGCGTGCACAATGTCTGCGTCACCGCGCTACCTACATCGTAGTACACGATGGCATGGGCAAGATTTTGGTACAACGCCGCACTGAAATTAAAGATTTCATGCCGGGTAAACTGGATGCTACAGCGGGTGGCGTGGTACAGAGCGGTGAAGATCTGCTGGAATCAGCACGACGCGAAGCGGAAGAAGAACTGGGCATTGCTGATGTTCCTTTCGCTGAGCACGGTAAATTCTACTTTGAAGATCAACACTGCCGCGTTTGGGGCGGTTTATTCAGCTGTGTTTCTCACGGCCCGTTTGCCATGCAGGAAGAAGAAGTCGATGAAGTATTGTGGATGACGCCGGATGAAATTACCGCGCGTTGCGATGAGTTCACAGACGATTCGTTGAAGGCGCTATCGTTGTGGTTAAGCCGTAACGGCGAAAAGTAAGGTTGAATGTATTGCCAGAGAGAGCGATCGGATCGAGGCAGCTTCGCCCGATCGCCCTCTAAGGTGAGTGTAAGGCTATTTCGGTGAATCAGTGTTCGGCCAGAATAGCAGCCAGGCGCGTCAAGGCTGTATGGAACTGCGCATCAGGGATAGTCAGCGGGTAAAGGAAGCGAATCACATTGTTATGCACCCCGCAGGTAAGCAGTATCAGGCCCTGGGCCAGCGCCTCGTTTTGGATTGCTTTAGCGGTTGCAGCACAAGGTTTGCCGCTGGCATCGTGAAATTCAGCGGCGATCATTGAGCCACGACCGCGCACCTCTGCCAGTGCTCTGCAACCCGCGCTTTTAAGTGTTTCAACTAACTGGTCACCAAGCTGATTTGCGCGCGCGCAAAGATTCTCATCTTCAATCACCTCAAGCACCGCCAGCGCGGCAGCAATGGCTGGCGGGCTGCCAGCATAGGTGCCGCCTAATCCACCAGGCAAAGGGGCATCCATCACTTCAGCACGTCCCGATACCGCTGACAGCGGCATACCGCCTGCCAGGCTTTTTGCCATCGTAATTAAATCGGGCTGAACATCGGGATAATATTCACTGGCGAACAGCTTGCCGGTACGGGCAAAGCCGCACTGGATTTCATCAGCAATCAGTAAAATGCCATGTTGATCGCACAGCTGACGCAAGGCGTTCACAAATTCCGCAGGTGCCACATTAAAACCGCCTTCGCCCTGAATGGGTTCGTAGATAATGGCCGCAACCTGTTGTGGGCTGATATCGCTGCGAAAGATTGCCTGCAGGCTCTCCAGCACGTCTTCAAGGCGACAGCCGTGCAGCGCGTTCGGATAGTGCGCATGGAAGACGGAACCCGCAAACGGACCAAAGCCGGTTTTATACGGCGTCACTTTGCCGGTCAGCGACAGGGTCATGTGGGTGCGACCGTGAAACGCGCCAGTAAAGGCGATCACGCCGGGACGGCCGGTGGCCGCTCGTGCAATTTTGATGGCGTTCTCAACGGCTTCGGCACCCGTTGTGAAAAAAGTTGTTTTTGCGCGACCGGCAACGGGCACATGTTGATTGAGCTTTTCTGCCAGCGCGATGTAATTTTCATAAGGGACAATCTGAAAGGCGGTGTGGGTAAAACAATCGAGCTGATCTTTTATCGCGGCGATCACTTTTGGGTGACGGTGCCCGGTGTTTAATACGGCAATTCCGGCACTGAAATCGGTGTATTCCCGGCCTTGATGATCCCACAGCGTGGCATTTTCGGCCTTTACCGCATAAAAATCACACATTACGCCTACGCCGCGCGGTGTGGCATTGAGACGACGTGCCTGCACTTCACTGTTGCTCATATCTCCACCTCATGCTTTTTCAAACCGGTTGCCATCAGGAAACTCGCCTGTTCTATTTTTAGCTTTTTATGCGACGAGAAGTCCAGCACCAGGCTGTGCAATACGGGGCTGCATCTGATTCTTGCCAGGGAGGAGAGGAAAAGAGGTAAAAAAAGCACGCATCGCTGCGTGCTTTTGTTGTCGCTGAGAGTAGTTAGCCTTCAGCCTGTTTCGACTGAATAGCAGTCAAGGCGATGGTATAGACGATGTCATCAACCAGTGCGCCGCGAGAGAGATCGTTGACCGGCTTGCGCATACCTTGCAGCATTGGGCCGATAGAGATCAGATCGGCTGAACGCTGTACCGCTTTGTAAGTGGTGTTACCGGTGTTCAGATCCGGGAAGATAAACACTGTTGCACGCCCCGCAACTGCTGAGTTTGGCGCTTTCGATTTAGCCACATCTTCCATGATGGCTGCGTCATATTGCAGCGGGCCATCAATCACCAGGTCAGGACGTTTCTCTTGCGCAATGCGGGTCGCTTCACGCACTTTTTCCACGTCGCTACCGGCACCAGACGTCCCGGTTGAGTAGGAGATCATCGCCACGCGCGGATCAATACCAAACGCTTTAGCAGAGTCAGCAGACTGAATAGCGATCTCAGCCAGTTGTTCAGAAGTCGGGTCCGGGTTGATCGCACAGTCACCATAAACCAGAACCTGCTCTGGCAGCAGCATAAAGAATACGGACGAAACCAGTGAGCTGTTCGGGGCTGTTTTGATCAGCTGCAATGGTGGGCGAATGGTGTTAGCCGTGGTGTGAACCGCACCAGAGACTAAGCCGTCAACCTCACCGCTTTCCAGCATCATAGTACCGAGCACCACATTGTCTTCCAGCTGTTCCTGCGCCACGACTTCCGTCATGCCTTTGCTCTTACGCAGCTCAACCAGACGTGGAACGTAGTTTTCACGCACAACAACCGGGTCGACGATCTCAATGCCGGTGCCTAATTCAACGCCTTGCGCAGCGGCGACTCGTTGGATCTCATCTGGATTTCCCAGCAGCACACAGGTCGCAATGCCACGATCGGCACAGATTGCAGCTGCTTTAACCGTACGTGGCTCGTCACCCTCTGGCAGCACGATGCGTTTGCCCGCTTTGCGCGCCAGTTCAGTCAGTTGATAACGGAACGCTGGTGGCGACAAGCGGCGGCTGCGTTCAGAGGTTGCCGTAAGTGACTCAACCCACTCAGCATTGATGTAGCTGGCAACGTATTCCTGCACTTTTTCAATACGCTGAGTATCATCCGCTGGCACTTCAAGATTGAAGCTTTGCAGGCTCAGGGAGGTTTGCCAGGTGTTGGTTTTTACCATAAAGACCGGCAGGCCAGTCTGGAAAGCCCGCTCGCAGAGTTTGGCGATACGCGGATCAATTTCATAGTTACCGGTTAACAGAATGGCACCAATTTCAACGCCATTCATCGCTGCCAGGCAGGCGGCAACCAGCACATCCGGGCGGTCGGCTGAAGTAACCAGCAATGAACCGGGGCGGAAATGCTCCAGCATGTGCGGCAGACTGCGGGCACAGAAGGTAACAGACTTAACGCGGCGCGTTTGAATCTCACCCTCGTTGATGACGCGTGCATTTAAGTGGCGGCACATATCGATAGCGCGCGTAGCGATTAAATCAAAGCTCCACGGCACACAACCCAGCACCGGCAGCGGGCTGTCAGCAAACAGCTGATCGGGATCGATATTGGCAATGCTGGCTTTAGAGGAGTCATCAAAGATTTCGGAAAGATCCGGGCGCGTGCGACCCTGCTCATCTACCGGCGCATTAAGCTTGTTGATAATAACGCCCGTGATGTTTTTGTTTTTCTTGCCGCCGAAGCTGCTTTGCGTTAACTCAATGCGCTCTTTAAGCTGCGCCGGAGAGTCATTGCCCAGCGACATAACAAACACGATTTCCGCATTTAAGGTTTTGGCAATTTCATAGTTCAATGCGGTAGCGAACTGGTGCTTACGGGTCGGCACTAACCCTTCGACTAACACCACTTCAGCATCCTGCGTATTAGCATGATAGCGCGCAATAATCTCTTCCATTAAGACGTCTTGCTGGTTTGATCCGAGCAGCGATTCAACCCGCGACATCTGCAACGGTTCAGCCGCAGGAATAGAGGAGTTTTTACGAATGATGGTGGTGGTCTGGTCCGGTTTATCGCCACCGGTACGCGGTTGTGCAATAGGTTTGAATACGCTGAGACGAACGCCTTTGCGTTCCATCGCGCGAATAACGCCAAGGCTGACGCTGGTCAGGCCGACGCTGGTACCGGTCGGAATGAGCATGATTGTACGTGACACGGTTGAACCTCTCAGGTGTTGCAGGGTGTCAAAACAACGCCGTCAGCCTGAGCTGACGGAGAAAAGAGTTAAGCAGTCAGGCGCGCCGCGTCCTGAGCGATGACCCATTCTTCATTGGTTGGGATTACCAGTGCCGGGCGCGTGCCTTCTTTATTGATGTAGCCAGACTTGCCAAAGCGCGCCGTCAGATTGCGTTCGTGATCCACTTCAAATCCAAGCAGCCCCAGTTTTTTCAGCGCAAGTTCGCGAACCATCGCCGCATTTTCACCGATACCGCCCGTAAAGACCACTGCATCAAGACGGCCTTCCATCAGTGCGGTATAACTGCCGATATATTTCGCCAGGCGGTGACAGAATACATCCATTGCACGTTTAGCGTCTTCTTTGGTGGCATAATTGTCTTCAACATAGCGGCAATCGCTGGTGACTTCAGTCAGGCCCAGCAGTCCCGATTCTTTGGTCAGCAGCTTATTGATAGCATCTACGCTCATTCCAAGCGCATCGTGCAGGAAAAAGACGATTGCCGGATCGATGTCACCGCTTCGCGTGCCCATTACCAGACCTTCCAGCGGCGTTAATCCCATTGAGGTATCCACGCATTCGCCATTGCGAATTGCCGATACTGAGCCTCCGTTACCTAAATGGCAGGTAATGATGTTCAGCTCGCTCAGCGGCTTGTTCAGCATTTTTGCGGCTTCATGGGTGACATAGAAGTGGCTGGTGCCGTGGGCGCCATAGCGACGAACGCCATGTTCTTTGTAAAGCTTGTACGGCAGTGCATAAAGATAGGACTCTTCAGGCATTGTCTGATGGAAAGCCGTGTCGAATACCGCGACATTCTTATCAGACAGATGCGGGAAGTTTTTCATCGCCTCATCAATACCAATCAGGTGCGCTGGATTGTGCAGCGGAGCGAAAGAAGAGGCGTCTTTAATACCCTGGATGACCTCTTCGCTGATAACGACTGATTGAGTGAGTTTTTCACCGCCATGAACGATACGATGGCCGATTGCAGCGATTTGTGCCGAAAGTTCTGGTTTTTGTGCCAGAATGGTTTTAACAATGAAGTTGAGTGCTTCGCTATGTGCGGCACCAGCACCCAAGGCTGCTTCTTGTTTCTGCCCATCAAGTTTCCACTTGATACGCGCTTCAGGAAGGTGGAAACATTCAGCCAGACCAGACAGGAACTCATCGCCATTGGCGGGGTTCAGGATGGCAAACTTAAGGGAAGAACTGCCGCAATTCAGAACCAGTACTAACTTACTCGACATGGAAGTACCTATTTGTTAAGAGTGGCTAAAAAAACGCAATCAGACTATCAGCGTAGCCCATGAAAGCTGGTAGATTAATGATAAACATCATGCGTGCACCAAATTAATGACGCATCGCAAAAATTTCCGGTAATTTTACGCAAAAATTTGAAATCTATTTGTCTAAATATGGCTCGGACATCTTCCCGGAGGTGGTTTCCGCTTCCAAAAGGG
This sequence comes from Pantoea sp. LMR881, assembly GCF_027157825.1. Classification (NCBI taxonomy): domain Bacteria; kingdom Pseudomonadati; phylum Pseudomonadota; class Gammaproteobacteria; order Enterobacterales; family Erwiniaceae; genus Pantoea; species Pantoea sp. LMR881. The sequence goes on from NZ_JAPVOK010000002.1 coordinate 3,475,294, forward strand.
TGTTGAAACGGCGTCAGAATAGCTGGAGTCACTTCTAAAGACAAAAAAATTGAAGGATGTCACGTAAAGTTGTGTAGTTATAAATATTTTTTAATGATTGCTGTATTAGTTGAGGTCCGCCATGGCGAATGAATCTGGCAATACCGGCTGGTTCCGTATTTTTCAACGCGGACAGCACTATATGAAAACCTGGCCAAGTGACAAACGCCTGGCACCCATCTTTCCTGAAAACCGGGTATCGACGGTGACCCGGTTCGCTATTCGTTTTATGCCACCGTTAGCGGTGTTCACGCTGACCTGGCAAATCGCGCTGGGTGGACAGCTTGGCCCAGCCGTGGCGACTGCGCTGTTTGCCTGTAGCTTGCCGATGCAGGGGTTGTGGTGGTTAGGAAAGCGTTCCATTACGCCGCTTCCGCCCACCTTATTGCACTGGTTCCATGAAGTGCGCGCAAAACTTGAAGAAGCAGGGCAGGCGATTGCGCCAGTTGAAGGCAAGCCGACTTATCAGTCGCTGGCTGATGTCCTCAAGCGCGCCTTTAAACAGCTGGACCGTACTTTTCTCGATGACCTTTGATCAATTCTCCGGGCTGCGGCAGTAACAATTCGTCAGTAACCTGGGGTTAAATCAAAGAAAAGCGATGCGGACATACCCGCATCGCTCACCCTGTGCAATCATTTCACTATCGTATAAAACTTGAGCGGCCTTGCTGGCCGGGAGTAAATGATGGAAATGACCCATGCACAACGCTTGATTCTGGCCAATCAATATAAAATTATGGCGATGCTTGAGCCCGAAAATGCTGAGCGATTTAGCCGTTATCAAACCATCATCGAACGCGGTTACGGCTTGCAGCTGCGTGAACTGGACAAAGATTTTAGTGAGCTTTCTGAAGCAACCTGTCGCACCGTCATTGACATCATGGAGATGCACCATGCGCTGCATGTCTCCTGGTCGAACCTCAAAGAAAAAGGCCCGCTTGAAGAGCGCCGTTTAGCTTTTCTCGGATTCGATGCGGCAACCGAGGCGCATTATCTTGGCTACGTGCGTTTTATAGTGAATACAGAAGGGCGCTATACCCAGTTTGATTCCGGTAACCATGGTTTCAATGCACAAACACCGATGTGGGAAAAGTATCAACGGATGCTGGCTTTGTGGCAGACTTGCCCGCGTCAATACCATTTAAGCGCGAACGAAATTGCGCAAGTAATTAACGCCTGATAAGGAGTAACGCGTGACGTATAGCGGTTTTCTGTTTGATCTCGATGGCACATTAGTTGATTCGTTACCGGCGGTAGAGCGCGCCTGGAGCAACTGGGGGGCGCGTCATAACATCGCTGCGGATGAAATCCTGAATTTCATTCATGGCAAACAGGCGATTACGTCACTGCGCCATTTTTTGCCTGATGCATCTGAAAAGACCATTCAGGCTGAATTTACCGCGCTGGAAAAGGCAGAAGTGGAAGACACGGATGGCGTGCAGGCGCTGCCGGGCGCGAAAGCGTTACTCTCCACGCTTAATGAATTAAATATTCCCTGGGCGATTGTGACATCCGGCTCGGTGCCTGTTGCGCATGCGCGTCACAAAGCGGCGGGACTGCCGCAGCCGGCGGTGTTTATCACGGCTGAGCAGGTGCGCAATGGCAAGCCGGAACCGGACGCTTATTTACTGGGTGCTGAAAAGCTCGGTTTCGTACCTGCATCGTGTGTCGTGGTGGAAGATGCACCAGCCGGGATCCTTTCTGGATTAAACGCAGGTTGTGCCGTAATTGCTGTAAACGCGCCTGCTGAAACACCACGCATAAGTGACGTGATGTTTCAGCTGCAATCGCTGGAACCCTTAGTGATTACCCGACAGGCGAACGGGCAGTTTACGCTTTGCTTGCAATCGTAATGAAGCGCCGCCGCGCTTACAGCGGCGAGTCTTGCGAGATTTCATCCAGCGACAGGCTGAAGCTGGGAATAAATACCTCAACAAAATAATCCATCTCTGGCGAACGGCGCTGCGCTAAGGTTTTCTCCAGGCGCGCTTTCGCCAGCAAGAATTCGTTGTTACCGGCGGATAGCTCTTCAAGACATTTCACATAAGCACACAGCGCATCAGCCTGTTTCACTACGGCCTGTTCATCTTCACTATGCAGATGCTCATCGATTAGCGGACGATAAACATCCTGAAATTCAGCTGGCAGCATCTCAATCAGCTTTTGCTGGGCAATTTTTTCAATTTTTTTGTACTCATGGGCGATTTGCGCATTGTAATACTTCACCGGCGTGGGTAAATCACCGGTCAGCACTTCGCTGGCATCGTGATACAGCGCCAGCATCGCAATGCGATCGGCATTGAGATTGCCGTTGAATTTTTTGTTTTTAATCACCGCTAATGCGTGTGCCACCATCGCTACCTGCAAGCTATGCTCTGAAACGTTTTCAGTGCGCACGTTGCGCATCAATGGCCAGCGATTGATGAGTTTAAGACGAGAGAGATGGGCGAAAAAATGGCTTTGAGTCATGCGCGTTCCTGTTTGCAGGCAGGGGAGAGACGCGCTCTCCCAAGATACATTCAGTATACGCAAGCGTGATTACTGACGATAGCCTTGCAGGAAGCGGCCAAATTTATTGATCGCCATTTCAAGATCGTCAACGCGCGGTAGCGTAACGATGCGAAGATGATCCGGCCATGGCCAGTTAAAGGCGGTGCCCTGCACTAACAGCACTTTCTCCTGCAACAGGAAATCCAGTACCATTTTTTGATCGTCAAAAATGTTGAATTTTTTGGCGTCGATACGCGGAAACATATACAGCGCGCCCTGTGGCTTAACGCAGGTTACGCCAGGAATATCGTTGATCAGTTCCCAGGCACGCTGGCGTTGCTCATATAACCGCCCGCCAGGCACAATAAACTCACTGATACTTTGATAACCGCCCAACGCCGTTTGTATGGCATGCTGCGCCGGAACGTTGGCACATAAACGCATGGATGCCAGCATCTCCAGGCCTTCGATATAGCCTTTCGCATGTTTCTTTGGACCGTTTAACACCATCCAGCCCTGACGGAATCCAGCCACACGGTAGGTTTTGGACAAGCCGTTGAACGTTACGGTTAACAGGTCGGGTGCCAGCGCCGCGATCGAATGATGTTGAGCATCGTCGTAAAGGATCTTGTCATAGATCTCATCGGCGAAAATAATCAGGTTATGCTGACGCGCAATGTCGACAATATCCAGCAGCAGTTCTTTGCTGTACACCGCACCGGTTGGATTGTTCGGGTTGATGATAACGATACCGCGCGTACGAGGCGTTATTTTGCTACGGATATCATCCAGATCCGGAAACCAGTCTGATGATTCGTCGCACAGGTAATGAACCGCTTTGCCGCTCGATAGCGACACTGCTGCCGTCCATAATGGATAATCTGGCGCAGGAACCAGCATCTCATCGCCGCTATTGAGCAAAGCCTGCATTGCCTGAACAATCAGTTCAGAAACGCCGTTACCAATATAGATATCCTCAACGGTAACGTCTCGCATATCACGCGCCTGATAATGCTGCATGATGGCTTTACGCGCCGAATAGAGTCCTTTGGAGTCACAATAACCTTGCGCGCTGGGCAGATTACGGATGACATCAACAAGAATCTCATCGGGTGCCTCGAAGCCAAAGGGTGCAGGATTGCCAATATTCAGCTTAAGGACTTTATTACCTTCTTCTTCGAGGCGTCGGGCCTCTTTTAGTACCGGACCACGGATGTCATAACAGACATTATCCAGCTTACCGGATTTATCAATTTGAAAAGTCATTGTTACCGCCTTTGTGGGCAGAATCCTTTTACCTGCCGCAGAAATCAAACCTGCACAATGTACTCTCCTGATGCAAACAAAAGAAGGGTGTGCATGCCTTTTGGCGCGTTCAACATTTTTTCCGCAACGCTATGGATAAAAAGTTATCTATATTGTCAATTTCTGGTTAAAGAATCTAAGTATGGCTTTTATTTCGTTATTTATAGCTAGCTGGGCTAAAGTGCCGTGTAAACCCCGTCATCCAATGCGTGAGCGGACAATTATTCACTTTTTTTAGTTTCTAAAATCCGCGTCTGAAATAGGCGCCATGAGAAATAGTTAAACAATATTTTACATATGATTGTTTTATGCTCGCGCGTTGTGAATAGCGATATCAGCAATGCTAATGCACCTGATTCTGATTACTTGTAACAGACAAAAACAGGCCAGAAATTTCGCAAGTACCAGGGCCAGGTTGGGGCACATAAAGAGTATTTCAGGCATATCTTACCGCTTCGCCTACCCATTTTCAAAAACGAGGGGTTTTAAAAGCCATTAACGATGTGGCAGGATGGGCCAGAAAGGGGTTTGAGACAAAATTTACAGCGTTTTTCACAAAATCATTTCCATTTTGAAGTCAAAAATGATTAAGTATAATTTATTATTTGAGGCATTCACTCGCAGTGCATCATGAAAATGCGAAGTCCTTATTTTGTTCCGCAGCCTATTTTTTGCTGGGAATTTAGACAACTACGCAGCTTACTGCCTTTGCGCACCCCGCGCCTTCAGTTCAGAAGTTGTATCTGTCTATGCGACGCTGCTTTACCCTTTTTTGCGGTTTAGCGTTCGTCTACATCTGTTCGACAATTTTTATGGCGGTCTTCACACAGGGCTTCCATTAAGCACCATTACCGCTTATCACCTTGATAAGATGTGTAATAACACCAGGGTAGTAGTTCGTAAAAATCTAATAAGTGAAGAAAAAACATGACTAATGCAAATCGTCCGATACTGAATCTCGACCTCGATCTGCTGAGAACCTTTGTTGCCGTTGCGGATTTAAATACCTTTGCGGCGGCGGCTGCAGCGGTTTGCCGCACGCAGTCAGCAGTAAGCCAGCAGATGCAACGTCTGGAGCAACTGGTAGGTAAAGAGCTGTTTGCCAGACATGGACGTAATAAACTCTTAACCGAACACGGTATCCAGCTGTTAGGTTACGCCAGAAAAATTCTACGCTTCAACGACGAAGCCTGTACCTCGCTGATGTACAGCAATATTCAGGGTGTGCTGACAATTGGCGCATCTGATGACACATCGGACACCATCCTGCCGTTTTTATTAAATCGCGTAACCTCGGTTTATCCAAAACTGGCAATTGATGTTCGGGTAAAACGTAATCCTTTCATGATGGAAATGCTGAACCAGGGTGAGGTAGATTTAGTTGTTACCACATCCAGTCCCGGCAATTTCACCTATCAGGTTCTGCGTACCTCCCCAACACTGTGGTATTGCGCTGCTGATTACATTTTCCAGCGTGGAGAAGCGATTCCTTTGGTTCTGCTTGATGAACCAAGCCCGTACCGCGATATGGCTATCGATCATCTGAACGAAGCAGGCATTCCGTGGCGCATCTCTTATGTGGCTTCGACGCTGGCGGCGGTACGTGCTGCTGTTAAGGCGGGCCTGGGTGTAACAGCCCGACCGGTAGAAATGATGAGTCCTGAACTGCGTGTTATGGGTGCAGCAGAGGGATTACCCGTATTGCCTGATACCCAGTATCTGCTGTGCCGTAATCCTGACAGCGAGAATGAACTGGCACTGGCCATCTTCAATGCCATGCAATCCACTAACGATCCTTACAATCTTAGTGCGAATCCAGACGGTACGTTGCTGCTGGATGATGAAGAATAAACTCACTGCCTGACCGGTTTGAAATTCTTTCTGCAATTGTTAAAAAGCCAATAAACAAGCCTTTTATCTTCTGTTTGAGGTAAAAGGCTTTTTTTTGCATTTAATCTACCGCAAATTTTAACGTTATCCTGCCTTTAATCTCCTTTCTGTAATCATCTGACAAAATTAATTTCACAGCGCCTTGTAGTTGGAATTTTTTTGTCAAAAAATCAGAACCACTGTTTCAAATTTGCGCGCGGATTGTTGAATTTTAGTGCGAAAAGGGCAGAACTGTGTTCTGGATCAAGAAAATACCCCTGATAAGGGGAAGGAAAATTACCTCTTTCCTGTCAAAATATGTTTGTTAAATGCACGATCCATGCATGTAAATACCCGCTACACTAAAATTAACCTTACAGACTGAAGCGATTTAGCTGGCATGGAGGGCATCATATGTTAATAATATGATGCAGGTGTAAAATAATGTTTGGATACTTTTGTCAAAGTTGACAAAGGTTATAGAAAGGAGTAAAAAACCACATAAAATTGCTGTTTATTTGATAATAACAGTAAAGTTTATAAGGTTTTTCATCCTTCCCTTGAATCGATGTGGTGAGTTTGCTGCCAGAACCCGTGCAGGATGCCAGCGCCACTTTTGATGAGTAAGCAAAGAGTATGTCAACAACCACCGAAATCATCGCTCATCATTGGGCATTTATCGTATTTATCGTCATCGCGTTTGGCCTTTGTGCTTTCATGTTGACCGGAGGATGGCTGTTAGGCGGCAGAGCACGCGCCCGTCATAAAGATACGCCGTTCGAATCTGGCATCGAATCCGTAGGTGATACCCATATCCGCCTGTCGGCGAAGTTTTATCTGGTCGCGATGTTCTTTGTGATCTTCGACGTCGAAGCCCTCTTTTTATACGCATGGGCGACCTCAATCCGCGAAAGCGGCTGGGTCGGCTTTGCGGAAGCCGCAATTTTCATTTTGGTGCTCCTGGCGGGCTTGGTCTATCTGGTGCGCATCGGCGCGTTGGATTGGGCTCCTGCACGTCGCCGCATCGTGGTTAAGACCAACACGATCAGTCACACCAATCCTCACAAGCAGTAAAAGAGAGGCAATAAGATGGACTATACGCTCACCCGCATAGACCCGAACGGTGGTGAGAACGACCGTTATCCTCTGCAAAAGCAGGAAATCGTCAGCGATCCGCTGGAGCAGCACGTTCATCGCAGCGTTTATATGGGCAAACTTGAGAATGCCCTGCATGACATGGTGAACTGGGGACGTAAAAACTCCCTCTGGCCGTACAACTTTGGTCTTTCATGCTGTTACGTAGAGATGACGACCTCCTTCACCGCGGTACACGATGTGGCGCGTTTTGGAGCAGAAGTTATGCGTGCGTCACCGCGCCAGGCCGATTTTATGGTTATCGCTGGCACGCCATTTACCAAAATGGCCCCGGTTATTCAGCGTTTGTATGACCAGATGCTGGAGCCAAAGTGGGTCATTTCCATGGGAGCCTGTGCGAATTCCGGCGGCATGTACGATATCTATTCCGTTGTGCAGGGTGTCGATAAATTTCTGCCTGTAGATGTTTATATCCCAGGGTGCCCGCCGCGCCCGGAAGCGTACATGCAGGCCCTGCTGCTGCTGCAGGAATCGATCGGCAAAGAGCGCCGTCCGCTTTCCTGGGTGGTGGGTGATCAAGGCGTTTATCGTGCCAATATGCAGTCAGAGCGCGACAGAAAGCGCGGTGAGCGTATTGCGGTCACTAATCTGCGCACGCCAGACGAAGTTTAAGCAAACCGTACACGGATGGGATAAGGGCCCGCAGCATAACATCACAATTAATGCACGGCCTCCATCCTGACGCCTTCATTTGAGCGCCTGTAAACAGGCCGGAATGGTGAGTAACGTATGACAGATTTGACCACGCAAGATCTCGCTCAGCCAGCATGGCAAACCCGGGATCACCTGGATGATCCGGTGATTGGCGAGCTGCGTAACCGTTTTGGGCCGGATGCCTTTACTCTGCAAGCCACCCGTACCGGCATCCCGGTGGTATGGGTAAAACGCGAGCAGTTACTGGAAATCGTTGAGTTTCTGCGCAAATTACCGAAACCCTACGTCATGCTGTATGACCTGCATGGCATGGATGAGCGTTTACGCACTAACCGCGCAGGTTTACCTGCTGCGGATTTTTCCGTTTTCTACCATCTGCTGTCGATTGAACGAAATCGCGACATCATGCTTAAAGTCGCAGTTTCTGAAAACGACATGCATGTGCCGACCCTCACCAAACTTTTCGCCAATGCTAACTGGTACGAACGCGAAACCTGGGAGATGTTCGGCGTCACGTTTGATGGCCATCCGCATCTGACTCGTATCATGATGCCGCCAACCTGGGAAGGCCACCCGCTGCGTAAAGATTATCCTGCACGCGCCACTGAATTCGATCCATTCACACTGACCAAGCAGAAAGAAGATCTGGAAATGGAAGCCCTGACTTTCAAACCAGAAGACTGGGGCATGAAGCGCGGCACCGCCAGCGAAGACTTCATGTTCCTCAACCTTGGTCCTAACCATCCCTCGGCGCACGGTGCTTTCCGTATCATTCTGCAACTGGATGGCGAAGAGATTGTCGATTGCGTACCCGATATCGGTTATCACCATCGCGGTGCTGAAAAGATGGGCGAGCGTCAGTCCTGGCACAGCTACATTCCTTATACCGACCGCGTCGAGTATCTGGGCGGCTGCGTGAATGAGATGCCTTACGTGCTGGCGGTTGAGAAACTGGCCGGTATCGTGGTGCCAGATCGCGTGAATGTCATTCGCGTCATGCTTTCCGAGCTGTTCCGTATTAACAGTCATCTGCTCTACATCTCCACGTTTATTCAGGACGTGGGTGCCATGACGCCAGTGTTCTTTGCCTTTACCGATCGTCAAAAAATCTATGATGTGGTGGAAGCGATCACTGGTTTCCGTATGCACCCGGCGTGGTTCCGCATCGGAGGTGTTGCGCACGATCTGCCGAAAGGATGGGAACGCCTGCTGCGTGACTTCCTCGACTGGATGCCGAAACGCCTGAAAGAGTACGACAAAGCGGCACTGCGCAACTCCGTATTGATGGGCCGTTCGCAAGGCGTGGCTGCTTATAACATGGAAGAGGCGCTGGCATGGGGAACGACCGGTGCAGGCTTACGTGCTACTGGCGTCGATTTTGACGTGCGTAAATGGCGTCCTTATTCAGGCTATGAAAACTTTGACTTTGAGATTCCGGTTGGCGCCGGTATCAGCGATGCGTACACCCGCGTCCAGTTGAAGATGGAAGAGATGTGGCAATCGCTACGTATTCTGGAGCAGTGCCTGAATAACATGCCAGAAGGTCCGTTCAAGGCGGATCATCCGCTGACAACGCCGCCGCCAAAAGAGCGCACCTTGCAGCACATCGAAACCCTGATCACTCACTTCCTGCAGGTTTCCTGGGGCCCGGTTATGCCGGCTAACGAATCCTTCCAGATGATCGAGGCGACCAAAGGAATCAACAGTTACTACCTGACCAGCGATGGCAGCACTATGAGCTACCGCACCCGCGTGCGTACGCCAAGCTTCCCGCACCTGCAGCAGATCCCTTCAGTGATCCGTGGCAGCCTGGTATCCGATCTGATCGTGTACCTCGGTAGTATCGATTTTGTTATGTCAGACGTGGACCGCTAATTATGCACGATCAATACATTGCCGTTAAAACGATCGACCCAAACGAGGTCTTCGTGCTGAGCGAGGAAGAGCATCACGCCATTGAGCACGAAAAACACCATTACGAAGATGCGCGCGCAGCGTCGATTGAGGCGCTGAAGATCGTGCAGAAGCAGCGCGGATGGGTGCCAGATGGCGCCATTCACGCCATTGCTAACGTATTAGGTATTCCCGCCAGTGACGTCGAAGGGGTAGCGACATTTTATAGTCAGATTTTCCGCCAACCGGTGGGTCGCCATGTAATTCGCTATTGCGACAGCGTGGTATGCCATATTACCGGTTATCAGGGTATTCAGGCTGCGCTGGAGCAAAACCTCAATATCAAGCCGGGTCAGACCACCACCGATGGGCGCTTCACGCTGCTGCCAACCTGCTGCCTCGGCAACTGCGATAAAGGACCAACCATGATGGTGGATGAAGATACGCACGTTCATCTGACGCCAGAATCCATCGCCACGTTACTGGAGCAGTATCAATGACCATCAAACAGATCATTCGTACTGCGGAAACCCATCCACTGACCTGGCGTATGCGTGATGACCAGCAGCCGGTCTGGATGGATGAATATCGCAGCAAAAACGGCTACGGCGGCGCGGAAAAAGCACTCAACGGCATGGCACCGGATGAGATTGTTGCGCTGGTTAAAGATTCGGGTCTGAAAGGACGCGGCGGTGCGGGCTTCTCCACCGGCCTGAAGTGGAGTCTGATGCCAAAAGACGAATCCATGAATATCCGTTACCTGCTGTGTAACGCTGATGAAATGGAGCCAGGCACCTATAAAGATCGCCTGTTGATGGAACAGATGCCACACCAGCTGGTTGAAGGCATGCTGATCAGCGCCTTCGCGCTTAAAGCTTATCGTGGTTACATCTTCCTGCGCGGTGAATATATTGAAGCGGCGGTGAATCTGCGTCGCGCTATCGCTGAGGCGACTGGAAGCGGGTTACCTCGGCAAAAACATTCTGGGCACCGGCTTCGATTTTGAGCTGATTGTGCACACGGGTGCGGGACGTTACATCTGCGGTGAAGAAACGGCGCTGATCAACTCGCTGGAAGGGCGTCGTGCGAATCCACGCTCTAAACCGCCTTTTCCGGCGAGTGCGGGTGCCTGGGGTAAACCCACCTGCGTTAACAACGTTGAAACCTTGTCGAACGTGCCCGCCATCCTCGCTAACGGCGTGGAGTGGTACAAAGGGCTGTCAAAAAGCGATGACACCGGCACCAAAATGATGGGCTTTTCCGGCCGCGTGAAAAATCCAGGCGTATGGGAACTGCCTTTTGGCATCACTGCTCGTGAAATTCTGGAAGATTACGCTGGCGGGATGCGCGATGGCTTGCGATTTAAAGCCTGGCAGCCGGGCGGGGCAGGAACTGACTTCCTGACCGATGAGCATCTCGATCTGCCGATGGAGTTCGCCAGCATCGGTAAAGCGGGTAGCCGTTTAGGAACGGCACTGGCTATGGCTGTTGATCATGAAATCAACATGGTGTCGCTGGTGCGCAATCTTGAAGAGTTCTTTGCGCGTGAATCTTGTGGCTGGTGTACGCCCTGCCGTGATGGTTTGCCGTGGAGCGTGAAAATCCTCCGTGCGCTGGAACAAAAGCAAGGCCAGCCGGGTGATATCGAAACCTTACAGCAGCTTTGCCGCCAGCTCGGTCCAGGTAAAACGTTCTGCGCACATGCGCCGGGTGCCGTTGAGCCGCTACAAAGCGCGATTAAATATTTCCGTGAAGAGTTTGAAGCCGGCATCGCGCCGCAGGTGTTTGGCAATACCCGATCGATTGGTGGTATTCAGCCAAACCTGCTGAAAGCGCGCTGGTAAATCACCGCAGCACACGGAACCTGGCCTTGCGCCGCTGTCCCTGATGCAGTCAGGGGCAAGAATATGATTAACGCTCGTTGTTAACGAGCCTTACGGAAGCATGTTCACTATGGCTACAATCCATGTAGACGGTAAAGAGTATGATGTGAACGGAGCGGACAACCTGCTACAGGCGTGTCTTTCTCTGGGCCTTGATATTCCTTATTTTTGCTGGCATCCGGCGCTGGGAAGCGTGGGTGCCTGCCGCCAGTGCGCGGTGAAGCAATTCCAGAATGCCGAAGATACCCGTGGCCGTCTCGTCATGTCCTGCATGACGCCGGCGTCTGATGGCACTTTCATCTCTATTGATGATGGCGAAGCAAAAGAGTTTCGTGAGAGCGTGGTTGAATGGTTAATGACCAACCATCCACACGACTGTCCGGTTTGTGAAGAGGGCGGTAACTGTCACCTTCAGGATATGACCGTCATGACCGGTCATAGCTTCCGCCGCTATCGCTTTACGAAACGTACCCACCGTAATCAGGATCTCGGCCCGTTCGTTTCACATGAGATGAACCGCTGTATCGCCTGTTATCGCTGCGTGCGCTATTACAAAGATTATGCTGACGGTAAAGACCTCGGCGTCTACGGCGCCCATGACAACGTCTACTTTGGTCGTCCCGAAGATGGCACGCTGGAAAGTGAATTTTCTGGCAATCTGGTAGAAATTTGCCCGACCGGCGTATTTACCGATAAAACCCACTCCGAACGCTATAACCGTAAGTGGGATATGCAGTTCGCCCCGAGTATCTGCCAGCAGTGCAGCGTCGGCTGTAATACCAGCCCAGGTGAACGCTATGGTGAACTGCGTCGTATCGAAAACCGCTACAACGGCACCATAAACCACTACTTCCTGTGTGACCGTGGTCGTTTCGGCTATGGCTACGTCAACCGTAAAGATCGCCCGCGCCATCCTGCGCTGCTGCGTGGCAATGACTGGGTGCATCTCAACGCTGAACAGGCGGTCAACGCTGGTGCCGACGTGCTGCGTCAGGCAAAAAAAGTGGTCGGTATTGGCTCGCCTCGCGCCAGCATCGAAAGTAATTTCGCGCTGCGTGAGCTTGTGGGTGCAGAGAATTTCTCGACCGGCATGCCAGCAGGTGAGCAGGCGCGGCTTGAGCTGATGCTTAACATTTTACGCGAAGGAGGCGTTTATACGCCGTCACTGCGTGAAATGGAAAGCTATGATGCGGTACTGGTGCTGGGTGAAGATTTAACCCAGGTGGGTGCACGTGTGGCACTCTCTGTTCGTCAGGCCGTGAAGGGCAAAGCGCGTGAAATGGCCGCCGCTCAGAAAGTGGCTGACTGGCAAATTGCCGCCATCCTCAATATTGGTCAGCATGCCAAACATCCACTGTTTGTAACTAACGTTGATGAAACCCGCCTGGATGATATTGCCGCGTGGAGTTACCGTGCGCCGGTAGAAGATCAGGCGCGTCTGGGCTTCGCTATCGCCAGTGCGCTGGATGAAACGGCACCGGTCGTTAACGATTTTGACAGCAGCCTGAAAGGTAAGCTGGATGTTATCGTGCAGGCGTTAGCCGGTGCGAAAAAACCGCTGATCATTTCCGGTACGCACTCTGGCAGCACCGCCATGATCGAAGCGGCAGCCAACGTGGCGAAAGCGTTAAAAGCACGGGGTTCAGACGTCGGTATCACTCTGTTAGCGGGCCATGCGAATAGCATGGGGCTGGGCTTAATGGGGGTAACACGCTGGATGCTGCGCTGGAGCAGCTGCGCAACGGCGAAGCCGATACTGTGGTAGTGCTGGAAAATGATCTCTATCGCCATGCACCAAAAGCACTGGTGGATAAGGCATTAGCCAACGCTAATAACATTATTGTGGTCGATCATCAACGTACCGCTACGCTGGAAAAAGCGGGGTTAGTCTTCTCCACCGCCAGCTTCGCGGAGAGTGACGGTACGTCTATCAACCACGAAGGCCGTGCGCAACGCTTCTTCCAGGTTTACGATCCGGCTTACTACGATAACAGCATTGTGATGCTGGAAAGCTGGCGCTGGCTGCATTCACTGCACAGTACGCTGCAGAGCCGCCACGTTGACTGGACGCAGCTGGACCATGTGATCGATGCCGTGGTGACCACGCTGCCACAGCTGAAAGGCATTAAAGATGCCGCACCGGATGCCAGCTTCCGCATTCGTGGACAAAAGCTGTCGCGCTCACCTCATCGCAGCAGCGGACGTACTGCCGCGCGCGCTAACATCAGCGTGCACGAACCACGTCAGCCGCAGGATAAAGACTCAATGTTTGCCTTCTCAATGGAAGGTAACAACCAGCCGGGCGCGCCGCGTTCGCAAATTCCTTTGCCTGGGCACCGGGCTGGAACTCACCGCAGGCCTGGAATAAATTCCAGGACGAAGTGGGCGGTAAATTACGTAATGGCGATCCAGGTGTGCGTCTGTTTGAGGTCAGCGAAACGCAACTGCCGTGGTTCAGCAATGTGCCTTCTTCATTTGTCAGCGGCGATAACTGGCGCGTTGCACCTTACTATCAGCTGTTTGGCAGTGAAGAGATGTCGCAGCGTTCAGCAACCTTCCAGAAGCGCATGGCGCAGCCGATGTTAGTTATCAATCCTGATGATGCCGCTAAATTGGGTGTCAATAACGGTGCGTCAGTCGAGTTAATCTGTGCCGGTGAAACGCTGCGCCTGCCTGTGCGTTTCTCATCTGCGTTGCAGGCGGGGCAGGTCGGTCTGCCGCTGGGAATGCCGGGCGTACCGCCATTCCTGGCAAACGGCAACATTGAAAAACTGCAGGAGGCGGCGCAATGAGCTGGTTAACACCGGATGTTATCGACATTTTGCTGGCTATCGTTAAAGCCATCGTCATTCTGCTGGTGGTGGTGGCCTGCGGCGCGTTCATGAGTTTTGCCGAGCGTCGTCTGCTCGGCCTGTTCCAGAATCGCTACGGGCCTAACCGCGTGGGTTGGGGCGGCTCGCTGCAACTGGTGGCAGACATGATCAAAATGTTTTTTAAAGAGGACTGGGTTCCGCCGTTCACCGATCGCTTCATCTTTACCCTCGCGCCAGTTATTGCCTTCGTTTCTCTGCTACTGGCGTTTGCGATTGTGCCGGTTTCGCCGACCTGGATCGTGACTGACCTGAACATCGGTTTGCTGTTCTTCCTGATGATGGCCGGGCTTGCTGTTTATGCAGTGCTGTTTGCGGGCTGGTCGAGTAATAACAAATACTCGCTGCTGGGTGCAATGCGTGCTTCTGCACAGACCCTGAGCTACGAAGTGTTTCTTGGCCTGTCGCTGATGGGTGTTGTGGCGCAGGCGGGTTCATTCAATATGAATGACATCGTGAATAGCCAGGCTCATCTCTGGAATATTATCCCGCAGTTCTTCGGCTTTTTGACCTTCTGTATTGCTGGCGTAGCGGTGTGTCACCGCCATCCGTTTGACCAGCCGGAAGCCGAGCAGGAACTGGCCGATGGTTATCACATCGAATATGCCGGTATGAAATTTGGTCTGTTCTTTGTGGGCGAATATGTGGCGATTACCACCGTATCCGCGCTGATCGTGACGCTGTTCTTTGGTGGCTGGCATGGGCCGTTCCTGCCGCCGTTCATCTGGTTCGCTATCAAAACAGCGTTCTTCATGATGATGTTCATCCTGATTCGTGCTGCGCTTCCGCGTCCACGCTATGACCAGGTGCTGTCGTTCGGCTGGAAAGTGTGTCTGCCGTTGACGCTGTTGAACCTGCTGGCGACCGCCGCAGTGATTCTCTACACAGCGCAGTAAGGGGTTAACAAATGACGTTAAAAGAGATTGTCGTTGGCTTCGGCACGACAGTGCGCAGTATTTTCATGATAGGTATGCACGCTTTCGCTAAACGCGAAACGCAAATGTATCCCGAAGAGCCGGTTTACCTGCCACCACGCTATCGCGGTCGCATCGTGTTAACGCGCGATCCTGACGGTGAAGAGCGTTGCGTTGCCTGTAACCTGTGTGCAGTTGCTTGTCCCGTAGGCTGCATTTCGCTGCAAAAAGCGGAAACAAAAGATGGTCGCTGGTATCCGGAATTTTTCCGTATCAACTTCTCACGCTGCATCTTCTGCGGTCTGTGTGAAGAAGCCTGCCCAACCACTGCGATTCAGCTCACGCCAGACTTCGAACTCGGCGAGTTTAAACGTCAGGATTTGGTGTATGAGAAAGGCGATCTGCTGATCTCGGGCCCAGGTAAATATCCGGAATACAACTTCTACCGCATGGCGGGTATGGCGATTGACGGCAAAGATAAAGGTGAAGCGGAAAACGAAGCTAAACCTGTCGACGTTAAAGGCTTATTACCTTAAGGAGCAAGGCATGGAATTTGCGTTTTATCTTTGCGGACTGGTGGCGGTGCTAACGACATTGCGCGTTATCACCCACACTAATCCGGTACATGCGTTGCTGTACCTGATCGTTTCGCTGTTGTCGATTGCCGGTGTGTTCTTTTCGCTGGGCGCCTACTTTGCTGGTGCGCTGGAAATCATTGTCTACGCGGGCGCCATCATGGTGCTGTTTGTGTTTGTGGTGATGATGCTGAACCTCGGCAAAACCACTGAAAAACAGGAGCGTGAATGGCTGAAGCCTTCGCTGTGGATTGGGCCAGGCATCGTGTCACTGCTGCTTTTAGTGGTAATGATCTACGCTATCCTGACTGCAAACGATCAGGGCATTGACGGCAAAATCATTGATGCTAAAGCGGTGGGTATTAGTCTGTTTGGCCCCTATGTTCTGGCGGTTGAGCTGGCTTCAATGCTGCTGCTGGCGGGCCTGGTGGTGGCGTTCCATATCGGGCGCGAAGAGCGTCCGGGCGAAGTGCTGAGCAACCGCTCGGTTGACGCCCAGCAAGTGAATAAGGAGCAGGCATGATCCCTTTACAACATGGATTGATTCTTGCCGCCGTGCTGTTTGTCCTTGGACTGACATCACTGGTGCTGCGTCGTAATTTGTTATTCATGCTGATCGGTCTCGAAATCATGATCAACGCTGCGGCACTGGCGTTAGTGGTGGCGGGCAGCTACTGGGGACAAGCCGACGGACAGGTGATGTATATCCTGGCTATCAGCCTGGCCGCAGCAGAAGCGAGTATTGGTCTGGCGCTGCTGCTCCAGCTTTATCGTCGTCGTCAGACGTTGAACATTGATACTGTGAGCGAGATGCGCGGATGAATCTTCTCTATTTAACGGTACTGTTTCCGCTAATTGGCTTTTTGCTGTTAGCGTTTTCTCGCGGCCGCTGGTCAGAGAACCTGTCGGCAACGGTTGGCATGGGTTCGGTTGGCCTTGCGGCACTGGTTACGGTCTATGCCGGATTTGACTTTTTTGCGCATGGTCAACAGGTCTTCACGCAGGCGCTCTGGACCTGGATGCAGGTCGGTAACTTCGACATTAAAGTGAATCTGACGCTGGATGGCTTGTCACTGACCATGCTGTCAGTGGTCACGGGAGTCGGCTTCTTTATCCACATGTTCGCAAGCTGGTATATGCGTGGTGAGGAGGGCTATTCGCGCTTCTTTGCTTATACCAACCTGTTTATTGCGAGCATGGTAATTCTGGTGCTGGCCGATAACCTGATGCTGATGTATCTCGGCTGGGAAGGGGTGGGGCTATGCTCTTACCTGCTGATCGGCTTCTACTACAGCAATCCGGATAACGGTAAAGCGGCAATGAAGGCGTTCATCATTACCCGTGTCGGCGATGTGTTTCTCGCCTTTGCTCTGTTCATTCTCTACAACGAACTGGGCACGCTGAACTTCCGCGAAATGATGGAACTGGCTCCGGCGCACTTTGCAGCTGATAATCATATGCTGCAATGGGCCACGCTGATGCTGTTAGGTGGCGCGGTAGGTAAATCGGCGCAGCTGCCATTACAGACGTGGTTAGCCGATGCGATGGCGGGTCCAACCCCGGTTTCGGCGCTGATTCATGCCGCAACCATGGTGACCGCAGGCGTTTACCTGATTGCACGTAGCCACGGCCTGTTCCTGCTGACGCCAGATGTGCTGCATCTGGTTGGCATTGTGGGTGCTATCACGCTGGTGCTGGCGGGTTTTGCTGCGCTGGTGCAAACCGATATCAAACGCGTGCTTGCCTACTCCACCATGAGTCAGATTGGCTATATGTTCCTGGCATTAGGCGTGCAGGCGTGGGATGCCGCTATTTTCCATTTAATGACGCATGCTTTCTTTAAAGCGTTACTGTTCCTCTCTTCAGGCTCTGTCATTCTGGCCTGTCACCATGAGCAGAACATCTTCAGGATGGGCGGGCTGCGTAAAAGCATTCCGCTGGTGTATACCTGTTTCCTGGTGGGGGCGCTGCGCTGGCAGCATTGCCGCTGATTACGGCAGGCTTCTACAGTAAAGACGAAATCCTGTTTGGTGCTTTAGCCAACGGCCATATTAATCTGATGGTTGCAGGTTTGGTCGGTGCGTTCCTGACCTCGATTTATACCTTCCGCATGATTTTTATTGTGTTTCACGGCGAAGAGAAAATTCATGCGCATGCCGGTAAGGGTATTACTCATCATCTGCCACTGATTGTGCTGCTGGTGCTGTCGACCTTCGTGGGTGCCTTGATTACGCCTCCGCTGGCGGGTGTACTGCCTGCCGGTGAGTTTGGTGAAGGCGGAAAAGTCGCACTGGAAATCACCTCTGGCGTTGTGGCGATTGTCGGCATTCTGATTGCTGCCGCGCTGTGGCTGGGCGATCGTCAGAGAGTAACCCGCGTGGCCAACAGCGCACCGGGCCGCTTCTTTGGCACCTGGTGGTTTGCAGCCTGGGGCTTCGACTGGCTTTACGACAAGGTATTCGTCAAACCGTATCTGGGCATTGCGTGGCTGCTGCAGCGCGATCCGCTTAATGCGTTGATGAATCTGCCTGCACTGATTTCCCGCATCGCCAACAAAGGGTTGGTCGTGAGTGAAAACGGTTATCTGCGCTGGTATGTCGCGTCGATGAGCGTCGGTGCCGTAGTCGTCCTGGCGCTGATGCTGGTGATTTAAAGATTGATGAGCAGGGTAGGTTTAAAGCCTACCCATTAAGAATGACAAAATTAGCTGATGTCAGGGCGTTATCGCTGTAGCCAGATTTGTCACTGTCAGCGCACAACAACCGGAGCGTACTGAAATACGTGAGGATTGCGTGCACGGGCAGAGACGAAAATGGCCAGTAAGCTAGCCCGAACAAAAGCAAAAAAAAGGGATAATACGCCGTGCTACTACCTTGGCTAATCATCATACCCTTCGTCGGTGGCTTGCTCTGCTGGCTTACTGAGCGCCTTGGCGCGAAGATGCCACGCTGGATCGCCCTGATCACTATGGGGCTGACGTTGGCACTTTCGCTGCAACTCTGGTTGCAGGGGGGTATTCACTGACGCAGGCAGCGGGCATTCCGCAGTGGCAATCTGATTTCTCCGTACCCTGGATACCGCGTTTTGGTATCAGCTTTCATTTAGCACTGGATGGCTTGTCATTACTGATGGTGGTACTGACCGGTTTGCTGGGCTTAATGGCGGTGCTCTGTTCCTGGAATGAGATCAACAAATATCAGGGATTCTTTCATCTTAACCTGATGTGGATTCTGGGCGGCGTGATCGGTGTGTTCCTTGCCATCGACATGTTCCTGTTCTTCTTCTTCTGGGAAATGATGCTGGTGCCGATGTACTTCCTCATCGCACTTTGGGGTCATAAGGCATCAGACGGTAAAACCCGTATTACCGCAGCGACCAAGTTCTTCATCTATACCCAGTCGTCAGGTCTGGTGATGTTGATTGCCATTCTGGGTCTGGTATTTGTGCACTACAACGCGACGGGCGTCTGGACATTTAACTATGAACAGCTGCTGAACACCCCAATGTCACGCACCGTTGAGTATGTGCTGATGCTGGGCTTCTTCATCGCTTTTGCTGTAAAAATGCCGGTAGTGCCATTGCATGGCTGGCTGCCGGATGCGCACAGCCAGGCCCCGACGGCCGGTTCAGTGGATCTCGCCGGGATTCTGTTGAAAACCGCAGCCTATGGTTTACTGCGCTTTAGCCTGCCGCTGTTTCCGAATGCCTCGGCAGAGTTTGCACCTGTCGCAATGTGGCTCGGTGTCATCGGTATCTTCTACGGTGCCTGGATGGCATTTTCACAGACTGATATCAAACGCCTGATTGCCTACACCTCGATTTCGCACATGGGCTTTGTGTTGATTGCTATTTATACCGGCAACCAGCTGGCGTTCCAGGGCGCAGTTGTCCAGATGATTGCGCACGGCCTGTCTGCTGCGGCACTGTTCATCCTGTGCGGTCAGCTGTATGAGCGTCTGCATACCCGTGATATGCGTCAAATGGGCGGATTGTGGTCACGCATCAAATGGATCCCGGGGCTGTCACTGTTTTTCGCCGTCGCTAACCTGGGGATGCCGGGCACCGGCAACTTTGCTGGTGAGTTCATGATCCTGACTGGTAGCTTCCAGGTCGTACCGGTGATTATTGTTATTGGTACGTTCGGTCTGGTGTTTGCCTCGGTTTACTCGTTGATCATGATGCAGCGCGCCTATTACGGCGAAGCAAAGTCAAAAGAGCCGCTGGCGGGAATGTCGCCGCGAGAGTTTCTGACCATTATGGTGTTGGTGGTTCTGCTGGTGCTGTTGGGGATTTATCCGCAGCCGATTCTGGACACCTCACACGCTGCGATGAGCAATATTCAGCAGTGGTTTACCGCTTCAATTTCAACTACAAGGCCGTAATTCGCCATGACAATAACTCCTCAACAATTGATCGCGTTGCTGCCGCTGTTGATCGTCGGATTGACGGTGGTGGTTGTGATGCTGTCCATTGCCTGGCGACGCAACCATTTCGTTAACGCCACGCTGACGGTGATTGGCCTCAACCTCGCGCTTTTCTCGCTCTACTTTGTCGGGCAGGTGGGTGCAATGGACGTCACGCCACTGATGCGCGTAGACGGTTATTCCATGTTTTACACCGCACTGGTCATGCTGGCGAGCCTCGCGACCTGTACGTTTGCCTATCCGTGGCTGGTCGGGTTTCCGGACAACAAGGATGAGTTCTATCTGCTGGTGCTGATTGCGGCGCTGGGCGGTGTGGTACTGGCGAGCGCCAATCATCTGGCTTCACTGTTTATCGGTATTGAACTGCTGTCGCTGCCACTGTTTGGCATGATTGGCTATGCGTTCCGCCAAAAGCGTTCACTGGAAGCGGCACTGAAATATACCATTCTGTCGGCGGCGGCCTCTTCGTTCCTGCTGTTCGGTATTGCTTTGGTCTATGCCGATTCAGGCAGCCTGAGCTTCGTTGAACTGGGCAGAAGCCTGACTGACAGTATGATTCAGGAACCGCTGCTGCTGGTGGGGCTGGGCATGTTGATTATCGGCCTTGGCTTTAAACTGTCGCTGGTGCCGTTTCATCTCTGGACGCCAGACGTTTATCAGGGTGCGCCTGCGCCAGTATCGACCTTCCTGGCTACAGCGAGCAAAATCGCCATTTTCGGCGTGATTATGCGTCTGTTTATGTACGCGCCAGTGACTGACAGCGAAGCCGTTCGCACCGTGCTGGCTCTTATCGCCTTTGTTTCGATTCTGTTCGGTAACCTGATGGCAATCTCCCAGAGTAACATCAAGCGTCTGTTGGGTTACTCCTCCATTGCCCACCTCGGTTATCTGCTGGTGGCGTTGATTGCCGTGAAATCGCATCAGCTGTCGCTGGAAACCGCTGGCGTCTATCTGGCCGGTTATCTGTTCAGCAGCCTGGGCGCGTTTGGTGTGGTGAGCCTGATGTCCAGCCCGTACCGGGGCCCCGATGCTGATTCACTCTACTCTTACCGTGGTTTGTTCTGGCATCGCCCAATCCTCTCTGCGGTCATGACGGTGATGATGCTGTCGCTGGCGGGTATCCCCATGACGCTGGGCTTTATCGGTAAATTCTACGTCATCGCCTCCGGTGTGAGTGCCAGCCTGTGGTGGCTGACCGGCGCGGTTGTAGCGGGCAGTGCAATTGGCCTCTATTACTATCTGCGCGTTACCGTGAGTCTTTATCTCAGCCCACCAGAACTGCATACGCGTGATACGCCCGGAAACTGGGCATTCACCGCCGGTGGTGTCGTGGTACTGATCTCCGCGATTCTGGTACTGTTACTGGGTGTCTATCCGCAACCGCTGATTAACCTGGTGCAGTTGGCCCAGCCGCTGATGTAAACGTGAAGATGTGACGAAATCAGGCCTCCGGGCCTGATTTTTTTGCCTGCTGTCTGACAATCGCGCCGGATATTGCTAATTTTTAATCAGTGTCGATTTCGCCCGGCGAGGTCCTGTGATCAAGTTGATCTTTCTGTTAACCGGCGCACAGGTGCTGCGTAAACGTTGGTATTGGCTTGCCTTTTTCGGCGTGGCGTTACTGATTCTGGCACTGTCGATACTTTACGACATCAGCAGTGATGGTCTGTTATCGGTGCCGCTGGATACCCTTGCTACGTTTTTCGTTATTGAAGGCATCGTCCAGATGGTGCTGGCGTTGACGAAAGAGATGCTCATTGACTGGCTAACCATGCTGAAAGGCGTGGGCTTTCTTTTGTCGCCTTCCTCATCTTTGATATTCCTGAAGATAACAACGATGTCTCAGCCCTGTTGTTCGGTATCGCTTTTTTCCTCGACGGTATGTTTCGCATCGCGGCCGCGCTGGTTTTACGGGGCGTACGCTGGCGTAAACATTGCTTCACTGGCGTAGTGGAATTGCTGCTGAGCGTTTTGATTATCAGCGACTGGCCATTTCATCATCACATCACCGTACCGCTCTGCTTTGCCTTATTGCTGTTGAGCATTGCCATCAATTTACTGCTGATGGCGCGTCAGGCACATCTGTTAACCGATGACAGTTCGGTTACCGTGCTGCCGCTGTTTCAGGCCGCGGGATTACGCCGCTGGCACAGTAGCCGCTATGTGCATCCGCCGTTTCCCGATCAACCACCTTCGCAACCCTTAACGGTCTATGTCTGGACGCCTGTCGGGTCGAGCGTAGTACGTGAACGTTATCGTCTTATCGATCGTTATATTGCGGCAGTGGATCACAATGGGGTGATTTCCACTGGCCATGCGGCGATGGGCGCGGAGGATATCTATATCAGCCACTATCCGCGCGATGAAATCGATCGCGACAGCGGTAACTTTCGCGCGGTGTTACGCGCCGGGGAACACAACGATGTCGCTGGCCGCTTTCTTCCCTCGCTGGCAGCTGAAATCGCCTCATGGTGTCGGCCGGATAAGCAGGTTATTTTTCCTCACTATAACCAGGCTGCATTGCGCCATTACTGGTTACGCTACAGTGCGAATACCACTTATAACCTCACAGCACGTAACTGCTCTTCAACGGTGATCCAGGCGCTGGATGTGGCCATTGAGGGCATACTGGCTAAACAGCCTTATGCCGGCATTCGCCTGCTAAGCGATCCCAACTTTTGGTTACTGGGTGTGGTACGTGGTCGGGCAGAGGAGATGACCTGGACGCCCGGCCTGGCGCTGGATTATGTACGCTTGCTGAAGCGGGTGATTGAACCGCACCCGAGCCAGCTCTGGCCGGTTCGACTGTGGCAGGGGTTACGCTTACGGTATGCGCTGTGGCAGCAGAAAAGGGCGCCATCGCGCAGCGTGGTCAAATGACGCGCAACAGCAGTGTGGTTTTGCTGGCTGTTACGATTTTTGGTCTGACATACGGGCTGAGTGCACCGCTTATCGCGCTTCGTCTCTCAGCAGCAGGCTACAGTGAAGCACTGATTGGCATCAACGCAGCGATGCATGCTGTGGGCGTATTGCTGATAGCGCCGTGGCTTCCGGCACTTTGTCGCCGCTTTACGCCCGCCAGGCTTCTGATGGGATCATTGATCAGCGTCGCTGGGCTGTTGGCGCTTTTTCCCCTGTTGCCGTCAGGAAGCAGCTTTGCCCTGCGCCTGCTGTTGGGCATGGCTACCGAAGTGATACTGGTCGTCACTGAAACCTGGCTGAATCAGCAAAGCGTTGAGCGCAATCGTGCCCGGATGCTGGCAACCTATACCGCGATGCTGTCAGCTGGGTTTGCGCTGGGACCGTTTATCTTAACGCTGCAGGGCAGTGGCGGCAGTGCCTTTATCACGGCGGCGCTGTTAGCGGTTGTTGCTGCGGGGACAATGCTTACCGCTCGTGGTTTGCGCCTTAACAGCGAAATCCGCACGCCGCGTAAGTTATCGCGCTGGCTGAAGCTGTTACCGCTGGCGCTGGCTGCCACCTTACTCAATGCTGCCCTGGAAGCGGCGGGCATGAACCTGCTGGCTATTTACGCCATGAATCTGGGCTGGCCTGAAGCGCAGGCCACCTCGCTAATCACTATTTTGATGGTGGGTGCCATTGTATTGCAGTTACCGATTGGCTGGTTAGCCGATCGACTGGATCGGCAAGGGCTTATTGTCTGGTTGGCTGCGTTATCCACGCTGGGCGCGCTGATGTGGCCGCTGGCGCTGCATTCGCTCTGGCTGGCACGGTTTTTACTGTTCTGCTGGGGCGGAGTCTTTGTCGGCATCTATACAGTGATCATTACTCTAATCGGACAACGTTTTCAGGGCGCTGAGCTGGCGGGTGCCTATGCTGCGCTCTCCGTCGCCTGGGGATCGGTGCGCTCATTGGCCCGGCGCTTGGCGGCGCAGCGATGTCACTTACTCTGCACGGCTTGCCCTGGATGGCTGCCATCCTGTGCGCCTTTTTCACCGGTTTTGCCTTAACGCAGCGGCGACGTGAATAGCGTATAGTAACGGCGTTAACAAGGAGAACCTATGGATATTATCTGGCTGGATTTACACCATCGTGATTTAACCGTGCAGCAGCTTTATGCCGTGCTGGCGTTGCGCAATACCGTCTTTGTGGTGGAGCAAAATTGTCCCTATCTGGATATCGATGGTCAGGATCTGGTGGCGGATAATCGCCATCTGCTTGGCGTACGCGGCGACGATGTGGTGGCCTATGCGCGTATTCTCGCGGCGAAAGAGGCTGGCGAGCCGGTGAAAATGGGTCGGGTGATCGTTTCGGATAAGGCGCGCGGCCTTAATTTGGGTCATCGCTTAATAGAGCAGGCGCTGGCGATCTGCGCGCAACACTGGCCAGCGCACAGCGTCTTTCTCTCGGCACAGGCACACTTACAGCGGTTTTATGCCGGACATGGTTTTGCGGTGGTCAGCGAAGTTTATCTTGAAGATAATATTCCTCACATCGATATGCAGAAATAACAACGGCGAGGATTACCCTCGCCGTTTTGTTTAACTCACCGTCATCTGCCGGTCATCAACGTATTTACGCTGGTCTGGCGGTGGCGGGAAGTATTGATAAAGCCAGGTTTCACTCAGCGTTTCATCTTTTGTTCGCAGGAACAGGCGCATCTCTACCGGCGTAGTGGCACTGCTGTCTGGATACCAGTCAAACAGAATGCGATAGCCGTTAATTGGCTCGACGTAGAGGATCTCCACCTGTTTAAAGGTGCCCGACGACACGGTAATAACCGGCTCGATGCCTTTCGGCGCCGCCGCTTTCAGATCGCCGCCGATAAAGTCGATGGCGAAGCGACGGCACCACGTATCCGGGAAGTGTTCGCCTGGCGCCCAACCTTCCGGGAAGCCGCCAATGCCGGTGCGCGTGGCGTCAACACGGGCCAGATCGCTGCGAACCGGCGGCAAGCCGCTCCAGTAAAGTTTATAAGAGAAGCTGAATTCGCTGCCCGCTTTAACCGGTTCTGCCGGTTGCCAGAAACAGACGATGTTATCCAGCGTTTCGCCCGTGGTGGGGATTTCCATCAAATTGATGGCCCCTTTGCCCCATTTACCCATCGGCTCGACCCACAGGCTCGGGCGTTTGTCGTACCAGCCAATCACATCCTGATAATCTTTGAAGTCATGATTGAGCTGAAGCAGACCAAAGCCACGCGGGTTTTCATCTTCGTAAGCATTAAATTGCAAACGCTGCGGATTATTCAGCGGACGGGCAATCCACTCACCTTTACCGGTCCACATCGCCAGACGATCGGAGTCATGAATCTGCGGATGGTAAGTGTTGCACATACGACGTTCGTTAGTGCCGCAGCTAAACATACTGGTCATGGGTGAAATGCCAAGCTGACGAATCTCTTTACGTGCATAGAGATGATTTTCAACTTCCATTACGACACGTTTATCTTCGCAATGAATGATAAATTTGTACGCTCCCGTCAGGCTGGCACCATCCAGCAAGGCGTAGCAGGTAAAGGTGGTGTCGTTGGCATCAGGCGTTTCAAACCAGAATGCAGTGAAATCGGGGAACTCTTCCTGGCCGTTGCTGAAGGTATTTACGGCAACGCCACGGGCCGATAAGCCATATTGAAAGGTTTCATCAACCGCACGGAAATAGCTGGCACCTAAAAAGGAGACGATATCGCGACGTGCAAGCTCAGGTTTTTTAAAGGCACGGAAGCCAGCAAAGCCCAGATCGTTCTTACCTTCTAACTGTCTGGTGTCGACTTTGGCGTTGTTGTAGTTAAACAGTTCGGGGCGGAAGTGAATTTCACGCGCTTCACGGCTGTCAGCCTCGACAGAAAACATGCGAATGCGGCGCTTAAAGCCCATGCCCACGTGAAAGAACTGCACATCAAGCTGGCGGTCAGCAATGTTATTCCACAATGAGTGGCTGGCGTCGTACTGAATTTCGTTGTACGCCTGCGGTGTCAGAGTGGCCAACGTTTCGGGAAGTGCGCCCGGCGCGCCGCTCCACGGTTGCTTTGCCAGATTTGCCGCTTTTTTCTTCAATACGTCGAAATCGAAGCGTACTGCGGTTCCGTCAGCAATGCCATCTTCTGCCCAGGCGGATTGCGCAAACAGCGTTGACAGGCCGGTCATACCGCTGACAGCGGAGAAGGCCATTGACGCTTTCATAAACATTCTTCGATTCATGCCAGAAATCTTTCCTTAGCTGTTCGAGTTTGTCGTGACTGTCGTGCAAAAAGCACTTTCATGGCCTGATAATCGCAGGCAACAGGAGGGTACGACAGCCGGGTCTTTGAAAAATTCAGTCCGCACAAAATTTATCAGATTAATCAAAGAAGCGAAGAGAAATTCACGCGGCGCACGTCAGGATTACACTTCTTTGCGTATGTCTCAGACGTAGCGTGCAAGCAACCTTAACGTTAGCAGATGAAATCTCGGGTGATTCCTGGTGCGGGTTTACGGCAGAGCGGAAATAAGGGGCTATAGTTAATGAACTGCTTTGCAATGCACACGGAGGAAACAATGGAAAAACAGAACGAACCGTTTGAGACTGGCCTGGATGATGATTTAACCCTGCTGACCGAGACGCTGGAAGAGGTGTTAAAGTCATCAGGCGATCCGGCTGACCAGAAGTACATTGAGCTCAAAACCAAAGCGGAGCAGGCGCTGCATGATGTGAAATCGCGCGTCAGCCATGCGTCAGACAGCTATTACTATCGTGCTAAACAAGCCGCTTATCGTGCAGATGATTATGTGCATGAGAAACCCTGGCAGGGCATCGGTATCGGCGCAACCGCCGGGCTGGTATTAGGTTTACTGCTGGCACGCCGCTAAACGACATCAGCAATAAAAATAACAAACGGTGGGGTTATCCCGCCGTTTTTATTGGCATTTTTTTGCTGTAACCCGCACAGATTCATGCGACAGATTGTGTTTCGTCCACAGGCCTCTTACAGTAAAAACACCGGCAAAAGGAGAACGAAACGTGATAAGAGTTGAGATGTTGTCAACCGGTGATGAGGTGCTGCATGGCCAAATCGTCGATACCAATGCGGCCTGGCTGGCTGATGTGCTGTTCCAGCACGGATTACCAATGACCAGTCGCACTACTGTTGGCGATGCGATGGCTTCGCTGGTGGAAACGTTAAAGGCGCGCAGTCTGGAAGCGGATGTTTTGATTGTCAACGGCGGCCTCGGCCCGACCAGTGACGACCTCAGTGCTCAGGCCGCAGCTGCTGCCTGTGGCGTTGAGCTGGTGCTGCAACAGGCCTGGCTGGAGAAAATGGAAGCCTGGTTTGCCAGTCGTGGACGCCCGATGGCAGCCAGCAATCGTAAACAGGCTGAGATCCCAGCCAATGCAGAAATGCTGGATAATCCGGTTGGCACTGCCTGCGGTTTTGCCTTAAAACTCAATCGTTGCTGGATCTTCTTTACGCCAGGCGTGCCGTCCGAATTTAAAGTCATGGTTGAGCAACAGATTATTCCCCGCCTGAAAAGCGCCTTTGAATTGCCGGAGCCGCCGCTCTGTTTGCGTCTGACGACATTTGGTCGCGGTGAAAGCGATTTAGCAGCAGAGCTGGAGCCGTTCGCGCTACCAGAAGGGGCGGTAATGGGATACCGCTCTTCTATGCCCATTATTGAAATCAAGCTTACCGGTCCTGCCAGCCAGCGCGTGGCGATGGAACAGGTCTGGCAACAGGTGCGTCTGCAACTGGCAGAATGCACGATTTTCGAAGGCACCGAAGGTTTACCGGCGCTGCTGGCGCGTGAACTGAAATCACGGGATTTTCGTCTGGCGGTGAGTGAGCAGTTTACCGCTGGCTTGTTGCACTGGCAGTTAGCCGCTGCCGAAGTGCCGCTCAGTGCTGCTGAGCTTTTACCTGAGCAGGACGAGGCGCTGGAAGTGCAGGTGATGCGCACACAGATGCTGGCCACGCGTCAACAGACGCCGTTGGCATTATCCGTTGGTGCGTTAGTAGACGGTGAAATAGCTGTGGCGCTGCATACGCCAGAAGCCTCCTGGGGACAGCGGGTGAAGTTTGCGCACGGTCGTCACAATCAGGAAATACGGCAGAAAGTGGTCGCCATGATGGCGATGAATATGTTGCGCCGCTGGTTACAGGGCAGCGAAGTCAGTACCGGCCACGGCTGGATTGATATTCTGGAAACGGTGAAGCATTAAGTTAAACGGGCGTCTTGCTGACGCCCGGTTTATCACAGCGCGATCTCAATCTCACCCTTTGCTTTGCAGCAGCAGGGCAAAATTTCACCCTGTTCAACAAAGGCCAGTGGCTTTTCCGCGTAATGCACTTCACCTTTCAGCAAGCGCGTCCGACAGGAGCCGCAGTAACCTTCGCGACACTGAAACTCTACACAAATATTTTGCGCTTCGAGCATCTGAAGCAGGTTTGGGTGATCGTCTGCGCACTCCAGCCGCGTGCCGGAGGTGCGCAGAATAACAACAGAACGGCTCATGACTAGAGCTGGAAATCGTTAAAGTCGTCTTCGCCTACTTCTGAATCGATCTGACCGACCAGATAAGAGCTGACTTCTACTTCCTGTGGCGCAACCTGTACATTATCAGACACCAGCCATGAGTTAATCCAGGGGATCGGGTTCGAGCGGGTCTGGAACGGCAGATCAAGGCCCACTGCCTGCATGCGGATATTGGTGATGTACTCAATGTACTGGCAAAGAATATCTTTATTCAGGCCAATCATTGAGCCGCCGCTGAACAGATATTCTGCCCACTCTTTTTCCTGATCTGCTGCTTTTTTAAACAGATCGAAACACTCATCACGGCATTCAGCCGCAATCTCTTTCATTTCTGGATCGTCTTCACCGGTGCGCATCAGGTTTAACATGTGCTGGGTGCCGGTCAGGTGCAGTGCTTCGTCACGTGCAATCAAACGAATGATTTTAGCATTGCCTTCCATCAGTTCACGTTCAGCGAAGGCGAAGGAGCAGGCGAAGCTGACATAGAAGCGAATCGCTTCCAGCGCATTAACACTCATCAGGCAGATGTAGAGCTGTTTCTTCAGTGCACGCAGATTAACGGTAACGGTTTTACCATTAACCTGATGGGTTCCTTCACCTAACAGATGCCAGTAATTGGTCATTTCGATCAGATCATCGTAGTACTTAGAGATATCCTGCGCGCGTGCGAGGATCTGCTCGTTCGTCACGATATCGTCAAATACCACAGCCGGATCGTTAACGATATTCCGGATGATGTGGGTGTAAGAACGTGAGTGGATAGTCTCCGAGAACGCCCAGGTTTCAATCCAGGTTTCCAGCTCCGGGATAGAAATCAACGGCAGCAGTGCCACGTTCGGGCTACGACCCTGAATAGAGTCCAGCAGCGTCTGATACTTCAGGTTACTGATGAAAATGTGTTTCTCATGCTCTGGCAGCGCCTGATAGTCGATGCGATCGCGTGACACATCAACTTCTTCCGGACGCCAGAAAAACGAGAGCTGTTTCTCGATCAGTTTTTCAAAGATGTCATATTTTTGCTGATCGAACCGGGCCACGTTAACAGACTGACCGAAGAACATCGGTTCTTTCAGCTGATCATTTTTGTTCTGAGAAAAAGTGGAGTAAGCCATACAAACTGTCCAATGGTAAACGGGGCGCGAAGCTGCCCCGTGAAATAGCGAAGGCGGGAGAGATCCCCGCCTGACCGTTAGATTTTACACGCGCCGCTTTCGCAGCCATCATCCTGGATTGAAGGTGCGAGGTCATCCTGCGCATCTTCTGCACCGTCACGGGTGTTTTGGTAATACAGCGTTTTCACACCAAACTTGTAGGCTGTCAGCAGATCTTTCAGCAGCTGCTTCATCGGGACTTTACCGTTGGCAAAGCGCGACGGATCGTAGTTAGTGTTAGACGAAATCGCCTGGTCGATAAATTTCTGCATCAGGCCAACCAGTTGCAGATAACCGTCATTGTTCGGCATTTCCCACAGCAGTTCGTACTGATCTTTCAGACGCTCATACTCCGGTACCACCTGACGCAGAATGCCATCCTTCGACGCTTTAATACTGATGTGGCCGCGCGGCGGTTCAATACCGTTGGTGGCATTGGAGATCTGTGAAGAGGTCTCAGACGGCATCAGTGCAGAGAGCGTGGAGTTGCGCAGGCCGTGGGTTTTGACCTGCTCACGCAGACCTTCCCAGTCCAGATGCAGCGGCTCGTTGCAGATCGCATCCAGATCTTTCTTGTAAGTATCGATCGGCATAATGCCTTGCGCATAGGTGGTTTCATTGAACCACGGGCAGGCACCTTGCTCTTTCGCCAGCGCGTTTGAGGCTTTCAGCAGATAATACTGAATCGCTTCGAACGTTTTGTGCGTCAGGTTATTGGCACTGCCGTCTGAGTAGCGCACGCCATGTTTCGCCAGATAGTAGGCGAAGTTGATCACACCAATTCCCAGCGTGCGGCGACCCATTGCGCCACGTTTAGCCGCAGGGATTGGGTAATCCTGATAGTCGAGCAGCGCATCAAGTGCCCGCACTGCCAGGGTTGCCAGCTCTTCCAGGTCATCAAGGCTTTCGATGGCACCCAGGTTGAAGGCAGACAACGTACAGAGCGCAATTTCACCGTTTTCGTCGTTCACGTCCTGCAGCGGCTTGGTTGGCAGCGCAATTTCCAGGCACAGGTTGGACTGGCGAACCGGCGCAATGCTGGCATCGAACGGGCTGTGCGTATTGCAGTGATCGACGTTCTGGATATAGATACGGCCTGTAGAAGCGCGCTCCTGCATCATCAGCGAGAACAGGTCAACGGCTTTCACGCGCTGTTTGCGAATGCTGTCGTCTTTTTCATATTTGGTGTAAAGACGCTCAAATTCATCCTGATCGGCAAAGAAAGCATCATACAGGCCAGGCACGTCAGACGGGCTGAACAGCGTGATCTCTTCGCCTTTGAGCAGGCGCTGATACATCAGTTTGTTGAGCTGTACGCCGTAATCCATATGACGCACGCGGTTGCCTTCAACACCACGGTTGTTTTTCAGCACCAGCAGGCTTTCCACTTCCAGATGCCACATTGGGTAGAACAGCGTCGCCGCACCGCCGCGCACGCCGCCCTGAGAGCAGGATTTAACTGCTGTCTGGAAGTGCTTGTAGAACGGAATACAGCCGGTGTGGAAGGCTTCGCCGCCACGAATTGGGCTGCCAAGCGCACGGATACGACCCGCATTGATACCGATACCGGCACGCTGAGAGACATATTTCACAATCGCGCTGGAGGTGGCGTTGATAGAGTCAAGGCTGTCGCCACACTCAATCAGCACGCAGGAGCTGAACTGGCGTGTAGGGGTACGCACACCGGACATAATTGGCGTCGGCAGTGAGATTTTAAAGGTCGAGATCGCATCATAGAAACGCCTGATATAATCCATGCGCGTTTCACGCGGATACGCTGAGAACAGACAGGCAGCGACCAGGATATACAGGAACTGCGCGCTCTCGTAGATTTCACCTGAGACGCGGTTCTGCACCAGATATTTGCCTTCAAGCTGCTTCACGGCAGCATAGGAGAAGTTCATATCACGCCAGTGGTCAAGAAACGCATCCATCTGCTCGAACTCTTCGACACTGTAGTCTTCCAGCAGATGGCGATCGTATTTACCCATCTCAACCATTTTGACCACCTGATCGTACAGCTTCGGAGGTTCAAACTGACCGTAGGCCTTTTTGCGCAGATGGAAAATTGCTAAACGCGCAGCGAGATATTGATAATCAGGGGCATCGCGAGAAATAAGGTCTGCAGCGGCCTTGATGATGGTCTCATGGATGTCAGACGTTTTAATGCCATCATAGAACTGAATGTGGGAGCGCAATTCAACCTGAGAAACGGAAACGTTGTTCAACCCTTCGGCTGCCCAGTCCAGTACACGGTGAATTTTGTCGAGATCAATGCGCTCCTGGCGGCCATCGCGTTTAGTAACGAGCAGACTTTGGTTCATGTCGCGTTTTTACCTTTGCGTGAGTATGCAAAAATTAAAAGAAATCCCGTGTTATGCACAGCATATTCATTGTGAATAATGTTGTGGATAAACACTACATCTAGGGGTTACGGGCAAAATCATAACTATATGAAGGCTTATTCTAGTAATTTGTCGCAGCTTAACAAGAGGAAAAAATGATAGTTACGGGGGTTGTTTTTTTGCGAAATTTCTTAAGCCGCGTGTTGTAAGGCCCGCCATCATGTCAACGGGTTTAGGAAAAAATTCCTATTTTTGATCGAGCGCGTATTTCTTATTCAATCGCTGCCCTAAGAAAAATTTCCTGGTACAAAAATGCGTCAGCAGGCTTATCCCTGGCGGGCTTAGCCAGAACAGGTGATGAATTTTTTATGACAAAGGCGTTAACTTCCCATCACGGCATGCGCTTACAAACCTGGCGCTTTCCACATGGATGTCGTCAGGCCGCTATCCACCAGGGTGAGTTGATCAGCGTACACTTTTTGCCAGGTGGCTTTTTGCTGCTGATAAAGCGCATGGTTTTCACTGTTGGGCTGATATTCCCGTTCCCACTGCACCAGGGCACGGCCGGTATCGCCTAAATTGTCATAAACGCCAGCGGCAACCCCGGCTGCGATAGCACAGCCCAGGGCGGTGGCTTCTTTAACCTGCGGTACTTTTACTGCCAGTCCGGTAACGTCACTGAGGATCTGGCTCCAGAGTTTGCCATTCGCCCCCGCCAGCAAATACCAGATGTGAAGCGCGCACCCCGGAAAAAGCGGTGACCTGGTCAAGGTTGCAGGCAGAAACGATCGCGGCATTCTCTTCCAGTGCGCGAAAAAGCGTCTGTTTATTGCAGCGTTCAGGATCGATTGAGAGATTAATAAATGACGGGGCAGCGTGATACCACTTATTGAAGTGCATGGCATCAGAAAAGACCGGCATCACACCCCAGGCACCGACGGGAACACGCGCCGCCATCGCTTCCAGCAGGCTATAGCAGCCTACGCCAAGGCGCTCTGCCAGTTGTTTCTCTTCGCTGCAAAACGCATCACGAAACCAGCGCATTACCAGCCCGGTAAAAAAGCTGATCGCTTCGGCCTGAGCCATACCGGGATCACATGCGGGTTAACGCGAATGTTCATCGCCGGATCGACCTGCGGCTGCGGTAAATTGACCACCTGTTGCCAGAACGTGCCGCCCAGCACCGCCGTTTCACCTGGCTCAACCACGCCTAAACCCAGCGTGCCGAGTTGCACATCGCCGCCGCCCATCGCCACGACTGTGCCTGTGGCCAGACCGCAGGCATCTGCCGCTTCGGCAGTCACATGACCCAGCAGCGTACCGGTTTCCGCTACCGGAGAAAGCATGTCTCCCCGTAAACCCGCCATATCCAAAAGTTCAGGCCGCCAGTTGCGGGTGCGTAAATCAAGCAGGCCAGTGGTTCCGGCATTGGAGGGATCCACCGCCAGTTCACCGCTCAGGCATTTAGCCAGCCAGTCGCTGATCATGGTCAGCGTCGCGGCCTGGCGATAGATATCGGGGCGATGATGCGCCAGCCACAGCAGGCGCGGCATCGCACCCAGCGCCAGCGTCTGTCCTGAACAGGCGTAAACCTCACGTTCAAACTCACCGTTGTGCAGCGATTTCAGTTCGCTGACTTCCTGGCTGGCGCGGGCATCCACGTTGGCGCAGGCCCAGATTGCTTTACCGGCTTTGTTATACAGCACGATGCCTTCACGCATCGAACAGCAGGCGATACTGCGAATGGCGCTGCTGGGAAGCTGAGCCTGCTGCAAAACCTGACGAATACACTGACAGGCCAGCGGCCAGTTTTTTTGCAGATCGAACTCCATTGAACCCGGCACATCTGGCACCGCAAGGTGGTGCCATTCAGCCTGCGCGACGGCAACCTGCTGGCCTTGCAGGTTAAAAATAACGGCCCTGATGCTACCGGTGCCAGCATCAAGTGCCATCAAATGCGGGGCGTAAGAAATTGTCATCTCGGTTTCTCCTGATGAAAAAACAGCAAATGAACCTTCGCCGCGCAGAGTGGATAGCTAGAGAAAAGCCAACATTGCGCGTGCCGTTGCTTCTTCCGTCACCAGCGCATTGATGCGTGCGCCTTTCAGGGCAGCAACAATCGCTTCGGCTTTTTCTTTGCCGCCCGCTACGCCCATCACTGTTGGGATCGTAGCCAGCTCTTCCGGGCTGACAGCAATCAACTCATCATGGATTGGCATCGGATCGGCCAGCTGCCCATCCGGGCGCATAAAGTAGCCGAGAATATCGCCTACCGCGCCTTTACGGCCATACAGCAGCTGCTCGCCTTCGCTGATATAGCCGGAGCGCAAAATGGTGGCCTGCCGCTTTTGATCCAGTGCGCCGATACCCACAATCGCCACATCAGCAGCACAGGCCGCCAGCATCACATCCTGTACGCTGCGCTCCTGACGCAGGATTTGCGCCACGCTGGCATTTGAAGCACGTAAGGGGGCAGGAATAATACTGATGCCACACGCCGCATCTAACTGACCGATGCCGGTCATATAAGGACCCACGCCTCCAGAGAGCGTCACCATCCGAATCTGCTGCGAAGCGATAAAGCCGCTCAGGTGCTGCAGAGTATTCATGGTGGTTTCACCAAATCCCACCGCCAGAAGCTGCTGTGGCTGAAGCACGGCCATTAACATCTGTGCGGCTCCGACACCCAGCCGCTGGCTGAGATTGGGGCTATTAAGCTGAGGCACCACGCGCAGATGTTTCAGCGGAAAGCGTTCAAGCAGCGCATGTTCAAGCGTCAGACAGCCTTCATAGCGTGAATTTATCTGGACGCGGATCACTCCGGACTGACGTCCTTTTTCCAACAGACGCGACACTTTAAGCCGGGTAAGGCCGAGTCTCTCGCCGATTTCATTCTGGGTCAGACCGTCGTGGTAATAGAACCAGGCGGTGCGCGCCAACAGCTCTTCCTCACCCATAGTGTTATCCACTGTTAGCCCGTTAAGTGGGCTGATATCGCTTTTCATAATGAACACTTTATAAAAGTTAAATCAATTGTTCTGTAAGGGATGTGAATAAAATGTGAACTAACTGGCAATTCACACAACAACTTCTCGCTCAGCATACCCGTGCACTACACCAACGCGCAATCTGTGACCGCTGCGAGAGTTTTCTGCGTAAAGCTTAACCAGGATTGTGAACATTATTAAATCCAGAAATCATTTGTTCTTACCGGAGCCGTGATGGCGCAACAACAATCCGCTAAGCAGTCTGCCTTGCTTTTACAGGTTACCGATGTCACGAAAGCGTTCTCGGGCGTGCCGGTGCTCAAGGGTATTCAGTTCCAGCTACGGGCCGGGGAGATCCATGCGCTACTTGGCGGAAACGGTGCGGGAAAATCGACGCTGATGAAAATCATTGCCGGTATTGAGCAGCCGGACAGCGGCACGCTCTCGCTGGCGGGCCAGCCACTTACCCTGATGACGCCAGCGAAAGCGCATCAGCAGGGGATTTATCTGGTACCGCAGGAACCGCTGCTGTTTCCCAGCCTAACGGTGCGTGAAAATATTCTGTTTCGCCTGCCACGCCAGCAAGCCCGCGACAGCAGGTTGCACAGGTTACTCAGCCAGATGGGCAGCAGCCTGTCACTGGATGTATTAGCTGGCTCGCTGGAGATGGCTGACCAACAGCTGGTGGAGATTTTGCGTGGCCTGATGCGCGACGCGCAGATATTGATCCTTGATGAACCCACCGCCTCGTTAACGCCGGTTGAAACCGAGCGTCTGTTTCGGCTGGTGCGTCAGCTTACGGAGCAGGGCGTTGGCGTGGTGTTTATTTCGCATAAGTTGCCCGAAATTCGCGCGCTGGCTCAGCAGGTCAGCGTAATGCGTGACGGCTGCGTCGTGCTGCAAGGCAGCCTGTCCGGGATTAGCGATGACGCGCTGGTGGCGGCAATGATGCCGCAAGAGACGCCGTCGCGGTTGAGTGCTGAACAGCAACTGTGGTTGCAGGCGGGCGCAAGCCCGTCAGGCGGTGACGGAGAGGTTTTACTGGCGGTAGATGCGTTGAGCGGTGAGGGCTTTCGTGAGATTTCATTGCAGGTGCGTGCCGGCGAAATCCTCGGACTGGCAGGTGTTGTCGGTGCCGGACGCACAGAACTGGCGGAAACACTATACGGTTTACGTCGCGCCAGCAGCGGAACAGTACGGCTGCGTACGCAATCGCTGTTGACCCTTCCTACCGCGGAGCGACTGCGCGCCGGGCTGGTCTATCTGCCGGAAGATCGACAAAGCTCCGGCCTTTATCCTGATGCGCCTCTGACCTGGAACGTGACGGCTTTGACGCTGCGGCGTCGAAGCTGGTGGTTACGTCCACGCCAGGAGTCAGCCGTGCTGACGCGCTATCAGCGCGCCCTGAGCATTAAACTCAGCCGTGATGATCAGGCGGCGCGGACGCTTTCCGGTGGAAATCAACAGAAGCTGTTACTGGCAAACTGTCTGGAAGCGATGCCAAAAGTGTTGATTGTTGATGAGCCGACGCGCGGCGTAGATGTCGCTGCACGTGCGGATATCTATCAGCTACTGCGCAGCGTGGTGGCGCAGCAGGTCGGATTGATCATTATCTCGTCAGATCTTGATGAGATCGCGCAACTGGCAGATCGGGTGCTGGTCATGCATCAGGGAGAGCAGGTTGGCGAGTTAGCCGATTCAGCGGTCAGCGTTGAGAACATCATGCAGCTGGCCTGGGGACGGTCGGTACAGAACGCGGGAGAGCGCGCATGCTGAAATACCTGCAAACCCATCGTGAAGTAAGCACGCTGCTGGCGATTGTGCTGCTGTTTCTGCTGCCCTTAGTGCTGGACCCTGGCCGTGTCAGTCTGCAACTGATCGGAATGATTTTTGGCAGCGCGCAGATCGCCATTTTACTGGCGATGGGGGCAACGCTGGTGCTGCTAACCCGCAACATAGACGTTTCCTCTGGCTCCACCATGGGGTTGTGCGCAGCCGTTCTCGGCGTATTGCTTAATCAGGGCATGGCGTTGCCGCTTGCCTGCCTGTTCACGCTCGGCGCGGGAATGCTGGCCGGGCTTTTCAATGGTGTGCTGGTCACGGGACTGCGCATTCCGGCGATTGTTGCCACGCTCGGTACGCTGGGATTATATCGCGGGCTGATGCTGCTGCTGACCGAAGGCAAATGGATTGAGGGTTTGCCGGAGCAGCTGAAAATCTTTGCCGCGCCGCTCATTGCCGGTATCTCTCCATTGGGAATGATGATCGTGCTCCTGCTGATCGTCATGATGCTGTTTCTGTCACGCAGTGCCACCGGACGCTATTTCTACGCCACAGGCGATAATTTACAGGGGCGCGCCAGCTGGGCGTACCGGTTAATCAGGTGCGCCTGCTGGCCTTTACGGCGAACGGCGTACTGGCTGCGCTGGCGGGTATCGTCTTCGCTGCCCAAATTGGTTTTATTCCCAATCAGACCGGAACGGGAATGGAGATGAAAGCGATTGCCGCTTGCGTGTTAGGCGGCGTCAGCCTGCTGGGCGGCACGGGTACGCTGTTAGGTGCGGTACTGGGTGCCTGGTTCTTAACCCAAATCGACAGTGTGTTAGTGCTGCTAAGGTTGCCCGCATGGTGGAACGATTTTATCTCCGGTCTGGTGCTACTGGCGGTTTTGGTGATTGACGGGCGATTACGCCGTGCGCTGGCGGAGCGGATAAAACGGCAGAAATATGCCCGCTTCAGGGAGCCGCCGGTGCGAAAAAGAACGCACCCTTCTCCGCCACCCTCAGCCTCGCGCAGAGGAGCCACTGAATGAAGCGATATATGAAGTGGGAAGGCGCACTGGCGCTACTTCTGGTGCTGGAAATTGTACTTTTTGGCTGGGCCAATCCCCGCATGTCAGACGTTGATACGCTGCTGTTTAGCACCAGCGATTTTATTACTGTCGGGGTGGTTGCGCTGCCGTTGACGCTGGTGATTGTCAGCGGCGGTATCGATATCTCCTTCGCCGCCGTGGTGGGGCTGTGCGCTGTTGCTCTGGGGATCATGCTGCAAAACCAGTGGCCGTTGCCGGTGGCGCTGTTCTGCGCGCTGCTGCTTGGTAGCCTGTGCGGTTTGCTTAATGGCGCACTGATCCTCTGGACCGGGGTGAATCCGCTGGTGATCACGCTCGGCACGCTTTACTTATACGGCGGCAGCGCCTTATTGCTCTCCGGGCTGGCAGGCGCTACCGGCTTTGAAGGCATTGGTAACTTCCCAGCCGCCTTTACCGACTGGATCAACCTGACACCACTGGGTATGCCGATGCCGCTGCTGCTGTTTGTTGTGCTTGGTGCTCTTTTCTGGGCCTTGATGCACCGCACGCGCACCGGGCGCTACGTTTTTTTGCTGGGACAAAATTTACGTGCGGCACGCTACGGTGCACTACCGGTGCATCGCACCTTACTGACGCTTTACAGCCTTGTCGGGCTGGCGTCAGCGATCGCGGCGGTGATCATGAGCGCCTATTTCGGATCGGCCCGGGCCGATCTTGGCGCACCTTTGCTGATGCCGGCAATAACTGCCGTGGTTTTGGGCGGAGCAAATATCTACGGCGGCGCAGGATCGGTTCTGGGCACTGCGCTGGCCACGCTGCTGATTGGCTTTCTGCAACAGGGACTGCAAATGGTAGGGGTGTCGAGTCAGGTGAGCAGCGCGCTGTCGGGTGCACTGCTGATCCTTGCGGTGATTGGACGCTCGTGGAGCCTGAATCCAGGCATTGTGCGCCAGTTATGCTGGCGTTTGCGGGCGCGAATAACGCGACATCCCGCATCTGACCGGGAGTAGAAATGATGAAAATGCAGGGATTAACACTGGCGCTTAGCTGTGCGCTGGGCATCAGCATGAGTCTTCAGGCCGCCGAACGAATTGCCTTTATTCCCAAGCTGGTTGGGGTAGGGTATTTCACCAGCGGTGGAAAAGGGGCCACCGACGCCGGAAAAGCCCTGGGCGTGGATGTCACCTATGACGGACCAACTGAACCCAGCGTTTCGGGGCAGGTTCAGATGATCAACAACTACGTTAATCAGGGCTATAACGCGATTGTGGTTGCTGCTGTTTCACCTGACGGACTTTGCCCGGCATTGAAGCGCGCCATGCAACGCGGCGTTAAAATACTAACCTGGGATTCAGATACCAAACCGGAATGTCGCTCTATTTATATTAATCAGGGAACGCCAACCCAACTGGGTGGCATGCTGGTGGATATGGCCGCCAGCCAGGTGAAAAAAGATAAAGCCAAAGTGGCTTTTTTCTACTCCAGCCCCACGGTGACCGATCAGAATCAGTGGGTTAAAGAGGCGAAAGCGAAAATCGCCAACGATCATCCAGGCTGGGAAATTGTCACGACTCAGTATGGCTATAACGATGCCACTAAATCACTGCAAACCGCAGAGGGCATTATGAAATCCTGGACAGATCTGGATGCGATCATCGCGCCGGACGCCAACGCTTTACCGGCCGCAGCTCAGGCGGCGGAAAACCTCGGACGTAAAGACGTCACTATTGTGGGCTTCAGTACCCCTAACGTTATGCGGCCTTACGTCAAGCGCGGCACGGTACAGCAGTTTGGTCTGTGGGATGTGGTGAAGCAGGGCAAGATTTCCATCGCGGTTGCTAATCAGGTGTTAAAAGGCGAACTTAATCCCGGCGATTCGCTGGAGGTGCCTGATGTCGGCAAAGTCACCGTCTCTGAGAACAGCGTTCAGGGCTACGATTATAAGGCGAAAGGAAACGGCATCGTGTTGCTTCCTGAGCGTGTGGTCTTTACCAAAGAGAATATCGATAACTACAACTTCTAGGAGAGGGGCCATGGAAGTGACGATGGTGGAAATCAATATTAAAGCCGACTGTATCGACGAATTTCTGCGCGTGTTCAAAGATAATCATCTGGGCGCAATCCAGGAGCCGGGCAATTTACGTTTCGATGTCTTACAGGATCCTGCAATCCCTACGCGCTTCTTCATTTATGAAGCTTACGCGGATGAAGCGGCGGTACTGGCACATATAAAAAACGCCGCACTATCTTGCCTGCGTGGATGCGCTGGAAGCGTTGATGTCCGAACCAAGAAAAAAACCACCTTCAACGTGATGTTTCCCTGAGACGAACCTTCTCCTCCCGTCAGGGGAGGAGAAACTAAAACGGGTAAATTATCTTTCCCGGTGCGTATGCAGCATGTAGTTAACGTCCACGCCTGCGCCGAGCCTGAAGCGGTTGGTCAGCGGATTGTAGTGCAGGCCGGTGATGTTTTTCTCGCGCAGGGAAGTTTCATCAACCCAGCCCAGCAGTTCTGAAGGGCGAATAAACTTTTTCACATCATGCGTTCCGCGCGGCACCATGCGTAAAACATACTCTGCGCCGAACACCGCCATCAGCCAGGCTTTAGGGTTGCGGTTGATGGTTGAAAAAAGACTTCGCCGCCCGGTTTAACCAGACGCGCACAGGCGTGAATCACCGAACGTGGATCGGGCACGTGCTCCAGCATTTCCATGCAGGTCACCACATCATATTGACCGGCATGGGCCTCGGCGTGCTCTTCAACGGTCTGCTGCACGTAATCGAGTTTTACGCCACTCTCCAGCGCATGCAGACGCGCGACTTCAAGCGGCTCCGCACCCATATCCAGCCCGGTTACCTGCGCACCTTCACGCGCCATGCTCTCCGCTAAAATGCCGCCACCACAGCCAACATCCAGCACCGTTTTGCCAAACAGGCCATTGCTGTGTTGCGCGATATAGCCGAGGCGCAGCGGGTTAATGCGATGCAGCGGCTTAAATTCACCCTCCAGATCCCACCAGCGCGAGGCAACGGCCTCAAACTTGGCAATTTCCTGTGCATCGACGTTGTGCTGATGATTCTGCGGTTGTGCGTTCATTGAATCGTAACTCCTGACAAAATGTGGACTTAGTATAAACGCTTAACCCGCTGCGGCGCATCTTTCAGACGCAAGGAAAAGCGCGTGAAATCGGTGGTTAACGTTCACCAGATGAATGCAGTGTGATATACTTTCGCACCTTTAAAATCCGGGATTAAGTAGAGGGATAGCGGCTCCATGAGCGACCTTGCGAGAGAAATTACACCGGTCAATATCGAAGAAGAATTAAAGAATTCTTACCTCGATTACGCCATGTCGGTCATCGTTGGCCGAGCTTTACCCGATGTGCGTGACGGCCTGAAGCCGGTGCATCGTCGCGTGCTCTACGCGATGAGCGAACTGGGTAACGACTGGAACAAACCCTATAAAAAATCTGCCCGCGTCGTTGGTGACGTTATCGGTAAATATCACCCGCATGGTGATTCCGCCGTTTACGACACTATCGTACGTATGGCTCAGCCTTTCTCCCTGCGTTACATGCTGGTGGATGGTCAGGGCAACTTCGGCTCCATCGACGGCGACTCCGCCGCTGCGATGCGTTATACCGAAGTGCGCATGTCCAAAATCGCCCACGACCTGTTAGCTGACCTGGAAAAAGAGACCGTCGACTTTGTGCCGAACTATGATGGCACCGAGCAGATCCCTGACGTTCTGCCGACCAAAATTCCTAACCTGCTGGTGAATGGCTCGTCCGGTATCGCTGTGGGTATGGCGACCAACATTCCGCCACATAACCTGACTGAAGTGATTAACGGCTGTCTGGCTTACATTGACGATGAGAACATCAGCGTCGAAGGGCTGATGGAGCATATTCCGGGGCCAGATTTCCCGACAGCAGCCATTATCAATGGCCGTCGTGGTATTGAAGAAGCCTACCGTACCGGTCGCGGTAAAATTTACATTCGCGCCCGTGGCGAAGTCGAAGCCGACGCCAAAACCGGTCGTGAGACCATCATCATTCATGAGCTGCCGTATCAGGTGAACAAAGCGCGCCTGATCGAAAAAATTGCGGAGCTGGTGAAAGAGAAGCGTATTGAAGGCATCAGCGCACTGCGTGACGAGTCTGATAAAGACGGTATGCGTATCGTGATTGAGATCAAACGCGACGCCGTGGGTGAAGTGGTCCTGAATAATCTCTACTCACTGACGCAGCTGCAGACCTCTTTTGGCATCAACATGGTGGCGCTGCATCAGGGCCAGCCAAAGATCATGACGCTGAAGGAGATTCTGGAAGCCTTCGTTCGTCATCGTCGTGAAGTGGTTACGCGCCGTACCATTTTCGAACTGCGTAAAGCACGCGATCGCGCACATATCCTTGAAGGCCTGGCGATTGCGCTGGCTAACATCGATCCGATTATCGAGCTGATCCGTCGTGCACCAACCCCAGCTGAAGCGAAAAGCGGTTTGATTGCGCAGGCATGGGCATTGGGTAACGTTGCTGCGATGCTGGAGCGCGCTGGCGATGACGCGGCACGTCCAGAGTGGCTGGAAGAGCAGTTTGGTATTCGCAACGGCCAGTATTATCTGACTGAACAGCAGGCGCAGGCGATTCTCGATTTACGCCTGCAAAAACTGACCGGCCTTGAGCATGAG
Source organism: Pantoea sp. LMR881 (assembly GCF_027157825.1). Classification (NCBI taxonomy): domain Bacteria; kingdom Pseudomonadati; phylum Pseudomonadota; class Gammaproteobacteria; order Enterobacterales; family Erwiniaceae; genus Pantoea; species Pantoea sp. LMR881. The sequence goes on from NZ_JAPVOK010000002.1 coordinate 3,517,821, forward strand.
AAACTGCTGGACGAGTACAAAACGCTGCTCGATCAGATTGCGGAACTGATTCACATCCTGCAAAGCGCAGAACGTTTGATGGAAGTCATTCGTGAAGAGCTGGAATTAATGCGCGATCAGTTTGGTGATGAGCGTCGTACTGAAATCACGGCGAACAGTGCTGACATCAATATCGAAGATCTGATCAATCAGGAAGACGTTGTTGTTACGCTGTCACATCAGGGTTACGTCAAGTATCAGCCATTAAGCGATTACGAAGCTCAGCGTCGCGGTGGTAAAGGTAAGTCGGCTGCACGTATTAAAGAAGAAGACTTCATCGACCGTCTGCTGGTGGCAAACACCCATGACACGATCCTCTGCTTCTCAAGCCGTGGCCGCCTCTACTGGATGAAAGTCTACCAGTTGCCAGAAGCGAGTCGTGGCGCACGCGGACGTCCAATCGTCAACCTGCTGCCGCTGGAAGCCAACGAGCGTATCACGGCAATCCTGCCGGTGCGTGAGTACACCGAAGGCTTCAATATCTTTATGGCGACCGCCAGCGGTACGGTGAAGAAGACCGCACTGCAAGAGTTCAGCCGTCCACGCAGTGCCGGTATTATCGCCGTCAATCTGCGTGAAGATGATGAACTGATTGGCGTGGCACTGACCAACGGTAACGATGAAGCGATGCTGTTCTCCGCTGCCGGTAAAGTGGTGCGCTTCGCGGAAACGGCTGTACGCGCTATGGGTCGTACTGCATCCGGTGTTCGTGGCATCAAGCTGGCAGAAGGCGATCGCGTTGTCTCGCTGATTGTGCCACGCGAAGATGGTGCGATTCTTACCGTCACGCAGAACGGCTACGGTAAACGTACCGCGAATACGGAATACCCAACCAAGTCGCGTGCAACGCAGGGTGTTATCTCGATCAAAGTGACCGAGCGAAATGGCCCGGTGATTGGCGCAGTGCAGGTTGTCGACAGCGATCAGATCATGATGATCACCGATGCCGGAACGCTGGTGCGTACCCGTGTGTCTGAAGTGAGCGTCGTGGGCCGTAACACCCAGGGCGTAATTCTGATCCGCACCGCAGAAGACGAAAACGTGGTGGGACTGCAACGTGTTGCTGAACCGGTTGAAGAAGAAGAGCTGGATTCAATCGACGGCACTGTGGCGGAAGGCGATGAAGATATCGCACCTGAAGCGGATATCGATGATGAAGATGACGCACCTGCAGCAGACGAAGAAGAGTAATGTGTCAGCAGGCTGAAGTGTAATCTTCGCTTAAAAACGGCAGGTCAGGGGAAACCCGGCCTGCCGTTTTTTTGATAAGGGTCGCGGTGAGACGCGACAAGGCGTGTTCTGTCGCAAAGCAGCCTCACATCAGGCGCAAATCAATCAACCTCAAAAATTCTCAAAGCCTTTGCTGAACCCGCCCCCGGCTGGCTTTTTTCACGCGATAAAGCTAGTGTATGGGCAATCTGACATCATTATGCGTTTCATCTTGCCAACTGCGAGTTCCCTTTGAAATATCTTGTCTCTTTTCGCACCACTCTGCGTATTTCGCGCTATTTATTCCGGGCGCTGGCGCTGTTGATTTGGTTATTAGGTGCCGTGTTGACCTCGTTCTACATCATTAATGTGCTGCACGATAAAGAGAACCAGGTTCGTCAGGAATTTGCCAATAATTATGGCCAGGTGGAATGGTATATCCGGCACTCTGCGGACATGATGCGCGAGCTGAAGTACATTACTGAAAATCGCTTAACCAACGCCAGCAGCGGACTGGATGTGCTGACCGGCTTAATGCCAGGCAAAACCACTCAACCGCAGTTTACGCCGCTGTTTTCAAATGGCGACTGCACGTCAATGAGCAACACCTGGCGTAATTCGCTCGACTCGCTGAGTTACTACATCAATTACTGGAAAAGTAACTTCGCCTCCTCTTATGAGCTTAACCGGGTATTTTTTTCTTGGCGGGGAAAATCAGTGCCTTGCCGATTTTACGATTGGCAGCAGCAATGTTGATCGCGAGCGCAGCCTGAAAGCGTTACGTGAGCATGTACTGCGCTATCGCAACAGCAATGAAGAAGAGCGTCGTAATCCCATGTACTGGATCAACAACAGTACGCAGCCCGGCGTCGGCAATTTCTATATGGTCGTGCCGGTTTACGTCGCCAATAAATTGCAGGCCTTGCTGGGTGTTGAGCAAAACATTCGCCTCGACGAATTCATTCAGCCGGGTAATCTGCCGGTCATGGCGACCATTACTGACGAAAACTATCGTCCGTTGCTTACCTCACGGCGTGGCGGCGTGGGTTTCTCTATGAATGATTTGCCAGATGATAAAACCTGGTTCGGTTATCTTGATGGCTATCGCCAGCTGGTGCTGAAAAAACCGTTGCCGCCCTCTGATCTTAGCATTGTGTGGTCGGTTTCTACCGATGTGCTGGTTGATCAGCTCAGGCTGATGATGATCAATGCGTTGTTACTCAACGTATTCAGTGCCGTACTGCTCTTTACCCTTGCCTGGTTGTTTGAACGCCGCATGTTTTTTCCGGCAGAAGAGAATGCGCATCGGCTTGAAGAACATGAACAGTTTAACCGCAAAATCGTCGCTTCAGCGCCGGTTGGCATCTGCATATTGCGCACCCGGGATGGCACCAACATCCTGAGTAACGAACTGGCACATAACTATCTGACGCTGCTCACGCAGGAAGATCGCCAGCGCCTCAATGAAATCATCGGCGGCCAGCAGGTCAATTTCGTCGATGTGCTCACGGGCAGTAATACCAACCTGCAAATCAGTTTTGTTCACTCGCGGTATCGTAATGAAAATGTGGCGATCTGCGTATTGGTCGATGTCTCAGCGCGTGTGCGTATGGAGCAATCTCTACAGGAAATGGCGCACGCAGCAGAACAGGCCAGCCAGTCGAAATCGATGTTCCTCGCAACCGTCAGCCATGAGCTGCGCACACCGCTGTATGGCATTATCGGCAACCTTGATTTGCTGCAAACGAAACAGTTGCCTGCCGGTGTGGACTCATTAGTCACGGCGATGAACAACTCCTCCAGTTTGCTGCTTAAAATCATCAGCGACATTCTCGACTTTTCGAAAATTGAGTCGGAACAGTTGAAGATTGAGCCACGGCCGTTCGCGCCGCGCGAGGTGATTACGCACATTGTGGGCAATTACCTCTCGCTGGTCGTGAAAAAGCGTCTGACCTTGTACTGCTACATTGAACATGATGTCCCACAGTCACTGGATGGCGATCCGCTGCGCCTGCAACAGGTCATCTCCAACCTGTTAAATAACGCCATCAAATTTACCCATACCGGCTGCATTATCCTGCATGCCTTTGTGACAGAAGGCTATCTGGCGTTTCGGGTACGTGATACTGGTGTTGGCATTCCGGCAAAAGAGATGCCGCGCTTGTTTGATCCTTTCTTCCAGGTTGGCAACGGCGTGCAGCGCAATTTCCAGGGAACCGGCTTAGGGCTGGCGATTTGCGAAAAACTCATCAACATGATGGATGGTGATATTGAAGTCGATTCTGAGCCGGGTATGGGCAGCCAGTTCATCGTGAGGATCCCTGTTTATCAGGGACAGGGGCAACAGCTTTCGCCTCCGCTGCTCCAGGGCATGCAGGACAAAACCCTCTGGCTGGCGATGCGTAATGACTATCTGGCGGAATTTCTTACCCGGCAGCTGCAACAGCAGGGCATTAACGTCGCCGAATATCAGGGCAAAGCTGGCAGTGATGATGTGCTGCTGGCCGATCATGAGCTGGAAATGGATATGCCGCTGCGCGCGATCATTACCTTTAACGGCGGTCATGCGGACATGCCGCGTGAAATTCATCCGGGCCGTTGGGTGCACAGCACGGCAACCCTACAGGAATTGCCTACTCTGCTGGCGCGTATTTACCGTATCGCCGTTGACAGCGATGCAGCGGATGCACTTCTACTGGCGGGGCCAGTAGAAGAGAAGGTGCACAACGACGATATCATGGTACTGATTGTTGATGATCATCCGATAAACCGTATGCTGCTCTCCGAACAGCTTGGCACCCTGGGCTATCAGGTCAAAACAGCCCAGGATGGCATCGATGCGCTCAATGTCTTAAGCCGCAATGAAATTGATATCGTGCTGACCGACGTCAACATGCCGAACATGGATGGTTATCGTCTGACACAGCGTTTGCGTCAGCTGGGACACGTCTTCCCGGTGGTCGGCGTCACGGCGAATGCGCTGGCTGAAGAGAAACAACGCTGTATGGATGCGGGGATGGATAACTGCCTGTCGAAACCAGTTACGCTGGATGTGCTGAAGGTGACGCTGGCGATTTATGCGGAGCGGGTGCGTAAAACGCGAGAAGGGTAGAGTCAAAAAACAGGCGGTACGCAATGTACCGCCTGGGGAACCGCTTATTCTTTGTCGACTTGCGTCGCACTGACCGATGAAAGATAGTTCAGCAGCGCAATATCGTTATCAACACCCAACTTCATCATCGCCGACTTCTTCTGGCTACTGATGGTTTTGATGCTGCGATTCAGCTTCTTGGCGATCTCAGTCACCAGGAAACCTTCAGCGAACAGACGCAAAACTTCACTCTCTTTTGGCGACAGACGCTTATCGCCATAGCCACCGGCACTAATTTTCTCAAGCAGCTTCGCCACGCTTTCTGGCGTATATTTCTTGCCTTTTTGCAATGCAGCCAGCGCCTTTGGCAGGTCGGTTGGCGCGCCTTGCTTCAGCACAATGCCTTCAATATCAAGATCCAACACGGAGCTAAGAATCGCCGGGTTATTGTTCATGGTCAGAACAATAATCGACAAATCGGGATAGTGACGTTTAATGTATTTAATCAGCGTAATGCCATCGCCATATTTCTCACCGGGCATAGAAAGATCGGTGATCAGAACGTTGGCATCCAGTTTGGATAAGTTGTTAATTAATGCTGTTGAGTCTTCGAACTCACCTACAACGTTAACCCATTCAATTTGTTCAAGAGACTTTCGGATACCGAAAAGAACAATTGGATGGTCATCGGCAATAATTACATTTAAGTTATTCATCTTATTGGTTACCTTGCTGCAGCAGTGTCTTAACGTAAGCGTCAATTTCACTGGTGGTATTTGTAATGTTTGAATCGTCACACGCTTTAATGTGTTGTTCTAACTCTTCACAAAGCTGTTTGCCTGGTGTCAAATTGAGCATGGCAAACACGCCTTTTAGGCGATGCGCTGTCTGAGCAAGCGAGGCGTAGTCCTTTTCCGCCGACTCAGTATACAATCTCTTTACATCATCCGGTACTGTCTCAGTAAACAGCTGGAAATAGCCACCGCTCAACAGTGGCGAGGTAGCTTCTTCTTCAGCGTCATCCTCCATTACATCGTGGGACAATTGCTTCTCAATCAGCGCCAGCAAAGCATCAAGGAGTGAATTGCTGAGGTTGAAATTGACCCGATATTGCTGTTCGTTTAGCGCATGATGACCCAATTCGTCTTCGGCCAGCAGTAATGCCCAGCCGCTCAGCTTCGCGGGATCGTCGGTGACCAGCACATCATGATCCTGGCCTGAAATACGCTCGTCTGGGGTCAGGCAGCGTGCGCCCCAGTTTTCCAGATGACGACACACGATTTTATGTACATCTTCAACCGCCACTTCTACCAGCGCAGTTACGCCATCCAGAATCTTCTCCTCTTCTTCATCGTGCCGCTGCTCCAGCGCCAGCGGCAACTGAATGTTATAGCGGGTGCCAATATCAATTTTTGCCACAATCTCCAGGCTGCCACCCATTTGCTTACAAAGCTGCTTACACAAGAAAAACGCCATGCCAGAAGCCTGTCCGTAGCGATCCTGGTGGGTATCGCCGAGGAAAGGAAAATCGACGTTTGCCAGTTCATCAACCGTCAGGCCGGCACCGGTATCAACCAGCTCAATGTTAAGGCGATCGGCACGCTCATTTGCGGCTTTTATGTCGATTGAAATTTTGCCCCAGCGCGTCGTGGTCAGCGAGTAGTGCATCAGCGTAGTCAGCACTTTGCGTAGCGCACGGCGATCGCCAAAGCGCATCTCATCATTGGGCTGATGATTATTGATCACTAAAGAGAGGCCCTTGCGGCGCATCAGCGGCAGGCTCTCCAGCGCGATCTCATCTAACAGCTCTTGCAAATTAAACACGGTTGCATCGGGCGACCAGTCGTGCGCTTCAAGGCGGTTCAGTAATACGATATCGTCCACCAAACGCGACAGGCCCTGACTTTCATCTAAAACATCCAGCACCGTTTCGTCTTCATCACGCTGGCTGAGCTGCACCAGCTGCGCCACGATCTTTTCCAGCGGCAGGTTCAGCGCATGACCCAAATTTTGTAGCAATTGCTGACGCATTTGGTGATTGCGATCCAGTACCTGCTGGGCTTTTTGCAGCTTCTTGTTCACCAGCAACTCGCGATCCTGATCGCGCATCATAAACAGTTGCGTATGCGGCGACAGCACGCTGCGCGCATGACGGATTTCATACACTTCGTTATTGATGGTGGCCTGCAACACACCCTGGTGCTGGTCCGACATATTAATGATCTTTTGCAGATTGAGATGTGGCAAAAGATGTTCAGCAATTTTGTTACTCAGCAAGGTGCGGTTGCTGGCAAAGTCATACACCAGCAATCCGACCGGCAGGCTGGCAACAATCTCTTCGTTCAGGACACGCAGCGAATCCAGCTCGGCGCTCTGATTCTCGCTGGGACGCAGCGATTGCTGGCGCAGCAATACCATACCCGCCAGCGACAGCAGGAACAGCAGCAAATTGATCAACAGCGGCCAAAGCAGATTGTGCAGCGTATCGATAAACAGTCGGGTCACCGGTACGCGGTACACCAGCTGTAGCGAGGTGCTCGGCAGCGTGGCAGCAATCTCCAGGTCAGGATTCGCCAGCGTAATTTGCGTGGTTTCAGTTTCTTCCCGATCGCTGGCGGTGGGCAGGACGCTATCCTGACGCAACTGGAAATTCTCCAGCGGCATATTTTGTGGGATTAAGTCATTAATCGGCAGATCAAACGCGACCACGGTTGCCAAATGACCCGGCTGATTAAAGGTGGTGCGCACCGTGAAATAGTGATCATTTTGGAACGCTAAATGGCGCAGCGGAGAAAAACTTTCGCGCTCATCCAGCGCATTGGCCTGTTGCAGCATCTCGGCGCGGCGACTGTCAACCAGAGAGGTGATGGCGTTCTCTTTATAACGTGTGGCCATATCTTTCAGCGGCAGGGTCGAGATCATAATCAGGCTGTTATCCTGACCATTCAGAAAGTACATTGACCAGGTTGGGTTCTCTGCACCCCAAAGCGTATCGAGATAATTAGACATGCGCAGCGTCATATCCAGCGTGCTGCTGTCATGCGAACCAAAGATCAGTGCTTCGGTTTTACGGCGGGTCTTTTCGAGATAATAGACATCAGGACGCAGCCGCGTTTCCTGTAAATTGCTGCTGGGCGGCGAGCCGGCTGCGCTGGTGGCAAGGTTTTCATAAATTTGCCAGGTGGCAAAACGGTAAGCATCGATACGCTTTTGCATACTACGAGCGGCATCGGTCATGGCATAGCGTTTCTCAGTCAACCAGGCACTGACGGAGTTATGTACAACGAAACCCAGGGCTAACAGGAGCACCAGATTAAAAACCACAAAGAAGCGGGTGACATTGCCGGATGTCAGGGGAAACTTATACAACATAGCGTCTCAGGTACCTGAATTATCGCGCAACCAGTCGCGCACTGGCGGCCACAGCTAGCAGCAACAGCGCAATCAGTAAAAACGCGCCGCTGAGGCTGATCCAATGGGAAATGAAACCGATTAAGGCCGGACCTGAGAGAATACCCGCATATCCCAGCGTTGTCATGGCTGAAATTGCCAGATTTGCGGGCATATCCTGTTGATTACCGACAGCATTGAACAACATTGGCACCGTATTCGCTAAACCGAAGCCAACCAGCAGGAAGGCAAACAGGGCCGCTTCGGGCCAGGGAAGACAAACCGCCAGCGTCATGCCTGCCGCCGCAGCCAAAGCACCCGCCAGCATAACGGGATAACGACCAAAGCGATGAATGATTTTGTCGCCGGTAAAGCGGCCAACCGTCATGGCACAGGAAAACAGTGCATAGCCCAGCCCTGCATAGGCAGGCAACATCGCTGGATTTTGTAACAGCAGTAACGCGCCCCAGTCTAATACTGCGCCCTCAGCCAGAAATAAAATAAAGCAGAGCAAGCCGAGAAACGCTACGCCGCCTCGTGGAATAACCAGCCAGGGTTGATCGGGCTGATGCAGTCGATCATTGAGTAACGCAGGAAGATGCCAAAGCAGTAACAGCAGCATCACCGCCATCACCACCAGAACAGCGGCTAAAGGCGTAAAGGCCAGGCTGAGTAATAAGCTAACCGTCCCGGCACCCAAAATGCCGCCCAGACTAAAGAAGCCATGAAAGCCAGACATCATGGGACGGCCAGAGGCTTTTTCAACCTCAACGGCCTGATAATTCATCGCGACATCCAGCGTGCCTAAACCTGCACCAAACATCATTAGCGATGCCGCCATCAACGCTTTTGTCTCGGCAATGGCCAGCAGCGGCAACATCGCTAACACCAGAATGGTTGATAACAGCATGACGCGACGACAGCCAAAACGTGCCACCAGCGTGCCGGTAACAGGCATTGCTGCCAGCGATCCTACCCCCAGACAGAGCAACAAGGCACCGAGCGATCCGCCGCTTAACGCCAGGCGATCGCGCGTGAAGGGCACTAATGGCGCCCAGGCAGACATGCCTAATCCATTGATTAAAAAGATGGTGCGTGTGCCCCAAAACAGGCGGCTTTGCTGTTTATTCTGCTGTGCGGCGTCCAGTGCGGTCATAGGTAAAATTCATCTGTAGCAAAGCGGCAAAGTGTAGCATTAAGCCGGCGAAAAGTTGCTCGCTGTTACAGATTATTGTGGCTTCGATATGCAGCGAACTGTTGTCAAAAAACGCAGTTTACCGACTTTTTGCCCGACACAATTTTTTTCCAGAACTTTCCTGGCATTAACCCCGCTTTGTCTGGCTGACTTAAGTCAAATTTCTTTCAAACTTTTCAATCTGTTATCAGGTTAAATGCGTGTTTGCTCATCAGTGATTTGTGCACTTAATCACTTTTCCAGAAAAATTATTCTTTTGTGCCTGTGCGTGATTTTTGACGCTTTATTGAACGTTTTTGGCAGCTTTAGGAAACCCGAGCCTGCAATTAGCTATGTAAAAACAAAGATAAAGAAAAGTTAATTGGCGAAACTATTTAAAATTTAATTAATGTGTTGAACGATAAAACATAACAATATCTGTACATTAAGTTTGATTTTTCTTTGCGTTACGCTAATGATTAATCCAGGCAAAACGCGAGATTTTTGCTTAAAAACAAAGCAACAAATGCAATTTAAATAAGCCAAACCGCTGGTATCTTTCGGTGGTGGGTGAGTCGGCTGCTAAGCCTTTTTTACACACACCAGGTTAAAACACTTTCTGTCTGACAGAAAGTAGCGTCATGCGTGGATTTTAAAGCGTTAATTTAATTAATGTTTTTTAAATTCAGTATATTAGCTAATCTGGTGGAGTAGAGGTTACAAATGGCAGAGCTCACTCAAGGTCGAGTTGACATCATTTCACGTGAAAATGGCACACTGATTTCTCAGTCTAACGGCGGCCTGACGCAAACAATTAACCTCACAGAACCCAGCGTAGTCCGCATTAACGGCACTCGCGCGATGGTGGTTCAGTACGAACGTCAGGGTGATGACCTTATTCTGCATATGCGCGATGGCAGTACCATGCGCTATCAGAAATTTTTCTTTGATGACGCCGAAGGCGAACACAGCGAACTGGTTTTTGATGATGGCGTAAACCCACCGGAACATGCTCTGTTCCCGGACGCAGCGGAAGGCAGCGATCTGGCTGCAACCGCCGTTACGCCAACTTATGAATCGCTCGACAGCGTAGAACCGCTGCTGCTGGCTGAAAATGCTAATGCCTCCACCGCTGTTATAACGGCAAGCGGTTTGGGTATTTTAGGGCTGGCGGGCGTTGCGATTGGCGCCGGCGGTGGTGGCGGCGGTGGCGGTGGAGGTGGCGATGATAATCCTGCTACGCCGGGTGCGCCTGCTGTGGTGATAAATGACTTTGCGGGTGACAACACGCTGGATAACAGCGAAAAAACCAGCGATCAAATTCTTTCAGGCAGTACCACTAACGTAGAAGCAGGACAGCTGGTTACGGTCACGCTTGGCGGTCAGACGTACAGTGGTCAGGTTGGCGCAGACGGAAGCTGGAGCGTCACCGTCCCGGCCGCTGCACTGGCGGCGCTGGCAGCAGGCACTGGCACTATTTCTGTGCGCGTCAGTAATGCGGCTGGCACAGTCGCAACCGGCGATCTGGCACTCACCGTGGAAGCGCCCGTGACTGAGCCAGGCACGCCAGGTGCGCCTGCTGTGGCGATAAATGCCTTTGCAGGTGACAACACGCTGGATAACAGCGAAAAAACCAGCGATCAAATTCTTTCGGGCAGCACCACTAACGTAGAAGCCGGACAGCAGGTCACCGTCACGCTTGGCGGTCAGACATACAGTGGTCAGGTTGGTGCAGACGGAAGCTGGAGCGTCACCGTTCCGGCCGCTGCGCTGGCGGCGCTGGCAGCAGGCACTGGCACTATTTCTGTGCGCGTCAGTAATGCGGCGGGCACGGTCGCAACCGGCGATCTGACACTTACCGTAGAAGCGCCCGTGACTGAGCCTGGTACGCTCACCATGACTGAACCGCTCAGTACAGATGGCTATCTCAATGCGCAGGAAGCCGGTAACGATTTGGTTATCACGGGTTCGGCAGTGGGTGTGGCTGAAGGGCAAATTGTCACCCTGGACTTTAATGGCACCCGCTACAGCGGCACCGTTGACGCAGAGGGGGGCTGGAGCGTCATCATCCCAGCCAGTGCTTTTGCAGGTATAACGGATGGACTGAAGCAAATCACGGCCAGCGTGACAGACACCAGCAATAATGTCTTAACCGATTCGGCTGGACTGACGGTTGCCGTCACCGCCCAGCCTCAGGTTAATCTCGATCAAACCGCGTTCAGCGACGGGGTATTGAACAGTGCCGAAGCGGGCAGCGATCAGATTATTAGCGGCAGTACGGGGGTGACCGGAGAAGGTCAGCTGGTGCAGGTTACGCTTAACGGCAAAACCTATAGCGCCACTGTGAATGCCGACGGCAGCTGGAACCTTCCGATTCCTGCCTCTGATTTGGCAACCTTACCGCAGGGGGCTAACAGCCTGACCGTGACGGTAACGGATGCAGCAGGCAACAGCAACAGCGACACGCTGGATTTCACCGTTGCGACTAACAATCCCGCGCTGACTGTCTCGCCAGTCGCAGGCGGTGATGGTGTTCTCAACAGCAATGAAGCGGGCAGCGACCTGCCGGTAACGGGATCAGGCGGTGCGCCTGGCAACGTGGTGGCGGTTACGCTCAACGGGCAACGCTACAGCACAACCGTAGGGGACGATGGCAACTGGACGGTAACCGTTCCCGCCGAAGCCTTGCAGGGCCTGGCAGATGGCAGCAGTTATACGCTCGGCGTAACGCTGACCGATGCCAGTGGCAATGTCTCCACCGCAACACAAACGCTCGCCGTCGATACCCTGGCCCCTGTGGTTAGCGTTAACGCTCCGGCGGGCGATGGCGTGCTCAACGCCAACGATCTGACGCAGCCGCTGTTATTTAGCGGCACCGGTACGCCAGGCGAAAATGTCACCGTCACGTTCAACGGACAAATCTATTCAGCCGTCGTGGGCACCAACGGTCAATGGAGCGCCTCGGTGCCGCCAGCGGATCTGGCTAACCTTGGCAATCAGAGCTATCCGGTCAGCGTCACCATCAGCGATGCTGCCGGTAACAGCAGCACGCAAACCACCGACGTGACAGTGGCAAGAGCAACACCTGATATCACCGTTGATGATCTCGGCGGTGACGGCATCATTAATGCAGGTGATGCACAGCAGCCGTTAGTGGTTACCGGCAGCGGCAATGCGGGTGACACCATTACGGTAAACCTCAACGGACAAAATTACAGTACAACCGTCGGTGAGAATGGCAACTGGAGTGTTAACGTTCCGGCGGCTGATTTGGCGTTAGTGCCGAATGGCGCGCAGTCCGTCACCGTTACCGCCACCGATGCAAACGGCAATACTTCTGCCTTTACCGATACGCTGCAGTTCGCCACCACACCGCCAACGGCAACCATTACGCAGCCTGCCAGTGACGGTTACATCAACAGTGGCGAAGTTAATCAGGATCTGATCTTAGATGGCGCAGGCGGTACGCCAGGCAACACGGTGTCAGTCGACTTTGGCGGCACAATTTACACCACTACGGTGGGAGATGATGGCAACTGGCAGGTCACCGTTCCGGCTAATGCGGTCAATACGCTGGGGATGGCGTTTATCCGGTCACGGTCACGATTGGTGATGAATTTGGAAACAGCACCACGGTGGTATCGGATGTCACGATTATTGCTGAGACCAGTCCAACCCTGACCCTGGATCCGGTTACCGGCGATAACGTGATTGATCGGGCGGAGCAGCTCAGTGATGTGCTGATCACCGGCACAACCACGGATATTCCAGCCGGTCAGCCGGTCATCGTAACCATTAACGGGCAAAGCTATGATGGCGTAGTGCAGGCGGGCGGTGGCTGGAGTGTCACGCTGCCTGCCGGGTCGCTTGGCGGAGATGGAACGAAAACGTTCACCGTCAGTACCGCCGATGCAGCAGGAAATCCGGCTAACGCAACAGGCAGCCTGGATGTGGTAACGACCGGCGATCCGCTGGTGGCCATCGCCCCGGTTAGTGAAGATAATGCGCTGAATGCCAACGAAGCGCAGGCCGATCTGCTGATCAGCGGCAGCACGGCAAACCTGCCAGCTAATAGCGTGGTGACGGTCACGCTTGGGGCCAACACCTACTCCACGACGATTGATGCAGGCGGAGCCTGGACGGTAACGGTGCCAGTAGCAGATCTCAGCGGCCTGCCACAGGGTAATCAAACCGTCACCGTGACAGCGGGTGGCGCGGAAAGCAGTCAGACTCTGCTGGTTGCGACGACACCTCTGGCTGAGCCTGTTGTTGCCACCCCGTTTGACGATGGCATTCTCAACAGCGAAGAGCTGAACACACCACAAACCCTGACCGGCACGGCAACCGCAGGAGAAACCGTTACGGTAACGGTAGGAGATAACAGTTATCCAGCGACCGTTGATGATGATGGTAACTGGAGCGTAACTATCCCGCCAACCGCTCTGCAAAGCCTGGGACAGGGAGCAAACACCGTTACCGTTGCCGTGAGCGATGCAGCCGGAAACGTCACCAGCACCACGCTACCGATCACCGTAGATACCGGCACACCAACTACAACGGTCAACCCTGTCGCGGGTGACGGCATTATCAATGCTGAGGAAGCGCAAAGCGATGTTGAGGTGAGCGGCAGCGCCGCACCGGGCAGAAGCGTTAGCGTGGAACTGAATGGTGAAACTTATAGCGCCACCGTCGCGCAAGATGGTAGCTGGACCGCCACGCTGCCTGCCGCCGATCTGCAAGCCTTAACGGACGGTCGCTACGATCTGAATGTCACGGTGACAAGCGCCAGCGGCAACAGCGGCACCACTTCTTCACCGCTGACGATTGATGCTACCGCGCCCACGCTAACGGTTGATGCGTTTGCTGGCGATGGAGTGCTCAATGCTGGCGAACAGGCCGCTGGCATCAGCTTTACTGGCAGTGGCAGCGCAGGCGATAGCGTTAGCGTGTCACTGAATGGCGTCACTTATACGGGGACTGTTGGCACCAACGGGGAGTGGGCGCTGGATGTTCCTGCCAGCGATCTCTCTTCGCTGACCAACGGTAATTACCCGGTCACGGTCACTATCAGCGACGCCGCAGGCAACACCACCAACCAGGAAAGTAGCCTGACCGTTGATACCAGCGCGCCGTCATTAGGCGTCGATCCGGTGAGCGGCGATAATGCGCTGAACACCCGCGATCTGACGCAGCCGTTAGTGGTCAGCGGTACCGGCCAGAATGGCGATGACGTTAGCGTGGCACTGAACGGTAAAACTTACCGCACACTGGTCGCTGTTAACGGACGTTGGTCATTGCAGATAGCACCAACCGATCTGGCGGAGCTACCGGCTGGCTCTAATCCGCTGACCATTACGGTAACTGATGCCCAGGGCAATCAGACTATCCAAACCACTGATTTGATTGTGGCAAGCGATCCGGCGATTCAGCCAACCGTCACGATTGATATCGCTGCTTTTGCCGGTGATGGCGTGGTCAGTGCCGCTGAACAGCAGCAGCCACAAACATTGACCGGTTCAACCACTAATGTCGAAGAAGGTCAGCTTGTCATCGCAACGCTTAATGGCACCAGTTACAGCGGAGTGGTTGGCGCAGGCGGTGAATGGAGCATTATTCTGCCTGCCACGGCCTTCGCTGGGCTGACCGATGGCAGCCAGACGCTCACTGTTAACGTCGCCAATGCAGTGGGTAACAGTGCCACTGGCGAAGCGAGTTTCAGCGTCGATACCACCATCAGCAGCGTTGCGCTGGCCCCCATCAGTGACGATAACTACCTCAATGCGCAGGAAATTAATGGTGCCGTCACTTTTGCGGGCAGTACCAGCAACATTGCAGAAGGCAGCATTGTTACCGTTAACGTTAATGGCGGTAGCTTCACTACCACTGTGGGCGCAGACGGCAACTGGACGCTGACGCTGCCTGCGGGCACCTTCAGCGCGGCAGCTGATGGCGCACTGTCGGTCACCACTACCGTCACCGATGCCGCAGGCACCACGCTGGCGACCAGCAGCTCAATCCTTAACGTGCTGGCGACCAGCGTGCCACAGGCTACGGCAGGTGACGCGTTTGGCGATGGCATCCTGAATGCGAATGAAGCCGCAGCAGATGGCGTAATTACTGGCACAACCGGCGTCGCGGGTGAGGGACAAACCGTCACGGTTTCGCTCAACGGCGTCGATTACAGCGGCACGGTTGATGCTACCGGTGCCTGGCAAGCCACCATCCCAGCGGGCGTTCTGGCGGCACTGCCTCAGGGTGATACCACCTACACCGTTACCGCAGCAGATATTGCTGGTAACACCAGCAGCGTTGACGGCACGTTTGCCGTTAATACCGTTGCGCCAGATTTAGCGGTCAATGCCCCATCCGGTGATGGCGTATTGAATGCCAATGAAGTGACGCAGCCTCTGGCATTGAGCGGCACCAGCGAAGGTAGCGCCATTATCTCCGCCACCTTTAACGGCACCACAATCAGCACTACAGCGGATGCGGAGGGTAACTGGACCCTGGAGGTTCCAGCCACTGCCTTCAGCGGACTGGTGAACGGTGCTTATCCGCTTACCGTAACCGCAACTGATACCGCAGGTAATGTCACCAGCGACACCAGCAATCTGACGGTAAGAGCCGACCCAGCCAGCCTGCCAACGCTGACGCTGAATGCCTTTGCCGGTGATAACATCATTGATGGTGCGGAACGCCAGACTGACCAGCTACTTTCGGGTAGCACAACCAATGTGGAACCGGGCCAGTTTGTGACGGTAAACATTAATGGTCAGATATTCAGCGGAGCAGTGCAGTCGAGCGGGGCATGGAGCCTGACCGTCCCCGCAGGCACGCTGGCAGCCCTGGCTGATGGCACGGCAAGCTACACGGTGGCTGTTAGTGACGCGGCGGGTAACACCACCACCAGTGATATTACCATTACTGCTAACAGCACGGCTTCCGGGCTGTCGCTGGATGCGATCAGCACGGATAATTACCTGAGCGCGGCGGATGTTGAGCAACCGTTGATTATCTCAGGGACATCAGCAAACGTGCCTGAGAACAGTACGGTAACCGTGCTGTTTAATAACGTCGCTTACACCGCCACCGTGTCTGCTGCGGGCACCTGGAGCGCGGTCATCCCGGCAACGGCGCTGGCCGATCTGCCTGATGGTCCGGCCACCGTCACGGTTACCTCTGCCGATACCACGGGCGCAACCGTCAGCAGCAGCACGACGCTGAATGTGTTGACAACACTGCCTGAACCAACGCTTTCTTTGCCATTTGGCGATGGCGTGCTCAACACGAGCGAGATTGCCAGCGTACAAACCCTGAGCGGCACCACTGGCAGCAGCGGTGATGGTCAGAAAATCAGCGTGCTGTTTAACGGCACGGATTACAGCGGCACTGTCGATGTTAACGGTAACTGGAGTATCAGCCTGCCAGCGAGTGCGTTTGCTGGTCTGACTGACGGCACCACAGATTTTGTCATCACCGCAACCGATGCCGCAGGCAACGCCAACACGGCTACAGGCAGCGTGACGGTGGATCTGACGCCGCCAACCCTGACGCTGGCACCAATTGCCGAAGATGACGTGGTGAACGCTGCAGAAAGCAACGCGGTCATTACGCTCACTGGCAGCAGTGATGCGGGAGAAGGCCAGACCGTCACCATCACCCTGAACAATCAAATCTGGAGCACCGCGGTAGATGCGGATGGCAACTGGAGCTTCGACCTGCCAGCCGGTGCGCTGGCGGAGATCACTGACGGCGTTTATACCCTGACCGCGACGGTCAGCGATGCAGCAGGTAACAGCTTCACCGAAACGCGCGATATCACGGTCGCGACCGGTACGCTGGCACCGAGCCTTAACACCCCGTTTGGCGATGGTTATCTGAGCCAGGCAGAAGCGGCGCAGAGCCAGACGCTGAGTGGCACCACAGGCATTACGGGTGCGGGACAGACGGTAACGGTCACGCTGAACAACACGCCGTACAGTGCCGATGTCGACACACAGGGCAACTGGACGCTGACGCTCGACAGTGGCGTACTGCAAGGATTGACCGAAGGCGTCAGTACGATTGTGGTTAACACCAGTGATGCCGCAGGAAACACCGGTAGTGTTGAAAGCAGCATTATGGTTGACTTCACCGCGCCAACCCTCACGGTCAATGACATCGCAACCGACAATGTTATTAACGCAATTGAAGTGCTGCAGGATCTTTCCGTCACCGGCACCGCTTCCGTTGCGGATGCGGGTCAGCCCGTCACCGTGACGTTCAACGGGCAAAATTACCCAACGCAGATCCTGAATGACGGGAGCTGGAGCGTTACCATTCCGGCCAGTGCTTTCGCTGACCTGGACTATACGGCGAGCTATCCGGTCAATATCACCGCGCGTGATGCCGCAGGTAACGAAGCTTCAGGCTCGCAGAATCTGACGTTTGCTGTGGCCGTCAGCGAACAGCCGACGCTGACCTTTGATGCCATCAGTGATGATGGCGTAGTCAACCGCGCCGAAGCGGCAGAAACCCTGACGCTGAGCGGAACCAGCACCAATATGGCAGAGGGTGATGCGGTCACCGTTACTGTCGGGGGCACCCCTTACCAGACAGCCATTCAGGCCGACGGTAGCTGGAGTGTCGATGTGACTGCAGCAGATATTGCGGCGCTGGGCGACGGCATCCAGACGGTCGTTGTAAACGCAGCGAATGGTGTTGGTAACCCAGCCAGTAACAGCACCACCTTTATCATCGCTGCAGGCGATACCAGCCAACCGGTATTGAATCTGAATGTGGTTGCTGGTGATAACGTCATCAACGATCAGGAAGGATCACAAGCGGTAGAAATCAGCGGCGGCAGCAGTAATCTTCTGCCCGATCAGCTTGTTACCATTACGCTCACTAATGAAACCAGTGATTTTACCGTACAGTACCAGGCAAGCGTGGATGCCAGCGGAAACTGGGCCTATAGCCTGACGCCAGCTGAAGTAGATGCGTTGCCGCAGGGCGATCTTACGGTAACCGTCGACGCAACCGATCAGTATGGCAATCCAGCCAGCGCCACCAGTGTGGTCACGGTTAATAGCGATCTGCCACTGCTTGAGGATGTCACGCTCAGCAGCGGTGGCTCGCTCAATAATGCCGAATCACTGGCGAACCTGACGGTAACGGGTGCTACAGAGAGCAATCTGCCGGTTACCGTTACGCTGAACGGGGTAGATTACAGCACCGTGGCAGACGGTGACGGCAACTGGAGCCTGGAAATTCCGTCTTCAGTTCTGCTGGCGCTGCCAGACGGCACGACGCAGCAGTTAACGATTTCGGTAACCGATACCGCAGGTAACGTTTCTGAGACGACGCAGGATTTAGCTATTGCCACTGCCTTGCCAACGCTGACGCTGAATGCGGGTATTGAGAATGGCGTTATTAATGTTGCTGATGCGGCGGGAGCACAGACGCTGTCCGGGACTTCAAGCCTGGCAGCCGATACGCTGATTACCGTGACCATCGAAGACAGAACGTTTTCAACCACTACCGGCGCCGATGGCAGCTGGAGCCTCGACGTACCGGCTGGCGCACTCAATGGCCTGCCTTCAGGTGCAACCAGTCTGATCGTTTCAGCGACAGATACCGCAGGTAACCCAGCGCAGGCTATTACACCGATTGTGTTGGCGCTGACGCCGCCCGTGGCAGCAACGGTTCCTGAAGGGCAGTTCGGTGGCGACGATGCGATCACATCCAACGAAGCGGGTAGCGATCAGCTCATTACCGGCACGGTAGATGCCGCCAGCGGCGCAACGGTTTCTGTTAATGTGGATGGAACACCGCTGACCGTGGTGCAGGATGCGGCGGGGAACTGGAGTGCGACGTTGCCAGCAGTCCTGGTCGGCGCGTTACCTGATGGTGAACACACTATTACCGTCACCACCACCGATGCCAATGGCAATACTACTGATGCTACCCGCACCTTCACCTCAGCGGTGACGCCGAACGTGGCCCCAACGCTGGATCTGCCTTTCGGTGATGGCGCCATCAATGGCACAGATACGCTAACCACAGCGACGCTGAGCGGAACGGTGGGTATCGATACAGACGCTGTAGATACCGTCACCATCAGCCTCAACGGCACGGATTATACGGTGGAGCCTGCCGCAGACGGTAGCTGGACGCTGGCGCTCGATCCGGCCGATCTTCAGGCGCTACCGGATGGCACTTTACCGGTCACCGTTACGGTACTGGGCACTAATGGCAACAGCAGCAGCACCTCGGCTGACGTATTGGTGATTGCTAATACCCTGCCTGAAGTCAGCTTTAACCTGCCGTTTGGCAACGGTGCGCTGGATGCCACTGAAGCGACACAGCCGCAAACGCTTACTGGCTCAACGGGCATCATCAGCGCAGGTCAAACCGTCACGGTGAGCTTTACCGATGCGGCTAACACCGTGGTATTGAGCAGTCCGGCAACGGTCGCAGCAGATGGCAGCTGGTCACTTGGCCTGACGCCTGCTCAACTGGGCGCATTGGGTAACGGTAACTATGTGATCACCGTGACCGCAACCGATGCCGCCGGAAACGTTGACACGGCAACGCAGCCACTGGTCACGGCGACCGCGCCACCCACACCCACTTTTGATGTCAATTTGTTTGGCGCAGACAATATCCTCAATGTTGAGGAAGCGAATGCAGGCGTCACGCTGACCGGTGATACCGGCAGTACCGGTCTGAATCAGGCAGTCAGCCTGACGATCGATCTCAACGACATCGCCTATACCGGGACGGTTCAGCAGGATGGTGCCTGGTCGCTGACATTACCGCCAGAAGTTCTGAATGCGCTGGGTGAAGGATCGCATACCCTGACGCTGATCGTGGTGGATGCAGCGGGCAACAGCGTGGAGCTGCCTTATACCTTTACCGCCGATTTCACTGCCCCAAACCCAACGGTAGATGCCGAGTTTGATGATGGCTTACTCAACGCTAACGAGATCAATAACGGCTTTGTTTTAAGTGGAACCACGGGGGAAACAGGTGCCGGGCAGACCGTAGATGTCACGATGGGCGATGAGTCTTATAGCGCAGTGGTAGATGAAGACGGTATCTGGACGCTGCCGTTAAGCGCGACGGATCTGGCGGGCTTTGCTGAAGGGACCTATGCGGTTTCCGTTACCGCAACGGATATCGCTGGTAACAGCAGCACCATTAACGGCAATTTACGTGTGGATTTCACGGCGCCGGAGCTGACTGTTGCTAACCTCGCCGGTGATAACAACCTTAATTACGCCGATATTCTTCAGGCACAAACGCTGGCGGGAACGGCGGCCGGGGCTGAACCCGGTTCAGTGGTCACGGTGAGCTATAACGGCACGACCTTAAGCACCACCGTGGGGGCAGAGGGTGCATGGAGTCTGATCTTAACACCTGCACAGCTTGCCGATTTGAATACCGGAGCTAACAGCGTGCAGATCACGGTTGCGGATCTGGCGGGTAACCCAACAACCGAAACCCTCGAGGTCACGGTTGATCGGACACTGCCACCGGATCCAGTGGTCACGCTGGGCGCAGTTTCACCAGATAACATCATCAGTACCCTGGATGGTGGCACGGTCGCGGTGAGCGGTACGGCGCTGAATCTTGGCGCAGATACGCTGGTAACGGTGACAATTGGGGGGCAAATTACAGTACCACCGTCGATGCCGGAGGGGGCTGGACGCTGGACGTGCCGGTTACGGGCTTAACCGATGGCACGCAAGCGATCAGCGTGAGCGCCACCGGTGCAGCGGGCAGCGCCAGCACCACCGGCAGTGTGCTGGTCGATTTGACGTCACCTGCGCTGACAATTGATGCCTTTACGGGTGACGACGCCGTTAACATTACTGACAGCCTGGCGCGTCAGACCATTAGCGGTACAGCCTCTGAGTCCGAAGCGGGTCGCATTGTTCAGATCACACTGAATAATCAGACCTACAGCGCCAGCGTGCAGGCTAATGGAACATGGTCAACCTTTATCTCAGGTGCGGATGTCGCTGCGTTGCCGCAAGGCACGCAAACTATCACCGCCGTGTTGACCGATGCTGCGGGCAACAGTACCACCGCTACCAGCAATGTTGAAGTTGATACGCTAGCGCCAGCCATCACCATCAATGCTTATCTCGGCGATAACCTGATCAACGGCGCAGAAGTGGCGGCGCAGCAGGTATTAACCGGCAGCGCCGTTGGAGCAGAAGACCAAACCATTTCTCTCTATCTTAATGGTGGAACTACCGCTTTGAGTACCGCTACGGTGCAAGCAGACGGCTCGTTCAGCTTCACTATTCCTGCGGGTGCGCTGGCAGGTAACGACGATGGCGCGCAATTATTCACCGTGAGTACCACAGATGCAGCAGGTAACGCAGCCAGCAGCAGCCTGGCGGTAAACAAACAGGTAAATGCTGAGCTTGCTTTAAATGAAATCACCCTGTTTGGCGACAACGTGCTGAATGCCGCAGAAGCGGCAACCAGCCAGATCGTCAGCGGTACAGCGCAGACGTCAGTTGCCGGGGCGACGGTTTCCGTGACGATTGGCGGCGAGGATTATAATGCGATAGTCGCTCAGGATGGACGCTGGTCAATTACGCTTCCCACTACGGCATTGAGCCAGCTACCGGAAGGGACCTCCGATCTGCTCTTTACCGTAACCGATCCGCTTGGCAACAGTACGACAGAAACCGTTAGCGTGACTGCAGTGGTCGCGTCGGCACCTGTGGTACCGGCACTGACTGGGGTGTTTGGCGATAACCTGCTAAACGTGGCAGAAGCCGCAGCAGGGCAGACCATTACGGGCGCTATCACTAATGGTGTCGAAGGCACACCGGTCACGGTGAATTTTGCAGGTAAAACCTATACCACTACCGTGCTGGCTAACGGTAACTGGAGCGTGGATCTGCCTGCGGCCGACCTGACAACGTTGCCGAACGGTAACCAGCAACTTACCGTGAGCGTAACGGACAGCGCGGGTAACGTCTCCAGCAACAGCACTACCATTGGTGTCTTTACCCAGCAGCCAACGCTCACCTTCACCTCAGTACTGGGTGATGGCTTGCTGAATCAGACGGAAGTCGGCAGCGAGCAGGTGATCAGCGGAGTGGTCACCAATATCGCGGAAAACACACCGATTACCCTGAGCATAGGCGGCAGTAGTGTGCCGGTAACAGTGGGTGCCAGCGGGGCTTTCAGCGTGACGGTTCCGGCATCGGTTCTGGCGGGCCTGACGCAGGGCGCTAATGTCATCACCGCTACCGTCACGGATGCGGCGAACAATACCGTTACTACCACCAGCAGCGTGCGTGTTGATACGCTGGCACCGACCGTCACCATCAGTCCGCTGTTTACTGATGCACTGCTCAGCGCCGTTGATGCACAAACCGCGAAAACCATTACTGGCGTTGCAACCAATGCGGATGCAGGTTCCCGCGTTGTCGTTACTGTGAATGGCCAGCCGTTTGCCACCACAACAACCGATGCCGCAGGTAACTTCAGCATTCCATTAACGCCAGCGCAGTTGCAGGCGCTGCCTGACGGCGCGTTAACCGTGGAGGTGAGCGTAACGGATACGGCGGGTAACGTCGGCACGGCAACCGCAACGGCCACCGTGGGCACGCATACCTTGCCGGCTGTCACGCTTAATCCCCTGTTTGTTGATGGCGTGCTGAACTTCAACGAGGCGCAAAACGCCGGAACCGTAACGGGTACAGTCACCAACGTGGCGGCGGGCAGCACCGTCAATGTGACGGTTGGTAACCTCACGATTCCGGTACAGGTTCAGGCGGGCGGCACCTTTACAGCGAACCTGACGGCAGCACAGTTAACCGCGCTGGCGAACGGTAACAGCTCTTTCACCGTTACCGCTGCCGTGAGCGATGCAGTGGGCAATGCGGCAACGGCCAGCGGAACGGTGCAGGTGCACGTGACCAATCTGCCAACCCTGACGCTGAACACCGTGTTTGGTGATGGCGTACTGAGCGCCGGTGATTTCTCTGTTAATCAGACTATCAGCGGCACCAGCAGCAACCTGGCAACCGGCACGACCGTATCGGCAACCCTTAACGGCGTGACCTATACCGGTGTGATCACGGCGGGAGGCGGCTGGACCATTAGCGTACCGAGAGCGAATCTCGGCGCTATTGCTGATGGCACCCAGACGGTCACCGTGTCTGCCAGTGATGTGTATGGCAACGTGACGACGAATACCGCTAATCTCAGCGTAACCAGCCATGTTGCGCCGGTGGTAAGCATCACCTCGCTATTTGGTGATAATGCGTTAAGCGTGGCGGATGTGAAAGCCAGCCAGACCATCAGCGGTACGGCGACAAATGCTGAAGGATCGACTTTAAACGTCAATATCAACGGCACCAACTACAGCACAACCGTCAGCTCGGCTGGTACCTGGTCGCTCTCGCTGACGGCGGCGACGCTGGCGGCGATTGCCGATGGCACCTATACCGTCTCCGCCAGCGTCACCAACGCAGCAGGCGTCTCCGGCACCGGTACGGCAACATTGGGCGTAGCCAGCCACACCACACCAACCGTAGCCATCAACAGCAACTACTTTGGCGGTGATGGTTACCTGAATATTGCTGAATCCAGTACTGCGGAAACTATTCGCGGCACCGCGACTAATGCCGTCGGTGGCACCGTGTCGGTGAACGTGGCGGGAACCACTTACACCGCTGTGGTTTCCTCAACCGGTACCTGGTCAGTCAGCGTGCCATCGGCGGACTTGCAAGCCATTTCTGACGGTAGTCGCTCGATTGTTGCCACCGTAAGGGATGTGGGCGGCAACACGGCAACGGCAAACAGCACCTTTGTGACGCTGAATGACTACGGGCCGTACGTTGGGGTTGATGCCGTCACCAATATTCTGTCATCAACGCTGTTCGGCCTGCAGGTATCCGGTTCTACATGGAATGCACCGCAGGGATCGACCGTGACCGTATCGCTGTTGAATCTACTGGGGCAACCGCTTGGCATAACGGCAACAGGGGTAGTGGGTGCCAACACTAATAATTATGGTCGCTATACGGCCTTCTTTGGTTCAGGCCTGTTAGGCGGTGTGTTGTTCTCTGCGTTGACGCAAGCTCAGGTCACCATCAGAGATCCCGCCGGTAACGCCAGCAGTATTGTGGTGTTACTGGCACTGGGCTCGCTGTTATACGTGCCGGTTGAAGCGCCAGCGGCTGCCGTCAGCACCTTGTCGGTGGAAGATAGCGCCCTCGTTGCGGCATCAGCGGATGAGAACAGTACGGTCGCAGCTACCAGTAATGGTGAGGAGACCACTGCAAACGTGGCCAGAGTCGCATCCACACTCACTACGGAAGCAGATACCACCAGCGAGACCTCAACCGCGAGCACCAGCAGCGAAGAGGATAGCAGCACAGCGGTTGCCGCTACTGCCGTCGCCGATGATCAAAGTTACACCATTGGTGGTTTAGTGATCAGTCTGGCCGATGGCACCACAGCGGAAGGCGCGTCTGTAGCCGGCAGCAGCGGTTCTGACACAGTGACGCTCAGTACGCTGAACTTCACGCACATTGATGGCGGCGCGGGCACCGATACGCTGGTGTTAAACGGTGACAACATGCTGTTGGATCTTACCTCGCTGGGCCTGAAAGTTGAGCACATCGAAGTGTTGGATCTGGGTAAAACCGGCAGTAATGCGGTAAAACTGGATCTCAATGAAGCACTCAATATTACTGACAAACAGAGCGATGATTTAGTGATCAAAGGTGCCGATGGTAACCAGGTCACGCTCGCCAATACCAACGGCGGCGTGTGGGAAGTGGCCGGACAGCGCACAGTCGATGGACAGACTTTTGAGGTCTATCACAACTCGGCGCTGACCAGCGATAACACTCTGGGCGATGTGTTAGTGCAGCACAACTTACAGGTACACATTGTGTAAAGTCACCTGAGCAGTTAGTTTCATTAATCAATCAGCGGGTGTGTGAGCATCCGCTGATTTTTTTATTTGCCTTAAGTGATAATTTTTTCTTTCCAGATTTTCGCCACTATTCATCAATTCGATGAAAGTTTAGGCTAGTGGCAGCTAAACGGCGCAATACCGTAACTGGCATAAAATCAAAAATGAAAGATTTCTTTGTCTCCGTTCACGAGACTGACTCATTAATCCCTGTTACCTGCGGGTAACCCGTCCCTGCCAGGGAAACGGGCTGCATCGTCTGGCCTGAACCTAACGTTGACCACAGGCATTTATCAGTGTCACTGATGACTTGTGGCCGTCATTTCTGTTTTGAACCGAGGTTACTTATGTCCCAACGTGATAATTACCGTGCTGTTCGGTTAGAGTCTGTTTTGCAAGCTGCCGTCAGCGATTTTGCTGTTCCCGATGCTGCAGTTGCATCTTCCGTTTCCCGCAGCAGCGTGACCCCGGTTGCCACGGCGGAAGTCGAGACGCTTAGTACGTCGGCCAGCCTGAATACGCTGGCAGTAAGCGCCGCCGATACCCAGGCACCAGCTCCACTGCGTCCTTATGAACCGCTGGCAATGGATGGCGTGATCGCCGGCTGGGAGGCGAATAACCGCGTGCATTTACGTGGGCGGGCAGAAGGGGAGGCGGGTTCAACAGTGACGCTGACCTTTAATGATCAGAGCTGGCAAAGTACGGTGAATAAATGGGGCTACTGGAACGCCTCAATGCCGCCAGAGGCGTTAAAAGGACTGCCGGATGGCAACTATTCACTAACCCTGACTATCACCGATAAAGCCGGTAATAGCAGTGAAACCACGGTTGATTTCGGGTTATACGTAGATAAAACTATCAAGCCCACTGTGACCGTAGACGCAATTAGCGGTGACAACGCGGTTAACGTGGCGGAAAGCGTTTATGGCGTAGTAATTACCGGCACCGCCACCCATATGGCGTACAACTCAAAGATCACGCTGAAGCTGGGCGATAAAACTGCCATCGGTGCCATGAACGAGGACGGCACCTGGAGCGCGAGTTTTCATGCTGATGATTTAGCCGCGCTAAAAGATGGTGTTTATAGCCTGCAAGTCACCGCAACCGATCCCAACGGTAAAAGCACCACGGTAACGCACGATTTGACGCTGATCACCCATATGAGCAGCGTGCCAAATATCTATTTCGACAAGGTAACGGATGACAACGTAATCAACCTTGCCGAATCTCAACAGGATCTGGTGTTGAGCGGTACGCTGTCAGTGGTCGCGCCGGGACAGACATTAATTCTTAAAGGCGCAGATGCAAAAGAGCACCAGGCTACGATTAGTGAAGATGGCCACTGGCAGGTATTGATTTCAGCGTCGGATGTTGAAGGGTTTATCGATTCGGGTGAGGTACGCGCTTTTATCACTGATGGTGCCAACAACTATACCGACAGCTCTTTAACGCTCAAGGTGGTTACCGGCTTTATTCCGGTCTACTACGAGATGAATATCGGCGGTGATATGACGCTCAATTATGAAGAAGCGCAGCACGGCCTGTCGTTCTACATTGAAGGGGTAAACGATCTCGAAATCAACGGTAAAACTTATCAGCCGGATCACGGAATGATTACCTTACCGACCGCTGATTTGATGGCGCTGGATGATGGCCCGGTAACAGCCACAGCGCACCGCTGGGATCAATATGGCAACAGTGATACGCAAACCCTGAGCGATTTCTTCAACGTTGCGGTCCATGAACTGCCGAGCCTCACGATAGAGACACCGTTTGATGATAATGTTATCGATGCGGCGGATGTGAATACCTGGCATCTGATTCAGGGTAGCAGTGAGCATCTCGATCAGGGCAGCGTCGTGACGCTCACTCTGGGCGATCAAAGCTATAGCACCACAGTAAAAGCGGATGGTAGCTGGGCGCTCACGATTCTGGCAGGGCAACTGGCACCGCTGGATGATGGTCAATATGAGTTAGAAGCGACGGCGAAAGACAGTGCCGGAAATCAGGCTAGCGCCAGCGAAACTGTAACAGTCAATGCGCACGACACAGCAAACGCGCTTAACAGCCTGGTGCTTGATGATGTGCTCGATACATTCAGTGTTGCTTCCACCGCTGCGCATTCGGCATCGGCCAGCGCCAGCGCGGCTACGCTGGACACAAATTTAGTCACCGATTCGCCTTATACCCTTGCAGACCATTTGTTACAGCACACCGCTGTACAGCCAATCGCTTAAAGCTTGTTATCTAAGATTAATGCCAGCGGTACAGACGGGTTTGGTTAGCCTGTCTGTACTGGCTGGTACAAAATCTACGCTCAAAAAATCAGCGAATGGAAAAACTATTAACGATTTCAGCCTTTTTTAGCAGGAAGAAGAGAAGGATTTGATCTAATAATGTTAAGGGTCGCTTAGCGTTTGGCTTATCGGTCCTAAAAAAACAGTATTAAAAATAGGTTACGTCAGTCGCGGCAGTTTGTCTTTGCACGCTTAATCACCGGGAAAAAACACAATGATGATAAGAAAACCTGTTGGTGTTAATGATGAACAAAGCGCGAATTACCCTGTTGTTATGCGCCCTCAACGGCGTAGGATTACCCGCGGCTGTTGCCGCACCCTTACCTAAAGCAGAATTTAACTGGCGTGCGGCACCCAGTGAGGAGCAAATAGCGACCTTAACACTGCGAGACGCCATTCTCAGGGCCTTTGCGCGTAACCCCAAAATTTCGGAAGCAGCGGCACAAATACATATCGGTCAGGGCGATTTAGATGCGGCGAAAAGCGCCTGGTATCCGCAAATCTCTCTGCAAGGTGCAGCGGGCCGCTCGCACCAGACTGACTCCGCCGGTAGCCTGAACAACAACGGCTCCGGCGGCATTACACTTAGCCAGCTATTGTATGACTTTGGTCGTACCAGTGGCGCTATCGATGAACAACATGCCTTGTCCGATGCCTATCGTTATGGCCTGTTCGACTCAATGACCACAGTGGCGGAAGACACGCTACAAGCCTACCTTCAGGTAAAACGCTATCAGGCGCTGGCCGATACGGCGCATCGAAATATCGATTCGCTGGAACATGTGCGCGAGATTGCCGAAATGCGCGCTGATGCGGGACTCAATTCCCAGTCCGACGTTTTGCAAGCGGAAACGCGTATCGCCTCGATGCACGCCACGCTGGAGCAATATCGTGCTCAACTGCGCTCGGCCAAAGCGCAATTAACAGTGCTAACCGGCGTGGTGCCAGACAGCTTGCCGGAACTGCCGCAGGTATTGCTCAAACAGCAAATTACCCTCGACAAAATCGCTTATGAAAACAGTGCTGCGGTACGTAGCGCGCAGGCAAAGCAGGAAGCCGCGCGCGAACGTGTGCGCCAGGCGCAATCGGGTCACTGGCCAACCATTAAAGTGGAAGCGGGCCGTACCCGTTACGAGAACGATCGCCAGTCATACTGGGATGACGAAGTGCAGTTGCGGGTTGAAGCGCCGCTCTATCAGGGCGGCATGGTCAATGCAAAAACTCAGTCAGCTGAGGGCGATCGAGAAGCGGCGCAGGCAGCGGTCCAGCAAGCCAAGCTCACCATTAACGAAAATGCCTCAACAGCCTATGCTGACATGATTGGCGCACAACAGCGCCAGCAGGCAGGAGAAGTTCAGCTTGCCAGCGCCGATCACACCCGCAGCGTCTATGCCGATGAATACCGCCTCAGCAAGCGCAGCCTGAACGATCTGCTCAGCGTGGAACAGGATGTGTTTCAGGCTGACAGTTCGCGCATTACTGCACTCTACGATGGCTGGGATGCCACCGTCCGCTATGCCGCTGCCGTGGATAATCTGCTCGATATTATGGGCATCGATCGTCAGAAAAGCAGCGGTGATCTTCTTCCTTCGCTGCAATAGCAAGTTCCGCACTTAAAGGCATTAACTATGACTGTACAAAATGTGAATACCGATAACTGGATTGCCGCCATGCTGCGGGTGGCGGCGCGTTTCGGTAAACCTGCCGACGGAAAAACGCTGCGTCAGCAAATGCGTTGGTTTGAGCAACTTCCTGCTGCGCAACAGCTTGAGCGCCTCTCTGGCTTGCTTGGTCTGCATTTAACCATGGTGCCGCAAAACAAACTGCGCTGGCGTCAGGAGATCACGCCAGTGGTGCTGGTGTTAGAGAGCGGCAGCGTCGCGGTAGTGGAGGGCATTGATGCTGAAGGCGGCGTGCGTTACTGGCTAAGTGAAGGCGGTGACGTGGTGCGTGAGGGCGAGCTGGCAGAATTACTGGCCCGCGCGCAGGGCGAAGTGGCTGTTATCGGCGTAGCGGCACGCGGGCGCGATGCGCGTATTGATGAATTCGTACAGCCTTATGAAGCGCACTGGTTCTGGAAGAACTTTCGCGGCATGGGACGGCGCATCACGGAAATCTCGCTGGCCTCGGTTATCGGTAACGTGCTGGCACTCGCCGGGATCCTGTTCTCCATGCAGGTCTATGATCGAGTGATCCCCGCGCAGTCGCAAGCCACATTATGGGTCCTGTTTGTTGGCGTGTTAATTGCGGCAGGCATCGAATACCTGATCCGCCTGATGCGCACTCAGGTTTCCGATTTGATGGGGAAACGCATCGACCTGAAGGTTTCAGCCATGCTGTTTGCGCGCGCCATGAGCATTCGCAATGAAGCGCGGCCTAAATCAACAGGTTCGTTTATCTCGCAACTGCGTGAAATCGATCAGGTGCGTGAACTGTTGACCTCCACCACCGTTGGCGCGGCGGCGGATCTGCCGTTCGTTATTCTCTTTCTGTTTATCATGTCATTTATTGGTGGCTGGCTGGTCCTGATCCCGCTGGCGGCGATCCCACTAATCGTGATCCCTGGCCTGCTGGTGCAGATCCCAATGGCGCGGCTGGCCAAAGAGGGATTACGCGAAGGCGCGCTTCGTAATGCGGTGCTGGTGGAAACCATCGAAGGCATTGAAGACATCAAAGCTTTGCAGGCCGAACCTTATTTCCAGCGTCAGTGGGAACAAACCCATGAAGTCAGTGCATCAATCAGTAATCAACAGCGTTTGTGGGGTGCACGTCTCACAGGCTGGGCCGCCACTGTGCAGCAACTGACCTACGCCGGGATGTTAGTTTTCGGGGTTTATCTGGTGCTCGATACGCAAATCACTACCGGTACGCTGGTGGCCTGTAGCTTGCTGTCATCACGTACCATTGCGCCGTTGATGCAGCTGACCATGGTATTCTCTCGCTGGCAACATGCTAAAACCGCCATGAAAGGGCTGGACGAGTTACTGAAAAAGCCGCTCGATCAACCCGATGCCGCCACGCTGGCGCACTGCCCGACGCTTACTGGTCATTACGATCTGCGCAATGTGCATTACAGCTACGATGAAGAGAACGAGAAAAACGTGCTTAACGTCCAGCAACTGCAAATTAAGCCAGGGGAAAAAGTGGCGATTCTGGGCCGGGTAGGCGCAGGCAAATCGACGCTGCTTAAAATCCTTGCCGGTCAGGCGATGGCTACCAGGGCAAAGTGATTGTCGATGGCGTAGACATTGAGCGCATCGATCCAACCGATTTACGCCGTCAGCTCGGCTGGCTCTCCAACGATTCCCGCCTGTTTTTTGGCACGCTGCGGCAAAACCTGATGCTGGGCAATCCTCACGCCAGCGAACAGGAGATGCTGCAGGCGCTGCGCATCAGTGGAGCCCTTTCGCTGATACAGCAAGATGCCGCCAGCCTTGACCGCATTATTAATGAAGGCGGGCGCGGTTTGTCAGGGGGCAGCGGCAAATGGTGATGCTCAGCCGCATGATCCTGCGTCAGCCACAGGTGGTACTGCTGGATGAACCCACTGCGGCGATGGATGAGCAGTTAGAAGAGCATGTGATCCGTCAGATGCAGGGCTGGATCAGCGGGCGCACGCTGGTGCTGGTTACCCATCGTCCGGCGCTGCTGAAAATGGTCGATCGCATCATCGTTATGGATAACGGCCGCATCATTGCCGACGGTTCGCGTGATGAAATTTTGCGTCGTGCCACCGTTACCGATCCGAATAAAGGAGATGCCGCATGAGTCTGGTAATGATTGACAAAGACCTTGCGCGCCATGAACGCCGCACCTCAGCCATTATCTGGCTGTGCACCGCGGCGCTGGCGCTGTTTCTGATCTGGGCGCACTTTGCCATTCTTGACGAAGTAACCGTCGGCACCGGTAAAGTCACACCGTCGAGCCGGGCGCAGGTGATTGACAGTCTCGATGGCGGTATCGTCGAGCAGCTTAACGTGCATGAAGGCGACATTGTTGAGAAAGGTCAGGTGCTGGCGAAGCTCGATCCCACGCGCTTTCAGTCCAACTTTGGTGAGGCGCAGGCAAAAGTCCGTACGCTACGCGCCTCGGCAGAGCGTCTGGATGCTGAGCTTTCGGGGCAGCGGCTTAAATTTAGTGCTGAAACCCTGAAGGAGCCACAGCTGGTGATGCGGGAGACGCAGCTCTATGAATCCCGTCGGCGTAATTTGACGGAAACGATCAGCAACCTGCAACAGTCATTACGCCTGGTGCAGGATGAGCTGCGCATGACTGAGCCGCTGGTGGCAAAGGGCGCAGCGGGGCAGGTAGAAGTGATCCGTTTGCGTCGTCAGGTCAGCGATTTGCGCGGCAAGATTGATGAAGCACGTAATGATTACCTGGTACGCGCCCATGAAGAACAGGTCAAAAACAACGCTGAACTGGATGCGCAGCTACAGGTTGCAGCAGGCAAGGAAGATCAGCTGACGCGCGCTACGCTCTATTCGCCGGTACGCGGCATCGTCAAAGATATTCAGGTGACAACGGTAGGCGGTGTGCTGGAGCCGGGCGGTAAGCTGATGGAGATTGTCCCGCTGGAAGATCAGTTATTGATAGAAACCCGTATCAACCCGCGTGACATCGCCTACATCCGCCCGGGTCTGGCGGCAGTCGTGAAAGTGACCGCATACGATTCATCTATTTATGGCGATCTGCCTGGCGAAGTCGAAGTGGTCTCACCTGACACGCTGCAGGATGAGGTCAAACGTGACCAGTATTACTATCGCGTCTACGTACGCACGCAAAAAGCGGAACTCACTAATCGCGCGGGCCGTAAATTCCCGATTGTTCCCGGCATGGTGGCCAATGTTGAAATTAAAACTGGTCAGAAATCAGTGATGGATTATCTGCTTAAACCGCTGAATAAAGTTAAAGAATCGATGCGTGAACGCTAATAACGCGATCCAGTAGCCAACTCAGCACGCTTTATTACGGTGATAAATTAAGTGACCATTTATTTATCAAATATCGGCGTAAAGCATGCTGAATTTAACCCACCAGACAAAAAGTAAGCGGCGTTATTTTAACCCGCCCAATAAAGTTTACGTTTATATGCCGCTTCGTCTGAATTTCAGGCAAAAAAATGCCGGACAACAGTGTCCGGCGGGAAATTAGGGTAAACATCTCATTCGGGGTGAATGAAGGTAATAATGAAATAAATGATGATAGCGGGATGTATTGTATTCTCTGATGCCTCAAAAGTTTTATCATTCAGTGCTTAGGACTATTCCCATATAAGTTATTGATATACAAGGATTGAGAATTAAATTGTCATTTTGTGCGATATTTTTTACCGATATGTGCTGGTTATTAGTTCCCCTTTATTTACATTTTGCAATAACTGTTTCGCATTCTGAAACAGTTTTGGAAATTTAGTAGCATATTCGTGATGGATTATTACCCGTTATAAAATAACAATGGCTTGCCGGCTGAATTTTTAATCGTTCAGTTTGCAGTGGCAAATTATAAAGGCACATTACAGAGGGTAATAAAATGAAACGTCGCGTTCTCTCCCTGATGATCCCTGCGCTGTTAATCGCCGCAGGTTCAGCAAGCGCAGCTGAAATCTACAATAAAGACGGCAACAAATTAGACCTGTACGGTAAAGTCGACGGTCTGCACTATTTTTCTGATAATGACGGTTCCGATGGTGACCAGTCTTATCTGCGCTTCGGTTTTAAAGGCGAAACGGAAGTCAGCGATCAGATCACCGGTTTTGGACAGTGGGAATACCAGGCTGCCCTGAACAACGCTGAGTCTGAAGGCACCGCGGACAGCTACACCCGTGTGGGCTTCGCCGGTCTTAAGTTTGGTGATGCAGGTTCTTTCGACTACGGTCGTAACTACGGCGTGGCGTATGATGTCGGCGCATGGACCGACGTGCTGCCAGAGTTCGGTGGCGATACCTACGGCGCGGATAACTTCATGTTCCAGCGCGGAAATGGCATGGCGACCTATCGCAACACCAACTTCTTCGGTCTGGTTGAAGGTCTGAACTTTGCTGTGCAGTATCAGGGCAAAAACGGCAACGGTGACGAATCACCTAATGGCCGTGATGTGCTGGGACAAAACGGCGACGGCTGGGGCCTGAGCACCACTTATGATTTGGGTTCTGGTTTCGGTATCGGCGCGGCGATGTTCCAGTCCGATCGTACCAACGATCAGAATGGTCAGAGTGCTGAATATGCAGACGTGTTAGGCAACGGTGATAAAGCGGAAGCCTATACCGGCGGCCTGAAATATGACGCTAACAATATCTATCTGGCAGCAATGTACACCCAGTCTTACAACGCTACCCGCTTCGGTAGCAGCAGCAGTGCGGCTTATGGCTATGCTGATAAAGCTGAAAACTGGGAACTGGTTGCGCAATATCAGTTTGACTTCGGCCTGCGTCCTTCACTGGCGTTCGTGACCTCTCGCGGTACCGATATCGAAGGCTATGGCAAACAAAACCTGAAAAAATACATTGATGTAGGTGCGACTTACTACTTCAACAAAAATATGTCTACCTATGTTGATTATCAAATCAACATGCTGGATGACAATGAGTTTACTGACGCGGCAGGCATCAACACTGATGACGTCGTAGCACTGGGCCTGGTTTACCAGTTCTGAGTGTCAAAGAGCGTGGCTTCGGCCACGCTCTTTTTACTCTGCCTGACGCCACTTTTTCGCCTTTGGTACGGCCTGAACCGGCGGAACCGTGCCTTCAAAGGCTGCGCCTGCTAACGTGAAAGCTGAAAAACTCAGCCAGTGCTGTAAGGCTGTACGCTTCGATGTTCTCTTTTCCATTCCGCACCTCTCAGAGATAAACCTCCCTTCAACAGTGCAGAATTCATGCCAGTTTTAAAGCACTCACGACCACAGATGCCCTATGCTTGCTGTTAAAATACCGCAGCGTTGAACGAGTCAGTTTGCTCTGTTTTGGTGCAGGTAAGTTTAGTTATGGCGCGAACGGTAGGGCATATGCTTATTACGCTTTTGTTGCCATAGCTTATAACTGCTCAAAACAAACAGGCCGACAGCGACAGCAAGAATCATATAAATCATTAAATGCACCTCACGTTTTATGCGCTGGGGTAAGCAGAAAGGTTCATGCTGAAGAGAAATACCGTTTGATTCAACGCACTTTTGATAAGTTTACAGGGCATTTATGCTTTGTATCAGGCTGAAACAGAGATTTACAGGCGAGGAATGATGAATAATAAGATTAATCTGCTGGTGGCGGGTATAGCAATCTTTTTATTAGCAGGGTGTGATAGTCATTCGTCACAGCAACTGATCATGGAAGGGAAAACCATGGGAACGGTATGGCGCGTCACTGTGGCGGGCGTTGATAATACCCGCAAGGCTGCCTTGCAGCAGGCGATTCAACAACGTCTTGATGCTGATGATGCCGAGCTTTCTACCTGGAAACCTGACTCTGTACTGTCACGCTTTAACCAGACGCGCAGCACCGCACCACAGCCGGTCAGCGACAATATGGCAGACATCGTCACGCAGGCGTTGCGCATTGGTGCAAAAACCGCAGGCGCGATGGATATTACCGTCGGCCCGCTGGTTAATCTGTGGGGCTTTGGGCCGGATAAACAGCCCGTTCATACCCCCGACAAGGCGCAAATCGAGGCTGCCAAAGCACAAACGGGATTGCAACATTTGCATGTTATTCAGGGCGTTAACGGCCAGTGGCTGCAAAAAGATCTGCCCGATTTATATGTCGATCTTTCCACCATGGGTGAGGGTTTCGCTACCGATCACCTGGCGCGCCTGATGGAGCAGCAGGGCATCAATAACTATCTGGTGTCAGTAGGAGGCGCGGTACTGAGTCGCGGCAGGAACGCCAACAATCAGCCCTGGCGCGTCGCCATTCAAAAGCCGACCGATCGTGAAAGCGCGGTACAGGCTCGCGTCGAGCTGCAAGGTCATGGCATCAGCACGTCGGGCAGCTATCGCAACTATTATGAACTGGATGGCAAGCGTATTTCTCATGTTATCGATCCCGCCAGCGGCAGACCCATCGTTCACAAGCTGGTTTCAGCGACGGTCATCGCGCCTACCGCGCTGGAAGCGGACGGCTGGGACACCGGTTTAATGGTGCTGGGCACGGAAAAAGCCCAGTCGCTGGTGCTCAAACATCATCTGGCGGCCTATTTAATTAGCAAGCAGGGCGATAAATTTGTTAGCTGGATGTCGCCGCAGTTCGCCGCCTTTGTTATCAAACCTGACTAGCAGCAGGAGTAGGGTATGTTGGATCTGTTTAGCGAAGACTCGCCATGGCAAGAGCCGCTGGCGGAAGGTGCTGTTATATTGCGTCGCCGCGCGCGTGATATCGCAGAGAGGCTCTATCAGGAGATTCTGTGCATTGCGGACCAAAATCCTTTTGTTCATCGCATTACGCCTGGCGGTCATCGCATGTCCGTCGCCATGACCAACTGTGGTGATTTAGGCTGGTCGACGGATTCCCGGGGCTATCAATACAGCGAGCGGGATACGCAAAACGGGCGTGCCTGGCCAGCGATGCCCACTTTATTTCGTCATCTGGCACAGGAAACCGCGCGGGAAGCGGGTTTCACTGATTTTAACCCGGACGCCTGTTTGATTAACCGCTATGAACCAGGTGCAAAGCTGACGCTGCATCAGGATAAAGATGAAAAGGATATGCGCCAGCCCATCGTCTCGGTATCGTTAGGGCTACCGGCGGTATTCCAGTTTGGCGGTTTTGAACGTGGTGATGCTACGCAGCGCGTGTTGCTCGAACAGGGTGATGTCGTGGTGTGGGGCGGCCCGTCACGTCTGCGTTATCACGGTATTTTGCCGCTCAAACCCGGCGTGCATCCGTTAACCGGAGCCTTCCGCTACAACCTGACCTTTCGGCGCGCGCATTAATCGCTTGCGCCTGGTTGCGCGCCATACGAATAACTATTGCTATCGTTTCGCATCGCTTTAAACTGCAGGCTGCTTTTTGACTGCTGGATCTTGTTTATGGCGTTGTTAAACGTTGTTTTTCGCCAGTTTCGCTGGCCATTTATCGGGGTTATCTTTCTCACTTTGCTGAGCGCGGTGTTGGGTATTGGCATGATCGCCTTTATCAACCGCGAAATGATTGTCGCCATTAACACCTCTTTCGCGGTATTACCGCAGTTCCTGCTGCAGCTACTGCTGCTGATGGCGGTGACGCTGGCTTCGCAACTGGCGCTGACCATGCTGGGACATCAGTTTGTCTGGCGCATGCGTGGCGAATTCATTAAACGCATTCTGGATACTCAGGTTGAACGCATTGAACAGATTGGCAATGCGCAACTGCTGGCTGGCCTGACCAGCGACGTGCGCGCTATCACCATCGCCTTCGTCCGACTGCCAGAATTGATTCAGGGCATTATTATCACTCTCGGTTCAGCACTTTATCTCGCCTGGCTGTCGCCCAAAATGTTGTTAGTCACCAGCTTATGGCTGGCGGTTACGCTGGTGGGGGCTGGCTGCTGGTGTCACGTGTTTATCAACATATGGCAAAACTGAGGGAAGTAGAGGATAACCTCTATCGCGACTATCAAACGGTGATTGAGGGGCGCAAAGAGCTTCAACTGAACCGCGAGCGCGCCAGACTGATATACGACACTGTTTATCAGGAAAACGCCAACAGCTACCGTCATCATATCGTGCGCGCTGACACCTATCATCTCAGCGCAGTGAACTGGTCAAATATCATGACGCTGGGCGCGATTGGAATGGTGTTTTTCATGGCGAACAGCCTGGGCTGGGCCAATACCGCTGTGGCGGCAACCTTCTCACTGACGCTGCTGTTCCTGCGCACGCCGCTGCTCTCGGCAGTTGGCGCACTGCCTACCTTGCTCAGTGCGCAGGTCGCATTTCGTAAACTGAATGCGTTTCATCTGGCACCTTATCAGCCCGAATTTAATACCTCACCGACGCTGACGGAGTGGCAAACTCTGGAGTTGCGCGACGTCAGTTTTCATTACGGTGAGAACGGCTTTAGCGTCGGGCCGGTTAACCTGACGCTACAGCGCGGCGAACTGGTGTTTCTGATTGGCGGTAATGGCAGCGGTAAATCGACGCTGGCAATGCTGCTTACCGGTTTGTATCGGCCGCAATCCGGTACGTTGCTGTTGGATGGTCAAGCCATTGACGCCAGTAATCCCGACATGTGGCGTAAACACTTTTCGGCGGTGTTTACCGATGTGCATCTGTTTGATCGCTTGATCAGCCGCGACGGTGTGCCTGCCAGCCCGATGCTGATGCAGCAGTGGCTGGAAAAGCTGAAGATGCAGGACAAGTTAAAGATCGAGGGCAACAAAGTACTTAACCTGCAACTGTCGAAAGGGCAGAGTAAGCGGCTGGCGCTGCTGCTGGCCGCAGCGGAAGAGCGTGACATTTTGTTGCTTGATGAATGGGCGGCGGATCAGGATCCCCATTTCCGCCGTATCTTTTATCGCGAATTGCTGCCCTGGTTACAGGCTGCGGGCAAAACGGTCTTCGCCATCAGCCATGACGATCACTACTTTGTTCATGCCGATCGTCTGCTTGAGATGCGCGAGGGACAACTGTTTGAGCTGACCGGCAGCGATCGCGATATGGCAACGCTGGATGCGGTAAAACGCACCGATACCGGTCAGTAACGTGCTGGCAAAGCGTAGCGGAAACAGCGGTTTCCGCCTTGCTTAATCTCTCTGGTGCCCGGGTCGCTGGCTTAATCTGTTTGCTAAGCCGGTTGTTTAAAAGGGTGGCTGAGCAGCGTAATTACCTGTTTATCCTGGATTAAAAACGCTGCCTGCAACAAACACCCTTTTGAAACGGTGCGTTAAAGCCGTGCTCCAGCCGCAGCGTAGCGCGATTTTGCGCGAAGTCCACGGCGATCAGCGCGGCTTGATGAAAATCCATTGGCTGATGCAAAACGGGCCACAGGGCTTTATACAGGCTCTCTTTCAGCGAAAATAGCAGCGTAGCGGCGTGAGCAAAATCGAGAGGTAAGATGCGCAGGTATGCCTGTTCCCCGGCACCCATCAGCATATCCGCCGTTTCATCAGCGGTACTGGCAGACATAAACTGTTCCACATCAACACCAATGCACAGCGGCTGCCGGGTCGCAGCTAAAACCACAGTGCCACTGCTGTGTGACAGCGATGCCTGAACGCCAGCAGGCCAGACTGGAGAGCGATCGGCTGCGTTGTGCAGCGTGAAATGCGCAAACCCCCATTCTGCCATCACCGAGCGTGCCAGTAACCGGCTGGCAAGATACTCCGCACGCCGCTTTTTTACCGCCTGCTGCAACCGTGCGGGCAGCGGTAAACCCCAGGCGTCCGCCAGGGCATCATCATAATGATCGAGACTGAAATGCGAAATCGCCAGCAACGGGTCGCTGTCGTTTAGCTGCTGAGAAACAATAAAGCCGCTTGCGGGAAGCGGCAGGGAAATTTTGGGGTAGTGCATGCGACGCTACGTTAAAGATGAAAAGGGCATTTAAGCAGTCAGCCGCAACGCGCGCAAGCCACCCTGAATAGTCAGTCGTTCGGCGGAATGGCGAAGCTTTTCAGTGAAACGACAAAGTGGTTGTGACCTTTGCTGATTCGCGCACCGCGATCGCACCAGCGTGATGCCAGGCGAAAGAAGTCGTCACTACCAATATCATAAGCCAGCTCAACTTTGCTAATGCCGGAATAGAGCATCTCTTCTGCATCCTTGAGGCTTTTCGCTTTGATGACCATAAAAATGTTCCGTCAAAAATCAGGGGCCTTTAGAGTAGGATAATTCTGTGACAATTTTGTTTCAGTTTGATGAAACGCTGTCACATTTTGCGTGATCTGTGATACAGAACGCGGTTAGATGCACGAAGTAACGCTATGAATCGTGAAAAGAAATTGCGCTGCCTGGCACTTTTCTTAAAGTGCAGATTTGGAGAAAAATCGGAAAGTCTGATGCGGTCAGGGCAATCTTTTACGCAATGAAAAGGCCGCATGTAGGTATGCGGCCTTTGTGGGTTACTTCTGGTCCGGCTGGGGACTTTTATCGCCGGATTCTGGTGCTTCGTTTGGATCGTCTTTTTCGACTAATAGCATAAACTCTCCTCTCGTTACCCACACAAAGCTAAGTATAGACACCATTAACGCGAGAGCACAAAAGTTAAAGGTCAAAAAATTGTCATAAAAAAAGCAGCCGTGAAAGGCTGCTTTTTTAGGGATAATTTGGTCGGCACGAGAGGATTTGAACCTCCGACCCCTGACACCCCATGACAGTGCGCTACCAGGCTGCGCTACGTGCCGAACTTTGGTGACCTAGTCTACTGAGAATTGCCATGAATGCAAGCTACACAGTGACTAACTGTCTCATATTTAATCAGTTTGCGATGAATCGCTTCTCTTCCGTCAACACCTGCAACAATAACGCCAGTTGCGGCTTATGATCTTTGAGCGGATTTCCCTGTGCATCATAAGCGTGATAGTTACCGTTATTGTTAAGCACCAGCGTTGTCTGCGGGGTGGTAATCACCAGTTTGTTCTCTTCGCTACTCACCACCCAGTCGTGGTGACGTTGCGCGGCAAATAAATCTTCACCCTGCGAATAGTTCACCGGATTGGTGCGTACGTGCAGCAGACGCTGCATCAGAGTCGCCATGACATCCTGATGATCGGTCAGGCGGCTTATGGTTTGTGCGGGAGTATCTGGCCAGTGGATCACCAGAGGCACCTGTAAACTGGCGCGATTTCCTGCGCTATCGGCGTTGCCATTCAGTGCCAGGCCGCGCTGCGCGGTAATGACCACAACGGTATTTTTCAGCAAATCGCGCTGTTGCAGCACCGTCAGCACGTTGTGGATCTGCTCGTCGATGGCAGAAGCCTGACGTAAATAGCTGCGCTGACGGGTTTTGGCACTGTCACCACTCAAATTTGCACCGCTCAGCGCCACCCAGGAGAACCACGGGGTTTTATTATCGTTCTGCTTGTTCAGCCAGTTTTGCCACTGTGTCACCGTGGTGGCGTTGGGCTGGCTGTTGCTGGCAGGCAAGGAATAATCCGCCAATAAAGCCTGACGATAAAGCGGCGAATTAAAGCCTTCTGAAGAGAACAGGCCAAACTGATAACCCTGGCTGCTCAGCGCACCGAGTAGCGTTGAGGGCGTGCGCGAGGCCAGGATGCCATTCATATAGCTGGAGGAGATGCCATAAAACAGGCCGAACAAACCTTTTTCCGGCGTGTCTCCCGCACTGAAATGCTGCGCAAAACGCACGTTATCGTTAGCAAACTGGTTAAGTTCGGGCAGCGTTTTTTCCATGCTGGCGCTGTTCAGCCCATCAATAGTGATCACCAGCAGATTATTGCGCGTGCCGCCATCGCGGAACGTAATGTCACTCAACGGATATTGTACCGACAACGCTTCAGGATCGCCCTGTTGCACCAGACGACGCTGATACTCCTGTGCATCCAGCAGGCCATGCCGCTCCAGGAAGCGGCGCGCGGTCATAGGATAAGAGAGCGGTAGATTGGCGCGCTGCATGGTAATCGGGCGATAGAAGTTGGCATCAGCCCAGATATACATCAAATGACTGGCAAAAAAGGCGCTAATAAACAGGGCGGCCAGCGGCTTGCCAAACGAGCGGCGATTAAGGCTGCGCAGCTTTTGCCAGCTCCAGGTGGCAAACAGCATCTGCACAAGGAAAATCAGCGGCACGCTGATAAACATCAGCTGCCAGTCACGCGCCATTTCGCTTTGGTCGGGATTGATGACTAACTCCCACACCACCGGATTGAGGTGCAAGTGGAAGCGACTGAATACGGCGCTGTCGACCATCACCAGCGTCAGTCCGGCGGTGGCAACCACCGCTGACATTATCCTTAACAGGCGTTGCGACATCACCACGAACGTCAGTGGGAAAATGATCAGCAGATACACCGCAAAGACAATAAAGCTGAAGTGGCCAATCCAACTGCTATAGGCGTAGATGCGCCCGGTCAGCGAGGAGGGCCAGTCGGCGACCAACAGGTAGCGACTGCCTAAAATCAGCGCGAAAAAGATATTGAACAGAGCAAACCAATGCCCCCAACTGATCATCTGGGAGACTTTTTCGCGGTATCGCTGCCGGTTGGTTACCATATTATGAAATCAAATCAGCAATTAGTGAGCGTTGTCATCACGCACTGAAGATTGTAAAGCTTCAGCGAAGGAGCGAGCCAGCGAACGACGTTGGGCCGGCGCGACATCATTGTTGATCAGGTTGGTGACCATGTTTCCCAGCACCATCAGGGAAAGGTCAGTCGGCGCCTGGTCTTTCTCTAAGATCTGCACCATTTTCGCGAGGAGTTGTTCCACGCGTTCGTCGCTATAACGGGATGATTGTGGCATATCGTCGTCTAATCTCGTTTCAAAAGGCGGTATATTACCGTAACAATGCGCTTTTTTCCGCAATTTTATCAGTCGTGCAGCTCAGGCTTGCTGCATGCAGTTGAAAGCCGAGGCGGGCGGTGTTTGAATACGCGCCTGAGCTTAAAGGAGAGTCTACCATGAGTCTGGATATCGACCAGATTGCCCTGCATCAGTTAATTAAACGCGACGAGAATCAGCTGGAACTGGTGCTGCGTGATTCATTGCTGCCCGCCACCAACACGGTTGAAGCGATGGTTGAAGAGTTGCACCGTGTTTACAGTGCTAAAAGCAAAGCTTACGGTCTGTTTAACGCTGAAAGTGAACTGGCCGAGGCGCTGCGCAACTGCCGCAAGGGCAACGATGATTTTCTTGCTTTCAGTCGTGCCGCGACAGGCCGCCTGCGTGATGAGCTGGCAAAATACCCGTTTGCCGAAGGCGGTGTGGTGCTGTTTATTCACTATCGCTATCTGGCGGTGGAATATTTACTGGTCACAGTGCTCAACAGCCAGTCGAGCATGCGCGTTAATGAGCAGATGGATATTAGCAGCACCCATTATCTTGATATTAATCACGCCGATATCGTTGCGCGTATCGATTTAACGGAATGGGAAACGAATCCCGAATCGACCCGCTATCTGACTTTTCTGCGTGGGCGCGTGGGTCGAAAAGTTGCTGATTTCTTTATGGATTTCCTCGGTGCTGAAGTGGGTCTGGACACCAAAGCGCAAAACCGTGGCCTGTTACAGGCGGTAGATGATTACTGCGATGAGTCGAATCTGGATAAAAATGAACGCCAGAATTATCGTCAGCAGGTTTACAGCTACTGCAATGAACAATTGCAGGCGGGCGAGGAAATTGCGCTGGAAGCGTTGTCGGGCGAACTTCCGACGCTGGGTGAGAAAACGTTTCAGGCTTTTACTCAGGAGCAAGGTTATGAGCTTGAAGAGCACTTTCCGGCCGATCGCAGCACGTTACGTCAGTTAACCAAATTTGCGGGCAGCGGGGGCGGATTAACCCTTAATTTTGATGCCATGCTGTTGGGCGAACGCATCTTTTGGGATGCCGCGACAGATACCCTGACCATCAAAGGCACCCCGCCAAATCTGCGCGATCAGTTACAGCATCGCACCAGCAGTAAATAACCTACCGGTCCGGGAAAGGCATCCCCGGATCGCTTTGCTTTCACTACAGCGGTGTAATCAACGTGGTCCGGTTGTCAGCTAAAATCTGTAGCAAGGCCGCGATGCTGGCGTCATCACGGCCTTTTAACCAGGCGACGCTGAGCGGCAATTTTTTGACTTTCTCGTCTGTCTCCAGCGCAATACAGGTGACGCCTTCACTGTTAATGTTGCGAAATGAGGTTGGCACAATTGCCAGCCCTAAGCCCGCGGATACAAAACTTAAAATTGTCTGTTTCTCCTCAGCAAACTGCGCAATGTGCGGCGTAAGGCCCGCTGATTTAAAAATATTCATGGTTAAATCATGGCTGTGGGGGCGCGTCCTGCGCTCCGGTAAGATCATCGATTCTTCGGCAAAATCAGTGACGCTGACACAACTTTTACTGGCCAGGGGATGATTAACCGGCACGGCAAGTACGCAGGTTTCGCGCGCAATTAAACGGCACGCCAACCGGCTGTCGAGATTTTCCGGTGGGCGAATAAAAATTATATCCAGCCAGCCTGATTTGAGGCGGGGAATAAGATTTATTGTTTTATCTTCAGTTAAGTGAATATCTGCATCCGGATAAAGTTGCATAAAGTAATTCAGCAAGTGGGGAATTAATCCGCGCGCTGCACTGTCAATGGCACCAATACGTAATGCTTTGCGTCCCCGCTTATTTGCCGTCCGAAAACGCCAGGCCAGTGCATCAAATTGCGCAACCAGTTTTACCGCTTCATCGAAAAATTCTTCGCCTTCCTGCGTTAATGCCACATTGCGCGTTGAGCGATTTAATAATCGTACGCCAAGGTCCTCTTCGAGCAAGCGAATAAAGCGACTTAGTGACGCAGGCATCATTTCCATCCTTTGCGCCGCGCGGCCAAAATGCAGCTCTTCACCTACCGTAATGAAACAACGCAATTGATTTATATCCATAATTTTCCCGCCCGCGCATTATTCAAATAATTTATATAAACCAGCCCTGATGATAAGCTCAGGCAAAAAGGCATACTGAGATCGAACACAAAAAAATAACATTTACCCTACACAAACCTGGAGCACTTTAATATGAACTCTCACCTCGAAAAAAGGGTGATGCGTAAAGTTACTCTGCGCATTGTGCCCTTCATTATGCTGCTCTATTTCATCGCTTTTCTCGATCGCGTTAATATCGGTTTTGCTGCATTAACCATGAACCAGGATTTAGGTTTCTCACCAACCGTATTTGGTTTGGGAGCAGGGATCTTTTTTCTGGGATATTTTCTTTTTGAAGTTCCGTCCAATCTGATATTGCATAAAGTCGGCGCACGTATTTGGATCGCTCGC
This sequence comes from Pantoea sp. LMR881, assembly GCF_027157825.1. Classification (NCBI taxonomy): domain Bacteria; kingdom Pseudomonadati; phylum Pseudomonadota; class Gammaproteobacteria; order Enterobacterales; family Erwiniaceae; genus Pantoea; species Pantoea sp. LMR881. The sequence continues at coordinate 3,561,854 of NZ_JAPVOK010000002.1, forward strand.
GTCATGATTACCTGGGGATTGGTTTCCGCCTGTATGGCATTTGTCCAGGGCACCACCAGTTTTTATATTCTGCGCTTTTTACTCGGTGTTGCTGAAGCTGGATTTTTTCCCGGTATCATTCTTTATCTCAGCTTCTGGTTCCCGGCGGCACGGCGTGCGCAAGTGACCGCGATATTTATGGCCGCCGCGCCGTTATCAACGGCGCTGGGTTCGCCCATCTCTGCTGCGCTGCTTGAAATGCACGGATTGCTGGGATATGCCGGTTGGCAGTGGATGTTTCTGTTAGAAGCGGTGCCTGCGGTGCTGTTCGGGATTGTGGTGCTGTTTTTCCTGACCGATCGTCCGGCCAAAGCCAAATGGCTGACGGATGAAGAGCGCGAATGGTTGCAAAACACCATGCAGGCTGAAGAGCAGGCACGCGCCTCGCAACAGAGCCACACCAGTGTCTGGCGCGGGCTGGCCGATCGCCGGGTACTGGCGCTGGCACTGGTCTATTTCGGCACTTCCGCTGGCTTATATACCCTTGGCATCTGGTCTCCGCAAATCATTCACGCTTTTGGTGCTTCTTCACTGGAAATCGGTTTTTTAAATGCATTTCCGGCGGTAATCGGCGTGGTGGCCATGATTCTGTGGGCGCGTCACTCCGATCGCAGCGGTGAACGCAGCTGGCACGTTATCACAGCCTGTTTGCTGGCGGCGGCAGGGCTGATCTACGCCGGTAACGTCAGTTCACTGTTAACGGTGATTGTGGCGCTGACGCTGGTCACGGTCGGTATTAGCTGTTCAAAACCGCCGCTGTGGAGCATGCCAACGCTGTTTCTTTCAGGCCCGGCGGCAGCGGCGGGTATCGCCACCATTAACTCAATCGGCAATTTAGGCGGTTTCGTCGGTCCGATGATGATCGGCGTCATTCGGCAGCAAACCGGTTCTTACACCTGGGGCTCTTTTTTGTCGCTGCGCTGCTGGCGCTCTCTGCCCTGATCGTCTTACTGCTGTCTGCGAAAAGTAAAACGCCGCAGTCCGCTGAACTTCCTCATGCTAAATCCCCTTAACTGATTCCGGAGACTCTTATGCGTACCTATTCTATTGCTGCTATTCCCGCTGACGGTATTGGCCCCGAAGTTATTTCTGCCGGTATCGAAGTGCTACGCGCCCTGGAGCGTCAAAACGGTAAACTCAAATTTGCCATTGAAACCTTTGACTGGGGGTCGGATTACTACAAAAAGCATGGCGTGATGATGCCTGAAGAGGGCTTACAGACGCTGAAAAAATTCGATGCCATCTACTTTGGTGCCGTGGGTGCGCCTGACGTACCGGATCATATTACGCTGTGGGGGTTACGCCTGCCAATTTGTCAGGGCTTTGATCAGTATGCCAACGTGCGCCCGACTAAAATCCTGCCGGGGATCACGCCACCGCTGCGTAACTGCGGCCCTGGCGATCTGGACTGGGTGATTGTACGTGAAAACTCGGAAGGAGAATATTCGGGCAATGGGGGCAGGGCGCACAGAGGTTTGCCTGAAGAAGTAGGCACAGAGGTGGCTATTTTTACCCGAGTGGGCGTGACGCGCATCATGCGTTATGCCTTTAAACTGGCACAGTCCCGTCCACGAAAACTGTTAACCGTCGTGACTAAATCGAATGCTCAGCGTCACGGCATGGTGATGTGGGATGAGATTGCTGCCGAAGTGGCGCAGGAATTTCCCGACGTGAAGTGGGACAAAATGCTGGTAGACGCCATGACGCACCGTATGACATTGCATCCACAAAGCCTGGATACCATTGTTGCGACCAACCTTCATGCCGACATCCTTTCCGATCTTGCCGGTGCGCTGGCGGGCAGCCTCGGCGTTGCGCCAACAGCGAACATCGATCCTGAACGCCGTTTTCCCTCAATGTTTGAACCGATCCACGGTTCAGCCTTTGACATTACCGGCAAAGGGATCGCCAATCCGGTGGCCAGCTTCTGGACTGCCGTGCAAATGCTGGAGCATTTGGGCGAGCGCGAGGCAGCAGCACGGGTGATGGAAGGGATCGAGTATGCCTGTGCAAAAGGGGTGTTGACGCCGGATGTCGGCGGTACAGCCAAAACAGCCGATGTCACCAGGGCGGTGGTCGAATTTATTGAGTCGAAAGTAAAACTCACGGAGGCAGCGGTTTAAACAGTGCGGTAAAGCAGACAAAATAAAAAGGCCGGTTTCGCAACCGGCCTTTTTACATCAACGCATTCGGCGATTAAGCGCGAACGAAGTCGATGTGGTGCAGTTTTGGCTTGAACGGGTGACGCTGAACAGCCTGCACTTTAACGTTGGTTTCTTTACCGTCGACAACCAGAGTCAGAACCTCGGTGTAGAACCCAGGCTTAGCCTGCAGGTTCATCACCTGGTCGTGATCCAGGTCGATAGAAACAGCGGCTTCTTTACCACCATAGATGATGGCCGGGAAGCGGTTCGCTGCGCGCAGGCGGCGGCTCGCACCCTTACCCTGCTCTTTACGTTCTACTGCATTGATAGTGAACATTGCTACGTCTCTTTATGATTCCTGCTACAGGCGACCCAGCAGCAGGCAGGTTATTCAAAATTGCTCATGCACATGCAAAAGCGGGCGGCATTATAGCCGTTATGCTGGTGTCCGGCAAATGATTATCCCAGTTCATTCGCGCGGCGAAAACGCCCCTGGTAATCAAACACCTTTTCGCGGATCTGCCAGAAGTGCCCTTTTGCTCGCGCCACAACAAAATCGGGATGGCGCAACAGGGGCTGCATTGCCACAACATCGGCAGCCGTTTGCCAGCCGAGCGGCACGCCTGGTGCACGCTGGTGCGGGCGCATAAACAGCTGTTCAAATGCTTTACGTTGCGCAGGCGTTTGCAGGCGAAAGCGTTCACTGACGCTGGTGCCGTCTTCATCGTAATAAGTAGCGTTAAGCCATTCACCTTTGTTGTCCCGACCCTGTTCCAGCGTCATGCCACCACAGCGCAGCACGCGCGCATCTTTCAGCTTCAGTGCCGCTTTCAACATGTCGTCAGGATCCACCAGAATATGGTCGCACTGATGGCAACGCCGCGCCGCAATGTCGTTTTCGGCACCGCAGTCCGGGCAGCTTTTAGAGCGGAAGCGATAATCGCACTGTTCACGCGTGCCGTCGTCATCTTCCAGCACCCCCTGACAGCGGCGGCCAAAATGCTCAATCACCATGCCATCAGCCGTGGCTTTGCCCCAAAAAGTATTGGCAAAGCCGCAGGCAGGGCAAAATACCTGCACGGGCTGATTATCGCTGGCGCCTTTAGGCGCGCCGACTTCTGGCGTAAACAGATCGTGGGGATTGCCTGCATAATCCAGGATCAGGCAATCGGTCTTGCCGGGAGACAGGCGTAAGCCGCGTCCGACAATCTGCTGATACAAACTTACTGATTCGGTCGGACGCAGAATAGCGATCAGATCCACATGAGGCGCATCGAAACCGGTGGTCAATACCGCTACATTCACCAGAAATTTCAATTGCTGCGCTTTAAACGCCACAATCAGCGCATCGCGATCGCGGGCGTGAGTTTCTGCCGATATCAGCGCACTGTTCTGCGGCAGTAAACGTAAAATCTCACGCGCATGATCGACCGTGGAGGCGAAGATCATGACGCCAAGACGATCTTCAGCAAATTCAACAATCTGGCGAATAATGTGCGGCGTGACGCGCTGTTGCTGTTTCAGTTCCCGGTTCAAATCAGCTTCGCTAAACAAGCCGTTAGCCTGGGCCGTGAGGCGGCTGAAATCGTACTGTACCACCGGCATGTCGAGCCGCTCTGGCGTAACCAGAAACTGATGCTTAATCATGTAGCGCAGCGGCAGTTCGTAAATGCAGTCACGGAACAGCGCCTTTTCATCGCCGCGCACCATGCCGTGATAGTGGAAACGATAAATCCAGCCTTTGCCAAGACGGAAGGGCGTGGCCGTCAGACCCAGCAGACGCAGTTGGGGATTGTGCTGACGCAGGTGGCTAAAAATTTGTTGATACTGACTGTCGCTGTCATCACCAATGCGGTGACATTCATCGACAATCACCAGCGAGAAGGCGCTGTCAAACTGCGCAAGATTACGCGCGACCGATTGCACGCTGCCAAACACCACTTTGCGCTGGCTCTCTTTACGCTGCAAACCTGCGGCAAAAATATCCGCTTCCAGGCCGTAAGCCTGATATTTGGCGTGGTTTTGCGCTACGAGTTCTTTGACGTGCGCCAGCACCAGTACCCGGCCACGCGCCAGGCGTGCCAGCTCGGCAATCACCAAACTTTTTCCCGCCCCCGTAGGCAACACAATGACGGCAGGTTCATGATGACGACGGAAATACGCCACGGTAGCATCGACCGCGTCCTGTTGATAAGGGCGTAAGGTAAAAGACATGCTGTATCACTTTTGTAAAACCAGCGGTAATTATGCCACGAAAGCGCAGTAAACGCTCTGTCAGGCGACGCCGGATCAGGCTATACTTCCCGTACAATTTCAACGGTTAAAAACGCCGTTTCAGTTTCCCTCCGCAGTAACAGGCAAAACGAATTCATGCGACTCGACAAATTCATCTCTCAGCAACTGGAAATCAGCCGTGCTATCGCTGCACGTGAAATCCGTGGACAAAAAGTGACCGTTAACGGAGAAGTGGTGCGTGACACCGCGTTCAAACTGCTGCCCGAACATGAGGTAGAGTACGACGGCAATGCATTGCAGATGCAGACCGGGCCGCGCTATTTCATGCTCAACAAACCGCAAGGTTACGTCTGCTCAACCGACGATCCGGATCATCCAACCATTCTCTATTTCCTTGAAGAACCGATGGCATTCAAACTGCATGCTGCCGGTCGCCTGGATATTGATACCACCGGTTTAGTGTTGATGACCGATGACGGTCAGTGGTCACATCGCATTACCTCACCACGTCATCACTGTGAAAAAACCTATCGCGTGACGCTGGAAAACCCGATCGCTGAGGATACAGCCGCGCAGTTTACTGCTGGTGTACAACTGCATGGCGAGAAAAAACCTGACCAAACCGGCGCAGTTAGAAATAATCACGCCAACTGAGGTGCTACTAACACTCAGCGAAGGGCGCTATCACCAGGTGAAGCGCATGTTTGCCGCGGTAGGTAATCGTGTCGTGGGCCTGCATCGTGAAAAGATTGGTGAGATTGCGCTGGATGCCGATCTGGAACCTGGCGAATACCGTGCGTTAACTGAAGAAGAGATCGCCAGCGTCGGCTTGCCTGACGAGTTAAAACAGAAATAGCGGGAGATTCTGTGCGCAAGGAAAAAAATTCGCCGGTGGGTTTAGTGGTCATCCTCGGCCTGCTGGCGATGTTAATGCCACTGTCGATTGATATGTACTTGCCTGCGATGCCGCAAATTGCTCGCGAATTTGCGGTATCGGCAGGGAGCGTACAAATGACGCTCAATCTCTATATCCTCGGATTTGCAATTGGCCAGCTGGTGTATGGTCCGCTGGCGGACAGCTATGGTCGCAAGCCGGTAATTACTCTGGGCACGCTGATTTTTGCCTGCGCCGCGGCAGCCTGTGCGCTGTCGCAATCTATCGATCAACTGATTGCCATGCGCTTCCTGCACGGCTTATCGGCGGCAGCTGCCAGCGTGGTGATTAATGCGCTGATGCGCGACAGTTACTCGAAAGAGGACTTCTCGCGCATGATGTCATTTGTCATGCTGATTACCACCATCGCACCGCTGCTGGCACCGATTATTGGCGGCTGGCTGCTGCTGCTCTGGAGCTGGCACGCTATTTTCTGGACACTGTCGCTTGCGGCAGTGATCACCACCTTGCTGGTGGCAACGCAAATTCGCGAAACGCTCAAGCCCGGGCAGCGACAACGCTTCCACCTGCGCACCACGCTGGGGAATTTTGTCACGCTGTTTCGTCATAAACGCGCCTTTAGCTATATGCTGTCGAGCGGCTTCTCGTTTGCTGGCTTGTTTACCTTTCTGAATGCGGGTCCCTTCGTTTACATTGAACTGAACCACGTCTCGCCACAAAGCTTCGGCTATTACTTTGGCCTCAACGTGGTGTTCCTGTTTGTTATGACGTTGATTAACAGCCGTGCGGTGCGCCGTTTCGGCCCGGTGGCGATGTTCCGTTTAGGCCTGGTGATTCAGTTCTGTATGGGGATCTGGCTGCTGATTGTCAGCGCGCTGAATCTGGGATTTTTGCCGCTGGTGTTCGGCGTGGCGATGTTTATCGGCTGTGTCTCGATGGTGTCATCGAATGCGATGGCGGTGATCCTTGATGAGTTTCCGCATATGGCAGGCACGGCGTCATCACTGGCAGGTACGCTGCGCTTTGGCGTTGGTGCGCTGGTTGGGGCACTTTTATCGCTCGCCAGTTTTAACAGCGCCTGGCCAATGGTTGGCACTATCGCGCTGTGTGCCACTCTCTCTATCCTGCTGTTTTCTTACGCTTCTCGCCCACGCGCTGCTGCCCGTTAATCGGGCGCAGTCGCGCTGTCCTTGCGTTATTTTCGTCTCGTCGTATGCCAGTCTGGGTGCGATGTTTCTAATATGTGAAAAAATATAGCCAATAAAGTAATTATTTTGCGTCTAAAATGATTGTTAAGTGCTGCTCAACGCGGTACATATAGTTTTAAATTGCGAGACTACTCGCAAAAAACAATTTTACCGATGCGCTTTATTAAGAAACGAGAAGGCAGGCCTTGACGTCCTTGTTATGTTTGATCGGGAAAAGGGATTCACCGCACTATACGCCGTTTGTTGTGAATTGAGAGTCAATTTCTGGGGACATTACTCACTATGCTGCAACTTTCAGTCGTGCATCGCCTGCCACAACGTTTTCGTTGGGCCAGCGATCGTCACAGCGCCATCGAAGCCGATGACGGGGTGACAGATGATCAGGATGTTATTGCGCTGCGTTTGATCAGCCATGACGGTAATCCTGCATGGGAAATTCTTCACCAGTTGCGCGACGTGCTGGCAGCCATCCAGGTGGAGTGCAAAGTTGCCGAATGCGAAGGGCAGCCCTGCCTGTTTATCCAGCGCAGCGATGAAAGCGCCACAAACTGCTGCCTGAAAAATCAGGGCGTTGCCATTGCAGAGACTTTTAACGGTCACTGATCCCTGTAAAGCGGGTCAGGCTTCTGTTTCAACACTCTCAGACTTTAGGTTGCGCAGAGGCGAACAGCTCACGCGTATAGGCCTGAGCGGGCGCAGCGAACAACTTTTCGCATTCCCCTGTTCCACCACTTCCCCCTGCCGCAGCACGATGAGCTGATGGCAAAGCGTGCGCACCACATCCAAATCGTGACTGATAAACAGATAACTCAGCTGATGTTGCTGCTGTAACCGACGCAGCAGTGTCAAAATTTGCTTTTGCACTGAACGATCAAGTGATGAGGTGGGTTCATCCAATACGATGAGTTCCGGCTCCAGAACCAGCGCGCGCGCAATCGCAATGCGTTGCCGTTGGCCTCCTGAAAACTCGGCAGGGTAGCGATGACGGCTGTCCGCATCCAGGCCCACTTCTTCCATGACTGCTTTGACACGCGCCTGTAACGCGGTTGCGCTGAGCTGAGGGTGATGGACAGCCAGACCTTCGGCAATAATTTGCTGCACCGTCATGCGCGGATTAAGGGACGAATTAGGGTCCTGAAAAACGACCTGAATACGGCGACGCAGCGGTAACAGCTGCCTGCGCGGCATTTGATGCAGCGGCTGACCATCAAACCAGATTTCTCCCTGCGCCTTAATCAGGCGCAGCAGCGCCAGCCCGGTGGTGCTTTTTCCTGAGCCAGATTCTCCTACCAGCCCCAGACTTTCTCCGCGTTTCAGGCTAAAGCTGAGGTTATTCAGTGCCACTTTTTCGCCGATCTGACGCTTCAACACACCGCGCCGCAGTGGAAAACCCACATGCAGATTGTTCACCTTAAGGATCTCCGGCGCATCAGGCAGCAGCGGCAGCGCGCAGCCCTCCGGCTCGGCGGCCAGCAGCTGCTGCGTATAGGGATGCTGTGGTTGATTTAACAGGTGCTGACAGCGGTTTTGCTCCACCACGCGCCCGTTGCGCATCACGCTGACGTTGTCCGCTAACTGACGCACAATATTGAGATTGTGCGTAATAAACAGCATGCCCATGTTGAGTTCACGCTGAAGCTCACGCAGCAGGGTAAGGATTTGCGCCTGTACCGTGACGTCCAGCGCGGTGGTCGGTTCATCGGCGATTAACAATGCTGGCTGCGTTAACAGCGCCATCGCAATCATCACACGCTGACGCTCGCCACCGGAAAGCTGATGCGGAAAATCGCTTAGCCGCGATGCTGCCTGACGAATGCCCACGCGATCCAGACAGCTCAACATTTCAGCCCGCGCCGCTTCGCGTCGCATACCGCGATGCAGTGACAACACTTCATAAAGTTGTTTCTCAACGGTGTGCAGCGGATTAAGCGACACCATCGGTTCCTGAAAAATCATGGCAATCTGATTACCACGGATACCGCGCAGCGTTTGCTCACTGGCATGGAGCAAATCTTGTCCGGCAAACAGGATCTCTCCGCTCGGATAAGTCACCGACGATGCATGCAGCAGGCGCATCACCGAAAGCGCAGTCACGCTTTTACCGGACCCCGATTCGCCCACCAGCGCCAGCGTTTCGCCAGCGGCGATCTGTAGCGAGACGTCATTTACGACCGAATGCAACGCTTCGCCCTGGCGAAAAGCAACGGAAAGATGATTGATGGCAAGTAACGGCTGCGACATTTAGCGTCCTTTGCTGGGATCAAAGGCGTCGCGCACGGCTTCGCCGATAAAAATAAGCAGCGACAGTAAAATCGCTAACGAAAAGAAGCCCGATAAGCCGAGCCAGGGTGCCTGAAGATTGTTTTTGCCCTGAAGTAGCAGTTCGCCAAGCGAAGGCGAGCCGACGGGCAGACCAAAGCCGAGAAAATCCAGCGAGGTGAGTGTGGTAATCGAGCCACAGAGAATAAAAGGCAGAAACGTCAGCGTGGCTACCATTGCGTTCGGCAGCATATGGCGCAGCATAATGCGTCCATCGCTAACGCCTAAAGCCTGCGCCGCGCGAATGTAATCGAAATTGCGGGTACGCAAAAATTCGGCGCGCACCACGCTCACCAGGCTCATCCAGCCAAACACCACCGTCACCAGCAGCAGCCACCAAAAGCCGGGCTGAATTACGCTGGAGAGCAGAATGAGCAGAAACAGCGATGGCATACCGGACCACACTTCAATTAATCGTTGCCCGACTAAATCGACTTTGCCGCCGAAATAACCCTGAACGGCACCCACTACGATGCCGATCACGCTGGAAAACAGCGTCAACAGCAGACCAAACAGCAACGATATTCGCGTGCCGTACAACAGGCGTGCAAATACATCACCGCCGTTGGCGTCAGTGCCTAACCAGTTCTGCCACGAAGGCGGAGAAGGAAACGGCACCTGCGTGGCAAAGTTGATGGTGCTGTCACTGAAGCGAACTGGCGCCCACAATGCCCAGCCTTGCTGTTCAATACGCTGTTGTAACCAGGGGTCCTGATAATCGGCAGGCGTGGCCAGCTCGCCCCCGTAATCCGTTTCGCTGTAATCAAACATCAGCGGGGCGTACCAGCGTTGTTGATAATGCACCAACAGCGGCTTGTCATTGGCAATCAATTCGGCGCACAGCGACAGCATGAAAATCACCAGAAAAATCCACAGCGACCAGTAGCCGCGACGATTATGGCGAAAACGCTGCCAGCGTTGCTGATTCAGGGAGATAAGCGCATCAGCGGCCCTCAAAATCGATTCGCGGATCGACCAGTGTATAGGTTAAGTCACTGATAATATTCATAAGAAGGCCGATCAGGGTAAAAATGTATAAGGTGCCAAACATCACCGGATAGTCACGCTGAATGGTGGCGTCGTAGCCCAACAGCCCCAGGCCATTTAGTGAGAACATAACCTCGATCAGTAGCGAACTGGTAAAGAACATGCTGATAAAAGTGGCCGGGAAACTGGCAATGACCAGCAACATCGCATTGCGAAAAACGTGCTGATAAAGGATCCGTTGCTCAGGTACGCCTTTGGCACGGGCGGTCACCACGTATTGCTTACGTATTTCATCAAGAAAGGCGTTTTTCGTCAGCATCGTCAGGGTGGCAAAACCGCCAATCACCGTTGCCAGTACCGGCAGGGAGATATGCCAGAGATAATCCAGCACTTTGTCATACCACGGCAAACTGTCGAACTGCGGCGAAGTTAGTCCACGTAGCGGAAACCAGTCGAGGTAGCTGCCGCCTGCAAACAGGACAATCAGCATGATGCCGAACAGAAACGCCGGTATGGAATAACCGATGATAATGAACGTGCTGCTCCAGATGTCGAAGGCGCTGCCATTACGCACCGCTTTTTTAATACCGAGCGGAATCGATACTAAATATATGATCAGGGTGCTCCATAAACCCAGGCTTACGGAAACCGGCAAACTCTCTTTGATCAATTGCAGCACGGATGCGCTGCGAAACAGGCTGTCGCCGAAATCGAAGCGCACATAGTTCCACAACATCTCAACGTAGCGTTGCCACATCGGCTTATCAAAGCCGTAGCGTTGCTTGATCTCTGCGATCACTTCCGGATCAAGACCGCGTGCGCCGCGATACTGATTGTCGCCTGGACTGGGATGATTGAGGCTGGCACGAGCGCCAGCATTGTCGCCGCCACCACCCGGTAAACCGGTAGTCTGACCAAACTCAATATTGGCCAACGCCTGATCGACGGGGCCGCCCGGCGCAATCTGTACAATAAAGAAATTAAGGGTAATGATGGCCCACAGGGTAGGAATGATCAGTAAAAGCCTGCGCAGAAAATAAGCCGCCAACTCTGTTCTCCTTAGCGTCGATCTGCCGGCAGTTGCGCGGCTTTGTTCACGTCATACCACCAGCTATCCAGCGCATTGCTGTAGGCGGGTTTGATGGCAGGATGAGAAAACTTATCCCAGTAGGCCAGACGCTGTTCAGCGTTAAACCACATCGGGATCATGTATGCATTCCACAATAAAATCCGATCCAGCGCCTGGCCGAGCGGCAACAGCGCCTTTGCATCGCCCTGATGCGCGGTAATTTCTTTCACGAAATGATCAACAATCGGATCTTTCACGCGGGCGGTATTCCATGTTGACTGGATATAGTCGGATTGCCAGAGGGTTTGCAGGCTGGTTGAGGGAAAGGGCATTGCCAGATAATTAGACGCGATCATGTCGTAATCCCCTTCACGCAGCCGTCGTAAATATTGCGACGTATCGATCTGGCGCAATGTCAGCGTAATCCCCAAACGTGACAGGCTGTGCTGGAACGGCAGCGCCCACTCATTATTTGTTCCGCCACGCAGTAACAGCTCAATGTTAAAAGGTTGCCCGGTTTTATCGTTAATTAACCGCTGGTTTTTGATATTCCAGCCCGCTTGTTTCAGTAACGCCAGCGCCTTGAGTAAATTGCCGCGATCGTAACCGCTGCCATCGGAGTGGGGGGAACATACTTTTCCGTGAACAAATCGGCAGGAAGTTGCGCTTTGTAAGGGGCGAGTAGCACCAGTTGATCGGCATCAGGATAGCCTGTCGCGGCATACTCGGTGTTCTGGAAATAGCTGCTGGTGCGTTTATAAGCGCCGTAAAATAACGCTTTATTCATCCATTCAAAATCAAAGGCTAACGTCAGCGCCTGACGCACAAGACGATCGTGAAACAGCGGTTTTTCATTGTTAAAGGCCAGCCAGCGGGTATCCGTTGCGGCACTGGTTGGGGTGGTGTATTTAACAATGTGATGATTATCGAAATTGCGCCCGCCATACTGCGTTGCCCATTTTTTGGCGGATGACTCTTCGCGAAGATCAAATGCGCCTGATTTAAAGGCTTCAAAGGCGACGTTATCGTCGAGATAGTAGTCGTAACGCATCACATCAAAATTAAAGCGCCCACGATTAACCGGAAGATTGGCGGCCCAGTAGTTTTTTACCCGGCTGTATTCAATAAACTGGCCCAGTTTCCAGTTGCTGATACGGTAAGGTCCGCTCGACAGGGGAGGGGTACTCAGCGGCTCGTTAAATTTTTTGTCCTGCCAGAATTTTTCAGAGACCACAGGCAGGGTGAGCAAACCGAGAATCAAATCCTTATCAGGTTCAGGCACGTCAATGCGTACAGTTAACCGGTTAAGGGCTTTCACACTGACGCCTCTGTAGATGACGCGAAACTGCGGCACGCCTTCGCTCATAAATTTTTTAAACGTAAAAGCCATGTCACTGGCGGTGATGGGTGAACCATCCTGAAACTGAGCGTGCGGATTAATCGTGATTTCCATCCAGCGGTAATCGCTGGGATAGCGCGCTGATTCGGCAATCAGGGGGTAGTAACTGCCGGGTTCATCGTCAGAATTTGTGAATAAGCTGTCATAGAGCGCACCGGTGCCCACGCCAGCATTACCGCGAGAAGCGTAGCGATTGAAATTGTCGTAAGTGCCGACCACCGCCATGGTGATCTTGCCGCCTTTGGGGGCGGCGGGATCTAACATAATCGTAATGGCTGAAATTCACCGCATATTTTGGCGCGCCGAGTTGAGCAAAGGCGTAGCTTTCACTGATTGTTGCTGCCTGTAACGGCGCAAACAGCGCACTGAACAGCAGCAATGTGACGAAACGAAGCATAAGCAAGGCGCTCTCTTATTGTTTTTGCTTAACATAACGGCGTCAGCTGTTATGCAGCTGAAAGTAATCAATCAGCGGCTCAGGCCGCAAGGGACGACTGAACATATAACCCTGTAAATGGGTCACGCCGCGATTAATCAGCCAGGCGGCCTGATCGCCAGTCTCTACGCCCTCCGCCACCGTGTTCATTTTGAGCTTTTTCGCCAGTTGCAATACCGTATCCAGAACCGGCGAAGTCAGCGTTTCTGTGCCGATGCTCTGCACAAAACCGCGATCGATTTTGAGATAATCAAACGCATATTTTTCAAGATAAATGAGGGCACTGTGGCCGGTGCCAAAGTCATCGATAGCAATTTTAATGCCGCGCTGATGCAGCCAGTTAAACAGCTCGGCAGCATTTTTTTCACGCACCATCGTTCGCTCGGTAATTTCAAACACATAATTGAAATGCCCAGGGGCATGATGTCAACCCAGTGCATAACGTCATCACGAAACGAATCCGAAGCCAGGTGCAGCGGGGAGATATTAAGCCCCATAATCGTACCCAGCCGCGTATGACGACAAAGCTGATGCGCGTCGCGCGCCACGAGCTGAAACAGGTGACGTGTCAGCGGAATAATGACGTTTTGTGCTTCTGCATAGCTGATAAACACATCGGGCGTGATGGCACCATGCGTCGGATGTGTCCAGCGCAACAGGGCTTCCACACCGTAAGGCTGGCCATCATGGGATGTAATCAAAGGCTGATATTCAACGTGAAACTCGCCGCGCCTGATGCCCTGCAAAATTTCTTTGCCGGGGCGCTGATAGCGTGACAGCAATAGCCAGCAAAGAGCACTGGCGAGTAGCGACAGCAAAATGCTGCTAAGAATGATGGTTTGATAATCATTCAGCGACAACGTGGAACCGTACAGCACAAACTGCAGAGGGTAACCGGATAAAGCCAGTGTCATCAGCGGCGGCGGCAGATCACGGTTACTGATCGCCGTGGACTGCCAACTGGTTAAGGCGCTTTTTTGCGCCACTAATGCCATGCCGGAGGTCTCAGGGTGAGAAGAGGCCAGCAGTTGATACGGCGTCAGCGACAGGTCGAGAGTGGCAAAAACCCCAGACTGAATGCTGCCGGCGTTTTTGAGCCATATCGCCAAAACAGGTTTCGATGAAGGTAGCGGCACACCGCTTAATACCTGTAAATCCCTGTCACGTGTCAAATCGGTTTGCGACGAGATCATATTGAGCGGCAAATAGAGATTGCCGGTTGCGGAGGAGCAAAAAGCATAACCGTCATTGACTAGCAAGATAGTGCGCAGGTTATCGGAAAAGGCGGCGCGCGAGGTCAGTTCGTGATTGATTTCATAGCAGTCGGCACGACTAAATGAGAGCAAAGGATTAAGCGTATTGTTGATCAGTGAAGTCAGGGTGTGCTGAAGCGCATTGCGACTGCTGATTAATAGCTGTTCATGCTGGCGTTCGCGCTGGTGCCAGGTCAGATTGAGAAGGAGTGAGGTGAATAATATAAAAAACGCGCCGCCGACAATCGCGCTACGCCAGGCGATACGGCGAGGATAAGTTGCATGGCGCATCAGCGCCGCCGACAGTGGCATGAAGTGCTTCCTCTGAACCTGTTTTATTATAATTTAACTGCGCACAACTGCTCTGGTGTAAGCGACTGAGAATATAACGAGATGACGGAGAATGTCTCGTTATTCTTTTGATAAACAATTGCTTTTTTCATTAATAAGCGGGTTTAAGCCTTATAGGATGAAAAAAACGCTGCATAAGCAGCGTTTTTGTTTTCTCTGGCTGAGAAGGTATACGAAGCGGGGACTAACTTGGGTTACGACTTAAAACCCGGCGACCTTCACGGTAGCGTTTCTTCCAGTAATTATCGTTCAGATTCGAGATCATTACGCCGCTGCTGGTCGAGGCATGAACAAAGTTATCATTACCAAGGTAGATGCCAACATGGCGGCCTGTGGAACCTGCACGGAACAGAACCAAATCACCGGGACGCAATTTGTTGCGTGAAATTTCTTTGCCGGTGTCCTGCTGCCCGGAAGTTGAGCGCGGCAACTCTAAACCAAACTGTTCACGGAAAGTACGCTGCACGAATGCGGAGCAGTCAATACCGCGTTTGGTTTCACCACCAAGGCGATAGCGTACACCTTTCCAGACGGCATATTGATCCATGATGCGCGACTTAACGTCGACATTACGCACCATTTCTTCAAATTCATCCTGAGACGCTTGAAGTAAAAAACCATTCTGGTTGTTAACTTCATGATTCTCGTTATTCGCATTCTGACTGTTATGAGTACTACTACATGCTGAGAGCAGGGTTGCCAGCGCCAGTGCGGGCACAATCCGCCAGATATATCTCAGTATTGGTTGAGACTTGACCATTCTTCGAGTTTTCCTTCGATGTCCTTACGACAAGATTGTCGCCAGCCAGATGACAAAACGGAATGAGATTAATAAGCGAATCAGTCTAAGACAAATCCTTAATTACTAAAATGTGTTAATGACCACAAATTAACGGTAAAGAAGGCCGAATTTTCTGCTGCTGTTTCCTCATTGCGACTGAGGTTAACCGATTACAGACGCCGTGGCGAGTGGTTTTGAGTAAATTCTTATAGGTTTTTATGATGTGAAATCAATCTGTAACACACTGTCTACTTTATCAACAATAAACAGAAAATAATGGCGAAAATAAGGAGATAAGATGGGGCTAATTCGCGCCATAGCGGGGTTTTTAAGAGTTTTTACGCTAGACAGCGTGACGGGCAGGATATTTCACCGTGTTAAAAGCCATCACCTTTTCTTTTAACGGTTTTGGTTAGGATGCTAATAATATATTTAAGTTTTTAATAAGCGCAGACGGTTCAGATAAATACCTATCCTCCGTCCGCGCTAATCAATCAGGCAAGGGGTTTATATTTGCCAGGCAATTTGTGATAAAACCAATTCACCACAACATCACTGGCGGGAGTCAGGAGCCACCAGCTTAATCCGACGAATACCACGGACAACGAACCCACCGCGATATCAGTAAACCAGTGTGCACCAGCCATCACGCGCGGCAGCGAAAAGATAATGACGATCGCCACGGCCATTAAAAATGCGCGCCCGCCAAAATAGCGCCACATAAAGCAGGCGAAAATAATCAGCATCATGCCATGGTCACCGGGAAAGCTGTCTTTTGACGCATCTTTAGCGGGAATACCGGTGAGCTCACTAACGCGATGCACATGTTCAAAAAACAGCGTGGGGCTGGAGTGCTGAACCGGCAGTAAATGGCCCAGCTGATTCAGGATAACCGCTGTCAGCAACATCGTAATGCCAATGGCTAATAGTTTACGGCGGCCTTCGGGTGTTTCGCGTCGCCAGAACGAGAAATAAAGCAGCCCCATCGCCAGCAATGAAACCAGATCAAAGCCACGGAAATTGGTGATCGCCACTAACAGGGCAAAGCCTGGATGCGTCACCATCTGATTATTAAATCCAAAGAAAATGGTTTTATCGACGCCGAACCAAAAACCATGCTCAGGCGGTAAATACCACGATAAAAACAGCACAACACCCAATGCATTAAGCAGCAGGATCGTAACAAGACGAATAGCGCGCATATCTCAGCTCATATATAAAAAATAACCGCAGAAATTAACCTGAATAAGGTAAACGGCACTTCAACAATGCGGATTGTAGTTTATTCCAGTCAGCTGGCCCGGAATGAATCATCTCAATGCGGCTGTCGGGCGGGGAAGAGGGCAGGGTTTCGATGTGCACATCATCACCCTGGCGGTTAATACTGACCGAGCCTTCTGCAACGCGCAGCACACCTTTCACCCGATCAACCGGAACCAAACGCGCCCATTCCAGCAGAGGAAGCGTGTCAAACACGGTTTCGCTGTCGAAAACCCAGCCGCAGGCCACATAGCCTTGCCCCTCATTCAGTGCACGACGCCAGCGCGACGGGCCATCCAGACGCAGCGCCGCAATGCCGCTGGTGGGTAATGAACGATGCTGATGGTGTTGCGGTTGTGGAATGTCGCGCGGTTTGCCGCGCGGGGTATTGAGCAAGGCGGGAGAAATTTGTCCAAACTCGGTTGAGAAAAAGGACGTCCGTCCAGGTTGCTTTCCTGCCAGCGCAGCAACGCCTGCCGATCGCTGCTGCTCCAGCGATCGCATTTATTACCAATAATGATATCCGCTGCAGCGAGCTGATCGCGGAAGTTTTCATTTTCCACGACGCGCGGGTCAGAAAGCTGGCGCGCATCGAGTAGGGTAAGCGTCGCGTTGAGTTCCAGCCACGGCAGATAGACAGGTGAACTCAGCAGAGTCAGAAGCTGGCGCGGATGGCCCAGGCCGGTAGGCTCTATCAGCAGGCGATCGGGACGAGTTTGTTTTAACAACTTATTCAGCCCAATTTGCATGGGTAAGCCATTCACACAGCACATACAGCCGCCGGGGATCTCTTTTAACGTCGCGCCGCGATCGGCTAACAGTGCGCCATCAATACCGATTTCACCGAATTCATTCACCAGCACCGCCCAGTTTTCACTGGCGGGTTTGTTGGCCAGTAAATGCAGCAACGTGGTGGTTTTACCACTGCCTAAAAATCCAGTAAGAAGGTTAACGCGCGTCATGTTTACCGCTCCGGTCAGAAAAATCGCCAGTGAAGATGTTATCTTATAACATTTATCGCTGGCGAGTTGGGGCTTCAACGTTAATCGGCACGGCCCATATAGCGTCGTTCAGCAATGTGAATACGAATACGATCGCCATTACTGAGGTATTCCGGCACCTGAATCACCAGGCCGGTGCTCATTCCGGCGGGTTTGGTACGGGCGCTGGCAGACGCACCTTTAATACCCGGCGAGGTATCGACAATATCCATGTCAACCGTTTGCGGCAGTTCAAGTGCCAGCAACTCGCCTTCCCTGGTCAAAACCTGCATGCCGGGAATACCGCCTTCAGGGATGAATAACAGCTCTTCTTCTATTTGATTTTTTTTGAAGGTGTAAGGCGTGTAATCCTCATCATCCATAAACACATATTCATCACCGTCTATGTAAGAGAAGGTGACGCTGCGGCGGCTGAGTGAAATGGTTTCAATGATGTCGTCGCCTTTAAAACGCTCTTCCACTTTCAGGCCAGTGCGGACATCGGCAAAACGCATTTTATAGAGCGTGGCGGCACCGCGTGCGCTCGGGCTTTGAATATCAATATCTTTAACCAGCAGCAGTTTTCCGTTATGGGTGACTGCCATTCCTTTTTTATTTCATTCGCTTTTGGCATTGCTGTTCTCGCTTTAGTTGAGATTCAATTGCGCGCCACGTTACCCGCGCGGGTGAAAACAGGCAATATGCCGCGCAGGAAATTTTGCTCGCTTACAGAGAAGCATGGCATTTCGTATACTGGCCTGCTATTGTCGCGACGAATTTCCCTGCCGGAGTGCGTTATGCAATGCCGTAGTCAGTGCGGTGCCTGCTGTACGGCGCCTTCTGTTTCCTCACCTATTCCTGGCATGCCTAACGGCAAGCCCGCCAACACGCCCTGTGTTCAGCTTGATGAGAATTTGCGCTGCAAAATTTTTGGTTCTGCTCTGCGTCCTGCAGTCTGTGCCGGTTTGCAACCTGAGCGCGAAATGTGTGGTCATTCGCGTGATGAGGCGATGGTTTATCTGTTGAAACTGGAAGCTGACACTGCGCCGTGAAAGGCTGAAGTTTGCTGAAAATCAAACCGTTATACCGCTGCGGTTACAGCAGCGCCGTCAGCGCCGTATGCAATAAAATCTTAAATAAGTTATGAATTGTGCGTAGCGTCAAAAATCTGCTACGCCGTTTGCGCATTTTCTTGCCTGCTTTCGTTCGCTGTACCAGAATCCTTGAAACGTTTCAGCGTTCTCCACAAGACTCTCTGTGTGGTGAACCGCGATTCAATCCGCCATTGAGCTGAAACGATTCACTTTCAGCAAGCGAGGAGAATTATGTTCCAGCTCGAATTGCAGGCTATCCATACCGGAGCCAGCGCGCAAAATAAAGAAGACGCTATTCGTCAGGTCGCCGCAGCGTTAGCGGCTGCCGGCAATGTGGCAGAAGGGTATGTCAACGGTATGCTG
Organism: Pantoea sp. LMR881; assembly: GCF_027157825.1. Taxonomy (NCBI): domain Bacteria; kingdom Pseudomonadati; phylum Pseudomonadota; class Gammaproteobacteria; order Enterobacterales; family Erwiniaceae; genus Pantoea; species Pantoea sp. LMR881. Next base: position 3,580,667 of record NZ_JAPVOK010000002.1, read on the forward strand.
GCGCGTGAGCAGCAAACCTCGACTTTTCTTGGCAACGGTATCGCCATTCCGCACGGCACCACGGATACCCGCGACCTGGTGCAGAAAACCGGCGTGCAGGTCTTTCAGTTTCCACAAGGTATTGCGTGGGGCGAAGAACAAACGGCCTACGTAGCGATCGGTATTGCCGCCAAATCTGATGAACATCTGGCGCTGCTGCGTCAACTTACCCATGTACTGAGCGACGACAGCATTGCAGAGCAGCTTAAAACGGCGTCAGCTGAGGATCTGCGCGCGCTATTAATGGGCGAGAAGCAAGCGGCGGAATTCAGCTTTGACACCAACCTGATTAGCGTTGACGTTGCGGCAAATGACCTGATCACGCTACAGGCATTGAATGCCGGACGTTTACAGGCGGCGGGCGTGGTAGATGCCCGCTATGTTGCCAGCGTAGTGTCTGCGGCACCGTTAAGCCTGGGGCAGGGCATCTGGCTGAGTGACAGCCCCCATGGCAATTTACGCAGCGGCGTGGCGATAAGCCGTGCTGCAACCGCTTTTGATCATCAGGGCGAGTCTGTCGCGATGTTGATCAGCGTAGCGGCTGTCGACGATCGTCCACTTGAGGTGCTGGGTTATCTGAGTGCGCTGTTACTCAACAATAAAGCCGGGCGTTTGTTAAAAGCCGATGCGGCAGGCATTTACGCCTTGCTGACCAGTGAAGTGGATGAGCAGGCCGAGGTGTTAACCGCTGAATTTACCATTCGCAACGAGCATGGCTTACATGCCCGGCCCGGTACGGCGTTAGTCAGCGTTATCAAACAGTTCAACAGCGACATTACCGTCACCAACCTCGACGGCAGTGGCAAACCGGCTAACGGACGCAGCCTGATGAAAGTGGTGGCGCTCGGCGTGAAAAAAGGCCATCGCCTGCGCTTTACCGCCAGCGGTGAGGATGCACAGCAGGCACTGGCCGCAATCGAAGAAGCGATCACCAGCGGTCTGGGCGAGGGGGTAGCATGAGCAGACGTGTTGCAACCATTACCCTGAATCCCGCTTACGATTTAGTGGGCTACACGCCTGAAATCGAGCGTGGCGAAGTCAATCTGGTAAAAACCACCGGTCTCCATGCTGCCGGTAAAGGTATCAACGTGGCAAAGGTGCTGAAAGATTTAGGCATTGATGTCACGGTGGGCGGCTTCCTGGGTAAAGAGAATCAGGACGGTTTCCAACAATTATTTAGCGAACTGGGAATTGCCAACCGTTTTCAGGTAGTACCGGGACGTACCCGTATCAACGTGAAGCTGACTGAGCAAACCGGTGACGTCACCGATCTGAATTTCTCCGGTTTTCAGGTCAATGGCCAGGACTGGGATCGTTTTACCAGCGATTCACTTACCTGGCTCGGCCAGTTCGACATGGTGTGCGTCAGCGGTAGTCTGCCTGCCGGGGTTAATCCTGATGCATTCACCCAGTGGATGAGCGATCTGCGCACCCACTGTCCTTGCATCATTTTTGACAGCAGCCGCGAAGCCCTGGTTGCAGGTCTGAAAGCCGCGCCGTGGTTAGTGAAGCCGAACCGTCGCGAACTGGAAATCTGGGCCGGTCGCAAACTGCCAACGCTGCAGGATGTGATTGGTGCCGCGCATGAGCTGCGTGAGCAGGGCATTGCACATGTCGTGATTTCTTTGGGTGCCGAAGGCGCGCTTTGGGTTAATGCCTCAGGCGAATGGCTCGCCAAACCGCCAGTGTGTGAAGTGGTCAGCACTGTCGGTGCCGGAGATTCAATGGTTGGCGGGTTGATCTACGGCCTGTTGATGCGTGAATCCAGCGAACACACACTGCGTCTTGCCACTGCGGTGGCGGCTATGGCTGTCAGTCAGAGCAACGTTGGTGTGACCGATCGTACCCAGTTGGCCGCGATGATGGCGCGTGTCGACTTACAACCCGTTAACTAACAGCAGGAGAGCGATAATGAAAACGCTGCTGATAAAAGATCCAAACACTGGCCTGGCATCCGCCTACATGGCGAAACAGCGCCTTACCGCAGCCGCCGCACAAGCCGGTCTGACAATCACTGAAAATCCTGCTGAAGCGGAGCTGGTGATCGTTACGGGTCAGCAGATACCAAACGACGCGGCGCTAAACGGCAAAGCGGTCTGGCTGGGAGAGGTGCAACAGGCGGTAACCGATCCGGTAGAGTTCCTGAACCGTGCCAAAGTTGAAGCCACAAGCTGGCAGGCAGCGCCTGACGTCGCTGCGCCAGCCGCAACGGCACAAACGGGCGGACAAAAGCGCATCGTTGCGATCACCGCCTGCCCAACCGGTGTGGCGCATACCTTTATGGCGGCTGAGGCGATTCAGGCTGAAGCTACCAAACGTGGCTGGTGGGTAAAAGTTGAAACCCGCGGTTCAGTCGGCGCAGGCAACGCCATTACGCCAGAAGAAGTGGCAGCGGCCGATCTGGTGGTGGTTGCAGCCGATATCGAAGTGGATCTGGCTAAATTCGCCGGTAAACCGATGTATCGCACCTCAACCGGCCTGGCGCTGAAGAAAACTGCGCAGGAGCTGGATAAAGCAGTTGCTGAAGCGAAACCGTACAAACCCTCTGGCGCGCAGAGCAGCAGTCAGGAAGAGAAAAAGAGAGTGCCGGGGCTTACCGTCACTTGCTGACCGGCGTGTCGTACATGTTGCCAATGGTGGTTGCGGGCGGCCTGAGTATTGCGCTCTCCTTTGCCTTTGGTATCACGGCCTTTAAAGAGGAAGGCACGCTGGCGGCGGCCTTGATGCAAATTGGTGGCGGCAGCGCCTTTGCGTTGATGGTGCCGGTGCTGGCAGGCTTTATTGCTTTCTCAATCGCTGACCGTCCAGGCCTGACCCCGGGTTTGATTGGCGGCATGATCGCGACCAGCATCAATGCCGGTTTCCTTGGCGGCATCATCGCTGGCTTTATCGCCGGTTACGCCGCTAAGCTTCTCAGCAGCAAAGTGAAGCTGCCGCAAAGTATGGAGGCGTTGAAACCGATCCTGATCATTCCGTTGTTCGCCAGTTTGATTACCGGCCTGCTGATGATTTATGTGGTGGGCAAACCGGTTGCTGGCATCATGAGCGGCCTGACCAGCTGGCTGGCAAACATGGGTACGGCGAATGCAGTGCTGCTGGGTGCGATTCTGGGCGGCATGATGTGTACTGACATGGGGGTCCGGTGAATAAAGTGGCCTATGCCTTTGGCGTCGGCTTACTGAGTTCGCAAACTTATGCGCCGATGGCCGCGATCATGGCGGCAGGCATGGTGCCTCCGCTGGCGATGGGCGTGGCTACGCTGGTGGCGCGTCGTAAATTCAATAAAGGTCAGCAGGAAGGGGGTAAAGCGGCGCTGGTACTGGGGCTGTGCTTTATCTCCGAAGGGGCAATTCCATTTGCTGCGCGTGACCCAATGCGTGTTCTGCCGTGCTGTATCGTAGGCGGTGCGGTAACGGGTGCGATTTCCATGGCGCTGGGTGCCAAACTCATGGCACCGCACGGCGGCCTGTTCGTCCTGTTGATCCCGGGTGCGATTACGCCAGTGCTCGGTTATCTGCTGGCGATTGTAATAGGTACGGCTATCGCCGGTCTGGGTTACGCAGTGCTGAAACGTCCAGAAGAAGAACTGGCGAAAGCCTGATCAATGAAGTGAAAAAGGGAGCCAACTGGCTCCCTTTTTTAGTTCTGCTGTTGTGCTTTCAGCCAGGCAATTTCATCTTTCCAGATATCAGGGTTAATGGTTTCCGGGATCATTGGAATGCCATTAAAGCGGTCATCTTTCATTAACCAGCTAAACACCGTCTTACCAATATTGCCTTCACCGAGGCTGTGATGGCGGTCAACGCGGCTGCCGAATGCGCTTTTTGCATCGTTCAGGTGCATACCGCGCAGATAGTTGAAGCCAACGATGCGGTCAAATTCAGCAAAGGTTGCCACACAATCTTCTTCAGTACGCAAATCATAACCCCCGCAAAGGCGTGGCAGGTATCAAGGCAGACGCCAATACGCGATTTATCTTCGACATGCTCAATAATGGTGGCTAAATGCTCAAAACGGTAGCCCAGATTGCTGCCTTGCCCGGCGGTATTCTCAATCACCGCCGTCACGTTTTGTGATTTATCCAGGGCGATATTCACAGATTCAGCGATACGCTTCAGACAGGCTTCTTCATCAATCTGCTGTAAATGGCTGCCGGGGTGAAAGTTAAGCAGCGTCAGGCCTAGCTGATCGGCACGTTGCAATTCATCCAGAAACGCAGCGCGTGATTTTTCCAGAGCATCCATAACCGGATGGCCTAAATTAATGAGAAAGCTGTCATGCGGCAGAATTTGCTGTGGGCCAAAATGATATTTTTCGCAGGCGCTGCGAAACGCATCAATTGTCTCAGTGGAAAGCGGTGCTGCTTTCCACTGACGCTGATTTTTGGTGAACAGAGCGAAGGCGCTGGCTTCCAACTCATGGGCGCGCAATACCGCCTGGTCAACACCACCAGACGCGCTGACGTGTGCGCCGATATATTTCATGCCGTACTCCTGGAGTCACTGTATTAATGAAGCCGCATGATACCCGATGCGTTTAGCCCATGAAATGTTGTACCAACAGATTGATGCATCCGCCGCCGAGGATCAGCCAGACAAACACCAGCGCACCAAGCAGCAAGGGTTTAAAACCGGCTTCACGCAGCGCACCAAAACGCGTGGTTAAGCCGAGCGCCGCCATCGCCATGGCCAGTAACAGATTCGCCAGTGTGTTGATTGTCGCCACCGCGCTGGCAGGCAGCAAATGCAGAGAGTTAAACAGCGCCACTCCCACAAACAGCAGAGCAAACCACGGAAACGTCACGGGACGCTGCGTCGCTGTCCCGCGCTGCTGGCGACGCAGCACGCTGCCTAAACAGAGTAAAAAGGGGGCCAGCATCATCACGCGCAGCATTTTGGCAATCACAGCACTGTTTTCTGCATCAGGACCCATCGCGTGACCTGCCGCGACCACTTGCGCCACTTCATGCAGGGTGGAGCCGGTAAAGATACCAAACTGCGTCAGGCCGATCGTGGGGAAACGCAGATGCACCAGCGGCCAGAGCAGGGGATAAATGAAGATCGCCAGCGTGCCAAACAGCACCACGGTGGCGACGGCAACCGCGACTTTTGACGGCGCGGCTTTCACGACCGGTTCTGTTGCCAGCACGGCGGCAGCACCGCAAATGCTACTGCCTGCGCCAATCAGCCAGACGGTTTCCCGATCCAGCTTCAGCAACCGCATCCCCAGCAGGCAGGTGATGAAAAAAGTGCTGGTTAATGTCAGCATGTCAATCACGATGCCGCTCGCGCCGACGTCAGTGATTTGTTGCAGCGTAATGCGAAAGCCAAACAGGATAATGCCGAGGCGCAGGAGTTTTTGCTTCGCGAAGCCCACACCTGCATCGCAGTGTGACGCTAAAGGCGAGTAAACGCTGTTACCAATAATGATGCCCAGCATAATGGCTAAGGTCAGCGAACCCAACCCCAGGCCCGTCAGCCATGGCTGTTGCGCCAGCAGAGCGGCGGCGCTGGCAATCAAAGCGGTCAGCAGTAACCCGGGCAACCAAAGCTGTACGGGGGATATGCTTTTTGAAAACTGATTTCGGCCATAATCGTTACTCCTGGTTGAGCGGTGATAATGGCGGCCACTGGCTTAAAAGTGAAATTGATAATATATTTATAATTAACCTGTATAAGTGATAAGGCGGGCAAAATGCTGTTTGGACGATTGCGCCGTTGGGCCACGTTAATTAAAAAAGATATTTTTGTGCTGTGGTTCGCTTTCCGCGATCCGCGTACACCCTGGTGGATCAAACTGGCAACCGTAGGGCTGGCTGGCTATGGCATCAGTCCGGTGGATATGATCCCTGATGTGATCCCGGTGATGGGGCTGCTTGATGATGCCGTGATTATTCCGTTTGGCGTCATGGCATTACTGCGGCTGCTGCCGCGTCAGATTCGTATCAGCAGCACTGAACGTGCTGAAGCCCAGCGCGTGCGCGGTAAAAAAGCGTTTGGCTGGGGAGTGTTACTGGTGGTCCTGCTATGGCTCGCCGTGGTGATTTATCTTGTGAAGCATTAAGAATGAAGGAACGCGCATGCATATTACGCTGCGTCAGATAGCGGTTTTTACCGAAGTGTTGAAAAGTGGCTCAACAACGCAGGCCTCGCAGGTTCTGGCGCTCTCTCAGTCTGCGGTAAGTGCGGCGCTGGCAGATTTGGAAGCTCAGCTTGGCGTCCAGCTGTTTGATCGCGTCGGTAAACGCCTGGTGCTCAACGAACATGGCCGGCTGCTCTATCCGCGCGCGGTAAGGTTGCTGGAGCAGGCCGATGAAATCGAGCAACTGTTTAAAGAAGACAACGGTGCGATCCGCATCTATGCCAGCAGCACCATCGGCAATTATCTGCTGCCAGGCATGATAGCCGGTTATCGCCGTGATTTTCCTGGCCTGCCGCTGGAGTTGAGCGTTGGCAATAGCCAGGATGTGATTAATGCGGTGTCAGATTTCCGGGTAGATGTCGGTTTGATAGAAGGCCCTTGCCATATGACCGATCTGGTTAGCGAAGCCTGGCTGGAAGATGAACTGGTGGTGTTTGCTGCGCCTGGTGCGGATATCATACAGCAGCCCGTCACGCTGGACACGCTGGCGGCGGCCCCTGGATCCTGCGTGAGCGCGGCTCTGGTACACGGGAAATCGTCGATTATCTGCTGCTTTCGCATTTGCCTGCCTTCCAGCTCGGCATGGAACTGGGCAATTCTGAAGCCATTAAACACGCAGTGCGCCACGGCATGGGGATCAGCTGTTTGTCACGTCGGGTGATTAGCGATCTGCTGGAAGCGGGCACGCTGGTGGAGCTGGAGATCCCACTGCCGCGCCTGACACGTACTCTGTATCGCATTCACCATCGGCAGAAACACATTTCCAGGGCTTTGACGCGCTTTTTGTCTTACTGCCGCGAATAAATTTTATTCGTCATCCCGCTTCCTGCCGTTGGGCTGGCTAATAATTTAATGGCGATCATGAAGGTAACTAATAACTGCGCAGCATCGCTATACAGAGCAGGGCTAGCTGCTACAATCGCGCCTCATTTTTAGCAGACGTAGCGTTTACACATGCATAACGACCTAAATACAACACAACAACCTGCGTTACGACGTGAGTTGAAAGCGCGTCATCTGACGATGATTGCCATTGGGGGTCGATTGGAACCGGCCTGTTTGTTGCTTCTGGCGCCACCATTTCTCAGGCGGGGCCGGGTGGCGCGCTGCTCTCCTACGCTCTGATTGGCCTGATGGTCTATTTCCTGATGACCAGCCTGGGCGAGCTGGCGGCATTCATGCCTGTCTCCGGCTCTTTTGCTACCTATGGCGCAAAATATGTTGAGGAAGGCTTCGGCTTCGCCCTGGGCTGGAACTACTGGTATAACTGGGCGGTGACTATCGCGGTGGACTTAGTGGCATCACAACTGGTGATGAATTACTGGTTCCCGGATACGCCAGGCTGGATCTGGAGTGCGCTGTTCCTCGGACTGATGTTCCTGCTTAACTACATTTCAGTAAAAGGCTTCGGTGAAGCGGAATACTGGTTCTCTCTGATTAAAGTCGCCACCGTTATCATCTTTATCGTGGTTGGCGTGCTGATGATTGTTGGCATTATGCGCGGTGCAGAAAATGCGGGCTGGCATAACTGGCAGGTCGGGGAAGCACCGTTTGCGGGTGGCTTTGCCGCAATGATTGGCGTCGCGATGATCGTCGGTTTTTCCTTCCAGGGTACCGAACTGATCGGTATCGCGGCAGGCGAATCAGAAGATCCGGCAAAAAATATTCCGCGCGCGGTGCGTCAGGTATTCTGGCGTATTCTGCTGTTTTATGTCTTTGCCATCTTGATTATCAGCCTGATCCTGCCCTATACCGATCCGCAACTGCTGCACAACGATGTCACGGATATCAGCGTCAGTCCGTTTACCCTGGTGTTCCAGAATGCGGGTTTGCTGTCAGCCGCAGCGGTGATGAATGCGGTTATCCTGACGGCGGTATTGTCGGCGGGTAATTCCGGCATGTACGCCTCCACACGCATGCTTTACAACCTGGCCAGCGAAGGTAAAGCACCGCGTATTTTCGCCAAACTGTCGAAAGGCGGTGTGCCGCGTAACGCATTGTATGCCACCACCGTGGTCGCAGGCTTGTGCTTCCTGACCTCTAAATTTGGTAATCAGGAGGTCTACTTGTGGCTGTTGAATACCTCCGGAATGACCGGCTTTATCGCCTGGCTGGGTATCGCAATCAGTCATTACCGTTTCCGTCGCGGGTATGTGGCGCAGGGCCGCAGCCTGAGTGACTTGCCTTACCGGTCAGGGTTCTTCCCGCTGGGTCCAGTCTTTGCCTTTGTGCTCTGCTTAATCATCACGTTAGGTCAGAACTATCAGGCATTTCTCGCCGATCGCATCGACTGGTACGGCGTGGCTGCCACCTACATCGGTATTCCGCTGTTCTTGATCATTTGGCTGGGTTACCGACTGGTGCGCGGCGGCCGTTTCGTGAAGTACAGTGAAATGGAATTTCCGACCCATCAGGATTAATCCTTGAGTGACAGTGAAAAGCGCGGTGTGATGCACCGCGCTTTTTTTCGTTGTCAGCCTGATTTGATGATCTTCCCGGTCTGCACTATTGTGGCTGCGCTTTTTGTTTAGCCCGCCATAACAGGAACAGATTATGACCACGGATCCCTCGCTAACCCGGCCTGAGCCGCCTGCCATCAGCCATTACCGTCGCCTGTTGCGTCGTCGGCTGCTGTGGACGGGCGTGCTGCTGTTAGCCATTCTGGCTTCGCTGATACTTAACTTCATCTTAGGGCCAGCCGGACTTTCACTGCCTACCTTGTGGAACGCCTTACTGCATCCTGACAGCGTGGCTGCCGGTACGCGCGTGATTGTATGGGAAATTCGATTGCCGTATGCACTGATGGCCATGGTTGTTGGCTTGTCACTCGGGCTGGCAGGCGCTGAGATGCAGACTGTCCTGAATAATCCTCTGGCGAGTCCGTTTACGCTGGGCGTCTCGTCGGCGGCGGCATTGGGGGCTGCACTGGCGATTGTTTCGGGCATGGGTCTGCCTGGCGTCCCAGCGCAGTGGCTGATCTCCGTTAACGCTTTTGTGTTTGCGCTGATTGCCGCGTTCATGCTGGATGGCGTGACCCGCTGGACACGCGTTTCTTCTTCTGGCGTGGTGCTGTTTGGCATTGCACTGGTGTTTACCTTCAACGCTTTGGTGTCGATGATGCAGTTCATCGCCAGTGAAGATACTCTGCAAGGATTAGTGTTCTGGACAATGGGGAGCCTGGCACGGGCTTCCTGGCAATCGCTGGGCGTGCTGAGTGCGGCTTTCGCGATGCTGTTGCCGCTCTCACTGTTGAGTAGCTGGAAACTGACGGCACTGCGTCTGGGTGAAGATCGTGCGGTGAGTTTTGGTATTGACGTCCGCCGTTTACGGCTCGCCACCTTGTTGCGCATCAGCATTCTCTCCGCGCTGGCGGTGGCGTTTGTCGGGCCGATTGGTTTTATCGGGCTGGTGGCACCGCATATTGCCCGCATGATGTTTGGTGAAGATCACCGCTTTTATCTGCCTGCCAGTGCGCTGACGGGCGCGCTGGTGTTATCGCTGGCGTCAGTGGCATCTAAAAATCTGCTGCCTGGCGTCATTATTCCGGTTGGTATTGTGACCTCATTAACAGGCGTGCCGTTTTTCCTCAGCGTCATTTTGCGTCATCGGGGAGCCTGTGAGTGAAGGTCTGCGCTTATGCGATTTCAGTGCGGGCTACCCGAAACGCAGTGTGATTGAGCATCTCCACGTGTCAGCCCTGCCGCGCGGTGAAGTCACCGTGCTGTTGGGGCCAAATGGTTGCGGTAAATCGACACTGCTGCGTGCGCTGGCTGGCCTGAACCGGGGACGCGGCGAGATGTGGCTCAATGGTCAGGAGCAGGTACAGCAACCTGTTGCCCGCCGGGCAGAACGGGTGGTCTATTTGCCTCAGTCTCTGCCGGCGGGTGTGCATCTTCACGTGCTGGAGTCGGTTATCGTGGCGCAGCGGGCCTCCGGCGCTTTGCCTCATGCTGCCAGCGAAGCGGAAATTATCGCGTTGCTGCAACAGCTGGGCATTGCACATTTGGCGATGCGCTATCTTGATCAGCTTTCAGGCGGACAGAAACAGCTGGTTGGTCTGGCCCAGTCGCTTGTCCGGCGGCCAGAATTACTGTTGCTGGATGAACCGCTCAGCGCGCTGGACTTAAATTATCAGTTTCACGTCATGGATCTGGTGCGGCGCGAAACTGCCGAGCGCAATATCGTGACGGTCGTGGTGGTGCATGACATCAATATTGCGTTACGCCATGCGCAGCATGTGTTGATGTTGAAAGAGGGCAGGTTAATTGCTGAAGGCCAGCCGGACAAAGTGATCACGCCGGAGACGCTGGCAGAGGTTTATGGCGTAAAAGGGCGCATTGAACACTGCTCGCGCGGTATACCGCAGGTCATCGTTGATGGGCTGATCAACGATGACCTGCGTTAGCGATGGTCGGCAGCATGATCCTCCCCGCGACGGGGAGGATCAAGAGAGGAACAGGCTCAGGCCAGCAAATGCTGTGCGTGGAAGCGCAGATGATCCTCAACAAAACTGGCGATAAAGAAATAGCTGTGATCGTAACCCGGCTGAATGCGCAGCGTCAGGGGAAAAGCCATCTCTCTGGCGACCGTCTCTAAACGCTCCGGCTGTAGCTGATCGGCAAGAAACTGATCGCTGTCACCCTGATCGATCAGGATCGGTAACCGGTGCTGCACCTCGCGCATAAGTTGACAACTGTCATACTCGCGCCATGCGTGCGGATCGTCGCCCAGATAGGCCCGGAACGCCTTTTGCCCCCAGGGCACATCCATTGGATTAACGATCGGCGCAAATGCCGAGGCTGAGGCAAAGCGACCGCCAAGCCGCAGCGCCAGCATCAGTGCACCGTGTCCACCCATTGAGTGGCCCATGATCGACTGCCGATCACTGACCTTAAAATTGTCAGCAAGCAGTGCAGGCAACTCTTTGCTGAGGTAATCGAACATGCGGAAATGGCTCGACCAGGGTTGCTGCGTCGCATTGAGATAAAAACCGGCGCCTTGTCCCAGATCGTAGCCGTCATCATTGGCCACCTCTGCACCGCGCGGACTGGTATCCGGCATGATCAGCACCAAACCCAACTCTGACGCCACGCGCTGTGCACCCGCTTTGGTGGTGAAATTCTCATCATTGCAGGTCAGCCCGGCAAGAAACCACACCACGGGCGGTGGCGCATCATTTTGCGGATTCGGCAGGTAAATGCTGAACGTCATTGGACAGTTCAGTACATCCGACTGATGACGCCAACGCTGCTGCCAGCCACCAAATATGCGATGCTCTTCCAAAAGCTCCAGACTGGATGCCATAACGCCTCCTGATTACTTGTTGAAATGCACCACCGAGCGGATCGATTTTCCTTCATGCATCAAATCAAAGGCTTCGTTGATCTCTTCCAGCGGCATGGTGTGGGTAATGAAATCATTCAGTGCGAATTTACCGTCCAGATAATCCTGCACAATGCCCGGCAACTGCGAGCGGCCTTTTACGCCACCAAACGCGGAACCACGCCAGACGCGACCTGTTACCAGCTGGAACGGGCGGGTCGATATTTCTTCACCTGCACCGGCAACACCGATGATCACGGACTCGCCCCAGCCCTTATGGCAGCACTCAAGGGCTGAACGCATCACATTTACGTTGCCGATACACTCAAATGAAAAATCGACGCCGCCATCGGTCAGCTCAACAATCACTTCCTGAATCGGCTTGTCATAATCTTTCGGGTTGATCAGATCGGTTGCACCCAGTTTGCGCGCCAGATCGAATTTGCTGGTGTTAATGTCGATGCCAATAATGCGGCCCGCTTTCGCCATTTTGGCGCCGATAATTGCGGACAAACCAATCCCGCCCAGACCGAAGATGGCAACGGTATCGCCTTCTTTAACTTTAGCGGTATTCATAACTGCGCCCATGCCGGTTGTGACGCCACAGCCCAGTAAGCAAACTTCTTCCAGGGGCGCTTCTTTGCTGATTTTGGCCAGCGAAATTTCCGGTACTACGGTGTATTCAGAGAAGGTTGACGTGCCCATATAGTGGAAAATTGGCTTGCCGTCTTTAAAGAAGCGGGTCGTGCCATCGGGCATCAAACCTTTGCCCTGCGTGGTGCGAATGGCCTGACAGAGGTTAGTTTTGCCAGACAGGCAGAATTTGCATTTACCGCATTCCGGGGTGTAAAGCGGAATCACATGATCGCCAACTTCAACGCTGGTCACACCTTCACCAACCGCTTCTACAATACCGCCACCTTCGTGACCCAGGATCGCCGGGAACACGCCTTCGGGATCCTTGCCCGACAAGGTGTAAGCATCGGTATGACATACGCCAGTGGCAACGATACGCACCAGCACTTCCCCTTTTGCGGCGGCATCAAATCAACTTCTTCGATTTTCAGCGGTTCGCCAGCAGCCCAGGCAACGGCGGCACGGGTTTTGATCATATTCATGCAATCCCTCTTCAATCAATTGTGACGCGCCAGCTCGGGTCGCGTCTGGATGGTCGTGATGGTTTAAACAGCAATGTGAAATTTATTCTGTTGCGTTAAGTGGATGCATCAGCTCGTCGTTGAGCGGACGATCGTCAAACTGCTCGATAATTAAATATTTCAACGCCTCTACGTTAGGTGTGAAGGCGTCGCGTCGCCACATCAGCCAGGTCGCGGTATCGCGATATTCCGGCGGCAGGCTATGGGCCTGGACACGTGCCCGATCCGGCATCTGTTTCAACACCGAAGAGGGGATCATCGCCACGCCAGCGCCACCCGCTACGCAGGCCATCATTGCGTGATAGGACTGAATCTCCATCACGTTATGCGGCGCGGCCTGGCTGTCGCGATACCAGGCTTCCAGCTTAACGCGGTATGAGCAGCTGTTGCGAAAGGCGAACAGGGTATCTTCCTGCGTATCGCGGGCGCTGGTAATCGGTATATGGTCAAGGCCGGTAATTAAAATCATCTCTTCACGAAAGGCGATACAGCCGTTGAGATCGTCATGCTGAACCGGGCCATCCACCAGCGCCGCCGCCAGAGTGCCTTCGCGCACACGGTCGATGATTTCACCTGAGGTGCCGGTAATCAGCGACAGGGCGACTTTAGGGAACCGCTGATGATAGGCGGCCAGTAAGCCAGGCAGGCGCGTAGCGGCGGTGCTCTCCATCGAACCAAGGGCAAAATTCCCGGCGGGTTCACCCGCGCGCGTCATGCTAAGGGCTTCATCGCTCAGGGCCAGGATGCGCTGCGCATAATTAAGGAAATTATGGCCCATCGGTGACAGACGAATGCGCTGCTTCTCACGAATAAACAGATCAACACCCAATTCTTCTTCTAACTGACGCAATCGCGTGGTGAGATTAGAGGGCACGCGATGGAGCTGTTCGGCTGCACGCGCCAGCGAACCGCTTGCGGCCACCGAACAAAACATACGTAACTGAACCAGATCCATATCTTCTCTTCTCGTAAACAACTTTGTGACTTTTATTCACTTTTCGTGAGTTTAATCATCCCGCATGCTATAAGCAAGTCAGAATAAACCCGCAGGAGTTGGAGAATGGCGTTACGTGTCGCGCTTAGCGCATTTATCACGTTGTTTGTGGCAATGGGAATTGGCCGTTTTGCGTTTACCCCTCAGGTTCCGCTAATGATTCAGGCACATCAGTTGACGCTGACCAGCGCCAGCCTGGTCGCTGCCTTGAATTATCTTGGTTACTTATGTGGATCGTTTGACGCCATGCGAGCGCATCGTCGCGTTGAACTACGCCTGCAACTGGGCATCTGGGGGCTGTGTTTTTAACGCTACTCTCCGCCTGCGCCAGCGGCCCGTGGCTGCACGGTCTTATTCGCTTCCTGATCGGCTGTGCCAGTGGCTGGGCCATGGTGCTGGTGGCTGCGTGGAGTAATGAACAACTGCATCAGCATGGGCGTCCCGGTCTGTCGGCAGCGGTTTTTGCCGGGCCCGGATGCGGTATTTTTGTCAGCGGATTACTGGCGGTACTGCTTCACAGCTTTCAGGTTAACGCCTCACTGGCCTGGGCCGCCTATGGTGCGCTGGGGCTGATTTTAGTGGCATTGATTGCCCGCAATTTGCCGCGCCGTGGCGATGTTCATCGTGCCGGGAGCGCCCCTGAGCCGTTAGTCATGACCGGCAACCTGAAGCGGCTGGTCTGGAGTTACAGCCTGGCGGGATTTGGCTATATCCTGCCAGCAACCTTTTATCGCAAATGGCGGCAACGCGGTTTCCTGACAGCGCCTTTGCCCAGTTTGTCTGGCCGGTTTACGGTGGCGCGGCGGTCACCGGCATCGGTGTAACCATCCTGACGCGCCGCTGGGGCAGTAGCCACAGGCGGCTGGCAATAACACTCTGGGCCCAGGCGCTGGGCGTGCTGGCGGCGGCAGCGTTGCCAGGCTTTAGCGGCCTGCTGACTGGCGCGCTGCTGGTGGGCGGCGGTTTTCTCTGCGTGGTGCAGCTGTCGTTGCTTTATGCGCGTGAACTGGCACCGCAGCACATGCGTTATATGGCTGGCTTACTGACTACCGGTTACGCTGTTGGTCAGCTGGCTGGGCCTGTGCTCTCTTCACTGTCAACCGTCCTGTTACACCGACTGGAGCCAGCACTGTGGATTGCCGGTCTGGGGCTGGTGATCGGCGGTCTTCTGGTTTGGCGACGATCTGCATGAAAAGCTTTCATCACCAATCTCATTGATTGCTGGATTACCGCAACGGAAAGTTTCACAATACGCGCTCAGAAATTCGGCCCGCGGATCCTGTCCGGCGGGCGCATCACCTGCCGGAGAAGAGTAAAATGAGTACCTTAAGTCAGGAAGCTGCCCTGGTTCACGAAGCGTTACTGGCGCGAGGCCTGGAAACGCCATTACGCGCCCCGATGCGTACTATGGACGATGAAACCCGCAAAAGCCTGATCGCTGGCCACATGACCGAAATCATGCAGCTACTGAATTTGGATCTGGAAGATGACAGCCTGATGGAAACCCCGCACCGCATCGCCAAAATGTATGTGGATGAGGTTTTTTCCGGACTGGATTATGCCAATTTTCCCAAGATCACCGTGATTGAAAACAAGATGAAGGTCGATGAAATGGTCACGGTCCGCGACATCACGCTGACCAGTACCTGTGAGCATCACTTCGTGATCATCGACGGTAAAGCGACAGTGGCGTATATCCCAAAAGATAAAGTGATTGGTCTGTCGAAAATCAACCGTATTGTGCAGTTCTTTGCCCAGCGTCCGCAGGTACAAGAGCGCCTGACGCAGCAGGTGCTGGTGGCGTTGCAAACGCTGCTCGGCACGAATAATGTTGCCGTTTCGATTGATGCAGTACATTACTGCGTTAAAGCGCGTGGCGTGAAAGATGCCACCAGCGCGACCACCACCACATCACTGGGTGGTTTGTTTAAGTCCAGTCAAAATACGCGTCAGGAATTTTTGCGCGCGGTTCGGCACAGTTAAAAGAGAAGGTGGGCAGCGCAGGTTGCCCACCTTTTATTTTCGGGACACCACATGCAACGCTACCTCGCGCTGGATTTCATTCGTGGATGTGCCATTCTCGGCATCCTGCTGCTTAACATTGTGGGCTTCGGCTTACCTTCTGCTGCCTACCTTAATCCTGCCTGGCAGGGCAGCATCACGGCCACAGATACGTGGACCTGGGCGTTACTGGATCTCTTTGCTCAGCTAAAGTTTCTCACCCTTTTTGCCTTACTGTTTGGTGCCGGTCTGCAATTACTGTTGCCGCGCGGTAGCCGCTGGCTAACGGCACGCTTGTCCTTATTGCTGTTGCTGGGTTTTATACATGGGGTGTTTTTCTGGAGCGGTGATATTTTACTGGCATACGGCATTATCGGTCTGGTGGTGTGGCGTATGCTGCGCGATGTGCCTTCAACTCAGGCGTTGATGCACACAGGCATTCTGCTGTATCTGGTTGGCTGCGGCGTCTTGTTGATTTTTGGCTCACTGTCCGGTTCTGAACCTACCAGCGCGTGGCTTCCCGGCGCAGCAGATTTGCAGTATGAAAAATTCTGGAAACTGGCTGGCGGCTGGGAAGCGGTACAAAAACGTCTGGATTATCTCTCATCCGGCCTGATGGCGCTGGCATCACAATATGGCTGGCAGTTAGCAGGGCTGATGATGATCGGGGCGGCATTAATGCGTAACGGCTGGTGGAAAGGAGCGTATTCTCCTGCGCACTATCGCCGTACCGGCATTATTCTGCTGCTGGTCGGCTTTGCCATCGCGGTGCCAGGCGTGGTTGCGCAATGGCTGTTGCACTGGGCGTTTCGCTGGACCGGTTTTTATCTGCAGGTACCGCGCGATCTTGCCAGTCCCTTTATCAGTCTGGGCTACGCTGCGCTGTGTCTCGGATTCTGGCCTCAACTCTCTCGCTGGCGCATCAGTTACGTCATTCAGTGCGTAGGTCGTATGGCCCTGAGCAACTATTTGCTGCAAACGCTCATTTGCACCACGTTGTTCTACCGTTTCGGTCTGTTTATGCATTTTGATCGCCTCGGGCTGTTAATGCTGGTGCCGGCAATCTGGCTCATTAATATTCTGTTTTCAGTTATTTGGCTGCGCTATTTACCGCAAGGCCCGTTTGAATGGTTGTGGCGTCGCTTAACCCGACTTGCTGCCGGTAAATCATCTGCACAGATGCCTGAAAGAAAATGACAGCGGTCACAAAGGTTGCAGAATTGTATGTAACCGTTTTCATTGATGTGACGCAATTCACGCTGTCCACGCCCGCCCCCTGACAAAATAGCGCCGGTATTCTTACCGGCGTGATGCCTTATTCTTCCTCTGTGGAAATGCTGCATGATAACGATTCGTGATGTTGCCCGTCAGGCTGGCGTGTCGGTGGCGACCGTCTCGCGTGTGCTAAACAACAGCAGCGCCGTAACCTCTGAAACGCGTGATGCCGTGTTACAAGCGGTTGATGCGTTAGGGTATCGACCCAACGCAAACGCCCAGGCGCTGGCTACCCAGGTGAGCGACACCGTGGGCGTTGTGGTGATGGATGTTTCTGATCCCTTTTTTTGGTGCGCTGGTTAAAGCAGTAGATACTGTCGCTCAGCGTGTGCACAAGCATGTACTGATAAGCAACTCCTGGCATCAGGAAGAGAAGGAGCGGCATGCTATTGAAGTGCTGATTCGCCAGCGTTGTAACGCGCTGGTGGTTCACGCGAAAACGCTTTCAGACGCTGAACTGGCGCAGTTTATGCGGCAGGTGCCCGGCATGGTCATGATCAATCGCATTATTCCCGGATTTGAATCACGCTGTGTCAGTCTGGACAATGTAACAGGGGCGCTTATGGCTTCGCGCACCCTGCTGCAACATGGTCATACGCGTATCGGTTATCTCTGTTCCAGTCATTTAATCGAAGACGTTGAGCAACGGCGAGAAGGCTGGTTACAGGCCATGGCAGAGCAGGGCATACGTCCGCAAGAGAGCTGGATTGCCAGTGCAGAGCCTGATATGCAGGGTGGGGAAGCTGCCATGGTGGAATTACTGGGACGTAATCTTAATTTAAGTGCTGTTTTTACTTATAACGACAGCATGGCGGCAGGCGCGCTGACTGCGCTGAAAGATAACGGCATTCAGGTGCCTCAGCACTTTTCCGTCATTGGCTTTGATGATATTCCTGTCTCGCGTTACACCGATCCGCAGTTAACAACCGTGCGTTATCCCATTGTTTCTATGGCTAAACTGGCAACTGAACTCGCTTTACAAGGCGCGTCTGGTTTGCTTGATGACAGCGCAAAGCATCTCTTTATGCCGACCCTGGTGCGCCGACATTCCGTGGCGCAAAAGCAAAATGTGGAGTCGGTCACTAATTCAGGCGATTCATCCATGTAACCGTTTTCAATCTGTGATTACATTCACAGTTAATTAACATGGCCCTCACTATGATGGCAGCGTCTTACCGGGCTGAAACATTATGTAACGCCGCATTAACTCAGACAGGCGTGGTATCAGCCACCGATTAAAAGGTTAACCCCTCTTTTCAGGAAGCGTTAACGCACAGGGAAGTCAGATTTTGGACGGCGCTCCAGCGGCTTGGCGTAACGCTTAGAGCATTCCGCTCGCCGAATAAATGTTACCGATTGTTCTTCCGCCTTTCTGTCGCGGCAGAGCTAAAAAGACCCTGCAAAAAAACCGGAGATACCATGAATAAGAAGGTTTTCACGCTCACAGCACTGGTTGCCAGCATGATGTTTGGTGCAACTGCTCACGCAGCTGACACCCGTATTGGCGTGACCATTTACAAATATGACGACAACTTTATGTCAATGGTGCGCAAGGACATTGAGAAAGAAGCGAAAGCCGTCGGCGGCGTACAGCTGCTGATGAATGACTCGCAGAATGACCAGTCTAAACAGAACGATCAGATTGATGTACTGATGGCGAAAGGCGTGAAGGCGCTGGCGATTAACCTGGTCGATCCGGCTGCGGCTGCCGTTGTGGTTGATAAAGCACGCAGCAATGACGTGCCGGTGGTGTTCTTTAACAAAGAGCCAAATGCCAAAGTGCTGGCGGGTTATGACAAAGCTTATTATGTCGGCACCGATTCTAAAGAGTCAGGCATCATTCAGGGCAAACTGATTGAGAAACACTGGAAAGCCACCCCAGCCTGGGATCTGAACAAAGATGGTCAGGTTCAGTTCGTGCTGCTGAAAGGTGAGCCAGGCCATCCGGATGCAGAAGCGCGTACTAAATATGTGATTGATACGCTGAATCAGGACGGAGTGAAAACCCAGCAGTTAGCGATGGATACTGCGATGTGGGATACCGCACAGGCGAAAGACAAAATGGATGCCTGGCTGTCCGGCCCGAATGCCAAAAAAATCGAAGTGGTTATTGCCAATAACGATGCGATGGCAATGGGCGCTGTAGAAGCGTTAAAAGCGCATAACATGACCTCCATTCCGGTATTTGGTGTGGATGCGCTGCCAGAAGCTCTGGCGCTGGTGAAATCGGGTGCGCTGGCAGGAACCGTGCTGAACGATGCGGAAAACCAGGCGAAAGCGACGCTGGATATGGCGAAAAACCTGGCTGATGGCAAACAGGCTACCGATGGTACAGATTTCAAAATGGTAGATAAAATCGTCCGCGTACCTTATGTGGCGGTTGATAAAGAAAACCTGTCTCAGTTCCAGAAATAATTTCAAATCCGGGCGCGGTTGACGCCGCGCCTTTTTCACGTGACCACCGTTTTTTAGCCAGGTAAATTATGGCCAGTGATAATACGACCGCGCAGCGCGAATATCTGCTGGAAATGACTGATGTCAGCAAATCATTTCCCGGCGTTAAAGCACTTGATAATGTGAATTTAAAAGTGCGGCCTCACTCCGTCCATGCATTAATGGGGGAAAACGGCGCCGGTAAATCCACTTTATTAAAGTGCCTGTTTGGTATTTATAAAAAAGATACAGGCAGCATTCTGTTTCAGGGTAAAGAAATTGATTACACCAGTTCTAAAGAAGCATTAGAAAATGGTGTTTCAATGGTGCATCAGGAACTGAACCTGGTTTTACAACGCACCGTCATGGATAACATGTGGCTCGGACGTTATCCACGCAAAGGCTTTTTTGTCGATCAGGATAAAATGTATCGCGACACTAAGGCTATTTTTGACGAGCTGGATATTGATATTGATCCCCGTGATAAAGTAGCCAGTCTTTCTGTTTCGCAAATGCAGATGATTGAAATTGCCAAAGCGTTTTCTTACGACGCCAAAATCGTCATTATGGATGAGCCAACCTCTTCGTTAACCGAGAAAGAGGTGAATCACCTGTTTACGATTATTCGCAAATTAAAAGATCGCGGCTGCGGCATCGTTTATATCTCGCATAAAATGGAAGAGATATTTCAGCTTTGCGATGAAATCACTATTTTGCGTGACGGGCAGTGGATTACCACCCAACCCCTGGAAGGGCTGGATATGGATAAGATCATTGCCATGATGGTCGGCCGCTCGTTGAACCAGCGTTTCCCTGATAAAACCAATGTACCGGGTGAAACCATTCTTGAGGTGCGTAACCTGACGTCATTGCGTCAGCCTTCGATTCGCGACATCTCGTTTGATCTGCATAAAGGGGAGATTCTCGGCATTGCCGGGCTGGTCGGCGCTAAACGTACTGATATCGTTGAAACGCTGTTTGGTATTCGTGAAAAATCGGGCGGCACCATCAAGCTGCACGGGAAACTGATTAATAATCACAGTGCCAATGAGGCCATTAACCACGGCTTTGCTCTGGTAACGGAAGAGCGTCGCTCAACCGGTATTTATGCTTTTTGGATATTGGATTTAACTCGCTTATTTCTAATATCAAAAATATAAAAACAGCATGGGGCTGCTGGATAATAAACGCATGAAAAGCGATACCCAGTGGGTGATTGACGCCATGCGGGTAAAAACGCCCGGTCACCATACACAAATTGGTTCCCTTTCCGGGGAAATCAGCAGAAAGTTATTATTGGTCGCTGGTTATTAACCCAGCCTGAAATCCTGATGCTTGACGAACCTACGCGCGGTATTGACGTTGGCGCGAAATTCGAAATTTACCAGCTTATTGCAGAGCTGGCGAAGCGAGAAAAGGGCATCATTATTATCTCTTCTGAAATGCCCGAGCTATTAGGCATTACCGATCGTATTTTGGTAATGAGTAACGGCATGGTGGCAGGCATTGTTGATACAAAAACGACCACGCAGAACGAAATATTGCGTTTAGCGTCATTACACCTTTAATGAAGCAAGGGCTGTTAACATGAAAGCGACTACAAAAAGAATGCGCTAACCTGGCTAAAAGAGGGCGGCATTTATGTCGTGCTGCTGGTATTGCTGGCAATTATTATTTTCCAGGACCCGACATTTTTAAGTTTAATGAACCTGAGTAATATTCTGACGCAGTCTTCAGTGCGTATTATTATCGCGCTGGGCGTTGCCGGTCTGATTGTAACGCAGGGTACTGACCTGTCAGCCGGTCGTCAGGTAGGTTTAGCGGCCGTGGTGGCAGCCACGTTGCTGCAGTCTATGGACAACGCTAACAAAGTCTTTCCACAACTGGATACTGTACCAATTCCGCTCGTGATCCTGACGGTGTGCATTATTGGTGGTGTGATTGGCCTGGTAAACGGCGTGATTATTGCTTACCTCAAAGTTACCCCTTTTATCACCACGTTAGGCACCATGATCATCGTTTATGGCATCAACTCGCTCTACTACGACTTTGTAGGCGCGTCACCGATTGCCGGTTTTGATCAGGGCTTCTCTAAATTTGCCCAGGGTTTCTTGCGTTTTGGTGACTTCAAGCTCTCGTTTATTACGTTTTATGCGGTCATCGCCATCGTGTTTGTCTGGATTCTGTGGAATAAAACCCGCTTTGGCAAAAATATCTTTGCTATCGGCGGCAATCCGGAAGCGGCGAAAGTTTCTGGCGTTAATGTACCGCTAAACCTGATCATGATTTATGCCCTGTCAGGCGTCTTTTATGCGTTCGGTGGCATGCTGGAAGCGGGGCGTATCGGCTCGGCAACGAACAACCTTGGTTTTATGTATGAGCTTGATGCTATCGCTGCCTGCGTGGTGGGTGGCGTGTCGTTTGCCGGCGGTGTGGGTACTGTTGCTGGCGTGGTAACCGGTGTTCTGATCTTTACGGTTATTAACTATGGTTTAACCTACATCGGCGTTAACCCTTACTGGCAGTACATTATCAAGGGCGGCATTATTATCTTTGCCGTGGCGCTGGATTCGCTGAAGTATTCACGCAAAAAGTAATTCCTTCGATAATAAAAAGAGCGACCTTCGGGTCGCTCTTTTTACTGGTGGGCTTTTGCTGCTGTTCGAGCAGTTGTTCCGGCGTTACCGCAGGGTAACTTTGCGCATCTTCAGGTATTTCATGTACAGCGGGAATCGGCACCAGAGGACCCAGGAAACGGGGTTCACGCTTCAGTACAAACAGATCGGTCAGTGCACCCAAACGCGCAGCTACTTCTCGCAAACGCACGCTCAGCATATTTTTAGGGGATGGAACGGCGTAGCACTGCGCTTGTATTCCAAGATTCAGTGCGATAAACAGCGCACGCTCACAGTGAAAACGTTGTGTGATGATAATGAAGTCGTTAGTGTCAAAGACCTTACGTGTGCGCACAATCGAATCCAGCGTGCGAAAACCCGCATAATCCAACACGATATCCGCAGGATCCACACCCGCTTTAATCAAATCACGGCGCATGGTCATCGGTTCGTTATAGCTCTGTAATGCGTTATCGCCACTCAGTAACAGGTAATTCACCTTACCGCTGTTATAAGCGTTCAGCGCACCCTGCATACGGTAGAGATAATACTGATTAATGACGCCGGTTCGATAATATTTGGCGGTGCCTAATACCACGCCAACCTGTCGATGGGGTAATGCAGAGACGTTTTCATAAATATAGGGAGCGGTTTTCCAGCTAATCCAGCGATCAAGGCCGAGCGCCGTCGCCATCACCACTAAGATGATGAAAAGCAGGCTAATGAAAACGCGTTTTAACATGCGCGAGGGCACTCATTGTCAGGAAATTCCGATGGCACAAGGCTACTTGAGGTGATTCAGGGAAGCAAGTTTACACCGGTTGGCTGGTGTAAATTTGAACATTGCCGGACCGAAAGCGGCCCGGCAAGGGAAATCAGATAGAGGTACGGCGGTAGTGGCGATACTGCGGTAGCCAGAAGTTGTTGGCTATCGCCAGCGACAGCACATCTTCTGAAGTGACAACCGCAACGCCAGCTAACTGCGCAGCTTTACCGACTTCCATGGCGATAATTTTCGACACGCCCTGAATATCTTTGATTTCTGGCAGCACCGGGCCTTCACCATCATTTACCAGCGGTGAACAGTCGGCAAGCGCACGGCTGGCGGTCATCAACATGCTGTCGGTAACGCGGCTGGCACCCGACGCAATCACTCCCAAACCAATGCCCGGGAAGATATAAGAGTTGTTGCACTGCGCAATGGGATAGGTTTTGCCATTCCAGCTAACAGGCGAGAATGGGCTACCGGTTGCAACCAGCGCGGCACCATCAGTCCAGGCGATAATATCGGCAGGCGTTGCTTCCACACGCGAGGTGGGGTTAGAGAGCGGCATCACGATTGGACGCGCACAATACTTGTGCATTTCGCGAATGATCTCTTCAGTGAACAAGCCTGGCTGGCCTGAAACGCCAATCAGGATATCCGGGTGTGCATTACGCACCACATCCAGCAATGAAATTGAATCGCTGGCTACGTCCCAGTCTTTGATGTTTTCACTGTTTTGCACCAGCTTGCTTTGGAAATCGAGCAGGTTGGTCAGTTTATCGGTGAGCAAACCATAACGATCCACCATGAGCACGCGGCTGCGGGCTTCCTCGTCGCTCAGGCCTTCTGACTTCATCTGGGCGATGATCTGTTCAGCGATGCCGCAACCCGCAGAGCCGGCACCGAGGAATACCACTTTTTGTTCACACAGGCGGCTGCCTGCAGCACGGCTGGCAGCAATCAGCGTTCCTACGGTAACAGCAGCCGTACCCTGAATGTCGTCATTAAAACAGCAGACTTCATCCCGATAGCGTTCCAGCAGTGGCATCGCATTTTTTTGAGCGAAATCTTCAAATTGCAGCAGTACTTTTGGCCAGCGGCGTTTTACTGCCTGAATAAATTCGTTGACGAATGCATCATATTCTTCGCCGGTAATACGCGGATGACGCCAGCCCATGTAGAGCGGATCGTTTAGCAGCTGCTGGTTGTTGGTGCCGACATCCAGCACAACCGGCAGGGTATAAGCCGGGCTGATCCCGCCACACGCGGTATACAACGACAGTTTACCGATTGGAATGCCCATGCCGCCGATACCCTGGTCGCCAAGACCAAGAATACGTTCACCGTCGGTGACCACAATCACTTTTACATTCTGCTTAGTGGCGTTTTGCAGCATGTCTTCAATGCGATCGCGATTCGGGTAAGAGATAAAGACACCGCGCGCACGACGATAGATTTCTGAGAAATGTTCGCAGGCTGCGCCAACCGTTGGGGTATAGATGATGGGCATCATCTCTTCGAGATGGTTGTCCAGCAGACGATAGAACAGCGTTTCGTTGGTGTCCTGAATGTTGCGCAGGTAGACGTGTTTATCGTTATTATTTTTAAAGTCCTGGAACTGACGCCAGGCACGCTGCGCCTGCTCTTCAATGCTTTCAACCGCTTCTGGCAATAAGCCGTTGAGGTTAAATTCGTTACGCTCTTCAATAGAAAAGGCGCTGCCTTTATTCAGCAGGGGAAACTCCAGCAGAATCGGGCCAGCGTAAGGGATATAAAGCGGACGTTTACTTTCGTAGTCGAGTTCCATGCAATGATGCTCCGGTTGCAGTGTTGTCTGACGTTATGCCGAACAGGTAACGCCAGTTTTTATACCCGTTATGCTTCGCGCTGCATCTGTTGTGGCTGCGCCTGTTCATCCAGAACACTTACCGGGGTAAGGTTTCTACACTCTTCTCGCTTGCCGCTTTCGTGCAACTCAAATCACTCAGGGTAAATTATTATGGTGTGATTTCTGGCGCCCGATCCTATTAATTTTCCCGCAGAAGTACAGCATTTGTTAATAAAAGGTCACAAAACTCCTGGTTGGGTGACAGAGGCTTATGCTCTGTTTAATTCAACCTGCAACAGCTCATGGCAACCAAGCGTCTGCAGCGTTGCCTGCGTGGCGGCAAACTGGCTCAGCGTGGCATTTTTCACTTCTGCTAAGACTGCATGTGTGATTGCGTCACAGGCTTCGCCTTGCATATTCAGCAGCACAAGGGCCGCTTGCAACGGCGGCAGGCTGGGATTAAAGGCGGCATTTTCAGCGTAGCGGCCTGCCACAACGGCACCCGATGCGGTTAACAAGGCAACGCCACTGTGTGACGTGCTGTAAGGCGCATGGCTGGCATTGGCGGCTGCTACCGCGGCCTGAACTAACGCATCGCCTACAGCGACGTAGCCGTGATCGATTTTATCCATCAGCAGTTCAGTGATACCTAAATCGCGAGGGCCAAAAGCATCCGGTAAGTAATCTGCCAGGGTACTGACATCGCGTTGCGGCAGACTGATGCGGATAGCAGTACCGCTGTTCAGTTCATTCATAAACTGGCGGCAGTGTCCACAAGGGGTGTAATTGACGGTGACGGTATCAAGGCGCGTTTCTCCCCGTAGCCAGGCATGAATTATCGCGCTCTGCTCGGCATGAACGGTCTGCTGCATTGGCGCGCCGACAAACTCCATGTTGGCACCAAAGTACCAGTTGCCGCTGACGCCGCGCGCAATCGCACCGACATTGAAATGGGAAACCGTGGCA
Organism: Pantoea sp. LMR881; assembly: GCF_027157825.1. NCBI lineage: Bacteria > Pseudomonadati > Pseudomonadota > Gammaproteobacteria > Enterobacterales > Erwiniaceae > Pantoea > Pantoea sp. LMR881. Next base: position 3,606,204 of record NZ_JAPVOK010000002.1, read on the forward strand.
ACTGCGCATGCTGCCGCCAGAGGCAGCATGGCAAGGGCCAGCGTGTCTGCATCCAGCTGAGTTTGCTGCATCACGCTGGCGACCTGATCGGCGGTTAACATCGCCTGAAAATCAGGGGTATCCAGAACAGGGCGCAGTGCTGTGTGCAAAGTCGACGGCAGCGCATCGAAAGCGGAAAGGAAACGTGGATGCATGAGGGCCTCTTAATTGTATCGGGCGGTATATCGGTAAACGGTTATATGTGATCGTCATCGCTCTGACAATGCAACATGCTTCGCTTATTTCAACTTTGCGAGATCTCTCCCAAGTTTTAGCCAAACCAGTGCATCATTAACGGAAAGATAAACGGTGCCAGCAGCGAGGTAATAATGCCGCAAATCACCAGCGCCAGTGAGCTAAAAGCCCCTTCCTGAAAATCAACTTCTGCGCTGCGCGCCGTGCCAAGGGCATGTGAAGCATTACCGATTGCCAGCCCACGGGCTGCCTGAGTTTTGACCCCTAACAGATTCAGTAACATATGACCAAACACCGCGCCGAGTACGCCAGCGATCAACACGCAAATGGCGCTGATAGCGGGAATGCCATGCAGCGAACCGGAGACGGCCATAGCAATTGGCGTGGTCACCGACTTTGGCATAATCGTTGCGGCAATTTCTGGCGTAGCACCCATCCATAATGCGATAGCCGTGCCGGAGATCATTGCTGTCAGGCTGCCGATAAAGCAGACGCTGATAATCGATTTCCAGCGTGCACGTATCTGATGCATTTGCTCATATAAGGGCAGAGCCAGCGCGACAACAGCGGGTTGTAAAAGCTGGTTGAGAATCTGACTGCCAGCAAAATAGCGTGCGTAAGGCAAATGCAGAATCAGCAGGACAGGAATAATGATGGCCATCGCGACGAGCAGCGGGTTTATCAGCGAAATTTTGAGCCGGGCCGCTAATCGACGCGCAATGAAAAATGCCACAACGGTAAGCGGCAGCGACCACCACATATCACTCATTACGTGGCTCCTTGATCGGGCGGGTATGCAGTTTATGTGCGCTTAATCCCACCACCGCTAACACCATAAACGTGCTGATAACGCAGGAGATAACGATGGGACCAAATTGCGCGGTAAGGATATCGGTATAGCTCATTACCCCTACGCTAATCGGCACAAACAGCAAAGCCATATTGCGAATGATTAAATGGCAGCCGGGTTTAACCCAACTGACGGGTAAGATTTGTGAGGCTAACAAGGCAAACAAAATCAGCATGCCGATAATGCTGCCTGGAATGGTAATAGGCAGCAGCAAGGCAAGGCCATTTCCTGCATATAAACAGAGATAAATGATGATAAAGGCGCGAAGGTAGCGCCCGCAGACAGACAGCACGGTAGGCATAACAGGCTCCTGTTTTCATTGCGCTTCATCATACGCATTAACCGCTGAGCGTGCCAGAGATCACATTTGCGGCAAGATGCCAGCATGTGTTCAGCAATGAGCAATCCAGCGGAAAAAAAGGGCGTTTTCTGGCCTGATTCCGCAACGTTGAAATTCAGCTGGTTTAATTTTGAAGGGTTAGCGGTCTGTTAAGTGAATTCGTATTTGTCATTGGGGAAATAGTTGATAATTGAAATTATTTTTAATGATCTTGTGTTATTTCTGTGTGGGTCTTTGTGGACTATTTAATTTCAATGGAATTTAGAGCATTAACCGCATAAAGCATATTAAGGATAAAAGTATGCCAGTGAACGCATTATCTCATCGAATTAAAACCGGCCAGTTCGATAATAAAATGGATCAACATTTTTACAAACCATTGCCTGCAATAAAAACTAAAAAAAACAGCAGCGACACGGGCATCAGAAAAGACGTTTGTGAAAACCTGATAGCTATATGTAATACGGTGCACAATCTGGAACCTGATAACCGACGGCCAGCAATGAAAAAGCCTGGGGCTTATCACACTGCGCTTTTGGTGTTAAGTACGCTGAGTCAAATTCAACTGGCAAATAAAAAACCAGGTACAATAAGTTTATTTTCTTCAGGATCTGCCCATAATAACGACACTGCTGCTTCTCCAAAAAACATGCAGCAGTATGCTGCTCCTGTAAAACAGACAACTCTCATCCAGGATGTTTTTAATCACGTTAATGAATTTCTGTTGAAGTATGATCCTTTGACGTTTCCTGTGGCAGCCGCTGCGGTGCCTTCTGAAAGAAAAAGGGATAATAAATTCAGGGATGTAAAGGCAAATAAAAACCGCTCTCCCGGAAAAGCTCCTGTTAAAACCAGGGCAAAGGACTACGTTTCATTAAAACGTTTTTATGATTTGCTGGACGCACAATACCCGGATATTACTCAATCGGCTGCAGCATGCATTAAAAATATTATTTATACCCGGCATGGGCTGAAGATAGATCCTGATAAGGTATACCTGAATACGTATAAGTTTGCGCAGAGTAATAGCGCATCATTCACAGGGTGGATTCATACAGAAAAACCGTTACGTTCCATAAGATTAACTCACTGTTTGATGGAAAATTTTAGAAGCTCCCACTGGAGCAACCCTGACGAAATTAACGTCCTGAGCGCGATTTACGATGAAAAGGGAAAAATGATCCCGTTGTTGCCCTCAGATTTGGCCCGGGATGTCTGGGAGGCAGATTTCTATACAAAATACGCGGATCAGCTTGTGGATTACTGGAACAAATATGAGGATGCTCATAAAATATCGAACCTTGCTGTGGTCATTGCCGGACTTGAAACAGGCCGTGTCAATCGTGACATTAAGCAACGTGATCGTAATCTATTACTGACAGCCTTTAATTTACCGGGAGCAACGGAAAAAGGGAGTCCACAAGTTATATTTTTGATATAGATGGCTATTTTTCTACTGATGTGATTGTTTTTAAATCTGAACAAGATAATTCTTTAGTCGTCTTTACACCAAGGGCGGATAGCATATTTTATTCTTTCGATGATATGGAAGGATTACAATCCTGGTTAGCCCGTTTATGTCAAAACAAACAGCATCGAAACAGTTTTTTGCAAAACTTCGCCATAAAAGAGCAAATCGATGGTGAGTTTTATTATGGCGTTGAAAGATGGTTAGAGGATATAGGGAAAAACGATCTTTACAAGCATAAAATTATGTATGCAATGCATGAAACAGAGGGAGATATTATCGATTTTATTACCCAGCGGCAGAAGGCGCGTTCTTTTTCCGATTGTGACAACTTAATAAAATCAAACAGTGAAGTCATACGTGATATGTGGATAGAGGGATTAGAGGTTGCCGGGTTTATGATCCCACATCCCTTTGTGTTTTTTGCTAAAGTTGCGCTAGATATAGAAAAGGGATTTGATGCTGATAATGATAATGATAATGAACGTAGCGAAGCCAGTCAGGCCCTGTTTTTTGACGGTGTTAATGTTTTATTATTAACGCTGAGTTCCGCATTAGATGCGTCAATTACGATGCTTCCTGATGGCGAGGTGTATCTTGATGCTGAAAATATCGAGGCTGTGAATAATTACCCGGAAGTGATTACCGCTCAGCAAAAAATGCTTTCAGGTTTAAGTTTTGCGACCTTTAAAGATTATATTTTCGATGATTATGCTGACCTGCATCGTTTTAAAAGCACGGAAAAGAAGATCATCAATGAGCTTTCCGTTAAAGAATTTGATGATATTACCCTTTCTGTTGAGAATTCGGCCAGGCTATATGGCACCAAAATTTATCAGATTAGCTATAAATCCTCTCCTTCTGCTCAGTATCGGCATATTCGTATGAATGGGAAATATCTTGCGTTTCGAATAACGGCCGACACGGATGTCTGGGAAATCTACTCCCGGAATGCACCTGAAAAAGCAGGTTATCCCGTGATGTTAGATGAGGATAATCGCTGGATTTTTAAAGATTCCCGTTATGCTGCTAATAAGTTTTCGCAGAATATCAACTTTTCGCCTGTTTCAGCATCGATAATGAAAAAAATAGATGCCGGAATGTTTGAGGAAACAATCGATACATCACTGCTCGGCCCCAGAGATACAAAAGGAATTATTCGAGGCGCAAAAGGGAAAAAATATTTGCAGATTGGCGAAGAGTATATTCTTATCAGGAAGTTATCAAATAATATTTATGCGATCGGCTCGGAAGAGAGACCAGCACTGGCGTGCATTTATAATAAGAAAACGGGAAAATTTGTTGATTATGTTAGTAAGGGTAAGAACGAAAAAGGGGTAATGAAAAAATTTGCAGGATGTTCGAGAATAGCGAAACGCGATCTGACGGGTGGCTGTACATTAGAGCCAATCAGAAAAGTAACATCAGAAAGTGTCAACGTAAATATTGCTGAAGATCCGATCATTAATGACTATTACACGCAGCTAAAGAAGTCAGATGCGCTTGAGAAAATTATGCAGTCTCCTGCAGCAAAATGTGCTGATGCAGCAAAGATTGTTGCGGATTTCTTAAATAAAAAATCCATTAAAGATTTACGTTGCCGAATCATTTATATGTGGAGTAACGGCAATAAAAAAATACGCAGCAAGGTCACTGGCCATATTGTTGTTATCGCCCCCATTGAAGAAAAAAACTATGTTTTTGATCTCACTGCTCATCAATTTAGTCAGAGCGGGCTTTCATCACTCGATTCTCCGCTTATTTTAGAAGAAAGCCAGTGGATTAATAAATATGCTTCAGCAACGACGCGCAGACTTATAAAATACAGAGATTTTCATGACAGGATTACCGCAGAAAACTTTCTGGAAAATAATATTCCCGAGAGCTGGAGCGATCCCTTAACTGACGGAACAATACTGACTGCACCGGATTGGTATTATAAGGCGACAGGCAGGGCTAACCCTATGCAGCGGGTGATTGCGCCCCGTAATCTTGATTTTCTCTCCTCCGACAACGTTTTTGCTAAGGGAAGCCGCGGCACGGTATATGAAAGCCAGGAAGGTGAACTGATTAAAGTGTATAAAAACTATCTTTCCCAGAAGCAGAAAAGTAGCTTGTTGATGGCCGCAAAAAATGCTGAGGTGTTTCGCCGGATATATGGTGAAGACAGTGCTGTGTTATTTCTTAAGCCAATTGAAGATGAAACAGTTTCAGGAAAAGCTCTGGTATTGGTTGCTATGAAAAAAATACCGGGGAAACACTGTCTTCAATATTTCAGTCTGAAGCAGAAGATTTAACCCATTACAGGCGTTCGCTGTCATTCATTAAGCCTGAAATTGAAGCAAAAAAATTGCAAATAAATTTCGCGGAAAGGGGGTAATGCATCATGATATTAATAATGCAAATATTCTTTATGATGACGCCAATGGCTTTAATTTAATTGATTTTGATGATGCAACAATTTTACCGAAAGGGAAAAAATTAGACGCCCTCCAGACAGAGGAGATACGGAAAAAAGTTAACAGCGCCATTGAAAAATTTATTAAATATATCAATGGAGAACTCACGTTAAGAGATGTTTTGTAACCCTGAAAGCCTTTCGTAGAGAAAGTGAGTATCTATCGTACCAGTGCGCGTCAGAAGAGCGGGTAAAAAACATGACCGCAGTCCGGTGATAAAACTCTTCCAGGGAAGGTTACCCGCAGAAATGCGGGTAACCGACTGGAGAGTTAAGCGATAAGTTTACTTCACCGGCATGCCCGGCACAGCACCGCTGTCTACTGACAGCACAAACAGATCTTTTCCGCCGGGTCCGGCAGACAACACCATACCCTCAGAAATGCCGAAGCGCATTTTACGTGGGGCCAGGTTTGCAACAATGATGGTCATCTTGCCTACCAGTACCGACGGATCGGGGTATGCCGCACGAATGCCGGAGAAAATCTGACGCTTCTCGCCACCCAGATCCAGCTCCAGGCGCAGCAGTTTGTCAGAACCTTCAACCCGCTCCGCTTTTTCAATCAGCGCAACGCGCATATCGACTTTGGCAAAATCATCAATGGTGATCGCGTCGCCAATGGGCGCATCAGCCAGCGGGCCGGTTGCAGCAGGCTTGTTGGCAGCGGCAGCATCTTCTTTTGATGCTTCAATCAGACCATTCACTTTGGTCATCTCAATGCGGCTGTACAACGCTTTAAAAGGGGCAACCTGATGATCCAGCAGCGGTTGCTGAAGGGCATCCCAGCGCAGTTCACTGTTCAGGAAGGCTTCAGCACGCTCGCTGAGTGAGGGCAGCACCGGCTTCAGCCAGGTCATCAACACGCGGAACAGGTTAATACCCATCGAGCAGATAGCCTGCAGATCGGCATCACGGCCTTCCTCTTTTGCGACCACCCACGGCGCTTGCTCATCAACATAGCGGTTGGCCAGATCGGCCAGCGCCATGATTTCACGAATCGCACGGCTAAATTCACGGTTTGCCCAGGCTTCGCCAATTTTTTCTGAAGCATCCAGGAAGGTTTGGTACAGGGCCGGATCGGCCAGTTCGCCAGCCAGTTTGCCGCCGAAGCGTTTAGTGATGAAGCCTGCGTTACGTGACGCCAGGTTAACCACTTTATTAACGATGTCAGCATTTACGCGTTGTACGAAATCTTCCAGGTTCAGGTCGATATCATCAATGCGTGAAGAGAGCTTGGCAGCGTAGTAATAACGCAGGCTGTCGGCGTCCAGGTGCTGTAACCAGGTGCTGGCCTTAATAAAGGTGCCGCGTGATTTAGACATCTTCGCGCCATTTACCGTCACATAGCCGTGAACAAACAGGTTGTTTGGCTTGCGGAAATTGCTGCCTTCCAGCATGGCTGGCCAGAACAGGCTGTGGAAGTAAACGATGTCTTTACCAATGAAGTGATAGAGTTCGGTGGTGGAATCTTTTTTCCAGAACTCATTAAAATCGAGGTCGCCACGCTTGTCACACAGATTCTTGAACGAGCCCATGTAGCCGATTGGCGCATCCAGCCAGACGTAAAAATATTTGCCCGGCGCGCCTGGAATTTCGAAGCCAAAATAAGGCGCGTCGCGGGAAATATCCCACTGCTGTAAACCCGATTCAAACCACTCCTGCATTTTATTCGCTACCTGCTCCTGCAATGCGCCAGAACGGGTCCAGGCTTTCAGCATTTCGCTGAAGGAGGGGAGATCAAAGAAGAAATGTTCAGAGTCACGCAGTTCTGGCGTCGCGCCAGACACCACAGATTTTGGATTAATCAGTTCAGTGGGGCTGTAAGTGGCACCGCACACTTCGCAGTTGTCGCCATACTGATCGGGTGACTTACATGTCGGGCAGGTGCCTTTGACAAAACGATCCGGCAGAAACATGCCTTTTTCCGGGTCGTAAAGCTGAGAAATGGTGCGGTTTTTAATAAAACCGTTCTCTTTCAGGCGACCGTAAATCAGCTCTGACAGTTGGCGATTCTCGTCACCGTGAGTGGAGTGATAGTTGTCATAGCTGATATTGAAGCCGGCAAAGTCAGTCTCATGCTCTTGCTTCATTTCAGCAATCATCTGCTCCGGCGCAATACCAAGCTGCTGGGCTTTCAGCATAATGGGCGTTCCGTGCGCGTCATCGGCGCAGATGAAGTAAACCTGATTGCCACGCATTCGTTGGTAACGCACCCAAATGTCCGCCTGGATATGCTCGAGCATGTGGCCGAGATGGATTGAACCGTTCGCGTAGGGCAGTGCGCACGTTACCAGAATTTTTTTAGCGACTTGAGTCATAGTTTGCGTAGCTTTCTGTTGATTGAAAAAACGGGCTTAGATGGTAACCGAAGCCTCTCCCGGCGTAAACATAAGGGATTGCGCATCTGGCGCGTCACTCATAATCACGGGCTTCTGATATTATTGACAATACACCGCTGAAGCACAGCGTCAGAACAATCGAAAAGGAGCAGGGATGACAGCACAATCCCGGGAACCGCATTCACCTGAAGCCTTGCGCGCCGTTGTTGTGGGCGTATTAAATGGCTTCAGGCATCCGACCCTTAAAAAGAATCTCACTGCGTTAAAAGCGTTGCATCATGTGGCGCAACTGGATGGCAAACTGCATATCGAACTGATTATGCCCTTTGCCTGGGCCAGTGCCTTTGAAACGTTAAAAGCCGAGACCAGCTCAGAACTGCTGCGTTTGACCGGTACGCGAGCCATCGACTGGCGGCTGAGTCACGATATCGCCACGCTGAAGCGAGTGAAAAATCTGCCGGGAACCAAAGGCGTAAAAAATATTATTGCCGTCAGCTCAGGCAAGGGCGGCGTTGGTAAATCAAGCACGGCAGTGAATATGGCGCTGGCGCTGGCTGCGGAGGGAGCGCGTGTCGGCCTGCTTGATGCGGATATTTATGGGCCTTCCGTCCCAAATATGCTCGGCACCGAACATGAGCGTCCAACGTCGCCAGACGGTACGCATATGGCTCCCATCATGGCGCATGGTCTGGCAACCAATTCCATTGGCTATCTGGTAACGGATGACAACGCGATGGTATGGCGCGGTCCCATGGCCAGCAAGGCGCTGATGCAGTTACTGAATGAAACGCTGTGGCCGGAACTCGATTATCTGGTGCTGGATATGCCGCCCGGTACGGGTGATATTCAACTGACGCTGGCGCAAAACGTGCCGGTTACCGGCGCGATAGTGGTGACAACGCCACAGGATATTGCGCTGATTGATGCGCGCAAGGGCATGGTGATGTTTGAAAAGGTCAACGTGCCGGTATTAGGCATCGTTGAGAACATGAGCATCCATATTTGCAGCAACTGCGGCTTCCACGAGCCTGTTTTTGGCGCTGGCGGCGCAGAAAAAATGGTGAAGGATTACGGAACGCAGTTGCTGGCGCAGCTTCCTCTGCATATTAATCTGCGCGAAGATCTGGATGATGGCGAACCCACCGTTGTTCGTCGTCCAGAGAGTGAATTTACTGAACTGTATCGTCAACTGGCTGGGCGCGTTGCCGCACAACTTTACTGGCAGGGTGAAGTGATTCCAGATGACATTGCCTTCCGGGCAATTTAGAGGTTTCACTGTCCGCTGGCGTGTGCCGACGTCAGCGGATAGTGCATTAAGATATATTTCCCTGGCCGCTTTCTCCCTGCGCAATCATTTGCCAGCCGTGTTGCAGATAAAAAGCCTGTGCGGCTTTATTCATCTGTAGACACTTCAGCGCACCGGTTGAAGTAAAGCGCGCCTGCACCGCTTCCAGCAGGGCGCTGCCAACGCCACATCCTTGATAATCCGGGTCAACATACAGGCTGTGCAAAAAGTTATCGTTTTCCAGCACGCCTGCAAAACCGACGCGATGATCATCCTGCTCAGCAACCAGCACGGTTTCGCCCAGAATGACGCTATCGAAATCTTCCAGCTTCCAGTGGCTGCCATCCATCCAGCGCCAGTTATGACGACGGGCAGCCAGAAACAAGGTACGCAAAAAAGGGCGATCGGTTTCAGTAAAGGGACGAATATGCACAGCTCACACTCCAGCAAAACGCTTTCCTACAAAGCTAGCAGCTCCACCAGAAAAAGATAAACCGCCCTCTCCAGGCAGTTTTACGTGTAAACTGCGCACCGGCGCCTTAAAGATCAATAAGATCGACGTTTGATAGCTTTCGTTTATTTGATTGATAACGATTGCATATTAGATGTTGGCCCGAAAATTCTGTAACGTGCATCACATCTTTTAATGGAGGCCACCAGATGTCTATTATCAATACCAAAATTAAGCCGTTTAAAAACGCTGCTTTCAAAAACGGCGAATTCATCGAAGTAACCGAGAAAGACGTTGAAGGTAAATGGAGTGTTTTCTTCTTTTATCCAGCTGACTTCACCTTTGTTTGCCCAACTGAACTGGGTGACGTGGCTGATCACTACGAAGAATTCCAGAAACTGGGCGTAGATATCTACTCCGTTTCTACCGACACCCACTTTACCCACAAAGCCTGGCATGGTTCTTCTGAAACTATCGCGAAGATTCAGTATGCGATGATCGGCGACCCAACAGGTGCGCTGACCCGTAACTTCGAAATCATGCGTGAAGCAGAGGGCCTGGCTGACCGTGGTACTTTCATCGTTGACCCAGAAGGTATCATTCAGGCAATCGAAATCACTGCTGAAGGCATTGGCCGTGACGCATCTGACCTGCTGCGTAAAGTGAAAGCGGCTCAGTACGTTGCGTCTCACCCAGGTGAAGTTTGCCCGGCTAAATGGAAAGAAGGTGAAGCAACGCTGGCTCCGTCACTGGACCTCGTGGGTAAAATCTAATTTCGCTTCGGCCTTTCGATCATTCTCTCATCGGGTGCCACGGCACCCGATTTTTTGACCAGGAATTCACTATGCTCGACACAAATTTGAAAACTCAGCTCAAAGCTTATCTTGAGAAATTAACCAAACCTGTTGAGTTGATTGCCACTCTGGATGATGGCGCAAAATCAGCAGAGATTCGTGATCTGTTGGTCGATATTGCGGGACTGTCTGATAAAGTCAGCTTTCGTGAAGAGAACGATCGCCAGGCGCGTAAACCCTCATTTTTAATTACCAACCCTGGTGCTAATAACGGGCCACGCTTTGCGGGTTCGCCATTGGGCCACGAATTTACTTCACTGGTGCTGGCACTGCTGCAGACCGGTGGACATCCATCCAAAGAAGCGCAAAGCCTGCTGGATCAGGTGGCTTCGCTGGATAGCGATTTGCATTTTGAAACCTATTACTCACTGTCATGCCACAACTGTCCTGATGTGGTACAGGCACTGAACCTGATGGCGATCCTGAACCCGCGCATCAGCCACACCGCGATTGACGGTGGTGTGTTCCAGAACGAAATTCAGGAACGCAACGTAATGGGCGTACCTGCCGTTTATCTGAACGGTAAGGAATTTGGTCAGGGCCGCATGAGCCTGGCTGAAATCGTCAACAAAGTAGACGTGAATGCTGAAAAACGTGCAGCAGCCGAACTGAACAAACGTGAAGCCTATGAAGTGCTGATCGTAGGTAGCGGCCCGGCGGGCGCAGCCGCCGCGATTTATTCAGCACGTAAAGGTATTCGTACCGGTTTGATGGGTGAACGTTTCGGTGGTCAGGTTCTCGATACTGTTGATATCGAAAACTACATCTCTGTACCCAAAACCGAAGGGGCAAAACTGGCTGGTTCCCTGCGTGCGCACGTAGATGATTACAATATCGACGTGATCGAAAGCCAGAGCGCCATCAAGCTGATTCCAGCGGCGGTTGAAGGCGGCTTACACGCGATTGAAACGGCATCCGGCGCGGTGCTGAAATCACGCAGCATCATCCTGGCGACAGGGGCGCGCTGGCGCAACATGGGCGTGCCGGGTGAAGAAGAGTATCGCACCAAAGGTGTAACCTATTGCCCACACTGTGACGGCCCGCTGTTTAAAGGCAAACGTACTGCCGTTATCGGTGGCGGTAACTCAGGCGTTGAAGCCGCAATCGACCTGGCCGGTATCGTTGAACACGTAACCCTGCTGGAATTTGCGGGCGAAATGCGCGCTGATCAGGTGTTGCAGGATAAACTGCGCAGCCTGAAAAACGTTGACGTGATCCTGAACGCTCAGACCACTGAAGTCACGGGTGACGGCAGCAAAGTCACTGGCTTGCAGTACATTGACCGCAGGTCCCAGACCACACACGAACTTGCCCTGTCCGGCATCTTCGTACAGATTGGTCTGCTGCCGAACACGCCGTGGCTCGAAGGTGCGGTAGAACGTAACAAAATGGGCGAAATCATTATCGACGCGAAGTGCGAAACCAGCCTGAAAGGCGTCTTCGCGGCAGGCGACTGCACCACCGTGCCGTATAAGCAAATCATCATTGCCAGCGGTGAAGGTGCAAAAGCCTCACTCAGCGCCTTTGACTATTTGATTCGTACCAAATCGGCTGAATAAGTTTTTGCGATAGCCACGCAGCAACCCCGGAACCGCTGTTCCGGGGTTTTTTTAGTATCCGGCCAGCGACATTAACATCATCCACAACGGCGTAGTGAAGGCAGCAAAAATCGTAGAAAAAGCATACTGGCAGCCGCCGGGCCGGGAATGGCATTAAATTTTTGCGACATCAAATAGACATTGACGCCCACCGCCATCGAACCCAGCAGCACCACAACTTTACTTTCCAGCGGGGGCAAATGTGTCAGCCAGGCAATGGCCCAGATGGTCATTGGTTGCACAATTAATTTCAGAATACAGATGGTGTAACTCTCTTTCAGGCCGTCGCGAACCCGATAATGCGCGAGGGTCATTCCCAGCGTAACCAGCGACAGCGGTGCGGCAATCGAGGCCAGCATGCGCAATGGCTCTGCCGCAAAAGTGGCAGCGGACGCTGTAAAAAACTCCACAGAGTACCGCTCAGAATACCGATAATTAACGGGTTTTTTAACACGCTAATCAACGTGCGACTCAGCCCCTTTAGCGAAAAACTGCCGTGCTTTGACCACTCCACCGACAACGTGAGCAGGGTCCAGAGAATCAGACTGTTAAACACCAACACCAGCGCCACCGAAGGCAAAGCCTGTGGGCCGAGCAACACGGTGGCAACAGGAATACCAAGCATCACGTTATTGGAAAAAATGCCGCCCAGCGCAAATACCGAACCGGCTACGCCATCCAGCCCAAATAAGCGGGTAGCGCATATGCGTCCGGTAATGAATACCAACAGGCAGCTGCCGAAAAACGCCAGCAGCAGACGGAAATCCACCGGCGGGCTTTTGTAGAAATCACTCATTACGCGGAACAACATGCAGGGCAGAGCAACGTTGAAGACAAACCGGTTCATGCCTTCACTGATACTGGCGGGCCATTTACCGAAGCGCGTCAGGCTATAGCCAAGAAAGATAAGAACAAACAGCGGGGCCGACAAATAAATCTGATGACTTAGCGTATCCAGTAAGGCAGACATAGGCAATTAAGCAGGCAGGTTTTCAATCATTTAAGACTAACAGGTTGTCGTGCGGGGTGTAACAGGCGGATTGCTGTAAGTCAGAGGCAGGAAACAGGGCATAACGCTAAAACCATTAAATCAGGCGATTTCTCGCCTGATCCATTGAGGTGTTTTACATATGTCCGGCTGTGTCGGCAAGCTCTCCCGCCTGGCTCTGCAACGCACTGGCTGCGGCTGCGGATTCAACGACCAGTTCGGCATTTTGCTGCACCATACGATCGAGATTCGTTACCGCATTGTTGATTTCCTGAATGCTCTGCATCTGTTCGCTGCTGGCGATGCTTATCTCGTGGATGATGCTGGAGACGCTATTACTGGAGGTCACAATCTCTTGCATACTCTCTCCCGCCAGGCGTACATAACGCGAACCGACTGCCACGCTGTCGGTGGTGGATTCAATCAATGTTTTAATCTCTTTAGCGGCCTGGGCACTGCGACTGGCCAGATTACGAACTTCTCCCGCCACCACGGCAAAACCGCGCCCTTGTTCACCTGCGCGTGCCGCTTCGACAGAGGCGTTTAGCGCCAGAATATTTGTCTGGAAAGCGATCCCATCAATCAGGCTGGTAATATCGCCAATCTTCGCAGAGGCGCTTTCAATGGTTTGCATTGTCGAAATGGCATGGGAAACCACATCGCCGCCATGTGTCGCCGCCTGAGTTGCATGCAGTGCCTGCTGGTTTGCTTCAGCGGCAGAGTCTGCGGACTGTTTAACCGAACCAATAATCTGCTCCAGTGCGCACGCCGTTTCACGCAGGCTGGTAGCGGCCTGTTCGGTACGGCCGGAAAGATCGTTATTACCCGCCGCGATCTCCTGTGCGGCATGCTTAACAGAGGTACCCGATTCGCGAAGCTGTTTCATCAGGCAGGAGAGCTTATCGCTGAAGGCGTTGAAGGCCTGAGCAATTTGCGTGACTTCATCATTGCCTGTTTCGGGCAAGCGGCGCGATAAATCGTTAAGCATCATCGTGTCACGGATGGCGATCAGTCGTTGCATCTGCCGGACAATGATCAAATGCACCGCCAGGCCTCCCGCTATGACCAACAACACCAGCGACAGCAAAGAGACTTTCAGCAGCGCGTGCATACCCGAGCTGATATCGGCCTCATCTAACGCAACCACTAACAACCATTCCGTGCCTTTTATCGGTGTGGCAGAAAATATTTTCTTTGTCTCCTTCAGTTTACCGGTCAGTGTCGCCCCGGAAGCCAGCGCGGCGAAATCGATACCATGGATAGCTTTGCTGAACGGTTTCAATGTAAGAGCAGGATCATTGGCTGCAATCACCGTGCCATCCTTATTCAGTAACAGCCCGCTGCTGTCGGGCGTTGGCCGAATGCTACGCACGTTGGTGATGACGCTGTCCATCTTCAGATCACCCGCAATCACCGCTTGTAACTTGCCATTCTTTGTCACGGGTACGGCAAAGGTCACCACCAGCTTACCGGAGCCAATGTCAACATACGGGGCAGTCACGATCGGCTGGTTACGTTTCACCGCTTCCAGATACCAGGGGCGTTCGGTGGGGTCAAAATCATCAGGCACACCGGCAGAATTACTCAGTATGGCTGTTCTGTTGGGATAACCGGCGTAAACATTTGAGAAGCCAGCTGAAGAGGCGATTTGTGCAAACAGGGGGCCGGATTGTATGACATCGCAACTTTATCGAGCGAAGCGATAACCGCCATTTTTGCGTTTATCCAGTCTTCAATAGCTATGGAATGGCTGCTACTGGTACTGGCGAGAATATTGCTCTGCGCTTGCTGATTATACTGGCGCATGACCCGGAGATTAATAGTGGTGTTAAGAAGCAGTACAACAACTAAGCACACCACCGCTATGGCAACGATCCGTGTACGAATTGACTTAAACATAATGGCTTACCTTTAGTGTGGTTATGCACCAACTATCGGCAGAAAGTACACAGACTTTATTATTTCTCAGGTGATAATCAATGAGTTAAATTTCATGGCGATTATTAAGGCTCTGGCGACCCGGGAAATGAGTCAGAAGAAGGTGAGCTGCGAAGCCGTGAAAACGAAATGTATGCGCCATTAAGACTGTTTGGCTGGACGAGTGCATTGATCGAGATCAGGTAACTCTCTGGCAGGAACAGTGAAGTTAACGCCAGTTTCCTTGCCACAAAGGGTTCCTGTTCCCACTACAGGCACAACCCTCAGTAGCGTTAAATCTTGCTGATGCATGGGCTATGTATAAAGCAGAAAAGGTATCGTTCGATGAATATCCAGCAACGGATGGAATGGGTGACGTACCACCGGATGAGTTAGCAGAAGCCAAAGCCCTTAATAAGCATCTCAAAATCTGTAAATTGATGTTCAAGACCTTTCTTACTGAAAAAAAGACATTTTAATGAAGTTGCCAGATAGTGGCTGCACTATCAAAAGCGAGATTTGGCACATACAGCACTGCGGAGATGAAAAAGTTTGTTGGGTGGGCGCTAAAACAGCCGGATAGCTGGCAGAAATGGATTACCGGGTTGTTGGCATACACAGGCGCGAGGAGAAGCAAAATTGCCAAACTCGAAAAGTCACAAGTCAAATAGGATGAGGATTGCCAGCGGTACTATTTCCTGATTGCAGAAGCAGGGCAGGGGAAAACAGAAAACGCCACCCGACAAGTGGTAATGCACCCTGAGCTTGATGAAATCCGTCCTCACTGGCATAGCGGCTTGTTCTTCCCTCCGCATCTCTACGATTTTCCGCATGGTATCGGTGATCTTGATACGAAGCGGTTTCACCTTCTTCTTAGCATCAGCCTTACGTTTAGATTTTTGCTGTTTCACTTCGATGTGCGTTTTTCCTACACGGAACTGTGACCAGGTGAGGGTTAACAGGTCAGAGATGCGTAACGCACTCTCGTGCTGTATCACTCAGGCACAACAGAACAGGTTTGTTCTGGTGTTGCGTTGTAGCTCTGCCGCCACTGCTTTACTACTCGTTGAGTGGGGCCAGCCATTATGGATTGGTTGGGCGTAGGAGCTGTCAATGCCGGAACAGCGACGAATCAGTACAGCTTGTCTGGGGGATCAGTCCGTGATTCTGCTATGTCTCTTGGTGGGGATAATGCTTCAGCGTACAGCCTTGCACCAGTGTTTAACGTAAACCTTGAGGCATCCGTACCGCTCACAATAGCCAGCGATTCGAGCAGATTTGCGGATTAGGTCGCTTTTACGGCGAGAGCCGCACAAGCCAGCTTCGCACAGTCGCTAACGTTGGCTGTGAGCAGTGGTTAAAACAGTACAGGCGGTTAAAACATCAGAGGAGCTTCGTCTCCTTTTTTGCCATCTGGGACAGGGGCCAAAAAGGGGTTATGCGTATTTTCATGGTGAAGAAGCGATAACCGACAGGGCGGGCTTGCACCTGCAGGCAACTTCCCCTAATCTGGCAAAAAGTAAGCTAATTCTTACCAAATGACTCGGGGTGCCCTTCTTTGTGAAGGCTGAGAAATACCCGTATTACCTGATCTGGATAATGCCAGCGTAGGGAAGTCTGATGCCTGACCGCATTCGTCTTCTTGTTCGCCGGTTGGGAGTGATAATGACACATCAACCTGAACACCTCTCTGACGCGCAATTCGCGCCCGTTTTGCACCAGTTCCGCCAGCACGCCCCGCTGGTGCACTGCATGACCAATGATGTAGTGCAAACCTTTACCGCCAATGTATTACTGGCATTAAATGCTTCGCCTGCCATGGTGATCGATCCAGAAGAAGCGGCGCAGTTTAGCGGCTTCGCCGATGCGCTGTTAATTAACGTCGGCACGCTGACTCGTGAGCGCCAGCAGGCGATGCAGGCAGCCGTGACGGCCGCAAACAGCGCCGGAACGCCCTGGACACTGGATCCGGTCGCGGTCGGTGCGCTGAACCTGCGCAGCGAATTTTGCCAGCATTTACTCAGTGAAAAACCTGTGGCGATCCGGGGAATGCCTCTGAAATTTTAGCATTAGCGCAGCAGGCCACGGGCGGGCGGGGCGTGGACAGCCTGCATCAGGCTGATGCGGCGCTGAATGCGGCTCAACAGCTGGCCCGTCAATATCAGACTCTGATTGTCGTCACGGGGAAGTTGATTACGTTACTGATGGCTTGCGCACGCTGCGTATTGCAGGCGGCACTCCGTTAATGACACGTGTGGTGGGAACAGGCTGTGCCCTCTCGGCAGTAGTTACAGCATTCTGTAGTCTGCCCGGCGATACGCTGCTCAACGCCGCTTGCGCCTGTCGGGTAATGTCGCTCGCAGGCGAAACAGCGGCTGCGCAGGCACAGGGTCCCGGCAGTTTTGTTCCGGCGTTTCTCGATGCGTTATGGACGCTGGAGGTGGCTGCATGAAACGTGTTAATGCATTATCCATTGCCGGAACCGATCCCAGTGGCGGAGCGGGTATCCAGGCTGATTTAAAAACCTTCTCCGCGCTGGGTGCTTACGGCACCAGCGTTATCACCGCACTGGTGGCACAAAACACCTGTGGGGTGCAGTCGGTTTATCGTGTCGATCCCGGTTTTGTCGCCGCACAGCTTGATTCCGTGCTGGATGATGTGCGCATCGATAGCGTAAAAATCGGCATGTTGTCAGAAACGGCGATTGTTGAACAGGTTGCTGACCGCCTGAAACGTGCCAGTTTACCCTTTGTGGTGCTCGACACCGTGATGGTGGCAAAAAGCGGTGATGCGTTGCTGTCGCCGGATGCCATTGCCAGCGTGCGCGAGCTTTTGTTGCCACAGGTTTCGCTCATTACGCCTAACTTGCCCGAAGCGGCGGCGTTGCTGAACAGCGAGGTGGCGCGCAATGAAGAGGAAATGCTGAGCCAGGGAAGCGCGTTGCTGGCTCTGGGCTGTCAGGCGGTGCTGATGAAAGGCGGCCATCTCAGCGATAAGGAAAGTCCAGACTGGCTGCTCACCCCAACGCAGCAGCAACGGTTTAGCGCACCGCGTGTGAATACTCGTCATACCCACGGCACGGGTTGCACGCTGTCAGCCGCCTTAGCTGCGCTGCGCCCGCGCCATGCTAACTGGCACGACACGCTGACTGAGGCGAAAGCCTGGCTACAGCAGGCGCTGATGCAGGCCGATTCACTGGAGGTGGGGAAAGGAATTGGGCCAGTGCATCACTTTCATCAATGGTGGTAGGGCAGACGGCCAAAGAGGCGATTTTTTCCTGCGGATCTGTCTGAAAAATGGAGTCAGCCATTTGCGTCTTCAGGCTATTCAAGTCCAGGCTGTTGGGGTCGAACCGGCGGGTGCCGGTTCACCTTTGACATCTGACAGGAGTTTACATGACGGACATCGTACAGTTATTGGGTCAGGAAGCTGATTCCCTTCTCCAACATCGCTGCATGACTATTCCAGCGGAAAGCCTGTATTTACCAGGCGGGGATTTTGTTGATCGCGTGATGATCGACAACAACCGTTCTCCTGCGGTGCTGCGAAATATGCAAACGCTCTACAATACCGGGCGTCTGGCGGGCACCGGTTATCTGTCGATTCTGCCGGTCGATCAGGGGTAGAGCACTCCGCGGGCGCTTCGTTTGCAGCTAATCCACACTACTTTGATCCGAAAAATATCGTTGAGCTGGCAATTGAAGCGGGCTGTAACTGTGTCGCGTCAACTTACGGCGTGCTGGCTTCGGTATCACGTCGCTATGCGCACCGCATTCCGTTTATGGTGAAACTGAACCACAACGAAACGCTGAGCTATCCGGCACAGTACGATCAAACGCTGTACGCCAGCGTAGAGCAGGCGTTTAACATGGGTGCGGTCGCAGTAGGCGCAACCATTTATTTCGGTTCTGAGCAATCACGCCGCCAGATCGAAGAAATCTCCGCCGCGTTTGAGCGGGCGCATGAACTGGGCATGGTGACGGTGCTGTGGGCCTATCTGCGCAATAACGACTTCAAAAAAGAGGGTGTCGATTATCATTCCAGTGCTGATTTAACCGGCCAGGCGAACCATCTGGCTGCGACAATTGGTGCCGATATCGTTAAGCAGAAGATGGCTGAGAATAACGGCGGCTACAACGCGGTGAAGTTTGGTCATACCGATGAGCGCGTCTACAGCAAACTGACCAGCGAAAATCCAATCGATCTGGTGCGTTATCAACTGGCGAACTGCTACATGGGTCGTGCCGGGTTGATTAACTCGGGTGGCGCATCGGCGGGTGAAACTGATATCGCTGAATCCGTCCGTACCGCAGTTATTAATAAACGTGCTGGCGGCATGGGGCTGATTTTAGGCCGTAAAGCGTTTAAAAAATCTTTGAAAGACGGGGTGGCGCTGATTAACGCGGTACAGGATGTTTATCTGTCTAAAGATGTGACAATTGCTTAATTAAACCCGGCTTTGCCGCCGACGGTGTAATCTGCTGTTGCATAACGATAAAAAGGCCAGCATCAATGGCTGGCCCTTGTTCTTCAGGTAGTAATCCGGCTCAGATCCCTTCAAACCACTCGCTGTTCCGTTCCGCAATGGGCGTAATGGAAAATATCATCTCTTGCAGATGACGACGCATGGCGGCTTCTGCGGCATCAACATCATGATTTTTCAGGGCAGCGAAAATCTCTTCATGCTGCTGGATCAGGCTCTCCGGCGGAGAGACCTCACTGAGCGTTAAAAAGCGCACCCGATCCATGGTTGCCTTGATATTCTCTACGGTTTCCCATGCCAGCGTGCAGTCGATGCTTTCAGCGATCAGACGGTGAAACTCATCATCCAGACTGAGAAAAGCCTGACTGTCATGGCGTTCAGACGCCATTTTTTGCAGCTGTAAATTGTGTTCCAGCGCCATCAGGGCGGGTGACGCGATCTCCTGCGCAGCGCGACGTACCACCGAAATCTCTACCGCTTCCCGGATAAAACGACCATCAGCGACGCGCTTGGCAGAGATCTTACGCACAAACGTGCCTCGCTGGGGCAGCACCTGTACCAGACCTGCCTCTGCCAGCTTAATAAACGCTTCACGTACCGGCTGACGCGAAACGTTAAAGCGAGCGGAAACCTCTTTTTCAGACAGCAGCGAACCCGGCTCAATCGCACAGGTAACAATATCTTTGCGCAGATAGCGATAAATCTGCTGGTTCACCGGTTCGCTGGTGGTAATGGTATAGGCGATCGACATGCAGCAATATCCGTATAACGGCTGGCGGGTGCCAGCCTGATGTGAAAGAACCAGTCTAATCAGCGCGCTGCGTCTGCGCCAGTGCTTTTGCTACTGAACAATTATCCGTGGTCCATGAATTGATGAACCGTGGCACGTGCGCCTTGCTGCGTCAGTTGCTGATAAAAGCTGGTCAGTTTCGCCACGACCTCTGCATTCTCTGCCAGGTCTTCACCAAATACCGCTTTCATGGCCAGTAACGCGCGTACCCGCGCTTCACCTTCTTCACTGTTAGCCACGCACTCTGCCAGTTGGTTTTTCAGTGGATCGCGGATCTCAATGGGCTGACCTTGTTCATCCACTGCGCCAGCGTAGCGCATCCAGGCGGCCACGCCGAGCAGCAGTAAATCGCAGCGGCTGCCGTTAGCTAAGTGCCAGCGCACGCTGTCAAGCAGGCGCTGCGGCAGTTTTTGGGTGCCATCGGTTGCGATTTGATAAGTGCGATGCTTAATGGCGCGGTTTTCATAGCGGGCGATCAGCGAATCAGCATAGGCATGCAAATCCACGCCTTGCGTGCGCAGCGTGGGCGCTTGTTCATCGACCATTAATGCACGTGCCGCCGCACGAAAATGGCGGTCAGCCATACAGTCGCTGATATGCTCATAACCGGCGAGAAACCCGAGATAGGCGAGGAAAGAGTGACTGCCGTTCAGCATGCGCAGTTTCATCTCTTCAAAGGGCAGTACATCTTTTACCAGCTCAGCTCCGGCGTTTTCCCATGCCGGACGACCGCTGACAAAGTTATCCTCAATTACCCACTGGAAGAACGGTTCAGCTTCCACAGCCACAGGGTCGCAGGAGCCGAGACGCGCGCTGAGCTGTTTGAATGCGCTGTCGGTCATTGCCGGAACGATGCGATCAACCATAGTAGAGGGAAAGGTGATGTGCTGCTGGATGTAATCTGCCAGCGCGGCATCCTGACGCTGCGCCAGTTGCACAATCACGTTGCGCGTAACGTGCCCGTTTTCCGGCATGTTGTCACAGGACATCACGCTAAAAGGCGCCAGCTCTGCGTCACGGCGGCGACGGATGGCGGCAAGAATCAAACCCGGCAGCGACCGTGGCGCCGTCGGATGAGCAAGATCGTGCACGATATCGGGATGCTCTGGATTGAGATCGCCGCTGGCGGGCAAGTGGCAATAGCCTTTCTCGGTAACCGTCATGGAGACAATGGCGACGTCTGGCTGGCTCATCGCGTTGATCACCGCTTCGATGCCGTCCCCTTTGCCGTGCAGCGCAGCGGTAATGACGCCAATGACGCGGGTATTCAGCGAGTCATCTGCCATTTCCGTTACGGTATAAAGCAGGGCCTGCTCACGCAGCGCCTGAATCAGTTCACCGCTATTCAGGTTAACTTCACAATAGCCCCAGTCGCTGCCCTGTTCGGCCAGTTTATCGCTGCAAAGCGCCTGATGGGCGCGGTGAAATGCGCCAAAGCCAATGTGCACCATACGCGTTTTCAATTGACTACGGTCGTAGCCTGGGCGCTGAACGTCAGCGGGAAGGCGATCAATCTCTAACATGCTCTGTCCTTATGGCAAACGGGGCGTCATGCGCCCCGTTAACGACGAGAGGATTAAACCGAAACCGGATTTTTGTGGGTTTTCGGACTACGAATGACAAACAGTACCAGGAATGCGCCGACGGCGGCGACACATCCGGCCAGCACAAAGGCGCTGTCAAATTTGCCGGTGTGCTGCACGATGAAGCCCGTCACGATGGGACCGATGATACCGGACAAGCTGCCGACCAGATGGATGAAGCCACTGATGCTGCCGACACGACTTTTATGTACCACATCCTGAATAATCGCCCAGTAAATTGCACCGGTAATGTAAAGAAAGAAGATCGAGACCGACATCATCATTACCGCCGGGACCACCTCTTTTATCGTACCCGCCAGCGCAACACAAATGGCAGCTGCAAACAGTGAGACCACCAACACAATTTTACGTGATAACAGCAACTTGCCAGTGATATTGAAAATTTTATCGGAAATCCAGCCGCCAAGAGCCAGGCCAACAAATCCCACAATCCACGGGATCATGGTGGTGATACTCATGGCTTTAATGTCCAGACCGTGCGCCTGTACCAAATAGGCCGGGAACCAGCTCAGGAAGAAGAACAAAATGTAGTTGTAGCAGAAGAAGGCGAACGCCGTGACCAGGATAATGGGCTGGCGCAGGTAATAGCCGAAGCCATGAGAGGTTTGCGACAGATCGGCCTCATCGTTCGGGTTTTCCGCTTTCATGCGATCAATCAGTGCCCGCTCTTTCTCAGTGACTAACTTGCTCTTCGCCGGATTATCTGCCGCGAAGAACAGCCAGATGGCCATCCATACCAGGCCAATACAGCAGACGATCACAAAGGCCGGACGCCAGCCATAGGCGAGGGCCAGATAACCAATGATCGGCCCGGCAACGGCACCGCCTAAAGGCGAGCCGGCACTGAGTAACCCCATCGCGGTTGCCGCCTGTTTTTTCGGGAACCAGCCATTAATGGCTTTGTTCGCTGAGGCGCAGATTGGACCTTCCGCCATGCCAAACAGCACGCGCAAAATCAACATTGACCAGAAACCGGTCGCCAGCGCAGTCATGCCACAGAAAATTGACCACGCGCCGACCGCCACGCCCAGCACAATTTTAGGGCCAAACTTGTCAGTCGCGAGGCCACCCACAAAGTTAAACAACGCATAACCAAAAAGAAGCTGCCGAAAATCATGCCGAACTGTTCAGCATTGATCGCCAGATCTTTCTCAACCAGCGGAACAGTCAACGACAGGGCGACGCGATCGAGGTAGTTGATCATGTAAACAAGGAACAGCAGTAATACGAGGGTCCAGCGCAGATTCTTGAACATAGAAACTCCGGATCTGTTTTCTACTTGTAATAGGCCGGCGGGTACGCACCGGCAGAAACACCTGGTGTTCAGTTCAGGTTATGGCATCTGAAGAATGACTTTGCAGCAGGTGCGTGGATCTTTTTCAAACAGCGTCATGGCGCGTTCGACGTCATGTAAAGGGAAATAGTGCGTGACCAGCTTCTGTGGCTGGATTAACCCTTTTTCCATCCATTCAATCACTTGTGGAAAGCGATGGCTGTTCAGTCTTGAGGTGAACAGTGACAGCTCCTTGCTGGTCAAACTCTGTTGGGTAATGCTGCACGGCTCACCTGAAAAACCCAGCAGGCCAATACGTGCCGCCGGCGAGGCGAGGGCAGCGGCCTCGGCTAAAATAGCGGGATGGCAGGCGGCATCGATAATCAGCGTCGGTTGCAGTCCTTCCAGCTGTGCGGCCAGCGGCACCGCTGCATTGTTAAACACACGATCGGCGCCATTTTGTAACGCCAGCTCCAGCCGCTCTGGCAGACGATCAACCACCAAAACCTGCTCAACCTTATAGACGCCTTTTAATACCTGAATAGCTGTCAGTCCCATCGGGCCTGCGCCATAAATCAGCGCGACATCCTGCGGTTGTGGTTGCAGAAAGGCGGTGATATTAGCTGCAATGGTAAAAGGTTCGACCATGCTTGCCAGCCTGTCGGGAATGGAATCAGGTAAGCGATAGGCATTTTTCGCCGGGGCCACGGCATATTCGCTAAAGCCACCGTCGCGATGCACCCCAATGACCTGCAACGTTTTACAGACGTTAGGGCGGCCTATTGAGCAGGGATAACAATGCCCGCAGCTCACGACCGGATCGACGGCCACGCGCTCACCTAATCGTGCGGTGTCAACGCCGTCACCGACTGCTTCAATCACGCCAAAAAACTCATGACCAATCACGCGCGGATAGTTGGCAAAGGGATTATGGCCGTGCCAGATATGCACATCTGAGCCACAAATACTGGCAAACCGGACGTTGACGCGCACCTCACCGGCCGCCGGCTGCGGCAGCGGGCGTTCAGCCAGAACCAGTTCGCCAGGTTGTTCAATGACTACACTTTTCATTTTCATCTTTTCAGCCTTCGCTCAGCGTTAATGATGAAAAAGTACGCGTATTAATACTACCATACAAGTTTATGTAGCAGAGTTGTGAACAGAATCACACTGTCCAGAACGCGAAGCGCGGGGAAGGAAAAGGCAGACTTATTCTGCCTTTTGAAAGAAAACTCAGGCCAGCAGCGGGCACTGGGGCGGTAAGCGACAGCTCAACGCGCCGGGCAGGATCTCAATAATAAACTCGCGTCCCGACAGCGGTTCACCATCCAGATTAAACGTCATTTCGTGTGGCGAACGGATAGTAAGAGCGGGTGATTTTGTCCGGACAATACCCGGATTTTCATCATCGCCAGTCAGTGAGTGGATCAGCGTGGGCAACAGCTCCTGTGCGGTGACAATCGTGATATCAAGCTGACCATCATTGATTAATGCCGTAGGGCACAGGCGCTGACCACCGCCCGCCTGACGTCCATTACCGATGCCGATAACCAGCGCATCACCCTGCCAGTGAAAGTCTGCCGTGCTGATGTCACAATTATCGGGTTTCAGTGCGTCCATACGCATCAAACCGTGAATAAAGTAGGAGACACCGCCCAGTGCCGATTTCAGTTTCTCAGGCGTTTCCGTGGTAATGCGCGTGCCAAAACCGCCGGTAGCCATATTAATGAAGTAGCGTGTCTGATTAACGCAAGCCAGGTCTATTTCAGTGGCTTTACCCACAATTGCCAGGCGCAGCGCAGACTCCATCTCTTGCGGGATGCCCACGCTGGTGGCGAAATCGTTCGCGGTGCCGAGTGGCAAAATACCCAATACCGGACGCGCTGCTGCATCAATGGCTGCCAGTGCCGTCGCGATTTCGTTAATGGTGCCATCACCTCCGCCAGCCACTACGGTTGCTGCCTGTAGCGTGACGGCTTCGTTTAATAAACGCTCGGCATCCCCTTTTTCCCAGGTTACACGCACTGCAATATTAAAACCTTCATCTCGCAGGGTGGTGATCGCCTGACGCAAATCATCACTGCCTGCGCCTTTGCCATTAAGAATGAGCAGCGTTAGCGATTTTTTATCCATTTCCGTTCCTTAGAGAGCAGCCGATACCGCTGTTTATAGCACAGCTACGCCAGGAAAATTATTGGTGAAAGAGAGAAAAAAGAAAACCCGCACGGGGAGCCGGACGGGTGAATGAGGTGGTTCCTGTTATGACTTGCTTTGATTTTTACTCGTTAGCAGCAGGCGCGACTATAAAACAGCGAAACGTCAGGGTCTGTGATCCTAATCTAACTTCATTTAATATTTTCGCTGGTTAACAATTTACCCTGTGGATCGCGGGTACTCAGGCCCTTGCTGAAGTTGCGTAGCAGCAGCGCAAATTGCAAATCGACCTCTTCAGGGACGTGCAACCAGACGCGGTGCCCGTCACCCGGCGCGACGTCAATGGCCTCTTCGCGGGCATTTTGTAGCGCATCCAGCGTGCAGATCAGATTGCCGGACGGCGTCATAATTTTCAGACTGTCGTGCAGCATGAATTTATTTTTCACCGCCACTTCAGCCCAGCCGCCACGCCGCTCACCGGTAAATTCACCGACAAACTGCTGCCGCTCAGATATCGAATAACCCTGCTGGTAATTTTGATAACTGTCATGCGTGTGTCGACGCAAAAAGCCTTCGGTATAACCACGATGCGCTAAGCCTTCCAGCGTTTCCAGCAGGGCAGGGTCAAAAGGTTTACCCGCTGCGGCATCGTCAATCGCCTGGCGATAAACCTGGGCGGTACGAGCGCAATAGTAAAATGATTTGGTGCGCCCCTCGATTTTTAACGAATGCACGCCTGTCTGGCTCAGGCGTTCAACGTGCGCTACGGCACGTAAATCTCTGGAGTTCATAATGTAAGTGCCGTGCTCGTCTTCAAACGCACTCATCACTTCGCCCGGTTTCATCTTCTCTTCAAGCAGAAAGACTTTATCGGTAGGCTGACCCACGCCGAGGGTAGGCGCAGTCGCCTGCACGGTTAACGGCTGATGCATTTCAACAATATTGCCGATCTCGTCCTGCCTGCCTTCTTCTGCCTTGTATTCCCAGCGGCAGGCGTTAGTGCAGGTTCCCTGATTCGGGTCGCGTTTGTTCATATAACCGGAAAGCAGGCAGCGGCCAGAATAGGCCATGCACAGCGCACCGTGAACAAACACTTCCAGTTCCATTTCCGGCACCTGCTGACGAATCTCAGCAATCTCTTCCAGCGACAGCTCGCGAGAAAGGATCACGCGCGTCAGTCCCATCTGCTGCCAGAATTTTACCGTTGCCCAGTTGACGGCATTGGCTTGCACAGAAAGATGAATGGGCATCCGGGGAAAAGCGTCGCGCACCAGCATGATCAGGCCCGGATCAGACATGATCAGGGCATCGGGTTGCATTTCAATAATTGGGGTTAAGTCCCGAATAAAGGTTTTGAGCTTGGCGTTATGCGGGGCAATGTTAACGACGACATAGAATTTTTTACCGAGCGCGTGGGCTTCGTTAATGCCTTTCGCAAGGTTCTCATGGGTAAATTCGTTGTTGCGTACCCGCAGGCTGTAACGAGGCTGACCGGCATACACTGCGTCAGCACCATAAGCAAAGGCATAACGCATATTCTTCAGCGTTCCCGCTGGAGAAAGCAGTTCTGGTTTCATGTTGTTCTCACTGATGTCAGGTCAGTATGCCGCTGAAGAGCGGCAGGTACAGTGGCCGGGCAAACGGCCCTGTAAAAGGTGCGGAATTGTAGGCTGTGAAAAGCCTGAGGTAAATTGATCTACATCAATCTAAATCAAATGGCAGGCGTCGGCTTCCCAACGATAGCCCATGCCATACACGGCGCGGATAAACGGCTGCTCGTCATCAAGGCTTTCCAGTTTGCGGCGCAGATTTTTAATATGACTGTCGATGGTGCGATCGGTAACGACGCGGTAATCATCATAAAGGTGATTCAGCAACTGCTCGCGGGAAAAGACTTTTCCCGGCTCTAACGACAGAGTTTTCAGCAAGCGAAACTCAGCGGGCGTCAGATCGAGCGGCTGTTCACGCCAGCTAGCCTGAAAACGACCTTCATCGATTTTCAGCGGTGACGCTTTTTGCGCCTCTTCGGGCGACCGCTTCACGCGTCGCAAAATGGTTTTAACCCGCGCCACGACTTCGCGTGGGCTGAAAGGCTTGCAGATATAGTCGTCAGCGCCAATCTCCAGCCCCAGCAGCCGATCAATCTCTTCGGTGCGCGCAGTGACCATAATGATGGGTAATTCGGAAAAGCGGCGAATTTCACGACACAGCGTGAGGCCATCCGTACCCGGCAGCATTAAGTCCAGCAGCAGTAAGTCAGGCGGTGACTGATGCAGATAGCTCAGTACCTCGTCACCGCGCGCAAGGTGATGCGTTCGGTAGTTAGACGCCTGCAGATAATCGATCATTAACTGAGCCAGCTTCGGCTCATCTTCCACAATAAGAATCAGCGGATCCTGGTTTTCCGGGTTCATATTCAGCTACGTAAAAGGAACATAACGCAATTGTAGCGTGATTTTCAGGCCACCTAAATCAGAGTGCTCTGCAGAAATATGCCCGTCATGCGCATCGGCGATGTTTTTACAGATCGCTAACCCCAGGCCAGATCCGCCACTTGCGCGGTTGCGTGAACCTTCGGTACGGAAAAACCGCTCAAAGATTTGTGCCTGATATTCGCCATCGACACCCGGTGCGCTGTCATCAAAGGTCAGCACCCAGTCAGGCGATTCATACCAGACCCGCACCTGAACCGTGCCACCCGTATCGGTATAGCGCAGGCTGTTCTCCAGCAGGTTAGTGAAAAGCTGCATCAGGCGATCGGGATCGCCAAAGAAGGGCGCATTTTCCGGCAGGTTCAGTGTCAGATGTAAACCGTGCGAGCGATAACGCTCGGCAAAACTGCCCGCTGTGACTTCCAGTAGCTGCACCAGATCGGTCGCTTGTTTGCGGTAAGCGAGCGCCCCTTCATCGGAAAGCGATAACTGATGCAAATCATCCACCAGCTTCGTCAGCACCACCACTTCACTTTGCAGCGAACCGATCGCTTCCGGCGTGAGTTTGCGCACGCCATCCTGCATCGCCTCCAGTTCACCACGCAAAATAGCCAAAGGCGTGCGCAACTCATGAGAGATATCAGCCATAAAGGCGCGGCGCATACTCTCATTCTTCTCCAGCGAACTGGCGAGACGGTTAAAATCCTGCGCCAGCTGGCCCAGCTCATCGTGGCTGCTCACTTCTACCCGGCTGGCAAAATTGCCGGCAGCCAAATGATGGGTGCCATCCACCAGCCGCTTGACCGGCGCCAGCAGGCCGCGTGCAATCAGCCAGGTGACCAGAGCCGCTAACAGGGTTGATAAGCCCACAATGTACCAACTGGTACGCCTTTGCTGCTGATCAAAATTAATGTCGGTGCTGCGCGTCAGGCGTTCAGGTGGCGAGCCTATGACCCAGCCTACGATTTTGCCGTTACTCAGGGTTATGTTGCGACGAGAACCTTCGGGCGGTACGGGAGAGCGCGGACCCACCATGACTTTAAACTGTTGATCAATAATCCAGAACTGGGTGCGCCAGCCGTGCGGTGGAAGCTGGTTATTGCTATCGGGATTCTGTTCCAGCGAGCGCAGGATGTTGAACACCAGCCGGTCATTATGGCGCAGAAAATCCCAGTTGCCATGCTGTTCATACTGATCGGCCAGGGCGTCGCTCAGCATGCTTAACCGCTGCTGATTGCCGCGCTTGATGTAATCAACAAAGCCATGCTCAAAGCTCAGGCGTACCCCCAGTGCATGGTGATTAACACTAGCATGCAGGTTGAAAAAATCGCGATAAACAGCTTGGCGCCAATGCCCGGACGCAAAAAGGATTTCATTGACTTCTCCGGCGACGCAGGTCGACATTTTTACTCATTTCTTTAGGAACACGCCAAAATATCAGGGCAGGCAGAATGATAATCACTGCCATGCACAAGTAGGTGTAAATAAACATTTGATGACTTGCTGCGCTGTCATACAGGCTGTCCTGGCCTAAGGCACCGAGCAGCAAACCGGCAATAGTGACGCCGATACTCATCGACAACT
Source organism: Pantoea sp. LMR881 (assembly GCF_027157825.1). Lineage (NCBI taxonomy): Bacteria > Pseudomonadati > Pseudomonadota > Gammaproteobacteria > Enterobacterales > Erwiniaceae > Pantoea > Pantoea sp. LMR881. The sequence continues at coordinate 3,635,306 of NZ_JAPVOK010000002.1, forward strand.
GCATGATCATAGAGAGCAGGCTGTTACCGCTGGAGGCGAGTTCATCCAGCAATTCTTTCAGCGTCAGGGTATTCATTGAGGAAAAGCGAATCGCATTGACCATGCCTTGTAGCAGCAACACCAGCGGCAGCAGCCAAATCCAGCCCATCATCGCCACCAGCGGGAAGAGCAGCACCACCAGCGCCAGCGCGACGGTGGAGCCAACCAGCACAAGGCGGTAACCAAACAGATTGACGATACGCACCACGATGCGTTTCATTCCCCATGTTACCGAGCACCATCGGGATCATCATCAGGCCTGCATGGAACGGGCTGTAACCCATGCCGACCTGTAAAAAAATAGGCGTCATAAAGGGCAACATGCCGCTGCCGATACGACCAGTAAAGCTGCCAAGCAGGCCAACAGAATAGGTACGATTGGCAAAGAGTTTGAGGCTGAACAGTGCGCTTTCATTGCCGCGAGCATGCATCAGATAGAATAACAGCGAGAAGAAACCTGTCAGGATCATCGCACCGGGCAGCAGCGGCGACCCTCCACTGCCGCGCTGACCGTCAAGGGCGAGGGTGAGCGTTGCCATTCCCACCGCCAGCAGCACAAAACCAGAAAAGTCAAAGCGACGGGTTTGCATCGAATAGTTCGGCATCAGTTTGAGGGTTGCAATTGCCCCCACAATGCCGACCGGAATATTAATCAGGAAGATCCAGTGCCAGCTGGCGTACTCTACCAATACGCCGCCCAGGACCGGGCCCAGCAGCGGACCAATCTGCCCCGGCAGCGTCACGAACGTCATTGCCGACATATATTGCTCGCGCGGCACGATTTTCATCACGGTTAACCGCCCGACCGGCACCATCATCGCACCGCCAATGCCCTGCACGACACGCGCCATTACCAGCTGATTCAGCGTGGCGGAAAATGCGCACAGCAACGAGCCCAGGCTGAACAGCACAATGGCGGTAAAGAAAATATTGCGTACGCCAAAGCGATCGGCCAGCCAGCCGCTGAGCGGCAGCGTCACCGCAACCGTTAAGACGTAAGAAACGATCACTGAGTGCATATGCAGCGGACTGACGCCCAAATCGCGTGCCATCGCCGGAATCGCCGTGTTGACGATGGTGGTATCCAGCGTCTGCATAAAGAAACCGAACGCGACAATCCAGAGTTGCCAGCGCACCATCGTGTTTTGCATACTCATGGCATATTTCCTTTAACGAGCACTGGTTTTACAGCGCAAAACGGGTTTCGAACATTAATCTGCGCGCGTAACGAAAAAATCGGCACTGCGACTATTCTGCTATCAACACGCTGCGTTTTTTTTTGCGCCGCAGCTTATCCATCGCCAGATACACAACCGGTGTCGTGTAGAGCGTTAACAGCTGGCTCATCACTAACCCGCCTGCAATGGTGATGCCGAGCGGTTGACGCAGCTCCGCACCGTCGCCGCTGGTCAGCACCAGCGGCAGTGCGCCAAACAGGGCGGCCAGTGTGGTCATCAATATGGGACGGAAGCGCAGCAGGCAGGCCTGAAAAATCGCCTCACGGGCGCTCAGGTTGCCGTTCCGTTCAGCCTCAAGCGCAAAGTCGACCATCATGATGGCGTTCTTTTTAACGATGCCAATCAGCAACAGAATGCCAATCAGCGCAATCAGACTAAAGGGCGTATCAAATAATTCCAGCGCCAGCAGCGCGCCCACGCCAGCCGAGGGCAGGGTGGAGAGTATGGTTAACGGATGTACGTAGCTTTCATAGAGAATACCCAGCACGATATAGACCGCGACAATGGCGGCCAGCATCAACCAAACCTGACTGTTTTGCGATTGCTGAAATACCTGCGCAGTACCGGCAAAACTGCCGCGCACGCTGGGAGGAACGCCGAGCGCGGTCATGGTACGCTCGATTGCGGCTGACGCCTGCGACAGCGGCACGCCGTCCGGCAGGTTAAACGAGAGGGTAGAGGCGGCCGACAAGCCTTCATGATTAACCGACAGCGGGGCATTTGCAGGCTGCCATTTAGCGAACCACGACAGCGGAATCGCTTTACCTTCGCTATTGATAACAAACATCTGCTCCAGTGCGCTGATATCCTGGGTATAGCGCGGATCGACCTCCATCACCACTTTGTACTGGTTTAATGGCTGATAAATGGTGGAGATTTGCCGCTGCCCAAACGCGTTATTCAGCAAGGCATTAGCCTCGGAAACATCAATGCCGAGGCGCGCCATGCTTTCACGATCGTAAGTGAGCGCCATTTCACTGCCTTTGTCCTGCTGATCGGAGTTCACATCCGCTAATTCCGGCAGGGCGGCGAAAGCCTGACGGATCCGTGGCTCCCAGGTGCGCAAATCGTTTAAATCATCTGACAGCAGGGAATACTGATAGCTGGCATTCGATTCGCGTCCACCCACGCGCAGATCCTGTACGGCGTTGAGGTATAAATTCGCGCCAGGCTCTTTTGCCAGCTTACCGCGTAGTCGGGTAATCACCTCTTGTGCGCTTTCTTTACGCGCGGACAGCGGCTTCAGCGAGATAAACATCGAACCGCTGTTGGTACGCTGACCGCCTGTAAAGCCCACCACGCTCTCTACCGCCGGATCCGCCCCGACGATTTCCATGAAATCCTGCAATTTACCGCGCATCGCCTGAAACGAAATGCTCTGATCGGCAGAGATAAAGCCAGAAAGGCGGCCGGTATCCTGTTCCGGCATGAAGGTTTTTGGGATGTTAATAAAGAGCCATACGGTCAGTATCACGGTGCCAAACAGCAGCAGTAATACCCAGCGTGCATGACCGAATACCCAGCTCAGCGAACGGCCATAACCTTGCTGCAAGGCGAGCAGCATTCGGCCTGCGCCACGTCGACGCGGCTGGCTGCGAGGGGCATGCGGTTTTAGCAGGTAAGCGCACATCATGGGGGTCAGGGTGACGGAGACAAACAGCGAGATAGCAATCGCGACAGAGAGGGTAATGGCAAACTCGGCAAAAAAGCGCCCAATCAGGCCACCAGTCATCACCAGCGGCAGGAAGACGGCAATCAGCGATAAACTCATCGACAGCACGGTAAAGCCGACTTCCTGCACCCCTTTCAACGCCGCTGACAGCGGCTTCATGCCCGCCTCCACATGACGCGCAATGTTTTCCAGCACCACGATGGCGTCGTCAACCACAAAACCGGTCGCGATAGTCAGGGCCATCAGCGACAGGTTATTCAGGCTAAAGCCGCACAGATACATCGCCGCGAACGTACCAATCAGCGAAACGGGGACTGCCGCCGCCGGGATCAGCGTGGCGCGGCCAGAGCGCAAAAAAGCAAAGACCACCAGAATCACCAGCGCCACCGCAATCACCAGCGACTGCTCAACTTCATGCAGCGATGCACGAATGGTTGGCGAGCGATCCTGTGCCACCTCAAGATTGATCGCCGCAGGGATCACCTCATGCAGCGCAGGTAACGCAGCACGAATGCGATCCACCGTGTCAATGACGTTGGCTTCGGGGGTTTTGCGCACCACCAGCAGTACCGCCGGTTTTCCTTGCGACATCCCGGCATTGCGCACATCCTGGACCGAATCTTCAACGCTGGCGACATCCGCTAACGTCACCGCCGCGCCATTATTGTAGTGAACGATTAGGGGCCGATACTCACTGGCGCTTTGTAACGCATCATTGGTGCGCAGTTGCCAACGCTGTTGTCCATCCTCCACCGCACCCTGAGGGCGACGCTGATTGGCGTTGGAAATGGTTTCACGTACCGCATCCAGCGAGACACCCTGACTGAACAGCGCCTGGGGATTAAGCGCCACGCGCACTGCGGGTAGCGAACTGCCGCCGACGGTGACATCACCCACACCTTCAATTTGCGACAGCTTCTGCGCAAGTTGCGTGGAAGCGTAATCATAGAGCTGACCCGGATTATAAACGTCTGAGGTGAGCGTCAGGATCATGATCGGCGCATCAGACGGGTTGGCTTTGCGATAGGTTGGGCGGCTCGGCATGCCGGTGGGCAACAGGCTTTGCGCCGCGTTGATCGCAGCCTGCACGTCGCGCGCCGCGCCGTTAATGTCGCGGTCAAAATCAAGCACCAGAATGATACGGGTACTGCCCAGCGAACTGGTGGAGGTCATTTCGCTGACGCCAGCGATGCGCCCCAGTGAACGCTCCAGTGGCGTTGCAACTGATGACGCCATTGTTTCAGGTGATGCGCCAGGCAGTGAGGCCGAAATCACGATGACTGGGAAATCGACCTGGGGCAGCGGTGCCACGGGCAGCAGGCGAAAACCCAGAATCCCCGCCAGCGCAATAGCGATAGTCAGCAGCGTTGTGGCAACCGGCCGGTGAATGAACAGTGCGAAGAATTTCACCCCTCAGCCTCCGCCCGACGAAAACGGCGCCGCGTCGCATGGGCCAGGCGATCAAACAGCAGATAGATCACCGGCGTCGTGAACAGCGTCAGGATCTGACTGAGGATCAGGCCGCCGACCATGGCGATACCCAGTGGATGACGTAATTCTGCACCGGTGCCGGTACTCAGCATCAGCGGCAATGCGCCGAACAGCGCCGCCAGCGTGGTCATCAATATGGGCCGGAAACGCAGCAGACAGGCCTGATAGATCGCATCATAGGGTGACATACCTTGCTCACGCTCGGCTGCCAGCGCAAAGTCAATCATCATGATGGCGTTCTTTTTTACGATACCGATCAGCAAAATAATCCCGATGATAGCGACAATATCGAGTTCGTTACCGCTTAACAGCAGCGCCAGCAGCGCGCCGACACCCGCCGTGGGCAGCGTTGAAAGAATGGTTATGGGGTGAATAAAGCTTTCGTACAGCACGCCGAGTACGATGTACATCGCCACGATCGCCGCGACAATCAGCCAGATAGTGCTACTGAGCGCCGCTTCAAACGCCAGCGTACTGCCCTGGAACTGCGTCATTACCTCGGCGGGCATACCTGACTGCGCTTCAGCTTGTGAGATCGCTTTTACCGCATCTTCCAGTGAATAACCCTCCGCAACGTCAAAAGAGAAAGTGGCTGAAGGGAATTGATCAAGGTGGCTCACGCTGAGCGGTGTATGGCGCTGCCCGATGCTGGCAATCGCGCTCAGCGGTACGCTGCCACCTTCGCTGCTGGCGAGGCGAATGCCGTCCAGGCTTTCAAGTCCCGGCGTGGCGCTGGTGTCCTGTTCCAGCACGACCCGATACTGATTAGCCTGGGTATAAATGGTTGAGATCAGGCGCTGACCGAAGGCATTATAAAAGGGCATTATCCACGTCAGCCATGCTAATACCTAGGCGGCTGGCACTGGCGCGATCGACATTCACATAGGCTTCAAGCCCCTGATCCTGCCAGTTGCTGCTGACATCACGCAGTTGCGGAAGTTTATTCAGCTCGCCCAGCAGCGCCGGTACCCAGGTGCTGAGTGATTCCAGCGATCCCGACTGTAGCGTGAACTGATAAGGCGTGCGGCTGGCCTGCGTTTCAATGGTTAAATCCTGTACCGCTTGCAGCCACAACTGAACGCCGGGGAGCTGACTGACCTGCTGTTGTAAACGCTGTTGCACTTCAGGAATGCGATCGTCACGTTCGCTGAGCGGCTTCAGATTGATCTGCAAACGCGCACTGTTCAACGCGGCATTGGTGCCGTCAACGCCCACAAACGACGTCAGACTTTGTACCGCCGGATCTTTCATGATAACCGACGCCACATCCCGGGTGCGCTGCGCCATACTGGCGTAAGAGACCGATTGCGGTGCCTGTAATGTCCCCTGAATAATACTGTTGTCCTGCTGCGGGAAGAAACCTTTGGGGATCACTATCCACAACAATATTGTGAGTCCCAGCGTGCTAATGGCCACTGACAGAGTGAGCCACGGATGATTAAGGATTTTGGTTAATCCACGGCCATACCGGGCAATGATGCGTTCAAACATCGCTTCGCTGGCGCGCGAAAAACGGTTCTGCCTGCGCAGCGATTCAGCACTGAGCATACGTGCGCACATCATGGGTGTCAGCGTCAGTGAGACGATACCCGAAATCAAAATCGCTACGGCCAGCGTAACCGCGAACTCCCGGAACAGGCGGCCAATGACATCGCCCATGAACAGCAGTGGGATCAGTACCGCAATCAGAGAGAAGGTGAGAGAGATGATGGTGAAACCGATTTCTCCCGCGCCTTTGAGCGCGGCGGTAAGCGGTTTTTCCCCTTTTTCGATGTAGCGTGAGATGTTCTCGATCACCACAATCGCATCATCAACCACGAAGCCGGTTGCGATAGTCAACGCCATCAGCGTCAGGTTATTGACGGAGAAACCGAGAAAATACATGGCGGCAAAGGTGCCGATCAGCGACAGCGGCACGGCAACCGCCGGAATAATTGTGGCGGGCACGTTGCGCAGAAACAGATAGATGATCATCACCACCAGCGCCATCGCCAGCATCAACTCATGCTGAGTATCGCTTACAGAGGCACGAATATTGGTGGTGCGATCGGTCAGGAGCTGCACATTGACCGATTTTGGTAACGCTGCGGTAAGGGCGGGCAGCATGGCGCGAATGTTATCCGCCGTCGCGATGATGTTCGCGCCGGGTTGACGCTGAACGTTAAGAACAATAGCGGGATCGCGGTTCGCCCATGCACCCAGCCAGCTGTTTTCAGCGCCCTGTTCAATGGTGGCAACATCCCCCAGCCGTACTGGCGCACCGTTGGTGTAACTGACGATCAGCTGACGATAATCCTCTGCCGATTTCATCTGATCGTTAGCAGAAAGCGTAATCGAGCGGGTAGGGCCATCCAGGCTGCCTTTGGCTGAATTGACGTTAGCATTGCTGATCGCCGTGCGCACCGTTTCGCTGGTCAGTCCAAGGGCTGCAAGCGCCTGGGCATTCATTTTTACCCGCACCGCCGGGCGCTGACCCCCGACAGAGTAACCAGACCCACCCCCGAAACCTGAGAAATTTTTTGTGCAACACGTGTTTCCACCATGTCCTGAACCTGCGTCAGGGGCATGCTGCTGGTGGTCACCGCCAGCGTCATGATTGGCGGGTCGGCAGGATTGACTTTGCTGTACACCGGAGGATTAGGCAAATCATCAGGCAGCAGATTTGTCGCGGAGTTGATCGCAGCCTGCACTTCCTGTTCAGCGACATCCAGTGACAGATTAAGCTGAAATTGCAGCGTCACCACCGAAGCACCGCCTGAACTCTGCGATGCCATCTGCTTCAAACCTGACATCTGACCGAACTGTCGCTCCAGCGGCGCGGTAATCGCGGATGTCATCACATCCGGGCTGGCGCCAGGGTAGAGCGTGACCACCTGTATAGTGGGGTAATCGACTTCAGGTAGTGCCGAAACCGGTAAAAAGCGATAGCCCAGCACACCCGCCAGTAAAATGGCGATCATGAGCAGCGTGGTGGCGACCGGGCGCAGAATAAACTGGCGTGACGGCCCGCCGCTGCCATCAGGAGGCATGACCTGCATTACTTGCGCTCTCCCTGTGACGGTAATGTTGCGCGGCTGTTGGTGGTCGCCGTGCTTTGGGGGCGACCACCTCGACTTTCACGCCTTCCGTCAGGCGATCAAGTCCGTCAGTGACCACGCGCTCACCTGCATTCAGTCCGGCGGTAATCACCACTTTTTGACTGTCCTGCAAACCCGCCTTCACGCTTTTTTTACTGACGCGATTGTCGCTGTTTACCACCCAAACAAAATGGCCTTCGTTGCTCATTTGCAGCGCGGCAGTCGGGATAACAATCGCGTCCTGCAGCGTGTTGACCTTCAGTCGCGCATTAACGAACTGGTTAGGAAACAGCAGATCATCCTGATTATCGAAACGCGCTTTGATTTTAATCGTGCCGGTGGTGACATCAATCTGGTTATCCAGGCTGAGTAATATTCCGCGCGTAATCAGGTTTTGATTGCTGCGATCCCAGGCTTCAACCAGCAGCGGATCGCCGCTTTTTTGCGCCTGAAGGATCTGGCTGATGTTATTCTCCGCCACGCTAAAAACCACATCGATAGGGTGCGTCTGCGTAATCACCACGATGCCAGTGGTATCACCGCTGGTGATGTAGTTGCCCACATCAACCTGCTTCAGACCAACGCGGCCGTCAATGGGTGAGGTGATGCGGCTATAGGTGAGATCGAGCTGTGCGCTGGCCAGGCTGCCTTGATCCGCCTTAATCGTGCCCAGGGTTTCACTGACCAGCGAACGCTGCGTATCCAGCTCCTGCTGCGACACCAGCGAAGTTTTTGCCAGCTTTTCATAACGCGCCAGATCGCGGCGTGCATTGGCAAGCGTGGCCTGATCTTTCGCCAGCTGTCCCTGCGCCTGGGTTAACGCAACCTGGTAAGGACGTGGATCGATCTCTGCCAGTAACGCTCCCGCTTTAACCTGTTGGCCTTCGCTGAAATGCAGTGCCACTAAATCGCCATTTACCCGGCTGCGCACCGTGACGGTATTCGCCGCCGTGACTGTGCCTAATCCACTGAGATATTGCGGCACGCTCTGCGTTGTCGCCGTGGCTGCCTGCACCGGCGCTAAGGGTCGCTGCCCACTGGAACGGGCTTGTCCACGCTGGGGTTTTGCTTCCGCCTGGGGATCGGTATCGGGCTGCGCGGGATGTTGCCACCAGTAATAAGCGCCAGCCACAGCAGTAATCACAATCAGTACAAACAGGAATTTTTTGGCAAAGGAGTGTCGCGTCATTGTTTCTCATGCTCTCCGGCGGTGTTGTAGTCCCATGAGGCAGGTATAAAAGGGCCAGCCTGCAAACGAAAGAGTGTAGTCGCCTCTGGCGGGCAGAAGTTGAAGGAAATAAGGATAACTGTCAGAGCAGGGTAAGTATTCATAATCTGACACTCTTCCGCCCGGAATACGCATTAAGGTCAATTATCCCTTTGCTATGCTGATTAAAGAACCGTTTCGATTCGATAAAAGGAGGAATTATGCGTCAAAATGAAACCCGGCAGTTAGGTGACAGCGGCATTGAAGTGCCATCGTTAACCTTTGGTGGCAATGTTTTTGGCTGGACAATCGATCAAAACACCTCGTTTTCGCTGTTAGATGCGCTGGTAGAAAAAGGGTTGTGGTTTATTGATACTGCGGATGTCTATTCACGCTGGGCACCGGGTAATGAGGGCGGCGAATCAGAAATGATTATCGGTCACTGGCTTAAAAAAGTGGCAAGCGTGACAGCATTGTCCTGGCGACCAAGGTAGGCATGGAACTGTCACCTGAAAAAAACGGTTTAAAACCGCAATATATTCGTCAGGCCGTTGAGGATTCTTTGCGTCGTCTGCAAACCGATTACATCGATCTCTATCAGGCACACCGCGATGATGAAGATACTCCGTTAGCGGAGACGCTCAGCGCCTTTGACAGCTTAATCAAAGAGGGAAAAGTGCGCGCCATCGGGGCGTCGAATTACAGTGCGGCGCGTTTACAGGAAGCATTGCAAATCAGCGAAAGCCAGGGGCTGGCGCGTTATGAAACGCTGCAACCGGAGTACAACCTTTACGATCGCAAAGGATATGAAGCGGAGCTGGAAAACGTCGTCAGACAACAGGGGTTAGGGGTCATCAATTACTACTCCCTTGCCAGCGGTTTTTAAGCGGCAAATACCGCAGCGCAGCCGATGCGAGCAAAAGCGCACGCGGACAGGGTGTCGTTGAAAAATATCTGAACCCACGTGGGTTAAAAATCCTGGCGGCACTGGATGAGGTCAGCCACGCGCATCAGGTTTCCCCAACCCAGGTGGCGCTGGCGTGGCAAATTGCCCGGCCGGGCATTACTGCGCCTATTGTGAGTGCAACGTCACTGCAACAACTGGATGATTTGACGGGTGCGATGGCGCTAAAACTGACGCAGCAGGAGATCGATCACCTGACCCAGGCCAGCAATTAATTAACACGCGGGGCGCTTGCGCCTTTTTTATGCGCAGGGCAATACGTGCGCATTGAACAAAAAAGAATGTCCAGTCAGCGATCTCTCTCACATTTATACAATCAAACCGGTACTACGCGAGGGTGTGCGCACCATTTTATAAATATTTCCCTTTTGTCAGTCTTATCCTCTGCCGGTTATTTCCTGATAAAGATAATCTCTATGAAAAACAAAAAAGCAGTGCAGTATTTTCCGCTGCGTCGCGTGGCAAGCGGCGCTCTGATGTTTACCATGCTAAGCGGGTCGGTACTGGCGGCCGATGCGCTGAGTCCCGATTCTGAATGGATGTTTGGCGACTGGGGCGGCTACCGAACGCAGCTTCAGAACGATGGCATCAAATTCGACGTTAATTACACCATGGAAAGCGCCGCAAATTTAGGCGGCGGGGCAGACACCAATACCACCATGCGCTACAGCGACCAGTGGTCATTTGGCACAAACTTCAATCTGGAGAAGTTGCTTAACTGGCAGGATGGCGAATTTCAGATGACGATAACCAACCGTGACGGACAAAACCTCTCCGATCAGGTTGCTGACAAACGCACCGGGATGCTGTCATCGGTTCAGGAAGTTTACGGGCGTGGACAAACCTGGCGTCTGACGCAGTTTTGGTTACGCAAAGGCTTTTTCGACAACGTGGTGGATATCAAAGCCGGACGTGTAACCGTGGGTGAAGACTTTGATAACTTTGACGGCAACCTGTTCCAGAACCTGGCGCTGGGTAGCGGGCAGGCGGGTAACTGGCGCGGCGATCGCTGGTTTAACTGGCCGGTATCGCAGTGGGGCGGGCGCATCAAGCTGAACGTCACGCCAGAACTCTTCCTGCAGGTGGGTTTTTATAATCAAAACCGTGCTAATTACGATCGCGGTGACGGTTTCCGCCTCGATACCAGCAATTCAGAAGGCAATATGGTGCCGGTTGAACTGGGCTGGACACCCACTTTTGGTCCAGAGAAGCTGCCGGGTAACTACCGCCTGGGCTATTACTACTCTTCTGCCAACGGCGATGTGTATGGCAGCTGGCGCGACGGCGCTTATCAGGAGAAAGATCACGCCTATGGCGGCTATGTGCTGCTGCAACAGCAGTTGACGGCACAAGATGGCGACGTGAATCGCGGTTTAGGCGTGCGCGTACAGGCGGTGATGAACGATCATAAAACGTCCAAAACCGATAACTATCAATCGATCGCATTGACCTGGAAAGGGCCGTTTGATGCGCGTCCGAACGATGAGATTGGGGTCGGCGCAGCGCGTATTCACGTAAACAGTGACTATACCCGTTCGCTGCGCCAGCAAAATGCGGCTAATGGTGAGACCGACTTCGACAGCCCGACCTATCTGCCGATTCAGGAAGGTTCAGAGTACAACTACGAAGTTTACTACAACGCGAAAGTAACGAACTGGATGTCGCTGCGTCCAAACCTGCAATACGTCACGGCACCGGGTGCGGTGAGTGAAGTGAAAGATGCGTTTATTGGCGGTATCAGCGCGAATATTGCCTTTTAAAGGGAAGTCAAAAGCAGCCCGGCCACGCTGTTGCTGGCCCGGATCTTTCAGCTTAAATTACAGCCACAAAAAACGGCCCTTAAAGGGCCGTTTTACGGACATTACATAAACCATCAGGCAAACATCACTTCAGCCCAACGCGCCAGCCCGGCGGTTACTGAAGCAAAATCATCGCCACCTGCGACTGGCGTACCTGGCAGGGCCTGCTGTAACGCGGCGCGCAGCAGCGGCGAACGGGCGCTGCCGCCGGTCAGATAAATAACATCGGGTTTAATCGAGCTGGTGGCAAGCGCCAAATCAACCTGCTCAAGAATTTTCTCCAGCGGCTGACTGATCGCTTCTTGCAGCATATTAACGCTAATCGCGGTATGCAGAGAGGGCGCGATGAAATCGAGCAGGGCGTCGGTTTCAGCACGATCGGATAGCGCAATTTTGCTCTCTTCTGCCGCACGCACCAGGCGATAGCTCAGTTTTTGCTGCCACACTTTCAGCAGGCGCGTAACCACGTCGCTGTTCTCAGCGTCGCGCACTAAATCGCGCAGCAGTTTGCCACAGGCAGCGGAATAAAATTCACTTTGTGCCGGAACGTCATTGATGGCAACGGCATTCCACCACGGCAGAGCGGGCAGGGCGGTGCCTTTTTGCGTGTTTCCACCCAGGCCCAGTAGCGGCATCAGCGTTTTGAATGCCAGCATGATGTCCAGATCGTTACCGCCGACACGGCAGCCGCTATGGCCAAGCAGGCTTTCGCGGCGATCGGCCTGATTGCGCCACTGTGGGCCCATCAGCAGCATGGAGCAGTCGGTGGTTCCGCCGCCAATATCGACAACCAGCACGCGCGTCTCTTTTTCCAGCGTGGCTTCAAAATCCAGACCGGCTGCAACCGGCTCAAACTGAAACTCAACATCCCGAAAGCCGGCGCGTCTGGCGGCGCGTAACAAAATGCCTTCTGCCTGCTGGTTAGCGTCTTCGCTGCCCAAACCCTGAAAGTTAATCGGGCGACCAATCACTGCCTGATCGATTGCCTGGCCGAGCTGGCTTTCACCTTGCTGACGAATATGCAGCATCATGGCGCACACCAGATCTTCAAACAGCGCAATCTGCTGCGGCTTCAGACCGCTGGCACCCAGAAAAGATTTAGGGGATTTAACGAACCAGACATCTTCAGGATCGACCATGTAGTTTTGTAGCGCGGTCAAACCGAATTGCACGCTGTTTGGCAGAACATCAATATCTTCTTCGCGGTTGAAACGCAGCGCACGCTGTAACAGCGCCGTGGTTTCGCTATCGGGTGTAGCAACCTGGTGGTGACGATAAAGCCATTCACTGATGGATTCACGCGTTGGCGCACAGATCATTGATGGTAGCAAACGCTGGCCATTTTCCAGCGTCAACAGACGCGGCGCACCTTTTCGCTTACTGCAATTGAACAGTTGGCCGTGCCGTAATCGAACCCTATGAACATTTTCGCCCCCATGCCGGAAAAAAGGGGGCGACTTTAGCGCAGCTTTAACTGGCTGGCAAGCTCCCACCAGAGGGATCATGAGCGGGAAGAAGAGGCTACTCAGCCAGCGTCTCAAGCCGTTGCGGTGCGGCCACTGCGCTGCCCCAGACACCACTGACTTCGCGGCTTGCCAGCGTGTTCAACACGGCAGGTACTGTAACCGGCCCCGCCAGTAATGCAATATTTCGCTGCCCGGCCTGACTCTGAATAATTGACACCAGCATTTCATCCATCAGGTTGCTATGCACGTTGGCGATCAGTTCAGGTGACAGCAGCAGGCAATCTACCATCTCGCCGGTCAGTTGATTGAATGCGTCAAGGTTGCGACCAAAATGCGCCAGCACAATGCGGCATCCGCAATGCCGTAATTGCAGCAGTGCCGCATGCAGGCGATCGCTGCCATTCAGCACGCTTGCCGCATCGAAGGCAAAACCGCTGCGACAGGTAGCCAGACCCGCTTGATTAAATCGGCTGCATAAGCGTTGCACGAACTCAGCATCGTTCAGCGCGTTGGCATTCAGAGGCAAAATCACAGCGATACCTTTTTTACTCAGCGTCTGCAGGTCATGCCGGAAGAAAGCCTCAATAATATTGTTATCGATCAACCGCTGTAAGGCTTCATCGGGCAAGTTATTACGTAACAGCGATTCATCTAGCAGCGTGCCATTTGCCGTAAACACCGGTTCCAGTAGCCAAAAAGAGTGGGCTTGCGGCGTTTGCGGCGGGGCAACCGCCCAGGCATTCAGATCAATTTTCAGCGCATTCAGGGCGGCGGCATTTAGCGGGTGGTGTTCACCCGCCAGCGGTAACTGATGTTGTTCATACACCACATACCGACCACGTCCGCTGCGTTTCGCGTTGTAACAGGCGACATCGGCCTGGGAAAGGACCTCGCTACTGTGGCAATTCTCAGGCGAGATTTGCGTCATACCGGCGCTGGCACCCACTTGATAAACACGGCCCAGCCAGTGGAAGCGGTAATCATTAATGGCGCTGACAATGCGCTGAACTACTTCGCGCGCGGGATCAACCTGACACTCCGGCATCAGCAGGGCAAATTCGTCACCCCCCAGTCGCGCCAGGAAGTCACTGCTGCGCAGGTGATGCTGCATCAATTCTGACAATTCACGTAACAGTGCATCACCTGCGGCATGTCCGGCCGTATCGTTCACCGCTTTAAATTTATCGAGATCGATAAATACCAGCACATGCTGCTGTTGATGCTCTGCGGCAGCCATCAACAGGCGTTTCAGCTGATGCTCAAAGCTGGCACGGTTTGGCAGGCGGGTCAGCGTGTCGTGCAGGGCGCTGTAACTCAGGCGCTTCATGACTTTACGCGATTCGCTGACATCCTGAATAACCATTACCGCCCCCATTTCTGCGCCCGCTTCAGATTTCAGCGGGGTGATGCTGTAGTGAATATCGAGCTTCTCACCCGCAGGTGTATGTAGTACCAGCTCTTCTGCAACATCTGGCGTAGTTTTTTCATGGGGCAAATGACACAACAGCAAATTTTCAATCTGCGCACCAAGGCGGCCCTGGGTAATGTGCAGCAGTTCACTTAAGGGTTTGCCAGCCGCTTGCTCCTGCGACCAGCCGCTAAGCTTTTCAGCGATGGGGTTCATAAAGGTCACGCGCATCTCTACATCGGTACTTATTACCGCTTCACCGATGGAATCAAGCGTGATGGCCATGCGCTCTTTTTCCTGGAACAGGGCCTCGTTCAGCGTGCGCAGCGAGGTGATGTCCTGACAAATTCCCAGCATGCGTTCAATACGGCCCTCCTGGCTCAAAAGCCGGTTTGCCTGCGTGCGTAACCAGCGTTGACCGTCAGGAGTAGTAATACGAAATTCCATGTGAAAGGCGCTGCGGTGTTCAATGGCCTGCTGGATGATCAAAGCAACATGTTCACGATCGGCTGGGTGCATCAAATGCAGCCAGAGATCGTAGCTGGGTGACTCATGAGGCGCGAGACCAAACAGCGCATACATCCGCTTGTCCCACAGCATTTCGCCAGTCAGTAAATTCCATTCCCATACGCCAATACCTCCTGCTTCATTGGCAAGGGTAATGCGCTCCATCAGGCGGCGATTCACCTGTTCGCTCTGTTTCAGTTCCGAAATATCGATGATTTGCGCAATAAAATAGAGCGGTTGCTGAGCCGCATCGCGTACCAGCGACACCGTAAGGCGCGCCCACACAATGTCATTGTCTTTACGAAAGTAGCGTTTTTCCAGCGTGTAGGTATAGATTTCACCGCTCAGCAATTTATTGAGCTGCGTCAGGTCATTATTGAGGTCGTCAGGATG
Organism: Pantoea sp. LMR881; assembly: GCF_027157825.1. Lineage (NCBI taxonomy): Bacteria > Pseudomonadati > Pseudomonadota > Gammaproteobacteria > Enterobacterales > Erwiniaceae > Pantoea > Pantoea sp. LMR881. Next base: position 3,650,567 of record NZ_JAPVOK010000002.1, read on the forward strand.
CGTAATCTGCTGAAAGGTGAGGCGTTTGAGTTCATCTTCCGGGTAGCCAAGCGTCTGACACAGCGAATGGTTGACCTGAAGCCAGGCACCTTGTGGTGACACCAGCGCCATACCGATTGCAGAATACTCCATAGCATGACGAAAGCGCGTTTCGCTTTCACTGATATGATTTTTTTCACGCTGAAAAGCATCCATTATCAGTGACATCACGTGGCTGGGAATTAACACCAGCAAAAAGGGCAACCAACTGCTGATTTGGCCAAACGTACTGTTGCTTCTGCTCACAGAGATGAGATCAAATGCCAACAGCGTTGAGATAAAGCAGGCGTTGAGGAAAAACAGAATAAACGCCTCAAGTTTTGGCAGGCGTACTGCACACCAAAATAAAATCACCACGATAAAGGTAAACGGCCACGGCATGAAGCGCAGCGCCAGATAACTGGCGGTCAGGGTGAGTGCCAGCGTGAACAGGGTTTCAGTGATACGCAATTCTGAAAGATTGAGGCGCCTGTGCGGCCAGGGAAGCAACAGCAGAACCGGCCCGAGTGCCAGCATGCCAATCACTTCAGAGATGACCCACATATAAAAGAAAGAATAGGAGACTTTGTCGCCGGTATGCAGCAGCAACGTGGCTACTGCACCGCCAATTAGCGGCGTAATGATGCCAACTGAACCGATAAACCGCGCCCAGTCGAGCATTGAGTTCAGCGGAGCCCGCCGATCCAGTAAAAGACGTAACAGGAAGCCGCCAGTCAGCGCCTGCAACAGATTCAGGAGAACAAATTTTATATTCGAAAAGGCCGGGCCAATCACCAGGGCGTTAGCGAACGCGGTGCCAATAACACAGCACAGCAGCAGTAAAGGGAGATCGCGCAACGGGCAGCGAAACACCACCACGGTCATTAACGCTGTCGCAAACCACAGCGGGGAAATTTTTCCACTGACCATGATCAGTTCGAGGCAAAACAGCGTCAGAAAAAGGCGCTAACGCCCAGCAGTAAGGCGCTGAGCAATCGGTTGTGCGTTTTGTTTGGCGAGGACATTATTTCAATGGTCATGCATAAACCCAGCAGCGTGCACTGCTTCGCAAAGGCGAAATATGCACTCGTCATTCACTTTCGGGCATGCTAGCACATTCGTCAGAGAATATTGCCGTGAAATCACTTTTGTGCGTTATTCGAGGGATAGAATGACGCTTTGCTCAATAAAGAGTCATACTATTGATTACTTTCGAAAAAGATCGGCGCGGGTGAAGGGTTTTTCTAACCCCGCGAGATCGGCAGAAAAACGCTCAAGAAACTGCTGGGTAGTAGCAACACGACCGTGGCCGAACAGCAATAACGGCACCAGCAGCGCGACACTGACCTGCGGCCAGCTAAACCCTTTTAGTGCGGTACGCCGCTGGGAAATTAAAAAAGCCGTACTCAGGGTAAAACCCAGCAGCAAGCCCGTTGCCACTTCGCTTTTTGAGTGGGCGTGGATCACCAGTCGCGAGAAGCCAACCATCAGCGGGATCATATAGCCGACACCAATAGCAAAACCGCGCCATAAGACCGGCCAGCGGCCCGAGATCAGCCACAACATCACGGGCCATAGCGTAGCGGACATGGCGCTGTGGCCGCTAAAGCCGGTAAAGTTAAAGCGCGCACTGCCAATACCAAAGCCCAGAAACAGAATTTTGGACAGGCTGACAAACAGGCCTGCCAGGCCAAATGCCACAATCCAGTAAAGCACTGTGCGGCGATTATCACTCTTCCACGGTAGAACGAGTGCGATGATGACTGCTGTCGGAATCAACAACATGCTGTCGCCAAAATAGGTTAAGGTTTTCCAGTGCATAGGACTCCTTGTGAATGTGATCGGCTACAATGATTCCCGTTATCATTCGGCGAAAAAAGCGTTTCGCCAATGCCGGCTCATTCAAAACAAAATGGATAACCAGTTTATCGATGAAACGATTAGCTGCAAAAGGGTAAAATCTGAAAACGTGCTGGCGCCATTTCTCTGGCATCAAAACGACGAAATCCCTATACTTAGCGCCAACTCACCCTCTCCATTTAGGCCCGCGAACTGAACGCGTAATCCGTGTACAGTTGCAGGCTCCAGTTATCAGGTCTTTGAAAGTATGACTGACAAGTCTCATCAGTGCGTGATTGTTGGCATTGCCGGTGCCTCCGCATCCGGTAAAAGTTTAATCGCCAGCACGCTCTATCGTGAAATCCGTGATCAGGTTGGTGACGAGCATATCGGGGTGATCCCGGAAGATGCTTATTACAGAGATCAAAGTCACCTCACCATGGAAGAGAGGGTTAAAACCAATTATGACCATCCCAGCGCGATGGATCATGATTTGCTGTTGCAGCATTTGCGGGCGGCAAAAGCGGGCCAGGATATCCAGTTGCCTGTTTACAGCTATGTTGAACATACCCGCACCAAAGAATCGATTCATTTGAAACCCAAAAAAGTGATCATTCTGGAAGGGATTCTGCTGCTCACCGATGCGCGTCTGCGTCAGGAACTTAACTTTTCTATTTTTGTTGATACGCCACTGGATATCTGTTTGATGCGTCGTATGAAACGTGACGTTAACGAACGTGGACGTTCTATGGACTCCGTAATGAGCCAGTATCAGAAAACGGTGCGTCCCATGTTCCTGCAGTTTATCGAACCGTCTAAACAGTACGCCGATATCATTGTGCCGCGTGGTGGGAAAAACCGTATCGCTATTGATATCCTCAAAGCCAAAATCAACCAGTTTTTTGAATAGTCCGCGTCCCACGGGATGTGGTGCGAACAGTGCGCAGCGGCGTCTGTTCGCTACACTTACGTCATGGAGTTACGTCAATGAGATTATGCGACCGCGATATTGAAGCCTGGCTCGACACTGGCAAGCTGGCAATTACGCCGCGCCCCCCGGTGGAACGCATCAATGGCGCCACGGTCGATGTGCGTCTGGGCAACCAGTTCCGCACCTTTAGTGGACACACCGCAGCCTATATCGATCTGAGCGGTCCCAAACACGAAGTCAGCGCGGCGCTCGATCGCGTCATGAGCGACGAAATCGTGCTGCCGGAAGGTGAAGCCTTTTTCTTGCATCCGGGTGAGCTGGCGCTGGCGGTTACGCTGGAGTCGGTCACTATTCCTGACGATTTAGTGGGCTGGCTGGATGGGCGCTCCTCGCTGGCGCGTCTCGGTCTGATGGTGCATGTTACTGCGCACCGCATCGATCCTGGCTGGCATGGTCGCATCGTGCTTGAATTTTATAACTCCGGTAAATTGCCGCTGGCATTACGCCCTGGCATGCTGATTGGCGCACTGAGCTTTGAACCGCTCTCTGGCCCGGCTGCACGGCCTTATAATCGCCGCGAAGACGCTAAATACCGCGGACAGCAGGGTGCTGACGCCAGCCGTATCGACAAAGACTGATTGCACTGAGGATGTCATGAGAAGAGTGATAACCACGCTGGCCATCTTGTTGGTGGTGGTCGTAGCGGGAATGACCGCATTAGTATTACTGGTGAATCCCAACGACTTCCGTGCCTATATGGTGCAACAGGTTGAACAACGCAGTGGTTATCGGCTTGCATTACAAGGTGATCTGCGTTGGCACGTCTGGCCACAAATGAGCATTCTGGCCGGGCGCATGAGCCTGACCGCACCCGGTGCAGCGCAACCGCTGGTTTCGGCGGAGAATATGCGTCTTGATGTGGCGCTCTGGCCGTTGTTATCGCACCAGTTGCAAGTCAGACAGGTCATGTTGAAAAATGCGGTGGTGCGCGTCACCCCAGACAGCGCGACGCAAACGCCAAAAAATGCGCCACAGGCGCCACGTAATGAACAGCCCGCTTCGTCTTCAAACGGGTGGTCATTCGATATTGGCCAGCTTAAAGTTGCTGACAGCCTGCTGATTTGGCAGCGTGCGGGAGGAGAAGAATATAACTTCCGCAACTTTAATCTCAATCTGGAGCAGGACGCGCGTAAACAAGCCACAGTTGCGCTCAGTACCAGCCTGTCGCGTAATCAACGCAACGCGACCGTGAACCTCAAAGGCCAGCTGGATGCGGCACACTATCCGCATCGTCTTAGCGGTAAAATTAGTCAACTGGATTACACCCTTGCGGGTGCCAATATTCCTCCGCAGGGCATCAAAGGAACACTTAGCCTCGAAGGCAGCTGGCAGGATGACAACCAACAGTTTTCTGTGTCGAATCTGCAACTGGTTGCCAATGACACAACGCTGTCAGGTCATGCCGAAGGAAGCCTGGCCGTGCCGCAGCATTTAGCACTCAACCTGCATGCGACGACGCTTAATTTCGATAACCTGATGGCTAATGCGCCGGTGCCTGAGACGCAAGGTGCTCAACACGCGGTGGTGGCCCGCGCGCCGGTTATTGCCGAACCGCGCCTGCAAAATAATGCGGATTCGCAACTCAATACTTTGGATCTGCTGCTTCAACTGCGCGCTGATAATGCGGTATGGCGCGGCCTGACGCTGAATAATCTGCAAATTGACGCCAGTAATCAGCAAGGCTTAATGACGCTGAATACCTTCAAAGGTACGTCTGGCGCGGGCAGCTTCTCTTTGCCCGGGACGATAGATATTCGTCAGCCCGAAACGCGGGTTAACTTACGGCCAGAATTACAGCAGATTGCTATTCAGCCATTGCTTAAGGCTTTTGAATTACCCGAATCCTTGCAGGGAACGGTGACGCTTTCGGGTCAGCTTTCAGGAACAGACCTCTCTGTGGCGGCGGCGAAAAGCCGCTGGCAGGGCAGTGCAGAAATCAGCGCCAGCGATCTCAGGCTGGCCCAGATTAATCTGCAACAAATGGTGCGTCGTGCCGTGGCGCGAGTGAGTAATCGGGTAAGCAGTGATGGCAACGAAGAGCAGGGGATCAAACAGATTGCTGGAAAAATGGTGCTGGATCATGGGCAACTGACCTTCAGCGATCTGAACGGCAACGGAAACAAACTGGCATTACAGGGCAAAGGCCAGGTTAACCTGGTGCAACAGCAGTTAGATATGACGCTTGGCCTGAATCTCACCGGCTGGAGCGGTGATGAAAAGCTGGTGGCGGCCCTCTCTGAGCAGGCTATTCCGCTGCGCATATTTGGTAACTGGAATAATGTGCAATATTCATTGCCGGTCGATCAGATATTACGTGACAGGTTACAGAGCGAGGCAAAATCCCGTTTAAATCAGTGGATAGATCGCCAGCAGGATAATGACAAAAATCAAAATATGAAGAATTTACTGCGCCCGTAATGGGCGCTTTCATCATACTTCATAATCCGCAGTCGCAGGCTGCTGGATAATTTCGACTTTCTGAATGCGATGGTTATCTACCTGCAAAGTGCGTAACAGATAATTACCCACTTCCAGCTCTTCGCCTTCCTGTGGAATATGTTGCAGGCTATCCATCAATAATCCCGCCAGCGTGTGATAACTGCGCTTTTCATCCAGCGGCAATTTGACGTACATCGCAAGATCTTCCAGGGGCATATGGCCATTTGCAATCCAGCCGCCGTCGCCGTTGGGCTGAATATCATAACGTGCATCAATTTCCCCCGCTTCATTAGGCAGATTGCCTGCAATGGTTTCCATTACGTCACTCAGCGTCACCACCCCTTCAACTGAACCAAACTCATCCACCACAAATGCAAAGTGCGTATGAGCCTGTCGGAATTGCTCCAGTGCCTGTAACAGGGTTAATCGCTCCGGGAACACCAGCGGCTGGCGGATCAACGCACGAAGATCGAGGGAATCGTGATGCAGCGATTGATGCAGCAGATCGATGATGTGAACCACGCCCAGCGGTTCATTGGTATTTTCCGTCACCAGAATGCGGGTATGCTGATTGCGATCGAGGCGGGACATGATTTCTGCCGGATCTTCTCTCAAATCGATGTGCTCTACATCGTGACGTGAGGTCATAATAGTGTTGACGTGACGCTGCGCCAGCCCCAATACCCGGGCGATCATTACCCGCTCCTGGCGATCAAATAAGGCGCCAGAATGATTGTCCGCAATCAGAGACGATGTTTTTGCATCCAGTTCGGCCCGTTCAGCTTCACCCCGTAATAAACGAAGCACAGCTTCAGCAGTACGCTGGCGTAAAGGCTTACCCGCCGATAAAACCCGACGGCGATTAAATTGTGCCAGTTGATTAAGCGCCTCAATCAGCACTGAGAAACCAATCGCCGCATACAAATAGCCTTTCGGGATCACAAAGCCAAAGCCTTCCGCCACAAGGCTGAAACCAATCATCAGTAAAAAACTAAGACAGAGAATAACAATGGTGGGATGGCTGTTTACAAAGCGGGTAAGCGGCTTACTGGCTAATAACATCAATAAGATAGCGATAGTCACGGCCGTCATCATGACAGGCAAATCTTTTACCATGCCAACAGCAGTAATTACCGCGTCTAATGAAAAGATGGCATCCAGAACCACAATTTGTGCCACAACGGGCCAGAATTTAGCACCGACTTTTTGTTGACCTGGATCGTCATCACTGCCCTCGAGCCGTTCATTCAATTCCGTAGTGGCCTTAAATAGCAGAAAAATACCGCCAAACAGCAGCAGCAGATCGCGTGCACTAAAAGCGTGGTCCCACAGCGTTACCAGCGGTTGAGTCAGCGTCACCAGCCATGAAAGTGAGGCAAGCAGCAGTAATCGACACAGCAGCGCAAGCACTAAGCCAATCACCCGCGCGCGGTCGCGAAGCTTTTCTGGAAGCTTCTCCACCAGGATAGCGATAAACACTAAGTTATCAATGCCCAGCACCAGCTCAAGAACGATAAGCGTGACTAATCCTGCCCACAGCGAAGGATCGGTTATTCCCTCCAACATGCTTTATTCACCTGAATGTCTGAAAATGAGGTTTATCTGATGATAGTGGAGTAAAAAGCAGGCGACAAATAGCCGTTCTGTAAGGTTTCGGCTCGCTTTATGTCAGTATATTGCCTGATTTTGACAGCCGCTTTTTTCGTATTGCATTAAATTTGCACGCGAGGAAAAAGTGAATCTCGCAAAGCCAATAACTTTTCGTCTCATTCTGGCATGCAATTCTGATGCAATTTCTTCGCGCTTTGAGTATGGAATAAATCTGAATTTTGCAGAGGGAATGGTAAGTGCTGACTGGCCTCAATACTAATGAGTGGTAGTCTTATTCCTAAAATAGTCCAGGGAAGGCGGGGCCTACTTGTAAACAAGCCAGTAATAACTAGTATAGCAACGAGTTAGTAAATGTCTGCGCTTATGTTGTTATTCGCGCGGTGAATCAGCGTTAAAAGTTATGAATTGTGATCTCGACCGGGAAAGCGGCGCTTTATGCGTCCCTTATCGGTTCATCATGCAGGGAAATATGATGATTAGCGGTATTGGCAGCGACAGCCAAGGGCGGTAGCGTGCCTGAATTGCTTTCTTCGTTTATTAAATAACCAACTCATTACTGCATGAAAGTCAGAGTAATCTGTTGGTATCTATCACAATTTTATTGGTTTATTGGTAAGAGCATTGGCGTAAACGCCGCAGGAGCTCACCTCAGCAACGTTTCAGCCTGAAAATGCAACACCGCTCAATTAATATACAGGCTTGAGCGTTACGGGTTTAAGGAAATAAAATAAAGAGTTAAATATGCGCGACACCGAATTTACGTTTAAAAGTCTTATCACCAAATTATTATTAGCCTGTTCAGATTTAATTTGCTTCAATGCGGCATTATTTGTCGCAATGATGCTTATTAATATGATGTCAGATTCACCGCTGGCAGATATATCTGAAAAAGAAATGAATTTAAAAATCGCCACCCATATTTGTCTGTCCATTATTTGCGTAGGATGGTTTTGGGTCAGGCTGCGTCACTATACTTACCGCAAGCCTTTCTGGTTCGAATTAAAAGAAATTTTTCGTACCATTCTTATTTTCTCCGTTATTGATTTGTCGATTACCGCATTATCACAATGGCAGATGTCGCGCTTTGTGTGGTTATTAACATGGGCGCTGGCGTTAATGTTAATTCCTGTTTGCCGTGCTCTTTCAAAACGCGTCTTGAATCAATACGGTTTGTGGAAAAAGCAAACCATTATTATCGGCAGCAGTAAAAATGCACAGGAAGCCTGGCAGGCATTACAGAGTGAAGAAGTGATGGGCTTTGATGTCATCGCCTTTTACGACGTTGACGGCACCTGTCCACAAGGCAGCATTTCCGGCGTGCCGGTTCTGCGTGATGAGCAGGAATTATGGAGCCTGACCAACAGCGAAACGCAGTTTATCGTGGCGGTTGAATTTGAGCAGAGCCAGTATCGTGACATGTGGCTGAAATCGCTGGCGATGCACAATTGCCGTTCAGTTTCTGTCATTCCTACCCTGCGCGGTGTGCCACTTTACGGCACGGATATGGCGTACATCTTTAGCCACGAAGTGATGATTCTTCGGGTGCAAAATAATCTGGCAAAACGGACTTCGCGCTTCCTGAAACGTGCATTCGATATCGTAGGCGCGCTCGCCATTATCGTGATGTTACTGCCTGCGCTTCTGGTGCTGGGTTTCATGGTGGGTCGTGACGGGGGCCACCCATTTATGGTCATGAACGCGTGGGTATGAATGGTCGTAAATTCAAATGCCTTAAGTTTCGCTCCATGGTGATCAATTCAAAAGAAGTGCTGGAAGAAGTCTTGCGCACCGATCCGGTGGCCCGGGCGGAATGGGACAAAGATTTCAAACTTAAAAACGATCCACGCATTACTAAAGTGGGCCATTTTATCCGTAAAACCAGCCTCGACGAACTGCCACAGTTGTGGAACGTGGTTCGGGGAGACATGAGTCTGGTTGGTCCGCGCCCCGTGATTGAAGACGAACTTTGTCGTTATGCCGGTGATGTTGATTATTACCTGATGGCGAAGCCAGGCATGACGGGATTGTGGCAGGTCAGCGGTCGTAACGACGTTGATTATGAAACGCGGGTCTATTTTGACTCGTGGTATGTGAAAAACTGGTCACTGTGGAATGACATCGCCATTCTGTTCAAAACAGTGGGTGTCGTGCTGAAGCGAGATGGTGCGTATTGATCGTGAGGCGAAAAGGGGAACGTACTGTACAGGTTCTCCACTTTTAGTGCCGTTGTCAGGCGTCTCTTTAGCAGCCATAAACCAAGGCGTTAAGTCATTATTTGATAGCACTCATGATGTACTTAAAGGTATTTCGCCTTGTTCACTGGCGGCGACAGAAAAAACAGGAGCAAAGGATAATGAACAACAGGTTCAGTGCTTAATTAGATGGGTTTACTTTTTGTTGGACGCTTACACAGCGGCGTATTCGCCTCTATCAATCAATAACTGATAGCGAAGATCTAAATGATTACAATCAAAATGAAATTGATACCTTTGTTGGTATCCGCCACTTTTCTCACCGGGTGTACGATCGAACCAGGTCAACGCCTGTCCACTATGGGAAAAGATGTCATTGAGCAACAGGACAGCAACTTTGACATCGACAAATACGTCAACGTCTTTCCATTAACACCGCGCCTGGTCGAGCAGATGCGTCCCAAACCCCTCGTTGCGCAAGCCAATCCTGCGCTGCAAAACGAGATTCAAAACTATGAATACCGTATCGGTGTTGGTGATGTACTGACCGTAACCGTATGGGATCACCCAGAACTGACAACCCCAGCGGGGCAGTATCGTAGTGCCAGCGACACCGGCAACTGGGTGCATTCCGACGGGACAATCTTCTACCCTTACATTGGTCGTGTTCGCGTAGCGGGCCGTACCGTTGGGGAAGTACGTAACGAAATTGCACGCCGCCTGGCACAGTACATTGAAAGCCCTCAGGTTGATGTCAGCATCGCGTCGTTTAAATCGCAAAAAACTTACGTAACCGGCTCGGTCACCACGTCAGGCCAGCAGCCCATTACTAACGTGCCATTGACCATTCTGGATGCCATCAACGCCGCGGGCGGCCTGACTGCCGATGCAGACTGGCGCAATGTGGTACTCACCCATAATGGTCGCGAGCAGCGCATTTCTCTGCAGGCATTGATGCAAAATGGCGACCTGAGCCAAAACCATCTGCTCTATCCTGGCGACATTCTGTATGTGCCACGTAACGATGAGCTGAAAGTCTTCGTCATGGGTGAAGTGCGTCAGCAAACGACCCTGAAGATGGACCGTAGCGGCATGACTCTGGCGGAAGCACTGGGTAATGCACAAGGCATGGATCAAACCACGTCTGACGCAACGGGTGTGTTTGTTATCCGTCCAATCCGTGGCACCAATCGCAGCAAGATTGCCAACATCTATCAGTTGAATACTAAAGATGCGGCATCGATGGTGATGGGTACCGAATTCCAACTGGAACCTTACGACATCGTGTATGTCACCTCCACGCCGCTCACGCGTTGGAACCGCGTAATTTCGCAGCTGTTGCCGACCATCGCGGGCATCAACGACGCGAGCGAGAGCGCACTGCGTTTCCGCAACTGGTCAAACTAAGGTTTAGCCATGATTACGTCCGTGTTAGTCGTTTGCGTTGGCAACATTTGCCGCTCTCCAACCGGGGAGCGCCTGTTTAAACGCGCACTTCCTCATACCCGTGTAGCCTCAGCAGGGCTTGGCGCGCTGAAAGGTTACCCGGCAGACCAGACTGCCAGTGATGTGGCCGCTGTACACGGCCTGTCGCTGGAAGGTCATCAGGCGCAGCAATTAACGGCAGATATGTGCCGTAATTACGACCTGATTCTGGTCATGGAGAAGCGGCACGTTGAGCAGGTTAATCGCATCGACCCGGCCGCACGTGGCAAAACCATGTTACTTGGGCACTGGCTCAATCAACGAGAAATTGCGGATCCGTACAGAAAAAGCCGTGAGGCCTTTGAAGAGGTTTACGGGTTACTGGAAAACGCTACCCAGAAATGGGTCAACGTATTAAGCCGATAGTTGGGATTATCCATGAATATAAAAAACAAGGTTATGACCGCGCCGAGAGAGGATTCGAATGGATGGGATCTGGCGCATCTTGTGGGACAGCTGATCGATCATCGCTGGATCATTGTTGCCGTTACCGCCTTCTTTATGCTGGTGGGAACGCTCTACACACTCTTCGCAACGCCGATCTACAGTGCTGATGCCTTAGTGCAGGTTGAGCAGAAGAATGCCAGTTCGGTACTCGACGATCTGCAAAACATTCTGCCAGCCACGCCAGCATCAGATACGGAAATTCAAATTCTGGAATCCCGTATGGTTATCGGTAAAACCGTTAACGATCTGGGTCTGGACACGGTTGTTGAGCAGAACTATTTCCCGGTTATCGGTAAAGGTTTGTCACGCCTGATGGGCAACAAACCGTCTGATATTGCTATTTCCCGCCTGGAAATTCCCCGCACGGTTGATAAGCGTAATGTTGAGCTGGAAGTCACCGGCCCCGATACCTATACCGTTTCGAAAGATGGCGACGAGCTGTTCAAGGGTAAAGTCGGTCAGCTGGAAACTCACGGTGAGATCACCATGCTGGTGAGCGGAATCGACGCTGAAGAAGGCACCAGCTTCACTGTCACCAAGCTGAACGATCTGCAAGCCATCAACTCGGTATTGAGTAATTTGTCCGTCGCGGATAAAGGTAAAGATACCGGCGTATTAGGCCTGGAATATTTGGGTGAAGATCCCGTTAAGACCAGCAAAGTTCTGAGTCAGATCGTCAATAACTACCTGTTGCAGAACGTTGAGCGTAAATCTGAGCAAGCGGAAAAAAGCCTGGAGTTCCTGCGTAATCAGTTGCCGCAAGTGCGCGCCAAACTGGATGACGCGGAAAACAAGCTGAACACATTCCGTCGCCAGAACGAATCGGTTGACCTTTCACTGGAAGCCAAATCAGCCCTGGATTCATCGGTCAGCGTGCAGAGCCAGTTAAATGAGCTGACTTTCCGTGAAGCGGAAGTTTCACAGCTGTTCACCAAAGATCACCCGACTTACCGTGCATTGCTGGAAAAACGCAAAACGCTGGAAGGTGAGCAGGCGCAGCTGAACAAGAAAATTTCGCAAATGCCGCAAACGCAGCAAGAGATCTTACGTCTGACGCGTGATGTTCAGTCAGGCCAGGAAATCTACATGCAGTTGCTGAATCGTCAGCAAGAGTTGGGCATCAGTAAAGCCAGCACCGTAGGTGATGTTCGTATCATCGATAATGCTGAAACAGCCAACTCACCTGTCGCCCCGAAGAAAATGTTAATCATTGCAGCTAGCCTGCTCTTCGGCCTGTTCGTTTCAGTCGGTTTGGTTCTGCTGAAAGCGTTACTGCATCACGGCATCGAAAACCCGGATCAGCTGGAAGAGCTGGGCATGAACGTGTACGCCAGCGTCCCGCTTTCTGAGTGGCAGCGTAAAAAGGATACCGAAGCACTGGCGCGTCGCGGTCAAAAACTCAAAAGCGATCCGCACGATACGTTGCTGGCGCTGGGTAACCCAACTGACCTGTCGATCGAAGCGATACGTAGTCTGCGTACCAGTCTGCATTTCGCCATGATGGAAGCGAAGAACAATATCCTGATGATTACCGGTGCCAGCCCAGGAATTGGTAAAACCTTTATCTGTGCCAACCTGGCAACGCTGGTGTCAAAAGCGGGCCAGCGTGTACTGTTCATTGATGGTGATATGCGTCGTGGTTATACCCATGAACTGTTAGGCGCTGAAAACAAGTCAGGCTTGTCGAACGTGCTGTCAGGGAAAACTGAATTCAGCCCGGCGCTGATTCAAAAAGGTGTGTATGGCTTTGACTTCCTGCCACGCGGCCAGGTGCCACCGAACCCGTCGGAACTGTTAATGCATCGCCGCATGGGTGAGTTGCTGGATTGGGCAAGCAAGAACTACGACCTGGTGCTGATCGATACGCCGCCAATTCTGGCTGTTACCGATGCGTCAATCATCGGTAAGCTGGCAGGCACTTCGCTGATGGTGGCGCGTTTTGAAACCAACACCACGAAAGAAGTGGATGTGAGTTTCAAACGCTTTGCCCAGAATGGTATTGAGATTAAAGGTGTGATCCTTAACGCCGTGGTACGTAAAGCGGCGAATGCTTACGGGTATGGTTTCGACTATTACGATTATGAATACGGTAAACCGACCAAAAGCTGATCATTGAGTGGTTAAAGGGGCGGGCAGACCGCCCCTTTTTATCGCACGATTTGCATGACGACACGCAACGATTTGCACAGGTCATTCTGTGGTCAACGCTAAAACAACGCGACGAACCTAAACGTCTTATAACGCGTGCCTCTAAACAGAAGCCTTATCAACGTGACTTTTCGTTCACTATCCGCCTTTGGTGCGGAGTGCACGATACGCTGAGACAGCTGGATGTCATTAGCGCAAGTCACTGTTGGCATGAGAACTTGTGGAATTAAGGAATCACACCATGGCTCCATATTGGTATATATCAGGGTTTTTGCTGGTCATTGGTCTGGTCGAAATCCTGCTGAAAAAAATGAACGAAGCATTCATCTTCTTACCTGGATGCTTTGTGTTGCCGCGGTTACATTAATTATCTTTGGTGGCATTCGTGGATTAGGCACGGGAATGGATGATTACCAGTACCGCAGCTTCTTTGACGATTTTATTCAACGTATTCAGGTTAACGGTTTCTTTACCACCGTGGCGTTCTTCCGTTACGAGCCGTTGATTTTTGCTATTGCCTGGATAACCAGCCTGATTTCACATAACTCAAGCGCATTTTTATTTGTGTTCTGTATTCTGGCGGTTGCGGTCAATGCCATTTTCTTCAAAAAAATGTCGCCATATCCAGTTCTGGCGCTGGTGCTTTATTCCGCACACATTTACATCAACAAAGATGTAAACCAGATACGCTTTGGATTAAGTTCCGCCTTTTTTCTCGGTGTGCTGTGGACAATCTATTTAAAACGTTACTGGCTGGCATTTGGTTTTTTTGTACTCTCATTCTTAAGTCATAACACTGCAGTTATGGTCGTTACCATTATTCCTTTCCTGTTTATTCGTGAATCACGCTGGTGGCCGGTGCTGATAATCGTCGCGAGTATCCCGCTGTCAAAAGTAGGTGGAATGGGATTTGTTGCCTTGATTTCCTCCCATCTGGGATCGTTAGGGGAAAGGGCTGCGGGATATAATAACGATAACTCAGCGGCGGCAGAGACCGGCAGCGTCTTCTCTATTTCTAACCTGAAGAATGTGGCGTTAGTGTTTATCTTTGTCTATTTCATGTTAAGCGAACAGCTCAAACGTGACGACTATGCACTTTACCGCCTCAATTATTTATTAATTTTGACGTTCGCTATTGGCGGCGGGATCAGGATCTTCTTTTATAACTACTCTTCAGGCGCACGCTTGTCGAACTACCTGTTGCAGGTTGAACCGATACTTCTCACGTCGTTGATTTATCAGTCCAGAAAAATATTAAAACCTGCAATGTTTGCGATGTTTGCTTTCTTTCTTGTCTATTACCTCTATTACAACACGATTTCACAGAAGCAGGCCGTTGTTGGCTATGAAGTTGCTCGTGAATTCAAAGTATTTCATTAACGTTTAAGAGGAACTATGACAAAAACGTTGCTTACCGTTCTGATGATGTCTGCGCCACTGCTGGCGCAGGCAGCCGATAATCAAAAGCCGCTTATTATTGCCGCCTACGGTGATTCGACTACCGCAGGGGTTATTTCCTCTGGTGGCCGGAATGTCATTACAAAAAACAACGAAATTAACTATTTACATCAGTTATTGAAAAAGACGTATGGCGATGATATTGAAGTGAAAAATCATGGCGTACCGGGTGCGCAAGCCGCTGAACTGGTGATAACGCAGGACAATAAATCGCATCTGGATTGGGCAGAGCGTATGCGTCAATCCAGTGCCAGTATCATTTTACTGAATTACGGCATCAACGATGCGCGTATTTATTTTTATAAAGATAAGAAAGCACACCAGGAAAGCCCACAAGAATATAGACGTATTATGACGGCACTGGTGAAAGGGGCGAAAGCCAGTAATAAGTTGGTGATATTACAAGAGCCGAACCCTGTTTGTGGCCGGGCAGAACGCTGGAATATCTGGCCTTATGTTTATCAGTTAAATGAAGTTGCGAAAGAGCAAAATGTACCGATTGTAAGGCAGTTTAGTGTGATAAAAGAGAATCGTGACTGGCAAAAAGAGATGTCGCCAGATTGTATCCATCCTTCTGAAGAACTTTATAAGCAAAAAGCACAGCGTACTTTCGATGTATTGAGCGCCAGTTTTGATAAAGTTTTAAAGCGTAACAGCTAATGGTTTTTAACAGGAGCTGACATGTATATTTTTATCATGGTGCTGTCATTTTGTTTGGCGCTCCTTATTTTGCGCGCCTTTTCTTACCATAAAGGTATTTACAACGAGAGCGGCATAAAAAGTATTTCCGGGATGCGTGCGCTACTGGCAAGCATCGTCGCGTTTTCTCATTTGGTTCACTATATCTATTCACTTGATCACGAGTGGATCTTTGATAAGCATTATTTCTCGCTGTTTTCAGAAGGTAACTTTTTCGTTAATGCGGGCAAATTTGGCGTGCTGCTATTTTTCATGATCTCAGCATTCCTGTTTTATCGCTGGCTGGATAACGAGGCGATGTCGCCGGGACAGCTGACAGTGAAGTTACTAAAATCACGCATACGGCGTATTTTACCGATGTTCTGGTTTTCGGGTTTTGTCATTATCAGCATCGGTTTGCTGCACGGCGATCTCAAATTTGGCTTCACTCAATTAACAGATGCTGTGCAGTGGCTGTTGTTTGTAGGCAATTACTACATTGGCAGCTTCTTAACGGCGGATGTTAACGCTGGCGTAGAGTGGACGTTGCGCCTGGAATGGATGCTCTATTTATCGATCCCGCTGATTTACGTGGTGAATCGCGCAACGGGCGGCAAATATAAAACGCTGTTAATCATGGCGTCGATTGGCATCATTTTTGTGTGGCCGTGGGTTTGCGTTTATGGAGTACGGCTTACACCGATCCTCGCCCGGTGCTCGGTTTTGCTATGGGGTATATGGCGTATACCTACCGGGACCTGTTTACCCGCTATAAAACATCAAGTGTTGCGAGCATCGTTGTGATACTGCTGACGCTGTTCTCACTGACGTTTACCAGTAACAATTTCTTTTACCTGGTCTTTCTGGTGTGCCTGTCAGGCATCTTTCTGATTGTCAGCAGCGGCAATGCCGTGTTTGGACTGCTGGAAAACAAAACCCTGATGGCGATTGGCGAAGTCAGTTACAGCCTCTATCTGATTCATGGCGTGGTGCTTTACTTCATCAAGCAAATCCCGGCGTCAATGATTCAGCATTCGTTTCTGTTTTATACCTTGCTCTCCACACTCTTCTTCGTGGTCTCGTTTTATGTTGCGAAGTTGACTTACCTCTATGTGGAAAAGCCGTTTATTGGCAGCAGCAAGAAAAAAGTGGCGATCAAAGCCTCGCCATCAAATTAGGACATCAACGAATTTCTTTTATACAGATTATGTCTTTAAATTTTGTGTTATTTGAATGAGGTGCTGGCAATGAAGGATATTCGTTTCTCCATCGTAATTCCTGCTTACAACGCGTCAGAATCTATCGTTACCACACTCGATTGTGTTAAAGCGCAGAGCTACCGCAATTTTGAAGTGATTATCGTGGATGATAAATCCGCTGATGCCGCTGCGCTGGCTGAAGTCGTGCGCAGCGAACGCTATCAGGATTTAGCTATCAATCTGGTGCTGTCTGACGTAAAGCTGAACGGAGCGGGTGCCCGTAATAAAGGTATTGAATTAGCGACGGGCGATTATGTCAGCTTTCTGGACGCCGATGATGAATGGCATGCTGACAAATTATTGAAAGTCAGTGAAAAAATTGCTGAGCTGGAGGCCCAGGGCAAGCAAAACGTTGTCATCTTCAGCCAGGTGAATATCTATCAGGATGGCAATTTCCTGAAAGTCATGCCAATGCAGCCACCGGGTAAAGATGAAACCGTTGCTGAATATCTGTTTGGCTGCTATGGCTTTATCCAGACCAGCACCATTGTGTTGAAGCGGGAAGACGCGGCTAAAATCCAGTTTGATGCGCGCTATATTCGTCATCAGGATTATGACTTCTGCATTCGCGCTGACCGTATGGGTTATGCCTTCGAAATGATTAGCGCACCCCTGGCGAATTATCATCTGGTCACCAAATTTGGTTCCAAACATAAAGGCGAATCGGTGAAGTATTCGATTTTCTGGCTGGATACCATGAAACCGCACCTGACGCCGCGTGACATTCACACTTACAAAGCCTTCAAACTGCCGTTGCGCTATAAAATGGATGGTAATGCCTTGATGGCTAGCGTGAGCTTTGCACGCTACTTCTTTCTGACCAATAAAGACAATCGCGCTTACTTTATGAATCGTCTGAAAGATAAGGTGAGGTCGCGTTTTGGCGGTGAGAAGGCGCTCTCCTGAGTCCTTTAGATCCGCTTTGCTCCTGTTAGCAGGCGCAAATTTTTGGTGATTTCTTTTTTATTCAGGAACGAAGATGATTAATCACGTTGGAACCGTTGGCATCGTTATGCCTATGTATAACGCACGTCAGACGGTATTACGCGCCGTGCAATCTATTATCAATCAGAGTTACACCGACTGGCACCTTTATCTGGTCAATGATAAATCCACCGACGACTCACTCGAATTTGTTCGTGAACATTGTCAGGATGCACGTATTACCATTCTGGATAACGCCGTTAACATGGGGGCCGCAGAAACCCGCAACGTAGGGCTACGGGCGGCCCGCGAAGAGATCATTGCTTTTCTTGATAGCGATGATGAGTGGCATACTGACAAACTGGCACAGCAGGCCGCAGCCATTGCGGCTGGCGATGATTTTGTTATTACCGAATATCACTATAAAACCCGCAACGCCGACCACGATATCACCTATTCCAAACCCTACCTGCAACAAGAAAACTTCGTAAAGAAGCAGTATCGCGTCTGTTTCTCATCGGTCTGTTTCCGCCGTCCGCCACAGGGTATTTTCTTCCAGCGGAAAGGCCACGAAGATTTTCTGTTCCTTTTTGAATTGTTTACCCGCTATAAGCAGGCACGCGTGATTCAGACAATTCTTGTCAATTATTACGAATTAGGGGATTCCCTTTCACGCAATAAAAACAAAGCGGCGAAATGGCACCTTGAATTATTAAGAATTATCTATAAAAACAATCCTTTAAAAATCTATTACTATTACGCCTGGTATATGGTGAATGGGGTGCTGTTTACCCTTAAGCATCGTTAAGCCGATCGGCAGGATTGTCTTTTATTCTTTTGAGGTGGGTAGCGTTTCATGAAAAAAATCGTCCTGGTGATCAAAGATGCTTATTCTTACGCAGGCACTGAGAACATCTGTAACTTTATGTCGGAATGTCTTGGTGAGATGCACGATGTCACCCTCTATTCGCTGGAAGGCAGCGGAAAAACATTCTATCCCTTCGAGCACGTCAAAGAGATCGTGAGCTTTGAAGGAGACAGTAATCCGATCAAAAGTGCTGTTAACCGCATCCACGCCGAAGATTTTGACACTGTTTTCCTGATTAGCATGGGGCGTCTGAGCGTGATGTTCGCGTTCTGGAACCTGCTGGCAATGAAGAAAAAGCGTGGCAAAGCCTATGCCTGCGAACACATCGCCATTAACTCCTTCAGTAAACCAATCAAATTCCTCAAATATCTGCTGTTGCGCTACTACGACTGCGTGATTGTCCTGACAGAGAAGGATCATCAGGTTTTCAGTCGCTGGCGCATTCCCAGCAAGCAAATCCCTAATCCAGTGGTTTATAAAGCCTTTCAGCGTCAGACGCGCAGCCGCCAGGCGCTAGCGGTGGGGCGTCTGGATCACCAAAAAGGTTTCGATTTACTGTTGGATATCTGGCGTGATTTTGCCAAAACCCATCCTGACTGGACGCTGGTGATTGCGGGCGATGGTGAGCTGCGCCAGCAATTGCAGGATCAAGCCGCAGTGCTGGGCATCACTGATAGCGTTAATTTTGTCGGCAAGGTCAGCAATATCAATGACTACTACCGTAACAGTGATATGGCATTAATGACTTCACGCTACGAAGGATTGCCGCTGGTGTTACTGGAAGCGAAATCCTGGTCATTACCGGTGGTGGCATATGACTGCCCAACCGGTCCCCAGGAGATCATCAATCACGCTGAAGATGGTTTCCTGGTGCCAATGAATGATAAAGCGACATTTTTAGCCCGCATGGATCAGCTGGCGAGCGACGATGCGCTGTTTTACAGCATGAGCGAAAAAACAAAGGATACCGCACTGAAATTTGACGGTAACCAAATCAAGCAAAGCTGGCTGGCGTTGGTTTAACACGGGCACACGAAGCCTGTTTGCAAAATGCCTCAAGGGATGTAGCCACGGCCGGTAATGCGGCCTTTTTAACCATGGGAAAGTCTGATGAAAAGAAGAGAAGTGTTGCAAACCGCAGCTTCAGCCATTGTTGGTGCTCTCTCTGTGAGTACTTTTTCCAGCTATGCAGCAAAAAGTAATGGCACAGCCCTGACACCTGTTGATGCTGCTGACATTCCAAAAGGGGACGTGCCGATTCTGACCCCGGAAAATGTCTATGCCATGCCCTCGCAATTTTGGCAAAGTTTTGAAGGCAAGTTGTGGATAGGTAAAGCGGGCAGCGATGCCAGCAAAGCAGGTAACCAAATCCCGGTTTTCTTGCGTGATGCCAGCGGTAAAGTGTCGGAAATCAGCCAGCCCATAGCCTTGAATAAAGGCAACTTTGCGCAGTTTATTCATGATAACTCAGCGTTAATCGCCGATCCGTCTCACTCAATGACGGTAGAAGATAACAAGGGTGAAACGCTGTTTAGCATTGCGGATGTAAGCCGTCCCGGTCAGGCTGATTTCAGTCAGCGTCTGGCGCAACCGACGGGCTATCAACTGATTGGTGAAATCGCTTCAGTAGAGGAGTTGCGCAAAACGCGCCCGCTGTTTGAAGGGGCAAAAATCAAGTTAAAAAGCTGGCATGCTGGCTTTGAAGTCGGTGGCGGTGAGTTCATCGGCAGTTTTACGGATGCCAAAGATGATGAAGGCGTCAATTTTGCCGGTCAGGGGTTTCACTGGCGACGTGTCGTGGAAGATTACAACCGTCTGACACTGTTTGATTTTGGTGCCATTGCCGACGGTAAAACAGATACCGCGCCCGCGATAGAAGCGATGTATCAGTGGTCACTGCAGGCGAATCAGCAAATTTGCGTGCAATTTCCAGCGGGTACCTTCTTTGTTACCGCCTGTGATTTTGGCAAAGAGCCACTGCGCTTCTTCCGCATTTCAGGCGCGATGGTCAATTTTGGCTATTTCCCCGCGACTACGCTGATATCAGACGGCAAATCTGAATTTATTTTTGATATGAATGCGCGTTGGGTTGAGATTTCTAACCTGATTTTTAACGGCAATACGGACACCAATCCGAATAAACAGGGGCTTTTCCGCAATGTTTGCCCTGGCGGACAATTTTTCCGTGGCGCCTGTCTGCGCTTTAGTCGCGTAGGCGGCACGGCAATCAGCCTGCTGGATACACTCGATTGCAAAATCGACCAGTGGTACGCCTCACGCTGCACCGGTGATGTGATTAAAGCGGGCTGGTCCGGGCAAAAAAAAGGCAACTGGGATCACAGCACTGCCATTGAATTATCAAACTTCAATGCGCAGCACTGCCGTGGCGGCAAAGTGCTGAATTTGCCGCGCTGTGGTCAGTCCATTATTCATAACGGCTGGATAGAACACTGCGATTATCCTGGCGACATCTCAAACGGCCAGTGGATTGTTGATGCGCTCAGCCTGGAAGATTGTAAAAACCCGCTGATTGCCCACAACTCGCGTCTGAATATGCGTCAGACCAATCTGCAATCGGGCAGTTGGATCGATAACTCGGCGCAGGGCGACCGCCTGCTCAGCATCTGGGAAATGGGCTCAACCCGGGTTGAATCATACGGCGTGGCGATAGATGGCAGCCTTAATTACAACTACATCACCTCGCGCTGGCGGCTGGAAAACAACAGCAATCAACAGACCTGGTTCGAGCTTGGCAGCCTTTACTCACCGAATGTGGGTGACGCGTGGGAAATCGAGATTTTTGGTCAGTCGCAGTTCAGCAATGGCACGGATAACGCGGCGTTGATGCATGT
The DNA here is from genome assembly GCF_027157825.1 of Pantoea sp. LMR881. Taxonomy (NCBI): domain Bacteria; kingdom Pseudomonadati; phylum Pseudomonadota; class Gammaproteobacteria; order Enterobacterales; family Erwiniaceae; genus Pantoea; species Pantoea sp. LMR881. The sequence goes on from NZ_JAPVOK010000002.1 coordinate 3,671,776, forward strand.
CGTTAATGGCAACACGACCGGCGGTCGCGCGGTGATTCACGTTCAGCGTAAAAAAGCTAAATCCGAAGCCAGCTGGTCAGCCGAAGGCAGCAGTCCGGTGGTTGAAGTGCGCTACATTGCGGCCCATGACACGGATGTGCGGATCTTCGTTAAGCTGGCGGGATGGATGCCTGCCGCGGCGGTGTTGGTAAAAGGCACCGGTAAAACACGCTTTGATACCGGACGCTGTGCCCGGGTAAACGCCAAAATGGTGAAAGGCACTCCTCCAGGCGGCGACGGTAGCCAGCTTGCGCCACAGCGTTTCAGCCTGCACAACGGCAAAGCCGGAATCGGCGCGAATGAGCAGGGCGATCTGTTGCTGGCCTCGCGTCCCCTGTCAGACGATCAGGTTGATACCCGCGAGCCCGCTGGATTTGTTTCGGTGGTAATCAACGGCAAACAGGTCGCAATGCCTTACTTCTCAATTAAATCGTGAGGGTGATTACTGGCCGCCGTTACACACGCGGCCAGTTATGTATGAAGCAGAACCTTTGGGTACTTTTTGCCTTATTGCACATTTTTAACAGAGTTCACTTTGCCAGTTTGGACGATGGCGGCTTACAGAATTAAAAAAATTCATTCGGAGTTTTTATGAAAATTTTATTGGTGGGTAACCATACCTGTGGAAATCGTGGGGATGGCGCGATTCTCCGTGGACTGATTGACTCAATGCAGTCCGCACGCAGTGATTTAGATATTGATGTGATCAGTCGTTATCCAACCAGCTCTGGTTATTTGCTTCAGCAGGACATTCAACAGGATTCACTGTTTCTGCATAACAGTAAGTCAGCGAAGGGGTTAGTCGGCTCGGTAAAACGCAAGGTAGCCAATCGCCTGATGCCTGACATTATGATGGCGCATCTCGGCAAAGGCGGTATATACAAGTCGTTTGCGGTTCCTCCTCACCTGAAAGCGTTTACCGAAAGCCTGAAAAAATATGATGCGATTATTCAGGTTGGCGGTTCGTTTTTCGTTGATCTCTATGGCGTGACCCAGTTTGACCATGCACTCTGCGCACTGATGGCAAAAAAACCGATTTATATGATCGGTCATTCCGTTGGGCCGTTCCAGAATCCGCGCGTTAATGCGTTAGCCAATTTTGTTTTTGATCGCGTAAACAGCCTGGTGTTGCGTGAATCAGTGAGTCTTGATTTGATGAAGCGCGACGGCGTGACCAGCAGCAAAGTGGCCGCTGGCGTGGATACTGCGTTTTTGGTGAAGGCGCGTGAAGTGGCCAACCCAAGCCACAACCTGTTGCACTGGAAATCAATAATCAGTGCCCGTAAAACCATTGCGATTACCGTGCGTGAACTGGCACCGTTTGACAAACGTCTGGGTGTCACCCAAAAAGAGTATGAAGAAGCCTTCGGGCGCGTGATTAACGCAATGATCGCTGAAGGTTATCAGGTTGTCGCTTTCTCAACCTGTACCGGCATCGACAGCTACGCAAAAGATGACCGCATGGTGGCACTGACGCTGCGCGAGCATGTTGAGCACCCTGAGCATTACCATGTCATCATGGATGAGTTTAATGACCTTGAGTTGGGAATTCTTTTAAGCCACTGTCATTTGACGATTGGCACACGCTTGCATTCCGCCATTATTTCAATGAACTTCGGAACACCTGCCGTTGCTATCAACTATGAGCACAAGTCGATGGGCGTGATGAATCAGCTTGGCCTGCCGCAGATGGCAACCGATGTACAAAGCCTGATGGACGGCTCGCTGATCGACAAGGTCCAGACGGTCCTGGCTGATTACGACAACATCAGGCAGAAGGTCAACACGGCCGTTGCGAATGAAAGGGAAATTGGCAATCGGATCACTGAAGAGATTCTCAAAGTATTAGGGTAATGAGATGAAGCTGACTTTTTTCACCATGCGTTTCCCGGTTGCCTCTGAGACATTTGTGCTGAATCAGGTAACCCATTTTATTGATGCCGGTTACGACGTGGAGATTATTTCGGTATTTCCGGGTGATTTGGTGAACCGGCATGCGGCCTTCGATGAATATGGACTGGCGGCAAAGACGCACTATTTACTGCCAGAAGAGAAAGTCTCGCTTATCGATAAGCTGAACCAGCGTCTGAGGCTGGTATTGCCCAGGTTAGCGAAACCCTCGCTGCTTCGTTCGCTCAACGTGCGCCGCTACGGCGCACAATCCAGCAAGCTGCTGTTGCCGTCTATTGTCGCCAATGCCAGTCAAACCTTCACGGCAGACGTCTTTTTGGTGCATTTCGGCTACGCCGGTGCGTTAGCCAATAAACTGCGTGAACTGGGTGTGTTACAGGGTAAACAAGCCACCGTATTTCACGGCGCGGATATTTCGCGTCGTCATATTCTCAAAGAGCACAAATACGATTACGTTAACCTGTTTAAGCAGAGTGAACTGATGCTGCCGATCAGCAATCTGTGGAAAAACAAGTTGATCGAAATGGGCTGTCCACCTGAAAAAATTCATGTTACGCGCATGGGAATTGAGCCGGAAAAATTCAATTTCCAGCCGCGGCAGGGCTTTCATAAGCCGCTGCGTATTGTTTCAGTTGCACGTCTTACCGAGAAGAAAGGGCTGGATGTGGCAGTAAAAGCCAGTGCTATTCTGAGACAGCGTGGCGGCAAGTTCCAGTACACCATTATTGGTAATGGCGATCAGGATGAAATGATGCGCGCCTTCATTGCTGAGGAAGGCATGGAAGATTGCGTCACCATGCCGGGCTTTAAGCCGCAGGATGAGATTCGCCGCGCGCTAAGCGACGCAGACATTTTCCTGCTACCGTCAAAAACCGCGGCCGATGGCGATATGGAAGGTATTCCCGTGGCGTTGATGGAAGCGATGGCGGTGGGGTTACCGGTGGTATCCACCTTTCACAGCGGTATTCCTGAACTGATTGAAAACAACGTTTCCGGCTGGCTGGTGGAAGAAGATGATCCACGGGCGCTGGCGGAAACATTGCTGAAACTCACGTTTGGTGATGTAGATGTTGCCCCGGTTGTCGCAGCGGCCCGACATAAAGTTGAGACCGAATTCAATCAGCATATCGCTTATGGCGAGCTGGCGCAGATTCTGGAGCGGATGGTGTGAGTGGATTAAAGTCACAGGCAATGTGGTTGTTTGGCAGTACCTGTTTTTCTGCGGTACTTCAGGTCGCACAACTCAGTATTCTTGCCCGTAAGCTGGAAGCCCATGAGTTGGGGCTTTTGGCTATTATCAATGCCATTCTGGCTGTCGCCAGCGTATTGCAAGATATGGGGATGAGTAGTTACATCGTACATCGTCAGGATATTACCCGTCGCGAGCAGAGCACTATCTATTGGGTAAACGTCTCGCTCAGTCTTTGTACCGGTGTGATCATGCTCGCCATCGCGTTCCCGGTGGCGTGGTTTTATCATCTGCCGGAACTGGTTGGTTTGATCATGCTGACCAGCCTTAACTTCCTGGTGCTGGGCCATCTTTCGCAATACCAGGCGCACTACATCAAGACGAAACGCATGGTGTCGCTGGCGAAAATCGAAATGGGCACTAAGCTGTTCGCTTTTTTGTGTGTCGTCGCCATGCTGGAGTTTACCTCGCTGACGGTTGCGGCAGCGATTCTTGGTCTGTTTATCAACGCCTTTACGCGCATTCTTTGTATGATCACCTTTGGTGAGAAATCCTGGCGTCCGACGTGGGAATTCGACAAAGCGACATTTATCAGCGCGGTACGTTACGGTATTTATCAGTTAGGCTCGCAGACCATTAACCAGCTACGCACCCAGGCAGATGCGCTGGTGGTGGGGAAAGTGATGGGAGCGGAGATGCTGGGCGTCTATTCACTGGCGAAAGAGCTGGTGCTGCAACCGCTGAAACTGGTTTCGCCGGTGATTAATCGCCTGGCATTGCCACGTTTTGCCGAGAAGCAGCACGATGCAGAGCAACTGAAGAAGCTGTTCCTCAAGGGTACTTTCGTCATTATGATGTTCAGTAGCCTCATGTACCTGGTGATTGGTATCTTCTCGCCAGTGATTGTGCGCGTACTGTATGGCGCGTCGCATGAGCAGGTTTATCACCTCATTCCGCTGATGTTGCTGTTTGGTATGCTGCGCCCAATGGGCGGCTTAACGGGCGCTATTTCGCAGGCGAATGGACGCACCAACGTTGAGTTTTACTGGAACGTTGTGGCAAGCCTGGTGGTGATGGCGGTGTTAGCCACGACCTTTATCTGGCCGAATGTGCTCTATGTCGCCTTAACGCTCTCTATTTCGCAGGTATTAATTGCGGCCTTTGCGCATCCGTTCTTTATAAAACCGGTGATTGGTATTCGCTTTTTGCCTTATGCCCGCCAGTGGGTATCTGTATCAGTGGTGTTTGTCGCGGTGATTTTGCTGGTCAATCACTTTGATCTGTTTGTGATGCCGCAATGGTTTGAACAGTGGTTATAACCACAGGATAAGCGTTAATCACGGGCGACTTTATGTCGCCCGTTTCTTTTTATGGCTGGTCTTAGCGATCATTTTATTTATTTTGAGCAGATCGAATTTAAACAGCAGATTACTGATTGTCTTTCCTGAGATTCTGATGTCTGACGCAATGGGCAAAAAGCCGAATTTCTAAGATTTGACAGCGAGTTAGTGTAGGTTTTTCAGATAAAGATTATACTTGCAGTTCTGGCCGATCCTGCATAATCGACCCATGTCATCACTTCATTAAATGGAACAAATATGACCAAGCTTAAAGCAGTAATCCCGGTTGCGGGTCTCGGTATGCATATGCTCCCAGCGACGAAAGCCATTCCGAAAGAGATGCTGCCCGTCGTGGATAAACCGATGATCCAATACATTGTGGATGAGTGTGTTGCAGCGGGTATTAAAGAGATTGTGCTGGTCACCCACGCTTCCAAAAATGCAGTTGAAAACCATTTTGATACCACCTACGAGCTGGAAGCTCTGCTCGAAGCGCGTGTAAAACGTCAGTTACTGAGTGAAGTGCAGTCAATTTGTCCTCCAGGCGTGACAATCATGAACGTGCGCCAGGCACAGCCGCTGGGTCTTGGTCACTCTATTTTGTGTGCCCGCCCAATGATTGGCGACAATCCTTTTGTGGTGGTACTGCCGGATGTCCTGCTGGATGACTCTACCGCCGACCATTTACGCTACAACCTGGCCGCGATGGTGGCACGCTTTGAAGAAACGGGCCATAGCCAGGTGCTGGCGAAACACATGCCTGATTCCGATCTGTCTGAGTATTCAGTGATTACCACTGAAAATGCGCTGGATAATCCAGGCGATGTCAGCAGCATCACCAATTTTGTTGAGAAGCCGGACGCGCCAAATGAACTGAATTCAGACCTGGCCGCGGTGGGTCGTTATGTACTCTCTGCTGATATCTGGGCAGAGTTAGAGCACACCGAGCCGGGCGCATGGGGCCGTATTCAGCTCACTGATGCCATTGCCAGCCTGAGCAAAAAGAAAACCGTCGATGTCTCACTGCTCACAGGTCACAGCTTCGATTGCGGACGTAAGCTGGGCTACATGCAGGCGTTCGTCTCTTATGGCTTGCGTAACAACACGCAGGGCCGTGATTTCCGCGAAGCTATTCAAAAAATCCTGGCGAAGTAACCTTCAACATTTATGTGCCGCGTTTTGACGCGGCAGAGAGAAAGGAGTTCACATGGCTATTTTAGTAACGGGCGGCGCAGGCTATATCGGCTCCCATACGGTGCTGGCGCTGTTGCAGCGTGGCGACGACGTTGTAGTACTGGATAACCTGTGTAATGCCTCGCGCGAAGCGATTAGCCGCGTTGAAAAGCTGGCGGGTAAACAGGCCACTTTTGTTGAAGGCGATATTCGCGACCGCGCTTGCTTACGCGATCTGTTTGCATCGAACAGCATTTCTGCCGTGATTCATTTCGCTGCGCTGAAAGCCGTGGGCGAATCTACCCGCATGCCGCTTGAATACTATGAAAACAATGTTGCCGGTACGGTAGTGCTGTTAGAAGAAATGCGCAGCGCGGGCGTATGGAACTTTATTTTTAGCTCTTCAGCGACCGTTTATGGCGCAGATGCACCGGTTCCTTATGTAGAAACCACGCCGATTGGCGGAACCACCAGCCCATACGGCACTTCCAAGCTGATGACCGAATTGGTGATGCGAGATTTCGCTAAGGCTGAACCCAACTTCAGATCCATTGCATTGCGCTACTTCAACCCAGTGGGCGCCCATGAGTCTGGTGAGATTGGCGAAGATCCAACCGGTATTCCTAACAACCTGTTGCCTTATATTGCTCAGGTTGCGATTGGGCGTCTTGAAAAGCTGGGTGTATTTGGCGGCGATTATGACACGCCAGATGGCACCTGCCTGCGTGACTACATTCACGTTGTTGACCTGGCAGAAGGGCATCTGAAGGCGCTGGATCATTTAGAAAAAGTTGAAGGCTATAAAGCTTACAACCTTGGCGGTGGCAAAGGCTTTTCCGTGCTGGAAATGATCAAGGCTTTCGAACAAGCGTCTGGCAAAACCATTCCCTTTGACATCAAACCCCGCCGCGAGGGTGACCTGCCTGCTTTCTGGGCAGATGCTTCACTGGCGAACAACGAGCTGGACTGGCGCGTGACGCGGGGTATTGACGAGATGATGCGTGACACGTGGAACTGGCAGCAAAAAAATCCAAACGGTTTTCGTTGATTTTTTTTAGGGCGATATTGCTCGCCCTTCGTTTTCTCCAAATAAAAAGACTCTTCTGTTTTTTTCATAAAATTCTGATTGTCCGCTATTGACGCATCAGCAACCATCATCTACGCCTAATAAGCGGTTAATACATGTACTAACGTTCATTACTTAAAATCATTTTGTTCGTCATTGTTTAACGCGAGTGATAGAATTTGAAATTATCCATTGATAATTCTGCTTAATTTACTTTCGTAATAAAGAGTTATCTTTCAATGAAATACTGTTGGCTGCTGCTATGCTCAGTAACAGATTTCACTCTGGCCGAAGATAATCAGCGTCGTGGGAGCTGTGACCCAAGGGCGGTAGCGTGTTTAAAGACTGCTAAAGATTGTCTGTTTTATATACAGGCAGCGATGCCTCAGTTAGCTTGTCAGGATTAACGAAACGTTATGAAGATTTTAATTACGGGTGGTGCAGGTTTTATCGGTTCGGCAGTTGTTAGACATGTTATTAATAATACCGATGATGATGTTATTAATATTGATAAATTGACCTATGCAGGTAATCTCGAGTCGCTAAAAGATGTCAGCCAAAATCCTCGCTATCAATTTAAACATGTTGATATTTGCGATGGACAGGCCATCAGTAACATCCTCAATGAATGCCAACCCGATGCGATTATGCATCTGGCAGCAGAGAGCCACGTTGATCGCTCAATAACCGGCCCGGCAGAATTTGTACAGACTAACGTTGTCGGTACTTATGCGCTGCTGGAAGCCTGCCGCCAGTACTGGTCAGCCCTACCCGAAGCGCGTAAAAATGCGTTTCGCTTCCATCATATTTCTACTGACGAAGTTTATGGCGATCTGCCTCATCCTGACGAAATGGAAGGTGAGTTGCCGCTGTTCACTGAAGAAACGCCTTACGCGCCAAGCAGCCCTTACTCTTCAACCAAAGCCGCCAGCGATCATTTGGTCCGAGCCTGGGGTCGCACCTACAAATTGCCGGTTATTGTTACTAACTGCTCCAATAACTACGGGCCTTATCATTTCCCTGAAAAATTGATTCCGTTGATCATCAGCAATGCGCTCGAAGGTAAGCCTCTGCCTGTTTACGGTAAAGGCGACCAAATTCGTGACTGGTTATATGTTGAAGATCACGCGCGTGCGCTTTACACGGTGGTGAAAAAAGCACAGCCGGGCAGTACCTACAACATCGGTGGTCATAACGAAAAGAAAAACCTTGATGTTGTGCTTACACTCTGTGAATTGCTTGACCAGCTCCGCCCGAAAGCTGCGCCTTACAGCGATCAAATTACCTATGTCCAGGACAGACCTGGTCATGACCGACGCTATGCGATAGATGCGTCGAAAATTGAAAGGGATCTGGGCTGGAAGCCTCAGGAGACGTTTGAAACCGGTTTAAAGAAAACGGTGGAATGGTATCTGAATAACCCGGAGTGGGTTGAGCATGTTAAAAGTGGTGCTTATCAAAACTGGATCGAAGAAAACTACGAGAAGCGTAGCTAATGAATATTCTTTTATTTGGTAAAAATGGTCAGGTAGGCTGGGAATTGCAACGTGCGCTGGCACCGCTGGGTAGTCTGACTGCACTGGATCGACACTCTACTGACTACTGTGGTGATTTCGAAAACCCCACCGGCATTGCTGAAACCGTGCGCAAATTACAGCCAGCCGTGATAGTTAATGCGACGGCTTATACTGCGGTGGACAAAGCAGAGTCAGAACAAGAGAAAGCCCAGCTTATCAACGCCACTGCACTTGAAGCCTTAGCCAAAGCGGCAGAGGAGTGCGGCGCATGGTTAGTACACTATTCTACCGATTATGTGTTTGATGGCTCAGGCGATACGCCGTGGAAAGAGAGCGATGTAACAGCGCCGCTTAATGTCTACGGCCAAACCAAACTTGAAGGCGAACAGGCTATTGCGCGCAACATGCGTCATTACCTGATCTTTCGCACCAGCTGGGTTTATGCCGCACGCGGTAATAACTTTGCCAAGACCATGATTCGCTTAGCCAAAGATCGTGACACATTATCGGTAATCAACGATCAGTTCGGTGCCCCTACGGGTGCAGATTTAATTGCAGACAGCACGGCACATGCTATTCGTGTTGCCTTAGAAAAGCCGGAAGTCAGTGGGCTTTATCACCTGATCGCCGCAGGAACCACAACCTGGTATGATTATGCCGGTAAGGTTATCCGTTATGCGCAGAGCAAGGGAATCGAATTAAATGTTAAAACCATTAATCCGGTAGCCACGTCCGCTTTTCCTACTCCAGCGAAACGTCCAGGCAATTCACGTTTAGACACACGTAAATTCAGGGAAACCTTCGCGCTCACGCTTCCTGACTGGGAAACGGGTGTCACTCGCCTTATCGATGAGCTGTATGCATAAAGCGTGTCCGATGGAATATCTATTAATTAAAGGGTGAATGTCGTGAAGAACAGCAAAGGTATTATTCTGGCGGGTGGCTCGGGTACGCGCCTTTATCCGGTGACGATGGCGGTTAGTAAACAACTGCTGCCGATTTATGATAAACCGATGATCTATTATCCACTGAGCACGCTGATGCTGGCGGGGATCCGCGATATTTTGATTATCAGTACCCCACAGGATACGCCACGCTTTGAAAGTCTGTTAGGTGACGGATCCCAGTGGGGAATCAGCATCCAGTATAAGGTGCAAGAAAGCCCGGATGGGCTGGCTCAGGCGTTTATTCTGGGTGAAGAGTTTATCGGTAATGATGCCTGCGCACTTATTTTGGGCGACAACATCTTTTACGGACACGACCTGCATAAGCAACTTGAAGAAGCCTGTAAAAAGAGCAGGGCGCAACGGTATTTGCTTACCACGTACACGATCCGGAACGTTACGGTGTGGTCGAGTTTGATCAGACGGGTAAAGCCATTTCACTGGTTGAGAAGCCAGCAGTGCCGAAAAGCAATTATGCTGTGACAGGCCTCTATTTTTACGATAACAGTGTGGTTGAAATGGCTAAGAACCTTAAGCCCTCACCACGCGGCGAGCTAGAAATTACCGATATCAATAATCTTTACCTGGAAAAAGGTGCGCTTTCCGTCTCTATCATGGGGCGTGGCCATGCCTGGTTAGATACCGGCACGCACCAAAGCCTGAACGAAGCCAACAACTTTATCCAGACGATTGAAACGCGTCAGGGATTAAAAGTTGCCTGCCCGGAAGAGATTGCTTACCGCATGGGCTTTATCGATCGTGAGAAGTTGAAAACGCTGGCTCAGCCTTTGATGAAAAATGAATACGGTAAATATTTGATGTCGCTTTATGAAGGTAAATTGTAATGAAAGTCATCGAAACGAAAATTCCTGACGTAAAAATTATTGAGCCGTCTGTTTTCGGTGATGAGCGCGGTTTCTTTATGGAAACCTGGCAGCAGAAGAAGTTTGAAGAGCTGGTTTGTCCACGCCAGTTTGTCCAGGATAATCATTCTAAATCATCGAAAGGTATTCTGCGTGGGCTGCATTATCAGACGGAAAATACCCAAGGGAAGTTGGTCCGCGTTGTGTCGGGTGAAGTCTTTGATGTTGCCGTAGATATGCGACAATCTTCTTCAACGTTTGGGCAGTGGGTTGGTGTGTTTTTGTCCGCAGATAATAAGCGTCAGCTTTGGGTTCCGGAAGGATTCGCACATGGTTTCCTGGTAACGTCAGACAGTGCTGAGTTTGTTTATAAGTGCACTGACTATTATAACCCTAAAGCAGAACACTCATTGCTCTGGAATGACGCGACTATCGGAATTGAATGGCCGTTAGCTGAAGGCGTGCAACCATTACTTTCGGCTAAAGATATGGAAGGGCTTTCGTTTCAGAAAGCCGTTTACTTTAACTAAGTCAGATAGTCAGCATAATCGCTGACTATTTTGTTTTTTAAATGAAGAATGTTATGCAGTACAGCATACTTTCTTCAAAATGATATCAAAGCAAACGTGAAAACTTCCGATTTTGGCACTGTCAGTATCCTGTTAGGTACATATAACGGAGAGCTGTACATTCAACGACAACTCGATTCAATACGTGCTCAAACTTATCAAAACTGGGTATTGTATGTTTCCGATGATGGTTCAGTTGACCGTACACTTGAAATAATCAAAAGTTTTGCCAGGGAATTACCTCCCGGTAAAGTAAATATTTTACAAGGCCCTCATAAAGGTTTTGCTCAAAACTTTCTGCATCTCTTAAAAAACAAATCAATTCAGTCGCCTTATTATGCATTTTGCGATCAGGATGATATTTGGTTGGAAGATAAACTTGAAAGAGCTCTCAATATTGCTAATGATGCAAAAAGGGATAATCAAACTGAGTTGTTATATGGTGGCAGAACTGAGCTAATCGATGAAAATGAGTTGCCTTTAGGCTATTCGCCTCAGTTTAAAAAAAGAATTTTCATTCAAAAATGCCCTAATACAAAGTTATGCTGGCGGTAATACAATGCTTTTTAATCACAGTTTAAAAAAACGTGTCGAGAGTATACCCGCTGATATTGAAATCGTATCGCATGACTGGTTTTTATATATTTTATGTTCTGGATTGGGTGGGGTGATTATTTACGATCCCCAACCTGGTCTTTTATATCGACAGCATCAAAATAATCTGGTTGGGAGCAATAATCACTTTTTTTCAAAAGTATATAGGCTAAAAAAATTGTTCTCGGGAGAGTTTAGACGCTGGACTAAAATTAATGATCGATGGATTAAATTTTTTATTGAAGATTTTACTCTGGAAAATCAAAAGATATGCAAAACCTTTTCAGGCTGTTCCAGTCCGAATGCATTTTTCAGAGTGAAAAGTTTTATTTATGCGAAAGTGTATAGGCAATATAAATTAGAAACATTCATTTTCATGATTATGAGCGCACTTAATAAGCTGAAATAGGAATTTGGTGGGGAATATGAAGAGAGCTATTCAGGTTTTTTTTAGATTATGCATCAAGGTTATGCTTTTTATTTATTTTGGTTTACTATCTTGGCGCGATAGCAAAAAATTAAAAAGTATACACATGTTATTAAAACCACTGATTTCAACGGTGGTAAAGTTATGCTGCTAGCCCTGTATGAAAAAAGCACCTTAAGAAATGATACAAAAGAACTCCTGAAAGTTGCTAAAGAACAAAATATATTTGTAATCGCCGTAAACACATTGAAATTGAAAGCTGAAGAGTATCCTGATTCTTTAGTTGATGTGTACATCGAAAGAGAAAATTTCGGTAGGGATTTCGGTAGTTATCAGGCTGGAATGAAATACATTTATGAAAATAAGATTGATACCAGCTGCGAAAGATTGTTGATTATTAATGATAGTGTATTCTTTTCACTAAAAAATCTGAGTGCGTTTATCTACGAGCTTTTTAATTCAAAAACAGAAGTACTCGGCGCGACTGAAAACAGCCAACACTCCCATCATTTAGGTTCATTTTGCATTTCTGTAAATGGTGATATTGTCAGGAATGAACGCTTTAAAAACTATTGGTATGGCTACAAACTATCTAATGTACGCCCACTAGTTATTAAGCGCGGCGAGTTTGCTTTGAGTAAGTTACTAAAATCTTTGGCTAGCTCAGAACAAAATTTTAAATCAATATTTAACATTTCCTTTATGGAAGATAAGTTAAAAAATGATGCTAATTTCTTTAATCATTTCTTTTATTATCGCCGTGAAGGTGAAAGAGCGTGGTATAATCAAAGTATCACTTCTTTGTTTAAAAATGATGAAGTATTGCGATCGTATTATAGTCGTTTCGTGCAAAATGAAAACTTCAAAAAATATGAATTTAAATTAAATTTTCTTGAAAAGAATAAAGCTTTACTTCCAAGCAGCAATCTTAGTTATGATCTCGAAGAAAAAGAGCTAAAAAATGTTGACTATTTGGAAGTCATAAAATTTTTTGAAGTAGAGAATATTGAGAAAAATCCTGATCTACATATTCTTAAGCAACGACTAATATATCTTTATCTTGATGAATTTACCTTAGGTTCACAAATACACATTAACTGTCTGGCACTGCATCACGTTGGTTTACCTATTATTAAACTGGATCTTATTTTCCGCTGTGTATGTAATCTAAATGATATTATTAAACTCAGAGATCAACTTGACGAGTCTCAGAGAGATGATTTTATGACATTAATGACATCACGGCTATGTGGCGACAGATTTTTGGTGGGGCTTGACCGTTTGGCATATCAACATGGAATTTTGTAATGAATTTTTTGAAAAGCTCACCAGGCTTAGATGATTTAATATCAGCTATCCGTAACTTCCATATCATTAGGGTAATGGGAAGTCAGGATATTCGCATGCGTTATAAACGCTCAAAAATGGGACCGTTTTGGATCACAATCAGCATGGCTGTTATGATCACAACAATGGGATTAGTATTCGGGAATTTATTTAAAACGGATGTTAAAGAATTCCTCCCTTTTTTGACGTTAGGACTCATAATCTGGAATTTCTTATTGAGTAGTATCACTGAAGGATGCGATGCTTTAATTTCTTCAGAAGGTATTATTAAACAATTGCCTGTTCCTCTTCATGTTCACGTTCTTCGGGTGATTTGGAAAAATTTAATTATTTTTCTGCATAATATTGTAATACTTCCGCTGGTACTTTTGGCTGTAGGTAAGGGCCTGGCCTGGGAAGCTCTGTTAGCAGTTCCTGGTTTTTTACTGCTTATAGTTAATCTTTCATGGGTATTAATGGTACTTTCTCTGGTATGTGCACGTTACAGAGATATGACGCAAATCGTATTAAGTATTATGCAAGTAATATTTTATCTCACACCTGTTATCTGGATGCCAAAATTATTAACGCATCGTACAGGTGAAGCTTTGTTAAATTTCAATCCTCTTTATCATCTTATAGAATTAGTCCGTGCGCCATTGTTGGGCACAATTCCCGCCCCTGCTAGTTATTATACGGCTATCATTATGGCAGTTTTAGGTGTTTGTTTTTCAACTTATATGACTAGCAAATATAAGTATCGTGTCCCGTACTGGGTGTAGGAATATATATGGCATGTATTAAATTTCAGGATGTAGGAATTGAATTTCCTATATTCAATGCTGCTGCCCGTTCGATAAAGAAAGGGTTTATTAATTTTGCTACTGGTGGAAAAGTTGGCGAAAGCAATGGCAAAGTTGTTGTGTCAGCATTAAATAATCTGAATTTTGAAATTAATGACGGAGAAAGAGTAGGGTTAATTGGACATAACGGAGCCGGTAAAACAACCTTGCTACGTATGTTTAGCCGTGTTTATCACCCTACAAGTGGAACGGCGATAATAAAAGGCGACATCGGCTCTTTGATTTCAATATCGCTTGGCATCAATCCTGAGTTTACTGGACGTGAAAATATCTATATCCGCGGAGCACTGTTAGGTCTAAAGAAGCGTGAAATTAACAGTAAAATCGAAGAGATTATTGAGTTTACCGATTTAGGTGATTTTATTGATATGCCGGTTAGAACCTATTCTTCTGGCATGCAAATGCGTTTAGGTTTTAGTGTATCAACCATCTTTACGCCAGAAATATTGCTAATGGATGAATGGCTTTCTGTGGGAGACGAAGGTTTTAAAGAAAAAGCTGAAAATCGTCTTACACATTTGATTAATTCCACAAAAATTTTAATACTCGCCAGCCATAGTTACGAACTTTTACAGAAAACCTGTACACGTATTCTTTGGCTGGAGCATGGCACAGTTAAAATGGACGGTAAACCTGATGATGTATTGCCACACTATTTTAAAGGTCATGCAAAAAAAGAGGATACTTTGACGCAATAATTGAGTAATTAGTATGCGGTTTGGCTATTTCTGAGTTTACTTTCTATCGCATCAATCACTACCTTTTTTTGCGTTTCATGAGTTAACATGTTTGCCACATTAGTTCGTTTGTCCAGATGACAGGCGAGTGAACCTCAGACAGGAGTATATAATGTCCAAGCAACAAATCGGCGTTGTAGGTATGGCAGTGATGGGCCGCAATTTGGCTCTTAATATTGAGAGCCGCGGTTATACTGTTTCTATCTTCAACCGTTCTCGTGAAAAGACTGATGAAGTCATCGCAGAGAACCAGGGCAAGAAACTCGCGCCTTATTACAGCATTGAGGATTTCGTTGAATCGCTGGAAAAACCGCGTCGCATTCTTCTGATGGTGCAGGCGGGTGAAGCCACTGATAAAACCATCGCTTCCCTGACTCCACACCTCGATAAAGGCGACATCCTGATTGATGGTGGTAACACCTTCTACAAAGATACTATCCGTCGTAACAAAGAACTTTCTGAGCAAGGTTTTAACTTCATTGGTACCGGCGTTTCTGGCGGCGAAGAGGGCGCACTGAAAGGCCCATCAATCATGCCTGGCGGTCAGAAAGAAGCCTATGAATTGGTTGCACCAATCCTGGATAAAATTGCTGCACGAGCAGAAGGTGAAGCCTGTGTCACTTACATCGGCCCAGATGGCGCGGGTCACTATGTAAAAATGGTACACAACGGTATCGAATATGGCGACATGCAGCTTATCGCAGAAGCATATTCTCTGCTGAAAGGCGCTTTGGGTCTGGACAACGAAGAGCTTGCTAAAACTTTCAGTGAGTGGAACGACGGTGAGCTGAGCAGCTACCTGATCGACATCACTAAAGATATCTTCACTAAGAAAGATGAAGATGGCAACTATCTGGTTGATGTCATCCTGGACGAAGCCGCTAACAAAGGTACCGGTAAATGGACCAGCCAGAGCTCTCTGGATCTGGGTGAGCCATTGTCACTGATCACCGAATCTGTCTTTGCTCGTTATCTCTCTTCACTGAAAACCCAGCGCGTTGCTGCATCAAAAGTGCTGAGTGGCCCAGAAGCAAAAACCTTTACTGGTGACAAAGCTGAATTCATTGAAAAAGTGCGTCGCGCACTTTACCTGGGCAAAATCGTTTCTTACGCTCAGGGCTTCTCGCAGCTGAAGGCGGCTTCTGAGCAGTACAACTGGGATCTGCACTACGGCGAGATCGCTAAGATTTTCCGTGCTGGCTGCATCATCCGTGCTCAGTTCCTGCAAAAAATCACTGATGCTTATGCCGAAGACGCCAATATTGCAAACCTGCTGTTAGCGCCTTACTTCAAAAACATCGCTGATGAATATCAGCAGGCGCTGCGTGATGTTGTCGCTTATGCGGTACAGAATGGTATCCCAACGCCAACCTTCTCCGCAGCGATTGCTTACTATGACAGCTATCGTTCAGCGGTACTGCCTGCAAACCTGATTCAGGCACAGCGTGACTACTTCGGCGCGCATACCTATAAGCGCATCGACAAAGACGGTGTATTCCACACCGAGTGGTTGGATTAATAAAAAAGCCACCTGCAAACTTGCGGGTGGCTTTATTTTCTCACCAGTTTTTTATTCTTTTGCCAGTATGATTTTCCCTTCCTGTTCCTTATTCAAGTTTTAGCCTTCGCCTTCGCTTAAATTACTTTTTCTTAACTGCTTAAACATGTCGTAAAGCCTTTGATCGTAGCGCGTTAATTTCTGATAAAAAGCAAGTATTTCAGTATTGGAAAAATCAGGCATTTCCTTGCTGGGAGAGAGGTTAGTAACAGGGAACGCATCTGGATTAGTTTGCCAGCCTGCAGCGTTTAATATAGCCAAAGAGTCTTCAGCGGCAGTTTCGCAAAAAGCGATATAATCAAGTGACTTTGTATTGCTTATGGCTCTAATAAAATCCTGCTCATCAATTCGATCATTATCAGCATTAGACAAATAACGCACCTGGCAATTATCAAAATATTTTCTGAACTGCGCACAGCTTTCAAATAATACATTCAGAGTATCGACATCATTTAGAGTGACGGACTGTAAGCGAGCAAATAATGCGTTTTCTTCCTCTGTATAAATATGACGCTCATGCGCACGTTCATCTGTGCCAAATGAACGAACCCATTTTAAATGGGAAACAGTCTGTGCGATGGGGTCACGCAAAAAAGTAAATCGAAACCACGAAGAGTTTCGAATAATTGAAAGTGGGTTTTTATAATCAATATGTGCAGAAACAAAGTCGAAGTCAGCGATGTTTTTATCAACTTCTGTGTAAATTGCAGGTTTACTTTCAATGTGCTCTACGCAAACCATTTTCTCCGAAACATACTTATTAAACGACGAGCCCGCAGTTTTAGGAATGTGCAGGAAAAAAATAGGTTTGGTGTCAGGGGCGCGTTTTCCATGGAAGTTGAAGTTATAGATCCTGCCCTCGCTTCTGCCATATTTTAAGTAATGCAAAACAGGATCGCTATTGCTTAAAACGATATCGCTATACATTTCTCGATAAAGTTCAGGATCAAAGTCGTCCGGGAGCGGAGCGACACCCGGCACGCTATAGCAACGCTTTTCATTAATGCCATATTGAAGATAATGTTCCGCCGCGTTCATTCCTGAGTTTTTCACATCTGGATTTAATGCTAAATAAACCAGTGAATTGAAATCTTCGGGCAAACAATGTAGATGGGAAAAAGCTGTCTGGTAAGGGCGCTGTTCTGATCTTCCGTACTTCTGGTAATGTTCTTTCGCATCCATGCCTGCGAGTCGCACATCTGGATTGAGCGCCAAATAGAGTTTTTCATCAAAGTTTTCAGGAATTGGGCTGTAATCTTTTTCAGACATAATGTTAGCTCATTTATAAAAATAACAATGAGGTTAACAAAGCCTTTTTTCCGGTACTGTTAAAAAGTTGCTTTATTTTAGTAAAACAGATAATTCCTAATAACAAGTTCAGGTCATTCTTTAAGCGAATAGCCTGAACTTGAAAAGCGATCTCTTATGCGATTAACCTTTATTCCACTAAAAGGGAGCCTGCGCGCTTCGCATTTTCTCCTGCCAGCCTTACTACCAGCATACCTGCCGTTGCAAACCGCACCCAGTGTCGGGCGTAAACAACGCCGCCAAACTCAGCGATCAGTGGCGTAATCTGATCGGTAATGGGATCGATAATTTCCGCGACAACTTCTCCCGCTTTTACCCATGCCCCTAACGCCTGGCGATAAAGAATCAGGCCTGAATGTGGCGCGTGGATATACTCACAGCCAGCCAGTGGCGTTGCCGGGTTAATCAAAGCTGGCGCTTCGCCAGCTTCACCCGCAATATAACCGCCTTCAACCAGCGCCTGGATAATCGCATCAGCATCTTTTTCAGCTTGTTCAGGTGACACGTCACGTACACCGCGCAGTTCAAGCGTTACCGGCAGCAGGCCACGCGGCATGGGATATTCTTTACCAAAACGTTCTGCCAGCGTCAGCCAGGGTTCGCAGCATGCTTCATCAAAGGGCTCACCGCCCGAAATCTGCGCCAGTAACTGCACTTCACTTCCCAGCCAGCGCGCCAGCGGTTCAATATCAGGCCAGGCGTGAGGCGTCGTATAGAGATGCGGTAACGCTTCCCAGTCACAGTGCAGGTCAATCATTAAATCAGCCTGACTGGCCATGCGCATCAGGGTAAAACGTTGGGCCTCTAATTCCGTTTTAGCAATGGTGTCGCGATAATGGCGATCAATCGCTTCACGAATGATTTGCTTATTATCTGACTCGTTTTGTGTTAAAGAGTGAGCCACTTTCGTTGCCAGAATCTCGCCCAGGGAAGGGAACTTGCGATTAAAATCCTGGCCAGAAAGGGTATGGAAACGTCCAAGATGGGTGCCATGCCAGTGCTGACCCAGCGCCAGAGGGTTTGCTACCGGCACCAGCGTAAACGCAGCTTTCAACTGACCAGCACATTCCAGCGCCTGGAGGCGCTTTTTCAGAAACCAGGCGACCGCCATACCGGGCAGTTCATCGCCATGCAGGGCCGCCTGAATATAAACCTGACGCTTATTGTCTTCGCCAAAGTGGAAGCTGATAATTTCGCGTTGTGTGCCCAACGAGGCGCTTAGCAGAGGATGATGTTGTTGATGCATATCTGTCCTGTCATCGGCAGCAGACGAGTAACCTGTCGTCCTTAAATTAAGCAGAGAATGAAATTATAGTGCTGGATTACGCCAGGCGGCATAAATACCGCCTGTGAGGTTATTGCTGAATAGAGATATCCGTCGCGAAATATTTTTTCTGAAGCTTATCGAAGGTGCCATTCTTTTTGATTTCACCAAAGGCACTGTCAAGGGCGGTTTTTAATTCACTGTCTCCCTTACGCAAACCGATAGCGGTACCCGGCCCGATGATAGGATCCTGCACGGTAGGGCCAGCCAGCTCGAAATCTTTGCCTTGCGGATGTTTCAGGAACCCCATGGCTGCCTGAGCAGCATCAGTAAAGACGGCATCGAGGCGGCCAGAAATCAAATCACTTTCAACCTGCGCCTGATCGCCATAAGGAACAACGGTTACGCCGTACGGCTGCCATTTCGCCAGTGCATAACGCTCCTGTACTGTGCCTTGCTCTACGCCTACGGTTTTGCCTTTCAGCGATTCTGCGGTGGGCAGAATATTAGCTCCTTTACGGGCAATCAGTTGGGTTTTGGTATCGTACAGCGGCACGGTGAAGTCGATCTGCTTCAGTCGCTCTTCGGTGATGCCCATATCAGACAGAATGGCATCAAATTTACGTGCTTTCAGGGCGGGAATCATGCCGTCAAACTGGCTTTCGACCCACACGCATTTAGCCTGTATCTGTTCACAAAGTGCATTCCCCAGATCGATATCAAAACCCACCAGCTTACCTTGTGGCGTTTTCGATTCAAAAGGCGGATAGGTGGGGTCAACGGCAAAGCGCACCTGCTCAATTTTCGCCTGCGCAGTGAAAGCACTGCCGGCCATCATTGCCAGTAGCAGCGTCTGACGCAAACGCGTTGAAAGGGTTTTGGGAGTGAAAAAACGTGCCATAGTAAAGTTCTTCTTTTGTCGTGATGTGTAGAACTGAGAGTACCTTTCACCTGGCGTTATGGCAATTACTGGATTATTTTCACGACGTTAGCATTACACAGCGCACGATAATCGTGCGTATTGACGATGACTGAGCGATCAAGCAATCCGGCGTTAAAGGCAATCTCATCAAAGCGTTCGAACAGCAAAGGATCAACAAGCAGCTTCAGGGCCGGATGGAAACTAAAAGGAGGAATCGCGCCAAATACGCAGCCTGTTAATGCATCAACTTCTGCCGGGCTGGCAAGCGATGCGCGACGTCCACCGACGGCTTCTGCTACTTTGCTGAGGTCAGCCTGTTGATCGGCAGGCAATACTGCCAGGACATGCTGCTTCACGCCGTTGCCTTTCACATGACACACTAATGCCTTAGCCCCTTGCCCAACCTGCGTACCGCGAATTGCTGCTACCGCTTCACATTTCCCCGTCGCTTCATGTTGCATGAGTCGATAACGCGCCTGATGCTGGTCAAGCAGAGCGATGAGCTTTTCATGGGTTGTCATTGAATCTCCCGGAATAAGGCGTTTGAGAAGCATGCTGCTCAAAATGGCCATTTCAGCACAATTTTGAGCAGCATATTGCACCGTTTACTTATGGCGGGAACGGAGGTTTGCGATGATGGTACTGAGGTCCAGATCCTGATCCTGTAATAACACCAGCAGGTGATAGATTAAGTCTGATGCCTCATTGGTGAGTTCATGGCGATCGTTCACCGTGGCTGCCAGCGCCGTTTCAACGCCTTCTTCACCCACTTTTTGTGCGATGCGTTTGGTGCCACTGGCGTAAAGTTTAGCGGTATAGGAGCTGTCCGGATCGGCATGCTTGCGTTCGGCCAGCAGCTGTTCCAGCTGGTACAGGAAAGTCCAGTCTGGGGCCGCAGGCGAGAAGCAGCTTGATGTGCCGCGGTGACAGGTTGGGCCAATCGGATTTGCTAATACCAGCAGCGTATCGTTATCGCAATCGGGCGTGATACTGACAACTTTCAGGAAGTTGCCAGAGGTTTCGCCTTTGGTCCACAAACGACTTTTGGTCCGTGAGAAAAAGGTGACATTGCCCTCGTGTAGGGTTTTGGCCAGAGCTTCCTGATTCATGTAACCGTGCATCAGCACTTCACCTGAAACGCAGTGCTGGACGATAACCGGCATCATGCCTTGCGTTTTGTCCCAGTCAAGCTGGGCCAGTTGTTGTTCAGTTAACACGCGCGAATCTCCACACCCTTGTCGATCAGGAAGCTTTTCAGCTCACCGATATTAATAATTTGTTTGTGAAACACCGACGCTGCCAGCGCACCATCAACATTGGCTTGCTCAAATGCGTCGAAGAAGTGCTGCATAGTGCCGGCACCGCCAGAGGCAATCAGTGGCACTTTGCAGACATCACGGACTTTTTTCAGTTGTACCAGATCATAGCCATTGCGAACGCCGTCCTGGTTCATCATATTCAGGACGATTTCACCTGCGCCCAGCTTCTGAACTTCCTGCACCCAGTCAACGGTTTCCCATTTCGTTACGCGGGTGCGCGACTCGTCGCCGGTATACTGGTTGACGTGGTATTTACCGCTGGCTTCATCGAACCAGGTATCAATACCCACCACAATGCACTGCACACCAAAGCGATCGGCCAGGCGGGTAATCAGAGTGGGATCGGCCAAAGCGGGCGAGTTGATGGAAATTTTATCTGCACCAAATTCAAGAATGCGCGCCGCGTCTTCCGGCGTTTTGATACCGCCTGCTACACAGAAAGGGATATCGATCACTTCCGCCACGCGCGATACCCAGCTTTTGTCGACGACGCGCCCGTCAGAGGAGGCGGTAATATCGTAAAACACCAGTTCGTCGGCACCTTCTTCAGCGTAACGTTGCGCCAGTGGCACGATGTCGCCAATGATTTCGTGATTACGAAACTGAACGCCTTTGACTACCTGACCGTCACGCACGTCGAGACAGGGAATTATCCGTTTTGCCAGCATGCGATTGCCTCCGAAACTGTAAATTTACCTTCAAGCAGCGCGCGTCCAACGATCACACCCTGCACGCCACTGCCGCGCAGCGCGGCGATATCGTTCAGTTCACCAATGCCACCGGAAGACTGAAAGTCAATCGCTGGATAACGTGCAGTCACTTCCTGATACAGCGCAACGTTAGAGCCGCTCAGCGTGCCATCGCGTGAAATATCAGTGCACAGCACATGCTTCAGGCCAACCGGCTGAAACTGCGCAATGACTTCTTCCAGCGTCACGCCTGCGGCTTCCTGCCAGCCGCTGATCGCCACTTCTTTACGATTATCAGCGTCAATGCGTACATCCAGTGCCAGCACAATGGCATCAGCCCCGAACTCATTAAACCAACGCTTCACTTCTTCCGGCTGCGTTACCGCCGTGGAGCCTACCACCACACGGCTGGCACCGGCATCTAACAGCGCCTTGACGTCATCACGGGTGCGAATACCGCCACCCACTTGTACGATAGCGTCAACGCCAGTCAACAACGTTTGCAGCAGCGAAATCTGGCGCTTTGCCGGATCTTTTGCGCCGGTTAAATCCACCAGATGCAGCACTGTTGCGCCCTGGCTGGCGTAATCTTGCAGGCGCGGCAGCGGATCGCTGCCGTAATCGCGCTGCTGACCGTAATCGCCCTGATGCAGGCGAACCACTTTACCGTCAATCAAATCTAACGCAGGGATAATCATTACATCTCCAGGAAGTTTTTCAGCAACTGCGCGCCCGCTTTGCCAGAGCGTTCCGGGTGGAATTGCACACCGAAGAAATTATCTTTCTGCACCGCAGCAGTGAACGGCAGACCGTAGTGACACTGCGCGATAGTGCAGGCATTAACCGGCATCGCATAACTGTGGACGAAGTAAAAATAGCTGTCTTCAGCAATGTCGCGGAACAGATGATTACCGGCTTTAGCGGTAATCTGGTTCCAGCCCATGTGCGGCAGAGGCAAGCCTTGCGTATCCATCAGTGAGACCGGCTCATCGATTATGCCCAGCGTGGAAATACCGCCGCTTTCATCGCTACCACGGCCCAGCAATTGCATACCGAGGCAGATGCCCAGCACTGGCTGTGTGCAGGCTTTGACCAGTTCAATCAGATCGCGCTCTTCCAGTTGATTCATCGCAGCCTGCGCGGTACCCACGCCGGGTAAAAACAGCTTATCGGCGCGCAGCACCACATCGGGATCGCGGCTGACGTCAGGTGTATAACCAAGACGCTCAATAGCCCACTTTACCGACGACAGGTTGGCGCAGCCGGTATCAAGGATCACCACATTCATCACAGCACTCCTTTCGAACTCGGCAGGGTGTTGCCATCAACGCGAATCGCCTGGCGCAAGGTACGACCAAAGGCTTTAAACAGGCTCTCAACGCGATGATGATCGTTTTTACCTTTGGTTTTCAGATGCAGCGTGCTCATCATGCTGTAGGAGAGCGAACTGAAAAAGTGCTCAACCATTTCGGTGCTGAGATCGCCAACGCGCTGGTAGTTAAACTCAGCTTTGAATTCAATATGCGGACGACCAGAGATATCCAGTGCACAGCGTGCCAGACACTCATCCATCGGCAGAACAAAGCCGAAACGGCCAATGCCGCGTTTGTCGCCTAATGCTTTTAACAACGCCTCGCCCAGCGCCAGACCGGTATCTTCTACGGTGTGATGGTCGTCAATATAGAGATCGCCTTTCACCTCAATATTCATGCGAAAACCGCCGTGAACTGCAATCTGGTCAAGCATGTGATCGAAGAAGCCGACGCCAGTATTGATTTTGCTGTTGCCTTCACGGTCCAGCCACACTTCAACTTTAACCTGCGTCTCTTTGGTGTTGCGATTCACCAGTGCGTAGCGGTCGCGTTTAGTCAGGCGCTGCAGGATCGCATTCCAGTCTTCACCCTCCGCACCATAGCGAATCGGCTGAATGCCCATGTTTTGCGCCAGTTGCACATCCGTCAGGCGATCGCCAATGACGTAGCTGTTAGCCACATCAATCGCGCCTTCGGCCAGCCAGGCTTCTACCATTTTGGTTTTCGGCTTGCGGCAATCACAGTTGTCGTCAGGCATATGAGGGCAGATCAGGATATCGTCAAACTGAATGCCTTGTGAGGTTAAAATCTGCATCATCAGAGTGTGCGGGCCGTCGAAATCAGCCTGCGGGAAGCTGGACGTGCCTAACCCGTCCTGATTCGTGATCATCACCAGACGATAACCCGCCGTTTGCAGCGCCAGCAGCGTTGGAATCACATTAGGTTCAAACGCCAGCTTATCCATACGATCCACCTGAAAATCAGCAGGTGGTTCAGAAATAATGGTGCCGTCGCGGTCAATAAAAAGGGTCTTCTGGCTCATGCTTACTCCACAGATAAGGCTTGCAGCGCGGTAATCACACGCTGACACTCTTCACGCGTGCCGATGGAAATGCGCAGGCATCCCGACAGGCCCGGGTTTTTGTTTTGGTCCCGCAAAATAATGCCCTGATCCCACAGGGTTTTAAATACCACCGGCGAATCGGTAAAGCGTGCCAGCACGTAATTAGTGTCACTGGCAAAGGTTTGTTCGACGCAGGCACACTGATTTAACTGCGCCAGCAGCCAGCTACGATTCGCATTTAACTCAGCCACGTGTTCACGCATCAATGCAATGCCTTGTTCGCTCAGTGCCTGGCCCGCTACATCGGCTACTGGGGTTGCCAGGGGATAAGGCGCGATGACTTTCAGCAGTAGATCGATAACCGGTTTATTCGCCAGCGTGAAGCCGCAACGCAGGCCAGCCAAGGCAAACGCTTTTGACAGGGTGCGCAGGATCACCAGATGTGGATAATCTTTCAGCCATCCTGCCAGCGTCGCTTCCGGGCAGAACTCAATATAAGCTTCATCGGCTACCAGCAGCGCCTTACCGGCAGTCATCTCCAGCAACTGGCGAATATCGTCTGGGTTAATCAGATTGCCGGTTGGGTTGTTCGGGCTGCACATATAAACCAGTTTTACGCCATCCAGCTTGTCAGCAATCGCAGGCAAATTGAGCTGCCAGTTGTCCAGTGCCGGAACGGTGCGATACTCAATGCCGATGGTTTCCGCGCTTACGCTGTACATGCCATAAGTGGGCGGACAGAACAGAATGGCATCTTTGCCCGGCTCGCAAAATGCGCGCATCAGCAACTCAATACCCTCATCAGCTCCCCGGCTGACCAGCACCTGATCTGGCTGCAAACCAGCATAGGCCGCATAACGTTCAATCACCTGTTTGGGCTGACATTCTGGATAGCGGTTCAGGGTCTGCTGCGATAGCTCAAACGGCACTGGTAGCGGAAACTCATTGGCATTCAGCCAGACGTCACCGTTGCCACCCAAACGACGTGCAGACTGATAGGGCGTCAAGGCGCGCACGTTGGCGCGCGCCAAATCTTCAACATTCAGGCTCATGCTTGCTCCTTCAGTGCGGCAACGCGCAAGGTAACGGCATTTTTATGGGCATCCAGCTGTTCTGCGGCAGCCAGGGTTTCAATGGTGGCAGCAAGATTGAGGAAGCCTTGCGGCGTCAGCTCCTGCACCGTCATACGCTTCTGGAAATCGGCCAGACCCAGGCTGGAACAGGTTGCGGTATAACCATAAGTCGGCAATACATGATTGGTGCCTGAAGCATAATCACCCGCTGATTCCGGCGACCAGTCACCCAAAAACACCGAACCGGCGCTGGTAACTGAATCGACCAGATCGCGTGGCTGGCGAGTCTGGATAATCAGGTGTTCCGGGCCATACAGGTTTGAAATCTCAACACATTGTTCAAGATCGCGCGCCACAATCAGGCGGCTGCTTTCCAGCGCCTGACGTGCAGTAGCTGCGCGTGGCAGCTGCGCCAGCTGCTGTTCGACTGCCTCGGCAACGCCCTGCGCTAAGGTTAATGACGGCGTCAGCAGAATCACCTGAGAATCGGGGCCATGTTCAGCTTGTGACAGCAGATCGGAGGCGACAAAGGCGGGCGTTGCGTCCTCATCGGCAATCACTAACACTTCAGACGGGCCGGCGGGCATATCAATCGCCGCACCATCAAGGCGCTGGCTGACCTGACGTTTAGCTTCGGTTACGTAAGCGTTACCAGGACCAAAAATTTTATCCACGCGCGGCACGGTTTCAGTACCAAAGGCGAGAGCAGCAATAGCCTGCGAACCGCCAACCTGGAACACCTCTTTTACGCCACACAGCTGTGCCGCGTAGAGGATCTCATCGGCAATCGGCGGCGGAGAGCACAGCACCACGCGACCACAACCGGCAATACGCGCGGGTGTGGCTAACATCAGAACCGTCGAAAACAGCGGTGCGGAGCCACCAGGAATATAAAGACCCACCGATTTTACCGGACGGGTAATCTGCTGGCAGCGCACACCGGGTTGTGTTTCCACATCAACCGGCGCGAGAATTTGCGCATTGTGGAAGGTTTCAATATTGCTGACGGCAACAGCCATGGCCTGCTTCAGTGTATCACTCAGTCGCGCGCTGGCTTCTTCCATTTGCTGCGGCGTAACGCGCAGATCTTCAACCTGCGCCTTATCAAAGCGAGCACTGAAGGCGCGCAGGGCGTCATCACCGTTGGTTTTAACCTGCTCCAGAACCTCGCGTACCGTTTGGGTAATCGTTTCGGATGCCGCGATAGCCGGACGCATCAGCAGCGCCTGCTGTTGTTCTTTACTACACGCTTGCCAGTCGATTGGGGTTGCAAAGGCCATGGCTTACTCCATCATCTTCTCAATGGGCAATACCAGAATAGAGCTGGCACCCAACGCTTTCAGTTTTTCCATGGTTTCCCAGAACAGGGTTTCGCTGCTGACCATGTGCATCGCTACGCGGCTTTGATCGCCAGCTAAAGGCAGAACGGTTGGACGTTCGGCACCCGGCAAAAGCTGAATCACCTCTTCCAGACGTTCGCTCGGCGCGTGCATCATGATGTATTTCGATTCACGTGCTTTAATCACACCCTGAATTCGCGTCATCAGCTTGTCGATCAGCTCCTGCTTCGCGCCTGGCATTTCACCATCGCGCTGAATCAGCACCGCTTTAGAGCGGTAAATAACGTCAACTTCACGCAGGCCATTTGCTTCCAGCGTGGCACCGGTTGACACCAGATCACAGATGGCATCAGCCAGACCCGCACGCGGGGCTACTTCAACTGAGCCATTAAGCATACAGGTTTTGAAGCTTACGCCTTTTTGATCGAGATATTTTTTTAACAGGTGAGGATAAGAGGTGGCGATGCGGGCATTGTGCAGACATTGCGGGCCGGTGTATTCATCATCAACCGACATCGCCAGCGACAAACGGCAACCCCCAAAGTCAAGACGACGCAGGGTGAAATAGCGTGGATCTTCGCCTTGTGCGCGGCGGGTTAATAACTCTTCTTCCAGAACGTTCTCGCCGATAATACCCAGGTCTACGACGCCATCCATCACCAGGCCCGGAATATCGTCATCGCGAACGCGCAGGATATCGATCGGCATATTTTCAGCAAAAGCAATCAGACGCTGCTGCTGAAGATTAATTTTAATGCCACAACGCGCCAGCAATTCGCGTGAATCATCACTCAAACGGCCTGATTTCTGCATAGCTATGCGTAAACGGGTATTGTCTAACATGATTCCTGTCCTCTTATGCAATCCTGTTGGGTTACGTCAGCCCATAAAAAAACCCCCGGAAGACGATCTTCCGGGGGTTCTCTTGCGTTCACACCACTGGAAGATCTTGACAGTCTCCCAGCACTCATCGCCTGAAAGACTAGTCAGGATGATGGTGATGATGGTGGTTGAACTGAACGCGTGTCATATAAAATCCAGATGAATGAGTATTCATTTATGTGCTGATTAACCTAACCAGGTTCACTGCGATTGGCAACCCTTTTTTAATCTTTACATTCAGAAAGAGCCGAAACAGATTGAACTGGTTTGCAACGCAGCACAGCACTAGTATGAATAACATTATGTTGTGCAAAGCCGGGAGTTGAGATGAAAAAGGTCGCGATTGTAGGTCTGGGATGGTTGGGCATGCCGCTGGCAACAGCATTGACAGCGCGCGGTTGGCAGGTAACCGGCAGCAAAACCACGCCCGATGGCGTTGATGCGGCCCGTCGCTGTGGTATCGAAGCATTTCAGCTTGAGCTGACGCCAGAGATGATGTGCGACGCGGAAGATATCGAACCGCTGTTGAATGTGGATGCGCTGGTAGTAACTTTGCCCGCCAGCCGCACAGCAGAGGGCGGCGAAAAATATTTGCAGGCAGTGCAGAACGTGGTAGACAGCGCGCTGGTGTATAACGTGCCACGTATTATTTTTACCAGCTCAACCTCTGTTTATGGCAGCCATTCAGGCTTAATGAAGGAAAACAGCGCACTTCAGCCAGAAACGCTGGCGGGGAAAACGCTGGTAGCACTGGAAAGCTGGCTACATGACTTACCCGGCACCAGCGTCGATATTTTGCGTCTGGCAGGTCTGGTTGGTCCGAAACGTCATCCGGGGCGTTTTTTAGCCGGTAAGAAAGAGGTGGCAAACGGTTCACACGGGGTAAATTTAGTGCACCTGGATGATGTTGTTGAAGCGATCATGCTGTTGCTGCAAACGCCAAAGGGCGGACGTGTTTTCAATCTGTGTGCGCCAAAACATCCGTCGCGTGCGACGTTTTATTCCACTGTAACGCGTCAGCTAGGGCTAGAGCCGCCGCAATTTTTAGCTGAAGAAAGCAATGACAGCGGCAAACTGATTGATGGCACACGGATCTGTAGTGAGCTGGGATTTGAATATATCTATGATGATCCGGGCAAAATGCCGCTGGAGTAAAGCTACACTCAGTTAATTTTCAACCAGACCTGAGCACCTGTTTCAAGGAGATTGCAGCTGTCACCGTTGTTGATATCAGTTTGTAAAAATCTGAGTTCGACTTTTGCGAACTCAGATTGATAAAATCTTCAATAAATAGTCTGTCCAGAAAAATAGTTATCTGTTGTAAGGACTTAATTTGTCGCTTAGTTTTACAATCACAACGCCATTTACCTTATTGATAGACTCTCTTGCTGGCCAGGTCGCCATCACTTTTGCAGCCTGAATTGATTGATCAACCTGCTGAGCATTCGGTTCGACAAATTTTATTAAATTAGCCGTTGAAAAGTACAAATACATTCTGCGATTGTTTCCTCCATCCCATTCAAAGAAAGAATGACCAAAAACATCAGCATTAGGGATTTTCCAGGAATTAATCGGGGAGTAGCTGCCATAAAAATAAACAGGATTGCTATTTACATCAAAGTTTGGATATTTCTGATAAATCGCCGTAATTAGCTGTTGTGCAAAAAAGCTATCAGATTTTCTTGCCATGTAATCACTGTAAAAAAGCTTATTTGATGCTGCCGCACCGACACATAAGAATATCACCGGAACGATGAGAATAGCAGGCTTGCATCTGAAAACCACCAGGAGAGTTGCAAATAATCCTGCAAATACTAAGGGTAACTGAGTCATGGTCCTGGGCGGTAAGTCGGAACCTATCGCAAAATTAAGTAAAAAACCAGACAATAAAGTTGCTAACGCCATAAATGACACCAGCAGGGTGTTTTTTTGCGCTTAACAGCAAGCAGTATAATTCCAAGAAGCCACAGTAGAGCAAAAGGAAATGAATTCATGCCATAGGCATATTTAAAAGCCAGGCAATCTCTTATGAAAAACAGCACGCTTTTAAATATGGAATAAATATCTCTTTTACCCCATCCGATCATGGAAGACAGATAGCTTGAAATCTGAACATTGTAAAAAGAAGCAATCCATTTAGATAAAAAACTATTGATTACGAGAGAAATTAAAACAAGAGCGCCAAAAATAATTATACGTTTAAATACATCCTTAAAATTAATTTTTTCTTGGAGTGAATCAATGGTTAATTTTACACAGAGAAGCGTGGCAGCGAACAAAAAAATAGATTGGTAAACAGAGAGGCAAAGGATCGTTAAGATGATAAAGATAGCATATCGAGCCAGGTTAAACGACTCAAGCATGAAGAGTGATAAAACAGAGCATAAAAAAGCTAAAGATACAGTATCGGCTTGATTAGAAAATTCGAGTTGATAAGCAAACTGTGGCATGGCCGCAAGCATAATAACAAATGCTGCTGACTGTAACTTGTTTAAGCTTAGATATGTTGCACAAAATGCCGCTGAGATGGAAAGAACAAGTAAGCTGAAAGCGGTGGTAAAAAAGGGAACGTAGGGTTCAGGTAAAACATAATGACGTAATAAAGCATGGCCCCATCTACCTGCTGAAAGCGTTTGGAAAAAATTGTCTAAAGGCTCTTCATCAATAGAAAGCGTAAAATGGGTGATTTCAAATCCATAGACAAAAAAATAGGATAATATAGCTAATATAAAAGCTATTTTAAAATTAGAAAATGAGTACTGATTAAGTTTAAACATCAGATTTTTTATCCTTCACTGTCTTCTGTAAAATAAATCTCGGGCGTCCTTTGCTTTCTATATAGATCCTGCCAATGTACTCACCTAAAACACCGATACCAATAAGTTGAATGCCGCCAAGAAAAAGGATGGCGACCATAATGGATGGGTAACCTTTGACTGGATTTCCCCAAATAATGGTTTCAATAACCATCCACGCACCGTAAAAAAGGAAACAGTAGCGACAAAAAGCCCAATATAAGTCCACATGCGAAGCGGGAAGGTTGAAAAGGAGGTAATACCTTCAAGAGCCAGGTTCCATAATTTCCAGCCATTGAATTTCGTTTTTCCCGCCACGCGGTCTGCTCGGGTATATTCAACTACCTCAGTATTTCCACCAACCCAGCTTAAAACACCTTTCATGAAGAGGTTGCGTTCTTGCAGGAGTTTTATATTCTCAACAATACTGCGTGACATAAGGCGAAAATCGCCTACATTTTCTTCAATTTTAGGTGAGCTGATTTTATTATGCAGTTTATAAAACCACTCTGCCGTTTTCCTTTTTAAATGTGAATCAGTGCTGCGGTCAACGCGTTTAGCAAGGACGACATCGGCACCGTCGAGCCACTTTTCAATCATGTCGGGAATCACATCAATAGGATCTTGTAAGTCAACATCTATTGGAATAACCGCTTCCCCGCTAGCTGCTTCCAGCCCAGCAAAAAGTGCAGGCTCTTTGCCAAAATTACGGGTGAAAGAGATGTGTTTTACTAATGCATCATCTTTTTCGAGTTGGTTAAGGATTGTTTCTGTACGGTCCTGGCTACCGTCATTAACGAAAACGATTTCAATGTCATAAGCACTGAAAGGCGCAAATTCGCGCACAGCCTTATAAAAAAGCGGAATTGTTTCTTCTTCGTTAAATACCGGGACAATCAAAGATAATTTCATTTACTTTCCCTAAACACAAAAAATTTAGAGTAGATGAAGCCACAAACCAAACTAATTGCAGAGAAAATTACCAGTGTTATTAGCGGGTTTATATGCATATGGTCTGCTAACCAGCCTATCGATGTCGCCATTGCGCCCATAAAAATGATGTAAAGGATATATCGTGCCGTTGTCGCTTCGCTGTTGAAAGTCCACTTGGCATTCGCAAAAAACGAAAACGTAACTGCAATACAAAAGGCAGCAAAATTAGAAAGTGACTGCTTAAATCCACACGCATATATAGCGGCAAAGACGGCCCAATGAATGAGAGTGTTTAAAACCCCTATCGAAGCATATCTGGCAAACAACTTAATCATTTCGTAGCCCAAATTTCAAAGAGCTCGATCTTGTCATTACAATCGTGCGATAGCAAGTTCGATAATCTGTGAAGGCATGAATGATAAAGGGCGACATTTGCCGCCCTGTTTGCCCGTTAGCTAAAAGAACTTAAACCCCCAACCGATCCCTGATCGCATACCACACTGCGCCCATTGCGGTTAACGGGATCTTAAACCGGCGGCCGCCGGGGAAGGGGAGATGAGGCAAATTAGCAAATGCATCGAAACGTTCCGCATCGCCGCGCAGAACTTCGCTGATTAATTTTCCTGACAGATGCGTACAGGTAACGCCGTGACCGCTGTCGCCCTGCATGAAATAGACGTTATTTTCCAGGCGCCCAAACTGTGGCATGCGTGACAGCGTGAGCAGGAAGTTACCGCTCCAGCCAAAATCCAGCTTCACATTTTGCAGTTGCGGAAAGGTACGACGCAGCTTCGGGCGAATGAGCGCCTCAATATCGCCAGACTCACGCGCTCCGTAGACCACGCCACCGCCATACAGCAGACGATTGTCGGCAGTCAGACGAAAGTAATCCAGCAGATAGTTACAATCTTCCACGCAATGATTGTTTGGCAGTAAGGCCAGCGCCTGATCGCGGCTCAGCGGTTCGGTAGCCACAATTTGTGAGCCGCAGGGCATACTTTTACCACTCAGGCGCGGTTCGACCCTGGTCGGCAGATAGGCATTGCCGGCAAAAATTACATATTTTGCCGTGACTTCACCCTGTTCGGTTTTCACGCGATTCGGCGTACCGTAAGCTACATTCAGTGCCGCTGATTGTTCATAAATACGGCCGCCGTGGCGACGAATCGCTTCTGCTTCGCCCAGAGCCAGATTAAGAGGATGCAGATGACCGCCGCGCTTGTCGAGCAAACCGCCGACGTAACGATCGGTGGCGATTTCACGGCGAATGCCGCGTCCATCCAGCAATTCCAAATCGTGATTGCCATATTGCTGCCACAATTTTTCCTGAGTACATAAATGGCCCATTTGTCGGGCATTAAGCGCAGCGAAAATCCCGCCGGGACGGTAATCACAGGCGATAGCGTAACGATCAATGCGATCGCGAATGATCTCCGCACCTTCAAACATCATGCTGCCGAGCATGCGGGCGCTCTCTTTACCGTAACGCTGCTCAATAACATCCACATCACGGCTGTATGAGTTCACCACCTGGCCGCCATTACGACCGCTGGCCCCATAGCCGACGCGCGCTGCTTCGAGCACCACGACGTCGTAACCCGCTTCGGTCAGATAAAGCGCGGCGGAAAGGCCAGTGAAGCCACCGCCAATAATACAGACATCACACAGGATGCTGTCCTGCAACAGCGGCCATGGCGCATGAGGATTGGCTGTTGCAGCGTAATAACTCTCCACGTATTTCATCACAACCTCCTGATGCTCAACCGTTATTAGAAATTGGCCGGCGTATGGGCGCTGACAATGCGGCAAAGCTGATCGGCCGTATTGGTAAAGCTGTGCGGTAAACCGGTATCGATAACGTAACTCTCGCCCGCATAGAGATGGTAACTTTGCCCATTCACCACCAGGGTAATTTCGCCTTCCAGTAGTGTGCCGGTCTCTTCGCCGGGGTGGCGTAGCTTCTCACCTGTGCTGGCACCCGGCTGATAGGTCTCCAGCAACATGCCCAGCGTGCGTTTGGTCTGTCCGTTATCGATTAATTTCAGCGAGACGCCCTGACTGCCGATTTCCAGCAAATCTTCCGGCCCGACAATCACTTTGGGCGTCGTAAGATGCTTAGGCTCAGAAAAGAACTCCGATAACGACAAACCATACACTTTTAATAACTTTTGTAAGGTACTGACTGCCGGACTCACCTTGTCCTGCTCAATAGTACTGATGGCGCTGTGTGTTAAACCTGCCAGTTCAGCGACGCGTCGCTGAGACAATCCCAACTCTTGCCGGATCTGTGATAAGCGTCGTCCGGGGGTCAGAGTGGCATCATTCATGGTGTTTTTTCCTTGTGATAGATCAGAGCTGCCCGGATAAATCCTTCAAACAACTGACGCGAGGCCAGCACACTTTCTGCGTGCCATTCAGGATGCCATTGCACTGCCAGCGCAAAGGGGTGATGGCGCAGGCTGACCGCTTCGATCAGGCCGTCGGGGGCGCGCGCCTCGATGCGCAGTTGTGGACCTGTTTCACGGATCCCTTGTTGATGTAAGGAGTTCACGGCCAGCGTGGTGCTGTTGAGCAAGCGGTAAAGCAGGCCGTCAGGTTCAATCATTACCACATGCGCAGGCGCATACTGCTGCTCAAGCGGCTGCGCGAGATCTTCATGATGGCGCTGAAACTGACGATGCTGGCTGATTTGACGGTAAAGCGCACCGCCGTTGGCAACAACTAACTCCTGCATGCCACGACAAATGCCAAACAGCGGCATTTTTTTACCGATTGCATGCGTAATGAGGTTAAAAGCCAGTCGATCGCGGCCTGGATCGGCTTGTGGCTCCTTGCCTTCCTCGCCATAATGCCAGGGTTCAATATTACTGGGGCTGCCGGTCAACAGTACGCCATCCAGAACAGATAACGCGGTTTCTAACAGAAGAGGGACATCCATCAAATTATGTGGCAGTGCAAGAGGAACGCCACCCGCTGATATGACGGCGTCGAGGTATTTGTTATGCACTGTTTGCGTGGGATGGCCGCCTTTATCAATTTGGCACATCACTACGCCAATCAAGGGTTTGTTAAAAATAATGCCCATTACTTTCCCTCGCATTGCTGTTCAAAATATTAACCGGCGGGGTGGATATGGCGACAAAATGTTCAATATTTTACCAATCTAGCAATCCGCGCTTCGCTCTTCAAACAGATTTGTAACATTTGCACACTTTTTGTCTTGGCGCTATGTTAGAAGAGTGGCTGTTATTTTGAGCATTGCGCAAACCTATAAAGGGGCGGGTAAGATCATGACAAACCTGGTAGAAGTAGAAGACTTTACGCGTCACAGTGAAGAGAGACGAACCAGCGCGTTCCAGCTTGAGGTGAAAACCTGGCTGGAGCGCCATCCAGAAACGCAGTATGTCGATATCCTGTTAAATGATTTAAATGGTGTCTTTCGCGGTAAACGTATTCCTGTTTCTGCATTACCGAAGCTCGAAAAAGGATGTTATTTTCCCGCCTCAGTGTTTGCTATGGATATTCTGGGCAACACTGTTGAAGAAGCCGGGCTGGGGCAATCGCTCGGCGAACCAGATAATCTTTGCCTGCCTGTTCTTGATACCTTAGCTCCCTCAGCATCCGATCCTAAACATATCGCTCAATTGCTGCTAACCATGCGCAACCAAGATGGCACTCCCTTTGACGTTGAACCCCGAAATGTCCTGAATCAGCTGTGGCAACAGCTACGCAATCGTGGATTATTTCCGGTGGTAGCGGTAGAGATGGAGTTCTATCTGGTGGATAAAAAGCGTGATGCGGAGGGCTATATTCAGCCGCCTTGTGCGCCCGGAAGTGATGAGCGCAACATGCAGAGTCAGGTCTATTCCGTTGATAATCTTGACCACTTTGCCGATGTATTACGGGATATTGATGATTTAGCCAGACTGCAGGGCATTCCTGCCGATGGCGCGCTGGCAGAAGCGTCGCCAGGCCAGTTTGAAATTAATCTTCATCACACGCGTGACGTATTGAAAGCCTGCGATCATGCCATCCAGTTAAAACGGTTGATTCGCCAGGTAGCGGAAAATCACGGCATGACGGCAACCTTCATGGCTAAACCCTACGAAGAATATGCGGGCAGTGGCATGCATGTGCATATCAGTATGCTGGATGCAGCCGATCACAATGCATTTGCCTGTGATGACGGCAGTGATTCGCCGCTGCTGAAGCGCGTGCTGGCAGGGATGATCGACTTAATGCCGGCGTCTATGGCTCTTCTGGCCCCCAATGTAAATGCTTTTCGCCGCTTTGTGCCGGAAGCCTTTGTGCCGCTTCAGGCTTCGTGGGGCCACAATAACCGCACCGTGGCGCTGCGCATTCCCTGTGGCGATGTTGAAAATCATCGCATCGAATACCGCGTGGCCGGTGCCGATGCCAATCCCTATTTAGTGGTTTCAGCGATTTTGGCCGGTATGCTCCACGGACTGGATAATGCTTTACCGCTACCGCAGCCGGTGAAAGGCAACGGACACGAAGCGGAAGGGCTGGCGTTACCGATTCGTCAAAGCGATGCGCTGTATGAGTTTGAAAACAGCTATCCGCTACAAAAACTGCTGGGCGAGCGTTTTGGCAAAGTATGGTACAGCTGCAAAAATTACGAGCTGATGCAGTTTGAGCGTTTAATCACCGCCACCGAAATAGACTGGATGCTGAAAAATGCGTAAGGACTTTTTTTGCATTTGATGCCCCAACATCTTGTGCTTAGCCAATAGTTTGAGGCAAAATACGCGCCCTGCAAAAAAGAATATAACCGACGCTAACCGCGCCGGTTATTTTTTTGCATTGTGTTTTTACAAACAGCTTTTTGCCGACTTAACCGAGGCCGGGCACGCACCCGGATAGATAAACACTGAAAACACGCGCAGGCGTGAGATTGAGGATATAAAGATGGGGATGTTTTCCACTCTGCCAGCCCATGCTGGTACGCGTTTTCGTGATGACTACGGCGCCGCGCGTACTGCTAACTTTACTTCCTGTCGCATTATGCGCAGTTGCCCCGTGAATCAACCCAGCCAGGTTGCCACACAGGGGGACTGAAGCATGTCGCTTAATACTGCTGCACCACAGCGTGCGCATCTGAAAAAAACACTGACTTTATTACCGGTCGTCATGATGGGCTTAGCCTACATGCAGCCTATGACCCTGTTTGATACTTTCGGTATCGTCTCTGGGCTGACCGACGGTCACGTTGCCACCGCTTACGCGTTTGCGCTGATTGCGATTCTGTTTACTGCCGTGAGTTACGGTAAGCTGGTACGCCGCTTCCCATCTGCGGGCTCCGCTTATACCTACGCTCAGAAGGCCATCAGTCCGCATGTCGGCTTTATGGTTGGCTGGTCATCACTGCTGGACTACCTGTTCATGCCGATGATCAATATTCTGCTGGCTAAAAACTATTTTGAAACACTGGTGCCCGCCATCCCATCGTGGATCTTTGTCGTGCTGCTGGTGGGCTTTATGACGCTCTCAAACCTGAAGGGCATCAAAACGGTCGCTAACTTCAACAGCCTGATTGTGGTGCTGCAGGTTATCGTCATGGTGGGTATCACCGCGATGGTTATCTATGGCGTGGCAAACGGTGAAGGCGCAGGAACACTGACCAGCAGCAAGCCATTCTGGTCTGAAAATGCTCACGTAGTGCCAATGATTACCGGCGCGACGATCCTCTGCTTCTCATTCCTCGGCTTTGACGGCATCAGCTCGCTGTCTGAAGAGACAAAAGATGCAGAACGCACCATTCCGCGCGCGATTTTCCTGACCGCCCTGATTGGTGGCGTGATTTTCATTGTGGCGTCTTATTTCCTGCAGCTTTACTTCCCGGACATTTCACGCTTCCAGGATCCCCGATTCATCGCAGCCAGAAATCATGCTGTTTGTCGCCGGTAAAGTATTGCAGGTTGGCATCCTGATCTTCTCTGTGGTCACGGTACTGGCGTCAGGTATGGCAGCCCATGCAGGCGTTTCGCGTCTGATGTACGTCATGGGGCGTGATGGCGTATTCCCGGAGCGTTTCTTCGGTTATATCCACCCCAAATGGCGCACGCCCTCTCTGAACGTCCTGCTGGTTGGTGCTATTGCGCTGATGGCGATTAACTTTGATCTGGTCACGGCAACGGCCCTGATTAACTTCGGTGCGCTGGTCGCCTTTACCTTTGTTAACCTGTCAGTGATTGCCCAGTTCTGGATCCGTGAGAAACGTAACCGCACGTTGAAAGATAACCTGCAATTCCTGGTGTTGCCGCTGCTTGGCGCACTGACGGTCGGTGCGTTGTGGATCAACCTGGAAGAGAGTTCGATGGTGCTGGGCCTGATTTGGGCCGCTATCGGGATCCTCTATCTGGCATTTGTGACCCGCAGCTTCCGCAATCCGGTGCCGCAATTTAGCGAAGAGATTTAAACCCGGTTAACAGCCTCTTTCTTCCCTGTAAAAGAGAGGGAAGAGGCTGCCTGAACCGTATCCCGCCGCGTCTCTCAGATTGATGCGGCATCAGGCCGTAAGACAGAACCTCAACCCGCGATAATCAGTTCCCACGCTCCACCGCTCAGCACATCCTGCGCCGCCCGGCTTAGTTGCTTATCCGTGATAATGGTGTCAAACCGCGCCAGTGGCAGCACTAAAAACGTCGCGATTTTGTTGTACTTTGAGCTGTCACTCAGTAGCACGCACTTACTGCTTACCTCACTTACCGTCTGCTTTACCGTCACTTTATCTTCGTCTGGCGTAAATAATCCGCGCGGTCCCCAGGAAGAGGAAGAGATAAAGGCGATATCAATTGCCAGATGGCGCAAACTGCGTGCCGCGGCCTCGCCGACACAGGAACGATTTTCCCGACAAACTGTTCCACCCGTGTGAATAACCCGACAAAGACTGGTTTCCATTAACAGGTTTGCCACCATAAAGTCATTGGTCACCACCAACAGATCGTCGCGATTCACCAGTTCACGTGCCAGCGCCAGCGTCGTGGTGCCCGCGTCCAGATAGATACAGCTGTTGCGCGGTATATGCTGAGCCGCCAGTCGGCCAATCGCATTCTTTTCGTCGTTATACAGGGCAGTTTTTGTCAGATGCGAGGGTTCAGCAGCCAGGCGATCTGCCGAGCGCACGCCCCTGATACTGACAGTACCGCACCTTGTTCTTCCAGTTTCTGCACATCGCGGCGAATCGTCATGTGCGACACGCCTAACCGATCGGTTAATTCAGCGATACTTACCACACCACGCTCAGCGACCAGTGCCAAAATCTGCTGATGCCGTTCTGTTGGGATCACATCGGCTCCTTGATAGTTATCATTTTTTCACATTGTAATGTAATCATTACTCAAGGCGAAGCCTGAATTACTGGCAGGGTTCACAGCACAAAGGCATCAGAAGCGCCGTGCATAAGGCTTTGGGCGAATAAACACCTTTGTGAAAATATGTTCTTTTAACAATGTTAAGTGAATTTTTGTGATGACACACACGTTTTTTCGCCCGTTATCCTGTCACGATTAACATCATCAAACAAATAATCACTTAATTTAACAGCGGAGGCCGACGGTGCCAGTCTCAAACATCTGTGTAATTGGTTTAGGTTCAATGGGCATGGGCGCGGCGCAATCCTGTATTCGCGCGGGTCTGAATACCTGGGGCGTCGATCTCAATCCTGCTGCGTTAGAGACCTTGCGTCAGGCAGGCGCTCGTGATGCGCAAACCTCTGCCGACAGTTTTGCCGATCAGCTCGATGCGGTGTTAGTGCTGGTGGTGAATGCCAGGCAGGTCAATGCGATTCTGTTTGGTGAAAATGGCCTGGCAGCGAAGCTGAAACCCGGCACGGCGGTAATGATCTCATCAACCATTTCTGCTCAGGATGCGCAGCAGTTTGAAAAACAGCTCGCAGAGCATCAGCTTTTAATGCTTGATGCGCCGGTTTCGGGTGGCGCGGCCAAAGCGGCAACCGGCGACATGACAGTGATGGCTTCAGGTAGTGAAGAGGTATTTGCAGCCTTACAGCCAGTGCTGGATGCGGTAGCCGCTAAAGTGTATCGCGTTGGCACAGAGATCGGTCTGGGCTCTACCGTTAAAATTATTCATCAGCTTCTGGCTGGCGTACACATTGCCGTGGGCGCAGAAGCGATGGCGCTGGCGGCGCGCGCGGGCATTCCACTCGATACCATGTACGACGTGGTGACCAATGCAGCAGGCAATTCGTGGATGTTCGAAAACCGTATGCGCCACGTCGTTGACGGGGATTACAGCCCAAAATCTGCCGTCGATATCTTTGTTAAAGATCTTAACCTGGTGGCTGATACCGCGAAATCGCTGCATTTCCCTCTGCCGCTGGCGTCTACTGCACTGAATATGTTTACCGAAGCCAGCAACGCCGGTTATGGCCGCGAAGATGACAGCGCCGTCATCAAGATTTTCAGCGGCATCACGCTGCCACAAGGTCAGGAGAAAGCATGATGCGATTAGGGGTGATAGCCGACGACTTTACCGGCGCAACCGACATTGCCAGTTTTCTGGTGCAGAACGGGCTTTCCACTATTCAGTTTAATGGCATTCCTGATAACAGTGATGCGCTGGAAGCTCAGGCGATTGTGATCAGCCTGAAATCCCGCTCCTGCCCGGTTGAGCAGGCGGTTGAGCAATCACTGGCTGCGCTTAGCTGGCTGCAACAGCAAGGCTGCGAGCGGTTCTATTTCAAATATTGCTCGACCTTCGATAGCACTGAACAGGGCAATATTGGTCCCGTGACGGATGCACTGCTGGCGGCGCTGAATGAAACGCAAACGGTGATCTGTCCGGCGCTGCCGGTTAACGGGCGCACGGTCTATCAGGGGCATCTGTTTGTTGGCGAGCAGCTCTTATCCGACTCCGGTATGCGCCATCATCCTGTGACACCGATGACAGACAGTAATTTGCTGCGATTGATGACACGTCAGGCACGCGGGAAAGCCGGGTTAATCGCTGCACCGCTGCTGGATCAGGGCGCGGAAGCGGTGCGCAGTCAGCTTAACAATATGCGTGAACAGAACATTAATTATGTGGTGCTCGATACGCTTAATGAGCAGCACCTGTTAACGCAGGGTGAAGCACTGCGCGACATGCGTTTAGTGACCGGTGGTTCAGGCCTGGCGATCGGCCTGGCGCGACAGTGGGCAGCCGCTGACGCCGATCACAGCAGCGCCGAAGAGGCAGGCCGCCCACAGGGCCAGCGTGCGGTAGTCATCTCCGGCTCCTGCTCGCAAATGACCAACCGTCAGGTCAATGCCTATCGTCAACAGGCACCGGCGCAGGAAGTGCTGGTCAGGCGTTGCCTGGAGGAGACGCAAAGCTATGCGCAGCAGTTGTGTGACTGGGTTGATGCCAATAGCGATCAGGCGCTGGCACCGATGCTGTTTGCCACCGCAGATGCGCAACAGTTGCAGGCTATTCAACAGCAATATGGCGCGCAGCGCAGCAGCGAAGCGGTGGAGTCGCTGTTTGCGGCGGTAACGAAAGAGCTGAAAACACGCGGCTGGCAGCGTTTTATTGTGGCTGGGGCGAAACCTCTGGCGTGGTGGCGCAGAGCCTTGGCGTAACCGCGTTTCACATCGGCCCGACGATTTCGCCAGGCGTGCCCTGGGTGCGTGATATTCATCAGCCGCTGTCGCTGGCGCTGAAATCCGGCAATTTTGGCGATGAAGATTTCTTCCGCCGTGCTCAAACGGAGTTTTCCCATGACTGAACAACAAGCTCGCCAGGAAATGGTGCAACTCGGTGCGTCCTTTTTTCAGCGCGGTTACGCCACCGGCTCTGCCGGTAACTTATCGCTACTGCTGGAAGATGGCAATTTGCTGGCGACGCCAACCGGATCGTGCTTAGGCGAACTGGATCCCGCCCGGTTGTCAAAAGTCACGCCAGAAGGTGAGTGGCTTTCAGGCGACAAACCGTCAAAAGAGATCGCTTTTCACCGTGCGCTTTACCTGAACAATCCTGACTGCAAAGCGGTGGTGCATCTGCACAGCCATTACCTGACGGCGCTTTCCTGCCTGCAGGGATTAGACACAGAAAACTGTATTCGCCCCTTTACGCCCTATGTGGTGATGCGCGTAGGTGATGTACCGGTGGTGCCTTATTACAAGCCAGGCGATCAGCGTCTGGCTGACGATTTAGCGCAGCTGGCAGGTCGCTACCGTGCCTTTCTGCTCGCGAATCATGGGCCGGTCGTGGTAGGCAAATCGCTGCGTGAAGCCGCTGACAATACCGAAGAGCTGGAAGAGACCGCGCGACTGATGTTCACGCTGGGCGATCGTGCGATTCGTTATCTCAGCGATAGCGAAGTTGCTGAGTTAAGGAGTCGATAATGCCGAAATTTGCTGCCAATCTCTCTACCCAGTTTACTGAGGTACCGTTTCTGGAACGCTTTGCCGCTGCGGCTAATGCTGGTTTCGAGGCGGTAGAATTTCTGTTTCCTTACGACTATCCCGCCGCGCAGTTAAAGCAGCTGCTGGAAGCACATCAGCTTAAGCTGGTGTTATTCAATACCGCTGCCGGAAACGTGGCGGCAAGCGAGTGGGGCGTGTCGGCCATTCCTGGCCGGGAAGCAGAAGCAAAAGCGGATATCGATCGCGCACTGGAATATGCGCTGGCGCTCGGCTGTCCTCAGGTCCACGTTATGTCTGCGACGGTGCCGCAAGGTGCGGATCGTCAGGCTTACGTCGACACCTTCATAAGCAATATGCATTACGCCTCGGCGCAGTTTGCACCGCACGGCATTACCTTGCTGATTGAAGCGTTAAACCCCAAAACGAAGCCGAATTATCTCTATTCCAGCCAGTATCAAACGCTGGAGATGATGGCGTTAATTGATCGTCCCAACGTCTTTACCCAACTTGATCTGTTTCATGCGCAATTAGTGGACGGCAATCTCAGCCACCTGATCCGCCACAATGCGGGTCGTTATCGTCATGTGCAGATCGCTTCTGCGCCCGATCGCCATGAGCCGGATGAGGGGGAAATTAACTACCCGTACCTGTTCAGCCTGCTTGATGAGGTTGGCTATGACGGCTGGATCGGCTGCGAATATATTCCGCGGGGTAATACCGTTGATGGACTCGGCTGGTTTGAACCCTGGCGTAAGCGCCGTTAAGTAAAAAATCATGCAGACCACATCGGTTTACGGCGAATCGATGTGGGTTGCGCTGTAGCCAAATTGTGCCCGACACCAAAGTTAAACGCTTATTAAACTGCTGAAAAATATAATTATTTAGAGGTCTTCCGATGTCCACTACATTGCTGTTATCCATTGCACTGGTCAGCGTGATATTACTGCTGCTGCTGGTAATAAAATCCAAGGTTCATCCGTTTATCGCGTTGCTGGTTGCCAGCCTGTTTGTGGCATTAACCACCGGCATTCCTGCTGAAAACATCATGAAAGTGATACTGGGGGCATGGGAAGCCTGTTAGGCAGCATCGCCGTCATTATCGTGTTAGGTGCGATTCTTGGCGCGATTATTGAGGCCTCAGGCGGTGCTGACGCGCTGGCAAATCGCTTCGCCAGCCTGTGCGGCCCGCAGCGAATGGCAGCAGCCCTGACCATTGTCGGTTTCATCCTTGGCCTGCCGGTTTTCTTTGATGTGGGCTTCATCATTGTCGTCCCGCTGATTTATGGCTTCAGTAAAGTGATGCGCCTGTCGCCGCTGAAATTTGGTCTGCCAATGGCGGGCATGATGCTGATGGTACATGTTACCGTGCCAACTCACCCCGGTCCGGCGGCGGCGGCGGGCTTGCTCAATGCTGATTTGGGCTGGTTGATGATGTCGGGCATTGCAATTTCCGTGCCGGTGGGAGTTGTTGGCTATTTTATTGCCAAATCGCTCAATCGCAGAAAATATCACCTTTCTGTGCAGGTGCTTGAGCAACTGCAACTGACGGAATCTGCGGATCAATCGCAGCCGCAAATGCGGACGAAAAACGCGCCTGGCGCCATGCTGGTCGCGAGCTTAATTGTGCTGCCTATTGTATTAATCATGCTGGGAACTTTAGTCCCACCGCACCTTGCACCAGGAAGCATGGCGCTGAAAGTGCTGACCCTAATAGGCGCACCGGCTATCGCCCTGTTGATTACCCTCGCCCTGGCGGGATGGTTGCTTGGGTTACGTCGTGGCTGGCCGAAAGAGAAGCTGGAAACGCTGTCAAATAATGCGATTTCAACGGCGGCGGGGGTCATTTTGGTCTCCGGAGCGGGCGGTGCGTTTGGTAAAGTGCTGGTTGAATCTGGCGTAGGTAAAGCGTTGGCCAGTTCCCTGCAAACGATTCATTTGCCGTTAATTCCTGCTGCCTTTATTTTATCGCTGGCGCTGCGTGCCTCACAGGGTTCAGCCACGGTCGCGATTGTCACAACCTGTGGATTGCTGAGCACCGCGGTGACCGGGTTAGGGGATATGCAACTGGTTCTGGTGGCACTTTCAGCCTGCTTTGGCGCCCTGGGCTTATCGCACGTCAATGATTCCGGTTTTTGGGTGGTTACGCGCTATCTCGGTTTGTCGGTGGCGGATGGGTTAAAAACCTGGACGGTGCTGACAACCCTGATGGGATTATGTGGCTTCGCGTTTACCTGGCTGGTGTGGACGCTGATTTAATCTTTCAGGGAGAGAGGTTTCAGATCCTGGTCTGAACCCTCTCTCAGCCCTGGTGTGCGCTTAGCGCACTGAGAAAACAAACGCTAAGAAACCAACGCTTGCGCATAAAGATAAAGCGCCTTCAACTGACCCAGCTTCTCTGCATCCTCTTCGTGCAAGCTTGCCAGCGATTCCAGCTCAAGCAAGAACGCCTGGACTTTTTCTGCATTTAACACGTCACGGCGGTGCTGCAACCAGCGTTGCTGCTCGGCGTCATCCAGCGTGCCGGGAAAGTTACGTGCGCGATAGCGGAACAGCAGCTTCATCACCCGTGGGCTTTCAAATGTTAAATCGAGAGCGGGCAGATTCTGCGGCGCGGTCTGGCGGATGATATTCATGCCCGCCCGATCGGCATCGCTAAAGAAGCCGTTATAAAGCTGAGCATCAACATCTTCTGAAGGCGTAAACGGTTCAGCTTCGGCAAACAGCGTCACCGCTTTTTCCCGCACATCTGGCTGTTGCCGTAGCAGCGCCAGGTTATTCAGGCAGTGCTGACGATCAATGCCTAACCGCGCGGCATCTTCGGGTCGTAAGGTATTAGCCGGAGCCAGGACCGGACACTTATTAATATGCACCAGCTTGATTGGCACTGAAGCCAAATCGCCAAGATCGCTTTTACGGGTATACAGCCGTTCACGCAGGGCATCAGCGTCCAGTTCCAGCAACGGCGTCATATCTGCGGCTAAATCCACCACAATTAGCGCATTGCGGTTATCAGGATGCCAGGCAAGTGGCACAACCCAACTGGTATTCCCCCGTTCAGCGCCAAACATGCCGGAGACATGCACCAGCGGCTTCATCTGCGGAATATCAATCAGCGTCATCAGCTTGTTTTTGTTGCGATAAGTAAACAGAAAATCAAACAGCTTTGGCTGCTTCTCTTTTACCAGTTTTGCCATCGCCAGGGTGGCGAACACATCAGACATCGCATCGTGCGCATTTTCATGCGCCACACCGTTAGCTTTAGTCAGATGTTCCAGGCGAAAGCTGGGGAAACCGTCGTCATTTTCCGGCCAGTTGATGCCCTCTGGGCGCAACGCATAACAGGCGCGCATGACATCCAGCAGATCCCAGCGCGAGTTACCGTTTTGCCAGCTCCAGCCGTAAGGATCGTAAAAGTTTCTATAGAAAATGTTGCGCGTAACCTCATCGTCGAAGCGCACATTGTTATAGCCAACCACGCAGGTTTGCGGTTCGGTAAACAGGGCATGGATGCGTTCGGCAAATTCCACTTCGCTTACACC
This sequence comes from Pantoea sp. LMR881, assembly GCF_027157825.1. Lineage (NCBI taxonomy): Bacteria > Pseudomonadati > Pseudomonadota > Gammaproteobacteria > Enterobacterales > Erwiniaceae > Pantoea > Pantoea sp. LMR881. The sequence goes on from NZ_JAPVOK010000002.1 coordinate 3,716,720, forward strand.
ACGCGCCATGGCGATTTGCGGCGTGATACCGGTAATCATCACGGCTTCAGGCTGAGGAAGATAATCATCTGGCGGACGGCAATAAAATACCTGTGGCTCGCCAACCGGATTGAAGTTGCTGTCTGTACGAAGACCTGCAAACTGTGCCGGGCGATCCAGCGAGGGACTGGTGCCAAAGGTTTCATAATCGTGAAATAAAAAAGTTAATTCCGAGGGCACGTCGTTGTCCTGAGCGGGTAGAAATCAATACTCAGGATAGTCTTGTGCGCCGCTGAGCACAACCGCCTGCGTGCAGGCTGAGAGCAACACCGCAGCGATCATACTTTTTTTCAATTTCTTCAAACCTGTTAAACGCTTTTGCCGTAAAAAGTGCGGCTGTTTCTTTTAATCATATATTTGCGCAACTAAGGATGAAGTGTTGAAAAGGCGTCTGCTGATTACTGTAACTGCCACTCTTTGGGCATCGTTGGTTCAGGCCGGTGATATGCCGTTCCCTCTGACGCCACCGGCAATTGATGCTGCATCCTGGGTGCTAATGGATGCAACCACCGGCCAGGTATTGACCGCCGGAAATCCTGATGAGCGGCGTAATCCGGCCAGCCTGACCAAACTCATGACGGGCTATGTTGTTGACCGCGCTATCGATCAGAAAAAAATCACCCGCGACGATATAGTCACCGTGGGTAAAGATGCCTGGGCGGCAGGAAATCCGGTTTTCAAAGGTTCATCGCTGATGTTTCTTAAGCCCGGCGACAAGCTAAGCGTGCGCGATCTGAGCCGGGGCGTCATTATCGATTCAGGCAATGACGCCTGTGTTGCGCTGGCGGATTACGTTGCGGGCAGCGAAGCTAATTTCGTCAAGCTGATGAATCATTACGTTGAAAGCCTGGGCCTGACCAATACTCATTTTGAAACGGTACACGGTCTTGATGCGCCAGGGCAGTTCTCCAGCGCGTCAGATATGGCGAAACTGTCACGCGCCATAATCGATGGCGAACCCGATTTTTACGCTATGTACAAAGAGAAAACGCTGACCTGGAACGGCATCACGCAAAATAACCGCAACGGCCTGCTGTGGGATAACAATCTGCACGTTGATGGGCTGAAAACTGGCCATACCGCCACCGCTGGTTTTAATATCATTGCGTCAAATGTTGTGGGTCAACACCGCCTGATTGCCGTCGTGATGGGCGGTAAGAGTGCAAAGGGACGTGAAGAGCAGGCGCGTAAACTGCTGGTGTGGGGACAGAACACCTTTGATACCGTGCAACTCTTCCACGGTGGCAAAAAAATTGGCACTGAAAATGTCTGGTACGGCAATCCGCATCAGGTTGAGGTTGGCACCGCGAACGACGTTTATCTGTCACTGCCGCGCAGCGAAGTGCAAAACGTCAAAGCGAAATACGTTATCAACCGCAAATCGCTGGACGCACCGCTGAAAGCCAATGAAACCATTGGTGAGATTCAGGTGATGGATAAAGATAAGCAGCTGGCGAGTTATCCGCTGGTCATGCTACAGGCGGTAGACGAAGCGGGCATCATTACGCGCATCGAAGATTACATTAAGCAAAAGCTCTGATTCAGGTTTGTGGCCCTACGCAAAGTGCGCCCGGTGATGCTGTGTCAGAGTAGGACGCTTCATTGAGCCACAAACAGAGGAAGGGTGATGAAGGTAACCATCGTTGAACGCGAAGCTACGCCCTGGGTCGGATTTCATTTAATCGGGCCGTGGGATGAAACGGCGCCAGAAGGATTTGCCCGCCTGTCTGAATGGGTGACGCAGCACAATCTTACCGGCGAATGGATGGCGATCTATCACAGTAATCCCAATGACGCTGCTGCTTCACAGCGGGCCATTGATACCGTAATCAGCGTGAACGCTGACTATCAGCCTGCGGGTGAGGGTGCGCCGCAAAAAGGTGAGTTAGCGGGTGGCAAGTATGCTGTCGCACGGGTGGTGGTCGATGATGGCGATTTCGCTAAACCCTGGCTGACGCTGTTTCAGCAATGGTTACCTGGCAGCAGCTGGCAGGTAGATAAGCGTCCTTGTTTTGATCACTATCTCAACGATGGGGCACAAAGTGGCGTCTGGGATATCGATCTCTACATTCCGGTGAAAAAATAACAGGGCAGTGCGGTCGCTGCCCTGTCGTGATCAATGAAGGGGGCATATCCTGCGTCTTTGCCGCCCCCGCTGAGGTTGTCGGCAGTCAACCATCGCTTCAACAGTACGCGCTTCTTCTGCGTTGAAAAACAGCCAGCTGGCTCTTTTTTCATGTTGCTCTCTTTCTCTGTGTTAAATAAAAAGAACAATCTTAACAATAAGTTATATGTTTGTTTTATGGGTGGCCTCGCCATGTAAACTGTTTGTTGATAATTGTAAGGGAAGGTCAACACTGTCTTGAAATGGAAAAGCGTGATTAAGCCTTAGCAACGCGACGGGTTAAAATAGCGCACATAATGATCCTGCAACCGGAAAACCATCTTGCGTCCTGATAAACCAATATCGAAACTGGAGTTTTGGTTCTACCGCTATTACCGCAGCGTACATGGTGTACGCATTGCTATTGCCTTTTGCTGACCTTTTTGTTTGTGCGCATTACAGATATTCCCGAAGGAACATGGCCGCTTATCACGCTGGTGGTGGTGATGGGGCCTATCTCAACGTGGGGCAACGTCTTTCCGCGCGCAATACAGCGTATTAGCGGTACGCTGGCAGGATCGATTTCAGGTCTGATCGCGTTAAAGCTGGAGCTTATTTCGTTGCCGGTGATGCTGGCCTGGTGTGCGGTGGTGATGTTTGTCTGTGGTTTTCTTACTCTGGGTAAACATCCCTATATGGCGCTGCTGATTGGTATCACCCTTAGCGTGGTGGTGGGCGCACCGGCAGGCGACTTCACTATGGCGTTATGGCGCGGCGGCGATGTGATTCTGGGATCGCTGCTGGCGCTGCTGTTCAGTGCTATCTGGGCGCAGCGCGCCTATACCCACTGGCGTATTCAGCTGTCTGATTCGCTGGAAAAAATCGCCACGATTTATCATGCAGGTTTTTCGCATAACCTGGTGGAAAAGCCGCGTCTGGGTAAACCCTTAGGCAAATTGCTCACCAGCATCATCAAGATGCGTGCACTGCTGGAGCCGTCAAGTAAAGAGACACGTATTCCAAAATCGGTGTTTGAAGCGATTCAAACCATCAACCGTAATATGGTGTACACAGTTGAGATGCAAATTAATGCCTGGTGGGCATCTCGTGAAAGTCATCTGATCTTGCTCAATGCGCCAACCTTACGTCGCACCCAGCAGATGACCGAAAACACGCTACGCGCCCTCTCTACTCTGGCGGTACGCGGCGAAACCGAACAGGTGATCGCTACCAGTCATGAACTGGCTGAAATTACACGGGAATTGAAGCAGTTAATTGCCGACGCAGGCAGTGAAAGGTTAGAGGAGACGCCGATTTACGGTTACGTCTGGCTGAGCCTGGAGCTGGCGAAGCAGTTAGAGCGTATGTCTGATCTGCTGCGTATGGCGTTGCGCAAATAATCACCTCAGACAATGACTTAATGTGAAAACTGCTTTCTTTGCGCTAAGATAAGAGCCAGTCTGAATTTAGCTGTGAAAATTGCTTACAAGGCTGGCTAGCCGCTAAGCTGATCGTTTTGACTCTCTCCCTGCGACAGCAGGCTCAAAGAAGGTGCCATCATGGAAAATGCCAAGCAGTCATTTCAGGACGTACTGGAATTCGTGCGTATGTTCCGCCGCAAAAATAAACTGCAGCGTGAAATCACCGACAACGAAAAGAAAATTCGTGATAACCAGAAGCGTGTATTGCTGTTGGACAACCTGAGTGAATACATCAAACCCGGCATGAGCATTGAGGCGATTCAGGAAATCATCGCCAGCATGCGCGTTGACTATGAAGATCGTGTTGACGAGTACATCATCAAAAACGCCGACCTCTCTAAAGAGCGCCGCGAGCTGTCGAAAAAGCTCAAAAGCATGGGCGAAGTCAAGCCGCAGTAAGCACAGGGCTTGTGCTGGCTCCCCTCACTTTAGTTCTTCCTCATAAACAGAGGGCGCGCTGGGTGAGGGGGTCACAGGTTGTAAAGTGGTGCATTAATACGCAGAAGGCTTCATCAGTTGTCGCGCTATCTGCTGTAACTGCTGCGCCAGTTCAGGTAACGCTGAGCTTTCATCGCCAGGCGCCGCCGTGGTTTCCCGCACAATCAGTTTTGTCTCTAACGCTAAAGCAGGGGTTTCGCTGCCCGCTAAGCGTGACACTATCTGCTCAACGCTTGCTTCACCCAGCCGCTGCAAATCCTGCCTTACGGTGGTCAGTGGCGGCTGATACCAGGCACTTTCCGCTGTATCGTCATAACCCACTAACGACATCTCCGCAGGAATGCGCACGCCATACTGATGCAGCGCCCGCATTGCACCCAGCGCCATTTGATCATTCGCCACCAGCAGGGCTGAGGGCAAAGCGTCAGGGAGCTGATTCAGCATCGCCTGATACCCCGACCGGGCGCTCCAGTCCCCGCGCAGCAGGCAATAAGGGGTTAACTGACGCTCGGCCAGCGCCGCTAACCAGGCCGCTTCGCGCTGGCGGGCGGCGACTGAATCTACGGGGCCGTTTAACAAACCAATCTGCACGTGGCCCAGCGCAACCAGATGGTCAACGGCGGCGCGTGCACCCGCCTCATTAGGAAACTGACACTGTGCTACCGCAGCTCGTGGCTCGACATCTAAAAACAGCGTGGGTTTTTCCCCGCACAGCGCCTGAATCTGCTCCGCCCGTTCAGCCTGCAACGGCATATTGATCAGTAGCCCATCCACACGCTGCGCCAGCAGTTCATTAATTGTCGCTTCGACCGGCTGACCGCTGTTCATCGCGATCACCAGGTGATAGCCGGCGCTGGCGGCACGCTGCTGAATGGCTGCAGCGATTTGCGCCGGTGCCATTAATGACAGATTGCTGGTGGCGAGGCCGAGCGTACGTGTCGCTTTGCCTGCAAGCTGCTGGGCCACGCGATTCGGTACATAATTAAGCTGCTGCATTGCCGCTTCGACTTTTTCTCGGGTGCGCGCTGAAACCTGCTCAGAGCGATTAAGCACGCGCGAAACGGTCTGGTAAGAGACGCCGGCCAGTTGAGCGACGTCATCAAGGGTCACGGAGCGGGAAATCATGGTTCTCTCCTGAAGATAGAGCGGCGAGTGTAGCAAATTTTTCCCTGTCATCGTGCCTGGACAGGGGTAGACTGCGCGGTGAACAGGAGGAAAATATGCAACTCACTGACAACCACATCCAGGATATCAATCTTATCGCTGCCTGGCTGGCGCTGGATGAAATGCCACATGAAGGTGAAATCAGCGCAGAGCTGGCGATTCTGGCGGGACATTCCGTGTTGCCAAACATTGAAGGCGCGGTGGCGCTGGCTAAAAAATTCACGTTGCCTTTGTTAATCAGTGGCGGCATCGGTCACGCCACAGCCGTGCTGGCAGAAGCGATGGCGGCACATCCACTCTATCGACAAATCAATACCCAGGGATTAAGTGAAGCGCAGATGCTGGCTGAAATTGCCCGCACCTTTGCTGCATTGCCTGACGTGCAGCTGTTGCTGGAAGGGGCGTCGCGCAACTGCGGCGAAAACGCGGCGTTCAGCCAGCGTTTACTGGATAACCATAACCTGCAACCTCAGCAGATTATATTGATTCAGGATCCGTTAATGCAGCGCCGTACCGATGCGACGTTTCGCTGGCAATGGCGTAACCGCAGCGATGCGCCACGCTTCATCAACTGGCCGGTATTTACGCCACAACTGATCACCGACGCCGGAATGGTTCGCATTGTCGGTGCGCCACCGCAAGGGTTGTGGTCGCTGGAGCGTTTTCTTTCGCTATTGATGGGGAAGTACAGCGCCTGCGCAATGATGAGCAGGGCTACGGGCCAAAAGGCAAAGGATTTTTTGGTGAAGTCGAGATGCCGGATGAGATCGATCATGCGTGGCACAGACTAATGCGCTTACCCCATCTCCAGGCGCGCATTAGCCGTTAAGCATTAGCGTCCCTGCAAATAGACCTGCAGGTTAACGTTCACCGCATTCAGCAACGGCGCACTGATGCCGTTGCGCAGGGCGCGCAGCAGCAGATCACCTATCACCTGTCCGGCTTCGATGTCGTAGCCTTGCGTCAGATCGCGATACAGTGATGAGGTCATCGGCGTAGCGGGATTGTTCAGCGACTCATAGATTTTCGCAGTTATCGCCGGACGAGGCTGATAGCCGTCTGCACTGATAATTGTCAGGATTTCAGTGAAAATATCTTGCAGTAACGCTTCACCGCCCTGTGAATTCAACACCTGCTGCGTATTGCCACGGGCCAGGCAGCACACGGCACCGAGCGTGCTGAGCAGCAGCCACTTTTCCCACAGCTCGCTGATTATATCCTCGCTAAAAATGGTATCGACCCCGCTGCCACGCAACGCGGCATCGACACGCTGTAATCGTGCATCGTTTTCACCGTTCAGCGCCCCATAAAAAATCTGGTGCAGCGGCGTCATCTGCACCACTTCGCCCTCAGGGCCAAGCGTTGCATTGATCTTACACAAGCCGCCAATCACCTTGCCGTCACCAAAGCGACTGCGCAGGGTATCGATATGCCGCATGCCGTTGAGGATCGGCATGATTAAGGTGTCAGGACCGACCGCAGGCGTGATGTCATCCATCGCCTGATCGAGGCCAAAACTTTTCACCGTCAGAATAATCAGATCGTAATGGCTGTTCAGCGTTTGCGCCTGTACCAGCTGTGGCTGCAAGGTTTCGGTGCCTTGCGGCGTCTGCAAGATCAGTCCGGTCTCTTGCAGCTGTTGGTAACGGCGCTCACGCACCAGAAACGTAACGTCCTCTCCCGACTGGGCCAGACGCGCGCCAAAATATCCGCCGGTTGCACCGGCGCCGACTATCAAAATGCGCATGAAGTTTCCCTTTAGCTGAAATCGTTACCTTAAAGCGTGGCGACAGCGGTTTCCAGCCAGGAAATGCTTAATTATGCGTCATTGCCGTCAGCAGGCTCTCCAGTAAGCCAGGAAAACGCTGTTCCAGATCGTCACGACGTAAAGAAATCAGATTTTCCCTGCCGAGTGGGCGCTGCCAGATGACGCCGCTGTCACGCAGCACGCGCCAGTGATGGGTCATGGTAGATTTCGCGACTTCGCCGCGTAGCATGCCGCAAGACTGTTCTCCTTCTCGTGCCAGCGTTTGTACAATGTCCAGCCGCAGCGGATTACCTAAAGCAAACAAAATATTTTCGAGGCGGATCTGCTCCGCTTCGGGATGATTCGTAATCATGAATTTCCTGAGTGTGTGATTTACCTGACGCATTATAGCTCAAACTGTTCGTATTTATACGTACCATTGGTCTAAGCTTGCTGGCGCGGGTGAGCAATTGGTGCTCACCGCATTATCAGTCAAACTGACTAAGGACGCATCATGCCCCGAACCCTGCCTGTCGAACGTTACCGCAATATCGGCATCTCCGCGCACATCGATGCCGGTAAAACCACCACAACTGAGCGCATTTTGTTTTACACCGGAATGAGCCACAAGCTGGGAGAGGTGCATGATGGCGCAGCAACAACTGACTGGATGGCGCAGGAGCAGGAGCGTGGCATTACCATTACGTCTGCTGCGGTGAGCTGCTTCTGGCCGGGCATGGATAGCCGGTTCGAACCGCACCGTATCAACATCATTGATACTCCCGGTCACGTTGATTTCACCATTGAAGTGGAGCGTTCGATGCGGGTGCTGGACGGTGCGGTGATGGTTTATGACGCCGTGGGCGGCGTACAGCCACAATCGGAAACCGTCTGGCGACAGGCCAATAAATACCACGTTCCGCGTCTGGCTTTCGTCAATAAAATGGATCGTCAGGGCGCGGATTACTTCCGCGTGGTGCAGATGATGCAGGATCGGCTGAAAGCCCATCCGGTGCCGATTGTGATCCCCATTGGCAGCGAAGAGCATTTTGTCGGTGTTATCGACCTGAATAAAATGCAGGCGATTTACTGGGATGACGCCACGCAGGGGATGAGCTTCAGTTATAGCGATATCCCCGAGGCGCTGCGAGCAGAAGCGCAAATCTGGCGAGAGAAAATGGTCGCCGCCGCGGCAGAAGCCAACGAAACCCTGACCGAGGCCTGGCTGGAAAACGGCGATCTCACTGAAGCGCAGGTGACACAAGGGCTGCGTCTGAGAACCCTGGCGGGGGAGATCCAGCCGATGCTGTGCGGCAGCGCATTCAAAAACAAGGGCGTGCAACGCATGCTGGATGCCGTCATTGAACTGATGCCCTCGCCAGCAGATATTCCCTCTATACAAGGGATGGACGAAAAGGGTCATGTCGTCGAGCGACATGCAGATGATAACGAGCCATTTTCGGCGCTGGCGTTCAAACTCATGAGCGATCCGTTTGTCGGGCAACTGACGTTTGTACGGGTCTATTCCGGCGTGCTGCGCAAAGGCGACAGCGTATTTAACGCCGTGAAAGGCAGGAAAGAGCGCATCGGCCGTATCGTCCAGATGCATGCTAATGCCCGCCATGAAATTGATGAAATCCGCGCGGGTGATATCGCGGCCTGCGTGGGATTAAAAGAGGCCACAACCGGTGAAACGCTGTGCGATCCCAACGCGGTGATCACCCTTGAACGGATGGAATTTCCCGAGCCGGTTATTTCATTGTCGATTGAGCCAAAGACCAAAGGCGATCAGGAAAAAATGGGTTTCGCCTTACAGCGCCTGGCGGCAGAAGATCCGTCGTTTCATCTGCACACCGATGAAGAATCTGGCCAGGCAATCATCTCCGGCATGGGAGAACTGCATCTGGAGATTATCGTTGATCGCCTGAAACGCGAATTTGGCGTTGAGGCGAATATTGGCCGACCACAGGTTACCTACCGCGAAACGATACGCAAAGCGGTGCAGGATGTAGAAGGCAAGTTCGTACGTCAGTCGGGGGAAAAGGGCAGTACGGGCACGTAGTGCTGAGTCTGGCCCCGCGTGAACCCGGCAGCGGTTTTGCCTTTGAAGACGCCACCAAAGGCGGTGTGGTGCCGCGTGAATATATACCATCGGTGGAAAAAGGGATTCGTGAAGCACTCAATACCGGTGTGTTAGCGGGCTATCCGATTGTGGATATCAAAGCGACCCTGACGTTTGGCTCTTACCACGACGTTGACTCATCAGAAATGGCGTTCCGCATGGCGGGCATCCTGGGCTTTCGGGCCGCGGCGAAACTGGCCGATCCGGTGATCCTTGAACCGGTAATGAAAGTAGAAGTGGAAACCCCGGAAGAGTATGCGGGCGGTATCATGGGCGATCTCTCATCACGGCGCGGCGCAGTCCAGGGGATGGACGAGCATTTTGGTGGCCGCATCATTCGTGCCGAAGTGCCGCTGGCTGAAATGTTTGGCTACTCGACCAGCGTCCGCTCTCTGACGCAAGGCCGTGCAACGTATAGCATGGAGTTCAGCCACTATGCACAAGCGCCACGCCAGGTTGCTGATGAGATTATCGCTTCACGCAAATAAGGATGTCAGGGCAAGGACGCCAGCCAAAAGCTCTGTCGAAAAAGTCGAAAATGCGGTTGAAAGAAATTGACTATCAGTGGCGACCCGGCTGGCGTAACCTTTGCCCATCAAGTTAAAAGGGCGCAAACGGCCCGCACGGAGAAGCAACGCATGAAAAAGATTGGTTTTTTATCCTTTGGTCACTGGACGCCTTCTCAGCAGTCAGCGACGCGCTCGGCGCAGGATGTGCTGCTGCAATCCATTGATCTGGCGGTTGCCGCCGAAGAACTGGGGGCTGATGGGGCTTATTTTCGCGTACACCACTTTGCCCGCCAGCTCAGTTCACCGTTTCCGCTCCTGGCTGCGGTGGGCGCACGCACAAGCAAAATCGAAATCGGCACTGGCGTTATCGATATGCGCTACGAAAATCCGCTCTATATGGTGGAGGATGCTGGCGCTGCTGACCTGATTTCTGGTGGCCGCCTGCAACTGGGGATAAGTCGTGGCTCACCTGAGCAGGTGATTGATGGCTGGCGCTATTTTGGCTACGCGCCACAAGAGGGGGAATCTGACGCGGATATGGGACGTCGTCACACAGAAGTGTTCCTTGACGCGTTGCGTGGTGAAGGTTTTGCGAAGCCGAATCCACAGCCGATGTTTCCCAATCCGCCGGGTCTGCTGCGCCTGGAACCTTTCTCTGCGGGCTTACGTGAGCGTATCTGGTGGGGTTCCGGCTCCAACGCCACGGCAGAGTGGGCAGCGAAGATGGGGATGAATCTGCAAAGCTCAACCTTAAAAGATGACGAAACCGGTGAGCCGTTCCACATTCAGCAGGCGAAGCAGATCCGGGCTTACCGTGAAGCATGGAAAGCTGCCGGGCACACGCATGAGCCGCGCGTTTCTGTCAGTCGCAGCATCTTTGCGTTAGTTAATGATACGGACCGGGCTTACTTTGGCCGCAGCGGTCAGGAGCAGGATTCGGTAGGCTTCCTGGACGAAAAAACCCGCGCCATTTTTGGCCGAAGCTATGCGGCGGAGCCGGAAGCGTTAATTAAACAACTGGCGCAGGATGAAGCCATTGCGGAAGCAGATACACTGCTGCTCACCGTGCCAAACCAGCTCGGTGTGGCGTACAATGCGCACGTGATTGAATCGATCCTGAAATACGTCGCGCCAGAATTAGGCTGGCGTTAATAATGTGCTGCGGCCAGGCCGCAGCCCTTTCTGGCTCAACGTCTCGACACCATTTTTCAACACAACGAAAAAAGCCCGGTCTTTTGCAAAGACCGGGCTTTTCGAATTTGGCTCCTCTGACTGGACTCGAACCAGTGACATACGGATTAACAGTCCGCCGTTCTACCGACTGAACTACAGAGGAATCGTTGGAACGGGGCGCATATTAACGGCCTCACTTTGGCTTGTCAAAGCTCTTTTTCATAAAATCTTCTGACTGCTGAAATTTGCAGCAACCTTGCAGGAAAAGAGCCAGTTAAGCCGCGAGGGAAGGAGCCTGACTACCGGGTTTTACCTTGCAAAACGCTGACTAAATATCAGTTTATCAAGCCCGTCATCATAATAATCACGGATACATGCTTCCTGTCTAAAGCCTGCTGCCTCGTAAAGACGCCATGCCGGTTCATACAGTTTATCGCCAGCCGTTTCAATGATAGCCAGTCGGGCGCTATGTTCCTGAACTGCCTCGCCAAAACTGTCAAGCAACGCGCGACCAAAGCCGCGTTTTCTCGCTTCAGGCGCGACACCAATAAACAGCAAATTCATGATCCCCTGTGCCATCGGCTCCAGCATGAAAAAGGCGGCACCGACAATATCTGCCTCATCGCCAGGCCCGTTCAGCGCAACAATCAGCCCCGCTTCATTCGGCAAAGTCTCCTGCTGATGGAACAAGGAAGCCAGCAGATCGCGAAAATGGTCAAGCTCATCACTCATAAACATCGTTGTGCTGGCAGCAATAGCGATGATAGCCGGTAAATCTTGTGCTCTCGCTGAACGAATCACGTTATTTACTCCTGTAAAAGGTAATCAAATAGATTTAGCTATCCAGACAGGATAAAAGCGGGAAGGTCACCCGCGCCAGAAAGAAGAGAACGGTGAGGGATGAGCCAACAGAGGGTTGACCCTTTTTTCCACCGGAATTTTTCCAGGACATAATAGCTAACGCGCTCAAGTTCAGTTTGATCCAAATCGCGATTCCACGGTTTAGTCAGAACGAATATCCCCGCAGGCTTGCTGCAAGAATTAAAAGCGAAAGTAACATTGAAAGAACAACTAAATGGCTCACTTACATCATTCGTTTCAGGGATTAAACAATATAAAAGCCATTAATCCCCTTCGATTAAAATTAAATTTCATATAAAACCCTTACATCCGGCTTCGAATTATTGGAGTAAGTTTGGTCCGGTTAATGCGATGCCTGTTATTTATGAGGTGATTAAAACAAACAACAGGCTGGTTGCAAATGTTCAGATAATTAACTATCCGTACTTTTCTCCCACCACAGTTTATCCAGCGCGTAGTAACGATCGCGCTCGATCTCTGGCTGGTCTAAATCACGATCCCACGGTTTAGCCAAAATAAAGTGCAGGTTTTTCACTTTATCGCCTTGCCACAAACGGCTGTGCTGGAACGGCAGGGTTTTCAGCGCGTTGTAAATATAAGGTAGCGGCAGCCAGCGTCCGGCAAACACTTCATTGAGCAAATCCTGCTCAGAAAAAGGATAAGCACTCAAATCGTCAATCGCCGCAATACGCTGCGCCATGGCTTCAAACACCTCATTATCAGGTCTGAAGACCAGAAAACCACCGTTCAGATAATTATCAAGCATGGCGGGAGCCGGTTCGCCACGCTCCTGCCAGGTATAGTGACAAAACTCCGGCTGCCAGTTAGCCGGGTAGGTAGCAATACTATTCGGGTTGCAGCGGCAGGCGTGACACGCGGCCAGCAAATTATCGCCGAGATCCAGCGTAAACAGCTCGTCCATATTTTGCATTACCAGCATGTCGGCGTCTAAAAACACCACGCGCTCACATTCGGTCAGCTGCCAGGCACGGAGCTTGGTCCAGACTTCACTGAACTTGGCAGAAGCGTAATGATGGTCCAAATCGTCCCGTGGGGCGAGCGGCGTGACGTGATGAATGACGCAGCCCCGTGCCTGCAAATCTTCACGATCGGCCAGCGAAATGGCATCGGTAGTCATTACCACCAGCGGCCAGCGGGTTTTACTCTGCTTTAATGAGTGGTGAAGGGCTTTAACACCCACCAGATAGTCGGGTTGAGTCAACAACGTTACCCAGGCAAACATGATTTCCCCCGTTAAATTCAGTCAAAAAGTGTTGTGACATAATCGTTACTGAAGCGGCGCTGTGGATCGAGCTGGCTGCGCAATGCCCGGAAATCATCCCAGCGGGGATAAATTTCGCGCCACGTGTAACTTGTGTCGTCATAATATTTGCCCCAGTGCGGGCGTCCGCCTTCTTCTGCCAGCAGCTTTTCGACTTCGGTCAGAAAATGCAGGCCATCCTGTGACAGTGAGCCGTCATCGGCGTAATAAACCACAAAGCCAAAAAAGCAGGTGGGTTGTTCATACGCTGGGCTGAGCCAGGCTGATGATGCGCCCGTACAGCGCAGGATAATGGGGTAGTGCATATGCGGGCGGTTTTGCGCATACCAGCTTTTGATTTTGCGGATAATGGCTGGCGTGTTTGCCAGCGGTACGCCAATTTCTACGTTGATTTGCGGTACCGCAATGCCGCGACAAAAGAGCTGATAAATGTCGCCTGTCACGTCAGTAAAATCACGAAAGCGGGTCACGGTACGGAACTGTTTACCGCCTTTACCCTGAATCTGGGTATCGCGGTGCATGTGCGCCAGCGTTTGATCAATGGTGTCGTTCAGGCTGTCATCGCCCGTTTCGGCGTGCAGAAGTACCTGGCGGCCCTGCTGCTCATAACGTTGTCGATCGCTTTCACTCGCCTGGTGTGCGTTCCAGACATGCATCACATTATCATCAACGAACCACCAGGCTTTGCTTAATGGATAGCTTTCATTCCAGTGCAGCAAATCTTGCTCAAGCGTATCTGCCGATACGGCATATTTATGGCAGGTAAAGATGCGAAAGGGTTCGGTGTGTAACGTCACGGCAGTAACAATGCCCAACGCGCCCAGCGTCACTTGCGCAGCAGCAAAATCATTCTCCCCACGCACAAACTCGCGTAGCGATCCATCGGCAAGCACCATACGAATGCGCAACGCCTCATCTGCCAGCGAACTCTGCTGCAATCCCTGTCCGTGCGTGCCGGTGGTCATGGCACCTGCCAGCGTTTGCACCGCGATCACGCCGGGTGATGAACCCAACATACGGCCCATGCTGGTCAATATGCTGTAAACCCGGTGCAGCGGAGTACTGCCGCCAAACGTAACACTGTTTTCATCGCTGGTTAGCACCCCGGAGAGGGCACTGAGATCCAGCAGCAGATCATTTTCGCTGACGTGCAGCATTCTGCCTGGCGACAGTTTGCTGCCGATAACGCGTACCTGGTCCTGTGTCTGGCGTAGTAATTGTTGAAGATCCGCTTCGCTCGCCGGGCGTCGCACCTGATGACGGCTGCCGATCTGAGCATTTTGCGCCCAGTTCCAGACAGCATCATCATGCGGGTTGATATGGGGTTGGCGAAGCGGATAAAGGCGGGCGTCTCTGCTCACTACTGCGTTCCTGTTTTTATGGTTTGTTACGGGTTCGTCTATAAAGCGTAGACCATTAAAAACGCAGCCTGAGGTGGCTAATTGTGCTTGCGGATATAGCGTAGCGTTGCCGTTACCGCTAATTGCCGGTTGCGATGAATGCTTTCTTCCTCGCTGTTGTCCGGACTAAACAGCGCATTAAAGGTATAGCGGTTAGAGACGTGGTGAACACAAATACTGCTGATCAGGCGATGCACATCAATCGTCTCTACTTCATTGATAAACAGACCTTGCTGTTGTCCGCGCGTCAGAATGTCATCAAGAAGATCGAGCGCACTGCGGTTCAGCGCCTTGATGCGAACCGACTGACTAATGTAGCGGCCACGCAACAAGTTTTCACTGCACACCAGCCGCATGAAGTCAGGATGTGAAACGTGATAATCAAAGCTGGCTTCGACCAGTTTTGTCATCGCCGTTTCCGGATCCATCACCGTCAGATTCAGGCCCGTTTCGTGCTGACGAATGGACTGATAAACCTGTTCCAGCACTTCGATATAAAGCTGCTCTTTGCTGCCAAAGTGATACACCACCATGCGCTTCGTGGTTTGCGCGTTTTCCGCAATCTGCTCCATGCGCGCGCCTTGCATACCAAATTCAGCAAAGGTTTTTAACGCGCCAGCAATGATGCGTTTTTTTAGCCCTTCAGGGTCATTTTTTTCGTTTTGTGGGTGCCGACATAGTGCTCAAAAAAGTGATCAGTAAAACAGGAGAAAGAGATTAACACAGCCGTTAGCGTGAATATGCGACAGGAAGGCGGAACAGAGGCATAAAAAAACCGCTTAAGTTGCCTTAAGCGGTTTTTTTCGAATTTGGCTCCTCTGACTGGACTCGAACCAGTGACATACGGATTAACAGTCCGCCGTTCTACCGACTGAACTACAGAGGAATCGTTGGAACGGGGCGAATATTAGCGATGCCGTTCACGGATGTCAAAGCACTCTTTTACTAATTGCGTTCAAGTGCGCGTAAAAGCAGCGGATTGGCGCTTTTTCATCACATTCGCCTGCTTTTCAAACTGCCAACAGGATCTCACTTTAAACGCATTTCTCTGCAGATGTTAGAGGCATGTCAAAGTTTTGTTGTTTGATGATGTTAAAACAAGCATTTCAGTGCTTTTATGATAAAAATTTCAAAAACTACCCATATGGAACAAATGAACTGTTTGTTTTCACGGACGAAACAGCATGAGAGAAATAAAACGTGGTTTTGAAATTAAACGGTTTCAAATCAGGAGATTGTGAAAAGGAGTTATGGGTCACAAAAATAGATTTAAACCCGTGTTTTACCTCGACTAACCGACCAAAAAACGCCAGCCGGGTTGAATGAATGTAAAAGATATTTTTCATTCGCGGTGTCAGCCAACTGAGCAAGTTAACAATAAAGAAGGATCCCTATGAACATCAAAAGAACGATCGTTGCCTCACTGTTAGCCTGCATGTTACCCGCCGCCGCGATGGCAAAAGATATTCAGGTTGGCGTCTCAATGGCGCTGTTTGACGACAACTTTCTGACCATTGTCCGCACCTCAATTCAAAAAGAGATGCAAAAAGAGGGCGTAAAAGGGCAGATCGAAGACGCCAAAGGCGATGTGTCACAACAGCTACAACAGGTACAAAACTTCATTGGTCAGGGCGTTGACGCCATCATCGTTAACCCAGTGGATACCAACGCAGTTAAACCCATTATGGACCAGGCCGAAAAAGCCAACGTTGCGTTGGTGTTCGTTAACCGTCGTCCACAAGCGGAACTCACTGACAAAATGGCCTATGTCGGATCGGATTCTGAACTGGCGGGACGTTTGCAAATGGAAGCCCTGGCAAAAGCGATGAACGGTAAAGGCAACGTCGCCATTTTGCTGGGTGATTTGGCAAACGAGGCCACGCGCGACCGCACCAAAGGCGTGGAAGCGGTTGTGGCTAAATATCCCGGCATCAAAGTGGTTCAAAAGCAGACGGCCAAATTCATGCGTAACGATGCGGTGGATGTGGTGAGCAACTGGATGACCGCAGGGGACGATATCCAGGCCATCGCATCCAATAACGATGAAATGGCTATCGGTGCGTTGCAGGCGTTGGGTAAAAACCCCAATAAAATTTTAATCGCCGGGGTAGATGGCACGCCCGACGCCTTGCAGATGTTGAAAAACGGCAAAATTGTCGCGACCGTTTTCCAGGATGCGAAAGGGCAGGGTGAGGGCGCGGTGCAGACAGCGGTGAAACTGGCAAAAGGCGAAAAAGTGCAAAAAGTGGTCGATATCCCGTATCAGTTGATCACCAAAGACAACATGGAACAGTTTGTGAATCGCAATCAAAAATAATGGTTCTTTCGCCGTACGGAGGTGATGTATGTCCGCTTTTGCGCTTGAAGCCGAAGGCATCAGCAAGTTCTTCCCCGGAGTGAAAGCACTCGACAACGTGTCATTACGTGTGCGTCCGGGAACGGTACATGCCTTGATGGGTGAAAATGGCGCGGGCAAATCCACTTTAATGAAGTGCCTGATCGGGATGTATCGTCCCGACAGGGGCACCATTCGCATTAAAGGGGAGCCGGTGCAGTTTCAGGACACCATGGATGCGTTGCGTTCGGGCATTTCAATGATTCACCAGGAGCTGAATCTGGTGCCCTATATGACGGTTGCTGAAAACATTTGGCTGGGGCGTGAACCAATGAAGTATGGCTTCGTTGATCACGGCAAGCTCAACCAAATCACCCAGGAATTGTTAAACAAACTGAATATCCGTCTCAAAGCCGATCGTATGGTGGGTGATTTAAGTATCGCTTCGCAACAGATGGTCGAGATCGCTAAAGCGGTGTCATGGAACTCCGACATCGTCATCATGGACGAACCGACATCTGCGCTGACCGAAACCGAGGTGGCGCATCTGTTTACCATTATTCGTGACCTGCGTAAGCAGGGTAAAGCCATCGTCTATATCAGTCATAAAATGGATGAGATCTTCGCTATCACCGATGAGATCAGCATTTTCCGTGATGGCAGCTGGATTGGCAGTAATCACACCACTGAGTTTACCCGCCAGTCGCTGATTACACAGATGGTGGGGCGTGAACTGACGCAGCTGTTTCCGAAATTCAACAATGCCATCGGTGAAGAGGTACTGACGGTACGCAATCTCACCTGCAAAGATCGCTTCACTGACATCAACTTTACCCTGCGTAAAGGCGAAATTCTGGGCGTAGCCGGTCTGGTTGGGGCGGGGCGCAGTGAAGTGATGGAAAGTCTGTTCGGTATGGAGAGTTTCGACAGCGGTGAGGTATTAATTGATGGCGTACCGGTGAATATTGATTCACCCTCGACAGCCATTGAGAAGGGCATGGCGTTTTTGACCGAGGATCGTAAAAAATCGGGCCTGTTTCTGGTGTTATCGGTGCTGGAAAACATGAGCATCGTCAACATGCCGGAATACAGTGGCAAAAGCGGCTTTGTCAGCCATGTCAGGATGGCGCAGGACTGCATGGATCAAATCCGTCGTCTGAACATCAAAACGCCAACGATGGATCAAATCATCAATAACCTCAGCGGGGGCAACCAGCAAAAAGTCCTGATTGCTCGCTGGCTACTGGCACAACCCAAAATTCTGATTCTGGATGAACCTACCCGCGGCATTGATGTGGTGGGGCTAAAGCAGAAATTTATCGCTTAATCAGTGAACTGGCCAACCGTGGCGTGGCCATCATCATGGTGTCGTCTGAACTGCCGGAAATCTTAGGCATGAGTGACCGGGTGATGGTGATGCATGGCGGACGTATAACCGGCATCCTCGATAAAGAAGAAGCCGACCAGGAAACCATTTTGTCGTTGGCATCCGAGTGAGGCGTGAGACGATTATGAGCAATATAAAAGTAACGGCCCCTGCGGCCCCTGAGCAACCTTCTTTCCTGGCGAACCTGCGACATAAATTACCTAAAGATACCGGTATTTTTATTGTGATGGTTGGCATTGCCTTGATTTTTGAAATGGCGGGCTGGTACGTTCGCGATCAGTCTTTCCTGCTTAATACCAACCGTTTGATTCTGATTCTGCTTCAGGTTGCCATCATCGGTATCATTGCGGTTGGCGTGACCCAGGTCATTATCACCACCGGTATTGATTTATCTTCCGGTTCGGTCATTGCGCTTACCGCAGTCGTCGCGGCCAGCCTGGCGCAAACTTCTGACAGCCTGTCGCCGATGTTCCCGTCACTGGTGAATATGCCTGCGGCGATACCGATTGGTGCCGGGATCGGCGTGGGTTTGCTGTGTGGGCTGGTTAATGGTGTGTTGATTACCCGCACCGGGATCCCTCCGTTTATCGCCACGCTGGGCATGATGGTGTCGGCTCGCGGTCTGGCACAATATTATACCCAGGGTAATCCCATCAGCTTTCTGTCCGATGGCTTCACCGCGATTGGTCAGGGCGCCATGCCGGTCATTATCTTTCTGGTCGTCGCCTTTCTGTTCCATATTGCTCTGAAGCATACGCGCTACGGCAAATATGTTTACGCCATCGGCGGTAACATGACGTCGGCGAAAGTCTCCGGTATTAACGTCAACAAATATTTGGTCATCGTTTACACCATTGCCGGCGCGCTTTCTGGTCTGGCCGGTGTGGTACTGGCGGCGCGCGTCAGTAGCGGACAGTCAAGCATGGGGATGGCCTACGAGCTGGACGCCATTGCCGCCGCCGTTATCGGTGGCAGCAGCCTGATGGGGGGTAGGGCGTATTACCGGTACGCTGATAGGCGCTGTCATTCTCGGCCTGATCAAGAGCGGATTCACCTTTGTGGGTGTTGATGCGTATATTCAGGACATCATTAAAGGCATCATTATCGTGGCTGCTGTTTCAATTGATATGCGCCGCAACCGCAAAAAACGCTAATGCTCTTTCTCCTTCGCGTTGTGGAGGCGTTGGCTGCGTCTGTTCACCCCGGTCACACCGTTATTTATGCTTCCGGGGCTGAACAATCTTGTCGCCTTCCCACACCGCGAAGGCGCTTGCCTGCTCGCTCCGACGCTCCGGCTACCCGCAGTCAGTTCGTAACGGTAGCAGGCCACACATGTCGTCTATAAGATTAACTACTGATAACGTTTACACTTCCTTAACGCCTGACTCTTCTCTGATCCAGTCGCCACGCGCCTTTAGCGTGCCTTGCGTCTGTGAAATGCACTAAAAGTGCTCGCCGGGCCATCACTTTTTTGCACACCTGTTTTTCATTTTCTGCACTATGACAGTGCAAGCGGGCCTTTGTCATCCGTTAATCAATATACGCCCCGCCAGTTACCTCTTATGAGGTAATCAGAAACGCTTATTTTACTGACCGTTAGCAAGAGGCTGGCCTGACTGTTGGCTGAATTGCAAAAAACTGGCCTGCATATTGCAATCTGATTACTAACAAAGCGATTGGCTCAGACCAGTCAGGTATTCGGGGATAGGTGACGGAGGCAAGATGAATTTAAGACGACTGAAGTACTTTGTAAAAATCGTCGATATCGGCAGTCTGACCCAGGCAGCTGAAGTGTTGCACATCGCGCAGCCTGCGCTGAGTCAACAGGTTGCCACGCTGGAAAATGAACTGGACCAGCAATTGCTCATCCGTACTAAGCGCGGCGTGACGCCGACCGAAGCCGGTAAGATCCTTTATGCGCACGCACGTACCATTTTACGCCAGTGTGAGCAGGCACAAACTGCGGTGATCAATGCAGGACAGGCATTAAATGGTCAGGTGTCAATCGGCCTGGCACCGGGGACAGCGGCATCGTCACTGACCATGCCGCTGCTACAAACCGTGCGCGAGCAGTTTCCAGATGTGCTGGTTTACCTGCATGAAAACAGCGGTAGTTCATTGAACGAAAAGGTGATGAACGGTCAGCTTGATATGGCGGTGCTGTATGATCGTGCGCCAACGGCGGGTATCAACAGCATTCCGTTGATGAAAGAGGAACTTTATCTGGTCGGGACCACAGATTGTCCGGGTGCGACCGTAGATCTTGCCGATGTGGCACAGATGAGTTTGTTTTTGCCACGTGACTACAGCGCCGTGCGTAAACGTGTTGATGAAGCCTTTTCGCTGCGCCGTTTAAGCGCCCGCATTATCGGTGAGATTGAATCGATCTCTACACTGACGGCCGCCGTTTCCAGCGGCATGGGTGTTACTGTGCTGCCCGAATCCGCTGCTCGTTCGCTGGTCGGCTCAACCAACGCCTGGATGGCACGCATTAACAGCCCCTCACTGAACCTGCCGTTGTCACTGAATGTGTCCGCGCGTCTGCCGCTGTCGCCATCAGCGCAAGCCGTGAAGAATATTTTGCTGTCATTGCTGAACAAGCCGCTATCCGAAGAGCGTGAACTGATGTTAGTGAGTTAAGGGGCACGCCGTGTGGGTGTGCACGCCGTGCGGGTAATACTCCGCTCCGTGCGGGTTCCGCCCGCCGTGCGGGTAAACACACTCTGGGCAGGTTCCGCCCGCCGTGCGGGTAAACACACTCTGGGCAGGTTCCGCCCGCCGTGCGGGTAAACACACTCCGTGCGGGTAAACACGCTCCGTGCAGGTTCCGCCCGCCAGGCGTGCGGCAGTTTCAGCACCGCCGTGCAGGCGGACGTGTCAAGGGGCGTCGCGGCCCCCTTGACAATCCCCGCGCCCGGCAGCCTCTGCTGTACCTTCGTCTCTCGCTGCGGCCTGACGGACCGCCCGGACTTGCCAGTCCCTGGCGCGTTCCGGCCTCTCGCCGACGTCCTGTCGGCTCACCCTGGCCTGCGCTCTTTCCTCAGCGCGCCGGATGCCTCCACCAACCCCCGCCTGTAATCCTTTTATTTATTAAAACAGATTCGTGTTGTCTGAGATTTTGAAACGCAAAACTCTAAACTCAAAAACTCACCGCCATGAAGTCTGTAAAGAACGGAAGCTGCGGGTGCAGCGGGGGTTTGTCAGAGGCCTTCCTGTTCGCGCAGCGAACGAAACCCGCCGTGCGGGTAAACACGCTCCGTGCAGGTTCCGCCCGCCAGGCGTGCGGCAGTTTCAGCGCCTCCGTGCAGGCGGGCGTGTCAAGGGGGCGTTGCGGCCCCCTTGACAATCCCCGCGCCCGGCAGCCTCTGCTGTACCTTCGTCTCTCGCTGCGGCCTGACGGACCGCCCGGACTTGCCAGTCCCTGGCGCGTTCCGGCCTCTCGCCGACGTCCTGTCGGCTCATCCTGGCCTGCGCTCTTTCCTCAGCGCGCCGGATGCCTCCACCAACCCCCGCCTGTAATCCTTTTATTTATTAAAACAGATTCGTGTTGTCTGAGATTTTGAAACGCAAAACTCTAAACTCAAAAACTCACCGCCATGAGGTTTATAAAGAACAGAAGATGCGGGTGCAGCGGGGGTTTGTCGGGGCCTTCCCGCACGCTGAGCGGATGAGGGATTTTCGCATGAGCAAACAACGATGACGTTATGAAAACAGGAAAACTGCGGGTGCAGCGGGGGTTTGTCGGGGCCTTCCCGCACGCTGAGCGGATGAGGGATTTTCGCATGAGCAAACAACGATGACGTTATGAAAACAGGGAAACCGCTGGTGCAGCGGGGGGTTGTCAGAGGCCTTCCCGCACGCTGAGCGGATGAGGGATTTCAGGACGAGCGGCATGGATGCCGCGAAGAGGCTGGAATGAACCACGGAGGGTGAATTCAGCCGTTCCGTCAGAAATCCAGAAAGAGCGAAGGGACCGCGGAGCGGCGGGCGGGCAGGCCGGAAGCGCGGGTCAAGGGTTGCCGCTCAGCAACCCTTGTCGGTCGCCTGCAGCGGGGAAAATGAAACTGCCCGGCTGCCGGGCGAACGAAACCTTCTCAGCGCCCGGTTCGCGCAGCGAACGAAATCAGCGCCCGTTGGCGCAGCGAACGAAACCTTCTCCGTGCCTGTTCGCGCAGCGAACGAAACCTTCTCAGCGCCAGTTCGCGCAGCGAACAAAATCAGCGCCAGTTCGCGCAGCGAACAAAATCAGCACCCGGTTCGCGCAGCGAACGAAGCCCTGTTCGCGCAGCGAACGAAATCAGCACCAGTTCGCCCCCGAACCCTGCGCGCCTTTTATTCCCTATTGTCATATAAGAATTTTTTTTATTATTTGTTGTTATCAATTTTCCTTCTTAACATCAGATAAACCAATCAGGTAAAGGGAGGTAAACGCCGTGAATTTCCAGCAGCTTAAAATTATCCGTGAAGCGGCCCGCTGTGAGTTTAATTTAACGGAAGTTGCAAACACGCTGTTTACTTCCCAGTCGGGCGTCAGTCGCCATATTCGCGATCTGGAAGATGAGCTTGGCGTTGAGATCTTTATCCGTCGGGGTAAGCGTCTGTTAGGCATGACGGAACCCGGCAAGGCGCTGCTTACCATTGCTGAACGCATTCTGGATGAGGCGGGCAAAGTGCGTCGCCTCGCGGATGTCTTTACCAACCAAACCAGCGGTATATTAACCATCGCCACCACGCATACGCAGGCGCGCTACAGCCTGCCTCGCGTCATCAAAGCGTTCCGCCAACTCTATCCCAATGTGCGTCTGGAGCTAAACCAGGGCTCGCCGCAGGAAATTGTCACGATGTTAATGGCGGGCGAAGCGGATATCGGCATTGCCAGTGAACAGCTGGTCAACAACCCAAATCTGGCGGCATTTCCATGGTTCAGCTGGCATCATGCTTTGCTGGTACCAAAAGGTCATGAGCTGGAGCAGCATCAGCCTGTCTCACTCAATAAACTCAGCCAGCATCCGTTAATCACTTATCGGCAGGGAATTACCGGACGTTCGCGCGTTGATCGAGCGTTTCAGAGTGCAGGGTTGCGGCCCGATGTCGTGTTAAGCGCACAGGATTCCGATGTGGTAAAAACCTATGTCAAACTTGGGCTGGGTGTCGGGATCCTCGCAGATCAGGCTTGTGAAACGGAAGCGGGCGAGGATCTGACGCGCATCGATGTCTCCCATTTATTTGAGGCCAACACCGTTTGGCTTGGCCTTAAGCGCGGTCAGTTACAGCGCAATTATGTCTGGCAGTTTCTTGAGCTGTGTAACGCTAATCTCTCGCTGGAAGAGATCAAACGCCAGGCGCTCTCTTACGCCAGCGAAGAAGAGCAGATTATCGACTTCCAAATCTGAACCGACGCCTTCCGGCCAGGCCGGGAGGGATTCACGGCATAAAATTTTTTTTCCGCCAGTAAAACTCACGTAACTTTCTTTCTAACCCCTCAGAAAAACATCCTGCGCCGATGCGACGCGATAAAGTGATTTTAAATCATCAAAAGGGGATGTTATGTCGCGTATACAACTTAAGGATGGCAATCTGCTGCGCCAGCAGGCGTTGTTTGACGGACGCTGGCAGGATGCGCATCAGGGCGAAACGCTGCCGGTTATCGACCCGGCTAACGGCGAAACCCTCGCTACGATCCCTGCGCTGGGACGTGAAGAAACGGAACAGGCTATTGCACATGCTGAGTCAGTGCGCAGCAGCTGGGGCAAAACACCCGCTGCCAGCCGCGCTGCGCTGTTGGAAAAATGGCACCAGCTGATTATCGATAACGCCGACGATTTGGCGACGATCATGACCGCTGAGCAGGGCAAGCCGCTGGCAGAAGCTAAAGGCGAAGTGCTGTACGGGGCCAGCTTCGTCAAATGGTTCGCCGAAGAGGCGCGTCGCATATACGGTGACACCATTCCCGCTCCCACTCACGATCGCCGCATTCTGGTACTGAAGCAGCCGGTGGGTGTCGCTGCCGCGATCACGCCGTGGAACTTCCCGATAGCGATGATCACCCGCAAAGTCGCGCCTGCGCTGGCTGCCGGTTGCCCAGTCATTGTCAAACCTTCTGAACTGACGCCACTTTCAGCCCTTGCGCTGGCGGTGCTGGCTGAACGGGCAGGTTTTCCGTCCGGCGTGCTGCAGGTGCTGACAGGTTTGCCAACGGAGATTGGTGCGGCGCTTACTGAAAGCCGCACGGTGCGCAAAATCTCTTTTACGGGTTCCACCCGTGTCGGACAGCTGTTAATGCAGCAAAGCGCCGACAGCATAAAGCGTCTCAGCCTTGAACTCGGCGGTAATGCACCGTTAATTGTTTTTGATGATGCGGATATTGAAATCGCCGTTGCGGGCGTTATGGTCAGCAAGTTCCGTAACGCCGGACAAACCTGCGTTTGTGCCAACCGTATTCTGGTACAGCGCGGCATCTATGAACGTTTTTCAGCGCGCCTGCTGGAGGCGGTAGCAACACTGAAAGTAGGCGATGGCTTTGCGCCCGACAGCACCATCGGCCCGCTGATCAACGATCGCGCCGTCGAAAAAGTAAACAGCCACATTGATGATGCACTCAGCCAGGGCGCAACCTTACTGACTGGTGGGATCAGCAAAGATAACGGCACGTTTGTTCAACCGACCGTTCTGGGCAATGTGACAAATAAGATGCGTATTGCGCATGAGGAAACGTTCGGGCCGGTCGCACCGCTGTTTATTTTTGATGATGAAGAGCAGGCTATCGCGATGGCTAATGATACGCCTTACGGTTTAGGCGCTTATTTCTTTACTGAAAATATTCGCCGTGCCTGGCGGGTTGCTGAATCTTTAGAATTTGGCATGGTTGGATTTAATACCGGTGCCATTTCTTTAGAGGTTGCTCCTTTTGGCGGTGTAAAATTATCAGGAATAGGGCGGGAAGGATCGCGCTACGGAATCGATGAATATCTGGAGCAGAAAACTTTTCATATTGGCAGTCTTTGAATAATCAACATTAATTTTAAAAAAGCGCCTGCAATCCTTTATTGCGGGCGCTTTTTATTTTGTGCACTGCGTCAGGTTTCACGCTTTTTCTCTGTTTTAGTGCAAGTTTCATGCGCATTGCACCAAGAGAATGCGTCTGTTTTGTGAAGTAAATCATCTGTTTAAAGGTTCGGCAATTCAGCAAATTTTACTTGTTTAAAACGGCAGAAAATTTTTTTGCGCTCTTTT
Organism: Pantoea sp. LMR881; assembly: GCF_027157825.1. Lineage (NCBI taxonomy): Bacteria > Pseudomonadati > Pseudomonadota > Gammaproteobacteria > Enterobacterales > Erwiniaceae > Pantoea > Pantoea sp. LMR881. The sequence continues at coordinate 3,741,995 of NZ_JAPVOK010000002.1, forward strand.
AAACGCATTTTTTTTTTTGCCCGACTGGCATACTTTCTGCATTAGCTTATTAACAGTGAATATAAGCGCCGCTGAAAAATTTATTCGCCAGCGAGTGATGGGTTTAACAAATAAGGATTTTTCCATGTTAAGTTTCGACCCTGAAAAAATTTCTCTTCCTGTTGGTCATTATATTGGCGGGCAGCATGTGCAGACGCAGGGTGCATCGTTTGCGGTGAAACGCCCCTCTGACGGCAAGGTTTTCGCCACGCTGAATGAAGCACTACCGGAAGAGGTTGATCGCGCCGTCCAGGTCGCTCATCAGGCACTGAAAACCAGCGGCTGGTCAGGTTGTTCACCGCGCGAACGTGGCCGGGTATTGCGCCGCTGGGCCGATCTGATTGAGCAGGACAGCTTACTGGCGCAACTGGAAGCCCTTGGCTCCACCCGCCCCATCAGCGACGTAGTGCAGCACGAAATTCCGTTTACCGCCGAAGCCATCCGCTTCTACGCCGAATGCGCAGATAAATACAGTGGCGATCTGTTTCCTACCCGTGAAAGCAGCCTTGGCATGTTGATTGCTGAACCCTATGGCGTGATTGGTGCCATCACGCCGTGGAATTTTCCGCTCTCCATGGCCTCATGGAAATGCGGGCCGGCATTAGCAGCAGGAAATGCTGTGGTGCTCAAGCCCTCAGAGCTCACGCCTTTCTCAACGGTGCGTATGGCGGAACTGGCGCTACAGGCGGGATTACCGGCAGGCGTTTTAAACATTATTCAGGGCAGCGGCGCCGTAACCGGCAGCGCGCTGGTGAAACATCCGCTGGTGCGCAAAGTCTCGTTTACCGGCTCCACGCTGACCGGCGCCTGCATTATGAGCGACGCCGCGCAGTTCGGGATGAAACCGGTCACGCTGGAGCTCGGCGGCAAAAGCCCACAGCTGGTATTTGACGATGCAGGCGATATCGACGTTCTGGCGCAGCGAATTTTTCGTGGCTTCACCGCCAACGGCGGCCAGGCATGCGTGGCGGGAACACGTCTTATTGTGCAGCGCGGCATGGCCGACCCGCTGGTGGAAAAGCTGGCTGTACTGTGTCGCGAAGCCCAGCCAGGCGTCACCTGGAACAGTGACAGCCGCTATGCGCCGCTGATCGACGAACGTCAGGGCAACAAAGTCTGTTCAGTAATTCAGGCCGCCAAAGCGCAGGGGGCAGAGGTACTGGTTGGCGGTGAACGCTTCGCCAATACCGAAGAGGGCTGGTTCTGGCAGCCTACCTTGCTCAGCAACGTCCGTCAGGACAATCCGGCCGTGCAGCAGGAAATTTTCGGACCCGTGTTAACCGTCCAGGCTTTTGATGATGAAGAAGAGGGTTTAGCCCTGGCAGCACATGAGATTTATGGCTTATGTGCCGGGGTGCATACCCTCAGCCTGCCGCGTGCATTACGCGCGATGCGAGCAATTGATGCCGGCACCGTATGGATCAACCGTTACGGCCGTTCCGGTGATTTCATTATTCCCACCGGTGGTTTTATCGGATCTGGCATCGGCAAGGATTTAGGGCGTCAGGCATTTCAGGCCTGCCAGCGCCAGAAAAGCGTACTTATCGATTTCTAAACTGAACATCTGACAATGACGAGGCTGTTTCATGGCACTGTTTAAACCTAAATACATCACCTTTGACTGCTACGGCACGCTGATCAACTTTGACATGGCAGGTGCAGCCAAACGCTGCTTCACCGACCGCGTCGCACCCGAAGCGATGAGTGCCTTTATCACCGATTTCGCCCGCTACCGTATGGATGAGGTGTTAGGCGCGTGGAAACCTTACTACGATGTGGTCAGCAACGCCTTACAGCGCACCTGTAAAAAATGGGGTGTGAACTGGGATAAAGCGGATAGCGACTTTATTTACACCGACTGCGCCACCTGGGGCCGCATCCTGACGTGCCTGCGGGCCTGGCAAAGCTGGCTACAGCGTTTCCGCTGGTGCTACTGACCAACTCAATGAAAGACCTGATTCCTCATCATGTTCCGCGTCTGGGCGCGCCGATTCACATGACCATTACGGCAGAAGAAGTAGGTGCTTACAAACCTCAGATGAAAGGTTTTGAGTACATGCTGGAGAAGCTGGCGTGTCGCCCGGATGAAATCCTGCATGTCTCATCCAGCCTGCGTTATGACCTGATGACCGCTCACGATCTCGGCATTACTCATAAAGTCTGGGTAGACCGGGGTCACGAACCGGGTTGTCCGGCTTACGGCTACACCGAAATCAAAGACATCGGCGATCTGCCGGGTGTTGTTGGACTCTGAGGATCACCCCATGAAACTGGAATCGTTCTGGCAAGCTACCGCACCGGCCTTTACCGGTGCCGCCCGTGAGCCGTTGCCGTCACACGCGGAGGTCGTGGTCATTGGCGGCGGTTTTACCGGTGTCTCAGCGGCGTTGAATCTGGCGCGTAATGGCATAAATGTGGTGCTGCTTGAGCGCGGCGACATCATGAGCCAGGCCTCAGCGCGCAACGGCGGTCACTGCAACACCGGCGTCGCGCAAAATTTTGCCTCGCTGGTAGCAAGTCAGGGCGTTGAGCAGGCCAGCCGTTTCTATCGCGCCTATGACAATGCCGTAAGTTATGTCGAGCAGCTGACGCGTGAAGAGCAGATCGACTGCGATTTTCGCCTGTGCGGCAAAATCAAGCTGGCCAGTAAAGCCTCCCATTTTCAGGGATTACGTGAAGCCTGGGAATTGATGCGCCGTACCGTCGATCCTGAAATTGAGTTGATTAGCAAAGATGAGATCCACCGTGAAGTTGGCAGCAATGATTTTCACGGCGGCCTGCTGCAAAAGCGCGGCGGACAAATGCACATGGGCAAATTTGGTGCGGGTCTGGCAGAAGCGGCGGCACGTAACGGCGCAAAAATCTACCCGCACCATGCTGTCACCCAACTGGTGCGTCTTGATGGCTATCGGCACCGTATCCACACCCAGCAGGGCGAAATCGTGGCTGATAAGGTGTTAATGGCAACAGGCTGTTCAAATGAGGGACCCTTTCCGTGGTTTCAGCGTCGTATCGTACCGGTTGGCAGCTTTATTGTGGTTACCGAAGTGCTGGGCGATGAACTGCTGCGTCAGGTGCTGCCACAGGATCGCACTTACGTGACCTCCATGAATCTCGGCAACTATTTCCGTACCACAGCCGATCGGCGCCTGGTGTTTGGCGGTCGTGCTCGCTTTGCCGTCAGCAATCCTGGCTCAGACTCGCGCAGCGGCGAAATCCTGCACGATGCCATGACCACTATGTTTCCGGCATTAGCGAAAGCACGCATCGACTATTGCTGGGGCGGCATGGTGGACATGACTGCCGATCGTCTGCCACGTGCTGGTGAGCACGATGGCGTGTTTTATTCCCTCGGCTACAGCGGTCACGGCACACAAATGTCGGTGTGGATGGGACAGGTCATGGCTGACTTGCTGGCTGAAAAACGTCATCAAAATCCCTGGCAGCGCGACGCATGGCCTGCTTTGCCAGGTTATCACGGTAAGCCGTGGTTTTTGCCCCTCGCCGGGCTGTACTACAAAGCTAAGGATCGGCTCTCATAAATTTCCGTGCTGTTTCAGGCCGCAGGGGCATGGCTGCACTCGCTTACCCGAATCACTTACAGGCGTAAGCGCATCGGGAGGTGCTCAATTGCCCTGATGCTGCAACCTGAACTGTTTAGAAAATTGATTATTAAACGCTTATTGAGGGTGTGCAGATGAGTAAATTGAGTAAAGATTCTGGTGCGGCAAATCCGGCTCTGACGCGATTGATCACGGAAGGATCGCTCTCCCGCCGCAGCTTAATGAAGTTATTGTCCGCCGGCGCGGTAATGAGCAGCGGACTGATGGCATTTCCGGAGATGAGCTTTGCGGCTGAGAACCCGGTCAAAGGCGGCAAAATTCGGGCGGCGATGTCCAACGCTTCCGCCACGGATACCTTAGATCCGGCGAAAAGTAACAACAGCGGCGATTACACCCGCCAGTATATGTTCTACAGCGGTCTGACTGAGCTGGATAAAAATCTGGCTGCCCAACCGGCGTTAGCCGAATCGCTTGAATCAACGGATGGGATTACCTGGCACATCAAGCTACGCCAGGGCGTTACCTTTCACGACGGCAAGCCGTTTACCGCTAAAGATGTTATCTACTCGCTGAGCCGCCATAAAGATCCTGCTGTCGCCTCTAACGCCTTTAAGCTGGCCGATCAATTCAAATCCATCACGGCGGTCAACGATAATGAAGTGCAGCTGGTGTTAAGCAGCGCCAACTTTGACGTGCCGTACATGCTGGCTACCCCGGCGTTTTTGATAGTTCAGGATGGCACCAAAGATTTCACCAAAGGCATTGGCACCGGCCCGTTCGTCTGCAAAGAGTTTTCTCCAGGCGTTCGCTCAGTGGGCACCCGCAATCCAGACTATTACAAACCTGGCCTGCCACATCTTGATGAAGTTGAACTGCTGGGCGTAACGGATGGTGCAGCACGCGTCAACGCCTTGATGTCAGGCGATCTGCACATGGTTTCCACGCTGAGTGCGGCCGACTGCAAACGCATTAAAGCCACCAGTAATTTCGGGGTGCTGGAGAGCAAATCAGGCATGTATACCAACCTGATTGTGCGCACCGACATGAAGCCAGGCAGCAACGAAGATTTTGTGCTGGCGATGAAATATCTGCAGCCGCGCGAGATGCTGGTGAAAACCGTGCTGCAAGGCTACGGCGACGTGAGTAACGACACGCCTGTGCCGCCGTGGCATCCGCTTTACAACGCTGACCTGAAACCGCGCCCGCTCGACATCGAAAAAGCCAAATTCCACATAAAGAAAGCCGGTATGACCGGTGCCACCGTTGAGATTATCACCACGCCCAATATTGAAGGGGCAAACGAAGGTGGACAGCTCATCCAGCAGGTGGCACGTAATTCCGGGATCAATTTCAAAGTGCGCCGCGTGCCGTATGACGGTTACTGGTCTACACACTGGACCAAAGATCCGGTGGGTTACGGCTCCATCAACCCACGTCCGACGCTGGATATGCTGTTCTCACAGTTCTACATGTCGAGTGCGCCGAATAATGAATCAGGCTGGAAAAATGACCAGTTCGATCAGCTGGTAGTGGCCGCGCGCGGTGAACGCGATCAGGCAAAGCGCAAACAGATGTATGGCGACATGCAGACGCTGATCTACGACCACTGCGGCACCATCATCCCGACCTTTATCAGCTCGACTGATGGCTACAGCAAGAAAGTGAAAGGCGTCGAAGCCTGGCCGTCGGGCATGATGATGGGCTACCGCTTCCATGAATTTGCCTGGCTTTCTGCCTGATCCGTTATCCGTAAAAAAGGAGTACGCCGATGAACCGATACATGATGTTCCTGATTGCCCGGCGCGTGGGTGCCGGCATCCTGACCTTGCTTATCGTCTCGGCGGTGGTGTTCTTTATCACCAGCCTGCTGCCGGGCGATGCGGCGCAGATGATTCTGGGACAAAACGCCACACCGGAAACGGTGGCGGCGTTGCGTCAGCAGCTAGGCTTAGATCAACCGCTACTGATGCGCTACTTCAGCTGGCTGGGCGGAATGTTGCAAGGGGATTTTGGCACCTCGTTTGCCAGCCATTTACCCGTGTCGCAGCTGGTGGCGCAGCGTATTCCCGCCACCTTCGAACTGGCGGCCATTACAACACTGATTTGTGTGCCGCTGGCGCTGATCATTGGCATTATCGCGGCAATGAATCGTGGCTCACGACTGGATCGGGCGCTGGTCATTGGCACCATGGCTACTGTTGCGGTGCCGGAATTCCTGGTTGCAACCATCGCCGTACTGATCTTCGCCGTCAAGCTGCACTGGGTCTCTGCTATGTCGTTTGGTAGCCCGGACATGGATCTGGTGAGTTATCTGAAAGCCTATGCGCTGCCTGTGCTGACGCTGTGCTGCGTGCTGGTGGCGCAGATGGCGCGCATGACACGCGCTGCCATCATTAACCAACTCGACAGCCCCTATCTGGAAATGGCGTTGCTGAAAGGCGTCTCGCCACTGCGTGCTGTACTGCGTCATGCACTGCCTAACGCGGTGGGGCCGATAGCGAATGCCATCTCGCTCAGCCTGTCGTATCTGTTTGGTGGCGTCATCATTATCGAGACTATTTTCAGCTATCCCGGTCTCGCCAGCCAGTTAGTGGATGCCGTGAGCAACCGCGATCTGCCCGTCGTTCAACTCTGTGTGATGCTGTTTGCTGCCTGTTATCTGGTTTTGCTGCTGGCGGCAGACGTTCTTACCATCGCCTTTAATCCAAAATGGAGAAGCTAATGAACAGTTTGCTGCTTCCCTGGCGTTTCTTTCAGTCGCTGTCGAATTCCGGCCGGCTGGGCTTGTTAATTTCCCTGTTCTGGCTGCTGATGGCGCTGTTCGGCACGCAGCTGGCGCCGCACAGTATTGATGATATCGGCGGTGGCCCGCTAATGGGCGGCTTTACGGGTGACAACGTACTGGGCACCGATTATCTCGGTCGCGACATGCTGAGCCGCATCCTGTATGGGGCGAAATTTTCAATCGGCCTGGCGCTGACGGCGGCGGTGTTAGCCAGTTTGATTGGCACTTTGCTGGCACTGCTGGCGGCGGTAGCGGGGCGCTGGCTCGAAGAGATCCTTGGCCGGGTGAATGATGCGCTGCTGGTACTGCCGGGCAAAGTGCTGTCGCTGATGATTGTCGCGGTATTTGGCTCGTCGCTGCCGATGCTGATTTTGACTGCCGTGTTCACCTACTGGCCAGGCGCATTTCGCATCGCTTTTGCCATGGCCAGCAGCCTGCGCAGTATGGATTATGTCCGAGCTTCACGCCTGCGCGGCGAAAGCCGCTGGTATGTCGCTATCCACGACATCCTGCCCAATATGGTGCACCCGATGCTCACCGATTTTGGCCTGCGCTTTGTCTACATCGTCCTGCTGTTAAGCGGTTTAAGCTTCCTTGGCCTTGGCGTGCAACCGCCGTATGCCGACTGGGGCACGCTGGTACGTGAAAACATTCAGGGGCTGTTTGACGGCTCACCGGCGGTGTTAATGCCTGCACTGGCGATCGCCAGTCTGACCATCGGTGCCAATTTGTTTATCGACAGCCTGCAAGCGATGCGCCCCATGACGCTGGCGAAGGAGGGAGCATGAACGTGACCCCACACACGGCGATGCCGGTTATTTCCGTGGATAAGCTGCGCGTGACCGCGCAGACCGATAAAGGTGAAGAGATCGATCTGGTCTCGGATATCCGTTTTACCGTACAGAAGGGGGAAGTGCTGGCGCTGATTGGTGAATCGGGATCCGGCAAAACCACTATTGCCATGGCGCTGATGGGTTATGCACGCACGGGATGCCGCATCGCCGAAGGAAACATTCACGTCGCCGGGACTGACGTGACCAGCCTGACGCCCGCCCAGTTACGCGCTTTTCGCGGCAACAAAGTCTCTTACATTGCGCAGAGTGCTGCCGCGTCGTTTAACCCGGGCATGAAGATTCTGGATCAGGTTATTGAGCCGGTTGTGATTCACGGCACCATGACGCGCAAAGCAGCAAAAGCCAAGGCGATTGATCTGTTTCGTGAACTGGCGTTGCCGAACCCGGATACCATCGGCGATCGCTTTCCGCATCAGGTTTCCGGGGGCAGTTACAGCGTTTGATGACAGCAATGGCGCTGATTGGCGATCCGGATGTGGTGATCCTGGATGAACCGACCACGGCGCTGGACGTTACCACTCAGGTTGAAGTGCTGAAAGCGTTTCGCCGGGTAGTGGCGCAGCGTGGCGTCACGGCAATCTACGTCAGTCACGATTTAGCCGTGGTGGCACAAATGGCCGATCGCATTCTGGTTTTGCTGCGCGGACAAATTGCCGAATATGGCACCACTGCGCATTTAATTGGCGCACCGCAGGCTGAATATACCCGGTTGTTGATGGATGCGGCGCAGCAGAAAGAGCGGCCAAGTCGCTGGTGTCCGGCAGCGGCGGAGAGACAGCCGCTGCTGGAAGTGCGCGATCTTTCGGCGGGTTACGGGCCACGCGACAGTGACGGTCAGCCGAAAGTCCGCATTCTGGAGGAGATCAATCTCAAGCTGTGGCAAGGGCAGGCAATAGGCATTATTGGCGAATCGGGTTCTGGCAAAACTACGCTGGCTCACGCGATTGCCGGGCTGAATGCACCCAGCCAGGGCCACATCCTTTTCAATGGGCATTACATTGCTGGCGACATGCATAAACGTCCCGACAATGAATTGCGCCGCATTCAGTATGTATTCCAGATGGCTGATACCGCGCTGAATCCGGCACACAGTGTTGAGCGTATTCTGTCGCGTCCGTTAACGCTGTTTCACGGCCTGAACGGGGCGGCACGCCAGCAACGTTTATACCAGCTGCTGGATTTAGTGAAGCTGCCGCGTAGCGTGCTCTGGCGACGCCCCTGGGGCTTGTCAGGCGGGCAAAAACAGCGTGTTAACCTGGCGCGGGCCCTGGCGGCAGAGCCGGATCTGATTTTGTGTGATGAAGTGACTTCAGCACTCGACACCGTGGTTGCGGCAGCCGTATTGGATCTTATTAGTGAGCTGCGCCGTGAGCTGGGACTCTCGGTGCTGTTTATCAGCCATGATATGCACGCGGTGCGCGCAGTCTGTGATGAGATTGTGGTGATGAAGAGCGGACGCATTGTGACGCAACTGCCGCGTCATGATTACGACAAACCAACCAGCGAACTCTATTTCGAACGCCTGAAACGCGCCGTGCCGGAGCTACGGCAGGGATGGCTGGATGAGCACGAAGAGATATTAAAGGCGGAGTAACGTTGTGTGGCAGGGTTTGCATCTGGCTGGCGCTTGCCATAAACAAACAGACTTTGACGGTAACGCCTTCGGCGAATAAAGAGTGCCTGTGAGTTTCAGGCTCATGATGAACAAAATGATAATAAAGAGGTCGTCACGCTATGCCTGCACCGATTCGCTATGTACAGGACAGTGCCAATTTTCCTGAATCCGCTGATGTGGTGGTTATTGGCGCTGGCATTGCCGGTTCTGCAGCCACCTGGGAGTTGGCGAAACAGGGGTTAAAAGTGGTGTTAGTGGAAAAAGGCCTGGTGGGTGCGGAGCAATCCAGCCGTAACTGGGGCTGGTGCCGCCAACAAAACCGTGATGAACGTGAGCTACCGCTGATTATTCATGCGCTGCAACGCTGGGGAGAACTGCATCAGGAAACCGGTGAAGATCTGGGATTTCGTCGTAGCGGCCTGGTTTACGCCACGCGCAACGAAGCGGATATCGCCGCATGGGAAAAATGGGGCCAGATGGCGAAAAGCTACGGCGTACGCAGCGATATGCTCAGTGCTGAGCAGGCGAAAGCGATGACGCCGGGCAGCACCTCAAGCTGGCTTGGCGGGGTTTCCTCTCCCACTGACGGACACGCGGAACCGCGCCTGGCATCGGCGGGTTTGGTCACAGGGGCACAGCGTCTTGGGGCGCTGGTGTTTCAACAGTGTGCCGTTCGCGGGCTGGATATTGCAGCCGGACGTGTCAGCGGTGTCTGGACTGAACGTGGCCTGATTAAAACCAGCCGTGTTATTTGTGCAGCCGGTGCCTGGACCTCCATGTTTTGCCGCCGCCACGGCATTGATCTGCCGTTGGGTAACGTTATCGGCACGGCGTTCCGTACTCAGCCCATCGCGCAAGCCATCGGCATGCCGCTCTACACGCCGGGCTTCGCCTGCCGCCCGCAAATTGATGGCAGCTATACCGTTTCTGTTTCCGGGCGGGGACGCCTGGAGCCGGGTGCGCAGGGCATGCGCTATGCGCGTCAGTTCTTTCCTACCTTCAAGAGCCGCCGTAAAAATCTCAAATTTTCCATGGGGTTCAAACCGTTCTTTGTCGGCCCGGAAGCGATAGGCCGCTGGGAATTTGATGCTGAATCACCGTTTGAACGCATCCGTATCCTCGATCCGGCCGCCGATGCGGGCATTGTGCAGGAAGGGCTCAATGCCATGCGCAAAGAGTACCCCGCACTGGCAAATCTTAAACTGGCGCAGGCGTGGGGCGGAATGATCGACAGCACGCCAGACGCGATCCCGGTCATTTCTACCGTGGCGAAGTTGCCGGGCCTGGTGTTGTCAGCAGGCTACAGCGCACATGGTTTTGGCATCGGGCCGGGTGCCGGACGCCTGGCCGCCGATCTTGCCACCGAATCCACCCCTGTCGTTGATCCAACACCTTATCGCTACAGTCGTCTGGTAGATGGCAGCGGCTTAGACGCCCCAGGCATGATGTAAGGAGACACAGATGAATATGAAACTACGCGCAATGACCCCGGCCGATCTTGCAAGCTGTTTCGACATGACGCAACAGCTCAAGTGGCCGCACCGCCGCGAAGACTGGCAGCTGGCGCTGCAACTGGGCGAAGGCATTGTTATTGAAGAGCAGGGCAAACTGATCGGCAGCGCCATTCTCTGGCGCTGGGGCGATAAGGCCGCCACCATCGGCCTGGTGATAGTTAGTAATCAACAGCAAGGACGCGGACTTGGCAAACAACTGATGCTGGCGCTGCTGGAAAAAGTGCCCGATTACAACGTGCGGCTGCACGCCACGGAAATGGGGAAAGGACTCTACGAAAAGCTGGGCTTCGTGACCTGTGGTGTCATTTGCCAGCATCAGACGCGGGAACTGGCTGCGCTGCCTGCGGTTGTGATCCCCGCAGGGCTGCAACTGCGCCGTGCAGATGTGACGGACAGCGCGGCGCTGGCAGAACACGATTACCAGGCGCATGGTATGCAGCGTCCGGCGTTAATCTCGCATTTAATTGACAAACAAACCCTGGTGCTGGAAGACGCGCAAAAACAGATTCACGGCTTTGCCAGTTTGCGCCGTTTTGGTCACGGCTGGGCGATCGGCCCGGTGATTGCCGATACGCTACCGGTGGCGCAGGCGTTGATTGCGGCATTAATGCAGGGATTGCAGGGCGAGTTTATTCGCATTGACACCGACGGCGCGTTACCTCTGGGTGAGTGGCTGGTCACGCTGGGGCTGGAGCAGGTTGATGCGCCGACAACGATGGTACGGGGAACGCCCTGGACGCCGCAAGGCATGCAGGCGTTTGGGTTGATGACCCAGGCGATGGCCTGATGCATATCGTTTATAAATCCGATCCTGAACGTGGTCGCATGTGGCAACGCTGGCTGGCAGAGCATGCGCCCGATATCCAGCTTCATCTCTGGCCTGAAAAGGGCGAGGCGGAGCAGGTTGAAATGCTGATCGCCTGGCAACCGCCTGAGAATATCATGGCGACCTTTCCCCGTTTAAAGGTGCTGTTTTCAGTCGGCGCGGGCGCAGACCAGTTTGATTTTTCAGCCCTGCCTGCTGATTTACTGGTGGTGCGCATGATCGAACCTGGCCTGACACAAGGCATGGTCGAATACATCACCTTTTCTGTGATTGGTTTGCATCGCGATATGCCGCGCTATTTTCAGCAACAGCGCGAGCAGCAGTGGCTGGCGCACCCGGTGAAACCTGCGGCTCAACGCCGTGTTGGCGTGATGGGGCTGGGTGAACTGGGGCTGGCCTCGCTAAAACAGTTAGTGGCAATGGGATTTGACTGTGCAGGCTGGAGCCGTACACCGCGTGATATTGAAAATGTGCGCTGCTGGCATGGCGACGATCAGTTAGTGGAATTCCTTGCGCACAGTGAAATTTTAGTCTGTCTGTTGCCACTGACCGCCGCCACCAAAGGGTTACTCAACGGAGAACTGTTCCGTCAGCTACCTTACGGTGCCGCACTGGTACAGGCCGGACGCGGGCCGCAACTCAATCAAAACGATCTGCTGGCTGCGCTGGCGAGCGGACAGCTCAGCGCCGCCGTGATTGATGTCACCGATCCGGAGCCGCTACCTGCGGGCCACCCTTTCTGGAATCATCCTGCCATCTGGCTCACGCCACACGTTGCCAGCCAGACGCAAAACGGCAGCGCCATTGCGGCACTGCTCGATAATCTGCGCCGCTATCAGCGCGGCGAGCCGATGATCGGCATCATTGACCGTTCGCGAGGTTACTAAATGAATGTGGAACACTTAGTCACGCTGCGCCGCGATCTGCATGCCCATCCTGAACCGGGCTATCAGGAGCAGCGCACCAGCGACATCGTGGCGCACTTTCTGCAAGAGCTGGGCATTGAGGTCTATCGCGGCATCGGTAAGACTGGCGTGGTCGGCGTACTGCAGAAAGGACAAAGCGACCGGATGATTGGTCTGCGCGCCGACATGGACGCACTGCCAATGCAGGATAATGGCACGGTGCCGTGGAAAAGCACTATTGCAGGTATGTGCCACGCCTGCGGTCACGATGGTCACACCGTGATGTTATTAGGAGCCGCGGAGCAGCTGGCACGCAAGGTGGATTTTGATGGCCGCGTCTGCTTTATCTTCCAGCCCGCTGAAGAGGGGCTGGCAGGCGCTAAAGCGATGCTTGACGATGGCCTGTTTAACCGTTTTCCCTGCGAAGCCGTCTATGCCATTCATAACTGGCCGGAACTGCCGCTCGGCGAGGCGCAAACCCGGCCCGGTGCCATTATGGCAGCGGCAGATCGCTTTGACATCACGGTAAAAGGGGATGGCGGGCATGCTGCACAGCCTCATTTGACGCACGATACCTTACTGGCGACCAGTGAGCTGGTGGTGCAACTCAACACGCTGGTGGCGCGTGCGCTTGATCCCTGTGAACCGGGCTTGCTGACAGTGACCAAAATACAGGGCGGCTTTTCTCACAACATGATCCCCGCTGAAGCCAGCATTACCGGCACGGTACGAACGTTTAGTCCGGCAGCGCAAGACGTTATCGAGACCCGCCTGCGCCAGTTGGCCCGGCACGTTACAGCCGCGCACGGTTTGCAGGCTGAGGTTAATTACCTTCGCTATTACCCGGCAACGGTCAACAGTGCAGCCGAAGCGCAGTGCGCCCTGGAGGCGCTGAAACGCGCGGGCCTGGCTGCCAAAACAGCCGCGCAACCGGCGCTGACTTCGGAAGATTTCGCTTTTATGTTGCAAGCCAGACCCGGTGCTTATCTGTGGTTAGGGTCAGCCCCGAGCAAGCCGCTGCATCACTCTGCTTATGACTTCAACGACGCATTAATCCCTTACGGCATCAATGCATTTGTTGCGCTGGTTCGTGATGCGCTGGCTAAGAAATTTCCCTGCTGATTGTCGCGAGATTTTAACAGGAAATGCCGCTGTTCAGGTCATTACGGCAGCGAGAGAAACCAATGGGTTGCGATACTTGAGCCAACCGAACGTTACGTGGATGAGGTATGAAAATGCAGAATGTCATGGCAGAACAGCAAACATATTCGGATAACAGTCTGTTACTGGATGCGCGTGAGCAGAACGTGCCGCGTGGTGTGGTCACCGCGCATCCGTTGGTGATTGAGCGCGCCAGAGGCAGTGAAGTCTGGGACGTGGAAGGGAATCGCTATCTCGATTTTGTTGGCGGTATCGGCGTGCTGAACGTTGGCCATAACCATCCGGCAGTGGTTAACGCTGTGACACGGCAGCTGGGGCTGGTCTCTCATGCCTGTTTTCAGGTGGTGGCTTATCCAGGATATATCGAACTGGCGCAGCGACTGAACCAGCTGATAGGCGGCGATGAAGCCTATAAAAGCGTATTTTTCACCAGCGGGGCAGAAGCGGTTGAGAACGCCGTGAAAATTGCCCGTGCGCATACGCAACGGTCGGGCATTATCGCCTTTGATGGCGCTTTTCACGGTCGCACCCTGTTGGGCGTTACGCTCACCGGCATGAGTGCACCGTACAAACAAAACTTCGGGCCGTTCCCTGGGGAAGTTTACCGTTTGCCGTTCCCCAATCCGCTGCATGGCGTGACGGAAGTCGATTGCCTGAAAGCGTTAGATCAGCTGTTCGCGGTGCAGATTTTACCGGAGCGCGTAGCAGCCATCATTATTGAGCCGGTGCAGGGCGATGGCGGCTTCTTGCCTGCCGGACCCGCCTTTATGCAGGCGCTGCGTCGCATCACTGAGCAGCATGGCATTTTGCTGATTTGTGATGAAGTTCAGACCGGCTTTGGTCGTACCGGAAAAATGTTCGCTTTCCAGCATCTCGACATCAAACCCGATCTGGTAACGGTGGCGAAAAGTCTCGGCGGCGGGCTGCCCATCTCCGGTGTGGTGGGCAAAGCGGCAATCATGGATGCACCCACGCCAGGGGCCTGGGCGGCACTTACGGCGGCAATGCATTAGCCTGCGCTGCGGCGCTGGCGGTACTTGATCTGCTGGAAAATGACAACCTGCTGCAACGTGCTAATCAGCTTGGCGAGCAGATGAATGCGCGTCTGCGCCAGCTGGCTGAGAAATATGCCTGCATCGGTGATGTTCGCGGGCTGGGCTTTATGCAGGCAATGGAAATTATTGATTTCGAAACCGGACGTCCTGACGCCGCGCTGACGCAAAAAATCCTCGATTGTGCCTGCCAGGAAGGGCTGCTGCTGATTAAGTGCGGCGTACATCGCAACACGGTGCGCTTCCTTGCGCCGCTGGTGACCACGGATTCGCAACTGGAAGAAGCGATGCATATTGTGGATATTGCGCTGGCACGTGCAACAGGACGCCTCGGTTAAAACCTGCTTCCTCATTGATATTGCTGGAATAATTTGAAAATCTCCCGCGGGTAGCGCCACGTCTTAACGCTGGCGCAGTTACCTGAAAGCGTGATATACCATCGGGATATCCTGCACAGTTGGTTAACAATGAGGGGTGCTATGAACGGCTTAATGAAACTCGACCGCATCGACATCAATATTCTGGTGCAACTGCAAAAAGATGGCCGTATCAGTAATGTCAATCTCGCCGACGCTGTGGGACTTTCGCCCAGTCCTTGCCTGCAACGGGTCAAGCGGCTGGAGCAAGCGGGATTTATTACGGGTTATGAAGCACACATTAATCTCACTAAGATCACGGACTCCGTCACGGTATTTACCGAAGTGACGCTGTCAGGTCATCGCCGCGAAGATTTTATGAAGTTCGAAAATGCCATACGTGATGTGGATGAATTAATGGAGTGTCATTTAATTACCGGTGGTTACGACTATTTGCTGCGCTTTATTACCCGTAGCATTGAACATTATCAGGAAGTGATTGAAAAAATGCTCGATGCACAAATCGGCATCGATAAGTATTTCAGTTACATCGTGATCAAGTCACCCATCATGAAAAGCAGCGTGCCGTTGCGATCGCTCATCGCGAAGCACAATCCTGTGGAATTTGGCGTGTAGTTTTTTAAACTGAGCTGGCTCGCCTCCAGCTCGGTAATCGCCTGGCGCGACTTCTCTCCATGCCCGATGGCGACATAAAGCCCTGTTTCTCTCCCGACAGAAAGCCTCACTCCCGCGTGATTTACCCCATCCGTTACCCGCTTGAAATGTGATCTCCCTCTGGAATTATTTTGTTTAAGAATAATTTGCGTAAGTAAATTAATTTTTAACATCAAATAGCCCTATAGTCTCTGTGCATTTCAACAGGGATAAACAGGGACAACTCATGGACGAGCGATCAGGCAGACTGCCAGTTAATGTTTTTGTCTTTATTTTCGCCACAACGCTGCTTGTTACCGCCCGGTCAGCACACGCAGCAAATGAAGAGATCGTGCAGCAGCAAAGGCAAAAAGCGATTGAAGCGCAGCTCCAGCCGCCAGTACCTGACGTTCGCCTCTCTGCCAGTACAGCTACTCTGTCGCGGCTCACTTTTCCAGCGGAAACGCCTTGCTTCCAGCTTTCGCACATTAAACTTCAGGGTCGGGAGGCGTTTCCGCACTGGTTACCGCTCGAACGTCTGGCAAATCAGGCGCAGGGCCACTGCCTGGGCGCAAAGGGTATTAACCTGCTGATGCGCACGTTGCAAAATCGCCTGATTGACAGCGGCTACGCCACCAGCCGCGTGCTTGCGCCGCCGCAGGATCTCACACTGGGTACACTCTCCCTGCAACTGCTGGCAGGTAAAATCAGTGAGATTGCGTTAACGGCTAATAGCGATAATTACGTCACGTTGTATAGCGCGCTGCCGTCGCGCAAAGGGGCGCTTTATGATCTGCGTGATACCGAGCAGGGATTAGAAAACTTACTGCGCTTGCCGGGTGTTAAAGCTGATATGTCGCTGATCCCAGGTGATGCGCCAGGAGAGAGCCAGCTTGCGGTACAGTGGAATCAACGCAAAATGTGGCGGCTCGGTGCATCACTGGATGATGCCGGTAGCCGCACAACCGGGCGTTACCAGGGCGGCGTCACCCTCTACCTGGATAATCCGTTTGCGCTGAGCGATCTGTTTTATCTTTACGCCAGTCACGATCTCAAATTTGGCAAAAATAAAGGCACGCAAAATTTCGTAGGCCACTATTCCGTTCCCTTTGGCTACTGGCTGGCAGGGATTACCGCCAGCGATTATCGCTACAGCCAGACGGTAGCGGGTAGCAATGCTGATTATCAATACAGCGGTAAAAGTAAAAATCTAACGGCGAATGTCAGTTATGTTCTGCACCGCAACGGTAGCCAGAAAACCACGCTGAGCTATGCAGTTATTACCCGCGAGACGCGAAACTTCATCAACGATACTGAAGTGGAAGTGCAGCGCCGTCAAACCTCGGCATGGAAGCTGGGTCTCCAGCATCGCCACTACGTCGGCAGCGCAACCCTTGATCTGGGTATCAGCTATCAACGTGGTACACGCTGGTTTGGTGCTGTGCCCGCGCCGGAAGAGTACTGGAATGAGGCGACGGCACTGGCAAAAATTGTGCAGATCAATGCGCAATACTCGCATCCTTTTTCGCTCGCCGGTCAACGGTTTCGCCTCAACTCATCTTATCTTCGCCAGATCACCCATACACCGCTGACCCCACAGGATCAGTTTGCTATCGGTAAGGCCGAGCTGGAGAAAGGCGGCATCAGCGCGCCGGGTGAAGGCGGCACGCAGGCCGACTGGAAAGCCTACAACGAGAAGCTTGCGGCGACGGACGGCTATAAAACGACACAGCAGCAGTGGGGAACCGGCAGCGCCATCCAGCAGGGCATTCAGGCGGCCACGGCGGCGATACAGGGTCTGGCGGGCGGCGACCTGAAGGCGGCACTGGCAGGCGGCGCCGCACTCTACATTGCAAACATTATCGGTAACAGCGGGCTGAATGACGCCGGTAAGGTGATGGCACACGCGGCGGTGAACGCGGCGCTGGCCGCAGCGCAGGGTAACAGTGCACTGGCGGGCGCAGCGGGTGCCGGTGTGGCAGAGCTGACGGGCATGATTGCGCTGGAGATTTACGGAAAAAAGGCCGGCGCGCTGAGCGAAAGCGAAAAGCAAAAGGTGAGCGCACTGGCCACGCTGGCAGCCGGGCTGGCAGCCGGCCTGACCGGAGACGGCACGGCGGACGCAGCGGCCGCAGCGCAGGCGGGCAAGGTCACGGTGGCTAATAACCTGTTTGGCGGTACAGAAGCCGGACAGGAGCAGTTCGCAAAAGACCACGGTAAAGATTTACTCTCATGTGCGGATAATCCTACGGGAGCCGCTTGCCAACGTGGAGAAGCAGTAAACAAGGCAATTGCGGGTGCGCTGGCAACAGGTGGTGTTGCATCCCTGTCAGCACCTGCCCAAGCAAGGTGGGCACTGGGTGCCGGAGCTAATGCAGGAATGCAGTATACTGGTAATGGTGAAATCAATCCGATGAACTCAGTGATTGCTGGCTGGGCAAATGTCATCACTATGGGAAATGGTCTTGCTGGAACAGTGACCTGGAATGCCGGTGCTGGTGCTCTGACCAATCATCTAAATGGAAATGATCCTCTTACGGGAGCAATAACAACCGGTCTTGGCGCTGGTATTGGGCATGGCGTTGGCAACATGCTTGTGAAGCCAATAGCAAACGCAACAGGTAAGTTGGTTACTGGAGGTTGGGAACCGAAGTTCAATCCAAGCCTACTGAAATATACTGAGATCAAGGGACAACTAGGTATATCCAAAGAGATGTTGCCAAGTAAGATTCCAGGGGCGATAGGAAACGTTAGTGGTTCCTCTGGTTCTGAATATGCCGGTTCTGAAGCTCAGAAAATTATTGATAAGGTAAAAAAATGAGCCTCCATAATGATTATTTTAAAAAAGAGCTAACTCTTAGCTTTTGCATCTTTTTTGGCTGTTTGCTCTCAGTAATTATCGCAGGGTTATTGGTTAAATTATTCTTTGCTATCATTTTATGGTTGTTGACTAATGAATTTGAATTGACATGGATTGAGATTTTGCGAGGGGTTAAAATTGGCGGTTTCGGTGGGGCAATTTTAGGGTTTGGAATAGCCCTTTTCCGGGTATTCAAAGTTAAAGGATTTTGACCTTCAGCAAAGAACTTCTGGGAATAATTGAGAATAATGCGCTGAGTCTGAATGACTTCGGTAAGGGCATGGCGGATTATGGTCAATCGGTACAGTCATACGCTCAATATGCTCAGGACAAGAACCTACCGCCAGAGCAGGTGCAGGCCGATCTGGCCCGGATGGTAAAAGGCGATTTGCCAGAAAGTGCGGATATCATTAAAGCTATTCTGAGCAACAATCCTGGCTCCGACACAGTAATGGCGGTGTTGTCAGCGGAAGATGCGAAGGATTATGCGCTGGCGCTGCTGACGTCGATCCCGGCAGAAAAATCGCTGTCACTTGTCGGAAAAGCTGCGAAGGTCATTAATAATAAAGTTTTGATTAGTGCGGCGGAGAAAATATCGACGGCCAAACCCGGCCAGCAATTTATAGCGCCCAGAGATTTAAATGAACAACTTTTATGGAATCAAGTTAAGGAAAATCCATCAGCAGGTCAGCCTCTTAGAGGTATGAAACATGATCCACGATTCCCTTCATCTGCTGGGTTTCAGAAAATGCAGGTCACTCAAAAAAACGCAGATGGCCAAAGTATTACTCTTCATTACCAATATAATGTGAATACCGGTAAGGCTTATGATGTGAAAATTACGACGCCGCAAAGAGTTGACTCTGATCCAGTAGGAGTGATCGAATTAATAAAGGATAAAGTAAAATGAAGATAAGCGATCTAAATGAAGATATTGATGTTTTTGCAGTGTACTGGATGAATAATAAGACGTACATTTTACGGAATGTCTAAAAGTTATGATGGCCTTTTAGCGTATGACTCTTCAGTGGTAAAAATTACTGACCCAATATTATCTGGTGATTTTATTTATATGGAAGGCGGTATTTTTTATAAGCCATTAATAGATGGAAATCTACTCAATGACTTGGTCGAGGGATTGCCAGATGCTTATAATCGCTTTATTGAAATCCTGAAAGCCGAAGGTCAAATATATCCAGACTTCTTTTAAACTTTAAAGATCCCGGCCATCAAGCCGGAATCTTTTTACCTGTCATTCAGTGGTCGCTGCGCGGATCACCAGTTGCCCGCGTTCAACGGCAATGGTGACCGGCCTATCGGTCCCGAATTCCGCCTCGGTCAGCCAGTCGTCTTTAAGGTGTAGACTGGGCGTGTCGCTGTAATTTGTGGTTATACCGGTAGCGTGCTTAATATTCTGGATAGTGACGTACCTGACGCTAGAGGCCGTTAAGCGCGGGCAATGACGTTAACCCGCAGCAGCAACTTTGAATGCACAGATTGGCCGGAAGCGCAGTTCATCGGATAAACGAGGGGCAGGTTGCGGACATTGCGCGGGTGCAGGGCGAATTTAATGCTTCGTTAAGCGTTATTGGCTCTTTTAGTTATCTGTCAGGAGATAAAAGTTATAATTTTGATGATGAATCTGTTGTCTTAGATGAAAAAGATAAAGCGAAATTATGGACGCTAATGGCTGGGCCGGCATGGCGCGTTAATGACTATATCAGCATTATACGGGGTGGTTACAGGTTGGCTTTAGCTATTTAAAAGCCAGTGAAAATGTTTCCTGGGTTGAAAGCTCAGAAAGGTTCTCAAGTAAAGAGAGCTGGAATGGTAATGGTTTCGCTTACGGTGTTGGCCTTCAAATTAACCCCACGGCGAACTTTGTAATCGATATTGGTTATGAAGGATCACGGATTAAAGATAAATTCGGGTCTTATAATAATAACGGCTTTAATATTGGCGTAGGTTACCGCTTCTAAGAAATTATCAGCCCACACGAAAATTAAAATATGCCGGGCATTGCCTAATGGTCGGCATTACTTCAAATGCTTATGCCGCATAATCAATCTGATTCACCATAATTAAACTTTCCAGCCAGGACTTACCATAAAATCATTGCATCATAATGGAATAAAGCTACACCAAAGATTTAAGTTACCTTACGTGTTTCAACAGCCTTTATCAGCTGTTTTGCAAAACGTCGAGAGACAGGCGATGCCTGCTCCCATTACAACACAACACTCAGATACAACCGGCTCAAACTATCACTAACTCACCCGCCTCACTCCGCAACGCCTGCAGCATAAAATTTTTTTCCGAACCAAAAATCCCTTTATTCTTTCTGTTCGTTCGGCTGCTTCAGCCGGGTCGCTTACAGCAATGCTTTTACACTGAATACCCAATGACAAGGAGAGGCTATGGACATTTCAACCGATCAACAGTGGCAGCGCGAGGAATTCATAATTTCTACTGAGCGCCAGCGGCTCGATCTCGACTGGATTCACAGTCAGTTACAACGCTCGTATTGGGCCAAGGATCAGCCACGGGAAAAAACGCTACGGGCGATAGCCGGTTCGTTGCCGTTTGGTCTTTATCATCAGGAGGTACAAATCGGTTTCGCCCGCTTAATCACTGATTACACCCGTTTTGGCTGGCTGTGTGACGTCATCATTGACGTAAACTGGCGGGGACACGGGCTTGGAAGCTGGCTCGCCACCTGCGTGCGAGAACATAAAGAGCTACAAACGGTTCGCCGCTGGATGCTTTCAACTAACGATGCCCATCAGGTCTACCAGCGACTCGGCTGGCGTGTGGTGCAAGAGCCGCACAAGCTGATGGAATTTCCTCTCTCCTGACACTGGAGTTTATTCGACATGCGTTACCGGGTTGGCGTGGATATTGGCGGGTCGTTTACCGATTTTGCCATATTAGATCAGCAAACAAACCAGATTCATACCCTGAAAGTGCTGTCGCGGCCAGACAGGCCCGGCAATGAAATTCTGACCGGTCTGGCGCAGTTTCAACAGCGCGAGGGCATTGAACCTGCTGCAATCGGCTACTTTACTCACGGAACGACAGTTGGCATCAACGCGGTCATTCAGCGTAAAGGCGTACGGCTGGCGCTGTTTGCCACCGACGGTTTTTGCGATGTGCTGGAACTGGCACGGCTAAAGATCCCCCATATTCATGACCTGTTTTCCCGGCGGCCTGCGCCGTTAATCACACGTGATCGGGTCTTTGCTATCCGGGAACGCACCGATCGCGACGGCAATGTATTACAGCAGGTTGATCGTCAGAGCGTCATGGATGCCATCGCAAAAGCACGCGCCGCCAATTGCCAGGGTATCGTTGTCTCGCTGCTGCACAGCTACCGCAACCGTCATAATGAAGCGGCCGTCAAAGATATCATTGCAGAGGAAGCGCCGGAACTACTCACCTCCTGTTCGGCTGATATCTGGCCGATTATTCGTGAATATGAGCGCACCATCACTGCCACCATCAATGCCTATGTCCAGCCGATGGTAATCAATTATCTGGAATCATTCGAGAATGCGTTGCGCACCATGGGCGTTGTGACGCCGCCACGCATCACCAAATCCAATGGTGGCGTAATGGGTGTTGAGCAGGCGAAGCGTGAATGCGTTCAGATGGTCTTATCCGGCACGGCATCGGGCGTAACAGGCGCCAGCTACCTTGCCAGCGCCTGCGGCTTCGACAAGATTCTTAGCCTGGATATCGGCGGCACCAGCGCCGATGTAGCGGTGATCATTGACGGCAAAGTCGCGCAGGGTAACGGTGAAATTATTGGTGATTTCCCGCTTTTTATTCCGTCGGTGGCGGTCACATCGGTGGGTCAGGGCGGAGGTTCGCTGGCCTGGATCGATGGACAAGGCGTGTTGCAAATGGGGCCGGACAGTGCCGGCTCGCTGCCTGGCCCCGTCTGTTTCCAGCGCGGCGGCACGCAGCCAACCGCTACCGATGCTTTTGCCGCCTGCGGCATGATCGGCCATGGCGATCTTGGGTATAACGCAGTGAAAGTCGATGTTGCTGCCGCTCGCGCCGCGTGGCAACCCCTGGCGGAAGCACTGAATATCTCAGTAGAAGAGACGGCAGAAACGGCGATCGAACTGGCAGTTTCCAGCATGTACAGCGATACCAGCGGCTTATTGTCGCGTTTTGGCCTCGACCCGCGTGAATTCTGGTTTCTCGCCTTTGGCGGAGCCGGTCCGATGATGGGATGTTTTCTGGCGCGTGAACTCAACATGAAAGGTGTGATTGTCCCGCCTACGCCGGGGGTACTTTCGGCGCTTGGTGGGTTAGTTGCTGACATTCGTAACGATTTTATCCGCACGCTGTACAGCGATCTCACTGCGCAACTGGCCGATAAGCTGGCAACCGAAGCTGACGCTCTCAGCCAACGGGCACGTCACTGGCTGGCAGAAGAACATGGCAACGACATGCCTTACAGTTTGCAATTCAGCGCCGATATGCGCTATCGCGGACAGTCGTTTGAAATCGAAGTACCGCTCGCGGCTGAATGGCTGACCCAGGCTAATGTCACTGCGCTGCATGACGCTTTTGATCGCCAGCATCAACAGCTTTTTGGACATTGTGATGGTGCTGCACCGGTTCAGCTAATCAACCTGCGCCTGGTGATTACTTCACCAACGCCAAAACCAGCCCTGAGTCGTCTGTCTCCGGCGGCGGCGGCGGTCGAGACGGTAAGTCAGGTGCAGGCGTGGATTGATGGCGCTTTTCATCAGGTGGATGTGGTATTGCGTTCGACATTGCGGGCCGGACATCAACTCAACGGGCCGGTAATCATTGCCCAGGATGACTGTACAACCTGCGTGCCGCCTCAGATGACGGTGAATGTGGATGATTTTGGCAACCTGCTGATCACGGCGCTGGAGAGCTAACATGGCAATTGACGGACGTAACTTACAGATCCTCGCGAACTACTGCGCTGCCGCCGCTGACGCGATGGCATTCACCTTAATGCGCACCGCACACTCGACCTTTGTCAAAGAGACGGAAGATTTCTCCTGCCAGATCGTCAGTCGTGACGGGCTGGCCTTCGCTTCGCCGCGCAGTTTTGGCGCACCCTGGTACAGCGGAATTGATTACGCGCCGGTACTGGCGTTGATTGAGGATTACGCTGAGGGCGATATCTGCATAACTAACGACTCATACGCCGGGAACGTGGCGACTCACTCACCCGACATTCATATCTGGAAACCGGTATTCCATCAGGGTGAAATCGTCTGCTTTGTGGTCGGGCATATTCACAATACCGACGTGGGCGGCGCGGTGCCCGCCTCGCTGTCGCGTTCACTTACCGATATCGTGCAGGAAGGCATTCGTATTCCGCCGCTAAAAATCATGCGCAACGGCGTATTGAATGAAGAGGTTGCCAGCATCATGCGTCTCAATGTGCGGGTGCCCGATCAAAACTGGGGAGATTTTAAAGCGCAAATCGCCTCGGTTAATGTGGGTGAACGTAAAATTCACGACATTATTGCGCGCTTTGGCAGAGACGATTTTCTTCAGGGCATAGACGGTATTTTAGATTATGCCGAACGCCAGGCACGTCGCATTATCGCGACCATTCCTGATGGCGAATATTTCTATGCTGATTACGCCGATGAGGATGGTGAGGGCGGTTATCCCTGCCGCGTCGCCATCACGCTGCGCGTTCAGGGTGATACGCTGGAACTCGATTATACTGGCAGCGATCCGCAACTGGCTTCCTCACTCAATATGCCAACCGGGGGGCGTGAACGTCATCCGCTGGCGCTGGTAGGTGTGACTTATGTATTGTCCACACTGGATCGTAACCTGTTACTCAATGCGGGGACGTTGCGGTCGACCCGCGCTATTTTGCCGCCGGGAACGGTAATGAACTGTGAAGCGCCCGCAGCGGTGGGAATGCGCTCGTTAACCTGTGCGCTGTCGCAAATCGCGACGGTTGGCGTCTTCTCGCTGGCGATGCCGGATCGGCTGCCCGCCAATTCGCCAGGCGGTAATTCAATCATGAACATTCGTACCAGCGATGGGCAGAATCGCAGCGTAGTGGCTTCGCTGGGACCGGTAGGCGGTGGTGCAGGCGGCACGCCGCGCCACGATGGGCCTGATGGATCAGGCGGCCTGTCGGCATTTCTGAAAAACACGCCGATTGAGATTAATGAAGCCGAAGTGCCGATTCGCTTCCTGCGTTACGGACTGGCACAGGACAGCGCCGGAGCTGGACAATATCGCGGCGGCCTGGCAACCGAAATGGCATTTGAAATCTTCTCGCCAGATACCCTGATTACCGCACGTAACCGCAATCGTTCAGTATTCGCTTCAGCGGGTGCGGTGGGGGACGATGTGGTGCGCTGTCACATTTTCGCACTCTGCGCGAGGGCAAAATTACTGAACACGGCAACACTGACGTCATCAAGTGCCAGCCGGGGGATGTAGTGGAGGTGAGAGGTCCCGGTGCGGGCGGCTACGGCTTGCCGTCGCAACGTGACGTGCAGGCTGTGTTACAGGATGTGCGCTGCGGTTTTATCAGCGTTGAGGCGGCGCGCAGTCACTATGGCGTAGCGATTATCGATAATGAGATCGATGCCCCTGCGACAGCGGCATTACGTGCCGCTATGCCACAAACCCTGACGCAGCATTTCGATCACGGCTCTGCCCGCAGCGCATTTGAACGGCTGTGGACGCCTGCCCGTTATCAATTATTAACAAATTTTCTTGCCGAAGCGCCGGTGGGCTGGCGACATTTTCTGAAAACTCAGGTTTTCCGTGCGGTGGAGGCATCAGGCGAAGCGGCAGATATGGCAGACATATTTACCCAACTGCGGCAGCGGTATCCGGCAATGTCGGGCAAGTCACGGTAATGGCTGTGTGGTCTACCCTTTAAGTCTGCACCGAACACGAAAGGGAGAACGCATTAATGAGCATCAAAACCAGTGACTTTTTCGTTCAGCGCCTGAAAGAGTGGGGCGTCACGCGGATTTACGGCTATCCGGGCGACGGTATTAACGGCGTACTGGGTGCGATTCAGCGCGCCAATAAAAACGGTGATGGCATCGAATTTATTCAGGTGCGTCACGAAGAGATGGCGGCGTTTATGGCGGCCGGACACGCTAAATTTACCGGCGAACCGGGAGTTTGCCTCTCTACCGGTGGGCGAGGTGCGACGCATCTGCTCACCGGGCTTTATGATGCAAAGATGGATCACGCACCGGTTATCGCCATCGCCGGACAGGCTGAAGCGACGGCGCGCGGCGCCAGCTATCAGCAGGAAATGAACCTTGATCGGGTTTTTTCAGACGTGGCTAATTTCGTGCAGGAGGCTGCCGCGCCTGCCCAGGTACGCCATCTGATCGATCGCGGCGTGCGTATCGCCATTGCGCAAAACGGCGTCGCCGTATTGATCATTCCAAAAGATATTCAGGATGAAGAGTGGCAAGCGCCCCAGCATCTGCACGGGTTTACCCATTCCGGAACCGGTTATCAGCGTCCCAAAGTTATCCCCTACGAAACCGATCTTCAGCGTGCCGCTGAGATACTGAATGCGGGTAAAAAAGTCGCCATTCTGATCGGTGCCGGGGCGCGCAATGCGGCTGTTGAAGTGGTTCAGGCGGCGAATGTGCTGGGCGCAGGTGTGGCAAAGGCGCTGCTGGGTAAAGATGTACTGCCAGATGATGCGCCATTTGTTACGGGTTCAATCGGGCTGCTGGGCACGAAACCCTCATCAGATATGATGCAGAACTGCGATACGTTGCTGATGATTGGTAGCGGTTTCCCCTGGACCGAGTTTTTACCGCAGGAAGGTCAGGCGCGGGCGGTACAGATTGATATCGATCCCGCCATGCTGGGGCTGCGCTATCCCAGCGAAGTGAACCTGCACGGTGACGCCGCTGAAACGCTGCGTGCGCTATTGCCGTTGCTGGAGCACAAGCAGGATCGCAGCTGGCAAGAGGACATTGCGCTACAGGTGCGTGACTGGTGGACCCTAATGGAAGAACGGGCGCTGGCACCGGCCAACCCGGTGAATCCACAGCGCGTCGTGTGGGAAATGTCACCACAGTTGCCTGAAAATGCGATTGTGACCTCAGATTCTGGCTCCTGTGCCAACTGGTTTGCCCGCGACTATCGTGTTAAGCAAGGCCAGCGGGCTTCTCTCTCTGGTGGCCTCGCCTGTATGGGGGCAGCAGTGCCTTACGCCATTGCCGCTAAGTTTGCTCATCCGGAAAAACCGGTTGTGGCGCTGGTGGGTGATGGTGCCATGCAAATGAACAATATGGCCGAGCTGATTACCATCCAGAAATACTGGCAGCAGTGGGCCGATCCCCGCCTGATTGTCTGCGTGTTTAACAATCAGGATCTCAATCAGGTGACATGGGAACAGCGCGTCATGGAGGGCAATCCGCGTTTTGAGGCATCGCAGCAACTGCCGGATGTAAAATATGCGCAGTTTGCCGAATCACTTGGTTTGCAGGGTATTTTTGTCGACAATCCGGATGAGCTGGCAAATGCCTGGCAGCGCGCCCTGAGTGCCGATCGCCCGGTGGTGCTGGAGGTGAAAACCGATCCGGAGGTCGCACCGCTGCCGCCGCATATTACCCTTAAGCAGGCAAAAGCTTTCATGACGTCCATGGCAAAAGGCGATCGTGGCGCAGCGCAAATTATCAGTGATACCGCCAGCCAGATTTTTCATAAAAAGCATTGAGGGTTAAGCTGGCAGCAACGCTGCCGCTAATCTTTACCCTTTCTTCCTCCGGGCACGCTCGTGCCCGGCATCAAGGCAATTCGCCAAACAACAATCAACGGGAGTCTCAGCCATGACTGCAAATCAAAGCGTGTGGTTTATTTCGGGATGTTCAACCGGCTTTGGCCGCGAACTGGCACAACAGACTATCGCGCAGGGATTCAGGGTCGTCGTGACAGCACGTGATACGAGCAAAATTACCGATTTAGTCGAAGGCCACGACAACGCGCTGGCGTTGGCTCTGGATGTGACCCAGCAAGCGAGCATCGAAAAGGCGGTCAGCGCGGCAACAGAGAAATTCGGCACCATCGACGTGCTGGTGAATAATGCCGGTTATGGCTATCAAAGTTCAGTAGAAGAGGGCGAAGAACAGGAAATTCGCGCCCAGTTTGACGCCAACGTGTTTGGCCTGTTTGAGCTGACGCGCGCCGTTCTGCCTGTCATGCGTAAAGCGCGCCGTGGACATGTTATTAACATTACCTCCGTGGCGGGTTTCATTGGCTTTGCCAGCTCCGGTTACTACTCTGCCAGCAAGCATGCTGTAGAGGGCTGGTCTGATTCGCTGGCACAGGAAGCCGGCCCGCTGGGTATTAAAGTCACCTGTGTTGAGCCAGGCCCGTTCCGTACTGACTGGGCGGGACGTTCACTGCATCAAACGGCGAGCACCCTGCCAGACTATGCCGAAACGGCAGCAGCGCGCATGAAAGCCACGTCAGAATACAGCGGCACGCAGAAGGGCGATCCGGCGCGCGCTGCCAAAGCAATGATTGCGATTACCAGGCACGATAACCCGCCGCGTCACCTGGTGATGGGGGCCTGGGGCTATGAGGCGGTAACGGACAAGCTGAAAGCGCGTCTGGCGCAAATTGAGGCCTGGAAACAGACGTCAGTTGAGACAGATTTTCCCGAGTAGTGGGTGAGGGCTGCCCTGTGCGGCCTGATTTTCTCATCTCAGCCCTCTCCTGCAGGGAGAGGGCTGGCGTAAGGCGAACGAACCAGGCCTACTGCATTATGCCTGCCAGCTGCTCAACCGGCACTGCCTGACTAAACAAAAATCCCTGCAGCTGATTACATCCGGCATCCGCCAGCGCCGACATCTGGCCCTCGGTCTCAACGCCTTCTGCGGTTACCGTTAATCCCATTGCATGGCCCAGTTTCACCACCGACTCGATAATCGCGACAGAATTAGCCGCCACGCCAAGGGACTGGGTAAATGAACGATCAATTTTGATTTTATCGACCGGAAAGGTGCTGAGGTAATTCAGGCTGGAATAACCGGTACCAAAATCATCCAGGGCGATACGGAAACCGGCCTCACGCAGCGCGATGATAATAGCACGAGCCTCGCGCTCATCCTCAATCAATACCCCTTCGGTGATCTCCAGTTCGATACAGCCGGGATTGCCACCCGCCTGCTGCACAATATCCACCACTCGCTCCACAAAGCCGGTGGTGCGAAACTGCACCGGTGAAATGTTAACCGCAACCACTAAGCCCGGAAAGCGTTGTTGTGTTTTGCACGCTTCACGCAGTACCCACTCGCCGAGAGGAATAATCAAACCGGTCTCTTCAGCGATCGCGATAAACTCGCCGGGAGCAATAATGCCACGTTCCAGATGATTCCAGCGCAGTAACGCTTCCACGCCGACCACCTGCTGCCCGTTGATATCCATCAGCGGCTGATACCAGACCGCCAGCCCAGTGTAATTTTGCAGCGCAGCACGCAGATCAGCGGCGATAATCTGCCGGGTGCGTAACGATTCATCCATGGCACGCTCAAACTGTCGATATTTACCGCGCCCGCTGCTTTTGGCCTCATATAGCGCAATATCCGCTTTGCGCATCAGCTCCAGGCGATCCAGCCCATCCTTCGGGGCCAGCGCCAGACCGATGCTGGCCCCGCTCCAGACTTCACTGCCAAACAGGGTAAAGGGTTTGCCCAGTTCAGTGATGATGCGCTGCGCCAGGGCCTGGACTTGTCCAATGTTATCGACGTCGGACATAACAACGATGAACTCATCGCCACCAAGCCGCCCTACGGTATCGCTGGCGCGCACCAGGTTGTTCAGGCGATGCGCGACCGCAACAATCAATTCATCACCGGCATGATGACCGTGGGTATCATTAATGGTTTTGAAGCGATCAAGATCAATCAAAATTAACGCTACGCGCTGTTCATGACGTGATGCCAGCGCCAGTGCCTGCGTCAGACGATCTTCCACCAGAGCGCGATTGGGTAAACCTGTGAGCACATCATGAAACGCCAGATGCTGGGCCTGTGCCTCGCTGGCACCCAGCTTCAGCATAGATTGCGACAAATTCAGCGACGAGGTCCATAAACGACGCGCCATGTAAATGCACAGCAGGGTGATCACCAGCACCGCGATGCCGGTCGAGGGGCCGATTGCCCGCAACATTTGTGCGCCAGGTCGCGAAGGGATCCAGTTTAAGTAGCCAACCGGTTCACCCTGTTGCGAAATAATCAAATAGCGCGCCACCGTGCCTGGCCTGGGCGTCCCATCGGAAAAATGCAGCCCCTGCAGCTGATTTCGCTCCGCCAGCCCCGCCAAAAATCTGTCGTCGAGAAACTTTAGGCTGATCAAACGAAAATGTTCGCCAGGCTGCGAATCTCGTTGAATATCGCCGACTGCCAGCGCCGCTGCGCGATTACCCGACTGTACATAATCCACCTGATCGGGGTGAGCGGGTTTTTGCACTAGTGCGCTCAGTAACACATCCTGGACCAGCTGACTTTCGCTTTCCGGTGAGATGGCTTGCCCGTCGCGCCACATTCTTAACACCCGGTTTTGTTTATCCAGCACCATGACAATTTGATGATCGAACATCTCAAAAAGCCACTGACCAATATTATTGTCCAGCCAGCGCACGTCAGTTTGCGTCTGCTCCAGATGCTGCGCCAAAGGTGCCCAGCGCGACAAACTGCGCAGTTGACGCAAATGTTCACTGAGGCTTTGGGAAAATGACGCTTCGATCATACGCTGCTGCTGCTGTCTGGCTTCATTATTGGTTAATGAGATGCCAAGAAACAGGGCCATACCTGCGCCAGTAAAAGTTAAAAGCAAAATTGCGACCAGCGGAAGCAAGACCTGCCGAAAAAAACTGCGGCGAAAACCATCAGAAAGTTTGATGTTGTTAATCATTTTCTTTATTCGCATAACAAGGAAGAGTCAGGTAAAAGCTAGCAGAATTCAGCTATCCTGCACGTTAGCGCCCTTTCGGGTTTGTTGTTGAATCTACATCAAAATTTGCAAAGTGCGTCGCAAATTTAACAGTTAAGCGTTTTTTATCATAAGCAGGGTTATCGGCCCTCTATTCTGCTGCTTTAAAACAAATTCATCGTTGCGTCACTGAGCAGTCACTGTTCTGTCATCTGAAAACCTCAAGGTATGCCCATCACGCAGCCTCGCTTTTGCTGCTTACCGCACTCTTAAACCGAAGAGGATTCGATCGTGATGGAGTTATCCAGACATCCGACCACTGTATACCAGGCTGTAGCCGCACAGCTGGAGCAGGCGCTGCATGAACGTTATCGCTGTGGTGACTATCTGCCGTCTGAGCAGCAACTGGCCGATCACTATGAGGTCAACCGCCATACGCTGCGCCGCGCCGTGGATGAGCTGGTCAACAAAGGGTTGTTACAACGCCGTCACGGCATCGGCATTTTGGTGTTGATGCGTCCTTATGATTACCCCCTGCATGCTCAGGCGCGCTTTAGCCAAAACCTGTTAGAGCAGGGCAGCCACCCCACCAGTGAGCGGCTGCTGGCTGTATTACGTCCGGCCAGTAAAGACGTCGCCAGCGCCACAGGCGTTACTGAAGGCAACAATGTGATCCATCTGCGCACGCTGCGCCGCGTCAACGGCGTGCCGGTGTGCGTCATCAATCACTTTTTACCCGACCTGAGCTGGTGGCCCTTGCTGCAACGCTTCAACAGCGGCTCGCTGCATGACTATCTCTTTCTCAACACCGGAAAACATCTGGTGCGAACGCAAACACGTATCAGCACACGCCGCGCCCAGGCGAAAGAGTGCAAACAGCTGGAAATTGCCTTGCAGTCACCGCTGCTGTGCGTGCGCACGCTGAACACAACCACCGACGGCGCGATGGCGGAATACTCTGTCAGCCTGACGCGCGGCGACATGATTGAACTGACACTGGAGCATTAATGGAACAGCAAACGGCCCGCCAGCACTGGCTTTCGGTGCTGGCACACAGCAGCGCCGCGCAGCTCAATGCGCACTGGAAGGCGCTCAATCTCACCCCTGAATTCAGCCTGGTCCGTCCCGCCGAGATTGGTCTGACGCGGCTTAAGGCGCGCATGGGGGCAACAGGCAAACGCTTTGTTATGGGCGATGCCACCGTTACGCGCGCCGTCGTGCAGCTGTATGACGGCACGCTCGGTTACAGCTATGTCCTGGGACGCGATAAAGCGCACGCTGAACGCTGCGCGTTGCTGGATGCGCTGTTACAGCAGCCTGAAACGCAGGCGCTGTTACAGGAAAAAATTATTACGCCGCTGGCGGCTATGCGTGAGGAGCAGCGACAACTGCGTGCCCGCGAAATCGCCAGTAGCAAAGTGGATTTCTTTACGCTGGTACGCGGAGATAATTAATGACTTTACTGGCAAGTTTTAATCATCCAGTGGCAGACGCGCAGCGCGCCTTTCGCCGCATTCTCAAAGCCATGAGCGAACCTGGCGTGATGGTATCGCTGCCGCTGCAACAGGGATGGGGGCGCTGTCACCCGCCGCTACCGCAGTGTTACTGACGCTGGTGGATCAGGAAAGCCCTTTGTGGATCGACGCGCGAATCGATAATGAACAACTGCGTAATAACCTGCGTTTTCACACCGGCGCACCGATTACTGACAGCTACGATGCGCCCTTTGCTCTGAGTCATGCAGCATCCCAGCCTGATCCTGCTCATTTCGCCGCAGGCGATAATCTGGCACCGGAAAAAGCACCACGCTGATTATTGAAGTGCCGTCGTTGAATGGTGGCCTGACGCTGCGCCTCTCCGGCCCTGGCCTGCGTGAAACGCGCGCTATTGCGCCGCAGCTGCCTGAAAGCGTGCTCGAATATTTGCGGTCGCGCCCTCATCCTTTCCCACAAGGTGTTGATCTTATTTTTACCTGTGGCGAAGCGATGATGGCCGTACCGCGTTCCACCGACGTGGAGGTTTGCTGATGTACGTCGCGGTGAAAGGGGGCGAAAAGGCGATAGCCAATGCCCATCAGCTACAGGCAGATTTACGCCGTGGCGATCGTCAGACCACTGAGCTGGGCTGCGATCAGGTAGCGCAACAGTTGGGTTTGGCGGTAGACCGGGTGATGACAGAAGGCGGCATCTACGATCCCGAACTGGCGGCGCTGGCAATTAAACAGGCGAGCGGCGACTTAGTGGAAGCAATCTTCCTGCTGCGCGCCTATCGCACTACGCTGCCGCGCCTGGCGGAAAGCATGCCGCTGGCAACCGCTGAAATGCACATTGAACGCCGCATTTCAGCGGTCTACAAAGATTTGCCTGGCGGCCAGGTGCTTGGGCCAACCTACGATTACAGTCACCGTTTGCTGGATTTCACCCTGTTAGCAAATGGTGAAACGCCTGCCGCGCCGCGAGGCGATCAGGCGCTGCCGACGAGTTGCCCTCATATGTTCAGCATGATGAGTGCGGAAGGTCTGGCTGCGCGGGAAGAGGATGACGGCAGCGAACCCGCTGACATCACCCGTGAACCCATGGGCTTTCCCGCCTCACGCGCCGCGCGGCTGCAACAGTTAGTCCGGGGTGACGAAGGTTTCCTGCTGGCGCTCGGCTATTCAACCCAGCGCGGTTATGGCCGCACCCATCCGTTTGCGGGAGAAATCCGCACCGGTTTTGTCAGCGTCAGCGTCTGCCCGGAAGAGCTGGGCTTTGAACTGGAGATTGGCGAACTGCTGCTGACCGAATGCGAAATGGTTAATGGCTTCACCAGTAATGGCGTCGATGCGCCGCACTTTACTCGCGGCTACGGCCTGGTGTTTGGACGTGCCGAGCGTAAAGCGATGGCGATGGCGCTGGTGGATCGTGCCCTGCAAACCCAGGAACACGGTGAGCGCATCACCAGTCCGGCGCAGGATGAAGAGTTTGTGCTGTCACACGCTGATAATGTCGAAGCGGCTGGCTTCGTATCCCACTTAAAACTGCCGCACTATGTCGATTTCCAGGCGGAACTGGAACTGTTGAAGCGGCTGCGTCAGGAGCATCAGGAGCGCAACCATGGCTGAACTGAGCGGTTATAACAACGGCTATCTGGATGAGCAAACCAAGCGCACCATTCGCCGCGCGATTTTAAAAGCGGTGGCGATTCCGGGTTATCAGGTGCCGTTTGCCGGACGCGAAATGCCGATGCCGTATGGCTGGGGCACCGGCGGTATTCAGGTCACGGCCAGCGTCATCGGCGATCAGGATGTGCTGAAAGTGATCGATCAGGGCGCGGATGATACGACCAACGCGGTATCAATTCGCCGTTTTTTCCAGCGCGTGAGCGGGGCGGCAACCACCGAACGTACCCTGGACGCCACGCTGATCCAGACGCGACACCGCATTCCTGAAACGCCGCTTGCTGAAGATCAAATCCTGATCTTTCAGGTGCCGATCCCGGAGCCACTGCGCTTCATTGAGCCGCGTGAAACCGAAACGCGCACCATGCACGCGCTGGAAGAGTACGGCATCATGCAGGTTAAACTGTATGAAGATATTGCCCGCTACGGCCACATTGCCACTACCTATGCCTATCCGGTTAAGGTCAACGATCGCTATGTGATGGACCCCTCGCCAATTCCCAAATTCGATAACCCGAAAATGCACATGATGCCCGCACTACAACTGTTTGGTGCCGGACGTGAAAAGCGCATCTACGCATTACCCCCTATACCAAAGTGGAAAGTCTCGATTTCGACGATCACCCGTTTAGCGTGCAAAAGTGGGAAGAGCCTTGCGCGCTGTGCGGTTCACGCCACAGCTATCTTGATGAAGTGGTGATGGACGATCAGGGCACGCGCATGTTTGTGTGCTCCGATACCGATTTTTGCCACCAGCAGCAGGAACAACAACATGCACAGTGATCAGCCGCTGCTTGCGGTGAATAACCTTACGCACCTCTATGCACCAGGCAAGGGGTTTGAAGAGGTCAGCTTTGATCTCTATCCCGGCGAAGTATTAGGCATTGTCGGGGAGTCAGGCTCAGGAAAAACCACGTTACTGCGCAGCCTGTCTGCGCGCTTAACGCCGCAGCAGGGCACTCTCTTTTATGGTGAGCACGATCTTTATCAGATGAGCGAAAGCGATCGCCGTCGTTTGCTGCGCACCGAATGGGGCGTGGTGCATCAACATCCGCTGGACGGTTTACGTGCGCAGGTAACGGCGGGCGGCAATATTGGCGAGCGTTTGATGGCGGTCGGCCATCGTCATTACGGCGACATCCGGGCGCAGGCCAGCCACTGGTTACAGGAAGTAGAGATCGCCGCGAACCGCATTGATGATTTGCCCACCACCTTTTCCGGCGGGATGCAGCAGCGTTTGCAGATAGCGCGTAACCTGGTCACAGAGCCAAAGCTGGTGTTTATGGATGAGCCAACCGGAGGACTGGATGTGTCAGTACAGGCGCGTCTGCTTGATCTGCTGCGGACGCTGGTGCGGGAACTCAATCTGGCTGTTGTGATTGTGACTCACGATCTCGGCGTGGCGCGTTTGCTGGCGCACCGCCTGCTGGTGATGAAACAGGGCCGCGTGGTGGAGAGCGGGTTAACCGATCGCGTACTGGACGATCCGCATCATCCTTATACACAACTGCTGGTTTCCTCGGTGCTCAATTAAGGTAATTCACATGAACACTCATCTTCGCGTCGAGAATTTATACAAAACCTTTGTGCTGCATAACCAGAGCGGCGTTGCGCTGCCGGTCTTGCAGGATGCCAGCCTTGAGGTCAGTCAGGGTGAATGCGTTGTGCTGCACGGTCATTCAGGCAGTGGAAAATCGACCCTGCTGCGGGCGCTGTATGGTAATTATCAGGCCAACAGCGGTCATATCTGGGTACAGCATCAAGGCGAATGGGTGGATATGGCCCAGGCACCGGCGCGCCAGATTATTGCCATTCGGCGCGACACGATTGGCTGGGTCAGTCAGTTTCTGCGTGTGATACCGCGCGTACCGACGCTGGAGATTGTTATGCAACCGCTGCTGGAACGTGGTGTTGAACGGGCTTTTTGCGAAAAGCGCGCCAAAGAACTGCTGACGCGCCTTAACGTACCGGAACGCCTCTGGTCGCTGGCACCCTCAACGTTTTCCGGCGGGGAACAGCAGCGCGTCAACATTGCGCGAGGATTCATCGCCGATTATCCGGTGCTGCTGCTGGATGAACCCACGGCATCGCTCGACAGTGCCAACAGCGCAGCCGTGGTGGCTTTAATTGAACAGGCACGCGCACGCGGTGCCGCAATTGTCGGGATTTTCCACGATGACGCGGTGCGTAAACGGGTGGCGGATCGCCTGCACGTCATGCAACCGGTTAAATCAGGAGCGGAAGCATGATCAGAAGCATAATCGTTAATAACGTTAAGCTGGTGCTGGAAGATGAAGTGGTCGCCGGATCGCTGGAGATGCGTGACGGGGTGATCGCCAGCTTCAGCGAAACCCGTAGCCAGCAGCCAGCCGCACTGGATGGGGAAGGCGCATTTCTGTTGCCGGGCCTGGTTGAACTGCATACCGATAATCTTGACAAGTTTTTTACGCCGCGTCCGAAAGTTGACTGGCCAGCCCACTCCGCAATGAGTAGCCACGATGCGTTGATGGTGGCAAGCGGCATTACCACGGTGCTGGATGCGATTGGCGTCGGCGACGTGCGTGACGGCGGGCATCGCCTCGATAACCTGAGCAAAATGATCGATGCGATCCGCGACAGCAACCGTAAAGGGCTAAACCGTGCCGAACATCTGCTACATCTGCGTTGTGAACTGCCGCATCACACCACGCTGCCGCTGTTTGAAGCTTTGATGACCACCCCGGAACTGGCGCTGGTGTCGCTGATGGACCATTCGCCAGGCCAGCGGCAGTATGCGTCGCTGGATAAATACCGCGAATATTATCAGGGCAAATATCAGCTCAACGATGAACAAATGGATGCGTTCGAGCATGACCAACTGGCGCTGGCCGCCGTCTGGTCACAGCCAAATCGTCAGGCTATTGCTGCGCTGTGCCGCGAGCGCCATATCGCCCTCGCCAGCCATGATGATGCAACGGCAGCACACGTTGACGAATCCTTTGGCGTGGGCAGCGCCATCGCTGAGTTTCCTACCACGCTGGAAGCAGCACGCGCTTCACGTCATCGCGGGATGCAGGTTTTGATGGGCGCACCAAATATCGTGCGGGGCGGGTCACATTCTGGCAACGTTGCGGCCTGGAGCTGGCAGCGCAGGGGCTGCTCGATATTCTCTCATCAGATTACTATCCCGGCAGCCTGCTGGATGCCGCGTTTCGTCTGGCAGCCGACGAGCGCAATGCGTTGGATTTGCCCCAGGCAATTGCACTGGTGACACGTAACCCCGCCCGGGCGCTAAAGCTGGAGGATCGCGGGGTGATCGCGGAAGGCCGTCGTGCCGATGTGGTACTGGCCCATACCGATCACGGTCATCCGCATATCCGCCACGTATGGTCACAGGGCAGGCAGGTTTACTGATGGCGCGGCTGATCTGGCTGACAGGTCCGTCGGGATCGGGCAAGGACAGCCTGCTTAATGCGCTGCGGGAAGTGCCGCCTGACGGGCTGCTGATCGCCCATCGCTACATTACGCGCGCCGCTGATGCAGGGGGTGAAAATCACGTCGCCTTAACGGAAACCGAGTTTACCCGGCGCGCGGCGCTGGGGCTGTTCGGGGTTAGCTGGCAGGCACACGGTTTTTATTACGGCATCGGTTGCGAGGTTGACCTGTGGTTACAGCAGGGGTTGAGCGTAGTGGTCAACGGATCACGGCTGCATCTGGCGCAGGCACAACAGCATTATGGTACGCAGCTCTTGCCGATCTGCCTGGTAGTGTCGCCCGACGTGCTGGCAGCCCGACTGCGCCAGCGCGGTCGGGAGAGTGAAGCGCAGATTGC
This sequence comes from Pantoea sp. LMR881, assembly GCF_027157825.1. Lineage (NCBI taxonomy): Bacteria > Pseudomonadati > Pseudomonadota > Gammaproteobacteria > Enterobacterales > Erwiniaceae > Pantoea > Pantoea sp. LMR881. The sequence goes on from NZ_JAPVOK010000002.1 coordinate 3,779,093, forward strand.
CCGACGCCTGGAGCGCGCAACACAACCGCAGCCAGAGGGCTGTCTGATACTCAATAACGATGGCGCACTGGCAGAGACGGTACAGCAGTTGCGCCAGTTACTGGAGTCGCACAGATGAAACTGACCTTTCTGGGAACGGGTGGCGTCACCGCTGCGCCGCTGTTTGGCTGTGACTGTCCGGCCTGTAGCCGCGCCCGGCGCGATGAAAAACGCAAACGGGCACCCTGTAGCGCCCTGATTGAGATCGGTAATGAGCGGATTTTGCTGGACGCCGGGCTGCCGTTACTGACTGAGCGTTTTCAACCGGGCGAACTGACACGCATTCTGCTGACGCACTATCACATGGATCACGTTCAGGGCTTATTCATGCTGCGCTGGGGCAAAGGCACACCGATTCCGGTGTGGGGACCGCCCGATGAAAAGGGCAGCGACGATCTGTTTAAACATCCGGGCTTACTCGATTTCCGCCCGCCGCTGACGCCGTTTGTGCCGCATCAGTTTGGCAACCTGCTGGTTACGCCGCTGCCGCTACAACATTCGCGCCTCACGCACGGCTATCTGTTTGACTGGCATGGCACCCGCCTGGCGTGGCTGTGCGACACCTGCGGCTTGCCACCCGAAACCCATGAATACCTCAGTGGGCAACCGCTCGATCAACTCGTGGTGGACTGCAACGATCCGCCGGGCAGCGAGGCGCGTAACCACAATGATGTCACTCAGGCGTTAGCGATTATTGAGCGGTTAGCACCGCGTCAGGCCTGGCTTACGCATCTGAGTCATGAGATGGATAACTGGTTAGCAAACAATCGTTTGCCTGAGCAGGTTCAGCCTGCGCGTGACGGCTTAACCCTTTTTCTGGGGAGCGATCAGCCTGTCATAGTTTGATCACTTAACTGTCATTCAGCCTTCATCCCGCTTGCCCTTAATAAGCGCAGAACTTATCTGTAACAACGGAGAACATCATGGCACAGGCGCTTCTGAAAACGGTGGTAGACAACGATCTGCCGTCTGCCCGCCAGACCGGTCAAAAAGTATTATCGGTTCAGGGACTGAGTAAAGCCTATGGCGAAAACCGGGTGCTCGATAATGTCAGTTTCGATCTGCATGCGGGTGAACTGGTCGCGGTGATAGGCCGCTCAGGCGCAGGCAAATCGACGCTGTTGCACATGCTCAACGGAACCCTCTCTGCAAGCAAAGGCGCAATTGTCACGCTGCGTCATGGTCAGGCCGATCGCGACGTGGTTACGCTGAACAGCCGCCAGATGCGTGAGTGGCGCAGCGAGTGCGGCATGATCTTTCAGGATTTCTGCCTGGTGCCGCGCCTGGATGTGTTAACCAATGTGCTGTTAGGCCGCCTGAGCCAGACATCCACGCTGAAATCTTTCTTTAAAATCTTTTCCGATGCCGACCGCGCCCACGCCATCGAACTGTTGCAGTGGATGAACATGCTGCCGCAGGCGCTACAGAGGGCAGAGAACCTGTCAGGTGGGCAGATGCAGCGTGTGGCAATCTGCCGTGCGCTGATGCAAAACCCCAAAATTCTGCTGGCAGATGAGCCTGTGGCATCACTCGATCCGAAAAACACCACACGCATCATGGATGTGCTGCGTCAGGTGAGCGAGCAGGGCATCAGTGTCATGGTCAACCTGCACTCCATCGAACTGGTTAAAAATATTGCACCCGCGTCATCGGCATTCAGCGCGGCGTGGTGCTGTTCGACGGACATCCTTCACACCTTACCGACAGCCTGTTACACCAGCTGTACGGTGATGAAATTAACCAGCTCCACTAACTCCCACGGCAAGAGAAAAACCGCGAATGAAACTGACTTCTTTAGCTTTATTGACTGGCGCTTTGATGGCTTTTGGTGTTAACGCAGCGGATGCACCGAAACAGCTTAATCTGGGTATTTTGGGTGGACAGAACGCCACACAGCAGATTGGCGATAACCAGTGTGTGAAGGCTTTTTTTGATAAAGAGCTGAACGTTGACACGCAGATGCGTAACTCGTCTGACTATTCTGGCGTTATTCAGGGTCTGCTGGGCGGCAAAATCGATATGGTGCTGAGCATGTCGCCAGCGTCATTCGCGTCGGTTTACCTGCAAGATCCTAAAGCGGTCGATGTGGTGGGTATTGTCGTTGACGATAAAGATCACTCAAAAGGGTACCACTCTGTGGTGGTGGTAAAAGCTGACAGCCCGTACAAGAAGCTGGAAGATTTAAAGGGTAAATCATTCGGCATGGCTGATCCGGATTCAACCTCAGGCTTCCTGATGCCGAACCAGGCGTTTAAAAAAGAGTTTGGTGGCAGCGTTGATGACAAATATAACAATTTCTTCTCCAGCGTGACGTTCTCTGGCGGCCACGAGCAGGACATTCTCGGCGTACTGAACGACCAGTTTGCGGGTGCCGTGACCTGGACCTCAATGGTGGGTGATTACAACACCGGTTATACCTCGGGTGCCTTTACCCGCATGATCCGTATGGATCAGCCCGATCTGATGAAGAAAATTCGCATCATCTGGCAGTCGCCATTGATTCCCAACGGACCGGTCCTGGTCAGCAACAAGCTGCCCGCCGACTTTAAAGAGAAAGTGGTTGCTGCGATTAAAAAGCTGGATAAAGAAGATCACGCCTGTTTCGTTAAAGCGGTCGGCGGTGAGCAGCATATCGGCCCGGCAACCGTGGCGGATTACCAGAACATTATTGATATGAAACGTGATTTGATGAAGGGCAGCCGCAGCTAATGAGCTGACGCCAGCGCGCTGTCTCCTGTCCTGATTTTTTCCGCAACGCGCGTAAGGATCAGCGGGGGATAGCGCGCCACCATCCCGGAGAAAGACTCTTGACCGATTTCGAACACTATTACCAACGCATCCGCAGCCAGCAGAAACGCGACTCGCTGCTCTGGTCACTGCTGCTGGTGGCGCTCTATCTCGCAGCGGGCAACGTGGCGGAATTTAACCTCGTCAATGTCTGGCAATCGCTGCCGCATTTCTTTGATTACCTCCGCGAGATTATTCCGGTACTGCATCTGCCTCTGCTGTTTGCTGATGGCAAAACAGAAGGTTCGCTGGCTTACTGGGGCTACCGGTTACACATCCAGCTGCCGCTGATTTGGGAAACGCTGCAACTGGCGCTGGCGTCCACCCTTGTCGCCGTTGCCGTGGCAACCGTACTGGCTTTCTTTGCCGCTGATAATACCCAGACGCCACCTGCTGTGCGTTTTGCTATTCGTTCCTTCGTGGCGTTTTTACGCACCATGCCTGAACTGGCCTGGGCCGTGATGTTCGTGATGGCGTTCGGTATCGGCGCGATCCCTGGCTTTCTGGCGCTGGCGCTGCATGCCGTTGGCAGCCTGACCAAACTGTTTTACGAAGCGATTGAATCAGCATCGGACAAACCGGTACGCGGGTTAGCGGCCTGCGGTGCCAGCAAGCTGCAACGGATGCGTTTTGCCTTCTGGCCCCAGGTTAAACCGGTATTTCTCTCCTACGGCTTTATGCGTTTAGAGGTCAATTTCCGCTCCTCAACCATTCTGGGTCTGGTGGGCGCGGGCGGTATCGGTCAGGAGCTGATGACCAATATCAAGCTCGATCGTTTCGATCAGGTCAGCATCACCTTACTGCTGATTATTATCGTGGTGTCGCTGCTGGATACGGTTTCCGGTCGTCTGCGTCGTCGCGTGGTTGAGGGTTAAAAATGATTGCCATTGCTCCGGATATTGCAAAGCTCAGACAGCAACACCAGGAACTGTTCGCTGCGCAAAATCGCTATTTACGCCGTATCGGCCTGCTTGCGCTGGCCGTGCTGCTCTATTACCTGTTCTTTTTCCACGTCTTCGGCATTGAGTGGAGTCGTCTGACAAACGGTGTGCAGCAGCTAGGCCGTTACTTCCTGCGGATGTTTGTCTGGCGTGATTTCGCCAGCTGGCCTTTGGTTACTACCTGTCTCAGATTGGTATTACCCTGGCGATCGTGTTTGCCGGCACCATTACCGCATCAATTATTGCCTTGCCGCTGTCGTTTCTCGCCGCGCGTAATGTCATGCACGAACGGGCAGCTAAACCGGTTGCGCTGCTGGTGCGGCGCCTGTTTGATCTGCTGCGTGGCGTTGACATGGCGATCTGGGGGTTGATATTTGTGCGTGCGGTGGGCATGGGGCCGCTGGCGGGGGTGCTGGCGATTGTGATGCAGGATGTAGGCCTGCTGGGCAAACTCTATTCCGAGGGCCACGAAGCAGTAGAACGTTCACCGAGCCGTGGCCTGAGCGCGCTGGGTGCCAACAGCCTGCAAAAACATCGCTTCGGCATATTTACTCAGTCTTTCCCCAGCTTTTTGGCGCTCAGTTTGTATCAAATCGAATCCAATACCCGCTCGGCGGCAGTGCTGGGATTTGTCGGCGCCGGTGGGGTAGGCCTGGTCTATGCCGAAAACATGCGCTTGTGGAACTGGGACGTGGTGATGTTTATCACCCTGATCCTGGTGGCGGTTGTGATGGTCATGGATGCCATTTCCAGCCGCCTGCGCAAACGCTACATTATTGGGAAAACGGTGCCGCTGTGGCAGCCTGCTGCGCGCGACTAAGCCGTTCGCTGCGTTGCCACGCCCGCTGTAACGCCTGGACCAGCTGCGCCTCCTGCCAGGGTTTCGCCAGCCGCTCACACAGCGGCAGCGTAACGGGCTGGTGGCGCAGATCCTGGCCGCTGATCAAGAGCGTGGCAAGCTGAGGCCAGTTTTGTTGTGCCTGGCGAATCACCTCAGCACCACTGATTTCACCCGGCAGCATCAAATCGCTGATCAGCAGATCGATATCCGGTGTTTGACGCAACAGCGCCAGCGCCTGTTCGCCATCGCCGCACTCCAGGGTTAAATAACCCAGCTGGTGCAGATGCTCACAAAGCGTCTGGCGTACCGCCGGTTCATCATCAACGACCAGCACCAGCCTATCGCTTGCAGCATCGGGTTGCACTGGTGCCACGACCGGGTTCGCCACAACGGCCCCGGAGGCGCGCGGTAACAGTAGGCGTACCCGGGTGCCTTCTCCTGGCGCAGTATCCAGTTCGATCTGACCACCCGACTGACGCACAAAACCGTACACCATCGACAAGCCTAAACCACTGCCGCTTCCCGTGGCTTTGGTGGTAAAGAAGGGTTCGAAAACCCGCTCACGCACCTCAGCCGTCATACCGCTGCCCTGATCGATCACCTCAATAGTGACATTGTCACGTTTTTCGCCCTGCTCAAGGCGACGCTGATTCCAGATGCGCAGACGGATCTCACCGCTTTGCTGGTTCATCGCATCACGCGCATTGACCACCAGATTCATCAAGGCATTTTCCAGCTGGCTGGCATCAATCCATGCTGGCCAGCCGGGACGCTGTGCATCAATCACCAGCTGTTGCCCTGGCAGCAGCGAGTGCTGCAATAGCCCTTGCAGGTTATCGACCAGTGACACTACCGATACCGCACGCGGGTAAAGGGCCTGTTTGCGCGAAAAGGCCAACAGGCGTTGCGTCAGCAGTGCGGCGCGATCGGCTGCCTGACGCGCCCGTTCAATGCGGTGGGTAAGCGGGCCAGCAGGCAGCTGCCCTGGGTGAGCGCCAGGCTTCCAATAATCACTGCCAGCAAATTATTAAAATCGTGCGCGATACCGCCGGTAAGCTGGCCTACTGCTTTCATTTTCTGGCTGTGCACCAGCGCCTCCTCCAGCGCCTTACGCGCCGTCCGCTCCAGCACCGTATTCACCATGCCACGGCGCGGCACCGGACTAAAACGTAACTCCAGCGTCCGGCCATCGGCCAGCCGCACTTCCTGTGGTTCACCAGGATCCTGCAACTGAATACCGAGCCGCTGTAACAGCTGTTGATAATGCAAACCGCGATGCAGTTCGCGCGATTCAATGCCAAGCAACTGCGCATACTGCGCATTCCACACCACTAACTGACCGCTGTTGTCAAACAGGGCGAAACCGTCACGCATCGCCAGAAAAGTGGATTCGAGCTGATTACTTTTCTCTTTTAGCAAGCGTGAGGTGTGCGCCAGCGACGCGGTATTACGCGCAAACACGTTAAACGCACGGGCCAGATCGCCCAGTTCATCGCGGCGCTGTACACCCGGCACGCTGGTGTGCTCACCCTGTGCGAGGCGCGTCATCGCTGCGGCAATCGCCGTCAGGCTGGAACCTAAATTGCGATAAATGTAGTAACCGGCGTAGCAGGTAATTACCAACGCCAGCAGCACAAACAGGGCGATAAAACCAATGATGGAATCGAGTTCCTGATGCGTGGCAAGGGTACGGGTTTCACTTTGCTGTGCCACCTGTTGTACGTAAGAGGTGATCTCCTCATTTAGCATCGCCACCAGTGCCTTGATGCGATAGGTTGAGTAGGCGATCGCCAGATCGCTCTGCTCCAGCTCGGCTGCCAGCGGCACCAGCTGCTGCTGCGTATCCAGTAAACGCTGAACTTTATCCGCCAGTACGCCGCTAACCGGCACGCTGCGCCACTGGGCCATCACATCCTGCAACTGACTGATGGCGGCAACGGGTGAGGGCGTATGGATGGCAACGGTGATGAGCCGTTCGGTTTGCTGGCGCAGTGCGGCATCGGGCGCAAACGCCGTCCCCTGACTCAGCGTATCGATATGGCTGAGCAGCAGTTGTGACTGCCACAACCCGCTCAGCATGCTATTGCGCTGTAAATGGCGCTGATGCCCGGTACGCAGCAGTTGAGAGATGGTTTGTTCCAGCATCTGGCTGCGATTACTGATACGCGCCACGCGCTCCGGCTGGCGCGCAGCCAGTGGCGCAGACGCCAGCAGTGACAGTGAATGTTGTAGCGCCTGTTGATTCTGCTGTAAACGCAGCGACTCGCTTTGATACTCCAGCGCGCCCACCACCTGCGACAGCCGCACGGCCGTCGTGGCGACACTGGCGGTATCGCGTGCCAGCGCCAGGCTGCCATTCATGTCTGCCAGAGTTTGTGCCTGCGCCTGTTCCTGAATCGATCCTGCATGACGAAAGCCCGTAATCGCCACTGCGCTCACCATCAGGGTGACGCACACCACCAGTAAATTGAACAGCAGCAGGCGACCGCGTGCGCCTGCCTGCCAGGATAATCGCGCTGCATACTTCGTCTCCCTTACCGCGAATGGGGCGAGTATAAGAGCGCGGCAGCGGCCATTTATGACAAATATGAATGCGCGCTGACATTTTCCATTTATCTGGCGTTGCTTAACTGCCTGACATTCACGGTCAGCAGGAGCGGGCAGATGACAACCACACCGATATTAACGATGCGGGAGATTACCCGGCGCTTCGGCAGCTTTTATGCGCTGAAGGGGTCGATCTCACGGTCTATCCGGGTGAAGTCCATGCGCTAATGGGAGAGAACGGCGCCGGAAAAAGCACACTGATGAAAATTCTGGCCGGTGCCTATAGCGCCAGCAGCGGGGAAATTCATATTGACGGTAAAGCCTGTGACATCAAAGGGCCAAAAGAGGCGCTGGCGGCAGGCATCACGCTGATCTATCAGGAGATCAACCTGGCTCCAAATTTGACGGTGGCAGAAAACATCTTTTGGGCAGTGAAATCAGCCGTGGCGGCATGGTAAAGCGGCGACAAATGGCCGATGAGGCGCAGCAGGTTATTAATCGTTTAGGCGCGCAATTCAGTGCTAATGATTTGGTCAGCCGGTTGAGTATTGCTGAGCAGCAGCAGGTCGAAATTGCCCGTGCGCTGCATCGCAACAGCCGCATTCTGGTGATGGACGAACCTACCGCCGCGCTTTCCAACCGCGAAACTGAACAGCTTTTTGCCTTGATCAAACGCCTGCGTAATGACGGCATGGCCATTATTTACATCAGTCACCGCATGGCGGAAGTCTACGAGTTGTCCGATCGCGTTAGCGTGTTACGTGACGGGCAATATGTCGGCAGCCTGACGCGAGAAAACCTCAACGCCAGCGAGCTGGTGCGCATGATGGTCGGCAGACCGCTGAGTGACCTGTTTAACAAAGATCGCAATATTCCCCTCGGCGACATTCGCCTGGCGGTGAATCACCTCGGCGATGGTAAAAAGTGCACCCCAGCAGCCTGGTGGTGCGGGCAGGGGAAATCGTTGGGCTGGCGGGGTTAGTGGGCGCCGGACGCAGCGAACTGGCACAGCTTATTTTTGGCGTACACAAGCCTAAAGAGGGAGAGATCTGGATCGATGGAGAAAAAGTCAGTATCCACTCACCGCGTGATGCGATTGCACGCGGTATTGGTTTTTGACTGAGAACCGCAAAGAGCAGGGCCTGTTTCTGGAGATGGCTGCGCAGGAGAACATTGTGATGGCAACCCTGGAGCGGACGCCAGCTATGGCCTGCTGAACCGGCGTAAAGGCCAGAAAATTGCCGGTGAGGCGATTGATAACCTTAACATTCGCGTGCCGCATGCGCAGGTGCGTGCCGGGGATTGTCTGGCGGTAACCAGCAAAAATTGCTGATTTCGCGCTGGGTCGCCATCGGGCCACGCATCCTGCTGCTGGATGAGCCAACGCGCGGCGTGGATGTCGGGGCCAAAGTGAAATCTACCGCATGATGCAGCAGATGGCGCGTCAGGGCGTGGCGATCTTAATGATTTCCAGCGAACTGCCAGAAGTGGTGGGCATGAGCGATCGCGTTTACGTGATGCGTGAAGGCACCATCGCCGGTGAGCTGGAAGAGAAGGAGATCAGTCAGGAAAACATCATGACGCTGGCGACCGGTGCGCACAGCGCATCGCCGCTTGAAGTGTGAGGAGAACAAGATGACAGCACCAACCGCACGCGCCAAAGCGCCGGGTTTCAAACGCGCCCTGATGGGCGATCTGCTACAAACGGTCGGTATTTTACCGATTCTGATCCTGATTGTGGCGGTGTTTGGCTTTATTGCCCCAATTTTTTACTGAAGCAAACCTGCTGAATATCACACGCCAGGCCTCAATCAACATTGTGCTGGCGGCAGGCATGACCTTTGTGATCCTGACCGGTGGGATCGACCTGTCAGTGGGATCGATGCTCGGTACTACAGCGGTAGTGGCGCTGGTGGCCTCGCTTGATCCCATGCTGGCCTCAATGACTATTCCCATGGCGCTCGGGGCCGGACTGGCGATGGGGCTGTTTAATGGCATTCTGGTCGCCTGGGCCGGTCTGCCGCCATTTATCGTCACGCTGGGCACCTATACGCGCTGCGCGGCGCCGCCTATCTGCTGGCAGATGGCACCACGGTTATCAACTCTGACATCAATTTTGAATGGATAGGCAATGGCTATCTTGGTCCTGTACCCTGGCTGATTGTAATCGCTTTTGCAGTGATTGCGCTGTGCTGGTTCATCCTGCGACGCACCACGCTCGGCGTACATATTTACGCGGTGGGCGGCAACATGCAGGCAGCACGTCTCACCGGGATTAAAGTCGGCGCGGTGCTGCTGTTTGTCTACGGCATGAGCGGTTTGCTGTCGGGGCTGGGCGGTTTGATGAGCGCATCACGACTTTACAGCGCCAACGGCAACCTCGGTGTCGGCTATGAACTGGACGCGATTGCTGCGGTGATTTTAGGGGGCACCAGCTTCGTTGGTGGTATCGGCACCATTACCGGCACGCTGATCGGCGCACTGATTATCGCCACCCTGAATAACGGCATGACGCTGATGGGCGTCTCCTATTTCTGGCAACTGGTTATCAAAGGCGCGGTGATCATTATTGCCGTGCTGATCGATAAATATCGTACCCGACACCATGTAGGCTAAACGGGCTGCGCCAGCCACACGCTTTTGTGGCGCTAACAAACAACATCACGCCATTCAGCCGTTGGCGATCAGTATAACAGCAGGAGAAGATCTATGCGTTTTAATCCGATTGTTACCGGGCTGCTGGCGGCAACGCTGTTGAGCACCGGCGTCGTCCAGGCAAAAGAGCTTAAATCCATCGGCGTGACGGTGGGCGATCTCGCGAACCATTCTTTGTGCAGATCACCAAAGGCGCGGAGATGAAAGCGCGCGAACTGGCGGGTGACAAGGTCAACGTCACGCTGGTGTCCAGTGGCTACGATCTGGGCCAGCAGGTTGGTCAAATCGATAACTTTATCGCAGCCAAAGTGGACATGATTATTCTGAATGCGGCTGATTCAAAAGGCATTGCGCCTGCGGTGAAACGCGCACGTGACGCCGGAATTGTGGTGGTGGCTGTCGACGTGGCGGCAGACGGTGCCAACGCCACTATCACCTCCCGATAACACCCAGGCGGGAGAAATGGCCTGTAAATATATCTCTGATCGTCTGAAGGCCAAAGGCAACGTGGTGATCATCAACGGGCCACCGGTTTCGGCGGTACAAAACCGTGTAGAAGGCTGTATGACTGAGCTGAAACGCCACCCTGACATCAAACTGCTCTCCTACAACCAGAACGCAAAAGGCAGCCGTGAAGGCGGGCTGGAGGTAATGACCGGTTTGTTATCGGCTAATCCAAAATTGATGCGGTGTTTGCCATCAACGATCCAACTGCTATTGGTGCCGATCTGGCAGCAAAACAGGCACAACGCAGTGAATTCTTTATTGTTGGCGTGGACGGTTCGCCCGACGGTGAAGAAGCACTGAAGCGTAAAAACTCGCTGTTTGTCGCCACGCCAGCACAGGATCCACAGGTGATGGCCTCCAGAGCGGTTGAGATTGGTTGTGACATTTTGCAGGGCAAAGCTGCCCCGGATAAACCGGTGCTGATCCCGGTGAGCATGATCGATCGTAATAACATCGGCAGCTACAAAGGCTGGACGGTGAAATAACCCCATTGCGGCATCGCCAGATGCCGCCAGTATCGGAGGATCGACAATGCAACGCTCCGAAGTGAATGCCATTCTGCAATTAACGCGCGAATTCTTTATGCGGCAAGACGTCCATTTGCCGCCCTGGGGCCGATTACGGTCTCAGCCAGTGGCAAAGTCTGGATCGCACCGCCGCTGCTGAGCTGCTGGCACTGCGTCTCGGCTGGGATGTGACCAGTTTTGGCGCGGCCGACTTTCAGCAAACCGGCCTGACGCTGTTTACTCTGCGTAACGGCTCGCCTGGCGGCAAACCCCGCACAAGCCCTACGCCGAAAAAATTATGCATGTGCGCGAAGGGCAGGTGACGCCGATGCATTATCACCCGCTAAAGATGGAAGACATTATTAATCGCGGCGGCGGAAATTTGATCATCACACTGCATAATCGCGACGGCGCCGGTCTCGCTAATACCCCGGTTAACGTCACGCTTGATGGTATTAGCCAGACGCATGCCGCCGGGTCGCAGCTACGTTTGTCAGCAGGAGAAAGCGTCACCCTGTTGCCGGGCATCTGGCACAGCTTTGGGGCGAAGAGGGCTTTGGTGACGTTCTGGTCGGCGAGGTCTCAATGCCCAACGATGATGATAATGACAACGTATTTCTCACACCGCTCGACCGCTTTAACCCCTCGACGAGGATGAAGATCCCCGTTGGCTTCTGTGTAACGAATATGACCGCTGGCTGGCCTGAAGGAGTAAACAATGGCACTGATCTCTTTAGCGCAGGGCTGGCCCACGCGCAACAACAGGGTTACGCGCTTGGTGCGTTCAACGTTATCGACACCCACTTTTTACGCGCCCTGTTCAGGGCGGCAGAGCAGCAGCGTTCACCCTTTATCATTAACATCGCTGAGGTGCATTTTAAATACATCACGCTGATCATCTGGTGGAAGCGGTGCGCTTTGAGGCGGCTAAGCACGATATTCCGGTGGTGCTGAATCTCGATCACGGCCTGCATTTTGAGGCGGTGATGCAGGCGATCCGCCTCGGCTTTACTTCGGTCATGTTCGACGGTTCAACGCTGAGTTATGAAGAGAATCTGCGCCAGACACGTGAAGTGGTAAAGATTGCCCATGCGGTGGGGGTATCGGTGGAAGCGGAACTCGGCGCGGTGGGTGGCGATGAAGGCGGGGCGCTGTTTGGCGAAGCAGACAGCGCGAAATTCACCGATCCCGCCCTGGCTGCCGAATTTGTACGTGAAACCGGCATTGATACCTTAGCGGTGGCGATTGGTAATGCACACGGAAAATACAAAGGTGAACCTAAACTCGACTTTGCGCGGTTAGCGGCTATTCGTCAGCACGCGGGCATACCGCTGGTATTGCATGGCGGTTCAGGTATCAGCGACGCCGATTTCCGTCGCGCCATTGAACTGGGTATCCATAAAATTAATTTTTATACCGGCATGTCACAGGCGGCGCTGGGCGCGATTGATCGCTGTATGACATCACGCAACAGCCGTTATGACGAGTTTGCTGAGATGTTGATGGCCGTAGAAACCGCCATTACTGAGGTTGTGGTGCAGCAGATGCAAATTTTTGGCAGCGTCGGGAAAGCCTGATATGGCGGAGCGCAACGGCATCGTGGCGGCAGGTATCATGCTGGTGGATTATGTTCACTGCATCAATCACTGGCCGCAGCAAGGCTGGCTGGCGGAAGTCAGCCCAGTGAAAAAGCGGCAGGCGGCGGGCCGCTTAATGTCTTGATGACCTTATCGCGCATGCAGTGCCCGCTGCCGCTGGCGGCAGTGGGTCTGATTGGCGAAGACGCTGAGGGTGATTATTTGCTGCACGTTATGGATCAAGCGCATATCGATCATCGTGCCGTGCAGCGCACCGCCGCGATAACGACCTCAACCAGCCAGGTAATGACAGCCCCGGATGGCCAGCGCACTCTTCTTTGCCCTGGCGCGAATCGCTTTGGATCTTGAACACTTCGCGACGCTGGATGGCCCACAACGTATTTTTCATCTCGGCTATTTGTTGCTGCTGGAATCGCCGATCGCCCGGATGACCTGTTTGGAACGCGCAGCGCGCGTTTGCTGGCGATGATGCAGCAGCGTGGCTATTTTACTTCGCTGGATCTGGTTTCCCGCGCGGGGATTACCGACCGCTAATATTGCCGTCGCTGCGCTGGCTTGACTATCTGGTGATTAACGAGCTGGGAAGCGGAAGCGTTAACCGGATCCTGTTACGCGACGCCGCTGGCATCCAGCCTCCTGCTGCGTTTGCCGAGGCGGCACGCTGGCTGGCTGAGCAGGGATACGCCAGCGTATTATCATCCATGCGCCTGAGGCGCATGGGGCCGGATGTCCGGGGGCGAAGGCGTGTGGCAGGCTGCCTGGCAACTGCGCCCGGAAGAGATTGTCGGAAGCGTCGGCGCGGGCGATGCTTTTGTGCAGGCGCGCTGTACGCCACACATCAGGGCTTCGCTATGCCGGAAACGCTGCGGTTGGCGCATACCTGCGCCTGCTTTATTTGCATGCAGCGAATGCCATTGACGGCATTCGCCCGCTGGATGAGATGCTGCGGTGGATGGATCAGGCAATTTTGCGTTGAAAGTGCCAGAGCTTCAGGTTTCACCGTCGGCTGAAAAGACATAGCCGAGGCCGCGAATAGTACGAATCAGGTTGGGCTGATGGGGATTGGTTTCAATTTTGCGCCGCAAACGCATGATCAGCACATCTATGGTGCGATCAAAGACGTCGAGGCTTTCGCTGTGGGTTAATTCCAGTAGCTGATCGCGCGTCAGCACTTTGCGCGCATGACGAACCAGCGCACGCAGTAAGCTATATTCGCCCTGCGTAAGCGGTACGGCTTCACGCTGCGGATTGAGTAACTGGCAGCGTGCTTCATCCAGTTGCCAGCCATTAAAACGCCAGCCTTGCCTGCCGTCGCACGGCGCGATCCGCCCACCACGACGTAGCGCAGCTTTTGCGCGGGCCACCACCACGCGAGGGTTAAATGGCTTGGCGATGTAGTCGTCGCGCCCATCTCCAGCCCGACCACCATTTCCGCTTCCGATCCCATGCCTGTCAGCATAATCACCAGCACATCAGGCCGCTGGCGCTGTAACTGTTGTAACACCCAGCAGCCCGTTAGTGTCGGGTAACATCATATCGAGCATCACCAGCGATATTTCTGGATGCTGCATCAGCAGCGCGAGCGTCTCTTTTCCTGATGACAGCGGTAAACGTCAAACAGATGTTCACTGAGTACGTCCTGCAACACGTCGCAGACGTCACGATCATCATCCACCACCAAAATCGCTGGCTTCATTGCGCGGCCTCAATGTTACGAAAGGGTTAAAACAGGAGTGTACACACGGCGTAAAGGCTGCCGATTCAGGCGGCTGAAACGTGACCCATATCGCCTGAGAGATTGCTGAAGCGTGCGGTAGCGCAGAAATTTATCCCGACTGAAAACGTTTTCAGGAAAACGATTGCGCGCTAACAGTGCGTTGCACCATAATCACGCCCTGTTTTGGTTAGGAATAGTCTTAGGTTTTGTTGCGCAACGCCAGATACGTGGCGCAATTTTATGGCATAGCAATTGCTATGTGAGCAGGGAAGCCACCTTTTATTCAGGCGGTAAGCGATACGGATGAGCATGCAACCGTCAGCGCCTTCTTTAATAAAACCACACGCATGCAAACCACACTGGCAAGGGAGCCTCCACAAAAGTGGCGTCTCCTCTAACGAGAGATGATGATGTTAGATAAATTCTTCAAACTCAAAGCGCATAACACAACGGTCCGTACCGAAATCATTGCCGGAATTACCACATTCCTCGCGATGGCTTACATTCTGTTTGTTAACCCCAGCATTCTCAGCGCGACCGGCATGGATAAAGGATCGGTGTTTGTTGCGACCTGTCTGGCAGCCGCGATTGGCTCATTGCTGATGGGGCTGATCGCAAACTATCCTATTGCACTGGCACCGGGCATGGGATTAAACGCCTTTTTCACCTATACCGTTGTTCTGCATATGGGCTACAGCTGGCAGATCGCGTTGGGCGCGGTATTTTTTTATCTGCGGTGATTTTCTTCGCCTTATCAATCTTCAAAATCCGTGAATGGATTATTGCCAGTATTCCCTGCCGCTTCGCGCCGGTATTGCGGCTGGCATCGGTTTGTTTTAGCCCTGATTGCGCTCGAAGGCGCAGGCATCGTGGTTGATAACCCGGCGACGCTGGTTGGCATTGGCGATCTGACTAAACCGGGTCCGTTACTGGCGATGCTGGGCTTTATTATTATCGTGGTGCTGGAAGCGCGTCGCGTAACCGGCGCGGTGCTGATTGGCATTTTGATCATCACGTTTATCTCTATGGCCATTGGTCTGTCGCCGTTTGCGGGCGTGTTTTCTGCCCCTTCAATCGCGCCGACTTTTATGCAGTTGGATATTGCGGGTGCCTTTAACGTTGGACTGATCAGCGTGATTTTCGCATTCCTGTTTGTGGATGTGTTCGATAACACCGGTACGTTATTAGGCGTAACCAAACGCGCCGGTTTAGCGGATGAACAGGGCAACGTGCCGAAGATGGGTCGTGCGCTTATCGCTGACAGTGCCGCTGCGCTGTTTGGTTCACTGTTGGGTACTTCAACCACCACCAGTTATGTGGAATCTGCGGCAGGCGTCAGTGCTGGTGGCCGTACCGGTTTGACCGCCATTGTGGTTGCGATTTTGTTCCTGCTTAGCCTGTTTTTCTCTCCGCTGGCTTCCAGCGTGCCGGTATTTGCCACCGCACCTGCGCTGCTGTTTGTCGCCGTACTGATGGCTTCCGGCCTGGCGGAAATTGACTGGAGAGACGTGACTACCGCAGCACCCGTGACGGTGACCGCGTTGACCATGCCACTGACCTATTCCATCGCCAACGGTATCGCCTTCGGTTTTATTACCTGGACGGTGGTGAAGTTGCTGAGCGGCCGCAAGAAAGAGGTTAACGTCGCGCTGGTCGTGCTGTCAGTGCTGTTGTGATTAAGTTGGGCTGGCTGGAGCGCATAAGTTTGCGGCCCGGTGAGGTTTGCGGCCCGGCCGCAGGCGTTAGCACGCCGTGCGGGTAAACAAACTTTGTGCGGGTTCCGCCCGCCGTGCGGGTAAACACGCTCCGTGCGGGTTCCGCCCGCCGTGCGGGTAAACACACTCTGTGCGGGTAAACACGCTCCGTGCAGGTTCCGCCCGCCAGGCGTGGGGCAGTTTCAGCACCTCCGTGCAGGCGGACGTGTCAGGGGCGTCGCGGCCCCTTGACAATCCCCGCGCCCGGCAGCCTCTGCTGTACCTTCGTCTCTCGCTGCGGCCTGACGGACCGCCCGGACTTGCCAGTCCCTGGCGCGTTCGCCGCTCGCCGACGTCCTGTCGGCTCATCCTGGCCTGCGCTCTTTCCTCAGCGCGCCGGATGCCTCCACCAACCCCCGCCTGTAATCCTTTATTTATTAAAACAGATTCGTGTTGTCTGAGGCTTTAAAACGCAAAACTCTAAACTCAAAAAACTCACCGCCATGAAGTCTGTAAAGAACGGAAGCTGCGGGTGCAGCGGGGGTTTGTCAGAGGCCTTCCTGTTCGCGCAGCGAACGAAACCCGCCGTGCGGGTAAACACACTCTGGGCAGGTTCCGCCCGCCGTGCGGGTAAACACGCTCCGTGCAGGTTCCGCCCGCCAGGCGTGGGGCAGTTTCCAGCACCTCCGTGCAGGCGGACGTGTCAAGGGGGCGTCGCGGCCCCTTGACAATCCCCGCGCCCGGCAGCCTCTGCTGTACCTTCGTCTCTCGCTGCGGCCTGACGGACCGCCCGGACTTGCCAGTCCCCTGGCGCGTTCCGGCCTCTCGCCGACGTCCTGTCGGCTCATCTGGCCTGCGCTCTTTCCTCAGCGCGCCGGATGCCTCCACCAACCCCCCGCCTGTAATCCCTTTATTTATTAAAACAGATTCGTGTTGTCTGAGGTTTTGAAACGCAAAACTCTAAACTCAAAAACTCACCGCCATGAAGTCTGTAAAGAACGGAAGGTGGGTGCAGCGGGGGTTTGTCAGAGGCCTTCCTGCACGCTGAGCGGATGAGGGATTTCAGGACGAGCGCATGGATGCCGCGAAGAGGCTGGAATGAACCACGGAGGGTGAATTCAGCCGTTCCGTCAGAAATCCAGAAAGAGCGAAGGGACGCGCAGCGGCGGGCGGGCAGGCCGGAAGCGCGGGTCAAGGGTGCCGCTCAGCAACCTTGTCGGTCGCCTGCAGCGGGGGAAAATGAAACTGCCCGGCTGCCGGGCGAACGAAACCTTTCAACGCCCGGTTCGCGCAGCGAACGAAACCTTCTCTGGGCCCGGTTCGCGCAGCGAACGAAACCTTCTCCGGGCCGGTTCGCGCAGCGAACGAAATCAGCACCCGTTCGCGCAGCGAACGAAACCCGCGCCAGTTGGCGCGATGAAACGCCGCTGCGTTTCCGATCGCCCTTACCCGAACGGGGGTTCGTTAAACGTACGCAACTTACGTGAATGCAGCTTATCCCCCTCTGCGCGCAGCAGCTCAACGGCATGGATCCCATCTGCAAATGCTCAGAAATCGCGCCGTCATAAAAGCGGTTTGCCTGTCCGGGCAGCTTGATCTCACCGTGCAGCGGTTTGTCAGAAACGAGAGCAGGGTGCCGTAAGGTACGCGAAAGCGGCAGTAGCCCTGAGCGGCGATGGTGGCGCTTTCCATATCCACGGCGACGGCCCGGCTCAGGTTAAAGCGCAGGGCTGAAGCTGAATAACGTAGCTCCCAGTTGCGATCGTCTGTGGTAACGACCGTGCCGGTGCGCAGCCGTTCTTTCACCTCTTCTCCCGGCATATTGCTGATAATTTTGGTGGCGTCATACAGTGCACGCTGCACTTCAGCAATGCTGGGGATCGGAATATCTGGCGGCAACACACTGTCAACACGTGGTCGTCACGCAGATAAGCGTGGGCCAGGACATAATCGCCTATGCGCTGGCTTTCACGTAAACCACCACAGTGACCAATCATCAGCCAGGCATGAGGACGCAGTACGGCCAGATGATCGCAGATGGTTTTGGCATTTGACGGCCCCACACCAATATTAATCGCGTAATGTCTGCGACGTGAAGGCGAGGTCAAATGCCAGGCGGGCATTTGATGCTTCTTCCAGGCCAGATCCGACAACATCGCGTCGCCGTCAGCCGTATCCGCTGTGATCACAACGTCACCCGCACAGACCAGACTGTCGTAGGGCGTATCAGGATCCTGAACCTGCTCAATTGCCCAGCGGACAAACTCATCGACGTAGCGGTGTAGTTGGTGAACAACACAAACGGCTGAAAGTCGATCGACTCTGGTCCCGGTGTAATGGCGTAAACGAGCGAGCGAAAAATCGGTGCGCAGCGCATCAAAATGCGAAAGCGGGAACAGCGCATCGGCATGGAACAAGCTTCATCCGCGGTTTCATCACCAATTTGCGACAGTTCGGTCGTGGGAAAGTGACGCGCAATGCCTGCGCTCATGGTGCGATCCAGCGACAAATCAGAGCCATCAATCACGTAAGGATACGGGATTTCCTGACTCGACGGCCCAACCTCAATCTCCAACGTCATACTCTTTTTCCAGCATCGCCAGCTGCTCGGCAATGTAATGGCGTAATAGCGCCGGACGGGTAACAGACGCCTGCGGTAAGTGCCAGTATGGGTAAAGCGTCCCCAGGCGCGGGTGCGGTTTTGCTGCGGGCCTTCGCCGCGCCAGGTAATGCGTAACTCGGATAAACAAACAAGCCCTGCGCACGGGCCTTGTAATCAGGTAATTCCCCGTTTTCCGTAGTAGGCTTTAATGGCCGTGCGCAGAGCATTGACCGCCGCACCATACTGCTGCTCTAACGCATCCAGCGCCTGTTGGCTGGTTAATGCTGTCCGTTGCTATTGGCATAGGTTCTCCGCTTGGTTTTTTACGGCAATTTTTCCAAGCTTAGCGGGTTTAACGTCACGTCAGGTTAATAATCTGTGATCAACCGCATTTTGCACCAACCTGGTGCTGGTGGAGTTAGCCAAAGCACTGTATCGTTAATAATCAGTGAAGGCGCAGTGCGCTCCACAGCGCCGCATTCACCCTTCAGCAAAAAAATGTCGCCATCAACTCTGCATTATGGCGAGATTATTGCTTTTACCCATTAACCGTGGCCGTCCTCGTCGCTGACTGTTCTCAAAGTGCTCTCCGATAAGCGTATTCAGAAAATTGATTTCTTCCTGTTTGGCATTCGCTCTTAACCGTGTTGAGGGATGACAGCATGTCTGTGTGAAATTGATCGGGTTACCTATGAAAGTCGTGATTGCAGGGTGTTTAACCACCGCGTTTTATGCACAGGCCCATATTAAAATTGGCGTGGCAGGGCCGTTCCTCCGGCCCCAATGCTACCTATGGCGCGCAATACTGGAAGGGCGCGACGCAAGCCTGCCGAGGATATCAACGCCGCAGGCGGCACCAACGGGCGAAAGATTGTTCTGGTACAGGGCGATGACGCCTGCGAACCTAAACAGGCTGTTTCTGTGGCTAACCGACTGGTCGATCAGGATAAAGTGATGGCGGTGGTAGGGCACTTCTGCTCCTCTTCAACCATGCCCGCGTCGGAGGTTTATGACGAAGCTGGCGTGTTGTCATTACGCCTGGGCTCGACCAACCTACAAATTACCGAGCGCGGTATGGAGCCGATGTTCCGTATGTGGTCGTGACGATCAGCAAGTGTGATTGCCGCCATTACACGATCGATACGCTTAAAGCAAAGAAAGGTGGTGGTGATCCACGACAAAGATACCTACGGCCAGGGCCTGCCGATGCGACCAAATCAGCACTGGAAAAACGCGGTGTGAAAGAGTCACTCTATGAGGGCTTATCGCGCGTGAAGACTTTAATGCGCTGGTGAACGAAGATTGCTCAGATCAGCCCTGACAATGGTCTATTTTGGTGGCTGCCATCCCGAAGCCGGGCCCGCTGGTACGCCAGATGCGCGAGCAGGGTGTGAAGGCTGGCTTTTTCTCACCAGCGACTGTATTGTCACCGAAGAGATGGTCACAACCGCAGGTGGGCCACAATACACCAAGGGTTTACATGACCTTTGCCGCGATCCCCGTCAAATTCCAGCCGGCAGCGGTAATTGAAAAATTCCCGTGCCGGAGGCTTTTGAGCCTGAAGGCTATACGCTCTACGCCTATGCGTCTGTTCAGACGCTGGCAGCCGCCTACAAAGCCGTGGGTAAAGATAACAGCAAAGCCAGCGACTGGCTGAAAATGCACAACGTCGATACCGTCGCTGGGCAAAACGCCCCGGGCAGCAAAGGCGATCTGAAAGTCTCAGACTACGTGATCTATCAGTAGGACGCCGAAGGCAATATCACCAACTTTAAATTATCCGTCATGCTTACGCCGCAGGGGCGTTGGCTGCGCTGCTCACACCGGTCACTGATTCAGCCAACGCCGGTGATGAGCGCCTTCTGCCGCCCGTCTGTGACGTGAATTGGTGCAGGGTAATAAAATCGTGCCTCGTTAGCTGGCGAGGCGATTTTTCCTGAGCCTGTATCGAGGCCCTTTGCGGTGAGATTTCGCTATGGATGCATTTTTTACAGCAACTGGTTAATGGCCTGACGCTGGGTGCAGTTTACGGCCTGATTGCCGTGGCTATACCGCGGATTTACGGCATTATCAGCAGTGCTTCGCCCACGGCGAAGATGGTCTATATGCTGTCTGCTTATCTCTGCGCTATTGGACTGGCGCTGCTCTCCTTCTTTGGGATCCACTCTTTCCCGCTGCTGATTTTGGTACGCTGCTATTCACGATTGTCGTCACGGCGGTCTACGGCTGGACGATCAGGCGCATCGCCTATCGTCCGCTGCGTAACTCTGCCAACTGGCACCCATGATCTCGGCAATTGGCATGTCGCTCATCCTGCAAAATTACGTTCAGCTCAGTCAGGGACCGAACCAGCAAGGCGTACCGACGCTGTTAACCGGCGTGTTACGCATGGAGTTTGATGGCGGGGCAGTACAGATCCCCTGGACCAAAATCTTTATTCTGATTGCGGCGGCGTGGCATGGCGCTGCTGGCACAGATTATCCAGTACACGGCTGGGGCATCTGCCGGGCTGTGCAGCAGGACCAGAGCGGATGGCAGCCATTTTGAGCGTAATACCGTCAGGTGATTTCACTGGTGTTCGTGATTGGCGCGGCAATGGCGAGGCTTAGCCGGGGTGCTGGTGACGATGAAC